>NZ_JBALHX010000001.1:0-2659091 GCF_037053385.1 Enterobacter sp. P82
GCCTGGCGGCTTTAGCGCGGTGGTCCCACCTGACCCCATGCCGAACTCAGAAGTGAAACGCCGTAGCGCCGATGGTAGTGTGGGGTCTCCCCATGTGAGAGTAGGGAACTGCCAGGCATCAAATAAGAAGAACCCCGTACCGTAAGGTGCGGGGTTTTTTGCTTTGTCTTTTCTTAATCTGACCTTTCTCTTAATCCCTTATCCTGCTAATGGAATGTGTGATCGCTGTCTCAATGTTATTTATAACAAAATTATAACATTTCATTTACGAGGTAATTGAGTTTCCTGACTCAATACACCGCAGTTTATGGCAGGAGCATAATCACAATGACTGAAAGCATTGCATCAAACGGGACGCTGGCTACCAGTGATACCCGAAGAAGGGTATGGGCAATCGTCAGTGCCTCTTCAGGGAATCTGGTTGAATGGTTCGACTTTTACGTCTACTCATTCTGTTCACTCTACTTCGCACATATTTTCTTTCCCTCCGGCAACACCACGACGCAGCTTCTACAAACGGCAGGCGTTTTTGCTGCAGGATTCCTGATGCGACCGATCGGGGGCTGGTTGTTCGGCCGCATTGCGGATCGTCGCGGACGTAAGGCCTCAATGCTTATCTCGGTTTGTATGATGTGCTTTGGCTCTCTGGTGATCGCCTGCCTGCCAGGATATGAATCCATTGGTACCTGGGCTCCCGCGCTACTTTTACTGGCCCGCTTATTTCAGGGGCTATCGGTGGGGGGGGAATACGGTACCAGTGCGACCTACATGAGTGAGATTGCTCTGGAAGGTCGTAAAGGTTTTTACGCCTCCTTCCAGTATGTCACGCTTATTGGCGGTCAGTTGCTGGCCATTCTTGTGGTGGTTATCCTGCAGCAGATTCTGACGGACGAACAACTCCACGCCTGGGGATGGCGAATTCCTTTCGCAATGGGGGCAGTACTGGCGATCGTCGCACTTTGGCTACGCCGTCAGTTGGATGAAACCTCTCAGAAAGAGGTCAGAACGCTGAAGGAGGCGGGAACCTTCAAAGGGTTATGGCGTAACCGTAAAGCTTTCCTGATGGTGCTGGGCTTCACTGCGGGTGGCTCTCTCAGTTTCTACACGTTCACCACCTATATGCAAAAGTACCTGGTGAACACTACCGGAATGCACGCAAACGTCGCCAGTGTCGTCATGACTGTAGCGCTCTTTGTCTTTATGCTCATACAACCCATCATCGGTGCACTCTCGGATAAAATTGGCCGGCGGACGTCGATGCTGATTTTTGGCGGGCTGTCGGCGTTATGTACCGTACCTATTCTGACTGCTCTTCAGCATGTGACTTCGCCGTATGCAGCATTTGCGCTGGTTATGCTGGCGATGGTGATTGTCAGTTTCTATACCTCGATCAGTGGGATACTGAAAGCCGAAATGTTCCCGGCGCAGGTACGTGCTTTAGGAGTCGGGCTCTCTTATGCGGTAGCCAATGCGTTGTTTGGCGGATCGGCTGAGTATATTGCGTTGTCTCTTAAATCATGGGGAAGTGAAACGACATTCTTCTGGTACGTCACTGCAATGGGGGCGCTGGCATTTATCGTATCCCTGATGCTTCATCGCAAAGGGAAAGGCATCCGGCTTTAATAGTGCGCCATTTGCCACACAGCATAGCCAGTCGTTGCGCCGGCGACATCCCAGGCAAAATCTTTCCAGCTCCAGCCGCTCCCTGCGGGGCGGCTATCCCACAATTCTTTAGATGCCCCAAGACCGACAGAGAACATCAACCCTATCGCCGCGCTACGATCCCGGCTGTATCCCTGATGCTGAGCATATTCATTACCGGCTGCGGACAACATCGCGGAAGCGAGAAAATGTTGGGCTTTATCCTGACCGGACCAGCTATCGTTTGCCATATGGCTACAGCCGGTGAGGGCGAGAGTAGTTAGCAGGAGAGGGATGCGCATCAAGAACTCCATAAAAAAGCCCCGTCGAAGACAGGGCTGTGGCATTACAGAATACGGCTGATAAGTCGGTCGATACGGATACGACGTAAACGGCGGATAAGTTTGCGGACCTTCACCGGATAATCGGCAATGCTCTGCAGTTCGCGGTAATGATTAACCACAGTGGTATGTGTGCGAATCAGCTCCAGCTCACGCTCACGTTTTGCGGCTAACTCATGCTGTGGGTCATGGATCAGGATAGCGTTTTCCAGATCCAGTCGCCACGCGCGCGGGTTCAGGTTGTTACCGGTCAGTAGCATCCACTCATCGTCGACCCACATACCTTTGAGATGGTAAGTGTTGTCTTCATCTTTCCACAGACGCACAACCAGCTGGTCAGTGTTTACGTAATACTGTAAACGACTCAGGAAACGGCGCAGGTTAATCTCATAGAGGTAAGGAAGCGCACCGATAATTTTGAACGGCTGATCTTCAGGAATAAAGAAGTCGTTAGCCGTTTTATCCCCAACGATGATTTCCACTTTTTTACCATCGCGCAGCAGCTGAATGATATTACGCACCAGCACGGCAGGAAGGTTGAAGTACGGTGTACAGATGGTGAGTTTCTGCTCTGCACACGGCATCAGATGGAAGATCGTTTTATTTAGCAGGCTTGATTTGCCGAGCCCTACCAGCGGGGTAACGGATAACTCTTCGTTGTTTGCATCGCCCTGGAAATGATAGACCGCATCGCGCAGCTCCTGGCGGAATGCACGAACATCATTTTTGATTTCCGGGCTTTTAGGGCGCTCTGGATCGTCAAGGCGATTTACACCACGGCCATGAACCAGATTTTTATCAACCCAGTTAAACATGATATCGGCCATCTGAGGATTACGAATCAGATGGTAGCGGTCGTAGCGATACTTATCGAGCTGATGGAGGTAAACATCATTCAGACTAGCACCACTGTAAAGTACGCTGTCATCAATGATGAAACCCTTGAAATGAAGGACGCCGAGCGCTTCACGAGTATTAACAGGCACACCATAGACAGGAACATCGACGCCAGGATTCTCCTGCGCCATGCGGCAATACCAGTCAGCATTGGTGTTTGAAGCGGCAGCGCCAATACGACCACGCTGAGCGCGATGCCAGTCAACCAGCACGCGAACATCAAGTTCAGGACGTTGACGTTTGGCTTCATAGAGCGCGTTCAGGATCCCGCGCCCGCCTTCGTCTTGTTCCAGATACAGTGCCACAATGCAAATGCGTCGCGTGGCACTGGCAATCTTTTCCAGAAGCGTCTCCCGAAAATGAGCGGGAGCGTAAAAGAACTCTACATCATCAACTGACTGAGAAATCTTCGGTAGTTGAGCAAGGTGTTGTTGATGTTTATTACGCTTAAATTTTGACAACATCACAGTGCGTTTCTTCTCTGTTCATTGAAGGGTTGTCTGTACCATGCAAACAACATAAGCGGACAATGATACCACCAGTCCCGTCCAAAGTGGGTAACATTTCCAGTAGCTTACTCGTGTTTATCTGCTGATGTCAGGTTGAGGGACAAGGCAACAATACCTTCGTCCAGTTGAATATCAACATCAAATCCAAGTTTTCGCGCCAGGGTCACCATACCGCGATTGTTAGGCATAGTAATGCCATTCAGGCGTAACAATCCGTGATCTCGCGTATAACTGATGAGTTTTTCCAGCAGTCGTCTCCCCAGACCCAGGCCTTTTAGATCAGAGCGCACCAACACGGCAAACTCCGCATCAACATTATCCGGATCAGAAATAGCACGCGTTACGCCAAGGATCTCATCACCCTTATCGGAACGACGAATGGCGACAAAAGCCATTTCTCGATCGTAGTCGATCTGGGTCATATTGGCTAAATCATCGTGGGTAAATTCGTTGATTTCACTAAAATAGCGATAGTAAAGATCCTCTTTCGTGACCTGAGAGATAAAAGCCCGTAGCTGCGGCTCATCTTCAGGCAGAATTGGGCGGAACAATGCCCGTTCCCCATTTTTCATCTCTACCCACTCTTCCAGTTGCAGCGGGTAAGGACGGATCGCCAGACGGCTCTCTCTGTCACCTTCGAATGGCGCGATATCCAGCGTCACGTCCAGCGCCGTAAACTCATTACCGGAGGCGAGAAGGGGGTGGATATCCAGCCGCTGGATCTCTGCACAATCAACTATCAGGTTAGACACCTGCACAAGGAATTGACTTAATCCGGCAATATCAAGCGGACGCAACGCACTGCGGCCACGGATCTTTCTGCTTTTTATAGCCTGAATGATCAGATAACGCGCCAGGTTCATGTTCAGCGGAGGCAACGCGACCACTGCCTGTTCTGCCGGACGCCACTCAACGCCGCCTTCTCCCAGCATGATGAGCGGACCAAACACGGGATCGTGTTCAACCACCACCCGTAGCTCCTGAGCACCTGCGCGGTTAGCCATACTTTGCACCAGCAACCCGTGGATCCTTGCCTGCGGCCAGGCCATTTTGACCCGGTCGAAAATAGCATCTGCTGCTTGCTGAACCTCCGTTGCCGTACGCAGGTATAACATCACCCCCTGAATATCAGACTTATGCGGGATATCCGGTGAACGCAACTTAAGGGCAACCGGATAGCCAATTTGTTCGGCAATATGCACAGCTTCAGCACTGTCACTGGCAATCCAGGTGGGTAGGGTTTGCATTCCGTAACTACCGAGAATGGGCTGAACTTCATGCGTATCAAGCGTCGTCGCACCCTCTTCAATAGCCTGTTGTAAAAGACGGTGAACGTCGACGGTGTTCGCCGTCAAATTACCGGGCAACGCCGGGGTTTCGCGTAACTGTTTCTGGTTACGGCGATACTCGACCATATGCATAAATGCAGTGATGGTGCCTTCCGGAGTACGATAGGTTGGCAGACCAGCTTCACTAAACAAGCGGCGCGCCTCCTGAGAGGAAAACTCACCGCACCAGTTGGTCAGTAAAGTGACATATTTGCCACGTGGATGATTGCGTACGGTATCAATGAGTGCACGCGCACTTTCACTACCCGGAGCGGCCGCGCTGGGGGAGTGGATAATCATCAGTGCGTCGAAATCCTGGCTATCCAGCAAAATCGAGATGGCCTTGATATAGCGATCGCTGCTGGCGTCATCGCGTAAGTCAAGCGGGTTGTCAGGCGTCACACTCGTCGGGAGAGCTTCTCTCAGACGTTGCAGCGTCTCTTCACCCAGCGTTGCCAGCTTACCGAAGCGCCGCCACAGTTCATCCAGCGCGAGTGCAGCAGGGGCGGCACCGTTACTGACAATCATTAACTTCTCACCACGCAATGGGCGCATATGGCTTAGCGTCTCGACGGCGGAAAAAAGCTCGTGTGTATCCTGTACCCGCAGCAAACCTGCACGTTGAATGGCGGCGTCCCAGGCAGGATCCATACCGGAATGCGACTGCAGAAGTCGCTGGGCTGCAGGGCTACGCCCACTTTTGATCACCAGGATCGGTTTATTGCGCGAGGCGCTTCGTGAAGCCGATACAAAACGACGGGCATCGCTGAGGTGCTCAAGGTAAAGCAGGATTGCGCTGGTTTTACTGTCGCGAGCCAGAAAATCAAGGAGCTCATCAACGTCAATATCCAGGCTGTCACCCAGGGCAATGAAGTAGGAGAACCCCATTTCACGCTGCTGAGCCCAGTCGAGGATAGTGTTCGATACCGCCGCCGATTGCGAGATAAACGCGAGTTTACCTTTACGGATTGGTACAGGGGAGAAGCTGGCATTCAGCCCCTGCCAGGGGGCGAGCAGACCAAGACTGTTTGGCCCAAGGATGCGCATTTGATAACGACTGGCGCATGCCAGCAGCTCTGGTTGTTGTTCAGGTGGAGACGAGAGAATTATGCAGGTTTTACACCCTTTTTTACCGAGTGATTCCAGCAGTTCCGGATTTCGTTTCGCATTGGTACACAATACGGCAAGATCGGGAACGAAAGGCAGGCTCTGTACATCCGGCCAGGCAAGTACCCCCTGAACTGCCTTGTAGGCAGGCGTCACGGGCATAACAGGGCCATTAAATCCTCCGGCTAGCAGGTTGCGCATCATCAGATAGCCTGCACGATCCGGTTTCATTGAGGCGCCGATAACGGCAATGGATTTAGGACGTAATAGCGCTTCTAACCCTCTCTGGCTCATGCAGGCCTCCTGTGAATGCAAGCGACCTGATGATTTTAAACGCTTTCTGTCTCTGTTGCTGTGATACTGCCCTTATGAACGGTTTTTCCCGCCAGATAGCGCTCGCGAAAGCGGGAGAAATGGTTGCCCAGGGCGCTTGCCGCTGCGGCATCGCCTGCTAAATCCAGAAGCGCAATGGCCACTTCGGCAGTGCAGTATTGCCCGTCGGCATGCGCTTCACGCAGGCGGTAGGCGGAGACCCGGGAAAGATCGACAGAAATCACCGGCAGTGCGTCAAGATAAGGGCTTTTACGAAACATTTTTCGTGCTTCGGTCCAGGTACCATCCAGCATAATAAACAGGGGCGGTTTACCGGATGGTGGAGCCGAAACCACTTGACGATCGGCGCCTGCATAAGAGGCCGGGAAAACGACCATGGGCTGATAGTCCGGGTTCGTCACTGCGTCGAGCAGGGCCTGTGGTGGCTCCGTGCGCGACCACTGAAACGCAGTGGTGTCAGGCAGAATATCGGCAATCAGGCGACCCGTATTACTGGGTTTCATCGGCTCAGTATCGAACATCACCAGACAAAAACGGCTCTCCGCTGTACTCGGGGCCAGCGTCTCGCACAGGCAAACCTTTAGCGGCAGCAGGCATCGTTGGCAACGACGGATTCGATTGCCACGGGCAAGAAAGGGACGCGTTGAGCGCGCAAGGCGTTCGGCACGTAATTGAAGGACAGCGTTATCAGTCATGGGCGAAATGCAGGAAAAACCCTATTTTCGCAGAGGTGGGAACGGGGCACAAGATGCGCCCCGTGAATGTTACAGCGACTCGTTTAACCAGCTTTCAAAAGGTGCTTTTGGAACCGCACCGTTGAGCATATCGATCACTTCACCCTTTTTGAAAATCATAATGGTCGGGATGCTGCGAATACGAAAACGTGCGCTCAGTTCGGGTTCCGCTTCGGTATTGACCTTAACGAACCGCATTTTCCCGTTACGCTCTTCTGCCACATCTTCGAAGATCGGTGCGAAGCTACGGCATGGGCCGCACCATGGCGCCCAGAAGTCGACTACTACAGGAAGATCATCCTTGAGGAGTTTGTCCAGCGTAGCACCCGTTGCGTTAATGACATCGCCATCAAACAATTCATGGCCACAACGCCCGCATTTCGCACCATCTTCAATTCGATCATCCGGAATGCGATTGAGAGCCTGACAGTTGGCACATACGGTATTCATAACTAACCTCTGATAGAGCCGTGGGACAGCGGCAAACGCCGATAATGTTTCTAATATGTTACATATTATCAATGAGCCTGTTTGAAACAACAATGCGTTTTATTCAATGAGAACAATAGTCACAGGCTTTTGTACGAAATTATGGCTATGCGCTGGCACATCGGGTAATCTGCGCGCTTCGCGCAGCGCTGGTGGAGAAAAGCATGAACGACGAAATGAAAAACAAAAGCGGCAAGGTCAAAGTGATGTATGTCCGCAGTGATGATGACTCTGATAAACGCACCCAAAATCCGCGTACCGGAAAAGGTGGCGGGCGTCCGGCGTCTTCTCGTGCAGACGGTGGCCGTCGCCCCGCCCGCGATGACAGAAATAACCGCGGTGATGACCGCCAACGTGATGACCGTAAGCGTGACGATCGCAAACGCGATGACCGTCCACGTGATGACTTCTCACGTGATAACTCATCCCCGTGGCGTACCGTTTCTCGCGCGCCTGGCGATGAGACGCCAGAAAAAGCCGATCACGGTGGTATCAGCGGTAAAAGCTTTATCGACCCGGAAGTGCTGCGTCGTCAGCGGGCTGAAGAGACTCGCGTGTATGGCGAGAATGCCTGCCAGGCGCTGTTCCAGAGCCGTCCTGAGTGCATCGTCCGCGCCTGGTTTATTCAGAGTGTGACCCCACGCTTTAAAGAAGCGCTGCGCTGGATGGCCGCAAACCGTAAAGCCTATCACGTGGTAGATGATGCCGAGTTGACCAAAGCGTCCGGTACCGAACACCACGGTGGTGTTTGCTTCCTGATCAAAAAACGTAACGGTACTACCGTCCAGCAATGGGTCAGCCAGGCAGAGGCTGATGACTGCGTGCTGGCACTGGAAGATGTGGGTAACCCGCATAATCTGGGTGCGATGATGCGTAGCTGCGCGCACTTCGGCGTGAAAGGCGTGCTGTTGCAGGATGCTGCACTGCTGGAATCAGGTGCGGCGATCCGTACTGCAGAAGGTGGTGCTGAGCACGTTCAGCCGATCACCGGCGACAGCGTTCTGGATGCTATTGAGCAGTTCCGTAAAGCGGGCTATTCCATCGTGACCACCTCGAGCCATGCCGGTACGCCGCTGTTCAAAGCGACGCTGCCGCGTAAAATGGTGCTGGTGCTGGGTCAGGAGCGCGATGGTCTGTCTGACGCGGCGCTCTCCAGTGCGGATTTGAGTGTCTCTATCGACGGGACAGGTAATGTGGAAAGTCTGAACGTATCCGTTGCGACTGGCGTATTGCTGGCCGAGTGGTGGCGTCAGAATAAGGCATAAGCCTCTTAATGTGCCGGGTTAGACCCGGCACATTAAATACTACTCGCTTTCTGCCGGTAACACAGGCATCCAGTCAATTGGCGTTTCGCCACGTTTTTCCAGCCATTCGTTCGCCAGAACAAAATGATTACTGCCAAAGAAGCCGCGATGTGCAGACAACGGTGACGGGTGCGGCGCCTTCAATACGTGATGACGCTGACGGTCGATAATCGCCCCTTTCTTCTGCGCGTGAGAACCCCAGAGTAAAAATACCACGCCTTCACGATGCTCGTTGATCAGGCTGATGACTTTGTCTGTAAACGTTTCCCAGCCCAGGCTTGCGTGTGAGTGCGCCTGACCCGCCCGTACGGTAAGCACCGTATTCAGTAACAGCACGCCCTGGCGCGCCCAGCTTTCCAGATAACCGTGAGTGGGGCGGGTAAACCCGGGCAGCGTTCCCTCAAGCTCTTTATACATGTTCAGCAGAGAAGGGGGGATAGCCACGCCCGGGCGTACTGAGAACGCCAGCCCGTGCGCCTGCCCTGGGCCATGGTAAGGATCCTGTCCGAGGATAACGACTTTGACATCGCTTAATTCGGTATAGCGAAACGCGTTGAAAACATCTTTCTGTGGCGGATAAATCGTCTGGCCAGATTGCCGCTCTGTCGCAACGGTGCTGAGAGTATTAATAAAATAGGGCTGCTGTTTTTCTTCGGCCAGCACGTCGTGCCAGGTTAAAGGTGTCGTCATCTCGCTCTCCTGCGAATCTCATCTGCACCTAGCTTACCCGTTAAATTCCTGGGTGCAAAATTACAGGCAGAAATTGACTGTAAGTCCCTCAATTTATTTTGAAAATATGCAGGTAATATTGAATTGGTAAGGTAATGAAATTGATCTAAAACAATAAATTCAAACCACACTCTTTGTGTGGTTGGTGTTTTTGTTGATTTAAATCAATAAATCACAGGGGTGCGAATGATATATATACACACAAGAAACATTGGTTTTACCAATTGGCCTGAAGAGGCCGACATCAGTTAATGTAGCCTAAGGGAGGCAACACATGATTACAGGTATCCAGATTACTAAAGCTGCAAATGACGATCTGCTCAACTCTTTCTGGCTGCTGGACAGCGAGAAAAACGAAGCACGTTGTGTCGTCGCGAAAGCCGGTTTTGCTGAAGATGAAATTGTTCCAGTCAGCAAGCTGGGCGAAATTGAATACCGTGAAATCCCAATGGAAGTGAAACCGGAAGTACGTGTGGAAGGTGGTCAGCACCTGAACGTTAACGTGCTGCGTCGCGAAACGCTGATGGATGCGGTTGAGCACCCTGAAAAATACCCACAGCTGACCATTCGCGTGTCTGGCTATGCAGTACGCTTCAACTCTCTGACCCCAGAACAACAGCGCGACGTTATCGCTCGTACCTTTACTGAAAGCCTGTAATAGTTTCAGCCGTGGGGGCAGAATAAAAAAAGCCGGGGATTTTCCCCGGCTTTTTATTACTCTTCAGTCTTCGTTTCCTGCGCGGCAGCGCTTGGCTTACGGCGCTTACCAATGTTTTTGGTATCGCGGTGACGCTGCTTCACGCGTGGCTTCTCTTTTTCTTTCTCTTTTCTCTCAGCACGTTTCGCGAGCGCTTTCTTGGACGGTTTACCCGTCATTTTTTCACTCGGTGCACGTGTGGTCGGGCGCAGGCCATCAATAACACGGGCTTTCAATGGCTCATCCACATAGCGGCCAATTTTCTGCAGCAACAGGTAGTCATGTGCTTCGACCAGTGAAATAGCAATACCTTTACGGCCCGCGCGGCCGGTACGGCCAATTCGGTGCAGGTAGGTATCCCCGCTGCGTGGCATATCGAAGTTAATGACGTGGCTGACGTCAGGGATGTCGATCCCGCGAGCGGCAACGTCAGTCGCAACCAGCACGTTAACGCGGCCATCGGTCAGGCGCTTAATGCCTTCGGTACGTTTGATCTGTGCCATCTCGCCTTCAAGATAGCAGTTATTGATCCCGGCATTGCGCAGCATTTCAGCCAGCTCGTGCACGCGCTCGCGCTTACGCACAAACACGATTGTGCGCAGCGCATCTTCCTGCTTCAGCAGGTGTTTGAGCAATTCGACCTTGTGCTCAAGGTTGTCCGCGCGGTAGTACCACTGGTGGATCTTCTTACGCTCACGGGTGGACGGCGTCGCTGACACTTCCACCGGATCTTCCAGCAGACGCTCTGCGAAGTCTTTAATCGCTTCCCCTTCGAGGGTGGCAGAGAACAGCATCGTCTGGTTACGCCAGCGCGTTTCACCCGCAATATGCTCAATATCCTGTGCAAAGCCCATATCCAGCATACGGTCGGCTTCGTCGAGGATCAGCGTTTCAACCGCGCGGCAGTCGAAGTTCTCTTCTTTAATGTACTGCAGCAGGCGGCCCGTCGTCGCAACGACGATGTCCTGGTTTTCGCTGAACACTTCGGCGTGGTTCATATACGCAACGCCGCCGGTGATGGTGGCGATATCCAGATGAGTATTTGCCGCGAGCTCGCGCGCGTGATCGGCCACCTGCATGGCCAGCTCGCGCGTAGGCGTCAGGATTAAAATACGCGGCGGGCCAGATTTTTTACGTGGAAAATCGAGCAGATGCTGCAACACAGGCAGCAAATAGGCTGCTGTCTTCCCCGTGCCGGTTGGCGCAGAACCGAGCACATCGCGGCCCTCAAGCGCAGGCGGAATGGCCGCTGCCTGAATGGCGGTCGGGCGTGTAAAGCCTTTACTCTCAAGTGCATTGAGCAGGCTTTCATCGAGTTCAAGTTCGGAAAAAGTCGTTACAGTCATGTTCTACCTCTGTGTGGGGCGCTGATTATAGACGTTACGGCTGTAATCTTCATCTGTTTGTATGGATATCGCTTTTCGGTCACTTCGCTTTCCCCTATGCTACTCCAGTTTCACTTAGAAGGTTGCCCTGACATGTCTCAACTCAAAGCGCAGTTGCGCCGCGATGGTTTTACATTTAAACAATTTTTTGTCGCTCACGATCGCTGTGCTATGAAAGTCGGCACAGACGGTATTTTACTGGGAGCCTGGGCACCTGTCGCAGGTGTTAAGCGTATTCTTGATATCGGTACCGGCAGCGGGCTGGTGGCGTTGATGCTGGCGCAGCGTACGGAAGAACATGTCACGATTGATGCAGTTGAACTGGATGCGCAGGCCGCAGAGCAGGCGCGTGAAAATGCGGCCGAATCGCCCTGGGCTGACCGGATGAAAGTGGAATGCGCAGATGTGCTGACCTGGGCGCCTGAACAAACCGCGCGTTACGATCTGATCGTCAGCAACCCTCCCTACTATGAGCCCGGCGTTGAGTGCGGTTCACCGGAGCGCGAACAGGCGCGTTATACCGGCTCCCTCAACCATAAAGCACTGCTCACCAGTGCAGCAGAGCTCATCTCCGAAGAGGGTTTTTTCTGTGTCGTTCTGCCTGAGAGTACGGGCAATACATTCATCGGCATCGCCCAGGAGATTGGCTGGACGCTACGTTTGCGTACCGATATTTCGGATACGGAAGGACGGCTGCCGCACCGCGTACTGCTGGCGTTATCACCAAAAGAAGGTGAATGTTTTAATGACAGAATGGTGATCCGTGGGCCAGACCAGCGTTATTCCGAAGATTACACCGCTCTGACCCAGGCATTTTATCTGTTTATGTGAACCTGCGGTGAGAGTATCGACGGGCCGGATTCAGCAAGCTGATCAGGGTAATCCAGGGTATAGTGCAGCCCGCGACTCTCTTTACGCATCATCGCGCAGCGTACAATCAGTTCAGCGACCTGAACCAGATTGCGCAGCTCCAGCAAATTATTCGATACGCGGAAATTGGCATAATACTCATCAATTTCCTGTTGGAGCATGGTGATGCGGCGCAACGCGCGCTCAAGTCGTTTTGTCGTGCGTACAATCCCCACGTAGTCCCACATAAACAGTCGTAGCTCATGCCAGTTGTGCTGGATCACGACCAATTCGTCCGGGTTATCCACACGGCTTTCATCCCAGGCAGGCAGATGCTCTGTCTCGCGGGCGTACGGCATGCGTTTCGTGATGTCTTCCGCTGCAGACCAGCCGTACACCAGGCATTCAAGCAGTGAGTTAGAGGCCATACGGTTCGCACCGTGAAGTCCGGTATAGCTGACCTCACCGATTGCATACAGGCCATCTACATCCGTACGTCCATGATCGTCAACCATTACGCCACCACAGGTATAGTGGGCGGCAGGTACAATGGGCACCGGATCACGGGTTAAATCAATGCCCAGATTCAGCAGCTTTTCGTAAATCATCGGGAAGTGCTGGCGAATGAACTCTGCGGGCTTATGGCTGATATCGAGATACATACAGTCCACGCCAAGACGTTTCATTTCATGGTCGATGGCGCGGGCAACGATGTCACGTGGAGCGAGTTCACCTCTGGTATCAAAGTCCGGCATAAAGCGTGAGCCGTCAGGGCGTTTCAGGTAAGCACCTTCTCCGCGCAGCGCTTCCGTGAGCAGGAAGTTGCGTGCCTGAGGGTGGAACAATGCGGTCGGGTGAAACTGGTTAAATTCGAGGTTCGCCACGCGGCAACCGGCGCGCCAGGCCATGGCAATACCGTCTCCGGAGGCTATGTCCGGGTTGGTGGTGTACTGATACACTTTGGAGGCGCCGCCTGTAGCCAGTACGACAGCCTTCGCCTGACAAGTTTCAACCTTCTCTTTATTACGATTCCAGACCCAGGCACCCACGACGCGACGCGTGCCGGGCAGGCCAATTTTGTCGGAAATAATCAGGTCAACGGCATTACTCCGCTCAAGGACCCGAATATTAGGATGACTAAGAGCCTTACTGACCAGCGTAGTTTCAACCTCTTTACCCGTGGCATCCGCGGCGTGCAGGATGCGACGGTGGCTATGACCACCTTCTCGAGTAAGGTGATAGCTCTCCTCGCCATTGGGCTGAACCTGGGTATCAAATAATACCCCCTGGTCGATGAGCCATTGAACGCAATGACGGGCATTACTGGCGACAAACTCTGCTGCATGCGTATCCACGATCCCGGCGCCGGCAATCAACGTATCTTCAACGTGTGATGCAATGCTGTCTGTCTCGTCAAACACAGCGGCAATACCGCCCTGGGCATAAAATGTGGAACCTTCACTTATCGGCCCTTTACTCAGAACAATAACGTTCTGATGCTCGGCCAGACGCAGCGCCAGAGAGAGACCGGCAGCACCGCTGCCGATGATCAGTACATCACAATGAAGTTCAGGTGTTGTGTTCATGATTTTTGTTTAATTTACTAAACAGTGTTTGGTCAGAATAGCACCTGAATGCGAGATATCGCACGTTTTTTTTAAAGGCTGTTGCAATGACTAAACTCGTAAGGTGGCGTAAACAGGAGGTAAATGAATGAAATTATTTTGCGAAGCAGATCGTTAGTGTCAGATTTTGTGGTGAAATAAAGCCTGGGTTGCGTTACTCTTCTGGCGGGAAAAAGATGTTTCTTGTCAGAAAGTGGTGCGTATCGTGAACAGACTTATAATGAGAGAAAATGAACAGTCTGCGGCGCGATGAACAAAAACAAAGGCGTTACGGAACTTATTGAAGATCAGACACTCTAATTCGGTGCTTGCTCAAAGTGCGGTATTTCTAGAGTGGCGTTTCGATAACGCGTGGAATTTAGGTTTGGGGAGACATTACCTCGGATGAGCGAGCAGTTAACGGACCAGGTCCTGGTTGAACGGGTCCAGAAGGGAGATCAGAAAGCCTTTAACTTACTGGTGGTGCGCTACCAGCATAAAGTGGCGAGCCTGGTTTCCCGTTATGTACCGTCAGGTGATGTACCTGATGTGGTACAAGAGTCTTTTATCAAGGCCTATCGCGCGCTGGATTCTTTCCGGGGGGATAGTGCTTTTTATACCTGGCTGTACCGTATTGCGGTCAATACGGCAAAGAATTATCTGGTCGCTCAGGGACGTCGTCCACCTTCAAGTGATGTGGACGCAATCGACGCCGAAAACTTCGAAAGTGGCGGCGCATTGAAAGAAATTTCGAACCCTGAGAACTTAATGTTGTCAGAAGAACTGAGACAAATTGTTTTTCGCACGATCGAGTCGCTCCCGGAAGATTTACGCATGGCAATTACGTTACGGGAGCTGGATGGTCTGAGCTATGAAGAGATAGCCGCTATCATGGATTGTCCGGTCGGTACGGTACGTTCACGAATTTTCCGTGCGCGAGAAGCTATTGATAATAAAGTTCAACCGCTTATCAGGCGTTGACGATAGCGGGATACTGGAAAAGGTATTAGGCATGCAGAAAGAAAAACTTTCCGCTTTAATGGATGGTGAAACGCTGGATAGTGAGCTGCTCAACGAGCTGTCTCATTCTCCCGAAATGCAAGAGACTTGGGAGAGTTACCATCTCATCCGTGACACTCTTCGTGGTGACACCGGCGAGGTTCTCCATTTCGATATCTCAGCCCGCGTGATGGCGGCCATTGAGAATGAGCCTGTTCATCAGACCACTCCGCTGATTCCTGAAGCTCAACCAGCGCCTCACCAGTGGCAGAAAATGCCGTTCTGGCAGAAGGTGCGTCCATGGGCTAGCCAGCTCACCCAAATGGGGGTGGCTGCATGTGTATCGCTTGCAGTTATCGTTGGCGTCCAGCACTATAATACTCAGTCTGAAACTAATCAGCAGCCAGAAGCGCCAGTGTTTAACACACTGCCGATGATGGGCAAAGCCAGCCCGGTGAGTCTGGGTGTACCGGCTGATGCCTCCGCCAGCGGCGGCCAGCAACAGCAGGTTCAGGAGCAGCGCCGTCGCATTAATGCGATGTTGCAGGATTATGAGTTGCAGCGTCGTCTGCACTCTGAACAGCTTCAGTTTGAGCAGGCACAAACACAGCAAGCTGCTGTGCAGGTGCCCGGAAACCAAACTTTAGGAACGCAATCGCAGTAATGAAGCAACTTTGGTTCGCCATGTCTCTGATGGCGGGTAGCCTGTTCTTCTCTGCCAACGCCTCGGCTGATGTTTCATCCGGGGCGTTGTTGCAGCAAATGAATCAGGCTAGCCAGTCACTCAATTATGAGTTGGCATTTATCAGCATCAATAAGCAGGGCGTCGAGTCGTTACGCTATCGACATGCCCGTCTTGATAACCAGCCGCTCGCCCAGCTTTTACAGATGGATGGCCCGCGTCGGGAAGTTGTTCAGCGTGGTAACGAAATCAGTTATTTCGAGCCTGGTCTGGAGCCTTTCACGCTGAATGGCGACTATATCGTTGATTCTCTGCCGTCACTTATTTACACCGACTTTAAGCGGCTTGCCCCATATTACGATTTTATTTCGGTAGGGCGTACGCGCATTGCGGACAGATTGTGCGAGGTGATCCGCGTTGTTGCCCGGGACGGAACACGCTACAGCTATATCGTCTGGATTGACGCAGAAACCAAACTTCCGATGCGTGTAGACCTGCTTGACCGTGACGGTGAAACGCTGGAACAGTTCCGCGTTATCTCCTTCAATGTGAACAATCAGGTTGGAAACAGCATGCAGAATCTGGCTAAAGCCAGTCTGCCGCCACTGCTTTCTGTTCCGGCGGGTGACTCCGTTAATTTCAACTGGGTACCTTCCTGGATCCCACAAGGGTTTAGCGAAGTCTCAAGCAGCCGTCGTCAGTTGCCAACCATTGAGACTCCCGTTGAATCGCGTCTTTATTCCGATGGATTATTCAGCTTCTCGGTGAATATCAACCGCGCAACGGCAAACAGTTCTGAACAAATGCTTCGTACCGGACGTCGTACTGTCAGCACCACGGTACGCGATAACGCAGAGATCACGATTGTGGGTGAGTTACCTCCGCAGACGGCAAAACGCATTTCTGACAGCATAAAATTCAGGGCCGCACAATGATTAAAGAGTGGGCTACGGTTGTATCGTGGCATAACGGCATTGCGCTGGTGAGCTGCGATGTCAAAGCATCATGTAATAGTTGCGCGTCCAGAGCCGGCTGCGGCAGTCGCGTGCTGAATAAGCTCGGGCCACAAACGTCGCACACGATTTCTGTGCCAAGCGAACAGCCGTTGATGGCGGGACAGAAGGTGGAGTTGGGGATTGCGGAAGGCAGCCTGCTCAGTTCGGCCATGTTGGTTTATCTCTCCCCGCTGGTCGGACTGTTTATCATGGGCGGCATATTTCAGTCGTTGTTTAGTACTGATGTGGCCGCCATGTGCGGTGCCGCTTTAGGTGGCGCAGGAGGATTCTGGCTTGCCAAAGGTTTATCTCCGAAGCTTGCTGCCCGCGAAGAGTGGCAACCTGTCATTCTCAGCGTTGGGCTGGCGCCAGACCAGCTTCGTGTTGAGACGCTCTCTTCTGAGGCCCGGTGATCCATCGGGCTTTATCATTATTTACGTCCTAAAACAGAAAACGTACTTTCTTCACGCTATACCTGTCTCTAAGTGCATTTCCAGGTAGCGAGGATGTAGTGTAGAATGCTGCGTTTTCGCACTGAAAAACGTCAGGCTAAGAACAGCGGCCTCCAGGAATTCGTAAGGCATAATTATTTAACTATATGAAGAACATACGTAACTTTTCGATCATTGCTCACATTGACCACGGTAAGTCGACGCTGTCTGACCGTATTATCCAGATTTGCGGTGGCCTGTCTGATCGTGAAATGGAAGCCCAGGTTCTGGACTCCATGGACCTGGAACGCGAACGCGGTATCACCATTAAAGCGCAGAGCGTCACGCTGGATTACAAAGCGGCTGATGGTGAAACCTACCAGTTAAACTTTATCGACACCCCAGGCCACGTTGACTTCTCCTATGAAGTATCACGCTCGCTGGCAGCCTGTGAAGGCGCGCTGCTGGTGGTGGATGCCGGGCAGGGCGTAGAAGCCCAGACCCTGGCAAACTGCTACACCGCGATGGAAATGGATCTCGAAGTTGTGCCGGTTCTGAATAAGATCGACCTGCCAGCCGCTGATCCTGAGCGCGTAGCGGAAGAGATTGAAGATATTGTCGGTATCGACGCGACTGATGCAGTACGCTGCTCCGCTAAAACGGGCGTGGGCGTGACCGATGTTCTGGAACGTCTGGTTCGTGATATTCCGGCCCCAGAAGGTGACCCGGAAGGCCCGCTGCAGGCGCTGATCATCGACTCCTGGTTTGATAACTACCTTGGCGTTGTCTCCCTGGTGCGTATTAAAAACGGCACCATGCGTAAAGGCGACAAAATCAAGGTAATGAGTACCGGGCAAGTCTACAACGCGGATCGTCTGGGCATCTTCACGCCAAAACAGGTTGACCGTACCGAGCTGAAATGCGGCGAGGTAGGCTGGCTGGTCTGCGCAATCAAAGACATCCTCGGCGCGCCAGTAGGCGATACCCTGACGGGTGCACGTAACCCGGCAGATAAAGCGCTGCCAGGTTTTAAAAAGGTGAAACCGCAGGTTTACGCGGGTCTGTTCCCGGTCAGCTCCGACGACTACGAAAACTTCCGCGATGCACTCGGTAAGCTTAGCCTGAACGATGCCTCACTGTTCTACGAGCCAGAGAGCTCAACGGCGCTGGGCTTCGGCTTCCGCTGTGGCTTCCTCGGCCTGCTGCACATGGAGATCATTCAGGAGCGTCTGGAGCGTGAATACGATCTGGATCTGATCACCACTGCACCGACCGTAGTCTATGAAGTTGAAACCACCTCGAAAGAAGTGATCTACGTCGACAGCCCGTCCAAGCTTCCACCGCTGAACAACATTCACGAGCTGCGCGAGCCGATTGCTGAGTGTCACATGCTGCTGCCGCAGGAGTTCCTGGGTAACGTCATTACGCTGTGTATCGAGAAGCGTGGTGTGCAGACCAACATGGTTTACCACGGTAACCAGGTGGCGCTGACCTATGAAATCCCAATGGCGGAAGTGGTACTCGACTTCTTCGATCGTCTGAAGTCTACCTCTCGTGGCTATGCGTCACTGGATTACAACTTCAAACGCTTCCAGGCCTCCAACATGGTCCGTGTGGACGTGCTGATTAACGGCGAGCGCGTGGACGCGCTGGCACTGATCACCCACAACGACAACGCGCCATATCGTGGCCGCGAGCTGGTTGAGAAGATGAAAGACCTGATCCCGCGTCAGCAGTTTGATATCGCGATTCAGGCTGCCATTGGCAACCACATTATCGCGCGTTCCACTGTAAAACAGCTGCGTAAAAACGTTCTGGCTAAATGCTATGGCGGTGACGTCAGCCGTAAGAAAAAGCTGCTGCAGAAGCAGAAAGAAGGTAAGAAGCGTATGAAGCAGGTCGGTAACGTCGAGCTGCCGCAGGAAGCATTCCTTGCCATCCTTCATGTTGGTAAAGACAGCAAATAACCCTAAGGAGTTGGCATGGCGAACATGTTTGCCCTGATCCTGGTCATTGCTACCCTGGTGACCGGTCTGTTGTGGTGTCTGGATAAGTTTATCTTCGCCCCAAAACGCCGTGAACGTCAGGCTGCCGCTCAGGCAGCCACAGGTGATCAGCTGGATGCGAAAACGCTGAAGAAAGTCGGCCCGAAACCGGGCTGGCTGGAAACAGGAGCCTCGGTATTCCCGGTGCTGGCGATTGTGCTGGTGGTACGTTCGTTTATTTACGAACCGTTCCAGATCCCGTCAGGTTCAATGATGCCAACGCTGCTGATTGGTGATTTTATTCTGGTAGAGAAGTTTGCCTACGGCATCAAAGATCCTATCTACCAGAAAACGCTGATCGAAACGGGTCATCCGAAACGTGGCGACATCGTGGTGTTCAAATATCCGGAAGATCCGCGCCTGGACTACATTAAGCGTGCGGTGGGTCTGCCGGGTGATAAGGTCACTTACGATCCGGTTGCGAAAGAAGTTACCGTTCAGCCGGGCTGCAGTTCCGGTACGGCGTGTGAGAACGCGCTGCCAATCACCTACTCAAACGTTGAGCCAAGTGATTTTGTCCAGACCTTTGCCCGTCGTAACGGCGGTGAGGCGACCAGCGGGTTCTTCCAGGTACCAAAAGACGAAACCAAAGAGAACGGTATTCGTCTGGTTGAGCGTAAAGAGACGCTGGGTGATGTTACGCACCGTATCCTGACCGTGCCGATTGCGCAGGATCAGTTGGGTATGTATTACAAACAACCGGGTCAGCAGCTGGCAAGCTGGATAGTGCCTCCGGGACACTACTTCATGATGGGTGATAACCGCGATAATTCTGCGGACAGCCGTTACTGGGGCTTTGTACCTGAAGCGAATCTGGTGGGTAAAGCGACCGCAATCTGGATGAGTTTTGAGAAGCAGGAAGGCGAATGGCCGACCGGCGTACGCCTGAATCGTATTGGCGGAATCCATTAATTCTCATTAAATGAACGCGTAGCCGCTTTAATTAGCGGCTACGTGAATTATTTCAGCGATAAATCTCTTCGAACTAACGACATCCCCTGTCGTTGTGTATAGAATATTCCCCCGAAGTTTAAGGTTGGCCCTGCAAGGGTGCCACGGCACACGAAACCGCGTTGGTTTTCTCAGGTCGGTTTCGTGTGCTGCATTTTTGACGCATTCATTTATTGGTATCGCATGAACCCCATCGTAATTAATCGGCTTCAACGGAAGCTGGGCTACACTTTTCATCATCAGGAGTTGTTGCAACAGGCATTAACCCATCGCAGTGCCAGCAGCAAACATAATGAGCGCCTCGAATTTTTAGGTGACTCTATTTTAAGTTTCGTGATTGCGAATGCGCTTTATCATCGTTTCCCCCGTGTGGATGAAGGTGATATGAGCCGCATGCGTGCCACGCTGGTTCGGGGCAATACCCTTGCGGAAATCGCGCGCGAATTTGAACTGGGCGAATGTCTGCGTCTTGGGCCGGGTGAACTGAAAAGCGGCGGCTTCCGTCGTGAATCTATTCTTGCCGATACGGTCGAAGCATTAATCGGTGGCGTGTTCCTGGACAGCGATATCCAGACCGTAGAAAAACTGATCCTGAACTGGTATCAGACCCGTCTGGACGAAATCAGTCCGGGCGATAAACAAAAAGATCCGAAAACGCGCTTGCAGGAATATTTGCAGGGTCGCCATCTCCCGCTGCCATCCTATCTGGTGGTGCAGGTGCGTGGCGAAGCGCACGATCAGGAATTTACCATCCATTGCCAGGTCAGTGGCCTGAGTGAACCGGTGGTGGGCACAGGTTCTAGCCGTCGTAAGGCTGAACAGGCTGCCGCCGAACAGGCGTTGAAAATGCTGGAGCTGGAATGAGCGAAGAAAAAACCTATTGCGGATTTATTGCCATCGTCGGACGTCCGAACGTCGGCAAATCTACGCTGCTGAATAATCTGCTCGGGCAGAAGATTTCTATCACCTCGCGTAAGGCGCAGACTACGCGTCACCGCATCGTCGGCATCCATACTGAAGGCGCGTATCAGGCGATTTATGTCGATACCCCGGGTCTGCACATGGAAGAGAAGCGCGCCATTAACCGCCTGATGAACAAGGCGGCGAGCAGCTCGATTGGCGACGTAGAGCTGGTCATTTTCGTTGTTGAAGGCACCCGCTGGACGCCGGACGACGAAATGGTACTGAATAAACTGCGTGACGGTAAAACACCGGTCATCCTCGCGGTCAACAAAGTGGACAACGTACAAGAGAAGGCTGACCTGCTGCCGCATCTGCAGTGGCTCGGTAGTCAGATGAATTTCCTCGATATCGTACCGTTGTCTGCCGAAACTGGTCTGAATGTGGATACCATCGCGGGCATCGTGCGTAAGCATCTGCCGGAAGCGATCCATCACTTCCCGGAAGAGTACGTTACCGATCGCTCCCAGCGTTTTATGGCCTCTGAGATCATCCGTGAAAAGCTGATGCGTTTCCTCGGTGCTGAGCTGCCATACTCCGTGACGGTAGAAATTGAACGTTTCCAGAGCAACGAGCGCGGCGGTTATGATATCAATGGCCTGATCCTCGTTGAGCGTGAAGGGCAGAAGAAGATGGTCATTGGCAACAAAGGTGCCAAGATTAAAACCATCGGCATTGAAGCCCGCAAAGACATGCAGGAGATGTTTGAAGCCCCGGTTCACCTGGAACTGTGGGTGAAAGTGAAATCTGGCTGGGCCGATGACGAGCGTGCTCTGCGCAGCCTCGGTTACGGCGAAGACCAATAACTCAAGACGACGAGTATGATGGATGGATGGCAGCGTGCCTTTGTCCTGCATAGTCGTCCCTGGAGCGAAACCAGCCTTATGCTGGACGTCTTCACGGAAGAGTCGGGCCGCGTGCGCCTTGTTGCGAAAGGCGCACGTTCCAAACGTTCTAACCTGAAAGGTGCCTTACAGCCTTTCACTCCCTTACTGGTTCGTTTTGGTGGGCGAGGGGAGGTCAAAACCCTGCGCAGTGCCGAAGCCGTCTCTCTGGCACTTCCTCTTTCTGGTATCACGCTGTACAGCGGTTTGTATATCAACGAACTCATCTCGCGCGTTCTTGAACATGAGACTCGCTTCTCTGAACTTTTCTTCGATTATCTGCACTGTATTCAGGCGCTGGCGGGTACCACCGGTACCCCCGAACCTGCGCTGCGTCGTTTCGAACTGGCGCTGCTGGGACATCTGGGATATGGCGTCGATTTTCTGCATTGTGCGGGGAGCGGAGACGAGGTTGAGGACACAATGACCTACCGTTATCGGGAAGAAAAAGGTTTTATTGCCAGCGTCGTAATCGATAACAGCACGTTTACCGGTCGTCATCTCCGGGCGCTGTATGAGCGCGAGTTTCCCGATCAGGACACACTGCGCGCTGCAAAACGCTTTACCCGCATTGCCCTCAAGCCGTATCTTGGCGGCAAGCCCTTAAAGAGCCGCGAATTATTCAGGCAGTTTATGCCGAAACGTTAGAGACAGAACCAAAAGAAAACCGAGGATTGTCATGGCTGAATTACTGTTAGGCGTCAACATTGATCATATCGCCACACTGCGTAATGCGCGCGGCACGGCTTATCCTGACCCGGTTCAGGCGGCATTTATCGCCGAACAGGCTGGCGCCGACGGCATTACCGTTCATTTGCGTGAAGACCGTCGCCATATCACCGATCGCGACGTACGTATTCTGCGTCAGACGCTGGATACCCGTATGAATCTGGAGATGGCCGTCACGGAAGAGATGCTGGCGATTGCCTGCGAGACTAAACCCCATTTCTGCTGCCTGGTACCGGAAAAGCGTCAGGAAGTGACGACCGAAGGCGGTCTGGATGTTGCAGGGCAGCTCGACAAAATGCGCGATGCCTGCAAACGTCTGGCCGATGCCGGCATCCTGGTTTCTCTGTTTATCGACGCCGATTTCACCCAGATCAAAGCGGCAGCCGATGTGGGGGCACCGTATATCGAAATTCATACCGGTTGTTATGCTGATGCTGAAAGCGATGCAGAGCAGGCTAAAGAGCTGGAGCGCATCGCCAAAGCTGCCACGTATGCCTCAAGCCTGGGCCTGAAGGTTAATGCCGGGCATGGCCTCACCTACCACAACGTAAAAGCCATCGCCGCCCTGCCGGAAATGCATGAGCTGAATATCGGCCATGCGATTATTGGCCGTGCAGTGATGAGTGGCCTGAAAGAGGCGGTATCAGAGATGAAACGCCTGATGCTGGAAGCGCGCAAGTAATGGCCATTCTGGGCTTAGGCACGGATATCGTTGAAATAGCCCGTATTGAAGCGGTGATCGCCCGTAGCGGCGAGCGCCTGGCAAGGCGTGTGCTAAGCGATAACGAATGGGCCATCTGGGAAGCGCATCAGCAACCGGTGCGTTTTCTGGCCAAGCGCTTTGCGGTAAAAGAGGCGGCAGCCAAAGCCTTCGGGACTGGTATTCGAAATGGTCTGGCATTTAACCAGTTTGAAGTGTTTAACGACGAACTGGGTAAACCGCGCCTGCGTTTATGGGGGGAGGCGCAAAAGCTAGCGGAAAGGCTGGGCGTGAACCATATGCACGTGACGATCGCGGATGAACGCCACTATGCAAGCGCAACGGTGATCATCGAAAGTTAAAGTTTGTCCGCATGATGCATCAGGACAAACTTATCCCATAGCTGCTCTTCGCTCTCGACGTGTGCCGGATCTTTCAGGATGGTATTGGGGATCGGGCACACTTTCTGACAGGTCGGCGTCTCATAGTGGCCGATGCATTCGGTGCAGCGGTCGCTGTTAATCTCATAAATGCTGTCGCCCATTGAAATCGCCTGGTTCGGGCATTCGGGTTCGCACATATCGCAATTGATGCATTTTTTGGTAATTAACAGCGCCATCAGGAAATTCTCAGAAACAACACAAACTGGGCGGGCATTATACGCGTCAAACCAGTTTCTTGACCAGTTCTTCGCTGTGGCGAATGCGCTCGGGTGCGTGTTCCAGATCCTGCTGCACCAGCGCCATAAACAGCAGATCGGTCAGCATCATTTGCGCACTGGTGGACGAGATAGCCGCACTGCGCGTGGCCTGCTCTTCGGCAATAGTATATAAGCAGCGCGTTGCCCGCTGTTGCAGGGCATTCGGAGTAAAACCGGTGATTGCCAGAATTTTACCTCCGACACGCAGGGCTTCGTCGGTCGCCATATTGATTTCACGACGCTCACCGGAATAGGAGATTGCCAGTAGCAGATCGTCAGGATCCATCGCCTGTACAGTCGCCAGCAGGGCGTGCATATCCTGCTCGACAATGGCGTTATAACCGATTTTGGTTAGCTTCCAGCCAAAATTACGTGCCACCAGGCCGGATGCGCCAATTCCGGTCAAAATGATACGCCGTGCTGCACGTAGCATCGCCACGCTCTCCAGCAGTTTCTCTTCCGTGTTCACATCAAGCGTCGCATGCATGGCCGCGACATTCTCTTTAATCAGCTTTTCCCCAACCAGACGCATCGGGTCATCACCACGGATCTGGTTATGTACGGGCATCGACTGCGGATTGGGATTGCTCACCAGCGCTTCGCTAATCGCCAGTTTGAGGGCGGGAAAGCCCTTAAAGCCAATCTTCTGGGCAAATTTCACCACGCTTGATTGACTCACACCGGCTTCACTCGCCAGTTGCTGCGAGCTGAGATGGCGGGCGTGATCGGGCTGAGAAAGCAGAAAATCCGCCAGCTTTTTGTCGCTTTGAGCAAAGCCTGCATACCGCTGGCGAATACGAATTAAACAGTTCATAGGTTCTCCTGGCGAAAATGTGATTATCTGCGCAAATACGAATTTTGCTCGCCTGAATGAATTTTATATTCCATTATAGTGTGATTATTATGAATTAAAAATTCCTGAGGTACAAAACATGAATCTTGGCTCACTTGTTTCAGAAACGCGTAACCCGCAAACCATGGATCTGGATGCACTTTCCACCCTTGAGCTGGTTAGCCGTTTTAATCAACAGGATACGCTGGTCGCGCAGGCAGTGAAAGAGACATTACCTGAGGTGGCGAAAGCTGTCGATGCCGCGGCGGAAGCACTGAAGGCGGGTGGTCGTATTATTTATATGGGGGCCGGAACCAGCGGGCGTCTTGGCGTGCTGGATGCGTCCGAATGCCCACCGACGTTTGGTGTTCCACACGGTCTGGTGGTCGGGTTGATTGCCGGTGGTCCAGGTGCGCTGCTGAAAGCCGTTGAAGGGGCGGAAGATAACAAACAGCTGGGTGAGGAAGACCTGAAGGCTCTGAATCTGACAGCGAAGGATCTGGTGGTCGGGCTGGCGGCATCCGGACGCACGCCGTACGTCATTGGCGGGCTGGAATACGCCAACCAGGCCGGCTGCACAACGGTAGCCATCTCCTGTAATCCAGGCTCTCCGATTGCACAGGTCGCTGCCATTGCTATTTCCCCGGTTGTAGGGCCGGAAGCGCTGACTGGCTCCACGCGCCTGAAATCCGGGACCGCACAAAAGCTGGTGCTCAATATGATCTCCACCGGTGCAATGGTGAAGTTCGGCAAGGTTTACCAGAACCTGATGGTGGATATGCAGGCGACCAACATCAAGTTAGTGGACAGAGCCTGTCGCATGGTGATGGAAGCGACGGGTGCAAGCCGTGAAGAGGCGGAAGCTGTACTCAAACAAACCGATCACGATGTTAAACCGGCCATTCTGATGATCTTAAGTGGGCTGGACGCTGCGGCCGCGAGAGCCAAACTCACTGCGCATAATGGGTTCTTACGGGCGGCATTAGAAAACTAACAGAGGCGTGTATGGATAAAACAGCAGCGCTCGCCAGCAATATCCTGCAGGGAATTGGTGGGGAAGAAAATATTCAGCGTCTGGAAAACTGCATGACGCGTGTGCGGGTTGAAGTGCATAACGATGACCAGCTTGATGTGCCGCGTCTGAAGCAACTTTCCGGCGTCAGCGGCTACGTGAAACAGGGGCAACAGCACCAGTTGATCGTCGGGCCGGGGAAAGCGGCACAGGTGGTCGATGCCATGCGTGCACTGATGGGTAGCGGAGCAAGCGTGTCGATTGACGATGCTGAACGTACCAAAGCGCAGGCGAAGGCCAAATACAAAGCCCCGATGAGCGATGCGCTGCGCCAGCTGGCAAACGTCTTTATTCCGTTGATCCCAGCGTTCATTGCTTCTGGTTTGATCACCGGGATCATTAACATCCTCAAGCGCCCGGATATTGTTGGTAATTTTGCCACTCAGTATCCGAATCTGCTGGGTATTCTCGGGATATTCGGTAGCGCAGTGTTTGCCATCATGAACATTCTGGTTGGGGTGAACACGGCTAAGGTGTTTGGTGGCTCGATGACCATGGGCGGGGTGATGGCGGGGATTTTATCCAGCCCACAACTGGCACAGATAACCCTGTTTGGCGAGGCGCTTCAGCCGGGGCGCGGAGGGGTGATTGCTGTACTGCTGGTGGTGATCCTGATGTGCTGGGTCGAGAAAAAATTGCGTGCTCTTTTGCCCGGATCAATTGAGCTTATCCTCAATCCACTGCTGACTACACTTATCACCGGCAGTGTGGCGATTGTTGCACTGCAACCCCTGGGCGGCTGGATCTCAGAAGCGATTGCCCATGGCGCGTCATTGGCTATCGATCGCGGCGGCCTGTTGGTGGGGGCGGTGTTGTCTGGCACTTTCCTGCCATTAGTGCTGACCGGTCTGCATCAGGGGCTGGTGCCGATCCATGTCGAGCTGGTGCAGACGCACGGTTACAACGCGCTTCTGCCTATCCTCTCTATGGCAGGCGTGGGGCAAGTTGGTGCGGCCATCGCCGTGCTGATGAAAACCCGTAATATGCGCCTGAAAAAAGTGATTAAAGGCGCACTTCCGGTCGGTTTGCTTGGTATTGGGGAACCGCTGATTTTTGGCGTCACGCTGCCGCTGGGTAAACCCTTCCTCGCTGCCTGTCTGGGGGGGGCGGTAGGTGGAGCACTCATCAGCTACTGGAAAGTCGCCACTGTTATCACTTTTGGACTGTCCGGTTTACCGCTGGCGTTGACCATCGTGACCGGAAAAGTGATGCTCTATCTGTTAGGCTATTTAGTAGCAGTGATAGCCGGGTTCCTGTTTACCTGGCTGTTAGGATTCAACGATCCAGAGGAGTAAGGTTTGGCAAATTACGAGCGTCGCGTTGTCTTTTTCGACCTGGATGGAACGCTGCATCAGCAGGATATGTTTGGTACGTTTATGCGCTACCTGTTGCGGCGTCAGCCTCTGAATGCACTGCTCGTATTACCGCTCTTACCCGTGATTGGCATCGCGTTGCTGGTGAAAGGCCGGGCAGCGCGATGGCCGATGAGTCTGCTGTTGTGGGGATGCACGTTTGGCCACAGTGAATCGCGACTCAAACAGCTCGAACAGGATTTTGCACACTGGTTTCGCGGTCATGTTGCCGCGTTTCCTGTCGTTCAGGCGCGTCTCACCAGCTATCTCGATGCGAACGATGCCGATATCTGGCTGATTACCGGTTCACCGCAGACGCTGGTTGAGCAGGTCTATTTTGATACCCCATGGCTACCTCGGGTGAATCTAATCGCCACACAGATTGCTCGCGGTTATGGCGGTTGGGTGCTCACCCTGCGTTGCCTGGGGCATGAAAAAGTGGTGCAACTGGAGAAACGCATCGGTACACCGCTGCGTCTTTACAGCGGCTACAGTGACAGCAAACAGGACAATCCGCTGCTCTATTTTTGTCAGCATCGCTGGCGTGTCACGCCGGTGGGGGAACTTCAGCAACTCGAATAGTCTTCTCTCTGGAGGGTGTGTATAATGCCGCCCGCTTTA
Organism: Enterobacter sp. P82; assembly: GCF_037053385.1. NCBI lineage: Bacteria > Pseudomonadati > Pseudomonadota > Gammaproteobacteria > Enterobacterales > Enterobacteriaceae > Enterobacter > Enterobacter sp. P82. Next base: position 27,901 of record NZ_JBALHX010000001.1, read on the forward strand.
AGACCGGAGTATCAACCCTTGTCCAATCCTGAACACAATCATGAATACTGGATGCGCCACGCGCTAACGCTGGCTCAACGTGCCTGGGAAGAGGGCGAGGTTCCCGTGGGTGCCGTGCTGGTTTACAACAACCAGGTGATTGGAGAAGGCTGGAATCGCCCGATTGGCCGTCACGATCCCACTGCTCACGCCGAAATCATGGCGCTTCGACAAGGTGGGCTGGTGTTGCAAAACTATCGCCTGCTCGACACCACGCTGTACGTGACGCTTGAGCCGTGCGTGATGTGTTCTGGTGCGATGGTACACAGCCGTATTGGCACGCTTGTCTTTGGCGCGCGGGATGAAAAAACCGGCGCGGCTGGCTCACTGATGGATGTTCTGGGACACCCGGGGATGAACCATCAGGTCAAGACTATCGGCGGGGTGCTTGCACCAGAGTGTTCGGGGCTACTAAGTGATTTCTTTCGAATGCGCCGGCAGCAGAAAAAGCAACAAAAGGCAGAACTGAAGTTGTCGGACGATTAAGTTCATCCGGTGCCACAACCGGGTAACTTTGAGCCAGCTGTTTTGCCTCTGCCGCTTCTTTCTCTTTCTCCAGCAGGTATCCTACCAGGCTTATCTGATATTTACGGATATTTTCCACGTAGGCGTAAGCCTCATGTCCACGTGCGTAGCCATATGTCAGCTTGTTGTACCAGGGTTTCTGGCTCAGCAGTGGCAACCGCTGTTTAACGTCTGACCAGCTGTCCGGGTTACCTTTCGTTTTCGCCGTCAGCGCTCGCGCATCAAGCATATGCGCATAACCCATGTTGTAGGCGGCCAGCGCGAACCAGATCCGCTCTTCTTCCGGCACTGTTTCCGGTACCTTGGTCATCATATCCTGCAGATAGCGCGCACCACCGCTGATGCTCTGTTCGGCATCGGTACGGTCATTCACCCCCAGGCTCAGGGCGGTATTTTTGGTTAGCATCATTAAACCGCGTACGCCCGTGGGCGACGTGGCCTGGGTATCCCAATGAGATTCCTGATAGGAGATAGCCGCCAGCAGTTTCCAGTCAATTTCCTGGGCGTATTTTTCGAACAACGGCTGCAGGTCTGGCAGGACACTGTCTACCGCGCGCAGGAAGCTACGGGTGTCGACATAGTCAAAGTCGTCACCGTGGCCAAGATACTTCTCCTCCAGACGCGCCAGGGTACCGTCTTCATTGATGGTGTTGAAGAAATCGAGCATCGCCGCAGAAAGGGTCTGATCGTCATCAAGCTGGCTAAACCAGGTAACGGGTTGTTCGTCGGTGACGTCCAGCGCCACGGCGATCTCAGGGTGAACGCGCTGGAAAAGACTGATCGCGACTGAATCAGCGATGGTATAGGGCAGTTTCTGATCTTTAACCTGTTCCAGCAGTTCCGTTGTGCCGAGTTTAGGATCGACTGTCCAGCTCAGGTCCGGGAATTTCTTCTCCTTGAGCTCACGCAGATCGTCAATCACCACATGGCCGGGGGCAATCGTCAGTTGTTGATCGTTAATGGTAGCAAGCGTGCGCGGGCGAACGCTTCCGACACGGTAGACCAGTTGCTGCGAAACGGAGTAGTAGGTCGGGCCTGGCTGATAGTTCTTGCTGCGCTCGCTGTTATACACCAGCCCGGCCGCGAGCATATCGGCATCATCGTTATCGAGGTCATCAAACAGCTGGTTGATATTCTGGCGGACGGTAACTTTAAGCTTTACGCCAAGATAATCGGCGAACTGTTGGGCCAGTTCGTAATCCAGACCAATAACTTTGCCGTTGATGTCGCTGTAGATCAGCGGAGAGTTTAGGGTACTGACGCGCAATTCCCCCCGCTCCTTTATGGCGGCGATACGGTTTTCGGCTTTGCCGAACCAGGGGATGGAAGGCCAGAGGGCCACTGCCAGCAGCAACGTCACAATGCCGATGAGCAGATAATTAATCTTTAATTTTTTCAATTAGTTAATTCTCTGCGACGCCGGTTGCCTCAGTTTGCTGTAGCCATGTTAATAATAAGGTTTGCCATTGAATGAGCGGCATTTTGCGTAAACTTGCGCCACTTGGCAACCCATTAGAGAGACAGGTCACATCTATTGTTAAATGTCTGCGCAGATTTTATTTCGACGCAAACGGTTTCGTCGGCGCTCAGGATTCTCTATAATGACGCCCGTTTTCCCCCCTTGCGCACACTGTAAGCGCCCCGGCGCTTCGAAGACGAGAGACTTATGATGGAAATTCTGCGTGGTTCGCCTGCACTGTCTGCCTTCCGTATTAACAAACTGCTGGCACGTTTTCAGGCGGCCGACCTTCCGGTAAGCAATATTTACGCTGAGTATGTCCATTTTGCTGACCTGAATGCCCCTCTGAATGCTGAGGAGCGCGTACAGCTGGAACGCCTGCTGAAGTATGGCCCAAGTCTGAGCAGCCATACGCCAACCGGCAAACTGATCCTTGCGACGCCGCGTCCGGGCACCATCTCCCCCTGGTCTTCCAAAGCCACCGACATCGCCCACAACTGTGGCCTGAGCCAGATTAACCGTCTGGAACGCGGCGTGGCGTACTATGTGGAAGCTTCTACCCTGAGCGAAGAACAGTGGCAGGCGGTTGCAGCTGAGCTTCATGACCGCATGATGGAGAGTGTTTTCGCCTCTCTCGATGACGCGCAGAAGCTATTCTCCCACCATCAGCCTGCGCCGGTACAGAGCGTGGATTTGCTGGGGCAGGGGCGCCAGGCACTGATTGACGCGAACCTGCGTCTTGGCCTGGCACTGGCAGAAGACGAAATTGATTATCTGCAGGATGCGTTTGTTAAGCTGAACCGCAATCCGAATGACATTGAACTCTATATGTTCGCGCAGGCCAACTCTGAACACTGTCGTCACAAGATTTTCAACGCCGACTGGATTATTGACGGCGAACAGCAGCCGAAGTCGCTGTTCAAAATGATTAAAAACACCATGGAGAAAACCCCTGACCACGTGCTGTCTGCCTATAAAGACAATGCCGCGGTAATGGAAGGCTCCGAGGTGGGCCGCTTCTTCGCCGATCGCGAAGCAGGGCGCTATGACTTCCATCAGGAACCTGCGCACATCCTGATGAAAGTTGAAACCCATAACCACCCGACTGCGATCTCCCCGTGGCCGGGTGCGGCGACCGGTTCCGGCGGTGAAATCCGTGATGAAGGTGCAACGGGCCGCGGTGCAAAACCAAAAGCCGGTCTGGTCGGTTTCTCCGTTTCCAACCTGCGCATCCCGGGCTTTGAACAGCCGTGGGAAGAAGATTTCGGTAAGCCAGAGCGCATTGTAACCGCGCTGGATATCATGACCGAAGGCCCACTGGGCGGCGCGGCGTTTAACAACGAATTTGGTCGTCCGGCGCTGAATGGTTACTTCCGTACTTATGAAGAGAAGGTGGACAGCCACAACGGCGAAGAGCTGCGCGGCTACCACAAACCGATCATGCTGGCGGGTGGGATCGGCAACATTCGCGCCGATCACGTGCAGAAAGGCGAGATCGTCGTGGGCGCGAAGCTGATCGTGCTGGGCGGCCCGGCAATGAACATCGGCCTGGGCGGCGGGGCAGCTTCTTCTATGACCTCTGGTCAGTCCGATGCGGATCTCGACTTTGCTTCCGTGCAGCGCGACAACCCTGAAATGGAGCGTCGTTGCCAGGAAGTGATCGACCGTTGCTGGCAGCTGGGTGAAGCTAACCCAATTCTGTTTATTCACGATGTGGGCGCGGGCGGTTTGTCTAACGCCATGCCGGAGTTGGTGAGCGACGGCGGTCGCGGTGGCCGTTTCAACCTGCGCGACATCCTGAGCGATGAGCCGGGTATGAGCCCGCTGGAAATCTGGTGTAACGAATCTCAGGAACGTTATGTTCTGGCCGTTGCAGCGGATCAATTACCGCTGTTTGACGAGCTGTGCCGCCGCGAGCGCGCGCCGTATGCCGTTATTGGTGAAGCGACCGAAGAACTGCACCTCTCCTTAAGCGATAGCCACTTTGACAACCAGCCGATCGATCTGCCGCTGGACGTTCTGCTCGGTAAAACGCCGAAGATGACCCGCGATGTTGAAACCCGTAAAGCGGCAGGAAAAGCGCTGGATCGTCAGGGCATTACCGTTGCGGAAGCGGTCAACCGTGTGCTGCACCTGCCAGCCGTGGCAGAGAAAACCTTCCTCGTGACCATCGGCGACCGTACCGTGACCGGCATGGTATCGCGCGATCAGATGGTCGGTCCGTGGCAGATCCCGGTCGCTAACTGCGCCGTGACCACCGCGAGCCTCGACAGCTACTACGGCGAAGCAATGGCGCTGGGCGAACGTACCCCGGTGGCGCTGCTGGACTTCGCGGCCTCTGCTCGTATGGCTGTCGGTGAAGCTCTGACTAACATCGCTGCAACCCAGATTGGCGATATCAAACGTATCAAACTTTCTGCGAACTGGATGGCCGCTGCTGGTCACCCGGGTGAAGACGCAGGCTTGTATGAAGCGGTAAAAGCGGTGGGTGAAGAGCTGTGCCCTGCGCTGGGTCTGACCATTCCGGTGGGTAAAGACTCTATGTCGATGAAGACCCGCTGGCAGGAAGGCAACGAGCAGCGCGAGATCACCTCTCCGCTGTCGCTGATTATCTCCGCCTTTGCTCGCGTGGAAGACGTTCGTCATACCGTTACGCCGCAACTCGTGACCGAAGACAACGCCCTGTTGCTGATTGACCTGGGTAAAGGCAACAACGCGCTGGGTGCGACCGCGCTGGCGCAGGTTTACCGTCAGCTGGGCGATAAACCAGCTGACGTGCGCGATGTGGCGCAGTTAAAAGGCTTCTACGATGCCATCCAGGCGCTGGTTGCGCAGCGTAAGCTGCTGGCCTACCACGACCGTTCCGACGGCGGTCTGCTGGTGACGCTGGCAGAAATGGCCTTCACCGGCCACTGTGGTGTGGAAGCGAATATTGCCTCTCTGGGCGAAGACCATCTGGCGGCGCTGTTTAACGAAGAGCTGGGTGCGGTAATTCAGGTACGTGCGGCAGATCGCGACGCGGTTGAAGAGATTCTGGCGAAGCACGGTCTGGCAAACTGCGTGCACTATCTGGGTAAAGCCGTTCAGGGCGACCGCTTCGTCATTGAAGCAGACGGTCACGCCGTGTTCAGCGAGAGCCGCACCACGCTACGTATGTGGTGGGCAGAAACCACCTGGCAGATGCAGCGTCTGCGCGACAACCCGGAATGTGCCGATCAGGAGCATAACGCGAAGGCGAATGACAACGATCCAGGCCTGAACGTGAAACTCTCCTTCGACATCAACGAAGATGTTGCTGCGCCGTACATTGCGACTGGCGCGCGTCCGAAAGTGGCCGTGCTGCGTGAGCAGGGCGTTAACTCCCACGTTGAGATGGCCGCGGCCTTCCACCGCGCGGGCTTTGATGCCATCGACGTTCACATGAGCGACCTGCTGGCAGGCCGTACCGGTCTGGAAGATTTCCAGGCGCTGGTGGCGTGCGGTGGCTTCTCCTACGGCGACGTGCTGGGCGCGGGTGAAGGTTGGGCGAAGTCCATTCTGTTCAACAATCGCGTGCGTGACGAATTCGAAACCTTCTTCCACCGCCCGCAAACCCTGGCGCTGGGCGTGTGCAACGGTTGCCAGATGATGTCCAACCTGCGTGAGCTGATCCCGGGCAGTGAAGCCTGGCCGCGCTTTGTGCGTAACCAGTCTGACCGCTTCGAAGCGCGTTTTAGCCTGGTGGAAGTGACTCAGAGTCCTTCTCTGCTGCTGCAGGGCATGGTCGGTTCGCAGATGCCAATCGCGGTCTCTCACGGCGAAGGTCAGGTTGAAGTGCGTGACGCTGCACATCTGGCACAGCTTGAGAGCAAAGGCCTGGTGGCGCTGCGCTTTGTCGATAACTTCGGTAAGGTCACTCAAACCTACCCGGCCAACCCGAACGGTTCGGCAAACGGTATCACTGCTGTTACCAGCGAAAGCGGTCGTGCAACCATCATGATGCCGCACCCGGAGCGTGTATTCCGTACCGTGAGCAACTCCTGGCACCCGGAAAACTGGGGCGAGGACAGCCCGTGGATGCGTATTTTCCGCAACGCGCGTAAACAGTTGGGTTAAGCAATAAAATGAATGCAGGCCCGGTGAGCGGAAGCGCCACCGGGCTTTTTTATACCTGTCGCAAAACCGCGACAACGCAGTAAAAGTGGTGTCTCCAAATGGAGACATTTAACTTATTGATTTGTTTATAACATGAAAGTTCCCCGTTAAGGTGTTGCTTAATAGCGACACTTAGCCTGGAAATCATTCAGCAGGCAATTAACACCGTAAACGAGTAAAAGCAATATATATCAATGAGTTAATTTTTAGTTTTGCATTCTGGCACGGCTGTTGCATAATATTAACCAGTGGCTCATTCACCCTCTTATGTCAGCCCCTTCGGGACGCGCTACATAAACTTCGAATGACGCACAAAAAGGTGCCTGCCGTCCAACTACTGATCATAGCGATGCTTTATCAGGCCAGGGCGAAACGTCGAGTTAGGCACCGCCTCATTCCATAACAAAGCCGGGTTTTTACCCGGCTTTGTTGTATCTGAAGGGCAGACTCAGTTACGCTCTGCGTAAACCCCCACTAAGAGAGTAATGCGTTGAAACGCTGGCCCGTTTTTCCCCGCTCCCTGCGACAGCTTGTCATGATGGCCTTCCTGCTGATCCTGCTGCCATTACTTATCCTTGCCTGGCAGGCGTGGCAAAGTCTCAATGCCTTGAGTGCTCAGGCGGCGTTGACTAACCGCACGACGCTCATCGACGCCAGGCGCAGTGAAGCGATGACCAATGCCGCGCTGGAGATGGAGCGTAGCTATCGCCAGTACTGTGTGCTCGACGATCGTACGCTGGAAAAGGTGTATCAGAATCAGCGTAAACGCTATAGCGAGATGCTGGATGCCCACGCAGGGGTGTTGCCGGATGACAACCTGTATAAAGCGTTACGTCAGGATCTGAACGACCTTGCTCAGCTACAGTGTAAAAATAGCGGTCCGGATACGACTGCCGCCGCGCGCCTGGAGGCCTTTGCCAGCGCCAACACCGAGATGGTTCAGTCAACGCGTACCGTGATTTTCTCGCGCGGGCAGCAACTGCAGCAAGAGATTGCCGAACGTGGACAGTTCTTCGGCTGGCAGGCGCTGGTGCTGTTCCTGGTGAGTCTCGGGCTGGTTCTGCTCTTTACACGCATGATCATCGGCCCGGTGAAGGGCATTCAGCGTATGATTAACCGTCTGGGAGAGGGAAAATCGCTCGGTGATACGGTCGCCTTTAAAGGTCCGCGTGAGTTGCGGTCCGTAGGCCAGCGTATTATGTGGCTGTCTGAACGTCTGGCATGGCTCGAATCTCAGCGTCATCAGTTTCTGCGCCATATTTCCCATGAGCTTAAAACGCCACTGGCCAGCATGCGTGAGGGCACGGAACTGCTGGCGGACGAAGTGGCCGGGCCGCTGACCACGGAACAGAAAGAGATTGTCGAGATCCTTGATGCCAGCAGCCGCAATCTGCAAAAGCTGATTGAGCAACTGCTGGATTACAACCGCAAGCTGGCTGATGGCGCGGTTGTACTGGAAAACGTCGAGATTGAGCCGCTGGTGGATATGGTGATCTCCGCTCATAGCTTGCCAGCAAGAGCTAAAATGATGCATACCGGTGTAGAACTGAATGCACCAGCGTGCCTGGCTGAACCCATGCTGTTAATGAGCGTTCTGGATAATCTTTACTCCAATGCGGTGCACTATGGTACTGAATCCGGTAACATTTATATCCGGAGTTACACGAATGGTTCACGGGTGTTTATTGACGTCGCTAATACCGGCACCCCGATCCCCGATGACGAAAAAGCCATGATATTCGAGCCCTTTTTCCAGGGGAGTCATCAGCGTAAAGGTGCAGTTAAAGGAAGTGGTCTGGGCTTGAGCATCGCCCGGGACTGTATACGACGCATGCAGGGTGAGCTAAACATTGTCACGGACCAACGTTCGGATGTTTGCTTCCGTATCGAATTGCCCCTGAGCCGGAAAAATCAATAACATGAATCTATGTCTGGTGAGTATGTCACACGTCTTTTTCCGCGCCGTACGCGCGGTGTTTTCCCGCAACACGCTTCGCCTGAGCCTGCCTTGTTTATTCCTGGCTGGGTGTGTTTCCTATGTACCACAAAGTGCGATTAGCGATAAACAAGAAGATAAATGGCCAGATAACCAACTGGCAGATTTTCTTTCAACCCGCTGTGACGACATCTGGAACCTGTCAGGCCATGACGTTGAAAGCAACCCACTGTTCTGGCTACGTGGAATAGATTGCGCCCAGCGTCTGGCACCGGTAGAGGCTCGTTCGAAGGCGGCGATGCTGGATGACGACACCTGGCAGGACGCTTTCAAGCGCGGGATTTTACTGGCAGATGCGAAAATTACCCCCGTTGAACGCCGCGCCAACGTGACCCGGCTGGACACGTTTGTGGTCAACCTTCCGGTCCAGGTTCGCCCGGTATACCAGCTCTGGCGTGATGGGCAGACATTACAACTGCAACTGTCTGAAGAACGCTCCCGCTACAGCAAGTTGCAGCAGTCCACTGACAACGAACTTGATACGCTACGACAACAGCAGCAACATTTGCGTACGCAACTGGATACTACGACACGTAAGCTGGAGAACCTGACCGATATCGAAAGACAGCTTTCGTCGCGTAAATATCAGCCAGGGAGTTCATCTGCTGCACCGGACAGCGATACGCCGAAACAAGAGGATGTGAAGCCATGACCAGCCGAAAACCTGCCCATCTCTTACTGGTGGATGACGATCCCGGGCTGTTAAAGCTGCTGGGCATGCGTCTGGTGAGTGAAGGCTACAGCGTGGTAACCGCTGAGAGCGGGCAGGAGGGGCTGAGAATTCTCAGCCGCGAGAAGATTGATCTGGTGATAAGCGACCTGCGGATGGACGAAATGGACGGCCTGCAGCTGTTCGCGGAGATCCAGAAGCAGCAGCCGGGTATGCCTGTGATTATTCTCACGGCACACGGGTCGATCCCGGATGCGGTTGCCGCGACACAACAGGGGGTGTTCAGCTTCCTGACCAAGCCGGTAGACAAAGATGCGCTGTATAAGGCAATCGACAGCGCGCTGGAACATGCTGCCCCATCGAATGATGAAGCGTGGCGGGAGTCTATCGTCACCCGCAGCCCCATTATGCTGCGTTTGCTCGAACAAGCCCGGATGGTGGCGCAATCTGACGTCAGCGTGCTCATTAACGGCCAGAGCGGTACCGGGAAAGAGATCCTCGCGCAGGCGATTCACAATGCCAGCCCGCGCAGCAAAAATGCTTTTATTGCGATTAACTGCGGCGCACTCCCGGAACAGCTGCTCGAATCTGAACTGTTTGGGCATGCCCGCGGCGCTTTCACTGGTGCGGTAAGCAGCCGGGAAGGGTTATTCCAGGCAGCGGAAGGCGGCACGCTTTTCCTGGATGAGATTGGGGACATGCCTGCGCCGCTGCAGGTTAAATTACTGCGTGTGTTGCAGGAGCGAAAAGTTCGCCCGCTGGGCAGCAACCGCGATATAGATATTAATGTGCGTATTATTTCGGCGACACACCGCGATTTACCGAAGGTGATGGCCCGCAACGAGTTTCGCGAAGATCTCTACTACCGTTTGAACGTGGTGAACCTGAAGATCCCAGCGCTGGCCGAACGTGCGGAAGACATTCCGTTGCTGGCGAACCATCTTTTACGCCAGGCTGCCGATCGCCATAAACCGTTCGTTCGTGCCTTTTCCACCGATGCGATGAAACGGCTGATGGCCGCAAGCTGGCCGGGTAACGTGCGTCAACTGGTGAACGTGATTGAGCAGTGCGTCGCGCTGACCTCATCACCGGTTATCAGCGACGCGCTGGTAGAGCAGGCACTCGAAGGGGAAAACACGGCATTGCCGACGTTTGCCGAAGCGCGGAATCAGTTCGAACTGAACTATTTGCGTAAGCTGCTGCAAATTACCAAAGGCAACGTGACCCACGCGGCGCGAATGGCGGGGCGTAACCGTACCGAATTCTACAAGTTACTGTCGCGGCACGAGCTGGAAGCGAACGATTTTAAAGAGTAGTACCGCAAAATTCGCTTGAATATGATACTGTGAGCAACCGATTACGAAGCAGCTTACAGGCAAGAGTTTAAGGACCCACCATGAAAAAGATCGATGCGATTATTAAACCTTTCAAACTGGATGATGTACGTGAAGCGCTGGCGGAAGTTGGCATCACCGGGATGACCGTGACGGAAGTGAAAGGTTTTGGTCGTCAAAAGGGCCACACCGAGCTTTACCGTGGCGCAGAGTACATGGTGGACTTTCTGCCGAAAGTGAAAATTGAAATCGTGGTGAGCGACGACATCGTGGATACCTGTGTGGATACCATCATTCGCACGGCGCAGACGGGCAAAATCGGCGACGGCAAAATCTTCGTCTTTGACGTGGCGCGCGTGATCCGTATCCGTACCGGCGAAGAAGACGACGCGGCGATTTGATGGTATTCCTTCGCTGCCATTCCCTGGCGGCGAAGGTGCTTTTAATCGTGCTCTGTTTCCGGCAAGGTGAGTGGGGAAGGGGTAAAACATCTTCTCAAACCAACGAATGTCACGATCAGTACCACGCAGCCTAGCGTCCACCCGCTCATTTGAGAGAAAAAGTGGGCATAGGCAGCAATCGCCGTATCGTTAATCTGTGGCTCTGTCGTTTGTTGCGCCACGCGTCCTGCCAGCCAGTTGGCGACTGCGCCTGTCGCCAGCATATAAATCCCCGTTAACAAACCTGTGATGCCCGGTAGATTCAGACGGGTGATTTGCGCCATCGCTACCGGGTCGATAAACAGTTCGGCGAAACCCATTAGCGCCAGTCCGGCGATCATCATCCCCATTGAGACCTGTCCGTTTAACCCGCCATGATGTGCATTCAGCGCCAGTAACATAAAACCAACGCTCATTAACAACAGACCTAATGCGAACTTCAGCCATACGCGTAGCGCTGAGCGTATTTTCCCTTCCGGACGCGCTAGCCAGGAAAGGGTAATACCTGCTGCCATTACTGCAATGGCATTAACTGACTGAAACAGTGCCGTTGGTACCTCAATATTAAGCAGCTGTCGGTTAACAAAGCGGTCGATAAACAGGCTGATAGTACTGCCACCCTGCTGTGCCAGCACCCAGAACAGCGTCCCTGTCATCATCAGTACCGCGATTTGCCACAGTGCGCGGCGATGCTCAGGAAATCTCATCATAATGTGCGCCACCATTATCACAGCAAACGCGCACACGGCGACCAGTAGATAACCAGAGCCATTATTCTCCAGTAACAGGGTAAAAAAGAGGGGCGCGATGCACAGCATTATCAGCAGCCAGCCCCAGATCGGGAGGAGATACTTTTTGCTGCGTAATGCCTGTTTATTGACGCCGCGCGTATGGTGGAAGTGGTGATGCCCGCTGAGGAAAATCAGCAAACCTGCAAACATGCCGATCCCGGCCAGCGCAAAGCCAATATGCCAGCCGTACCATTGCGCCGCCAGTCCACAGGCAATCGGCGCAGCAATGGAGCCAATGTTCCCTGCGGCATATAACAGCGAAAATCCGCCATCACGACGTGGATCGTCATGGGCATAAAGTTCTCCCAACAGACAACTGATATTGGATTTAAACAGACCGTAACCACATATGATTATCGCCAGTGCAACGTACAGAGTGCGGGTTGAGTCAGATTCGATACCTAACACCACATGGCCGAACGTCATCAGCAATGCACCGGTAATAATGGCTGTGCGGTTGCCAAGCAGGCGGTCAGCCAGCCAGCCGCCGAGAATAGGGGTGACGTAGACCAAAGATGCGTAAGCGCTAAAGAGTGTGATGGCGTGGCTATCGTCGAAACCAAGCTGATGGGTGAGGTAGAGGATAAGCAGAGCACGCATGCCGTAAAAGCTGAAATATTCCCAGATTTGAATCGCCACGATGTAATAAATCGCGCGCGGTTGTGAGGGTGTTTTCATGTTATCTCCTTGCGGCGTGAAAAAGGGAAGTGGCAAGCCACTTCCCTTTAGTCTTTATTTATCGTTTTTCAGTACCTTAACGGTATAACGACCATCCGCCTGGCGATATGCACCATGGATGTCGGTTTCAAAGCCTGGATAGTGAGCACCTATTTCGCACAGCATTTGCAGGAATTCCAGCACTGGACGGCTCTCTTCCGTGATCATCTCACCAGGCATAACCAGCGGTACTCCTGGAGGATATGGCAGGATCATATTGGCGTTGACGCGGCCCACCATCTCACTGAGATAGACCTCTTCCGTCTCACCATGCAGCTCTTTCTGGAACGCGGCATACGGCGTTATCACCATTTTTGGCAGCACTTCAAATGCGCGGAACATCAGATCCGGCAGATTATGATGCTCAACGAGTTTATGAATGTTCTGTGCAAGCTCCTGAATGCGCATGCTTTCGTAGAACTCAGGATTCTCACGATAGAGCGATGGCAGCATGTTTTTCACGCGCAGATTGAGATCGAAAGCGCGTTTGAAATCGGTGAGTGCGCGGAGCAGACTCAGGGCTTTCGTTTTATCAATACCGATGCTGAACAGGAACAGCAGGTTATACGGACCCGTTTTCTCAACCACGATGCCTTGTTCATCAAGGTATTTCGCGATGATACTGGCAGGAATACCGAAGTCGTCCATGGTGCCATCTTTCTTCATCCCCGGTGTCAAAATGGTGACTTTAATCGGGTCGAGATACATATGCTCGTTATCAATGTTCTTGAAACCGTGCCATGCACTATCGGAACGCAGAGGCCAGCATTCAGGCTCATCAATGTGTTCCGGCTGCCATACATCGAAGAACCAGCCTTCAGATTCGCCTTTCAGACGTTTAATCTCTTTGCGGAATTTCACTGCGCGCTGAATAGAACCGTCGATCAGACGCTTACCGGCATTACCTTTCATCATCGCCGCAGCGGTTTCAGTGGATGCCACAATCCCATAGTGCGGAGAGGTTGTCGTGTGCATCATGTAAGCTTCGTTGAAGGTCTCTTCGTTTACGTCGCCTTTTACATGAATCATCGAAGCCTGAGAAAACGCCGCCAGCAGTTTGTGCGTGGACTGAGTTTCATAAATTACTTTACCTTCCACACGACCGCCGCTCATCCCACTTTTACCCGCGTAAATAGGGGAGAAATTGGTATAAGGTACCCAGGCCGAGTCAAAGTGGATGGATTTTACATCCAGCGTTTTCTTGATGTAGTCGGTGTTGTAGAGCAGACCATCGTAGGTGGAATTGGTTATAACGGCGTGCACTGGCCAGGTCGCGTTTGGTGTCTCTTTTACGCGTTTGGCAATGGTTGCATGCTGAAGTTCGCTCTGCGGGATCCCGCCGAGAATACCGTATGCGTTACGGGTTGGTCGGAAATAGATCGGCGTAATATCGCTCATCATCATCAGATGCGTCAGCGATTTATGACAGTTTCGATCGATCAGTACAGTGCTGCCAGCAGGTGCTGAGTACATGCCGACAATTTTGTTCGCTGTGGATGTACCGTTGGTCACCATGTAGCTGCGCTCAGCGTTGAATACACGAGCGATATACTCTTCTGCCTCTTTGTGTGGGCCGCTATGGTCAAGCAGTGAACCGAGTTCGGATACGGAAATCGAGATGTCAGATTTCATGGTATTAGGGCCAAAGAAGTCGTAGAAAAGACTCCCTACCGGGCTTTTCTGGAAGGCGGTGCCGCCCATGTGGCCAGGTGTACAGAACGTATATTTCCCTTCGCGAACATATTTGAACAGCGCTTTGGTCAGCGGCGGCAAAATCGTGTCGATATATTCATCTGTGTTCTGTTTGATTTTGGCGGCGATATCGTCAGCGGCACCGAGAGCATACTCAAAGAAACGTACTTTCATACGCAGATCGTTGAGGCTAACGTCGAGCGTGGAGTATGAATTAGCGAATGCATACAGCGGCATATATTCGTTCATTTTGCTGATGTCTTCGCACAGCTCGAGATTGTATTTATCCCAGTCGAAAATAACGCCGCACAGACGCGCATTGTTCTCAATGAGTTTCAGTAAGTCTTCGCGGTCATTTGGGTAAACAATACGGAAATCCAGACGCTCAAGTGCGCGGTGGAGCTCACGGATAGGTTCTTCTTTAAAGTAAACGCCCATGTGATTCATGATAGCGATAACATTCATAGTCTTATCTCCAGGTGTAGAAAACCCCTCCCGTCACGGTGTGACAGGTGTCAGGAAGGGCTATAAGAAAGGGGGATTAAAGTGCGTCGGCAGTGGTGCTTTCGGCTTCGTTGTTATGTTGGCGCTGGTACATTTTGCGACCATAGAACATCAGAATGACGAGGCTGACGATAAAGGTGCCAGACAGTTCGAAGGAGTTGGCCCCCATCAGTGCGATGAAGCAGAACGCGCAGCCCAGAATGGAGCAGACCAGGCTTGCCAGGTTGCGAACGTTAACGCCTTCGAAGCGAATCAGGTCAACGCAGGAGTAGAAATATGGCAGCATGGTCAGCAGTACTGCGATACCCGTCAGTTCGCCGAACAGGTCTGAGGCTTTACCGCCGCTTGAGTTCATCACGGTGATGAGAACCATCAGTACGGTCATTTTCAGCGCTGCCAGCAGCAGGCCTTTTTTCGGGATGCCATTGGTATCAACTTCGCCGTAAATTTTCGGGAAGTTACCATCGTTAGCGGCGCGAACCCCGGCCTGGCCTACCAGCATCATCCAGGAGCCCAGTGAGGTCAGGCAGGCGAAGGCGGTGAAGGCAGATACTATCGGTGCAGCCCAGTTACCCATGATGGTTGAGGCACTGATAGCGAATGGTGCACCAGAAGCGGCCATTTCAGAGGCCGGATACATACCAGAAATCACCTGTGTTGCCGCGATATAGACAATACCGGCCAGAGCGGTACCCAACATGGTTGCCAGAGGCACTGTGCGTTTAGGGTTTTTCACCATCCCGGTGCTTACCGCAGCGGATTCAACCCCAACGAATGCCCACAGGCAGAGCAGGATACTTTTGATCACCGCATGAGGGTCGGTAGTGGTAGAGGTGTTCCAGTTTGCCTGATAGATGGCAACATCAAACCAGTGCCATCCCGCAATCGCAGTCACTACCACCGGGATCAGCACCAGTACCAGACCGATAGTCGTCAGGCGGCTCACCCAGGTCCCACCAAGCATATTCACAAAGGTAAACAGCCAGACAATTGCAATACAGGCAATACCTGCCGGAACAGGATTATTTAATGCCGGGAAGAATGTGGAAAGATAAGAGACAGCGGTAATACCAATTGCCAGATTACCAATCCAGTTTGCGTGGTAATAAAGCACACCGGTCTGGAAACCGAAAGCGGGAGATAATTCCCCGGCATAAGCAATTGGGCCACCTTGTTGAGGGTTTTTGGTGGCCAGGCGGGCGTAGACATATGCCAGAGACATTGCCCCAATAATGGAAATGACCCATCCCCAAATTGCAATGCCACCGATGCTGGCAAGGTTTGCGGGTAATAAAGCAATACCGCTTCCCATCATATTACCGGCGACGACACCGGTGCAGGCAAATAGGCCTATCTTTTTGGCTGAACTCATGTTCGTTTCTCCTGAATTTTATTTTGGAGGTGCGGACCGTTGTTTAAGGCTCAAAATGATCCGACCGACTGACCGCAAGGTTACGGATGCGAACAGGAGAAGTCCTAAAGATAAAGTGAAATAAAAGACAACTTCAAAAAAATGATACCCTGAGATTTTTTCGTTAACATATCAGGATAAAAATTTTATGTCAGGAAAAGATAAATAATGATATCTGACAGGGGGTTGATGATATTTTTATTACGGTGGAGATTGTTGCCTGGAGGTAACAATTAACACCTCCTGGCAACATTTTTACTACTTACTGAATAAATTCATTAACGCATTCAGAGGGCGCTTTCTACTCTTGTGCAAGAAACGTTTTTAAATAAGGGGCCGCTTTTTTAATGGAAGTCTGGAAAACGCCATTCTCAATCCAGTAAAGAGTGTTTTCACCCGGTCTTAAGTTAAATGCTGTAATATAAGCATCAGCCGCCAGACGATTATCACCCTTCATCTCATAGATCTTTCCCAGTAAAACATAATTTAGCCAGGACATTTCGAGTTCAATGCTTTTGTTAATGTTCCTGTATGCATTGTCAATATCACCTTTACTTAATCCATTGATAGTCTGTATTTGATACCACGTTGCTGATTCCTCAATCCCGGGAAGTTGCGCGATTTTACTCAGCTCATTATTCAGCGCGGTAAGTTGAGGTTCATTGAACTGCTGCTGTGAATGTCGTAGTACATCCACCAGTACTTTTTCCAGCAGCGCATTGATAAAGTCAGGTGCGTCTTTTGCGACGACGCTGAGTAACTCGCTGGCTTTATTTAATGACACGACATCACCTTCCATAATCAACTGGTCAGCCTGGTAGTACTGCGCCAACGACAGGCTTTGCGAATTGCGGAACTGGGCAAGTTGTGCCTGCATACGAGGTGGCCAGGGCTGCGTCAACACGGCGGAGAGACTGTGGAGGAGATCTTCCTGTACTGATAACAGTGTGTTGTCGGTAATAAAGTAGCGCTTGTCCAGCATGACAGAGCTGTCTGCATTATCGACCAGCAATACAGACATAAAACATTGCTGTGCCCGGTAATGGCGTTGATTAACGAATTTGATGGTGAGTGTTTTCCCGGAGCTACTGGGTTCTGTCACGTTGTAGTTGGTTTTGTCATGCACCATAAAGGTGGAATATGTGTTCAGTGACGAGGTAATCAGGTTTCCCAGGCCGATAGCGTAGGACTGTTGAGAAGACCACTTATTGCAAGAGATACCGCGCTCAAAACGTACATCTATATCGCGTGGATTGAGTAGCAGACGTGTTTTGGTCACCGGTGGGTGAGAATTGATAAGCGACATGATAACCAGCGCAATCAACGCACCAAGTGACAACAGAAACAGTAGCCAGGTCCAGAAGGAGGCAACACGATTTCGCCGGTCGACTTTTTTTCGCGCCTGTCTGAATGAGGGAGCGGACGCTGTTTCCGTTTCAGGAAGCGTATTGACCTGTCCGGCAGGCGTCGTTTCTGGTGAGGCTAAAAGCGTGGATGGCCCACTGTCGGCGCTTTCTTCAGTCATCCAGACCACCGGCGCGGTGAGCTTGTAGCCCCTCTTTGGCACAGTGGTGATGTATTCTGGACTCTGTTCATCACCGTCTTTCAGCCATTTACGGAGTTCTGAAATGCTCTGGGTAACCACATGACTGGTGACAATATTGCGCATCCAGATGTTATCAATGATTTCATCCCGGCTCAGGACTTCATCAGGATGACTGGCGAAATACACCAAAAGATCAATTAAGCGTGGTTCAAGCGTCAGTTGGCGACCTTGCCGACTAATTTGATTTATGGACGGCGTAACTCGCCACTCGCCAACGCGTACAACAGGTTGTTGCATAAAAAAGCGTCCCCAGGCGGAAAAGGGAAAAGAAAAATCATAACATGAATGACAAACTCATTATTGATAAGCCACAAGACTCAATGTTGAAGATGAAAGAAAAAAAGGATGCCGCTAAATACAGCATCCTGAGAGGAATTGGTCGGTTTACAGCACTTTATGAGGCCCGAAGCATTCGTAATGAATGTTTTCAGATTTGATCCCCAGCGTAACTAACTGTCTGGCGGCAAAC
The DNA here is from genome assembly GCF_037053385.1 of Enterobacter sp. P82. Classification (NCBI taxonomy): domain Bacteria; kingdom Pseudomonadati; phylum Pseudomonadota; class Gammaproteobacteria; order Enterobacterales; family Enterobacteriaceae; genus Enterobacter; species Enterobacter sp. P82. The sequence continues at coordinate 45,688 of NZ_JBALHX010000001.1, forward strand.
TGCATAAATGCGACTGGGCCGCAGAGCCAGAATTGCATCTCTGGATTGCTGAACAGGCTCTCGTGTTTACTCAAATCCATCAAGCCCTCGCTGTCGAATCGCGCATTCTGACGGTCATCTTCATCAGGCTGGCGATACCAGGTATGCGCGGTAAAGCGTGGCAGGGTCGCCCCCAGCGTTTTTACTTCATCCGAAAAGGCATGCACATCACCGTTCTCGGCGGCGTGGAACCAGTTTACCTGTGCGGTGTGGGTTGCTTTCGCCAGCGTATCGAGCATCGCCAGCATTGGCGTTTGGCCGACACCCGCAGAGATCAGCGTGACAGGGGTATGCGTTTCAACGGCCATAAAGAAATCACCAGCAGGTGCGGCCAGATGTACCACGTCACCCACGCGGGCTTCGTTGTGCAACCAGTTTGAAACCTGACCGCCTTCTTCACGTTTCACTGCGATACGGTAACGTTTACCGTCAGGTTTGCGGGTCAGGGAGTACTGGCGGATCTCCTGATGCGGGAAACCTTCAGGCTTCAGCCAGATGCCCAGATACTGTCCTGGCTGATAATCAGCTACCGGCTGACCGTCAACCGGTTCAAATTCAAAGCTGGTAATAAGCTGGCTGCGCGGCGTTTTCTCAACGATACGGAACGCGCGCGTACCTCCCCAGCCACCGTTCTTACTGGCGTTTTCGCTGTAGATTTGCGCTTCACGGTTGATGAATACGTTTGCCAGCACGCCGTAGGCTTTACCCCACGCGTCCAGTACCTCCTGACCCGGACTGAACATTTCGTCCAGGGTCGCTAACAGATGGCCGCCAACGATGTTGTACTGCTCCGGTTTGATCTGGAAGCTGGTATGTTTCTGCGCGATTTTTTCCACTGCAGGCAGTAGCGCTGCCAGGTTTTCAATATTACTGGCGTAGGCCGCGATAGCATTGAACAGGGCTTCGCGCTGATCGCCGTTACGCTGGTTGCTCATGTTGAAAATCTCTTTGAGCTCCGGGTTGTGCGTGAACATACGATCGTAGAAATGGGCAGTGAGTTTAGGGCCGGTTTCTACAAGCAGGGGAATAGTAGCTTTTACAGTAGCGATGGTTTGATCGTCGAGCATGAGCGCGTCCTTCTGATGTCATTTTAATGATGTATTTTAAATGCATCTTATAAAAAATACCCCTTCGTTGTAAATGGTTCTTTGCAACATGAAAAATATGCATCACAAACCTGAAAAGAAATCGGTTGAAAATGTCGAGAGCTTTGTTCCTCAAACCCTTGCGTGGCGTGAAGGAAAACGTTTGCGTAAAATCGTTTGTCAAGACCTGTTATCACAGAACTATTCAGTTATACTGTTGCCCGTCGTCCAACAGGACTGCCTTTTCAGGCCAAAATTTACTTGTTAGCTGAGTCAGGAGATGCGGATGTTAAAGCGTGAAATGAACATTGCCGATTATGATGCCGAACTGTGGCAGGCTATGGAGCAGGAAAAAGTACGTCAGGAAGAGCACATCGAACTGATCGCCTCCGAAAACTACACCAGCCCGCGCGTAATGCAGGCACAGGGCTCTCAGCTGACCAACAAATATGCTGAAGGTTATCCGGGTAAGCGTTACTACGGTGGTTGCGAATACGTTGATATCGTTGAACAACTGGCTATTGACCGTGCGAAAGAGCTTTTTGGTGCTGACTACGCTAACGTGCAGCCGCACTCTGGCTCTCAGGCTAACTTCGCGGTCTACACCGCGCTGCTGCAACCGGGTGATACCGTTCTGGGTATGAACCTGGCGCAGGGCGGCCACCTGACTCACGGCTCCCCGGTTAACTTCTCCGGCAAACTGTACAACATCATTCCTTACGGTATTGATGAGTCCGGTAAAATTGACTACGAAGACATGGCGAAGCAGGCGCAGACCCATAAACCGAAAATGATCATCGGCGGTTTCTCTGCTTACTCCGGTATCGTTGACTGGGCAAAAATGCGTGAAATCGCAGACAGCATCGGTGCTTACCTGTTCGTAGACATGGCGCACGTTGCGGGTCTGATTGCCGCAGGCGTTTACCCGAACCCGGTACCACACGCTCACGTTGTGACCACCACCACCCACAAAACCCTGGCGGGTCCTCGCGGTGGCCTGATCCTGGCGAAAGGCGGTGATGAAGAGCTGTACAAAAAACTGAACTCTGCTGTGTTCCCAAGCGCGCAGGGCGGCCCTCTGATGCACGTTATCGCGGCAAAAGCGGTGGCGCTGAAAGAAGCGATGGAGCCAGAGTTCAAGGTTTACCAGCAGCAGGTTGCCAAAAACGCCAAAGCGATGGTGGAAGTGTTCCTGAACCGTGGCTACAAAGTGGTCTCCGGTGGTACTGAAAACCACCTGTTCCTGCTGGATCTGGTTAATAAAAACCTGACCGGTAAAGAAGCTGACGCTGCCCTGGGCCGCGCCAACATCACCGTGAACAAAAACAGCGTACCAAACGATCCGAAGAGCCCGTTTGTGACCTCCGGTATCCGTATCGGTTCTCCAGCAGTGACTCGCCGTGGCTTTAAAGAAGCGGAAGTAAAAGAGCTGGCTGGCTGGATGTGTGATGTTCTGGACAATATCAATGACGAAGCGGTTATCGAGCGCGTTAAAGGTAAAGTTCTGGATATCTGCGCACGCTTCCCGGTATACGCATAATTCCTCTGCTTTGCAGAAATAAAAAAGGCCGCGCTTGCGGCCTTTTTTTATGGCTCAACGCCGGTCAAGGGAAATCGCGCCAGGCCCGACTATCGCCAGCAGAATAAAGGCACCAGCAATACTGACATTCTTGTAGAAGTTAATCATATTCGGTACGACCGCATCACCGGTCATATCCCAGTAGTGATGGCCTATTACCGCGGTTCCCAGAGTGTAAAACACAAACAGGATGGCGAGAGGACGGGTGAAAAAACCCAGTACGATCAGAATAGCGGCGGGCACTTCCATTACCACCGCAATAATGGCCGCCAGCATGGGCATCGGTGTACCCAGCGAGGTCATATATTGCACGGTGCCGCTAAACCCTGTGAGTTTCGGATAGCCAAAAATAATAAACAGTACAACAAGTGCGATGCGGCCAATCAACAGCAACAGGTGACGCGACTGACCGAAATCGAAATAACGAAGTGAGTTCATGGCAGAAAACCTCTGCAAGTGGAGTAATTTAAACGTAATACACATTTTCATTCCCTGCCATAAACCAGATGACTGCACATTATGTTAATTTTTCGTTAATTTATAGCAGGCTATCGACTTGCTTAATTTTTATATTCTCGCCAGACTATGGCCTCGATTTCGGGAGGGATTCATGGTCTTGCATTCCACGCGCTGGCTGGCGCTCAGTTATTTCACCTATTTCTTTAGCTACGGCATTTTTCTGCCTTTCTGGAGCGTCTGGCTTAAGGGCATTGGCCTGACCCCCGAGACCATTGGTGTCCTGCTAGGAGCCGGGCTGGTGGCGCGTTTCCTCGGCAGCCTGCTGATTGCCCCGCGCGTTAGCGATCCCTCCTTACTGATCAAGGCGCTGCGCATTCTTGCTCTGTTGACGCTGGTCTTTGTCGCCTGCTTCTGGGTCAGCCACCAGTTTGCCTGGCTGATGGTAGTGATGGTCGGCTTCAACCTGTTCTTTTCACCGCTGGTACCGCTGACGGATGCCCTGGCGAACACCTGGCAAAAGCAGATCACCATGGACTATGGCCGCGTGCGCCTGTGGGGCTCAATTGCTTTTGTGATTGGCTCTGCGCTGGTGGGTAAACTGGTCAGTCTCTATGATTACCGCGCGATCCTGGCTCTGTTGAGTATCGGGATTGCCTCGATGTTGTTGGGCATGCTGCTGCGACCGTCGGTGATGCCGCAAGGGGAGAGCCGCCATCAGGAGAGCGCGGGCTGGCCTGCCTGGCGGAGCCTGGTTGCACAAAGCTGGCGTTTTCTGGCGTGCGTGTGTCTGCTCCAGGGGGCGCATGCGGCGTATTATGGTTTCAGTGCCATCTACTGGCAGGGGGCGGGATATTCTGCTTCAGCCGTTGGCTATCTGTGGTCGCTGGGGGTAGTGGCCGAAGTCGTTATTTTCGCTCTGAGCAAAAAGCTGTTCCGTCGCTTTGGCGCGCGCGACCTGCTGCTGCTTTCCGCCCTGTGCGGTGTAGTGCGCTGGGGCATTATGGGCTGGACGACAGAACTGCCGTGGCTGATTGTGGCGCAAATTCTCCACTGCGGTACCTTCACCGTGTGCCATCTGGCGGCGATGCGCTATATCTCGGCGCGTGAGGGAGGGGACGTGATTCGTCTGCAGGCGGTTTATTCCGCAGTTGCGATGGGCGGCAGTATTGCGATCATGACGGTCTTCGCCGGTTTCCTCTACCAGCATCTGGGGCATGACGTCTTCTGGGTAATGGCGCTGGTTGCTTTACCCGCGATAATCGTTCGTCCTAAAGTGACCGCTCGCGCCTGACTATGATTCCAGCATGGCGCGAATATGTTCTTGCTGCTGTGTGTTTAGTGCTTCAACGGCATGGATCAACGGCGGCGAGAATAACGGCAGAGCAGTAGGATAGGGGGTGATAACCAGCGCGGCTTCGCGAGGTGCCCCCTCTTTCTGGAAAGTCTGCAACGCCAGATAGCGAATATTGAGCGGCAGCAGCGTCAACTCACGAAGTTGCTCCTCAATCAGATCTTCACAGGCTTTATCTTCCCCCGTCAGCAGAATGACCTGTTTTTCGTGTAGATCGGTCTCCTGCATCAGCCAGGCGCCGAAAATCACCGCGACCAGGCTCATCTCCTCATCGGAAAAACGTAGTCCAAATTCTGCCTCCAGCTCAAACAGCGCCTCTTTGGTGGTGCGTAAAAGTCGGGGGTAGAGACGATGGATCTCCTCCGGCAGGCTGTTGTCGATGCCGATCTCAAACAGCGAGCGGTCCAGTGCCTGAGCAAGATGGATATAAAGCTGATCGGTCAGGCCTTGCTCATCGCTGAAATTCATTCCGGTTTGTGAACGAAAACGAGCAATCATACGCACAATGGCGCGGCGTAAACGCTGATCCTGCTGGTGTTTATCAAGTGCGGGATCGGGCGTACGGAGCATCATAAACAACAGTGCCAGAAACAGTTGTTCATCCCCGTGAGCGCCTTGGGGGACCCTTCGTTTCCAGTGACGCACGATCTCCTGCGCCGTAAAATACTCCCCTCTCGACTGGGTCCAACTGCGCTGAACGTGGGAAAACTGCGGCGTGTTCCCCAACTGGTGCTGGATTAGGCAATATTGCAAATAGAGCTGTAAAAACTGGACATCGCGGCATTCAAACTGGCGCTGTAGCTTCCGCGAGCAGAAGTTGATCAGCGCCCGCAGGTTAGCATCGTCATAAAGCGGGCGGGCAATGCCATGCTGTTTAAGTGCGGTTTTTAATGCAGGGGTAAACTGGTGCGAAACAAACTGTGGACACAGCCGCAGAGCCCTGCGCAGCCAGTGCAGCAGGCATAAACGCTTATTCAGGGCTGTACCTTCAATCCGGTAGCTGCCGTCATGGTGCGTGACGATATCAAGCCGGTGATAGCGCTGGATTTCATCGCGCGTCTCGGCTATATCTTGCCGTGCCATAGCGTCGTCCACGCCATTAGCAGCGATTATGCTCTGTGCGGTGACGACAGCATCGGGCAGGTAGAGCATCAAAAGCACCTGGCAGCGGCGCTGCGAACTGGAAAGCACAGATGGAATTTCAAGCGTCGGCATCATCTGTCGGGTATCCAGTGTGAATGTTTGATAAGAATAGCTAAATGATGGACGCTGAAAAGCGCGCCGGCAGCCCTTTCATTCAGGATTGCTGGAGAACATCACAGAATTTTTGACGTGAGGAATTGATGCAAACAGTTAAACAATGCGCGATAGCGCTATTTTTTGCGGTTATCACCTTCACCGCCAGCGCACACCCTCACAGTTTTATCGACCTGAAAACCGAGCTGGTCACCGATGGCGCTCAGTTGAGTGGACTGAAAATGCGCTGGACGATGGATGAAATCACCTCGGCTGACCTGCTGTATGATGCAGGAAACGCAAAGCCCGGCGATGAGATCTGGAAAAAGCTGGCGGCGGAAGTGATGGCCAACGTGCTGGGTCAGCACTATTTCACCGAATTCTGGCACAACGGGCAAAAGGTCAAATTTCTGAACCGTCCCACGGAGTACGGTATGACGCGCGAGGGGCATCAGGCGGTGCTGACGTTTGTGCTTCCGCTGGCACATCCGCAGCCGCTGGCAGGGCAAAAATACACATTTTCTACGTTTGACCCGACCTACTATGTCGACATGAGTTATGCCGGGGATAGCGATGTGCAGCTTCCAGCATCATTACAAAAAACCTGCAAGATTTCCGTTCATACCCCAAAGCCCAGCGAAGAAACGCTTAACTTTGCGGTTTCTCTCGATAAGGAAGATGCGCCGCCTGAAGACATGGAGTTGGGTAAACAGTTCGCGCAGGAGGTGACATTGCAATGTCAGTGATCTCTTCACAGATTCGAAAACAGCGGCGCTGGCTGCATCTCTGGCCGCTGGCGCTCTTTTTGCTGTTAGCGGTTTGCGGCGCGCTGTGGCTATGGCAGGCCTGGCCACAGGTCATGATGAAAAGCATTATCTGGCAGCGTGAAGTCAACCAGCAGATGAGCGGACTGCTGAAGGCGGTGGCGAAGAATCCGACCAAAGCGGGCGGCTCCCTACTGGCGTTCAGTTTTGTCTATGGCGTATTACATGCGCTGGGGCCAGGGCATGGCAAAATCGTGATCACCACCTGGCTCGCTACTCATCCGTCAAAGCTGAAATCGAGCATCGGCCTGACGCTGGCCTCCTCGCTGCTTCAGGGCGGCGTGGCGATTGTGCTGGTCGTAGTGGTACTTTCGCTGTTACAGCTTCCGGCCCGTCAGTTGCACCTGAGCAGTTTCTGGCTGGAGAAGGGCAGCTACGCGCTGGTGGGCGTGCTGGGGCTGATTCTTTGCTGGCGCGCGCTGAAAAAATTGCGCGTGTTACTGCAAAAGCCGAAATTCAAAGCCTTTACTCCCCATCATATTCACGATGCTCACTGCGGCTGTGGGCATCAACACCTGCCGACACAGGCGCAGTTGCAGAGTGGGGATGACTGGCGAGCGCGTCTGATGATCGTCCTCTCTATGGGCATGCGTCCGTGTTCGGGGGCGATCATGGTGCTGCTGTTCAGTAAAGTGATTGGCGTGTTTGGCTGGGGCATGCTGTCCGCGCTGGCGATGGCAGCGGGAACCTCTTTGACCATTTCGTCGCTGGCTCTGCTGGTTCACAGTTTCCGTCAACTGGCGGTAAAACTCAGTGGTAATAATGCGCCGGTGCTATGGCGACAAGTCGGCTGGACAACGCTCGCGCTGGCAGGCGGGGTGATTTTGCTGGTGGCTGCGGTAACGATGTGGATGAGCGCGGTGCCGGTGGGAAGGGGATTGCGGCCTTTTTAGTTGTTATTCCCTCTCCCGTTGGGAGAGGGAATTTTCGGCATTAACGCTTCAGCGCGTCACTCAGTTCATCACGCATGTTTGCCAGCATGGCTTTAACAACGCGTGGGTTACCTGCAACGATGTTGCCGGTAGACATATAGTTGTGGCCGCCGGTGAAATCACACACCAGTGCGCCTGCTTCACGCGCGATCAACTCGCCCGCAGCAAAGTCCCACGGCTTCAGTGCCAGTTCGAAGTAACCGTCAACACGGCCTGTCGCAACATAAGCCAGATCCAGCGCAGCAGAACCGGTGCGACGGAAGTCCGCGCATTCGGTGAACAGTTTGCCCAGGATATTCATATAGGTGGTTGCGTGCTGTTTGGCTTTGAACGGGAAGCCGGTCGCCAGAATGGTACCGTCCAGATCGCGTGCATTGCTGCAGCGCAGACGGTAGCCGTTCAGCTGTGCGCCCTGACCGCGCGTTGCGGTGAACAGTTCGTTACGCATTGGATCGTATACAACAGCGACTTCAGTACGGCCTTTAATGCGTACTGCGATAGACACAGAGAAGTGTGGCAGGCGTTTGACGAAGTTGGTGGTGCCATCCAGTGGATCGATAACCCATTGAACATCCTGATCTGTACCTTCATGTTCACCGCTTTCTTCGGTGATGATGGTGTGCTGTGGGTAAGATTTGCGGATCGTTTCGATAATAATCGCTTCTGCGGCTTTATCGACGTTAGTCACGAAATCATTGCTGCCTTTCTGGCTGGTTTCTACGGAGTCTGGCGTTTCGTAGTGTTTGGCAATTACATTACCCGCCTTGCGCGCTGCGCGCACGGCGATGGTCAGCATCGGATGCATCGGTCTCTCTCACTGGATGTTAAAGAACAGGAAAATCGGCGCAGAGTATAGCAGCGAGATCGGAATCTGTCTCCCGTTTATGATAATATGCCGGAATATTCTTCAGACGCTGAATTCAGACATTAAACACTATGCTGCAAAACATTCGAATTGTGCTGGTTGAAACATCGCATACCGGCAATATGGGCTCTGTTGCTCGCGCTATGAAAACTATGGGCTTAACGAACCTGTGGCTGGTTAACCCGCTGGTGAAACCTGACTCACAGGCCATTGCCCTGGCAGCCGGAGCCAGTGATGTCATCGGCAATGCCCAGATTGTTGACACTCTCGATGAAGCCCTGGCGGGATGTAGCCTGGTGGTGGGCACCAGCGCACGCTCCCGTACGCTGCCGTGGCCAATGCTTGATCCGCGCGAGTGCGGTCTGAAAAGTGTGGCAGAAGCTGAACAGGTGCCCGTTGCGCTGGTCTTTGGCCGCGAGCGCGTTGGCCTGACCAACGACGAACTGCAAAAATGCCATTACCATGTCGCGATTGCCGCGAACCCGGAGTACAGCTCCCTGAACCTGGCGATGGCGGTACAGGTTATCGCCTACGAAGTGCGTATGGCCTGGCTGGCAACGCAGGAAAATGAGCGTACTGAGCCTCAGGAAGAGACCGCCTATCCGCTGGTGGACGATCTGGAGCGCTTCTACGGTCATCTGGAGCAGACGCTGCTCTCAACCGGCTTTATCCGCGAGGGCCATCCAGGCCAGGTGATGAACAAGCTGCGCCGTCTGTTCACCCGCGCGCGTCCGGAAAGCCAGGAGTTGAACATACTGCGTGGAATTCTGGCGTCGATTGAGCAAAAAAATAAAGAGTAGTGTCGTCTGTTCGCCGGGTGGCGCTGCGCTTACCCGGCCTACAAAACCCGTAGGCCCGTGCAAGCGCAGCGCCGCCGGGCAAAAGAATACGGCACGGAAGGTTAAATACCTGACTAAAACAGTCAAGTAAATAGTTGACCATTTTAGTCAGGAATGTCAGACTTGGCCCTGCTATGCAATACCCCATTTTACTATAAAAAACCCCGGGCAGGGGCGAGTTTGAGGTTAAGTAAGACATGAGACTGACATCTAAAGGGCGTTATGCCGTGACCGCGATGCTGGACGTTGCGCTCAACTCCGAAGCGGGCCCGGTTCCGTTGGCTGATATTTCTGAACGACAAGGGATCTCCCTCTCTTATCTGGAACAGCTGTTCTCCAGACTGCGTAAAAATGGACTGGTTTCCAGCGTTCGTGGCCCAGGCGGTGGTTATCTGCTGGGTAAAGACGCGGGCAGTATTGCAGTTGGTGAAGTGATTAGCGCAGTTGACGAATCCGTTGACGCAACCCGTTGCCAGGGTAAAGGCGGCTGCCAGGGCGGCGATAAGTGCCTGACCCACGCGCTGTGGCGCGATCTGAGCGACCGTCTGACCGGCTTCCTGAACAACATCACCCTCGGTGAGCTGGTGAATAACCAGGAAGTTCTGGATGTCTCTGGTCGTCAGCACAGCCATGATTCACAACGCAGCACCCGCGCGCAGGACGCTATCGACGTTAAGTTACGCGCGTAATAAAAAGATAAGTATTTCAGAATCAGGCCGGGGCGAGGACTCGCCCCGTGTACTCGGTCGTACATCCAGCCGGTTGCCTGATTCCTTGCATTGAAGCGATGTACGGAGTTTAAAGAGCAATGAAATTACCGATTTATCTCGATTACTCCGCAACCACGCCGGTGGACCCGCGTGTTGCCGAGAAAATGATGCAGTGTCTGACCCTGGACGGAAACTTTGGTAACCCAGCTTCCCGTTCACACCGTTTTGGCTGGCATGCTGAAGAGGCGGTCGATATCGCCCGTAATCAGATTGCTGACCTGGTGGGTGCCGACCCGCGTGAGATTGTTTTCACCTCCGGTGCGACCGAATCCGACAACCTGGCGATCAAAGGTGCAGCCAACTTTTATCAGAAAAAAGGCAAGCACATCATCACCAGCAAAACCGAACACAAAGCCGTGCTGGATACCTGCCGCCAGCTGGAGCGTGAAGGGTACGAAGTCACCTACCTGGCACCACAGAGCAACGGTATCATCGACCTGAAAGAGCTCGAAGCGGCCATGCGTGATGACACCATTCTGGTCTCCATCATGCACGTGAACAACGAAATCGGCGTAGTGCAGGATATCGCGACCATCGGCGAAATGTGCCGTGCGCGCGGCATCATCTATCACGTTGATGCGACCCAGAGCGTGGGTAAACTGCCTATCAACCTGAGCCAGCTGAAAGTTGACCTGATGTCCTTCTCCGGCCACAAAATCTATGGCCCGAAAGGTATCGGCGCACTGTACGTTCGTCGTAAGCCACGTATCCGCATCGAAGCGCAGATGCACGGTGGCGGTCACGAGCGCGGCATGCGTTCTGGTACGCTGCCTGTTCACCAGATCGTGGGCATGGGCGAAGCGTACCGTATTGCAAAAGAAGAGATGGAAACCGAGATGGCACGCCTGCGCACGCTGCGTAATCGTCTGTGGGACGGCGTGAAAGATATGGAAGAAGTGTATCTGAACGGCGATCTCGAGCAGGGCGCACCTAACATTCTCAACGTCAGCTTCAACTATGTTGAAGGCGAATCGCTGATCATGGCGCTGAAAGACCTGGCCGTTTCTTCCGGTTCTGCCTGTACCTCTGCAAGCCTGGAGCCATCCTACGTGCTGCGCGCGCTGGGTATGACTGACGAGCTGGCACACAGTTCTATCCGTTTCTCTTTAGGTCGTTTCACTACCGAAGAAGAGATTGACTACACCATCAAGCTGGTTCGCAACTCCATCGGCCGTCTGCGCGACCTTTCTCCACTGTGGGAAATGTTCAAACAGGGCGTGGATCTGAACAGCATTGAATGGTCACATCACTAATCGGTACATAAGGAGAATTCAATCATGGCATACAGCGAAAAAGTTATTGATCATTACGAGAACCCGCGCAACGTTGGCTCTTTTGACAACAGCGACGAAAGCGTTGGTAGCGGTATGGTTGGCGCGCCAGCATGTGGCGACGTGATGAAGTTGCAGATTAAAGTCAACAATGAAGGTATCATTGAAGACGCGCGCTTCAAGACCTACGGCTGTGGTTCTGCTATCGCCTCCAGCTCCCTGGTCACCGAATGGGTGAAGGGTAAGTCTCTGGACGAAGCACAGGCAATTAAGAACACGGATATTGCTGAAGAACTCGAACTGCCACCAGTGAAAATTCACTGTTCTATCCTGGCAGAAGACGCGATCAAAGCCGCCATTGCGGATTACAAAAGCAAACGTGAAGCAAAATAATTGAGGTTTGAGTATGTCGATTACCCTTAGCGACAGCGCTGCCGCGCGAGTAAGCTCTTTTCTGGCGAACCGTGGTAAAGGCTTTGGCCTGCGACTGGGCGTACGTACCTCCGGCTGTTCTGGTATGGCTTACGTACTGGAGTTTGTTGATGAACCGGCGTCCGATGACACCGTGTTTGAAGACAAGGGCGTGAAGGTGGTGGTCGATGGCAAAAGCCTGCAATTCCTCAACGGCACTCAGCTGGACTTTGTAAAAGAAGGCCTGAACGAAGGGTTCAAATTCACGAACCCGAACGTCAAAGACGAGTGTGGTTGCGGCGAAAGCTTCCACGTTTAACCGCGCGTCATCCGAAACCCCACCGTGGCGTTACTCGCTACGCGTGGGGTTTGTTCTAACAGGCTACCCCTGAGATTGTTATGGATTACTTCACTCTCTTCGGACTACCCGCTCAATATCCGATTGATCTCCAGGCGTTGACGATCCGTTTTCAGGATTTGCAGCGTCAGTACCATCCGGACAAATTTGCCAGTGGTACTCAGTCAGAGCAATTGGCTGCGGTATCGCACTCTGCGACCATCAACCAGGCCTGGCAGACGCTGCGCCATCCGCTAACGCGTGCAGAGTATCTGCTCTCGCTCCACGGTTTCGATCTGGCGAGCGAACAGCATACCGTGCGCGACACGGCGTTTTTGATGGAACAGCTGGAGCTGCGTGAAGAGCTGGATGAGATTGAACAGGCCAAAGACGAAGCGCGTCTGGAAAGCTTCATCAGACGCGTGAAAGGCATGTTCGATACCCGCCATCAGCAGATGGTGGAGCAACTGAACAACGAGACCTGGGACGTGGCGGCAGATACTGTGCGCAAACTCCGTTTTCTCGATAAACTGCGAAGCAGTGCTGAACAACTCGAAGAAAAGCTGCTCGATTTTTAATTTCGGAAGCAATTATGGCCTTATTACAAATTAGTGAGCCTGGTTTAAGTGCCGCACCGCACCAGCGTCGTCTGGCGGTGGGTATTGATCTGGGCACCACCAATTCTCTCGTGGCGACCGTGCGTAGCGGCCAGGCGGAAACGCTGGCTGACGAGCAGGGCCGCCATCTGCTGCCTTCCGTGGTCCACTACCAGCAGCAGGGTCACGTGGTTGGCTATGACGCCCGCGCCAATGCCGCGCGCGATCCGGCCAATACCATCAGCTCGGTAAAGCGCATGATGGGCCGCTCGCTGGCCGATATTCAGACCCGTTACCCGCATCTGCCGTATCAGCTTCAGGCCAGTGAAAACGGCCTGCCGATGATCGCGACTGCGGCCGGTCTGCTGAACCCGATCCGTGTTTCTGCTGATATCCTGAAAGCGCTGGCGGCGCGCGCTACGGCGACGCTCGGCGGCGATTTAGACGGCGTAGTGATCACCGTACCGGCCTACTTTGACGATGCACAGCGTCAGGGCACCAAAGACGCCGCGCGTCTGGCGGGCCTGCACGTGCTGCGCCTGCTGAACGAACCGACGGCAGCGGCAATTGCCTACGGCCTCGACTCCGGTCAGGAAGGGGTGATTGCGGTTTACGATCTCGGTGGCGGTACCTTTGATATCTCGATCCTGCGCTTAAGCCGTGGCGTGTTCGAAGTGCTGGCAACCGGCGGGGATTCCGCACTGGGCGGTGATGACTTCGACCATCTGCTGGCCGATTTTATTCGCGAGCAGGCAGGCATCAGCGATCGCAGCGATGCGCGCGTACAGCGTGAACTGCTGGATGCAGCCATCGAGGCAAAAATTGCGTTGAGTGATGCACAGTCTGTCACCGTGAATGTCGCGGGCTGGCAGGGTGACATCTCTCGCGACCAGTTCAACGACCTGATCGCCCCGCTGGTGAAACGCACCCTGCTGGCCTGCCGCCGCGCATTGAAAGATGCCGGTGTTGAGGCTGAAGAGGTGCTGGAAGTGGTTATGGTGGGTGGTTCAACCCGTGTGCCGCTGGTGCGTGAGCGTGTAGGCGAGTTCTTTGGCCGCACACCGCTGACCTCTATCGATCCGGACAAGGTAGTTGCCGTGGGCGCCGCTATCCAGGCCGATATTCTGGTTGGCAACAAGCCGGACAGCGAAATGCTGCTGCTGGACGTCATCCCTCTGTCGCTGGGTTTAGAAACCATGGGCGGCCTGGTGGAGAAAGTGATCCCGCGTAACACCACCATTCCGGTGGCGCGCGCGCAGGAGTTCACCACCTTTAAAGACGGTCAAACCGCGATGTCCATCCACGTGATGCAGGGCGAACGCGAACTGGTACAGGACTGCCGCTCTCTGGCGCGCTTTGCGCTGCGCGGTATTCCGGCGCTGCCTGCGGGTGGGGCGCATATTCGTGTCACCTTCCAGGTGGATGCGGACGGTTTGCTGAGCGTCACGGCGATGGAAAAATCCACCGGCGTGGAATCGTCCATTCAGGTGAAGCCGTCCTACGGCCTGACCGATGGCGAAATCGCCTCCATGATTCAGGACTCAATGAGCTACGCCGAGCAGGATGTGAAGGCGCGTATGCTGGCTGAACAAAAAGTTGAAGCCGCACGCGTGCTGGAAAGCCTGAACGGCGCGCTCGCTGCCGATGCCGCGCTGTTAAGCGCCGCTGAGCGCCAGGTCATTGACGACGCTGCCGCACACTTAAGTGCCGTAGCGCAAGGCGATGACGCTGATGCAATAGAAGAAGCCATTAAAAACGTTGATAAACAAACACAGGACTTTGCTGCTCGCCGCATGGACAAATCTGTCCGCGTCGCGCTGAAAGGCCAGTCCGTGGACGAGGTTTAATATGCCAAAGATTGTTATTTTGCCTCATGCGGACCTCTGTCCGGATGGTGCTGTTCTGGAAGCGAAGACCGGTGAAACCATTCTCGATGTTGCCCTGCGTAACGGTATTGAAGTGGAACACGCCTGTGAAAAATCCTGTGCCTGCACTACGTGCCACTGCGTCGTGCGTGAAGGTTTCGACTCTCTCGCCGAGAGCACCGAAGACGAAGACGACATGCTGGATAAAGCATGGGGTCTGGAGCCAGACAGCCGCTTAAGCTGCCAGGCGCTGGTGACCGATGAAGATCTGGTCGTGGAATTCCCACGCTACACCATCAACCACGCACGCGAGCATTAATATGGGACTGAAGTGGACAGACAGCCGTGAAATCGGCGAAGCGCTCTACGACGCGAACCCGGATCTCGATCCGAAGACCGTACGATTCACCGACATGCACCAGTGGATCTGCGATTTAGAGGATTTTGACGACGATCCAAACGCATCCAATGAAAAAATTCTGGAGGCGATTCTGTTAGTCTGGTTAGATGAAGCAGAATAAATCACCTTACGGGCTGCCTTCAGGCGGCCCGTTTGCTAATAAGGATAAATAAAATGACCGAAGCGATGAAGATTACGCTCTCCACACAGCCTGCAGACGCACGCTGGGGAGAAAAAGCCACGTACAGCATCAACAACGACGGTATTACCCTGCACCTGACGGGCAAAGATGATTTGGGCCTGATCCAGCGCGCGGCGCGCAAAGTGGATGGTCTGGGCATTAAGCATGTCACCCTCGACGGCGAAGGCTGGGACACCGACCGCAGCTGGGCGTTCTGGGCGGGCTACAAAGGGCCGAAAGGCACCCGCAAAATTGAGTGGGCGAACCTTGATGCCGCGGGGCAGAAAGAGCTGGAAAGCCGTCTGACCATTATCGACTGGGTGCGCGACAGCATCAATGCCCCGGCAGAAGAGCTGGGCCCGGAACAGCTGGCACAACGTGCTGTTGACCTGCTGTGTGGTGTGGCGGGCGACAAAATGTCTTACCGCATCACCAAAGGTGAAGATCTGCGCGAGCAGAACTACATGGGCATCCATACTGTAGGACGTGGTTCTGAGCGTCCTCCTGTGCTGCTGGCTCTGGATTACAACCCAACTGGCGATAAAGAAGCACCAGTCTTTGCTTGCCTGGTCGGGAAAGGCATCACTTTCGATAGCGGTGGCTACAGCCTGAAACAGAGCGCGTTCATGGATTCCATGAAGTCCGATATGGGCGGCGCGGCTACCATTACCGGCGCGCTGGCGTTTGCTATCACCCGTGGTCTGAACAAGCGTGTGAAGCTCTACCTGTGCTGTGCTGACAACATGGTGAGCGGCAATGCCTTCAAGCTGGGCGATATTATTCGCTACCGCAACGGCAAAAACGTTGAAGTGATGAACACCGACGCCGAAGGCCGTCTGGTGCTGGCCGATGGCCTGATCGACGCCTCTGCCCAAAAACCAGAACTGATCATCGACATGGCGACCCTGACCGGCGCAGCGAAAACCGCGCTGGGTAACGACTACCATGCGCTGTTCAGCTTCGACGACAAACTGGCCGCGCGCCTGCTGGCAAGTGCTGCCGCTGAGAACGAGCCGTTCTGGCGTTTGCCGCTGGCCGAGTTCCACCGTAACCAGTTGCCGTCCAACTTTGCCGAGCTGAACAACACCGCAAGCGCGGCGTACCCGGCGGGTGCGAGCACCGCAGCCGGTTTCCTGTCTCACTTTGTTGAGAACTACCAGGAAGGCTGGCTGCACATCGACTGCTCAGCAACGTACCGTAAAGCGGCGGTTGAGCAGTGGTCTGCGGGCGCAACGGGTCTGGGTGTGCGTACCGTGGCGAACCTGCTGACGGCTGAGTAATTGTTATGTCCGAAACCAAAAACGAATTAGAAACCCTGCTGGAGAAGGCGGCAACCGAGCCTGCCCATCGTCCGGCATTTTTCCGCACGCTGCTGGAATCCACCGTCTGGGTGCCGGGTACCGCCGCGGAAGGTGAGCAGGTCGTAGAAGACAGCGCGCTGGATCTGCTGCACTGGGAGAAAGACGACGGCACTTCGGTGATCCCGTTCTTCACCTCGCTGGAAGCGTTGCAGAAAGCGGTTGAAGACGAACAGGCGTTCGTGGTGATGCCGGTACGTACCCTGTTTGAAATGACGCTCGGCCAGACGCTGTTCCTTAACGCTAAACTGCCGACCGGAAAAGAGTTCACACCGCGTGAAATCAGCCATCTGATTGGCGAAGAGGGTAACCCGCTCAGCACGCAAGAGGTGCTGGAAGGGGGCGAAACGCTGCTGTTGTCTGAAGTGGCGGAACCGCCTGCGCAGATGATCGATTCGCTGACCACGTTGTTCAAAACCCTGAAACCGGTAAGACGCGCGTTCCTCTGTTCAATTAAAGAGCATGCAGATGAACAGCCGGTGTTGCTGATCGGTATTGAAGCTGATGGTGATATCGACGAGATCATTCAGGCGGCGGGCAGCGTGGCCACCGATACGCTGCCGGGTGATGAGCCGATTGATATTTGTCAGGTGAAGAAAGGAGAGAAGGGCATCAGTCACTTTATTACTGAGCATATCACCCCGTTCTATGAGCGTCGCTGGGGCGGTTTCCTGCGCGATCTCAAAACCACGCGGATTATATAAACTTTTCGGGGTGAATATTCACCCCGTGAGTTTATCTGGTGGGTTCAACCGGCAGATCGTCTCGGGCTCCCCATTCGCTCCAGGCGCCGTCATAGAGCGTCACGTCGTTTACACCGAGCGTGGCGAGCGCCAGGATCACCACGCAAGCCGTTACGCCGGAGCCACAGCTGGCAATAATCGGACGGTGTAAATCCACACCCTGACTCTCAAAAATAGCGCGAAGTTCGTCAGTGGTTTTCAGTTCGCCTTCAAATACCAGATCGCCCCACGGTACATTCAGTGCGCCCGGGATGTGACCACGCTTCAGTCCTGGACGCGGCTCATCCGCTTCGGCATTGAAACGCGGAGCTGGGCGGGCATCGACGATTTGTGCCGTTTTTTCATGGCTAACCACCAGTACGTCGGTCAGGCGTTTCACCACGTGTGGGGCAAACGTCGCATCGAAATCGCCTTCCGCCAGCGTGACTTCACCCTGTTGCAGCGGCAGTTCATCGCGCTTCCAGCCAGCCAGACCACCTGCCAGAATCGAGACCTTTTCGACGCCGAAGTTTTTCAGCATCCACCACGCGCGCGGCGCGGAGAAGAGATTACCCTCATCGTAGACAACCAGATGCTTGTCCTGGTTGATGCCCAGCTCGCGCATCGCCACTGAAAAGGCTTCCGCACGTGGCAGCATGTGTGGCAGGGGAGTGGTGTGATCGGAGAGGGCTTCAATATCAAAATATACCGCACCAGGCAGGTGGCCTGCGCGGTACTCCGCGACCATATCGCGGAGATGTTCCTGCCCGGCAGGGGCCATTCGCGCATCGATAATCTGGACTTCCGGGTCGTCGCTGTGCTCAATGAGCCAGTCGGCGGCGACAAAATATGAGGTAGTCATGGGGTGCCTCCATTCTTTTCCGTAAAAAAGAATTGTCGGTGTTTTTTCTGACGTCGACAAGCAAACTGCGTTCAAGTCGCGAGCCACCCCTTAATTTTACGGATTCTCAAATTGGACTTTTTGAATTAGTGAAACTTGCGGATAATACTTATCCGGACGACGACCAACAGGCTCCATGGGCCAGGGACAAAGGATGAAACCGTTTCGCTTAGCCGCGCTCTCTCTCGCGCTGCTTACCACGTTTACGCTTGTCGGCTGTGATAACAGCGACGATAAATCTCAGGCTGCGGCTCCCGCAGCATCCACAGCCACAACACCAAAAGCGGCGGAAAAACCCGATGCTGAAAAGCTGGCCAAACTTGCGGCACAGAGTCAGGGTAAAGCGCTAACCCTGCTGGATGCTTCTGAAGTGCAGCTCGATGGCGCATCAACACTGGTGCTGACCTTCTCTGTTCCACTGAATCCCGATCAGGATTTCGCGAAAACAGTGCATGTTGTGGATAAGAAAAGTGGCAAGGTTGACGGGGCGTGGGAACTTGCGCCGAACCTGAAAGAGCTGCGTCTGCGCCATCTGGAGCCCAATCGCAATCTGGTCGTTACCGTTGAACGTGGCCTGCAGGGGCTGAACAAAGCGACGTTCGACATTGATTATGAAAAAGCGCTGACCACCCGGGATGTTGAACCGACGGTCGGTTTCGCCAGTCGGGGCTCACTGCTGCCGGGCAAGGTGGTGGAAGGTCTACCGGTGATGGCGCTCAACGTCAACAATGTGGACGTGAATTTCTACCGTGTGAAGCCGGAATCGTTGGCCTCGTTTGTCAGTCAGTGGGAATACCGTAATTCGCTGACAAACTGGGAATCTGACAATCTGCTGAAGATGGCGGATCTGGTATACACCGGGCGTTTTGACCTCAACCCGGCGCGCAACACGCGTGAAAAATTGCTGTTGCCCCTGAAGGATATTAAGCCGCTTCAGCAGTCTGGGGTTTATATCGCGGTGATGAACCAGGCGGGGCACTATAACTACAGCAACGCTGCGACTCTCTTTACCTTAAGCGACATTGGGCTGTCCGCTCACCGTTATCATAACCGCCTGGATATCTTTACCCAGAGTCTGGAAAACGGTGCGGCGCAGTCTGGTGTGACCGTCACTCTGTTGAACGATAAAGGGCAGACCCTTGCCGAAGCGAACAGCGATGGCGATGGCCATGCAAAGCTTGAGACCGACAAAGAGGCCGCGTTGATTCTGGCCAGTAAAGACGGGCAAACGACGCTACTTGACCTTAAGTTACCGGCCCTCGATCTGGCGGAGTTTGATATTGCAGGTGCGCCGGGCTACAGCAAGCAGTTCTTTATGTTTGGTCCGCGCGATCTCTACCGCCCGGGCGAAACGGTGATCCTTAACGGTTTGCTCCGTGACAGTGACGGTAAACCACTTCCCGATCAGCCCGTGAAACTTGACGTGCTGCGTCCGGATGGGCAGGTGGCGCGCACGATTGTCGTCCAGCCAGAGAACGGCCTCTATCGCTTTAACTATCCTCTGGACAGCGGGGCGCAGACCGGCATGTGGCATATCCGTGCCAACACAGGGGATAACCTGCAGCGTCTGTGGGATTTCCACGTCGAAGATTTTATGCCAGAGCGTATGGCGCTCAACCTGACCGGACAAAAAATGCCGGTTTCACCGCAGGATGATGTGAACTTTAACGTGGTGGGATATTACCTGTACGGTGCGCCAGCCAACGGTAATTCCCTGCAGGGCCAGCTTTTCCTGCGTCCTCTGCGTGAGGCCGTTGCTGCGCTGCCGGGCTTCCAGTTTGGTGATATCGCCGAGGAGAACCTGAGCCGCAGTCTGGATGAAGTTCAGTTGACTCTCGATGATAAGGGGCGTGGGCAGGTTTCTACCGAAAGCCAGTGGAAAGAGGTGCACTCTCCTCTGCAATTGATTCTGCAGGCCAGCCTGCTGGAGTCGGGTGGTCGTCCGGTAACGCGCCGTGCTGAGCAGGCTATCTGGCCCGCGGCTGAGCTGCCGGGTATCCGCCCCCAGTTCGCCAGCAAAGCCGTTTATGACTACCGTACCGATACGACAGTCAACCAGCCAATTGTTGATGAAAATGGCAACGCCAGCTTTGACATTGTCTATGCCGATGCCAGCGGGGCGAAAAAGGCTGTTTCCGGGTTACAGGTTCGCCTGATCCGCGAGCGCCGGGACTACTACTGGAACTGGTCAGAAAGCGAAGGCTGGCAGTCGCAGTTTGATCAAAAAGATCTGATCGAAGGCGAGCAAGAACTGAGTCTTAAGGCCGATGAGACCGGCAAAGTCACTTTCCCGGTAGAGTGGGGCTCATACCGTCTTGAAGTTAAAGCACCTGACGAGATGGTTAGCAGCGTGCGCTTCTGGGCAGGGTATAGCTGGCAGGATAATAGTGACGGTACAGGGGCTGCGCGTCCTGACCGCGTGACGTTGAAGCTGGATAAGCCGTCTTATCAGCCAGGGGATACGATTCAACTGCATATTGCTGCTCCGGCGGCAGGCAAAGGCTATGCGATGATCGAATCCAGCGAAGGTCCTCTGTGGTGGAAAGAGATCGACGTACCGGCAAACGGGCTTGATCTCTCTATTCCGGTGGATAAGGCCTGGAAACGCCACGATCTCTATCTCAGCACGCTGGTGGTACGCCCTGGGGACAAATCCAAATCCGCTACGCCAAAACGTGCGGTGGGTCTGCTGCACCTGCCGATGGGCGATGAAAATCGCCGCCTGAACATTGCGCTCGATAACCCACAGAAGATGCGTCCAAACCAGACGCTCTCTGTGAAGGTAAAAGCCAGCGTGAAAGAGGGTGCAGCGCCACAAAAAGTGAACGTGTTGCTTTCAGCGGTGGACAGCGGGGTGCTGAACATTACCGACTACGTCACGCCGGATCCGTGGCAAGCCTTCTTCGGTCAGAAGCGTTATGGCGCAGATATCTACGATATCTACGGCCAGGTCATTGAAGGTCAGGGCCGTATGGCCGCACTGCGTTTTGGTGGTGACGGAGATGAACTCAAGCGTGGTGGAAAACCGCCGGTGAACCACGTCACCATTATCGCCCAGCAGGCTCAGCCGGTTACGCTTGATGCCAACGGGGAAGGTACCGTTACGCTGCCGATTGGTGATTTCAACGGTGAGTTGCGTCTGATGGCGCAGGCCTGGACGGAAGATGATTTCGGTAGCAGCGAAAGCAAAGTCATTGTTGCTGCGCCGGTCATTACCGAGCTGAATACTCCACGCTTCCTGGCAAGTGGAGACACCTCACGGCTGACGCTGGATCTCACCAACCTGACTGACAAGCCGCAGACGCTGAACATCGCCTTGACCGCGACCGGTAAACTGTCGCTTGAAGGCGCACAGCCACAGCCGGTTCAGTTATCTCCTGGTGCACGCAGTACGCTGTTTATTCCCGTACGTGCACTGGACGGTTATGGCGACGGTGAAGTGACCGCGCAGGTTACCGGCCTGCAGCTTCCGGGCGAGACTTTCGCACCGCAGCAGAAGAGCTGGAAAATCGGCGTGCGTCCGGCGTTCCCGGCCCAGACGGTGAATACGGGGGCTATGCTGAACCCTGGTGAGTCCTGGACGGCACCTGCGCAGCATATCAATGGTTTCTCTCCTGCGACCTTGCAGGGGCAACTGTTACTGAGCGGTAAACCGCCGCTCAATCTGGCGCGTTATATTCGCGAACTGCAGGCTTATCCGTATGGCTGTCTGGAACAAACTGCCAGCGGTCTGTTCCCGTCGCTCTACACCAATGCGGCGCAACTCACCGCACTTGGCATCAAAGGTGATACAGACGACAAACGCCGCGCGGCCATTGATATCGGTATCTCCCGTCTGTTGCAGATGCAGCGTGAGGACGGTGGTTTCGCTCTTTGGGATAAAAATGGCCCGGAAGAGTACTGGCTGACAGCTTACGTTACTGACTTCCTGGTGCGTGCGGGCGAGCAGGGTTACAGCGTACCTGTGGATGCAGTGAATAACGCCAATAGCCGCCTGCTGCGTTATCTGCAGGATCCGGGCATGATGTCCATTCGCTATAGCGACGATACTCAGGCCAGCAAGTTCGCCGTACAGGCTTACGCTGCACTGGTGCTGGCGCGTCAGCAAAAAGCGCCACTGGGTGCGCTGCGTGAGATCTGGGAGCGCCACGGGCAAGCGGCCTCCGGACTACCGCTGATGCAACTGGGTATGGCACTTAAACTGATGGGTGATGCTCCGCGTAGCCAGCAGGCGCTGGATCTGGCACTCAAAACGCCGCGTAACGACAGCAAAACCTGGATGGCCGATTACGGTAGCGTCCTGCGTGATAACGCACTGATGCTCTCCCTCCTGGAGGAGTACAAGCTGCTGCCGGATGCGCAAATTACGCTGTTGAATGCCTTGTCTGAACAAGCCTTCAGCCAGCGCTGGTTGTCCACTCAGGAGAGCAATGCTCTGTTCCTGGCCGGACGTTCGCTGCAAACCTTGTCAGGGGCATGGCAGGCGAAAACCTCCTTGTCTGATACCGCATCAGGTGGGGATAAGTCGCTGATCCAAAATGTGAATGGCGATCAGCTTGGCGCGCTGCAGGTGACCAATACCGGTACGACACCGCTGTGGGTGCGCCTGGACAGTACGGGTTATCCGGAATACGCGCCTCAGCCAGCCTCTAACGTATTGCAGGTTGAACGCCATATTCTGGCAACCGACGGCAGCTCGAAGTCTCTTTCTGAGCTGAAGAGCGGTGAGCTGGTGCTGGTGTGGCTGGAAGTTAAAGCCAACCAGAACGTGCCTGATGCGCTGGTTGTCGATCTGCTCCCGGCTGGGCTGGAACTGGAAAACCAGAACCTGGCGAGCAGTAGCGCCAGCCTGCAGGATAGCGGTAGCGAAGTGCAGAATTTGCTCAGCCAGATGCAGCAGGCGGATATTCAGCATATGGAATTCCGTGACGATCGCTTCGTGGCGGCAGTCCCTGTCAATGAAGGACAGCCGGTGACGCTGGTCTACCTGGCCCGTGCGGTCACGCCGGGAACCTACCAGGTACCGGTTTCGATGGTTGAATCCATGTATGTTCCGCAGTGGCGGGCAACGGGTGCGGCCAGTGGCCCGCTGATTGTTGTTCCGTAATATGCTGATGGCGCGTTTGATACGCTCCCGCTGGCTTTGGCTGGCGGGAGCGCTTCTCGTTTTATGGGGGCTCGTTCTTGTCGCTGACCGTCTGTGGCCATTGCCTCTGAAAGAGGTCAACCCTGCGCGGGTCGTGGTGGACGAGAAGGGGACGCCGCTCTGGCGTTTTGCCGATAACGACGGGATCTGGCGCTACCCGGTTACGATTGAAGAGGTCTCTCCCCGCTATCTTGAGGCCCTGATCCAGTATGAAGATCGCTGGTTCTGGGACCATCCTGGCGTGAACCCTTTTTCTGTTCTTCGTGCGGCCTGGCAGGATCTCTCTTCCGGAAAGGTTGTCTCTGGCGGCAGCACGCTCACCATGCAGGTGGCGCGCCTGTTGGATCCACATCCACGTACCTTTGGTGGCAAAATTCGTCAGCTCTGGCGGGCGATGCAACTGGAATGGCATCTTTCCAAACGCGAGATCCTCACGCTCTATCTCAACCGCGCCCCGTTTGGCGGCACGTTGCAGGGAGTGGGAGCCGCAAGCTGGACCTATCTCGGCAAACCACCGTCGCAGCTCAGCTATTCCGATGCGGCGCTGCTGGCGGTGCTTCCTCAGGCTCCGAGTCGTTTACGCCCGGACCGCTGGCCTGAACGGGCCGAAGCGGCGCGCAATAAAGTGCTCGATCGGATGGCGACGCAAGGCGTCTGGTCTGCAAAACAGGTCAAAGAATCCCGTGAAGAAGCGGTATGGCTGGCACCACGGCAGATGCCGCAGCTGGCGCCGCTCTTTGCACGGATGATGCTCGGTAAAAGTCGCGACACGAAAATTGTCACCACGCTGGATGCCGGACTGCAACGGCAGCTGGAAGAGCTGGCAATGAACTGGAAATCCCGCCTGCCTGCACGCAGCTCGCTGGCGATGATCGTGGTCGATCATACTGATATGAAAGTGCGTGGCTGGGTGGGATCGGTGGATATCAACGATGACAGTCGTTTCAGCCATGTGGATATGGTCAATGCGATCCGATCCCCGGGATCGGTATTGAAGCCCTTTATCTACGGTATGGCGCTGGACGATGGCCTGATCCATCCCGCGTCGTTGCTCCAGGACGTTCCAAGAAAAACCGGT
Organism: Enterobacter sp. P82; assembly: GCF_037053385.1. Classification (NCBI taxonomy): domain Bacteria; kingdom Pseudomonadati; phylum Pseudomonadota; class Gammaproteobacteria; order Enterobacterales; family Enterobacteriaceae; genus Enterobacter; species Enterobacter sp. P82. The sequence goes on from NZ_JBALHX010000001.1 coordinate 69,933, forward strand.
GATTATCGCCCGGGGAATTTTGACAGTGGGTTCCACGGACCGGTCAGCATGAGTGAGGCGCTGGTGCGCTCTCTCAACCTGCCTGCGGTACAGGTGCTTGAAGCGTATGGGCCAAAACGGTTTGCCGGGATGCTGAGCAATGCAGGCTTGCCGCTTATACTGCCTGCGGGCGCACAGCCAAACCTTTCTCTGATACTGGGAGGTGCAGGCGCACGACTGGCGGACATCACGGCAGCCTACAGCACCTTTGCCCGACACGGTAAAGCGGGGCGATTGCGTTTACAGCCAGGCGATCCGCTGGTTGAACGTCCGTTATTGTCACAAGGCTCGGCGTGGATTATTCGTCGTATTCTTGCGAATGAGGCGCAGCCGCTACCGGATAATGCGTTACCACAAATCGCGCCGCTGGCGTGGAAAACAGGGACCAGCTACGGCTACCGTGATGCCTGGGCCATTGGTCTGAATGCCCGTTACGTGATTGGTATCTGGACCGGACGACCAGACGGCACGCCGGTAGCGGGGCAGTTTGGTTTTGCCAGCGCCGTGCCGCTGTTAAATCAGGTGAATAACCTGATTCAGTCGCGCTCAACGGTAGACGAAGCCCGTCTGCCGCGCGATCCGCGTCCGGAAAGCGTCGGGCGGGGTGTGATCTGCTGGCCGGGTGGCCAGTCGCTGCCGGAAGGTAGTGAAAACTGCCGACGTCGTCTTGCGACGTGGTTACTTGAGGGGAGTGAACCACCCACGCTGCTTTTACCGGAACAGGAAGGCATACGCGGCATTCGTTTCCCGGTATGGCTGGATAAAACCGGCAAACGCGTTGCGGCAGACTGCCCTGATGCTACTGAGAAAGTGCTGGATGTCTGGCCGCTGCCGCTGGAGCCGTGGCTGCCTGCAACCGAACGTCGCGCGGTCCGGGTTCCTCCCTCTTCGGCAACGTGTCCGCCGTTGTCGCAGGATGCACCTGCTCCGCTTATGTTGACCGGCGTGCGTGAGGGGGCCGTTATCAAACGTCTGCCGGGGGAATCCCGCGTTTCGTTGCCGCTTCAGGTGACCGGCAATAGCGGCGAGCGCTGGTGGTTTTTGAACGGCGAACCGCTGAGTGTGAAAGGAAGAGTTTACACATTACAGCTTGATAAATCGGGTGATTATCAGTTACTCGTTATGGATGAGAGCGGGCAGGTCGCGACGGTGAATTTTACGCTGCAGTGATCCGAAAACAGCTTTCAGATGTGAGCTGTTGCTAAAACTCGTCTTATTTTAAAAAAATGTTACCTGAATCCATAGGCAATGGCGCTATTGCTCATTATAATCCGCGCCACACCATACTCAGGTATGCAAAACAACAGAACATTGACAGAGGTTATCATGGCTATTGAACGTACTTTTTCCATCATCAAACCAAACGCGGTGGCAAAAAACGTTATTGGCAGCATCTTCGCTCGCTTTGAATCAGCAGGTTTTAAGATTGTTGGCACTAAAATGCTGCACCTGACCGTTGAACAGGCTCGCGGTTTCTACGCTGAGCACGAAGGTCGCCCATTCTTTGACGGCCTGGTTGAGTTCATGACCTCCGGTCCAATCGTTGTATCCGTACTGGAAGGCGAAAACGCAGTACAGCGTCACCGTGATCTGCTGGGTGCCACCAACCCGGATAACGCGCTGGCCGGTACTCTGCGCGCTGACTACGCTGACAGCTTCACTGAGAACGGTACTCACGGTTCTGACTCTGTTGAATCTGCTGCACGCGAAATCGCTTTCTTCTTCGCAGAAGGCGAAGTGTGTCCACGTACCCGTTAATTTAACGGTTTCGTTTACACATTATTTTCGTAAATGCCGCGTCCAGACGTGGCATCCCTGCGTCAGAGTTTGTACAATGCAACGCCCCGGACGAGCAGGCTGCTTTCCGGGGCGTTTCTATTCAACCCTCCATGGGCCATAACGTGTAACAACGAGGCCGGAAAAAATTATGTCTGAATTAGTGAATACCTCCGAAGTCGCCACGCCTGCGGTTCCAAATAAAAATGGAAAAATCAACCTGCTGGATCTGAACCGTCAGCAGATGCGCGAGTTCTTTAAAGAGATGGGTGAGAAGCCGTTTCGTGCCGATCAGGTGATGAAATGGATGTACCATTACTGCAGCGACAATTTTGATGACATGACTGACATCAACAAGGTCCTGCGCAACAAGCTCAAAGAAGTTGCAGAGATCCGTGCTCCAGAAGTGGTGGAAGAGCAGCGTTCTTCTGACGGCACCATCAAATGGGCGATTGCCGTAGGCGATCAACGCGTTGAAACCGTCTACATCCCGGAAGAGGACCGCGCCACGCTGTGTGTTTCATCTCAGGTGGGTTGTGCGCTGGAGTGCAAATTCTGCTCTACCGCGCAGCAAGGTTTTAACCGTAACCTGCGTGTCTCTGAAATTATCGGCCAGGTCTGGCGTGCCGCAAAAATTGTGGGCGCAGCAAAAGTGACAGGTACGCGTCCCATTACCAACGTGGTGATGATGGGCATGGGTGAGCCACTGCTGAACCTGACTAACGTCGTTCCGGCGATGGAAATCATGCTGGATGACTTCGGTTTCGGTCTGTCTAAACGTCGTGTAACGTTGTCGACCTCAGGTGTTGTACCTGCGCTGGACAAGCTCGGCGACATGATTGACGTTGCGCTGGCAATCTCCCTGCACGCACCAAACGATGAAATCCGTGACGAAATTGTGCCGATCAACAAAAAGTACAACATCGAAACCTTCCTCGCCGCCGTGCGTCGTTACCTGGAGAAATCTAACGCGAACCAGGGTCGTGTCACTATCGAGTACGTGATGCTTGACCATGTTAACGACGGTACCGAACATGCGCATCAGCTGGCTGAACTGCTGAAAGATACGCCATGCAAAATCAACCTGATTCCATGGAACCCGTTCCCGGGCGCACCATATGGACGTAGCTCGAACAGCCGTATCGATCGCTTCTCCAAAGTGCTGATGGAGTATGGTTTCACCACCATCGTGCGTAAAACCCGTGGTGATGATATTGATGCCGCATGCGGACAGCTGGCAGGTGATGTCATCGACCGTACCAAACGCACCCTGCGTAAACGTATGCAGGGTGAGACAATTGCGGTCAAAGCTGTTTGATTATTATGCACTCACGGCGCATTATTTGCGCCGTGAAGCATAATCTTACTGAATAATCAGTCAGATTCGTGATGACTGAGTAATAATTACGGTGCGTTTCATCCGACTTTCGGGCAGTATGTAACGACGTAACAACAGTTTAGCCGTACGGGCAGGGCTGTACTGTCATCTCCGGGCAGACAGTCTTATACTGTCTGTTCACGGTTAACTGACCAGAAGTTTCGCGGTGCGGGTGGCATTGTGACTCACCGGCGCCTGAACCCTTATTTTTCACGTACCAGTAGTTGTAGCGAATGAATACTGAAGCCACTCACGACCAACATGAAGCACTCTCCACTGGCGTTCGTCTTCGCAACGCCCGTGAACAACTCGGACTCAGCCAGCAAGCCGTTGCAGAACGCTTGTGCCTGAAGGTTTCCACGGTTCGCGATATTGAAGAAGATAAGGCGCCTGCCGATCTGGCTTCAACGTTCTTGCGCGGTTATATCCGCTCTTACGCAAAACTGGTGCACATCCCCGAAAACGAATTACTGCCGATGATGGAGAAGCAGGCACCGGTACGTGCAGCAAAAGTTGCGCCGATGCAGACATTCTCCCTGGGGAAACGTCGTAAAAAACGTGATGGCTGGCTGATGAGCTTCACCTGGTTGGTGCTGTTTGTGGTTGTCGGCCTGACGGGCGCGTGGTGGTGGCAAAACCACAAAGCGCAGCAGGAAGAGATCACCACCATGGCCGATCAATCTTCCGCTGAACTTAACCAGGCCGGAAACGGTAACGCACAGAGCGTACCGCTCGGCACCGACGGCGCGGCAACGACCAGCGAACCGCAAACCGCGACGACCGAGACACCTGCAACCGATGCGACGCAGGCTCCAGCAGTAACAGCCAACACGCCAGCACCTCAGGCTCAGGCTCCGGCTCAGGATCAAAACACCGTAGTTGCACCTTCTCAGGCTCCTGTGGATACCGCAACGAACGCACCGGCGGCGAACACCGCAGCACCACTGCCGACCGATCAGGCCGGCGTGGCAACGCCAGCGGCGGATCCTAACGCGTTGGTGATGAATTTCACAGCCGACTGCTGGTTAGAAGTCACTGATGCAACAGGTAAAAAACTGTTCAGCGGCCTGCAGCGTAAAGATGGCACGTTAAACCTAACCGGCCAGGCTCCCTATAAACTTAAAATCGGCGCTCCGGCAGCGGTACAGATCCAGTATCAAGGAAAACCTGTCGACCTGAGCCGCTTTATCAGAACTAACCAGGTTGCACGTCTTACCGTTAATGCCGAACAATCAGCAGCACAGTAACAGACGGGCAACGCGGGAGATTTTTCATGCATAACCAGGCTCCGATTCAACGTAGAAAATCGAAACGGATTTACGTTGGGAATGTGCCAATCGGCGATGGGGCACCTATCGCCGTTCAGTCGATGACCAACACGCGCACCACCGATGTGGAAGCGACGGTCAATCAAATCAAAGCATTAGAACGTGTGGGCGCGGACATTGTTCGCGTCTCCGTGCCGACAATGGACGCCGCTGAGGCGTTCAAACTGATCAAACAGCAGGTCAGTGTTCCGCTGGTGGCTGATATCCACTTCGACTACCGCATCGCCCTGAAAGTGGCCGAGTATGGCGTTGATTGTCTGCGTATTAACCCGGGCAATATCGGTAACGAAGAGCGTATCCGCATGGTGGTGGACTGCGCACGTGACAAAAATATTCCTATCCGTATCGGCGTCAATGCCGGGTCTCTGGAAAAAGATCTGCAGGAAAAATACGGTGAGCCTACGCCACAGGCGTTGCTCGAATCCGCGATGCGTCATGTCGATCATCTCGATCGTCTTAACTTCGATCAGTTCAAAGTCAGCGTAAAAGCGTCTGACGTATTCCTTGCCGTAGAATCTTACCGCCTGCTGGCTAAACAGATCGACCAGCCTCTGCACCTCGGGATCACCGAAGCGGGCGGTCTGCGTAGTGGTTCGGTAAAATCCGCGATCGGTCTGGGTCTGCTGCTCTCTGAAGGGATCGGTGATACCCTGCGCGTTTCGCTGGCGGCCGATCCGGTGGAAGAGATAAAAGTCGGATTCGATATCCTGAAATCGCTGCGTATTCGCGCACGTGGGATCAACTTCATTGCCTGCCCAACCTGTTCACGTCAGGAGTTTGATGTGATCGGTACGGTGAATGCTCTGGAGCAGCGTCTGGAAGACATCATCACACCGATGGACGTCTCCATCATCGGCTGTGTGGTGAACGGTCCGGGTGAAGCACTGGTGTCAACCCTGGGCGTGACCGGCGGTAACAAGAAAAGTGGTCTCTATGAAGATGGCGTTCGGAAAGATCGTCTGGATAATAGCGACATGATCGACCAGCTTGAAGCCCGCATCCGTGCCAAAGCGGCCATGATGGACGAGACACAGCGTATCAGCGTTCAGCAGGTTGAAAAATAACGTGATGGGAAGCCGCGAGCTTCCCATGTATGATTGAACCCATTCTTTGGGTTTTTTTTGTATATAGAAAGAGAATAAACGTGGCAAAAAACATTCAAGCCATCCGCGGCATGAACGATTATCTGCCTGGCGAAACCGCCATCTGGCAGCGCATTGAAGGCACACTGAAGCAGGTGCTCGGCAGCTACGGTTACAGCGAAATCCGTTTGCCGATTGTAGAGCAGACCCCGTTATTCAAACGCGCGATCGGCGAAGTCACCGACGTGGTTGAAAAAGAGATGTACACCTTTGAGGACCGTAACGGCGACAGCCTGACCCTGCGTCCGGAAGGGACGGCGGGCTGCGTACGCGCCGGCATCGAACATGGTCTTCTGTACAATCAGGAGCAACGCCTGTGGTATATCGGCCCGATGTTCCGCCACGAACGTCCACAGAAAGGTCGTTATCGCCAGTTCAACCAGCTGGGTGTGGAAGTCTTTGGCCTGCAGGGTCCGGATATCGACGCTGAGCTGATTATGCTGACCGCTCGCTGGTGGCGCGCGCTGGGGATTTCTGAGCACGTTTCTCTGGAGCTGAACTCAATCGGTTCTCTGGAAGCGCGCGCTAACTACCGTGACGCGCTGGTTGCGTTCCTGGAACAGCATAAAGAGAAGCTGGACGAAGACTGCAAACGTCGTATGTACAGCAACCCGCTGCGCGTTCTGGATTCCAAAAACGCGGATGTTCAGGCGCTGCTGAACGATGCGCCTGCGCTGGGTGACTACCTGGATGAAGAGTCTCGCGAACACTTCGCGGGCCTGTGCAAGCTGCTTGAAGCGGCAGGTATCGCTTACACCGTTAACCAGCGCCTGGTGCGCGGTCTGGACTACTACAACCGCACTGTATTCGAGTGGGTTACCTCAAGCCTCGGTTCGCAGGGCACCGTGTGTGCGGGCGGTCGTTATGACGGTCTGGTAGAGCAGTTAGGTGGCCGTGCAGCCCCTGCGGTTGGCTTCGCGATGGGTCTTGAACGGCTTGTTTTGCTGGTTCAGGCAGTTAATCCGGAATTTAAAGCAGATTCCGTTGTCGATATATACCTGGTGGCCTCAGGTGCGGATACGCAGTCTGCGGCGATGCAGCTTGCTGAACGCGTGCGCGATGCACTGCCGGAGGTTAAGCTGATGACCAACCACGGCGGCGGCAACTTTAAAAAACAGTTTGCTCGTGCCGATAAGTGGGGCGCAAGTATTGCACTGGTGCTGGGCGAGTCCGAAGTGGCTAACGGCGAAGTAGTAGTGAAAGACCTGCGCTCTGGTGAGCAGACAACGGTAACGCAGGGCGGCGTTGCGGCGCACTTGCGCACTCTATTAGGCTAAGGAGAAGGACTGCGTGGAAATTTACGAGAACGAACACGATCAGGTCGACGCGATTAAACGCTTCTTTGCTGAAAACGGCAAAGCGCTGGTTGTTGGGGTTATTTTAGGTGTCGGTGCGCTGATAGGCTGGCGTTACTGGAACAATCATCAGGCGGATTCCGCGCGTGGCGCGTCCCTGTCCTATGAAAATACCGTGAGCGCAATTCGTGCCGATCAGCCACAAACGCTGACGGCAGCCGAAAAGTTTGCGGCTGATAACAAAAACACCTACGGTGCACTGGCTGCACTGGAAGTAGCACAGCAGTACGTTGATAAGAACGAACTGGATAAAGCGGCTGCTCAGCTGTCTCAGGGCCTTGCGGCCGCCAGCGATGAAAACCTGAAAGCGGTTATCAACCTTCGTCTGGCACGTATCCAGGTTCAGCAGAAAAAAGCTGACGACGCGCTGAAAACGCTCGATACCATCAAAGGTGAGGGCTTTGCTGCCATCGTTGCCGATCTGCGCGGTGAAGCACTGCTGAGCAAAGGTGACAAAGCGGGCGCGCGTAAAGCGTGGCAAGCTGGCGTGGATAGTCAGGCATCACCTGCGCTGAGCGAAATGATGCAGATGAAAATAAATAATTTGTCCGTCTGAGAGGGACCCGATGCAATTGCGTAAATTACTTCTGCCAGGACTGCTTTCTGTTACGTTATTGAGTGGTTGTTCACTGTTCAGTGGCGAAGAAGACGTTGTGAAAATGTCCCCACTGCCGACGGTTGAAAACCAGTTTACCCCATCCACTGCGTGGAGCACCTCCGTGGGTGATGGGATTGGTGATTTCTATTCCAACCTTCATCCGGCTTTTGCCGACAGCGTAATCTATGCGGCTGACCGCAAAGGTACCGTGAAAGCGGTGAACGCTGATGACGGAAAAGATGTGTGGTCGATTAACCTGGCGGAAAAAGACGGCTGGTTCTCCCGTAAACCTGCACTGTTGTCTGGTGGCCTGACGGTTGCCGGTGGTCATGTCTACGTGGGCAGCGAAAAAGCACAGGTTTATGCCCTGAACAGCAGCGACGGTTCCATTGCCTGGCAAACGACCGTAGCGGGTGAATCCCTGTCTCGTCCGGTGGTGAGTGACGGCCTGGTGCTGATTCATACCAGCAACGGTCAGCTGCAGGCGCTGAACGAAGCGGACGGCCTGGTGAAATGGACCGTTAACCTGGATATGCCAGCGCTTTCTCTGCGCGGCGAATCCGCACCGGCTACCGCGTTTGGTGCTGCCATTGTCGGCGGTGACAACGGTCGCGTGAGCGCAGTGCTGATGCAGCAAGGCCAGATGATCTGGCAGCAGCGTATCTCTCAGGCTACGGGCTCAACGGAAATTGACCGTCTGAGCGACGTCGACACAACGCCGGTTATCGTTAACGGTGTGGTTTACGCGCTGGCCTATAACGGTAACCTGACTGCGCTTGATCTGCGCAGCGGCCAGATTATGTGGAAACGTGAGCTGGGCTCGGTGAATGATTTCATCGTTGAGGGTAACCGCATCTATATGGTTGACCAGAACGACCGTCTGCTGGCTCTGAGCACCGAAGGTGGCGTGACGCTGTGGACGCAAAGCGATCTGCTGCACCGTCTGCTGACCGCGCCAGCGCTCTACAACGGTAGCCTGGTAGTTGGTGACAGCGAAGGGTATATGCACTGGATTGATCCAGAAAATGGTCGCTTTGTTGCACAGCAAAAAGTCGACAGCTCTGGTTTCCTGACCGATCCGGTTGTGGCCGATGGTAGACTGCTGATTCAGGCAAAAGACGGCACGCTGTACGCGATCACGCGTTAATTACCCGGCGGTTGTAGTATACTAAACGGCTCCTGTTCATTCAGGAGCCGTTTTGACATTTTTAAAAACGCCGCGAAAGCGACGTTATTTTGAATTTTATGAGGCTTCAAACATGGTACCTGTGGTCGCGCTTGTCGGGCGCCCTAATGTTGGAAAATCCACTCTTTTTAACCGTTTAACACGCACTCGTGATGCGCTGGTTGCGGATTTCCCGGGGCTGACGCGTGACCGTAAGTACGGTCGTGCAGAAGTAGAAGGACGTGAGTTCATCTGTATTGATACCGGTGGTATTGACGGCACAGAAGATGGTGTTGAAACCCGCATGGCAGAGCAGTCGCTGCTGGCAATTGAAGAGGCCGATGTGGTGCTGTTCATGGTGGATGCCCGTGCTGGACTGATGCCAGCGGACTCCGCTATCGCCAAACACCTGCGTTCACGCGAAAAGCCGACCTTCCTGGTGGCGAACAAAACTGACGGCATCGATGCCGATCAGGCAATCGCGGATTTCTGGTCTCTGGGCCTGGGCGAAATCTACCCCATTGCGGCATCGCATGGTCGTGGCGTAACCAGCCTGCTGGAGACTGTTCTGCTGCCGTGGGTTGACGAAGTTAACCCGCCGGAAGAGGTGGACGAAGACGCAGAATACTGGGCGCAGTTTGAAGACGGAGAAGAGGGCGAAGAAGAAGAGCCTGAAGACGACTTCAACCCGCAGGATCTGCCGATCAAGCTCGCTATCGTGGGTCGTCCAAACGTAGGTAAGTCTACACTTACTAACCGTATTCTGGGTGAAGAACGCGTGGTCGTTTACGACATGCCGGGCACCACCCGTGACAGTATTTACATCCCAATGCAGCGTGATGAGCGTGAGTATGTCCTCATCGACACCGCAGGCGTACGTAAACGCGGGAAAATCACCGATGTGGTGGAAAAATTCTCCGTTATCAAAACCCTGCAGGCGATTGAAGATGCTAACGTGGTGCTGCTGGTTATTGACGCTCGCGAAGGTATCTCCGATCAGGATCTCTCTCTGCTCGGCTTCATCCTCAATAGTGGGCGCTCACTGGTTATCGTGGTCAACAAATGGGATGGCCTGAGCAACGAAGTGAGAGAGCAAGTGAAAGAGACCCTCGACTTCCGTCTGGGCTTTATCGACTTTGCTCGTGTGCACTTCATCTCCGCGCTGCACGGCAGTGGCGTAGGCAACCTGTTCGAATCGGTGCGTGAAGCGTATGACAGCTCCACCCGTCGTCAGAGTACCGCTATGCTGACCCGTATCATGAATATGGCAGCGGAAGACCATCAGCCACCACTGGTGCGCGGTCGTCGCGTGAAGCTGAAATATGCCCACGCCGGTGGTTATAACCCACCAATCGTGGTGATTCACGGCAACCAGGTGAAAGACCTGCCGGACTCCTACAAGCGCTATCTGATGAACTACTTCCGTAAATCGCTCGACGTGATGGGCACGCCTATCCGTATCCAGTTTAAGGAAGGGGAAAACCCGTTCGCCAACAAGCGTAACACTCTGACGCCAAACCAGATGCGTAAGCGTAAGCGTTTGATTAAGCACATTAAGAAAAGCAAATAATCATTGCAGATCTCACCAAAGCCCGCGTTTATCGCGGGTTTTTTTTTTGCCCAATCATACCGTCGGTTTTCTCTGTGTGAAGTCAATCACTATTCACTTTTAACCAAGTTTAAATCTAAGAAAGTAGACAATCGTCGAATTTTCATCTTAAAGTCCTGGGTACGGTACTAGACAAAACTAGCGCCTGGTTATCAAATGGTTAACTAACTTTTCGCCGCATGTAAAAAATCGGTCAGATACGTAACTGACCGGCGTACTTGCTGGTGTTTACAAGCACGACGACATACCTTTCGGGAGAATTATGCAATCCTCTGTTAATCAAAAAGAAAGCCGAACGTTCTTCGGCCATCCGTATCCGCTCGGTTCTCTGTTCTTCACCGAGATGTGGGAGCGTTTCTCGTTTTACGGCATTCGCCCGTTACTGATCCTGTTTATGGCCGCCACCGTCTATGACGGCGGGATGGGGCTGGCGCGTGAAAACGCCTCGGCGATTGTCGGTATCTTTGCCGGGACCATGTATCTGGCCGCACTGCCGGGTGGCTGGCTGGCCGATAACTGGCTCGGCCAGCAGAGAGCCGTCTGGTACGGTTCGATTCTGATTGCGCTCGGTCACCTGTCGATCGCGCTGTCAGCCATCATGGGCGATAACCTGTTCTTTATCGGCCTGATGTTCATCGTGCTCGGCTCTGGTCTGTTCAAAACCTGTATCTCGGTGATGGTCGGTACCCTGTACAAAAAAGGCGACGCGCGTCGTGACGGCGGATTCTCGCTGTTCTACATGGGCATCAACATGGGCTCGTTCATCGCGCCACTGATTTCCGGCTGGCTGATCAAAACCCACGGCTGGCACTGGGGCTTTGGTATTGGTGGTATCGGGATGCTGGTCGCGCTGATTATCTTCCGCGTGTTTGCCGTTCCGGCGATGAAACGCTATGACAGCGAAGTCGGTCTGGACTCCACCTGGAACAGCCCGGTTGTGAAGCGTAACGGCGTGGGCGTGTGGCTCCTGGCACTGGCCGCAGGTGTGGCGACGATCGTCACGCTGATCGCCCAGGGCGTGATTGTGATTAACCCGGTTGCGGTAGCCAGCGTGCTGGTTTACGTGATTGCGGCGTCCGTGGCCCTCTACTTTATTTATCTGTTTGTTTTTGCAGGCCTGAACCGTAAAGAGCGCGCCAGACTGCTGGTCTGTTTTATTCTGCTGATCTCTGCGGCCTTCTTCTGGTCTGCGTTTGAGCAGAAGCCAACCTCGTTCAACCTGTTCGCCAACGACTACACTAACCGCATGATTGGTGATTTCGAAATCCCGGCGGTGTGGTTCCAGTCAATTAACGCCCTGTTCATCATCCTGCTGGCACCGGTATTTAGCTGGGCATGGCCGAAGCTTGCGAGCATGAACATTCGTCCGAGCAGTATCACCAAGTTTGTTATCGGTATTCTGTGTGCTGCAGCAGGCTTTGGCCTGATGATGCTGGCGGCAGAAAACGTGCTGAGTAATGGTGGCGCGGGCGTGTCGCCGTTCTGGCTGGTGGGCAGTATCCTGATGCTGACGCTCGGCGAACTGTGCCTGAGCCCGATTGGCCTGGCGACCATGACATTGCTGGCGCCAGAGAGAATGCGTGGTCAGATGATGGGCTTGTGGTTCTGCGCCAGTGCGCTGGGGAACCTGGCTGCGGGCCTGATTGGCGGTCACGTGAAGGCCGACCAGCTGGATATGCTGCCGGATCTCTTTGCTCGCTGTTCCGTCGCGCTGCTGATTTGTGCCGCGGTACTGATCGTCCTCATTGTTCCAGTGCGTCGTATGCTGGAAAATGCGCAGACTAAACCGGCCGCTAACGCCTGATAAACCTCAGTGTGCCGGGGCAGACGTTACGCCCCGGCACTGTATTCCCTGAGGTGAAATTATGCAGTTAGGATTTGTTGGTCTTGGCGCGGTAGTGGAAACCGCGTATATGCCCGCGTTGCGACACCTTTTTGGTCACTCGGTGCGTTGTTTTGGGTTTGATGTTCTTCCTGCAAAGCACCCTGAAGGCGTTACGCGCTGCACTTCCCTTGCGGAACTTCTTGCTATACCGCTGGATACCCTGTTTATCACCACCGCCTCGCTGCATCATCTTGAGGTGCTGGAGCAGGCGATTGCCTCGCCCGTTCCACGCATTGTGGTTGAAAAACCGGTAGTCGCCACGCTTCCCCAAATAGAAAAGCTCAACACGCTGCTGGCAAAACCCGGTGTGGCATCTCGCGTGCTGGCGCTCGACCACTGGATGGCTCGCCTTGAAACGGTGAAGCGGTCGCTGGTGGGCAATATTTCTGACATCGTCAAAATCGACGGTTTTTTGCAGGAGCCGAGTGGCTATAACGCAGCCGGGGAACCTGTCGCGCTTAACTTTGCCACAGGCGAGCCGGATACCCGTACGCTTCGCCATCCTGATGGCGTGATTCTGGATATCGGTACGCACGTGCTGGCGATGCTGCGCGAAACGGTGCGTTATCTGGGAGGCCATGACGATATGACGTTGCAGGTCGTCACGGCTAAAGACCGCCTGGGTCGCGAAATCGCAAAAGGCGACCTGACCACGGCGGAAGGCGAGGCGCATCTTCAGGGAAGCATCAGCGGCGTGCCGGTGGACATCTGGCTTAACAAATACGCGGGACCCGCGGGCGGGCAAAAAGGTTTACGGCTCTGCTTGAGGGACGGGGGCACCATCAGCTACGACCGGCACGGCACAGAAGATGTGCTGGAGCTGATAAATGGCGAGACCCGTCAATGCTGGAAAATTCCCGGCACAATCTACGAACACTGTCTTGCAGAGCATATTCTGGGCGCCAGGAGTCTGTATGAACGGGCTCCGCAAGAGGTGAGTCGCACCACGCGCCGCAGGATCGAGGAAGTGACGCTGCTACTGACCTTGCAGCAACAGTTGCGTGGCCCGCACTGAACGCAACGTGGTAAAATTATCACAGACATGAATGCGCTAAAGGAGTCACCATGACGATTACCTGCCCGGATTGCCTGGCATCGCTCGAGCCCCTGAACGGGGTGGCACATTGCGACAGCTGTAATAAAGACATTGCGCTTGAAGCCCGTTGCCCGGAGTGCCATCAACCACTCCAGGTATTAAAAGCCTGCGGCGCGGTGGACTATTTCTGCCAGAACGGCCACGGTCTTATCTCTAAAAAACGCGTGGAGTTCGTTCGGGCCGAAGGCTAATCGCACACGCAGCCTTCGCCTTTCTGCCACAGCTCGACCAGCGACTCGGGCGCCTCCTGCTCCGGTACCAGCACGATGATATCGGCGTAGTGAGCCTGATTTTTCCCGGTCCAGATAATCTGGATGCGGAAATAGCGCTGGTCACCGCTGCCGGGTGACGAGGCTTGTCCCGGCGGTTGACCGCGCGGAAAGGCCTGCTCCAGGATGCTCACCACGCGCTGGCGTTGAGCCTCATTGAGCGAAGAAAGCGCGATGGTACGCTGGCCGCTCAGCTTAGGAATAAAAGCGACGCCGCCTTCACGGGCCAGCTCAACCACGGCGTCATCTGTCAGTTCCGGAACCTGCATTTACAGCACTCCCACCTGTTCCCAGGCTTGCTTAATGGCCGCCCCAACGTCGCCACCGAAGCGTTTCTCTCCGTGCGCTATAGTCAGTTTTGCGAAGGCCTCAAAATCCGCATCCTGCGCCAGATTGCGATCGCAAACTGTGTCATACCAGGCATAACCCGCTTTTTCCCAGGCGTAGCCGCCGATAGCCGTCGCGGCCAGATAAAATGCCCGGTTGGGGATGCCGGAGTTCAGGTGTACGCCGCCGTTATCCTCACGCGTTTTAATGAAATCTTTCATGTGCGCGGGCTGCGGATCTTTGCCGAGCAGCGGATCGTCGTAGGCTGTGCCGGGTTCAGACATCGAGCGCAGCCCTTTACCGTTGATTCCTTTTGCAAGCAGCCCTTCACCAATGAGCCAGTCTGCTTTATCGGCGGTTTGCTTCAAATGATACTGTTTGACCAGGGATCCAAACACGTCTGACAGCGACTCGTTCAGCGCGCCAGACTGTTCAAAATAGATAAGCCCGGCTTCGGTTTCAGTCACACCGTGGCTCAGCTCGTGTGCCACCACGTCGATGGCGATGGTAAAGCGGTTAAATATTTCCCCGTCACCGTCGCCGAATACCATTTGCTGACCGTTCCAGAAGGCGTTCTGATATTCCCGACCGTAATGCACGGTGCCGGTCAAAATAAGCCCTTTATTATCGAGTGAGTCACGCTGATATTCTTTCCAGAAGAAATCATGGGTAATACCCAAATAATCGTATGCTTCATCCACCGCCACATCACCGTTTGAAGGCTGGCCTTCGTAACGCACCTGCGAACCCGGCAGTTCCTGGGTCTGCTTCGCGTCGTAAATATCGCGCTCCAGCTGTCCGGCTTTATTCACGTGCGGCGCGGCAGGTTTTCCCGGCATGTGGGCCATCAGTGTCTGGACATGGGTTAAGGTCTGGCGGGCGCAGCGCTGTTGCGGCTCTGAACCGCTTTCGATAATACGACGAAGAATATAAGGGGGAATAACGCTATGACGATGTGACATGCTGCTCTCCTTATTAAAAAAGGGAATAGCAGCAGTATAGTAAGTAACCGGCGAAGAATTATCCGGTTTTACGCTGGCGTGTTTTTTTCACCGGTTTAATTGATTTCACTTCGCTTTCTACCCAGCCGTCTGAAAGACGTGTCGTCAGCACATCACCGGTATTCACCTGTTTGGTTTGCTTCAGCACTTTGCCGTCTGTCGCCGTCGTCACGCTATAGCCGCGCGCCAGCGTGGAGAGGGGGCTGACCGCTTCAAGATGGGTCACCGCATTGCCAAAGCGTTCGCGGGTTGAGCTCAGTCGTGTACGGATATTCTCTGCCAGACGATATTCGAGCTGCTGGATCCGCGTTTGCGCGCGATAAATTTTCGGCTGCGGGTTCTGCTGGTTCAGGCGCTGCGTGACGCGCTGCTGACGCGACACCGCACGCTTGAGCTGGTTATCCAGCGCGAAATTCATGCGCTGACGCAGGCGCTCCAGGACGGTCTGCTGACGCGCCAGTCGCAGTTGTGGGTGCTGCTGTTGCAGGCGATGATGAAGCTGGGTAAAACGACGGGTACGGTTTGCGAGGAAGTAGTCCATCGCCATTTCCAGACGCTGCTGGCCGTTCTGAAGCTGACGCAGCAGCTCCAGCTGGTTGCGGCTCACCACTTCCGCTGCTGCGGATGGCGTAGGGGTGCGTAAATCGGCAACAAAATCCGCGATGGTGACGTCCGTTTCGTGCCCGACGGCGCTCACTACAGGGATATGGCTTGCGAAAATTGCCCGTGCGACACGTTCGTCGTTAAAGCTCCACAGGTCTTCCAGCGAGCCGCCGCCACGGCCAACGATCAACACGTCGCACTCCTGACGCGCATTCGCCAGTTCAATGGCGCGGACAATCTGGCCCGGTGCATCGTCACCCTGTACGGCGGTTGGGTAGATGATCACGGGCAGGGAAGGGTCACGACGCTTAAGCACGTGCAAAATATCGTGCAGGGCCGCGCCGGTTTTTGAAGTAATAACCCCAACGCAGTGGGCAGGAGACGGCAGGGGCTTTTTGAACTGCTGGTCGAACAACCCCTCTTCCGAGAGTTTTGCTTTTAGCTGTTCATACTTCTGCTGTAGCAAACCTTCGCCCGCAGGCTGCATGCTCTCGACGATAATCTGGTAATCGCCGCGCGGCTCATACAAGGTGATATTGGCGCGAACCAGAACCTGCTGGCCGTGCTGAGGACGGAACGTCACGCGACGGTTGCTGTTGCGGAACATCGCGCAGCGCACCTGGGCGGTATCGTCTTTTAGCGTAAAGTACCAGTGACCGGATGACGGCTGCGTGAAGTTTGAGATCTCGCCGCTGATCCACACTTGCCCCATTTCCTGCTCAAGCAGTAAACGAACCGTTTGATTAAGGCGGCTAACAGTAAAAATTGAAGGGGTTTGAGAGGATAACATGTGAGCGGGATCAAATTCTAAATCAGCAAGTTATTCAGTCGATAGTAACCTGCTGAGAGGGGAGTGCAAGGTTTTTTTATAAAAAAGTGTGGATGCAATCGGTTACGCTCTGTATAATGCCACGGCAATATTTAACCACCCAGGTCAGAGATATTGCCCATGCTACGTATCGCTAAAGAAGCACTGACGTTTGACGACGTCCTCCTTGTTCCCGCTCACTCCACTGTTCTGCCGAATACTGCCGATCTCAGCACGCAGTTGACGAAAACCATTCGCCTGAACATTCCTATGCTCTCTGCGGCAATGGACACCGTGACTGAAGCGCGCCTGGCTATCGCCCTGGCACAGGAAGGTGGCATCGGCTTTATTCATAAAAACATGTCTATCGAGCGTCAGGCTGAAGAAGTTCGCCGCGTTAAGAAACATGAATCCGGTATCGTGTCTGACCCACAGACCGTTCTGCCAACCACCACCCTGCACGAAGTGAAAGCCCTGACCGAACGTAACGGCTTTGCCGGTTACCCGGTTGTGACTGAAGCCAACGAACTGGTCGGTATCATTACCGGTCGTGACGTGCGTTTCGTGACCGACCTGAACCAGCCTGTCAGTGTTTATATGACACCGAAAGAGCGTCTGGTGACCGTTCGTGAAGGCGAGGCCCGTGACGTCGTGTTCGCTAAAATGCACGAAAAACGCGTTGAGAAAGCGCTGGTTGTGGATGCGAACTTCCACCTGCGCGGCATGATCACCGTTAAAGATTTCCAGAAAGCAGAACGTAAACCTAACGCCTGTAAAGACGAGCATGGCCGTCTGCGCGTAGGTGCTGCAGTTGGCGCGGGTGCCGGTAACGAAGAGCGTGTTGATGCGCTGGTTGCTGCGGGAGTTGACGTGCTGCTGATTGACTCCTCTCACGGCCACTCCGAAGGCGTTCTGCAACGTATTCGTGATACCCGTGCTAAATACCCTGACCTGCAGATCATCGGCGGTAACGTGGCAACGGGCGCAGGTGCTCGCGCACTGGCTGACGCTGGTTGCAGCGCGGTGAAAGTGGGTATCGGTCCTGGCTCCATCTGTACTACCCGTATCGTCACCGGCGTGGGCGTTCCACAGATCACTGCAGTGTCTGACGCGGTTGAAGCACTGGAAGGCACCGGTATTCCTGTTATCGCTGACGGCGGTATCCGCTTCTCTGGTGACATCGCTAAAGCGATCGCCGCAGGTGCTGCTGCGGTGATGGTAGGCTCTATGCTGGCTGGTACCGAAGAATCCCCGGGTGAAATCGAACTCTACCAGGGCCGTTCTTACAAATCTTACCGCGGTATGGGCTCTCTGGGCGCGATGTCCAAAGGTTCCTCTGACCGTTACTTCCAGACCGATAACGCCGCTGACAAACTGGTACCGGAAGGTATCGAAGGGCGCGTTGCCTATAAAGGCCGTCTGAAAGAGATCATTCACCAGCAGATGGGCGGCCTGCGCTCCTGTATGGGTCTGACCGGCTGTGGTACCATTGACCTGCTGCGTACTAAAGCGGAATTCGTACGCATCAGCGGTGCGGGTATCCAGGAGAGCCACGTTCATGACGTGACGATCACCAAAGAGTCCCCGAACTACCGTCTGGGCTCCTGATAAGTTTCCGCGCCCGGCTCCTGCCGGGCGCTCTGTTTTTGTTTCACTTGCCTCGGAATTAGCGTCAATGACGGAAAACATTCATAAACATCGCATTCTCATCCTGGACTTTGGTTCTCAGTACACTCAGCTGGTGGCGCGTCGCGTACGTGAACTGGGCGTTTACTGTGAACTGTGGGCGTGGGATGTCACGGAAGCACAGATTCGCGAATTCAATCCAAGCGGCATCATCCTGTCTGGCGGCCCGGAAAGTACTACCGAAGAGAACAGCCCGCGTGCACCGCAGTACGTGTTCGAAGCTGGCGTGCCGGTATTCGGCGTTTGCTACGGTATGCAGACCATGGCAATGCAGCTTGGCGGCCACGTCGAAGGTTCTAACGAGCGTGAGTTTGGCTACGCGCAGGTAGAAGTCGTCACCGACAGCGCGCTGGTGCGCGGTATCGAAGACTCCCTGACCGCAGACGGCAAACCGCTGCTGGACGTTTGGATGAGCCACGGCGACAAAGTCACCGCTATCCCGTCTGACTTCGTGACCGTTGCCAGCACCGAGAGCTGCCCGTTCGCCATCATGGCAAACGAAGAAAAACGCTTCTACGGCGTGCAGTTCCACCCGGAAGTGACCCACACCCGTCAGGGTATGCGCATGCTGGAGCGCTTCGTGCGTGACATCTGCCAGTGTGAAGCCCTGTGGACCCCGGCAAAAATCATCGACGACGCCGTTGAGCGTATCCGCCAGCAGGTTGGCGATGACAAAGTGATCCTCGGCCTCTCCGGCGGCGTGGACTCCTCGGTGACCGCGATGCTGCTGCACCGCGCCATCGGCAAAAACCTGACCTGTGTCTTCGTCGACAACGGTCTGCTGCGTCTGAACGAAGCCCAGCAGGTTATGGACATGTTTGGTGACCACTTCGGTCTGAACATCGTTCACGTGGAAGGCGAGCAGCGCTTCCTGGACGCGCTGAAAGGTGAGAACGATCCGGAAGCGAAACGTAAAATCATCGGCCGTGTGTTCGTGGAAGTGTTCGACGAAGAAGCGCTGAAGCTGGACGACGTGAAATGGCTGGCGCAGGGCACCATCTACCCGGACGTGATCGAGTCTGCGGCATCCGCAACCGGTAAAGCACACGTCATCAAATCTCACCACAACGTGGGCGGCCTGCCGAAAGAGATGAAGATGGGTCTGGTTGAGCCACTGCGTGAGCTGTTCAAAGACGAAGTGCGTAAGATCGGTCTGGAACTGGGCCTGCCGTACGATATGCTCTACCGTCACCCGTTCCCGGGCCCGGGTCTGGGCGTGCGTGTGCTGGGCGAAGTGAAGAAAGAGTACTGCGACCTGCTGCGTCGCGCGGACGCGATCTTCATCGAAGAGCTGCACAAAGCTGACCTGTACAACAAAGTGAGCCAGGCGTTCACCGTGTTCCTGCCGGTTCGCTCTGTAGGCGTAATGGGCGATGGCCGTAAGTACGACTGGGTTGTCTCCCTGCGTGCGGTAGAAACCATCGACTTCATGACCGCGCACTGGGCGCACCTGCCGTATGACTTCTTAGGCCGCGTGTCTAACCGCATCATCAACGAAGTTAACGGTATTTCCCGCGTGGTGTATGACATCAGCGGTAAGCCACCGGCTACGATTGAGTGGGAATGATTTCCCAACCGGATACGTCTGGTACTAACAGGTTCTAAATTATCTCTAAGCCCGCAGATTGCGGGCTTTTTTTTGGCCATTGCTGGCAACACCATCTCAGGTGAGTGCCAGGAGCGGGCGCAACGTAATGCTATCCATTAAATCCTTATTCGATGCGTTCCACATTTGGATGACGATCGGTTGCGGCTTCATGGAAAATGTCACCCAGCCAGCCGGCAATCTCACCTTCAGTCATATCGTCAGGAATAGCGATGTCATAGAGTCGAGAAAACTTTCTCTCCGTCAGGTCAGCACGAAATACCAGCCAGCGTTCATTCTTACGTTGAACGCCAATATGCCGTCCAAAAACGTTATATATCAGCATATGCCATCTCCGATCATGCCAGTGAGTTCCTGTATCTATGATATATACGTCAGATCAGGCCAGAGCGTAAATCGTACAAAGATGAAAGGTCATCGTTCGCACCTCGCTCACAGCGGACATCATGCTTCTGTATCTGCTCTGTGCCAAAAGCAGACGTTGATAACGTTGAGATATGTTAATTTATGGGGAGCAGGTCAACAAATAAAAGGAGAAGAAGATGCAAATCAAGTTTGGGGTGTTGTTACTCGTGGTGCTTGTGCCATTGACATCGACTGCAGCAAAAGGGAGTTTTGTTTTTTCGGTCGGTAATGAGAAAACTTCGTTTGACTCTGGATGTGTAAAGTCAATGGATTATGTAGAGAAGGATGAGACAGGTGCAGAAAATTTAGTCTTTAGATTTTCCGATGAATGTGGCAAAAGGTTGTCGGACATGACCCGACAGAATATCGGAAAGCATATGACCATCGCCTACGATGATAATAAAATTACTTCCGCTATGATTGCCTCGCGCCTGAGTACCAGTTTCAGAATATCCACAAAAGACATACCAAGAATAATTTTAATGCAAATACTTAATGATTATGATGGTGTTCGTGATTAACCAGAAAAAAAGCGGCAAATAATAATTTATTTGGCAATGTAAAAGTCATTCATAAATACAATTTCCGTTCTTCGCTCAGAGCGGACCAGCCCCACAAGCCCACTCCCTTTAGAGCATAGTAGTTCAGGTCTCTAAAATCGAATGACTGACCTGAATAGGGACCTTACAATTACCCCCAAACCTGAACTTTCGATGACTGTTTAGGTCAACAAAAAACTAAACAGGGCATTTCCTGTTGAAACTCAGAACCATCCGAGTTTTTTTCGCCCCTCATGATGGTTCTATCGTGCCCGGTACAAATCCGACACTCATTAACCAACGGAGGTTATCATCTTGAACAAGACAATACTCTCATGCTCTGTGGCCGCGCTGCTGGCTGTGTCCGCCATGTCTGCTCAGGCCAGGACCCCGGCCAAACTCCATTCGCCAGTGTCAGGCGTGCTCTGCGACCGATATGTATGCGCCAATGACAAGGGAATTTCCCGTGAGCTGACCGAGAAGTATCTCGGCAAGAAGGCTGCTGCAAACGAGGTGTTCACGTCAAGTGATGTCGATCTGACCGAATTCACCTTTGCTAACGGCATTTTCTGCGATGTGAAGGAAAGGCTTTGCCGTGAAGATCGCTATTATGGCGCCAATGGTCAGCGCTCCGGGGCGGTTTCTAAAAAGTACACAAAGCTGCTCTTTGGTGAATAATAATGATGCAAAAGAGATCACAGTCAGAGGCTACGTTATAGGGATATAAATTATATTTTGCAGCGTATATTTTAAATGATGACATGATTTCCGAAGTTAAATATTTCATTAGGGGTTGTGTTGCGGAATATTGCTCTGTTACTACGCTTTAGCTGAGCGTAACAGTGAAGCGGTCTGGTTACGTGAATTCCCATTCACTACCATGAGCGAATAACGGAATGAAAAACCGCATAATTATTGTCGGTGGCGGCACGGGAGGGACGATTGTCGCCAACCTGCTGGCCAGAAAATTACGACGCGAAATTGCAGCCGGTCAGGTAGAACTGATGCTGATATCCGAATCACCGGTGCACTACTACAAACCCGCGTTTATGTACGTCGCGTTTAATCTCTTTCATCACCATGAACTGGCCCGGTCTGAGCGGCAATTACTGAGTCCGGATATTCAATTTATTACCGATAAAATAGAATCTTTCGATTTTAAACAACGCCGCTTATACAGCGCCAGTAAGAAACACTACGACTGGGACCTGCTGGTTATTGCTACTGGCTGCACACCTTTCCCACAAAAAATCCCTGGCCTTGCTGAAGTGGGCGATCATTTTTACCAATACGCGGCGGCCAGGCAATTAGCCCATAAACTCGCCACCATTAAAAAGGGGCGAATCTTTATCACCGTCTCTTTCCCGGAAACCCCGAATGTGCCCCACCAGTGTGGGATCGCCCCCATCGAGACCACGCTGATGGTTGACGACTATCTGCGTCAGCGTGGCGTACGTAATCAGGTTGAGATTGTTTATACCTATCCGACCGTAGCGCAATTACTGCGAAACTGTCTGTTCCTGCAACGTCCGGTTGGGGAGGCGCTGGGGGATATTTTTGCTGCCAAAGGCATACAGCACCAGCGCGGTTTTACCTTAAGTCATGTCGATCCTGACAGCAAAATCGCGTATTCCGCCGAGGGCGATTCGCAGAACTTCGACATCCTGATGGCCACGCCTCCCATCAGGGCGGTAGAAGCGGTGCGTAATACGGGGCTCAGTGAGATTCAGAATGGAGAAGGCTGGTTGCCGACGGATCACCAAACGCTGGGCGTCTACGGGTTAGAAGGCGTTTATGTGATCGGCGATACCGTCGATCTCCCGATCAGTAAAGCTGGCGGGTCGTGCCATAACCAGGCTCCGATCATTGTCGATAATATTGTGGCGGAACTGTATGGCAGACCACCCGGAAGCGGTAATCATTACGATGGCCGGGTTCAGGCCGTCGCGCAGATGGGGCTCTGGGCGGGGATGCCGCTGGTATATGACTATCGCAATGATGTGACGCCGGTGCCTGCGACAAAACTCGGTGGCATGCTGCGAAACGGTTTTAACCGTGGACTGTATTGGGGTGTCGTGAGGGGGATGTTCTGATGAGCGAACAGGAACAATTGCTGAAAAATCTTGCTCCGCTTATGGTCGGCAATCGCCTGAATAATCTTGTTGATTTGCTCGCCCTGGTGGCGGACCTGCTTGAAATGACCGATAACGCGATGGTCGAAAAACTGGCCGGCGTTTTTGAAGATGTTGTGACTGTCGGCTGGGAAGGCGGAACTGCGCTACGCATGGCATGGGGAGAGCAAATTAACCGGGAAGGGGATGTTTCGCTTCGGCAGGTGTTCTCAATGCTGAACGATCCAGATACCCGTCGCGGCATTATGCTTCTACTGCGCGTTTTGCAGATTACGGGGCAACGCCTGAGTGCTCTCTCATCCGTAGACTATCCGGAGTGTACTGAAATAAAGAACTGACCAAAATGCCGGGGGGGCGGCTGTGCCGTTCCCGGCCGGCAAAAGGGCAATGCAGACTATTTGTCCCCACTTCCCAACCTGTACGCCAGCGCCACCACCAGCGACTGCACCAGGCACAGCGTTGCTGACTGGGAGCGGAACGCATCCACCTGTGCCTCTTTCACCACAAAACAGAGATCGCTGAACGTTGCCAGCGGGCTGATCTGGCTATCCGTAATCACAATCTGCCGAGCGCCGACGCTGGCTGCGGTTTCGCTGACCATCACCGTCTCTTCCGCGTACGGCGAGAAGCTGATCGACACCACAATATCTCGGGCCTTAATGCGGCTGATCTGCTCGCGCAGCATCCCGCCCATGCCGTCGAGCAGGATAGGGCGGCACTCGAGGTGGCTCAGAGCATAGGTCAGATAGGCCGCGACGCTGAAGGAACGGCGTAAACCGGCGATGTAGATGGTGTCCGCATCGGCCAACAACTGCACGGCGCGCTCCAGCATTTCTGGTTCGGCGCGAGCGGCCAGTTGCTGTAACGCCTGCGCATTCGAGCGGGCGAATTCCTGCAGGATATCGAGCGGTGTTTCCGGTACGGCCTCGCTCTCCATTTCGCGGAACAGCCGGGCGCGGTCGCTGTAGCTGGCGGTCTCCTCCACCAGGTTCATGCGAAACAGCTGTTTCATCTCGTTGAAGCCGGTGAAGTCGAAGGCGTTGGCGAAGCGGATGAGCGTCGATGGTGGTACGTCGGCGCGCTCGGCAATGACAGCAACCGTATCAAAGGCCACGCTGTTGGTGTTATCAAGCACATAGCGGGAAACCTGCTGCAGCCTCTTGCTCAGGCTATCGTAGCGATCGCGGATTTGCTGCTGCAGTTCGTTCAGGCTGGTTGCTGTCGTCATGTTATCCCCCAAATACAGTCATATGATTCTAAACGCAAAACCGCGTCTTTTAAATGTCGGCCATCCATCTGGCAGCAAAAATGAAACAGAAGCTTCAGTCATTTCCTCGCCCGAAATCCCTTAATAGCTCAGGCTGAGTCAGTGATGTTGGCTGTTAACATAAAAATCCATCCTTGATCACAATAATCATCATTTATTTTATTTCAACTTAAAATGGAATATTTGTTTCATATATAGTGTTCAGTACACAACGTTCAGGTAACAGTCACGTATCAACAGCGAGAGGTTAAGGATGGAGACGGTAGCGAATTTTATTCACGGCGAATGTGTCACCGGTTCAGGCCAGCGCGTTCAGGCGATCTTCAACCCGGCCACTGGTGAACAAATCCGCCAGGTGGTGATGAGCACGGCACAGGAAACCGAACAGGCGATTGCCGCAGCACAGCAAGCGTTTCCCGCGTGGGCACGTTTTGCTCCACTCAAGCGCGCGCGTGTGATGTTCCGCTTCAAAGCGTTGCTGGAAGAGAATATGGAGCGTCTGGCCCGTATCATCAGCGAAGAACACGGTAAGGTCTTCTCAGACGCAGTAGGTGAACTGACCCGTGGCCTGGAAGTGGTGGAATTCGCCTGCGGCATCCCGCATCTGCAAAAAGGTGAACACTCTGCGAACGTCGGCACGGGCGTCGACAGCCACTCGCTGATGCAGCCGCTCGGGGTCTGCGCCGGGATCACGCCGTTTAACTTCCCGGCGATGGTACCAATGTGGATGTTCCCGATTGCGCTGGCGACAGGTAACACCTTCGTGCTGAAACCGTCGGAAAAAGATCCCTCTCTGGCGCTCGCCCTGGCGAAACTGCTGAAAGAGGCTGGCCTGCCGGACGGCGTGTTCAACGTAGTGCAGGGGGATAAAGAGTCCGTTGATGTGCTCCTGACCGACCCACGCGTGCAGGCGGTGAGCTTTGTTGGCTCAACGCCGATTGCCGAATACATTTACCAGACCGCGTCCGCCCGCGGTAAGCGTTGTCAGGCGCTCGGCGGCGCGAAAAACCACTGCATTTTAATGCCGGATGCCGACATGGATATGGCGACAAACGCCATCATGGGCGCGGCTTTTGGGGCGGCGGGGGAGCGCTGCATGGCGCTCTCTGTGGTGCTGGCCGTGGGCGATAAAACCGCCGATGATCTCTGCGCCCGGCTGGAAAAACAGATCGCCGCGCTGCGCGTCGGTCCGGGGCTGGACCAGAAGCCAGAAAACGAGATGGGGCCGCTGATCTCCGCCGCGCACCGCAGCAAAGTGTTGGGCTATATCGACAGTGGCGAAGCTCAGGGGGCGAACCTGCGCGTGGACGGGCGTGGCTTAAGCGTGAAGGGTCACGAGCAGGGCTATTTCGTTGGGCCGACGCTGTTCGATAACGTCACCCCGGAGATGACCATCTATAAAGAAGAAATTTTTGGCCCAGTGCTTTCTGTGGTGCGCGTAGCAGATTACGCCAGCGCGGTGGATCTGATTAACCGCCACGAATATGGTAATGGCTCGGCTATTTTCACCCGTGACGGTGGCTGCGCGCGCCGCTTCTGTGAAGAGGTGCAGGCGGGCATGGTGGGGGTCAACGTGCCGATCCCGGTGCCAATGGCATTCCACAGTTTCGGTGGCTGGAAGCGTTCCATCTTTGGTGCGCTAAATGTTCACGGGAACGATGGCGTGCGTTTCTACACCCGAATGAAAACCATCACTGCACGCTGGCCGGAAATGCAGCAGGAGACAGGCGCTGCGTTCTCCATGCCGACGCTGGGCTGACAGGGGGTTTTATGCAAACCGAACGTATGACCATGGCCCAGGCGCTGGTCAGATTCCTTAATCAACAATACGTTAGCGTTGATGGTAACGAAACACCCTTTGTGGAGGGCGTGGCAACGATCTTTGGGCACGGTAACGTGCTCGGTATCGGCCAGGCGCTGGAGCAGGATCCCGGCCATCTGCAGGTGATGCAGGGCTGTAACGAGCAGGGGATTGCCCATATGGCGACGGGATTCGCCAAACAGCATCGCCGCCAGCGTATTTTTGCCGTCACCTCATCCGTTGGGCCAGGTGCTGCCAATATGGTGACGGCGGCCGCGACGGCCACGGCGAACCGTATTCCGCTCCTGCTGTTGCCGGGCGATATCTACGCCAGTCGCCAGCCTGACCCCGTGTTGCAGCAGATCGAGCAGTATCACGATCTCAGCATCAGTACCAACGACTGCTTCCGCCCGGTTTCCCGCTACTGGGACCGTATCAACCGTCCTGAACAGCTCATGAGCGCGATGTTAAGCGCGATGCGAACGCTTACTGACCCCGCAAATACAGGGGCGGTGACCATTTGCTTACCTCAGGATGTGCAGGGGGAAACCTGGGATTACCCCCTGAGTTTCTTTGCGCGTCGGGTGCACCACATTGAACGTCGTCCGCCTGACCCGCAGCGGCTGGCGCAGGCTCAGGCATTGATTGCCCGCAAGCGCCGTCCGCTGGTGGTATGCGGCGGTGGTGTGCGTTACTCCGGTGCGCATGAGGCGTTACGGGAATTTGTTGAAACGCTGCAACTGCCGTTTGCCGAAACCCAGGCCGGAAAGGGGGCGCTGGTAAGTGACCACCCGCTTAATCTGGGGGGCGTCGGTGTGACGGGCGGAATGGCCGCCAACCGGCTTGCGCCGCAGGCTGACTTAGTGATTGGCATCGGCACGCGCCTGACCGATTTTACCACCGGCTCCAAGGCGCTCTTTTCCCATCCGGATGTCGAGTTCCTGCTGCTGAACGTGGCCGAGTTTGACGCCCTGAAGCTGGATGCCACCGCGCTGATTGCCGATGCCCAAACCGGGCTGACGGCCTTGACCCAAGCGCTGAAAGATTACCGCAGCGGCTGGGGAGAGGCGATTGCCCAGGCGCAATCTGCCTGGCGCGACGAATGCCGTCGCCTGTGGGATCGCCAGTGGCATCCTGACGACGCTCCCGAAGTGGCGGGGCACCTTGATGCGCAGCTCATGGAATACGGTGAAACGCTCAACACGCATCTGACTCAGACGCGGGTGTTGGGGCTCATTAATCAGCATATTGAAGATAACGCCATTGTGGTGGGGGCGGCCGGATCGCTGCCAGGGGATTTGCAACGCCTCTGGCAGGTCAAAACGCCGGACAGTTACCACCTGGAGTACGGTTACTCCTGTATGGGGTATGAGGTCGCAGCGGCCATTGGCGCGAAGCTGGCAAAACCTCAGCAGCCGGTGTATGCCATGGTAGGCGATGGTTCGTACATGATGCTGCACTCAGAGCTGCAAACCGCCGTACAGGAGGGCATTAAGGTCACCATTCTGCTGTTTGATAACGCCAGCTTTGGCTGCATTAACAACCTGCAGATGGGGCACGGAATGGGCAGCTTTGGCACGGAAAACCGCTACCGCAACCCGAAAACGGGTCGGCTTGACGGGCCACTGGTGAAGGTCGATTTTGCGCAAAACGCGGAAAGCTACGGCTGTCGTGCATGGCGAGTTCATGACGAGCAAAGCCTGCTGACGGCGCTGGAAGCCTCGCGCGCCCACCCGGGGCCGACGCTCCTCGACATCAAAGTACTGCCGAAAACGATGACCCATGATTACGCGTCATGGTGGCGAACCGGCGATGCGCAGGTGGCAGAGTCGCCAGCGGTGCGCCAGGCCGCCGAGCAAACGCAGGCTCAGGTGAAAAAAGCCCGTCAGTATTGAGTTTTCCTGCCGTAACGAAATTTTCATTTCATTTTTCTTTTTCCCCTCACCCTGACCCTCTCCCAACGGGAGAGGGGACGGTACGGTGTGGTTTTTACTCCCTCGCCCCTTTGTAATGGAGGGGCATACCTTCCGCCATGTTGTGAGATTGATAACAAAATTTATCTCATACATCTCAAAAGTGTTAACCCGCACTCAAAAACATAATTTTCACTATTTATAAAAATGAAATAAATGTTTTATTTATAGTGTCGTTAGTTCACAGCATTCACCAACACCGGGAGCCGTTATGTTTAACATTGCTTTACTGGGCGCTGGCCGAATTGGCCAGGTACATGCAGCTAACATCGCCAGCCACAGTGCGACCACGCTCTGGTCCGTGGTTGACCCGAATCAGGAATTCGCCACGCGTCTCGCCACGCAATATCAGGCGCGTCAGCAGAGCCTGGATGAGGCGATGACCGACCCGAACGTTCATGCCGTACTGATCGCCTCCGCGACCGACACCCACGCGGATCTGATTGAAATGGCCGCCCGTCATGGCAAAGCCATCTTCTGTGAAAAACCGGTACACCTTGATCTTGCCCGCGTACGCGACTGCCTGAAGGTGGTCAAGGAGTATGACGTACCGCTGTTTATCGGTTTTAACCGTCGCTTTGACCCGCAGTTCCGTCGCGTGAAAACCGACGCTCAGGCCGGGCGTATCGGCAAACCGGAATCGCTGCTGATCATCTCCCGCGATCCGTCTCCACCGCCTGCGGAGTACGTGCGTGTTTCCGGCGGCATGTTCCGCGATATGACCATTCATGACTTTGACATGGCGCGCTTCATCATGGGTGAAGAGCCGGTGTCGGTGTACGCCCAGGGCAGCAATCTGGTGGATCCGGCGATTGGCGAAGCGGGAGATATCGACACCGCGTTTATCGTTCTGAAATATGCCTCCGGCGCGATGGCGACCATCGTCAACAGTCGCCGCTCTTCATACGGCTACGACCAGCGCCTGGAACTGCACGGCTCCGAAGGGCTGCTGTGCGCGGGCAATATCCTTGAAAACCAGGTGCAGCACTACGGCAAACAGGGTTGCACCAGCGCGCTGCCGGAACACTTCTTCCTGCAACGCTACAAATCCGCTTACGCCGCGGAATGGGAACACTTTGTTGCGGTCCTGCGCGGCGAAGCGGTGCCTGATTGCAGCGGCGATGATGGTGAACGTGCGCTGTACCTCGCGGATAAAGCGCTGGAATCACTGCGTTGCCAGCGCGAGATCGTCCTCTAAACACAACAACCCTACACAGAGAGACATAATAATGAAAAAACTGATCTTAGCCGCCCTCATCGCTATGACATCCGGGGCAGCCATAGCCGAAAACGAGCAAATTGTTTTCAGTACGCCAAACCTGGCCATGCCGTTTGAAGTTCACATGCAGCGCACGGCGGTGAAAGCCGCAAAAGAGATGGGCGTGAAACTTCAGGTACTGGACGGGCAGGGCAGCTCACCGAAGCAGGTGGCTGACCTGGAAAACGCCATCACCCGTGGTGCGCAGGGCTTTATCGTCTCCCCGAACGATGTGAACGCAGTCTCCAGTGCGGTAGATGAAATTCAGGATGCGAAGCTGCCGGTTGTAACGCTTGATCGTTCCGTCGATAGCCAGAAAAAAGTGCCGCACTTTGGTGCCAATAACTACAAGGGCGGCCAGGCGATTGGCGACTTCGTCAAAACCAAATTCCCCAACGGCGCGGAGATCATTCTGTTGACCGGTCAGCCGGGCTCCTCCTCCAACATTGAACGCACCAAAGGGATCCGCGACAGCCTGAAGGCTGGCGGGGATAAGTACAAGATCGTCGCCGATCAGACCGGCAACTGGATGCGTTCGGAAGGGATGCGCATTGTCGAAAGCGTTCTGCCGTCGCTGCCAAAACGTCCGCAGGTGATTCTCTCCGCCAACGACGATATGGCGCTGGGGGCGATTGAGGCGCTGCAGAGTCAGGGTGTGAAGCCGGGCGAAATTCTGGTGACCGGCTTTGATGCGGTACCGGAAGCACTGGCCCGCGTGCGCGACGGCTGGCTGGCGGTAACGGCGGATCAGCGCCCGGGCTTTGCGGTGACCACGGCGATGAGCCAGCTGGTGGCTAACGTACGTGAGAAAAAAGCCATCACCGGGGCGGACTATCCGCCGACGCTGATCACCAAAGAGAACCTGCAGCAGGCTGAGCGTATTGCTGAGGCCGGTAACTGATTTGTCCGGAGCCGCCGTACGGGCGGCTCCCCATAAATAAGGAGCAGGCTGATGTCGCAACCCTTACTGAAAGTAACCGACCTGGCAAAAAGCTTTTCCGGCGTATGGGCGCTGAGCAGTGCCCAGCTCACCGTCGGCACGGGTGAAATTCACGCTTTGCTGGGCGAAAACGGCGCCGGGAAATCCACGCTGTTGAAGGCACTCGCGGGCGCACAGCCGCAAACGCGCGGGGAGATCTGGTTCAACGGCGAAACGCTGCCGGTGGACGACTCCCCGGTAGAGCGGCAGAACAAGGGCATTATTACCATCTATCAGGAATTCAACCTGCTGCCCAACATGACCGTCGCGGAAAACATGTTTCTCGGACGCGAACCGCGCAAACGTAACCTGATTGTCGACGAAAAAGCGGTCAATCAGGAAGCGCAGGTGATTCTCGATTATCTGCAACTGAATGTCGCACCGACCACGCCCGTCGCTCGTCTGAGCGTGGCCCAGCAGCAAATGGTGGAGATTGCCCGGGCGCTGACCCTCAATGCCAGGCTGATCATTATGGATGAACCCTCCGCCGCCTTGAGTGACAGCGAGGTGGAAAGCCTGCACCGCGTGGTGCGGGAGCTTAAAAACCGTGGTGTGAGCATTATTTATGTTACTCACCGCCTGCACGAAGTTTTCCAGCTCTGCGACCGCTTCACCGTTTTCCAGGATGGCCGTTTCACCGGCACCGGCGCGGTAGCGGAGACTAACGTAGAGCAGTTGATCCGCCTGATGGTAGGGCGTGACGTGGCCTTTAACCGCCGCCCAGCCAGTGAAACCCACCATGAAGACAAACCTGTCCGTTTGTCGGTGAAGGGGTTAAGCCGGGAAAAACCGCCGCTGGATCCACACGGCATCGCTCTGCATGACATCAGTTTCCACGTCCACGCCGGGGAAGTCTTAGGGATTGCCGGGCTGGTGGGGGCTGGCCGTACCGAGGTGGCGCGCTGCCTGTTTGGCGCTGACGCCTTTACTTCGGGCAGCTTTGAGCTGGACGGCGTGCCGTACCAGCCACGTGACCCCCTGTATGCCCTCGATCAGGGGGTGGCGCTGGTTCCGGAAGACCGTAAAAAAGAGGGGGCGGTGCTGGGGCTGTCGATTCGCGACAACCTGTCGCTCTCCTGCCTCTCCTCGTTGCTGCAGTGGCGCTGGTTCGTGAATACCCGAAAAGAGGACGACCTGATTGAGTCCTACCGCCAGGCTCTGCAGATCAAAATGGTCAACAGCGCGCAGGAGGTGCGCAAGCTCTCCGGCGGCAACCAGCAGAAAGTGATCCTCGCGCGCTGCATGGCGCTCAACCCGCGGGTGCTGATTGTCGATGAGCCGACACGTGGTATCGACGTCGGGACCAAATCGGAAGTACACCAGGTGCTGTTTGATATGGCGAAAAAGGGCGTGGCGGTGATTGTGATCTCCTCCGATCTGCCTGAAGTGATGGCGGTGTCTGACCGGATCATCACCCTCAGTGAAGGCCGGGTAACTGGCGAGATCCACGGTGACGACGCTAACGAAGAACGGCTGATGACGATGATGGCCATCAACCACAACGCCCTGAACGCGGCATAACGGAGTTTCTCATGACGCAGATGATTTCTAAAACGCAGGCCCCGGTCAAACGCGCCGGACGCATCGATCCCATCGCCTTCTTCGAGCGCTTCGGGGTACTGATTTTCATGATCCTGCTGCTGATCTTCTTCCAGTCGCAGAACAGCAACTTTTTCTCTGAACGCAATATTTTCAACATACTGACCGAAGTCTCCATCTACGGGATCATGGCTGTGGGGATGACCTTCGTTATTCTGACTGCCGGGATCGACCTCTCCGTGGGCTCTATTCTGGCGGTGTGCGCCATGACCGCGGCGTACGTGATCAAAGGCGACAACTTCACCACCGTCGACCCGAACGCCTGGGGCGGCATGAGCTGGCTGATTGGGCTGGGGATTTGTCTGGCCATGGGCACGGCGATTGGTTTCCTGCACGGTCTGGGCGTCACCCGCCTGCGCCTGCCGCCGTTCATCGTTACCCTCGGAGGGATGACCATCTGGCGCGGTCTGACGCTGGTGATTAACGATGGCGCGCCGATCGCCGGTTTCGATCCGGGCTATCGCTGGTGGGGGCGCGGCGAGCTGCTCGGCATCTCCATTCCGATCTGGATCTTTGCCATCGTCGCCATCGGCGGTTATCTGGCGCTGCATAAAACCCGCTGGGGGCGCTTCGTCTACGCCATCGGTGGCAACCCGGAGGCGGCACGTCTGGCTGGGGTGAACGTGAAGCGCGTGCTGGTCAGTGTCTATGTGCTGATTGGCTGTCTGGCTGGGCTGGCGGGCTTTATCCTGAGCGCCCGTCTGGGGAGCGCCGAGGCGGTGGCCGGGATCTCCTTTGAGCTGCGCGTTATTGCTTCAGTAGTAATTGGCGGCACGTCGTTGATGGGGGGATATGGACGCATCGGCGGCACGATTATCGGCTCCATCATCATGGGTATTCTGATTAATGGTCTGGTACTGATGAACGTCTCGGCCTACTACCAGCAAATTATCACCGGATTAATTATCGTTCTGGCGGTGGCATTCGACACCTATGCCAAGAGCCGTCGCGGCGCACTGTGAGGATCACGATGAAAGAGGTTCGTATTGGATTGATTGGCACCGGGTATATCGGCAAGGCGCACGCCATTGCCTATGCCCAGGCCCCGACGGTGTTCAACCTGCGCGGCAAACTGGTGCGTGAGATGGTGGCGGAGGTGAACCCGACGCTGGCGGCAGAACGCGCGCAGGCGTTTGGCTTCAATCGCTCAACCGGTGACTGGCGGGCGCTGGTGGCCGACCCGGCCATTGATGTGGTGGATATTTGCTCCCCCAACCATCTGCATAAAGAGATGGCGCTGGAGGCGATCCGTCACGGCAAGCATGTTTACTCGGAGAAGCCGCTGGCGCTGAATGCCCACGACGCGCGTGAGATGGTCGACGCCGCGAAGCGGGCAGGGGTGAAAACGCTGGTGGGGTTCAACTACATGAAAAACCCGACGGCGCAGCTGGCGAAAGAGATTATTGCGCGCGGCGAAATTGGAGAGGTGATCCACTTCTACGGCACCCACAACGAAGACTATATGGCCGACCCGCTTTCCCCCATTCACTGGCACTGTTTTAAAGAGACCGCCGGACTGGGCGCTCTGGGTGATCTGGCGGCGCATATCGTCAATATGGCCCAGTACCTGGTGGGGGAAATTGAGCAGGTCTGCGGCGACCTGAAAATTGTGGTGCCGGCGCGTCCGG
The DNA here is from genome assembly GCF_037053385.1 of Enterobacter sp. P82. Classification (NCBI taxonomy): domain Bacteria; kingdom Pseudomonadati; phylum Pseudomonadota; class Gammaproteobacteria; order Enterobacterales; family Enterobacteriaceae; genus Enterobacter; species Enterobacter sp. P82. The sequence goes on from NZ_JBALHX010000001.1 coordinate 103,185, forward strand.
CGAAGGCCGGAACGTCGGAAATGGTCGCCGTGGAAAATGAAGATCAGGCCCACGCGATGGTGCGATTCGCGGGTGGGGCGCAGGGCGTCATTGAAACTTCCCGCGTTGCCTGCGGCCGCAAGATGGGGCTGTCGTATGTGATCACCGGGACGAAAGGTGCCATCAGTTTCACTCAGGAGCGGATGGCGGAGCTGCAGCTCTATCTGCATGACGATCCGGTGAACCGTCAGGGGTTCCGTACATTGCTGGTCGGCCCGGCACACCCGGACTACGGCGCGTTCTGTATGGGGGCAGGCCACGGTATTGGCTTTAACGATCAAAAAACGGTGGAAGTGCGCGACCTGGTAGACGGCATCGCCGCCGACGCACCGATGTGGCCGGACTTCGAAGAGGGCTGGAAGGTCTCGCGCGTGCTGGATGCCATCGCACTCTCACACCAGCAAGGCCGCTGGCTGAACGTGAATGACATTGTCTGAAGAGGGTTCAACGTGGAAAAGCAGTTTGATGTGATATGCATGGGCCGCGTGGCGGTAGACCTCTACAGCCAGCAGATTGGTGCCCGTCTGGAGGATGTGTCGAGCTTCGCCAAGTATCTCGGCGGCTCGTCCGGCAACGTGGCGTACGGCACCGCGCGTCAGGGCTTACGCTCGTCAATGCTGGCGCGCGTCGGCGATGAACATATGGGGCGTTTCCTGCGGGAAGAGTTAAACCAGGTGGGCTGCGATACCAGCCATCTGATCACCGATAAAGAACGCCTCACGGCGCTGGTGCTACTCGGCATTAAAGACCGGGACACCTTTCCTCTGATTTTTTATCGCGATAACTGCGCGGATATGGCGATTACCGCCAGCGATGTGGACGAAAGCTACATTGCCTCCGCACGGTGTCTTGCCATCACCGGGACTCACCTTTCTCACCCGCAGACCCGTGAGGCGGTGCTGACGGCGCTGAATTACGCCCGCCGTCACGGCGTGCGCACGGTGCTGGACATCGACTACCGTCCGGTGCTGTGGGGGCTAACCTCCCTAGGCGACGGCGAAACGCGCTTTATCGCCGCCGATCAGGTCACCCGCGAGCTACAGGAAGTGCTGCACCTCTTCGACGTCATTGTCGGCACCGAAGAGGAGTTTCATATTGCGGGGGGCAGCACCGATACGTTGCAGGCACTGGCGCAGGTGCGCCACGTCAGCAAGGCGACACTGGTGTGCAAGCGCGGCGCGCTGGGCTGTTCGGTGTATACCGATGCCATTCCCCCTCGTCTGGACGACGGCCTGACGGTGACCGGCGTGCGCGTGGAGGTGCTTAACGTCCTTGGCGCGGGGGATGCGTTTATGTCCGGCCTGCTGCGCGGTTACCTGAACGACGAGGGCTGGGAGCAGGCGTGCCGCTACGCCAACGCCTGTGGGGCGCTGGTGGTCTCGCGGCACGGCTGTGCGCCCGCTATGCCGAGCAAAATCGAGCTGGATGATTATCTCTCCCGCGCCGCGCTCGTTCCGCGCCCGGACCTTGACCCGCGTCTTAACCATCTCCACCGGGTGACCACCCGCCGCCGCGAATGGCCGGAGCTGTGCGTGATGGCCTTCGATCACCGCAGCCAGCTTGAGGATATGGCGCTGCAGTGCGGCGCGTCGCTCAAACGTATTCCGGCCCTGAAGCAGCTGATCCTGCAGGCCAGCCGCGAGGCGGCAAGCTCTGCCGGACTGGAGGGGAAAGCCGGTCTGCTGTGCGATGGCACATTTGGTCAGGATGCGCTGAACGCCATTACCGGGGAAGGGTGGTGGATCGGTCGTCCTATTGAGTTGCCGGGCTCACGTCCGCTGGAGATGGAGCACGGCAACATTGGTACCCAGCTTATCAGTTGGCCGCAGGAGCATGTGGTGAAGTGCCTGGTCTTTTTCCATCCGGAAGATGCCCACGGCCTGCGTCTGGAGCAGGAGCAGAAAATCGCTGAGGTGTACCACGCCTGCTGTCAGTCCGGGCATGAGCTGCTGCTGGAGGTGATATTGCCCGCCAGCATGCCGCGCAGCGACGAGCTTTACCTGCGCGCCATCTCCCGTTTCTACAACCTCGGTATTTACCCCGACTGGTGGAAACTACCGCCGCTCTCCGCCGACGGCTGGACGGCATTAAGCGAGATTATTGAGCGCCGGGACCCGCACTGTCGCGGCGTGGTGATTCTCGGTCTGGATGCTCCGGCGGAACAGCTGCGTGCCGACTTCAAAGCCGCCGCGGGGCAGGCGCTGGTGAAAGGCTTCGCCGTGGGGCGCACGCTGTTTGGCGATGCCTCCCGCGCATGGCTGAAACACGATATTGACGATGCGCAGCTGGTGGCGCGCATCCGGGACAACTACCTGCAGCTTATCGCCTGGTGGCGCGAGCGCGGACACGCATAATGGAGACGACAATGAGTGTACAACTGGGCATCAACCCGCTGACGTGGACGAACGACGATCTGCCTTCACTGGGCGCAGAGACATCTCTGGAGACCTGCCTGAGCGAAGGGAAAGAGGCCGGATTCGCGGGTTTCGAACTGGGCAATAAATTCCCGCGCGAAGCGCGCCTGCTCGGCCCCATTTTGCAGAGCCATGACCTGCAGCTGGTCTCCGGCTGGTATTCCGGCCGTCTGCTGGAGCGCAGCGTCGAGGACGAGATTGCTGCCGTGCAGTCGCATCTAACGCTGCTGCGCGAGCTGGGGGCGAAGGTGCTGGTTTTTGCGGAAGTGAGTGGCTGCATTCACGGTGAGCAGCAGACGCCGGTTCATCTGCGCCCACGTTTCCCGCAGGAACGCTGGAAAGAGTATGGCGAGAAGCTCACGGCGTTCGCCCGCTATACGCAGCAGCAAGGGGTACAGATTGCCTACCACCATCATATGGGCACGGTGATTGAGTCCGCTCAAGACGTGGACAACCTGATGCTCCACACGGGTGAGGAAGTGGGTTTACTGCTGGATACTGGCCACCTGACCTTTGCCGGGGCCGATCCGCTGGCGGTGGCGCAGCGTTGGGCATCGCGAATCAATCATGTTCACTGCAAAGATGTGCGTGCCGACGTGCTGGCGGATGTCAAAAACCGCAAAACCAGCTTCCTCGATGCGGTGCTGAGCGGCGTGTTTACCGTACCGGGCGACGGCTGCGTGAACTACCCGCCGATTATGCAACTGCTGAAAACGCAGGATTATCACGGCTGGCTGGTGGTGGAGGCGGAACAGGACCCGGCGATTGCCCATCCGTTGACCTACGCCCGTCTGGGATATAACAACCTGAGCCGCCTGGCGCGCGACGCCGGGCTTATCTGAGGAGGTGACATGTCACGTCTGTTATCACGCTGGCAACAGCCGAACGCTGAGGGGCGGACTCAGTCTGTCACGCCGGAAAGCGCCGGATGGGGATATGTTGGCTTTGAGGCCTATGAACTTCAGGAAGGGCAGCAGCTGACGCTGCCCGCTGTCAGTGAAGAGCGCTGTCTGGTGCTGGTGGCCGGGCGCGCTTCCATCAGCACGCCTTCTGCACAGTTTACTGACATCGGCGAGCGGATGAGCCCGTTCGAGCGCATTAAACCCTGGGCGGTGTACGTCACCTCACAGGAGACGGTGCAGGTGAAGGCGCTAACGAAAGTAGAGCTGGCGGTCTGCGCCGCACCGGGCAAAGGGACGCATCCTACGCGGCTGATTGCCCCCCAGGATATCGACGGCGAAGCGCGCGGCAAAGGCCACAACCAGCGCTACGTGCATAACATCCTGCCGGAAGACAAACCCGCCGACAGCCTGCTGGTGGTGGAGGTCTGGACCAACGAAGGCTGTACCAGCTCGTACCCGAGCCATAAGCACGACACGGATAACCCGCCCCAGGAGACGTATCTGGAGGAGACCTACTATCATCGCCTCAATCCGGAGCAGGGGTTCTGCATGCAGCGGGTTTACACCGACGACAGAACACTGGATGAGTGTATGGCGGTCTATAACCGTGACGTGGTGATGGTGCCGAAGGGCTATCACCCGGTGGCGACGATGGCCGGGTATGACAGTTATTACCTCAACGTGATGGCCGGCCCGGTGCGCAAATGGATGTTCACCTGGGAAGAGGACCACGCGTGGATTAATCGGGATTATCCTGCAGATAGCGGTGGCTAACGCGGGTTAGCCACCAGAACACCAGCGCCAGCAGGCTGACCGAGGCGCCAAGCAGGCAGACGCCCGGCCAGCCAGCATGGGCATACGTCATCGTTGTGCCGAGCGCGCCGAGCCCGCTGCCGACGGCATAAAACAGCATGTAAAGCCCTGCCAGCCGGCTGTGCGCCTCGGGACGGGTGCGGAAAATCATGCTCTGATTAGTGACGTGCAGCGCCTGACCGCCCAAATCGAGCAGTATGATGCCGATAAGCAAGATCCCGAGTGAACGGTCCATCAGCGACAAGGGCCACCAGGCTAACAGTAAGATACTCAGCGCCGCCGCGCTGGTGCGTTGGGCATATCCCCGATCGGCCCAGCGTCCTGCCCGGCCAGCCGCCAGCGCGCCCACCGCGCCAGCCAGTCCAAACGCGCCAATCGCTGTATGCGAAAAGTTAAACGGCGGTGCGCTCAGCGGCAGCACCAGCGCGCTCCAGAAAATGTTGAACGATGCAAACATCAGCAGCGCCAGCACGCCGCGTATCTGCAGCACTTTTTCCTGCCGCAGCAGCGTGAGCATTGAGCCAATCAGCCGCGGATAGCTCATCGTGGCAGTGACGGCTGGCAGGGTGGGGAGTCGCCACCACAGAGGTAACGCAATCATGAGCATCAGCGCGGCAGCACAAAGATAGACCCCGCGCCAGCCTGCGATATCGCTGATGCCACCGGCAAAGACGCGAGCGAGCAGCAAACCTATAAACACGCCGCCTTGTGCCGCGCCGACAACGCGCCCCTGTTCATGGGGCGACGCTGCGCTGGCGGCGTAGGCGATCAGCCCCTGCGTCATGGCCGTGCCCAGCATACCGGTCGCAAGCATACCGATAAGCAGCGCTGAAGAGGACTGTGCCATGCTGACGGAAACCAGGGCCACCACCAGAGCAATCAGCTGTACTGCCATGAGTCGTCGACGATCCACTTTGTCACCCAGAGGAACGACAAGCAAAAGAGCCAGCGCGCAGCCAATTTGTGTCGCAGTCACCACGCCCCCCACGGCCGCATGGCTAATGCCGAAATCGTTCGCCAGCGCGTCAAGTAAAGGCTGGGCGTAATAGACGTTTGCCACGCTTAGGCCGCTGGCGGTGGCGAACAGCCAGACCATGCTGCGCGGCATGTCGGCTGAAGGAAGGGCTGACGTCAGTGACATATTCAAAATCCTCGCCTGTGATAACCTGGTTTTAAAATGAAACTGGTTGAATGCTAGGTTATGTAGTTTTAAAATGCAACTGGTTATAGGGGAGGCTTTGCGAGGAAAACAGGTGATGTCCCGAAAAACAGTAAAAGAGGAATATTGTCCCGTTGCCCGCAGTGTTGACCTGCTCGGGGATCGCTGGTCGCTTCTTATTGTACGTAATGCGTTTGACGGCATGACGCGCTTCGGCGATTTTCAGCGCAGCCTGGGCGTGGCGCGCAACATCCTTTCTGACCGGCTTCGCAAGCTGGTTGAGGCGGACATCCTGACGTTACAGGGGGCATCAGACGGCACGGCTTATCAGGAATATGTTCTGACCGACAAAGGTGAACGTCTTTTTCCCGTGATCGTGGCGCTGCGTCAGTGGGGAGAGCAAAATCTGTTTTCACAGGGCGAGCGCCACTCGCTGCTGGTTGACAGGCGGACCGGCAAGCCGGTTCCCTTTATGGCACCAGCAGCGCATGACGGCACTGCGCTGCTGTCGGTGGATACGGAAGTGCAGAAGATCGAATGATCTGCCGGGACGTCACACAGGTTAATTGCTGCTTATCGCCTGCTCAATCGTCCGGGCGATGACCTCAGGCTCGCTCACCATCGACACGTGGCTCGCCGCCACCTCGGTGGTTTTTGCGTGGATCGCCTTCGCCATCGCACGTTCCAGATCGGGGTTGATCATCCGGTCATTTTTGCTGACTACAAACCAACTGGGTTTTTCATGCCACGCCGCGTGGGTTATCTTTTCCCCAAACGCATCAGCCTTGATTGGCCCCTGCGTGGCTGCGATAGCGTTTCGTTCTCCTGCTTTCACATCCGGTGCGAAGTCCTTCCTGACCGCTTCTGTCGGCAGGTATAAATAACCGTCCGTCGTTTGGGCAATGCCCTTACTGCCCGGCGGAGCGGGGTAGGTATTTGCCAGTTCTGCCGTTGACTGACCGGACTCCGGCGCGAACGCCGCCACATACACCAGCGATTTTACCCGCGCATCGTTGCCTGCTTCGCTAATCACGGTGCCTCCCCAGGAGTGGCCCACCAGCACCACATTCCCGTGTGCACGGGCGATGGCTCGCTGCGTGGCCGCTACGTCATCTTTTAGCGATGTGAGCGGCAACTGGACGGCTATAACCTCGGTGTGTTGTTTTTGCAAAAGAGTAATCACCTTATTCCAGCTGCTGCCGTCGGCAAACGCGCCATGCACCAGCACCACGCTGGTTTTACTCTCCGCCAAAACACTGGCCGAAATCGCCAGCAAACCCGCTGTCAGTAACGATAATGCTTTCATCTTCAGGCTCCTCAGAAATGGTGGACCGGCGCATGCGCTGGCACGGTGAATTCAAGGGTTTTATGGTCAAGAGGCTTATGCGTTGGGTCGGCCAGAATAATGGTCACCTTGTGTTTTCCAGCGGGCAGTCCCACCAGAATCACCGGTTCACCGCTGGTGTCCGCCCAGTGCCAAGGGGCGTCATCCACCACAACATGAATGTGGCCGATACGCGGAGTGACTTTCAGCGCGTCGGGCCCAAATACCGGTTCAATGCGCAGGTTTTCGGCCCGATACTGAATAAACACCGCGCCTTTGCTCAGCGGACCAGCAAGGGGTGGATCGACGATCAGTTTTGCGGGCGGTTGTGGGTGTTCCAGCGGCGCAACGGCGGCGGGACCGTTAACGTCAGCGGCGCTGAGGTTGTCCAGAGGGGCGGCCTGGACATATGCGACGGATGCCAGAGCAAGTAGGGGTAAAAGTGTGTATCGACGAATCATCGGTATCTCCCCTCATCGGTTCTGAATGACGACAGGGAAAGAAAACCATTTTTATGTATCGGAGATATTTGCCGGAGGCGGCGTTTTGTACCCGTTTGTCAGTGCGGCGCTCTGGATACAGTGCGATACAGTTTGCCGGGCTGCAGGATAAGATCCTCAGCAAAGGGATTGCAGGCATTATTCGAAGAGTGCAAAACCATCCGGCGGGTCAGCGGTCAGTCATGTCGACGGTCAGGCTGGATTGCTGCGACTGGACCTTGTCCTGATGGTGATACCAGGCACCAATAGAGGAATAAACGAAGCGGCCAAAGAAAAACAGGAAGCTGATGAGCAGTATGATGCGGGTCATTCGGGTGTTAAATCGATGTCGTTTGCGCATACGCGTGGCCTGACTCACTGTGTTTTTCCTGGACATGCCCTTCTGGGCGATAAGGATATTAAGGCACAGCGGGAAGAGGGGGTCAATTCTGCAATGTGTAAATAACCGTCAACAGTTACATTAATTAATGTTATTGAAAATAATTAATGCATTTACCATATTGATAATATGAAGGAAGTTTTTGCAAAAAAGTCAGTGAAAAAGATTATTTGCATAAAGTAGTTTGATTTAAGTCAACGGATTCCCTGTCCTGATATTTAAAATCCTCCCTCCACACTGTTCGCCCTAAACATTGCCGGGCGGCGCGCACGTCAGGTCGGATGCCTGTCTTTATTTTCCCTCTGGAGAGAAAGGGGTTTAACCGGGCATCTATGAACATTATTGCTTTCCTGAAAAACAATGAAGACCGCTGGTGGGCATTGCCGCTTATTTTACCTGTGGTTTTACTTCCCCTGCTGAGCGTCGCGAATACGTTCACGCAACTGGGCGAAGGTATTGTCGCACTCTATTATTTACCCCTCTCATTTTTGCTCTCACTGATGATGTTCTTTGGCCTGGAAGCGCTTCCCGGGATCGCGTTGTCGCTGTTTATCCGCTATTACCCGTCGGGTGGGATGTTTGAAACCGTCGCCACTATGCTCCATTTTATCGTCCCGATAGTGCTCAGTTGGGGGGGATACCGGGTGTTTGCTCCCGGACGCAGTATGACGGCGTACGGGGACATCCGGCTGATGGCGCAGCGCATTTTCTGGCAGGTTTTCTGCCCCGCGACGCTATTTCTGGTGCTGTTTCAGTTTGCGGTTTATCTGGGGGTATACGAGAGTCGCCAGAGCCTTGCGGGATTATCCCCCCTGAATATTCGTACGCTCATTAACTATCAGACACTGCTGGTCAGTGGGCTGACGGGGGTACCTCTGAGCTATCTGCTGATCCGCCTGATTCGCCATCCGCGTTACATCAAAAGCCTCATCTCACAGATTCGTATGCAGATAGAGAAAAAGGTGACGGTCACTGAGTTTTTGATTTGGGTGTTTGCCCTCGGCGGACTGCTTTCGCTGCTGTTGCTCCCCATGAATGAAAACAGCTCAATTTTTTCCACCAACTACACCCTGTCGTTATTGATGCCGGTGATGCTCTGGGCCGCGATGCGCTTTGGCTATAAGCTGGTGTCGCTGATCTGGACGCCAGTCTTGCTGGTGTCCATTCACTATTTTTACCGCTATATCCCGTTGCATCAGGGTTATGACATTCAACTGGCGATCACCTCTTCCAGCTATCTGGTCTTCTCGTTCGTGGTGATTTACATGTCGATGCTGGCGACTCACCAGCGAACCGTGAATCAACGCTCCCGCAGACTGGCGCTACTCGACCCTGTCGTACATATGCCTAATCTGCGCTCGTTATTACACGATCTGGCTAAAAACCCGTGGTCGGCGCTTTGTTTACTGCGTATTCCTGAGCTTGAAATTTTGGGGCGAAATTACGGCGTGTTGCTGCGCATTTTGTACAAACAGCAGCTGGCGCAATGGATTAATGACACACTCCAGCCTAATGAGAAGGTCTACCACCTGACCGGGTGCGACCTGGCAATTCGACTCAACGCGGAATCCCACCAGCAGCGGATTGAAACCCTGGATGAGCATATCAAACAGTTCCGCTTTGTCTGGGATGGCATGCCGCTGCAGCCTCAGGTGGGTGTGAGCTACTGCTATGTGCGGTCACCGGTGAACCATCTCTATCTGGTCCTGGGTGAGCTAGGGGTGGTCGCGGACTTATCGCTCTCTTCTAACCATCCGGAAAATCTTCAGCAGCGTGGTGCTGTCCATTTGCAGCGCAGTCTGAGGGATAAAGTCGCGATGATGAGCCGTCTGCAAAGGGCTCTCGATAACAATGAATTTACGCTGTTAGTCCAGCCCGTTTGTGGCCAGCGGGGCGATCGCTACCACGAAGTCTTATTACGGATGCAGGATGCAAATGGGGTATTGATCTCTCCTGAACACTTCCTGCCTGTTGCGCAGGAGTTTGGTCTGTCGTCGCGGGTAGATTTATGGGTGCTGGACCGCACGTTACGCTTTCTGGCAACACATCGCGAAAGGCTGCCCGGCCAGCGGTTTGCCATTAATCTGGCCCCTTCAACCGTTTGCAGAGTGCAGTTCCCGCTTGAGGTAAGTCGTTTGCTGACGAAATACGCCATCGAACCGTGGCAACTGATCTTTGAGGTGACAGAGTGCAGTACGTTTGGCAGTGCAGAGCAGGCGCAACAGATCCTCGGGCAGTTGCAGAAGATGGGGGTATGCATTGCCATTGATGATTTCGGTACCGGTTATGCAAGCTATGCCCGGCTGAAAAGCGTCGACGCTGATATTCTCAAAATCGACGGCAGTTTTGTGCGAAACATCGTTAATAACAGTCTGGATTATCAGATTGTGGCGTCTATCTGCCATCTGGCGCGAATGAAGAAAATGCTGGTGGTGGCAGAGTATGTCGAGACCGAAGAGATACGTAGCGCGGTTCACGCGCTAGGTATTGATTATGTGCAGGGATACCTGATAGGCAGACCGGCACCGCTTGAGTCACTGCTGGAGGCAGAGGCGTCCCCCGCGGACGCCTGAGCCGTTACGCAGCGACGTCGGCACTTTCTTCTTCAATTTTGAGTAGCCAGCCGGTGACGGCTTCCCAGTACTGCTGCTCTTTTTCCAGGTCCAGTAGAACCAGCGCGTTCTGGCTAAACCAGTCGTGCGGGAAGCTCAGCGTCCAGTGGTGATCGTCGGTTTTCAGCTTCAGTGTTGGCGGTGTGGTGGTGGCCTGACGCTGATTATTAAGCAGCACGCCCAAACGCAGGAGCTGAATAAGCGGCAGGAACTGCTTTTTCTTAAACAGTGTGAAGCGGGGCAGGTCGTCAAGCTTGATGGCTTTGCGGTGATAACGTACCAGGGTGGCCATCATGGTCTGCTGCTCCTGGTTGAAGCCTGGCAGATCGCTGTTTTGCAGAATATAAGCCGAGTGGCGATGCATCCCGCTGTGGTTAATGTTCAGCCCCACTTCATGTAACATGGCAGCCCATTTCAGCAGGGCGGCAAGCTGTGGATGCGCCAGCTTAGGGTTCTGTTCCTGCCATTGGTCGTACATCTGAACGGTCGTTTCCAGCACACGCTTTGCCTGCTCACGATCGATGTTGTACTGGTTTGCCAGGCTTTGTGCAGTGCGGCTGCGAATATCCTGATGGCGGAAACGGCCTTCCATCTCATACAGCACACCTTCACGCAGGGCGCCGTCAGAAAGACGCAGCTCCTTGATGGCCAGCGCATCAAACACACCGCAGAGGATAGCCAGACCCGGCACAAACACCGCTTTACGCTCATCGGAAAGACCCGGGAGGCTCAAGGCGTCAAAACTTTTATGCTTCAGCACTTCTTCAGTCAGCAATGTCAGGCGTTCAGGCGTGATAAACCCGTCTTTCTCGCCCATCGCCAGCAGCACTTCATGGGCCGCTTTGATGGTACCCGACGCGCCCAGCGCCACATTCCAGCCCTGAATACGGTACTGCCAGGCCAGGTTTTCCAGTTTCTGGATAGCGGCCATACGCGCCCGCTGGAAGTTTTCACGGGTGATGGTGCCACCCGGGAAATACATCTGCGCGAAGCTGACGCAACCCATGCGACGGCTTTCCACCAGACGTGGCTCAAAGTCTTCACCGATCACCAGCTCAGTTGAACCGCCGCCAATGTCGATCACCAGCTTGCGCCCCTTTTCCGGCTGGGTGTGCTCAACCCCCATGAAAATCAGACGCGCTTCCTCGTTACCGGAGATGATCTCAATTGGGTAGGGGATCACTTTTTCTGCCCGCTTGAGAAATTCAGGCGCGTTCAGTGCCTGGCGCAGCGTGTGAGTACCCACGATGCACACGCTGGAAGGCGAGAAGCCCTGCAGACGTTCAGCAAACAGCGACAGGCAGTTCAGGCCGCGCTCCATTGCCTCTTCGCTAAGCATGCTGCGTTCATCAAGACCGTCCGCCAGGTGTACACGCTGCTTCAGACGACCAATGATCTGCAACGCGCCATCCACCTCACGGGCGATGACCATGTGGAAACTGTTAGAACCAAGATCGACCGCGGCAAATTCCTGCGGGCGTGGGGTCTTATCATTTATCGGCATAGGTTAATCGGGTTGCTCGAGTGATTTGATATAGTCGTAAATCGCCAGTTGCGACCGCACTTTACGGCGGTTGCCGCGCGGTACATAGCGGTTACTGAGTTCTTTGTCGATATAGCGTGCTTTCACCGTATCGCTGAACAGAATCTCGATGATATCGAGGATCTGCTGCTTCAGTCGCGGATCCAGCAGCGGTGCCGCGACTTCAATTCGGTAGTCAATATTGCGCGTCATCCAGTCTGCCGAAGAGAGGTAAACCTGTTTGTCACCCGCATTATCGAAAATATAGACGCGATCATGTTCCAGGTAACGGTCAACAATGCTGATAACGCGAATATTGTCGCTGATGCCTTCCAGTTCAGGGATCAGGGAGCACATGCCGCGGATCAGCAGGTTTACCGGCACACCGGAACTGGACGCCGCGTACAGGCGGTCAACCAGCCCTTTGTCGACCAGATTGTTGAGCTTCAGCGTGATGCCGGATGACAACCCTTTCTGAGCATTAGCGATCTCTTTATCGATCATATCGTACAGCAGACGGCGCGAGTTCTGCGGCGAGACCAGCAGATAATCGAAATTCACCGGGCGGTATGGGTTCTCAATAAAGTTAAATACTCTGCGTACCTCGTTTGTGATGCGGGCATCAGCGGTCAGCAGCGAGTAGTCAGTATAAATTCGTGCGGTTTTCTCGTTGAAGTTCCCGGTACCGATGTGGGCATAACGCACCACGTCGTCACCCTCTTTACGGGAGATCAGGAACAGCTTGGCGTGAATTTTCAGGCCTGGAGCAGAGAAAATAACGTGAACGCCAGCTTCCGTCAGACGACGAGCCCAGTGAATGTTGGCTTCTTCGTCGAAACGGGCCTGCAACTCAACGACCACGGTCACTTTCTTACCGTTGTGCGCGGCATGGATCATTGCATCGATGATGCGTGAATCTTTGGCCACGCGGTAGATGTTGATTTTGATTGCCAGCACGCTCGGGTCGAAGGAGGCCTGGCGCAGCAGTTCCAGCACGTGTTCAAACGTGTGATACGGATAGTAGAGCAGGACGTCACGTTCGCGAATCGCGTCGAATCCGTTGCGGAATTTGTCGAACCACAGATGGCGCAGGCGCGGCAGCGGCTTGTTCACCAGATTGGCTTTGCCGACGTTCGGGAAGCCAATAAAGTCTTTAAAGTTGTGGTAACGGCCACCCGGCACAATGGAGTCATAGCGCGAGATGGTCAGCTTCTCGCGCAGCATCTCCACCATGGCGTCCGGCATATCGCGCTGATAAACAAAGCGCACCGGCTCGGCCGTCAGGCGCTGTTTCAGGCTGGACGACATCAGCTCCATCAGGCTGGCTTCCATCTCGTGCACCAGGTCATATTCGGCGTCACGGGTCATCTTCATGGAATAGGCGTTTAACGCATCGTAATCGAAGAAGCCTTTGAAGATGTCGTCCAGACAGTAGCGCAGGATGTTATCCAGCAGGATCATCGGTTTGCGTCTGCGCGGGGTTTCCGGCGGCAGGTTCACAAACCGTGGCACCTTGTCGGACGGGATCTCAAGCAGCGCGTAGCGGATCGAATCACCGCGGATAATTTCCACTGCCAGGTAGGTGTAGTCATCTTTCAGGAACTGCACCAGGTCGGTTTCACGGTTGATCAGAATCGGGGTGATGTGCTGACGCAGATACTGTTTGAAGTAATGGCGCAGCCAGTTTTGTTGGTTAACGGAAAGCTGTCGTTCGTTAATCAGGAAGATTTGATTGCGTGCCATTTCCAGCAGCAGTTCGTTATACAGGCCGTCAAATTCCTGATCGGCTTTCAACACGCGGGACTGGATTTTGCCCAACAGATGCCGCGAGTGAGAGTTTAAGCCCTGTTCTTCGCTGATGATGATTCGCCGTTTCAGCTCGGCAAAACGAACCTTGTAGAACTCATCCAGATTGTTGGAGTAAATACCCAAAAAACGCATGCGCTCGATCAGCGGGTTACTTTTGTCAGCCGCTTCCTGGAGTACACGTTCGTTGAATGCTAACCAGCTTAGCTCTTTCTCGATATATAACTTTTCCTGACCCATTACAGCTCACACTCCAGTTCAATCACAGGACGTGGTAAATCCGTCTCGTCCTTATTATGGCGAGCATTTCCACGATATGTCCAACAGTGCCAGAAAAGTATGACAGTTATTTTTTTTGTTGGGAATTTTAGAGGGTTGGAGAAGGGAATATCGGGTAATGCAATTTGTAGGTCGGGTAAGCGTAGCGCCACCCGACATAACACACTACTCTTCGGCCGCATAACCCTGCGGGGGTAACTTCACGCCGTCGAGCCAGGCAGCGCCATCGCGCATCTCCAGACGCCCGTCCACAAACCAGCTTACCACCAGCGGATAAATGGCGTGTTCCTGGGTCTGTACGCGCTCGGTCACGTCTTCTTCGTTATCGCCGTCAAAGACCGGCACTTTCGCCTGCAGGATCACCGGGCCACCATCCAGTTCGTCGGTAACGAAATGCACGGAGGTACCATGCTCTTCATCGCCGTTTTCCAGAACCTGACGATGGGTGTGCAAGCCAGGATACTTCGGCAGCAAAGAAGGGTGGATATTCAGCAGGCGTCCGGCATAGTGCTCAACAAAAGCCGGGCTCAGGATACGCATATAGCCCGCCAGCACCACGACATCAGGCGCATAGGCATCAATTTCCTGAACCAGCTCGCGGTCAAAGGCTTCACGCCCTGCGAACTGGCTGGCTTCCAGCGCGTGCGCGGGAATACTCGCTTCCCGGGCACGCTCAAGGCCGAACGCGTCGGCCTTGTTGCTGAATACTGCCCGAATGGTGCCATTGATCTTCTTCTGTTTGCAGGCGTCAATTATTGCCTGCAAATTGCTTCCGTTGCCGGAAATGAGCACCACGATGTTTTTCATTCAATGACCACACGTTGTTCGGAATCGGAAGCTTTAATAGTACCGATTTTCCACGCGTTTTCACCTTTCTCTGTCAGCAGTTTAACCGCTTTATCCGCTTCGCTTGCTGGCAGGGCGATAATCATGCCCACGCCGCAGTTAAAGGTACGGTACATTTCGTGAGAGCTGACGTTGCCTGCGGTTTGCAGCCAGTTAAACACGGACGGCCACTGCCAGGAGGATTCGTCGATCACGGCCTGGGTGTTGTCCGGCAGAACGCGCGGGATGTTTTCCCAGAAGCCGCCACCGGTCAGGTGGGCAATGGCGTGAACGTCGACGTTCTCGATCAGTTCCAGCACGTTTTTCACGTAAATGCGGGTTGGAGCCAGCAGGTGATCGGCAAGCGGTTTGCCATCCAGTTCAGTGGTCTGTGGGTCGCAACCGCTGACTTCGAGGATTTTACGTACCAGAGAGTAGCCGTTAGAGTGCGGGCCGCTGGATGCCAGAGCGATCAGGACA
Source organism: Enterobacter sp. P82 (assembly GCF_037053385.1). Taxonomy (NCBI): domain Bacteria; kingdom Pseudomonadati; phylum Pseudomonadota; class Gammaproteobacteria; order Enterobacterales; family Enterobacteriaceae; genus Enterobacter; species Enterobacter sp. P82. The sequence continues at coordinate 118,239 of NZ_JBALHX010000001.1, forward strand.
TCACCATCAGCCACTTTGCTGCCGTCGATAATTTCTGATTTTTCTACCACGCCGACGCAGAAACCAGCGACGTCATAATCTTCGCCGTGATACATGCCTGGCATTTCTGCGGTTTCACCGCCAACCAGCGCGCAGCCTGACTGCAGACACCCTTCGGCAATACCGTTAATCACGCTGGCTGCAGTATCCACGTCCAGTTTGCCGGTCGCGTAATAATCGAGGAAGAACAGTGGTTCAGCACCCTGAACGACCAGGTCATTCACACACATCGCGACCAGATCGATACCGATCGTGTCATGACGTTTTAAATCCATCGCCAGGCGCAGTTTTGTACCTACACCATCAGTACCCGAGACCAGAACAGGTTCACGATATTTTTGCGGCAGCGCGCACAGTGCGCCGAATCCACCCAGACCACCCATCACTTCCGGGCGGCGGGTTTTTTTCACCACACCTTTGATTCGGTCAACCAGCGCATTACCTGCGTCAATATCAACACCGGCATCTTTGTAGCTGAGAGAAGTTTTGTTGGTCACGGCTCAAGTCCCCACGCGATTGCATAGCTAGTAAGAAAAATCGGCGCAATTCTAACAGTCCAGGCAAACGTTTGCGAGCCTATTCTCGGTGAGACGATTTTTTTTTCTGTGTGGCCTGCCAATGTGTCCAAACTTGAGTCTGTTCACGAAAATGAAACCGGTTTCGGTTTTCTCCTTGCAACAGGAATCACCTTTGCACATCATTCAGATGAAACCGGTTTCTGTAATTGTTTTTGCAGAAAATAACGCAGAATGAGGGAAAGAGAATGTCAGGATTTAAAGAAGGTTTTCTGTGGGGTGGTGCGGTTGCGGCGCATCAGCTGGAAGGGGGCTGGAAAGAGGGTGGAAAAGGCGTTAGCGTTGCCGATGTCATGACCGCGGGCGCGCATGGCGTGCCGCGTGAAATCACCAACGGCGTGTTGCAGGGGAAAAATTACCCTAACCATGAAGCCATCGACTTCTACCATCGTTATAAAGAAGACATCAAACTCTTTGCCGAGATGGGGTTCAAATGCTTCCGCACTTCGATAGCCTGGACGCGGATCTTCCCGAAAGGGGATGAGCTGGAACCTAACGAGGCTGGCCTGAAATTCTATGACGATCTGTTCGACGAGTGCCTGAAGCACGGCATCGAGCCGGTCATCACGCTCTCGCACTTCGAGATGCCGTTCCATCTGGTCACCGAATACGGCGGCTGGCGTAACCGTAAATTGATCGATTTCTTTGTCCGTTTCTCAAAAGTGGTTTTCCAGCGCTATCAACACAAAGTGAAGTACTGGATGACCTTTAACGAGATCAACAATCAGGCGAACTTCCACGAAGACTTTGCGCCGTTTACCAACTCTGGGTTGAAGTATGAGCCGGGCGAAGACCGTGAGCCGGTGATGTTCCAGGCCGCGCACTATGAGCTGGTGGCCAGTGCACTGGCGGTAAAAGCAGGGCGTGAGATTAACCCGTCGCTGCAAATCGGCTGCATGATTGCCATGTGCCCGATTTATCCGCTGACCTGCGCGCCAGACGACATGATGATGGCAATGAACGCCATGCATCGTCGCTACTGGTTCACTGACGTTCACGTACGCGGCAAGTATCCGCAGCATCTGCTCAACTACTTTGAGCGTCGTGGCTTTGCTCTGGATATTACTGAAGAAGATAAAGCCGCACTGAAGCAGGGATGTGTGGACTACATCGGTTTCAGCTATTACATGTCCTTCGCCACCAAAGCGACGGCGGACAACCCGCAACTGGATTACGATGAGAGCAAGAGCCTGGTCTCCAACCCATATGTGCAGAAATCCGACTGGGGCTGGCAGATTGACCCGGTTGGGCTGCGTTACTCCCTGAACTGGTTCTGGGATCACTACCAGTTGCCGCTGTTCATCGTTGAGAACGGTTTTGGTGCTATTGACGTGCAGGAGAGCGACGGTACGGTGAACGACCAGTACCGTATTGACTACCTTGCCGCACACATCCGTGAAATGAAAAAAGCGGTGGTTGAGGATGGCGTTGACCTGATGGGGTATACCCCGTGGGGCTGTATTGACCTCGTTTCTGCGGGTACGGGCGAAATGAAAAAACGCTATGGCTTTATCTTTGTCGATAAAGATAACGAAGGGAACGGCACGCTGAACCGCAGTAGGAAAAAGTCGTTCGACTGGTATAAGCAGGTGATTGCGAGCAACGGCGATAACCTGTAATTGTCGGGTGGCGCTAACGCTTACCCGACCTACACTTTCCGTAGGCCCGCGTAAGCGTAGCGCCACCGGGCAGAACCTCGCACTCAAGCCGGAGATATACCTCCGGTTTTTTTATCTTTGCTTGATCGCTGTCAAGCAAGATGGGTATGGCCTAATCCGAAAAAAGCGGTATAATCCCGCGATTTTTTTGCGGATGCCACCTCAGAGGAGAAAGAGAATGAAGATTGTGGAAGTGAAACACCCACTCGTTAAACACAAGTTGGGCCTGATGCGTGAGCATGACATCAGCACGAAGCGTTTTCGCGAACTGGCTTCTGAAGTGGGCAGCCTGCTGACCTACGAAGCAACCTCTGATCTGGAAACGGAAAAAGTGACCATCGAAGGCTGGAACGGCCCGGTGCAGGTTGAACAGATCAAAGGTAAGAAAATTACCGTTGTGCCTATTCTGCGTGCCGGTCTTGGCATGATGGAAGGTGTGCTGGAGCACGTGCCAAGTGCGCGTATCAGCGTCGTCGGTATCTACCGTAATGAAGAGACGCTGGAGCCGGTTCCTTACTTCCAGAAGCTGGTGTCTAACATCGACGAGCGTATGGCGCTGGTGGTTGACCCAATGCTGGCAACCGGCGGTTCTATGATTGCCACCATTGACCTGCTGAAAAAAGCGGGCTGCAGCAGCATTAAAGTGCTGGTGCTGGTTGCGGCACCGGAAGGTATCTCGGCGCTGGAAAAAGCACACCCGGACGTTGAACTGTATACCGCATCTATCGACCAGGGGCTGAATGAGCACGGGTACATCATCCCAGGGCTTGGCGATGCCGGCGATAAGATTTTTGGTACTAAGTAATCGAATAACGATAAATAAGCCGACTTTGATAGTCGGCTTTTTTTTGAATAAAACACCAACAATACTACTCAGAGGAAAACACTATGACGCGCCGTGCTATCGGGGTGAGTGAAAGACCGCCGCTTTTACAGACTATCCCGCTTAGTTTGCAGCACCTGTTCGCTATGTTTGGCGCAACCGTGCTGGTGCCAATCCTGTTTCACATTAACCCGGCTACCGTACTGCTGTTCAACGGTATCGGGACGCTGTTGTACCTCTTTATCTGTAAAGGCAAAATCCCGGCGTATCTGGGATCGAGTTTCGCCTTTATTTCTCCGGTCCTGTTGCTGCTACCGCTGGGGTACGAAGTTGCGTTGGGCGGCTTTATCATGTGTGGCGTGCTATTCTGCGTGGTGTCCTTCATTGTGAAGAAAGCCGGTACGGGCTGGCTGGACGTGATGTTCCCGCCTGCGGCGATGGGCGCAATCGTTGCCGTTATCGGTCTGGAACTGGCCGGTGTGGCAGCGAATATGGCCGGTTTACTGCCTGCTGACGGTCAGTCACCGGATTCCAAAACCATTATCATTTCTCTGGTGACGCTGGGCGTAACGGTGTTTGGCTCCGTGCTGTTCCGCGGTTTCATGGCGATTATCCCGATCCTGATCGGGGTGCTGGCGGGTTATGCGCTCTCCTTTATGATGGGTGTTGTCGATACCACGCCAATTGCCCAGGCGCACTGGTTTGCCCTGCCAACCTTCTATACACCACGCTTTGAATGGTTTGCTATCTTCACTATCCTGCCTGCGGCGCTGGTGGTGATTGCTGAGCACGTTGGTCACCTGGTGGTGACGGCAAATATCGTGAAACGCGATCTGATCCGCGACCCGGGTCTGCACCGTTCTATGTTTGCTAACGGCTTCTCTACCATTATCTCCGGTTTCTTCGGTTCTACGCCAAACACCACTTACGGTGAGAACATTGGTGTGATGGCCATTACCCGTGTCTACAGTACCTGGGTTATCGGCGGTGCGGCCATCATTGCTATCCTGCTGTCTTGTGTGGGCAAACTGGCGGCGGCGATCCAGATCATCCCGGTACCGGTGATGGGCGGTGTTTCTCTGCTGCTTTATGGGGTAATCGGAGCGTCTGGTATTCGTGTGCTGATTGAATCCAAAGTGGATTACAGCAAAGCGCAGAACCTGATCCTGACTTCCGTTATCCTGATCATCGGCGTGAGTGGTGCCAAGGTACACATCGGTGCGGCCGAGCTGAAAGGCATGGCGCTGGCGACCATCGTTGGCGTGGGCCTGAGCTTGATTTTCAAGCTGATTTCCGTGATCCGCCCGGAAGAGGTGGTGCTGGACGCCGACGAAAGCGAAAAAGCGTCACATTGATCGTAAAACCGGGCGGGCGATCCGCCCGGTTCTCTCCTTGCAGGTTCCGTGTTAAACTCCGTTCCGATTTTATGTAAGATCTGGTTGAGGTACTTCTGAACGGACCGGCACAGCTCTCTCTGCCACTTTATCTCCCTGACGACGAAACTTTCGCGAGTTTCTGGCCGGGTGATAACCCCTCTTTACTGGCTGCACTGCAAAACGTGCTGCGTCAGGAACACAGCGGATACATCTATATCTGGTCACGCGAAGGCGCGGGGCGCAGTCACCTGCTGCATGCCGCCTGTGCGGAGCTTTCTGCGCGTGGTGATGCGGTAGGCTATGTGCCACTGGATAAACGTACCTGGTTTGTGCCTGAAGTGATGGAGGGAATGGAACATCTCTCACTGGTCTGCATTGATAATATCGAATGCGTGGCGGGGGATGAGCCGTGGGAAATGGCGATTTTTAACCTCTACAACCGCATTCTGGAGTCGGGCAAAACCCGGCTGCTGATCACCGGCGATCGTCCGCCACGCCAGCTCAATCTGGGGCTGCCGGATCTGGCTTCCCGTCTGGACTGGGGGCAAATCTATAAGCTCCAGCCGCTGTCGGATGAAGACAAGCTCCAGGCGTTACAACTGCGCGCAAAGCAGCGTGGATTTGAGCTGCCGGAAGACGTGGGCCGTTTTCTGCTCAAGCGGCTGGATCGTGAAATGCGTACCCTTTTTGATACGCTCGATCAGCTCGATCGCGCCTCCATTACCGCCCAGCGCAAGCTGACTATTCCGTTTGTGAAAGATATCCTCAAGCTTTAAGTTTGCTCGTCCGGGGCGGTTAACGATCGCCCAGTAAGTGCTCCACGAGCAGCGGAATCGGTCTGCCCGATGCCACGCTTCGCCCGCTTTCACGCCACAGCGCCGTACCGCTGATATCCAGATGCGCCCACGGGATCGTTGGTGGACAAAAGTGATGTAGCAGCCATGCCGCGGAGGCGCTGATTGCCGCGTTATTGCCTGGTGTATTGCAGAGATCGGCGATGGCGCTGTCGGTCTGCTTTTTCAGCCGGACATCCAGCGGTAGAGACCAGACTTCATCGCCGCTCTGCTTACCCGCACGGGTAAGCGCCTGACGCAGTGGCTCATCCTGCGTCATCAATCCGCTCAGTTCATACCCCAGCGCTTTGACCACTGCGCCAGTGAGTGTCGCCATATCAATGATATAGCGCGCCTGCGGATGCTGCTTACTGGCCCAGGCAATCGCATCTGCCAGTACCAGTCGGCCTTCGGCATCGGTGTTGTTGATTTCAACCGTAGTGCCGTTGCAGGCGCGTGCTACCGTACCAGGTTGCATGGCATCGGGACCGATGGCATTTTCCGCCAGCGCCAGTACGCCCATGATGCGTACGGGCAGCGCCAGCTCTGCGACGGTCAGCATCAGCCCCAGCACGTTTGCCGCCCCGCACATGTCATACTTCATGGTATACATGCCCGCGCCTTCTTTCAGCCACAAGCCACCGGTATCAAACGTAATGCCTTTACCCACGTAGCAGCGCACCGGGCCATCAGTGACTCCGTCATAGTGAATTGCCAGCAGGCGTGGCGGACAGGATGCCCCTTTGCCCACGGCGTGCAACAGCCCCAGACCTTGTTCAATGATTTGTGTTTCATTGAGTACTTCACATCGCAGGGCGGGGAAGTCGGCACACCGTTTTTGCGCCTCTTCCACTACATACTCAGGCGTGCAGCGATCGGATGGCATATCCGCCAGACGCCGTGCGGCCACCATGCCATGGGCAATGGCCTGCTGCTGGTGGAAAATAGCCTCGAGTCTGTCCTGCTGCTCCGGCAAACAAAGAGCGGTTATATGCTGTAGACGTACCGCTGATTCGTGGGTTTTCTTTAGCTTTAAGTCGCTGAGCCTGTGCGCATGATTAAAGAGAAAACGCAGTACTTGCGCCAGCACAACGTCGTTGATATCCGTGACGTCCAGTACCACATCAGGACTGGCGGGTGAGGCCAGGAGTGGGCGCAGCGCCGTGAGTAATTCTTCGGTTAGACTATCGTGCCAGAGCGCATCCGGTAGCAGGGTGATTCGGGCAAAAGGTGCGCAGCCAAAGCGGGTGTCCGTGACGCAATCAGGGTCGCGCATCTCGGCGATAAGCGCTGTCTCTGGCAGCAGGTTGCAGGTGGTGCGGGCGATTAAATGGCTCTGCGGCTTCGCATCTGAAAGCGCAGTAATAAGCTGATATGTAATCATCATTGTTCCTCAATCGGCGCGCGGATCCGCGCTGCGTAAGCCTGCATCCATTCCTCATCCACGGCCTGATAATGTGTCTTCTCATGAAGGCGCTCGGTGCGAAACACGGTAAGTGGCTGGCGAGCGGTAGCAACCACGAACGAGAACGTTTTGATGTTGGTCGCAGCGCCAAATTCGCCCTTGTTGTTCATGCAAACGACGGAAAGATCGCCCACACGACCGAAGCGCGACATAAGTCTGTCCTCCAGCTCAAAGACGACCGAGTCGGCAGCCTGCTGCGGCGACATTCCCTGCGCCATACGACGAACGATTTCATAGCTGGTACAGCCTTTCATCAGATCTTCACCGACGCCCGTGGCGGTGGCTGCACCGGTTTCACTGTCGCAGTAAAACCCGGAGCCAATTATTGGTGAATCACCAATCCGCCCCCGCTTTTTCATAAACAGCCCGCTGGTGGAGGTTGCGACGCTCATCGAACCCTGTTTATCGAGGCCGATAATGCCGACGGTATCGTGGCCATCATAGGGACTCAGGCCCTTATCCAGCGTCTCCCGGCAGCGTTTGCGGTAATGCTGCATTGCACGGTCGGTGAGCATGGTTTTGTTGGCAAAACCCTGGCTTAGCGCCCATTCCCGAGCACCCTGGCCAACCAGAAGGCTGTTATAGCGCTGGCGACTCAGCGCGTGGGCCACGCGTACCGGGTTGGCGATATCCACCAGGTTACCGACTGCGCCAAAGGCCAGCGTGTCGCCATCCATATAAGCAGCATCCAGCTCAACTTCACCGTTCTCCGTTGGCAACCCGCCGTAACCGACAGATTTATAAAGCGGAAAGTCTTCGACCGTCGCTACGGCATCCACCACCGCCGCAGCGACCGGTTTCCCCGCAGCCAGCGCCGACGCAGACTCTGTTACTCCTTCAAGCGCCATTCGCCAGGTTGCGATAATTCCCCACATGCTTTACTCCTGTTTTGCAAGGGTGGTGTCGGATTGCGTAACGGTGGCAATTTCCGCCGCGCGGTACTGTTTGTCCACGATACGCATGAAAGGCAAATACAACATGGCACCAATTAGCAGGTTGATAAGCTGCATGACGCTACCGCTGAGATGCCCGGTGACGATAAAACCGCTGATGACGGGAGGCAGCGTCCAGGGGATAAACACCCCGGTAGTGACGGCGACGGCGCCAATTTTCATTGCTGCATACTGCACGGTGACCAGCACCAGCGGCACCAGGTTGAAGGGAATGAGCATAATGGGGTTCATGATCACCGGCAGACCAAACAGTATAGGCTCGTTGATATTGAACACCGAGGCTCCTGCGCCAAGCCGGGCCACTTCGCGCATATTTTTACTGCGGGCGAAAATCAGCATCGCTATCACCAGCGACAGCGTTGCTCCTGCGCCACCCATCCAGATCATGTCAAAAAACTGTTCAGTGATGATGTGTGGCGGGGTTGTACCAGCCTGGATAGCGGCGATGTTGTCGGTCTGGTTCTCCATCCACAGCGGGCGAATAATGCCGTTGATCATTGAGCCTGAGTTAATGCCCACTGACCACAGAATAGTGATGCTGAAGACGGTCATCAGTGCGCCAAAGTAAGAGGTGCCGTAGTGGCGCACCGGAGTGGCAACGACTTCATAAATGAACTGGTGAATGGTGTTGTAATGGGTATTTTCAAAGACGATGCGAATAATCAGCACCAGAATCATCACCAGTAGCGCCGGGATCAGCGCCGCGAACGACTCCTGCACCGCTGGCGGTACGCCATCTGGCATTTTGATGACCAGGTTTTTGCGCTTCAGCCAGCAGAACAGCTCCGTCCACAGCAGCGAACCAATCATCGCCACAAACAGCCCTTTACTGCCAATCCACTCAACGGGTATCACGGTGATGCCGCCGTTTTCAGCCACTTTGATAAAGGGCGTCAGGATCAGGAAAGCGACCAGCGCCAGAATACCGCAGGAGATGCGATCTTCGCCGTAGTGCTCGGCCAGGCGAAACGCCACCAGGAAGCTGATGAACAGCGACATGGTCGAGAACACCGCATTAAACGGGATCTCGATAATGGCACTCCAGCTTTCACCAAAGGCCTGAGACATAAACTGCTGGTAGGTTTGATTCGGGAACGACGAGATCACCAGCAGAATAGAGCCGACGATGATAAATGGCATGAATGAAACGTAGGCACCGCGAATCGCACCCAGATGACGCTGCTGAGCCGTTTTGGCCGCCAGCGGCATCAGTTTTGCTTCAAGAAATCCCAGAACATTGTTCATTGTGAACTCCGTACAAGATTGAGTGGTGTTGTTTATGTTATGTGTGTGGATTATCAGTGAAGCGTGGCGAACGAAAGGTGAAATCGGTCACAAAGCATTCGTTGATGTTATATAAGTCTTATGAGATTAGTTTCATGGAGCTTTGCGATGGAAATTAAACTGCACGCCAATGCCACGACTACGCCACGTATTCGTCGCTACCTCCAGCAGTCTGATAAAAGCGACAGAGAGCTTGCGGTTGAGCTTGGGATCTCGGTGACCACCGTCAGGCGCTGGCGCAATCGCGAACAGGTTTCAGATAACCATACGACGCCAAAAGTGATACACAAAGCGATGAGACAAGAACAGGTGGCTCTGGTCAATACGCTGCGTGACATACTGGGCGCACCGCTGGATGAGTTGTTGTTACTGGTGAATGACGTTCTGGGGATCCCCGTTTCCAGAGCGACCCTGAACCGTTATCTGAAGCCCGCTTCGGCAACACAGAAGGGGGCACCGTTGCAGGGTAAAAAGGCGCTGAAAGCAGGCATCGTGCCGCATCAGCTGGAGTTACATCATCTGCCTTTGTCGCTGCATATGGACGATGGTGGGGAGCAACACCTGCTGTGGGCACGTGAGCCGGTGAGCGGCTGGTGTTTTGCCCGGCTTTACGCGGGCGTATCACCTCAGCTCCTGACCCGCTGGGTTCAGGCGTTACTTGAAGCGTGTCCCGCGCTTATACAATCTATTGAGACTTTTGGTTTTGACATAACGCTGCCGGGGCAAGATATCGCCGTAAAAGTGCATGCGCAAAAACACAGCGCCGTACAGGTTGCAGCACCTTTACAGGACATTATCCCGCGCGCGAAAAGTGTACCTGCCGGAGAGTTGCTCATTCAGCTGTGCGAATTTTACAACCAGGGTAAAGCGCAGAAAAAACTGGGAGACAGCACGCCGCAGGCGTTTTTGAACGCGCTGCGGCGGGGGGATTAGAGGATCTCGAGTACGTCTTCCGGTGGGCGTCCAATGCGTGCGTGGCCGTTTGCCACGACTATCGGGCGCTCAATCAACTTAGGATTTTCAACCATAGCCTGCACAAGCTCAGCCTCAGTGAGACGGGTGTCATCCAGATTGAGCGACTTATAGAGGTCCTCTTTCTGGCGCATCAGCTCTCTTGCACTGCCCATGCCCAGCATGTGCAACAGCTGGCGGATCGTCTGCGCGTCCGGTGGTGTCTCGAGATAGAGCACCACTTCCGGGTCAATACCGTTAGACTTAAGCAGGCTCAGGGTATCGCGGCTCTTGGAGCAGCGCGGGTTGTGGTAAATTTTTACGGCGTCAGTCATGACGTGAATTCTCCTTTATTACATCTTCTCGTACGGCTTGAAGCGCTGTTGCAGGCCGCGAAGCTGATCGATACGCGCGTCGTAACGGGCCTGCTGGAGGCTGCCGAGTTTGACCTGCGCGCTGGCGCTGCTGAGTGCGGAAATAGCCTGGTCGAGGCGCCCCACCAGGGCAAAGCCTTCGGCACGCGCCGCCAGCTCCTGATCGCGGTTGCCCAGTTGGGCTTCCGCCTGAGCGAGCAGATCCCAGCCGTTTTGATCGTCTTTATTATTAAAGGTATAGCGGTTCAGAATGGTCGCCGCTTCAGCAGGTTGACCACCCTGTAAGTAAGCGTTCGCCAGGTTAAGCTGCAGCACCGGGTTAGTACGGACGTCCTTCGCCCCTTTCAGGCGATTAATGGCATCGGTGGTTTTCTTCTGCCCCAGATCAATATCCGTCGATAGATCGAGATACCACGGGTTATTCGGGTCGGCGGCCAGAAGGGGTTGCAGCGCTTTACGCGCCTCGTCGTATTTGCTGGCTTCCATCGCCTGTAACGCCTGACCATACTGGGCGGCGTTTTTTTCACGCACGTTGCCTTTCGCCAGGGCATCCAGCAGATCGCTGGTGAGCTGGTTGCGCCCGGAATTGTACATCCCCAGTGTTCTCACTTTCGCCATGTAGAAATCCTGCGAAGACTGGACCACGACCGGGCGCATCTGGTTGGCACGGTTACGCGCATCCGACAGGCGGCTTTCCGGTAAGGGGTGGGTGAGCAGAATTTCTGGTGGACGGGAAGAGTAACGTGCCTGATCGAGCAGTTTTTCCAGGAAGCTCGGCATGGCCTGAGGGTCAAAGCCAGAACGTTGCAGCACCTGAATCCCGATGCGGTCCGCTTCCTGTTCGTTTTGTTGTGTAAAGCTGATCATCCCCTGCCGCGTTCCCGCCAGAGTACCGGTTAATGCCGCCATCCCGGCCTGCGGGCTGGCCATCGCCAGCAGAATTGAGCCCAGCGCCCCAACCCAGGTCAGCGGTGCGTTACGTTTCTGGTCTTCCATCGCGCGCGCCAGGTGGCGTTGGGTGACGTGCGAAATTTCGTGCGCCATAACGGAAGCCAGTTGGCTTTCGTTATCGGAGTAACGGAATAATGCCGAATGCAGCACCACGTTGCCGCCAAAGAAGGCGAAGGCGTTGATTTCGTCATTATTGATTAAATAGAAGTGGAAGGGCGTTTTTACCGAGTCGGCATGCGCAACCAGACGCATCCCCAGACCGTTGATGTACTGAACAAGTAACGGGTCATTGATGAGCGGGGCGCTACCGCGCAACTGGCGAACATAGTAATCACCCATTTGCATCTCTTGCCCAATGGAGAGCGTGCTTCCTGCTGTGGTGCCCATGTCCGGCAATGAATCGGACGAGTCAGCAAAAGCGGGCAACACCTGACCGACCGTCAGTGCGGTTATCAGTGTCGCAACCAGTGTTTTTTTCAACTGCCTGAACATAACCACTGTCCTGTATGTTGGTTGTGCTAATTTGACCGATGAACCGGCATATCGTTCATCGCAGCTCGCCTTGCGAGTGTAGCCGTGTTGCAGCATGAAGAAAATCCCATTCATCAGGCTTTTGCGAATCGTGACAGTGAGACAAAAAGCGAAAGTCTTTTTTGTGACAGTTAGATACAATTCACATTCTCACTCCTGCCATTCGATTCAGGGAAGGGTTGTATGCTCGAAATGTTAATGCAGTGGTATCGGCGTCGGTTCAGCGACCCGGAAGCCATTGCTTTGCTGGTTATTCTGGTCGCCGGATTTGGCATTCTGTTCTTCTTCAGCGGTCTTCTCGCGCCCCTGCTGGTGGCGATTGTGCTGGCGTATCTGCTGGAGTGGCCAACGGTGCGGCTGGAACATATTGGCTGTTCCCGTCGCTGGGCGACCAGCATCGTACTGGTGTTGTTTGTCGGCATTCTGCTGCTGATGGCGTTTGTTGTCATGCCGGTTGCCTGGCAGCAGGGAATTAACCTGATCCGCGATATGCCGGGGATGTTGAATAAACTTTCTGATTTTGCCGCCACGCTGCCGCGTCGCTATCCAGCCCTGATGGATGCAGGGATTATTGATGCGATGGCCGAAAATATGCGCGCCCGCATCATGACCATGGGCGATTCGGTGGTGAAATACTCGCTGGCCTCCCTGGTCGGGCTGCTGACGCTGGCGGTTTATCTCGTGCTCGTCCCGTTAATGGTGTTCTTCCTGGTCAAAGATAAAGAGCAGATGCTGAACGCCGTCAGGCGCATTTTGCCGCGTAATCGCGGGCTGGCAGGACAGGTCTGGCAAGAGATGAACCAGCAGATCACCAACTACATTCGCGGCAAAGTGCTGGAGATGATTGTGGTCGGTGTTGCGACGTGGATAGGCTTCCTGATCTTCGGTCTGAACTACTCGCTGCTGCTGGCGGTGCTGGTTGGCCTCTCAGTCCTTATTCCGTATATCGGCGCGTTTGTGGTGACCATTCCGGTTGTGGGCGTCGCGCTGTTCCAGTTTGGTCTCGGGACTGAGTTCTGGAGCTGCTTCGCGGTGTATCTGATTATTCAAGGGCTGGATGGTAATCTGCTGGTGCCGGTACTGTTCTCAGAGGCGGTGAACCTGCATCCGCTGGTGATTATCTTATCCGTGGTAATTTTCGGTGGGTTGTGGGGATTCTGGGGCGTGTTCTTTGCCATTCCGCTGGCAACACTGATTAAAGCCGTGGTTCACGCCTGGCCGGATGTACCGGCGATAGAAGACAAGTAGTTTTTGTGCGGCCTGATGCCCTCATCCCGACCCTCTCCCACGGGAGAGGGCGTAAACACTAAAAACGGCAACCAGGTTGCCGTTTTGCATTTATCTTGTAGGTCGGGTAAGGCGAAGCCGCCACCCGACACTCACGTTCAGGCACTTTGTTTCAGCCAGTTCAATACCACATCGTGGTGATTGCTGGTTTTGAAGTCATCAAACACATGTTCAACTTTACCGTCAGCGTCAATCAGGAAGCTGATGCGGTGAATGCCGTCGTAGGTTTTACCCATAAATGTCTTCTCGCCCCAGACGCCGAACTGTTCGCACACCTGATGGTCTTCGTCAGAAAGCAGCGTGAAGTTCAGCAGCTCTTTCTCGGCAAATCGTGACAGTTTTTCTGGTTTATCGGTGCTGATACCCAGCACTTCCACGCCGACTTTTTTCAACTCGTCCATGTTGTCGCGTAAGCCGCAGGCCTGTACGGTGCAGCCGGGGGTCATGGCTTTCGGGTAGAAATAGACCAGAACACGCTGTCCCTGGAAGTCGGTCAAATTTACTTGCTCGCCGTCTTGATCCGGTAAGCTAAATTTCGGTGCGATATCACCGGCTTTCAGTGGATTCATTACTCAACTCCATCCTGTTCGTGCTGCGAATAATTGACGACGCTTATACTGCCTTGCGCGTTTAATTCTGTACAGAGGGCTTTGAACGCTTGCTCGATATTTGACGCATCCTGTGAGGCAGGGCTGTGTGCGGTAATTTGAATAAAGAGCGTGGGAACAGCGCTCTCGTCGCCCGGCTGTGTACGGGAAACGAGCTCAGCGATGTTCATCTGATGGCTGTCAAACAGTGCGGTAAAACGCTCAATCAGATGAGGGGAATCAGGGACTTCAACCTGCACCCAGACAGTCGCCGGCATAGCCGGACGCGGGCGCGCGGTGGTACGTTTCATCACGATCAGCAAATCCAGCTCCGCACCTTTCAGTGGCAGGGTAGATTCGATAAGCGTAATCGCATTCCATGTTCCGGACAGCAGCATAATAAACGTGAACTCTTCGCCCAGCATCGCCAGACGGCTGTCTTCGATATTACAGCCGCAGCTGCTCACGTGACGGGTGATGGTGTTCACGATACCCGGCCTGTCGGCACCCAGCGCAGTGATAACCAGGTAATGTTGTGATGAGGTTGTCAAACCTGTTCTTCCTTTGCATGGTTAAGTCTTCCTAAGGAAAGCATAAAAAAAACATGCATACAACCGCCTGAGGGCCTCAGGTCGCTTGCTTTTATTACAGTTCCAAACGTACCATTGAGACTCTTGTTCGCACAGAGGATGGCTCATGTTCACGGGAAGTATTGTCGCGCTTGTAACACCGATGGATGAAAAAGGTAATGTCTGCCGGTCAAGCATGAAGAAGCTGATTGATTACCATGTCGCCAATGGAACCTCGGCGATCGTTTCGGTAGGGACTACCGGTGAATCTGCAACGCTGAGCCACGAAGAGCACGGCGATGTGGTCATGCTGACCCTGGAGCTGGCTGACGGACGTATTCCTGTCATCGCGGGGACAGGAGCTAATGCAACCGCAGAAGCAATCAGCCTGACCAAACGTTTTAATGACAGCGGCATTGTGGGCTGTCTGACGGTAACCCCTTACTACAACCGTCCTACTCAGGAAGGTTTGTTCCAGCACTTCAAAGCCATCGCTGAACATACTGACTTGCCACAAATTCTGTATAATGTGCCGTCCCGTACTGGCTGCGATATGCTGCCGGAAACCGTCGGTCGTCTCGCGGAAGTAAAAAATATTATCGGTATTAAAGAGGCGACAGGGAACTTAAGCCGCGTTCATCAGATCAAAGAGCTGGTTTCAGACGACTTTATCCTGTTGAGTGGTGATGATGCGACCGCGCTGGACTTTATGCAGCTCGGTGGTCATGGCGTGATCTCCGTAACGGCAAACGTTGCGGCGCGCGATATGGCTGAAATGTGCAAACTGGCAGCAGCGGGTCACTTTGATGAAGCGCGTGTCATTAATCAGCGTCTGATGCCGTTGCACAATAAATTATTTGTCGAACCCAATCCGATCCCTGTGAAATGGGCATGTAAGGAGTTGGGACTTGTAGCAACCGATACGCTGCGTCTGCCAATGACACCGATTACCGACCATGGTCGTGAAATCGTTAAGGCAGCGCTGAAGCATGCCGGTTTGCTGTAAAGTTTAGGGAGATTTGATGGCTTATTCAGTACAGAAGTCGCGCCTGGCGAAGGTTGCGAGTGTTTCGCTTGTTATGCTGCTCGCTGCCTGTAGTTCAGACTCGCGCTACAAGCGCCAGGTGAGCGGTGATGAATCCTATCTGGATGCGACCCCGCTTGCTGAACTTCACGCACCGGCTGGTATGATCCTGCCGATTCAGAACGGCGATTATAATATCCCCGTGACCAACGGCAGCGGCCTGGTCGGTAAAGCGCTTGATATTCGTCCACCAGCACAGCCTCTGGCGCTGGTAAACGGGGCGCGTACTCAGTTCACGGGTGATACGGCGTCTCTGATGGTTGAGAGCGCGCGCGGTAGCACCCTGTGGCCGCAGGTGGTGAGCGTCATTCAGTCGAAGAACTACACCATTGATAAACGTGATGACGCCAGCCAGACGTTAACCACCGACTGGATCGAATGGAACCGTCTGGATGAAGATCAGCAGTACCGTGGTCGCTATCAAGTCTCCGTTAAACCACAAGGTTATCAGCAGGCGGTTAACGTTAAGCTGTTGAACCTGGAACAGGCGGGCAAACCGGTTGCAGATGCATCCTCCCTGCAGCGTTACAGTACCGAAATGCTGAACGTGATTGCTGCGGGTCTGGATAAGACCGCGACTGATGCCGCCAACGCAGCGCAGAGCCGCAACGGCGTGACGTTCGACGTTCAGAGCGGTGCGGATGATACCGGTCTGCCAATGCTGGTCGTTCGTGCACCGTTTAACCAGACCTGGCAGCGCCTGCCAGCGACGCTGGAAAAAGTGGGCATGAAAGTGACCGACAGCACGCGTTCAACCGGTAGCATTACGGCAACGTATAAGCCGCTGTCTGACAGCGCATGGCAGGAACTGGGCGCTAAAGATCCTCAGCTTGCCTCCGGTGACTACAAGATTCAGGTAGGCGACCTCGATAACCGCAGTAGTCTGCAGTTTATCGATCCGAAAGGTCACACGCTGACCCAGTCGCAGAACGATGCGCTGGTCGCTGTCTTCCAGGCAGCATTCAGCAAATAAATATGAGGGCTGGTTAATCCAGCCCTTTTTATTTTAGTGCTACGCAAACGTGTGCGTGGCATAATATCCCCAGTTTTGAACACAAATCATCACACCAGGAGTAATGAAGATGCAGAAGCAAGCTGAGTTGTATCGTGGCAAAGCGAAGACCGTATACAGCACGGAAAACCCGGATCTGTTGGTGCTCGAGTTCCGCAATGATACGTCAGCAGGGGATGGCGCACGCATTGAGCAGTTCGATCGTAAAGGCATGGTGAACAACAAGTTCAACCACTTCATTATGACCAAGCTGGCCGAAGCGGGTATCCCTACTCAGATGGAAGCGTTGCTGTCCGATACGGAGTGTCTGGTGAAAAAGCTGGATATGGTTCCGGTTGAGTGCGTTATTCGTAACCGTGCCGCGGGCTCCCTGGTGAAGCGTCTGGGCATTGAAGAAGGTATCGAGCTGAATCCACCGCTGTTCGACCTGTTCCTGAAAAATGATGCCATGCACGATCCGATGGTCAATGATTCTTACTGCGAAACCTTCGGCTGGGTGAATAAAGAGAACCTGGCGCGTATGAAAGAGCTGACTTACAAAGCCAACGACGTGCTGAAAAAACTGTTTGATGACGCGGGCCTGATCCTTGTCGACTTCAAGCTGGAGTTTGGCCTGTTCAAAGGTGAAGTCGTGCTGGGCGACGAGTTCTCACCAGACGGCAGCCGTCTGTGGGATAAAGAAACTCTGGATAAAATGGACAAAGACCGTTTCCGTCAGAGCCTGGGTGGCCTGATCGAAGCGTATGAAGCCGTTGCTCACCGTTTAGGCGTTAAGCTCGACTAACTCCCTCAGTTGCCAAAGGATGTTCGCATCCTTTGGCGTCTTACCTTTGTTTCCTATGGTAATCTTGCCGTTAACCGCCTACGATCATAGCTATTATTAATGGAATAGTTCGAGGTGTTTATGCGCTGGCAAGGGCGTCGTGAAAGTGACAATGTAGAAGACAGACGCAGTGATGGCGGTGGCGGTCCTTCCATGGGCGGGCCCGGCTTCCGGTTACCCAGCGGGAAGGGGGGGATCATTCTGCTGATTGTGGTGCTGGTCGCGGGGTATTACGGGGTCGATCTCACCGGTTTAATGACCGGTCAGCCGTTGCAACAGCAGCAACATTCTCAGCGCTCCATCAGCCCAAATGAAGATGAAGCGGCCAAATTTACCTCTGTTATCCTCGCCACAACAGAAGACACCTGGGGTCAGTTGTTCGAGAAGATGGGGCGTTCCTATCAGCAACCGAAGCTGGTGATGTACCGCGGTGCAACCCGCACCGGATGCGGTACCGGTCAATCTGTGATGGGGCCGTTCTACTGCCCGGCAGATGGCACAGTTTATATCGATCTCTCTTTCTACGATGACATGAAACGCAAGCTTGGCGCTGACGGTGATTTTGCCCAGGGCTACGTGATTGCGCATGAAGTTGGCCATCACGTGCAAAAGCTGTTGGGGATTGAGCCAAAAGTGCGTCAGCTACAGCAAAATGCTTCGCAGGCTGAAGTTAACCGCCTTTCGGTAAAAATGGAGCTGCAGGCGGACTGCTTTGCCGGCGTCTGGGGCCACAGCATGCAGCAGCAGGGAGTTCTGGAGTCCGGTGACCTTGAAGAGGCACTAAACGCCGCTGAGGCTATCGGCGACGACCGACTCCAGCAACAGAGCCAGGGGCGAGTGGTGCCGGACAGTTTCACTCACGGTACATCGCAACAACGTTACAGCTGGTTTAAACGCGGTTTCGACAGCGGCGATCCGGCGCAGTGTAATACTTTCGGCAAAGCGATGTAATGGCGTCGTTTGAACAGCTGATCAGCGAGCTTGAGCGTGCTGGTCAACGTCGGCTGGTGATGCTGAGCGGTGATGAGCAATGGACGTTATCGCAGGCTGCGGCTCTGCGAGAGACGTTACCTGGAGACTGGGTGTGGCTGGACGAACAGCCATCAAAAGCCATCAGTAGCCTGCTGGGACGCGAGTTCCGGCATGCTGTCTTTGACGCCAGCGCCGGGTTTGATGTCTCCGCTTTTGCGGCTCTGAGCGGAACGCTGAGTGCCGGAAGTCTTCTGGTACTGAGGATTCCGCCGCTCGCGCACTGGGCTGAACATCCCGATCACGATTCCCTGCGCTGGAGCGACAGCGCCGAAGCGATAGCCACTCCGCATTTTGTCCGCCATTTTTGCCGGACCGTTGCCGCCGATCCCGATGCGATTGTTTGGCTTCAGGGGCATCCTTTATCGCTTCCTCCTTTTCCCGATGCCCCCGACTGGCTGCCTGCCAGCGGGGGACCGCAACGCGAGCAGGCTGAGATCCTCAATGTGCTTGAGGGGATGTCGCCTGGCATTGTGGCCGTCACAGCCGCGCGCGGGCGCGGAAAGTCAGCCCTGGCGGGAATGTTGCTGAATCGCATTGCGGGCAGCGCAGTGGTCACCGCCCCAGCGAAGGGGGCGACGGATGTTATCGCCCGTTTTGCCGGAGAGCATTTCAATTTTATGGCCCCGGATGTGCTTCTGGCCTCCTCATTGCAGGCTGACTGGTTAATTGTCGATGAAGCCGCTGCGATCCCCGGCCCGCTACTTGAAAAGTTGGTATTGCGGTTTCCTCGCGTGCTGTTGACCACGACGGTTCAGGGTTACGAAGGGACGGGGAGAGGGTTCTTATTAAAATTTTGTGCCCGGTTTACCGGATTGCAGCGTTTCAGCTTATCTGTACCGATTCGCTGGGCTGCGGGCTGCCCGCTTGAGCGGGTCGTCGCCAGCGCACTGCTTTTTGACGATACGCTTCTCGATCGCCGCCCGGAAGGCGAGGTGCGTTTGACCTCTCTGGAACCGGAGGCGTGGGAACGCCAACCGGCACTTGCGACAGGCGTTTACGAGCTGCTCTGTGCGGCTCATTATCGCACCTCACCGCTTGATTTACGCCGCATGATGGACGCGCCCGGGCAGCATTTTGCCGTCGCCCGGACAGACTCAGATATCGCCGGGGCGCTCTGGCTGGTGGATGAGGGCGGGTTATCACCCGAGCTTAGCCGCGCCGTCTGGGCGGGGTATCGGCGTCCTCGTGGGAACCTGGTGGCACAGTCTCTGGCAGCCCATGGCGGATCGCCACTGGCGGCGACGCTCAAAGGCAGACGGGTGACTCGTATTGCTGTACACCCTTATCGTCAGCGGGAGGGCATCGGTCAGGCGCTGATTCGCAACGCCAGCGGTGAGGATTATCTGTCGGTGAGTTTTGGCTATACCGATGAGCTTTGGCATTTCTGGCAGCAATGCGGGTTTGTACTGGTGCGGATGGGTAGCCATCGTGAAGCCAGCAGTGGCTGTTTTACCGCAATGGCGTTGCTGCCGCTGAGCAAGGCGGGGCATCAGTTGTGTGAGCAGGCGCAACTGCGTCTGCAGCGCGATGCGCGGGTGTTATCGGCCTGGAACGGTGAAAAGATCCCGGTGGACGATGGCTGGGAAGCTACCCTTAATAATGACGACTGGCTGGAGCTGGCCGGGTTTGCCTTTGCGCACCGGGCATTTTCAACCTCCGTCGCTGCGCTAACGCGTCTGCTGCTGAGTGTGGACACGCCTCTCCCGGCACTGCGCGATAAGATGGCAGGGAAAGCGGATGACCTCGGGCGAAAAGCGTTGCTGGCAAAGCTCCGCAGTGAAACAGCGCAAGCGCTTGAAAGTCTGGATAAAGCGCGCTGTCAGCAGTTGAAAGACGCTATTTTGCAATGGCAATTTTTTCAATGACTTCTTCAGTAAAGTGGCATGGTCATTCCCGCCGGGAGGCGTAGAATCCAGGTCATCTATTAAGGAGATCACCATGAAACACGACCATTTTGTTGTTCAAAGCCCTGATAAACCGGCTAAACAGTTACTGCTGCTGTTTCATGGTGTTGGTGATAATGCCGTCAACATGGGCCAGATTGGCAGCTGGTTTGCACCTGTTTTCCCGGATGCCTTGATTATCAGCATCGGTGGCATAGAGCCATGTGGCCCGAACGGTCGGCAGTGGTTCTCTGTGCAGGGCGTGACGGAAGAGAATCGCCAGGCTCGCATTGACGCCGTCATGCCAGCGTTTATTGATATCGTACGCTACTGGCAGCAGCAGAGCGGCGTGGGGGCTGATGCTACCGCGTTGATTGGCTTCTCGCAGGGATCAATCATGTCGCTGGAAAGCGTAAAAGCGCAACCGGGTCTGGTGTCACGCGTGATTGCGTTTAATGGCCGTTTTGCGACGTTACCGACGAGCGCCACCACGCAGACGACGATCCACTTGATCCACGGTGGTGAAGACCGGGTGATTGAGCTCTCGCATGCGGTTGCCGCTCAGGAAGCGCTGATTCGCGAAGGTGGGGATGTGACGCTGGATATCGTTGACGATCTGGGGCATGCCATTGACGATCGCAGTATACAGTTTGCGCTCGACCATCTGCGCTATACCGTACCGAAGCACTATTTTGATGAAGCGCTCAGCGGCGGTAAGCCGGATGACAATGATATTGTAGAGTTTATGTGAGGTTATCCCCTCTCCTCGGGAGAGGGGAAACAGACCGATTACTTCTTCTGGTCCTTCTTCGGCCAGTCGTCGTCATCGTCCCACTTGTCGTTAAAATCACGGTGTGGTGGCAGATCCGGCTTGTTAGCGAGAAATTTTTTATGGTCAACGCGCTTAAGATCTTTAATCACGTTAAGCAACACACCGACCAGAAAAACTAACACCAGAATCCACCAGTATTTTGAAAGCCAATCCATTCGCTATTCCTCTCAGAGCGTTCGTCAGGCGACGAGTTGCTCCATAATGCGTTGATACATACGGGCCAGCAGTTGCAAATCTGCGGCATTCACACACTCATTGATTTTATGAATGGTCGCGTTCACTGGTCCCAGTTCGACAACCTGGGCGCCCATACGGGCGATAAAGCGTCCGTCAGAGGTGCCACCCGTCGTCAGCAGTTGTGGCTTAATTTCATTATAGTGCTCGATGGCGTTCACTACCGCATCCACCAGTTTGCCACGCTGCGTCAGGAACGGCTGACCGGAAAGCCACCAGTCCACGGTGTAGCGCAGGTTATATTTCTCAAGCAGAGCGATGACACGCGCTTTGATCATCTCATCGGTCAGTTCAGTGCTGAAGCGGAAGTTAAACTGGACGAAGAAATCACCCGGGATTACGTTGTTGCTGCCGGTTCCTGCTTTGAGGTTCGCAATCTGCATACTGGTCGGCGGGAAGAACTCGTTGCCTTTGTCCCACTCGATCGCCACCAGTTCGTTCAGCATTGGCGCAGCGCGATGGACCGGGTTATCGGCCAGATGCGGATATGCAACATGACCCTGAACCCCGTGAATGGTCAGGTTACAGGTCAGCGAGCCACGGCGACCATTTTTGACGACATCCCCCACCACTTCGGTACTGGACGGCTCTCCGACCAGACAGTAGTCGAGACGCTCGTTTCGCGCCATCAATGCTTCAACAACCTTCACGGTACCGTTATGGGCACTGGCTTCTTCATCTGAGGTGATTAAAAATGCGAGACGGTTTTTATGGTTTGGATGCTGGGCAACAAAACGCTCTGCTGCCACGACCATTGCCGCCAGGGAGCCTTTCATGTCTGCCGCACCGCGACCAAATAGCATGCCATCGCGAATGGTCGGTTCAAACGGCGGGTTAATCCAGCGATCCGCGTCACCTGCGGGAACGACATCAGTATGCCCGGCAAAGGCCAGCGTTTCGCCCTGACCACGCCACGCCCAGAAGTTCTGGGTATCGCCAAAATCCATGTGTTCGACGGTAAAACCGATGGCACGCAGGCGCTCAATCATTAATGCCTGACAACCTGCGTCGTCCGGGCTAAGGGAAGGACGGCGAATAAGCTGCTGAGTCAGCTCAATGACCGGGCATGACATAAACTACACCTCAACGAAAAAAGTCGGAATAAAGGGTTTCACTGAAACCCAGCAGCATAGGCTGCCCGGGCGCGCAGAGCAATGGGCGTTTGATAATTGCTGGCATCTCGAGCATCAGTTTTGCTGCGCTGTCGCCATCAACGATGCCAGCGCGGAGAGATTCATCCAGTTTACGCCAGGTGGTGCCGCGTGTATTCAGCAGGGCTTCCCAGCCCAGTTCTTTGATGGCGTTATGCAGAAATTCTGCATCAAGCCCATCGGCGCGGTAATCATGGAAGCGATACTCCACGTTGTTCGCGTCCAGCCAGCGGCGGGCTTTTTTGATGGTGTCACAGTTTTTAATGCCGTACATCACAACCATGGTGAATCCTTTTGTTCCTGTGGTGATAAAATGTTCAATAAATTCGAAGATATATCCTTAAGCAGAATATAACACATTCAAGAATTGTCTTAATTTACTCATCATCTTAATTCAACTCACACTTGTACGCTGAATATTCTTTCATCATTTAAGCATAGATGCCCATAAGGTTTAAATTGCCAATAAACTCAGTAAGTAAAATAGAACTCACCTGCTTGTATGGTTATTTCTAAATATTGCTTGCCGTCACAAAAAATTTAAGGTTCTCCGTTCATATTTATCATAATTCTCTGACAGTGGCGGGGTATAATCACAGCAATTGGTTAAATTGTCTTCACAATGATGATACGTTTTCGTAGAATGCGCATAATAATAAGAGAGGTTGTTATGATTGAACGTGAACTGGGGAACTGGAAAGATTTTATCGAAGGCATGCTTCGTAAATGACATTCAGTAAGAATTGCAAGAGCACTTAAATAAGTAAAATAATCATAGTGTGAATGAATCACACAATAAAAAGGCGGCTAACAAAAGCCGCCTTTTTTATGTCAATACGTTACTCGGGACGTTCTTTCAGCGGGAAACGACGACGTACCAGCACAAAGAACAAGGGAACAAAATAAATGGCCAGGATGGTCGCCGAAATCATGCCCCCCATGACGCCTGTGCCTACCGCATGCTGACTGCTGGAGCCTGCGCCTGTGCTGGTTGCCATCGGAAGTACACCGAAAACAAACGCCAGCGACGTCATCAGGATCGGGCGTAAGCGCTGGCGACAGGCGTGCAGCGTGGCAGCCATCAGTTCGTGGCCTTTAGCATTCATCTCGTTAGCGAACTCAACAATCAGAATGGCGTTTTTCGCTGACAAACCGATAACGGTGAGTAACCCCACCTGGAAGTAAACATCGTTCTCCAGGCCGCGCATCCAGGTTGCCAGCAGCGCGCCGATGACCCCAAGGGGAACCACCAGCATGACCGAGAACGGGACCGACCAGCTTTCATACAGTGCGGCAAGGCAGAGGAAAACAACCAGCAATGAAAGCGCATAAAGCGCGGGAGCCTGCGCCCCGGAGAGTCGCTCCTGGTATGACATGGCTGTCCACTCCAGACCAAAACCTGCAGGTAGCTGTTGCACCAGTTTTTCCATGGTATCCATGGCGGTACCTGTGCTGACGCCCGGTGCAGCTTCCCCAACGATTTCAACTGCAGAATAGCCGTTATAGCGCTCCAGACGTGGTGAACCGCTCTCCCAGTGTGAGGAGGCAAAAGCGGAGAACGGCACCATACCGCCGGTGTTATTACGGACAAACCAGCGGTTAATGTCATTCGGCAACATGCGGAACGGCGCGGCGGATTGTACATACACTTTTTTCACGCGGCCGCGATCCATAAAGTCATTCACATAGCTTGAACCCCACGCCGTTTGCAGGGTGTCGTTGATGTCGTTGATTGAGACGCCCAGCGCCTGCGCCTTACGCTGGTCGATATCCACCTGGAGCTGCGGGCTGTCGTCGAGGCCGTTATGGCGAACGCGGGTCAGGCCGGGATCGTTGCCTGCCAGCGCTAAGAGCTTATCGCGTGCCGCCATCAGCGCTGTGTGACCCGCTCCGGCGTGATCCTGCAACTCCATATCAAACCCGGCGGAGCTGCCCAGACCGCTAATCGCAGGTGGACTGCTGGCAAAGACGCGTGCTTCTTTGATATGTGCAAAGGCTTTCGTCGCGCGCTCAATAATGGCAAAGGAGGTTCCCGTTTTCGTGTCACGCTCGTCCCAGTCTTTCAGGCGGACAAACATACGGGCGACGTTCTGCCCGTTTCCGCCAGGGCCGGAACCGACGGTGGAGAAGACCGATACAACGTTATCCTTCTCTTTCGTGAAGAAATACTGCTCCACTTTCTGAACCACTTTTAGCGTCTGCTGCTGTGTTGCGCCACTCGGGAGCTGCACCGAGGTGGTGAACATACCCCGGTCTTCCATCGGCAGGAATGAGGTCGGCAGATGGAGGAACAGCCAGACCATGCCGCCCAGCAACACCACATAAATCATCATCCAGCGCAGGCTGCGGTGAAGCACTCGCCCGACGGCAGATTCATATCGCGCGGCATTGCGGTTGAACATCCGGTTAAACCAGCCGAAGAACCCTTTTTGGCCGTGATGCTCCCCTTTGTGCAGCGGCTTCAGGATTGTGGCGCAGAGCGCGGGGGTGAGGATCAATGCGACCAGCACGGAGAGCACCATTGCCGAGACGATGGTTATCGAGAACTGGCGGTAGATCGCCCCGGTTGTGCCGCCAAAGAAGGCCATCGGGATAAAGACCGCCGACAGCACCATCGCAATACCGACTAACGCCCCCTGAATTTGTCCCATGGATTTGCGCGTGGCCTGACGCGGGGAGAGTCCTTCCTCGCTCATAATTCGCTCGACGTTTTCGACCACCACAATGGCATCATCCACCAGAAGGCCAATCGCCAGCACCATTGCAAACATCGTCAGGGTGTTAATGCTGTAGCCAAACGCGTAAAGCACCGCAAAGGTCCCCAGCAGGACGACAGGGACGGCGATGGTTGGGATCAGCGTTGCGCGGAAGTTTTGCAGGAACAGGTACATGACCAGGAACACCAGCGCGATCGCTTCCAGCAGGGTCTTCACCACATCTTCAATTGAGGCTTTGACGAAGGAGGTGGTTTCATAGGCGACTTTATATTCCAGCCCGTGCGGGAAATACTGTGAAAGCTCATCCAGCCGATCTAAAACCAGTTTAGCTGTGGCCATTTCATTGGCTCCGGAGGCCAGTTTAATCCCAAGGCCAGAGGCCTGATTGCCGTTAAAGCGGCTCAGGTAGTCGTACTTTTCTGCACCCATTTCCACCGTGGCGACATCGCCAAGACGCACTTCCGAGCCATCCTGATTCACACGCAGGGTAATGTCGCGGAACTGCTCCGGGGTCTGAAGCAGTGACTGCGAATTAATGGTGGCATTCAGGGCTTGTTTATCTACGGAAGGCGTGCCTCCTAACTGCCCCACGGCAATCTGGGCGTTTTGGGCTTTGATAGCATCCGTTACATCGGTTGCGGTCATCTGGTAGCTGTTGAGCTTGTTGGGATCGAGCCAGATGCGCATTGAGTATTGTGAACCGTAAGCGTCGATATCGCCTACGCCGTTAATTCGGCTGATGGGGTCCTGAATATTACTGGCAACATAGTCCGCAATATCCTGCTTATCCATGGAGCCATCAGTGGAGACAAACGCGATAGTCAAAATGTTGGTATCACCGGTTTTACGCACGGTCACACCCTGGTTTTGCACTGCCTGAGGCAGTTTACGCATGGCCGACTGCAGCTGATTTTGCACCTGCTGTACGGCTTCATCGGGATCAGTGCCGGCGGTAAAGCTCAGCGTGACCGTCGCCTGACCTGTCGCGCTGCTTTGCGAGGACATGTACATCAGGTTATCCAGACCCGTCATGTTCTGTTCTATAACCTGTGTCACGGTATTTTCCAGCGTCTGTGCGGATGCTCCTGGATAGTTGGCGGTGACGCGTACGTTAGGTGGTGCCAGATCGGGATATTGCTCGACAGGAAGAGACGTAATCGCCAGGACACCTGTCAGACATAACAGAATGGCCAGTACCCAGGCAAAAATGGGGCGATCGATGAAAAAATTCGCCATGAAAAAGTGACCTCGTTTTGCTGCACGTCATTATTGTTTATTGCCTGCATCACTTTAGCGGCAAGACGAAGACCAAACGTGGAGAAATAAAGGAGATAATGTAAATTATCATGCGCTTTTTCCTGTGCTTCCCCCTTTACCGTTATTTACCTGTTAACGGCGTGGGGACCGGGAACGTCACGCTGACCAGCGTGCCGCCGTTTTGCGGTTGCGAAAAGTGCAGCATTCCTCCGAGCCGTTGCGCGCGTTCACGCATAATATTCAACCCGTAGTGTCCCGCTGGTTCGCTGGCTTCGCCAATCCCGATGCCGTTGTCACGAATGCTGACACTGTGCGTGCCATCCACGGAGGTCACGCAGCTTACGGTGATCTCGCTGGCCTGCGCGTGCTTAATGGCGTTCAACACGGCCTCGCGCACGATCTGCAACAGATGCACCTGCTTTTGCGCGTCCAGCGCCAGCGAGGAGAGGCGACAGTCAAGATGCAGCTTCGCCTGTGTCTGGCTCTGAAGAACGTCGAGAGACTCCTGGAGTGCCGCAGGTAAATTCGCGTGGTTGAGCGTCAGGCGGAAGGTGGTGAGCAGTTCGCGCAGTTGATGCCAGGCATTGTTAAGCTCGCGGGAGAAGTCGGTGATGATGGTCTGTGCCGGGGCATTGTCCTGCGGCACCGCATGTTTAAGCAGCGTAAGCTGGATCCGCAGATACGACAGCACCTGTGCCAGCGAATCATGGAGTTCGCGGGCGATGGTTGCGCGCTCTTCCATCAGCAGCAGCTGCTGGTAATGTTTTTGCGCCTCGTTAAAGTACAGCCCGCGTCCGAGCATCGTCGCCACACTTCTCATCAGCGGGAGAGGAACGCTGTCCGTCTCACTTTGCCAGCGCAACTCACCATACAGCGTATCCTGCATCAGCACCGGCAGGTTTTGCAGTGGAATACCGCTTGTTTCTGTTCCTTCACACAACCGCCAGTCATCGCTGGTGCGTAATTCCAGATAATTCATCTGCGTATAGTCATGGACGATCTGCAGGATATGCCGGAAACACAGGCTGTCAATCTGCCCGGTGTTCAACGCCTGAGAGCATTTGAACAGCATTTCGAGCTGCTGATGGGCTTCATGCAAATGTCGCGTCTTTTCCGCCACCGAGGCTTCAAGCGAACGATAGAGAGTATGTAACTCGGCTGACATATGGTTGAAGGCGCGGGAGAGTTGGCCCAGTTCATTTGGCAGTGCGGTATCCGGGGCAGGGGTCTCAAATTCCCCTCGCTCAATCCGTTCGCTTGCCGCGACAAGATTGTTAAGCGGTAGCACCACCTGACGACGGATGCGTCGCAGAGTAAACAGCGTCAGTAGCAGGATCCCAAGCGCGCCAGCCAGAGAGAGCAGGGTCACCGTCTGGATTTTATGTTCGGTGTAGTGCTGGAGGGCAAGCACAAAGGCATCAATACGGCCGACAAAATCTTCAATGTGGCTTTGATACCACGCGATGTCGCCGCGCGCGATGCGCTTATCCATCTCCAGCCAGGCGACATGCAGTTGCTGATAGCGCTGTTTGACGTTGTCCGGTACATACCAACGGTTCAACTTTTCTAATGCCGGGGCGCTTAATGTCTTCTGCCAGTTTTCGCGATGCGCCGCCAGAGACGGGCTGCTGCCCTGCATCTCATAGCCCAGCCGGTAGCTCTGCATGCGCAGTGAACCTGCGATGTTGATGGCTTCGGCATCTCGCTGGCTACTGGCCAGCGTCAGCAGTGCGACGCTGCTGGTCAGAACGGATAACGCAATGATCGAAAAGAAAGCCCAGGCCAGGCTTTCGGAAACAGGTCGTTTAACGGTCACAGAACGGCCCTCTGAATAAAATTGATCTGCCACAGGTTCACTGGAAATAGTTTGGCGTCCTGGGCATTTGAACATTGCCCGATCGCGCCGTAATGCGTAAATACCATATTCATACAAAGAATAAGGTTATTGAACCAAAAACAGGTGTGGTTATGAATCGTTTTATTATGGCTAACAGCCAGCAATGCATTGGGTGTCGGGCCTGCGAAGTGGCCTGCGTGATGGCACACAATGGTGAGCAGCATGTCCTGAGCGAGCGCCATTTTCATCCTCGTATCACGGTCCTTAAATCTGGCGAGAAGAGAAGCCCCGTTACCTGCCATCATTGTGAAGCTGCACCCTGCGCGCAAAGCTGCCCAAACGGCGCCATCAGCAAATGCGATGACAGCGTACAGGTGAATCAACAAAAATGCATCGGTTGTAAAGCCTGCGTGGTGGCTTGCCCGTTTGGCACGATGGACATTATCGTCACCCCGCTTGAAAACGGCAGCGTGAAGGCATCGGCGAATAAATGCGATCTCTGCCTGACGCGCCCACAAGGCCCGGCCTGTATTGAAAATTGCCCGGCAGATGTCCTTTCGCTGGCGACGTCTGCCGTGCTGGATAATCTGGCCAAATCGCGCCGACAGCGCACTGCCAGTCTGGAGGCGCAGCCCTGGCATGCGGAGGCTGTCAGAGAGGTTATTTCGCAAACCAAACTGCAGCGGATGCAAACGACCCCGCCACGCGGTGAACCTGACAAGCTTACTGCCGCAGAACGCGTTAACCATTTTAACGAAATTTACCTGCCATTCCGGGCTGCACAGGCCAGTCGTGAGGCATCTCGATGCCTGAAGTGCGGAGAGCACAGCATCTGCGAGTGGACCTGTCCGCTGCACAACCATATCCCGCAGTGGATTGAGCGCGTCAATGCGGGGGATATTGCGGGTGCCGTTGAGCTTTCTCATCAGACCAACTGTTTACCCGAAATTACGGGGCGCGTCTGTCCGCAGGACCGATTATGTGAAGGAGCCTGCACGCTGCGCGATGACGCGGGATCAGTCACCATTGGAAACATTGAGCGCTATATTTCTGACCAGGCGCTGGCGATGGGCTGGAGACCGGATATGAGCGGTATTGTTCCGGTGGACAAGCGGGTTGCGATTATCGGGGCAGGGCCTGCCGGGCTGGCCTGTGCTGATGTGCTGGTGCGTAATGGTGTCAGCGTGACGGTTTATGACAGGCATCCGGAAATTGGTGGTTTGCTGACCTTTGGTATCCCGGCATTCAAACTCGACAAATCACTGCTCGTGCGACGCAGAGAGATATTTACCGCGATGGGGATCCGCTTCGAGCTGAACTGCGAGGTGGGTCAGGATGTGTCGATGTCTCAGTTGCAGGACGACTTTGATGCGCTGTTTATTGGCGTGGGAACCTATCGCTCCATGAAAGCGGGGATCCCGCATGAAGACGCGCCAGGTGTCTATGACGCGTTGCCTTTCCTTGTGGGCAACACGCGCCATGTTATGGGGCTGGAGGCGACGGACAGTGAACCGTTTATTGATACTCACGGGTTAAACGTCGTGGTGCTTGGTGGGGGAGACACGGCGATGGACTGCGTCCGCACTGCGTTACGCCACGGTGCGGCGAAAGTCACCTGCGCCTATCGTCGGGATGAGGTCAATATGCCCGGCTCGAAGAAAGAGGTGAAGAATGCCAAAGAAGAGGGCGCCGCATTTGAATTTAACGTCCAGCCAGTTGAGTTGACGCTTGATCCAGACGGTAAGGTCAATGGCATCCGGATGCTGCGTACCGAACTCGGCGAACCGGACGCGCAGGGGCGGCGTCGGCCTGTTCCGGTGGCGGGCAGTGAGTTTGTGATGCCTGCTGATGCAGCGATCATGGCGTTTGGTTTTAACCCACACGCGATGCCGTGGCTGCAGGCGCAGGGTGTCGAAACGGATGACTGGGGGCGAATAGTGGCCTCGGTAGAGAGCCGCTATCGTTACCAGACGACCAACCCGAAAATCTTCGCGGGTGGCGATGCGGTGCGTGGGGCGGATCTGGTGGTAACCGCGATGGCGGAAGGGCGTCATGCGGCACAAGGAATACTCGACTGGCTTGGGGTTGGCGCGTCGAAACATCATTAACCGGCGGGCGACAAAGCGGGAGCCACGGCGTAGTATAGGACGACTCATTGTGCCGTGGAGCCCGTATGACCCTGAAAATTGACGTTATCAAAGACAAAATTCTCTCTGAAAACTACTTTGTCCTGCGTAACATCACCTATGATCTTACACGTAACAACGGTGAAGTGATCCGCCACAAACGCGAGGTCTATGACCGCGGCAACGGGGCAACCATTTTGCTCTATAACCGTGAAAAGCAGAGCGTGGTGCTGATCCGTCAGTTCCGGGTAGCCACTTGGGTTAATGGCAACCCTGATGGTCGTTTGATTGAGACCTGTGCTGGCCTGCTTGATGATGACGAGCCGGAAGTGTGTATCCGCAAAGAGGCCGTTGAAGAGACCGGCTTTGAAGTGGGAGAGGTCAAAAAGGTCTTCGAGCTGTTTATGTCCCCAGGCGGCGTAACGGAAATTGTGCATTTCTTCATTGCGGAATACAGCGATGCGCAGCGGACTCACCGGGGCGGTGGTGTCGAAGATGAAGATATCGAAGTGCTGGAGCTCCCCTTTTCCCGTGCGCTGGACATGATGCGTTCAGGCGAAATCAGGGATGGCAAGGCTGTGATATTACTGCAGTATTTACAAACAACCGGGCTGATGGACACTGCTTTCGAACGGATGTAGATGATTTTTCGGCTATATCTGATAAATCCGATTGAGCAACCCCGGTGGTAACACGAAGATACTGCCCAGTTAAGCGTTTTCGTTCCGGGATTGTGTCATTCATGCGCTACAGTGTTTTTTTATTCTCCCTGTTTTGTGTGCTTCTCGCGCCGCAGGT
This sequence comes from Enterobacter sp. P82, assembly GCF_037053385.1. NCBI lineage: Bacteria > Pseudomonadati > Pseudomonadota > Gammaproteobacteria > Enterobacterales > Enterobacteriaceae > Enterobacter > Enterobacter sp. P82. Next base: position 149,281 of record NZ_JBALHX010000001.1, read on the forward strand.
GCGGGCAGCGCCTGCTCAGCAGGCATTTTCTGACTGGCAGGTGACCTGCAATAACCAGAATTTCTGTCTGGCACGCAACACGGGTGAACACCGTGGTCTGGTTATGACGCTCACCCGAAGCGCCGGGGCGAAAACGGATGCAACGCTGCGTATCGATCTCGGCGGTCTTGACGCCCCGTCGGTTAAAGAGCCGGATATTGCTCCCCGTCTGCTGCTGGATAACGTTCCCCTTAAGCTGGACAAACAGCACTGGCAGCTCACGTCCTGGCATCTGAAAACGGATGATGCCGCAACCATTACTGCTTTTCTGAAAAACATTCAGGAAGGGAAGTCCCTGACCCTGCGCGGCGGTAAGCAGGTGATTTCACTGACCGGGCTTAAGGCCGCGTTGCTGTTCATTGATGCACAGCAAAAGCGCGTCGGGAGCGAAACCGCGTGGATCAAGAAAGGTGATGATCCGCCGTTAAGCGTTCCACCCGCTCCCGCTTTAAAAAAGGTGACGGTCGTCAACCCGACACCGACACCGCTCTCCCACGCTGAACTGAACGATCTGCTGGACTATGGTACCGGACGGATGAACAGCAACCAGTGCTCGCTGGATCCTAACCGCCGGGAAGTGCGCGTCACCGCGTTAACCGATGACAAAGCGCTGCTGATCGTCAGCTGCGAGGCGGGAGCTTATAACACTGTCGATCTGGCGTGGCTGGTCTCACGTAAAAAACCGTTCACCGCCCGCAGCGTCAGGCTCCGTCTGCCCTTTACGCCATCAAGTGACGACAGCGAAATGGAATTGATGAATGCCAGCTTCGATGAGAAGACGCGCGAGCTGACAACGCTCGCGCTGGGACGTGGTTTGGGTGATTGTGGTGTCCAGACACGCTGGCGTTTTGACGGCCAGCGTTTTCGCCTGGTACGTTATGCCGAGGAGCCCAGTTGTGATAACTGGAATAGACCAGACGCCTGGCCCACGTTGTGGATCACCCGTTAGTTTCTCCGGAAAAAGTCGTTATACAACATATACAGATGTGCCGCGCTCCACGAGAAGTTGGGGGCGCCTTGCTGGGCTCCGGTCAGCGGGTTGTAGTTTTCCTGAATTGGACCATCAGACGTTAACCCCTTCGCGTGTTTAAAGAAGTTATCTGCCAGCGTTCGTGCCTGTTCCCGATAGCCGTAGCGTTCCATCCCTTTGAGTCCAAACCAGAACTGGTCGACCCAGACGCGACCACGCCAGTAGATATCCGGACCAAATGCCGGGTTGGTTAGTGCGGCAGTCCCAAGCGGCACATACGTGTTGAACTCTTTCGGATCCAGCATCACCTTCACCACGGCATCAGCATGTTCCTGGGTTGCTGCACCGTTAAACAGAGGAGACCAGCCTTCCGGCCCTTTACCGCGCTCGGTGATAGGTTTGCCCGCACAGCCATTCTCAAGCGGTTTATCCTCAATGCGAATGTCATAGTAAAAACCGCTGTTCGCATCGAACATACAGGTATTGATATAGGTCGCGAGTTTATCCGCCAGCTGGCGGTAGTGGCTGGCATCCTGCTCTTTACCCAGCAGGCTCGCCATTTGTGCCAGATAGTGATTATCGCTGTACATATAACTCGCCTGGTCGACGGACTCCTGGAGTAACGAGTAACCCAGCAGATCGCCTTCTTTACTTCGGTTTTCGGCAAACTTTACTATCCAGTCGCTGCGTTTTCCGCCTTTTGCGACATAGTTATCCAGCTGCGTTTTATCTATAAATCCGAACACGGCGGCGTCATCACGTCCGGACTCCCATGAGGCGGCAACCTGCGCCGGGATCTCCAGACTGTCGTAATGTCCTTTTTCGATTACCCGGGCGTAGTTATTCAGTCCGGAAAGCGGCTCCTCCTTATCGCCTTTTTTCACCGTAAACAGCATGTCACCGCTGGCGGTGTTATGGGCTTTGTCACGCGTCGCACCGTACTCCGGCACACCGTTACCATTATGGTCACGGTTACGCAGCCACCAGTCATGGTAGGCCACCAGTTTAGGGTACATCTCTGCCAGCCAGACCTTGTCATGTGTGGTGTTGTATACCTCCATCACCGACCATGCCGCCAGGCTCGGTTTGGTGTTTCGTTCGTTCCAGTTGCCTCCGTCACCGCCGCGTTCCGGGCTCAGGTTCCAGGCGATAAGATCCGGCACAAATCCGGCATCCTGAGGGCGCACCGGATCGTCGGGTTTAATCTGCCAGGAGAACACCGCGCGAATATTCTCTTTGGCGATATCCGGGTTGAAATGCGACATGGCAAAGGCCTGTTTCCAGGTGTCCCACGGCCAGGTCTGGTTGCCGGAGAACCAGCGTCCGGTCACGGAGGGTGTCACCGTGTTAAAACGTACCGCACCACCCGGTGAACGCCAGTTACCGTTCAGCGTCTCGATGGCCTTCACCGCGACACGAGTTTGCTCTGGTGTCGCATTCGGGTTGGTGAGCCCCTTTTGTAAATATCCCTCCCAACGTGTTTGCGAGGCGCTCATGAACCAGGTGGGCCGCGCCAGAATGTCGCGAATTTTCGGCTGCTCGTGCGCAATGTCGTCAGCATTCAACAGATGGGAGTAGGTGGTGTACAGCGTGGTGCTGCCGGAAATGTGTGCCCGACTGATAAAGCGATGACCGTCGACGCTGGTATCGACCGGGATTGATTTATGCACCTGATATTCGGAACTGCCGGAGGTGAGGAGATCCCATGTGGATCGCACTTTACCAAACGTCACCTTCAGGCCGTCACGGGTGGGAACCATTTTGCGCTGATAATCTGGATACGCGCCATCTATGGTCTTATCCGACAGCGGCTTGCCCTCTTTGGCCTCAAGTTTTTCCAGCAGTTCGCCATCCCATACAAGATCCAGTGGTGTTTTGCTGGTAATCCGCGTCTCCAGTAGTGAGGTGCGCGCGGTTGCGAAACGTAGTGTCATTTCGATTTGCACATCTTTCGCGCTCAGTTTTTGCACCAACGCGCCGGGAAGACTGAAAGCCTCAAGGGTGAAATCCACTTTTTTACCGTTCTGGTACACGCTCAGGCGATCAAAATTCGTCGCCATAAAGTTGATGTACTCTTCGGTGAGCAGCGCTACGCCTGGAAATCCTCCCTGGGTTTGCGGTCCGTCAGGCAGCAGATGCCCATGCCAGGCACCCAAATCGAAAAAGGGGTTAAAACGCTGGTGGTCGTCAGCGTCGAAATCGTGCATATACTGCGGCGCACCGGTGCGGTTAATCACGTTTTTAAAGTCATTTGCCGTGGTGGCGTGGGCTGAAAAACTCAATACCAGCGCGCAGGCCAGCGGCGTAAGACAGAATTTCATGGGGAAGATCCTTTTACCAGTAGAAGTATTGCATCAGGAAGACCTGATCGCTTGGGTCGCCTGAGGCATTTTTCATATAGAAGCGGCTATCGGCTGCGGTGGCAAAGCGTCCTCCGCCGTACTCGTACCAGATACCGAACTGCATAAAGGACGTCGTTTCGTCCCCGCCATTGTCCGGACGGTGTTTGGCATAGTTGTAGGCGGTAGAAAGGTAGACGCCTTTTAGCGCTTCCACCATGGCGCTGACCATATAGCCCGTTTCTGTCCCTGGTACATCTTTACCCCTGGCGCGTCCCGTGTGGTGCCAGGCGCGTGCGGCCAGGTTCGGCGACAACATCCCGGTTAAAAAGAGTTGTCCGGTACCGTCGGTGATTTCCAGACCGTTCATCCAGGTGACATCTTTCGCGATGTCATACTGGAGATAGCCGTTCACCATCGCCGGATAGGTATACTTGTCGTCGTAGCGATCGTATTTGCCGAAATGCAGCCAGGCCTTGCTCTCATCATGATGCCCGGCAGGCGTTGCGGTGATGCTATAGCGCAGATCGCCGGAGAGATTCTGCACCTTGAGGGCATACATTATGTCGCGGGTGTTGGGTATCACGTAACCCAGATCCGGGGTGAAATCTCCCCACCACTGCAGGTCATCCAGAGAAGAGTCCTGGCGCAGGCTCAGCATAATTTCGGTGCCGTTAGCGGTTTTGTAGCCGCCGTAAACACGGTTAAGCCCCCCTTCGAAACCACCCCAACTGTGGTCAGGTACCCAGGCGTTACCTTGACTATCGGCCTGAACGGTCCAGCCTTCGCCATAAATCAGGCCGAACCAGTTCCCGTGCTTCATCTCCAGACCGCCCTCAATATAGGTGCCGTCACTGTATTTATGTTTATTCTTACCCTCCAGATCCATATATCCGCCGATACCCAGTTCACCATAAAAGCGAAATGAAGAGGTGGTGAGTTCCGGTGTTTTGGTATCGTCGTGTTCAGCGGGTCGGGCTTCTTCTGCGGCAAATGCGGGGCAGCAGAAAGAGAGGGCAGCGAGTGCCCCAATTGCTTTCTCTTTAATTTTCATGCACTCATCCCAAAGAAAGAATATCCATGCCTTCGGTGTTAATGAATATTTGAGGCAGGTGAGGCTTCAATTTGTTGTTGTTCTTTTGATAATCCTTTGACGTATTTGCTGTATTTCCACCAGGCAAATCCGAGGAATAAAACGATCCCTCCGACGTTATAGAAAATAATCGTCAGAATATTGCCACCGGTGGGGAAGGTTGAGGCCACAAAGCCGATAGCAAAAATCACAATTAACATCGACACCACCACCATACCCATGGTGCGTGAGCCCATTTTGAAATCGCGCGGCAGGTGGTCGAGCTTACGACGCAGGTTCAGGTAGGCCAGCATAATGAACAGCGGCGGCAGCATGGAGGCGGCGGCGGTCATATTGATGACGGTGTTCATCAGCTCCTGAGCGGTATTTGAACCCATTGTGGGAATAATCATCAACGGGATCACAATGAGATACTGGATCCACGCCGCACGGGCCGGTACGCCATTTTCGTTCAGCGCCACGGTTTTTGGGCCAAAAATTCCGGTTGGGATCTCAGAGAAGAAGATTTTTACCGGCGTTGCCGTCCACATCAGCAGAGAACCGAACATCGCAGTAAAGGAGACCAGGCCGACAAAGCGGTTCATCAGGACTTCCGGCAGGCCAAACCACACCGCCAGGCCGTGGAACACCTGAACCGAACCGCCGGTAAATTTCAGTTCTTTACTGCTGATAAAGACGTTAATCAACACCGAGGAGATGGAGTACAGCACGCCGATGAAAATCCCCGCCAGAATAATCACCTTCACGAAGGATTTAGAGCCACCTTTAACGTCGTTGACATAGACCGCAACGGATTCCGCGCCACCGGCAGCCATAAATATCCAGGTGGTGATGCCGAGGAAGGCCCAGTTGAAGTTCGGGATCATTGCGTCAACGGTTATTGGGTCGGCTGGCTGCACGCCACCCACCAGCGCGGCGCCGGCCAGCAGGATATAGGAGAGAGTGAGCAGCAGCATCAGTGTGGAGGTCACTGAGGTGATCGGCCCCAGCATTTTCGCCCCGTTGGTGGAGACCCAGGTTGAGAACGCGAACAGCACCATACTCAGTACCGTGGTGGCAAACGGCGTAAGAATGTACTCATAGCCTAAAAAAGCATATGAAGCGTAGGCGATGACGCGCGGTAATAGCGAGGTGAAGAAGAACAGATTCACAAACCAGTAGGTGTAGGCGGTAATAAATGCCCAGCGTCCACCCAGCGAACTTTTCACCCAGGCGTAAACCCCGGCTTCGGAGTTTTTATTCAGTGAGACAAATTCAGCGATAATTAAGCAGAACGGAATGAAGTAGAACAGGGTGGCTAAAAAGAACATGGGCGCGGAGGCGAGTCCCAGCTCAATATTGTTATTGATAACGTTGTTAAAACTAAACACGGCGGCAAATGTCAGCGACAGCAGGCCGAATTTGCCGATGGTATTGCGTTTGATGGTTTCAGACATAACGTTTCTCCGGGTACAGGGAGGATAGCGGTGCTTCATTGGCACCGCTCACTTTTTATTTGTTATGGAAATAACCGTCTTCGATGGTGACATAGAGGACGACTTTTTTTGCCGGCGTATCGCTGATGAAGCGATACGCCTCGTGATTCTCACAAATCACAACTTGCCCCTCGTGGACCTGAGCGGTGTGACCCACACCTTTCAGGTATTCGCGGTCGGTTTCATCGCGATAGCACTCCACAACCTGCAGGGATGCTTTCGCGGCGTATTCAATTTTCTGCGTGCCCTGCAGGTAGTAATGCACTTCGAAATAGCGCCGATGACCGACAAATAGCGCGTCGGTACTGGCATCGCAGGAGACGCGGTAGGCCAGCGAATCACCGATCGAGTGGGCTACACCGGGTTGGATGTTGTCGATGTTGTTAATCGCTTCTGAACAGCGCTGCCATTTACGCCCCGCACGGTAAAGTTTCTGGAACTGTTCCAGACTGTCGATAATGATCATTGGTTTGCCTCGCTGTGCGAATTCATGGAGAAGAAACCGGTGCCAAACTGATGGTTCGCCAGCGCCTGCGCGGCAGTTTTCCCACCTTCAAGCGGGAGCAGCGTGAAGCCGTAGCGGAACGGTCTGAACCAGACGCGCCAGGAGTCCAGCACTTCGCTTCCCCAGGAGTTAGAGCCTAAACCCAGTACCTGATGGTCAAGGTTGAGGGTGATGTCCTCGCAGCAACGCAGTTCGTTGCAGTGCTGCGCAGCGTGGATGTTTTCTGCCGTGTAGTGCCATGCGCTGAAATGAATGGGTTGCTCAGGTACCACCAGCAGGCCGCTGCCGTGACGGTTGGCAAGCGTGGCCCAACGTACCTGCTGACGGTTGCCGTTGTTCTGTGGGAACGGATAGTTTTCAAACATCTCATCTACCGTGGTGTGCCACAGATCGATGGTACTGGCCTGTTGGCTGTCCGGATAGTTTTCCCCCGGTCCGCGTCCGTAATAGCTTACCTGGTCAAATTCGCCGTTGATGCCGAGCGTAAAGCCGATGCACGGAATGATGTGTGGATACTCGCCGTAGCGCTCACCGCTCAGTTCAACGTTGATTTGCCCATCGGCGGCGATGCGCCAGCGGTAGGTGCAGCGCATGCCAAAATCAAACACTGGCGGGGCAATCAGCGTACGGGTTGTGATAATGATCGCGTCGTCACGTTGCTCAACCTCGAAACCGCGCAGGTGCTCCTGCATGATCTGCAGATGGTTGGGTTGCCACAGCCCTTCATACTCTTGCTTGTGGTTATCAATCATCGGCTTGAAGAAGTTAATCTTCGGCTCACGAGTGATGTTCTCTTCGCCGTTTACCTGCCAGGTGCTGAGTTTTCCCGTCACTTTAGAGAAGCTCGCGCGGAAGTTGTGTCCGGTCACGGTGCAGCTCAGGCGATCCTCTTCCAGATGAAGTGGCGTGGCGTTGGTGTTGATAAGCGGTGTGGCGTGGTTTGTGCGTGCTTTTAACGGGAACTGGTACACCGCGATACTGTGCCCGGCTTCGCTGTAGCGCGTACGGCTATTTTTGCTGATGCGCACAGTCAGGAACGCTTCCCGCTCATCCAGTTCAGGTAAATTCAGGCTTATGCTGCTTTCGCTGTTGGGGGCTACTCCTGTCATCGTCAGTAGCTGGCTGTGCAGGGTTTCACCTTCCGCCCGTACCTCTACGTGCAGGGTGTAATCATCCAGGTTTGTGAACCAGAAGCGGTTTTCTACGCAGAGTTTGCCGTCCTGCCAGCGTAGTTTCACCGGAGCAATTACCTGCTTGTACTCACGCAACCCCGGGCCTGGGGTTTGATCGGAGTAAATCAGCCCGTCGAGGCAGAAGTTGTAGTTATTCGGGTAGTCACCAAAATCTCCACCATAGGCGTAATACGTATTGCCGCTGGCATCAACCGCCTGAATACCGTGATCGCACCATTCCCAGACATAGTGGCCCTGAATGCAGTCGTGACGGTCGAACACGTTCTGGTACTCGGTTAACCCGCCGGGACCGTTACCCATCGCATGAGCATATTCACAGATAATCCGTGGTTTGGCGTGCGGGTACTCACCGAACAAATTCATCAGCGGTACGCGGGTATACATAGTGGAGATGATATCCACTACCTCGGCATCGCGATCTTCTTCATAGTGCAGCAGTCGCGTGTCATCCAGCGCTTTTGCCGCACGTGCCATGGCGCGGATGTTGCAGCCATAGCCGGATTCGTTTCCGAGCGACCAGATGATGATGGACGGGTGGTTTTTTTGCGCGTGAATGTGGCGCTCAATGCGCTCAACATAGACGTGCTCCCATGCCGGATCGTCGGTAATTCGACTCAGGTCGCCAACGTTGGCAAAACCGTGGGATTCCACATCCGTTTCCGCCATCACGAACAGGCCGTAGATATCGCACAACTCATAGAAGCGCGGATCGTTGGGGTAGTGGGCGGTGCGAACCGAGTTGATATTGTGCTGCTTCATCAGGATCAGATCGCGCTCAACGCGATCCATGCCTACCGCACGGCCTTTCAGGTGATCGTTGTCGTGACGGTTTACACCGTGGAGTTTCAGGTAGTGGTTGTTAACGTAGAACAGACCGTCGCGCACTTTGATGTCTCGGAAACCAACGCGCTGTGGGATAACCTCCAGCGTTTGCCCGTTCTCATCTTTTAGCGTCAACACCAGATGATAGAGACAGGGCGATTCTGATGACCACTGCTGAGGCTGTTTGACCTCAATGCTAAAGGCGGTTTCAGTGCTGCGGGACACGGTCAGGTTGTCGGTCGTACCCTGATGAAGTTCGGCCTCGCCATCATACAGGGCATACTCCAGCGACACGGTAGAGGCGTGAGGGGCCAGGTTTTCCAGTTCCAGCTGACAGAAAAGAGTCGCATCCTTGTATGACTCGTCAAACGTGGTTTTGATCGTGACGTCGCGGACATGTGTCGGCGTTTTACCGACCAAATAAACGTCGCGGAAAATCCCTGCGGTCCACCACATGTCCTGATCTTCAATGTAGGTGGAGTCTGCCCACTGCATCACACGCACGCACAGCAGGTTTTGTCCGCTATGTACCGCATTGCTGATATCAAATTCGGCAGTCAGTCGACTTCCCTTACTGAAACCGATGTAGCGGCCATTCACGTAGACTTCGAAGTAGGTTTCAACGCCGTCAAACTTGATGATTGTCTGTTTGCTCTGCCAGTTGTCTGACAGAGTGAACCAGCGCTGATATGCCCCAGTGGGGTTATCGGTGGGCACCCACGGCACGTCTACCGGGAAGGGGAAACCCTCATCGGTGTATTGCAGTTGACCGTGACCTTCCATCTGCCACATGCCCGGTACGGTAATCTGCCCCCAGTCAGCCATGTACTGTGTGGTAAAGTTTTCCGGTACCAGCAGCGGGTTCGGGAAAAAATGAAAGTTCCACTGGCCGCTTAGCGACAGAAAATGGCTGCTGGCCTCGCGGGCAAAAGTGAGAGCTTGGGCGACAGTGTCATAAGAGAAGAAGTACGCACGCGGCGGAAGCCGGTTTTCATGCGTGAGTTGAATATTTTCCCAGCGATTCATGTGATCTCCCTGTAGGGGTAAAACATCATTGCTGAGGATTTTAGTAAAAATTTTACTAAATAAAATCAGTAAAACTGATTTGCTTTAACTCGATCACGAAATAAAAAAAGCCGGGCATGCCCGGCTGTGTGTTTGAAGAGGGGAAATCAGCGTGTCGTGCCGCGCAGTTTCAGGACGCTTGGCACGAAGACCTGCAGGGGGAGTGCCCGGCCATCACGGGATTTTTCCAGCAGCAGGTTAACGCCCTGACTGCCCATCATTTCGGAATGAATGCGCACGGTGGAAAGCGGTGGGAAGGTGAAGCGGGCGGTTGGGATATCGTTCACGCTAATGAGCGAGATATCCTCAGGGATCGCCAGCCCCTTTTCGTGGATAGCACGTAATACTCCGATGGCGATGGAGTCTGACGCCACAAACAGCGCACCTGGCCAGCTCTTCTCAGCCAGCATTTTTTTCGCCAGTTCATATCCTGAGGAGCTGGAAAATCCGCCGCGCCAGATATCCTGCTCTGACACAACGCCTTTCAGGCGCCCATATTCTACAAATGCCGCTTCACGGATATCGGCTTTACCGGGTTCATCTTCTCCGCCGATAAAACCGATGCGTTTAACATCCTGATGAATAAAGAAGTCTATGATCTGTTTGCTGATGCGGGAGAGGTCGATATCGACGGAGTCGAATTCGCTGCCAGGCTCATGGAAATCAATAAAACAGACGTTGTCGGTCAACGCCATCGCAGTGCGGCGAATGGCTGTGGAAGGTTTACCGACAATCAGTACCCCGGTGAGTTTTTTAATGTCAGGCAGGGTTGTATTGGCGTAACAGTTACTCAGTTCGACACCCAGTTTTTCACACTGTGTCTCAATGCCGTGGCGAATGGCAAGGTAGTAAGGGTCGTTAATCTCCAGCTCTGGCTGATAGCTATAGAGTGCCAGGATATGCTGCTGACCCACTGCGGCAGACTGCATTTTACGGGACGTTGTGCTCTTGTACTCCAGCTTTTCAGCAATCTCCAGAATGCGGTGTTTGGTCTCTTCTTTTACGTTCAACGTTGGGTCATCGTTTAAAACCCGGGATACTGTCGCCAGCGAGACGCCAGCCTCCGTCGCGATGTCTTTGAGCGTTGCCATAGTTGTCCTTATTCCCCACGTGATGACCCATTGTAAAGGATGCGTTCGGACATGCATCAGTTTTTACTAAATATCCTGCGTGTTGCCTCCCACAAATATCGTGCTAATATTTAGTAAAATTTTACTAAGGAGAGAGCATGGACACGATAACTTACGATGACTTTGCAAAGCTGGAGATCCGCGTGGGGACGATCGTGGACGTTAAACGCCACGCTAACGCAGACAAACTCTATATCGCGCAGATTCATGTGGGCGACAGAACGCTGCAAACCGTCACCAGTCTGGTGCCCTATTACCGGGAAGAGGAGTTGATGGGGAAAGCGGTGGTGGTGCTGTGTAATCTGGCAAAAGCCAAAATGCGCGGCGAGACGTCTGAATGCATGTTGCTCTGTGCGGAGACTGACGATGCCAGCGAAAGTGTGCTGCTAACACCGGAGCGGGCGATAGCGGCAGGGGTAAGAGTGGTGTGAAAAAGCCGGGTGGCGGCTATGCCTTACCCGGCCTATGTTTCGGACCATGTAGGCCCGGTAAGCGTAGCGCCACCGGGCACGCAGGCCGCACTAGATCACACTCAACGCCTTCTCAACCACGTTCTCAACGGTAAAGCCGAAATACGGGAACAGCTTATCGGCAGGCGCCGATTCACCGTATCCGTGCATCCCGACAATCGCCCCTTTCAGCCCTACGTACTTGTACCAGTAGTCGGCAATACCCGCCTCTACCGCTACGCGAGCCGCAACGTTTGATGGCAGAACCGATTCCCGGTACGCTTCATCCTGGGCGTCAAAGATATCCGTTGATGGCAATGAAACCACGCGCACCGCATGACCTTCGGCGGTTAGCTTCTCGGCGGCTTTCACCGTGATTTCCACCTCTGAACCGGTCGCAATCAGGATCACGTCCGGTTTACCGCCGCTGTCTTTCAGGATGTAGCCGCCGCGGGCGATGTTTTTCACCTGCTCCGGAGTTCGCTCAATTTGCGCCAGGTTCTGGCGCGACAGGATCAGCGCTGTCGGGCCAGTATGACGTTCCACTGCCAGCTTCCAGCCGACCGCCGCTTCTACCTGATCACACGGACGCCAGGTGCTGAAGTTTGGCGTTAAGCGCAGGCTTGCCAGTTGTTCCACCGCCTGGTGCGTTGGTCCGTCTTCTCCCAGACCAATTGAGTCATGGGTATAGACCATAATTTGTCTCGCCTTCATGAGGGCCGCCATGCGCGCCGCGTTACGGGCATACTCGACAAACATCAGGAAGGTGGCGGTGTAGGGCACGAAGCCGCCATGATGGGCGATACCGTTGGCAATGGCGGTCATCCCGAATTCGCGCACGCCGTAGTGAATGTAGTTCCCGGCGATGTCCTCTTTCAGTGATTTCGAGCCAGACCAGATCGTCAGGTTACTGGGTGCCAGGTCCGCTGAGCCACCGAGCAGTTCGGGCAGGATAGGCCCAATGGCATTGAGCGTATTTTGAGACGCCTTACGGGTGGCGATTTTCGCCGGATTAGCCTGCAGGTTTTCAATCAGCGCCTGGGTTTTATCGTCCCAGTCTTCCGGCAGACCGCCGCTCATGCGGCGGGAAAACTCGGCGGCCAGATCCGGGTGCGCTTTTTTGTAAGCGGAGAACTTCTCGTTCCAGGACTGCTGTGCCTTTTCACCGGTTTCTCGGGCATCCCATGCTTTGTAGATCTCTTTTGGGATCTCAAACGCCGGGTATTTCCAGCCCAGTTTTTGTCGGGTTAACGCCACTTCCTCTTCACCCAGCGCCGCGCCGTGCGCCTCCTCTTTACCTGCTTTGTTTGGCGAGCCAAAGCCGATAACCGTGCGGCAGATAATCAGCGACGGTTTGTCCTTCACGCTCTGCGCTTCCTGAATCGCTTTTTTTACTGCCTCAGGATCGTGCCCGTCGATCTCATGTACCACGTGCCAGTGGTAGGCTTCGAAGCGTTTCGCCGTGTCGTCGGTAAACCAGCCTTCGGTTTCCCCGTCGATGGAGATGCCGTTGTGATCGTAGAAGCCAATCAGCTTGCCGAGCCCCAGCGTGCCCGCCAGGGAGCAGACCTCGTGGGAAATCCCCTCCATCAGGCAGCCGTCACCCATAAACACGTAGGTGTAATGGTCAACGATGTCATGCCCCGGCTGATTAAACTGCGCGCCCAGCGTACGCTCGGCAATCGCCAGCCCGACCGCATTCGCCAGCCCCTGACCGAGCGGTCCAGTGGTGGTCTCCACCCCTGGCGTATAGCCAATCTCCGGGTGACCCGGCGTTTTGGAGTGCAGCTGGCGGAAGTTTTTCAGCTCGGAAATCGGCAGGTCGTAACCGGAAAGATGCAGCAGGCTGTAGAGCAGCATTGAGGCGTGACCGTTAGAGAGAATAAAGCGGTCACGATCGTACCAGGTGGGGTCGTTGGGGTTGTGCTTCAGGAAGTCGTTCCACAATACTTCGGCAATATCAGCCATGCCCATAGGCGCGCCAGGGTGGCCGGAATTGGCTTTCTGCACGGCATCCATGCTGAGGGCGCGAATGGCATTGGCTAGCTCTTTACGGGACATAGTTCACTCCGTGGCAAGGTTAAAGTTTGGCGGCGAGAAGGTCTTCAAGTTTGCGCTGATCGACGGCGAACAGGCGGATGCCTTCCGCCAGTTTTTCCACGGCCATGGCGTCCTGATTATGTGCCCAGCGGAACTCGGCTTCGGTCATGGCTTTCGGTTTTGGCAGAACGGTGGATGTCGGGACCAGCTTGCGGATCACCGTCTCTTCTTTGTCCTGCAGCTCTTTGAGCAGATTAGGGGAGATGGTCAGGCGGTCGCAGCCTGCCAGGGCGAGGATCTGCTCGGTACGGCGGAAGCTGGCCCCCATCACGATAGTGTCGTAGCGGTGCTGTTTAAAGTAATCATAGATATTACGGACCGATTTGACGCCCGGGTCCTCGTCGACCACGTACGGATCCATCGGCTGTTTTGCCTGATACCAGTCGTAGATGCGTCCGACAAACGGCGAGACGAGGAACACCCCCGCTTCGGCACAGGCGCGTGCCTGAGCAAACGAGAACAGCAGCGTCAGGTTGCAGTGGATACCCTCTTTTTCCAGCACTTCTGCCGCACGAATGCCTTCCCACGTCGATGCCAGTTTGATCAGGATGCGAGATTTATCGATCCCTTGCTCCTGGTAGAGATCAACCAGACGACGGGCCTTGCGAATACTCTTTTCTTTATCGAAAGAGAGTCGGGCATCGACTTCCGTCGAGACGCGTCCGGGGATGCTTTTCAGAATTTCTGCACCAAAATTAACGGCCAGCTTGTCGCTGGCTTCGGTGACCTGCTGCTCCTGGGTTTTCCCGCGCTGTTTACCGTAGGCAATGGCGTCATCAATCAGATGACTAAAATGCGCAAGCCCGGCGGCTTTAAGCAGTAGCGAAGGGTTGGTGGTCGCATCCTCCGGCTGATAGTGGCGAATCGACTCGATATCGCCGCTGTCTGCGACCACGGTGGTGAATTGTTTGATGCCGTCTAACTGATTCATAAATAATTACTCCTTGAAAATAAAAGAGTTAGATGAGTGCGTTAGTTCACACTTCTGGAAAAATCATGATGGACTTAACAAAAAAGCATAGCAGACGGGGGCGGCATTGCTTTTGAGACGGGTAACATGGCTGTTATAAATTGATAACAATTTTTAATGTGTGATGGTGAGAGTTTGGCAGCCTTCAAAGTTTATGTGGCGGCCTGCGGCGATACTAGGCGGCACACCAGGGTGTGCAACAGGATCGCTTACGTCACCCTTTTGACCGATACGTGAAAGGAAAAAGAAGATGGATGAGCAGTTAAAACAGAGTGCCCTCGATTTTCACGAGTTCCCTGTTCCGGGTAAAATCCAGGTTTCCCCCACGAAGCCACTGGCAACGCAGCGCGATCTGGCGCTGGCCTATTCGCCGGGCGTTGCTGCACCGTGTCTGGAAATCGAAAAAGATCCGCTGGCGGCCTACAAATATACCGCGCGTGGCAACCTTGTTGCCGTGATCTCTAACGGCACGGCGGTATTAGGTCTTGGCAACATTGGTGCGCTGGCGGGTAAACCAGTGATGGAAGGGAAGGGTGTTCTGTTCAAGAAATTCGCCGGTATCGACGTATTTGATATCGAGGTGGATGAACTCGATCCCGATAAATTCATCAACGTGGTGGCTGCGCTGGAGCCGACCTTCGGCGGTATCAACCTGGAAGACATCAAAGCGCCGGAATGTTTCTATATCGAGCAGAAACTGCGCGAGCGTATGAACATTCCCGTGTTCCATGATGACCAGCACGGCACTGCGATTATCAGTACCGCCGCGATTCTGAACGGCCTGCGCGTGGTGGAGAAAAATCTCTCTGACGTGCGTATGGTCGTTTCCGGTGCGGGAGCTGCGGCTATCGCCTGTATGAACCTGCTGGTGGCGCTGGGTATGCAGAAGCACAACATTGTGGTCTGTGATTCCAAAGGCGTTATCTACAAAGGCCGCGAGCCAAACATGGCGGAAACCAAAGCGGCGTATGCGGTGGAAGACGACGGTAAACGCTCGCTGGAGGATGTCATTGATGGCGCGGATATCTTCCTTGGCTGCTCAGGCCCGAAAGTGCTGACCCAGGAGATGGTGAAGAAGATGGCGCGTGCGCCAATGATTCTGGCCCTGGCTAACCCGGAGCCGGAAATTCTGCCGCCGCTGGCAAAAGCGGTGCGTGAAGACGCCATCATCTGTACCGGTCGTTCCGACTACCCGAACCAGGTCAACAACGTGCTCTGCTTCCCGTTCATCTTCCGTGGGGCGCTGGATGTCGGCGCGACGGCGATTAACGAAGAGATGAAGCTTGCCGCGGTTCACGCTATCGCGGAGCTGGCGCACGCCGAGCAGAGCGAAGTGGTTGCGTCAGCCTATGGCGATCAGGATCTGAGTTTTGGTCCGGATTACATCATTCCAAAACCGTTCGACCCGCGTCTGATTGTTAAAATTGCCCCAGCGGTAGCTAAAGCGGCGATGGATTCTGGCGTGGCGACACGCCCGATTCAGGATTTCGATGCCTACGTCGATAAACTCACCGAGTTTGTCTACAAAACCAACCTGTTCATGAAGCCGATCTTCTCTCAGGCGCGTGCCGATGCGAAACGTGTGGTACTGGCGGAAGGGGAAGAGGCTCGCGTGCTGCACGCCACCCAGGAGCTGATCACCTTAGGCCTGGCGAAGCCGATCCTGATTGGTCGTCCGAGCGTTATCGAGATGCGTATCCAGAAGCTGGGTCTGCAGATTAAGCCGGGTGTGGACTTCGAGATTGTTAACAACGAATCCGATCCGCGTTTCAAAGAGTACTGGAGCGAATACTACGCGATCATGAAACGTCGCGGGATCACCCAGGAACAGGCGCAGAAAGCCGTCATCAGTAACACGACGGTGATCGGCGCTATCATGGTTCATCGTGGTGAAGCTGATGCGTTGATCTGCGGTACCGTTGGTGACTACCACGAACACTTCAGCGTGGTGCAGGAGATATTCGGTTATCGCGATGGCGTTCATACCGCCGGGGCGATGAACGCGCTGCTGCTGCCAAGCGGCAACACCTTTATTGCCGATACTTACGTTAACGATGACCCAACCCCAGATGAACTGGCGGAAATCACCGTGATGGCGGCGGAGACCGTGCGTCGCTTTGGTATTGAGCCGAAGGTGGCACTGCTGTCGCACTCTAACTTTGGTTCGTCCAAATCTGCGGCGGCCTGCAAAATGCGTCAGACGCTTGAACTGGTGCGCGAGCGTGCACCGGAGCTGATGATTGACGGCGAAATGCACGGCGATGCCGCGCTGGTGGAGAGCATCCGTAACGAACGGATGCCGGACAGCCCGCTGAAAGGTTCTGCGAACATCCTGATTATGCCGAACGTGGAAGCGGCGCGTATCAGCTATAACCTGCTGCGCGTCTCCAGTTCTGAAGGGGTGACCGTAGGGCCAGTACTGATGGGAGTGGCGAAACCGGTGCATGTGTTAACACCGATTGCCTCTGTGCGTCGTATCGTGAATATGGTGGCGCTGGCGGTGGTTGAGGCGCAGACACAGCCGCTGTAATTTTTACCCTCACCCTAACCCTCTCCCAAAGGGAGAGGGGATAAGGGCTACACCCAGTCCCGAACCTGAATAAACTCACGCAAGGCAGCCTCCGGGCTGCCTTCTTTTGGTTCGTAGCAGTACTCCCAGCGCACCAGCGGCGGCATCGACATCAGAATCGACTCCGTGCGCCCGCCGGTCTGCAGGCCGAACAGCGTCCCGCGATCCCACACCAGGTTGAACTCCACGTAGCGCCCGCGGCGGTAGAGCTGGAACTCGCGCTCGCGCACGCCGTAGTCGGTATTTTTACGACACTCGACAATCGGCAGATAGGCGTCGGTATACCCTTCGCCCACCGCTCGCATAAAGCTGAATGCGGTATCAAAATCAGGGGTGTTGAGATCGTCAAAGAACAGCCCGCCGATGCCGCGCTGCTCGTCGCGGTGCTTCAGGTAAAAGTAGTCGTCGCACCACTTTTTGAATTTCGGGTAGACGTCTTCACCAAACGGCAGACAAAGGTCCCGCGCGGTGGTGTGCCAGTGCACGGCATCCTCTTCGAAGCCGTAGTAGGGCGTGAGGTCAAAACCGCCGCCAAACCACCAGACCGGATCGGCCCCTGGTTTTTCCGCAATGAAAAAGCGCACATTGGCGTGGCTGGTGGGCACAAACGGATTGTGTGGATGCACCACCAGCGAGACGCCCATCGCTTCAAAACTGCGGCCTGCCAGTTCAGGACGGTGCGCGGTCGCAGACGCGGGCATCGCGTCGCCGTGAACGTGGGAGAAATTGACGCCCGCCTGTTCAAAGATGCCGCCGTTACGCAGCACCCGACTGCGCCCACCGCCACCGGCCTCGCGCTGCCAGTTATCTTCCTGAAATTCACCGCCGTCTGCGGCGGCCAGTTTCTGGCAAATCTCATCCTGCAGCTGTAGCAGGAAGGTTTTGACCAGTTGAGCATCGGGTTTCATCAACGTTTCCTGGAGTGCGCTTTTTGGTTATCGAACCAGTTGAAGTAACTGATAATTCCGGAGGCGATGGCGTTGGCGATCTTCTGACGAAACGCCGTGGTACCGAGGAGTCGCTCTTCTTCCGGGTTGGTAATGAAGGAGGTTTCCACCAGCACGGACGGGATGGACGGTGATTTCAGCACCACGAACGCCGCCTGCTCGGTGCCTTTACTGTGCAGACGATGCACCGGCTTAATCTTCTTCAGAATATGCGAGCCGAGCGTCAGGCTGTTTTTGATCGTATCGGTCTGTACCAGGTCGAACAGCACCTGCTGTAGCAGGTGGTCTTTATCGGTGGCTTTCTTTCCGGCAACCTCATCTGCCCGGTTTTCGCGATCGGAGAGATATTTCGCCATGGCGCTACTGGCGCCACGGTTAGAAAGCGCAAACACCGAGGCACCTGCCGCTGACGGGTTGGTAAAACCGTCGGCGTGAATCGACATAAACAGATCCGCACCGTGCTGATGGGCGATCTCCACGCGGTCGTACAGCGGAATGAAGGTGTCACCGGTACGCGTCAGGCGGGCGTCAATGCCGTTACTGCGTAAAATCGCGCGCACATTTTTTGCAATCGCGAGCACGACGTGTTTTTCTTTCGAACCGTTTTTGCCGATGGCGCCGGTATCAATCCCGCCATGGCCCGGGTCAAGCATCACCAGACGTTTTGCGCCCGGCTTTTTGGTCTTCGGTTTACTGTGTCCGTTACTGGTTTTGAGCGTGTTCTCGTCTTTTGCCTGAGCCTGCTTTGCGATGCCCGTTAACGTTAAGGCCGCCAGCCCCGCTTTGAGAACCTGACGACGCGATGTGAGTGCTTTTAATGGTTTGAATGTGCTCATGCGGCCTGAATTGTAAAAATTGGAGTCCTGGTGTTATATCGTATCGTGATTAGCGTTACGACAGTCCTTATTGGCAATTGTTTTACTTTTCATTTCAATACGTGACAAAGTGACATTATGCCAAATTTTGGTGAGATTTTCCCCGGTTATTGGCTAAACGAGAGGTTCACGCCATAATCACTGTTTTTAAACCCGAAAAGGCGGTTAATACCATGGAGATACGCGTTTTTCGCCAGGAAGATTTCGAAGAGGTGATCACCCTTTGGGAGCGCTGCGATCTGCTGCGTCCGTGGAACGATCCGGAAATGGATATCGAGCGGAAGGTGAATCACGATGTCAGTCTGTTTCTGGTCGCGGAAGTGAACGGCGAGGTGGTGGGGACGGTAATGGGCGGTTACGACGGTCATCGCGGGTCGGCCTATTATCTGGGCGTTCACCCGGAATATCGTGGTCGTGGCATTGCCAATGCATTGCTTAATCGTCTTGAGAAAAAGCTCATTGCCCGCGGTTGCCCGAAAATTCAGATCATGGTGCGGGAAGATAACGACGTCGTACTGGGCATGTATGAGCGTCTGGGCTATGAGCATTCTGACGTGTTGAGTTTAGGAAAACGTCTGATCGAAGATGAAGAGTACTGAGATCCATCCGGCAGATTATGACGCGCAGGGTCGCGTCAGGCTGCCCTTTTTATTCTGGTGCATTCTGCTGCTCCAGGCCCGCACCTGGGTGCTGTTTGTGATGGCCGGCGCGTCGCGCGGGCAGGGCGACACGCTGCTAAACCTGTTTTACCCCGATCACGATGCGTTCTGGCTTGGCTTATTGCCGGGTGTTCCTGCTGTGGTGGCTTTTTTGTGCAGCGGACGACGGCATACGCTCCCTCGTTTGTGGCGCGCGCTTCGCTGGCTATTGATCTTTGCCCAGATCGTGCTGCTCTGCTGGCAACCGGTACTCTGGTGGTACGGTGAACCGCTTACGGGTATCGGCGTTGCGCTGGTAGTTGCCGATATTGTGGCGCTGCTGTGGCTGCTGACCAACCCGCGTCTTCGCGCCTGTTTTACGCATCAGGATGATTAATACGGCACTTTTTGCCGATGTCGCACTCCAACAAGCGTTGATTTAACAAGTAAGGACGTTTCAATGAAATCGCAGCGTTTACTTTTATGCGCTCTCCCGCTGGCGTTAACCGGGTGTTCAACGCTCTCATCCATTAACTGGTCCGCTGCGTATCCGTGGAACTGGTTTGGCTCATCAACGGAAGTGACCGAGCAGGGCGTAGGAAAAATTACCGCCGCAACGGCGCTGGATCAGAATGCTATTCAGGATGCGCTCAGCAGCGATTACCGCCTGCGCAGCGGCATGAAAACGGAGAATGGCAATATTGTTCGCTATTACGAAGCGCTGAAGGGCGACAAGCTGGCGCTGGTAATTAACGGTGATAAAGGCACGGTGAACCGCATTGCGGTGCTGGATGACGCTATTCCCACGGCAAGTGGGGTGAAGGTCGGTACACCGTTTAGCGATCTCTATAAAAAGGCCTTCGGCAACTGTGCAAACGCCTCATCTGACGATGGCGTGGCTGTGGAATGTAAAGCTGAGGGTAGCCAGCACATCAGTTACGTCTTCACTGGAACCTGGAGCGGTCCGGAAGGATTGATGCCGTCTGACGACACGCTGAAGAGCTGGAAAGTGAGCAAAATACTCTGGAAGCAGTAATTTGCGCCGGAACAAACCGCCTCGCTGAATTCAGGGTATAATAGCTGCCATCAATGCCACGCTGACGTGGCATCTTTATTTCAGGAGGAGCGATGTCTCAGGTTCAGAGTGGCATTTTGCCAGAACACTGCCGCGCGGCGATTTGGATTGAAGCCAATGTTAAAGGGGACGTGGATGCCCTGCGTGCGGCCAGTAAAGTATTCGTCGATAAACTGACTACCTTCCAGGCCAAATTCCCGGATGCTCACCTCGGTGCCGTTGTCGCCTTTGGCAACAACGTCTGGCGTCAGTTGAGCGGTGGCGAAGGGGCTGAAGAGCTGAAGGACTTTATCCCTTACGGTAAAGGTCTTGCGCCAGCGACACAATACGACGTGCTGATCCACATTCTCTCTTTACGTCACGATGTGAATTTCTCGGTTGCCCAGGCGGCGGTCGCGGCGTTTGGCGACAGCATTGAGGTGCAGGAAGAAGTTCACGGCTTCCGCTGGGTGGAAGAACGCGATCTGAGTGGCTTTGTCGACGGTACCGAAAACCCGGCAGGTGAAGAGACGCGTCGTGAAGTCGCGGTGATCAAAGACGGCGTGGACGCGGGTGGCAGCTATGTGTTCGTCCAGCGTTGGGAGCACAACCTCAAGCAGCTTAGCCGCATGAGCGTACACGACCAGGAGATGATGATCGGCCGTACCAAAGAAGCCAACGAAGAGATTGACGGCGACGAGCGTCCTGCGACCTCTCACCTGACTCGCGTTGACCTCAAAGAAGATGGCAAAGGCCTGAAAATTGTTCGCCAGAGCCTGCCGTATGGCACGGCAAGCGGCACACACGGCCTTTACTTCTGCGCGTACTGTGCGCGTCTGTACAACATTGAACAGCAACTGCTGAGCATGTTTGGTGATACCGACGGTAAGCGCGACGCCATGCTGCGATTTACCAAACCGGTGACTGGTGGTTATTACTTCGCGCCGTCCGTTGAGCGTTTGCTGGCGCTGTAATTCCCTTTCCCCCTCTCCCCCAAGGGAGAGGGGATTTACCCTTATTCTCTTTTCTGCTTGTAAATCACCAAACGGTATATAAAACCGTTACTCCTTTCGTCCTCGTTATAAATATTATGACTATAAGATAGTCATCACATTTATAAGGGTGCGCAATGGCCGTTACTGTACTGAAAAAAGGAACTCTGGCGCTGGCAGGTTTACTGCTGGTAGCACAGGCGCAGGCGACTGAGTTGCTTAACAGCTCATACGATGTCTCACGCGAGCTGTTTGCCGCCCTTAATCCACCGTTTGAACAGCAGTGGGCGAAAGAAAACAATGGCGATAAGCTGACCATCAAGCAGTCTCACGCCGGTTCGTCCAAGCAGGCGCTGGCGATCCTCCAGGGGCTGAAAGCGGATGTGGTGACCTACAACCAGGTCACTGACGTGCAGATCCTGCACGACAAGGGCAAGCTGATCCCGGCGGACTGGCAGAGCCGTTTGCCGAACAACAGCTCGCCGTTCTACTCCACCATGGGCTTCCTGGTGCGCAAGGGCAACCCGAAAAATATTCACGACTGGAGCGACCTGGTGCGTTCTGACGTGAAGCTGATCTTCCCGAACCCGAAAACCTCCGGTAACGCTCGCTATACCTATTTAGCTGCGTGGGGCGCGGCGGACAAGGCTGACGGTAACGATAAAGCCAAAACCGAGCAGTTCATGACCCAGTTCCTGAAAAACGTCGAAGTGTTTGATACCGGCGGTCGCGGGGCGACCACGACCTTCGCAGAACGCGGTCTCGGCGATGTGCTGATCAGCTTTGAATCGGAAGTGAACAATATCCGTAAGCAATATGAAGCGCAGGGTTTTGAAGTTGTTATCCCGAAAACCAACATTCTGGCTGAGTTCCCGGTGGCGTGGGTGGATAAAAACGTGCAGGCGAATGGTACCGAGAAAGCGGCAAAAGCCTATCTCAACTACCTGTACAGCCCTCAGGCACAGACTGTCATTACCGATTATTACTACCGCGTGAATAACCCGGATGTGATGAACAAACTGAAAGATAAATTCCCGCAGACCGAATTGTTCCGCGTGGAGGACCATTTCGGCTCCTGGCCTGATGTGATGAAAACGCATTTTGCCAGCGGCGGTGAGTTAGATAAATTGCTGGCGGCGGGGCGTAAGTAATGTTTGCAGTTTTCTCCAGACGTGTGCTGCCTGGCTTTACCTTAAGCCTCGGGACCAGCCTGCTGTTCGTCTGTCTGATTTTGCTGTTACCGCTCAGCGCGCTGGTAATGCAGCTTGCTCAGATGAGCTGGGCGCAGTACTGGGACGTGGTCACCAACCCGCAAGTGGTAGCGGCCTATAAAGTGACGTTGCTGTCGGCATTTGTCGCCTCCATTTTTAACGGCGTGTTTGGCCTGCTGATGGCGTGGATCTTAACCCGCTACCGTTTTCCGGGCCGTACGTTGCTCGACGCGTTAATGGATTTACCGTTTGCGCTGCCGACGGCGGTGGCGGGCTTAACCCTCGCGTCGCTCTTCTCCGTGAACGGGCTGTACGGCGAGTGGCTGGCGAAATTTGACATCAAAGTGACCTACACCTGGCTCGGTATCGCGGTGGCGATGGCCTTTACCAGCATCCCGTTTGTGGTGCGTACCGTGCAGCCGGTACTGGAAGAGTTAGGCCCTGAATATGAAGAAGCGGCGGAAACGCTGGGCGCCACGCGCTGGCAGAGCTTCCGCAAGGTGGTTCTGCCGGAGCTGTCTCCGGCGCTGATGGCGGGTGTCGCGCTGTCCTTTACCCGCAGCCTCGGTGAGTTCGGCGCGGTGATTTTTATCGCCGGAAACATCGCCTGGAAAACAGAAGTCACCTCGCTGATGATTTTCATCCGTTTGCAGGAGTTTGATTATCCGGCGGCGAGCGCTATTGCCTCGGTGATCCTGGCGGCCTCGCTGCTGCTGCTGTACTCGATTAACACTCTGCAAAGTCGCTTTGGTCGACGTGTGGTAGGTCACTGATGGCGGAAGTTACGCAATTGAAGCGATACGATGCACCCCGCATCAACTGGGGTAAATGGTTTCTGATTGGGGCGGGGGTGCTGGTTTCCGCCCTCATTCTCGTCGTGCCGACGATTTATATTTTCGTTCAGGCGTTCAGCAAGGGCCTGATGCCTGCGCTAGAAAACCTGGCGAACCCGGATATGCTGCATGCCATCTGGCTGACCGTGCTGATTGCCTTGATCACCGTGCCGGTGAACCTCGTGTTCGGTACCCTGCTGGCGTGGCTGGTGACGCGCTTTAACTTCCCGGGACGTCAGCTGTTGCTGACCCTGCTGGACATTCCTTTCGCTGTGTCGCCGGTGGTGGCGGGTCTGGTGTACCTGCTCTTTTACGGCTCCAACGGCCCATTGGGCGGCTGGCTGGATGAGCATAACCTGCAGATCATGTTCGCCTGGCCGGGCATGGTGCTGGTCACTATCTTCGTGACCTGTCCGTTTGTGGTGCGTGAACTGGTGCCGGTGATGTTGAGCCAGGGGAGCAACGAAGACGAAGCGGCGGTGCTGCTGGGCGCGTCAGGCTGGCAGATGTTCCGTCGTGTGACGCTACCGAATATCCGCTGGGCGCTGCTTTACGGCGTGGTGCTGACCAACGCCCGCGCGATTGGTGAGTTCGGCGCTGTTTCCGTCGTCTCCGGTTCTATTCGTGGTGAAACGCTGTCGCTGCCGCTACAGATTGAGCTGCTGCAGCAGGACTACAACACCATCGGTTCGTTTACTGCCGCAGCGTTGCTGACGCTGATGGCTATTTTGACCCTGTTTTTGAAGAGTGTGGTGCAGTGGCGTTTAGAAAATCAGGAAAAACGTCAGCATCAGGAGGGAAATCATGAGCATTGAGATTGCCAATATTAAGAAGTCTTTTGGTCGCACCCAGGTGCTGAATGATATCTCGCTGGATATCCCTTCCGGACAAATGGTGGCGCTGCTGGGGCCGTCTGGCTCAGGTAAAACGACACTGCTGCGTATTATTGCCGGGCTTGAGCATCAGACCAGCGGGCATATCCGCTTCCACGGTACCGACGTGAGCCGCCTGCATGCCCGCGATCGTAAAGTAGGTTTTGTGTTCCAGCACTACGCGTTGTTCCGCCACATGACCGTATTCGACAACATCGCATTTGGCCTGACCGTGCTGCCGCGTCGCGAGCGCCCGGATGCGGCAACCATTAAAGCGAAAGTGACCAAACTGCTGGAAATGGTTCAGCTTGCCCATCTGGCGGACCGTTTCCCTGCACAACTGTCCGGCGGGCAGAAGCAGCGTGTGGCACTGGCACGTGCGCTGGCCGTTGAGCCGCAAATTCTGCTGTTGGATGAGCCGTTCGGTGCGCTGGATGCGCAGGTGCGTAAAGAACTGCGTCGCTGGCTGCGTCAGCTCCATGAAGAGTTGAAATTTACCAGCGTCTTCGTTACCCACGATCAGGAAGAGGCGATGGAAGTCGCGGATCGTGTGGTGGTCATGAGCCAGGGTAATATTGAGCAGGTTGACGAGCCGGAGCAGCTCTGGCGTGAACCGGCGACCCGTTTTGTGCTGGAGTTTATGGGCGAGGTGAACCGTCTTCAGGGCACCATTCGCGGTGGTCAGTTCCACGTGGGCGCGCACCGCTGGCCGCTGGGCTATACCTCCGCGCATCAGGGACCTGTCGATCTGTTCCTGCGCCCGTGGGAAGTGGACGTCAGCCGTCGCACCAGCCTGGATTCACCGCTGCCGGTGCAGGTGCTGGAAGCGAGCCCTAAAGGGCACTACACACAACTGGTGGTACAACCGCTGGGCTGGTATACCGAGCCGCTGACCGTGGTCATGCGCGATGACGTGCCGCCGCACCGGGGAGAACGCCTGTTTGTCGGTCTGCAACATGCGCGTATTTATCACGGGAAGGAACGCATTGAGACGCGCGAGGATATTGCTCTGGCGGAGTCAGCCTGATAGGTTAGTAGAATGTTTATCGCCCGGTGGCGCTGTGCTGACCGGGCCTACAGTTATCACTGTGTCTTGTAGGCCGGGTAAGCGAAGCGCCACCCGGCTTTTTTATTGAGTAAAAAACGTGAATACACTCGAACACACCATCGGCAATACCCCTCTGGTCAAGCTTCAGCGCATGGGGCCGGCTAACGGCAGCGAAATCTGGGTCAAACTCGAAGGCAATAACCCGGCGGGATCGGTGAAAGATCGTGCGGCGCTGTCGATGATTGTCCAGGCCGAAAAACGCGGAGAAATTAAGCCAGGTGACGTGCTGATTGAGGCGACCAGCGGTAACACGGGGATTGCGCTGGCAATGATTGCGGCGCTGAAAGGCTACCGCATGAAGCTGCTGATGCCGGACAACATGAGTCAGGAGCGCCGCGCGGCTATGCGTGCCTATGGCGCCGAACTGATTCTGGTGACCAAAGAGCAGGGAATGGAAGGGGCACGCGATCTGGCGCTGGAGATGGCCGAGCGTGGCGAGGGCAAATTGCTCGATCAGTTCAATAATCCGGATAACCCGTACGCGCACTACACCACCACCGGCCCGGAAATCTGGCAGCAAACCGACGGGCGTATCACCCATTTTGTCTCCAGCATGGGCACCACGGGCACCATTACCGGCGTATCGCGTTTTCTGCGAGAGCAGGAAAAAGCCGTCACTATCGTTGGTCTGCAGCCGGAAGAGGGGAGCAGCATTCCGGGCATTCGCCGCTGGCCTGCGGAATACATGCCCGGTATCTTTAATGCGCAGCTTGTGGACCAGGTGCTGGATATTCATCAGCGCGAGGCGGAAAATACCATGCGCGAACTGGCCGTGCGCGAAGGTATCTTCTGTGGCGTCAGTTCGGGCGGCGCGGTAGCGGGTGCAATTCGGGTTGCAAAGGCAAACCCGGGTGCAGTGGTCGTGGCAATAATCTGCGATCGCGGCGATCGTTATCTGTCTACCGGTGTCTTTGGTGAAGAGAGTTATTCGCAGGGGGCAGGGATTTAAGCATCATGGAGATGATTCTTTTCCGGGATAACACCCGGGCGCAACAAACCGATATTGTCGCGGTGCAGTCGCAGGTGGTGTACGGCAGCGTGGGGAACAGCATTGCGGTACCGAACATTCGTACCCATCAGCTGAGCGTCACCGCCGTACCGACGGTGTTGTTTAGCAACACGCCGCACTATGACACCTTCTACGGCGGCGTGATCCCGGATGAGTGGTTCAGCGGTTATCTGAAAGCGCTGGAAGAGCGCGACATCCTTCGTGAGCTGAAGGCGGTGACTACTGGCTATATGGGTAGCGCCAGCCAGATTAAATTGCTCGGACAATGGCTCAGGGTCATCAAAGTACGGCACCCGGACCTGCTGGTGCTGGTCGACCCGGTCATAGGCGATATCGACAGCGGGATGTACGTGAAGCCCGAGATCCCGCAAGCGTATCGGGAGCACCTGCTGCCGCTGGCGCAGGGGATCACACCAAACGTCTATGAGCTGGAAGTGTTAAGCGGCAAGCCGTGCCGTACGCCAGAAAGCGCCATCGCGGCGGCACAGGGATTGCTCTCCAACAGCCTGAAATGGGTGGCGATCACCAGTGCGCCGGTCGCTGACGACCCGCAAAACATTCACGTGGTGTTGGTGACGAATGAAGGCGTGACCGTCAGCGCACACCCGCGTGTTGAAACGGACCTGAAAGGGACGGGTGATCTGTTTTGTTCAGAGCTGGTAAGCGGGATTGTTGAGGGTAAAACCGTTGCCGATGCCATTCGCATGGCCGGCGATCGGGTGACGGATGTGATGATTTACACGCAGTCGAAAGGTTACGACGAGCTTATCCTGCCCGCATAAACAAAAATGGCGCCCGAAGGCGCCATTTTTCTGTGCGGCAAAAATTACTTCTTGATGCGGATAACCGGGGTTTCACCCACGGTGACGCTGCCAGACAGTTTGATCAGTTCTTTGATTTCGTCCATGTTGGAGATAACAACCGGAGTCAGGGTAGACTTGGCTTTTTCTTCCAGCAGTGGCAGATCGAATTCAATCACTGGGTCGCCAACTTTAACACGCTGGCCTTCTTCCGCGATACGTTTGAAGCCTTCGCCTTTCAGTTCAACGGTGTCGATACCGAAGTGAACGAACAGTTCGATACCGCTATCAGATTCGATAGAGAACGCATGGTTGGTTTCAAAAATTTTACCGATGGTGCCGTCAACTGGAGCAACCATTTTGTTGCCAGTTGGTTTGATAGCAATGCCATCACCAACGATTTTCTCAGCAAACACTACATCCGGCACGTCTTCGATGTTGACGATCTCGCCGGAGAGCGGAGCAACAATCTCAATAGTTCCGGAGTCTTTCTTATCATCAGAAACCAGAGATTTCAGTTTATCGAACAAACCCATGATCTTCTCCTAAGCAGTAAATTGGGCCGCATCTCGTGGATTAGCAGATTGTTTTTTCTTCAATGAACTTGTTAACCAGCGTCATTAACTCGTCCGTTGTCGGTTGAGCAAGAGCCTGCTCTGCTAACACCTTCGCATCTTCGAAGTTCGTGTTACGGATAATCTTCTTAATGCGCGGGATGGAAATGGCGCTCATAGAGAATTCGTCCAGACCCATACCCAGCAACAGAAGTGTAGCACGTTCGTCGCCTGCAAGCTCACCACACATGCCAGTCCATTTACCTTCTGCATGAGAAGCATCAATAACTTGCTTAATAAGCGTCAGTACGGACGGTGACATTGGCTGGTAGAGATGTGAAATCATATCATTACCACGGTCAACTGCCAGGGTGTACTGCGTTAAATCATTGGTACCGATACTAAAGAAATCAACTTCTTTGGCTAAATGACGCGCAATTGTCGCCGCAGCCGGTGTTTCCACCATCACGCCGATCTCGATTGACTCGTCAAATGCTTTACCTTCGTCACGCAGTTCCTGTTTGTAGATTTCGATCTCTTTCTTCAGTGCACGCACTTCTTCAACAGAGATGATCATAGGGAACATGATGCGCAGTTTACCGAAAGCAGACGCACGCAGGATGGCACGAACCTGATCGCGCAGGATCTCTTTACGATCCATCGCGATACGTACTGCACGCCAGCCCAGGAACGGGTTCTCTTCTTTCGGGAAGTTCATGTACGGCAGCTCTTTGTCGCCACCGATGTCCATGGTACGGACGATAACCGCCTGAGAGCCACAGGCTTCAGCCACGGCTTTGTATGCAGCAAACTGCTCTTCTTCAGTAGGCAGCGCGTCACGGTCCATGAACAGGAATTCTGTACGATAGAGACCGACACCTTCCGCACCGTTGCGCTCAGCGCCATCAACGTCACGTACGGTACCGATGTTTGCGCACACTTCTACCTGATGACCGTCCAGGGTGATTGCTGGCAGGTCTTTCAGCTTAGCGAGTTCCGCTTTTTCAGTCGCAACTTGCTCCTGAACCGCGCGCAGTTTTTCGATCTCTTCATTCGTTGGGTTGACGTAAACCAGATTGTTTACGGCATCCAGAATCAGATAGTCGCCGTTTTTCACCTGAGAGGTGACGCTACCGGTGCCCACGATGGCTGGCAGTTCCAGAGAACGCGCCATGATTGAGGTGTGGGAAGTACGGCCGCCTGCATCGGTGATGAAACCGAGGACCTTTTTCAGGTTCAACTGAGCGGTTTCTGACGGGGTCAGGTCGGCAGCAACCAGAATAACTTCATCCTGAATCGCGCTCAGATCGATGATGGCCAGACCCAGGATGTTGCGCAGCAGGCGCTTACCGATGTCACGTACGTCAGCCGCACGCTCTTTCAGGTATTCGTCATCCAGTTCTTCCAGGGCAGTCGCCTGACCTTCGATAACTTCATGTGCAGCCGCGTCGGCTGTCATGCCTTTATCTTTAATCAGGGCTATGATTTCCTGCTCCAGCTCCTCATCTTCGAGCAGCATGATGTGCCCTTCGAAGATGGCTTCTTTTTCTTCACCGAAAGTTTCGCCAGCTTTAGTTTTGATTGCTTCCAGTTGCGCAGATGCCTTGGCACGACCGCTCAGAAAACGTTCAACTTCCTGATCAACCTTGTCGGCAGAAATTTTTTTCCGGTCAATGACGATCTCGTCTTCTTTCAGCAGCAGTGCTTTGCCGAAAGCGATACCCGGGGATGCTAAAATGCCTGAAATCATAACCCTACCTTACTTGTGACTGATATTTAAAAGAACCCGGAAACTTACTCGAGCTCAGCCATCAGTTTTACCAGATGCTCAACTGCTTTCTGCTCGTCTTCACCTTCTGCAGAGATGGTGACAACAGTGCCCTGAGTCAGGCCCAGAGTCTGCAGTTTGAACAGGCTTTTTGCGCTAGCGCTTTTGCCGTTGGAAGTCACAGTGATTTCAGAAGTGAAGCCTTTCGCTTCTTTAACAAACTGAGCAGCAGGGCGGGTGTGCAGACCGTTCGGAGCGGTAATGGTAACTTCTTGCTGGAACATTGTATTTCCCCAACTTATAGGTTTAGTGTTGTGGAACTAAAGTCTAGCCTGGCGACTGAACTTTAGCCTGTATTGTTAGCGCTGACGTTTCGATCGTCATTAAACATTATGCAGCGAAAGCAAGACTTGAACCAAATCATAAAATCGATTCAGCAAGGCTATTTCATTCACTGATTAATTTCACGCATCAAAATAATTGCTGGTTTAAATACCAGACCCAACGGGGTGAATCAATGCCAGGAGGGGTAAAACTTTGAAGCAGGCCACAAAAAAGCACCCGAAAAGGTGCTTTTTTACGCGTTTTTAACATGCTGGCATCACTGTTGCAGTTCTTTCTCAGTGAAGAGATCGGCAAACAGTGCAGTGCTTAAGTAACGCTCACCCGAGGATGGAAGGATAACCACAATATTCTTATTGGTAAAGGCTTCGTCTTCCTGAAGTTTGAGCGCTGCCGCAACAGCCGCACCGGAAGAGATACCCGCCAGAATGCCTTCTTCATCCATCAGACGACGCGCGGTGGAGATGGCTTCTTCGTTAGTGATAGTGACCACTTTATCGATCAGCTTCAGGTCCAGGTTACCCGGAATGAAGCCGGCACCAATGCCCTGAATTTTATGTGGGCCTGGCTTGAGCTCTTCACCCGCCAGTGCCTGTGTGATAACCGGTGAGTCGGTTGGTTCAACGGCAACAGTAATCAGATCTTTTTTACCTTTCGTGCCTTTAATATAGCGTGACACACCAGTCAGCGTACCGCCGGTACCTACGCCGGAGATAAACACGTCAACCTGACCGTCGGTATCTTCCCAGATTTCCGGGCCGGTGGTTTTTTCATGAATTTCCGGGTTTGCCGGGTTGCTAAACTGCTGCAGCAGCAGATATTTCGCTGGATCGCTGGCAACAATCTCTTCGGCTTTCTGAATGGCGCCTTTCATGCCTTTCGCGCCTTCAGTCAGTACCAGGTTTGCCCCCAGCGCTTTGAGCAGCTTGCGACGTTCGATACTCATGGTTTCTGGCATGGTCAGCGTCAGTTTGTAGCCGCGCGCGGCAGCAACATAGGCCAGGGCAATACCGGTGTTGCCGCTGGTTGGTTCCACCAGCTCAACGCCTGGTTTCAGTACGCCACGTTTTTCAGCATCCCAAATCATGTTTGCACCAATACGGCATTTTACGCTGAAGCTCGGGTTACGTGATTCGACCTTCGCCAGAATGCGTCCATTACCGATACGGTTCAGTCGAACCAGGGGCGTATGACCGATAGTCAGCGAGTTGTCTTCATAAATCTTACTCATGGCCTGTCCTTAACTGTATGAAATTGGGATACCGTCCCAGCATACCTGTTGAGCAGGTAGGGGGAAGTAAGGAATTCGCATATCTATATACTGCAAGGAAATAATGGGGATCAGTATGGAATAAGGGGCGGCATAAGCCACCCCTTGTTTACACATTTTTGCATTACTTCCATAACGCGTGCTTAGCACGGTAGCAGTCAACCCACATTGCCGTCGCGCCACACACCGCAACGGGCATGATAAAAAGATTCAGGAACGGAATCATCGTGAACAGGCTGGTCAGTGCGCCAAATTGCATATTGGCAACCTTCTGGGTGCGCAGGGCCGTGCGCATCGCTTTAAACGGTACTTTGTGGTTATCGAACGGATAGTCGCAGTACTGGATCGCCAGCATCCAGGCGCTAAACAGGAACCACAACACCGGAGCCACTGTTTGACCGATGCCGGGCACGAAATAGAGGATAAGCAGCACAACCGCACGGGGAAGGTACCAGGCAAATTTCTGCCACTCGCGCTTCATGATGCGTGGAATATCTTTCATGATCCCCAGCACGCCCGTGTCCGGCGGTGTTGCGCCGGTAAGCCGTGCTTCCAGCTGTTCCGCCAGCAGGCCGTTAAAGGGCGCGGCTATCCAGTTCGCGATCGTAGAGAAGAAGTAACCGAATACCAACAGCACGGAGATGACCACAACCGGCCAGAGCAGGTAATTCAGCCACTGCAGCCACTCAGGAACATGGCTCATTAGCGAGGGGATCCAGCTTTCCAGCTTTGTGAACAGCCACCAGAACGCACCGCCCATCAGAATAATGTTGATCAACAGAGGCAGGATGACGAAGCGTCGAATACCCGGCAATGAGACCAGTTTCCAGCCCTGAGAAAAATACCAGACGCCGCTGCGAGGGGGGGAAGAAGATGTTGAAACCATAACCAGGCTGTACTCCTTTTTTCACAACCAGTGGAATTGCCCGCCTATATTATCCACTTACGGACCAATGACCAGTTAGGAAATGTTCGAAAAACCAGCAAAAAGCACGATTTCCTTCATCTTTATGCTGTGAATGCTCTGCACACACTTGCACTTGACGTAAACGGCAAATACTCTTAGTGAGTAAATGTTTGCCGTGGTGGCAAGGTGTTAGAACAACAGAGAATATAATGATGCAGGATTTGCGTCTGATATTAATCATTGTTGGCGCGATCGCCATAATCGCTTTACTGGTACATGGTTTCTGGACCAGCCGTAAAGAGCGTTCCTCGATGTTTCGCGATCGCCCACTGAAGCGCATGAAGTCCAGTCGTGACGACGATGACAGTGAAGATGACATCGACGGCAGCGACGACGACGGCGTGGGTGAAGTTCGTGTTCATCGGGTCAATACTGCCCCCGGCGCGGCTCATGGGGAGCATGAAGCGACCCGTACTGCGCAGCACCAGTATCAACCGCCGTATGCTTCCGCACAGCCGCGCCAGCCAGCGCCTCAGCCTGTGGAAGAGCCGGTGCGCCAGCCGCCGCAACAGCCTGTCCATCAGCAGCCTGCTGCACCTCAGCCGGTTCAACAGCAACCTGTGCAACAGCCAGTGCAACCGGTACAACAACCGCAGCAGCCTGTGCATGTGCAGCCTGCGCCGCAGCCCGCTCCGGCCCCGCATGTGGAGCCAGAGCCCGTCGTTGAGCCAGAACCGGTTGTTGAAAAACCGCAGCGCAAAGAAGCGGTGATCATCATGAACGTTGCCGCACATCACGGCAGCCATCTCAACGGTGACGTGCTGCTTAACAGTATTCAACAGGCAGGTTTCAAGTTTGGCGACATGAATATTTTCCATCGCCACCTGAGCCCTGACGGTAGCGGTCCGGCGCTGTTCAGCCTGGCCAATATGGTCAACCCTGGCACCTTTGACCCGGAAATGACCGGTGATTTCGTGACGCCGGGTGTCACAATCTTTATGCAGGTGCCGTCCTATGGTGACGAACTGCAGAACTTTAAGCTGATGCTGCAATCCGCTCAGCACATCGCTGATGAAGTGGGTGGTGTGGTGCTCGACGATCAACGTCGAATGATGACCCCGCAGAAGCTGCGCGAGTATCAGGACCGCATCCGCGAAGTTAAGGAAGCCAACGCGTAATCGTCGCGTTTACTTCGACTCCTCCTCAACCCCCGCATGTCGGGGGTTTTTTCTCATTGATGGTGCGATATGGACTCAATCGAACAACAACTCACTGAACTGCGAACCACGCTTCGCCATCATGAATATCTCTATCATGTTATGGACGCGCCGGAATTACCGGATGCGGAGTACGACCGCCTGATGCGCGAACTCCGCGAATTAGAGGCGCAGCATCCGGAACTCATCACACCTGATTCACCCACCCAACGCGTCGGCGCTGAGCCGCTGGGGGCTTTCAGCCAGGTGCGTCATGAAGTACCTATGCTGTCGCTGGACAACGTCTTCGATGAAGAGAGTTTCCTCGCATTTAATAAGCGTGTGCAGGATCGCCTGAAAAGCAGCGATACCCTTACCTGGTGCTGTGAGCTGAAGCTGGATGGCCTTGCGGTCAGCCTTCTTTACGAAAACGGCGTGCTGGTGCGTGCTGCGACACGTGGCGACGGTACGACGGGTGAAGACATCACCACCAACGTGCGCACTATCCGCGCGATCCCGCTGAAACTGCAGGGTGAGAACATTCCTGCGCGACTGGAAGTGCGCGGTGAAGTGTTCCTGCCCCAGGCGGGCTTCGAGAAAATCAACGACGAAGCGCGCCGCACTGGTGGGAAAGTGTTTGCTAACCCGCGTAATGCGGCGGCAGGCTCTCTGCGCCAGCTTGATCCACGCATCACCGCGAAGCGACCGCTTACTTTCTTCTGCTACGGCGTAGGGATTCTGGAGGGGGGCGAGCTACCGGATACGCACCTCGGACGTCTGCTGCAGTTTAAAGCGTGGGGCCTGCCGGTGAGCAACCGTGTTCAGCTTTGCGACTCCCCGGAAGCGGTACTGGCCTTTTACCACAAGGTGGAAGAGGACCGTCCAACGCTCGGCTTTGATATTGATGGCGTCGTTATTAAGGTTAACTCGTTAGCGCTTCAGGAGCAGTTAGGCTTTGTTGCGCGAGCTCCGCGCTGGGCGGTGGCGTTTAAATTCCCTGCTCAGGAGCAGATGACCTTTGTCCGCGATGTGGAGTTCCAGGTCGGTCGCACCGGTGCCATTACTCCGGTTGCTCGTCTGGAGCCGGTGCAGGTGGCGGGTGTGCTGGTGAGTAATGCCACGTTGCATAACGCCGATGAAATTGAGCGTCTGGGTCTGCGTATTGGCGACAAAGTGGTCATTCGCCGCGCGGGTGATGTTATCCCGCAGGTGGTTAACGTTGTTGAGTCAGAACGTCCTGATGATACGCGCGAGATTATTTTCCCGACTCATTGCCCGGTATGCGGCTCGGACGTTGAACGTGTTGAAGGTGAAGCGGTGGCGCGCTGTACGGGTGGCTTAATCTGTGGTGCGCAGCGTAAAGAATCTCTGAAACACTTCGTCTCCCGTCGGGCGATGGACGTTGATGGTATGGGCGACAAGATTATCGATCAGCTGGTTGAGAAAGAGTACGTCCATACGCCAGCAGATCTTTTCAAACTGACTGCGGGTAAACTGACGGGGCTTGATCGCATGGGGCCTAAGTCAGCGCAGAATGTCGTTAATGCTCTGGAAGCCGCTAAAGAGACGACCTTCGCACGCTTCCTCTACGCGCTAGGTATTCGCGAAGTCGGCGAAGCGACGGCAGCAGGGCTGGCGGCGTACTTTGGTACGCTGGATGCGCTGGAAAAAGCGAGCATCGACGAGTTGCAGAAAGTCCCGGACGTCGGGATTGTTGTCGCCACGCACGTCTTTAACTTCTTTGCTGAAGAGAGCAATCGTGAAGTCATCAGCAAGCTGCTGGAAGAGGGTATCAAATGGCCCGCACCGGTGGTGGTTAATGCCGAAGAGATAGACAGTCCGTTCGCCGGTAAAACGGTGGTGCTGACCGGCAGCCTGAGCCAGCTTTCACGTGACGATGCGAAAGCGCGTCTGGTGGCGCTGGGGGCCAAAGTGGCGGGCAGCGTGTCGAAGAAAACCGATTGGGTGATTGCCGGAGAGGCGGCGGGTTCGAAGCTGGCGAAAGCCCAGGAGCTCGGCATTGCGGTGATCGACGAAGCGGAAATGATGCGTCTGCTGGGAGAATAACGTGGAGAAAGAGCAGCTCGTTGAGATCGCCAACACCGAGATGCCGTTCGGTAAATATAAAGGCCGCAGGCTGATCGATTTACCGGAAGAGTATCTGCTGTGGTTTGCCCGTAAGGATGAATTCCCGGCAGGGCGACTGGGTGAGTTGATGGCTATCACGTTACTGATCAAAACTGAGGGGCTGACCCAGCTGGTTCAGCCCCTGAAACGCCCTTAAGCTTTCGCGGCGCGGGTCTCTTCCTGCGCCAGTTTTTCAGTCTGGCGTTTGTAACGACGCGCCAGCACCGCGCAGACCATCAGCTGGATCTGATGGAAAATCATCAGCGGCAGCACCATCATCCCAATTACTGAGGTCGGGAAGAGAATGTTGGCCATCGGGATACCGTTCGCCAGGCTCTTTTTCGACCCGCAGAACACAATCGTAATTTCATCTGCTTTATTGAAGCCGCACTTGCGTGCCACAAAGACGTTAACCGCAATTACAATCGCCAGCAGGACGAGGCTGACCACTACGATAAACAGCAGCGAGCCTGCGCCCACTTTATGCCAGATCCCATTTACCACCGCTTCACTGAAAGCGGAATAGACCACCAGCAGTATCGACGACTGATCGGTTTTTGAGATCCATTTTTTGTGCTTTGCCACAAATGCGCCCGTCCACGGACGCGAGAGATGCCCCAGGACAAATGGCAGCAGCAGCTGCAGACAGATTTTACCCACCTGCTCGAGGTTACCTTCCGCGCCGTGCATGTTCATGAGTAAACCCACCAGCAAGGGGGAGACGAAAATCCCTAACAGGCTGGATGCCGACGCCGAACAGACCGCAGCCGCAACGTTGCCACCTGCCAGCGAGGTAAAGGCAATGGCAGACTGCACGGTGGCTGGCAGAATGCACAGATACAGGAAACCGGTGTAGAGAGCCGGGTCGACGTTAACCGGAGCCCACCACGCAAACAGCACGCCGAGTATTGGGAACAGAATGAACGTGCTGCACATCACCCAGAGGTGCAATCGCCAGTGGCTACCGCCAGCGATAATGGCCTCGCGGGAGAGTTTTGCGCCGTGCATAAAGAACAGCAGTGCGATGGCGGCCGTCGTTAGCCCCTCAAAAAACGGAACAAATCCCCCGCGGGCAGGGAAGAACGAGGCCAGTAAAACGGTAGCAACCAGAGTAAGCGTAAACGGATCAACAATACGAAATAGTTTCATAATGACTCCTGAAAACAGATGTCGCTATTGTGCTTTTTTTCATTTGAGAAATAAAATTGATTTATTGCATCCATTTATGAATTAAACAGATGAATTATTCCTTACGTCAGCTTCGCATTTTCGTCACCGTGGCAAACGCCCGCAGCTTCAGCCGCGCAGGGGAGATGATTGGCCTGAGCCAGTCGGCGGTGAGTCACAGTGTGAAAGAGCTGGAGAGTCAAACGGGCGTGCGGTTACTTGACCGTACCACGCGCGAAGTTGTGTTGACTGAAGCCGGGCAGCAGTTGGCCTTGCGCCTCGAGCGGTTACTTGATGAATTGAACAGTACGCTCAGGGATGTTGGGCGGTTGGGGCAGCAACTTTCGGGTACGGTGCGGGTTGCTGCCAGCCAGACAATCTCTGCCCACCTTATCCCGCAGTGTATTGCCGAGGGAAACCACCGCTACCCGGATATTGATTTTGTTTTACATGACAGACCGCAACAGTGGGTGCTGGAAAGCATCCGACAGGGGGATGTGGATTTTGGGATTGTGATCGATCCCGGTCAGGTGAGCGATCTGGCGTGTGAAAGCGTACTTTCAGAACCCTTTTTGCTGCTCTGCCGGGACGACGATCCGCTGGCAGTATTACCGGTAGTCAGCTGGCAGTCTCTTCAGGGAGCGAACCTGGTATTGCAGGATTATGCCTCGGGCAGCCGTCCGCTGATTGATTCAGCGCTGGCGACTCAGGGAGTAAAGGCAACGATCGTGCAGGAGATTGGTCACCCGGCGACGCTGTTTCCTATGGTGGAAGCTGGCATTGGTATCAGCGTGTTGCCCGCCCTGGCACTTCCCCTGCCACAGGGAAGTCGGCTGTCCGTGAAGCGATTGGTGCCTGTTGTCGAGCGAAAGCTGATGCTGGTGCGGCGAAAAAATCGTTCACTCTCGGGGGCGGCACAGGCCATCTGGGAAGTGGTGCGTATCCAGGCGCAACGATTAACCGAGGCCCGCATACGCGACCCACTGTTTAACGCATCAGAAGATTAGATGTAGATATCAATCTGATGATTATCTGACGGGCTATTCACTCCTTCCACTTTGCCCAGCTTTTGATCCTGTTTCTTCTGAGCCTCTTCG
The DNA here is from genome assembly GCF_037053385.1 of Enterobacter sp. P82. NCBI lineage: Bacteria > Pseudomonadati > Pseudomonadota > Gammaproteobacteria > Enterobacterales > Enterobacteriaceae > Enterobacter > Enterobacter sp. P82. The sequence continues at coordinate 186,767 of NZ_JBALHX010000001.1, forward strand.
GCCTGCTGGCGCTGCAGCGCGGCAAGCTGGGCCTGCAGCACTTTGATCTGGGTCTGAATTAGTTCCTGCTGCTTCTTCTTCTCATCTGCGCTGCCAGTGCTGTTTGCCAGCTCTTTTAACTGCTGAGTCAGCTTTTTGATCTTGTCAATAATACTGCTGATCTGGGAAGAGATGTCGCTACCGCCAGAAGCACCTTTCCCACCGCTGCTGGTTTGAATCATTTGGGTTGAAGCCTGAATGGTCGTCATCGTATTTCCTCGCGTTATACAACAGAGGTATCGGCACCGACGGGATTAGCTTGAGCAAAACTGCCATATCTGGCAGGGAGTTGCATTGATACACAATCAGTATTGATGGTGCTGAAAAAGTGTATTGGAGGTAAGCCGCAGGCTCCAGATATAAGACTAAGGTCATGCGATCCGTGATATCGCGATCTTAATTCTCAAGGAGCCTCTATGACCCTCTCAAATAATCCCTGGTACTGCGCTGACATCATCCGCACCGCTAAACCAAATTTCACGCCGCGCGTTGCGTTCATTCTCGGTTCTGGCCTTGGCGCACTAGCCGACCAGATTGAAGACGCTGTTTCTCTGAGCTACGAAAAGCTGCCGGGTTTCCCTGTGAGTACTGTTCACGGTCATGCCGGTGAGCTGGTCCTGGGACATCTTGCCGGTGTACCTGTTGCCTGTATGAAAGGGCGGGGTCACTTCTATGAAGGTCGCGGGATGACCGTCATGTCCGATGCGATCCGCACGTTCAAACTGCTGGGTTGCGAGCTGCTGTTTAGCACCAATGCTGCAGGTTCATTGCGTAAAGACGTTGAGCCAGGAAGCCTGGTTGCGTTGAGTGACCATATCAACACCATGCCGGGAACGCCGATGGTGGGGCTAAACGATGAACGTTTTGGTGATCGCTTCTTCTCGCTGGCTAATGCTTACGACGCAGACTACCGTGCCGTTTTGCAAACCGTGGCCGCGAAAGAGGGCTTCCCTCTGCATGAAGGCGTGTTTGTCTCTTATCCTGGCCCCAACTTCGAGACTGCGGCGGAGATCCGCATGATGCAAATTATCGGTGGCGACGTGGTGGGCATGTCTGTGGTGCCGGAAGTGATCTCAGCGCGTCACTGCAACCTGAAAGTGGTGGCCGTTTCTGCAATTACGAATCTTGCTGAAGGCCTGGGCGAGGTAAAACTCTCACACGAACAAACACTGGCTGCTGCTGAGCTTTCCCGCCAGAACTTCATCAACCTTATCTGCGGTTTTCTTCGCCATATTGCCTGATTAAAACAATAAAGTGGCCCGTGAGGGCCACACTGCTATAAGGAATGGAATATGAACATCACGACTCGCTTAAAGATGATGTCCTTTATGCAATATTTTATCTGGGGGAGTTGGCTGGTTACCCTCGGCGCTTACATGATTAACACTCTACATTTTACCGGCTCCGACGTGGGGATGGTTTACAGCTCCAAGGGGCTGGCCGCAATTGTTATGCCATCTCTGGTGGGGATTATTGCTGACAAATGGCTGCGCGCAGACCGTGCATACGTGATTTGCCACCTCGTCTGTGCCGTTGCCCTCTGTTATGCCGCGCAGGTCAATGAACCCGGGTTAATGTTCTGGGTTATGCTGGTGAATGCGATGGCCTTTATGCCCACGATTGCGTTGTCGAACACGATTTCTTACTCCTGCCTTGAACAGTCAGGGCTGGATACGGTAAGCCATTTTCCGCAAGTGAGGGTGTATGGCACCGTGGGATTTATTGCCGCGATGTGGGCCATCAGCCTGATGGGGGCGGAGCTCAGCAACGTGCAGCTCTATATAGCGGCTGCTGCATCCCTGCTACTGGCGCTCTACTCTCTGACGCTACCGGCCATTCCGGTTGCGACGACAAAAACGTCTCCGTCTCTGGCTAGTAAACTGGGCCTCAATGCATTTATCCTGTTTAAACAACCCCGCATGGCGGTGTTCTTTTTATTCGCGATGCTGCTGGGCGCCGTGCTGCAGATAACCAACACGTTTGGCAGCCCTTTTCTGCATGATTTTGCACGGAATCCGGCGTATGCGGAGAGCTTTATCGTCAAATACCCGTCCATTTTGCTCTCCGTCTCGCAGATGTCAGAAGTATTCTTCATTCTGACTATTCCATACTTCCTCAGACGATTTGGTATTAAAACCGTCATGCTGATGAGCATGGTGGCCTGGATGTTGCGGTTTGGACTGTTTGCCTTTGGCGATCCGTCCGCAACAGGCTTTGCGTTGCTCATGCTGTCAATGATTGTCTACGGCTGCGCGTTCGACTTCTTCAATATTTCCGGCTCGGTGTTTGTTGAGCAGGAGGTGAGCTCTGATATCCGTGCCAGCGCGCAAGGGCTGTTTATGACCACCGTTAACGGTATTGGTGCTTATTTCGGGTCCGTGTTAAGCGGTATGGCAGTCGATTACTTCTCGGTGGATGGGGTTAAGGACTGGCAGACCATCTGGCTGGTGTTTGCGGCCTATGCGCTGGTGCTTGCGGTGGTGTTTTATTTCAGCTTTCACTATCACCACATCAGTAAAAACAGCGAGATGCGCACAGTTGCGCACTAAATTTTTCCTGTGGGCGATGAAAGGCTTTAAGGTAGACGCTTAAATGTTATCGCCAGGATATGTTTTGATGGAACGCGTCTATCGGACCGATCTCAAGCTGCTGCGTTATTTTCTGGCCGTGGCGGAGGAACTGCATTTTGGGCGGGCTGCGGCCCGTCTTAATATGTCCCAGCCGCCGTTGAGCCTGCATATTAAAGAGCTGGAAAGCCAACTGGGCACGTTACTGTTTATTCGCCACTCGCGGAGTGTCGCGTTGACGCATGCCGGTAAAGTGCTGATGGAAGAGTCCCGTCGGCTGCTCGCCAGTGCAAACCAGGCGCTGGCTCGCGTCGAGCAAATTGGCCGGGGTGAGGCGGGGCGCATTGAGCTGGGGATTGTCGGTACCGCCATGTGGAGCGAGGTGCGCACGGTCATGCGTGCTTTCCTGAAAGAGCATCCGAATGTTGATGTTATTTTTCGCGAAAAATCGCCGGTCATGCAGATGGCTTTGCTTGAACGTCGTGAGCTGGATGTCGGGATCTGGCGAATGGCAACTGAACCCACCGCCGGGTTTACCAGCGTGAGGTTGCGTGATGCCGCTTTTCTTGTTGCAATGCCGGAAGATCACCGACTGGTCAGCGAATCATCTATTACGCTCTCAGAGTTACAGGATGAGTATTTTGTCACCATGCCTTCAGCACATTCTGACTGGGCATTTTTACATCGCGTATGTCAGCAGGCCGGGTTCTCGCCGATGATTGTACGCGAAGCTGTTGAGCCACAGACGGTACTGGCGATGATTAGTATGGGGATGGGTATTACGCTTGCCGCTGACAGTTACGCGCAAATGCAGTGGCCAGGCGTGGTGTTCCGTCCTTTGCGCGAGCGCATACCGGCTGATTTGTATGTGGTATATGACGAGAAGCAGGCGACACCCGCGGTAGAAAGGTTGATTGCAACTTTGACGATGATGTAAACCGCAGATAGCAAAAAAGCGCCTTTAGGGCGCTTTTTTGCATTGGTGGGTCGTGCAGGATTCGAACCTGCGACCAATTGATTAAAAGTCAACTGCTCTACCAACTGAGCTAACGACCCGAAATGGTGGGCGATGACGGGCTCGAACCGCCGACCCCCTCCGTGTAAAGGAGATGCTCTACCAACTGAGCTAATCGCCCATTTCGGAACTGCTTTGATAAGGTGAGAATGGTGGGCGATGACGGGCTCGAACCGCCGACCCCCTCCGTGTAAAGGAGATGCTCTACCAACTGAGCTAATCGCCCATTCTCAATTCTTATCTACACTGCGAGTCTACGTGAAGTAGATGGTGGGTGATGACGGGCTCGAACCGCCGACCCCCTCCGTGTAAAGGAGATGCTCTACCAACTGAGCTAATCACCCCCGCTGTGTGGAGTCGCATTATAGGGAGAGTTGAAAATGAGTCAACGCATTTTCTAAAGTTTTTATTCGTTCGTCGTAAAATTAAACAAAACGATCGCGAAATGGGCGGTGGAGCATGATTTCTAAACAAAAATAGCAAACTCGGTCACGATAAAGGGATCAACATTGAGGAATCCCCCCACAGTGATAGAATATTGCCCATCGTTTTTTCCCCAGGATTTGCCGAATACCGGCATCTTTATAACGTAAGGCCATTTCATGAAAATCAAAACTCGCTTCGCGCCGAGCCCGACAGGCTATCTGCACGTCGGTGGTGCTCGTACTGCTCTCTATTCCTGGCTTTTTGCTCGTCACAACAAAGGTGAGTTCGTCCTGCGTATTGAAGATACCGATCTTGAGCGCTCTACGCCGGAAGCAATTGAAGCCATCATGGATGGTATGAACTGGTTGAATCTGGAATGGGATGAAGGCCCGTATTTCCAGACTAAACGTTTTGACCGCTATAACGCTGTGATTGATGAGATGCTGGTCGCGGGCACGGCGTATAAATGCTATTGCTCCAAAGAACGTCTGGACGCGCTGCGTGAAGAGCAGATGGCGAACGGTGAGAAGCCACGTTATGACGGTCGTTGCCGCCATGACCATAGCGAACATGCTGCTGATGAGCCATGCGTGGTGCGTTTTGCTAACCCGCAAGAGGGTTCAGTGATCTTCGACGACCAGATCCGTGGCCCGATCGAATTCAGCAATCAGGAGCTGGACGACCTGATCATCCGCCGTACCGACGGTGCTCCAACCTATAACTTCTGCGTCGTGGTTGATGACTGGGATATGGAAATTACGCACGTTGTTCGTGGTGAAGACCATATCAACAATACCCCGCGTCAGATCAACATTCTGAAGGCGCTGAACGCACCAGTGCCTGTATATGCGCACGTCTCAATGATCAATGGCGACGACGGTAAAAAGCTGTCTAAACGCCATGGCGCGGTCAGTGTCATGCAGTACCGTGACGATGGGTATCTGCCGGAAGCGCTGCTGAACTACCTGGTGCGTCTGGGCTGGGCTCACGGTGACCAGGAGATCTTCAGTCGCGAAGAGATGATCAATCTGTTCTCTCTGAGCTCTGTGAGCAAATCGGCGAGTGCATTTAATACCGACAAGCTGCTGTGGCTGAACCACCATTATATCAATACCATGCCGCCTGAATATGTCGCGACATATCTGCAGTGGCACATTGAGCAGGCAAATATTGATACCCGCACTGGCCCAGAGCTGGCGGACCTGGTGAAACTGCTCGGCGAGCGTTGCAAAACGCTGAAAGAGATTGCAGAAAGCTGCCGTTACTTCTATGAAGAGTTTGATGAGTTCGATGCGGACGCTGCGAAGAAACATCTGCGCCCGGTTGCGCGTCAGCCGCTGGAAGTGGTGCGTGACAAGCTGGCGGCTCTTACCGAATGGACTGCGGAAAATGTGCATCACGCCATTCAGGCAACTGCTGATGAGCTGGAAGTCGGCATGGGGAAAGTAGGCATGCCATTGCGCGTTGCGGTGACCGGTGCGGGCCAGTCCCCGGCGCTGGATGTGACTGTCCATGCCATCGGCAAGTCGCGCAGTGTAGCGCGTATTAACAAGGCACTGGACTTTATCTCTGAACGCGAAAATCAGCAGTAATTAAGTCTTCAGGACGAGAAACGGCAGGGTAACCTGCCGTTTTTTTATGTATTTGATTCAGCAATACCCAGGCGTGTAAGAAAGCCGCGAATACCTTCACGTTTCAATAATGTGTCCAGACGCTTCTGCTCTAGCTGGGTCATACTCTCCAGCGTTTCGATAATGCCCGAACGCAGGTTTGAAGATGGGGAACTGTATGATGAGGGGACTTCTGCCAGATGGTAAACCGCCTGACGAGTACGGATTGCCGGGAGGCTCATAATATGTTCCTTCACGCGCGCATCAATATGGATTAGCCGCGCCCGACCGCCTTTTACGCCATTGAGCCCTTCGGTTTTCCAACCCTGTTGACGTATCCAACGATTAATGGTCTGTCTGGCAACACCCAAACTCTCCGCCAGTTCTTCCGTGGTCATTTTACTACGTAATCTTTTCATATTAGTTCTGGTCGCGAATCCCTAAACGTTGCAACAATCCGGTTATCCCTTCCCGCAGTAACAGCGATGTCATTTGCTTCTGCTCTTCCGGTGTCATTTCATTGGCCAGCGTCAGGAGTAGGTTGTGAAGCGAACCATCCTGGTTGGCACCTTCTGGTATATCAGACGTTTCAGTTGCCCGGCGTGCGCTGCGGATAAAGTCACGAACTTTTTCGTTCACATGTACCAGACGCGCTTTCCCACCCTGGACTCCCGGTTTTGGTGATGTAATCCAACCCTCTTTACGTACCCATTTATTGATGGTCTGGCGGCTATAGCCAGTGAGCAAGGCTAACTCTTCTGGCGTCATTCGTTCCTTGATCATGCAATTTCCTGAATATTTGTAGGGATAATTAACGGTTCATTTTATAGCACCGTTTTACGTGAAAACGTGACAGGCTTAACTCATGACTGCGAGCAAGCTCGCAAAGTGATTCATTTGCATGATTTTTCGGCGATTGAGCGGCGGTCATTGATTTTGCCGTTGACACTCCGCAGCGGAATTCATATTATGCCGCCCGTCAACATGACAGCTTTACGATGGGGCTATAGCTCAGCTGGGAGAGCGCTTGCATGGCATGCAAGAGGTCAGCGGTTCGATCCCGCTTAGCTCCACCAAACTCTGAACCCAACAGAGTGCGGTCAGTAAAGTAACATGTGGGGCTATAGCTCAGCTGGGAGAGCGCTTGCATGGCATGCAAGAGGTCAGCGGTTCGATCCCGCTTAGCTCCACCAAAATTTTAAGCCCTCGTCAAAAGACGAGGGCTTTTTTTATACGCTTGTAACACTCACTACTACATTTTGTTATAAAAATAGATATATTCCTGTACCTCACCTCAATCGAAAGCAATAAACCCGTCCATAATTAGACTTGAACTTGCTTCGCGCAATTAATAAACATATTATCCATCCGGTCAATGATACGAACGGATAATATACTCATCAGCTTAATGAATAGAAAAACTTACAATAACGTAAAGATATTTATGATTGCCCTGGTGCTTTGCCTGATTGCGGTACCTTTCTCCCGTTTCCTCTCTCCGCGCGCAATTGTTAATGGTCATGACGTTTATTTAGCATGGTTACCGCTAAGCGTTATGCTGGCGGTAATTTTGTTATTTGGACGCAGGGCAATTCTTCCTGTTTTGTTAGGTTTTACTGTCACTAATTTATTTTATGTTAATTTAGCGCCACTACAATATTCAGTTTTACTGTTTTGTCAGACCTTCGCGTTGTTCGCAGCGTGCGGTCTGCTACGCCTCATGCTGGGCAAGCGTTGGCGTTACAGCATCCCTAACAAGCACATCGGTTTACGTATATTCTGGCTCGGTTTTATCGTGCCAATAGGTATTAAGTTATCGATGTATATGGCCGGCTATTTTTTTGATTTCCCGGTGACAATTTCAACCTTCTTCGGCGAAGGAACGGTAATTTACAATGTGGTGGATATTCAAAGTCTGATCTGCGCGGCGTTGATTTTTACCATGATGTTCTATTACCCATTAAGAATGATAATTAATCCTCGCTATGCCATCACGTTCTGGCGGCGAAGCGTGAAGCCTGTGTTTCTTCACAAAAATTCATTATATATTTTTGTCTGGCTGATGTTTTTAAGTTCCATTCTCGTCATTTTATGTGGACCTTTTGAATCTCCCGTCATTGCGGGCTATTTGATGCCGCTGATTTTTATTCTTTTTACGTTAGCGATAAGTCGCCTGACCTATGCGCTTATCTCTTTGCTCTGGGCCGTATCTGCACTCCTGCTGTTGACCTACAACTATAACTTCCTTAATGGGGTTGAATCGGGCCATTCGCTCTCCTTTATCCTCTCCGTGCTTATCTCTTTCGCCATCTGTTTGCTTTACATGTCGCGCATTTATCAGCGCAGCGAGTGGTTAAAACGGGGCTGGCAGGGCCGGGCGCTGACCGATCCGCTGACGGGTTTGCCCAATATTCGTGCGCTGGAGGATTATCTTGAGAATCATCCTGATGCAAAAGTTAGCATTCTGCGTATGGATAACCTGGAATTTTTGAGCCGCCACTACGGGATGCTCATGCGGGTCCATTGCAAACGAACGATCGCCACGTCGCTTCAGCCACTTCTGCAGAAAGATGAGTCCCTCTTCCAGTTACCTGGCAGCGAACTGGTACTGGTATTGCTGGGCCCGGGAACCGCTGAGCGCCTTCAGCATATGGTTGATCGGCTGAACAGTCGTAAGATTTACTGGAACAACACCGGGCTGGATATTGAATTTGGCGCGTCCTGGGGGATGGTCGAAAACGGCGAAAAGTTACACCACACGCTGGGGCAACTGAGCTGGCTGGCAGAGCAATCCTGCGGCGCGCATAATGTTCTTGCGCTCACGAATAGCCTTGAAGCGGCATCAGGACAAACGACAGAACGTGTTCTGATGTTAGCGCGCATTAAACACGCCCTGGACGCGGGCCAGTTTCATTTATACGCGCAGCCTATCCAAAAGGCTGACGGGAGTGGGTACTACGAAATTCTGGCGCGGATGGAAAGCGAAGGGGAGATCATTACTCCCGATCGCTTTATTCCGTTGATTGCCCAATTCAACCTCAGTCATCGGTTTGATATGTGTGTAATGGAAAAGTTACTGGTGTGGCTGCGCGATCACCCTGCGACGCATGCCGGTGCCCGTTTTTCTGTCAATCTGATGCCGTTGACGCTGATGCAAAAAGAGGTGGCCAGTGAGATTTGCGCCCTCTTCGAACGGTATGGTGTAGCCCCTCAGGCCGTCATTATTGAAATCACTGAGGAGCAGGCCTTTTCGAATTCAGGAAGCAGTATCAACAATATCCAACAGTTGCGGGATTACGGTTTCCGGATCGCCATTGATGACTTTGGTACGGGTTACGCGAACTATGAGCGCCTCAGACGTCTGCAGGCAGACATCATTAAGATTGATGGCTGCTTTGTAAAAGATATTTGTACTGACGACATGGATGCGATGATCGTCCAGTCGATGTGTAATCTGGCGAAGACAAAATCTCTGTGTGTGGTGGCTGAATATGTGGAAACACCAGCTCAGCGCGAGATGCTGCTAAGCTTCGGCGTGGATTACCTGCAGGGCTACCTGATAGGCAAACCTACACCACTGGAAGAATTGCGGGCATAAAAAAACCGGGAGCCAGGCTCCCGGTTTGTGTTTTAACAGTAAACCTTACAGTACCAGTGCTGCGATAGAAGCAGACAGGACGCTTACCAGTGTAGAGCCGTAAACCAGTTTCAGGCCAAAGCGAGAAACCACGTTACCCTGTTCTTCGTTCAGACCTTTAATCGCACCGGCGATAATACCGATGGATGAGAAGTTAGCGAAGGAAACCAGGAACACGGACAGAATGCCTTCCGCGCGTGGAGAAAGGGTGCTGGCAATCTTCTGCAGATCCATCATCGCAACGAATTCGTTAGACACCAGTTTAGTCGCCATAATACTGCCCACCTGCAGTGCTTCGTGAGCCGGAACACCCATCACCCATGCTACAGGGTAGAAGATGTAGCCCAGAATACCCTGGAAGGAGATGCCCAGCACTGCAGCGAACAGGGCGTTCAGGCCAGAAATCAGCGCAATGAAGCCGATCAGCATGGCGGCAACGATAATCGCCACTTTGAAACCTGCCAGAATGTACTCACCCAGCATTTCGAAGAAGCTCTGACCTTCGTGCAGGTTTGACATCTGGATGTTCTCTTCGCTGGCATCAACGCGGTATGGGTTGATCAGTGAGAGAACGATAAAGGTGCTGAACATGTTCAGAACCAGTGCAGCAACCACGTACTTTGGCTCCAGCATGGTCATATACGCGCCCACGATAGACATGGAAACGGTAGACATTGCGGTTGCCGCCATGGTGTACATGCGGTTGCGGGACATCTTACCGAGAATATCTTTGTACGCGATGAAGTTCTCAGACTGACCGAGGATTAGGGAACTGACGGCGTTGAATGATTCCAGCTTACCCATGCCGTTTACTTTGGATAACAGGAAGCCAATTCCACGAATAATAAACGGCAGAACACGGATGTGCTGCAGAATACCGATCAGCGCAGAGATGAAGACGATTGGGCACAGCACCTTCAGGAAGAAGAACGCCAGACCTTCGTCGTTCATTTTACCGAAGACGAAGTTCGTCCCTTCGTTGGCAAACCCGAGCAGTTTTTCGAACATTTCGGAGAAGCCTTTTACGAAGCCAAGCCCCACGTTGGAGTTCAGGAAGAACCAGGCGAGTAAAACTTCAATGACCAGCAGTTGGACAACATAACGAATACGAATTTTTTTGCGGTCTGTGCTGACCAGCAATGCAAGTGCAGTAACGACAACAAGTGCCAGGACAAAATGAAGGACGCGGTCCATATTTGCTCCAAATTTGAGGCAGGTTTAATTTTCTTGCACATTCTATGTAACGAAGGAAAAGAAAACGAGATCAAGGGCACACTATAGTTACATCCTGTGACGAGTCTCAAAATTAGTGATCCACAATACATTTTTGTTATGTTAGGTAAATGAGTGAAAAGTTAAGTTTGTGTGCTAGTCTTCACAAAAGAGCGCGCGATTTCAGTTTCTGTTCGATCGCTTTCAGCTTACCCGCCCGTCTATCGTCCAAAGCTATCAGAGAAATCACTGTAAACTTCACAAATGATCTTGATAATCATTCTCATTTTGATAGCATTGAACATAGCAAAGGCTATATTTTCAGAGGCAGAAATGACAAACAGTCGCGTAGAGGGTAGCAGCGGCAGAGCAGCGCGCAAGTTGCGGTTCGCATTAATGGGACCTGCGTTCATTGCTGCCATTGGCTATATCGATCCGGGTAACTTTGCGACCAATATTCAGGCCGGGGCCAGCTTCGGCTATAAACTGTTGTGGGTAGTCGTCTGGGCTAACCTGATGGCGATGCTGATTCAGATGCTCTCCGCAAAGCTTGGGATTGCCACGGGTAAAAACCTGGCGGAGCAAATTCGCGATCATTATCCGCGCCCGGCGGTCTGGCTCTACTGGATTCAGGCCGAAATCATCGCCATGGCGACCGATCTCGCTGAATTTATCGGTGCGGCGATTGGCTTTAAATTGATTTTGGGGGTGTCGCTGTTGCAGGGGGCGGTACTGACCGGGATCGCCACCTTCCTGATTTTGATGTTACAGCGTCGGGGGCAAAAACCGCTGGAGAAGGTAATTGGCGGTCTGCTGTTGTTTGTCGCTGCGGCCTATATTGTCGAGCTGATTTTCTCACAACCCAATCTGGCGCAGCTCGGTAAAGGGATGATGATCCCAAGTCTGCCAACCTCTGAAGCGGTGTTTCTGGCCGCTGGTGTGCTGGGGGCGACCATTATGCCGCATGTCATTTATCTGCACTCTTCGCTGACTCAGCATCTCCACGGCGGGACACGTAAAGAACGTTACTCTGCGACCAAATGGGATGTGGCTATCGCCATGACAATTGCTGGTTTTGTGAATCTGGCGATGATGGCGACTGCCGCGGCCGCTTTCCACTTTAACGGGCACACCGGTATTGCCGATCTCGACCAGGCTTATCTCACGCTGGAGCCGTTACTGAGCCATGCTGCAGCCACAATATTTGGTCTGAGTCTGGTGGCTGCTGGCCTCTCATCTACGGTTGTGGGGACACTGGCAGGGCAGGTGGTCATGCAGGGGTTTGTTCGTTTCCATATTCCACTGTGGGTGCGTCGCTCTGTCACGATGTTACCGTCATTTATCGTGATTCTGATGGGACTCGATCCAACGAGGATCCTGGTCATGAGTCAGGTCTTGTTGAGTTTTGGTATTGCGTTGGCGCTGGTGCCGCTGCTGATCTTTACCAGCAATAAAACCCTGATGGGCGACCTGGTCAACACAACGCTGGTCAAAAGAATTGGCTGGGCAATAGTCGTGGTGGTGGTGGCGCTGAACCTGTGGTTGTTGATTGGAACAGTGTTAGGTCTGTAAGTTGTAATAAGAAAAAGGAGCCGTGAGGCTCCTTTTTGCATTAATGGTGACCATGGCCGTGACCACCACGTCCTCTTCCGCCGTGGTCCCAACCACCACCGCGGCGGTCATCACGGTCGTTCCAGCCTTCACGGTAACCGCGCTCATAGGCGTTGTTTTTATACCAGCCGCGATGCAAACCATTATCATGTTTCCACCAGCGATCTCCACGCCACTCATAGTGACGATGCCAGTAATCACGGTCGCGCCAGTAGCCACCGTCCCAGTATCTGCCGTAGTCGTCACGATCGCCAATTTGTAATTTTACTGATGGCAACAGGGTGATTTCGCCCGCAGTGGCGATGAGCGGGGCCGAAGCCAGTAATACCGCTGCAAGAATCAGTGACCTGAACATACTCTTTCTCCTTCACGATCGGGGCCTTTGCGAGGCCTGTTAACTCAATATTACGAGTTGGTAAAGCCTCGTTTCATCGCCTGAACTCCTAATTCATGAATGAGAGCACTTTTTGCTAAAAATGCTTTTATTTTGAGCTGCTCAGGATCTCCTCAATCATGTTCAGTTCTTCATCTGAAAAATAACGGTTTTCCAGCATGCCCACGGCGTCATCAATCTGGGCGGCCTTGCTTGCCCCAATAAGTACAGATGTCACCGATTCATGGCGTAAGATCCAGGCCAGTGCCATCTGAGACAGCTTCTGGCTGCGGCTTTCCGCCAGAGCGTTCAGTTTTCTGACCTTAACCAGCTTCTCTTCAGTGATCTGGTCAGGATTAAGGAACTGACTGCCACTCGCCGCACGTGAGTCCGCGGGGATACCGTTCAGATAGCGGTTGGTTAATTGACCTCCTGCCAGTGGCGAGAAGGGAATACACCCGACCCCTTTTTCCAGCAGTACATCCAGCAAACCCTCTTCCGGCGCGCGTTCAAACATAGAGTATTTCGGCTGGTGGATCAGGCAGGGCGTACCAAGGTCTTCAAGGATATCAATCGCTTTACGAGCCAGTTCAGCGGGGTAGTTGGATAACCCGACATACAGCGCTTTTCCCTGACGCACGATATGGTCAAGCGCTTTCATTGTTTCCTGCAGCGGCGTGTGTGGGTCAGGGCGATGATGGTAGAAGATATCAACATACTCCAGTCCCATGCGTTTCAGGCTTTGATCCAGGCTTGCCAGCAGATATTTGCGTGACCCCCAGTCACCGTAAGGGCCTTCCCACATGGTATAGCCCGCTTTGGTTGAGATGATCAATTCGTCGCGCCATGGCAGGAAATCCTCCTGCAAAATACGTCCGAAATTACGTTCCGCTGATCCCGGTGGCGGGCCATAGTTATTGGCAAGGTCGAAATGCGTAATGCCCAGATCGAAGGCGCGCTGTAAAAGTTGACGGCTGTTTTCGATAAGCGTGGCGTCACCGAAGTTATGCCAAAGCCCAAGGGAGATGGCTGGCAATTTCAGACCGCTCTGCCCACAGCGACGGTACTGCATTGTCTGATAACGATTTTTGTCCGGCTGATAACCCATTCTCATGACCTCTGGCGCTGAAAAGAAAAATCAGTGTATGCGTTTACATTACTGTGAAGAAAAGGAGAATAACGCAGCCATTTTTGTAAAGCATTCTTTCCATGTCCTTCTTACTGCTAATTCTGGACAGCCATCACGCTTCTTTAATACTCAAAGTGAGATCAACATAAGAAGGATACCTGTCATGCGTACCCCATACTGCGTCGCCGATTACCTGCTGGACCGTCTTACAGATTGTGGAGCCGATCATCTGTTTGGCGTGCCAGGCGACTATAACCTGCAGTTTCTCGACCATGTGATAGACAGCCCGGATATCTGTTGGGTGGGCTGTGCCAACGAGTTAAATGCGTCTTATGCCGCTGACGGATACGCCCGATGTAAGGGCTTTGCCGCGCTGCTGACGACATTCGGCGTTGGAGAATTAAGTGCCATGAACGGTATCGCTGGCAGCTATGCTGAGCACGTGCCGGTATTACATATTGTGGGGGCGCCGGGTACGGCGTCACAGCAAAGAGGGGAGTTGCTGCATCATACATTGGGTGATGGCGAGTTTCGTCATTTTTACCATATGAGCGAACCGATCACTGTCGCACAGGCGATCCTGACCGAACAAAATGCCTGTTATGAGATAGACCGGGTGCTGACCACGATGCTCCGTGAACGCCGGCCCGGCTACCTGATGTTGCCTGCCGATGTGGCAAAAAAAGCCGCTACCCCTCCTGTAAACGCTCTCACCGTAAAGCATGCTCATGCCGATAGTGCGTGCCTGAAGGCGTTTCGCGATGCTGCAGAGAGCAAGCTGGCCAGAAGCAAGCGTACTGCACTCCTGGCGGATTTTCTGGTCCTGCGTCATGGCCTTAAACATGCATTACAAAAATGGGTGAAGGACGTACCGATGGCGCATGCCACCATGCTGATGGGCAAAGGCATATTCGATGAACGTCACACTGGTTTTTACGGCACGTACAGTGGTTCAGCCAGCGCCGGCGCGGTAAAAGAGGCGATTGAAGGGGCGGACACGGTGTTGTGCATCGGCACGCGTTTTACCGATACCCTGACGGCGGGGTTCACCCATCAGTTAACCCCGGCGCAAACGATAGAAGTCCAGCCTCATGCCGCTCGCGTCGGCGATATCTGGTTTACCGGTATTCCGATGCTTCAGGCGATTGAGACGCTGGTGGAGCTGTGCAAACAGCACGTGCACGATAAGCCTGTACCGACGTCTCATGGCGCTATGGCCTACCCGCAGCCAGATGGCTCACTTACCCAGGACAATTTCTGGAGAACGTTGCAAACGTTCATTCGCCCGGGAGATATCATTCTTGCGGATCAGGGAACTTCGGCTTTCGGTGCGATTGACCTTCGTCTACCGGCAGACGTGAATTTTATCGTCCAGCCGCTGTGGGGGTCGATTGGTTATACGCTGGCGGCAGCATTCGGTGCGCAAACGGCATGTCCGAACCGGCGCGTGATTGTCCTGACAGGGGATGGTGCGGCTCAGCTCACTATTCAGGAGCTTGGGTCGATGCTGCGGGATAAACAGCGCCCCATCATTCTTGTGCTTAACAACGAAGGGTACACGGTTGAACGCGCGATCCACGGGCCGGAACAGCGGTACAACGACATTGCGTTGTGGAACTGGACGCAAATTCCACAGGCACTGAGCCTTGATCCTCAGGCTCAGTGCTGGCGGGTCAGTGAAGCGGAACAGCTGGTGGACGTGCTTGAAAAAGTGGCGCACCACGAGCGGCTCTCGTTGATTGAGGTGATGCTGCCGAAAGCAGACATCCCGCCGCTGCTGGGGGCCATTACTAAAGCGCTGGAAGCGCGTAATAGCGCCTGATTACTTATCGTTACGCCATGCCATCATCATGGGTTTGCCCGCCAGCAGGAGCCAGGCGGGCAACATCACGATGCAGAGCAGAGGGAAAAGCGTCGAATCCGGCACGACGACTGCCGCCATAAACAGACTTAACCACGCGTCGCGCGTGACAACCAGAACCAGCCCCAGGATCGAGCAAGAAACGGTAATGGCCGCCGGGACGGCATCCACATGTTCGTGCAGCATCAGCCCCAGCGCGACACCGATAAACACCGCCGGGAAAATACGGCCACCGCGGAAACCACAGGCCGAAGCTACCACCAGCGCCGCCAGTTTGATCACCGCAAACAGCAGATAATCTGAAACACTAAACACCTGGCTGAAGGCCAGTTGCTGCATCTCATCCAGACCTTTGAATAATGTCACTGCCCCGCCGATTGCCCCTAAAATACCGAGGATAAAACCGCCCACCCCCAGAATTAACACCGGGTGTTTAAGTTTATGCATCAGCCGATGAAGGCGCGGAAGACACCATACTGCCACCATGCCCAGCGCAATGGCGATCGCTGCGACGATGGCGCCGCTGAAAATATCGGCAATTTGCATCTGTCCATAGTGGGGCAAAGAGAGTGAAAAATGGGGATGGAAAAACAGGCTGGTGGTCAGCGCGCCGGCAGCTGCGGCCATCAGCGGCGCAAAGAGTTTATCCCACAGCGGGACATCGTTATTGCTGCTGAGTGTCTGAGAAAAGATGAGAGCGGCGGCTACGGGCGTGCCGAAAAGCGCTCCGATGGTGCCAGCGGAGGCAAGGATAGTCCAGTCCAGTGCGGCGACACGGGGTAAAATTCGCGCACCGAGGTAAACCGCCAGACCGATATTGACCGCCATGATCGGATGCTCCGGCCCCAGACTGACACCGCCCGCCAGACCCAGAATCAACGCGATGATCAACCCAGGTAATGCCGAGGGGGAAACTGGAGCACCAATCAAGGGTTCCTGCGCCGGGTCTGGGCCGGCATGACCGGGACTGAAACGGATCACCAGCCCAACCGCAATACCGGTTAACGTCAGCATCAAAATAACCCATGCAGGAGAATCAACGTTGACCCCCAGCTTTGCAGGAAGCGCTGTCCATAACATCGTTTGCAGCACCGACGCGACTTTCATCACGACAATGAGCACCAGACTTGAGGCAACGCCAATAATTAGCGCCGGAATTGCCAGCAGCAGCATGGTTCTGGCTCGCGGGTGGAGCATGATGATTTCCTTGTACAAAACGGTATTACGTTACTTTGCACAATCAGCTTTATGGCAATAGTGCAAAAGGTGCTGAAACGGTAAAGTTATTCTGTGACGAAGATCGATAATCCTGGGGTGGCTGCCTTCAGGTCGTTGTTGTTATCCAGCCTTGAATTTACAGTGTCCCAAAGATTTATTCTGACTTTAGCGGAGCAGTAGAAGAATGACAAAGTATGCTTTAGTAGGTGATGTGGGTGGGACTAACGCACGTCTTGCTCTCTGCGATGTAAACACGGGTGAGATTTCTCAAGCGAAAACCTACTCAGGGCTGGATTACCCAAGCCTTGAGGCCGTTGTCCGCGTTTATCTGGAAGAGCATCAGGTGAGCGTCGAAGATGGCTGCATTGCCATTGCCTGCCCGATTACGGGTGACTGGGTTGCGATGACCAACCATACCTGGGCATTTTCCATCGCGGAGATGAAAAAAAATCTCCGTTTTGCGCATCTTGAAATCATCAATGACTTCACTGCGGTTTCCATGGCGATCCCGATGCTGAAGCCTGAGCATCTGATTCAGTTTGGCGGTGCGGAGCCTGTCGAAGGCAAACCGATAGCCGTCTATGGCGCAGGAACCGGTCTGGGGGTATCGCACCTGGTGCACGTTGCTCAGCGCTGGGTAAGCCTGCCGGGCGAGGGGGGGCATGTTGACTTTGCGCCAAACAGCGAAGAAGAGGGTATTATCCTTGAAGAGTTACGCGCAGAGATTGGACACGTCTCCGCTGAGCGCGTCCTTTCCGGCCCCGGGCTGGTGAACCTGTATCGTGCGATTGTGAAATCGGACGGTCGTCTGCCGGAAAACCTGCAGCCGAAAGACGTGACCGAACGTGCGCTGGCGGACAGCTGTATTGACTGCCGTCGTGCACTGTCGCTGTTCTGCGTGATCATGGGACGTTTCGGCGGCAATCTGGCACTGACGCTGGGCACATTCGGTGGTGTCTATATTGCGGGCGGGATCGTGCCGCGTTTCCTCGATTTCTTTAAAGCCTCTGGTTTCCGCGGTGGGTTTGAAGATAAAGGGCGTTTCAGAAGCTACGTGCAGGACATCCCTGTCTACCTCATCGTGCATGACAACCCAGGTCTTCTTGGCTCGGGTGCCCATCTGCGTCAGGTTCTCGGTCAAATCCTTTGACGCATAGCCCTCTCCTGCGGGAGAGGGCTCTTTCTTTACAGGTGCATCAGCTGACGAAACTCTTTCACTTTGCTGCGGCTTACCGGCACCTGAAAATCCAGATCCTTCAGACGTAAAATATAGGTATTGTTAAACCACGGTTCGATCTCGCGGATCTTATTTAAATTCACGCAGAACGAACGGTGACAGCGGAAAAAGTGTGCCGCAGGCAGCTTGCTGCAGAACTCGGTGATGTTCATCGCCATCACATAAGATTCTCGACGTGTATAAACAAACGTCATCTTCTCATGCGCTTCGGCGTAGTAAATATCGTTGACTGGCGTCACGATGATACGTTCATCTTTGACCAGATTAATGGTGTCGTTTTCCCGCACCGTTGGGCTGGCGTTAGCGGGGGCCGTCTGTTGCTGCCATGCTGCTTCCAGTTTTTGCAACATGCTGATGATACGCGACTCCTGGTAAGGCTTAAGAATATAGTCAAATGCCTCCAGCTCGAAGGCTTCTACGGCGTGCTCTTTCCAGGCGGTGACGAAAACAATGAACGGCTTATGGGCAAACTGATTGATGTTTTGCGCCAGTAATACGCCATCCAGCGACGGAATATTGATATCCAGAAAAATAGCGTCGACCCGGTTGTGTTGCAGAAACTTCAGCACATCCAGACCATCGTCAAAGGTACCCACAATCTCCATCTGGCTGTGGGTTTTGATAAGCCAGGTTAGCTCCTGTTGAGCCAGAATTTCATCTTCTACGATGATGACTTTCATAGGTCACTCCACCAGGGGTAACAGGGATGTTGCCGCATGAACGGATGAACGTTCATTCGGAACGTAAAAAGCGATTTCGGTACCCGGTTCAAGGCGATGAATATGCAGGCCGTCGCCGTAGAGCAGTTTGACCCGATGGTGCACGTTCAGCAGCCCGATTTTATTCCCGGGCATCTCGTTAGATTCCACGCGCTCAATAACTTTGGGATCAATACCGTGGCCGGTATCGCGTACGGCAATGCGCACACGATTACCGCTTTCGGTGACGCTGATAGTGACCACGCCTTTACCTTTACAGGGCTGAATACCGTGAACAATCGCGTTTTCGACCAGCGGTTGGATAAGCAGGCTCGGGATCACGCAGTTGACCTCTTCATCAATATCGTAAATGACCGTGAGTTTGTCGCCAAAGCGTGCCTGCTCAATCGCGATGTAGTCTTTAATCTGGTACAGCTCTTTCTTGATGTCGATCTGCTCGTCATCTTTCAGTTCAATGTTGTAGCGCAAATAGCGAGACAGATTGAAAATCAGCTGGCGCGCGGTGTCCGGATTAAGACGAATGGACGAGGAAATCGCGTTCAGCGCGTTAAACAGGAAATGGGGATTGATTTTGCTCTGCAGTGCGCGTAACTCTGCCTTATTTGCCATCTCGCGCAGCTGTTCTGCCCGGGACACTTCTAACTGGGTGGAGATAATCTGCGACAGGCCAATGGCCATCTCCTGAAGTGAGGAGGTGATCTGATGCGCGTGGCAGTAATAAATTTTCAGCGTGCCCGTCACGACACCTTTTTCCCATAACGGGATCACCAGCATGGAGTGGATTTCCGGCGTCCGGTGGGCTTCATCATTGTTTTTGATAATGATTTTACCGTAGTTAATCGCCTGTCTGGTGGTAGGGCTGATGGTGTCATCGTTGTCGTGATAGTTGTGCTCCCCAACACCGACATAGGCTAGCACGTGGTCAATGTTGGTGATGGCGACGGCATCAGCGTGAATATCGTGGCGGATAATCTCGCAGACCTGACGCAATGATTCCGCGTTAACGTGGCGGAAAAGCGGCAGGGTTTTGTTGGCAATATCGAGCGCCAGTTTGGCCTGACGGGCAGCACTGGCCTCCTTTTCCCCTTCGACACTTTGCACCAGCAGCACGATAAAACCGATACAGACGCTGCCCAGAATCATTGGAATACCGATTTTCGAGACGATATCCAGCCCCAGTGCAGTGGTGGGAGCCCAAACCACGACCAGGATCATGGTCAGCGTTTCGCACACCATGCCTGCGATGATCCCGGCACGCCAGCGCTGCTTTTTCGGGATCTTGCGGTTAATCCACCCGGAAAGTACCCCGGCAATAATGCTGGTGATAAAGCACGGCACAGCCGTCACGCCACCGATATCAATCAGGTAGCGATGGGTACCAGCGATCAGGCCGGTTATGACGCCTACCCACGGGCCAAACAAAATTCCGCCGGACATGACGGCAATAATCCGCACGTTAACCAGCGACCCCTCAACCGGCACACCGGACCAGGTGCTGAACAGCGCAAACAGTGAAAAGATGGCAGTAACAGCCAGTAACTCTTTGGGGGAGTGCGCAGACTTATGCAAAAGCTCGCGAAACAAGCGAATGCGAATAAGGAAGAACAGGCAAATCAGCATTAATGCCGCCCGGTCAAAAACCGCCAACAGCATAGTGAATATTTCGTGCACGAGTAGACCTGGGGTAACGGGAAAGAGCCATGATAAAAAACCTGACGCGTATTGACCAGCTATCCGTCAGGTTTATCAAATGAGGAAAAACCATAATTTACAAAGGGGATTATCTGGTGTGCGCTGACATGTCCCGATTTTTTATTCTCGACGTCCCGGCAGGTAACTGTTTTGATATCATTGTGTTAAATAACAGCTATCAAAAAGAGGAATTCCACTCAGGAGCTTCCGCTTTTCGACGCAACAGGGTTCCGGTTTTAGCGCGATCGCTTTTTTTTCATTTCCCTCTCGACAGCATGATTTTTTTCAGGTTATTTTCTAAACACGCCACATGCGTGGCAGCGTCGCTCGGACGGTCCGGGCGCTAACGTTAATCTGAGGAATCTATGGCTGAATTCAGTCCTGAACGCCGTTTTACGCGTATCGATCGTCTCCCCCCTTATGTTTTCAATATCACCGCTGAACTGAAGATGGCTGCACGTCGTCGTGGCGAAGACATCATTGATTTCAGTATGGGGAACCCTGACGGCCCAACACCACCGCATATTGTTGAGAAACTTTGCACGGTTGCCCAGCGTCCTGATACGCATGGCTACTCAACGTCTCGCGGTATTCCTCGGTTACGTCGCGCGATCTCGCGCTGGTATCAGGATCGCTATCAGGTTGATATCGATCCTGAAAGTGAAGCCATTGTGACCATTGGCTCGAAAGAGGGCCTGGCGCACCTGATGCTGGCGACGCTGGATCACGGTGATACGGTGCTGGTTCCGAATCCAAGTTACCCGATCCATATCTATGGCGCGGTGATTGCCGGGGCGCAGGTACGTTCTGTGCCGCTGGTGGAAGGTGTCGATTTCTTCAACGAACTGGAACGTGCAATTCGCGAAAGTTACCCGAAACCTAAGATGATGATCCTCGGTTTCCCGTCGAACCCAACGGCGCAGTGCGTAGAGCTCGATTTCTTCGAGAAAGTTGTGGCCCTGGCTAAGCGCTATGACGTACTGGTGGTTCATGATTTAGCCTATGCAGACATCGTCTACGACGGCTGGAAAGCTCCGTCTATTATGCAGGTTCCAGGCGCGCGCGATGTAGCGGTAGAGTTCTTTACGCTGTCCAAAAGCTACAACATGGCGGGCTGGCGAATTGGCTTTATGGTGGGTAACAAAACGCTGGTGAGTGCACTGGCGCGAATCAAGAGTTACCATGACTACGGCACGTTTACGCCGCTACAGGTCGCGGCTATTGCTGCCCTGGAAGGCGATCAGCAATGCGTTCATGAGATTGCTGCCCAGTATAAACGTCGTCGCGATGTGCTGGTGAAAGGGTTACATGAAGCTGGCTGGATGGTAGAAATGCCGAAAGCATCCATGTACGTCTGGGCTAAAATTCCGGAGCCGTATGCGGCGATGGGTTCCCTGGAGTTTGCCAAAAAGCTGCTGCAGGATGCAAAAGTGTGTGTATCACCTGGCATTGGTTTTGGTGACTATGGCGACACCCATGTGCGATTCGCCCTGATTGAAAACAGCGACCGTATTCGTCAGGCAGTGAGGGGCATTAAGAGTATGTTCCGTGCTGACGGGCTGCTTTCATCAAAAAGTATTGCTGAAAATCCCGCGTCATCATGACATAAAAAAACAGGAGCCATCGGCTCCTGTTTTTTTGACTGCATGTTCTTCACTAGATCATCAGGGCAAAGGTTCCGGCCCAGACTAAAACAATCACCGAAATGCCCATAAAGAAATATTTCACGTTTCATCGCTCCGCGTATCTTCTGGTACGCATTAAAAACAGAGTCCACCTGATTATAGAGAGCTGAAATCCGGTCAAACGGAACAGAGAATTTTTCCGTTACGCCATCAACTCCAGCTCAGAATTCTGTGCTTTCCTGTTGCCAGACGGCGCTAATGTACGCTTAAAAATGAGGGGTGGCAAGAGGGATTTTTTCAAATAATTTCCGTTACTTACGGGTGTCGTGGAACGGCGACAGTTTGATTTCAGAGTGCAATAAATTCACTTCTAGCGACGCACAGAAAAAAAATTACCCGGTGTGATTACAGGTGATTGAAAAGGTTAGTTTCCTGGCGAAACTAACCTTTATGAAGGGCTTAAATATAGAGCGAAGCTTCGCCAAGGGGACGCGTTTTGAAACGGCGATGCATCCAGAGATACTGCTCTGGCGCACGCATGATTTCGGTTTCGATAATTTTATTGATAAACGCTGCCGCTTCGCATTCGTTTTCCGGATAGTTAGCCATTTCAGGGGAAATGTGCAGACGATAGCCTGATTTATCTGCTTTCCTTACCATCGTCACGGTCAGCATGGCTGAACCTGAAAGACGCGAAATGACAAAGGTACCATTGGTCGTTGCAACGTCTTTAACTGCAAAGAAGGGAGCAAAACTGCTGCCCTTACGGCCGTAATCCTGATCGGGTGCAAACCAGACGGCTTCACCTTTCTTCAGGGCGCCGACCATACCGCGCAGGTTATTACGGCTGATCATCGCCTTGTTGGAACGCATACGACCCCGTGTCTGTACCCACTCCATCAGCGGACTGTTGTGAGGACGATAGGTTGCCATCATTGGCTGGCAAAGCCCCATCACGCGACCACCCAATTCCAGCGACATAAAGTGAACCCCGACAACCATCACCCCGCGGTTTTGCTTCTGCGCACGTTGAAGGTTATCCAGGCCTTCAACATCAAACCATTTGCGGACGCGTTCATCAGGCCAGAACCAGGCCATGCCGGTCTCAAGCAGTGCCATGCCGATAGACTTGAAGTTTTCAGAGATGAGTTTCTCGCGCTCTTCAGCATTGTACTGAGGAAAGCAAAGTTCGATATTTTTACGCGCGATGGATTCACGACGTTTCAGGAAATAGCGGGATGCACTTCCCAGTTTTGACCCCAGCAAACGCAGTACAGGGTAGGGAAGCTGAACCAGCAGCCAGAGTACACCAAGGCCAAACCATGTAAACCAGTAACGCGGGTGTAAAAACGCACGTTTGAATGGGGATTGAGACAAAATAGTGAACCTATGTAAAGCCGGTGAAAGTAAAGCATAAAGCGATACCATGTGCCGATTAGACCGTTGGACAAGGTTATGGTTGCAGGCTTTACCGATCTTTACGGCGTTGCCTGACCACTGCTGACGTTAGGTGGGCGGCGTAATGTAGCACCGTTATACGATATGTGCTATTACTCGTTTTTGCTTAAAAAAGCGGCAGTGAGGAAGGTGATTGATTTTGTGGTTTTTATCGACAGATTAAAGTTGTATCACGTCATCTCTGGAGCATAACTATGGGTGCTGATAAAGTCTGTTTTATCGGCTAAAACGTGACTGACAGGAAGAACCAGGTGACTGAACGAATCGATTACCAGATTGAAAAGTACAGGTTTACAGAAGCGAATGAACCTTCCCGCCTCACAAAACAGTGGGATGATGTTTTGAGTGAATGCAGGGAGAGCAAAGCCGGAGCCGAAGAGCGTTTACGTATTGCCTTGCTTAATGTCGATTATGTGACTAGTTTCGAGTTACCTTTTCGTCTGCTGCTTGTGCGCACACCCCAGCTTATAGCCGGGATACGTAACGAACTGGAACTCAGCCAGAAAAATGTCATTTTTAACGGTAAACGCTTCGGTTGTGTCTGGAGTGTGAAAACGGATCTCAGTGAAGTTCCTGATAATTATCAATACCGTCTCTCTACCCGCATACGGCGCCTTAGCCCGACCACCCACACCGCGGAACCCTTTTTGCAAATTGCCAAAGAAATTAAGGTTCCAGCTGAACGTCTGAAGCGGGCGCTGCTGAATGGGCTGGACGTTACTGCGCTTGATGCGCTTTTTTGGTTTGGCATCCAACGAATTGCAGCCGAGGTGTCGCGTCTGAGAAAAGCGGGAATGAGGATCGCAACGGATGAAACATGGGTATTTGAAAATCTGACGGGCACGACCCGTCGAGTACCGGTTTATCGTTACGTCTTATAAATTTATCTTTAGTTGAGCAGTGAACTTAAAATCACTCGTTGAATTTAGCTGGCACTCATTTTAGAAAAAATAGTTCTTGATAGGATGAGTATTGCAATATTTTATAATATAAATCAGCTTGTTAAGAGGTGCGCTGAGAGCGAGTCATGGTGTCCCCTGCAGGAATCGAACCTGCAACTAGCCCTTAGGAGGGGCTCGTTATATCCATTTAACTAAGGGGACGAGGCGGCACGAGTATAACGTTATTTACACTTTGCGTTAAGCGCATCGCCGCCTGACTGCTCAAAGAGTCACCATTCAGGTCGATTTTTTTGTCGATTTATCATCATTTTCCCGTGCCTTAAGCTCTGCTTTGCGTTTGTTCGACATGTCGTTACGGATTTGCGCATGGCTTAACAGCGCGAAGATAAACGTCCCGCCGCAGATGTTGCCCGCGAGCGTCGGCAGGGCGAATGGCCAGAAAAAATCACTCCAGTGAAGTGTGCCATTAAAGACCAGATAGAGAATTTCAACGCTACCCACCACGATATGCGTCGTGTCAGCCAGCGCAATCAGCCAGGTCATCAGGATGATTACCACAATTTTGGCGCTGCCGGCTGAAGGAAACATCCAGACCATCGTGGCGATAATCCAGCCGGAGATGATGGCATTGGAGAACATTTCGACTGGTGTGTTTTTCATCACATCCATGCCAATTTTCACAAACGCATCGCGGGTGGGTTCATCAAATATCGGCATATATTCAAATGCCCAGGCCGCGACGCCTGTACCGATGATATTGCCCAGCAGGACCACGCTCCACAGACGCATCAGTAAACCGAAATTACCGAGGGTAGGGTTTTGCATTACTGGCAGAACGGCGGTAACAGTGTTTTCCGTAAACAGCTGCTGCCGCGCCATGATGACGATAATGAAGCCGAAGGTGTAGCCGAGATTCTCAAGTAAAAAACCGCCGGGCACACTTTCCAGTTGAACATGAAAGATCCCTTTTGCGAGCAGAGAAGCGCCCATTGAAAGCCCGGCAGCGATAGCTGACCAGAAAAGGGCCATGGCATCACGTTCCATCTCTTTTTCGCCATCCTGGCGAATATGCTCGTGGATCGCCATCGCGCGGGAGGGGAGGCGATCTTCGTCAATTTCTATCTTCTCGCCGCGGGCTTTCTCTTCGCTCTCAATTTCAATCTTCTCGTTACTTTCATCCACTTTTTCTTCGCCTACTTCTTTCATAATCACTCCCGCAGGTTGATTTTCTTCTAAGCGTAGCGGTTTTTATTGGGTTGCCTGTGGGGAAGCTCTTAAATTGGTGGCAATAGCAACAAAGGCGAGACATCTCTTTCAAACACATTATAAAATTGCCAGCGAAACGAATTCCAAAAGCCAGGCTATGCTGAGATCAGAGTCACGCTGGTTACTGCCCGTAATTGTGCTCATAGACATCGGTAAACGTGCTGTTACAATCGCTTGCACGTTTACAGACGGAGCATTTAAAGGTTCCGTTACGGATGGCAATCAACGATAGCCAAACTGAACAGGGAGATATTTATGAAACTTCGGCTGTCGGCGCTTGCGTTGGGCGCGACGATGCTTGTGGGCTGCGCCAGCTCTGGAGAGCAAACGGGACGCTCCGATCCTCTCGAAGGATTTAACCGCTCAATGTATAGCTTCAACTACAACGTGTTGGATCCGTATGTGGTTCGCCCGGTGGCAGTAGCATGGCGTGATTATGTTCCGCAACCTGCGCGTAATGGGTTAAGTAATTTTACCAGCAACCTCGAAGAACCTGCGGTTATGGTTAACTTCTTCCTGCAGGGTGACCCGTATCAGGGGATGGTACACTTTACTCGCTTCTTCCTGAACTCCCTGTTGGGGATGGGTGGCTTCATTGATGTTGCAGGTATGGCCAACCCGAAACTGCAGCGTGAACAGCCGCACCGTTTCGGTAGTACTCTGGGGCATTATGGCGTAGGTTACGGTCCGTATGTCCATCTGCCGTTCTATGGCAGTTTCACCATTCGTGATGATGGCGGTGATATGGTGGATACGCTGTATCCGGTCCTGTCGTGGCTAACCTGGCCGCTGTCTATTGGTAAATGGACGGTGGAAGGGATTGAAACACGCGCGCAACTGCTCGACTCTGATGGTCTGCTGCGCCAGTCTTCTGACCCGTATATTATGGTGCGTGAAGCGTACTTCCAGAATCATGACTTTATTGCCAACGGCGGTAAGCTGAAGCCGGAAGAGAATCCAAACGCGAAGGCTATCGAAAACGAACTAAAAGATATTGATTCGCAGTAAATAAAAAAGGTGAGCGATGCTCACCTTTTTTGATCCCGCGTGATTAGAACGCGTAGTTGAAGTTAGTACCGAACAGCCAGGCTTTACCTTCAGAACGGAACTCGTACGGACCTTCTTTGATGGTCACGGTCTGACCGTGCATGTAAGAGGCACCTACGTCAACAGAAGCATCTTTATTGAACGCATAAGTCGCACCTGCGCTCAGCCAGAAGCGGTCCTGATCCGGGATAGAAATGGAACGGGTCTGAGCCGGAACCGGGCTATCATCAAAGGCGATACCGGTACGGAAGGTCCAGTTAGTATCGTAGTAGTAGGTGGTACCCAGCGCGATACGGTAAGAGTCTTTGAAGCTCTCATCCTTATAGAAAAGCGTCTGGCCATTAGAGCCGGTTGCTTTCAGCTCCTGGAACTGACTCCAGCTGGTGTAAGCCATGCTGTAGTGAATTGCCCATTGTGGCGCAACTTTGTTGTAACCTGAAACTTCCCACATTTCTGGCAGGTTAAGCGTCAGGGAACCAGGAATAGTTCTGCCACCGGTTGGATACGGGAAACCTGGGACAGCGGTGCTCATGTTGCTGTTGTAATCTCCGTCGAAGTCGATTTTAACTTCAGAACGGTAGGTCAAACCCCAACGGTTGTTTTTATCCAGCTCATACAGAATACCCGCGTTCCAGCCGTAGCCCCACTCGCTGCCTTTCAGGCGTGCAATCTGGGTATCGGCCGGGATGGCGGCCAGCTGTTGGGCTTTGGCGATGGCGGCCGGGCGTGCTGCTGCAGGCAGGTTTGGTACCTGAGAAAGAATCTGACCGGCGGCCAGCATACCGGCATCACCCGCATAACGCTCGATTTTTGCGTCTGCGTAAACCGCATCAAAACCAAGACCAAAGCTCCAGTTGTCGTTCAGTCGATAAGCGCCGCTCAGGTTCAGGTTAACGGTGGTCAGGTCAGTTTTACCGCCCATCGTGCCCGCTGCATAGTTATCGCCATATTCGGTCGCCAGACCAAAGTTAGAGGTAACAGATGCCCCCCAACCAAACTGGTCGTTAATAGGTGCAACGAAATGTACGTTAGGGACCCAGGCGCTTGGGGCGATATTATCCGCATCCAGGCTCTTACCGGACGGCGATTTACCAGAGATATTAACATCCGGGTCAATATAGACTGCACCGGCAGAGAACGTCGGGCGGTCAAACATCATAATCAGTGCCGGGTTACGACTCGCGTTACCCGCATCATCAGCGATGGCGCCTTCCCCGGAATATGCGCGGCCAAGGCCAGAGGAAGAAAATTCGTTTAACTGAAAGCCCGCTGACCATGCGGAAGTGGATACAAGTGCCACTGCGACTGCCAGCGCAGTCTTGTTGAACAGGGTTTTCTGGCTCATGACCATAACCTCATTGAGTTATTTTTATTCAATAATTGTTACATACCGTAACAGGAGCGCGAAGTGTAGGGTCTGAGGTATGACAGACAAATCAGACCAGTGGCCAGAGTATAGGTCTGACCAGCTAGAATGTTGCAAGTTTGTTTATTAATATTTTCAAACATGTTTCTTGAAACGAGATCTGGTTGGCAAAAATGTGACCATCGCGACTCACCCAAAAGGGTGGTTTTTGTTTTAGATCATTTTTTAGTGTGATATTGGTCACTTATCCGATTTTACGCCATTAACGGCTGGAGAGAGCCCGCGTCGGGGCGTAAAATATCAGCATCGTGTTTATCTCGCGTCTTGCGCGAATACAGAGGAAATTGAGCTATGAGTAAATGCAGTGCTGATGAAACCCCGGTTTGCTGCTGTATGGATGTTGGTACCATCATGGACAACTCCGATTGCACCGCCTCTTACAGCCGTGTATTCACCAACCGTGCCGAAGCGGAAGAGACACTGACCGCGCTGAGCAAACGTGCGCGTGATGTGGAATCCGAACCGTGCGACATCAAGTCTACCCTCACCGAAGTGGAAGGCGGCGTGAAGCTGGATATCGACTTTGTGTTCGCCTGCGAAGCAGAAACGCTGATTTTCCAGTTGGGTCTGCGTTAATCTTTTTTGCCCGGTGTCATTCCTCACAAATGCCTCTGCCATGCAGGGGCATTTTCTTTTTCTTCTCTGTGTTTTAGCTCGCACTTTTTCGTTTCCCTGATTGGCTGAATGTAAAAAAATGGTTAAGACTAGTATCAGGTCAGACCACTTTATGTTTGCGCAAAAAATTTTACAGGGGAGTGTTATGAGTCAGGCATTACCGCTTATTACCCGTCAGGGCGATCGCATTGCCATTGTCAGTGGATTGCGTACGCCATTTGCACGTCAGGCAACGGCATTTCATGGCATACCGGCTGTTGACCTGGGGAAAATGGTGGTGGGGGAGATGCTGGCTCGCAGCGAAATTCCGCCAGAGGTCATCGAACAGCTGGTTTTCGGTCAGGTCGTGCAGATGCCTGAAGCACCCAATATTGCGCGGGAAATCGTCCTCGGTACCGGAATGAATGTCCATACTGATGCCTACAGCGTCAGCCGCGCGTGCGCGACCAGCTTCCAGGCTGTAGCTAACGTGGCTGAAAGCCTGATGGCGGGCACTATTCGTGCCGGTATTGCTGGCGGAGCGGACTCCTCTTCGGTACTGCCGATCGGGGTCAGCAAAAAGCTGGCGCGCATCCTGGTTGACGCCAACAAAGCCCGCACAACCGGACAGAAGCTCAAACTCTTCTCTCGTTTACGCCTGCGTGATCTCATGCCTGTACCCCCTGCCGTTGCGGAATATTCCACTGGTCTGCGCATGGGCGATACCGCCGAACAGATGGCAAAGACCTATGGCATTACCCGCGAGCAGCAGGATGCGCTGGCCCACCGTTCACATCAGCTGGCAGCGAAAGCCTGGTCTGAAGGTAAACTGGCTGATGAGGTGATGACCGCTTATATCCCGCCATACCGAGAACCGCTTACGGAAGATAACAATATCCGCGGCACCTCGACGCTGGCGGATTATGCAAAACTGCGCCCTGCGTTTGACCGCAAACATGGCACGGTAACCGCAGCGAACAGTACGCCACTTACGGACGGT
Organism: Enterobacter sp. P82; assembly: GCF_037053385.1. Classification (NCBI taxonomy): domain Bacteria; kingdom Pseudomonadati; phylum Pseudomonadota; class Gammaproteobacteria; order Enterobacterales; family Enterobacteriaceae; genus Enterobacter; species Enterobacter sp. P82. The sequence continues at coordinate 216,431 of NZ_JBALHX010000001.1, forward strand.
GCTGCTGCGGTGATCCTGATGACCGAATCCCGCGCGAAAGAGCTGGGTGTTACTCCCCTGGGTTATTTGCGCAGCTACGCTTTTACCGCCATTGATGTCTGGCAGGACATGCTGTTAGGGCCTGCCTGGTCCACGCCGCTGGCACTGGATCGCGCAGGGCTGACGCTGGCTGATTTAACCCTGATTGATATGCACGAAGCCTTTGCCGCACAAACCCTGGCAAACGTGCAGTTACTGGCAAGCGAGCGTTTTGCGCGCGATGTGCTGGGCCGTGCCCATGCCACTGGTGAAGTGGATCAAAGCAAATTCAACGTGCTGGGCGGCTCTATCGCCTATGGTCATCCGTTTGCCGCCACAGGGGCGAGGATGATCACGCAAACATTACACGAGCTACGTCGCCGTGGCGGCGGGTTTGGCCTTGTTACCGCCTGTGCGGCGGGTGGCCTTGGTGCAGCAATGGTTCTGGAGGCTGAATAATGGATATGCCATCTGCATTTAATCTGACGGTTCGCCTCGATAACGTCGCCGTGATAACTATTGATGTGCCTGATGAAAAGATGAATACCCTGAAGGCTGAATTTGGTGTTCAGGTTCGCGCGATGCTAAAGCAGATCCGTGAAAACAAGGCCATTCGTGGCCTGGTGTTTATCTCTGCTAAGCCGGACAACTTTATTGCCGGAGCCGACATTAACATGATCGCCCGTGCGCAAAGTGCTCTGGAAGCCGAAGAGCTGGCGCGTCAGGGCCAGCAGGTGATGGCGGAGATCAACGCGCTACCGATCCCGGTGATTGCCGCGATCCACGGCGCATGTCTGGGCGGGGGAATGGAGCTGGCGCTGGCCTGTCATAGTCGTATCTGTACCGATGATACAAAAACAATTCTTGGCCTGCCGGAAGTGCAGTTAGGGCTTCTGCCCGGCTCAGGCGGAACACAGCGTCTGCCACGCCTGGTGGGTGTCAGCACTGCACTCGAAATGATCCTGACGGGTAAGCAACTGCGTGCCCGCCAGGCCCTGAAAGCCGGTTTGGTTGATGAGGTGGTTCCTCATTCCATTTTGCTGGAGGCAGCCGTCGAACTGGCTCTGAAAGGACGCCAGACCAAACGTACTCTACCTGTGCGCGAGCGCGTTCTGGCCGGGCCGTTGGGACGTGCTTTGCTGTTCAGTATGGTCGGTAAAAAGACTGAACAGAAAACCAAAGGCAACTACCCGGCGGCGAAGCGAATTCTTGAGGTTATTGAAACCGGGTTATCGCAGGGCAGCAGTAGCGGTTATGCCGCTGAGGCAAAAGCCTTTGGTGAACTGGCAATGACGCCGCAGTCGCAGGCACTACGCAGCATTTTCTTTGCCAGCACTGAGGTGAAAAAAGATCCGGGCAGTGAGGCTAAACCTGCTCCGCTACGCGCCGTTGGCGTACTGGGTGGTGGGCTAATGGGCGGCGGAATATCATTTGTTACCGCAAGCAAAGGTAAATTGCCTGTACGTATCAAAGACATCGCTGCGAAAGGGATCAATCACGCGCTGCAGTATAGCTGGCAGAACCTTGATCAGAAGGTCAAACGCCGCCATATCAGGGCGAGTGAGCGTGATAAAACCCTGGCGATGATCTCCGGTACGACGGATTACAGTGGTTTTGCGCATCGCGATCTGGTGATTGAAGCCGTGTTTGAGGATCTGGCGCTTAAGCAGCAGATGGTGGCAGACGTTGAGCTACATTGCGCCCCGCACACCATATTTGCCTCAAACACATCGTCATTACCGATTGGCGATATCGCGGCTAAGGCTGCGCGTCCGGAGCAGGTGATTGGCCTGCACTTCTTTAGCCCCGTAGAAAAAATGCCGCTGGTGGAAGTGATCCCGCATGCCACAACCAGCCCGCAAACCATCGCCACCGTGGTGAAACTGGCCAAAATGCAGGGTAAGACACCGATCGTTGTGGTGGACAAAGCCGGTTTTTACGTTAACCGCATTCTGGCTCCCTATATTAATGAGGCCATGCGGTTGCTGACAGAAGGCGAAAAAATCGAGCACGTCGACGAAGCACTCGTCAAGTTTGGTTTCCCGGTTGGGCCAATCCAACTTTTGGATGAGGTGGGAATAGACACCGGAACTAAAATTATACCTGTGCTGGAAGCCGCTTATGGCGATCGTTTTACCCCGCCTGCAAACATTGTTTCCGCAATTTTGAAGGACGATCGCAAAGGTAGAAAAAATGAACGTGGTTTCTATCTTTACGGCGCGAAAGGGCGTAAAAGCAAGAAACAGGTCGACCCTTCTGTTTATGGGCTTATTTCGACCACCGGTCAGGGAAAACTGTCTGCCGTTCAGTGTGCTGAACGGTGTGTGATGATGATGCTCAATGAAGCGGCACGTTGCTTTGGTGAGCAGGTTATCAAAAGCGCGCGTGATGGTGACATCGGTGCGGTATTTGGCATTGGTTTCCCGCCGTTCCTTGGCGGCCCGTTCCGTTATATGGATACGCTTGGCGCGGGTGAAGTGGTTGCTATTCTGCAACGTCTGGCTTCGCAATATGGTCCACGGTTTACACCGTGTGACGAATTATTGCAGATGGCGGAACGCGGCCAGACATTTTGGCCTGCAAGGGAAACTGTCCTCGTAAGTTGAGGTCAAAGAAGGGTAAATCCTGAAGTGAATGAACCTGTTCCGGCGATTTTGTAAACAGAGATTGACTATACTTACGCCATTGAGGTAAAAAACAGCGTTTCATTCACCGAATGGATCAGGCACAATGCCCGGCCATCGGGTTTTCTACCTCTCAGCAGTTATCGCGGGTAGTTAACGCCGGTGATTCTGGTTAACAAAAGCGGTGCAATATGCAAGTTTTTATCATGCGTCACGGCGACGCGGCACTCGATGCCGCCAGTGACTCAGTACGTCCTTTGACCGTCTGTGGCTGCGACGAATCTCGTCTGATGGCGACCTGGCTTAAAGGTCAAAAAGTGGACATCGAACGCGTTCTGGTGAGTCCGTTCCTGCGTGCAGAACAGACGCTGGACGTGGTAGGGGAGTGTATGAACCTGCCTGCGAGTGTGGATGTTCTCCCTGAACTCACCCCGTGTGGCGATGTAGGCCTTGTCAGCGCTTATCTTCAGGCGCTGTACAATGAAGGTGTCGCTTCCGCGCTGGTCATTTCCCACCTGCCACTGGTTGGCTATCTGGTATCTGAGCTTTGCCCGGGCGAGACCCCGCCGATGTTCACGACATCCGCCATTGCCAATGTCACGCTCGACGAAACGGGCAGAGGTACCTTCAACTGGCAGATGAGTCCGTGCAACCTGAAGATGGCAAAAGCTATCTGATGTGACGTGTGCTATAGCGGGGAGCAGAGCATGCTTCCCGCTGTTCTGTCAGGGCAATTCTGGCGGCTGCCACTCTTCTACTTCAATCAACACCAGCAATGCGGCATCTCCGCCGTACTCTTTGGGTGCCTGATGAAAAGCCATCACGTGTGGATGTTGAGCCAGCCACAGGGGGGTTTGTTGCTTGAGAATATGTTTGCCGTGGCCGTGCATCACGCAGGCGCAAAAAACATGTTCACGACGACAGGCCGCAATTAAAGCTCCCAGCTCCTGCTTCGCCTGCATCTGCGTCAACCCATGCAGATCGAGAAACAGCTCGGGTGAATAATCCCCACGCCGTAATTTTTTTAGCTCAAAATGGCTGACGTCTTCACGAACATACTTCACCGCCCCTTGCGTATTGAGTAGCGGCTGAAATTCATCTGAAAAATAGTGGCTGTTATCCGCCTGCTCCTGCAGCAGCCGTTTGACCGGTACTTCGCTGATTTTTTTACGTTGTGGGCGATGGACAATAGTGTCCTGCGCGATTTTACGCGTCCCGGTCATCAGCTGTCGGAAGAGTGCCTGATCCTCCTCGCTGAGCGATGTTTTCTTTTTCATTTGTCATTCTCATCTCGTATTTCCGATAGTGTACCCGACTAAACGCATTTTTTAACCTCAAGCGGCACGCGTCATTGCTGATTTATCGCCGTCTTCATGGCAAACTAGCCGCCGAAAATTATGCGAGCATGCCCTGGAGGAAAGAGTGGATAAAATTTTTGTCGATGAAGCAGTAAACGAGCTGCATACCATACAGGACATGTTGCGCTGGTCGGTTAGCCGCTTCAGCGCCGCCAATATCTGGTACGGTCACGGTACCGATAACCCGTGGGATGAGGCTGTTCAGTTGGTGCTGCCGTCTCTCTATCTGCCGCTGGATATTCCTGAAGACATGCGCACCGCGCGCCTGACCTCCAGCGAAAAACACCGCATTGTTGAACGTGTGATCCGCCGCGTGAACGAGCGTATTCCGGTCGCCTACCTGACCAACAAAGCCTGGTTCTGCGGCCACGAATTCTATGTCGATGAGCGCGTGCTGGTGCCTCGCTCGCCAATTGGCGAGCTGATTAACAACCACTTTGAAGGTCTGATGGGCCATCAGCCGCAACACATTCTGGATATGTGTACTGGCAGTGGCTGCATCGCCATCGCCTGCGCGTATGCTTTCCCGGAAGCGGAAGTGGACGCAGTGGATATCTCCACCGACGCGCTGGCTGTCACCGAGCACAACATTGAAGAACATGGTTTGATTCACCACGTTACGCCAATTCGCTCCGATCTGTTCCGCGACCTGCCGACGCTGCAGTACGATCTGATCGTCACCAACCCGCCGTATGTTGATGCGGAAGACATGTCCGATCTGCCGAACGAATATCGTCACGAGCCGGAGCTGGGTCTGGCGTCAGGCTCTGACGGCCTGAAGCTGACGCGTCGCATCCTGGCCTGCGCGCCGGATTATCTGACCGACGACGGTGTTCTGATTTGTGAAGTAGGCAACAGCATGGTACATCTGATAGAGCAGTACCCGGATGTGCCGTTCACCTGGCTTGAGTTCGACAACGGCGGTGACGGCGTCTTTATGCTGACCAAAGCGCAACTGCTCGACGCGCGTGAACACTTCAGTATCTATAAAGATTAATCCAGCGGGCTTCGGCCCGTTTCACAACGCTCAAACACAAACAACAACATCGGAGCCGTGATGGCAGGAAACAGTATTGGACAGTTATTCCGTGTGACCACTTTTGGTGAATCACATGGGCTGGCATTGGGTTGTATCGTTGACGGCGTCCCGCCAGGCATCGAACTGACCGAAGCCGATTTACAGCACGACCTCGACCGTCGTCGTCCGGGCACTTCTCGCTACACCACGCAGCGTCGCGAGCCGGACCAGGTTAAAATTCTCTCCGGCGTTTTTGAAGGCCGTACCACCGGGACCAGCATTGGTCTGCTGATCGAAAACACCGATCAGCGTTCTCAGGACTATGGTGCTATCAAGGACGTGTTCCGTCCAGGCCATGCCGACTATACCTACGAGCAAAAATACGGCTTCCGTGACTATCGCGGCGGTGGACGTTCTTCCGCGCGTGAAACCGCGATGCGCGTGGCCGCAGGGGCGATTGCCAAGAAATACCTGCAGCAGAAGTTTGGCATTGTGATCCGTGGCTGTCTGACCCAGATGGGCGACATTCCGCTGGCAATCAAAGACTGGGAGCAGGTTGAACAGAACCCGTTCTTCTGTGCTGATGCCGACAAGCTGGAGGCGCTGGACGAACTGATGCGCGGCCTGAAAAAAGAGGGCGACTCCATTGGTGCAAAAGTCACCGTGGTGGCGGACGGCGTGCCGCCGGGCTGGGGCGAGCCGGTATTTGACCGTCTCGACGCCGACATCGCCCACGCGCTGATGAGTATTAACGCGGTAAAAGGCGTAGAGATTGGCGACGGTTTTGACGTGGTTCAGCTTCGTGGCAGTCAGAACCGCGACGAAATCACGAAAGCCGGTTTCCAGAGCAACCATGCGGGCGGCATTCTCGGCGGGATCAGCAGCGGGCAGCAGATTGTTGCCAACATCGCGCTGAAGCCGACCTCCAGCATCACCGTGCCGGGCCATACGATTAACCGCGATGGTGAAGAAGTTGAGATGATCACCAAAGGACGTCACGATCCGTGCGTGGGGATCCGTGCGGTGCCGATCGCCGAGGCGATGCTGGCGATCGTACTGATGGATCACTTCCTGCGCCAGCGCGCGCAGAATGCGGATGTGACGACCACCATTCCACGCTGGTAAACATGAAAAAGACCGCAATTGCTCTGTTGGCGCTGCTCGCCAGTGGAGCCAGTCTGGCTGCGACGCCATGGCAAAAAATCACCCACCCGGTGGCGGGGAGCGCACAGTCCATTGGCGCCTTTTCGAACGGCTGTATCGTCGGTGCCCAGGAGCTTCCGCTGCAGTCCGATACCTACCAGGTGATGCGTACCGATCAGCGTCGTTATTTCGGCCACCCGGATCTGGTGTTGTTCATCCAGCGTCTGGGAAACCAGGTGCATAACCTGGGATTGGGCACGATGTTGATTGGCGATATGGGGATGCCTGCCGGCGGTCGTTTTAACAGTGGGCACGCCAGTCATCAGACAGGGCTGGATGTCGATATCTTCCTGCAACTGCCGAAAGCGCGCTGGAGTTCTGCCCAACTGCTGAAACCGCAGGCGCTGGATCTGGTGGCAAGCGACGGTAAAAACGTTGTGCCTTCGCTGTGGTCGCAGGATGTCTTCAGTTTGATCAAGCTGGCGGCAAAAGATAACGACGTCACGCGGATTTTCGTTAACCCGGCTATCAAACAGCAGCTCTGCCTGGATGCCGGAACCGATCGCGACTGGCTGCGCAAAGTCCGCCCGTGGTTCCAGCACCGTGCGCACATGCACGTGCGTCTGCGTTGCCCGGCGAACAGCCTGGAATGTGAAGATCAGCCGCTACCGCCGTCGGGCGATGGCTGCGGATATGAACTGCAAAGCTGGTTTGAGCCAGCCAAACCTGGAACCTCTAAGCCTGAGAAGAAGACACCGCCTCCGTTGCCGCCTTCCTGCCAGGCGCTACTGGATGAGCATGTACTTTAATGGATAATTTCGTCGATCTGTTTATGGTGTCGCCGCTGCTACTGGTGGTGCTGTTCTTTGTGGCCATGCTGGCCGGTTTTATCGATGCTCTTGCGGGCGGCGGCGGGCTGTTAACCGTGCCCGCGCTACTGGCGGCGGGCATGAGCCCGGCGCAGGCTCTGGCCACGAATAAGCTGCAGGCTTGCGGCGGTTCACTCTCGGCATCGCTCTATTTTATCCGCCGTAAGGTGGTGAGCCTTGCCGATCAGAAGCTCAATATCCTGATGACCTTTATCGGCTCGACGTCGGGCGCGCTGCTGGTCCAGCACGTGCAGTCCGACATTTTGCGCCAGATCCTGCCGATTCTGGTCATCTGCATCGGGCTTTACTTCTTGCTGATGCCAAAACTCGGTGAAGAAGATCGTCAGCGTCGACTGCACGGCTTGCCGTTTGCTCTTATTGCCGGTGGCTGTGTGGGTTTTTACGACGGTTTCTTCGGCCCGGGTGCCGGTTCATTTTATGCGCTGGCGTTCGTGACGCTGGCCGGCTTTAATCTTGCCAAATCTACTGCCCATGCCAAAGTGCTCAACGCGACCTCAAACCTCGGTGGCCTGTTGCTGTTTATCATCGGCGGCAAGGTTATCTGGGCAACCGGGTTTGTGATGATGGCGGGGCAGTTCCTGGGCGCGCGTGCAGGCTCGCGTCTGGTTTTAAGCAAAGGACAAAAACTTATCCGCCCAATGATTGTTATCGTCTCGGCGGTAATGAGCGCCAAACTTCTTTATGACAGCCATGGACAGGAGATCCTCACCTGGTTGGGGATGCACTAATGAACAGTACGCATAAATACGAACAGCTGATTGAGATTTTTGACGGCTGTTTTGCTGACGATTTTAATACCCGTCTGATTAAAGGCGACGACGAACCGATCTATCTTCCCGCTGATGCTGACGTGCCGTATAACCGCATCGTCTTTGCTCACGGTTTTTACGCCAGCGGGTTGCACGAGATTTCGCACTGGTGCATCGCCGGAAAAGCGCGTCGCGAGCTGGTGGACTTCGGCTACTGGTACTGCCCGGACGGACGTGACGCGGCGACGCAGGGGCAGTTTGAAGATGTGGAAGTCAAACCGCAGGCGCTGGAATGGTTATTCTGCGTCGCGGCGGGTTTCCCGTTCAACGTGAGCTGTGACAACCTCGAAGGCGACTTCGAGCCAGACCGTATCATGTTCCAGCGCCGCGTTCATGCGCAGGTGATGGAATATCTTGAGAAAGGCATTCCGGAACGTCCGGCGCGCCTGATCGAGGCTTTACAGAATTATTACCACACGCCGGTGATCACGGCGGAATGCTTCCCCTGGCCGGAAGATCTTTAACTGAGGAAAGAAGATGATCGCAGAATTTGAATCACGCATTCTGGCGTTAATTGATGACATGGTGGAACACGCCAGTGATGATGAGCTGTTCGCCAGCGGTTATCTGCGTGGTCACCTGACGTTGGCTGTTGCGGAGCTGGAGGCCGGGGACGATCACACTGCCGAGGCCATTCACGATGAAGTGACCCGCAGCCTGGAGAAAGCTATTCTGGCAGGAGAACTCTCTCCGCGCGATCAGTCACTGGTTCTGGGGATGTGGGATAATTTGTTCCAGCAGGCGAAAGCGAAGTAACTGTTTCTAAGCCCTCTCCCGGTGGGAGAGGGCTCCAGACCACACCCTATTTAACCTTCTTCCCCTTCAGCAGTTTCCGCACCCACAGTCGGTTTGGATTGAGCCCTGCAAGCGTAACCCTGTCCAGCGGAATCGGCTCGTCGCTCATTTGCGCGGCTAAAACTTCTGCCAGCAGTGGTGCAGAACACAGCCCGCGAGAACCTAGCCCACCCAGCATAAACAGCTCCGGATACACCGGTGAGGCCGCCGCCGTTTCCTTGCGTTCAGCCAGATCCTGATAGGCCTCAAGCGTCGCGTTGTAGTCCGGCACATTCCCCGCCATAGGCAGATGGTCGCGGGTGGCACAGCGCACGCCGCAGCGCGCTTCACCCTCACTAACATCAACCTCTTTCGCCCACGCAGCATCCGGGAAACAGTCAATCAGTCGCTGGCGGTTTTGCTGTTGGTCCGCATCGCTGTAGTGCATATCCGTTTCGCCACGATGGTAGCTGGCACCGATGCAATGATGCCCGTTAGACAGGTTTTGCGGCGTCAGATAGCCGTCATAGCACAGCACCTGACGCAGCTTGCTCAGTTTGGGTGTGGTCGGGATATGGCTTACCTGGCCGCCGACCGGATAAACCGGCAACGTCTCTGTCTGGATAAACTGACTGATGTGATGCCCGTTTGCCAGCACAACGCTGGCATGGCTTGCCTCTTTGCCATCAGCAAAACGGAGATTCCAGTGATCTGTACGGCTCAGCGATTCAACCTTGTGAGCATAATGTGCCGTAAGCCCGTGTGATTGCGCCAGGGCAATGACCGCGGTGGTCAGTTCAGCCGGGCACAGCCAGCCGCCGAGTGGATACTGAATACCTCCACAGCCGGTGTCAACGCCAGCGGTGTCTGCCACCTCTTGCGCACTTACCGCGCGGGCAATCTCGTCAGGCAGACCCAGCGACAGCATCTGCGTGATTTTTTGCTGGCTCTTTTGATCCCAGCCGAGCTGGGTCACGCCGCACCAGTCATGGTCGAATGCCACTGGCAGGGCGTCATACAGATGACGGGCAAAGATAAAGGCTGCCGGGAAAAACTGGCTCAGTGCAGGATCGTGAGCGCTTAAAAGGGGATAGAGCGCCCCCTGACGGTTGCCGGAAGCACCCTTTGCTGGCGTCTCGTCAGCACAGTAGAGTGTTACCTGCCAGCCCCGGTGGAGAAGGGCGAGAGAAAGCAGGGCGCTGGCGATCCCTCCGCCGACTATCGCCACCTCTCGCGATGCGCTGGCGCGGCGTGCAAACCAGGGGGCCTGAGCGGGAATGTCCAGCGTCTGATCCATCCTGCCGACCAGCATGTCGCGCTTGCGGCCAAAACCTTTGGTCTTCTGCATGGTAAAGCCCGCGTCCTGCAACCCCCGGCGGACAAATCCTGCTGAGGTAAAGGTAGCGAGCGTTGCGCCAGGGCGTGCCAACCGCGCCATCGCGGTGAACAGATGCTGGCTCCACATATCCGGATTTTTGGCAGGCGCAAAGCCGTCCAGAAACCATGCATCTACCTTCTGATTCATCGAATCATCGAGCTTATCGGTCAGTTCATTGATGTCGCCAAGCCACAGATCCAGTGTGATGCGTCCGCCGTCCAGCAGTAAACGGTGACAGCCACCAATATGAGGCGGCCACTTTGCCTGAAGCTGCTCTGCCCACGGTGCAAGTTCCGGCCAGTGCTGATGGGCGAGCCGCAGATCGTGCGCCGTGAGCGGGAATTTTTCGAAACTGATGAAATGTAATCTTTGTAGCGTAGCCTCAGGGTGTGCAGCGTGAAACTGATCGAACGCCTGCCAGAGGGTCAGAAAATTCAGCCCGGTACCGAAGCCGCTCTCCGCGACCACGAACAGATTCCGTGGATGTACAGGGAAGCGAATGCTGAGCTGGTTTCCGTCGAGGAAAACATAGCGGGTTTCTTCCAGTCCGTTATCATTAGAAAAATAGACGTCATCAAAATCTCGGGAAACAGGTGTACCCTCAGCGTTGAATTCGAGGTTGGCGGGTTGTATAGCATTTTGTTTCACGTAAGTTACTCGTCTGACAGGCAGTGGCACGATCTTAACGATGTGAGCCCATCGGTGCAAATTTCCGCAGAAAATGGCTGATCGGACTTGTTCGGCGTACAAGTGTACGCTATTGTGCGACTCGAAACTTACTATAGTGCGACTTACAGAGGTATTGAATGAAACGTGCAGTGATTACTGGCCTGGGCATTGTCTCCAGCATCGGTAATAACCAGCAGGAAGTCCTGGCATCTCTGCGTGAAGGACGCTCCGGGATCACTTTCTCTGAAGAGTTTAAAGATTCAGGTATGCGCAGCCACGTATGGGGTAATGTCAAACTGGACACCACCGGTTTGATTGACCGCAAAGTGGTTCGTTTCATGAACGATGCCTCTATTTATGCTTATCTCTCCATGCAGGAAGCGATCAAAGATTCCGGCCTGAGCGAAGAGGTTTATCAGAACAACCCGCGCGTGGGTCTGATTGCCGGTTCCGGCGGCTCATCAAAAGCGCAGGTATTCGGTGCTGACGCAATGCGCAGCCCGCGTGGTCTGAAAGCGGTAGGTCCGTACGTGGTAACCAAAGCCATGGGTTCTGCGGTTTCCGCGTGCCTGGCGACCCCATTCAAAATCCACGGTGTGAACTACTCCATCAGCTCCGCGTGTGCGACATCTGCACACTGCATCGGTAATGCTGTTGAGCAGATCCAACTGGGTAAACAGGACATCGTATTTGCTGGCGGCGGCGAAGAGCTGGGCTGGGAAATGGCCTGTGAATTCGACGCGATGGGCGCACTGTCCACCAAATACAATGAAACCCCAGATAAAGCATCCCGTACCTATGATGCGCACCGTGACGGTTTCGTTATCGCTGGCGGCGGCGGTATGGTTGTGGTTGAAGAGCTGGAACATGCGCTGGCACGCGGCGCGCACATCTATGCTGAGATCGTGGGCTACGGTGCAACGTCTGATGGCGCTGACATGGTTGCGCCATCTGGAGAAGGTGCAGTGCGCTGCATGAAGATGGCGATGCATGGTGTTGATACCCCAATCGACTACCTGAACTCCCACGGTACCTCTACTCCGGTAGGCGACGTGAAAGAGCTGGGTGCAATCCGTGAAGTCTTCGGCGACAATAGCCCGGCTATCTCTGCAACCAAAGCGATGACCGGACACTCTCTGGGTGCGGCTGGCGTGCAGGAAGCGATCTACTCTCTGCTGATGCTGGAAAACGGCTTTATCGCCCCAAGCATCAACATCGAAGAGATGGACGAGCAGGCTGCTGGCCTGAACATCGTGACCAAACCAATGGACGCGACGCTGACCACCGTCATGTCCAACAGCTTCGGTTTCGGCGGCACCAACGCCACGCTGGTGATGCGTAAGCTGAAAGCATAAGTTTTATGTTTGATTCAGAAAGGGAGCCATAAGGCTCCCTTTTTTTATGCATTGACAACTGGCTGATCTGACAGGCAAACTTCACACCTCAACATTATCCTCACGATAATGCGTAAGCGTTTAACGTCAACCAACGCACCTTAATCCTGGTAAACAGGTAGAGGGGGCGTGGCATTTCCCCGCCTTACTCTTCATTTCGGAGTAAAGCATGACTGCAATAACTCAAACAGAAACAACCCCTTCAGCGAACGTCTCGCTGTTCCGCATCGCCTTTGCCGTATTTCTGACCTATATGACCGTTGGCCTGCCGTTGCCGGTGATCCCGCTGTTCGTTCATCAGGAACTGGGCTATGGCAACACCATGGTCGGCATTGCCGTGGGCATTCAGTTTTTAGCCACGGTATTAACGCGTGGATACGCCGGTCGTCTGGCGGATCAGCACGGTGCTAAACGTTCCGCACTGCAGGGGATGTTTGCCTGCGGGCTGGCAGGTGGTGCGTGGCTGCTGGCTGCTCTCCTGCCGGTCGATGCCGCGTATAAATTTGCGCTGCTGGTGCTGGGCCGTTTAATCCTTGGCTTTGGTGAAAGCCAGCTGCTGACCGGCACCCTGACCTGGGGAATGGGGCTGGTGGGGCCTGCACGCTCCGGTAAGGTGATGTCCTGGAACGGTATGGCTATCTATGGTGCACTGGCCGCAGGCGCACCGCTTGGACTGCTTATTAATAGCCAGTTTGGATTTGCGGCGCTGGCTGCCACCACCATGCTGTTACCGCTGCTGGCGTGGGCGTTTAACGGTTCGGTCCGTAAAGTACCAGCCCATAAAGGGGTGCGTCCTTCCCTGTGGAGCGTGGTTGGTCAAATATGGCAGCCGGGTCTTGGTCTGGCACTGCAGGGCGTGGGATTTGCGGTGATTGGTACGTTCGTCTCGCTGTATTTCATGAGTCGTGGCTGGGCGATGGCGGGCTTTACCCTCACTGCCTTTGGCGGCGCATTTGTGTTGATGCGAGTGCTGTTTGGCTGGATGCCGGATCGTTTTGGCGGTGTGAAAGTGGCCGTAGCGTCGCTGATGATAGAAACCGTTGGCCTGTTGCTACTGTGGAACGCACCGGTCGCTTCTGTTGCACTGATCGGCGCAGCACTCACCGGTTGCGGTTGTTCACTGATCTTCCCGGCGCTCGGCGTTGAAGTTGTGAAGCGTGTTGCCCCACAGGTACGCGGTACAGCATTGGGCGGCTATGCGGCGTTTCAGGATATCTCATACGGGGTCACCGGGCCGCTGGCGGGGCTGTTAGCCACTTCGTTTGGCTATCCGTCAGTGTTCCTGGCGGGAGCGGTTTCTGCGGTGGTTGGTATTGTGGTGACGCTGGTGGCGTTTCGCAGGACTTGAGCCGTTGTAGGCCCGGTAAGCGTAGCGCCACCGGGCAAAACCTCAGGCAACCAGCCAGAAAATCGCCAGCGCAATCATCAGCGCAATAAACAACAGCCCTGGACGGGCAGACAGCGTTCTGAAGGTCTCCACGACCGGTGCAAACAGCGGGTTGTAGATCGGCTGAATATCCCTGACTTCCGGCACGCCGCCTTCACGCTCGGCGCGGCGGATAAAGATCTGATTCAGCAAATCCTGCACCTGCGCGGTGGTCAGTACCGTTTGCGGCGTGGCCTGCCAGGTCTGCTGGGCGTAATCCCGAATAACCTCAAACTCATGCGGCTCAAGCGGCTGTTTCAGTGCCGCCTGGAGCGTATGCAGGGTAGGGGTACTCTGGGCACTCAGCGTCTGACGGGCCTGTAGCCAGGTCACCAGATGGGTAAACTGTTTCGCCGGGATCAGCTCGCCCGCTTTCACGCCGGAAAGCTCCAGCATCGATTGCCAGATAAGCTTCGTTGACTCGCCGGTGGCGGCGGCCAGTTTGGTCACCATCTGGTTCAGTGTATTGTGTTCAGCAGGCAGCAGCGGACGCTCGGTTGACGGACGCTGTTGCGGTTGCGGGATGGTCAGCTGATTGGTTTGCAGCAGCGTCAGCACGGTTTTCAACTGCTCTGGCGTCAGCTGACTCAGGGCGGTCTGGCCAAACTGCTGGCGAATGAAATCACTGACCGCCTGTCGGTTATTACCCTGTCCTAACAGCTCGGTGAGCTGTGAGACAATCTGCCGGGTAGTGTGATTTTGCTGTGCGGCGGTAATACGCTGATTCAGATTTTGCTCGGCCGCTGGGAAGTGGCGCGACTGCAACGGTGCATCGTTCCGGACACCTAAATCATGCTTAACCCCAGCCCAGACTTCCGCGTTTTGCTGTGACGTCAGCGCAATCAGGCGCGTGATCAGTCGCTCCAGCACGGTGCGCTGTTGGGTGGATAGCGGTTGTTCACCGGCAACGTTCGGCGTGACAGGGCCTTCACCCGGAGGGCGTGGCGGCGTACCTGAAATGGGCTGCATCGTCAAAAATCCTTAAAGTCAAAACTCAGCGTAAACCTGGCATACGTATATGCCTGGCGGCCAGATTATGGCACACTTGGCAGGTTTTCTTCCTCTCAAACAGGTACTCAGACGTGAAAATCCTCGTTGATGAAAATATGCCTTATGCCCGTGAGCTGTTTAGCCGCCTGGGTAACGTTAAGGCTGTCCCTGGTCGTCCAATCCCGGTTAACGAACTGGATGATGCAGATGCGCTGATGGTGCGCTCGGTGACCAAAGTAAATGAGGCGTTGCTCGCCGGTAAAGCGATTAAGTTCGTCGGGACCGCAACGGCAGGGACGGATCATGTGGATGACAAATGGCTTAAGCAGGCGGGGATCGGTTTTTCCGCCGCGCCGGGCTGTAACGCCATTGCTGTAGTGGAATACGTTTTTTCCTCCCTTCTGATGCTTGCCGAGCGTGACAGTTTTGCGCTGCAGGATCGTACCGTAGGGATTGTCGGTGTGGGTAATGTGGGCGGACGCCTGCAAAAACGTCTGGAAGCGTTGGGTATTCGTACTCTGCTGTGCGACCCTCCGCGCAAAGACAACGGTGAGGAAGGGGATTTCCGCCCGCTGGATGAACTGGTTGAACAGTGCGATGTGATCACTTTCCACACGCCGTTGTTTAAAGAAGGGCCGTATAAGTCGCTGCATCTTGCCGACGAAGCCCTGATCCGTCGTCTGAAACCTGGCACTATTCTGATAAATGCCTGCCGCGGTCCGGTGGTGGATAATGCCGCGCTGCTGACATGTCTGAATGATGGACAAGACCTCAGCGTGGTGCTGGACGTCTGGGAGCCAGAGCCGGATCTCAACGTTGAGCTGCTTAACAAGGTGGACGTGGGTACTGCGCATATCGCCGGTTACACCCTCGAGGGGAAAGCGCGCGGCACGACTCAGGTCTTCGAAGCCTACAGTGCCTTTATTGGGCATCCGCAGCAGGTCGCGCTGGATACCTTACTGCCTGCACCTGAATTTGGCCGCATTACGCTGCATGGTCCGCTCGATCAGGCGACGCTGAAAAGGCTGGTGCATTTGGTGTATGATGTGCGCCGCGATGATGCACTACTGCGTAAGGTGGCGGGGATCCCGGGAGAGTTTGACAAGCTGCGCAAAAACTATGTAGAGCGCCGCGAGTGGTCCTCTCTGTATGTGATTTGCGATGACGCAAAGGCTGCAACGCTGCTGCATAAACTGGGTTTTAACGCCGTACATCACCCGGCACATTAATGTCTTCTTAATGCTCCCTGTCGGATACTCCGACAGGGACGCTTTTTTATTTCTGGAGTAAACCACCATGTCTGAAGGCTGGAACATTGCCATTTTAGGTGCCACGGGTGCCGTGGGCGAAGCCCTACTCGAAACCCTTGCTGAGCGTCAGTTCCCGGTGGGCGATATCTATGCGCTGGCGCGTACCGATAGCGCGGGTGAGCATCTGCGTTTCAACAGTAAATCCGTGATGGTTCAGGATGCGGCAGCGTTCGACTGGACGCAGGCGCAGCTGGCATTTTTCGCCGCGGGCGTTGAAGCCACTGCTGCTTACATTGAAGAGGCGACTAACGCAGGCTGTCTGGTGATCGACCTGAGCGGTCTGTTCTCCATGGAGCCGGATGTGCCGCTGGTGGTGCCGGACGTGAACCCGTTTGTGCTGGCTGATTACCGTAATCGCAATATCATCGCGGTACCAAACAGCCTGACCAGCCAGCTGCTGACCGCTCTGAAACCACTTATCGACGACGGCGGCCTGTCGCGTATTACTGTCACCAGTCTGCTGTCCGCCTCCGCAAATGGCAAAAAGGCCGTCGATGCGCTGGCCGGTCAGAGCGCGAAGTTGTTGAACGGCATCCCGATTGACGAAGACGATTTCTTTGGTCGTCAGCTGGCGTTCAACATGCTGCCATTGCTGCCAGATCGCGAGGGTTCCGTGCGCGAAGAGCGCCGGATCGTCGATGAAGTTCGTAAAATTCTGCAGGACGACGGCCTGATGATCTCCGCGAATGTCGTGCAGTCGCCGGTCTTCTACGGTCACGCGCAGATGGTAGGTTTTGAAGCGTTGCGTCCGCTGGCGGCAGAAGAAGCGCGCGATGCGTTTGGTCGTGGAGAAGACATTGTGCTTTCCGAAGAGAGCGAGTTCCCGACCCAGGTGGGCGATGCCACCGGTAGCGCGCATCTTTCCGTTGGCTGCGTGCGTAACGATTACGGTATGCCGGAGCAGGTTCAGTTCTGGTCCGTTGCTGACAACGTTCGTTTCGGCGGTGCGCTGATGGCGGTCAAAATCGCTGAAAAACTGGTACAGGAGTACCTGTACTGATGTCAGACGTGGATCAAAAGCCAGTTCATAAAATTGCCCTCGGTATTGAGTACGATGGCAGTAAATACTATGGCTGGCAGCGTCAGAATGAGGTGCGCAGCGTCCAGGAGAAGCTGGAGAAAGCGCTCTCTCAGGTGGCAAACGAGCCAATTAACGTCCTGTGCGCGGGCCGTACGGACGCGGGTGTTCATGGCACGGGGCAGGTGGTTCACTTTGAAACCACTGCCGTGCGTAAAGATGCCGCCTGGACGCTGGGTGTAAATGCGAATTTACCTGGTGACATTGCTGTTCGTTGGGTGAAAGCTGTGCCGGATGATTTTCACGCGCGCTTCAGCGCCACGGCGCGTCGCTACCGTTATGTCATCTACAATCAACGTCTTCGTCCAGCGGTGTTAAGCCAGGGCGTGACGCATTTTTATGAACCGCTTGATGCTGAACGTATGCATCGTGCGGCACAGTGTCTGATTGGTGAAAATGACTTTACCTCGTTTCGTGCGGTGCAGTGTCAGTCCCGCACGCCGTGGCGTAATGTCATGCACATAAACGTCAGCCGTTTTGGCGCGTATGTGGTGGTGGATATCAAAGCCAATGCCTTTGTACATCATATGGTACGGAATATTGTGGGCAGCCTGATGGAAGTGGGTGCCGGACACCAGCCGGAGAGCTGGATTGCTGAACTGCTGGCAGCGAAGGACAGAACGCTTGCGGCAGCCACGGCGAAAGCGGAGGGGTTGTATCTGGTCTCGGTAGACTATCCGGATCGGTTTGACCTGCCGAAACCGCCAATGGGCCCGCTATTTTTAGCGGACTAAACAAAGGTGCAATTAGGGCTTAAACAATATGGACGTAATTCGTTTTTTGATTGATTTCATCCTGCATATTGATGTTCATCTGGCGGAGCTTGTCGCACAGTATGGCGTCTGGGTTTACGCTATTCTGTTCCTCATTCTGTTCTGTGAAACCGGTCTGGTCGTCACCCCGTTTTTACCTGGGGATTCGCTGTTGTTCGTCGCCGGGGCGTTATCAGCATTACCGACCAATGATTTGAATGTGCATCTGATGGTTGTACTGATGGTGATTGCCGCCATTGTGGGTGATGCGGTCAACTATACGATTGGACGAGTATTTGGTGAGCGGCTTTTCAGTAACCCAGACTCGAAAATTTTCCGTCGTAGCTATTTAGACAAGACCCATGCGTTTTATGAACGCCATGGTGGGAAAACCATTATCCTTGCACGCTTTGTGCCTATTGTGCGTACATTTGCGCCGTTTGTGGCGGGAATGGGACATATGTCCTATCGTCACTTTGCGGCATATAACGTGGTTGGCGCGCTGCTGTGGGTACTGCTGTTTACCTATGCAGGCTACCTGTTTGGCGATCTGCCGGTGGTTCAGGAAAACCTTAAGTTACTGATTGTAGCGATTATTGTGCTTTCTGTACTGCCTGGCGTGATTGAGGTTATTCGTCACAAACGTGCGGCGGCGAAACAAGCGAAGTAAATGCACACTGGCGGTTCGACCACTTTTTTATCCAAAGTTTCGGGCTGTTATGTTTTAATGTGCAACATTCATGGTCTGTTGGAGGCAAAAATGGCATTATTCGCCTCTTATAGCAAAACTGGCATACGACCAGGTTCAGGCAGAAAGGTTATCAATGAGCTGGATTGAACGAATTAAAAGCAACATTACCCCAACGCGCAAAGCGAGCATTCCTGAAGGGGTATGGACGAAGTGTGATAGCTGCGGCCAGGTTCTGTATCGCGCAGAGCTGGAACGCAACCTAGAGGTGTGTCCGAAGTGTGACCACCACATGCGTATGTCGGCGCGTAACCGCCTGCATAGCCTGCTGGACGAAGGTTCTCTGGTAGAACTGGGTAGCGAGCTTGAGCCAAAAGACGTGCTGAAGTTCCGCGATTCCAAAAAATACAAAGATCGTCTGGCCTCTGCACAGAAAGAGACCGGCGAGAAAGACGCGCTGATCGTCATGAAAGGCACCCTGCATGAGATGCCGGTTGTTGCCGCTGCGTTTGAGTTCTCCTTTATGGGCGGCTCAATGGGTTCAGTGGTGGGGGCGCGTTTTGTGCGTGCCGTCGAGCAGGCGCTGGAAGACAACTGCCCGCTGATCTGCTTCTCTGCCTCTGGCGGTGCGCGTATGCAGGAAGCGTTGATGTCTCTGATGCAGATGGCGAAAACCTCTGCGGCACTGGCAAAAATGCAGGAGCGTGGTCTGCCTTACATCTCTGTGCTGACCGACCCAACCATGGGTGGCGTCTCCGCAAGTTTCGCGATGCTGGGCGATCTGAACATCGCTGAGCCAAAAGCGCTGATCGGCTTTGCAGGTCCTCGCGTTATCGAGCAGACCGTGCGTGAAAAACTGCCGCCGGGCTTCCAGCGCAGTGAGTTCCTCATCGAAAAAGGCGCCATCGACATGATCGTCCGTCGTCCGGAAATGCGCCTGAAACTGGCGAGCATTCTGGCGAAGCTGATGAACCTGCCAGCGCCAAACCCGGATGAGCCGCGCGAAGGCGTGGTGGTACCGGATCAGGAACCCGAGGCCTGATAACTGAAAAGGGCAGGGCCGGTTGGCGCTGCCCTTTTGCTTTCTAAACTGTTAATGACAACCGGGCATCATGGAAAATAAAAGCATTCCCCAAGCCACGTCGCCCCTGGCCGCGTGGCTTTCTTATCTGGAAAACCTGCACAGCAAAACCATTGATATGGGCCTTGAGCGCGTAAGCCAGGTCGCTGCGCGTCTTGATGTGCTGAAACCTGCGCCTTTCGTTTTTACTGTCGCGGGCACCAACGGTAAAGGGACGACCTGCCGTACGCTGGAATCCATTCTGATGGCTGCGGGTTATAAGGTTGGCGTTTACAGCTCTCCACACCTGGTACGCTATACCGAACGGGTTCGCGTGCAGAACAGTGAGTTACCGGAATCGGCACATACGGCCTCGTTTGCGGAAATTGAAGCCGCGCGCGGTGAGATCTCATTAACCTATTTCGAATACGGAACGCTTTCGGCGCTATGGCTGTTCAAGCAGGCGCAACTCGATGTGGTGATCCTTGAGGTCGGCCTCGGCGGACGTCTTGATGCCACCAATATGGTGGATGCAGATGTGGCGGTGGTCACCAGCATCGCGCTGGATCATACCGACTGGCTGGGACCGGACCGTGAAAGCATTGGCCGCGAGAAGGCCGGTGTTTTCCGCGCAGATAAGCCCGCCGTGGTCGGCGAGCCGGATATGCCGCATACCATTGCGGATGTGGCAAACGAGAAGGGCGCGCGTCTGCTGCGCCGCGACGTTGACTGGCAGTATGAAGTGCTGAACCATGTCTGGCGCTTTAGTGATGCGCAGGGCGCGCTGGACAATCTGCCTCTGCCGCAGGTGCCACAGCCTAACGCGGCAACGGCACTGGCGGCACTGCGCGCCAGCGGCCTCGCGGTCAGCGAGCAGGCGATCCGCGATGGTATACAGAACGCGATTCTGCCCGGGCGTTTCCAGATCGTCAGCGAGTCACCACGTCTCATTCTGGATGTGGCCCATAACCCACATGCGGCGGCTTATCTTGCCGGACGTCTTAAATCGTTACCAAAAACCGGGCGCGTACTGGCAGTTATCGGTATGCTTCATGATAAAGATATCGGCGGGACGCTGGCCTGCATGGAGAGTGTGGTCGATAGCTGGTATTGTGCTCCTCTGGAGGGGCCGCGTGGCGCAACAGCTGAGCAACTGATGGAACATCTTGGCAAAGGCGCAATCTACAATAGCGTGGCTCAGGCCTGGCATGCCGCGATGGCGGATGCTAAACCAGAAGATACCGTGCTGGTGTGTGGCTCATTCCACACCGTAGCACATGTCATGGAAGTGATGGACGCGGGGAGAACCGGTGGCGAGTAAGTTTCAGAACCGTTTAACAGGAACCATTGTGCTGGTCGCGCTTGGGGTGATTATCCTCCCGGGTCTGCTCGACGGGCAGAAAAAGCATTATCAGGATGAGTTTGCCGCTATTCCGCTGGTCCCTAAACCGGGTGACCGCGATGAGCCGGATATGCTCCCTGCGGCGACGCAGGCGCTTCCTGCTCAGCCACCGGAAGGTGCGGCAGAAGAGATCCGTGCGGGCGATGCCGCAGCACCGTCGCTCGACCCGTCTCGTCTGGCGGCAACGAGCAACAATGAGATCGACCCTGTGCCGGTAGAGCAGCCTAAACCTGTTGAAAAACCGAAGCCGGTCGACAAACCTCAGCCTAAACCACAGCGCGATAAAACAGCAGAACAGCTGGCCGCTGCTTCAGAGACAGCTCCGCCAGCGAAACCGGCTCAGCAAGAGGCTGCAGCCCCAACGGGCAAAGCTTACGTTGTGCAACTTGGTGCGCTGAAAAATGCGGATAAAGTCAATGAGGTGGTGGGGAAACTGCGCAGTGCGGGGTATCGTGTTTACACTTCACCTTCCACGCCGGTGCAGGGTAAAATTACCCGTATCCTCGTGGGGCCAGAGGCGTCTAAAGACAAACTGAAAGGTTCGCTCGGCGAGCTGAAGCAGATCTCCGGTCTGAGTGGTGTAGTGATGAGCTACAGCGCTAACTAAGTACGACCTGCTCCTGAAAGAGAGAGGCGATAGGCCACGGCGTTGAACATTTTTTCAGCGCCTTTTTTATTTACGCGCGGGAAGGAAATCCCTACGCAAACGTTTTCTTTTTCTGTTAGAATTCGCCCCGAACTGGATGACAGGGCGTTAAATCGTGGGACACATATGGTCTGGATTGATTACGCCATCATTGCGGTGATTGGTTTTTCCTGTCTGGTTAGCCTGATCCGTGGCTTTGTTCGTGAAGCGTTATCGCTGGTGACATGGGGTTGTGCTTTCTTTGTTGCCAGTCATTACTACACTTACCTGTCTGTCTGGTTCACGGGCTTTGAAGATGAACTGGTCCGAAATGGAATCGCTATCGCGGTGCTGTTTATCGCGACGCTGATTGTTGGCGCTATCGTGAATTACGTGATAGGTCAGCTGGTCGAGAAAACCGGTCTGTCAGGAACGGACAGGGTGCTCGGGATCTGTTTCGGGGCATTACGAGGCGTGCTGATTGTAGCCGCGATCCTGTTCTTCCTGGATACCTTCACCGGGTTCTCCAAAAGTGAAGACTGGCAGAAATCGCAGCTCATTCCAGAGTTCAGCTTCATCATCAGATGGTTCTTTGACTATCTGCAAAGCTCGTCGAGTTTTTTGCCCAGGGCATAAACCCTGAGATGTGGCTTAACGAGGAAAAGACGAATGTGCGGTATTGTCGGTATCGCCGGTTTCATGCCGGTAAACCAGTCGATTTATGACGCGTTAACGGTGCTTCAGCACCGTGGGCAGGATGCTGCGGGTATCATCACCATTGATGCAAACAACTGCTTCCGTTTACGTAAGGCGAATGGCCTGGTAAACGATGTGTTTGAAGCCCGCCATATGCAGCGTCTGCAAGGTAATATGGGGATCGGTCACGTTCGTTATCCTACTGCTGGCAGTTCCAGCGCCTCTGAGGCACAGCCTTTCTACGTCAACTCACCGTATGGCATTACCCTTGCCCATAACGGTAACCTGACCAACGCGCACGAGCTGCGTAAAAAGCTGTTCGAAGAGAAACGTCGCCACATTAACACCACCTCTGATTCTGAAATCCTGCTCAACGTGTTCGCCAGCGAGCTGGATAATTTCCGTCACTATCCGCTGGAAGCAGACAACATTTTTGCTGCCATTGCTGCCACAAACCGCCAGATCCGTGGTGCGTACGCCTGCGTGGCGATGATTATCGGTCATGGCATGGTGGCCTTCCGCGATCCAAACGGCATTCGTCCGCTGGTGCTCGGTAAACGCGACCTGGGCGATGGTCGTACCGAATATATGGTTGCCTCTGAGAGCGTGGCGTTGGATACCCTGGGCTTCGAATTCCTGCGTGATGTAGCCCCGGGTGAAGCGGTCTACATTACTGAGAAGGGTCAGTTGTTTACCCGCCAGTGTGCAGATAACCCGGTCAGCAATCCGTGCCTGTTCGAATACGTGTACTTCGCGCGTCCGGACTCGTTCATTGACAAGATTTCCGTTTACAGCGCGCGCGTAAACATGGGTACCAAGCTGGGTGAAAAAATTGCCCGCGAGTGGGATGATCTCGACATCGATGTGGTTATTCCTATTCCGGAAACCTCCTGCGATATCGCCCTGGAAATCGCCCGCATTCTGGATAAGCCGTACCGTCAGGGCTTTGTGAAGAACCGCTACGTTGGCCGTACCTTCATCATGCCAGGCCAGCAGTTGCGTCGTAAGTCCGTGCGCCGCAAGCTGAACGCTAACCGTGCGGAATTCCGCGATAAGAACGTTCTGCTGGTGGATGACTCCATCGTCCGTGGCACTACCTCAGAGCAGATTATCGAGATGGCGCGTGAAGCGGGTGCGAAGAAAGTCTACCTGGCTTCCGCAGCGCCAGAAATTCGCTTCCCGAACGTGTATGGTATTGATATGCCAACCGCCAACGAGCTGATCGCTCACGGCCGTGAAGTGGATGAAATTCGCCAGATCATCGGCGCTGATGGCCTGATTTTCCAGGATCTGAACGATCTCATCGACGCAGTGCGTGCTGAGAACCCAGAGATTCAGCAGTTCGAGTGCTCCGTTTTCAACGGCGTCTACGTGACCAAAGATGTTGACCAGAAGTACCTCGACTATCTGGATTCGCTGCGCAACGACGATGCGAAAGCCGTCCAGTTGCAAAACGATCTCGAAAGTTTAGAGATGCACAACGAAGGTTGATGTCTCTGCAAGTGAGGGTATTCGCCCTCACTTGCAACTCCCCGCAAAATCCTGCACAGTCTGCCCTGAAATCAGTAAGGGCGAAAATCATGAAACGACTCATTGTTGGGCTCAGCGGTGCCAGTGGCGCGATTTACGGCGTACGTCTGTTACAGGTTCTGCGTAACGTGGCGGAAGTGGAAACCCATCTGGTGATGAGTCAGGCGGCACGGCAAACGCTCTCTCTGGAAACCGATCTCTCCCTGCGTGACGTTCAGACACTGGCAGATGTCGTTCACGATGCCCGCGATATCGCCGCCAGCATCTCCTCAGGCTCATTTAAAACCGCCGGCATGGTTATCCTGCCCTGTTCTATTAAAACGCTTTCCGGCATTGTGAACAGCTATACCGACACGCTGGTGACGCGCGCGGCAGATGTGGTGTTGAAAGAGCGCCGCCCTCTGGTTCTTTGTGTGCGGGAAACACCGCTGCATCTGGGCCACTTGCGCTTAATGACCCAGGCCGCCGAGCTGGGTGCGGTGATTATGCCACCGGTGCCGGCGTTTTATCATCGTCCTGTCTCACTGGATGATGTGATTAACCAGACCGTTAACCGTGTACTGGATCAGTTTGATATCGACCTGCCCGAAGATCTGTTCACTCGCTGGCAGGGAGCTTGATTCTGTGCACAAGCAAGGTGCATGAAAAGAGATGTTGCCCTGTTTCAGGGCAATTATGCAACGGCGATCATATCCTCGACATTTAATTCGTTTTTTCCCTTTTTCTCTTTCCGGTTCGTTCGGCAGACCTGCTATCTTTCACCATTAAGGCAATATCGCAACGTTTTATTAACATATTTAACGTCGAAGTTTTGACCAGACGGCAATGTGGCATAAGACCTGCAAGATGAAGCCTGCAACACAACACACAACACAATACATAATAAAATCACGGTACTTGAGGGTAAATGTATGAAGAAGACGGTTCTGGCTCTGTCTTTGCTCGTGGGGTTAAGTGCGGCAGCAGGTAGCTACGCAGCGCTTCCACAGACAGTTCGTATCGGTACAGACGCAACCTACGCGCCATTCTCTTCCAAGGATGCGAAAGGCGATTTTGTGGGGTTTGATATCGACCTGGGAAATGAAATGTGCAAACGCATTGCGGTGAAATGCACATGGGTGGGCAGCGACTTCGACGCATTAATCCCGTCGCTGAAAGCCAAGAAAATCGACGCCATTATCTCTTCTCTCTCCATCACCGAAAAGCGTCAGCAGGAGATTGCCTTCTCTGACAAGCTCTACGCTGCGGATTCTCGTCTGATTGCGCCGAAAGGTTCCCCTATCAAGCCAACCATTGACTCGCTGAAAGGCAGGCATGTCGGTGTGCTTCAGGGGTCAACTCAGGAAGGTTACGCCAATGCAAACTGGCGTGAGAAGGGCGTAGACGTCGTCGCGTACCAGAACCAGGATTTGATTTACTCTGACCTGGCAGCAGGTCGTCTGGATGCGGCATTCCAGGATGAAGTGGCCGCAAGCGAAGGCTTCCTGAAGCAGCCTGCGGGTAAAGACTACGCGTTTGCAGGCCCGTCAGTGAAGGACAAAAAGTACTTTGGTGACGGTACCGGTATTGGCCTGCGTAAGGATGATACCGAGCTGAAAGCCGCCTTTGACAAAGCGTTCGCAGAGCTGCGTAAAGACGGTACTTACGACAAACTGGCGAAGAAATACTTCGACTTCAACGTATACGGTGAATAACACCTGGCGGTGACGCACCAGAAAAGTGCGTTACGGGAGTGGTTGACCCAATGCAGTGCATTTGTTGCACTGTATTGGATCGCTTTGTGCATACTTACGCATTTATAATGCAAAAAATCCCAGCTGAAAGGCATTAATCTTTGCCTGTCAGAGGGGATTGATGGCACATTAGCACCACCCCGTCGTCGTAAAAATCCCGTATGAAGACAGTTTGTTGAGGACAGATATGAAAAAACTCGTGTTGTCACTATCTCTGGTACTGGCCTTTTCCAGCGCCACCGCGGCATTCGCAGCAATTCCGCAGAAAATTCGTATTGGTACCGATCCTACCTATGCTCCGTTCGAGTCAAAGAATTCTAAGGGTGAACTGGTTGGTTTTGACATCGATCTGGCCAATGAGCTGTGCAAACGCATCAAAGCACAGTGCACCTACGTTGAGAACCCACTGGACGCGTTGATCCCTTCTCTGAAAGCCAAAAAAATCGACGTGATTATGTCCTCACTCTCTATCACCGAAAAACGCCAGCAGGAGATTGCCTTCACGGACAAACTCTACGCGGCCGATTCCCGTCTGGTGGTGGCGAAATCGTCTGACATTCAACCAACGCTGGAGTCGCTGAAAGGCAAACGTGTTGGCGTACTGCAGGGCACCACACAGGAAACCTACGGTAACGAACACTGGGCACCGAAAGGGATTGAAATTGTCTCCTATCAGGGCCAGGAAAATATCTACGCAGACCTGACGGCAGGCCGTATTGATGCGGCCTTCCAGGATGAAGTCGCGGCGAGCGAAGGCTTCCTGAAGACGCCGGTCGGTAAAGATTACAAGTTTGGCGGTCCGTCCATTAAGGATGTGAAGTTGTTTGGCGTGGGCACCGGTATGGGCCTTCGTAAAGAAGACAACGAATTACGTGAAGCACTGAACAAAGCGTTTGCCGAAATGCGCGCTGACGGCACGTACGACAAACTGGCGAAAAAATACTTCGATTTTAATGTTTACGGCGGCTAATCGCCCCGTCAAATAACGTGCGGCCCCTCCCGAAGTGGGAGGGGAAAAGACACGGTTCCACCACTCACGATACGACAGGGCTCGCGGTATGCTGTACGGATTTTCTGGCGTTATTTTACAGGGCGCGCTTGTCACCCTTGAGCTGGCTATCAGCTCCGTGGTGCTGGCGGTGCTGATAGGTCTGGCGGGTGCCGGTGCGAAGCTTTCAGCTAACAAACCACTGGCGTTAATTTTTGAAGGCTATACCACGCTCATTCGCGGTGTTCCTGATCTGGTGTTGATGCTGCTTATCTTCTACGGTCTGCAGATTGCGCTGAACAGCGCGACGGACGCGATGGGCATGGGACAAATTGATATTGACCCGATGGTGGCTGGTATTATCACCCTCGGTTTTATCTACGGAGCCTACTTCACTGAAACTTTCCGCGGTGCTTACATGGCCGTGCCGAAAGGTCACATTGAGGCGGCAACCGCATTTGGTTTTACCTCCTCACAAACGTTTCGCCGAATCATGTTCCCGGCCATGATGCGCTACGCGCTTCCGGGTATCGGTAACAACTGGCAGGTTATCCTCAAAGCGACGGCGCTGGTCTCGCTGCTCGGTCTGGAAGACGTCGTTAAAGCGACTCAGCTGGCGGGCAAGAGCACCTGGGAGCCGTTCTACTTTGCGGTGGTCTGTGGTGTGATTTATCTGGTCTTTACGACCGTCTCCAATGGTGTGCTGCTTCTGCTCGAGCGTCGCTACTCCGTGGGTGTGAAGAGGGCTGACCTGTGATTGAGATTATTCAGGAATACTGGAAATCGCTGCTGTGGACAGATGGCTATCGCTTTACCGGTGTGGCGATTACGCTCTGGCTGCTGATCTCCTCCGTGGTGATGGGCGGCATTCTGGCGGTGTTTCTTGCCATTGGCCGTGTGTCGAACAAAAAATATATCCAGTTCCCTATATGGCTGTTTACCTACGTGTTTCGCGGCACACCGCTGTACGTGCAGCTGCTGGTGTTCTATTCGGGGATGTACACGCTGGAGATCGTAAAAGGCACTGAGATGCTGAATGCGTTCTTCCGCAGTGGCCTGAACTGTACGGTGCTGGCGTTGACGCTCAATACCTGCGCCTATACCACTGAGATTTTCGCGGGGGCAATTCGTTCCGTGCCTTACGGGGAAATCGAAGCGGCACGCGCGTACGGTTTCTCGTCAGTGAAACTTTACCGCTGCATAATTCTGCCGTCGGCGCTGCGTATCGCGCTACCGGCGTACAGTAACGAAGTGATTTTGATGCTGCACTCCACCGCGCTCGCCTTTACCGCGACGGTGCCGGATCTGCTTAAAATTGCGCGCGATATTAACTCCGCGACCTATCAGCCGTTTACTGCGTTTGGCATTGCGGCAGTGCTCTATTTAATTATCTCTTATGTTCTGATTAGCCTGTTCCGTAAGGCTGAAAAACGCTGGTTGCAGCATATAAAACCTTCTTCGACGCACTGAGAAAGATGATGGCTGAGAACAAATTAAACGTTATTGATTTGCACAAACGCTACGGCGAACATGAAGTGCTGAAAGGGGTGTCGCTGCAGGCGAATGCGGGCGACGTGATCAGTATCATCGGCTCATCCGGCTCGGGGAAAAGTACCTTCCTGCGCTGCATCAACTTCCTCGAAAAACCGAGTGAAGGCTCGATTGTGGTGAGCGGGCAGAATATCAATCTGGTACGTGATAAAGACGGTCAACTGAAGGTTGCAGATAAGAACCAGCTGCGCCTGTTGCGTACGCGTCTGACCATGGTGTTCCAGCACTTCAATCTCTGGAGCCATATGACGGTGCTGGAGAACGTGATGGAAGCACCGGTTCAGGTGCTTGGCCTGAGCAAGCAGGAAGCCCGCGAGCGCGCGGTGAAATACCTGGCGAAAGTGGGTATCGACGAGCGGCAGCAGATGAAATACCCGGTGCATCTCTCCGGTGGTCAGCAGCAGCGTGTGTCCATCGCCCGCGCACTGGCGATGGAACCCGAGGTGCTGTTGTTTGACGAACCGACCTCCGCGCTCGATCCAGAACTCGTCGGCGAAGTGCTGCGCATTATGCAGAAGCT
This sequence comes from Enterobacter sp. P82, assembly GCF_037053385.1. Taxonomy (NCBI): domain Bacteria; kingdom Pseudomonadati; phylum Pseudomonadota; class Gammaproteobacteria; order Enterobacterales; family Enterobacteriaceae; genus Enterobacter; species Enterobacter sp. P82. Next base: position 244,855 of record NZ_JBALHX010000001.1, read on the forward strand.
GGCCGAAGAGGGGAAAACGATGGTGGTGGTGACGCACGAGATGGGCTTCGCCCGTAACGTCTCGAACCACGTTATCTTCCTGCATCAGGGGAAAATAGAAGAGCAGGGGCATCCGGACGAGGTGCTGGCAAACCCGCAAAGTCCGCGTTTGCAGCAGTTCCTGAAGGGCTCACTGAAGTAGATTTTGCCTTTCTCCCTCTCCCCTTTGGGAGAGGGATGGGGTGAGGGCATCAAACTGTACCGCACTCCAGCCGATACACCCAGTCGTCATAGCGCACACCGTCAATCTCGTACGCCTTTTCCAGCAACTGCGTGCGTACAAACCCGGCTTTCTCTAATACTCGCACCGAGCCGCCGTTATCTGCCAGCACGTAGGCGTTAATCGCTTTCACGCCGGTCTGGTTAAACGCATAGTCACACACCGCGCGCAGCGCCTCGCTGGCGATGCCTTGTCCCTGAGCAGCAGGCACGACGGTATAGCCGATATCGGCCTCTTCGCGGTTTTCTGTGCTGATTTGCAGGCCAATATCCCCGAGCGGCGACGCATCATCATGCATACGGATAACAAACACATGCGCTGCCGCCAGACGTGCGGCAAATACGCGTCGGGTCTCTTTTTCCGGCGCGATGGCGGCCATATAGCGCATGATGCTGCGATCTTCTCGCAGTGAGCGGAAGAAGGCCCAGTCAGAGGGTTCGAAAGGGGTGAGGTGAAGCCGGGGGGTGGTGATGGTTGCCATTATTACGCCATTTCATCTGGACATGACGTATGAATGTAGCATATTCACCGCACCACATCCTCCAGCGCTTCTTCTAAGTCATACCAGCGGAATGCAAACCCGGCCGCTTCCAGCCGTTTTGGCAGCGCCCGTTGCCCGCCTAATGCCAGCACCGATGCTTCCCCCATTATCAGGCGAATTACCGTTGCAGGGACACGTAAAATCGCCGGACGATGCAGGGCGTGCCCCAGCGCATGAGCAAACTGCTCATTACGCACCGGATACGGTGCAACCATATTAAATGGCCCGCGTAGATCGTTATCCAGCAGCCAGAGAATGCCGTTCACCATATCGTCAATGTGGATCCACGCCATATACTGGCGGCCATTACCGATTGGCCCGCCGAGCCCGAGCCTGAAAGGGGGAAGCATCTTCGCCAGAATACCCCCTTTCGGCGCAAGCACGATGCCGGTTCGCAACAGGCAGACACGGGTATGATCGCTCTGCGCGGCACAGGCGATGCGTTCCCATTGGGCGCAGAGTTTGTGGGTAAACTCGTTATGGGGTGGCTCTTCCTCGGTCACTACCACTTCGCCGAGATCGCCGTAATAGCCCACTGCTGAGCCTGAAATCAACACCGAAGGCGGCGTGTGGCTATTGCGAATAAGCTCGACCAGCTTTTCGGTAATGTTCCACCGACTGCTGCAGAGCAGTTGTTTTTGCTCTTCCGTCCAGCGTTTATCGGCGATGGGTTCACCTGCCAGGTTGATGACGGCGTCAAAGCCGTCCAGATTTTGCTGCTCGGACAAATTTTTCCAGATGTCGACACCCGTCCCCAGCACCTGGCGTGCTTTCTCCGGGCTGCGCGTCACAACGGTAATGTCGTGATGCAGCGCCTGCAGGCGCGCAACGAGATGATGACCAATCAGTCCTGTACCGCCGGTCAGCAAAATCTTCATACAACCTCCAGGTTTACGCCTGGTGTTGCCAGCTTAACGTCATTGAGACGGAATCGGCGTAACGCAGGGCGTGAAGTTTATCGATCTCTACTTCAGCATAAGTGACCCAGTGATGTTCGCGTGCGATGTCGAGCACATCCTGAGTTAATTTTTCCAGCAGAGAGAAGCGGTTATTTTCCACGTACTGGATGATGTTTTTGGTTATTGTGCGGTAGTTCAGCGCATCATTAATGTCTTCACTGGCCCGCGCTTTATCTGCCGGGTAGTGGATGACCACATTAATGACAATATCCTGACGGTTGGCGATCTCTTCCTCTTTGATACCGATGAAGGTACGCAAGCGTAAATTTTTTATACGAATAATAGCGTCTGGCTGTGACATTGCAGGTCTTCTCCGTGTCAGTATTTCCTGCTCATAATACATGAGAGGCTCGCAGGCACCCAGCCTCATATCAGGTTAAATCTGCTGGATTTTTTGTATTGCGCGTTCGGTGGCCGGGCGGGTCCGAATACGCTCAAACCAGTTGTTCACCGCCGGGTAAGAGGCAAGGTCAATCCGGTGTTTTTCATAGGTATTCACCCATGGCCAGCAGGCAATATCAGCAATACTGTAATGATCGCCCCCGAGCCATGGCGTTTTCTCCAGCCGACGATTCAGGACGCCGTAGAGCCGTTGAGTTTCTACCTGGTAGCGTTCTATCGCATAGGGAATGGGCTGCGGGGCGTAAGCGGTAAAATGGTGATTTTGCCCCAGCATGGGACCCAATCCGCTCGCCTGCCAGAACAGCCATTGCAAGGTATGGTGACGTTCGCGCAATTCACCGCTCAACAGTTTGCCGGTTTTTTCCGCCAGATAGAGCAAAATTTCACCGGATTCAAACAGACTCAATGGTCTGCCGCCATCTGCTGGCTGGTTATCAATGATGGCTGGAATTTTATTGTTTGGTGAGATAGCCAGAAAGAGAGGGCTGAATTGTTCACCTTTGCTGATATCCACGCGAATGATCCTGTAATCCAGTTCGGCTTCTTCAAGAAAGAGGGTGATCTTTTGGCCGTTTGGGGTAGGGGCATAATAAAGGTCGATCATTTTCAACGCCTCTCCATGTGAATAATGGTGTCATGAAAATGAGTATAGGTGGTTGTTGTAAATCGTGAGTTTTCATCAAGTGACAGCGAGGCAAAGAGATTATATGTTGAGTAAAAACCGATCAGCCTATGAGGATGTTATGAACCAGCCTGTAATCACGTTGTGGTCCGATGCGAATTTCTTTTCTCCCTATGTAATGAGCGTATACGTTGCGCTGGCCGAAAAAGGGCTCACTTTTACGCTGAAGACCGTTGATCTTGATGGTGGTGAACATCTCAAACCGCAGTGGCAGGGTTATGACCTGACCCGACGCGTACCGGTGCTGGAAATTGATGGATTTGCGCTGAGCGAATCGTCAGCGATTGATGAATATCTGGAAGATCGGTTCGCGCCACCAGAATGGGAGCGCATCTATCCTCACGATCTGCAAAAGCGTGCCAGGGCGAGGCAGATCCAGGCGTGGCTGCGTAGCGATCTGGTACCGATTCGTGTGGAACGCTCGACGGACGTCGTGTTTGCCGGGGTGAAAAAGCCAGCCCTGAGCGCAGAAGGCACAGAAAGCGCGCAAAAACTGATTGAAACCGCTACCTCACTGCTTGCGCATGGCAACCCGAACCTGTTTGGGGAGTGGTGCATTGCCGACGCCGATCTGGCGTTAATGTTAAACCGTTTAATCCTCAACGGTGATGAAGTGCCGCAACTGCTGGTGGATTATGCTGCGTTTCAATGGCAGCGAGCTTCTGTGCAGCGCTATGTGGCACTCTCCGCTAAGCGTGCGGGCTGATAACCCCTGGCGCTTCAGGTATGATAAGGGCAGTTTGTTTTCCTGAGGAGTGACTGATGAAACTAATGTTTGCGTCGGATATCCATGGATCGCTGCCCGCTACCGAGCGTGTTCTTTCCCTGTTTGCGCAAAGCAGTGCGCAGTGGCTGATTATTCTGGGCGATGTGCTCAATCACGGCCCGCGTAATGCGCTACCGGAAGGTTATGCCCCGGCGCAAGTGGCGGAAAAGCTTAACCAGCATGCCTCGCGCATCATCGCCGTTCGCGGCAACTGCGACAGCGAAGTCGATCAGATGCTGCTGCATTTCCCCCTTACCGCGCCGTGGCAACAGGTACTGCTGGAAAAAAGTCGCCTGTTTCTGACGCATGGGCATCTTTTTAGCCCGGATAATCTCCCGGCGCTGGCGGCTGGCGATGTCCTGGTTTACGGTCATACTCATATTCCGGTTGCTGAAAAGCACGGTGAGATTTATCACTTTAACCCGGGGTCGGTCAGCATACCCAAAGGCGGATACCCTGCGAGCTATGGCATGCTCGATGGAAATACGTTAAGCGTTATCGCACTTAATGATCAGCAAGTTATTGCGCAGGTAGCGATTAATCCGTAAGTTACACCTCAACTGCAAACGCGCCGAAAGAGCGCTTAGACGAGAAGGTTTCCCGATGGTGGAGCAGAATCATTTGGCAAGTACAGAGTGGGTTGACATTGTCAGCGAAGAGAATGAAGTGATCGCGCAGGCCAGCCGCGAACAAATGCGTGCGGAACGTCTGCGTCATCGTGCGACATATATCGTTGTTCATGACGGTATGGGTAAAATTCTGGTTCAGCGCCGCACGGACACCAAAGATTTTCTCCCGGGTATGCTGGATGCCACTGCAGGCGGTGTGGTCCAGGCAGATGAAGTGCTGCTGGATTCCGCGCGTCGTGAAGCGGAAGAAGAGTTAGGTATTGCGGGCGTACCGTTTGCCGAACATGGGCAGTTCTATTTTGAGGATGAAAACTGCCGCGTCTGGGGCGGGTTGTTTAGCTGCGTCTCTCACGGGCCGTTTGCCCTGCAGGAAGAAGAAGTCAGCGAAGTGAACTGGATGACGCCGGAAGAAATTACCGCGCGTTGCGACGAGTTCACTCCAGATTCATTAAAAGCGCTGGCACTGTGGATGAGCCGTAACGCGAATAACGAGTCGACCAAATCAGAGAAAGAGGAAGAGGCTGAGTAAGCCTTAGCAACTCTCTCGCAGACACAGACTGGACGCGATGGGCTTTTGATCGCGCCAGTCTCCGTCATTCAGACGTTCCAGAAGTGCTTTCCCGGCTTCAATCCCAATCTTACGATGCGGCACTGCCATTGTCGTCAGCGGCGGCTGACAGACGCGGCTCACATCGCTGTCGCCAAAGCCTACCACCGCCAGATCGTCTGGTACCTTGATTCGCCTGCGCTGACATTCATACAGAGCACCGCAGGCCAGTTCGTCTGAGACGCACACCAGCGCATCCAGTTCAGGCCATGCCAGCAGGAATTCGGGCAGTTGCGCGGCGCCGGTCGAGAAAACTGGCGGCATGGCAGCGTTAATGACCCGGTTCGGTGACATATGGTGGCGAAGCATCGCTTTGTACCAGCCCTGTAAATGCTGCTGGAAAATCCACTGTTCCTGGTTGGCGCACAGCAGACCGATATTTTGATAGCCGCGTTTAATTACCATTTCCGTCAGTTCGTACATGGCCGCTACGTTATCAATCCCGATATTCATATCAATCGGATCGGCACGCATGGCCCCCATTTCCATTACCGGAATGGAGGCATTTTTCAGCCAGTGGCGAACAGTGTCAGTGTGTTCAACACTGAGCAAAATGGCGGCGGCAATATTCGACGCCAGCAGTGTCTCCAGCAGCTTCTCTTCCTGTTCAAGACGATGCTGGGATTCTGCCAGCATGATCTGATAGCCGGCAGGCTGCAGCACCTGCTGTAGCCCGGCGAACATCTCTGAACAGCCGGCCTCGGAGAGATTAGGAACGACCATCGCAATCGTCCATGACGAGGCTGAGGCCAGTGCACTGGCTGCAAGATTGGGCATATAACCTAACTCTTGCACCGCGGCTTCAATTTTTTCTCGCAGTTTATCGGAAACCTGTTCGGGCGTGCGGAGTGCACGGGACACGGTCATCGTGCCCACACCGGCAAGCTGTGCGACATCGGCGAGTGTCACTTTACCGGTACTGCGCCGTTTTCGGGTTAGAGACATACACCTTCCTGCTGACCAGACGCGTTCTTATTTTCCTTCGTTTCACGTGACAGGCAGTATACGCCCTAAATCCCTTTTTTTGCTGTGATTTCACACCATGATTACAATTTGATAGCGCTATCACATTTCTGAATGTTAGCGACTGGTAGCGCTATCTTTGTGATCATGATCGCAGTCAGGTATTGATGTGTTGAATAAAGTTTGCTCATCTTTTGCAGTGTGGCGGGAGTGAAAAGTGCTGAAAAAATGGATATATGATGCAACCATTACGATTCAGGAAAGCGTTGAAAGCTGGCCGCAGGCGCTGGAGATATGCGCAAAACCGTTGCTGGATCTGCAGGTTATCGCGCCGGAATACGTCACGGCGATCGTTGAGCAACATCGTACATTAGGACCTTACTATGTGCTGGCACCAGGGCTGGCGATGCCGCATGCGCGGCCGGAGGAAGGAGCCAAAGGACTGGGGTTGTCTTTATTAAAACTAAAACAGGGCGTCTCTTTTGGTGCCGGTGAGTTTGACCCTGTCGATGTCATTATTATGCTCGCGGCGCCGGACAAACATAGCCATATCGAGATGATTTCTGCGCTGGCTGAGCTGTTTTCCAGCGATGAAGATATGGCTGAATTACATCAGGCGAATACTCTGGAGGAAATTAAAACGATTATTGACCGCTGCTGATTTAATTCTTTAATCCGATTTTTCACAACATTACGCGCTGGCGTGATGGGGCGTGCTTTACTCAAAAAAAGGGGACAACAATGAAAATCATGGCTATTTGCGGTTCTGGCCTGGGCAGTAGTTTTATGGTCGAAATGAATATCAAAAAGGTGCTCAAAAAGCTGGAGATTGAGGCCGAGGTTGAACACTCCGATCTCTCCTCGGCCACACCGGGCGCGGCCGACCTGTTCGTGATGGCAAAAGACATTGCGGCCAGCGCCAGCGTGCCGGAAAGCCAGCTGGTGGTGATCAACAACATCATCGACATCAACGAACTTGAAGCGCAACTGCGTGCCTGGTTCGAAAGACAATAACCCTGATTAGGCGAGGTGGATATGTTTATCCTTGAAACGCTGAATTTCGTTGTTGATATATTAAAAGTCCCTTCGGTGCTGGTGGGGTTAATTGCGTTAATCGGTTTGGTTGCACAGAAAAAAGCGTTTTCGGACGTGGTGAAAGGGACAATTAAAACTATCCTGGGATTTATTGTGCTGGGGGGGGGGGCCACAGTACTGGTAGGGTCATTAAATCCTTTAGGCGGCATGTTTGAGCACGCTTTTACTATCCAGGGGATTATTCCAAACAATGAAGCGATTGTGTCGATTGCGCTTGAGAAATACGGTGCCGCAACCGCACTGATTATGGCCTTCGGGATGGTGGCGAATATTATCGTCGCGCGCTTTACCCGCCTGAAGTATATCTTCCTGACCGGGCATCACACCTTTTACATGGCGTGCATGATTGGTGTGATCCTGACGGTAGCGGGCTTTGAAGGCGTAGGGCTGGTCTTTACCGGCTCGCTGATCCTCGGTCTGGTAATGGCCTTCTTCCCGGCCATCGCGCAGCGTTATATGAAGCGTATCACCGGTAACGACGATATCGCCTTTGGTCACTTCGGCACGCTGGGCTATGTGCTGTCCGGCTGGATTGGCAGCAAGGTTGGCAAAGGCTCCCGCTCAACCGAAGAGATGAACCTGCCGAAGAACCTGAGCTTCCTTCGCGACAGTTCTATCTCCATCTCGCTGACCATGATGATTATCTATCTGATCATGGCGGTGAGTGCCGGGCGTGAATACGTTGAGGCCACCTTCAGCGGCGGTCAGAACTACCTGGTGTACGCCATCATCATGGCGATTACCTTCGCGGCGGGCGTGTTCATCATCCTGCAGGGTGTGCGCCTGATCCTGGCGGAAATCGTTCCGGCCTTTACCGGCTTCTCGGAAAAACTGGTGCCCAATGCACGCCCGGCGCTGGACTGCCCGGTGGTCTATCCGTATGCGCCAAACGCGGTGCTGATTGGCTTCCTGTTCAGCTTTCTGGGTGGGATTGTGGGGTTGATCATCTGCGGCCAGTTTAACTGGGTGCTGATCCTCCCGGGCGTAGTGCCGCACTTCTTCACCGGTGCAACGGCGGGCGTGTTTGGGAACGCGACAGGTGGACGTCGTGGGGCAATGATTGGCGCCTTTGCCAATGGGTTGCTGATCACCTTCCTGCCGGTGCTGCTGCTTCCGGTGCTGGGCGCAATTGGCTTTGCTAACACAACGTTCTCGGACGCTGATTTCGGCGCCGTTGGGATTGTGCTCGGCAACCTGGCGCGCTTCCTGTCGCCGCTTGCCATTACCGGGCTGGTTGTGGCGCTATTCGCGCTGCTGGTGGCGTACAACGTCTTCGCGAAAAACAAACCTGCAGGCGGTAACGCGCAGGAAAACACCGGAGCCAAATCATGAATGAGAAAGAGATAACCGAACTCGCGCGTCAGATCCGTCTTGAGACGCTGAAATCCCTGACGCGGCTGGGCTTTGGACACTACGGTGGCAGTATGTCGGTGGTTGAAACGCTGGCCGTGCTGTACGGCGCGGTGATGAAAATCGACCCGGCCGATCCGGACTGGCCAGAGCGTGACTACTTTGTCCTGTCGAAAGGTCATGCGGGCCCGGCGCTCTACAGCACGCTGGCGATCAAGGGTTACTTCCCGGTGGAAGAACTGAGCACGCTGAACCAGAACGGTACCCGACTGCCAAGCCATCCGGATCGCCTGAAAACGCGTGGCGTGGATGCCACCACGGGATCCTTGGGGCAAGGGATCTCCATTGCCGGGGGAATGGCGCTGTCGCACAAGCTGGCAGGGCGGCCAAACAGAGTCTTCTGCATTGTCGGTGACGGCGAGTTGAACGAAGGACAGTGCTGGGAAGCCTTCCAGTTTATTGCGCACCATCGTCTGAATAACCTGACGATATTCGTGGACTGGAACAAGCAGCAGCTGGATGGCGAGCTGGACGATATTATCTGTGCGTTCGACCTGGAAGGAAAATTCCGCGCTTTTGGCTATGACGTGGTGACGGTCAAAGGAGACGATATTCCGGCGCTGCTGGAAGTGACCTCTCTGGTTCCGGCGAAAGATGCTCGCCCAAGAGTGGTGATCCTGGACAGCATTAAAGGGCAGGGGGTGCCGTATCTGGAGCAGCTCAGTAACTCGCACCATCTGCGATTGACCGCAGAGAGTAAAGCGGCCCTCGATGAGACTATCCGCCAACTGGAGGCTACACATGATTAAGGTTGCACCAGCAGGACAGAAAGATGCCATTGAGATGCGTAAAGTCTACGCGGGTTTTGTGGCTAAGCAGATTGAGGCGGGAAGTGAGATTATCGCCCTTGAAGCGGATCTGATGAGCTCTATGGCGATGGATAGCGTGGCGCGTGATTATCCGCAGCATGTGATTAACTGCGGCATCATGGAAGCGAACGTAATTGGTACGGCGGCAGGACTGTCACTTACCGGGCGCAAACCGTTTGTTCATACCTTTACCGCCTTCGCCAGCCGTCGCTGTTTTGACCAGCTGTTTATGTCCCTTGACTACCAGCACAACAACGTGAAGGTGATAGCCTCTGATGCGGGTGTGACGGCCTGTCATAACGGCGGAACGCATATGTCGTTTGAAGACATGGGCATCGTTCGCGGTCTGGCGCATTCAGTGGTGCTGGAAGTCACCGACGCGGTAATGTTTGAAGACGTGTTGCGCCAGCTTATCGATCTCGACGGTTTTTATTGGGTGCGCACCATCCGTAAGCAGGCACCGAGCGTGTACGCGCCTGGCTCGACGTTTACCATCGGCAAAGGCAATGTGCTGCGCGAAGGCACCGATATTACCCTGATTGCCAATGGCATTATGGTGGCGGAAGCACTGGAAGCGGCGCGTCAGCTGGAGAAGGAGGGCGTCAGCGCGGCGGTCATCGACATGTTTACCCTGAAGCCTATCGACCGGATGCTGGTGAAAAACTACGCCGAGAAAACCGGGCGTATCGTCACCTGCGAAAACCACAGCATTCATAACGGGCTGGGTTCAGCCGTTGCGGAAGTGCTGGTAGAAACCTGCCCGGTACCGATGCGTCGGGTTGGCGTGAAGGAGCGTTATGGCCAGGTGGGGACACAGGATTTCCTGCAGAAGGAGTATGGCCTGACGGCACATGACATTGTGTCGGCGGCGAGAGAGCTACTGTAAATAAAAAAGGCGACCGTGAGGTCGCCTTTTTGTTGCAGTAAAACTTACTGCTGCTGTGAAGACTGGATCGCGGTCAGCGCGATGGTGTAGACGATATCGTCTACCAGCGCACCACGGGACAGGTCATTCACAGGTTTGCGCATACCCTGCAGCATTGGCCCGATGGAGATCAGGTCTGCAGAACGCTGTACCGCTTTGTAGGTGGTGTTACCGGTGTTCAGATCTGGGAAGATGAACACGGTCGCGCGACCTGCAACCGGAGAGTTCGGCGCTTTGGATTTCGCAACGTCAGCCATAACCGCAGCATCGTACTGCAGCGGGCCATCGATCATCAGGTCAGGACGTTTTTCCTGCGCCAGACGAGTTGCTTCACGGACTTTCTCTACATCGCTACCTGCACCAGAGGTACCGGTAGAGTAGGAGAGCATTGCCACACGTGGTTCGATACCGAAGGCAATCGCGGAGTCAGCAGACTGGATAGCGATTTCAGCCAGCTGCTCTGCAGTTGGATCCGGGTTAATCGCACAGTCACCGTAAACATAAACCTGTTCAGGCAGCAGCATGAAGAACACGGAAGAAACCAGAGAGCTACCTGGAGCGGTTTTGATCAACTGCAGCGGTGGACGGATGGTGTTCGCAGTAGTGTGAACAGCACCGGAAACCAGGCCGTCAACTTCGTCCTGCTCCAGCATCAGCGTACCCAGCACCACGTTGTCTTCCAGCTGTTCACGCGCAACGGCTTCGGTCATACCCTTGCTCTTACGCAGCTCAACCAGACGTGCAACATAGCTTTCGCGAACCACTTCCGGGTCAACGATTTCGATGCCTGTACCCAGTTCAACGCCCTGAGAGGCCGCCACGCGGTTGATCTCGTCCGGGTTGCCCAGCAGCACGCAGGTCGCGATGCCGCGCTCTGCACAGATAGCCGCCGCTTTAACAGTACGTGGTTCGTCGCCTTCTGGCAGAACAACACGTTTGCCCGCTTTACGCGCCAGCTCGGTCAGCTGGTAACGGAATGCAGGAGGAGACAGACGACGGCTGCGCTCGGAGGTCGCCGTCAGGGATTCGATCCAGTCTGCGTTAATGTAGCCAGCAACGTATTCCTGAACTTTCTCGATACGCTCGTGGTCATCAACCGGCACTTCCAGGTTGAAGCTCTGCAGGCTCAGGGAGGTCTGCCAGGTGTTGGTGTTCACCATGAAGACTGGCAGGCCAGTGGCAAACGCGCGTTCGCACAGTTTGCTGACGCGCGGGTCCATCTCGTAGGCACCGGTCAGCAAGATAGCGCCGATTTCCACGCCGTTCATCGCGGCCAGGCACGCTGCAACCAGGACGTCAGGACGATCTGCGGAGGTCACCAGCAGGGAACCTGCGCGGAAGTGTTCCAGCATGTGCGGAATGCTACGCGCACAGAAGGTCACGGACTTCACGCGGCGGGTATTGATGTCGCCTTCGTTAACGATGGTGGCGTTCAGGTGACGCGCCATGTCGATTGCACGGGTGGCAATCAGATCGAAACTCCATGGTACCGCGCCAAGTACTGGCAGCGGGCTGGATTCCTGCAGTTTAGCCGGGTCAACTTTGATGACTTTCGCTTTGGAGGAGTCGTCGAAGATCTCGGACAGATCAGGGCGAGTACGGCCCTGCTCATCAACTGGCGCATTCAGTTTGTTAACGATTACGCCAGTGATGTTGGTGTTTTTCGCGCCGCCGAAGCTGCTGCGAGTCAGTTCGATACGCTCGTTCAGCTGCTCAGGGGTATCAGTGCCCTGAGACATCACGAAAACGATCTCTGCGTTCAGGGTTTTCGCGATTTCGAAGTTCAGAGACTGGGCAAACTGGTGTTTGCGGGTCGGGACCAGACCTTCAACCAGCACCACTTCCGCGTCTTGCGTGTTAGCGTGGTAGTTGGCGATGATCTCTTCCATCAGCACGTCTTTCTGGTTGCTGGACAGCAGAGACTCAACGTGGCTCATCTTCAGCGGTTCAGCCGCTGGCAGATTGGAGTTTTTACGAACGATGGTGGTGGTCTGGTCTGGCGCATCGCCACCGGCACGAGGCTGGGCGATTGGCTTAAAGACGCTCAGACGAACGCCTTTGCGTTCCATAGCACGGATAACGCCAAGGCTGACACTGGTCAGGCCGACGCTGGTTCCGGTAGGGATCAGCATAATAGTACGGGACACGGTTTATCCTCTTTCGTTACCGCCGACATTGGGCGGGTTACAAAACAGCACCGCCAGCAGAGCTGGCGGTGTGGAATCAGGCGGTCAGACGGCTTGCGTCTTGCGCGATGACCAGCTCTTCGTTAGTTGGGATAACGATAGCTGGGCGGGTGCCTTCTTTGTTGATGAAGCCAGACTTGCCGAAACGGGCAGCCAGGTTACGCTCGTGATCAACGTCGAAGCCCAGAACGCCCAGTTTGCCCAGGGACAGTTCACGCACCATTGCCGCATTCTCACCGATACCACCGGTGAAGATAACCGCGTCCAGACGGCCTTCCATCAGCGCAGTGTAAGAGCCGATGTACTTCGCCAGACGGTGGCAGTAAACGTCCATTGCACGTTTAGCGTCTTCTTTTTCTGCGTAGTTGTCTTCAACATAACGGCAGTCGCTGGTGACTTCGGTCAGACCCAGCAGGCCAGACTCTTTGGTCAGCATTTTGTTGATCTGGTCAACGCTCATGCCCAGGGTGTCGTGCAGGTGGAAGATGATTGCCGGGTCGATGTCACCGGAACGGGTACCCATCACCAGACCTTCCAGTGGGGTCAGACCCATGGAGGTATCAACGCATTTACCGTTGCGGATAGCAGAAACAGAACCACCGTTGCCCAGGTGGCAGGTGATGATGTTCAGTTCTTCAACTGGCTTATTCAGTACTTTTGCCGCTTCCTGAGTTACATAGAAGTGGCTGGTGCCGTGCGCGCCGTAGCGACGAACACCGTGCTCTTTGTACAGGCTGTATGGCAGGGCATAGAGGTAAGACTCTTCCGGCATGGTCTGATGGAACGCGGTGTCAAACACGGCCACGTTTTTATCTTTCAGATTCGGGAAGGATTTCAGCGCTTCAGCGATACCGATCAGATGCGCCGGGTTGTGCAGCGGTGCAAATGAGGCAGCATCTTTGATGCCCTGAATAACAGTTTCGTCGATCACGACGGAGCTGGTGTATTTTTCGCCGCCGTGGACGATACGGTGACCAATCGCAGTCAGCTGAGCAGACAGTTCTGGTTTTTGTGCCAGAATAGTGTTAACGATAAAGTTCAGCGCTTCACTGTGAGCGGCGCCTGCACCTAAAGCCGCTTCTTGTTTGCTGCCGTCCATCTTCCACTTGATACGTGCTTCAGGCAGATGGAAACATTCGGCCAAACCAGAGAGGTATTCGTCACCGTTGAGCGCATCGATGATGGCGAATTTCAGTGAGGAGCTACCGCAGTTCAGAACCAGTACTAACTTACTCGACATGGAAGTACCTATTATTGATACGTGGCTAAAAAAACGTCAGTGAGTCTAACAGCGTAACGCATGATGACTCAGACATTTATGATTAACATCATGCCAAACGAACATTCTGGCATGATGAAAGAAATACCTATGATTTTATGCCATTTTGAACATTTTTCAGACAATGGCATAATATGCGATAATTTGACGAGTTAATGATTCTCGTCTATGGCCCTATCAGGCTGGCACAGGATACCCGATACGGGGTAGGGATGACAAAAGATTTTGAACGTTGTCATCACCTGTTGTGGTTTTGCACGAAAATTTTAAATTTTATATGTGAAGTTGAGGTACAGCCATGTCGACACCAGAGAACCCGACCGTAAATTTCTTTAGTCTGTTTCGTCGGGGACAGCATTACGCAAAGACGTGGCCGATGGAAAAGCGTCTTGCACCCATGTTTATAGAGAATCGCACCATCCGCGCAACGCGCTATGCGATTCGATTTATGCCTCCCGTTGCTATCTTTACCCTGTGCTGGCAAATCGCATTGGGTGGTCAGCTTGGTCCGGCGGTCGCGACGGCGCTCTTCGCGTTAAGTCTGCCAATGCAGGGGCTCTGGTGGTTAGGTAAACGCTCCATCACACCGCTTCCGCCTTCTATTTTACACTGGTTTTATGAAGTGCGCGGAAAACTGGAAGAGGCAGGCCAGGCGCTTGCCCCGGTCGAAGGTAAGCCGGATTATCAGGCGCTGGCCGACACGCTTAAGCGAGCTTTTAAGCAACTTGATAAAACATTCCTCGATGATTTGTGATTGATCATCGAAACGACTATTAAAAGAAGGCACAGTAACAATCAGTTACCGTGTCTTTTTTTTAAGTGCAATGCGCTACAGGAGTCGAAAGATGGAAATGACCCATGCTCAACGTCTGATTTTGTCTAACCAGTACAAGATGATGACTATGCTTGATCCCGATAACGCTGCGCGCTACAGCCGCCTGCAGACCATCGTCGAACGCGGCTTTGGTTTGCAAATGCGCGAACTGGATCGCGAGTTTGGTGAGCTGAAAGAAGAAACCTGCCGCATCGTGATCGACATTATGGAGATGTATCACGCCCTGCATGTGTCCTGGACGAATCTTAAAGATCAGCAGTCCATTGACGAGCGCCGTGTCACCTTCTTAGGCTTTGATGCTGCTACAGAAGCGCGTTATCTGAGCTATGTTCGCTTTATGGTGAATACCGAGGGGCGTTATACCCACTTTGATGCGGGCACTCACGGTTTCAACGCGCAGACCCCAATGTGGGATAAATACCAGCGCATGTTGAGCGCGTGGCATGCCTGTCCACGCCAGTACCATTTAAGCAGCAACGAAATTCAACAAATCATTAATGCCTGACGGAGGTGCGTGTGCAGTGTAGAGGTTTTCTGTTTGATCTGGACGGTACGCTGGTGGATTCGCTGCCGGTTGTGGAGCGATCCTGGTGCCATTGGGCTGACAGACATGGCATCGACCATCAGGAGGTGCTGAATTTTATCCATGGCAAACAGGCCATAACCTCGCTAAGGCACTTCCTGGCCGGACGCTCTGAGGACGACATTCAGGCGGAGTTCAAATACCTGGAACACATTGAAGCCACCGATACGGACGGCATCACTGCATTACCAGGGGCACGCGAACTGCTTGAGCATCTGAACGAGGCACAGATCCCATGGGCGATTGTCACCTCCGGTTCCGTGCCGGTTGCTCACGCCCGACACAAGGCGGCAGGCCTGCCAACGCCCGAAGTGTTTATCACGGCGGAGCGCGTTAAGCGCGGAAAACCGGAACCCGACGCTTTTTTACTGGGGGCTGAATTGCTGGGGCTCGCTCCGGCAGAGTGTGTAGTGGTGGAAGATGCAGCGGCAGGTGTCCTTGCCGGGTTAAACGCCGGTAGCCACGTTATCGCCGTCAACGTTCCGACGGGCTCCCCCCGGCTGAGTGAAGCGGACTTTGTGCTTGATTCTTTGACGGCACTGGCTGTTTCAAAAGCACCTGACGGCGTTGTAACCGTCTCGCTGAAAATGTAATCCCATGATATAGCCCCACATTGTTGGGGCTTTTTTATGGTAAAAAATTCTCATCTCCCACTGACAAGGACATGTTGTGAACGGTGAACTGATTTGGGTCCTTAGCCTGCTTTTAATCGCCATCATTCTTTTCGCCACGGGCAAGGTTCGCATGGATGCGGTCGCCTTGTTTATCATCGTTGCTTTTGTGCTGAGTGGTACGCTCACGCTGCCGGAAGCCTTCTCCGGGTTCAGCGATCCCAACGTCATTCTGATTGCCGCCCTGTTTATTATTGGTGATGGTCTGGTGCGCACCGGCGTAGCAACCATCATGGGAGCATGGCTGGTGAAGGTGGCCGGTAGCAGTGAAACAAAGATGTTGATTTATCTGATGCTGACCGTTGCCGGGCTGGGGGCGTTTATGAGCTCAACGGGCGTGGTCGCGATTTTTATCCCGGTGGTGCTGAGTGTTTCCATGCGGATGCAGACCTCGCCGTCGCGCCTGATGATGCCTCTGAGTTTTGCCGGTTTGATCAGCGGTATGATGACGCTGGTGGCAACGCCGCCAAACCTGGTTGTTAACAGCGAGCTGATCCGGGAAGGATTCCAGGGGTTCAGTTTTTTCAGCGTCACCCCGCTTGGGCTGGTCATTCTGCTGTTGGGTGTGGTCTACATGCTGCTGACCCGTTTTGCTCTGAAAGGGGAAAAGCAGGATAAAACCAAAGAGGGCTGGAAGCGACGTACCTTCCGCGATCTGATCAAAGAGTACCGTCTCACCGGGCGTGCCCGCCGTCTGGCCATTCGCCCCGGCTCGCCGATGGTCGGGCAGCGGCTTGACGACCTGAGGCTGCGTGAGCGTTATGGCGCGAATGTGATCGGTGTAGAGCGCTGGCGTCGTTTTCGCCGGGTTATCGTCAATGTTAACGGGGTTTCGGAATTCCGTGCGCGGGATGTCCTGCTGATTGATATGTCCACCGCAGATGTGGATCTACGTGAATTCTGCAGCGAGCAAATGCTGGAGCCGATGGTGCTGCGCGGGGAGTATTTCTCAGACCAGGCTCTTGATGTCGGCATGGCCGAAGTGTCGCTGATCCCGGAATCGGAATTACTGGGCAAAACCGTGCGCGAAATCGGTTTCCGAACCCGCTATGGTTTAAACGTGGTGGGATTGAAGCGTGATGGCGTCGCGATGGATGGGGCCGTCGTGGATGAGCCTCTCCAGTTGGGGGATATTTTTCTGGTCGTCGGTAACTGGAAGCTCATCAGCCA
Organism: Enterobacter sp. P82; assembly: GCF_037053385.1. Classification (NCBI taxonomy): domain Bacteria; kingdom Pseudomonadati; phylum Pseudomonadota; class Gammaproteobacteria; order Enterobacterales; family Enterobacteriaceae; genus Enterobacter; species Enterobacter sp. P82. Next base: position 261,626 of record NZ_JBALHX010000001.1, read on the forward strand.
GCTCGGGCAAAAAGGGCGTGATTTTGTGGTGCTCAACATGCCAGTTGAAGAGAGCGATGCCTCTCCGGCTCACAGTCAGGCTCCCCACGCTATTTTTTGTCTGGTGCTCATGGTCGCGCTGATGCTGACCGATGAAATTCCTAATCCTGTGGCGGCGATTATTGCCTGTTTACTGATGGGCAAATTCCGCTGTATTGATGCCGAAAGTGCTTATAAAGCGATTCACTGGCCGAGCATTATATTAATTGTCGGCATGATGCCCTTCGCCCTGGCGCTGCAAAAAACCGGCGGGGTGGATCTGATCGTTAAAGGTTTGATGGACGTTGGCGGCGGGTATGGGCCGTACATGATGATGGTCTGCCTGTTTATTATGTGCGCCACCATCGGTCTGTTTATCTCAAACACTGCGACGGCGGTATTGATGGCGCCGATTGCGCTGGCGATGGCGAAATCCATGGGCGTATCGCCGTATCCCTTTGCGATGATGGTGGCGATGGCGGCATCAGCAGCGTTTATGACGCCAGTCTCTTCACCGGTCAATACCCTGGTACTGGGGCCGGGGAACTACCGATTCAGCGATTTTGTGAAACTGGGCGTGCCGTTCACCGTGCTGGTGATGCTGGTGTGCGTGGTATTGATACCGGTCCTGTTCCCCTTCTGAGAATTTTGCCGGGTAAGGCGAAGCCGCCACCCGGCAAAAGTTACAACGGCGAATCCTGGCTAATCTCGTCCAGCGATAAATGGAAGCTCGGTACAAACACCTGCATAAAATAATCCATCTCTTCGCTGCGGCGGGATTCAAGCGTTTTCTCCAGACGCGTTTTCGCCAGTAAAAATTCGTTGTTTCCTGCAGAGAGTTCTTCCAGACACTTCAGGTAGGCGCATAGCGCATCGGCCTGTTTGACCAGTGACTTTTCATCTTCCGTGTACTGATGCTCATCGATCAGCGGCTCAAAGATATCGCGTAACTCCTCCGGCACCATATCTATCAGCTTCTGCTGGGCAATTTTCTCGATGGCCTTATATTCCTGCGCAATCTGTGAGTTGAAATATTTCACTGGAGTAGGCAGATCGCCGGTCAGCACTTCAGACGCGTCATGGTACATCGCCAGCAAAGCAATGCGCTCCGCGTTGACCTGGCCGTTAAATTTGCGGTTTTTAATGGCGGCCAGCGCATGAGCAACCATGGCAACCTGCAAACTGTGCTCCGATACATTCTCAGTGCGCACGTTGCGCATCAGCGGCCAGCGGTTGATGAGTTTCAGGCGGGAGAGATGGGCAAAGAAATGACTCTGACTCATAAGGTACCTTTTGTCTTCACTGCGACAGACTTCATTGTGCGGGGAGGGGAGGGAAGATGCAAATCAGGCTACCGAGGTAGCCTGATTTTTAAGATTACTGATGATAGCCGGAAAGGAATCGCCCGAATCTGCTGATGGCCATTTCGAGATCGTCTTCGCGCGGAAGGGTGACGATACGGACGTGATCCGGCCACGGCCAGTTAAACGCCGTTCCCTGAACCAGCAGCACTTTTTCCTGCAGCAGGAAATCGAGCACCATTTTCTGGTCGTCATGAATATTGAAGCGCTTCGCGTCAATTTTCGGGAACATGTAGAGTGCCCCGTTTGGCTTCACGCACGAAACGCCAGGGATGTCGTTGATCAGTTCCCATGCACGGTTACGCTGTTCGTACAGACGACCTCCAGGGACAATAAACTCACTAATGCTCTGATAGCCACCGAGCGCCGTCTGGATCGCGTGTTGCGCCGGTACGTTGGCACATAAACGCATTGAGGCCAGCATCTCCAGCCCTTCAATATAACCTTTGGCGTGTTTTTTCGGGCCGTTCAATACCATCCAGCCCTGACGGAAACCCGCCACACGGTAGGTTTTAGACAGACCGTTAAAGGTAACGGTCAGCAGGTCCGGGGCCAGCGCGGCGATAGAGTGGTGCTGCGCCGCGTCATACAGGATCTTGTCGTAAATTTCATCGGCAAAGATGATCAGGTTGTGCTGACGAGCGAGCTCGACGATCTCCATCAGAAGTTCTTTGGAATAAACCGCACCCGTTGGGTTATTCGGGTTAATAATCACGATGCCACGCGTACGAGGGGTAATTTTCGCGCGAATATCATCGAGATCCGGGAACCAGTCAGAAGACTCGTCGCACAAATAGTGCACCGCTTTCCCACTGGACAGTGATACGGCAGCCGTCCACAACGGATAATCCGGCGCAGGTACCAGCATCTCGTCGCCACTGTTCAGCAGCGCCTGCATCGCCTGCACGATCAGTTCAGAAACACCATTGCCGATGTAGATATCTTCAACGGTAACATCGCGCATACCGCGTGCCTGGTAGTGCTGCATGATGGCTTTACGCGCGGAGTAAAGTCCTTTTGAATCGCAATAGCCTTGTGCGGTGGGCAGGTTACGGATCACATCAACCAGAATTTCATCCGGCGCTTCAAAACCAAATGGCGCAGGGTTACCAATGTTGAGTTTCAGAACCTTATTGCCTTCTTCTTCAAGGCGTTTTGCCTCTTTCAGAACCGGGCCGCGGATGTCATAACAGACGTTATCTAGCTTGCTGGATTTTTCGATAGGGGACATGAACCTTTAACCTTTTCGCTATTATTGCCACTCCCTGCCGTGGAAGTCAGCACGGAACAATGTACTCCCCCCTCGCTTCGTTTTGAAGGGTGTGCAGTAGAAGATTTTGTGAAGAGAGCAAAAGTCTGGTGAATCTATTTCGCTATTAATACACAGCTTTACTGTCTTAAAGTTATGCACATAGCACATGCTTAGGTTGATTGTACTGTTAATTTTAAAAAATACTGTATATTGTGCTGGTGAAAATAAGTGGCGAGCAGTACCGTGGGTAAGTCACGCTGCGTGACTTTTCGTAAAACCTGAATGCTTGCTACATTTTACCGTAATAGCATGATGTGGCTAAAAGTTACTCATGTGAAATTAATGTTAAGCATTATTAATGAAAGACCTTAATCTAAATTAAAATTTATTTATTATTAACGAACAAAATGCAACTTTAGTTAATATTAATAAAATCAGTTTAGAAGCTTAACAACCCGTTTTAATCCGCAATATTGCAATAAGACTTATAAATAAAGTGGATTTGGGTTAAGATGTCTTTCAGGAAAGCAGGTGACAGAGGCATATGTTTTGTTTATCTGGAACTGCTTATCTGAATTAATTGATTGTTATTGTTGGAGTTATCTCTGGCTGGAATGTGTCGAACATTTCCCGCTACGTTGACAGCGCTGCGATATAGATGGCAGAAAAGGTGTTGTACCTTTAATGTAATTTACATAAACCTGCGAACATCTAATTATCCTGAACGTTTAAGAGAATAAAAATAACGTCATGAAACGTGCTTTCTGACTGTTGATATAAAGCAGCACAATAACTATCTGTCAGGCAGTCTGCCGGGCCGGGATGCGAGGGAAAACCTTCAGAGGGAATTGCTTAACTGTTACACACAGCTTCAACCCGGGCAGCTCCGCACGAGCAACCTGAAAGTGAATAGATATGATAAATGCAAATCGTCCGATAATGAATCTCGACCTCGATCTGCTGAGAACGTTTGTTGCGGTCGCTGATCTCAACACTTTTGCAGCTGCTGCTGCCGCCGTTTGCCGAACCCAGTCCGCCGTTAGCCAGCAAATGCAGCGGCTGGAGCAACTGGTTGGTAAAGAGCTTTTTGCCCGTCACGGGCGTAATAAACTCTTAACGGAACACGGTATTCAGCTTCTGGGTTATGCCAGGAAAATTCTTCGCTTTAATGATGAAGCATGTATGTCATTAATGTTTAGCAACCTCCAGGGGGTGCTAACGTTAGGTGCATCTGATGAGTCAGCAGATACGATATTGCCGTTCCTTCTCAATCGAATTAGTTCGGTTTATCCGAAGCTTGCGCTGGATGTGAGCGTAAAACGCAATGCCTTTATGGTTGAGATGTTAGATGAGAAAAAGGTCGACCTGGTGGTCACCACGCATCGTCCCGGGCAGTTTGATTGCCTGACGTTGCGTACATCGCCAACGCACTGGTATTGCGCAGCAGAATATGTGCTGCAAAAAGGGGAGCCTGTTCCACTGGTTTTACTGGATGACCCGAGTCCTTTCCGCGATATGGTGCTGACGGCGTTAAATGAAGCCAATATTCCGTGGCGTTTAGCGTATGTGGCTTCCACGTTGCCAGCGGTTCGCGCTGCTGTGAAAGCAGGACTTGGCGTAACGGCACGCCCGGTAGAGATGATGAGCCCTGATCTGCGTGTGTTGGGTAAGTCTGATGGTCTTCCGGTGTTGCCCGATACGGAATATCTGCTCTGCCACAACTCGTCCAGCCATAACGAGCTGGCGAAAGTGGTGTTTGAGGCAATGGAAAACTACCATAACCCGTGGCAGTTCGAACACGTTACCTCCGAAGGGGGGGATGACTCCCTGATCGTTGAAGGTGATTTTGAGTGATCAATAGCTCAAAATTCTGGTAACAAAATGTAAGTGTAAAAAAAGGCCACTCATGTGATTTTTGCATGCAGTGGCTTTTTTTTGGCAATAATATCCACTTATGCGACATGGATTCTATAAATATTTTTTATTTATCAATAATATAAGTTATTTTGCTTAAAACTTGTCCGTTTTCTGTTCTCACGTCACCCCTATCCCTCCCATGTTAAAAAAACAGGAAATATGTTGCCGTTTTCTTGGTTGAATTAACAAAAGCGTGTCGCAGATCAAGAAAATACTCCTATTTGGGGGGAGGAATCGCTGGCAAATCCTGTCAAAATAGGAGGGTTATTTTTTTTACTTCCGAAACGGACACGATTCAACAACATACATTTGACGGAAAGTCATGCACCCACCAGGGTTAAAGGGCACCAAATGTTAATGAGAATCGCTCGATGTAATTTAATGTGAAGAAACCTTTGTTAAAGTTGACAAAAGGTTATAGAAAGGAGTAAAAAACCCCATCATTTTGCTGTCTCCGTCTCATTTCTGACAGTTAGTGTAAGGTTATTTGTTCCTCCCCATGAATCGATGTGATGCCCATCTGCCAGCAAGAGCAGTGTCGTAGGTATCACTTTTGATGAGTAAGCAATGAGTATGTCAACATCCACAGAAGTCATCGCTCATCACTGGGCATTCGCAATCTTTCTTATTGTAGCCATTGGCCTGTGCTGCCTGATGTTAGTCGGCGGCTGGTTCCTGGGCGGTCGCGCCCGTGCAAGGCACAAAAACACACCTTTCGAATCAGGTATTGATTCCGTAGGTTCCGCTCGCTTACGCCTGTCTGCCAAGTTCTATCTGGTAGCCATGTTCTTCGTCATCTTTGACGTGGAAGCGCTTTACCTTTTCGCATGGTCAACGTCCATCCGCGAAAGTGGTTGGGTGGGCTTTGTCGAGGCCGCAATTTTCATTTTAGTGCTACTGGCCGGTCTGGTTTATCTGGTGCGTATTGGCGCGCTTGACTGGACGCCTGCGCGTTCACGTCGTGAACACATCAACCCGGAAAACAGTATCTCTAATCGTCAGCAGTAACAGCGAGGCAATAAGATGGATTATACGCTCACCCGCATAGATCCTAACGGTGAGAATGACCGTTACCCCCTGCAAAAACAGGAGATCGTAACCGACCCCCTGGAGCAAGAAGTCAATAAAAGCGTGTACATGGGCAAACTCGAGCATGCCATGCACGATATGGTCAACTGGGGTCGTAAGAACTCCATCTGGCCATACAACTTTGGCCTTTCTTGCTGCTACGTTGAAATGGTGACGTCATTCACTGCGGTGCATGACGTTGCGCGTTTTGGGGCAGAGGTACTGCGTGCTTCCCCACGTCAGGCTGACCTGATGGTGGTGGCCGGTACGTGCTTTACCAAGATGGCACCTGTTATTCAGCGTCTTTATGACCAGATGCTGGAGCCAAAATGGGTTATCTCCATGGGCGCATGTGCAAACTCTGGCGGTATGTACGACATCTATTCCGTCGTGCAGGGCGTAGATAAATTTATTCCAGTGGATGTATACATCCCAGGTTGCCCGCCACGTCCGGAAGCTTACATGCAGGCGCTGATGCTGCTGCAGGAGTCTATCGGTAAAGAACGTCGCCCACTGTCGTGGGTTGTTGGCGATCAGGGTGTGTATCGCGCGAACATGCAGTCTGAGCGCGAGCGTAAACGTGGTGAACGTATTGCCGTCACCAATCTGCGTACGCCTGACGAAATTTAATTTGCGCCTGTGGGCCTGGAGAACACCTTCGCATATCACTACTCAAATAGCGCGAAGCCAGGCTTAACAGTCACCACGGACCATTTGCAATGGTGAACAATATGACCGACTTAACCGCGCAAGAAGCCGCCTGGCAGACCCGGGATCATCTGGATGACCCAGTCATTGGCGAACTGCGCAACCGTTTTGGGCCGGATGCCTTTACTGTTCAGGCTACCCGCACCGGGGTACCCGTTGTTTGGGTGAAGCGTGAACAATTACTGGAAGTTGTCGATTTCCTCAAGAAATTGCCAAAACCGTACGTCATGCTGTTTGACTTACACGGCATGGATGAACGTCTGCGTACCCACCGCCAGGGCCTCCCTGCTGCGGATTTTTCCGTTTTCTACCACCTGATCTCAATAGACCGCAATACGGATATCATGCTCAAGGTGGCGTTGTCTGAAAACGACATGCATCTGCCGACGATCACCAAACTTTTCCCGAACGCCAACTGGTATGAGCGTGAAACCTGGGAAATGTTCGGCATGACCTTCGACGGCCACCCGCATCTGACGCGCATCATGATGCCGCAGACCTGGACTGGCCATCCGCTGCGTAAAGACTACCCGGCACGTGCCACCGAATTCGATCCATTTGAGCTGACCAAAGCCAAGCAGGATCTGGAGATGGAAGCTCTGACCTTCAAGCCGGAAGACTGGGGCATGAAGCGCGGTACCGACAACGAGGACTTCATGTTCCTTAACCTCGGTCCAAACCACCCGTCTGCGCACGGTGCATTCCGTATTATTCTTCAGCTCGACGGTGAAGAGATTGTCGACTGCGTGCCTGACATCGGCTACCACCACCGTGGTGCTGAGAAGATGGGTGAGCGTCAGTCCTGGCACAGCTACATTCCGTATACCGACCGTATCGAATATCTCGGCGGCTGCGTAAATGAAATGCCATACGTGCTGGCCGTTGAGAAACTGGCGGGTATCGTTACGCCGGATCGCGTTAACGTGATCCGCGTTATGCTGTCCGAGCTGTTCCGTATCAACAGCCACCTGCTGTACATCTCTACGTTCATTCAGGACGTGGGTGCGATGACCCCGGTCTTCTTCGCCTTTACCGACCGTCAGAAAATCTACGATCTGGTTGAAGCAATTACCGGTTTCCGTATGCACCCGGCCTGGTTCCGTATTGGCGGTGTGGCACACGATCTGCCGCGCGGCTGGGACCGTCTGCTGCGTGAATTCCTCGACTGGATGCCAAAACGTCTGGCCTCTTACGAGAAAGCCGCACTGCGTAACACCATTCTGAAAGGCCGTTCCCAGGGCGTTGCTGCCTACGGTGCGAAAGAGGCGCTGGAGTGGGGTACGACAGGTGCAGGTCTGCGTGCGACCGGTATTGATTTCGACGTGCGTAAAGCCCGTCCTTACTCTGGCTACGAGAACTTCGACTTTGAAGTCCCGGTTGGCGGCGGTGTTTCCGACTGCTATACCCGCGTGATGCTGAAAGTGGAAGAGCTGCGCCAGAGTCTGCGCATTCTTGAGCAGTGCCTCAACAACATGCCGGAAGGCCCGTTCAAAGCGGATCACCCGCTGACGACGCCGCCACCGAAAGAGCGCACGCTGCAACATATCGAAACCCTGATCACCCACTTCCTGCAGGTTTCCTGGGGCCCGGTAATGCCGGCACAAGAATCCTTCCAGATGATTGAAGCGACCAAGGGTATTAACAGTTACTACCTGACCAGTGACGGCAGCACCATGAGCTACCGTACCCGCGTGCGTACGCCGAGTTTTGCGCATCTGCAGCAGATCCCGTCCGCCATCCGCGGCAGTCTGGTCTCCGACCTGATTGTGTATCTGGGTAGTATCGATTTTGTTATGTCAGATGTGGACCGCTAATTATGCACGAAAATCAACAACCACAGACCGAGGCTTTTGAGCTGAGTGAAGCAGAGCGTGCAGCCATTGAGCACGAGATGCACCACTACGAAGACCCGCGTGCGGCGTCCATTGAAGCGCTGAAAATCGTACAGAAACAGCGTGGCTGGGTGCCGGATGGGGCGATCTATGAGATCGCAAAAGTGCTGGGTATTCCGGCCAGTGACGTAGAAGGCGTAGCCACGTTCTACAGCCAGATCTTCCGTCAGCCGGTAGGCCGCCATGTGATCCGCTACTGTGACAGCGTCGTTTGTCACATTACCGGTTATCAGGGCATTCAGGCAGCAATTGAGAAGAAGCTCAATATCAAGCCTGGCCAGACCACGTTCGATGGTCGCTTTACTCTGCTGCCAACCTGCTGCCTGGGTAACTGCGACAAGGGGCCGACCATGATGATTGATGAGGACACTCACAGCCATCTGACGCCGGAAGCCATTCCTGACCTGCTGGAGCAGTACAAATGAAAACGGTAATTCGTACTGCTGAGACCCATCCGCTGACCTGGCGTCTGCGCGATGACAAACAGCCGGTATGGCTCGACGAATATCAGAGCAAAAACGGCTATGCCGGTGCGCGTAAAGCCTTGGGTGGCATGGCACCGGACGATATCGTTAACGCGGTAAAAGATTCCGGCCTGAAGGGGCGCGGTGGTGCAGGCTTCTCCACGGGTCTGAAGTGGAGCCTGATGCCAAAAGACGAATCCATGAACATCCGTTACCTGCTGTGTAATGCCGATGAAATGGAGCCGGGCACCTATAAAGACCGCCTGCTGATGGAGCAACTGCCGCACCTGCTGGTGGAAGGTATGTTGATCTCCGCGTTCGCGCTGAAAGCGTACCGTGGCTACATCTTCCTGCGTGGTGAGTATATCGAAGCGGCAGAAAACCTGCGTCGCGCGATTGCCGAAGCCACCGAAGCGGGTCTGCTCGGTAAAAACATTCTGGGTACTGGTTTTGACTTCGAACTGTTCGTGCACACCGGTGCCGGGCGTTATATCTGCGGTGAAGAAACCGCGCTGATTAACTCCCTGGAAGGTCGTCGTGCGAACCCGCGTTCCAAGCCACCGTTCCCGGCAAGCTCCGGTGTATGGGGTAAACCGACCTGCGTAAACAACGTCGAAACCCTGTGTAACGTTCCGGCTATCCTCGCCAATGGTGTGGAGTGGTATCAGGGCATCTCTTCAAGCAAAGATGCGGGTACCAAGCTGATGGGCTTCTCCGGTCGCGTGAAGAACCCAGGCGTCTGGGAACTGCCGTTCGGTACGACCGCGCGTGAAATTCTTGAAGACTATGCTGGCGGTATGCGTGATGGCCTGAAATTCAAAGCCTGGCAGCCGGGTGGGGCAGGGACAGACTTCCTGACTGAGGCCCACCTTGATCTGCCAATGGAATTCGAAAGCATTGGTAAAGCAGGCAGCCGTCTGGGTACGGCGCTGGCGATGGCTGTCGACCACGAGATCGGCATGGTATCGCTGGTACGTAACCTGGAAGAGTTCTTCGCCCGTGAGTCCTGCGGCTGGTGTACGCCATGCCGTGATGGTCTGCCGTGGAGCGTGAAGATCCTGCGTGCTATCGAGCGTGGCGAAGGCCAGCCGGGTGATATCGAGACACTTGAGCAACTGTGTCGATTCTTAGGCCCAGGCAAAACCTTCTGTGCCCACGCACCGGGTGCCGTCGAACCACTGCAGAGCGCGATTAAATATTTCCGCGACGAATTCGAAGCAGGCATCAAGCAGCCGTTCAGCAATACCCATGCCATTAATGGGATTCAGCCGAACCTGCTGAAAGCGCGCTGGTAAAGACAGAATTTTGATTAACGCTCGGTTTCGACCGAGCCAACTGGAAGCATGCTAATGGCTACGATTCATGTAGACGGCAAAGAATATGAGGTCAACGGGGCGGACAACCTGCTGGAAGCTTGTCTGTCGCTCGGCCTTGATATTCCGTACTTTTGCTGGCATCCGGCGCTGGGCAGCGTCGGTGCTTGCCGCCAGTGTGCGGTGAAGCAATATCAAAACGCGGAAGACACGCGTGGTCGCCTGGTGATGTCCTGTATGACGCCAGCCACCGAAGGCACCTTTATTTCGATTGATGACGAAGAAGCCAAACAGTTCCGCGAAAGCGTTGTGGAATGGTTGATGACTAACCACCCGCACGACTGTCCGGTCTGTGAAGAGGGGGGTAACTGCCACCTTCAGGATATGACCGTAATGACCGGTCACAGTTTCCGTCGCTATCGCTTTACCAAGCGTACCCACCGTAACCAGGACCTGGGGCCGTTCATCTCTCACGAAATGAACCGCTGCATTGCCTGCTACCGCTGCGTGCGTTACTACAAAGACTACGCAGACGGCCAGGATCTGGGCGTATATGGCGCGCATGACAACGTTTACTTCGGTCGTCCGGAAGACGGTACGCTTGAAAGCGAATTCTCCGGTAACCTGGTAGAAATCTGCCCGACCGGCGTATTCACCGATAAAACGCACTCCGAGCGCTACAACCGTAAATGGGACATGCAGTTTGCACCAAGCATCTGCCAGCAGTGTTCTCTCGGCTGTAACACCAGCCCGGGTGAACGCTACGGCGAACTGCGTCGTATCGAAAACCGTTATAACGGTACCGTTAACCACTACTTCCTGTGCGACCGCGGTCGTTTCGGCTATGGCTATGTGAACCTGAAAGACCGTCCGCGTCAGCCGGTTCAGCGCCGTGGCGACGACTTCATCACCCTGAATGCTGAACAGGCGATGCAGGGCGCGGCAGATATTCTGCGCCAGTCGAAGAAAGTGATCGGTATCGGTTCCCCGCGCGCCAGCATCGAAAGCAACTTCGCGCTGCGTGAACTGGTTGGGGCGGAAAACTTCTACACCGGTATTGCCCAGGGCGAGCAGGAACGTCTGCAACTGGTCCTGAAAGTGCTGCGTGAAGGTGGTATTCATACCCCTGCGCTGCGCGAAATCGAATCTTATGATGCAGTTCTGGTGCTGGGTGAAGATTTGACTCAGACCGGCGCTCGCGCGGCTCTGGCGGTTCGCCAGGCGGTGAAAGGGAAAGCACGTGAAATGGCAGCAGCACAGAAAGTGGCTGACTGGCAGATTGCTGCAATCCTGAACATCGGTCAGCGCGCGAAACATCCTCTGTTTGTGACCAACGTCGACAACACCCGTCTGGATGATATTGCGGCGTGGACCTACTGCGCCCCGGTTGAAGATCAGGCCCGTCTTGGCTTCGCGATTGCACACGCTCTGGACAACAACTCTCCAGCCGTTGAACTGGATCGCGACCTGCAAAACAAGGTCGACGTGATTGTTCAGGCGCTGGCGGGTGCGAAGAAACCGCTGATTATTTCTGGTACTAACGCCGGAAGCGCGGAGATCATTCAGGCGGCAGCGAACGTTGCCAAAGCCCTGAAAGGCCGCGGTTCTGACGTTGGCGTGACCATGGTTGCCCGTGCGGTTAACAGCATTGGTCTGGGTATGATTGGCGGCGGCTCGCTGGAAGCTGCGTTGAGCGAACTGGAATCCGGTGCCGCTGACGCAGTTGTGGTGCTGGAAAACGACCTGCATCGCCATGCTTCTGCCGCACGCGTTGACGCCGCGCTCTCCAAAGCGCCGCTGGTGATGGTGATTGACCATCAGCGTACGGCGATTATGGATAAAGCGCACCTGGTCCTCTCTGCGGCAAGCTTCGCAGAAAGCGACGGTACCGTTATCAACAACGAAGGCCGCGCACAGCGTTTCTTCCAGGTTTACGACCCGGCGTACTACGACAGCAGCACTGTGATGCTGGAAAGCTGGCGCTGGCTGCACTCCCTGCACAGCACCGTGCAGAGCCGTGAAGTGGACTGGACGCAGCTCGACCACGTTATCGACGCGGTTGTCGAAAAACTGCCTCAGCTGGCAGGCATTAAAGATGCTGCCCCTGAAGCGAGCTTCCGCATTCGTGGCCAGAAACTGGCGCGTGAACCGCACCGTTACAGTGGCCGTACCGCAATGCGCGCCAACATCAGCGTGCACGAACCGCGTCAGCCGCAGGATAAAGACACCATGTTCGCCTTCTCAATGGAAGGTAACAACCAGCCGTCTGCCCCGCGTTCACAGATCCCATTCGCATGGGCACCGGGCTGGAACTCCCCGCAGGCATGGAACAAGTTCCAGGCGGAAGTGGGCGGTTCTCTGCGTCACGGCGACCCTGGTGTGCGTCTGATCGAAGCCTCCGAAACCGGTCTGGACTTCTTCACGACTGTTCCGGCGAGCTTCCAGGCTCAGGAAGGGAACTGGCGTATCGCGCCGTACTACCATCTGTTTGGTAGCGACGAGCTGTCCCAGCGCTCTCCGGTATTCCAGCAACGTATGCCGCAGCCATACATCAAGCTCAACCCGGCGGATGCCGCGAAGCTTGGCGTTAATGCTGGCGCGAACATCGCCTTTAGCTACGACGGTCAGACAATCAGCCTGCCGCTGATTATTTCTGAAGGCCTGACAGCAGGGCAGGTGGGTCTGCCAATGGGTATGCCTGGCATCGCGCCGGTACTGGCGGGTGCGCGTCTTGATAATCTGCAGGAGGCAAAAGCATGAGTTGGTTAACGCCGGATCTTATCGACATCCTGCTCAGCATTCTGAAAGCGATTGTCATCCTGCTGGTGGTTGTCACCTGCGGCGCGTTCATGAGCTTTGGTGAACGTCGTCTGCTCGGTCTGTTCCAGAACCGTTACGGACCGAACCGCGTGGGCTGGGGTGGTTCACTCCAGCTGGTTGCGGACATGATCAAAATGTTCTTTAAAGAGGACTGGATCCCGCGCTTCTCCGACCGCGTGATCTTTACTCTGGCACCGATGATCGCCTTCACCTCGCTGCTGCTGGCGTTTGCCATCGTTCCTGTCAGCCCGACCTGGGTTGTGGCTGACCTGAACATCGGCATTCTGTTCTTCCTGATGATGGCAGGACTCGCGGTTTACGCGGTGCTGTTCGCAGGCTGGTCCAGTAACAACAAATACTCGCTGCTGGGTGCGATGCGTGCTTCCGCGCAGACGCTGAGCTACGAGGTGTTCCTGGGGCTCTCCCTGATGGGCGTGGTGGCGCAGGCCGGTTCATTTAACATGACCGACATCGTCAACAACCAGGCTGACATCTGGAACGTTATCCCGCAGTTCTTTGGTTTTATTACCTTTGCTATCGCGGGCGTGGCGGTGTGTCACCGTCACCCGTTTGACCAGCCAGAAGCCGAACAGGAACTGGCCGACGGTTACCACATTGAATATTCCGGTATGAAATTCGGTCTGTTCTTCGTGGGCGAGTACATCGGTATTGTCACCATTTCCGCGTTGATGGTAACGCTGTTCTTTGGTGGCTGGCATGGCCCGTTCTTACCGCCGTTCATCTGGTTCGCGCTGAAAACCGCGTTCTTCATGATGATGTTCATTTTGATTCGCGCAGCGTTACCTCGTCCGCGTTATGACCAGGTAATGTCCTTCGGCTGGAAAGTGTGCCTGCCGCTGACGCTCGTCAACTTGTTGGTAACGGCGGCTGTCATTCTCTGGCAGCAGCCATAAGGGGCTATAGACCATGACCTTAAAAGAATTACTGGTAGGCTTCGGTACCCAGGTACGCAGTATCTGGATGATCGGCCTGCACGCGTTTGCGAAACGCGAAACCCGGATGTACCCGGAAGAACCGGTATATCTGCCGCCGCGCTACCGTGGCCGTATCGTGCTGACGCGCGATCCGGACGGTTCCGAGCGCTGCGTTGCCTGTAACCTGTGTGCGGTAGCGTGTCCGGTAGGCTGTATCTCTCTGCAAAAAGCAGAGACGGTAGATGGCCGTTGGTATCCTGAGTTCTTCCGCATCAACTTCTCACGCTGCATCTTCTGTGGTCTGTGTGAAGAAGCGTGCCCAACCACGGCGATTCAGCTGACTCCAGACTTCGAACTGGGTGAGTACAAGCGTCAGGATCTGGTGTACGAGAAAGAGGATCTGCTGATTTCCGGTCCGGGCAAATACCCGGAATATAACTTCTACCGGATGGCGGGTATGGCAATCGACGGCAAAGATAAGGGCGAAGCAGAGAACGAAGCTAAGCCTATCGACGTCAAGAGCCTGTTACCGTAAGGAGAGGGCAATGGAATTCGCTTTTTATATCTGTGGCCTTATCGCCATCCTGGCTACGCTGCGAGTGATCACGCACACCAACCCGGTGCATGCGCTGCTGTACTTAATCATTTCGCTGCTGGCCATTTCCGGGGTGTTCTTCGCACTGGGCGCGCACTTTGCCGGTGCGCTGGAAATCATCGTCTACGCCGGGGCCATTATGGTTCTGTTCGTGTTCGTGGTGATGATGCTGAACCTGGGCGGCTCTGAAATTGAGCAGGAACGTCAGTGGTTAAAACCGCAGGTGTGGATTGGCCCGGCAATTTTGTCGGCCATCATGCTGGTGGTGATTGTTTACGCCATTCTGGGTGTTAACGATCAGGGCATCGACGGCACGCCGATCAGCGCGAAAGAGGTCGGTATTACACTCTTTGGCCCATACGTTCTGGCGGTGGAACTGGCGTCGATGCTGCTGCTGGCTGGTCTGGTTGTTGCCTTCCACGTTGGCCGCGAAGAGCGTGCTGGCGAAGTGCTGAGCAACCGCACTGACGACCGCGCGAAAAGAAAAACGGAGGAGCGCGCATGATCCCCTTAACACATGGACTGATCCTCGCTGCGATTTTATTCGTTCTGGGTCTGACCGGTCTGGTTATCCGCCGCAATCTGCTGTTTATGCTGATCGGCCTGGAAATCATGATTAACGCCTCCGCGCTGGCCTTCGTGGTCGCCGGAAGCTACTGGGGCCAGACCGATGGTCAGGTGATGTACATTCTCGCCATCAGCCTCGCGGCTGCCGAAGCGAGTATTGGCCTGGCGCTGTTACTGCAGCTCCATCGTCGCCGCCAGAACCTGAACATCGATTCAGTAAGTGAGTTGCGTGGATGAACATGCTTGCCTTAACCATTATTTTTCCGCTGATTGGCTTCGTGCTGCTGGCGTTTTCTCGTGGCCGCTGGTCTGAGAATCTGTCTGCGACCGTAGGCATTGGCTCTATCGGTCTGGCTGCGCTGGTGACGGCGTACGCGGGTATCGACTTCTTCAATAACGGACGTCAGCCTTTCAGCGTACCGCTGTGGACCTGGATGTCGGTCGGTGATTTCAACATCGGTTTCAACCTGGTGCTGGATGGTCTCTCGCTGACCATGCTCTCCGTGGTGACCGGCGTGGGCTTCCTGATCCACATGTTCGCCTCCTGGTATATGCGCGGTGAAGAGGGTTACTCCCGCTTCTTCGCCTACACCAACCTGTTTATCGCCAGCATGGTGGTTCTGGTTCTGGCCGATAACCTGCTGCTGATGTATCTGGGCTGGGAAGGTGTGGGTCTGTGTTCTTACCTGCTGATCGGTTTCTACTACACTGATCCGAAGAATGGCGCAGCGGCGATGAAAGCGTTCATCGTGACCCGTGTGGGTGACGTGTTCCTCGCTTTCGCGCTGTTCATTCTTTACAACGAACTGGGCACGCTGAACTTCCGCGAAATGGTGGAACTGGCGCCGGCGCACTTCGCTGCAGGCAATGACATGCTGTGGTGGGCAACGCTGATGCTGCTGGGTGGTGCTGTAGGTAAATCCGCACAGCTGCCGTTGCAAACATGGCTGGCCGACGCGATGGCGGGTCCAACCCCTGTCTCCGCGCTGATCCACGCTGCGACCATGGTTACCGCTGGTGTTTACCTGATTGCACGTACCCACGGCCTGTTCCTGATGACCCCGGAAATTCTGCATCTGGTGGGTATCGTTGGTGCGGTTACGCTGGTGCTGGCAGGCTTTGCCGCGCTGGTGCAGACCGACATCAAACGCGTTCTCGCGTATTCTACCATGAGCCAGATTGGTTACATGTTCCTGGCGCTGGGCGTTCAGGCGTGGGACGCAGCCATTTTCCACCTGATGACACACGCGTTCTTTAAAGCGCTGCTGTTCCTCTCATCCGGTTCTGTGATTCTGGCCTGCCATCACGAGCAGAACATCTTCAAGATGGGCGGACTGCGTAAGTCCATCCCGCTGGTATATGTCTGCTTCCTGGTGGGCGGTGCGGCGCTGGCGGCACTGCCGCTGATCACTGCGGGCTTCTTCAGTAAGGACGAAATCCTTGCGGGTGCCATGGCGAATGGTCATATCAATCTGATGGTTGCGGGTCTGGTCGGTGCATTCATGACCTCCCTGTATACCTTCCGTATGATTTTCATCGTATTCCACGGTAAAGAACAAATTCACGCTCACGCAGGGAAGGGGATTACTCATCACCTGCCGCTGATTGTGCTGCTGGTACTCTCCACCTTCGTTGGCGCAATGATTGTGCCACCGCTGCAGGGCGTACTCCCGGACACCACCGAGCTTGAGCACGGTCGCGTCCTGACGCTTGAAATCACCTCCGGTGTGGTCGCTATCGCGGGCATCCTGATCGCTGCGTGGCTGTGGCTGGGTAAACGTACGCTGGTGACGTCTGTTGCCAACAGTGCGCCTGGCCGTCTGCTGGGCACCTGGTGGTACAACGCATGGGGCTTCGACTGGCTGTACGATATGATTTTCGTCAAACCGTTCCTGGGTGTTGCGTGGCTGGTGAAACGCGATCCACTGAACAGCATGATGAATATCCCGGCGATCCTTTCCCGCTTTGCAGGTAAAGGCCTGCTGTTCAGCGAGAACGGTTACCTGCGCTGGTATGTGGCGTCCATGAGCATCGGTGCGGTAGTCGTGCTGGCGCTGCTGATGGTGTTGCGTTGATCGTTAAGTGAATTTTATTCGAATTCGTTGAAAATCAGGCCCCTGCTGGGGGCCTTTAAAAGGAATGTAAATCGCCATGTTACTACCCTGGCTAATATTAATTCCCTTCATCGGCGGCTTCCTGTGCTGGCAGACTGAACGCTTCGGCGTGAAGATGCCGCGCTGGATCGCGCTGATCACCATGGGATTGACGCTCGCGCTTGGTCTGCAACTGTGGTTGCAGGGTGGCTACTCTCTGACCCAGTCTGCGGGTATTCCGCAGTGGCAGTCTGAGTTTATCCTGCCGTGGATCCCACGTTTCGGCATTACGATCCACCTGGCCATCGACGGTTTGTCGCTGCTGATGGTGGTGCTGACCGGTCTGCTCGGCGTTCTGGCGGTACTTTGCTCCTGGCGAGAAATCGAAAAATACCAGGGCTTCTTCCACCTGAACCTGATGTGGATCCTGGGCGGCGTTATCGGCGTGTTCCTTGCCATCGACATGTTCCTGTTCTTCTTCTTCTGGGAGATGATGCTGGTGCCGATGTACTTCCTGATCGCGCTGTGGGGCCACAAGGCGTCCGACGGTAAAACGCGTATCACGGCGGCAACCAAGTTCTTCATCTATACCCAGGCGAGTGGTCTGGTGATGTTGATTGCCATTCTGGCGCTGGTGTTTGTTCACCACGATGCGACCGGAGTCTGGACGTTCAACTATGAAGACCTGCTGAAGACGCCAATGTCTCACGGCGTTGAATACCTGCTGATGCTGGGCTTCTTCATCGCCTTCGCGGTAAAAATGCCTGTGGTTCCGCTGCACGGCTGGCTGCCAGACGCGCACTCCCAGGCACCAACGGCGGGTTCCGTTGACCTGGCGGGCATCTTGCTGAAAACCGCAGCTTATGGTCTGCTGCGTTTCGCGCTGCCGCTGTTCCCGAATGCGTCCGCTGAGTTCGCGCCAATTGCCATGTGGCTGGGTGTGATCGGTATCTTCTACGGTGCCTGGATGGCCTTCACGCAGTACGACATTAAGCGTCTGATTGCTTACACCTCCGTTTCCCACATGGGCTTTGTACTGATTGCTATCTACACCGGCAGCCAGCTCGCGTACCAGGGTGCGGTGATCCAGATGATTGCGCACGGTCTGTCCGCAGCCGGCCTCTTCATCCTGTGTGGTCAGCTGTACGAACGTCTGCACACTCGCGATATGCGTATGATGGGCGGCCTGTGGAGCAAAATTAAATGGCTGCCAGCGCTGTCCATGTTCTTCGCGGTGGCTACTCTGGGTATGCCTGGCACCGGTAACTTCGTCGGCGAATTTATGATTCTGTTCGGCAGCTTCAAAGTGGTTCCGGTCATTACCGTGGTTTCGACTTTCGGTCTGGTGTTCGCTTCCGTCTACTCGCTGGCGATGCTGCACCGTGCCTACTTCGGTAAAGCGAAGAGCGAAATTGCTGCACAAGAACTGCCGGGGATGTCGCTGCGTGAGCTGTTCATCATCCTGCTGCTGGTCGTACTGCTGGTGCTGTTGGGCTTCTATCCGCAGCCGATTCTGGATACCTCGCACTCCGCGATGGGCAATATCCAGCAGTGGTTTGTTAATTCTGCTTCTACTACAAGGCCGTAATTCGCCATGACAATAACTCCACAACAACTGATCGCGCTGCTACCGCTGCTGATCGTCGGATTGACGGTGGTGGTTGTGATGCTCTCCATTGCGTGGCGACGCAATCACTTCCTGAATGCGACCCTGTCCGTTCTGGGTCTGAACGCTGCGTTGGTTTCTCTCTGGTTTGTTGGCCAGGCGGGCGCGATGGATGTCACCCCGCTGATGCGCGTTGACGGCTATGCCATGCTGTACACGGGTCTGGTCCTGCTGGCGAGCCTGGCAACCTGTACCTTTGCGTATCCGTGGCTTGAAGGCTACAACGACAACAAAGAAGAGTTTTACCTGCTGGTACTGATTGCCGCGCTGGGCGGCATTCTGCTGGCGAATGCGAACCACCTGGCCGCGCTGTTCCTCGGTATTGAGCTGATCTCTCTGCCGCTGTTCGGTCTGATTGGTTATGCCTTCCGTCAGAAGCGCTCACTGGAAGCGAGTATCAAGTACACCATTCTGTCTGCTGCTGCGTCGTCCTTCCTGCTGTTCGGTATCGCGCTGCTGTATGCACAGTCTGGTAACCTCTCCTTCGTTGCGCTCGGCAAGAGCCTCGGCGACGGCATGCTGCATGAGCCGCTGCTGCTGGCGGGTCTGGGCATGATGATTGTTGGCCTCGGCTTCAAACTGTCTCTGGTTCCGTTCCACCTGTGGACGCCAGACGTATACCAGGGTGCTCCGGCACCGGTTTCCACCTTCCTGGCGACGGCGAGCAAAATCGCTATCTTCGGTGTGGTCATGCGTCTGTTCCTGTATGCACCGGTGGGTGATAGTGAAGCGGTTCGCGTTGTGCTCGGCATTATCGCGTTCGTATCCATCATCTTCGGTAACCTGATGGCGCTGAGCCAGACCAATATCAAACGTCTGCTGGGCTACTCGTCTATCTCCCATCTGGGTTACCTGCTGGTGGCACTGATTGCGCTGCAGAGCGGTGAGATGTCGATGGAAACCGTGGGCGTGTATCTGGCAGGTTACCTGTTCAGCAGCCTCGGCGCGTTTGGTGTGGTGAGCCTGATGTCCAGCCCATACCGTGGCCCTGATGCGGATTCACTGTTCTCCTACCGTGGTCTGTTCTGGCACCGTCCGATTCTCTCTGCAGTGATGACAGTGATGATGCTCTCTCTGGCGGGTATCCCGATGACACTGGGCTTTATCGGTAAGTTTTACGTGCTGGCCGTCGGTGTGCAGGCGCACCTGTGGTGGCTGACTGCGGGCGTGGTTATCGGCTCTGCAATCGGTCTGTATTACTACCTGCGTGTGGCGGTGAGTCTGTATCTGAGTGCACCTCAGCAGCTCAACCGTGATGCCCCAACCAACTGGCAGTACAGTGCCGGTGGTATTGTGGTACTCATCTCCGCGCTGCTGGTGCTGATCTTTGGTATCTATCCGCAGCCGCTGATTGATATCGTGCAGCATGCGATGCCACTGATGTAAAAACAAAAAACCCGCCTCGGCGGGTTTTTTTATGGTTTTCTCCCTCTCCCCGTGGGAGAGGGCTGGGGTGAGGGCACCAGCCCGCACCATGCTTAAGCCAGTTGCTTCCTGCTAATCAACGGCCCATCAATCTTCTTCATCGAACGATCCAGTACTTCCTCAATCACCGATGACAGCTCGTTCAGTTCAAATTTCGCCACATACCCGTCAGCTTTCACTTTACGAATATGATCTTCGTTGGCGTTACCAGAAAGCGACGAGTGGATCACCACCGGAATATCTTTCAGTACCGGGTCGGTTTTGATTTTGCGCGTCAGCGTAAAACCGTCCATCTCTGGCATTTCGAGGTCGGTCAGCACCAGGGCAATTTTATCAGTGATCGGGACCCCTTCCGCCTGCGCCTGAGCAGCGAGAACGCCAATTTTTTCCCACGCATCTTTACCGGTGATATGTAGCTGCGCCGGGATCTCCATCGCCTGCAAACCTTTCTCCAGCATGGAGCGTGCGACTTTGGAATCTTCCGCGACAATTGCGACAGCACCCGGCTTAATATGGAATTTTGTGGTTTGCAGATTAGTGGCGTGCAGATCGTGGTTAGCTGGGGTGATGTCATACAGAATCTGCTCAACATCGAGCACCATCGCCAGTTCGTTGGTATCAGTCTTCTCGTCCAGACAGGCGATACTGGTGATGTAACGTCCGCTGACGGCGGTTTCCGCCGCGTGTACCTGTTTCCAGTCGAGGCGCATGATGTTCTCAACGGATTCCACGGCAAACGCCTGCACGCTGCGGGCATATTCTGTGATCAGCAGGATGTTCAGCCCCGTTGTCGGTTTACAACCCGCTACGGCGGCCAGGTCGATCACCGGAATCACCTGATCGCGAATATTTACCATACCCATCAGCGGTGATTTCATCCCGGCGGGTTTCGTGAACTCTGGCATCGGCACAATTTCACGCAACTTGAAAACGTTAATGCCAAAAAGCTCTGATTTATTTTCGTTCAGAGACGTGCCCAGCCGGAATAACAACAGTTCAAAACGGTTCGACAGGGTCAGATTCGCCCTGTCATCAATATCTTTCTGGAAATTATCCATTCTACCCTCGAGAGAAATGCTGACCTTTTAATCGTTATCGGCATCCTGAGGGAAAAATGAAGGACTAAACGCTGACTTGAGTGAAATCTTCTGCCAGCTCACATTTCGGGAACACTGCGCGGCACTCAGCCAGCAGGCCTTCACATCCCTGAGCATCGTAGCGCGAGCTGACATGGGTAACGATCAGTTTCCCGACGCCCGCGTCACGGGCAAGTTCTGCCGCCTGGCGTGTTGAGCTATGCCCCCGGCTGTTGGCTTTCTCTTCCATGGCCGTTTCAAGTGTCGCTTCATGTACCATGACATCCACGCCCTGAGCCAGTCTCAATGCTGTCGGGCACGGGGCTGTGTCGCCAAAAATTGCCAGTTTTTTGCCGGGTTGGGGTGCCGCGAGATAATCCTGACCGTTAATCACACGCCCATCCTCCAGCGTGACCGTCTCTCCCTGCTTCAGACGCTGGAACAGCGGCCCGGCCTTTACCCCCGAGGCAATTAACGCGGCGGCATCCAGTGCTCCGGGTTTGTCATGCGCTTCAATGCGGTAACCATAGCACTCTACCGGGTGGTTAAGAGGGTGAGCGGTGACGACATAATCCTCATCATCGAAAACCAGCCCGCCGGTGATCTCAACCACCTCCAGCGGATAATCAGTCCAGGACCCACTGAGGCGTAGCGTGGTTTCAACAAATTCCCGGATACCCTCAGGCCCGTAAATCGTCAGCGGGTTAGCGTTCCCGGCCATTGAACGGCTGCACAGCAGACCAGGCAGGCCAAACAGATGGTCACCATGCAGATGAGTGATAAAAATTTTATCCAGCTTGCCTGGGTGATAAGCGGTATGTAACAGCTGATGCTGCGTACCTTCACCGCAGTCAAACAGCCATAGCCCACCCCGGGTTGGGTGTTTAAGATCCAGCAGAATCGCGGTCACATTTCGTGAGCGAGTTGGCACGCCAGCGGACGTACCCAGAAAAATCAGTTCCATAACGCAATCAGCCCTTTGCCGAACGGGGAGGGGTTTAGTATAACGTGATGAACCCCAGGAAGGAGACTGACATGATCCAGTGGCAAGATTTACACCATAGCGAGCTCACTGTTAATTCACTGTATGCACTGCTCAAACTGCGCTGCGAAGTGTTTGTGGTAGAACAGACCTGCCCGTATCAGGACATCGACGGCGACGATCTCGTCGGCGAGAACCGCCATATCCTCGGCTGGCGAGATAACGAGCTGGTGGCGTATGCGAGGATTCTGAAAAGCGAAGACGATTTCGAGCCTGTGGTGATAGGTCGTGTCATCATAAGTGGTAACGCGCGCGGTGAAAAACTGGGCTATCGGCTGATGGAAAAAACGCTGGAGGCATGCCAGAAACAGTGGCCGGACAAGGCGTTATACCTGGGCGCGCAGGCTCACCTGCAATCTTTCTACGGCTATTTTGGCTTCACGCCGGTCACTGATGTGTATGACGAAGACGGTATTCCGCACATTGGTATGGCGCGGGAGGCGAAGCAGGCATAATGGGGCGTCGTTGGCTATAGTTAGCGAACTGGTGTACTAACATGGAGAAAAATATGTCATTTCAATCCTGGGATACCCGTATCGATGACGACCTGACGTTATTGAGAGAAACGCTGGAAGAAGTATTACGTTCGTCGGGCGACCCTGCCGATCAGAAATATATTGAGCTGAAAGAACGTGCAGAACAGGCGCTACATGACGTTAAAAACCGCGTCAGCCATGCGTCCGACACGTACTACTACCGTGCCAAAAAGGCGGTTTATCGTGCCGATGATTATGTTCACGAAAAACCGTGGAGAGGCATTGGTGTGGGCGCAGCTGTCGGGTTAGTGTTTGGGCTGCTTCTGGCTCGTCGTTAATTTTATGTTTAACGCTTAACCACTCCCTATACGTGGGTACTGCTATTTATAACCAGTACCCCGTATAATATGAGGTTTCAACAGGGAGAGGTTCGCGTGAATTCGATTTTCCTCGCGCTGGAGCATCTGCGTAGTCAGCTTACGCAAGCGTTACCCGCAATACCCGGTCTACGTCATTTCGACGTCACTTTCCCGTTAAACGATGCTTTCGATCCGCTTGCCTGGCTTGGCGCGCAGCAGTGCTATCCCCAGTTTTACTGGCAACAGCGTAATGGTGATGAGGAACTGGCTGCTCTGGGGGCTGTCACCCAATTCTCCTCGCTGGCGTTAGCCTCGCAGTTTTTGCGTGAGCAGAATGCGGTAAATGATACCCGTATCTGCGGCCTGAATGCGTTTAACCCGGAGCAGGGCAGTCTCTTTTTACCTCGCCTGCTCTGGCGACGTTCCGCCGGAAATGCCACGTTGCGCCTGCAACTGTGGAGCGATGACTCTCTTCAGGACGATGCCCGCACCGCGTTGGATTTTCTGCAGCAACTCCATGCCGCCAGACTTATCCGCCCGCTGTCTGTGCAGGTTGAGTGCGAAACCCATCATCCGCAAAAGCAGGAATGGCTGGAGCTTATCCGGAAGGCAACAGAGACTATCGCGCGCGGTGAATTTGAAAAGGTGGTCCTCGCCAGGGCAACCGATCTGCAGTTTAAACAGCGCGTTAACCCTGTCGCACTGATGGCCGCCAGCCGCGCCCTGAATTTAAATTGCTATCATTTCTGCATGGTTTTCGACGCCAGCAATGCGTTTCTCGGCTCAACGCCCGAGCGTCTCTGGCGGCGGCGGGGAAAATTGCTTCGTACCGAAGCGCTGGCGGGCACGGTCGCCAGTCATGTTGATGATAAGCAAGCCCAGCGTCTGGGTGAATGGCTGCTGAATGATGATAAAAACCAACGCGAAAATATGTTGGTAGTGGAAGATATCTGTCAGCGCCTTCAGCACTTTACCCAGACGCTTGATGTGTTGCCTGCTCAGGTTGTGCGCCTGCGCAAAGTGCAGCATTTGCGCCGCTGTATCTGGACCGAGCTGAAACAGGCCAGTGATGAGCAGTGTTTACATATTCTGCAGCCTACGGCGGCCGTTGCCGGGCTGCCGCGTCAACCTGCACGGGCGTTTATTGAGAATGTTGAACCCTTTAACCGCGAGTGGTACGCCGGGTCGGCCGGGTATTTATCACCCGAACAAAGCGAGTTCTGCGTGGCATTACGCTCTGCACGTGTCCAGGATGAGGCCCTGCGGCTGTACGCCGGAGCCGGAATTGTCAGCGGGTCTGACCCGGAGCAGGAGTGGCAGGAGATAGAAAACAAAGCTGCAGGGTTGCGTTCTCTGCTCCTTAGGGATTAATACTGATTCGTGCATTCCCGATTCATATCAAAATTCCAAATTTTTCTATTATTTATACTGTGTCGTAATCTTGATTCCGGACAATCTCATGTCAGTAAGTTCTTTTAACCGGCGCTGGGCGGCGGTGATCCTTGAAGCCCTGACGCGCCATGGCGTCAGGCACGTGTGTATTGCGCCGGGTTCTCGCTCAACGCCGCTGACGCTGGCGGCCGCTGAAAACCGGGCATTCATTCACCATACCCATTTTGATGAACGCGGTCTTGGCCATCTGGCACTGGGGCTGGCGAAGGTCAGCAAAGAGCCTGTAGCGGTGATTGTCACCTCCGGTACTGCCGTGGCGAACCTCTATCCGGCACTGATTGAAGCCGGTTTAACCGGTGAAAAACTGATCCTGCTGACGGCTGACCGCCCACCTGAGCTTATCGACTGCGGCGCCAATCAGGCTATTCGTCAGCCGGGACTCTTTTCCTCGCACCCTTCGCAGACAATCTCGTTGCCGCGTCCCACGCAGGATATCCCGGCAAGCTGGCTGGTATCCACCGTCGATCACGCCATGGAGACATTGCGCAGTGGGGCGTTGCATATCAACTGCCCGTTTGCCGAACCCTTATACGGCGAACTGGACAACACCGGCCTTGAGTGGCAGCACACCCTTGGTGACTGGTGGGAAAGCGAAAAACCGTGGCTGCGCGAGCAGACGCAGCTTGAGAGTGCAAAACAACGCGACTGGTTCTTCTGGCGGCAAAAACGCGGCGTGGTTATCGCCGGGCGCATGAGCGCTGCTGAAGGCAAATTGGTTGCTGAATGGGCGCAAACACTTGGCTGGCCGCTGATTGGTGACGTGCTCTCTCAGACCGGTCAGCCGCTACCGTGTGCCGATCTCTGGCTGGGAAATGCGAAAGCCGTCACTGAGCTTTCGCAGGCGCAGATTGTTGTCCAGCTTGGTTCAAGTTTAACCGGTAAGCGATTACTGCAATGGCAGGCAACGTGCACCCCGGAAGAATACTGGCTGGTGGATCCGCTGGAAGGACGGCTCGACCCGGCGCACCATCGCGGGCGTCGTCTGGTCAGCAGTATCGACACCTGGCTTACGCTCCATCCGGCGGAAAAACGCAAACCCTGGGCCGTGGCGATCCCGGAGCTTTCGCGTCAGGCGTGGGAGCTCACCAAAGCGCACTGTGAAGCATTGAGTGAAGCCGGGCTGGCGCACCGTATTCGCCAGTATCTGCCTGAGCAGGGGCAACTGTTTGTCGGCAATAGCCTCGTTGTGCGCCTGATTGACGCGTTTTCGAAGCTGCCTGCGGGTTACCCGGTTTACAGCAACCGTGGCGCGAGCGGCATTGATGGGCTGATCTCAACGGCAGCTGGCGTGCAGCGCGCCAGCGCGAAATCGACGCTGGCAATCGTGGGCGATCTCTCCGCACTCTACGATCTCAACGCGCTGGCGCTGCTACGACAGGCGTCGGCCCCGTTTGTGCTGATTGTGGTCAATAACAATGGTGGGCAGATCTTCTCTCTTTTGCCAACGCCGCAAAGCGAGCGTGAACGCTTTTACCTGATGCCGCAGAATGTCCAGTTTGAACATGCCGCGGCGATGTTCAGCCTGAAATACCATCGCCCGGAAAACTGGGAACAGCTTGATATGGCGCTGAGCACCGCCTGGAAACAGCCGGGAGCAACGCTGATTGAGCTGGTGGTGAATGATGCTGACGGCGCGCAGATGCTGCAAAGCCTGCTGGCACAGGTGAGCCAGCTGTGATCCTCTCGGGTGTGCAACAGGCTGGAAAACCAGGTTATCCCTGGCTGGTCTTTTTGCACGGTTTCTCCGGGGATTGCCGTGAGTGGCAGGTCGTTGGCGAGATGCTCAGCAATTATCCCCGGCTGTACCTGGATCTGCCGGGGCACGGTGGATCCGGGAGCATTGGCGTGACGGGGTTCAACGAGATGAGCAATATGCTCACCCGAACCTTACTTAGTTACAACATACTTAACTTCTGGCTTATCGGGTACTCCCTCGGCGGCCGCATTGCGATGTTCCATGCCTGTCAGCAGCCACAGGGGCTGCTGGGGGTGATTGTGGAAGGTGGACATCCGGGTCTGCAGGATGACGAAGAGCGCAACACGCGGCGGGTATCTGATCACCGCTGGGCACAGCGTTTTCGTACTGAACCGCTGGATAAAGTCTTTACTGACTGGTATCAGCAGCCCGTCTTTGCGTCCCTGACGGAGACCCAACGTAAAGTGCTGATTACTTTGCGCAGCCAGAACAACGGCCTGAATCTGGCGATGATGCTGGAGGCGACATCGCTGGCCGTGCAGCCTGATTTGCGTGCCGCGCTCAGCGCCCGCAATTTCCCATTTGAATATTTATATGGTGAACATGATGACAAGTTTGCGGCTCTTGCCGCGGAACTGAACGCCGTTCGCCATGCAATTCCCAACGCCGGACACAACGCCCACCGGGAAAACCCGGGTGCAGTTGCTGCGTGTCTGGCTCAGATACTGCGTCTTCGAATAAAGGACTCTCTATGATCTATCCTGATGAACACATGCTCTATGCTCCGGTTGAATGGCAAGACTGCTCCGAAGGTTATACTGACATTCGTTACCACAAATCCGCAGACGGCATTGCCAAAATCACCATCAACCGTCCACAGGTGCGTAACGCCTTTCGTCCGCTGACCGTGAAAGAGATGATCCAGGCGCTGGCAGATGCGCGCTATGACGACAACATCGGCGTGATTGTTCTGACTGGCGAAGGTGACAAAGCGTTTTGCTCCGGTGGCGATCAGAAAGTGCGCGGTGACTACGGCGGATACCAGGATGATGCGGGTACACACCACCTGAACGTCCTCGATTTCCAGCGTCAGATCCGCACCTGTCCAAAACCGGTGGTGGCGATGGTGGCGGGCTATTCCATCGGTGGCGGTCACGTGCTGCACATGATGTGCGATCTGACGATTGCTGCAGAGAACGCTATTTTCGGCCAGACCGGCCCGAAAGTGGGCTCTTTCGACGGTGGGTGGGGTGCCTCTTACATGGCGCGCATTGTCGGGCAGAAAAAAGCCCGCGAAATCTGGTTCCTGTGCCGTCAGTATAATGCTCAGGAAGCGCTGGATATGGGGCTGGTCAATACTATCGTACCGATTGCCGATCTCGAAAAAGAGACCGTGCGCTGGTGTCGTGAAATGCTGCAAAACAGCCCGATGGCGCTGCGCTGCCTGAAAGCCGCGCTGAACGCCGACTGTGACGGTCAGGCGGGTCTGCAGGAACTGGCGGGCAACGCCACGATGCTGTTCTATATGACCGAAGAAGGTCAGGAAGGGCGCAACGCGTTTAACGAAAAACGCCAGCCAGATTTCAGCAAATACAAACGGAACCCGTAATGCGTCGCGCGCAGGTTTACCGCTGGCAGATACCGATGGACGCGGGTGTGGTACTGCGTGAACGGCGGTTAAAAACCCGTGACGGCTTCTTCGTTCATCTGCAGCAGGGTGAGCGGGAAGGCTGGGGGGAGATTTCACCTCTGCCAGGCTTTAGCCTTGAGTCGCTGGATGACGCGCAGTCTGCATTACTGGCGTGGGCCGGAGAGTGGCGTGATGGGGCAGATCCGGCGTTGCCGGACGTTCCTTCCGCGGCTTTTGGCATTAGCTGTGCGCTGGCGGAACTCGACGGTAGTTTGCCTCAAGAAGCTAATTACCGCGCAGCACCGCTTTGCACCGGCGATCCGGACGAACTGTTCGCCCTGCTTTCCGCCATGCCCGGTGAGAAAGTGGCGAAAATCAAAGTTGGCCTGTACGAAGCGGTGCGAGATGGAATGGTCGCTAACCTCCTGCTGGAAGCGATCCCGGATCTGCATCTGCGTCTGGATGCTAACCGCGCGTGGACGCCACTGAAGGCGCAGCAATTCGCGAAGTACGTTAATCCGGCATACCGCAGTCGCATTGCCTTCCTGGAAGAACCGTGTAAAACCCGCGATGATTCGCGTGCGTTTGCCCGGGAAACGGGGATTGCCATCGCCTGGGATGAAAGCCTGCGCGAAGCGGATTTCGAATTTGTCGCCGAGCCCGGCGTCAGCGCGGTAGTGATTAAACCAACGTTGACTGGCACTCTGGCGAAAGTGCGTGAGCAGGTCGCAGCAGCACATGCGTTGGGGTTGACGGCGGTGATCAGCTCCTCCATAGAATCCAGCCTTGGGCTGACCCAACTGGCACGCATCGCTGCCTGGTTAACGCCAGACACGATCCCGGGTCTCGACACGCTAAACCTGATGCAGGCTCAGCTTATTCGCCAGTGGCCGGACAGTTCGCTGCCGTGCCTCGATATTGAGGCGCTGGAGCCATTGCTATGAGTTTTACCGACTGGCCGTGGCGGCACTGGTGTGCGCAGGCTGCGGATAAGCCGGCGCTGAGGCTGAACGATGAGGTGCTTACCTGGCAACAGCTATGTGCACGTGTCGACCGCTTTGCGGCAGGATTTCAGCAGCAGGGCGTCGGAGAGGGCGACGGTGTGCTGCTGCTTGCCCATAATCATCCGCAAACCTTGATGGCATGGCTGGCACTGCTCCAGTGCGGGGCACGTATTCTTCCCGTTAACCCGCAGTTGCCGCGTCATCTGCTGGAGGTGTTACTTCCGCAGATGACACTGCGCTTTGCGCTGGTGTTGAATGGCACCTACGATGGTCTTCCTGCCCTGAACATGCGCGAGCACGCTGGTGAATATCGTGTTACGTGGCAGCCCACACGACTGGCCTCCATGACGCTGACCTCCGGCTCGACCGGGCTGCCTAAGGCTGCGGTTCATACCTGCGCCGCCCATCTTGCCAGTGCGCGAGGCGTCCTGTCGCTTATACCCTACGGTAATGACGATGACTGGCTACTTTCGCTACCGCTGTTTCATGTTTCCGGTCAGGGAATTTTATGGCGCTGGTTGCTGGCCGGAGCTCGCTTAACCGTTCGCGAAAAGCAGCCGCTTGAGCAGGCACTGCAGGGCTGTACCCACGCTTCTCTGGTACCGACACAGCTCTGGCGTCTGCTTAACACTCAGCAACATATTGCGCTGAAAGCTGTTCTGCTCGGCGGAGCGGCAATTCCTGTTGAAATGACAGAGGAAGCACGAAAACAGGGCGTTCGCACCTTCTGTGGCTATGGCCTGACGGAGTTTGCTTCAACTGTCTGTGCGAAAGAGGCGGACGGCGAGCCGGACGTAGGCAGTGTGCTGCCGGGCAGAGAAGTGCAGGTGGTTGATGGTGAAGTCTGGATCAAAGCGCAAAGCATAGCTTCAGGCTACTGGCGTGACGGGGCGTTGATCCCACTGACGAATGAGCAGGGCTGGTTCGCTACCCGCGATCGCGGTGAATGGCATGATGACCGGCTGACAATTCTGGGGCGTATGGACAACCTCTTTTTTAGCGGTGGAGAAGGGATCCAGCCTGAAAGTCTTGAACGGGTTATCGCCCGTCATCCGCAAATTAACCAGGTGTTTATCGTCCCGCTGGACGATGCTGAGTTTGGGCAGCGCCCGGTGGCAGTGGTGGAGTGCGAACCGGGAACGGATATTACCCATTTCCCGAACTGGGTACAGGACAAACTGGCTCGCTTTGAGCAGCCAGCTCACTGGCTGGTGTTGCCGACAGCGCTAAAAAATGGCGGGATTAAGATCTCCCGCCAGGCGTTGAAACAGTGGGTCACGACGTTGTTAAAAGGGTAATCAGCCGATATCCGACGCAGGTTTACGCTGGCGGCGACGCAGCAGGCGTAATACCGGTGGTACGACAATGACCATGATAGCCATCGCTAACAGGACCTTCGCCACACTGCTGCCCCACAGGATGGACATATTGCCATTACTGATGGACAGGGCGCGGCGCAGGTTCTGCTCCAGCATCTCTCCCAGCACAAAGCCTAAAATCAGCGGCGACATCGGGAAGTGCATTTTACGTAAGATGTAGCCGAATACTCCCAGTACCACCATCAGAATCAGGTCGAAGGTGGTACTGTGTACCGCATACACCCCAACCGCCGAGACGGCCGCAATGGCAGGTACCAGGAACCACAGCGGGATCGTCAGCATGCGGGTGAAGAGCCCAATCAGCGGGATATTCATCACCAGCAACATCACGTTGGCGATCAACAGCGCTGCAATCAGCCCCCAGACGATGTCCGGTTGCTCGGTAAACATGGCCGGCCCCGGAGTGATGTTATAGAGCGTCAGTGCACCCATCATCACCGCCGTGGTACCGGAGCCGGGAACACCGAGCGTCAGCATGGGAATAAACGAGCCGCAGGCCGAAGCGTTATTGGCTGCCTCAGGCGCAGCAACGCCGCGAATATCCCCTTTGCCGAAGCTGTCGCTGTTGCCACTGAGCTTTTTCTCGGTCATGTAGGTAATGGCGCTGGCAATGGTGGCACCGGCCCCCGGCAGAATACCGACAAAGAAGCCAATTACTGAGGAGCGCAGCGTGGTGCCGATACACTGTGCACCTTCTTTGGCACTAAAGAGCATGCGCCCGGTTTTACGCACCAGCGTCTGCCCGCTGCTGGTATGTTCCAGCATCAGTAAGATCTCAGAGACAGAGAACAGACCAATCACGACCACGATAAACTGCACGCCGTCGGACAGGTGAACACTGTCGAAGGTAAAGCGATACACCCCGGTGTTGGCATCCACGCCGACAGTGGCTAACCCTAAGCCAATCAGCGCAGACAAAAATGACTTCAGCGGATTTTGCGCCATCATGCTGCCGAGGCAGGCGATAGCAAACACCATCAGGGCAAAATATTCTGCCGGGCCAAACGCCAGCGACCATTGCGCCAGTGCAGGGGCGAACAGAATGATGCCGCCAATGGCAATCAGCGAGCCAAAGAACGAACTGACCGCAGAGATAGAAAGCGCCACACCACCGCGCCCCTGGCGCGCCATCGGGTAACCATCCAGTGCGGTCATAATCGCCGCAGCATCTCCTGGCACGTTGAGCAATATTGACGAAATACGTCCGCCATATTCGCAGCCAATATAGACCGTCGCCAGCAGGATCAGTGCTGATTCCGCAGGTAGATGAAGGGCAAATGCCAGCGGGAGTAAAATGGCTACACCGTTGATCGGCCCAAGACCAGGAAGCAGGCCGACAATGGTCCCGACGAAGCAGCCGATCAGGGCGATCACCAGGTTTTCCGGGGTCATCGCCACGGCGAACCCCTGTGAGAGATAAATCCAGGTATCCATAGCGTGCTCCGTTAATTAAGCCATGCACCGAGGGGTAACGTCACGTCCAGCAGGCGGTCAAAGGCGTACCACAGTAAAATCCCCATCACGGCACCTGAGATCCCCGCAGCGGGGAGGGTGGCGTTGAACAGCATGCCAATCACCATTGTCAGGATGGCGGTGGCAACCGGGAAACCGAGCCACTCAAATCCCCAGGCATACATCAGCAGCACTATTACCATCACCAGCAGACGTTGAAGAATGCGGCGTGGTGGCCACTCCACCGTATCCGGGTGGCGGAGCAGCAGGGCTACTGAGCAGAGTAGCATCAGGCCGACAATGCCCATTGGGAAAGGACGTGGCCCCACGGGTTCATAACTGTATTCGCTGTGGATCTGCCAGGCGACGAACAGTCCGCCAATGCAGAGCAGCAGCCATATTCCGGCAAAAATACGATCGCTCATATCCCCTCCGGTTATTTGGCCAGGCCAAAGGCTTTAGCCTGTTCGCGATAGTCATTGACCTGTTTTTTGACATACTCGTCCAGCGGTTTACCTGTCAGGTTGAACTCAAACAGTCCGCGCAGATCGCGCTGTTTTTTAAACTCTTCGGTCTGCTGGAGTTTGTTGAAGCTTTCGACCCACCACTGATATTCCGCATCGGTCACTTTTGGCCCGACGAAGAATCCACGGATAATCGGCCAGACCAGGTTATAACCCTGTTCTTTGGCGGTTGGGACGTTCGCCAGCTGCCCCGGCAGACGGTTTTCGGAGAAGACCGCCAGCACGCGGATTTTATCCCCGCTCAGGTACGGCACCATTTCGCTGAGATCGCCGGAAACCGCCTGAACGTGATTCCCCATCAGCGCCGTGACCGGCTCACCGCCACCTTCAAAGGCCACGTAGCGCATCTTGTGCGGATCCACTTTGGCCTGCTGCGCCAGCAGAGCGGCTTTCATCCAGTCCTGACTGCCAATAGACGCACCTGCGCCAATTACCACGCTGTTTGGGTCTTTTTCCATGGCGGTCAGCAGATCTTTCAGGGATTTCCACGGGGAATCCGCGCGCACGGCAATCATGCCGTAGTCGGTACCGACGGTGGCCAGCCAGCGCACATCATCCACGCCGTAGCGGCCAAATTTGCCCTGAGACAAATTCAGCAGTGAGCCACCGGAGAAGGCCACCACCGTGCCCGCTTCCGCAGGACGTTGCGCCACGATGGCGTTGTAAGCCACAGCGCCCACACCACCAGGCATGTAGGTCACGCGCATCGGTTTCTCGATGGTCTTTGTTTCCAGCAGACTGACCTGAATCAGTTTACAGGTGAGATCAAAGCCGCCGCCCGGCTTGGCCGGTGCGATGCACTCGGTGCGGGATGGCGCATCCTGCGCCTGAACGACAGAGGCACTCATCATCAATACGCTTACAGCAAGGGTCGAAAGTAATTGTTTTTTCATTGTTTATCCTCACGCCGGGGTACGGGTATCGGTTTTTTTCTGATTATGTGAACCACCTTGTAGCGGTTCCGTTGCGTGATTGTTAAAACAATAACCTTTCATTTCCCTTTCAATGGGACACCAACTTTACAGGATGTGACATGCGTCTCTTACTGGCGGAAGATAACCGTGAGCTGGCTCACTGGCTGGAGAAGGCGCTGGTGCAGGAAGGTTTTGCCGTGGACTGCGTCTCCGACGGGCGTGCCGCCGACCATCTGCTGCAGGGTGAAAACTACGCGGTTGCTATTCTGGATATCGGCATGCCCGGCTTTGACGGTCTCGAAGTGGTCCAACGCCTCAGAAAGCGGGGACAGACGCTTCCGGTTCTGTTCCTCACCGCGCGCAGCAATGTGGCGGACCGGGTAAAGGGCCTGAACGCCGGGGCGGATGACTATCTGCCAAAACCGTTTGAGCTGGAGGAGCTTGATGCTCGACTACGCGCTCTGCTGCGCAGAAGCGAGGGGCGCACCCAGGAGCGTCAGCGTCTGGGGGAGCTGGAGTATGACGATGAGGGCTTTTTTCTGCTGCGCGATGAGCCGCTTTCGCTCACTCCGC
This sequence comes from Enterobacter sp. P82, assembly GCF_037053385.1. Taxonomy (NCBI): domain Bacteria; kingdom Pseudomonadati; phylum Pseudomonadota; class Gammaproteobacteria; order Enterobacterales; family Enterobacteriaceae; genus Enterobacter; species Enterobacter sp. P82. The sequence continues at coordinate 295,297 of NZ_JBALHX010000001.1, forward strand.
GTGAACTTTCGCTGCTGAAGGTGCTAATGCTTCGCCGAACCCGTCCTGTCTCACGGCAGCAGCTTTTCGACCAGGTGTTCAGCCTGAACGATGATGTCAGTCCGGAGAGCATCGATCTCTACATCCATCGCCTGCGCAAAAAGCTGAGCGGCAGCGGCGTGCGGGTAACGACCCTGCGGGGACTCGGTTATGTGCTGGAGTGCGGTGATGAAGTGGGCTAAACCGCAGTCGCTTTACCTGCAACTCTTGCTTTTTCTCGGTCTGCCACTGCTGTTGCTGTGGGGGCTCTCAGCCTTTAACAGCTATGTCAGCGCATTGCAGGCGGCTACGCAGGCTTACGACCGCACGCTGTTGTCCTCTGCCCGCACCATATCGGAACGGCTGGTCGTTCATGACGGTAAGCTGGGAGTAAATGTGCCCTGGGTGGTTCTCGACAGCTTTGAACTCAATATGAACGATCGGCTCTACTATAAAGTGGTCGACCCTGACGGACGGGTGATCTCCGGTTATGACGATCTACCGAAGATGCCGCCAGCGACATCACGTACCACGCTCTACCCGGCACTGGCATGGTTTTACCATACTGAATATCGTGGGCAGGCGATTCGGGTGGCGCGTCTGCTGCAGCCCGTCAATGAAGGTAATATCATGGGTATGGCCGAGATTTACGTCGCGGAGACGCTCCAGTCCCGTCGTTATCTTGCCAGCCAGTTGCTTTTTTCATCATGGGTTTCCCAGGGGCTGCTGGTGCTGCTGACCCTGGTGCTAACCGCGTGGATGTTGCGTCGCGTACTGCGCCCGATGCGCCAGCTTTCGTCGCTGATGGTACGCCGTGAGCCGGGCTTGCTCACGCCGCTACCAGAATTATTACCCTGGTCTGAGACCCGGCTGTTGATCGTGGCCTTTAACCGCTATATCGACAGGCTGCGCGGTGTGCTTTCGCGTCAGGAACGCTTCAATGCGGATGCTTCGCATCAGCTCAAAACTCCGTTGGCGGTACTCAAAACCCAGGCCTCTGTCGCCTTGACTCGCCAGGATCCTGCGCTGTGGCAGGAGAGTCTGCGGGCGATGAATGCGACTCTGGATGACACTATTGTGCTCACAGAGCGGTTGTTACAACTTTCGGCGGTGAAACGTAAAGAGCAGGGGGAGCGTCATTTTACGCCTGTGGATTTGGTGCAGGTGGTACAAAGTTGCTGTTTCTCACGGCTGGCCCAGGCGCGCAGCAAGGCGATCGATCTGGGTTATGAGGGTGTACAACAGGCGGTAATGGTTGAAGGCGATGAGGTTCTGCTGGGAGAACTGTGTGCCAACCTGCTGGAGAACGCGATTAAATATACTCCGCCGGGAGGGATGGTGACCGTTTCCCTGCGAATAGATGCGGGCACCGTTGAGCTGAGCGTGGAAGACAGTGGTCCCGGTATTGAGGAGGATCAGATCCACCAGGCGATGCTGCCGTTCCATCGGCTGGATAATGTCGGAGAGGCTGCCGGGTCCGGGATCGGTCTGGCGCTGGTGAGCGATATCGCCCGGCTGCACCGCAGCCCTCTTCAACTAACCCGCAGCGAAACATTAGGCGGATTGAGCGTAAAAATGCGCTTTCCGCTGCTCACGTAAAAAAAACCGCGGTATCAATTCGTTACAATCTACCTGTCCGCCGCACGCAGAGTGCTTGATCCCCGGGAGACTCCGGTTAAAATCTCGCGTTTTTGGGACTTCTCTATAAATTGTGCGGGATCACGACAATGAAAAAAGTGGCATTACTGGGCTTCGGCCTGATGGTTGTTTCTGCGGCGGCAAACGCCATTAGCATTAATGGTTCAGCGGGTGAGGATTACACCCACCTGGGCTTTGGCGTAGGCACCGAGACGTCCGGTCTGGCAATGACCGGTGGCTGGACGCATAACGATGACGACGGCGACGCAGCCAGCCTTGGCCTGGGTCTGAACATTCCTCTTGGTCCATTCCTGGCCACGGTCGGCGGTAAAGGTATTTATACCAACCCGAACGACGGTGATGAAGGCTATGCGGCGGCAGTGGGTGGCGGTCTGCAGTGGAAAATTGGCGACAGCTTCGGTCTGTTTGGTGAGTATTACTATTCCCCGGACTCGCTCTCCAGCGGTATTGAAAGCTATGAAGAAGCCAACGCCGGTGCGCGCTGGACCATTATGCGTCCAATTACCATCGAAGCAGGCTATCGCTATCTGAACCTGGCTGGTAAAGACGGCAACCGCGACAACGCGCTGGCCGACGGCCCGTACGTGGGCGTCAGCGCAGGTTTCTAATCACTCCGGCGCGGCATTCTGTCGCGCCAGTTTCTCTCTGCTCCATCCCGCGTTTGCGTTATAGTGTTTTGACTATTTAAGCGGGAGAACATAATGATTAACGTGGAGATGTTATCCACCGGCGACGAAGTGCTGCATGGACAGATTATCGACACCAATGCTGCCTGGCTTGCCGATCTTTTCTTTGAGCAAGGATTACCGTTAACGCGACGCAACACGGTGGGCGACAATCTTGAGTCACTGGTCAATATCCTGCGCGAGCGCAGCGAACAGTGTGACGTGTTGATTGTGAATGGCGGACTTGGCCCCACCAGTGACGATCTCAGCGCACTGGCCGCTGCCACAGCAAAAGGTGAAGGGCTGGTATTACATGAGGCGTGGTTGGCGCAGATGGAACGCTTTTTCTCCGAACGCGGCCGTGTCATGGCACCCAGCAACCGCAAACAAGCTGAAATTCCCGCCAGCGCTGAGTTGGTTGATAACCCGGTCGGTACCGCATGTGGATTTGCCATGCAACTGAACCGCTGTCTGATGTTCTTCACGCCAGGTGTACCCTCAGAATTTAAAGTGATGGTTGAGCAGCAGATCCTGCCGCGCCTTCGCGATCGTTTTACCCTGCCGGAACCGCCGCTTTGCCTGCGTCTGACGACTTTTGGCCGCTCTGAAAGCGATCTGGCCCAGAGTCTTGATCACCTGCAACTGCCGCCAGACGTATCAATGGGGTATCGGTCCTCCATGCCGATCATTGAACTCAAGCTGACGGGGCCTGCAGAGCAGAAAGCGGCGATGTTGGCACTCTGGCCTGAGGTGCAGCGTGTGGCGGGTGAAAGCTTGATCTTTGAAGGGACGGAAGGGTTGCCCGCGCAGATTGCGAAGCAGTTGCAGTCTCGTCAACTGAGCGTGACCTTAAGCGAGCAGTTCACCGGCGGCCTGCTGGCGCTGCAGTTATCGCGCGTCAATGCGCCGTTGCTGGCCAGCGAAGTGGTGCCGTTCCAGCAAGAAACACTGGCGCAGACCGCCCGTTGGGCTTCTGAGCGTAGGGTGAAACATTTTGCCGGGCTGGCGCTGTTTGTCGGTGGGCTGGATGAGGAATACCTTAACTTTGCGCTGGCGACACCGGAAGGCACGTATGCCCTGAGGGTAAAAATGAGTATCACCCGCCACAGCCTGGCGATACGGCAGGAAGTTTGCGCCATGATGGCGCTGAACATGCTGCGCCGCTGGTTGAATGGCAAAGAGGTAGCCAGCGAGCACGGCTGGATAAACGTTGTCGAGTCGCTGTTCGTTGAGTAAAACGTTGGCCGGGGCTTCTCGCCCCGGTCATGTTCAGCCCAGAGCCCTCGCCAGTAAGGTGATCGGATGTTCGCAGCGCTTACTGGTGGACATCTCTATTTGCCACTTGCAGGTTTCGCAGTCGGTTACCACGATATCCGCGCCGCTTTCCTCAATCTGACGGAACAGTGGGGCGCCAATCGCCTGTGACGTTTCGTAGTTTTCACTTTTGAAACCGTACGTTCCCGCAATACCGCAGCAGCGGGAATCCAACACCGTCAGTTCAAGCCCTGGAATTAAGCGTAGCAGTTCAAGCGTATAGAGCGACCAGCCCATTTTTTCCATGTGGCAGGGCGTGTGATAAACCACTTTGAGCGGCAATTTCCCCAGCGACAACGTCTGCCCGCTATCCAGTTTGCGCCACAGGAAGCGTGTTGCCAGTTCAATGTGCTCGCGCAGCCCGGTGTTATCCACGTCCAGCAGATGCGGGTACTCATCGCGCAGGGTGAAGGTACAGGTAGACGAGGTGGCCAGCACCGGAATCCCCTTGTCGACGATGGCTTCACGCAGTGAGGTGACATTGCTTTTGGCCTGCTTGCGCGCTTTATCCGTAAATCCGTTGGCGATCAGTGGTACGCCGCAGCATTTTTCCTTACTGAGCAACTGAACGCCCGTCCCCATCGCATTCAGCACTTTAAGCAGATCTTTACCCAGCTGTGGGTGGTTGTAATTTACATAGCAGCCATGGAAGAACGCCACCTGTTCGGCATACTGCGCCTGTTGCGCCGCGACGGATTTATACCAGCGACGGAAGGTACCGTGAGAATATTTCGGCAGGCTGCGGTGATGGTCTATTTTCAGTGTCGCATCCAGCAGCTGGCGCACCGGTTTGAGAGCTGTCGCGGCATTCACCAGTGGGGCGAACGGCGTCGAGATGCTCCCCATCAAATCGGTGTGACTGAGAATGGCATCCCGCAATGATGGTTTTTGCGTGCTATAACGCGCCCGGGCGCGCTGGATAATGTCGCCAATGTTGACATCCGACGGGCAGGCAACTTCACAGCGTTTGCAGTTGATGCAGTACTTCAGTGCCTCATCATACAACTTACCGTCTTTCAGTCGCAGACGCTCACCGTCTGGCCCGGCCTGTTTCGGACCTGGATAACGTGGATTTACGCCGCTGACCGGGCAGACGGTAGTACACACTGTGCATTTAATGCAGCTTTCGAAACGGGTATCGCTCATTGTTCAGCCTCCATGCGCTGGCTAATCTGCTCTGCCACATACAGCGCCGTGACGGCGCAGACCCCGCCACCGCAGCCCTGGGCGATAGGATCATATCCGCCAAGAAGCGAGCCGATAGCAAAGAGATTCCTGACTGACTTACCCGAAAGTTGCGGGTGCAGGTGGTTATCGACAATGACGCCGAACTGTTGCCAGGGCTGTGGCGTGAAGAAATCACTCTGATACCAGTCCGCTCGGGAGGCGCTTTGCCGGACATCCAGGCCCATTATGGCCTCGCGGATGCCGTCCCGACTGCTCAGTAGCCCGTTACTGAAGAAACTGCCGCTTGCCAGCACCGTAAAGCGGGCGCGAAGCGGAATATCATCGTGGTTGCGCGTCCAGATTTCGCTCACTTCCCCGTCAGTCAGGGTGATTTTTTTCACCTCATCACCCGCCATCCAGACGCCACCCTGCGCAACAAATTTGCGCTGGAGCTGGGTATGCAGGCGAATACCGGTAACCGACGGGGGCAGCGTCGGCAGTAAACCGAGTGTGCAGGGCAGTCGATCGGACAGCCAGCGCCAGAGTCGATTGTCGTTTAAGCCAAAGCAGGCGGGCATAAACAGCGCATCGCACCCTTCTGCAAGCGGTTTGAGCGCCTCATACAGCAGCGGCCATCTCTCTTCATGATCAAGAAAACGGGCAATATTCACCGCGCGAAACTCGCTCGGGTTGTCGCGCAGGACATCAAGCTCAGGCAGCTCTATTTCTGCTGTTTCAGCGTTTACCCCCTGGCGACAAAGTGATGCCGCCGCGAGATGGGGCTGAAAATCCAGAAAACCGCTAATACCCACCACCCGCACACGCGCGGAGTTGAACGGTGCGACGGGCACCTCCTCCGGGCTGAGCCAGGCGGAGCGTAGGGTGCCGAGTGGTGTAACGCGCTGATGATTTTGCCTGGCGCTTCCCTGCAGGCGTGCGCCGCAATCGCCCAATAACGCTTCGGTTTCCAGGGCAAAGCGATCAATATGCTGCGCGCCAGTCAGATGATAAGGATGCTCTGGCGGAAGTTTTTCTCGGTACGTTTCGTCCACCAGATCCAGCGAGCCCGACGAGAAGTGCAGGGCGCTCTGGCCCCGGGTGATAATGGCGCAGCGTAGCCCCTGCTTCGTGAGTTTGATGCCACAGAGCAGACCCGCCAGCCCGCCGCCGACGATCACGGTATCAAATTTCATCGTGTTGCTCCTTCTCAAGTCCGCAAAGCCCCTGGTAGACCCAGCGGGTAAATTCACTTTCACGCAGAGCATCTCCCCAGGCGACAGGCTGAATGCCTTTCCAGCGCTCGTTTAAAAAAGCACTGAGTTGATCGAGCGACTGGGTCGCGGTGGTGGTATGAAAGCGTTGCAATAACCCGGCAGCACGGCAGGCGCACAACTCACCCTGACACGTCCCCATTCCAACCCGGGTGCGGCGGCGGAGATCGAGCAGAGAATTGACGGTCAGATTCTCCACCGCATATTGTACTTCGCCCGCGGTTACGGCTTCGCACTCGCAGACCAGGCTGCGACTAAGCCGGCCTTCGCCCAGCCAGACCGGTGTCCTGTCACCATGACGATAGATAGCCGAACCGCGCAGGGGGGCGGGCAGAGAGATAATTTTTTGCAGTGTCTTCTCGGTAGACTGACGTGAGCCGGGCAGGGGTTGTTCTGCCGTTTTGCACGGCTCGGTATTACCCAGTTTGCGGCAGACGGCATCGGTTGCCCATTCGGCCATCAGACGATAGGTCATCAGTTTGCCACCGGTGATGGTGATAAACCCTTCCATGCCGTCGCGTTCAGCGTGATCGAGTAGCACAATGCCCCTGCTGACGTTACGCCCGCTTGGGTCGTTATCGCTGGCAACCAACGGACGCACACCCGCGTAGGCGCGCAGGATCCGGGTCTGAGCCATCACCGGGGCCAGTTTTTCCCCTTCACGCAGCAGAATATCCACCTCTTCGGCGGTTACACGGTTGTAATCAATCTCGCTGTAGTCCACGTGGGTTGAGGTGGTACCGATTAACGAAATGGTATCGCCCGGAACCAGAATATCGGCATCAGACGGTTTGCGGCAGCGGTTGATCACATGGTTATTGATGCGATGGTCGAGGATCAGCAGCGAGCCTTTTGCCGGAAACATGCGAACAGACAAGTCGGCATACTCCGCAATCCGCTGCCCCCAGATCCCCGCCGCGTTGACGACCACGGAAGCATACAGTTCGCTGTGTTCGTTATATTGCGTATTAAAAAGCCGCACGCCACAGACGCGGTGACCTTCCCGGATAAGCCCGGTCACTTCATGCCCGGTCAGGATGCGTGCACTATGTTCGCGGGCATCAAGCATATTGGCGGCCGTCAGGCGGAAGGGATCAACCGTGCCATCTGGTACTTTTACCGCCCCTGTCAGGATCGGGTTGACGGAGGGCTCAATGCTCCGCGCCAGGGCCGGGTCAATGGCCTCGGCCTGAATCCCCGCCGCGCGGCAGGCGGTAATAAAGGTAGCCTGAAAGGCGAGATCGTCTTCGGGAAGCGTGATAAACAAGCCGTCTGTTGGTTCAATGCAGTGGCGAGCAATCCGCCGCAGGATCTGGTTTTCGGCAATACATTCACGGGCCGATTCGCCATCGGTAACGGCGTAGCGGGCACCGCTGTGAAGCAGGCCATGATTGCGCCCGGTGGCGCCTGTCGCAATATCATGGCGCTCCAGAAGCGTGACGCTCAACCCCCTGAGTGCGCAATCACGTGCGATGCCGGCACCGGTCGCACCGCCGCCAATGATAATCACATCGCTGTAGCGTGGATCGTGAATTGTCATTGTCATCCCTCTGTGTTCGTTTTTTTACCATTTAGCCACATGAAAACTATGGTTTGTTTGATTTCGAACACAAACGAGCGAAATTCGAAAGTGAAACGTGATTTCATGCGCTTTTTTGCGCATTCTGTCATATTTCTGTAACAATCTGTGCGTTGATTCACAGTAACAATCACCGTGATTTCTTAACATCGCCGCCTCTCTGGAGTATGGGGCAGTAAAACCCCAGTAAATTCAATACCTGGCCACGGAGGCTGTCATGCTCAGTATCTTCAAACCCGCGCCGCATCGTGCGCGTCTGCCTGAGGCAGAAATTGATCCGCTATACCGTCGTCTGCGTTGGCAAATTTTCCTGGGGATTTTCTTCGGGTACGCGGCGTACTACCTGGTGCGTAAAAACTTCGCGCTCGCCATGCCTTATCTGGTGGAGCAGGGCTTTTCGCGTGGTGATTTGGGGTTCGCGCTGTCGGGAATTTCCATTGCCTACGGTTTTTCCAAATTCATTATGGGTTCCGTGTCGGATCGCTCGAACCCGCGTGTGTTTCTGCCAGCCGGTCTGATCCTGGCGGCAGCGGTGATGTTGTTTATGGGCTTTGTGCCGTGGGCAACCTCCAGTATTGCCATCATGTTCGTGCTGCTGTTCCTCTGTGGCTGGTTCCAGGGGATGGGATGGCCGCCATGCGGACGCACCATGGTGCACTGGTGGTCGCAGAAGGAACGTGGCGGCATCGTGTCAGTGTGGAACTGTGCGCATAACGTGGGGGGCGGTATTCCACCTCTTCTGTTCCTGTTGGGGATGGCCTGGTTCAACGACTGGCACGCGGCGCTCTATATGCCTGCCTTTGGCGCTATTCTGGTGGCGATTATTGCCTTCGCCCTGATGCGCGATACACCGCAATCCTGCGGTCTGCCGCCGATCGAAGAGTACAAAAACGACTACCCGGATGATTACAGCGAGAAGCACGAAGAAGAGCTGACCGCGAAACAGATTTTCATGAAGTACGTGCTGCCAAACAAACTGCTGTGGTACATCGCGGTGGCGAACGTGTTCGTTTACCTGCTGCGCTACGGCATTCTGGACTGGTCTCCGACCTACCTGAAAGAGGTGAAGCACTTCGCGCTGGATAAATCTTCCTGGGCCTACTTCCTGTACGAATATGCCGGGATCCCGGGTACGCTGATTTGCGGTTGGATGTCGGACAAGGTGTTTAAAGGCAACCGTGGCGCAACGGGCGTCTTCTTTATGACCCTGGTGACCATCGCCACCGTGGTGTACTGGCTTAACCCGCCGGGCAACCCGGGTGTGGACATGGCTTGTATGATTGTCATCGGCTTCCTGATTTACGGCCCGGTAATGCTGATTGGTCTGCACGCCCTGGAACTGGCGCCGAAAAAAGCGGCGGGCACGGCGGCGGGCTTTACCGGTCTGTTTGGCTACCTGGGTGGGTCGGTCGCGGCAAGTGCCATTGTGGGCTACACCGTTGACTTCTTTGGCTGGGACGGCGGCTTTATGGTGATGATTGGCGGTAGCGTGCTGGCGGTTCTGCTGCTGATTGTTGTGATGATCGGCGAAAAACGTCACCACGCTGAAGTGCTGGCGCGTCGTCAATAAGGAGCATTGCAATGAAATTAACTCAGTTAGCCACCGGTCTGCTGCTAGCCGGTTTGATGACAGGCTCCGCGCTGGCGGCAGATAAAATCGTTATTGCCCACCGCGGCGCAAGCGGCTATCTGCCGGAGCATACGCTCCCGGCAAAAGCGATGGCCTATGCGCAGGGCGCGGATTACCTGGAGCAGGATCTGGTGATGACGAAGGACGACCAGTTGGTCGTCCTGCATGACCACTATCTTGACCGCGTGACGGACGTGGCGGAGCGTTTCCCGGATCGTGCCCGCAAAGATGGCCGTTTCTACGCCATCGACTTCACGCTGGCGGAAATTCGCTCGCTGAAATTTACCGAAGGCTTTGAGATCGAAAACGGCAAGAAGGTGCAGGTCTATCCGGGACGCTTCCCGATGGGCAAATCTGACTTCCGGATCCATACCTTCCAGGAAGAGATTGAGTTTGTTCAGGGGCTGAACCACTCAACCGGTAAAAACATCGGCATCTACCCGGAAATCAAGGCGCCGTGGTTCCACCACCAGGAAGGGAAAGACATTGCGGCCAAAACGCTGGACGTACTGAAGCAGTACGGATACACCAGCAAGAAGGACAAGGTGTATCTGCAGTGTTTTGACGCCGCTGAGTTGAAGCGTATCAAAACCGAGCTGGAGCCGAAGAGGGGGATGGATCTCAATCTGGTGCAGCTGATTGCCTATACCGACTGGAACGAAACCCAGGAGAAGCAGCCGGACGGGAAGTGGGTGAACTACAACTACGACTGGATGTTTAAGCCGGGGGCGATGAAGCAGATAGCGCAGTACGCCGATGGCATCGGGCCGGATTATCACATGCTGGTGGCGGAAGGCTCAACGCCGGGGCACGTGAAGTTGACGGCGATGGTAAAAGAGGCGCATGCCAGCAAGATGCAGGTCCATCCCTATACGGTGCGTGCAGACCAGTTGCCGCCGTATGCCACGGACGTGAATCAGCTTTACGACGTGCTGTATAACCAGGCGGGCGTGGACGGACTGTTTACGGATTTCCCGGATAAAGCGGTGACGTTCTTAAAATAGAAAAAGGGCCGTAAGGCCCTTTTTTTACATCTCGATCTCGATATCGCCTTTTGCCCGGCAGCAGCAGGGCAAAATTTCCCCTTCACTGATAAAAGCCAGCGGCTCGGTCAGCCAGTCCACCTGGCCGGTCACCAGACGGCAGCGACAGGAGCCGCAATAGCCTTCACGACACTGATACTCAACCTCAACCTGGTTCGCCTCAAGCGCCACCAGCAGAGAAGGGTGCTCTTCCTGACACAGCACTTCGGTGCCAGAAAGACGTAGCGTTACGCGTGTCATCAGAGCTGGAAGTTGCTCAGGTCGTCAGTATCAACTTCGGAGTCAATCTGACCGACCAGGTAAGAACTCACTTCCACTTCTTGCGGCGCAACCTGCACGTTATCGGACACCAGCCAGGTGTTGATCCACGGGATTGGGTTGGAGCGCGTCTGGAACGGCAGATCGAGACCGACAGCCTGCATACGGATGTTGGTGATGTACTCAACGTACTGGCACAGAATGTCTTTGTTCAGGCCAATCATGGAGCCGTCGCGGAACAGGTAGTCTGCCCACTCTTTCTCCTGCTGAGCCGCCAGCACGAACAGGTCATAGCACTCCTGTTTGCACTCTTCGGCGATTTCCGCCATTTCCGGGTCGTCCACGCCGCTGCGCAGCAAGTTCAGCATGTGCTGGGTGCCGGTCAGGTGCAGGGCTTCGTCACGGGCGATAAGACGGATGATTTTGGCGTTACCTTCCATCAGTTTGCGTTCGGCAAAGGCGAAAGAGCAGGCAAAGCTCACGTAGAAGCGAATGGCTTCCAGCGCGTTAACGCTCATCAGGCACAGATACAGCTGTTTTTTCAGCGCACGCAGATTAACGGTAACGGTTTTGCCGTTCACGTTATGGGTGCCTTCGCCCAGCAGATGCCAGTAACTGGTCATCTCGATCAGTTCGTCGTAGTAGTGAGCAATGCCTTCTGCGCGTTTCTGGATCTGCTCGTTAGTGACGATATCGTCAAACACCACCGCCGGATCGTTAACGATATTGCGAATGATATGGGTGTAAGAACGGGAGTGGATCGTCTCAGAGAACGCCCAGGTTTCCACCCAGGTTTCCAGTTCCGGAATGGAGATCAGCGGCAGCAGCGCCACGTTCGGGCTGCGGCCCTGAATGGAGTCCAGCAGCGTCTGGTACTTCAGGTTGCTGATGAAGATATGTTTTTCGTGATCCGGCAGCGACTGGTAATCAATACGGTCGCGGGAGACGTCAACCTCTTCCGGGCGCCAGAAGAAGGAGAGTTGCTTTTCAATCAGCTTTTCGAAGATGTCATATTTTTGCTGATCGTAGCGTGCCACGTTGACTGGCTGGCCGAAGAACATCGGCTCTTTGAGCTGGTCGTTTTTCGTCTGTGAAAAGGTGGTGTATGCCATGAATTGGAGTCCTGTCTTACGAAATAAAGGCGGGGAAATCCCCGCCCTTTATTAGATCTTACATGCGCCGCTTTCGCAGCCATCGTCCTGAATTGACGGTACAAGGTCGTCCTGCGCGTCTTCTGCACCATCACGGGTGTTGTGATAGTACAGGGTTTTCACGCCAAATTTATAGGCAGTGAGCAGGTCTTTCAGCAGTTGCTGCATCGGTACCTTACCTGACGGGAAGCGCGTTGGGTCGTAGTTGGTGTTTGCAGAGATCGACTGGTCGATAAACTTCTGCATGATCCCAACCAGCTGCAGGTAGCCGTCGTTGTTCGGCATTTCCCACAGCAGCTCGTAGTTGCTGCCCAGCGTCTCGTAATCCGGCACCACCTGGCGCAGAACACCGTCTTTAGACGCTTTAATGCTGACGTGGCCGCGAGGTGGCTCGATACCGTTGGTAGCGTTAGAGATCTGCGAAGAGGTCTCAGACGGCATCAGGGCAGAGAGCGTAGAGTTACGCAGGCCATAAGTCTTAATGGATTCGCGAAGGCCTTCCCAGTCCAGATGCAGCGGCTCGCTGACAATCGCGTCCAGATCTTTTTTGTAGGTATCGATCGGCATAATGCCTTTCGCGTAGGTGGTTTCGTTAAACCACGGGCACGCACCTTGCTCTTTCGCCAGTTCGTTGGACGCTTTCATCAGATAATACTGAATAGCTTCAAACGTCTGGTGGGTCAGGTTGTTGGCGCTGCCGTCAGAGTAACGCTTGCCGTTTTTCGCCAGCCAGTAGGCAAAGTTGATCACGCCAATACCCAGGGTACGACGACCCATCGCACCACGTTTAGCGGCCGGGATTGGATAATCCTGGTAGTCCAGCAGGGCATCCAGCGCACGAACCGCCAGCACGGCCAGCTCTTCCAGCTCGTCGAGGCTCTTAATTGCACCCAGGTTGAATGCAGACAGCGTACACAGCGCAATTTCACCGTTTTCGTCGTTAACATCGTCCAGCGGCTTGGTCGGCAGGGCGATTTCCAGGCACAGGTTAGACTGGCGCACTGGCGCAACGGCCGGATCAAACGGGCTGTGGGTGTTGCAGTGGTCAACGTTCTGGATGTAGATACGGCCGGTAGAGGCACGTTCCTGCATCATCAGAGAGAACAGGTCTACCGCTTTCACACGCTGTTTACGGATGCTGTCGTCTTTCTCATATTTGGTGTACAGACGTTCGAACTCATCCTGATCAGCGAAGAACGCGTCGTACAGGCCAGGGACGTCGGACGGGCTGAACAGGGTGATGTCTTCACCTTTTAGCAGACGGGTGTACATCAGTTTGTTGATCTGTACGCCGTAGTCCATGTGACGCACGCGGTTGCCTTCCACGCCACGGTTGTTTTTCAGTACCAGCAGGCTTTCCACTTCCAGGTGCCACATCGGGTAGAACAGGGTTGCTGCACCACCGCGTACGCCGCCCTGAGAGCAGGATTTCACTGCCGTCTGGAAGTGCTTATAGAACGGGATACAGCCGGTGTGGAACGCTTCACCGCCGCGAATCGGGCTGCCCAGAGCACGGATGCGACCGGCGTTGATACCGATACCAGCACGCTGGGAAACGTATTTCACAATGGCGCTGGAGGTGGCGTTGATAGAATCCAGGCTGTCACCACACTCGATCAGCACGCAGGAGCTGAACTGGCGGGTAGGGGTGCGCACGCCAGACATGATTGGCGTAGGCAAAGAAATTTTGAACGTGGATACCGCATCGTAGAAACGCTTCACGTATTCCAGACGGGTTTCACGTGGGTAGTTAGAGAACAGGCAGGCGGCCACCAGAATATAGAGGAATTGGGCGCTTTCGTAGATCTCACCGGTCACACGGTTTTGAACCAGGTATTTGCCTTCGAGCTGCTTCACCGCCGCGTAGGAGAAGTTCATGTCGCGCCAGTGATCGATAAACCCGTTCATCTGCTCGAACTCTTCTTCCGTATAGTCTTCCAGCAGATGCGTGTCGTATTTGCCCAGCTCAACCATTTTCACTACGTGATCGTAAAGCGCTGGCGGCTCAAACTGGCCGTAGGCTTTTTTGCGCAGGTGGAAAATCGCCAGACGTGCAGCGAGGTACTGATAATCCGGTGCTTCGCGGGAGATCAGATCGGCTGCCGCTTTGATGATGGTTTCGTGGATATCAGACGTTTTGATGCCGTCGTAGAACTGAATGTGAGATTTCAGTTCGACCTGGGAGATAGATACGTTGTTCAGTCCTTCTGCTGCCCAGTCGAGAACTCGATGGATTTTGTCCAGATTGATACGCTCGGTGGTACCGTCGCGCTTTGTCACCAGCAGACTCTGATTCATGTGGGTTTTACCTGTCCGTGAAATAAAAAATATCCCCCGTTTATCCACAGATCCGTCTTGTGACTAACTCTGTGGATAAATACTACATATAGGGGGTTTGCGATAAGAAAAACGCTATATGGTGAGTATTCTAGTATCGATTCTTTTCAGCACAAGGGTTGATTTTGACGTTAAATTGAGGTTGTGAAAGGGTAAAAAAGCGTAAGTCCTCGTACCGTAAGGCCTGGAAGACATGTCAATAATTAAGAAAAAAAATTCAAAATTTGATCGAGTGCTGATTTCTTCAACGAGAGGTCAGAATTGCGCAACATGATGTCGCGCAATCTTTATAAGAATAACAGATGACGTTAGTCGTTTTTGGCGGTTGTATGCAACATATAGTTAACATCTACGCCCGGTGCGAGTTTGAATTTATCGGTCAATGGATTGAAATGCAGACCGGTGATGTGTTGCTCTTTAAGCCACGTCTGGTCGACCCAGCTCAGTAACTCAGCAGGCTTAATGAATTTCTTCACATCGTGTGTCCCTTTCGGCACCATGCGCAGCACATACTCTGCGCCGACGACGGCCATCAGCCAGGCTTTACCATTACGGTTGATGGTCGAGAAGAAGACTTGTCCACCCGGTTTCACCAGTTTTGCGCAGGCGTGCACCACGGACTGTGGATCGGGAACGTGCTCCAGCATCTCCATGCAGGTCACCACATCGTACTGATGCGCATGTTTGGCCGCGTGCTCTTCAACGGTTTCCTGCACGTATTCCACCTTTATGCCGGACTCCAGGGCATGGAGACGGGCAACCTGCAGCGGCTCAAAGCCCATGTCCAGGCCCGTGACAGTCGCCCCTTCGCGCGCCATACTCTCTGCCAGGATACCGCCACCGCAACCGACATCGAGCACTTTCTTACCGAACAGACCGCCGGAACGCTCCGCGATATAGCCCAGACGCAGCGGGTTAATACGGTGCAGAGGTTTGAACTCACCCTCGAGATCCCACCAGCGGGACGCCACCGCTTCAAATTTGGCAATCTCTTCATGGTCAACGTTGTGAGACACCGGGGATTTTTCGGCATTCATGGGCGCTTTTACTCCTTATTTAGCAAGACGAATGAGTATATCAGGCAATCCCTGTGAATAAAGCGTATAGGTTTACCTCAATCACCTCGGCTGTGTTATAATTTGCGACCTTTGAATCCGGGATACAGTAGAGGGATAGCGGTTAGATGAGCGACCTTGCGAGAGAAATTACACCGGTTAACATCGAGGAAGAGCTGAAGAGCTCCTATCTGGACTATGCGATGTCGGTCATTGTTGGCCGTGCGCTGCCGGACGTCCGCGATGGCCTGAAGCCGGTACACCGTCGCGTACTATACGCCATGAACGTATTGGGCAATGACTGGAATAAAGCCTACAAAAAATCTGCCCGTGTCGTTGGTGACGTAATCGGTAAATACCATCCTCATGGTGATTCCGCGGTGTACGACACTATCGTCCGTATGGCGCAGCCATTCTCGCTGCGTTACATGCTGGTAGATGGTCAGGGTAACTTTGGTTCTATCGACGGCGACTCCGCCGCGGCAATGCGTTATACGGAAATCCGTCTGGCGAAGATTGCCCATGAGCTGATGGCCGACCTGGAAAAAGAGACGGTTGATTTCGTTGATAACTACGACGGCACGGAAAAAATTCCTGACGTTATGCCAACGAAAATCCCTAACCTGCTGGTGAACGGTTCGTCCGGTATCGCCGTCGGTATGGCAACCAACATTCCGCCACACAACATCACGGAAGTGATCAACGGTTGCCTGGCGTATATCGACGATGAAGACATCAGCATTGAAGGGCTGATGGAACACATCCCGGGCCCGGACTTCCCGACGGCGGCGATCATCAACGGTCGTCGTGGTATTGAAGAAGCTTACCGCACCGGTCGCGGCAAGATTTACATCCGTGCCCGCGCAGAAGTGGAAGCGGACGCTAAAACCGGCCGTGAAACGATCATTGTTCACGAGATCCCGTATCAGGTGAACAAAGCGCGTCTGATTGAAAAAATCGCCGAGCTGGTAAAAGAAAAACGTGTTGAAGGTATCAGCGCGCTGCGTGATGAGTCTGATAAAGACGGCATGCGCATCGTGATTGAAATCAAACGTGACGCGGTGGGTGAAGTTGTTCTGAACAACCTGTACTCCCAGACTCAGCTCCAGGTTTCCTTCGGTATCAACATGGTTGCACTGCACCATGGTCAGCCGAAGATCATGAACCTGAAAGAGATCCTGAGCGCGTTCGTGCGTCACCGCCGTGAAGTGGTGACTCGTCGTACCATCTTTGAACTGCGCAAAGCGCGCGACCGTGCGCATATCCTTGAAGCGCTGGCGGTTGCCCTGGCTAACATCGATCCGATCATCGAACTGATCCGTCGTGCGCCAACTCCGGCAGAAGCGAAAGCCGCACTGATTTCCCGTCCGTGGGATCTGGGTAACGTTGCAGCGATGCTGGAACGTGCGGGTGATGATGCTGCGCGTCCTGAGTGGCTGGAACCTGAGTTCGGCGTGCGTGACGGTCAATACTATCTGACTGAACAGCAGGCCCAGGCGATTCTGGATCTGCGTCTGCAGAAACTGACCGGCCTTGAGCATGAAAAACTGCTCGACGAATACAAAGAACTGCTGGAACAGATTGCTGAGCTGCTGCACATCCTGGGTAGCGCAGAACGTCTGATGGAAGTGATCCGTGAAGAGCTGGAGTTGGTCCGTGATCAGTTCGGCGATGAGCGTCGCACCGAAATCACCGCGAACACCGCGGACATCAACATTGAAGACCTGATCAACCAGGAAGACGTTGTTGTGACCCTGTCTCACCAGGGCTACGTGAAGTATCAGCCGTTAACCGACTACGAAGCACAACGTCGTGGTGGTAAAGGCAAGTCTGCGGCACGTATTAAAGAAGAAGACTTTATTGACCGCCTGCTGGTGGCGAACACCCATGACACGATCCTCTGCTTCTCAAGCCGTGGTCGTCTGTACTGGATGAAGGTCTACCAGTTGCCGGAAGCGAGCCGTGGCGCGCGTGGTCGTCCAATTGTTAACCTGCTGCCGCTGGAAGCGAACGAACGTATCACCGCCATTCTGCCGGTACGCGAGTACGAAGAGGGCGTGAACGTCTTTATGGCGACCGCCAGCGGTACCGTGAAGAAAACCGCGCTCACCGAGTTCAGCCGTCCACGTTCTGCGGGTATCATTGCGGTGAACCTGAACGAAGGTGATGAGCTGATTGGCGTGGATCTGACCTCCGGTTCGGATGAAGTGATGCTGTTCTCTGCGGCCGGTAAAGTGGTGCGCTTTAAAGAGAACGCTGTCCGTGCGATGGGTCGTACCGCTACGGGCGTTCGTGGCATCAAGCTGGCTGGTGAAGACTCTGTGGTTTCCCTGATTATTCCGCGCGGTGAAGGGGCTATCCTGACCGTGACGCAGAATGGTTACGGTAAACGTACAGCGGAAGGGGAATACCCAACCAAGTCTCGCGGAACACAGGGCGTTATCTCTATCAAGGTCACCGAGCGCAACGGTTCCGTTGTTGGCGCGGTACAGGTAGACGATGCTGACCAGATCATGATGATCACCGATGCCGGTACGCTGGTGCGTACGCGCGTCTCTGAGATCAGCGTGGTGGGCCGTAACACCCAGGGCGTGATCCTCATCCGTACTGCGGAAGATGAAAACGTTGTGGGTCTGCAGCGTGTTGCTGAGCCGGTGGACGACGAAGAACTCGATTCCATCGACGGCAGCGTCGCAGAAGGTGATGATGATATCGCACCGGAAACCGACACCGACGACGATGCAGCGGATGACGCTGACGAGTAATATTGCATGATGCAAAAAAGGGCCGGATTCCGGCCCTTTTCTTTTGCAGAAGCAGATAAGTCAACGTTGCGACCTGGCGCGTTTACCGCTACCTTAACCACATTCTTTTGACCCCGACGGCGGAGCCTCGCCCCTTTGAAATACCTCGTCTCCTTTCGTACTACGCTGAAAGTTTCTCGCTATCTGTTTCGGGCGCTGGCGCTCTTGCTTTGGCTGCTGGTGGCATTGTTCTCGGTGTTTTACATCGTTAACGCGCTGCATCAGAAAGAAGCGGAGATCCGCCAGGAGTTTAATTTAAGCTCCGACCAGGCCCAGCGCTACATTCAGCGAACGTCTGATGTAATGAAGGAGCTGAAGTACATTGCTGAAAATCGTCTGACGGCGGAAAATGGTATTCTTGCCCTCCGCGGTCGTAACGACAAAACTGAAGTCCCGGACTTCCAGCCGCTGTTCCCGGATTCCGATTGTTCCACCATGAGCAATACCTGGCGTGGGTCACTGGAATCTCTTGCCTGGTTTATGCGCTACTGGCGCGACAATTTTTCTGCTGCCTATGACCTCAATCGCGTATTCCTGATTGGCAGTGAAAATCTCTGCGTGGCGGATTTTGGCCTGCGCGATCTTCCCGTCGAGCGTGATGATGCGTTGAAAAGCCTGCATGAACGCATCGTGAAATACCGCAACGCACCGCAGGATGAGCGCGGAAATAACATCTTCTGGATAAGCCAGGGCCCGCGCACGGGGGTGGGTTATTTCTACGCCCTGACGCCGGTGTATCTGGGCAATCGCCTGCAGGCGTTGCTGGGGATTGAACAGACCATTCGCATGGAAAACTTCTTCACCCCAGGCAGTCTGCCAATGGGGGTGACTATTCTTGATGAAAATGGACATCAGCTTATCTCCCTGGCTGGGCCAGACAACCGTTTAAACGTCGATCCGCACTGGATGCAGGAGCGATCGTGGTTTGGCTATACCTCCGGCTTCCGTGAGCTGGTGCTGAAAAAGAACCTGCCGCCTTCGTCGCTGAGCATTGTCTATTCGCTGCCGGTGGATATGGTGCTCGAACGCATTCGTATCCTGATCCTCAACGCCATTTTGCTGAATATCGCGGTGGGCGTGGCGCTGTTTATGCTGGCACGCATGTATGAACGTCGGATATTTATCCCGGCAGAGGTGGATGCTCAACGCCTTGAAGAACATGAGCAATTTAACCGTAAAATTGTCGCCTCGGCACCGGTGGGGATCTGTATCCTGCGTACCCAGGACGGGACCAATATCCTGAGTAATGAGCTGGCACATAATTACCTGAACATGCTGACGCATGAGGATCGGCAAAGGCTGACGCAAATTATCTGTGGTCAGCAGGTTAACTTTGTCGACGTGCTGACCAGCACGCACACTAACCTGCAAATCAGCTTTGTTCATTCCCGCTATCGCAATGAAAACGTGGCGATTTGCGTGCTGGTGGATGTTTCTGCACGCGTGAAGATGGAAGAGTCGTTGCAGGAGATGGCGCAGGCGGCAGAGCAGGCCAGTCAGTCGAAATCGATGTTCCTTGCGACAGTCAGCCACGAGTTGCGTACGCCGTTGTACGGGATTATCGGTAACCTCGACCTGTTGCAGACGAAAGAGCTGCCGAAAGGGGTCGACAGGCTGGTGACGGCGATGAACAACTCCTCCAGCCTGCTGCTGAAAATCATCAGTGATATTCTCGACTTCTCCAAAATTGAGTCTGAGCAGCTGAAAATCGAACCGCGTGAGTTCTCTCCGCGTGAGGTGATGAACCACATCAGCGCCAACTATCTGCCGCTGGTGGTGCGTAAACAGCTGGGGCTTTACTGTTTTATCGAACCGGATGTGCCGCTGACATTGCACGGTGATCCCATGCGCCTGCAGCAGGTCATCTCTAACCTGCTCAGTAACGCCATTAAATTCACCGATATCGGCTGTATTGTATTACATGTTTGCCGGGCCGGTGATTACCTGAGTATCCGCGTGCGGGACACGGGAGTAGGTATTCCAGCGAAAGAAGTGGTTCGTCTGTTCGACCCGTTCTTCCAGGTCGGTACCGGCGTGCAGCGTAACTTCCAGGGCACCGGGCTGGGGTTGGCGATCTGTGAGAAACTCGTCAGCATGATGGACGGTGATATCTCCGTTGATACCGAGCCCGGTATGGGTAGCCAGTTTACCATCCGCATTCCGCTCTATTCGGCGCAGTATCCGGCAAAAACGACGGTTGACGGTCTGAGCAATAAACGCTGCTGGCTGGCGGTGCATAATGCCTCACTGAATGACTATCTCACTGCGCTGCTCACTCACAGCGGCGTGAGGGTGTCCCGCTATGAAGGTCAAACACCGGATGTGGACGATGTGCTGATTACCGACGATATGCCGGAACAGCCGTGGCAGGGAAGAGGGACGGTACTCTTCTGCCGCCGTCACATCGGCATCCCGGTTGAACGTGCGCCGGGAGAATGGGTACACAGCGTAGCAACGCCGCATGAACTGATGAGCCTGCTGGCTCGCATCTACAAAGTGCATCTGGAAGAGAGTGACGGTGCGGGTGGATTACCGTCACCGGAGTCTCTGGCGTCAGTGAATGACGATATGATGATCCTGGTGGTGGATGACCATCCGATTAACCGCCGCCTTCTGGCCGACCAGCTTGGTTCGCTTGGCTATCAGTGCAAAACGGCTAATGATGGCGTGGACGCGCTGAATGTACTGAGTAAAAATCATATTGATATTGTTCTCAGCGACGTAAACATGCCGAATATGGATGGCTATCGTCTGACGCAGCGCATCCGCCAGCTTGGCCTGACGTTACCGGTTGTGGGCGTGACGGCGAACGCGCTGGCGGAAGAGAAACAGCGCTGCCTGGAGTCAGGTATGGACAGCTGTTTATCAAAACCGGTGACGCTGGATGTGCTGAAGCAGACATTGTCTGTTTATGCGGAGCGCGTGAGAAAAACGAGAACATAAAAAAGGCCCGCAAGGGCCTTTTACGTTTTTCACTCTTTCCCTGTGGGAGAGGAACCCCCGAAGGGAATCAATCCTTATCCGTTGCGCTCAACGTGACGGAGGAGAGATAGTTCAGCAGGGCAATATCATTGTCCACACCCAGTTTCATCATCGCTGATTTTTTCTGGCTGCTGATGGTTTTAATACTGCGGTTCAGTTTCTTGGCAATCTCGGTCACCAGGAAACCTTCAGCGAACAGGCGCAGAACTTCGCTCTCTTTCGGTGACAGGCGTTTGTCACCGTAACCACCTGCGCTGATTTTTTCCAGCAGGCGAGAGACGCTCTCAGGCGTGAATTTCTTGCCTTTCTGCAGCGCAGCGAGTGCTTTTGGCAGATCGGTCGGTGCGCCTTGTTTCAACACAATGCCTTCGATATCCAGATCCAACACGGCGCTCAGAATCGCCGGGTTGTTGTTCATGGTCAGAACGATAATCGAGATATCCGGGAAGTGACGTTTAATATATTTGATGAGCGTGATCCCATCACCGTACTTGTCCCCAGGCATGGAGAGATCGGTAATGAGCACGTGTGCATCAAGCTTTGGGAGGTTATTGATCAGAGCTGTAGAGTCTTCAAATTCACCGACCACATTCACCCACTCGATCTGTTCAAGTGATTTGCGAATACCGAACAGTACAATCGGATGGTCATCGGCAATAATTACGTTCATATTGTTCATGTATTAGGCTACCTTGCTACAGCAAGCTTTTGACGTAGGCGTCAATGTCGCTGATGTATTTTTCAATGCCAGAGGCATCTTTCTCACGAATTAGATGTTCCAGCGTCTCACATAACTGCTTGCCGGGAACCAGATTAAGCATGGCAAACACCCCTTTAAGCCGGTGTGCTGTCTGTGCCAGCGCTGCAAAATCATTCGCAGCGGACTCAGTATACAACCGCTTAACATCATCTGGTACTGTATCAACAAAGAGTGAATAGTATCCGCTGGCGTGAAGCTCGGCATTTTCATTGCCGCCTAACGGGGATTCCGCTATCTCTTCCTGCGCCAACTGCTCTTCTATTAGTTGTAGTACAGCTTCCTGCATCGCATTGCTTATATTAAAATTGACGCGCAGCTGGCCAGGGCCGATTTTCCGCACGCCTGACTCATCATCGCTTAAAAGCAAGCCGGAGGCAGTAAGATTAGACGGATTATCAGTTAAAAACAGATCAAATTCTTGACTTGCCAGCCTTTCATCCGGCGTGATGCAGGCCGCACCCCAGTTTTCTAACTGACGAACCACAATATTGCGGATCTCATTTGAGGTCACATCGACCATCACCACAACATCATCCAGCAGACGTTCTTCATCTTCTTCCTGTGGATTGGCGGCCATTTTAACGTGCAGAGAGTACCGGGTGCCGAGGGATTCACGGGCCTTGATATTCAGGTGACCACCAAGCTTACGCGCCAGTTGATCGCATAACCAGAAGGTCAGCGCATTGGCTTTGCCGTAATGATCGCTCTGGGTGTCATTAAGGAACGGGAAGTGCAGATTATCAATTTCGCTCGTTGTGACGCCTTCCCCGGTGTCCAGGATGCGGAACGTCAGACGATCTTCAGCAGACTCGTCTGTGCTCACCTCCAGGGTGATCTTGCCAATCTGGGTGGTGGTCACCGCATACTGAATAAGCATCAGCAGAATGCGGCGCAGTGCTTCGCGATCGCCGTGACGTTCATCATTCGCGGATAAATGGTTATTGATCAGCAGTTGCAGCCCTTTGCGCTTAATCACGGGCAGGACTTCCGGAACCACTTCATCGATCAGATTCTGAATGGAGAAGAGGGTAGGTGTTCCTTTCCAGAAATCATTCTCCAGCATATTCGCCAATTGGATCTCATCAACCATACGAACCAGTGAGTCGGCCTGGCTGGCAAGCTGGTGGCTTTCTGACGTATCTAACGCTGCCGCCTGGGTTGCCAGCGTTTTTAATGGCTGTTTGAATGCATCACCAATATTCTGCATGAATGCCGCGCGCCCCTGCTGGTTTTTCTCATAAAGCCTTTGCGCCTGCTTCAGCTTTTTATTCACCAGCACTTCTCTATCCTGATCGCGGATAATGAAAATTTGCGTGCGTGGGGCGATCTGACTGCGGAACTGACGGATCTCGTACAGTTCATTGTTGATGGTGGCCTGAATCACCCCCTGGTGCTGATCCGCCATGGTGGTGATGTTTTGCAGGTTAAGATGCGGCAGCAGATGGTCGGCAATTTTGTTGCTCATCACCGTACGATTCGCTTCCTGGTCGTGAACTAAGACCCCAAGCGGCAGCACGGAAACAATCTCTTCATTCAAGGCACGTAACACGCGCAACTCATTAGTGGTGCCCGCCGAAACCGCAGAGGCATCGCTTTGACGACCCGGCTGGAAACGAAACGTACTGTAGCCAAACAGAGCCAGCGCCAGCAGACCGATATTCAGCAGCAGGGGCAACAGGATATTTTGCAGGGTGTCGAGCAACAGCGTGCCGAACGGCACCTGCCACACCAGACGCATACCGGTTGAGTTCAGCGAAGAGGCAATTTCAATTTTCGAGCCGTTAAAAGAGATCGATACGCTCTCTGCGGCCTCTTTGTCAGACGTCGCACGCATGTTCTGGGTGCTGCTGTCTGGCTCCAGGCGGAAGCTGTCGAGCGGCATATCCGGCGGGATTAAATCATTAATCGGTAAATCGAAGGCCACCACTGTCGCCAGATGCCCTGGCTGGTTGAACGTGGTGCGCAGGGTAAAATAATGGCCATTTTGCCAGGCCAGCCGCCGCAGTGATGAGAAGCTCTCACGTTCATCGAGAGCATTTGCCTGCTGTAGCATTTCTGCCCGGCGGGAATCAACAATGCTGCCCACGGTTGTCTCTTTAAACCCGGAAGAGAGATCTTTCAACGGCAGCGTCGAGATCAGGATCATGCTGTTGTCCTGACCATTCAGATAGTACATCGACCACGGCACTGTTTCGGCTCCCCAAAGGGTATCCAGATAGGTCGAAATACGTTGCGTCATCTCCAGCGTCGCACTGTCGTGAGAGCCAAAGATAAGTGCCTCAGTTTTGCGCTGTGGTTTTTCAAGATAATAGACGTCCTGCTTGAGACGCGTCTCCTGTAGCCCATCTCCGGATGGGGTTGCGGGCGCAGCCGCAATATTGTCGTAAATCTGCCAGGTGGCGTAGCGCCAGGTATCAATGCGCTTGTGCACAGCATGGGTGATATCAACAACCTGATAGCTTTTGTCCTTCAGCCAGGCGTTCACCGCGCTCTGCACCATAACTCCCATTGTGACTAACAGCACAACGATCAAAAGAAGAAAGAAACGGGTGATGCTCCCGGGGAGGAGGGAGAATTTGCTCGGGGCGGTAGTTTCAGTCTGACTCATTGATATCTCTAACCTGTGATGGTCGTGCTCTGTCGCGATAGGGCAGTATAAAGGGTAATAACTGAATTTCCAGCGTCACTGGTCTGGAAGAAGCGTCTTTTTCATCGGCCGTTATCAATAGCGGAGAGTGCATCAAACATGTACAAACTCGCCGGTGGTGTACAAATAAGGAATGCCATAATTAGGGGAATAGCACGAATTAACAAGAAATTAAGTTCTGCATCAATTCCACCCCGTCAGGGGGGCCACGGTAAAAATTTAGTTAATAGTCGTTACAATTTCAGGGCGGTAGCACAAAAAAAGAAAGGTTACGTAAAGAAAGGTAAAAAAAAACCGAATGCGAAGCATCCGGTTGAATTAGGGATAAACAGACATTCAAAGCTGAATGACGGTAATAAATAAAGTTAATGATGATAGCGAGAGTTATTTTAGAGATTAGGTGTGATCTTGTTTTGTCATTCAGTGCTGTAATGCTATTTTAATGTAACTTATTGATGTTTAAGTGGTGATTTTTTCGTTTGATTATAAGTGCTAAATTTTTAAGCTATTTGTGCTTTGTAAAAGTTCCTTGGCATTTACAAATTGAAACATGTTGATGCATAAATGAAACACCTTCAAAGTTTTAGTATCATATTCGCATTGGATTATTCTGCAATTTTGAGGAGAATGAAATTGCCGACTGGTTAATGAGGGTTAACCAGTAAGCAGTGGTAATTATAAGGCATATAACAGAGGGTTAATAAAATGAAAGTTAAAGTACTGTCCCTCCTGGTACCAGCACTGCTGGTAGCAGGCGCAGCAAATGCGGCTGAAATTTATAACAAAGATGGCAACAAATTAGATCTGTACGGCAAAGTTGATGGTCTGCACTATTTCTCTGATGACGACAGCGTTGATGGTGACCAGACCTACATGCGTCTTGGCTTCAAAGGCGAAACGCAAATTAACGATCAACTGACCGGGTACGGCCAGTGGGAATACCAGATTCAGGGTAACACTGCTGAAAGTGAAAACCAGTCCTGGACCCGTGTGGCGTTTGCCGGTCTGAAATTTGGTGATGCGGGTTCTTTCGACTACGGTCGTAACTACGGTGTTGTTTACGATGTTACTTCATGGACCGACGTTCTGCCGGAATTCGGCGGCGATACCTACGGTTCTGACAACTTCATGCAGCAGCGTGGTAATGGTTTCGCGACCTACCGTAACAGCGATTTCTTCGGGTTGGTTGATGGCCTGAACTTCGCGGTTCAGTATCAGGGTAAAAACGGTAGCGTAAGCGGTGAAGACCAGACCGCCAATGGCCGTGGGCCGCTGCGTCAGAACGGTGATGGTGTCGGTGGTTCTATCACTTATAACCTGGGCGAAGGTTTCGGTATCGGTACTGCAGTAACCAGTTCTAAACGTACCAACTCCCAGAACGATATGGACTACGGTAATGGCGATCGCGCTGAAACTTACACTGGCGGTCTGAAATACGATGCAAACAACCTCTACCTGGCGACTCAATATACTCAGACCTACAACGCGACTCGCGTAGGTAATCTGGGTTGGGCAAACAAAGCGCAGAACTTCGAAGTTGTTGCTCAATACCAGTTCGACTTCGGTCTGCGTCCGTCCGTAGCTTACCTGCAGTCTAAAGGTAAGGACCTGGAAAACGGCTACGGCGACCAGGATATCCTGAAATATGTTGATGTTGGTGCGACTTACTACTTCAACAAAAACATGTCTACCTACGTGGACTACAAAATCAACCTGCTGGATGAAAACGACTTCACCCGTAGTGCAGGTATCAGCACTGACGATGTCGTAGCACTGGGTCTGGTTTACCAGTTCTAATCGCTTCGCAATTTGACAAAGGGGCCTGATGGCCCCTTTTTAGTCTGTTTTTTTAGGATCTCACAATCCACCCGTTTTGGTGTACTCTTGCCGCCCTGGCATGAGGATAATAATGAATGGACATGACTTTTTTACGCGCCAGCTTTCTGGCTACTTTTTTTTTCCTGACCGCTTGTGACTCTTCCACGCCGCCGGTGGCGAAAGCCGATGCACCTGCGGCGACAGTGCTTGAAGGTAAAACGATGGGCACCTTCTGGCGTGTCAGCGTGATGAACCTTGATAAAACGCGCGCAGACGAACTCCGTGGCAAAATTCAGTCACAGCTGGACGCTGACGATCAACTACTTTCAACGTATAAAAATGACTCGGCGCTGATGCGCTTTAATCTCTCAAGCAGTACTTCCCTGTGGCCGGTTAGTGAAGCGATGGCCGATATCGTGACGGAGTCACTCCGCGTGGGTTACAAAACCGGCGGCGCGATGGACGTCACCGTTGGACCGCTGGTAAATCTCTGGGGTTTTGGCCCCAACAAGCAGCCGGTCATCACGCCCGATCAGGCAGCCATTGATGACGCCCGTGCCAGGACTGGTCTACAACATCTGACGGTGATCAATCAGTACGGTCAACAGTATCTGCAAAAAGATATCCCCGATCTGTTTGTCGACCTGTCAACGGTTGGGGAAGGTTATGCGGCAGATCACCTGGCAGCGTTGATGGCCCAGGAAGGGATTTCGCGTTATCTGGTGTCTGTGGGGGGGGCCTTAGTGAGCCGCGGCATGAACGCCAGTGATAAACCCTGGCGGGTGGCCATCCAAAAGCCGACCGATCAGCAAAACGCCGTGCAGGCGATGGTGGATATCAACGGGCACGGCATCAGTACATCCGGAAGCTACCGCAACTATTACGAACTTGACGGGAAACGCATTTCGCATGTCATTGACCCACAGACCGGGCGCCCAATCACACATAACCTGGTTTCGGTGACGGTCATTGCCCCCACTGCGCTGGAAGCCGATGCCTGGGATACCGGGTTAATGGTACTCGGACCGGAGAAAGCCAAAGAGGTGGTTCGTCAGGAAGGGCTGGCGGTTTATATGATCATCAAAGAGGCTGACGGATTTAAAACCTGGCATTCACCGCAGTTCAACAGCTTCCTGGTGAGTGACAAAAATTAAAAAGCAAGGTTGCGGGTTTTTTATCAGTGGCACTCAGGCACGCTGTATGTATGCTTGTAAGAGGAGTTGATGATGAAAAACCCGACCTATATTACCGATGAAGAGCGCTGGCAGGCCGTGCTGGCCCGCGATCCACGCGCTGACGAACAGTTTGTCTTTGCCGTGCAGACCACGGGGATCGTGTGTCGTCCGTCCTGTCGTGCCCGCCACGCGCTGCGTAAAAATGTCTGCTTTTATCCCGATGTTCACCATGCCATTCAGGCAGGTTTTCGCCCGTGCAAGCGCTGTATGCCGGATAAAGGCAATCCGCAGGAACAGAAGCTGGCAAAAATAGAGCACGCCTGTCGCCTTCTGGAGCAGGATCCCACCCTGACACTGGAAAAGCTGGCGAACCAGGTTGCCATGAGTCCTTTCCATTTCCATCGTCTGTTTAAATCCGTGACCGGTATGACGCCAAAAGCCTGGCAGCAGGCGGCACGGGGGCAGCGCCTGCGCACGGCGCTTGCGCAGGGAGACAACATTACCGACGCCGTGCTGGCGGCAGGATTTCCTGATAGCAGCAGTTATTATCGTAAAGCCAGCGATACGCTGGGTATGACGGCGAAACAGTATCGTAAAGGCGATGTGGTTGTGCGTTATGCCATCGACGACTGTTCGTTAGGACGCTGTCTGGTTGCTGAAAGCGAGCGGGGGATCTGCGCGATACTGCTGGGTGATAGCGATACAGAATTAACCGAAGAGCTTGCTACGCTGTTTCCAAAAGCAGAGCGCGTACCGTTGGAAGACGCTTTTGCACTGCGTGCCCATCAGGTTATCGCCAGTATTGATAGCCGCGCAGTGCCGCTGTCACTGCCGCTGGATATACGTGGAACCGCTTTCCAGCAGCGCGTCTGGCAGGCCCTTCGCGACATCCCCTGCGGTGAAACGGCAAGTTATCAGCAGGTGGCAAAAGCAATTGGTAAACCTAATGCCGTACGTGCCGTTGCCGGAGCCTGTGCTGCAAACAAACTGGCGATAGTGATCCCCTGCCATCGCGTTGTTCGCAATGACGGTGCGCTATCGGGTTACCGATGGGGGACTGAACGAAAAGCGTTATTACTGAAGCGTGAGGCGGAACACCAGGAGGGATAATGCTCGATCTTTTTGCGGATGCTGAACCCTGGCAGGAACCCCTTGCTCCGGGCGCGGTGATCCTTCGCCGCTTTGCACTTTCACGTGCAGAGGCGCTGCTTGCTGGTATCGAAGAGGTAACGACCGTTTCACCGTTTCGCCATATGGTGACGCCGGGAGGCTACACCATGTCGGTGGCAATGGCCAACTGCGGAGAACTCGGTTGGGCGACGAACGAACGGGGCTATTTGTATGCCCCTGTCGATCCCTTAACCGGTCTGCCGTGGCCTCCCATACCTGCTGTTTTTCAGTCTCTCTGCCACGAGGCCGCCGTGGCTGCGGATTATCCAGACTTCCGTCCGGATGCCTGTCTGATCAACCGCTACGCCGCAGGTGCGAAACTCTCGTTGCATCAGGACAAGGATGAGCCTGACTTGCGCGCGCCTATTGTATCCGTCTCTCTGGGGCTACCAGCCGTCTTCCAGTTCGGCGGGTTACGCCGCAACGACCCGCTCAAGCGCCTGATGCTGGAGCATGGCGATGTGGTGGTGTGGGGCAGGGAGTCGCGGCTTTATTATCACGGCATTCAGCCTCTGAAACCTGGGGTCCACCCATTGACTGGCGAGTACCGATATAACCTGACTTTTCGCCAGGCTGGAGTGAGTAAATAAAAATAAGAATTATTCTTGATGTACACGCAGGGCAGTTTACACTGCTGGCTGATTTTTATTGTCCGGATTGCCTGCATGCAACTACTTCTTCTTGTCTGGCGTCAGTATCGCTGGCCCTTCATTGCAGTAATGGCGTTAAGCCTTGCCAGTGCCGCATTGGGTATTGGCCTGATCGCGTTTATTAACGTACGTCTGATTGAAATGGTCGACACGTCACTCTCCGTTTTGCCGGAGTTTCTTGGTCTGTTGCTGTTGCTGATGGCGGTCACGCTCGGTTCTCAGCTGGCGCTGACTGCGCTTGGGCACCATTTCGTTTTTCGTTTACGCAGTGAATTTATCAAGCGGATCCTCGACACGCAGGTTGAGCGCGTGGAGCAGCTCGGCAGTGCCTCCCTGCTGGCAGGGCTCACCAGCGACGTGCGTGCGATTACCATCGCTTTTGTGCGTCTGCCTGAACTGGTGCAAGGTATCATTTTGACCTTCGGTTCGGCAGCCTACCTTGCCTGGCTCTCCACTAAAATGCTGGCGGTAACCGCGCTGTGGATTGTCATCACCATCTGGGGCGGGTTCCTGCTGGTGTCGCGCGTATACAAACACATGGCTGTACTGCGTGAAACCGAAGATAAACTTTACAACGATTACCAGACGGTGCTGGAAGGGCGCAAAGAGCTGACCCTGAACCGCGAGCGCGCTGAGCATATCTTCAATAACCTCTATATCCCGGACGCGCGCGAATACCGGCATCACATCATTCGCGCCGATACCTTCCACCTGAGCGCGGTGAACTGGTCAAACATTATGATGCTGGGCGCCATTGGCCTGGTATTCTGGATGGCGAACAGCCTGGGCTGGGCGGACACCAACGTGGCGGCAACCTACTCGCTGACGCTGCTGTTTTTGCGCACGCCGCTGCTCTCGGCTGTGGGCGCATTGCCCACCTTGCTGAGTGCGCAGGTGGCATTTAACAAGCTGAAGAAGTTTGACCTCGCACCGTTTAAGGCTGAATTCCCACGTCCGCAGGCGTTCCCCAACTGGCAAACGCTGGAGCTGCGTAACGTTACGTTCCGCTATCAGGACAACGCCTTCTCCATAGGACCGGTCAACCTGACGATACATCGCGGTGAGCTGTTGTTCCTGATTGGGGGCAACGGCAGTGGTAAATCGACGCTGGCAATGTTGCTGACCGGGCTCTATCAGCCGCAGTCGGGTGAGATTTTGCTGGACGGTAGGGCGCTGAACGCCGAGAAACCCGAGGATTATCGCCAGCTTTTCTCGGCGGTGTTCACCGATGTCTGGTCGTTTGAACAACTGCTTGGGCCTGAAGGGCAACAGGCCAATCCTGCGCTGGTGGAGAAATGGCTGGTGCAGTTGCAGATGTCGCACAAGCTGGAGTTACAGGACGGGAAGATCCTCAACCTGAAACTCTCTAAAGGGCAGAAAAAACGTGTGGCGCTGCTGCTGGCACTGGCGGAAGAGCGCGACATTATCCTGCTGGATGAGTGGGCAGCGGATCAGGATCCGCATTTCCGCCGCGAGTTTTATCAGGTGCTGCTGCCGCTGATGCAGGAGATGGGTAAAACCATTTTCGCCATCAGCCACGACGATCATTACTTCATTCATGCCGACCGTCTGCTGGAGATGCGCGATGGTCAACTAAGTGAGCTGACCGGTGAAGAGCGAGATGCGGCATCGCGTGACGCGGTGGCGCGCACTGCCTGAGTGTGATTGTGCCGGGTGGCGGCTTCGCCTTACCCGGCCTACTTTTTTAACCGCCCTCGCTGTTTTTTTACCCGTCCCGCCCCGTTGTTTATTCTTATTTACATATCCCCGCGCTATGCTTAATACCAACTTATTTCATGGGTTTATGATTGATGTCGGTATTAACGAAAAACAGCGCCAGACAGCGTGACCAGGAACGCGCGCGACTGATCTGGCTTCTCACGACCGATAAAGCGGTCACTTCTGCATTATTGGGCAAACTGACCCTGGCTGAGCAATATGATGTCGGCACCTTAGCCGACGATATTGCTGAGGTAGGTGCGCTGGTTGCCCACTTACCCCCGCCTGACCTGGCCGATACCCTTGAAGCGCTTCCTTCGGAGGAGCGCCATGCGTTGTGGCGTCTGGTGCAGGATCACGAGCGTGGCCAGGTGCTGCTTGAAGCCTCGGAAAACGTCTGGGATGACCTTATCGACGAGATGAGCGACCGGGATATTCTTGATGCGCTGAAAACGCTGGATATCGACGAACAGATTTACCTTGTTCAACATCTGCCGCGTAATCTGACCGGCCGCCTGCTGGCCTCTTTGCCAGCCGAAGAGCGGGCACGTGTGCGTCAGGTGATGCACTACGAGAAACACAGCGTTGGCGCGATCATGGAGTTTGGCGTTATCACGGTACGCCCGGACGTTACGCTTGGTACCGTCCAGCGCTACCTGCGCCGCCTCGGCAGTATGCCGGATAACACCGATAAACTGTTTGTGACCTCGCGGGATAAAACGTTGCTCGGTGAGCTGGAGCTGAAAACGATCCTGCTCAACAGTACTCAACGGCGGGTGAGTGAAGTGATGGAGACCGAGCCGATGGTCTTCTCTCCGGAAGACGATGCTGAAAAAGCGGCGCGTACTTTCGAACGTGACGACCTTGTGAGTGCAGCGGTAGTCGATTCTGTCGGCAAGCTGATGGGGCGTCTGACCATTGATGAGATCGTTGATGTGGTTTACGAAGAAACTGATAACGATTTACGTGCTCTCGGCGGGCTCAGCGCGGAAGACGACGTCCATGCATCCGTTGGCAAGGCCGTAAAAACCCGCTGGGCATGGCTTGCCATTAACCTGTGTACTGCGTTTATTGCTTCCCGCGTGATTGATGGTTTTGAACACACTATTTCTCAGTTAGTCGCGCTAGCGTCGCTGATGCCGATTGTAGCCGGGATTGGCGGCAACACCGGAAACCAGACTATTACCATGATCGTCCGCGCGCTGGCGCTGGAGAACATTCAGCCTGGCAATTTTACTTTCCTGATCTTAAGAGAAATGGGTGTTGCGCTGATTAACGGCCTGGTATGGGGCGGCATTATGGGCGGTATTACCTGGTGGCTGTACGACGATATGGCGTTAGGCGGCGTGATGATGCTGGCGATGGTATTAAACCTGCTGGTGGCATCAATGATGGGGGTGATTATCCCTCTGACGATGACCAAACTGGGGCGCGACCCCGCAGTGGGGTCGAGCGTGATGATCACCGCTATCACCGATACCGGT
This sequence comes from Enterobacter sp. P82, assembly GCF_037053385.1. Lineage (NCBI taxonomy): Bacteria > Pseudomonadati > Pseudomonadota > Gammaproteobacteria > Enterobacterales > Enterobacteriaceae > Enterobacter > Enterobacter sp. P82. The sequence continues at coordinate 327,653 of NZ_JBALHX010000001.1, forward strand.
GGCTTCTTTATTTTTCTTGGGCTGGCGACGATTTTTCTTCTTTAATCAGATGCTTAATACGGGCGGGGAGCAGTGCCATGATGATAATCCCGCCCAGTACACCAACCGCCAGGTTACCGGTTGAAACCGTTGCCGCAACGGTCACCAGCATTACCACCGTTTCTGCAATGGGGGCATTTTTTACGGTTGCAGGCTGAAGGCTATGCCAGCTGAAGGTTTTGAAGGCGACAATCGCCATGATCCCGGCCAGCACCACCATCGGGATTTTAGCCATCACTTCACTGAGGGCCGTTACGAGGATCAGCAGCACGATACCCGCCGCAATGGTTGAAATACGGCTTCGTCCTTTCCCCATCTCAACGTTAACAATGGTTTGTCCGATCATTGCGCAGCCCGCAATACCACCATAAAAGCCAGACAGAATATTACCCACACCCAGCCCGATGCTTTCACGGCGTTTGCTCGACGGTGTTGCGGTCAGCTCATCCACCAGTTTTGCCGTCAACAGGGATTCCAGCAGGCCGACGAAGGCGATGCTCAAGGCACACGGCCAGATAATACTCAGCGTTTGCAAATTCATCGGTACCAGCAGTTCGGTAAGCCCCGGCAAACCGCCACTCATGGAGCCTTCATCGCCGACCGTCGGCAGGATCTGTCCGGTGGTCACGGTAAACAGGGTTAACACGACAATGGCAATCAGTGGGGAAGGGACACTTTTGATATAGCGCGGCACCCACAGCACTATCAGCAGCGTCAGCACGAACAGGCCGACAATCAGCGGGCTGCGGCTCCAGAAGTGGGGAACCTGGGCGAAGAAAATCAACATACCGAGAGCGTTAACAAACCCGGTCATCACGGCCTGAGGAATAAAGCGCATCAGACGCGCCATGCCCGATACCCCAAACAGGATTTGAATCACGCCAGCCATCAGCACTGCTGGCAAAATGTACTGCACGCCGTGCTGATGCACCATCGGACCAATGACCAGTGCGACGGAACCGGCCGCTGCCGTCACCATTGCCGGGCGACCGCCCAGCACGGACAGGGCAAGACACAGCACCACAGAGGCAAACAGGCTGACTTTCGGATCAACGCCCGCGACTACGGAAAACGAAATGACTTCAGGGATCAGTGCCAGAGCGGTAATCACGCCCGCCAGCGTTTCACGCATCAAAAGTTTAGGTGAACCGAGGACCGCGGTGACATGGACTTCGCGGGGCAAAGCAGAATGGGGTAAAGACATAACAATTCGCTGGTTGGGGCAGGCTTCCGTGCGCGCGATCACAAAGTTCGGCATAGTAGCCAGAAAATCCCGCTATTACCAGCAGCCTGCGTAATTCCCCACAAACAATCCATCATTGAATTTCACAATTACAATAATTTCGTAACCTTTAAACAATATTTAAAAGTTGTTACCGTGCCCCCGCAGCTTTTTTCACCTGCAATTTCCACGCATCAAGCACTTTTACACTAAGGCATAAATTATGAAAAAAATGACTGCCATGCTCTTTTCTCTGGCCGTGGGGCTTAACACCGTCTCAATGGCGGCGAAAGCTGACGCACCAAAAGAGCAGGAAACGGACGTCCTTTTAATTGGTGGCGGTATCATGAGCGCCACGCTGGGAACCTATCTGCAGGAACTGCAGCCAGACTGGTCAATGACCATGGTCGAACGCCTCGATGGCGTGGCGCAGGAGAGCTCGAACGGCTGGAACAACGCCGGTACGGGACATTCGGCACTCATGGAACTGAACTATACGCCGCAGAAAAAGGACGGTTCCATTAGTATCGAGAAGGCGGTAGAGATCAACGAAGCATTCCAGATTTCACGCCAGTTCTGGTCTCACCAGGTCAACAGCGGTGTGATGCATGACCCGCACTCCTTCATTAACACCGTGCCGCATATGAGCTTTGTGTGGGGCGAGCAGAACGTCAACTTCCTGCGCGCGCGTTACGCTGCTCTGCAGCAGAGCACGCTGTTCCGCGGTATGAAATACTCTGAAGACCACGCTCAGATCAAAGAGTGGGCCCCGCTGGTTATGGAAGGTCGTGACCCGAACCAGAAAGTGGCGGCAACCCGTACTGAAATTGGTACTGACGTTAACTACGGTGAAATAACCCGTCAGCTGGTGACGTCTCTGAAGAAAAAAGAGAACTTCAATCTGCAGCTCAGCACCGAAGTGCGTGGCTTTAAGCGCAACGCGGACAACAGCTGGAGCGTGACCGTTGCTGACCTGAAAAACAACGAAGCCGAGCACGTCATCAAGGCGAAGTTTGTCTTTATTGGTGCGGGTGGCGCGGCGCTGAAACTGCTGCAGGAATCCGGTATTCCGGAAGCTGACGATTATGCCGGTTTCCCGGTCGGCGGCCAGTTCCTGGTGTCCGAAAACCCGGAAGTGGTAAATCGCCATCTGGCGAAAGTGTACGGTCAGGCTTCTGTTGGTGCGCCGCCAATGTCAGTTCCGCACATCGACACCCGTATGCTTGATGGTAAACGCGTGGTGCTGTTCGGGCCGTTCGCGACCTTCTCAACTAAGTTCCTGAAAAACGGCTCTCTGTGGGATCTGCTCAGTGCAACCACCACCTCTAACGTTAAGCCAATGATGGATGTGGGGCTGGATAACTTCGACCTGGTGAAATACCTGATTAGCCAGGTGATGCTCTCTGACGACGATCGTTTCGAAGCGCTGAAAGAGTACTACCCAGAGGCGAAGAAAGAAGACTGGCGTCTGTGGCAGGCGGGTCAGCGTGTGCAGATCATCAAGCGCGACCCGAAAGAGGGTGGTGTGCTGCGCCTGGGTACCGAAGTGGTGAGCGATAAGGATGGCACAATTGCTGCGCTGCTGGGTGCGTCACCAGGTGCATCTACCGCTGCGCCAATCATGCTGCACCTGATGGAAAAAGTGTTTAAAGATAAAGTGTCCAGCCCGGAATGGCAGGCTAAGCTGAAAACCATTATTCCATCCTACGGTACAAAGCTGAACGGTAACGTGGAGGCAACGGAGCAGGAGCTGGAATACACCAGCCGTGTTCTGCAACTGCAATACGTTAAGCCGCAGGCTGCTGATACAGCGCCTAAAGCAGAACTTAAACCTCAGGCGGAAAACAAACCGGTTGCGGATATCGCGCTGTAAATAAAAAAGCCGGGTATTGATTACCCGGCTTTTTTTCAACGTACTACCGCTTGTCCGACATTCTCATCTGCCTTCCAGACGCGATACTTCACTTCCACGTTTTCCGGCGTATAGACCACGATTGGCAGCTTGCTGTTGTAGCGCAGCAGACTGTTGTCACCCAGATACGCCGTCACAAATTTCTTCTCTTTCTTGCCATCCGGGCAGGCCATCATGGTAGAGACCGGAGAGGTGACTTTGTCGAAGACGTAATAGTCATAACCCCAGCCTTCAAGCGTTTTACTTTCCAGTTGACCGCCCAGACGGTGCTGGTTGCAATCCACTTCCAGCGTTTTGCCAATTAACAGCTCCACTTTGAAATTTGCTTCATCCAGCTGAGCCGGTAATTGAATCACCTGGCGCTTCATCCCTTTGTCCGCTTTCGGATATGGGGCAACTTTTTCCAGCGGCTGCTCTTTTGGGGTTTCGCTGGCAAAAGCGCTGGTGCTGACGCACGCGGCGGCGATCAGAGCGATGGCAAATTTAGGTGCGTTTTTCATTGTCATTCCTTTATGTCAAAACGATCCTGAACAGATTAGCATAGCGCTTATGAATGATTGGCTTGATTTACTTACATTTTCAATATTCTTAGTGATATAAACTTTATTTTTGCTGTTTTAATGGTTATTTGTACTGGTATGGAGTCTGGTGATAGTTCGTGTTATTTTAAGTGCCCTATAATGTTATTCATCTGTAAAGGGAAGTGAGATGGTTCGTGCAAAACTTAAAACACCTGAAGGCCGTAAGTTCCTCCTGGCGCTACTGGTAGTGTTTATGATTGCTGCCGCGTGCGTTGGGCGGGCAACCATTGTTGGCGTTATCGAACAGTACAACATCCCCCTCTCAGCCTGGACGACCAGCATGTATGTCCTGCAATCAGCGATGATCTTTGTCTACAGCCTGGTGTTCACCGTGCTGCTGGCCATCCCGCTGGGTATTTTCTTCCTGGGTGGACGCGAAAAGCACTAAGCCTTCATGAGCCAGCCTGAGGGTTGGCTTTTTTGTGGTCCCATTATTCCTCCTCAGGTTTTTTAATCCGCCATATTCTATTCTGTAAACATTCAGGCAACTGTTTTTAAAGCAGGAGTCGCGCATGCTTTCCAGATTTCCAGTACTCAGCCAGATCCCAAAAGGTGTCTGGGTTGTGGGGGGCGTCAGTATGCTGATGGACATCTCTTCAGAGAGTATTCACAGCCTGCTCCCTCTTTTTATGATGACTACACTCGGGACCAGCGTGCTATTCATCGGTCTGATTGAAGGGCTGGCGGAAGCAACCGCTCTCTTTATTAAGGTCTTTTCGGGGGCGATAAGCGACTATCTTGGTCAGCGCAAAGGTCTGGCACTGTTGGGATATGGCCTGGGCGCGCTAAGCAAACCCCTTTTCGCATTGGCCTCTTCCTCAGGTATGGTTTTAGGTGCACGTCTGATGGACCGAACGGGGAAGGGGATCCGGGGAGCACCACGTGACGCACTGGTTGCAGACGTCACACCACCGGAAATGCGTGGTGCGGCATATGGCCTGCGTCAGTCGATGGATACCACAGGAGCCTTTCTCGGACCCTTACTGGCGGTGAGTTTGATGTTGTTGCTGGACAATGATTTCCGTACCGTTTTCTGGATAGCGCTCATCCCCGGCCTGCTTTCAGTTGCACTGCTTTATTTTGGTCTGCAGGAACCGAAAAATCCTGTTGAGCACAAACGCACTAACCCCATTAAAAGAGCGAATTTAAAGCGTCTGGGGAAAGCGTGCTGGTGGGTGATTGGCCTTGGCGCGGTGTTTACTCTGGCCCGGTTCAGCGAGGCTTTTCTTGTGCTTCGTGCGCAACAGTCGGGTGTTCCCCTGGCTTTTATTCCGCTGGTGATGGTGGTAATGAACGTTCTCTATTCACTCTCGGCCTATCCCTTTGGCAAACTTTCTGATGGCATGAGCCACACTCGACTCCTGCAGTGGGGGTTAATGGTGTTGATTAGCGCAGATGTCGTTCTGGCGCTGAGTAGCCACTGGATCGGTATTATTCTCGGTGTCGCATTGTGGGGCGTTCATATGGGAATGACTCAGGGGCTGCTGGCGGCCATGGTTGCTAAAACCGCTCCGGCCGATCTGCGAGGTACGGCTTTTGGTATTTTTAGCCTGGTCAGTGGCGTGGGATTGTTAATCGCCAGTGTGAGCGCCGGAGCGATCTGGGAGATGTTTGGCGCGCAATATACGTTTTATGCCGGAGCGGTGATTTGTCTGGTTACGCTGGCGTATCTGCATAAAACACCGGGCGAGGCGCAATAAAAAAACCAGCCATAAGAGGCTGGTTTTCAATGTATTTTTGGTCGGCACGAGAGGATTTGAACCTCCGACCCCCGACACCCCATGACGGTGCGCTACCAGGCTGCGCTACGTGCCGACGCATGAAAAGAATACTACTCGATTCCGTTTTGAATGCAAGGGAATCTGTCGCTAACTGGTTTATTATTAATCAGTTAGCGATGAAGCGCTTCTCATCCGTCAGGACCTGCAGCAGCAGGCTTAACTGCGGTTTCTGGTCTTTTAACCGCTCGCCCTGCAGGTTATACGTCTGATAATTTCCGTTGCTGTTCAGCACTAGCGTCAGCTTAGGTGTAGTCACCACCAGGGTGTTATTCCCGGCAGCCGTGACCCAGCTATGACGGCGCGCAGCACTGAAGAGATCCTGCCCCTGCGAATATTCGTTCGCTGGCGTGCTGACATGCAGCAGGCGTTGCATCAGCGTGGTCATCACGTCTTTATGCTCGGTGAGCGTAGTGATGCGCTGAGCCGGTGTGCCCGGCCAGTGGATCACCAGCGGAACCTGCAGATTCGGACGAGACCAGCTCATACTCTTCGTCTCATCACCTAACGGCACGCCATGACCCGCTGTCACGATCACTACGGTGTTGTCCAGCTTGCCTGACTCACGTAGCGCGTCAAGCACGCGGCCTATTTGTGAATCAACGTCACTGGCCGCGCGACTGTAGCGGCGCGTAAAGCCATTCTGGTTACTGTCGTTGAGCGTGGTACCGTTAAACGCAACCCATGAGAACCAACGGTTATCTTCCTGGGCGTAGCGTTGCAGCCAGTTTATCCATTGGCTGGCGGTCTGCGCATCGGACTGATTTTGTGCCGCCGGCAGTGAGAAATCAGACAACAGCGCCTGGCGGTAAAGCGGGCTGTTAAAGCCATCAGAGGAGAACAACCCTAACTGATAACCTTGCTGATTCAGCCCGGTGATCAGTGCCGCAGGCGTACGGGCAGACAGCACGCCGTCCATGTATCCAGCTGAGATGCCATAGAACAGCCCAAAGATACCCGCATCTGTAGAATTACCAGAGCTCATATGCTGGGTGAACGTGACGTTTTTGCTCGCGAAATCGGCCAGCGCAGGCATCTGCTTCTCATAACGGGAATAGTTCAGGCCATCGACGGTGATCAGCAAGACGTTTTGCCCGCGACCCATATCGCGATAACGCAGATCGCTCAGAGGATACTGAACGCTGACCGCCTCCGGATTACCCTGTTCGATCAGACGGCGCTGGTACTCCTGCGCATCAAGCAGACCGTGTTTTTCGAGGAAACGACGGGCGGTCATTGGATACGAGAGCGGCAGGTTAGCGCGCTGCATGGTAATAGGGCGATAGAAGTTCGCATCCGCCCAGATATACATGATATGTGAGCTGATAAATGAGACAAAAAAGAGTGTGGCGACGGGTTTGGCGTAATGTCGCCGCCGGGTGAGGCTGCGAAGTTTTTGCCAGCTCCAGGTAGCAAACAGCATCTCAATCAGCAGAATGACCGGAACGCTGATAAACATCAGTTGCCAGTCACGGGCCGTCTCGTTTTGGTCGGGGTTAATCACCAGTTCCCAGACGATAGGGTTGAGATGGAGGTGGAAGCGGGTGAACACTTCACTGTCGATAATCAACAGCGTCATCCCTGCTGTTGCAAGGATGGTCGACAAGAATCGCATCAAACGCTGCGACATGACGATAAACGTCAGAGGGAACAGGATCAGCAGATAGGTGGCGAAAACCAAAAAGCTAAAATGACCCACAACACTTATCCAGGAGTAGATACGCCCGGTTAGCGTTGTCGGCCAGTCCGCGACAAACAGATAACGACAGCCAATTACCGTCGCTAACAGAATGTTGAACAGGGCAAACCAGTGCCCCCAGCTGACCATCTGGGAGACTTTTTCACGGTAGCGCTGACGATTCGTCACCATAAACTGTTGTTCGTATCCCTTAATGGGCCTGGTCGTTGCTGACGGATGACTGTAAAGCCTGGGCGAAAGATTTGGCGATCGCCTGACGCTGAGCCGGAGCAACGCTGGTATTGATAAGGTTGGTGACCATATTTCCCAAAACCATCAGGGAGAGATCGGTCGGCGTTTTATGTTTTTCCAGTACGTTAACCAGCTCACTGAGCAGCTGTTCAACGTGTTCATCACTGTAGCGGGAATGTTGTGGCATAAATCAAAATCAGTTTGTTGATGAAAGGGCAACATATTACCGTAGCAACAGCTTTTTTTCCCCTTTTTTATCTGTTGTTGCACACATGCCCTGGTGGTGGTTGAATACCGCCCGGTCTAAAAGGAGAGTTTATCATGAGTCTGGAAATCAACCAGATTGCCTTGCACCAGCTTATCAAGCGTGATGAGCAAACCCTTGAAGTGGTGCTGCGCGATTCGTTACTGGAACCCACGCCTACCGTTGTAGAGATGATGGCGGAGTTACACCGTGTCTACAGCGCAAAAAACAAAGCCTATGGCCTGTTCAGTGAAGAGAGCGAACTGGCAGATAGCCTGCGTCTGCAACGTCAGGGCGAAGAAGATTTTCTGGCGTTCAGCCGCGCCGCAACCGGACGTCTGCGCGACGAGCTGGCGAAATATCCGTTCGCTGACGGGGGGATCGTTCTGTTCTGCCATTACCGCTATCTGGCGGTAGAGTATCTGCTGGTGACGGTGCTGAATAACTTAAGCAGCATGCGCGTGAACGAGCAACTGGATATTAGCTCGACACATTATCTGGATATCAACCACGCGGATATTGTGGCACGCATTGATTTGACCGAGTGGGAAACCAACCCGGAGTCGACCCGCTACCTGACTTTCCTGAAGGGGCGTGTAGGCCGCAAAGTGGCGGATTTCTTTATGGACTTCCTCGGCGCCAGCGAAGGGCTGAACGCCAAAGCGCAGAACAAAGGTTTGCTCCAGGCGGTTGATGACTTCACGGCAGAAGCACAGCTCGATAAATCCGAGCGCCAGAACGTGCGTCAGCAAGTCTATAGCTACTGCAACGAGCAACTGCAGGCGGGGGAAGAGATTGAACTGGAGTCGCTGTCAAAAGAGCTGGCGGGCGTCAGCGAAGTCAGCTTCCAGGAATTCACCGCGGATAAAGGCTATGAGCTTGAAGAGAGCTTCCCGGCAGATCGCAGTACGTTACGTCAGTTAACCAAGTTTGCCGGCAGCGGCGGCGGGTTAACCATTAACTTTGATGCGATGTTGCTGGGAGAACGCATTTTCTGGGATCCGGCCACCGATACGCTGACCATTAAAGGAACGCCGCCGAACCTGCGCGATCAGCTTCAGCGTCGTACTTCAGGCGGTAAATAGCAGGCACAAAAAACCCCGCAGAAGCGGGGTTTTTCTCGACGAGTTTGCGATTACGCGCGAACGAAGTCGATGTGAGTCAGTTTTGGCTTGAACGCGTGACGCTGAACAGCCTGAACTTTCACTTTTTCTTCTTTACCGCCAACAACGATGGTCAGAACTTCGCTGTAGAATTCAGCTTTGGTCTGCAGGTTCCACAGTTTGTCGTGATCCAGTTCGATTGCAACTGGAGCAGCTTCGCCACCGTAAACGATAGCCGGGAACTTGTTAGCGTTACGCAGGCGGCGGCTCGCACCCTTACCCTGCACGTTACGTACTTCTGCTTCGATAGTAAACATTGATTTCTCTCTGTATTTAAAACCCTACTACAGGCGACCCAGCAGCAGGTGAGTGTTCTGCCTCACGGATGTGAAGCGGGCGGCATTTTATACTCAAATGCTCCTCACATCAATGAAAAGTCCGGTGAACCGCGCAATTCATTGGCGCGACGAAAGCGACCTTCATAGTCAAAGACCTTCTCACGGACCTGCCAGAACTGACCTTTCTTGCGAGCAACAACAAAATCCGGATGGCGCAGTAACGCCTGCTGGTGCACGATATCGGCCACGGTTATCCAGCGCAGAGGTACACCTGGCGTACGGGTGTGCGGGCGAATAAAGAGTTGCTCGAAGGCCGTGCATTGAGCGGGAGTTTGTACTCTGAAGCGCTCACTGACGTCCGCCCCGTCCTCATCGTAGTAGGTGATTTTTAACCACTCGCCTTTTTCATCCGCACCGGGCTGTAGCGCCATGCCTGAGCAGCGGAGCACCAATGCATCTTTTAACTTCAGTGCCGCTTTTAACATGTCGTCAGGATCGACCAGTACCGTGTCACATTCCCGGCAGCGGCGTGCGGCAATGTCATTTTCGGCGTTGCATTGTGGGCAGTTCTTGAAGCGGAAACGGAAATCGCACTGCTCGCGATGCCCTTCGTCATCTTCAAACCAGCCCTGACAGCGGCGGCCAAAATGCTCAATTAGCGTACCGTCGGCGGTGGTTTTACCCCAGAAAGTATTGGCAAAACCGCAGGCAGGACAAAAGACCTGTACCGGCACATTGTCGCTTTTTCCTTTTGGTGTGCCCACTTCCGGGGAGTAGAGATCGTGAGGGTTACCGGCGTAATCGAGGATCAGGCAGTCGGTTTTACCGGGAGCCAGACGCAGGCCACGGCCGACGATCTGTTGATACAGACTGACCGATTCGGTCGGACGTAAAATAGCGATCAGATCGACATGTGGGGCGTCAAAACCGGTGGTTAATACCGACACGTTAACCAGATAACGAAACTGCTGGGCTTTAAAGGCGTCAATCAGGCTGTCGCGTTCCGGGCCTGGGGTCTCGCCAGTAATTAATGCCGCGTCGTCAGGGGGCAGTAACCCGGTAATTTCTCGCGCGTGTTCAACGGTGGCGGCAAAGATCATCACCCCTTTACGTGTCGCGGCGAACTCCTCAATCTGGCTAATGATGTGCGGCGTAATGCGCTTTTGTTTTTTCAGTTCATGATTGAGGTCAGCCTCGCTGAATAGCCCGTTACTCTGCACCTGTAATCGGCTGAAATCGTACTGTACCACGGGCATATCCAGCCGTTCAGGCGGCGTCAGGTAACCGTGTTTAATCATGTAGCGCAGCGGAAGTTCATAGATACAGTCTCTGAACAGCGCTTTTTCATCACCACGCACCATACCGTGATAATGAAAGCGATAGATCCAGCCTTTACCCAGACGAAACGGCGTGGCGGTCAGGCCGAGCAGACGTAAGTGAGGATTCACCTCTTTCAGGTGTGTAAGGATTTGCTGATACTGGCTGTCGTCGTCATCGCTGATACGGTGACACTCGTCAACAATCAGCAGCGAAAATTCACTGCGAAACAGGTCAAGGTTGCGAGCTACCGACTGCACGCTGCCAAAAACCACTTTACCGTGGCTCTCTTTACGCTTTAGTCCGGCGGCGAATATGTCGGCTTCCAGTCCAAGGGCGCAATATTTGGCATGGTTCTGCGCGACCAGTTCTTTAACGTGCGCCAGGACCAGCACGCGACCACGGGCCAGACGTGCCAGTTCGGCGATGACCAGGCTCTTGCCTGCGCCAGTCGGAAGCACAATCGCCGCGGGTTCACGGTGTTTACGGAACCAGGTGAGGGTGGCATCGACGGCTTCCTGCTGATAGGGACGAAGTGTAAAAGTCATGGGGTCTCGGTTTCATTATTTCGCACATAGTATGCCACGAAACTTTTTCCCTTGAGTGGTGCAACCAGACCATTATACTGAACCATTCCAGACTGCTTCTTTTTCGGACGTACTGTTCGACTTCCAGCACCATTAAGGCTAAAAAGATTTCATGCGACTTGATAAGTTTATCGCTCAGCAACTCGGCGTAAGCCGCGCTATTGCCGGGCGTGAAATTCGCGCCAGCCGCGTTACCGTGGACGGCGACATTGTGAGAGACAGCGCTTTCAAACTGCAACCAGACCATCAGGTTGAGTATGACGGCAATCCGCTGACCCAGCAGCATGGCCCACGCTATTTCATGCTCAATAAGCCGGAAGGCTATGTCTGTTCAACGGACGATCCGGACCACCCGACAGTACTCTATTTCCTCGACGAACCGGTTGCGCACAAGCTGCATGCCGCTGGTCGCCTGGATATCGACACCACCGGACTGGTACTGATGACTGACGACGGGCAGTGGTCGCACCGTATTACCTCTCCGCGCCATCATTGCGAGAAAACCTATCTGGTGACCCTGGAGTCTCCGGTGGCGGATGACACGGCAGAGCAATTCGCCAAAGGCGTTCAACTGCATAATGAGAAAGATCTCACCAAACCTGCCGTACTTGAGGTGATCACCCCGACCGAAGTTCGTCTGACCATCAGCGAAGGGCGATATCATCAGGTAAAACGGATGTTTGCTGCAGTGGGGAACCACGTCGTCGGCTTGCATCGTGAGCGGATTGGTGCGATTGAACTCGATCACGACCTGGCGCCAGGCGAATACCGCCCGTTAACGGAAGAAGAGATCGCCAGCGTCGGTCTGCCTTCGCATTAATCTCAGGAGAACTCTGTGACCACCAGGCCACACTCGTCGTTCAAAATTGTCTTCATTCTTGGCCTGCTGGCCATGTTGATGCCGCTGTCTATCGATATGTATCTGCCTGCGCTGCCGGTTATTGCCGCGCAGTTTGGTGTGCCAGCAGGCAGCGCGCAGATGACACTCAGCACCTATATACTCGGCTTTGCCCTCGGCCAGCTGTTTTATGGCCCGATGGCGGATAGCCTGGGACGCAAGCCTGTTATTCTGGGTGGGACGTTGGTCTTTGCGGCCGCGGCAGTTGCCTGTGCGCTGGCGCAGACCATCGATCATCTGATTATCATGCGCTTCTTCCACGGTCTGGCGGCTGCAGCGGCAAGTGTGGTGATTAACGCTCTGATGCGCGATATCTACCCGAAAGAAGAGTTCTCCCGCATGATGTCGTTCGTGATGCTGGTGACGACGATTGCACCTCTGGTGGCCCCGATGGCGGGTGGTGCGGTGCTGGTGTGGTTTAGCTGGCATGCGATTTTCTGGATCCTGGCGCTGGCTGCGCTGCTGGCCTCCGCGATGATTTTCTTCTTTATTGATGAAACGCTTCCTGTCGAGCGCCGTCAGAAATTTCACATCCGCACCACAATAGGTAACTTCGCCTCACTGTTTCGCCACAAGCGTGTGCTGAGTTATATGCTGGCGAGTGGGTTCAGCTTCGCCGGGATGTTCTCCTTCCTGAGCGCCGGGCCGTTTGTTTATATCGAACTGAACCATGTTTCGCCGCAGCACTTCGGCTATTACTTTGCGCTTAACATCGTCTTCCTGTTCATCATGACCATCATCAACAGCCGTTTTGTCCGGCGGGTGGGGGCACTGAACATGTTCCGTGCCGGACTGTGGATCCAGTTTGTGATGGCGATCTGGCTGGTGGTTAGCGCGGTTCTGGGCGTGGGCTTCTGGGCGCTGGTGGTGGGGGTGGCGGCCTTTGTCGGCTGCGTGTCGATGGTATCGTCGAATGCGATGGCGGTGATCCTCGATGAATTCCCGCATATGGCGGGAACGGCATCGTCACTGGCAGGAACCTTCCGCTTTGGTATTGGGGCGATTGTCGGGGCGCTGCTTTCTATGGCTACCTTTACGACGGCCTGGCCAATGTTGTGGGCGATGGCTTTTTGCGCAACCAGCTCCATACTCTTCTATCTTTACGCAAGTCGACCGCGAAAAGCGGCTCACTAAAGCACAGAGAAGGCCCGACAGGGCCTTTTTTGTTGATGCATATCAACCAAACCCACGTTCACACACCCGGTGTTTGTTTCTTTTATGTAAAATCTATTTATGTAAAAAGTCACATCATTGTATTCAAAAAGGTTGAGTTAGATCGCAGAAACGGGTACATATAGCGCCGACGCAAGCCTGGATACCTATAAAAAAGCGCTGAATAGTGCAGGTTAGCGATGATGTGTTACTATAAATGTAAATAAATTGTGAAGTAAATTTTGCTTCCGGGGAACGAACGTGAATACATTACAACTCTCCATTGTCCATCGCTTGCCCCAGAGCTATCGCTGGTCAGCGGGTTTTGCAGGTTCGAAAGTTGAACCGATTCCGCAAAGTGCCGCGGGCTGCGATAATTGTCTGGTTGCGCTCAAACTGCTTAGCCCGAGCGACGAAGACGCATGGCCGGTTATGGAGCGCTTAAGCCAGGCGTTGACGGATATCGAAGTAGACAGCTCTGTACTGGAGTGCGAAGGTGAGCCGTGCCTGTTTGTTAAAAGCCAGGATGAATTTGCCGCGACCTGCCGCTTGAAAAATTTTGGCGTTGCTATTGCGGAGCCTTTCTCTGGCCAGTATCCATTCTGAGCGCTAGTCTGCTGACAGCAGCTGGCGCGTGTAGCTCTGCGTTGGCGCAGTAAATACGCGCTGGCACTCCCCCTGTTCGACCACTTCTCCCTGTCGCAACACAATCACTTGATGGCATAGCGCCCGAACCACCTGTAAATCATGGCTGATAAAGATATAGGCCAGCCGGTGTTTTTCCTGTAACCCCTTGAGCAGTTTCAGGATCTGTGCCTGGACGGTTCTGTCCAGAGAGGAGGTCGGTTCATCCAGAATAATCAGTTCCGGTTTCAGGATCAGCGCACGGGCAATAGCGATACGCTGACGCTGCCCGCCGGAGAATTCTGCCGGATAGCGGTGACGGGTCTCGGGATCTAAACCGACCTCGGCCATCACCCGCATAACCTCCTGTTCCCGCTGTTGGCCATTCAGGCTGGGCTGATGAACACGCAGACCCTCTTCAACGATCTGTAACACGCTGAGCCGTGGGTTAAGCGAGGAGTTGGGGTCCTGAAATACCACCTGCATACGAGGGCGTACGGGAAGCATCTGGCGTCGGTTCCAGAGATGCAGTGGCATGTTGTCAAAGAGGATCTCGCCCTGAGAAGCGATTAAGCGCAGCAGCGCCAGGCCTGTGGTGCTTTTACCCGAACCGGATTCACCTACCAGTCCCAGAGATTCCCCCGGGCGCAGAAAGAAGCGGATATTTTTCAACACCGGATTCTGGTCGACGAGGCGCCGCAGAATACCTTTGCGAATGGGAAACGAGACGGACAAATCGTCAACACGCAACAGCGGTATGCTGTCAGCTGGCAGCGGAACCGGGTCGCCAGAGGGTTCACTGTCGAGCAGGCGCTGGGTATACGGGTGTTGTGGCGCGTTTAACAGCGTGGACGCGACATTCTGCTCGACACATCGCCCGTTTTGCATCACCGCAACGCTGTCGGCCAACTTTTTCACAATACTCAGGTTGTGCGTGATAAACAGCAAACTCATGTTCAGCTCGTCACGCAACTCGCGCAGCAGCGTCAAAATTTGCGCCTGCACCGTCACGTCCAGTGCCGTTGTAGGTTCATCGGCAATCAACAGTTCTGGTCGCGTGAGCAGGGCCATGGCGATCATCACACGCTGACGTTCACCGCCGGAAAGCTGATGCGGAAAATCATTCAGCCGTTTGGCTGCATTGCGTATGCCGGTTCGTTCAAGGCAGTCCAGAATTTCCCCGCGTGCGGCTTCTTTGCGCATACCCCGGTGCAGGGACAGGACTTCATAGAGCTGTTTTTCCAGGCTGTGAAGGGGGTTAAGAGAAACCATCGGTTCCTGGAAAATCATGGCAATCTTATTACCGCGGATTGCGCGCAGGGTATGTTCGTCAGCATGCAACAGCGAGTTGCCGTTAAAGAGAATGTCGCCTTGCGGGTAACTCACGGGCGGAGAGGGCAGCAGACGCAGGATGGAGAGAGCTGAGACGCTCTTGCCTGAACCTGACTCACCCACCAGCGCCAGCGTTTCACCGCGCTGGATCTGGAGCGACAAGTCGGTGACGACGGTGCGCATCTCACCCTGTGTTGAAAAAGCAATCGACAGGTTATCAATACTGAGAAGGGGCTGCGTCATCTTATACCGCCTTGTTAGGATCGAAGGCATCGCGCACGGCTTCGCCAATAAAAATCAGTAGCGAAAGCAGCACGGCCACAGACAGGAAGGCGGTAATACCCAGCCACGGCGCCTGTAGGTTGTTCTTGCCCTGTAACAGCAACTCGCCGAGCGACGGGGAACCCAGCGGTAGCCCGAAACCGAGAAAATCCAGTGAGGTGAGGGTGGTGATAGAGCTGCACAGAATAAACGGCAGGAAGGTAAGCGTTGCTACCACCGCGTTGGGCAGCATATGGCGGAAAATAATCCCGCGGTCGCTCACGCCCAGCGCCTGCGCGGCGCGAATATAGTCAAAGTTGCGGGTGCGCAGAAATTCCGCTCGCACGACACCCACCAGCGCCATCCAGCCGAACAAGACGGTGATGCCTAATAGCCACCAGAAGTTTGGCTGTACCACACTCGAAAGCAGGATGATCAGAAACAGCGTTGGCATGCCTGACCAGACTTCAATAACACGCTGGCCCCACAGGTCTATTTTCCCGCCATAGTAACCCTGAACGGCACCCGCCACGACCCCCATCACGCTGGAAAAAAGCGTCAGCATAAGTCCAAAGAGGAGCGATATCCGTGTGCCATAGAGAATGCGCGCCAGGACATCGCCACCGTTCGCATCCGTTCCCAGCCAGTTTTGCGCGGAAGGTGGGGAAGGGAAGGGCGTTGTGGTGGAGAAGTTAATGCTGTTTGCGCCAAAACGCACCGGTGCCCAGATAGCCCAGCCATGTTGCTCAATTTGCTGGCGAAGCCATGGGTCCTGATACTCCGCAGGCGTTGCAAACGGGCCACCAAAATCGCTTTCACTGTAATTAGCGAGAACCGGTACATACCAGCGGTCGTTAAAATGCACCAGCAAAGGCTTGTCGTTGGCAATCAACTCAGAGCACATGCTTAAAATAAACAACACGGCAAAAATCCACAGTGACCAGTAGCCGCGGCGGTTGTGGCGAAAACGGGCCCAGCGGGCCTGGTTTACGGGGCTTAAACGCGACATTAGCGGCCCTCAAAATCAATTCGTGGATCAACCAGCGTATAGCTGATATCACTGATGATATTCAGCAGCAGGCCAATCAGGGTGAAAATGTAGAGTGTGCCAAACATCACCGGATAATCGCGCGAGACGGTGGCTTCATAGCCCAACAGGCCCAACCCGTTGAGTGAGAACATCACCTCGATCAGCAGTGAACCGGTAAAAAACATACTGATGAACGTGGCAGGAAATCCGGCAATCACCAATAGCATGGCGTTGCGGAATACATGCTTCCACATAATCTGCTTCTCACTCACGCCCTTGGCGCGGGCCGTGACGACGTACTGTTTTCGAATTTCATCAAGAAAGGCGTTTTTGGTCAGCATGGTCAGAGCCGCAAACCCGCCAATAACCGTTGCCAGAACCGGTAGCGTGATATGCCAGAGATAGTCGGTGATTTTCTGGTACCACGGCAGGGTACTGAAATCGGCGGAGACTAACCCTCGCAGCGGGAAGATATCGAAATAACTCCCCCCGGCAAAAAAAACAATCAGCAGGACGGCAAACAGAAACGCCGGGATGGCATAACCGATGATGATGAACGTGCTACTCCAGATATCGAAACGGCTGCCGTTATAAACGGCTTTACGGATCCCGAGCGGAATCGAGACCAGGTAGATAATCAACGTTCCCCATAATCCCAGCGTGATTGACACTGGCAGGCTTTGCTTAATCAACGATAAGACTGATGCACTGCGAAACAGGCTATCGCCGAAATCAAAGCGAATATAGTCCCAGAGCATTTTGAAATAGCGCTCGTGAATGGGTTTGTCAAAGCCATAGCGGTGGGTGATCTCGGCGATCACTTCAGGATCCAGTCCACGCCCACCGCGATAATGACTTTCACTGATATTCCCTACACCGGTTCGTGCATGGCTCGCGCCCATTCCTTCACCACCACCGCCGGGCATACCGCCGCTATTACCAAACTCGATAGCAGCAATAGCCTGATCAACCGGGCCGCCAGGCGCGATTTGCACGATAAAAAAGTTAATCGTGATGATGGCCCACAGGGTCGGGATGACCAGCAGCAGACGGCGGATAAGATAGGCACCCATGATGATTCCTTATCGTCGCTCAGCGGGGAGTCTGGCGGCTTTGTTGACGTCATACCACCAGGTATCGAAGCCCAGTGAATAGACAGGGCGTATGGAAGGCACGGAGAACTTGTCCCAGCGAGCAAGACGATCTTCACCCATATACCACATCGGCAGCATGTAGTAGTTCCAGGTTAAGACCCTGTCGAGCGCCCGCCCGAGCGGCAGGAGCTTTTCTTTATCGCCTTGCGCCGCCACTATTTTTGCAATCAGACTATCAATCGCCGGGCTTTTCACCCCCGGTGCATTGTATGAGGAGTCGATGTAGCTGGAGGCCCATGAAATTTGCAGATCGGAGCTTGGCCACGGCTGTGCGGGCCACAAGCGCTGCATCATGTCGTAATCACGGCTGCGCATGCGATTGGTAATCTGCGCGTTATCAACCTGACGAATGTTCATGGTAACGCCCAACCGCTCAAGGTTGTGCTTAAACGGCAGTACCCATTGATCGTCGCCCCCGGACGAAAGCAGCAGCTCAAAGCTGAGAGGCTTACCCGTTTTGGCATCAACACGCTTTTGATTCTTCAGGGGCCAGCCCGCGTCCTCCAGCAGCTTGCTGGCTTTCAGCAGGTTGGCGCGGTCGTAGCCGCCACCGTTTGACACGGGCGGCTGAAACACCGAGCTGAACACTTCCGCGGGTACTTCCGCTTTCAGCGGTGCCAGCAGGACCAGTTCGTCGGCTTTCGGGTAGTCGCGCGCGGCATATTCCGTGTTCTGGAAATAACTGTTCGCACGGCTGTAGGCCCCGTAAAACAGCGCTTTGTTCATCCACTCAAAATCAAAAGCCAGGGAAATCGCTTCCCGTACCCGGCGGTCATTAAATACCGGACGCTGAATATTAAATGCCAGCCAGCGGGTGTCCTGGGCGGATTCATTTTTGTGCTCATCTTTAACGATGTAACCTTTCGCGAAATTTTTCCCGATATAACGTGTGGCCCAATTTTTGGCGTTGCTCTCAACGCGCAGATCGAAGGCACCGGCTTTAAATGCTTCAAATGCCACGTTATCGTCGAGGTAGTAATCATAACGAAGGGTGTCGAAATTCCAGCGCCCGCGGTTAACTGGCAGATTTGCTGCCCAGTAGTCTTTGACGCGGGAATAGACCACATATTGCCCCATTCGCCAGTCGGTAATGCGGTAAGGACCACCAGCCAGAGGGGGAGTAGAGAGCGGGTCGCTCAGTTTGTGAACTTTCCAGAACGATTGAGGCATCACCGGCAGCGAGAACAAGCTGAGCATGTTCTCTTTGTTCGGTTCGCTCAGCGCAATGCGAACGGTAAGCGGCGCAATGGCTTTGACTGACGCGCCTTTATACACAATGCGGAACTGAGGAACGCCTTCGGTCATAAATTTATGAAAGGTGAATGCGACGTCACTGGCCTTAACCGGTGAACCATCGTGAAAACGTGCCCGGGGGTTTATCGATATTTCAGCCCAGGCAAAGTTATCCGCGTAACGCACGTTATCGGCAATCAGCGGATAGTAGCTACCGGGCTCATCATCAGACGTGACAAAAAGCGTATCGTAAAGCGATTCCGTTCGTGCTGCCGCCACGCCACGCAGGGCGTAGCGGTTGAAGTTGTCGAACGTTCCCGTAGCGGAAAGTGTTACCTTCCCGCCTTTGGGGGCGGCCGGGTTGACGTAGTCGAAGTGTGTAAAATTGACCGCGTATTTCGGCTCGCCAATCACCGCGAATGCGATGTTTTCTTTGATGGCTTGCGCCTGGCTGGACAGGCTCGTGAATGCCAACATCAGCAACATAAAGCGCATAAGCATCTCGCGGCGGCTCCCTTTTTTACAGACCAGCTCAGTTAAGCTGAATAATAAGTGACGTCACAGGTAATGTGAAATTATTCACCGCCGGTGGAAGCGTCAGGCCGCCATTTGCAGAATTGATCCAGTGGCATCGGGCGGCTAATCCAGTATCCCTGCAGGAAATTGACGCCATGTTCGCGTAGCCATGCAGCCTGTTCCGGCGTTTCCACACCCTCCGCGACGGTCGACATATTCAGGCGTCTGGCCAGTGTCAGCACGGCATCAAGCACTGGTGAGGTGACGGTTTCTGTACCAATCGCGTTAACGAAACCCCGGTCGATTTTTAGATAGTCCATAGTGAAATGCTCAAGGTAAATCAGTGCACTGTGGCCTGTACCAAAATCATCAATCGCTATTTCGAACCCTTCATTGTGTAGCCATTCAAACAGATTGTTGGCTTCCCGGTGGTTAAGCATGTCGCGCTCGGTGATTTCCAACACGATCTGGAAGTGATCTGCCGGCAGTAACGCTTTGAAGGTGTGCATATCGTCTTTGAAGCTTTCCGCATGCAGATGTCCCGGCGCAATGTTGATGCCCAGTTTGGCACCCGGTGGCAGCACGGTCTGTAACGTTGGCGCATCGCGAATGATGAGATCAAAAAGATGCAGCGTCAACGGAACAATCAGCTTCTGTGCTTCGGCAAAATTGATAAAGGCGTCAGGCGGAATTTCACCCATGGTTGGGTGTTTCCAGCGCATCAACACCTCGACGCCGCGCATTTTCAACTCTTTTGCGTCTACAACAGGTTGATAGACTACATAGAATTGACCGCGCTTAATGGCGCTTAAAATCTCTTTGCCCGGATTCAGCCGTATGCTGAGGATATAGTAATTGAGCGATCCGGCACAAATGCCGCATACCAACCCGAAGAACAGGGCATAAAGGATTTCATCGCTGGTCCAGGCGTCCGCATACAGTTTAATCGTCAGGGGGACATCTTTCAGCGTAGCAGTGCGGCTCGGTGATTCATCTAAATCACGCGCTTTGACCAGCTTGCTGGACATCGTCGTTAGCGCATCATCGCCAATGATAATCGCTATGCCTGCGAACTCGTCCTGGCGCTCAGTGTAGAGCAGATAGGGTGTCAGATTGAGATTTACCGAGGTGAACACACCGCCATCTTTTACTAACGGATTACGGTACCAGATGGCAATCGCGGGCTTGTTGGGCAGCATAGGAGTGCCCGGAAGCAACGCCATATCGATCTGCTTATTGATGTGCAGCTCGGGGATCAGCTCCTCCATCGGAACATTCATCGGACCTGTGGCGGAAGAACAGAACGCGATTTTGTCCCTGACCAGCAGGAAGGCGCGCACGTTGAGGCTAAAGGCTGCACGTGAAGTCAGTTCTGCATTGACGTCATGGCAATTGTTCAACGTGAGCGGCTGGAGGATGTCGATAGAGGTTTTTAACTCTCCGAAATAGCTCTCCATGTAGAGGCTGACATCTGTAATCAGGGTGTCGAATTTAACGTCCCGCTTGTGGTAGCTCCAGAAGAATTGCAATGACCCCAGGAGCAGGGCAGTGATCAGGCCGGTGATAATGCTGAGGATCAGTATCTTGCGATTACTGGAGAAGTAGCGGGTGAACATAGACGTTGTGGTTCCTGAATTGCCGCTGAATGTATTCAGTGTAACGGGCAAAAAAAAACACCGCCGAAGCAGTGCTTTTTTTCATCATATCGTCAGCCAAGGGATAACCAACGATACAATTTCCATATTAACTGCGGGTCAATACGCGACGCGCTTCGTTGTAGCGCTTTTTCCAGTACGGTTCGTTCATGCTGGAAATGGTCACACCGCTGCTGGTGGAGGCATGTACAAACTGGTCATTACCAATGTAGATGCCAACGTGTCGACCTGTAGAACCTGCACGGAACAGGACCAGATCACCAGTGCGCAGTTTGGTACGTGAAATCGACTTGCCCATCTCCTGCTGTTCGTAAGTCGAACGCGGAAGATCTAACCCGAACTGCTCACGGAAAGTACGCTGTACAAAACCGGAACAATCAATACCTGTTTTCGTGCTGCCGCCAAGACGGTAACGCACGCCTTTCCAGTCAGCATACTGGTCCATAATGCGGGACTTCACGTCCAGATTACGTACCATATTTTCAAATTCATCCTGAGAGGCTTGCAGTGACGAGGAATCTTCCATTCCCACAACACGCGTCTCAGGATGCATATTCTTTGCGGTGTTCGATGTACTACATGCAGATAACAGTACCGCGACTGCTATCGCCGGGATCCCCCGTAAGATATATCTCAGAAACGGTTGAGATTTGACCATTTTGTTTATTTTCCCTTGAAGTCCTTAACGACAAATATCGTTATAAAAATGCCAAACGTGACGAGACTAATTATCTGTTCACATTGAGACAATTCTTTCTGCTCACATTTGTGGCACAGCGCACAAAATTATTAGCCAGTGAAATAATTATCTCTATGGGGCAAAACGAGTTCGAGATTAACCGATTGCCTGGGGTATTGCGAGTAAAAAAAGCCTTTTTTTTATAAGAAATTGTGATACAGAAAGTAAAAACATGGAAATGCTCAAAATACCGACAGATCCGCCACCTTATCGCGTAATTGATTCATTTTTATCATGAATGTGATGACAGGAATATGACAGTGAGAAAAGATCGCGGCAGGAGACCTGTCAGGGATCATGTCGATCCCTGATAGCTAACGTAAATTTAGGTTAGTTATTTGTTTAATTGTTGTTGCGTTTTTCCGGGAAGATAGCGATCAAACAGCGCTATTATCCCGTCGCTCAACGGTGTCATCAAACACCACGGCAAAGCAATCAGAGCAACGGAGAGCGAACCGACGGCAATATCGGTGAACCAGTGGGCGCCAATCATTACGCGTGGAAAAGCAAAAACCACAAAAATAATCAGGGCTATTGCGAAGGCTATTTTGCCGAAATAACGAAGCATAACTGCGGAAAAAATAAGCAGCATCATGCCGTGGTCGCCAGGGAAACTGTCCTTCGAGGCATCTTTTGTTGGAATATGCAGCAACTCACTGACGCGATAAATATCGCTAAAGAAGAGCGTTGGGCTAGAGCGCTTAACCGGAATAATCGCGGTTGCCAGCTGGTTAATGACCACGGCAAACAGCAGCATCACCAGACCGATAATCATAATACGCCGACGCCCTGCTTTATCCTCTTTCAACCAGAAGGAGAGCATCAGGCAGCCCATTGCCAGCAACGAAAAACCGTCGAAGGCGCGGTTGTTGGTGATAGCGACCAGCCACAGAAAGGCATTGCTCTTCACCAGCTCCTGGTTGAAGAAGTGAAAGATTGCAGAATCCAGCGGGAACCAGAAACCATGATTCGCCGGGATATACCAGGAGAAAAAGAGCGCCAGACCGGCGACATTAAGCAGTAATATCAGGGGAAATCGAGTCGTCATAACGTTCAGCAAAGAGTGAAAACAGGGGCAACGTTAGCCGCCCGAACTTAAACGAAGCTTCAACAGGCTGGACTGCAGGGCATTCCAGTCGGCGTTAACCGCACTAATTAACTCAATTCGGCTGTCCGGCGGGGCGACATTTTGCGTTTCAATGAAGAAATCTTCGCCCTGACGGTTGATCCGTACCAGTCCGTCTGGTGTGCGCATGATCCCTTTAACGCGATCGACCGGAGCAAGTCTGGCCCACTCAAGGATCCCGATGGTGTCAAAAACGGTATCTGCATCGAAGATCCATCCACAGGCCTGATACCCCTGGCCACTATTCAGATTACGACGCCAGCGCTGGTGTTCCGGCAGGCTGAGGGCGGCCAGACCCTGTTTCACCGGATGGCTATGGGCATGTTCTGCACTGGCCGGAAGTTCCGCTATGTTCAGACGAGGAAGATCAAGCAGGGCGCTATCAATCCTCCCCTGAGTGGTCTGCACCCGTTGACGATTACCGCCGTAATGTTGCCACCACGCGTCCAGCGCGGCCTGGCTTTCAGCCGTCGCGCGATCTTCTTTATTAGCAACGATAATGTCTGCCGAGGCGAGTTGATCGCGGAAGTTCTCGTTGGCCACCGCTTTATCATCCAAAAGCTGACGAGGGTCAAGCAGGCACAGGGTGGCGCGCAGATCAATCCACGGTTCGTAAACCGGTGCGGTCAGTAAATCAAGGATCTGCTTCGGGTGACCCAGCCCGGTGGGTTCAATCAGCAGGCGATCGGGTTTTCCCTGGCGCAGCAGCGTATTGAGTCCTACCTGCATGGGCAAACCATTGACGCAGCACATGCATCCGCCTGGGATCTCTTTGATCATCGCGCCGCTGTCTGACAGTAATGCGCCGTCGATGCCCACTTCGCCAAATTCATTTACCAGTACGGCCCATTTCTCGGCTGGATCTTTATTCGCCAGCAGGTGAAGAATTGACGTGGTTTTACCGCTGCCGAGAAAACCGGTGATGAGGTTGGTTTTGGTCACGTGCGCTCCAGAAGAGAATTGTGATGCTATAACAATTATCTCTTATCCTGGCGAAAAAAGGGCGCAATGAGAAGGGGAAGGGCGAACGGAGGTAATCTCCGTTCGTGTTAAGCGCAATAATCGTTAAAGATTTAACGTTTCAATAACAGCCAGACGTGCACCGTGGCGGGCAATGCGCTGATAAGCCTGGCTGACAGCTTCAACAAAAACGCTATTTTGGGCGAGATCGTGTCCAAAGACCTCGTTTAGCCCCAGCAGCGCGTTGACGCGTTCGGTGTCGTTGCTGGCAACAACAAGCGCGCGGATTTTATCGCTGAGGGGATCGCGGACGTCAATTGTGTTTCCGCGTTCGTCAGTCCCGCTGACGTAGCGGATCCAGCCAGCCACCCCCAGAGCCAGCAATGGCCAGGCGGTTTTTCGCTCAAGATGGATACGCACCCCATCCAGCATTCGCTGAGGCAGTTTCTGGCTACCGTCCATTGCAATTTGCCAGGTACGGTGCTGCAAGGCCGGGTTAGCAAAGCGTTCAAGCAGGCTATCGGCGTATAAGGTGAGATCGACATCCTTAATGCGTAATGTGGGTGCCTGTTCATCGAGCATGAGCCGACGGGCGGCTTCGCGGAATGCTGCATCCTCCATACATTCATTAATATGGGCGTAGCCCGCGAGATACCCCAGATACGCCAGAAAAGAGTGGCTGCCGTTGAGCATGCGTAGTTTCATCTGTTCCCAGGGCAGAACGTCCTGCACCATCTGGACGCCTGCCACTTCCCACGCCGGACGTCCGGCGACAAAGTTATCTTCGATCACCCACTGAATAAACGGTTCGCAGCTGATGGCGCATGGATCTTCAACGCCGAGCGCTTCGGTGATTTCTGCCAGTGAGGCCTCTGTTGCAGCAGGAACAATCCTGTCGACCATGGTTCCGGGAAAACTCACATGGCTATCAATCCACGCAGCGAGTGCCGGGGAGCGTTTTTGCGCCATGCCCAACACGGCATTTTTCACCACATGGCCGTTGTCAGGGATATTGTCGCAAGAAAGCACGGTAAAAGCAGGTAAGCCGCGCTCACGGCGACGATGGAGTGCTTCGACAAGGATCCCCGGGGCGGAATGCGGCTCAGATGGATTTTCCAGATCGTGGATAATCCGCGGGTTATGCAGATCCAGTTTACCGGTGGAGGGATCGATGCAATAACCTTTCTCCGTGATGGTGAGCGACACAATCGCCACCTGAGGCTCACAAAATTTCTCAATAATAGCGGGCAGAGAGTCCAGCTTTGCGTTCAGGCATTCATGTACGGCGCCAATAATGATTGGCTGATTCCCCTCAGCGCCTTTCTCCAGAACGGTAAAGAGATGATCCTGCGCACGCAACTGACCCATGAGCACATCACCGCTAAACAGGCTTATCTCACAAATCCCCCAGTCGCCGCCTTTTTCATTCAGCACCCGGTTTGTTAACAATGCCTGATGCGCGCGGTGAAACGCACCGAAGCCAAAATGGACGATGCGAGAGCGTAATTGCTGACGATCGTAGCGGGGTTGCTGAACATGGGCAGGAAGGGCGGTGGAGGCAATTGTCTTCATGAAATACACACCTGATTAACCATTAATTAACAATGCCAGTGTAAAGTTATATGACAACAAATAAAATTGGTGAGCCGTAATTATCACTGTTCTGTGAGTTCGATCAATCAATGTGTGGCGGTGTATTGACCCTTCATGGTAAACATGTATGGTAGTCGTCATCGCATTAACACATATTGGTATAACAACTTGAGGGGTGGGCAATGGAACAAACCTGGCGTTGGTACGGGCCGAACGATCCGGTTTCTCTTGATGATGTGCGTCAGGCTGGCGCAACGGGTGTCGTCACGGCACTGCATCATATTCCTAACGGCCAGGTATGGCCGGTTGATGAAATTCAAAAGCGTCAGGCGCTGCTGGCAGAGAAGGGATTAACCTGGTCTGTGGTGGAAAGCATTCCGGTTCACGAAGATATCAAAACCCATACAGGGGAGTACCAGACCTGGATTGCCAACTATCAGCAGAGTATTCGTAACCTCGCGGCATGCGGCATTGATACGGTGTGCTATAACTTCATGCCTATCCTGGACTGGACGCGCACTGACCTTGAATATCAGATGCCGGACGGTTCAAAAGCACTGCGTTTCGATCAAATTGCTTTTGCGGCATTTGAACTGCACATTCTGAAACGTCCTGGCGCCGAAGCGGATTACACTGCGAAAGAGCAGCAGCAGGCGCGCGCGTGGTTTAACACCGCCAGTGACGCGGACATCGAAAAGCTGACCCGCAATATTATTGCTGGTCTGCCAGGTGCGGAAGAAGGTTATACGCTGGATCAATTCCGTGCGCGTCTGGCGGAATATGGCGATATTGATAAGCATCAGCTTCGTGAAAACATGGCGTACTTCCTGCGCGCGATTGTGCCAGTCGCAGAAGAAGCGGGCGTTCGCCTGGCGATACATCCGGACGATCCTCCGCGTCCTATCCTCGGCTTGCCGCGTATCGTTTCAACCATTGAAGATATGCAGTGGCTAAAAGAGACGGTCGACAGTATCTACAACGGCTTTACCATGTGTACCGGCTCCTACGGCGTGCGCGCGGATAACGATCTGGTGCGGATGATTGAAACCTTCGGCGATCGTATTCACTTTACTCACTTGCGCGCGACCTGTCGTGAAGAGAACCCAAAAACCTTCCACGAGGCAGCGCACCTCGGTGGTGATGTGAATATGGTCGCGGTGGTGGATGCCATTCTGGCGGAAGAAGTACGTCGTAAGCAGGTTGGAGATGTGCGTCCTATTCCGTTCCGCCCGGATCACGGGCACCAGATGCTGGACGATCTGCGTAAAAAAACGAACCCAGGTTATTCGGCAATCGGTCGTCTGAAAGGGATGGCGGAAGTGCGCGGCATAGAGCTGGCGCTAAAGATGACGAAGTATCCTGAATTGCTGTAAAAGAAAAACCCGGCGCAAAGCCGGGTTTTTTGTCTTAGTCAGCACGACCCATATAGCGTTTTTCTTCGATATGGATGCGAATTTTCTCGCCTGCAGACAGGTATTCAGGGACCTGAACAACCAGACCGGTAGTCAGGGTAGCCGGTTTGTTGCGGGCGCTTGCAGATGCGCCTTTGATACCTGGTGCAGTTTCAACGATTTCCAGATCGACGGTCTGAGGCAGTTCCAGCGCCAGCAGCACGCCATCCCAGGTCAGAACCTGCATGTCCGGCATACCGCCTTCAGGAATAAACAGCAGCTCTTCTTCGATCTGATCTTTCGTGAAGATATACGGGGTGTAATCTTCTTTATCCATGAACACGTATTCGTTGCCGTCGATATAGGAAAAATCGACATAGCGACGGGTCAGGGTCACGGTATCAACGATATCGTCACCTTTAAAACGCTCTTCAACTTTCAGGCCGGTACGCACATCGGCGAAACGCATTTTGTACAGCGTCGCTGCACCACGGGCGCTAGGTGCCTGAATATCGATATCTTTCACAATCAGCAGTTTGCCGTTGTAATTCAGTACCATACCTTTCTTAATTTCGTTCGCTCTTGGCATTGCAGTAATCCTGTATACGGAAGGTAAAAAATATCGCGCCAAATTACTCGTGCGCGGCCTTTCAGGCAAGAGGAATTCGTGGCTTTTGCTATCAATACGCAAAAGGTGTTACTGTGCGCGCGATGCCCGACTGCGCGGGCCTTCGTCAGCGAAAGAGAGCGTTTATGGATTGTCGTCCAGATTGCGGCGCGTGCTGTACCGCACCGTCCATTTCAAGCCCCATTCCAGGAATGCCAGAGGGCAAGCCTGCCAATACCCGCTGCGTTCAGCTCTCTGAAACTAACCTGTGTATGATCTTTGGTTCGCCCCTGCGCCCGAAGGTTTGCTCCGGACTTCAGCCAACAGCCGAAATGTGTGGCAGCACGCGAGCGCAGGCGATAACGTATCTGCTTGAGCTGGAATCGCTCACCGCGCCTTAAACGTCTTTAATCCTCGCCAGACAGCCAATCGTCAGTGTGCACATCACCAGCGCAATCCAGAATACCGTGTGATAGTTCCAGATTTCTGCAACGACCCCGGCCATTGAACCTGCGATAATCCAGCCCACACGGGTGGTATTAGTATAAAGGGTCGTGGCTGAGCCTGCCTGACCCGGCATCAGATCCTGGAAATAGAGCATGCCAATCCCGGCCAGAATGCCAATATAGATAGCGTTCAGCAGCTGTAAAGCCAGCAACAACCCCGGCGTATGTACCGTCAGCATACCGATATAGAAAAGCAGACCGGCGACAGCGGCGATACGCATCAGAAAACGCTTACCGAAGCGCTTAGCGTAATAGCCTGCGATGAGCATCGTCGGGATCTCAAGCCCGGCCGCTGTCCCCATCATGATACCTGCCAGCTTTTCTGGCAGATGCAGCTCATCAATAATAAACAGCGGCATATTGATGATATACAGGCTGTTCGTGCCCCACATCAGGGTACAGATAACAAACAGGAGCAGAGCATCGCGGCGGTTACGACGCGGGGCTTCCAGCGTGCCCGTCGCCACTTTTGGCTCTTTGCGCATCGACGGCAGAAAGAACCACACCAGCACGCCACATACCACAAATGCGACAGCCGCACTCAGGTACATCACCGTAAAACCAAACCCCATCGCCAGCGCGTAAGCCAGCGGGGGGCCGATCACCCATGCCAGCGACACCTGAGCACGCATTACCGAGCTGAACATCACCGCTTCACGCCCGGTATGGTCGGCGTGCTCGCGGGCAAGCGCGAACATCTGTGGGTTAGCCGTCGAACCAAAGCTGCTCAGAAATACACCGATGAACAGCAAAATGAAATAGTTGCGGTTCCATGCAAACAGAACGCAGGCGAGCATCCCAAGCAGACAGCAAAAGACAATCAGGCTTTTACGATCGCCTTTTCTGTCGGATCGTCCCGCCAGAAACTGACTCACCAGAATGCCGATGATGGCGCTTCCGGTAAAAAAGAAGCCCACCATGGCCGGACGAGCGTGAACCTCATTGGTCAGAAATAAGCTCAGCGTCGGCGTCTGTAACGCACCGGCAATACCCGTAAAAAAGGCAACAATCAGGAACGCCGCTGAAGTCAAATCAAAGGGCTTTGGCGAGGTGGCCGCGGGGGTGTTATGCATGTTTTATAATTAACGAGTAACAGAGAGAGGCGGAGTTTACGCTGGCACTCATTAAATAAACAGAGGGTGCGGTCAATTACGCCACGAAAAATCAAAATGGCATTTCAACTTATAGAAGGTTTGGCTGACCTTAGCTGAAACTGACTTGCTGAACTTCAGCAATATTCAGCTGAACGAGGAAGAAATGTGCTGTATCTCTAAATTCTGAGATCAGAAATACGAGTTTACTTGCAAGGCATTGCAGAAAGCGCAAGACTTTTTGAAACGTTTCAGCGCTATCTTGTTTAAGCAAACGGAGCAGGCTAGCGCATTTTTTCTCATTAAGGCTGAAACGATTCAATTTCAGCAGGAGTGGAGAACCATGTTCCAGTTATCTGTTCAGGATATCCACCCGGGCGCACAGGCCGGGGATAAAGAAGAGGCCATTCGCCAGGTTGCCGCTGCCCTTGTGCAGGCGGGAAATGTCGCGGATGGCTATGTAAATGGCATGCTGGCGCGTGAGCAGCAGACCTCAACCTTCCTCGGCAATGGCATTGCTATTCCGCACGGCACAACCGACACCCGCGACCAGGTGTTGAAAACCGGGGTGAAGGTTTATCAGTTCCCACAGGGCGTGCTCTGGGGTGACGGTCAGGTGGCGTATGTGGCCATCGGTATCGCGGCCAGCAGCGACGAACACTTAGGCCTGCTGCGTCAACTGACCCACGTACTGAGCGATGATTCCGTTGCTGAACAGCTGAAGTCAGCAACGACTGCTGAAGAGCTGCGCGCCTTGCTGATGGGCGAAAAACAGAGTGAAGCGCTGAAACTGGATAATGAAACGCTGACGCTGGATGTAGCCGCCTCCGATCTGGTGACACTCCAGGCGCTGAATGCCGGTCGCCTGAAAGAAGCTGGTGCAGCAGATGCCACATTTGTGACGCGCGTAATCAATGATAAGCCGTTGAATCTCGGTCAGGGTATCTGGCTGAACGACAGTGCTGAAGGCAACCTGCGTAGCGCTATCGCCGTGAGCCGTGCGGCAAATGCGTTTGATGTCGACGGCGAGCGTGCGGCCATGCTGCTGACCGTGGCGATGAACGATGAGCAGCCGGTTTCCGTGCTGAAGCGCCTGGGCGATCTGCTGCTGAATAACAAAGCTGAAAAACTGCTGAACGCGGATGCGGCTACGGTGCTGGCTCTGCTGACCAGCGATGATGCGCTGACTGACGATGTTCTAAACGCTGAATTTGTGGTGCGTAACGAACACGGCCTGCATGCCCGTCCAGGTACCATGCTGGTAAATACCATTAAACAATTTGAAAGTGAGATCACCGTGGCCAACCTTGATGGCACAGGTAAACCGGCCAACGGCCGTAGTCTGATGAAAGTTGTCGCGCTGGGCGTGAAGAAAGGTCACCGTCTGCGTTTTACCGCACAAGGTGCGGATGCTGAACAGGCGCTGAAAGCGATTGGCGACGCCATCGCGGCAGGTCTGGGGGAGGGCGCATAATGAGCAGACGTGTTGCGACTATTACGCTGAACCCGGCTTACGACCTGGTGGGGTTTTGCCCGGAGATTGAGCGCGGCGAAGTAAACCTCGTGCGTACCACTGGCCTGCATGCTGCGGGTAAAGGGATTAACGTCGCGAAAGTGCTCAAGGACCTTGGTATTGATGTCACCGTGGGTGGATTCCTCGGTAAAGATAACCAGGATGGTTTCCAGCAGTTGTTCAGCGAGCTGGGCATTGCCAACCGTTTTCAGATTGTTCAGGGCCGCACCCGTATCAACGTCAAGCTGACGGAGAAAGACGGTGAAGTGACCGATCTGAACTTCTCGGGCTTCGAAGTGACGCCGTCAGACTGGGAGCGTTTTGTTAACGATTCTCTGACCTGGCTTGGTCAGTTCGACATGGTGTGCGTCAGCGGTAGTCTGCCGTCCGGCGTCAGCCCGGAGGCATTTACCGACTGGATGACGCGCCTGCGCAGCCAGTGTCCATGCATTATTTTTGACAGTAGCCGTGATGCACTGGTCGCGGGACTGAAAGCGTCACCGTGGCTGGTGAAACCTAATCGCCGCGAACTGGAAATCTGGGCCGGTCGTAAACTGCCAGAATTAAAAGATGTGATTGATGCTGCCCATGCACTGCGCGAGCAGGGTATCGCCCACGTAGTTATCTCTCTTGGTGCAGAAGGAGCGTTGTGGGTTAACGCTTCTGGCGAATGGATCGCCAAACCGCCGTCGGTCGATGTTGTCAGCACCGTCGGCGCAGGGGATTCAATGGTTGGCGGCCTGATTTATGGTCTGCTGATGCGTGAATCCAGTGAGCATACTTTACGTCTTGCCACCGCCGTTGCTGCCCTGGCTGTAAGCCAGAGCAATGTCGGTATTACCGATCGTACCCAGTTAGCCGCGATGATGGCGCGCGTTGACTTAAAACCTTTTAACTAACAGCAGGAGAGGAATAATGAAAACGCTGCTGATCATTGACTCCGGTCTCGGACAGGCTCGCGCCTATATGGCGAAGACCTTGCTGGGAGCGGCGGCGAACAAAGCACATCTCGAGATGATTGATAACCCGGGCGATGCCGAACTGGTCATTGTTCTGGGCGATAAAATCCCGGCTGACAGTGCGCTTAATGGCAAAAATGTGTGGCTGGGCGATATTAATCGTGCGGTGGCACACCCGGAACTGTTCCTGAGCGAAGCGAAAGGTCACGCGTCTGTTTACAGCGCCCCTGTTGCTGCGGCACCGGTTGCGGCTTCTGGACCAAAACGCATTGTTGCGGTGACGGCCTGTCCTACAGGGGTAGCTCATACCTTTATGGCGGCTGAAGCCATTGAAACCGAAGCGAAAAAACGCGGCTGGTGGGTAAAAGTTGAAACCCGCGGCTCCGTTGGCGCCGGCAATGCCATTACCCCAGAAGAAGTGGCTGAAGCCGATCTGGTGATTGTGGCGGCGGATATCGAAGTGGATCTGGCTAAATTTGCCGGTAAGCCGATGTACCGCACTTCGACAGGTCTGGCACTGAAAAAGACCGCTCAGGAGTTTGATAAAGCGCTGGTCGAAGCGAAGCCTTATCAGGCAACGGGCACCAGTCAAAGTGCGACGGAAGGAAAGAAAGAGTCAGCAGGCGCTTATCGCCACCTGCTGACCGGTGTGTCTTACATGCTGCCGATGGTGGTTGCGGGTGGTCTGTGTATCGCGCTGTCATTCGCGTTTGGTATCACCGCATTTAAAGAGCAGGGGACGTTGGCAGCTGCATTAATGCAGATTGGTGGGGGTTCTGCGTTCGCGCTGATGGTGCCTGTGCTGGCGGGTTTTATCGCCTTCTCCATCGCTGACCGTCCGGGTCTGACGCCAGGTCTTATCGGCGGTATGTTGGCGGTGAGCACGGGTTCTGGTTTTATCGGCGGCATCATCGCCGGTTTCCTGGCCGGTTACGTTGCGAAGCTGATCAGCTCGAAGCTGAAACTGCCGCAGAGTATGGAAGCGCTGAAACCGATTCTGATCATCCCGCTAATTTCCAGCCTGGTGGTCGGTCTGGCAATGATTTACCTCATCGGTAAACCTGTTGCGGGTATTCTGGCGGGTCTGACCCACTGGCTGCAAACCATGGGTACCGCGAACGCGGTTCTGCTGGGTGCAATCCTCGGTGGCATGATGTGTACCGACATGGGTGGTCCGGTGAACAAAGCGGCGTACGCCTTTGGTGTGGGCCTGTTGAGTACCCAGACCTACGCACCAATGGCTGCCATCATGGCGGCAGGTATGGTGCCGCCTCTGGCTCTCGGTCTGGCGACGATTGTTGCCCGCCGTAAGTTCGACAAAGCGCAGCAGGAAGGCGGCAAAGCGGCACTGGTCCTGGGTCTGTGCTTCATCACCGAAGGGGCGATTCCGTTCGCGGCGCGCGACCCAATGCGTGTGCTGCCGTGCTGTATCGCGGGTGGTGCAGTGACAGGTGCAATCTCGATGGCAATTGGCGCGAAACTGATGGCTCCACACGGTGGTCTGTTTGTTCTGCTGATCCCTGGCGCTATCACCCCGGTTCTGGGGTACCTGATGGCGATTGTTGCCGGTACGCTGGTGGCGGGTCTGTCTTATGCCGTGCTGAAACGTCCGGAAGCGGAAGTGGTCGCGAAAGTAGCCTAAGTGGTAAACAACAAAAAAGCCGGGTGCAAATGCAACCCGGCTTTTTTTATGCCATTTGTTCAGCGGTCTGCTGCGCCTTCAACCAGGCAATCTCTTCTGCCCAGATATCGGGGTTGATGGTTTCCAGCACCATCGGAATGCCGTCGAAGCGGGCGTCCTGCATGATAAAGCGAAACGCATCATGACCAATATTGCCTTCGCCCAGACTGTGGTGGCGGTCAACGCGGCTGCCAAAGGCGCTTTTCGCATCGTTTAAGTGCATTCCGCGCAGGTACTTAAAGCCAACGATACGCTCGAACTCTTCAAATGTGTTTTTCGTTGCCTCGATTGTGCGCAGATCGTAGCCAGCCGCAAAAGCGTGGCAAGTATCAATACACACGCCGACACGGGTTTTATCCTCAACACCGTCGATAATCGCCGCCAGATGTTCGAACTTAAAGCCGAGGTTGCTACCCTGACCAGCTGTGTTCTCAATCACCGCGGTGACACCTTTGGTTTTATCCAGCGTGATGTTAATGGATTCGGCAATGCGCGCCAGACAGGCATCTTCATCAATTTGCATCAGATGACTCCCTGGATGGAAGTTCAGCAGCGTCAGCCCTAGCTGTTCGCAGCGCTGGACTTCATCAAGAAACGCCTCGCGGGATTTTTCCAGTGCCTCTTCAACCGGATGGCCGAGGTTGATCAGATAGCTGTCGTGGGGAAGGATTTGGCCCGGCCCGTAATGATATTTCTCGCAGGCGGCTTTGAAATCATCAATCACGTCTGTGGTGAGCGGTGCAGCGCGCCACTGGCGCTGATTTTTGGTGAACAGGGCGAAAGCGGTCGCCTCGATTTCGGCGGCGCGAATGGCGGCATTCGCAAGGCCACCGGCAGCGCTAACGTGCGCTCCAACATATTTCATAAAGGGACTCCTGTTAACCCGAAATGCTTATGATAGCGGGTTAACAGGAGAAGGATGTAGTGGTTTATGCCATCAGGCTATGGACCACAAGGTTAATCGCACCACCGCCGACAATCAGCCAGACAAAGAGTACCAGCGCCATCAGCAGCGGTTTTGCACCGGCCTTTTTCAGCGCGCTGACATGAGTCGTCACACCCAATGCCGCCATCGCCATCGCCAGCAGAACGGTATCCAGCGTGACCAGCATATCCACTATCGCTTTGGGCAGAAGGTGGAAAGAGTTAAAAATCGCCACCACGATGAACAGGATCGCAAACCACGGAATGGTGATTTTACTTTTCTGATTACTACCCGCTGGAGCCAGCTGTTTTACCCGTGCTGCCAGGAAAATCAGGAAAGGTGCCAGCATCATCACGCGCAGCATTTTGGCAATTACCGCCGCGTTTTCTGCATCCGGGCTAATGGCGTGACCCGCTGCCACCACCTGCGCGACTTCATGTACAGTCGAGCCGATATAGATGCCATAGGTTTCCGGGCTAAACCAGTGGGCCACCAGTGGATACATAGCCGGATAGAGGAAAATCGCCAGCGTACCGAAAATTACCACTGTCGCCACTGCAACTGTCACTTTACTGGATTCGGCTTTAGCGACAGGTTCTGTTGCCAGCACCGCTGCTGCACCACAAATACTGCTCCCTGCACCGATTAACCAGCTGGTTTGCTTATCCAGCCCAAAGACTTTCTGACCAATAAAACAGGCCAGTAAAAAGGTGCTGGTCAGGGTCAGGACGTCAATAGCAATCCCGCTGACGCCGACATCGGCGATCTGCGAAAAGGTAAGACGAAAACCGTAAAGAATAATCCCGAGGCGCAGCAGGTGCTGTTTGGCAAAAATTACGCCGCCATCACAGGATTTCCAGATATGTGGGTAAACGGTATTTCCCACGACCATGCCGAGCAATATCGCCAGTGTTAAGGCGCTAAAGCCTGCTCCAGCGATGGCTGGAATGCTGCCGCCCCATAACGCGACGCCGGTTACCACTGCGCTGAGCGCAAGACCCGGCACGAAGTGCCACAATGTACGATGATGCTGTAAGGTGAGTTCTGACATAACCTTCTCCTTTGTCTGGCTAAAGACTACGTCGCTCTGGTTTAAAAATAAAATTGATTATATACTTATAATTAATCTATATAAGTGGTAAGCAACCATGCACATTACATTGCGTCAGCTGGAAGTTTTCGCCGAAGTGCTGAAGAGTGGGTCGACGACACAGGCCTCGCAGATGCTGGCCCTCTCTCAATCTGCGGTTAGTGCGGCATTGACCGATCTCGAAGGACAGCTAGGCGTTCAGCTTTTCGACAGGGTAGGGAAGCGCTTAGTCGTCAACGAACATGGTCGTCTGCTCTACCCGCGTGCTTTGGCACTGCTTGAACAGGCTACCGAAATCGAACAGCTGTTCCGTGAAGACAACGGTGCGATCCGCGTGTTTGCCAGTAGTACGATTGGGAATTACATCCTTCCGGAAGTGATTGCCCGCTACCGCCGGGATTTTCCGACCCTGCCGCTGGAGATGAGCGTTGGCAATAGCCAGGATGTCATCAACGCAGTAATCGATTTTCGTGTGGATATCGGTCTTATCGAAGGACCCTGCCACAACGTCGATATCATTGCTGAACCCTGGCTGGAAGATGAACTGGTGGTGTTCGCTTCTCCGGCCTCGCCTTTGCTACAGGGCGAAGTCACGCTGGAAAGACTGGCACAGGCACAGTGGATCCTGCGAGAACAGGGTTCCGGCACGCGTGAAATTGTCGATTATCTGCTGCTTTCCCATCTGCCGCATTTCCAGTTAGGGATGGAACTGGGGAACTCCGAGGCGATTAAACATGCAGTACGTCATGGTTTAGGTATTAGCTGCCTCTCCCGGCGGGTCATTGCCGAGCAGCTTGAGACGGGCTCGCTGGTCGAAGTCCCCGTTCCACTGCCGAAACTGGTGCGCACGCTCTGGTGTATCCACCATCGGCAGAAGCATCTTTCCAGCTCTTTGCAGCGTTTTCTGCGCTACTGCGAGATGTAGTCGTCCCCTCATCCCAATGGGGATAGGGGAAAGACCCGATTTCTGCTTTGCTTATAATCCTGGCCGAGTCATGAAGCTCTCTTATAACTGCCTATTTCTGCCGGAAGGAACGCGGATCGTCTGCTACAATCGCGCCTCATTTATTAAATGGACAGCATTTTCACATGGTTTCAGAAATTAAAACCACAGAAGCGCCCACGCTACGTCGTGAACTGAAGGCGCGTCACCTGACGATGATCGCCATTGGCGGTTCCATCGGTACAGGTCTTTTCGTTGCGTCTGGCGCAACAATTTCGGCAGCAGGCCCGGGTGGGGCACTTTTCTCTTATATCCTGATTGGCCTGATGGTTTACTTCCTGATGACCAGTCTGGGCGAACTGGCCGCGTACATGCCGGTATCCGGTTCGTTTTCGACCTATGGTCAACAATACGTTGAAGAAGGCTTTGGCTTCGCGCTGGGCTGGAACTACTGGTACAACTGGGCCGTAACGATTGCCGTTGACCTGGTTGCTGCACAGCTGGTGATGAACTGGTGGTTCCCGGATACGCCGGGCTGGATCTGGAGTGCTCTGTTCCTGGCCGTCATCTTCCTGCTGAACTACATCTCCGTTCGTGGTTTTGGCGAAGCGGAATACTGGTTCTCTTTGATCAAAGTGGCAACCGTCATCATCTTTATCGTCGTCGGTGTAGCGATGATCGTTGGTATTTTCAAAGGCGCAGAACCGGCCGGGTGGAGTAACTGGACGATAGGCGATGCACCGTTTGCCGGTGGGTTCTCGGCTATGATCGGCGTGGCAATGATCGTCGGTTTCTCCTTCCAGGGCACTGAGTTGATTGGTATCGCTGCGGGTGAATCAGAGAACCCGGAGAAAAATATTCCGCGTGCGGTCCGTCAGGTCTTCTGGCGTATCCTGCTGTTCTATGTGTTCGCGATCCTGATTATCAGCCTGATCATTCCGTATACCGATCCGAGCCTGCTGCGTAATGATGTGAAAGACATCAGCGTCAGCCCGTTCACGCTGGTCTTCCAGCATGCCGGTCTGCTTTCCGCCGCTGCAGTGATGAATGCCGTGATCCTGACTGCGGTCCTGTCGGCGGGTAACTCCGGTATGTACGCGTCCACTCGTATGCTCTATACCCTGGCATGCGACGGTAAAGCCCCGCGTATTTTCTCAAAATTGTCCCGTGGCGGTGTTCCGCGTAACGCCCTGTATGCCACAACGGTGATTGCCGGTCTGTGCTTCTTGACCTCTATGTTTGGCAACCAGACGGTATATCTGTGGCTGCTTAACACCTCCGGGATGACGGGCTTTATCGCCTGGCTGGGAATTGCCATTAGCCACTACCGTTTCCGCCGTGGTTATGTCAAGCAGGGGCACGATATTAACGACCTGCCGTATCGCTCAGGGTTCTTCCCGCTGGGTCCCATTTTCGCCTTCATTCTGTGCCTGATTATTACCCTGGGACAGAACTATGAAGCGTTCCTGGCGGACACCATTGACTGGGGCGCCGTTACGGCAACCTACATTGGTATTCCGCTGTTCCTGGTTATCTGGTTTGGCTACAAACTGACGAAAGGAACACACTTCGTTCGCTACAGTGAAATGGAATTCCCGGAACGATTTAAAAAATAACCGCACGTCCTCTCTTTCAGCCCGCTCATTCGAGCGGGCTTTTTTATTCCCGCAGGCTGATACAAAGATATATTTCTTAACAATTTAATTGATAATAATTATCGTTTGCTTTATCGTTATCAAAAATAAGCGTGTCACCGACCCACCGCAGATGTGGGCGGCATGGAAGACGCTGTGAGCAATGATGATTTGATTTAGTTGTATTTACCTCATGGAGATATGGAATGTTTAGGTTGAATCCCTTCGTCAGGGGAGGACTTTGTGCGTCCGCAATGTCCCTGGCACTGCCTGGTATCGCAGCGGAATCCGGAGACACAATGGTTGTAACGGCATCCGCGACGGAGCAAAACCTGAAAGACGCACCGGCAAGCATCAGCGTGATTACCCAGGAAGATTTGCAGCGCAAACCCGTTCAGAATCTGAAAGATGTGTTACGGGATGTGCCGGGCGTTCAGCTCACGAGCGAAGGGGACAACCGTAAAGGGGTAAGTATTCGCGGACTGGACAGCAGCTACACGTTAATCCTGATCGACGGCAAGCGCGTCAACTCCCGCAACGCCGTATTCCGTCATAATGATTTCGATCTCAACTGGGTGCCGGTTGACGCCATCGAACGCATCGAGGTGGTGCGCGGACCGATGTCTTCTCTTTATGGCTCCGATGCGCTGGGCGGCGTGGTGAACATTATCACCAAAAAAATCGGGCAGAAATGGACGGGCACTCTGAGCGCCGATTCAACGATTCAGGAACATCGCGATCGTGGAGACACGTATAACGGACAGTTCTATACCAGTGGTCCGCTGGTGGACGGCCTGCTGGGCCTGAAAGCCTACGGTAGCCTCGCGAAGCGTGAGAAAGACGGTCAGCAGAAATCCTCTACCACGGCGAGCGGTGAAACACCGCGCATTGAGGGCTTTACCAGCCGCGATGCCAATGTGGAGTTCGCCTGGACACCGTCTGAAAATCACGATTTTACGGCGGGCTACGGTTTCGACCGTCAGGATCGTGACTCAGATTCCCTCGACAAAAACCGCCTTGAGCGTCAGAACTACTCCCTGAGCCACAATGGTCGTTGGGGCGTCGGCAACAGCGAGCTGAAAGTTTACGGCGAGAAAGTAGATAACAAAAACCCGGGCAACAGCAATCCGATCACGTCCGAGAGTAATGCGGTGGACGGGAAATACGTGCTGCCGCTGGGCGAAATCAACCAGTTGCTGACCTTCGGCGGCGAATGGCGTCACGATAAGCTGAAAGATCCGGTCAACCTGACGGGGGGCTCCAGCAGCAGTACGTCAGCAAGCCAGTATGCCCTGTTCCTTGAAGATGAGTGGCGTCTCTTTGAACCCCTGGCGCTGACCACCGGCATCCGTATGGACGACCATGACACCTACGGTGACCACTGGAGCCCGCGTGCATACCTGGTCTACAACGCGACCGATACCGTAACGGTGAAAGGGGGTTGGGCAACAGCGTTTAAAGCGCCGTCGCTGCTGCAGCTCAGCCCGGACTGGGTCACCGGCTCGTGCCGCGGTGCCTGCGAGATTGTCGGTAATCCGGATCTGAAACCTGAAACCAGCGAGAGCTTCGAATTCGGTCTGTACTACAGCGGGGAAGAGGGCTGGTTAGAGGGCGTACAGGCTAGCGTCACCACCTTCCAGAATAATGTGGATGACCGCATCAGCATCAACCGTACCGCCAATGTTAAACAGGCGCAGAGTTACCCTAACTACGTTGGTCTGAATGCGGACGGTGAGCCTATTTTCCGTTATTACAACGTCAACAAGGCGCGCATCCGTGGGGTGGAGACCGAGCTGAAATTCCCGCTGGCGGAAGACTGGAAAGTGACGCTGAACTACACCTATAACGATGGTCGTGACATCAGCAATGGCGGCAACAAACCGCTGTCCGATCTGCCGTTCCACACTGCCAACGGTACCGTTGACTGGAAAGCGACCCAGGACTGGTCGTTCTATGTTCAGGGTAACTACACCGGTGAGAAACGCGCGCTAACCAGCAGTGCACCAACACCGGGTGGCTATGTGATCTGGAATACGGGTGCGGCGTGGCAGGCGACGAAAAGCGTGAAGCTGCGCGCGGGTGTACAGAACTTGCTGGATAAAGACCTGAGCCGTGACGATTACAGCTACACGGAAGATGGCCGTCGCTACTTTGTCGGCGTGGATTATAAGTTCTGATTCAGCCATGTGCCGGGTGGCGGCTGCGCCTTACCCGGCCTACATAAGGGCACAGGCCCGTAGGCCCGGTAAGCGCAGCGCCACCGGGCAAAACAGGCGGTGCTTATGCAAATAAATGCTCCGCATGGAAGCGGAGATGATCCTCAATAAAGGACGCGATGAAGTAATAACTATGGTCATATCCCGGCTGAATGCGTAGCGTCAGTGGCCAGTCCTTCTGGCGTGCGGCTTCTGCCAGTACCGCAGGTTGTAACTGCCCGGCGAGGAACTGATCGGCATCACCCTGATCGATAAGCGTTGGAATAGCGTCTTCGGTCTTGCTGGCCAGCATCAGTGCGCAGCTATCCCACGCCAGCCATTTTTCCGCATCATCACCCAGATAATTTGCGAATGCCTTCTGGCCCCACGGCACCTGAGTTGGGTTCACAATTGGTGCAAATGCCGACACACTGACGTATTTTTCCGGGTTTTTCAACGCCATTATCAGCGCCCCGTGTCCACCCATGGAATGCCCGCTGATGGCGCAACGGTTGCTTACTGCAAACTCAGCCTGAATCAGTGCGGGCAACTCGTCACGGATGTAATCATACATCCGGTAATGGTTTGTCCAGGGTTGTTCAGTCGCGTTCAGATAGAAGCCGGCACCTTTGCCAAGGTCGTATCCTGCATCGTCAGCCACATCATCCCCACGCGGGCTGGTATCAGGCATCACCAGCGCAATACTTAGCTCAGCTGCAATGCGTTGTGCACCTGCTTTAGTGGTGAAGTTTTCGTCGTTGCAGGTCAGGCCTGAAAGCCAGAACAAAACCGGCGGATTTTCCGTCGGCGGCAGGAAAATGCTGAACGTCATGGCGCAGTTCAGGACGCTGGAGTCGTGCCGCCAGCGCTGCTGTCGACCTTCAAAACAACGGTGCTCTTCGAGCAGTTCCATGCAAGGCTCCTTAATGAGAATGCGTATTCATAAAAACCATAATACAGCCTTTTCATTGACCTGTGAGTAACTTTCACTTTCGCCAGACGACGAGATGCTGCATCATAAATTTACTTTTTTTTAACAATTGGAGCGGTCATGGCGCTGCGTATTGCGCTCAGTGGGTTTGTCGTGCTGGTGGTGGCGATGGGGATAGGGCGTTTTGCTTTTACACCTCAGGTACCATTGATGATTGCCGCCGGGCAGCTCACGCTAACCAGCGCGGGCCTGGTGGCGGCGATGAATTATCTGGGCTATCTGGTGGGCGCATGGGATGCAATGCGTGCGCATCGCTTCGTTGAAACACGCCTCTGGCTTGGTATCACTGGCGCGGTCGCGCTGACGCTGCTCTCCGCCGCGGCGGATAACGCCATCGTGCACGGACTGCTGCGCTTTGTGATTGGCTGCATGAGCGGCTGGTCTATGGTGTTGATTGCGGCATGGACAAACGAACGTCTGGGGCAGTTGGGCAAACCGGGCCTGAGTGCTGCCGTATTTGCCGGGCCAGGCGCGGGCATTGCCCTGAGCGGGCTACTCGCCGTCTATATCCAGGCGAAATCCCTCTCGGCCGGAGCCGCATGGCAAATCTACGGTGTGCTGGCGCTGGTACTGATTGCCCTGGTGGCGCGCTACCTGCCGCGATCCGGGCAGCTCCATCGACCAGGTACCGCGCCAGAGCCGCTGGTGCTGACGGCGGATTTAAAGCGCCTGGTCTGGAGCTACAGTCTGGCCGGGTTTGGTTATATTCTTCCGGCAACCTTTCTATCGCAAATGGCAGCAGTGCGTTTTCCCGGCAGCCTGTTTGCCCAGTTTGTCTGGCCGATTTTTGGTATCGCTGCTGTGGTGGGCATTGCGCTTAGCATTCTATTGCGCCACACCTCAACGGCTAACCGCAGGCTGGCTATTGTGCTGTGGTTGCAGGGTGCTGGTGTGCTGGCGGCCTGGCTGCTGCCGGGGATTGGCGGGTTGCTGACGGGGGGACTGCTGGTCGGCGGCGGCTTTTTGTGTGCCGTGCAACTCTCTCTTTTATACGGTCGCGAGCTGGCACCAAACCACACGCGTTATATGGCAGGCCTGCTCACCACGGGTTACGCCATTGGTCAATTGATTGGTCCGATGACCTCGGCGTTATCAACCTGGCTTACCCATCGACTGGAGCCTGCGCTGGGGTTAGCGGGTATCGCGTTGTTTGTTGGCGGTGCCCTGGTCTGGAATCGTCACGCCGAAAGGCAACAGCAATTGCAATAATTATCGTCGTGAATACTGGATTATGTGCGCGGCCTCACGCACAATGAGCGCATACTTTTGCCACAACGAGGGCAAAAGACGCCACACCTGCAGGAGAACAAAATGTCATCACTCAGTAAAGAAGCTGCCCTGGTCCACGAAGCCCTGGTTGCGCGCGGTCTTGAAACGCCGCTGCGTCCGCCCGTTCAGGAAATGGACAATGAAACCCGCAAGCGTCTGATTGCCGGTCATATGACCGAGATCATGGAGCTGCTGAATCTCGATCTGAGTGACGACAGTCTGATGGAGACGCCGCACCGCATCGCGAAAATGTACGTCGACGAAATTTTCTCAGGCCTGGATTACGCCAACTTCCCGAAAATCACCGTCATCGAAAATAAAATGAAAGTGGATGAGATGGTAACGGTACGTGACATCACGCTGACCAGCACCTGTGA
Source organism: Enterobacter sp. P82 (assembly GCF_037053385.1). Lineage (NCBI taxonomy): Bacteria > Pseudomonadati > Pseudomonadota > Gammaproteobacteria > Enterobacterales > Enterobacteriaceae > Enterobacter > Enterobacter sp. P82. Next base: position 370,149 of record NZ_JBALHX010000001.1, read on the forward strand.
ACACCACTTCGTGACTATCGACGGTAAAGCAACCGTGGCATATATCCCAAAAGATACGGTGATTGGTCTGTCGAAGATTAACCGCATCGTGCAATTCTTTGCTCAGCGTCCACAGGTACAGGAGCGTCTGACGCAGCAGATCCTGACCGCGCTGCAAACGTTGCTGGGCACCAATAACGTAGCTGTCTCTATCGACGCGGTTCACTACTGCGTGAAAGCGCGCGGCGTGCGTGATGCCACCAGTGCGACCACCACCACGTCGCTGGGCGGTCTGTTTAAATCGAGCCAGAACACCCGCCAGGAGTTCCTGCGCGCAGTGCGTCACCACAACTAAGTCTTACAGGGCAGGGACCATGGAGCGAAACGTCACGCTCGATTTTGTTCGCGGCGTCGCCATTCTCGGTATCCTGCTGCTTAATATCAGCGCCTTCGGTCTGCCGAAGGCGGCTTATCTCAACCCAGCCTGGTATGGCGACATCACGCGCAGCGATGCCTGGACGTGGGCAATCCTCGATCTCTTTGCACAGGTTAAATTCCTCACCCTGTTTGCCCTGCTGTTTGGCGCTGGTCTGCAACTGCTTCTTAAACGCGGTACGCGCTGGATCCAGTCGCGCCTGACGCTGCTGGTTCTCCTCGGCTTTATCCACGGCCTGTTTTTCTGGGACGGCGATATTCTTCTTGCGTATGGGTTAGTCGGGCTCATTTGCTGGCGTCTGATTCGCGATGCGCACAGCGTAAAAAGCCTGTTTAACACCGGCGTGATGCTCTATGTCATGGGGCTTGGGGTACTTTTACTCCTGGGGATGATCTCTGGCGAAGCAACAAACCGTTCCTGGATCCCGGATGCCGCTAACCTCCAGTACGAGCAATACTGGAAGCTGAAAGGTGGCACGGAGGCGATAAGCAACCGTGCGGATATGTTGGGTGATAATCTGCTTGCGCTGGGGGCGCAATATGGCTGGCAACTGGCGGGGATGATGCTGATGGGAGCGTCATTGATGCGCACCGGCTGGCTGAAAGGCGAATTCAGCCTGCGACACTATCGTCGCACGGGGGCCGGGCTGGTCCTGTTTGGCGTGCTGATCAACCTTCCGGCGGTGATTGCGCAGTGGCACCTCCACTGGGATTACCGCTGGTGTGCTTTCCTCCTTCAGGTACCGCGCGAACTGAGCGCGCCGTTCCAGACCATCGGTTATGCGGCGCTGATCTATGGCTTCTGGCCAACGCTTTCTCGCCTGTGGATTGTTAGCGCCATCGCCTGTGTGGGTCGTATGGCATTGAGCAATTACATTCTGCAGACCCTGATATGCACTACACTTTTCTATCGCTTTGGTCTGTTTATGAAATTCGACCGTCTGGCGCTACTGGCGTTTGTTATTCCGGTCTGGGTGGTTAACCTGGCGTTTTCTGTTATCTGGCTACGTTATTTCCGCCAGGGCCCGCTGGAGTGGATGTGGCGTCAGTTAACCGCACTTGCTTCAGGGATATCATTAAGAAACACATCCAGATAACGATCTGGATCACAATCATTAACAAAACGGATGTAAGCGTTTTCATCTGTGTGAGCTTCTTCACGTAGTCCCCTTTCTCTCGCTGCCAAAATAGCCACCTTGCTAAACACAGGGGGTGTCTGTGAGTTGCTGCAATCCTTTGAAGGATGGTGAATATGATCACCATTCGTGACGTCGCCCGTCAGGCGGGTGTTTCCGTGGCTACCGTCTCGCGCGTGCTGAATAACAGCGCGCTTGTCAGCCCTGAAACCCGCGAAACTGTAATGAAAGCCGTGACCCAGCTCGGGTACCGGCCAAATGCCAATGCCCAGGCGCTTGCGACGCAGGTCAGCGACACCATCGGCGTGGTGGTCATGGATGTCTCGGATGCCTTTTTCGGCGCGCTGGTGAAAGCGGTAGATGTGGTCGCCCAGCAGCATCAGAAATATGTGTTGATAGGTAACAGTTACCATGAGGCGGAAAAAGAACGCCATGCTATTGAAGTATTGATTCGCCAGCGCTGTAACGCCTTGATTGTCCATTCAAAAGCACTGAGCGATGAAGAGTTAACCGGTTTTATGGACCAGATCCCAGGTATGGTGTTAATCAACCGCATCCTGCCTGGTTATGCCCATCGCTGCGTAGGGCTGGATAATGTCAGCGGTGCAATGATGGCAACGAAAATGCTCATCAACAACGGGCATCAGCGGATTGGTTATCTGGCCTCGAGCCATCAAATAGAAGATGACACGTTGCGGCATGAGGGGTGGCAAAACGCCCTGAAAGATCATGGCATTACGCCATCAGAAAGCTGGGTGGGGACCGGTACACCGGACATGCAGGGCGGCGAGGCGGCGATGGTGGAGCTGCTGGGTCGTAATCTGCAACTGTCTGCAGTGTTTGCCTATAACGACAGCATGGCGGCAGGGGCACTGACAGCGCTGAAAGATAACGGCATTGCGGTGCCACAGCATTTATCGCTGATTGGCTTTGATGATATCCCGATCGCCCGTTACACCGACCCACAGCTGACAACGGTGCGCTATCCCATTGCCTCCATGGCAAAACTGGCGACTGAGCTAGCGTTACAGGGGGCTGCAGGGCAGCTGGATCAAGGAGCAACACACTGTTTCATGCCGACTTTAGTACGCCGTCATTCTGTCGCTGCCCGGCAAATTGTGGTTCCGATCACTAACTGATTACATGAGGTGGTGTAACCGTTTTCAATCTGTGAGTAAATTCACAGTATCTTAACAAGGCGCTGACTATGATGTCAGCGTTTTAGGGGCTGAAACGCTATGTAACAGTGATTATTCACTTTCACTATAGCCAATGTGCCGCAAACAACGAATAAAACGCATTTCTGGAGCGTTACCGAACACGGAAGATAGAAATTTTATAAGTGAACTTCGGCGGTCAGTAACGTTTTATTAACACCCGCCTGCCGATCGTTATTCACAAGAACTACCCTGCATAAAAAAAACCGGAGATACCATGAATAAGAAGGTGTTGACCCTGTCTGCTGTAATGGCAAGCATGCTTTTTGGTGCAGCAGCGCACGCTGCGGATACCCGTATTGGTGTGACCATCTATAAATACGACGACAACTTCATGTCTGTTGTGCGTAAAGCGATTGAGAAAGATGCTAAAGCAGCGCCAGATGTTCAGCTGCTGATGAATGACTCCCAGAACGACCAGTCCAAACAGAACGACCAGATCGACGTTCTGCTGGCTAAAGGTGTGAAAGCGCTGGCAATCAACCTGGTTGACCCGGCTGCAGCAGGCACAGTTATCGAAAAAGCGCGCGGCCAGAATGTGCCAATCGTCTTCTTCAACAAAGAACCTTCCCGTAAAGCGCTGGATAGCTATGACAAAGCGTATTACGTCGGTACCGACTCCAAAGAGTCCGGCATTATTCAGGGCGATCTGATTGCTAAACACTGGGCAGCGAACCCGAACTGGGACCTGAACAAAGACGGTCAGATCCAGTTCGTTCTGCTGAAAGGCGAACCAGGCCATCCGGATGCTGAAGCCCGTACCACTTACGTTATCAAAGAGCTGAACGATAAAGGCCTGAAAACCCAGCAGCTGGCGTTAGACACCGCAATGTGGGATACCGCTCAGGCGAAAGATAAGATGGACGCGTGGCTGTCTGGCCCGAATGCTAACAAAATCGAAGTGGTTATCGCCAACAACGATGCAATGGCAATGGGTGCAGTAGAAGCGCTGAAAGCACACAACAAATCTTCCATTCCTGTATTTGGTGTGGATGCGCTGCCAGAAGCACTGGCACTGGTTAAATCGGGTGCGATGGCTGGTACCGTGCTGAACGATGCCAACAACCAGGCGAAAGCAACCTTCGATCTGGCGAAAAACCTGGCCGACGGTAAAGGCGCTGCTGATGGCACCAACTGGAAAATTGAAAACAAAATCGTTCGCGTACCTTATGTGGGCGTAGACCAGTCCAACCTGGCTGAGTTTATCGGTAAATAAGTAATTAGTACTGTCTTCACTGGGCGCAACTTGTTGCGCCCTTTTATAACGCGATATGCGAGGCCAACAAGGTATAATTATGGTCAGCACAACTACTCAGTCGTCCGGTGAATACTTGTTGGAAATGAACGGTATCAACAAGTCATTTCCCGGTGTTAAGGCACTCGATAATGTTAATTTAAAAGTTCGTCCTCACTCTATTCATGCTTTGATGGGGGAGAACGGTGCAGGTAAATCAACATTATTAAAATGTCTTTTTGGGATCTATCAAAAAGATTCTGGCAGCATTCTTTTTCAGGGGAAAGAGATCGATTTCCATTCAGCAAAAGAAGCACTGGAAAACGGTATCTCAATGGTTCACCAGGAATTAAACCTGGTGCTGCAGCGTTCAGTCATGGATAACATGTGGTTGGGGCGTTATCCAACCAAAGGCGTCTTTGTCGATCAGGACAAAATGTACCGCGACACCAAAGCGATTTTCGATGAGCTGGATATTGATATTGATCCGCGCGCCCGCGTCGGGACATTATCTGTATCTCAAATGCAGATGATCGAAATTGCCAAAGCGTTCTCCTATGATGCAAAAATTGTCATCATGGACGAACCAACATCGTCATTAACGGAAAAAGAGGTTAACCACCTTTTTACCATTATTCGTAAACTCAAAGATCGCGGCTGCGGCATTGTGTATATCTCCCATAAAATGGAAGAGATCTTCCAGCTCTGTGATGAGATTACCATTCTGCGTGACGGTCAGTGGATTGCCACTCAGCCTCTCGAAGGGCTGGACATGGACAAGATCATCGCCATGATGGTAGGTCGTTCCCTGAACCAGCGTTTCCCGGACAAAGAAAACAAGCCGGGTGAAGTGATCCTTGAGGTGCGTAACCTGACTTCACTGCGTCAGCCATCCATTCGCGATGTCTCCTTCGACTTGCATAAAGGCGAAATTCTCGGTATCGCAGGGCTGGTTGGAGCCAAACGTACCGATATCGTGGAAACCCTGTTTGGTATCCGTGAGAAAGCGGAAGGCACCATTACGCTCCATGGTAAGAAAATCAATAACCACAATGCCAACGAAGCCATTAATAATGGTTTTGCGCTGGTGACGGAAGAGCGTCGTTCTACCGGTATTTACGCTTATCTGGATATTAACTTTAACTCGTTAATTTCGAATATTCGTAACTATAAAAACAAAGTTGGTCTGCTGGATAACTCCCGCATGAAAAGCGATACCCAATGGGTAATTGACTCCATGCGTGTTAAAACACCTGGCCACCGCACACAAATTGGTTCGCTTTCGGGCGGTAATCAGCAGAAAGTTATTATCGGTCGTTGGTTATTAACTCAGCCAGAAATTCTGATGCTGGATGAACCGACCCGCGGTATTGACGTTGGTGCGAAATTCGAAATATATCAACTGATTGCTGAGCTGGCGAAAAAGAATAAAGGGATCATTATTATTTCTTCCGAAATGCCGGAATTGTTAGGGATCACAGACCGTATTCTGGTTATGAGCAATGGTCTCGTTGCCGGTATTGTTGACACCAAAACGACAACGCAAAACGAAATTTTGCGTTTAGCGTCTTTGCACCTTTAAGATCAGGGGCTCCTCATGAGTGCGTTAAATAAAAAAAGTTTTCTCACTTACCTGAAAGAAGGCGGTATTTACGTTGTTCTTTTAGTCCTGCTGGCTATCATCATTTTCCAGGACCCTACGTTCTTAAGTCTGCTGAACCTGAGTAACATTCTGACCCAGTCATCCGTGCGTATTATCATCGCGTTGGGCGTGGCGGGGCTGATTGTGACCCAGGGTACTGACCTTTCCGCAGGGCGTCAGGTTGGCCTTGCGGCGGTTATTGCGGCCACCCTGTTGCAGTCGATGGAAAACGCCAACAAAGTGTTCCCGGAAATGGCAACCATGCCGATTTTCGTGGTGATCCTGATTGTCTGTGCCATTGGCGCGGTGATTGGTCTGATTAACGGCATCATTATCGCTTACCTGAACGTGACGCCATTCATCACCACGTTAGGTACGATGATCATCGTTTACGGTATCAACTCCCTGTACTACGATTTCGTCGGTGCGTCTCCAATTTCTGGTTTCGACAGCGGCTTCTCGACCTTTACGCAAGGGTTTATCGCGCTGGGCAGCTTCCGCCTGTCGTATATCACCTTCTATGCGCTGATTGCGGTGGCCTTCGTCTGGATCCTGTGGAACAAAACCCGTTTCGGTAAGAACATCTTCGCTATCGGTGGTAACCCGGAAGCGGCGAAAGTCTCCGGCGTAAACGTTGCTCTGAACCTGCTCATCATCTATGCCCTGTCTGGTGTGTTCTACGCCTTCGGCGGGATGCTGGAAGCGGGCCGTATCGGCTCTGCAACCAACAACCTCGGTTTCATGTATGAGCTGGATGCGATCGCAGCCTGTGTGGTGGGTGGCGTCTCCTTCAGCGGTGGCGTAGGTACTGTGCTCGGCGTGGTGACCGGTGTGATTATCTTCACCGTGATCAACTACGGTCTGACCTACATCGGTGTGAACCCGTACTGGCAGTACATCATCAAAGGCGCCATCATCATCTTCGCGGTTGCGCTGGATTCCCTGAAGTACGCACGTAAAAAATAATGCCTTTTTGCGTCACCCGGCCCGCTCATTGAGCGGGCTTTTTTATTCCTCACGCCAGATTCGACTCTTCTTTGGTCACGATGCTCTCAAACCAGTCGAGTTCAGCAAGCTTGCAGGCGATCCACTGTTCGGAAAAAGCCTCGCCCAGGCTGTTGGTGAGATACTGACAGCGGGCAAATGTCTCAATGGCTTCCTGCTGAAACAGCGGCAGAACCGGGTCATCCTGCTGCGGTTCTGGTAAATCTACTTCGTCGATGTTTTCCAGCCCGTACAGCATCCCGGTCAGGATGGTGGCTGCTACCAGATATGGATTCGCATCAGCCCCGGCCAGTCGGTACTCAATACGACGGTTGTTCTCATCAGAGCAGGGAATGCGCAGTGCAGCGGAGCGGGTGTTATAACCCCAGGAGTTAAATAAGGGTTCTGTCAGGTTTTTACGCAGTCGGCGGAACGCGTTGACGCCCGGAGCAATCACGGCAATAGAGGCAGGCATTAGTGCAAGCTGGCCCGCGATGCATAAACGCATCATGCTATTAAGCTCATTTCCTGGTGAGGCAAAGACGTTTTTGCCGTGGCTATCGTTCAGACTGAAGTGGAAATGCAGGCCGCTGCCGGACTGCTGACTGAACGGTTTTGCCATAAAACTGGCCTGAAGGCCATGCTGTTCAGCCACGTGTCGGGTCAGACGTCGTAGTGCCAGCACGTTATCACATACTTCAACGACACGATGGCTATGCTTCAGGTTTAACTCGAACTGGCCGGGTTCAGCTTCTGCCACGATCCCGGTCAGAGGGATGCGTTGAAGTTGAGCTAGCTGTTCCAGCTCGTCAAACAGCGCTGCGTGCGCTGTCGAGGTATCCATATGAAAGCAGCCCTGATTCTGTGGATCCAGTGTTTCACGGCCCGTCAGGTAGAACTCAATTTCCGGGGCAATCACCGGGAATAGCCCGTGCTGGTGGAAACGGGCCAGGACATTTTGCAGTATCACCCGTGGTTCAAACGGGCAGGGCTGGTCGTTGCTGTCTTTCATCGTCAGCAGGATCTGCGCGTTGTGCTGTGGCTCTTGCGCAGAAGGGCACAGGGAACCGGCGATGGGGACGCACAGCCGGTCTGGCTCATCATGAAGCGGGGTGGAAATTTTGCCTTTCTGGCCCATGGAATAGACGGAGAGAGGAAAATAACAGCCTTTTTCTAGCGTCAGCATGCTTTCCACTGAGAGCCGCTTACCGCGCATAATGCCATTGATATCGTTCAGGTAAACATCAATATGTTTTGTTTGCGGATAACGCTCCAGATAATCCGTGACCTCCATCGGGATACTGTGCTGCATCGCCTCAATTTTTTCATCCAGCCAGAGGCCTGAATTGAGCGCCGTCGGGAGAGATAAGCCCGGGAAGTTAAAATACGGACGGAGACTTTTCAGGAAAAACGCGTTCATGATTGAGTTCATAGTCATTCTTCAATGAAGCCATAGCGGCAGTGAACTCAGCGTAAAAGAGCCAGCGTAAAGGCGGGATAAAAAGCGTCAGGCCCGGCGTAAAGAAAGTATAAAGGTGACGCTATTTTTTCTCTTTTTTCTGCATATCAAGCAGTTGTTCAGGTGTGACGGCCGGGTAACCCTGCGCATCTTCCGGCACTTCATGCATCGCCGGGATCGGCACCAGCGGGCCTAAAAAACGCGGTTCGCGTTTGAAAATGTACAGGTCTGCCAGCGCGCCAAAACGGGCACCAAACTCGCGAACACGCACGCTCAGCATATCTTTTGGTGACGGTACCGCGTAGCACTGCGCCTGTATGCCCATATGCAGGGCGATAAACAGCGCGCGCTCGCAGTGGAAGCGCTGGGTTATGATGATGAAGTCGTTGGTGTCGAAGACTTTACGCGTGCGCACGATGGAGTCCAGGGTGCGGAACCCGGCGTAATCGAGCACGATATCCGCAGGGTCGACGCCAGCGGCAATCAAATCCTTACGCATCGTCACCGGTTCGTTATAGCTTTGCAGGGCATTATCACCGCTTAACAGCAGGTAATTCACTTTGCCACTGTTGTAGGCGTTCAGTGCGCCCTGAATTCGGTAACGGTAGTACTGATTGATCACACCGGTGCGGTAATACTTGGCCGTACCGAGTACCACACCCACCTGGCGGTAGGGCAGGTCCTGCAGGTCATCAAAAATATAGGGGGCGGTTTTCCAGCTCATCCAGCGATCGAGGCCCAGCACGATCAACAGCAGTATGCCGACCAGGACAGACAGGCTGTAAAAAACGCGCTTTAACATGCAGATGGCTCGTTCCGAAGATGAAATTTAACTCAGGCTACTTTACCCGCCTGGTTAGCGCAAGAAACAGCGACTCAACTGAGGGGTTTTTCAGCAACGCGGCGGGCATTTCTGCCCGCCGGAAGGATTACGCGAGGAGTACGCGGTCGATTGTTGTGCAGCCCAGCGCTTTTAACGTGGCAGCGGTGGCATCCCACTGAATCAGTGGCGCATCGGCAATTTCTGCCAGAATGGCGCGCTGAATATCCGGATAGTCATAGCCGTTCAGGCTCAGCAGGTTGAGTGCGCCCTGCAGCGGTGGCAGCGTTGGGTTAAAGGCGGCGTTTTCGGCATAGCTGCCGCTAAAGATACGACCATCCCGACACTGTAGTGCGACACCGCTCGGGGATTTGCTGTATGGCGTGTGGCTTTTGTTGGCAGCGCGAATGGCTGCCTGGGCCAGGTCATCACCGGACAGGGCAAAACCGTGGTCCTGTTCGTCCATCAGCAGTGTTTTGATCTCAAGATCTTTCGGGCCAAAGGCATCAGGCAGGTAATCCCCCAGCGTATGCGGTGCGCGGCCAGGCAGGTTAATGCGCAGTTGCAGCCCGCTGTTCAGCTCATTCATAAACTGACGGCAGTGACCACACGGTGTGTAGTTAACGGTGATGGCGTTCAGCGCTTTTTCACCGCGCAGCCATGCATGGCTGATGGCGCTCTGCTCAGCGTGAACAGTCTGTTGCATGGTCGCGCCCAGAAACTCCATATTACCGCCGAAGTACCATGTCCCGCTGATACCGCGTGCAATGGCCCCGACGTTGAAGTGGGAGAGGTCAGCACGCGCACAGGCGGCAGCCAGTGGCAGCAGAGCAAAAGCCAGCGCGTCTTCGTCCAGTCCCGTTGCCTGTTTCAGCATCGTGACCTGCTCCGCCGTCAGCAGGGAGGGGAAATGCTCATCCGCCAGAATCGGGGTCAGAGCGGTTTGCAAATTCTCGGCAAGCTGGGCGAAAGCAGCTTGAAAACGTGGATGCATTGCGTTTGCCTCATAAAGGTTAATGGATCGGTAGTTTACGGAGCCGATAGGGCTTTATATGTGATCCAGCTCTCAATATGTATGCAACTTATGAAATCAAAATGAAATTTGCGCGACGCATCGCAAATTTTAGCCCATTACCGCCAGAATCAGCGGGAAAATGAACGGGGCCAGCAGGGAGGTGATGATCCCGCAGATGACCAGCGCCAGTGAGCTAAACGCCCCTTCCTGATAATCCAGTTCTGCACAGCGGGCTGTCCCCAGTGCGTGCGATGCGGTCCCCATTGCCAGGCCCCGCGCAGCTTTGGTATGAATGCGCATGCCATTGAGCAGAGTATGTCCAAACACAGCACCCAAAATACCAACGAAAATCACACACATGGCGCTGATGGCTGGAATCCCTCCAAGGCTACCGCCCACCGCCATCGCAATTGGCGTGGTGACAGATTTTGGCAGGATGGAGGCCGCGATTTGTGGGGACGCTCCCATCAACAGCGCTACCGACGTCCCGGTGATCATTGCCACCAGGCTACCCACAAAGCAGATCGTAATGATGGACTTCCAGCGAGCGCGGATCTGGTGAAGTTGCTCATATAAAGGAAAGGCGAGTGCCACAACGGCGGGCTGTAGCAAATCATTCAAAATTTTGCTGCCGGCAAAATAGCGTTCGTAAGGAATGCCGGTGAGAAGCAGGAATGGAATAATCACCACCATGGCCACCAGCAGTGGATTCAGCAGCGGCATTTTGAAACGTGCGGCAAGTTTGCGTGCGGCGAAGAACACCACCAGCGTTAACGGTAGCGACCACCAGATATTGGCTATCATTTTTTTGTTTTCTCCCCGACAACTTTACGTTCGCCATGCACCAGATGAGAGCTCCAGCTCACGACCAGGAAAACCACCAACGTACTGACCGCACAGGAGACAACGATCGGGCCGAACTGGGCTTTAAGCAAATCAAAATACTGCATGACCCCGACGCCAATAGGCACGAAAAGCAGCGCCATATAGCGAATAAGGACGAAGCAGCCAGGGTTGACCCACTTAGCGGGTAGAATTTGCAACGCCAGTAAAACAAACAGGATTAGCATACCGATAATGCTACCGGGGATCGTGATGGGCAGCAGCGACGCGATGAAAATCCCGGCATACAGGCAGGCATAAATCAGGACGAATGCACGCAGATATTGCCAGATAATGTTCAATGATTTGCTCATGAAGAAAGTCCTTGCTGAAACGCATTCATCATACAATTAAACCTGAAAATGTGCCATGGATCACATCATGAATTTTGAGCATACCAGACATTCCAGAATGGAACGTCGGGCTTTCCACATACATACAGAGCAGATACTATAGCGCGTCTTTTTTCACAGGTACTGATATGCGTGTTTTACTGGCCCCAATGGAAGGCGTGCTCGACTCTCTCGTGCGCGAGCTTCTGACCGAGGTGAACGACTACGATCTCTGCGTGACGGAGTTTCTGCGCGTGGTCGATATGTTGTTGCCAGTAAAATCCTTCTACCGACTTTGCCCCGAGCTGCACAACCAGAGCCGTACCTCCTCCGGCACGCTGGTACGTATTCAGCTGCTCGGCCAGTACCCCGAATGGCTGGCGGAAAACGCCGCCCGGGCGGTTGAGCTGGGCTCCTACGGGGTGGATCTCAACTGCGGCTGTCCGTCGAAGCTGGTGAACGGCAGCGGCGGTGGGGCGACACTGCTGAAAGATCCAGAACTCATTTACCGCGGTGCGAAGGCGATGCGTGAAGCTGTGCCTGCGCATTTGCCGGTGACGGTAAAGGTGCGTCTGGGCTGGGACAGCGACGCCAGGCAGTTTGAAATTGCCGATGCTGTACAGCAGGCCGGTGCCACGGAGCTGGTGGTGCATGGTCGCACCAAAGAAGATGGCTACAAAGCCGAGCGTATTAACTGGCAGGCGATCGGTGAGATCCGTAAAAGGCTGACTATTCCTGTTATCGCCAACGGTGAAATCTGGGATTACGAGAGCGCGCAGGCATGTCTGAAAGAGACAGGCTGCAATGCGGTGATGATCGGCCGCGGCGCGCTTAACGTACCTAACCTCAGCCGGGTGGTAAAATATAACGAACCGCGAATGCCGTGGGCAGACGTCGTCACGCTGCTGCAAAAATACAGTCGTCTGGAAAAACAGGGTGACACCGGGCTATATCATGTCGCGCGAATTAAACAGTGGCTGAGTTATTTGCGCAAAGAATATAGCGAGGCGTTGGGGCTGTTTCAGGAGATCCGCACACTACAAACGTCTGGTGATATTGCGCGGGTTATTCAATCAAAATAATAAATATGAATATATAATTAATTCATTTAGTGAATATTTTTCCAATTATGTAAATGTATAACAATGTCCCCATTGCCACGCATTCCTAAAAAAATAAACAGCATTAAGCGTAATTTTCGCCTTTATTTTTTGAGTGTGTGGCGTAATGAAACGTTTTCTTATTTTATCTCTGAGTCTCCCCCTTGCTTTTATTCTGGTGGCCTGCGCGCCGGAACATACCACGGTCTCTCCCCTGAATACGCAATCAGTAACAGCGTCGGTTAATACAACACTCCATCCTTCAGCATGGCCGAAAAATGAGTGGTGGAAAGACTATAACGATCCTGAGCTTAATTCGCTGATTGCCAAAGCGCTGAATGACGCCCCGGATATGCAAATCGCCCGCCAGCGTATTACGCTTGCCGAGGCTCAGGCAAAAGCCACAATGGCTGCCGACGGTCCGCAAATTGATTTTTCAGCTGATGCAGAACGCCAGAAAATGTCTGCTGAAGGGCTCATGGGACCCTTTGCGATTACCGACCCGGCGGCAGGTACTACCGGGCCGTGGTACACCAACGGCACCTTTGGGCTGACCGCGGGCTGGGATCTCGATCTGTGGGGGAAAAATCGCGCGCAGGTTGAAGCCCGTATAGGCCGATTGAATGCGCAAAAAGCGGAGCTGGAGCAAACCCGACAACTGCTGGCCAGCAGCGTGGCCCGGCTCTACTGGGAGTGGCAAACTCAGGCCGCAGTGCAGGATGTCCTCGTCCAGATCAAACATGAACAGGACAATATTATTGGCGCAGACCTCGAATTGTATCAGCACGGGATCACCTCTTCTGTGGAAGGGGTCGAAACGGATATCAATGCCAGCAAAACCGAAGAGAACCTGGCAGAAGTTAACGGGAAGATGAAAGCCGTTGAGGCGCGTCTGGTTGCGCTAACGAATTCCTCCTCTGTGACGCTTTCGCGGCATGCGCTGCCGACGGTCGATGCCTCTCTACCGTCAACGCTGGGGTATGAACTGCTGGCGCGTCGACCGGATCTTCAGGAGGCACACTGGTATATCGAAGCCTCCATGAGCGAGGTGGAGGCGGCCAGAGCGGCTTTTTATCCTGATGTGAATCTGATGGCATTCTTACAGCAGGATGCGCTCCACCTGAGCGACCTGTTCCGTTCTTCAGCGCAGCAGATGGGGGTGACAGCGGGGCTGACACTGCCGATTTTCGACAGCGGTAGACTGAATGCGAACCTTGATATCGCCCAGGCGCAAAATAATCTCTCGGTCGCCAGTTACAACAAAGCGGTGGTGGAGGCGGTTAATCAGGTGGCACGTACAGCCAGTGAAGTCGAAACCCTGATGGCGAAAAATCGCCAACAGCTGCAGGTCGAAAATGATGCGGCGCGGGTTGTGGCCCTGGCGCAGGCACGTTTTAATGCGGGTATCATCGCGGGTTCACGGGTCAGTGAAGCCAGAATACCGGCACTCAAAGAACACCTCGCCGGGTTGATGCTGAAAGGTCAGTATATCGACGCCACGTTGCAGCTGACGTCGGCACTGGGTGGCGGTTATCATCATAGCTGAAAGGGTTATCAATCCTCATCGCGAGTTTTCTCGCGATGCTTGAGCCACAGCCGTACTGCAATCACCGCGATAACCACCAGAATTAACCACGCCCAGTGCTTCAGGTGCTGGTCAAGGTTATGCAGCCATGGACCAATCACTTCGCCACCGACGTAACCGAGCGTCGTAAAGATCAGCGCCCAGGCAATCGCGCCAAGAATATTGAGCGGCAGGAAAATTTTCGGAGGCAGATGGCTGGCACCTATCAGTATCGGGCCGATAATTCGAAAGCCGTACATAAAGCGTGTGCCAATGACGAACAGATAGGGATGACGTTGAATGAGCCGCTGAGCGCGTCGAATTTTCTTCTGATGCTTTTTGAAACGCTTAAGTAGCCCTGGCCCAAAGCGCAGCCCCAGAAAGTAGAGCAGCTGGTCGCCAATCATCCCCCCCAGGGCGACGGCGGCGACGACCAGCGGGAATTTCAGTAACCCCTGATGCGCGGCGACGCCGCCGAGCAATGTGATGGTTTCGCCTTCTGCCACGCTGCCAACAACCAGCGCGGCGTATCCATATTGCTCAATAAGATTGTTGATATCCATTACGTAAACGTCATCTCCCTCGGCATACCTCCGTTAATCATATACCCCATGAATCAACAGCGGGGAAATCAACGGAAATTTCCTGCTGTACATAAAATAATCTAAAGCCTGCATTATACTTAAAGTATCACTGACGGACCGACAACAAGGGGGCTCTATGAACCATGTCTGGGGACTTTTCTCCCATCCCGATCGTGAAATGCACGTCATCAAAAGTGAGAATGAAACCGTCTCGCATCATTACACGCACCATGTGTTGCTGATGGCAGCGGTGCCGGTAATATGCGCCTTTATCGGAACAACTCAAATCGGCTGGAACTTCGGGGATGGCACCGTAGTTCAGCTTTCATGGTTTACCGGGCTTTATCTGGCCATCATCTTTTATGGCCTGATGCTGGCTGGTGTTGCCGTCATGGGGCGTGTCATTCACTGGATGGCGCGTAACTACCCGCAACGTCCATCGCTGGCGCACTGTATGGTCTTCGCCGGATATGTCGCGACCCCGCTGTTCTTAAGCGGTATTGTTGCGCTCTATCCACTGGTCTGGTTGTGCGCGCTGATCGGTACCATTGCCCTCTTTTACACCGGTTATTTGCTGTATCTGGGGGTTCCAACCTTCCTGAATATCAATAAAGAAGAGGGCCTGAGCTTCTCCAGTTCAACACTCGCTATCGGTGTGCTGGTGCTGGAGGCGTTACTGGCGCTGACGGTAATTCTTTGGGGTTATGGATACCGTCTCTTCTAAGTTCACTGCATTGCTGGCGTAAATGCCAGCAATGCAGCATCTGCTCACGATTATCCGCTGGCGACAAAGCGCGGTGACGGCTATGATGCCGAAGCCAGCCTGTGTTTACCGTCGACACAGGCGGTGTACGTCATTACGTGCGTGAATAATTATCAGAAGTCTCACCATGCTGAAATTCCGAGTCTCTTTACTTAGCCTGGCACTGTTGCTGGGGGCGTCCGCTGCCGTGCCAGCCATCGCCAAAACGCCCGCGGTGACCGCCGCTGCTGCCCAGCCGCAAATTGCTTCCGGCAGCGCGATGATTGTTGATCTCAACACCAATAAGGTCATTTACGCCAGCCATCCGGACCTGGTGCGCCCGATTGCCTCCATTACCAAATTAATGACCGCGATGGTGGTGCTTGATGCACATCTGCCGCTGGACGAAAAACTGAAAGTGGATATTAGCCACACGCCGGAGATGAAAGGGATTTATTCCCGCGTGCGACTGAACAGTGAAATCAGCCGTAAAAATATGCTGCTGCTGGCGCTGATGTCATCTGAAAACCGCGCTGCGGCGAGCCTCGCCCACCACTATCCGGGCGGCTACGACGCATTTATTCGTGCGATGAATGCGAAAGCCAAATCGCTGGGGATGAACAATACGCATTATGTTGAACCGACAGGTCTGTCGATTAACAACGTCTCCACCGCCCGCGATCTGACAAAACTGCTGATCGCCAGCAAACAGTACCCGCTGATTGGTCAGCTCAGTACCACCCGTGAAGAGACGGCGACGTTTGCGAACCCGGCCTATACACTGCCGTTCCGTAATACTAACCATCTGGTTTACCGGGATAACTGGAACATCCAGTTAACGAAAACCGGTTTTACCAATGCGGCGGGACACTGTCTGGTCATGCGTACTGTTTTTAACGGCAAACCGGTAGCGCTGGTGGTGATGGATGCCTTCGGCAAATACACCCACTTCGCGGATGCAAGCCGACTGCGTACCTGGATTGAAACGGGGAAAGTGCAGCCTGTTCCGGCTGCGGCATTGACCTATAAAAAGCAGAAAGCTGAACAGATGGCGACCGCGCAAAACGACTGAGCCGCCTCTGCGCGCTGATGCCCTCACCCCGACCCTCTCCCACAGGGCGAGGGAGAAAACACTAAAAACGGTAACTCAGGTTACCGTTTTGTTTTTATTCCGGCAGCGTCCAGTCCCCATCGTTGAGTGGACGCTGCATAATCACCGTATCCCGCCAGTCGCCTTTCTTGTATCCCACGCTGCGCAACTGACCGACAATCTCAAAGCCGTGTTTTTTGTGCAGCCGTAACGAGCCGGGATTATTACTGCCATCCCCCACAACGGCAATCATCTGACGCCATGGACCTTGTTCGCAGCGCGCAATCAGCGCACTCATTAATGCAGAGCCAAAACCGCGTCCGGTGGTGCTGGCATCCACGTAAATTGACTCTTCCAGAGTATAGCGATAGGCGTGTCGCGGGCGGTAAGGTGTGGCATAGCAATAGCCCACAACGATGCCACGATAAAGAGCGATAAGCCACGGTAAACCGTTCTCTGCCACACCTTTCATACGTTGACGCATTTCGTCAATGGTGGGGGGAACTTCTTCAAATGACGCACGCCCGTGAAGTACATGCCAGGCATAGATGGCCGCGATGGCATGCACATCATCGGGAAGGGCATCACGCACTTCCAGTTCGGTTTCGGATAAAACATCAACAGCCGACATGATGTGCCTGCTCCTCGTTATAGAATGCCGGAGAAACGTTTCTCCGGCGTCAGACAGTTACTCTATTACGATTAAGGAGCGCTTAACAATCTCTCAAATTTGGCTGTAGGAATTAATCAGAAGCTTGCGTAATCTGCTATTCCGTGTCAGCACTCTCTTTCCAGTATTTCTTCCGCGTTGTTTTACCGATACCGGGATTCATGCTGTTTGTAGGATCATTCTGGCGATAAAACTGCTTAAGTGCGTCAGGGGCTTTATAAAGATGACCGACGTTGTGTTCCGCAGGATATTGTGCGCCACGTTCACGCAACAGAGTGAGCATCTGCTCTTTCAGTTCGTGCGCATCGACCCCTTTTTTAACGATGTAATCCTGATGGAAGACGTAGCACATAAAGTGGCCATAATAGAGCTTGTGTACCAGATTGCTGTCGATCTCCGGCGGCAGGTGTTCAAACCACTCGGTATCGTTGCGTCGCAGGGCGATATCCAGTGCCAGAATATCTTCCACCTCTTCTGAATGCACCGCCTGATAACGGATGGCGGCACCCGCAGCGGCAAAACGGTGCAGGAAAGCTTTGCTACCTTCTTCAGGAGTACAGGCAAAAAAATCCCCGTCGGCAGTTTTGAAGAATTCGCTCAACCAGGTCTGCGCCTCGGTAATCCCGTCACCGGCCATTTTCAGCAGCAAATGGTGTTCATATTTGTCGCGCCAGGTTTTCATCCGCTCCGGTAAATGTGCCGGGAAGACGTTGCCTAACTTCTGCATAAAGCGGTCAGTGAAGTGAGGTTTAAACAGCGACACTTTCTCCAGCATCGCATCGGTGCGGCCCTTCATGGTGAAGAAGAACGGCATTTTTTCGGTGCCGAGCTTGTCGATCATCAGGAAGGTGTCTTTGCCGTAGCGCTCGGCAATGTCGTAAATATCCCGGTGCATATATTCGCCCGCCACGGGAAGGTGCGTGAATTCACCCAGAATATGGCGACGGATCTCGGTCAGAACCTCAGGCTGATTGGTGCCGATGTAAAACACCTGTTGTTTTTTCTCTGCCGGAAATGTGTCGAGGCGTACCGCAAAAACCGCCAGCTTGCCCGCGCAGCCAGAAGATTCAAACAGGCGATCCGGATCGGCGTTGTAACGGGCTGGCGTATCGGCTTCGATATCCCGTACGCGGGTAACGTAATCGTGATCGTGTGCATGACGGCCATCGTGCTGAACGTCTTCATCTTTAACGCGATCGTCGTCAAGTTTGCTGAGGATTTGTTCCGGCGTAACGCCCAGATCAATCCCCAGATGGTTAACCAGTGTCAGTTTGCCGTTTTCGTCAATACGGGCAAAAAGCGACATTTCGGTATAAGCGGGACCACGCTGCACCAGCGAACCGCCGGAGTTGTTGCAGATCCCACCGACCACCGAGGCGCCAATGCAGGAGGAACCGATCACCGAGTGCGGCTCACGACCCAGCGGCTTAAGTGCTTTTTCCAGAGAGTAGAGCGTTGTACCAGGGAAGGCGAGCACCTGCTCACCTTTATCCAGAAGGTGTAATTTGTCGAGGCGCAGGGTGCTGATGATGACAATGTCACGATCGTAATCGTTGCCGTTCGGCGTTGAGCCTTCGGTCAGGCCGGTGTTTGCCGCCTGCATTAATATAATCTTGTCTGCGGCGACGCAGACGCTCAGCACGCGCCATAGCTCCAGCAGCGTGCCGGGGAAAACCACCGCCAGCGCCTCGCCCTGACCGGAGCGAAACCCCTTACGGTAGCGGGCGGTTTTGGCCGGGTCGGTAAGCAGGTGAGAGGAGCCAACCAGGCGCGACAGTTCGTTGATAAACGTCGTGTTATTGTGAGTTTGAACAGAAGACATCTTCCACTCCTTGTGGTGGGGCAAATTTCTCGCAATAAAGCATAGCGCGATTAACTGTTAAGCGGTCGAGTATTCACGAGAAAAATCAGAGAATAACCCTGCAACGTTCAGAGGGTTTGTGGCACACTGCGCCTTTCGCACGGTTTGGCCGAGATCTTCCGGCGGTTATTGATGAGAGAGTATAACAACATGAAATGGCTATGTTCTGTAGGTGTTGCCGTCAGTCTGGCGCTGCAACCCGCGCTGGCAGAGGATTTGTTTGGCAATCATCCGCTTACGCCTGAAGCCCGGGACGCGTTTGTGACGGAATTGCTCAAGAAAATGACGGTCGATGAGAAAATCGGCCAGTTGCGTCTTATCAGCGTTGGCCCGGATAACCCGAAAGAGGCCATCCGTGAAATGATTAAGGATAGTCAGGTCGGGGCGATTTTTAACACCGTTACCCGCCAGGATATCCGTAAAATGCAGGATCAGGTGATGGAACTCAGTCGCCTGAAAATACCGCTGTTCTTCGCCTATGACGTGCTGCACGGTCAGCGCACCGTCTTCCCCATCAGCCTTGGTTTAGCCTCCTCCTTTAACCTCGACGCGGTGAAAACCGTGGGGCGAGTTTCCGCGTATGAAGCGGCAGATGATGGCCTGAATATGACCTGGGCACCGATGGTCGACGTCTCCCGCGATCCGCGCTGGGGCCGTGCGTCCGAAGGCTTTGGTGAAGATACTTATTTAACCGCCACGATGGGCAAAACCATGGTGGAAGCGATGCAGGGCAAAAGCCCGGCAGACCGTTACTCTGTCATGACCAGCGTTAAGCATTTCGCCGCTTACGGTGCAGTGGAGGGCGGCAAAGAGTACAACACCGTTGACATGAGCCCGCAGCGCCTGTTCAACGACTATATGCCGCCGTACAAGGCAGGTCTGGACGCGGGCAGCGGTGCGGTGATGGTGGCGCTCAACTCGCTGAACGGCACGCCTGCGACGTCTGATTCCTGGCTGCTGAAAGACGTATTGCGCGACCAGTGGGGCTTTAAGGGCATCACCGTTTCTGACCACGGCGCCATTAAAGAACTGATCAAACACGGTACCGCATCCGATCCGGAAGATGCCGTGCGCGTGGCGCTCAAGTCCGGCATTAACATGAGCATGAGCGACGAGTACTACAGCAAATACCTGCCGGGGCTGGTGAAGAGCGGCAAGGTAACGATGGCGGAGCTGGACGATGCCACGCGTCATGTGCTGAACGTGAAATATGACATGGGGCTGTTTAACGATCCGTACAGTCACCTGGGGCCGAAAGACTCTGACCCGGTAGATACCAACGCCGAAAGCCGCCTGCATCGTAAAGAAGCGCGTGAAGTCGCGCGTGAAAGCCTGGTACTGCTGAAGAACCGCCTCGACACACTGCCGTTGAAAAAATCCGGTACCATTGCCGTGGTCGGTCCGCTGGCCGACAGCAAGCGCGATGTGATGGGGAGTTGGTCCGCGGCGGGCGTCGCTGACCAGTCCGTGACCGTGCTGACGGGTATTAAGAACGCTGTCGGTGAAAACGCCAGGGTGGTCTATGCCAAAGGGGCTAACGTCACTAACGATAAAGACATCGTGACCTTCCTCAACCAGTATGAGGAAGCGGTGAAGGTTGACCCGCGTACGCCGAAAGAGATGATCGACGAAGCGGTTAAAACGGCAAAACAGTCTGATGTCGTTGTGGCGGTTGTGGGAGAAGCTCAGGGGATGGCGCATGAAGCTTCCAGCCGTACCGATATCACCATTCCGCAAAGCCAGCGCGATTTGATCGCTGCTCTTAAAGCGACCGGCAAGCCGCTGGTGTTGGTGCTGATGAACGGTCGTCCGCTGGCGCTGGTGAAAGAAGACCAGCAGGCTGACGCGATTCTGGAAACCTGGTTCGCCGGTACCGAAGGCGGTAATGCGATTGCCGACGTACTGTTTGGCGATTACAACCCGTCAGGCAAATTGCCGATGTCCTTCCCGCGCTCCGTTGGTCAGATCCCGGTCTACTACAGCCACCTTAACACCGGTCGTCCGTACAACGCCGACAAACCGAACAAGTACACGTCTCGTTACTTCGACGAAGCTAACGGCCCGCTGTATCCGTTTGGTTATGGCCTGAGCTACACCACCTTCAAGGTCTCTGACGTAAAAATGTCGTCCCCGAGCCTGAAGCGTGACGGTAAAGTGACAGCCAGCGTTGAGGTGACAAACACCGGTAAGCGCGAAGGGGCTACGGTGATCCAGATGTACGTCCAGGATGTGACGGCCTCCATGAGTCGTCCGGTGAAGCAACTGCGTGGCTTTGAAAAGGTCAACCTGAAACCGGGTGAAACCAAAACCATCAGCTTCCCAATTGACGTGGACGCGCTGAAGTTCTGGAATCAGCAGATGAAATACGATGCTGAGCCTGGCAAATTCAACGTGTTTATCGGCGTGGATTCTGCCCGGGTGAATAAAGGCGAGTTCGAACTGCTGTAACTTTTCCTTCCTTTGCATCCCCCGTTCGCGGGGGATGCGTCTTATCTTATGCTAAAAAGGCATTTTGACGGTTAATCACGCCGTTTTAAGCTACGCTTTTCTCTCAAGCCTCTGAAAAAGGCAGCAAAAAATATGAGGATAGCGGAATGACGATTGCAAAGGGGATGTTGGGATCTGCGGTGTTGCTGGCGGCAATAAGTCTGCCCCTACAGGCGGCGGAGCCAGTAAAAGTGGGCTCAAAGATTGATACCGAAGGCGCGCTGCTCGGCAATATCATTTTGCAGGTGCTCGAAAGCCACGGCGTCAAAACCGTCAATAAAGTCCAGTTGGGCACTACGCCTGTCGTGCGAGGCGCGATTACCTCCGGTGAGCTGGATATCTACCCGGAATACACCGGCAATGGCGCATTCTTCTTCAAAGATGAAAACGATCCGGCATGGAAAAACGCCAAAGCCGGATATGACAAAGTCAAAAAGCTCGATGCTGAACAGAACAAGCTGGTCTGGCTGACCCCGGCTCCGGCCAACAACACCTGGACTATCGCCGTGCGTAAAGACGTGGCGGAGAAAGGGAAGCTGACAAGCCTGGCCGATCTCAGCCGCTACCTGAA
This sequence comes from Enterobacter sp. P82, assembly GCF_037053385.1. NCBI lineage: Bacteria > Pseudomonadati > Pseudomonadota > Gammaproteobacteria > Enterobacterales > Enterobacteriaceae > Enterobacter > Enterobacter sp. P82. Next base: position 391,953 of record NZ_JBALHX010000001.1, read on the forward strand.
AGAGAAGGGCGACTTTAAGCTTGCCGCGTCGGCAGAGTTTATCGAGCGTCCTGATGCGCTGCCTGCATTCGAAAAAGCCTATGATTTCAAGCTTGACCAGGCGCAACTGCTCTCTCTGGCAGGTGGCGATACGGCGGTGACCATCAAAGCCGCAGCACAGCAAACTTCGGGTGTTAACGCGGCAATGGCCTACGGTACCGACGGCCCGGTCGCGGCACTTGGCCTTCAAACCCTGACCGATCCAAAAGGTGTGCAGCCGATTTATGCCCCGACGCCGGTGGTACGTGAGGCAGTGCTGAAAGCCTACCCGGAGATTGCCGACTGGCTCAAACCTGTTTTCGAAAAACTGGATGAAAAAACGCTGCAACAGCTGAATGCCAGTATTGCCGTCGAGGGGCTGGATGCCAAAAAAGTGGCCGCCGACTTCCTGAAACAACAAGGGCTTGTGAAGTAACGGGAAAAGGCTGTGCCAATAAAATGTCATAACCGCGTCCTGCTGCTGTTGGCCTGTGTGACCATCGCAGCGGTCGCGTTACCGTTTGTGAATGTCGCCCCTAATCGCCTGATGTCGGGGGAGGGGCGTTCTCTCTGGGAAGTCTGGTCGTTTACACCGTGGTTGCTTGCGGTGGCACCGGGGGCGTGGGTTGCGCTATCGCTCTGGCAAGGTCGTACAGCACAATGGTTGACGTTGCTGCTCTCTGAAGGGCTTTTTATCACCCTTTTCTGGGGAGCCGGGCTTGCGGCAACACATATGGCTTCGGCGGAAAGTCCGCTGGCAAGAACGACTGTGGGGAGCGGCCTGTGGCTGTGGCTGGCGTTGTGCCTGCTCGCCTGCAGCGATGCTATACGTCGCCTCATCTCTGCGTCCGTCTGGCGCTGGGTACTTAATGCGCAGATATGGGTTATTCCATTGCTCCTGCTGTTTAGCGGCGAGCTGAACAATCTCTCGCTGTTAAAGGAGTACGCCAACCGTCAGGAGGTATTTGATGATGCCCTGACGCAACATCTGACCATTCTCTTCGGTACGCTCTTCCCGGCTCTCCTGCTCGGGATCCCGTTGGGCATGTGGTGCTATCGTCACCCTTCACGTCAGGGGGGCGTTTTTGCCGTGCTGAACGTTATCCAAACTATCCCTTCCGTTGCGCTGTTTGGTCTGCTGATTGCCCCTCTGGCCGGGCTGGTGAAGTCATTTCCTGTGTTGGGAACAATAGGTATCGCCGGTACGGGATTAACCCCCGCTCTGATTGCGCTGGTGTTGTATGCACTGTTGCCGCTGGTGCGTGGTGTAGTCGCGGGCTTAAGCCAGGTCGCCCCGGATGTGCTGGAAAGCGCCCATGCGATGGGGATGAGCACGCGACAATGTTTCTGGCAGATACAGCTTCCGCTGGCACTGCCCCTGCTGCTGCGTAGCCTGCGGGTAGTGGCGGTTCAGACCGTTGGCATGGCGGTCATTGCGGCGCTGATTGGGGCGGGCGGTTTCGGCGCGCTGGTATTCCAGGGGCTGCTGAGTAGTGCCCTGGATCTGGTGTTATTAGGCGTGGTTCCTACGATTGCGCTGGCGGTTGTTGTCGACGCGCTGTTTGCCTTATGGCTCGCGCTGCTCAGGAGAAGAGCCAATGATTGAATTTCACGATGTCAGTAAAACTTTTGCGGGACGCCCGGCGGCAAGCCATCTGAACCTGAACTTTGCCGAGGGTGCGTTTTCCGTGCTGATAGGTACCTCGGGCTCGGGAAAATCTACCACCCTGAAGATGATCAATCGTCTGGTTGAGCATGATAGCGGTTTGATCCGCTTTGCCGGAGAGGAGATCCGCAGCCTTCCGGTGCTGGAATTGCGTCGCCGGATGGGATATGCCATTCAGTCGATAGGCCTGTTTCCTCACTGGACAGTGGCGCAGAACATTGCCACCGTACTGCAACTGGAGAAGTGGTCGCGGGCAAAAATAGCTGACAGGGTTGATGAACTGATGTCTCTGCTGGGGTTAGAGCCCGCACTACGTGACCGCTATCCGCACCAGCTTTCCGGGGGACAGCAGCAGCGGGTGGGGGTGGCGCGCGCCCTGGCGGCCAACCCACAGGTATTGTTGATGGATGAACCCTTTGGTGCGCTTGACCCGGTCACGCGCGGGGCGCTGCAGGCGGAAATGACCCGTATTCACCGCATTCTCGGACGCACGATCGTTCTCGTGACGCACGATATTGATGAAGCCCTGCGCCTGGCCGACCATCTGGTGCTGATGGATCACGGCGAAGTGGTTCAGCAGGGGACCCCGCTCGAACTGTTAAGCCATCCGAAAAGTGATTTTGTGCGTGAGTTTTTTGGCCGTAGTGAACTGGGGGTCAGGCTGCTCTCCCTGCGGACGGTCAGCGACTATATGCGTCGGGAAGATGCGCCGGTGGGTGGTGAACCGTTGCAGGAGCAGATGAGCCTGCGGGATGCGCTCTCCGCGTTTGTTGCGGGTCAGTGTGAGGTGCTACCTGTTGCGGACGCCCGCGGTGCGCCGTGTGGTGCTTTGCATTTTCGCGATCTGCTGGCCGGGGAGGTGATACGTGAAGACACTGCGTGATCCGCTTCTCTGGCTGGTAGTCATCTTTGTCGCCTTACTGTTTCTGATGCCACACAGCGCGGCGCTGTTCAGCACCCTTTTTCCCGGGCTGCCACGACCGGTCTATCAGCAGGAGAGCTTTATTAATCTTGCTTTGGCACATCTCTGGCTGGTGGCCCTCTCAAGCGCTATCGCTGTTGTGCTGGGAGTGGGGGCGGGCATTGCGGTGACACGGCCAGCAGGCCGGGAATTTCGTCCGCTGGTTGAGACGATAGCGGCCATTGGTCAGACGTTTCCGCCGGTGGCGGTGCTGGCGATTGCGGTTCCGGTGATGGGCTTTGGTCAGCAACCGGCAATTATTGCGCTGATTTTATATGGCGTATTGCCCATTCTGCAGGGCACGCTGGCGGGTATCGCGGCAGTACCTGCATCTGTATTGAGTGTGGCTGAAGGGATGGGAATGAATCGCGGGCAGCAGCTACGTAAGGTTGAATTGCCATTAGCGGCGCCCGTTATTATTGCCGGGATCCGCACGTCGGTCATTATCAACATCGGAACGGCAACAATTGCGTCGACGGTCGGAGCCAATACGCTGGGAACGCCGATAATCATCGGCTTAAGCGGGTTTAATACGGCCTATATTGTTCAGGGGGCGGTGCTGGTCGCGCTGGCGGCTATCGTCGTCGATCGCGTTTTTGAGCGGCTGGCGCTGCACCTCAGCCGACACCGCCGCGAACAATAAACGAGTATCCTGCCAGCATCACGCCGCCGATACCGCTCACGGCCATCAGGACAAAAAGGGTAATAATGGCCAGTTTGGTTGCCTTCATCATCTGCTCCTGTTGTTAACGGAACAATTATACGGTGAAGCGCAGCTGTTAATGAACCATTAAATGCCGTTACGGTTCATCCGGGCCAAGTGAGTAAACCGGGTAACCATGTTCACGCCATTCCGTCAGCAGCTGTTGCTGCGAGGCGGATGGCACTTCGCCACACCAGACCAGCAGAGTCTGACCATCGAAAAATTCGGGCCGCAGCTGCGCCAGCGAATGCGCAAGGACATCCACGCGCCAGCCCTTTTGCGTCGCAATCCAGGCTTCCAGCCACAGGCGGGTTGTATCGTGTACGTTCCAGCCGACCACCAGCGCATCTTTCCCGGCCTTGTTCTTCGCGGAGGCAAGGCAGACGGCGATGTAGTTGATAAGCACACCATCAAGCATACTGAGCAGCGCCTGCAGGGTGGACTGCTGGCACTGCAGACGACGGCGAAGCGGAATGAAAAGATGTGTGATCAGTGTTTGCGCTGGATAATCGCGCCCTTGCTCTTTTATCCATGCGCGCAGGCGCTGCAGGTTGCCTGCCTGCAGAAGTCTTAGCAGGGTTTCCTGTTGTTCGCGCCAGAGGTGTTGTGTGTCAGGATCGTCCTGGCAAAGCAGAGACTTTACTTTGCCAACCTGCACACCGTTGTCGATCCAGCTTTTAATCTCACGGATCCGGTCGATATCGGCATCGTTGAAAAGGCGATGTCCGCCATCTGTTCTTTGCGGCTTGAGTAATCCATACCGCCGTTGCCACGCCCGTAGAGTAACGGGATTGATATCACAAAGGAGTGCTACTTCACCTATTGTGTAAAGCGCCATATTCGCCCCCTGGCTCACGCTTTCCCAGTTTAAATGTAGACCCACTTTGCCGAACCAGGAAGAATTGATTGATTTTTGAACAAACAATGCGAAGCATGCGCGATATTCAGAAAAAGGTGTGATAACGGACACGATTTTGCGCTTTTTTGGGGTGCTTCAAAGAAAGTAACCCCTCATCAGTGTATGTTACGCGTTTTTAGCGTGTGCGGTTTTGAGTATGTACGAGTTTAATCTGGTGCTGCTGTTGCTTCAGCAGATGTGCGTGTTCCTTGTCATTGCCTGGCTGATGAGTAAAACGCGCCTGTTTATTCCGCTGATGCAAGTCACCGTCCGCCTGCCGCACAAATTCCTCTGCTACGTGGTATTTTCCATATTCTGCATTATGGGGACCTGGTTTGGCCTCCATATCGAAGATTCTATTGCTAATACGCGCGCTATTGGCGCGGTGATGGGGGGATTGCTTGGCGGTCCCGTCGTCGGTGGTCTTGTCGGTTTAACGGGGGGCCTGCATCGCTATTCCATGGGCGGGATGACGGCACTCAGTTGCATGATCTCCACGATCGTAGAAGGGCTGCTCGGTGGCCTGGTGCATAGCTATCTGATCAAACGTGGCCGTCCGGATAAAGTCTTCAGCCCACTGACCGCAGGTGCGATTACCTTTGTTGCCGAAATGGCACAGATGGCGATCATTTTGCTGATCGCCCGCCCGTTTGAGGATGCACTTCATCTGGTGAACAGTATTGCTGCCCCGATGATGGTGACCAACACCGTGGGGGCGGCGCTGTTTATGCGTATTTTGCTCGATAAACGTGCCATGTTTGAGAAGTACACCTCGGCGTTTTCAGCAACAGCACTTAAAGTTGCCGCTTCGACGGAAGGGATACTGCGTCAGGGCTTTAACGAAGAAAACAGCATGAAGGTTGCGCTGGTTCTCTATAAAGAGCTGGATATCGGTGCCGTGGCAATAACCGACCGTGAGCGGCTGCTGGCCTTTACTGGTACCGGAGACGATCACCATTTGCCTGGTAAACCCATCTCCTCTGCCTATACGTTGCGCGCCATTGAAACCGGCGAAGTGGTTTATGCCGACGGTAACGAAGTGCCTTATCGCTGTTCGCTGCATCCGCAGTGCAAACTGGGTTCTACGCTGGTCATTCCGTTGCGCGGAGAAAACCAGAGAGTGATGGGTACCATCAAACTGTATGAAGCGAAAAATCGTCTGTTCAGTTCAATCAACCGCACGCTGGGGGAGGGGATCGCCCAGTTGCTTTCCGCACAGATTCTCGCCGGGCAATATGAGCGCCAGAAGGCGTTGCTGACCCAGTCAGAGATCAAACTCCTGCATGCTCAGGTGAACCCGCACTTCCTGTTTAATGCCCTTAATACGCTCAAAGCGGTCATTCGGCGCGACAGCGATCAGGCCGCACAGCTGGTGCAGTTTCTGTCGACCTTTTTCCGTAAGAACCTGAAGCGTCCTTCTGAGATCGTGACCCTGGCCGATGAGATTGAGCACGTTAATGCTTATCTACAGATTGAGCAGGCACGTTTCCAGTCGCGCCTGCAGGTGTCGCTCTCCGTCCCGGATGAACTGGCCCATCAACATCTTCCTGCTTTTACCCTGCAGCCTATTGTAGAAAATGCCATCAAACACGGTACCTCACAGCTTCTGGGTATCGGGGAGGTCACTATTTCCGCCAGCCGTTTTAATCATCATCTGGTGCTCGATATCGAAGATAACGCCGGGCTTTACCAGCCTTCCGCTACAGGGGGTTTAGGGATGAGTCTGGTAGATAAACGTCTGCGTGCCCATTTTGGCGATGACTGCGGCATCACCGTCGCCTGTGAGCCCGATCGATTTACCCGAATTACCGTACGACTGCCGCTGGAGGAAAACGCATGTTAAGAGTGCTGATTGTGGATGACGAGCCGCTGGCACGGGAAAACCTGCGCGTTCTGCTGCAGGAGCAGCCTGATATTGAGATTGTGGGTGAGTGTGCGAACGCCATTGAGGCTATCGGTGCTGTCCACAAACTGCGCCCGGACGTGCTGTTCCTCGACATTCAGATGCCCCGAATCAGCGGGCTGGAGATGGTCGGGATGCTCGATCCGGAGCATCGTCCCTACATCGTGTTTTTAACCGCATTCGACGAATATGCCGTTAAAGCCTTTGAGGAGCACGCGTTTGATTATTTACTCAAGCCAATTGAAGAGAAGCGGCTGGAAAAGACCCTGACCCGATTACGCCAGGAGCGTACCGTTCAGGATGTCACGCTGTTGCCCGAGAACCAGCAGCCGCTGAAGTTTATCCCCTGCACCGGACACAGCCGGATTTATCTTTTGCAGATGGATGATGTGGCATTTGTCAGCAGCCGCCTGAGCGGCGTATTTGTCACCAGTGCGGAAGGAAATGAAGGGTTTACCGAGTTGACCTTGCGGACGCTGGAGAGCCGCACGCCGCTCATTCGCTGCCATCGCCAGTATCTGGTCAATATGGCGCACCTGAAAGAGATCCGCCTGGAAGACAACGGTCAGGCAGAGCTGGTGCTGCGCGCCGGGCAAACGGTGCCGGTTAGCCGTCGCTACCTGAAGAGTTTGAAAGAGGCGATTGGCCTGTAAAGCTGGTACACTGCGCGCCATTGCATCATCGACATTCGAAGGCTCTATGCTCAGTAACGATATACTCCGTAGCCTGCGCTACACCCTGAAAGCGAATAATAACGACATGGTGCGCATTCTTGCGCTCTCCGACATGGAGTCCACGTCGGCCGGTTTCGATACCTGGATGACCAAAGAAGACGAAGAGGGGTTTGTCCGCTGCCCGGACATTATCCTGTCTGGCTTCCTGAACGGTCTGATCTATGACAAGCGCGGTAAAGATGAGTCTGCGCCAGAGCTGGCGCTGGAGCGTCGCGTAAACAACAATACGGTGCTGAAAAAGCTGCGTATTGCGTTTTCACTGAAGACTGACGACATCCTGGCGATCATGACCGAGCAGAAATTCCGCGTCTCGATGCCAGAGATCACCGCCATGATGCGTGCCCCGGACCATAAGAACTATCGCGAGTGCGGAGACCAGTTTATGCGCTATTTCTTGCGCGGGCTGACGAATCGCATACACAGCGCGAAGCCATAAAAAAAGCCGGAGTTAATCTCCGGCTTTTTTGTTATTTCACCTGCTGACCAGGCTTCGCGCCTTCGTCAGGACTTAACAGGAAGATATCTTTCCCGCCAGGGCCTGCGGCCATCACCATGCCTTCAGAAATACCAAAGCGCATTTTGCGTGGTGCCAGGTTAGCCACCATGACCGTCTGGCGGCCAATCAGCACCTGCGGGTCTGGATACGCAGAACGAATACCCGAGAAGACGTTACGTTTCTCGCCGCCCAGATCCAGCGTCAGACGCAGCAGTTTATCGGAGCCATCCACAAACTCCGCGTTTTCAATCAGCGCCACGCGCAGATCAACTTTCGCGAAGTCATCAAAAGTGATGGTGTCCTGAATCGGGTCGTCAGCCAGCGGGCCGGTGACTGGAGCCGCAGCGGCTTTCACTTCTTCTTTAGAGGCTTCAACCAGGGCTTCAACCTGTTTCATTTCAATGCGGTTATACAGCGCCTTGAAGGTGTTCACTTTATGGCTGAGCAGCGGCTGAGCAATCGCATCCCAGGTCAGTTCAGTGTTCAGGAACGTTTCTGCACGTGCAGCAAGCTGTGGCAGAACTGGCTTCAGGTACGTCATCAGCACGCGGAACAGGTTGATACCCATGGAGCAGATGGCCTGCAGATCGGCATCACGGCCTTCCTGTTTCGCCACCACCCACGGAGCCTGCTCGTCCACATAGCGGTTAGCCAGGTCTGCCAGCGCCATAATTTCACGCACGGCTTTACCGAACTCACGCGCTTCCCACGCTTCGCCAATAGTGGCTGCAGCATCGGTGAAGGTTTTGTACAGGGCTGGGTCAGCCAGTTCGGCTGCCATCACGCCGTCAAAACGCTTGGCGATAAAGCCCGCGTTACGGGATGCCAGGTTCACCACTTTGTTGACGATGTCCGCGTTCACGCGCTGCACGAAATCTTCCAGGTTCAGGTCGATATCGTCGATGCGGGAAGAGAGTTTTGCCGTGTAGTAGTAGCGCAGGCTGTCCGCATCGAAGTGGTTCAGCCAGGTGCTGGCTTTGATGAACGTCCCGCGGGACTTGGACATCTTCGCGCCGTTTACCGTCACGTAGCCGTGTACGAACAAATTGGTCGGCTTGCGGAAGTTGCTGCCTTCCAGCATTGCTGGCCAGAACAGACTGTGGAAGTAGACGATGTCTTTACCGATGAAGTGATACAGCTCGGCTGTGGAATCTTTCTTCCAGTATTCGTCGAAGCTGACGGTATCGCCACGCTTGTCGCACAGGTTCTTGAAGGAGCCCATGTAGCCGATTGGCGCGTCCAGCCAGACGTAGAAATATTTACCCGGTGCATTCGGAATTTCGAAACCAAAGTACGGTGCATCGCGGGAGATATCCCACTGTTGCAGACCGGACTCGAACCACTCCTGCATCTTGTTCGCTACCTGCTCCTGCAGCGCGCCGCTTCGGGTCCACGCCTGCAGCATTTCGCTGAAGGATGGCAGGTCGAAGAAGAAGTGCTCGGAGTCACGCATCACAGGTGTTGCGCCAGACACCACGGATTTCGGCTCGATAAGCTCGGTCGGGCTGTAGGTCGCGCCGCACACTTCGCAGTTATCGCCGTACTGGTCCGGGGATTTACATTTCGGACAGGTGCCTTTGACGAAACGGTCCGGCAGGAACATGCCTTTTTCCGGATCGTACAGCTGGGAGATGGTGCGGTTTTTGATAAAACCGTTCTCTTTCAGACGCGTGTAGATCAGCTCCGACAGCTCACGGTTTTCGTCGCTGTGCGTGGAGTGATAGTTGTCGTAGCTGATGTCAAAGCCAGCAAAATCAGTCTGATGCTCCTGACTCATTTCGGCAATCATCTGCTCAGGAGAAATCCCCAGTTGCTGAGCTTTCAGCATGATAGGCGTGCCGTGGGCATCGTCCGCACAGATGAAATTAACCTCGTGGCCGCGCATTCGCTGGTAACGGACCCAGACATCAGCCTGGATATGCTCCAGCATGTGGCCGAGGTGGATTGAGCCGTTGGCGTACGGCAGTGCGCACGTTACCAGAATTTTCTTCGCGACTTGAGTCATAGTAGGCATTACTTCTTTTAACTGTGAAAAGGGTTTTTGATATTACCAAAAGGGGCATTATTAAGTAAGCACAAACCACGGCCTTTCAGGTAAACTTGTTCATCTAAGGTCTTATTCACAAGAACAAAGGAGTCGGGATGAGTTCTCAATCCCAGGCCAAATCACCGGAAGCCTTACGAGCAATGGTCGCCGGGACGCTGGCTAACTTTCAGCATCCAACCCTGAAACATAATCTTACGACGCTGAAAGCGTTGCACCACGTCGCCTGGCTGGACGATACCCTGCACATTGAGTTGCAGATGCCGTTCGTCTGGACCAGCGCATTTGACGCGTTGAAAGAGCAAACCAGCTCTGAACTGCTGCGCATTACCGGTGCAAAAGCGATTGACTGGAAGCTGACCCACAGCATCGCTACCCTGAAGCGGGTGAAAAACCAGCCGGGCGTGAACGGTGTGAAAAATATTATTGCCGTGAGTTCAGGCAAAGGCGGGGTAGGTAAATCCTCCACCGCGGTTAACCTGGCGCTGGCGCTGGCGGCAGAAGGGGCAAAGGTCGGTATTCTTGATGCCGATATCTACGGGCCTTCTATTCCAAACATGCTGGGGGCGGAAAACCAGCGTCCAACCTCGCCGGATGGCACTCACATGGCCCCCATCATGGCTCATGGTCTGGCGACCAACTCCATTGGGTATCTGGTCACCGATGATAACGCCATGGTCTGGCGTGGCCCGATGGCCAGCAAAGCGCTGATGCAGATGCTGCAGGAGACGATGTGGCCGGATCTGGATTATCTGGTGCTGGACATGCCGCCGGGCACCGGTGATATTCAGCTCACGCTGGCGCAAAACATTCCAGTCACGGGAGCGGTTGTGGTGACCACGCCGCAAGATATCGCGCTGATTGACGCCAAAAAAGGCATCGTGATGTTCGAGAAAGTGGAAGTGCCGGTGCTTGGTATTGTTGAAAACATGAGCATGCATATCTGCAGCAACTGCGGTCACCATGAACCGATATTTGGTACGGGTGGGGCAGAAAAACTGGCCGCGAAATATCACACCCAACTGCTCGGCCAGATGCCGCTGCATATTACTCTGCGTGAGGATCTCGACAGCGGAAAACCGACGGTCGTCAGCCGTCCGGACAGCGAATTTGCTGAGATGTATCGCCAGCTGGCGGGGCGCGTTGCAGCGCAGCTCTACTGGCAGGGTGAAGTGATACCGGGTGAAATCGCGTTCCGCGCGGTGTAAGTTCCCAGCTCCGAATTGCCGGGTGGCGGCTTCGCCTTACCCGGCCTACGGAATACGGTTTTGTAGGTCAGGTAAGCGTAGCGCCACCTGACTTTACCCAAGCCGGTAATGCATCAGATAGTACTCTCCGTCCGGAGAAATTCCCTTCGACTCAATGTGCCAGCCGTGTCGCTGGTAAAACGCAATAGCCCGCGAATTTTTCTCCAGACACTTAAGCGAACCTGTGCTGGTAAACGTCTTCTGCACCTGCTCCAGAAGCAAGTGTCCGACTCCAAGGCTCTGATACTGCGGGTCAACAAACAGGTTGTGCAGGAAATTATCGTTCGTCCAGACTGAAGCAAAACCCAGGCGATGACCGTTCTGCACGGCGACCCAAATCACTTCGTCGCGGGTTGCTGCATCAAAGTCTTCAAGCTGCCACTGTGAATTGTCCAGCCACGGCCAGGCTTCACGCCGGGCGTGGAGATAGAGCGTGCGCAGGAAAGGGCGATCGCTCTCCTGCCACGGGCGAATCAGGATCGAATCAGCGATGATAGAAGATATCTCCGTTATAGGCTTTGTAGATCTTGCCATCAGCATCACCGATCAGGACGTAATTCTCGCCCATATAGGTCCAGTGTGTACCGGCATCCGGTGCCGGGAGGTTACGCAACTGGTACTGTTTGATGGTGTACTCGGGCGTTTGATACTGCGCAGGTGCGGTGTCGCCAATTTTGAACTTCGTGAAATCAGCAATGAACTCTTGTTCTTCATAGGCCTTGATGCCGGATGGCGCTGCGAATGCAGATCCCGCCAGAGACAGTAAGACACCTAGAAGCAGCAATTTACGCTTAACCATTTTTTCTCCACTTAAACCGTTACTGATACTCTCAGCCTGCTGTTGTGATGACGATGTGGCAGACAGCCTATTTTAAGTATCCCAGCAGACCCTGTTAGAAAAAAAATGTAACAAAAGTGGACGATTTTGTGTAGATCAAATGGTTAATACCATTTTGCTTATGAATGATATTTCCTAAGAGCAATTCAGTACAGAAATGTGTTTTTTAATTAATTCTGAAAGTATAAGTTTACTCTACGTTTGTGATCTGAAAGACATGCGTTTTTTTTAAAGACAACTTAAACTTATAAAAGCGGAACGGTTTAATTTTCAATTCAACTTCCTTCCGCTTCTTAAATTAATCCTGCGCATCATTCGATGATGTGTTTTAGTTATTTAACTGCATGAAAAACAGAGCGTTGAGTGGTTCAGTAATTCTTCCTGAATTTTCTGTTATACGTTTGTTGTGCTCATGAATGATAAATTAATTTTAATGAAAAACACAACTACACTATTTGTAATATTCTTAGCAATAAGTCAGTTGACTGGCTGTGTATTTTCTCCCGGGCAAGCATTAAGCTCATCAGGGAAAAATATCATCACGACGGGTGATGAATATAATAATGTTGATAAGCGTGTGGATCTTTATCCACTTACCCCTTCCCTGATTGAAAAATTGCGTCCTGCCGTTGTGAAATCTCAGCCAAATCCTAAGCTGGATGAGCAGCTCAGAAACTGGGAGTACCGCATTGGAGCCGGTGATGTTTTAACCGTTACCGTTTGGGATCACCCTGAACTGACAACACCGGCTGGGCAATATCGTAGTGCCAGTGATGCCGGTAACTGGGTGAACGCGGACGGTACCCTCTTTTATCCCTATGTCGGAAAAGTCACTGTGGCGGGAAAAACGGTCTCTGAAGTGAGAGAGGAGATCGCCACACGACTGGAGAGCGTTATCGAAAGTCCGCAGGTGGATGTCAGCGTGGCGGCCTTCCGCTCGCAAAAAGCTTATGTCACTGGCGAAGTCGCCAAATCTGGCCAGCAGGCTATTACCAATATTCCAATGACGGTTATGGATGCCGTCAACGCGGCGGGTGGGCTTTCTGCTGACGCTGACTGGCGCAATGTGGTTCTCACTCACGAGGGGAAAGATTCGCACCTCTCTTTGTACGCGCTGATGCAGCACGGCGACCTGACGCAAAATAAGCTGCTCTACCCGGGCGATATTCTTTTTGTTCCACGCAATGACGCACTGAAGGTCTTTGTGATGGGGGAAGTGATTAAGCAGAGCACGCTGAAGATGGACAGGAGTGGGATGACCCTTGCCGAAGCGCTGAGCAATGCGGGCGGGTTGAACCAGGACATGGCCGATGCGACGGGTATTTTTGTCATTCGCTCCATTGCTAAAGGTAATAATGCGGGAAAAATAGCCAACATTTATCAGCTTAATGCGCAGGATGCTTCTGCGATGGTGTTGGGCACCGAATTCCAGCTTGAACCTTACGACATTGTTTATGTCACCACGGCTCCACTGTCGCGCTGGAATCGCGTCATTACTCAGCTCGTGCCGACCATCAGCGGTGTTCATGATCTGACCGAAACGGTTCGTTACATCAGATCGTGGCCGCAATAATGTTCGATTCCATCTTAGTGGTTTGCACTGGCAATATTTGTCGCTCACCGATTGGAGAGCAGTTGTTACGCCAGTTGCTACCGGGAAAACAGATCACCTCGGCAGGCATATTTGGGCTGGAAGGAAGCCCGGCGGATATCCACGCTCAGGATGTGGCCAGGCGACATGGGCTCTCACTCGGTGAACATCGCGCGCGCAAATTAACTCCGCAGATCATGCGGGAATCGGATCTTATTCTGGTGATGGAACCTGCTCATCTTCGTTTTATCTCTGCCATGGCCCCGGAAATTCGCGGCAAATCTCTGCTCTTTGGGCAATGGCTGGAGCCGCAGGACATCCCCGATCCCTATCGTAAAAGCCGTGAAGCATTCGACTATGTTTTCGGGCTGCTGGGCAAAGCCAGCCAGGAATGGGCTCATCGATTGAGTCAACAAGGAATGAAGCGTTAATGTCGTCTTACACAACAGGCAGTTACGGTGCAGCAACACCGGAAAATCATGAAATTGATCTCATTCGTCTACTCGGCGAAATGATCGATCATCGTGCAGTCATTTTATCGATGACTGTCATTTTTACCTTGCTGGCGGGGCTGTATGCTTTTTGGGCCACGCCCGTATACCGCGCGGATGCCTTAATTCAGGTGGAAGGAAAGCAGGATAATAGCCTGCTCAAAAATTTAAGACAGTTTGGTAATGAGATGTCTCCCGATGTGGAACCCGAAATACTCCTGCTTAAATCACGCATGATCCTGGGCGCTACCGTTGATGAATTAGGTTTAACGCAGCAGGTGACGTGGCGTACTTTCCCTGTCGTAGGGCAGTTGTGGGCGCAGTTGCAGGGCCGTAAGCCAGCGACGATCGCCCTTGGTTGGTTGCAACTGCCACTTGTTGAAGGAAAACCCCGATCCCTTGTGCTCACGGTGCTGGAAAAAGGTGCATACCGGCTGGAGGGCGACAATTTTTATGCTGAGGGTAGGGAGGGAAAACCTTTTGAAAAAGAGGGGATTTCCCTGCTGGTGGCGAAACTGAATGCCCCAACGGGCACGCAATTCACGCTACAAACCTGTTCCCGTCTGGAGGCAATCAATGCGCTGAGCAACCAATTTAGCGTAGTTGAATCGGCAAAACAGAGTGGGGTAATGACGCTCACCCTGACCGGCAACGATCCTGATCGTATTGCCCATGTGCTCAACCGTATTGCCAACAATTACCTGCAGCAAAATATTGCCCGTCAGGAAGCGCAGGATTCCCGAAGTCTTGCATTTTTACAGCAGCAGTTACCTAAAATCAGAAGCGAACTCGAGCAGGCCGAAGAGCGGCTGAATCAGTATCGCAAACAGCGTGACTCGGTCGATCTCTCACTGGAAGCGAAATCGGTTCTTGAACAGATTGTTAATATCGAAAACCAGCTTAACGAGTTGACGTTTCGTGAGGCGGAGATTTCTCAACTCTTCAAGAAAGATCACCCGAATTACCGCGCATTGCGTGAAAAACGCCAGACGCTGGTACAGGAGAAAGTTCGCCTGAATCAGCGTGTCTCAGCCATGCCTTCGACTCAACAGGATATTTTGCGCCTCAGTCGGGATGTGGAGTCAGGTCGGACAATCTACCTACAGCTACTCACACGTCAGCAAGAGTTGAACATCTCACGTTCCAGCGCCATCGGTAACGTGCGAATTATCGACAACGCGGTAACGCAACCTGATCCTGTTAAACCGCGAAAGCCGCTGATTATTGTTTTTGGCACCCTGCTGGGGCTGATATTTTCAATGGGGCTGGTGCTGGTTCGCATTGCGCTCAGACGTGGTCTCAACACCGCCGAGCAGCTTGAAGGGCTGGGAGTACAGGTGATGGCTACCTTGCCGCGTTCGATGTGGCTGTGGAAAAAAACGCACCTGCACAGGAAAAGAGTATTTGGCTCGCGCTGGAGTCACAAGATTACCGATGTGCCTTTCCTGCCTGTCGACCGGCCCGCAGATATTTTTGTTGAGGCTGTGCGGGGGTTGCGCACCAGCTTGCATTTCACGCTGCAGGATGCCGCTAACCGGATCGTCATGATTTCTGGCCCAACGCAGGACTGCGGAAAAACGCTGGTCAGCACCTCACTGGCAGCCATTGAGGCACAGGCCGGGCTCAGGGTGTTATTCATTGACGCGGATATGCGTGAGGGATATGTCCATAACGTATTCGGTTTAAAAAACCACACCGGACTTTCCGGGGTGCTTGACGGAAAATGTGCGTGCCAGGAGGCGATTCAGCGCTATGAAAAAGGCAATATTGATGTGCTGACCTGTGGGCCGGTTCCATCGCGACCTTCAGAACTGCTGATGAGCGATCGCTTCAGAGTGTTAATGACGTGGGCAGATGAACATTATGACCTTGTGATCCTTGATACCCCGCCGGTGCTGGCTGTTACCGATGCCGCAGTGGCAGTCAGGGTGGCTGCAACTTCACTGCTGGTTGCTCGCTTTGGCAAGACCAGCCTGAAAGAGATGGAGAACTGCATCAAGCGCCTGCAACAAATGGGGACGTGCATAAAAGGGACCGTGCTGAACGACGTGGTGAAATCAGCAGCTCTGTATTACCACTCAGGCTATGGTCAATACGAATATGGCCATAGCACGACACGGCAACCGTGCAAGGATTAAAGTTTTACCAGCGTGGCAAAGCAGTACACTCGCGACACTTCTTTACAGCGAAACGACGCATAGCTCGCTAAGATGACCTTCGTTAACTCACGAGGTCATAATGGAAAACCGCAAATTCAGCAAACTGCGCCGCTGGGCGCGGGAAGGGATCGTACTCGTTCTGCTGGCGCTGGCTGTGATGTGGGGTGTGGATCAGTACCGCAAGCCGACATTACCTGCCACGTTTAGTGCAACTCCGATGCAGGGTATTGATGGCACGATGCACGACATTGCGGCGCTCAGTCAGGACCGACCGCTGCTGATTTACGTCTGGGCCACCTGGTGCAGCATCTGCCGTTATACCACGCCTGCAGTCAATAAGCTGGCAGAAGAGGGTGGCAATGTGGTGAGTATTGCCATGCGTTCCGGTGATGATGCAAAGCTTGCGCGCTGGGTTGAAAAGAAACAGCTGAAAATGCCGGTGATAAATGATGAAAACGGTGCGCTGTCGCAGGCATGGCAGGTGAGCGTAACGCCGACGCTGGTCATTGTGTCGAAGGGGAACGTTGTCAGCACGACTACGGGGTGGACGAGTTACTGGGGAGTAAAAGCCAGAATGTGGTGGGCAGGGGTATAAAAATAACCCCTCTCCTTGCGGAAGAGGGGTTTTGTATTACTTCGCCAGAACTTCCTGAGCGGTGCGCTCAACCAGAGACAGCAGGATTTTAATATCTTCCAGCGTCACGGTTGGGTTCAACAGCGTCAGCTTCAGGCAAGTGATACCGTTATGCTCAGTCACGCCGACGTTTGCACGGCCGGATTCCAGCAGCGCATCACCAATTTTCTGGTTCAGCAGGGCGATACCCGCTTCATCGGTCTGCACCTGTCCGCGGAAGCGGAACAGTACGCTTGCCAGCTGCGGTTGCATAACCAGTTCCAGAGCAGGCTGCTCTTTCACATAAGCCGCAACCTGCTGTGCCAGCGTCACGCCGTGATCGATGATCGCTGCGTATTGCTCCTGACCCAGCGCTTCCAGGCTCATCCACAGTTTCAGCGCGTCGAAACGGCGCGTGGTCTGCAGCGATTTAGACACCAGGTTAGGCACGCCCGCTTCTTCGTCGAACTCAGAGTTCAGGTAAGCCGCCTGATAGCGCATCAGTTCATAGTGACGTGCTTCTTTCAGCAGGAACGCACCGCAACTGATGGTCTGGAAGAACTGCTTGTGGAAGTCCAGAGTAACGGAATCCACCAGTTCAATGCCGTCCAGGTAGTGACGATACTGCTCAGACATCAGCAGCGCGCCGCCCCATGCCGCATCAACGTGTACCCAGATATTCTGCTTCGCCGCGAGCTCAGCAATGGCACGCAGAGGGTCAATAGCACCGGCATCGGTGGTCCCTGCTGTCGCGACAATCGCCAGGATCTGTTCGCCATTCGCGTTGCACTGTTCGATTTTCGCCGCCAGATCGGTCAGATCCATGCGCGAGAATTCGTCCGTTTTCACCTGCACCACGGACTGGTAACCCAGACCCATCAGCGCCATGTTTTTCTGCACTGAGAAGTGCGCGTTTTCTGAGCACAGTACGCGGATCTTACGCAGATCGCCCGTCAGACCATCCTGCTGAACGGAGTGGCCCTGACGCGCGAAGAACGCATCACGAGCCAGCATCAGACCCATCAGGTTGCTCTGAGTGCCACCGCTGGTGAAGACACCTGCGTCGCCAGCCTGATAACCCACGCGGGTACGCAGCCATTCGATCAGTTTGATCTCAATGATGGTTGCGGACGGGCTTTGATCCCAGGAGTCCATACTTTGGTTAGTGGCGTTGATCAGCACTTCTGCCGCCTGGCTTACTACCAGGCTTGGGCAGTGCAGGTGCGCCACACACTGTGGGTGATGAACGGACAAACTGTCTTTCAGGAAGAACTCCACGGCGCGTTCAATTGCCGCTTCGTTGCCCAGACCTTTCGGGTTGAAATCCAGCTTAATACGGTCGCGCAGTTCCGCGACCGTTTTGCCCTGGTACATCTCAGGCTGTTTCAGCCACTGCATCACGGCCTGAGTGCTTTGTTCAATCGCCTGCTGGTAAGCTTCAATGCTCTGTGCAGAGGAGAACAAAATTGGGTTTGAATCTGACATCGTGTTCAACTACTCCGGTTACGCCGGGCGAACGCCCGCAGCAAGCAGTGCCTGCTCGAATTTATCCAGGAAGATTTTCAGCTCTTCATCGCTGATCAGCAGGGAAGGCAGCAGACGCAGAACGATACCGTTGCGACCACCACGCTCCAGAATCAGACCAGCTTCGAAGCACTTCTTCTGAATCAGGGCAGACAGCTCGCCATCACCCGGGAAGCAACCCATGTGGTCAGCAGCTTCGTTTGGCTTAACAATCTCGATACCGATCATCATGCCCAGACCGCGAACGTGGCCGATTACCGGATAGCGTTTCGCCATCTCTTTCAGCTGGCCTTTCAGCCATTCGCCCTGTGCAGCCACTTTGCCTGCGATGTTCTGATCTTTCAGGATTTTCAGCGTGGTCAGACCGGTTGCCATCGCCAGCTGGTTGCCGCGGAAGGTACCGGTGTGGTGACCTGGAGCCCATGCATCGAACTGCTTTTTGATACCGAGCACAGCCAGTGGCAGACCGCCACCGACAGCTTTAGACATCACGATGATGTCTGGCTCGATGCCAGCGTGTTCGAAGGCGAAGAATTTACCGGTACGCGCAAAGCCAGCCTGCACTTCGTCGAGGATCAGCAGAATGCCGTGTTCCTGAGTCACTTTGCGGATACGCTGCAGCCACTCAACTGGAGCTGGGTTCACACCGCCTTCACCCTGAACGGCTTCCAGAATGACGGCTGCAGGTTTGCGCACGCCACTTTCCACGTCGTTAATCAGGTTTTCGAAGTAGTAGGTCAGCGCTTTCACGCCCGCTTCACCACCGATACCCAGCGGGCAACGGTATTCGTGCGGGTAAGGCATGAACTGTACTTCTGGCATCATACCGTCAACCGCTTCTTTCGGAGACAGGTTGCCGGTCACGGACAGTGCGCCGTGGGTCATACCGTGGTAACCACCAGAGAAGCTGATGATACCGCTACGGCCGGTGACTTTTTTCGCCAGTTTCAGCGCCGCTTCCACGGCGTCAGCACCGGATGGACCGGTGAACTGCAGGCAGTACTCTTTGCCCTGACCTGGCAGCAGAGAGAGAAGGTATTCTGAAAACGCATCTTTCAGAGGCGTAGTCAGATCCAGGGTATGTAACGGCAAGCCGCTGGTAATGACATTTTGGATGCTTTTCAGCACATCAGGATGGTTATGGCCAAGCGCAAGGGTCCCTGCGCCTGCTAAACAGTCAAGGTATTCTTTATTATCTGCATCGGTGATCCACACGCCTTCTGCTTTAGTGATGGCTAAAGGCAGTTTGCGCGGATAACTCCTGACGTTAGATTCAAACTCGGCCTGACGGGCCAGATAGGTTTCGTTGCTTTTGTGGGCATCTACGGTGTCAATACGGACTTTATCCGTCATCATATCACTCCTACAACCGCCGCTTCGTTATGAGCCACGATTGAATAAAAAGTTAAAAAAACAGATGGGGGCCTGAAAAAAACGCCGCCAATATAGAGCCTTTTGCCACGGGGCTCAATGGTTAATTTGTTTACTGTTTTGTGACATGGGGCACAGGGGAGGGAATATCCCTCTTTTCTGAAAGAAAATTGCGCTTTATTACAAAGTAAAACAGCCGGTTATGTGCAGTCGGCCTGGAGTGTAAAAGCAGAAAAAAGAGTGTGACAAATCGTGCCATTCGCTGACATAAAAGAAGGTATACGACCTCCTTGCCACCATGATATGCAAAAATCTCTGGTCTCTATAGATGTGCGACGGAATCGCGCATTAAAAATGGACTTTCAACACGCGTCGTTTCCCGATGGTTTTCACCGTTAATAATATGCAGGGCACTCAGACGTCCAATTTCATAATGTGGCAGTTGAACCGTTGAAAGAGGAGGGAGAAAGAGTTCTCCAATGCCCACCATATTGTCATAACCGATAACCGCAATATCTTGTGGGATGCGAAGCCCTTGAGCCAGTAGCGTCTGGTACACCATCAATGCGATACGATCGTTGCCGCAGATAACGGAGTCGAACCGGGGAATACCGTTCTGAATGTGCGTCAGCAAAACTGACGGAATGTCACGATAGTGCTCGTCCCCGAACGCCATATAGCTATGTTCCAGACTGTTCGGGTCGAGCCCAGCTTCATGGCATGCACGTTCCAGCCCCTGACGGCGTCGGGTTGTGGCCAGATGGTCCACGGGTAAATGCAGGCACAGGGGCTGTCGATAACCCTCGGCGAGTAATGCTTGCACGGCGGTGTACTGTCCCTGTTCATCATCAGGGATGTAGCTGGCAACTTTTTCATTGATACTTTCGCAGTTAGCCAGCACGCAGGGAAGGGTGAGGAGTTTGGCAGGGAGAGGAACCTGACGTAATCCCATTGTGGTGTAGATAATTCCGTCAGGCCGATGAGAGAGGAGAAGGTCGACAATGGCATCCGGGTTGTCATCGGTAAACATATTCATCACGAAGCTGTTCCAGCCGTGCATCCGGGCCGTCTCTTCAATGGACAGCGTAATCTCTACCGAGAAAGGTGTCGTCACCGTATCGAGCGCCAGTACGCCTATGGTTTTAGGTGAGGCATGCGCACCGCGTATTTTCTTGGCGGACAGGTCAGGCACGTAACTGGTCTGCTCGATAGCCAACTGAACGCGCGCCAGCGTTTCCGGTTTAAGGCGCTCCGGGCTGTTAAGCGCGCGGGAAACCGTCATCAGCGATACGTTAGCCAGCTTTGCGACGTCCTTCAGGGAAGCCATTTTCTTACTCCGTTAGTGCTCTGTGTGAGAGGGTATACAACTAAGTCGCTGATGTAAAAGGAAGGCTGATGCCCAGGTCAGGTCATGCTTACCTCTGTGATGAATATTTGATCGCGATCTCATTCTCTCAATGTTAACGTTAACTTTCGTGATTAACATCTTAAATCTTAGCCAAACAGCATGAGAAAGAAATGATGTTAACGTTACCATTGAGTCATTACTCCAACATGAGAATGTCATGATGAAAACGCATCACTCTCACAGCTACCCTTTACTGAGCGCATTACTGTTTTTCTTTTTTGTCACCTGGTCATCTTCAGGCTCGTTGCTCTCCATCTGGCTTCATCAGGACGTGGGGTTAAAAGCGGGGGATACCGGCGTTATCTATGCCGTGCTTTCCGTTTCCGCGCTTTTTGCTCAAATCTGCTATGGATTCATTCAGGACAAACTCGGTCTGCGTAAAAACCTGCTCTGGTTTCTGACTTGTCTGCTCATTCTTTCTGGTCCGGCTTTTTTGCTATTTGGTTATCTGCTGCAGGTTAACGTTTTACTTGGCAGCATTTTCGGCGGGATTTATATCGGCCTGACGTTTAACGGCGGAATAGGGGTACTGGAGTCCTATACCGAGCGCGTGGCCCGCCAGAGCCAGTTTGAGTTCGGCAAGGCGAGGATGTGGGGATCGCTTGGCTGGGCGGCGGCAACCTTTTTTGCGGGGCTCCTGTTTAACATTAACCCGAAGCTGAACTTCGCGGTGGCGAGCTGCGCCGGGCTGGTGTTTTTTGTGTTGCTGGCGCGTCTCAGGGTCTCTTCCGCCCCGCACGCCATGCAGGAGGCGGTGTCCGGCGGTAAGGTCACGCTGGAAGACGCCTTGCGGCTGCTGACGCTGCCGCGCTTCTGGGCGCTGGTGTTTTTCGTTATCGGCACCTGTATTTATGGCGTTTACGACCAGCAGTTCCCGGTCTATTTCTCCTCCCAGTTCCCGACGTTGCAGGAAGGGAACGCCATGTACGGTTATCTCAACTCCTTCCAGGTTTTCCTTGAGGCGGCGGGCATGTTTTGTGCCCCGTGGCTGGTGAATCGCCTTGGCGCGAAGAATGGTCTGATTTTCGCGGGAATGGTGATGGCGATGCGTATGGTGGCATCGGGTCTGGTTGAGGGGCCGGTATTGATCTCCATTACCAAGCTATTACACGCCGTTGAGCTGCCCGTTTTGTTGGTCTCAATCTTTAAATACAACAGCTTGCATTTTGATAAGCGGCTCTCTTCCACCCTCTATCTGGTGGGCTTTGCCTGTACAAGCTCGGTGATTGCCTCGGTCTTGTCGCCGCTGGCTGGTTACAGCTATGAGAAGTACGGCTTTTCCCAGTCCTATCTCATCATGGGGCTACTGGTATTCAGCACCACGTTTATCTCCATCTTCCTGTTGCGCTCGGGTAAGTCCTCTTCTGACCCGCTCATGCCGCAACCTTCAACCATCTGATCGAAAGAGTAGAGAAATGACGTATTCCATTACGAAAGCAGAACAGGAACTTCAGTCAAGACGCGAAGGGCTTAACCTGCGCTGGTATCCGCGTTACCACCTCGCTGCGCGTGCTGGCTGGATGAACGACCCAAATGGCCTGGTCTGGTTTGACGGCTGGTATCACGCTTTTTATCAACATCATCCGTACTCCACCCAATGGGGTCCGATGCACTGGGGTCATGCGCGCAGCAAGGATTTAGTTCACTGGGAACATCTCCCGGTTGCACTGGCACCGGAAGGGCCCGAAGACAAGGATGGCTGTTTTTCCGGATCGGCGGTTGTGGATGGCGATACGCTGGCGCTGATTTACACTGGACACAAATTCCACGGCGATCCTGACGAGGCTAATCTCTATCAGGTGCAGTGTCTGGCAACCAGCCGTGATGGAGTCCATTTTGAGCGACAGGGAATGGTAGTTGATACGCCACCTGGCCTGCATCACTTCCGCGATCCGAAAGTGTGGCGTGAAGGGGATAGCTGGTACATGGTTGTCGGTGCGCGGGATGGCGAGACGGGCCAGGTGCGCGTTTATCGTTCTGCGGATCTGCACGCGTGGCAGGATATGGGCGTACTTGCGGTGGCGGAAAAAGAGATGGGCTATATGTGGGAATGCCCGGACTTTTTCATTCTCAATGGCAAGCGCGTGCTGATGTTTTCGCCTCAGGGGCTGGTGGCTGAAGGCTACAAAAATCGTAATCTTTTCCAGAGCGGCTATCTGTTGGGCGAGTGGCAGCCTGGTCAGCCCTTTGTGCGTGAAGGTGAGTTTGTGGAGATGGATTGCGGGCATGATTTCTATGCACCACAAAGTTTCCTGACACCTGATGGCCGCCGCATCGTCATTGGCTGGCTGGACATGTGGGAATCCCCGCTGCCGGAACAGGAGGATGGTTGGGCTGGCATGCTCTCTTTACCGCGCGAGTTGACGCTCAGTACGGATAACCGTCTGCAAATGCGGCCGGCCAGAGAGGTCGAAGGTCTCCGTGGGGCATGGTTTCCCTGGCCGATAAGTACGCTTAAAAATCAACAGATGACTCTGGTGGAACACTGTGAGGCGATGGATGTTATTCTGCAGTGGGATTGCGCTAATAGCAGCGCGGAACAATACGGCATTCGTCTTGGAAGCGGGTTGCGTGTTTATGTTGATGCGCAGATGCAGCGCCTGGTGCTGGAGCGAGACTATCCAAAGTATGGCCTGTGCGGTACCCGAAGCGTCGCGCTTAACCTGAACGATGCTCTCAGTCTGCGCCTGTTCTTTGACTGCTCTTCCGTAGAAGTGTTTGTCAATGAGGGAGAGGCATGCCTCAGCAGCCGTATTTACCCCGATGCAGGGGGGCGTGAGCTGGCATTGTTCGCCTGGACCGGGACAGCATCGCT
Source organism: Enterobacter sp. P82 (assembly GCF_037053385.1). Taxonomy (NCBI): domain Bacteria; kingdom Pseudomonadati; phylum Pseudomonadota; class Gammaproteobacteria; order Enterobacterales; family Enterobacteriaceae; genus Enterobacter; species Enterobacter sp. P82. The sequence continues at coordinate 415,433 of NZ_JBALHX010000001.1, forward strand.
TATTGATGCCGGGGCATGGCAATTAGGTTAACAGGGGCGACGTCAGGGTAGGGGCTTACAGTGGTCCTGGCGTCCATATTCTGTAATGCCTGCAATTAAAAAAGGCGATCGATGTCGCCTTTTGTATCTATTTAATTTTCTCAGCGCAGTCGGATCCCACGACAGAAGATGAAGAGAAGGGTACCTTGCTATTGTGTGTCTTTCTGTTTTGCTGGTTTCATCCATGCATCATCATACTTAATATTACCTCTGACATAATTCCATTCAATCCCACGGAATCTAAGCCCTACAACTTCATGCATGTTAGGTGTAGAACTACCTGGATAATAAACATGAGTAAAATCGACAGAAGAAACAACAACACTTTCTAAAGTGATATTATAAATTTCTTCCTCTACTCCCGCCTCAATAATTTCATAATATTTAAGCACGGCTTTTTGAAATCTTTTTTGTTCACATACGGCAATAGCAAAGAAAGGACTTACTTTATCAAGTTGTTTATGAATAACTACAGGGCTATGTTGTCTACATCCGGTCATGTTTCCGGTATTGCTGTCTACAGGTTGCCGTACACCATAGCTACTATTCATCACCTCTATAGCACCTTCTCGACCAAGTGCCAAACAGTTACCTACAACTTGCATTCCATTTTCATCATACAAAAATAAATAAGCTGGTAGTGACATAATTATCGATTCCCATCATTGTCAATAAAAAATTGGTATGAATAACTTTTTCCATTGAGGCTATAAGAAATATTATATTTATAGCCGTTCTTTAGATTAACGTTGAAACATGTATTTGGATATGATAAAGAAATATTATTATCTGATTTAATTACCGTGTATTTCTTTTTAGGCCAGTAATAAATGCTATAACGTTCTAAAACGTCAGTTTTATTTACAGTGAAGCAAATAGTATCACCTTGAATAAACACACTACGATGTTCAGCTATCGGAACACCTCCGCCAGGGCAACCGGAAAGGAGGAATGCTATTGGAAAGATTAGTAATTTCTTCATCCGGGGAATCCTTTCAACACTGCTTTATATTTTCTTATTAATTCATGATTAGATATATTAGGATTATAATCTCTATATTCAGCTAAGTATGTTGTGTCTCTATTAAATCCATAAGTTACGAGTAACCAATAATCACTAGCTATAGATGCTTGCTGTTCTAGTCCGTAATGAAGGAAATCAGCTTTATCTAAGCTGTAATCATAATGAGCGAAACGAGAGAATAGCCCTCTGGTTCTTACAAACATTCCCTTTTGCGCTTGCCATGCGTGAACCATTTCATGCATGAATCTATGTTTCTTTTGTATATCACTCTCTAATGAAAAATCTGGTGAATAGGTTCCTTCTCTAAACCAAAGTTCACCGTTAGGCGTCATGGCAACGTCTACAGGTTGTAAATTGAAGGGAAGGTAGCTTTCACGATGTACCCAGATTTTATAATAGATAAGGCTGCCGCCGAACAGCGTTTTAGCAAGAGCTATCTCACCTAACGTTAGTTGCCTTACTCCCCCAGGATGTATAGCCGTTCCTGATGTTGGGATTATACTTTCATCAACTGGCATTCAATATCCCTTAAATCCTTGTTGGTATTGATCGTGAATCATACTCCTGAAAGGAACTAGTAATGAAAGAGGATTTTACGGGAAAGCTTTTAAAATCAAAGTAGTTTAAGCTAAACTTCATTGGCTGTTAGTAATGCTACAGTTTTTCAGGTTAATCCAATGTAAGCCCATCTGTGTGTTTCTATGTGTTGCCGTAATTTACTGTTTTAAAATTAATTTTCTAATGCGTGTTAAAAACGCAGCAATGCATACGGGGGAGCAGGTTACAGGTACTACCTGAGCGAACTGCGACAACGAAAAATGAAAAAATAAGAGCCGAGTTAATCCCGGCTTTTGTTATGTACTTTGCTGAAGTCAAAAAGATTGTCAAATTTAATGATATCTAATCCAGAGATTGCGTGATTAACATCTTTCATCTTTGCGCCATGTTCATCATAAGCGTTTCGTATTGCCATGAATTCTTCTGGTGTTATCTGTTCTTTAAGCAAAGCCTGCATGATGAGAGTCATCAGTTTTGAGATGGCAATTAGCGTATTACCAGCAGAGCGAAGAAGGGCGTTGAATGGCTCCCAGGAAACCTCTTTAATCAGAACATTATAGTGACGTAACTTGATGAAAGAGCTACCAATGCGAAAGGTATTTTCCGTCATGTCTTTCAAGGAGTCTTGAATATGATAATAGCTTTCTTCGTCGGCTCTTTGTCCTGATTTCTCCAGTGTGTCGAGAAAAGTCATAATGCGGTTTAAGTCAAAGCGCATACGATTGTAACGGCTTCTGGTGCCATCTATTTCTTCTTTAAGAGCGATTGCTGAATCAATTGCCCTCTCCATTTTTCTCGTCTTCACAATCTCCTGAAATTTAACCCCTCCGAAGATGACGCCGCCAACCACACTCAACGCTGTTACAGCATTCGAAGCGATAGAGATAACATTATCCCATGCTTGTAAATCCATCATGACCTCTTTTTTTATGTGGTAGTTGACAACTTAAGAGCATTCTACATGGCACACATTGAATCGCCACGGGTTTAACAGACACTTCGGAGTCATTTAAGATGACTTAAAGAGAGGTGCCCATGAGCGGTAAACGTTATCCCGAAGAGTTTAAAATTGAAGCAGTCAAACAGGTTATTGATCGCGGTCATTCTGTTTCCAGCGTTGCAACACGTCTCGATATCACCACCCACAGCCTTTACGCCTGGATAAAGAAGTACGGTCCGGACTCATCCACTAATAAAGAACAGTCAGATGCTCAGGCCGAGATCCGCCGACTCCAGAAGGAGTTGAAGCGGGTTACTGACGAACGGGACATATTAAAAAAAGCCGCGGCGTACTTCGCGAAGCTGTCCGACTGAGGTACGCCTTTATTCGTGACAACTCCCGTTGCTGGCCTGTTCGTCTGCTCTGCAGGGTGCTGAGTGTTCATCCCAGTGGCTTTTACGCCTGGTTTAAGCAACCGTATACTCAGCGCCACCAGGTAGATCTGAGACTGACGGGACAGATCAAACAGTTCTGGCTGGAGTCCGGTTGCGTTTATGGTTATCGCAAGATCCATCTGGACTTGCGGGATAGCGGGCAACAGTGCGGAGTGAACAGAGTCTGGCGACTGATGAATCGTGCCGGGATAAAGGCTCAGGTCGGGTACCGGAGCCCGCGGGCAAGAAAAGGCGAGGCCAGTATCGTATCGCCCAACAGGCTCCAGCGACAGTTCAATCCGGATGCTCCGGATAAGCGTTGGGTAACGGACATAACCTACATCAGGACCCACGAAGGCTGGCTGTATCTTGCTGTGGTTGTTGATCTGTTCTCACGCAAAATTATCGGCTGGTCAATGCAATCCCGGATGACAAAGGACATTGTCCTGAATGCACTGCTGATGGCTGTATGGCGGCGTAATCCCCAAAAACAGGTGCTGGTTCACTCGGACCAGGGCAGTCAGTACACAAGCCATGAGTGGCAGTCGTTCCTGAAATCACACGGCCTGGAGGGGAGTATGAGCCGTCGCGGTAACTGTCACGATAATGCGGTTGCAGAAAGCTTTTTCCAGTTGTTGAAACGCGAACGGATAAAGAAAAAGATCTACGGAACGCGGGAAGAAGCCCGCAGCGATATTTTTGATTAAATCGAAATGTTTTATAACAGTAAGCATCGGCATGGTTCGAGCAATCAGATGTCACCGACAGAATATGAAAACCAGTATTATCAACGGCTCGGAAGTGTCTAGATTATCCGTGGCGATTCAAATCAAGTAAATCAATACAGTGATTGAACATACAAACCAAATCATTCTAACCTCCCACTTTAAATGTAATTGAAAAAAACGCCTATCTGTTAAAGGGCGGCTTTAGCAATACACTAAAGGTTTACATGATGTGAGAACTTTATAAAGTAAATTAGGTGCTATTTATTATTCTGGTATAGATCTTTATTAATTATTTTGATAGTTGTGCATTCACAACCTTCTCGTTTTCAACTACAAGCGTTAATGTGTAATCTTTCTTTTTCCATACACCCTGATTAGGTTTCCAACCTTTAGAGAGAAGATATTCAGCAGCATCAGAGATAGGTTTGTTCATAACATGGTCTGCTTCACTGGAAAATTGTTTAAAGCTACTATCTTTCTTAGCTGGAGCATTTTCACATTCACCGTTTGCTTCCATCACCTGGGTACAGCCTTTAGGAAGGTGCTTGTGTGCTGATTGTGCAAGTTGAGCAGCATTCTCTAAAGCCTGCTTTTCAGCCGCAGCGTTAAGTGTCGCTGTGCGGTTTTGCTCAGCTACATAACAGGCGTCTTTACTAACCCCCTTGCTTTCACACTCAGCCATACGTTGAGCAGGTGAAGAACATGCAGCGAGAGACATTACAGCAGCTAATAACACCAATTTTTTCATTAAATTAATACCTCGAATTTTATATAACCAGCTATACAGATTGTTACTAATATAAAAACTAGCACTGCTAAAACATACAGAATGAATTTTTTCATTTATCACCTTAGTAGTTACAACTATAGGTATACGTATCTAACATCAATCCAATCCATATTCCCACTCCAACTAAAACCAGATACAACACAGCAGAAAGAAAAACATACTTTGCCATAATCGCTATCATCAGCATAATATTCTGTAACCAGTTAACTAAAATTTATGGGGTGAGTTTGTAGCTACATCGGCGGTTAACTAGCTTTATTTTAAAACACACCCATTGTTTTAGCGATGATTACAGCAACTACAAAATATGCAAACCACCCTAAAATATCAGACTTAACAAAATAAGCATTTTTCATACTTCACCCTTCCTAACGATATAGAGAAAACTTTTTAGATATCTGATCTACTTCCTCTGATTCACCATAGATAGCACAAGCTATGATTTCCAGTTCATCGAAGGAAGTTGATTTAGTTTCCGCTACTTGTTCTTCAGGTGTTTCTCTCCACATTGTAGAAGCAAAGAAAGAATATTCTAATTTTGCTTCATCTGCTTTGATTAAAGAGCTTTTAACCTGATTCTTATTCTTTGCAGAAAGAATGATGATAGGATGATTAGAAAGAGTGCAGGTAATACCGTTGCTCGTTTCATATTCATCATATTTTGAAACGTTGATTCCGGCGCTACAATGAGCAATAGCGTTAGCTATCTTGCCTGCTTCAACATTTCGATCCACGATTACAACAATCTTTTTCATATCGAAAACCTATCTAAATAAACTTTTAATCAAAGCCCCTCATTAGAAGGGCTAGAATTAAAGGCTTACCATCCGTAAGATACGCCAGCACCCACAGTAGCACCGCCATAAGAACCAGCACCAACAGAAGCTTTAGTTACTACGTGCTCTGTTACACGAGCAGAGAAACCGACAGCGACAGCACCTTGTGAGTCATACTCACCTACACCAGCTCCAATAGCGAAAGATTGAGAGTCTGTAACCTGCGGAATGTTAGACATTGCGGCAACAGAAGCTACACCAACAGCAGCGCGTTTACGGTTGTTATCTACGTCATTTTTCAGATTCTTGAAGTTGTTATTACTTTCATTTTCTAACGCTGTAATACGTTTTTCATGATTAGAAAGTTGTGAGCTATGGTTCTCAATAGTAGTTTCTTGTGCTTGTTGGCGTGACTGAACGTTATCAACAGCAACAGTGTTAGCAGCTACTTGTTTGCTATTGCTATCAACTTTAGCTTGTGTAGCCGTGTCTACCTGGATTTGTGTAACGGTGGTTGTTACTCCATCTTTACCGTTAGTACCGTCAACACCATCTTTACCATTCAGAGTAACAATTGAAGTAGTTGTAGATGGCGCAACAGTTTTAAGTGCGGCAGTTGGGGTAACCGTTGATGGAGTTGGTATGTTTGTATCAACCACAGTTACAGTTGGTTTTATAGATGCAGTTAAACCTACTTGCTGTGAGCCATTATCAATAATTCCAGCTTGTACTAATTGTTTTACAGGTGCTTGAATTACTGGTTTTGGTGGTGTTGTTTGTGGGGTAACGAGAGCAACCAACGGAGTAGGTACATTATTAGCTAACGGTGTAGGAATTTTATTCGTCGTACTTTGTGGTAATGGATTTGGAATAGCATTAGGGGAAGTAACTAATGATGTAGGAGTTATTTTTGTTGATGCGATCAACGGTGAAGGAGTACCCTGATTAACAGGCATCGGAATTTGTTGCTTAATTGTAGGAACAGCAGCAGGTGTAGCCACTGGTACAGCCTGAATGATAGGCGTAGGAGCTAAAGTTGGAGAGTTAGTTAAGTTAACTTGTACAGTTGGGAGCTTGCTCGGAATATTGTAAGGCTGTGCAGTTGGAGTGCTTATAACGCTTGTACTGTTTGTAGTATTAGTTGGTGCTGCAATCAACCCTGGCTCGTTTAAAGTTGTTTTGGTATTAGTGGCAGCAGTGTTACCTGAAACTACAACGGGTACAGTAGTAGTTAACTTTACTTGTGCTGGCGTTGAAGGGGTTAAGGTGCTCATTGGTACAGGTGGATTGATACCGCCGATCTGATTTACATAAATTACTTTACCTTGCATGCTATCATAATAGCTATTGCTCAAGAGAGTGTAATTAGCATCTTTCAATGTGTTGCTTGCTAACACATTATTACGAATCCACGGCGCATATTTTAAAATGTCTGGGTGTGAATTAAAGTAAGAATTTGCAGCAGCAAGATCAGCACCAGTTAAAGCAGCTTTAGCTACATTTATAGAGCCAGCAAACACAACGCCAAGTACAAAAACAGCGATAGTGGATTTATTTAAAAGTTTCATAAGAAAGCTCTCATCAATAATGTAAATTTGAAAAAAGTAAGATCGCTATCCTGGCGGGAAGATATAACACCTTGTTATATCTAGATAATTTCATACGAGCTATTGAGATTTGGTTTTAGTCACTTATTTCGTAACGTGCAGTAACTATCTTGTAATACATAAATATGAACATTGATCTGGATCACTAAAGGCACTGAAAGCTAAAATACCCTTACGTGAAGGCTTTTAAATAAATTCAATAAATACAGCTAGATATAAAAATCTACATCAAAATCAACTCATAGCAAGCCTTTGCGAATACATTAAATACATTTATGTATTTTGTCCGTAAAATGTACAAATCAAGCACTTTCATTAAAGTTAATTTATGTATTTGTGCATGTCCCATCCTTTCGAATTAAAAAATACTTTTGAATGAAAGGTGTTTTGACCTGGAGAAAAATATTTTTAATCGAGAATAAAACAGGGTTTTGATTGCTATAAATCAGTGATTGAATTGTTGTAAAAAATGATGCTTTTATTTCGCGCGATTAGAAAATTTGATTGATAAGATTACAAAAAGATTTTAAAAGCAGAGACATGAACTAGTTACTGAGTGCAAAGAGATAGTAAAAAAGGGTAGGGCAGTGCTGAAATCTGCCAGCTATGAAGAAGCGTTGACGGAAGCAAGAAGCCACGATAGAGGGAAGGGCGTAAGTGAACTGTAAGTATCCCTGCTTTAATTCCATGTACTTTTTGAGAGTTCCGGTTTCTGAACACACTGGAAGAACAGAATTCTTTACTCCGTAAACGTAAGAAGATTTTGATTCAATACCATTTTAACCAAGAGGATTATTATTACCTTGCTCTACATCTTCTTGTTTTTCCGCGCTGTTTGGTACATTGCCAGCCGCATCCAGAAAAAAGAACACTTAGTAACTACACTGACGAAACTCTTCAGTGACGTTTTCTACGCGATGCGTTTTTAGAAGCTCGTTTAGATAATCAATAAGTTTTGTCATACAGATATGGGGTGCAAACTGAGGTACAAGGTGTGGTACAGCGTTAAGAGGCGATGACTGGTAGGGTGGGCTTGCAACAGCAAGCAACTTCCCCTAATCTGACAAAAAATTTAGAGATTCAATTTTCATGACTCGGGGTGCCCTTCTTAAATGAAGGCTGAGAAATACCCGTATTACCTGATCTGGATAATGCCAGCGTAGGGAAGTCAGATGCCTTCCCGGTCATCGCTTCTTCACGCAAGGCAGGAGCGAACCCATGCAGCCTGACCTGCTCGATTTACACGTTTTACATCAGTTCCGAACCCGTTCCCCGCTTACGCATTGTATGACTAACGACGTCGTACAGACCTTTACTGCCAACGTTCTGCTGGCGCTTGGCGCCTCTCCGGCGATGGTGATTGAGGCCGAAGAAGCTGAGCAGTTTGCCGCGATCGCCGATGCATTGCTGATAAACGTTGGCACGCTGACCTCACCGCGAGCGCAGGCGATGCGTCGGGCGATTGAGAGTGCGGTAACTGCGGGTAAACCCTGGACACTGGACCCGGTTGCCGTGGGCGCTCTGACGTTTCGCACCCGCTTTTGTCATCAAATCCTTGCCCTGAAACCCGCCGCCATTCGCGGTAATGCTTCGGAAATCCTCGCTCTTGCCGGGATGAGCACCGGTGGTCGCGGCGTCGATACGACTGACTCCACAGCCAGCGCGTTACCTGCTGCACAGGCGCTGGCTCGCCAGACCAATGCCATTGTGGTGGTCACCGGCGAGGTGGATTACATCACTGATGGACAACGAACCCGAACGGTTACCGGCGGTGACCTGTTGATGACGCGCGTCGTGGGAACCGGGTGCGCACTCTCTGCCGTTGTGGCGGCGAGTTGCTCACTGCCGGGCGACAGGCTGGATAACGTCTCCGCCGCGTGCGGATTTATGAAGCGAGCCGGAACGGTCGCCGCTGCACAGTCTCGTGGCCCGGGCAGTTTTGCCAGCACGTTCCTGGATGTGCTCTACACCCTGGAGGAACTGGCATGAAACGTATTAACGCTCTGACCATTGCCGGCACCGATCCCAGCGGCGGCGCGGGTATTCAGGCCGACCTGAAAACCTTCTCCGCCCTTGGCGCGTACGGATGCTCGGTCATTACCGCGCTGGTGGCGCAAAACACGCGTGGCGTGCAGTCGGTTTACCGTATTGAACCGGATTTTGTTGCCGCGCAGTTGGATTCCGTATTCAGCGACGTGCGAATTGATACCACCAAGATCGGTATGCTGGCAGAGACAGATATTGTTGAAGCGGTGGCTGAACGGCTTAAACGTTCTCAGGTACAAAACGTGGTGCTGGATACCGTGATGCTGGCAAAAAGCGGCGATCCATTGCTCTCCGCCTCCGCTGTTGAAACGCTGCGTAAAAAGCTGCTGCCGCAAGTGGCTCTCATCACGCCCAATTTGCCGGAGGCCGCGGCACTGTTGGGGGCAACACACGCGCGAAATGAACGGGAAATGAAAGAGCAGGGGAATGCGCTGCTGGCGATGGGCTGCGGGGCCGTGCTGATGAAAGGTGGTCATCTTGACGATGCCGAAAGCCCGGACTGGCTCTTCACCCGAGACGGCGAGCGGCGTTTCACGGCGCCACGCATACGCACTAAAAACACCCATGGTACCGGCTGCACGCTCTCTGCTGCGCTGGCGGCGCTACGTCCACGGCATGATAACTGGGCCGATACGGTGAGCGAAGCGAAAACCTGGCTCTCCGCCGCGCTGGCAAAAGCCGATACTCTGGAGGTGGGTCACGGTAATGGGCCGGTACACCATTTTCATGCCTGGTGGTAAGCCGTATACTGGCAGGAAACACCACGCCTGAGAAAAACAGAGATGGAACAAGCGCATACCCGGTTAATCGATCAACTGAATGAACGGATCGCCGCGCCCGACAATACACCGCTGTATCTGAAATTTGCCGAAACGGTAAAAAACGCGGTGCGCAGCGGGGTGCTGGAGCACGGCAATATCCTGCCCGGCGAGCGCGATCTGAGTCAGTTAACCGGTGTGTCGCGCATTACCGTGCGCAAAGCGATGCAGGCTCTGGAGTCCGAAGGGGTGGTGACGCGTGCCCGGGGTTACGGGACGCAAATTAACAACATCTTTGAATATTCGCTCAAAGAAGCACGCGGTTTCTCTCAGCAGGTGGTGTTACGCGGTAAAAAACCTAACACGCTGTGGGTGAATAAACGCGTGGTGAAGTGTCCGGAAGAGGTCGCCAGCCAGCTGTCGGTAGAGCCGGAGAGCGAGGTCTTTCTCCTTAAGCGTATTCGCTATGTCGACGATGATGCGGTGTCGATTGAGGAGTCGTGGGTTCCGGTGGGGCTGATTCACGATCCGGACGCCATTGGCATCTCGCTGTATGACTATTTTCGCAGCCAGAACATCTTCCCGCAGCGTACCCGTTCACGGGTGAGCGCCCGTATGCCGGACAGCGAATTTCAGGCGCATATAAAGATGGATGACAAAATTCCGGTGCTGGTGATCAAGCAGGTTGCACTTGACCAACAGCACCGGCCGATTGAGTACAGCATCAGCTACTGTCGCAGCGATCTATACGTCTTTGTGTGCGAGGAGTAATTCCTCGAGAGTAGGGGCGCAATCACCGCCACGGTGGCTGACTACCCAGGCGGCTACCGCATTACCCAGCAGGACAGAGTCTGCAAGACTCCATCCCGCAGCCAGCCCGGCAAGCGTTCCGCCAGCATGACTGTCACCTGCCCCGATTGTGTCGACCACGGTGGCGGGAAACGCCGGAACAGAACCTGAGGCGTCACCGTCATGCCAGGTCGCACCGTCTTTGTCGTGGCGAATAATTAGCGCCGAGCCAAAACGCTGCTGCCACTGTGCCCCTAAGCGTGCAGGTGCCATATCAAATCGTTCAGCAGCAATCTGCGCCTCCTGGCGATTAAGCGAGACGATCGGTTTACAGGCCATAATTCGCGCCATTAGTGCGTCAGGAATATCGGCGATGCGGGGGCCAAAATCAATAAAGGCGGTGATCGCCTGTAACCCCTCCAGCCAGGACGTCAGGAGCTCGCCGCACGGCGATGCCAGTTGATAGCCGGAGAGATAAACCAGGCTTGCTGGCGGCACGTGAAGTGCATCCAACCAGCGCTGTTGCCACTGGTTCTCCACGCCGCTAAACGACATAAAAGTGCGTTCACCATCCGGTTCTACCAGCGCCAGACACCAGCCGTTATCGCCGGTTTCGGCGTCCACGGCGCTGTGCAGATCCTGCTTTGCCATGGCGTTACGGATAATATCCGCCCACACGCCATGGCCGACGGGAAGTGCATTTTGCGACGCGATGCCGAGCCGTTTTAGGGCTATGGCAATGTTCAGCGCACAGCCGCCGATATTGACACCCTGCTGTTTAAGCTCGATATCACATCCGCGCCAGGGCAGGGCGTAGGCATCGGCGATAACGTCAATGACCGCTGCACCCAGTACCGTCACCGGTCGTGTCGCGTGCAATGTTTTAAGGTGTTGGGCAAACGAATTCATACGCCCTCCCTTTGCTCCCGGAAGTGCAGCAGTTTCTCGCAATAGCGACCAAAATCGAGCTGGTTTACAGCGTCGAGTTCCTCTTTCAGTTGCGGGTCAATAGCCTGCACGCCGTGCAACGCCCCGCAGATGGCCGTCGCCATCGCGCCAATGGTGTCCGTATCACCGCCCAGGTTGGCACATAAAATGGCACAGCGGTTCGGGTCGGTTCCTGCCAGTTCAACCATCGCAATGGCCGCCGGAACGGACTCGATGGTGCTGGTTCCTGCCCCGATGAGTTGATACACCTGCTCGCTGGCCGATTCTGTGCCGTTGGCTTCACGCACGGTTTTAAGCGCCAGCTCAATACGTGCTGCCAGCGACGCGCTGAAGGTGGTGGTTTTCGCCTCCTGCGCATAGCGGGCGATACCCGGCAGGGCATCGACGATGTTCTGCCAGCATTCGCCGTCGATGGCGCGAGAAACCGCCCAGGCAATCACCACCGCGCCAGCAATCGCGAGATCCGATTTATGGGTCGGACTGGAAGCCAGCGCCACCTGTTCAACAAAGTGTTCCAGACGCGTGGCCGGGAGCAGGCAGCCCAGCGGGGAGGCGCGCATCGCCGCCCCGTTAGTCACGCCGTTGTTTTCCAGTTCGCTAACCGGTTTCCCGTCGCGAATCGCGTTAAGCGCGATTTTGGAGGTCGGGCCGAGCACGTTTTTATTAAACGCGTCGAAATCGAGCGCCCAGTGCAGAATATGTTTGCCGATAACGTCCGCGTTAATCTCCCCATCACATTCGATAATCGCATCCGCCAGACATAGTGCCATGGAGGTGTCATCGGTGAACTCGGCCTGGTTAAAATAGCAGGCCGCATTATTCTCTGCCGGGCCGGGTAAAAAGCGGTCGATCCAGCCAAAGTGCGCTTTGACACGCTTTCTCGGCCACAGCTCCGACGGCATCCCCATTGCATCCCCTAACGCCTGCCCGTAAAGGGCACCGAGAACACGTTCTTGTTTCATTTTACTTCCCCTTGTGTCAGCGCGGCATCGCTATCAACCACCTCAATTGCGGTGATCTCTTTATCCGATTCGCGGAAAAACAGCATAAACAGCACGGCGATCACGGCAATCATGATCCCTCCGAATGCCCACATTCCGGCCCAGTTGAAGGTCAGCCCATTCACCGGCTCTTTGTATGCGAACATTTTTTCCATCATCACGCCGCCCAGACGGTAACCCAGCAGGCTACCAAACCCCTGACAGCACAGCGTAATCAGGCCTTGCGCGGCGGTGCGCATATGCACCGGCGCTTTTTTATCCACGTAGATATACGCGGTTACGTAGTAGAAGTCGTAGCTCACGCCATGCAGCAGAATGCCGAGGAATAGCAGGGCATAGGTGAAGTACTGTTCTGCACCACCGTAAACAAAGAACCCGTAGCGGATAGCGGCGGTGATCAGGCCCAGCAGTAAGACCTTCTTAATACCAAAGCGTTTGGTGAAGAACGGCAGCGCCAGCATAAAGAAGATTTCGGAGAACTGACCGAGCGTCATCCAGCCGGTGGCGTTTTTCATCCCCACTTCGGTGAGATAGCCGTTAGCGAAGATGTAATAGAAGGCCAGCGGCATGGCGAACAGGAACGAGCAGAAGAAGAACACGAGGAAGTTTTTATCGCGCAGCAGGATTAACGCATCCAGCCCCAGCATCACTTTGAAATCCAGTTTGCCGGTACTTTTCGGCGGCGTGTTCGGCAGGAACAGAGCAAATACGCCGAGCAGGGCGGAGCTGGCTGCGGTCATCAACAGCGGTATATTGGTATCGGAAATATCGCTAAAGCCCAGCATCTGCGGCAGGAAACCGCATGCCAGACCGGAGGCAATCCAGCCAATCGTCCCCATCACGCGGATACGTGGGAAATCGGCCTCGACGTCGTCCACGTTGGCGAAGGCAATACTGTTAGTCAACGCGATAGTGGGCATATAGGTCAGAGAGTAAACCAGCAGCAGGGGGAAGAAGGTGCTGAACTGGGTTTGCTGTGCGGCGAAGTACATCAGAATGGCACCGGCAAACATCAGCACCGCCAGTACTTTCTGCGCGGCGAAGAAACGGTCTGTCAACGAGCCGACAAGAATCGGTGAGAGGATGGCGGCAATCGCGGTACAGGCGTAAGACCAGCCAATTTCTCCGGCGGTAAAACCGCTTTTGCTCAGCCACAGCCACAGCGGCACAAACCACGCGCCCCAGATAAACCATTCAATAAACATCATGAATGACAGTTGGACTTTCGTTTTCATTTTTTAATCCTGCATGTCAGAAAGGGTACGCCTTTAAAATACCATTCAATGATACCTTTTAAATACCTTTGTGGTGATTGTTTGATCAGTGTAACAGTTTTGTTGTACGCGAAACGAGCCAGCAGATTGCGCTGAAAAAAATGCAAAAGGTGGAAAATCTGTTAAGTCGGTACCAGGCTTAGTCTGCCCGCAAATATGTGGGAATGGATTACATTCACCGACATGACGTCGGACTTACGGGAGTATCACATGACTGATATTGCACAGTTGCTTGGCAAAGACGCCGACAGCCTTTTACAGCATCGTTGTATGACCATTCCAGCCGACCAGCTCTATCTGCCTGGTCACGACTACGTTGACCGTGTAATGGTTGATAACAACCGTCCGCCTGCGGTCCTGAGAAATATGCAGACGCTCTACAACACCGGGAGACTCGGCGGCACCGGGTATCTCTCTATCCTGCCGGTTGATCAGGGGGTTGAACATTCGGCCGGTGCATCTTTTGCGGCTAACCCGCTCTATTTCGATCCAAAGAACATTGTTGAGCTGGCGATTGAAGCGGGCTGTAACTGTGTGGCGTCGACCTATGGCGTGCTGGCATCCGTTTCACGTCGCTATGCCCACCGTATTCCGTTCCTCGTGAAGCTGAACCACAACGAAACCCTCAGCTACCCGACAGAATATGACCAGACCCTCTACGCCAGCGTAGAGCAGGCGTTCAATATGGGCGCGGTAGCCGTCGGGGCGACCATCTACTTCGGTTCCGAGCAGTCGCGCCGTCAGATTGAAGAGATCTCTGCGGCCTTTGAACGCGCGCATGAGCTGGGGTTGGTGACGGTGCTGTGGGCGTACCTGCGTAACCCGGCGTTCAAAAAAGACGGCGTGGACTATCACGTGTCCGCTGACCTGACCGGCCAGGCGAACCACCTGGCGGCGACCATCGGAGCAGATATTGTGAAGCAGAAAATGGCCGAGAATAACGGCGGGTACAAAGCGGTAAACTTTGGTTACACCGATGACCGTGTCTATAGCAAGCTGACCAGCGATAACCCTATCGACCTGGTGCGCTACCAGCTGGCGAACTGCTATATGGGACGCGCGGGGCTTATCAACTCCGGTGGTGCGGCGGGCGGTGATACCGACCTGTCCGACGCGGTGCGTACGGCGGTGATTAACAAACGCGCGGGCGGCATGGGGCTGATCCTGGGCCGTAAAGCGTTTAAGAAATCAATGGCCGATGGGGTAAAATTGATCAATGCCGTTCAGGATGTGTATCTGGACAGCAAAGTAACGATTGCCTGACGCCTCTATCTCCCTCTCCCGGTGGGAGAGGGTTGGGGTGAGGGCATCATCGTGCACTGTGTAAAACATCAGCGCAAAAGCGCACAATCTGGCGGCAATCTGCATTGTAGCGCGCCGGGCAAAACTTCTATGCGGAAATGCTTCCCGCTCAATGGCTCTCCGTCCAGATTAAACGTCATCCCGTGCGGAGCATTCACTTCAAACCATGCTGATTTCCCGTCAATAATATTCGGGCTCTCTTCCGGGCGGGTCAATGTGGTAAACAGTGCGGGCAGCAGTCCATCACCTGTGAAAATACGCAACTGCAGCTGACCGTCATTAATCAGCGCTTCCGGGCAAAGCTGTTGCCCACCGCCTGCCTGACGGCCATTACCGATACCAATCACCAGCGCGTCACCTTGCCACTGAAAATCTTCACCGCGAATTTCACAGCGGTCTGGCTTCAGGGTGTCCATCCGCATCAGTCCATGGATCAGGTATGAAACACCGCCCAGCGCCGCCTTCAGTTTTTCCGGCGTTTCGCTGGTAATGCGCGTACCAAATCCGCCGGTCGCCATATTGATAAAGCAGGTTTTGTCATTCACCTGGGCAATATCCACGGCGGTGGCCTTGCCAAGGATTGCCAGCTGGAGTGCTTTCTCTAAATCTTCCGGGATCCCGACGCTGGTAGCAAAATCATTGGCGGTGCCGAGCGGCAAAATCCCCATTACCGGGCGGTTGGCCTGGTTTAAATCAATCAGGGCAGACGCGATCTCATTGATGGTGCCATCACCGCCGCCGGAAATAATGGTTTTGACACCCAGGCCGAGCGCTTCATTGATATAACGTGCCGCGTCGCCTTTTTCCCATGTCACTCGCACGTGAATATGCGCACCGTCTTTACGCAAACCCTGAATTGCCTGACGCAACAGATCGTTGCCTGCACTTTTGCCATTGAGAATCAATAAACTGTCTGGATAGGTTGCCATCCGCGCTGCTCCCTTTTTTAGCGTTAGTAAGAGTGTATAGCAGGCAGGAAAAAAGCGCGTAAGAACAGGATGAAAGGGAAAAAATAAGCCCGCGTAAGGGAGATTACGCAGGCTAAGGAGGTGGTTCCTGGTACAGCTAGCATTTATGGGTTATGTTTTTCAGCGCTGAGGATAATACCCGTATTGAACGAAGCGGTATGTGATCCGTTTCTAAGAATTATCCC
This sequence comes from Enterobacter sp. P82, assembly GCF_037053385.1. Taxonomy (NCBI): domain Bacteria; kingdom Pseudomonadati; phylum Pseudomonadota; class Gammaproteobacteria; order Enterobacterales; family Enterobacteriaceae; genus Enterobacter; species Enterobacter sp. P82. The sequence continues at coordinate 431,600 of NZ_JBALHX010000001.1, forward strand.
AGCGTGAAAAAATTCCCCTGATTAACTATTTGCTGTGTGGGTTTCGGGTGCTTTCACCATCGAAATTGCGCATCAGCAGTGCGAACTTCAGCTCCACCTCTTCCGGAACCGGCAGCCAGACGGTATGACCGTCACCCGGTGCAACTTCAATCGCTTCGCCTTTGCCGTTTTCCAGGTGTTCCAGCGTGAAGTTCATGTTGCCTTGCGGGGTCATCAGCTCCAGGCTGTCGCCTTTGGTGAACTTGTTTTTCACCGCCACAGCCGCCAGCGCGCCTTTGCGCTCGCCGGTGAAGTCACCGACAAACTGCTGACGCTCGGAAACGGAGTAGCCGTGCTCGTAGTTCTGGTAGTCGTCGTGGGTGTGACGGCGCAGGAAGCCTTCGGTATAGCCGCGGTGCGCCAGACCTTCCAGGGTTTCCAGCAGGCTGGTATCGAACGGTTTACCGGCGGCGGCATCGTCGATGGCCTTGCGGTAGACCTGGGCGGTACGCGCGCAGTAGTAATAGGATTTGGTGCGGCCCTCAATTTTCAGTGAGTGCACGCCCATCTGGGTCAGACGCTCGACGTGGGCGATGGCGCGCAGATCTTTCGAGTTCATGATGTAGGTGCCGTGCTCGTCTTCAAAAGCGGTCATGTACTCGCCCGGACGTTTGGCTTCTTCAATCATAAACACGCTGTCGGTTGGCGCGCCGATGCCCAGCGTAGGCTCAACGTTGGTCACCGGAATCGGCTCATGCTTGTGAACGATGTTGCCGATGTCATCTTCTTTACCTTCCTGGACGTTATACTCCCAGCGGCAAGCGTTGGTGCAGGTGCCCTGGTTCGGGTCGCGCTTGTTGATATAACCGGAGAGCAGGCAGCGGCCGGAGTAGGCCATGCACAGCGCGCCGTGAACGAAGATTTCGATTTCCATATCCGGCACCTGGGTGCGGATCTCTTCGATCTCTTCCAGCGAAAGCTCGCGGGACAGAATGACGCGGGTCAGCCCCATCTGTTTCCAGAACTTCACCGTCGCCCAGTTAACGGCGTTAGCCTGTACGGAGAGGTGAATATCCATCTCCGGGAAGTTCTCCCGAACCAGCATGATTAAACCCGGGTCCGACATGATCAGCGCGTCCGGCCCCATATCCACCACCGGCTTCAGGTCACGGATGAACGTTTTCAGCTTGGCGTTGTGCGGCGCGATGTTCACCACCACGTAGAATTTTTTACCCAGGGCATGCGCTTCGTTGATGCCGAGCTGGAGGTTCTCGTGGTTGAATTCGTTGTTGCGCACGCGCAGCGAGTAGCGCGGTTGGCCCGCGTACACAGCATCGGCACCATAAGCGAAAGCGTAACGCATATTTTGCAGCGTTCCCGCCGGGGAAAGGAGTTCCGGTTTAAACATGTTTGTTCTCGTTCTGATGACAGGTCAGATCCGCGTGCACCCGGTGCAGCGGTAAGGGGAGATCCCCCACTTTAAGGGCGGGCATTGTAGCGCTGCGGGACGGGGAGGTAAAGCGCCGGGGCGTTACGCCACTAACCCGGCGAGTTTAAACTGTGTCAGGTGTTGTCTTTTACGGTTTGGCTCGGACCATTAGTTTTCACTGATGCAATGCCCTTATCCCGCGATTGCTCAGATGCGTACATCTGGCTGGTGCCAATCACCTGATGATTGCCCGCTTTGAGGTTGAAATGAAATTTGCCGTTAGAGGCTATTTTCTTCTCATAACGCTCCTCCAGCGGGCTGTTTGAGCGCACGGAGGCAATACCGTTCTCAGCGGCACTTTTGGTGGTGTACAGCTCACTGGTAAGAATGGTTTCTGCGTTCCCTGCTTTAAGAACGAACCTGAACTGACCATCACTACTCTTGCTTAATTCGTACCAACCAGACATAAGAACTCCTTGATCGAAAGTGAATTTATCAGTGCCGATGATAAATAAACGCATCGGTAAAGAGAGTATGGTTGATTATCGTGTGGATTCCAGAAATGAAAAACCCGCCGGTGGCGGGTCTGATAGCGAAAATGTCACGCAATCCTGCACGCATCCGCTTCCCATCGATACCCCACGCCATACACCGCGCGAATAAATGACTGCTCGGCATCCAGCGCTTCCAGCTTACGGCGCAGGTTCTTGATATGGCTGTCGATGGTGCGGTCGGTCACCACCCGGTAATCGTCATACAGGCGGTTCAGCAACTGCTCGCGGGAGAAGACTTTCCCCGGTTCGTGGGAGAGGGTTTTCAGCAGGCGGAACTCAGCAGGGGTCAGGTCCAGCATCTTGTTACGCCAGCTTGCCTGAAAACGGCTTTCATCCACAACCAGCGGACTTTCTGCGTCCAGCACCTGCAGTTCGCGATGTGGCTTGCAGCGGCGCAGAATAGTTTTCACGCGGGCGACGACTTCACGTGGGCTGTAGGGTTTACAGATGTAATCATCTGCACCGATTTCGAGACCCAGCAGGCGATCAATCTCTTCAATTTTGGCAGTGACCATGACGATAGGCACGTCGGAGAAGCGACGAATTTCACGGCACAGGGTCAGGCCGTCGGTACCGGGGAGCATCAGATCCAGCAGGATCAGGTCCGGCGGCGTCTGGCGCACGTACGGCAACACCTGGTCGCCATGATTAATCAGCGACGGGGCATAGCTTGCCGCGCGTAAATAGTCGATCAGTAACTGCCCAAGTTTCGGCTCATCTTCCACAATCAAAATACGTGGCGTGTTTTCGTCAATCGGTAACTCGGTCATGCTTCTCTCGATAAATCCCGTTCCAGGGGTAACTCTACTGTAATGCTAACCCCGCCAAAAGGCGAATGGGCGGCGCGGATCGTGCCATTATGCGCCTCAACGATGTTAACGCAAATCGCGAGTCCCAGGCCGGAACCGCCGCTGGCACGGTTGCGCGAACCTTCGGTACGGTAGAAACGCTCAAACAGTTTTTCCAGCTGTGCGTCCTGCACGCCGGGGGTGGAATCGGCAAAGGTCAGGGCAAAGTTCCCGTTTTCCTGTTTGCCGGAGATATGCAGCCCGCCACCGCTGTCGGTGTAGCGCAGGCTGTTTTCCAGTAGGTTGTTGAAAAGCTGCATCAGCCGGTCTTTGTCGCCAAACACCACCGCGCTGTCTGGCAAGGAGAGATCAATTTTCAGATTGCGGCTGGCAAAACGTTCCCGGAAAGCGCCGGTGGTGACTTCCAGGACGCTAATCACGTCGACGGGCGCTTTCTGGTAAGCCAGCGCCCCTTCGTCGGACATAGAGAGCTGGTGGAGGTCATCCACCAGTTTGGTGAGCGTGCCCACTTCGGCCTGCAATGAGGCCACCGATTCAGGCGTGAACTGGCGTACACCATCCTGAATGGCCTCCAGCTCGCCGCGCAGCACCGCCAGAGGGGTGCGCAGCTCGTGCGAAATGTCGGCCATAAAATCGCGGCGCATCTGCTGGTTTTTCTCCAGGGTACTGGCGAGCTGGTTAAAGTCCTGAGCCAGCTTACCCAGTTCATCCTGGCTGCGGGTATCGACGCGGGTCGTGAAATCTCCAGCGGCCAGCTTGTGCGTGCCCTCCACCAGCCGTTTCACCGGGGCGAGCAGACCGCGCGCCAGCGGGAAGGTGGCAAGCGCGGCGAGCAGGGTGGAGAGGGCGACAATCAACCAGCTTGTCCGGCGCTGCTGACGGTCAAAGTTAATATCGGTATTGCGCGTCAGGCGCTCCACCGGCGAGGCGATAACCCAGCCGACGGTCGCGTTATTCACTTTGATCGCACGACGGGTGCCGTCCGGCGGAATTGGCGCACGCGGGCCAACCAGCTGGCGCATATCCTGATCGATCACCCAGAACTGCGTGCGCCAGCCGTGCGGGGGCATGCCTGGCCCAGGGCGATCGTCACCGGTGTCATGCTCAAGCGAGCGCAAGATCTGGAAAATAAAGCGGTCGTTATTGCGCAGAAAACGCCAGTTGCCGTGCTGGGCGTACTGTTCACTCAGCGCATCGCTTAAGCCCTGTAAACGCTGTTCATTGCCATGCTTGATGTAATCAATAAAACCGCGCTCAAAGCTGATCCGCACGGCCCAGTGCATGGTGATCAGCAGGACAATACAGGTGGCAAATATTGCGACAAAGAGCTTACCGGTAATGCCCGGTCGCCAGAATTTCATGATTCACTCCTTTTACTGCGCCGGATAACGACATTCTTGCTGGTATCATCAGGCACTCTGGCGAAGATGAAAGCGGGCAGGGCGATGATGACCGCCATGCTGAGATAGGTGTATAAAAAGACCTGATGCGCGACCGGGGTATCAACGCTGAGATGGTGTTGTCCGTACATACCGAGCAGTAAACCCGCTACGGTGACGCCCACGCTCATCGACAGTTGCATAACCATCGACAGCAGGCTGTTGCCGCTGCTCGCCATATCGTCCGGCAGGTCCTTCAGCGTCAGCGTGTTCATCGACGAGAAGCGCATGGAGTTAATGATCCCCTGGCAGAACAGCACCAGCGGCAGAACGTAGTACCAGCCCATCAGCGCCACGGCCATAAACAGCAGGCTGACCAGCGCCAGACCCAGCGTGGCGGTTACCAGCACGTGACGGTAGCCAAAGCGGTTCACTACCTGCACCACGATTCGCTTCATTCCCATGCTGCCGAGCACCATCGGGATCATCATCAGGCCCGCGTGGAACGGCGAAAATCCCATTCCGATTTGCAGGAAAACGGGTGTCATAAACGGCAGCATGCCGCTGCCGACTCGCCCGGCGAAGCTGCCGAACAGGCCAAGGCGATAGGTCGGGTTTTTAAACAAGTTCAGGCTGAACAGCGCTTTATCGTTACCTCTGGCGTGCCACAGGTACCACAGTATGGCGGTAACGCCGAGCGCGATCAGGAGCCCGAGCGTCAGGGGCGAAATCCCAAGACCTTTTTGTCCGTCGAGTGCCAGCGTCAGCGTTGCCATTCCTCCCGCCAGCAGGATAAAACCAAAGAAATCGAAGCGTCGGGTTTGCATGGTGTAGTTGGGCATCAACGCCAGAGTGGCAATGGCACCGATGATGCCGACAGGGAGGTTGATTAAGAAGATCCAGTGCCAGGACGCGTATTCCACCAGCATACCGCCCAGCGCCGGGCCCAGCAGCGGCCCCACCTGACCGGGAAGGGTCACAAAGGTCATTGCCGCCATGTATTGCTCACGTGGAACAATCTTCATAACCGTTAACCGCCCGACGGGCACCATCATCGCCCCGCCAACGCCCTGCAACACCCGTGCCATGATTAGCTGGTCGAGGGTGTTGGCCTGAGCGCAAAACAGCGAACCCGTGGTAAACAAGACGATCGCGGTAAAGAAGATATTCCGCACGCCGACTTTGTCCGCCAGCCAGCCGCTGGCCGGCAGCATCACCGCAACCGTCAGTACGTAGGAGACAATCACCATATGCATATGCAGCGGACTCTCCCCCAGACTTTTCGCCATCGAGGGGAGGGCGGTATTGACGATGGTCGTGTCCAGCGACTGCATAAAGAAGCCGAAGGCGACAATCCATAATTGCCAGCGAACGTTAGCGGGGAGGTCGGTCATTTATTCGGTCACCGTAGTTCTGTTTTTTCGCGAAAAACGCAGTCGCAGACGGTCAAAGAAGAGATAGACCACCGGCGTGGTGTACAGCGTCAGCAGCTGGCTCATGACCAGACCGCCGACAATGGTGATCCCCAGCGGCTGGCGCAGCTCTGAGCCGTCTCCGCCCGAGATAACCAGCGGCAGCGCGCCAAATAGCGCCGCCAGGGTGGTCATCATGATCGGACGAAAACGCAGCAGACAGGCCTGGAATATCGCCTCTTCTGGCGACAGGTTACCGTTACGCTGAGCTTCCAGCGCGAAGTCCACCATCATGATCGCATTTTTCTTCACAATGCCGATTAATAGCATGATCCCGATTAAGGCGATTAAGCTGAATGGCGCACCAAACAACTCCAGCGCCAGCAATGCCCCGACACCCGCCGACGGCAGCGTCGAGAGGATCGTCAGCGGATGAACGTAACTCTCATACAGTACGCCAAGCACAATATAGACCGTGGCAATGGCGGCCAGGATCAAAATCACCTGCGAGTTCATTGTGTCCTGGAATACCTGCGCGGTTCCGGCAAAGCTACCGCGTACGGTAGACGGCACGCCAAGCTGCGTCATCGCGCGGTTGATGGCATCACTGGCCTCGGAAAGTGATGAACCGGCTGGCAGGTTAAAGGAGATGGTCGATGCTGCCGACAGCCCCTGATGGTTCACCGACAGCGGCGCGTTGGCAGGCCGCCAGCTGGCGAAGTACGAGAGCGGTATCGCCTTGCCGTCGCTATTGATCACAAACATTTTGTCCAGGGCACTGATGTCCTGGGTGTAACGAGGATCAACTTCCATCACCACCTTATACTGGTTCATCGGCTGATAGATGGTGGAGATCTCGCGCTGACCGAAGGCATTGTTCAGCAGGCTGTTGGCTGCTTCAACGTTAATACCCAGACGCGACATGGTCTCGCGGTCGTAGGTCAGGGCCATCTCTGCACCGTTGTCCTGCTGATCGGAATTCACGTCCGCTAGCTCCGGCAGGGCGGCCAGCGCCTTGCGGATCTTCGGCTCCCACTCGCGCAGGGCGGCTAAATCATCAGAGAGCAGCGTGTACTGATAGCTGGCATTCGCCTGTCGCCCGCCAACGCGGATATCCTGAACGGCCATCAAAAACAGATTGGCACCGGGCTCTTTGGCGAGTTTCACCCGCAGGCGGTCAATCACCTGCTGGGCGGTTTCGTTGCGCTCGCCGCGCGGTTTCAGGGTAATAAACATCATTCCGCTGTTGACGCGCGACCCACCGGTAAAGCCGGTGACGTTATCCACGGCTTTGTCTTCACGAATGATCTTCATAAAGTCCTGCAGCTTACCGCGCATCGCCTGGAACGAAATGCTCTGGTCAGCCTGAATACCGCCCATAAGCACCCCGGTATCCTGCTCCGGGAAGAATGTTTTCGGGATGGTGATGTACATCCAGACATTGAGCACAATGGTTCCGATGAGCACCAGGCCGACCAGACGGGTATGGTTCAGCACCCATTTCAGCGATTTGCCGTAGCGCTCCTGTATGGCCATCAGGATACGGCCAAAGCCTTTACGACGCGGCTGCGAGTGCGGTTTGCTGCGCTTGAGCATCCAGCCGCACATCATTGGCGTGAGCGTAAGGGAGATGATCAGCGAAATACCGATAGCGACGGAGAGGGTGACGGCAAACTCCCGCAGTAACCGGCCCGGCAACCCGCCCATCAGCAGCAGTGGCAGGAACACCGCCACCAGCGACAGGCTCATGGAGAGCACCGTAAAGCCCACCTCGCGCGTTCCCTGAAGCGCCGCCTGTAGCGGTTTGACACCTGCTTCCAGATGGCGGGATATATTTTCCAGCACCACGATGGCGTCATCGACCACAAATCCCGTTGCGATGGTCAAGGCCATCAGCGACAGGTTGTTGAGGCTAAAGCCACACAGATACATGGCGGCAAAGGTACCAATCAGCGACACCGGTACGGCGACTGCCGGGATCAGCGTCGCGCGGCCTGAACGCAGGAACAGGAATACCACCAGTATCACCAGTGCAACGGAGATAACCAGCGTTTGCTCTACCTCTTCAAGCGAGGCGCGGATGGTCGGGGAGCGATCCTGGGCAATCTGCAAATCGATCTCAGCCGGGATCGTCTCCTGCAACACCGGAAGACGCGCGCGGATGCTGTTCACCGTCTCAATAATGTTGGCTTCCGGCAGCTTGCGGATCATCAGCAAAATCGCCGGTTTGGCGTTGGTCATCCCGGCGTTACGCACGTCCTGCACCGAGTCCGTGACGCTGGCCACGTCGCTTAAACGTACCGCTGCACCGTTGTTATAGTGGACGATCAGCGGCTGATATTCGGCGGCAGTTTTTAGCTCGTCGTTCGTCTGGATCTGCCAGCGATGGCTGTTGTTCTCGACGGCACCCTGCGGTTTACGGACGTTGGCAGTGCTGATGGCGGAGCGCATGTCATCCAGCGACACGCCCTGATTGAACAACGCCTGCGGGTTCAAGCCCACGCGCACGGCGGGCAGGGAGCTCCCGCCGACGCTCACGTCACCGACGCCGTTAATTTGTGAGATTGTCTGCGCCAGCTGGGTAGACGCAAAGTCGTAAAGCTGCCCCTGCGAGTAGGTATCCGAGGTCAGCGTCAGGATCATGATCGGCGCATCGGACGGGTTAGCCTTGCGGTAGGTCGGGCGGCTCGGCATTCCGCTCGGGAGCAGGCTTTGCGCGGCGTTAATGGCGGCCTGCACGTCGCGTGCCGCACCGTTAATATCCCGATCGAAGCTGAACTCCAGAATGATACGCGTGCTGCCCAGCGAGCTGCTGGAGGTCATCTCATTAATTCCGGCAATCCGCCCGAGTGAACGTTCCAGCGGTGTGGCGACTGACGAGGCCATCGTTTCCGGCGATGCGCCAGGCAGCGAGGCGCTAACCATGATCACCGGAAAATCTACCTGCGGCAGGGGAGCCACCGGCAGCAGCCGGAAGCCCAGTACGCCGCAAAGGGTGATGGCGAGCGAGATTAAAATCGTCGCCACCGGGCGATAAATGAAGAGAGCGAAAAACTTCACTTATGCCTCCTCTTCACGTTTCGGGAAGCGGCTTTTGGTCCACAGCGCCAGGCGGTCAAACAGCAGGTAGATCACCGGCGTGGTGAAGAGGGTCAGCACCTGGCTCACCAGCAGACCGCCGACCATGCCGATCCCCAGCGGACGACGCAATTCCGCGCCGACGCCGGTACTGAGCATCAGCGGCAGCGCACCCAGCAAGGCGGCCAGGGTGGTCATCAGGATCGGACGAAAACGCAGCAGACAGGCCTGGAAAATCGCATCGCGCGGGTTCATCCTCTGCTCGCGCTCGGCAGCAAGGGCAAAGTCGATCATCATGATGGCGTTTTTCTTCACGATCCCGATAAGCAGGATGATACCGATAATCGCAATCACATCCAGCTCGCTCCCCGCCAGCATCAATGCCAGCAGTGCCCCGACGCCTGCTGTTGGCAGGGTAGAGAGGATGGTGATCGGATGGATAAAGCTTTCATACAGCACGCCGAGCACGATATACATTGCGACCACCGCCGCGACAATCAGCCAGATGGTGTTTCCGAGCGCCGCCTGAAACGCCAGCGTACTGCCCTGGAACTGGGTCTGAATATCGGACGGGAAGCTCAGCGTTTTCTCTGCGGCCAGAATCGCTTCCACGGCTTCGCCAAGAGAATAGTTATCCGGTACGTTGAAAGAAATGGTGGTGGACGGGAACTGGTCCAGATGGTTAATCGACAGCGGGGTATAGCGCTCTTCCACGGTCGAGATGGCGCTTAATGGCACAATCCCCCCGTCTTTGCTGGTCAGGCGTACCGAGTCCAGCCCCGCCAGGCCAGGCGTGTGCTCGGTGTTGTGCTCCAGCACCACGCGATACTGATTCGCCTGAGTGTAAATCGTGGAGATCAGTCGCTGCCCAAAGGCGTTATACAGCGCGTTATCGACGTCTGCCATGGTGATGCCCAGACGGCTGGCGGTGTCACGATTCACATTCACATACGCTGCCAGACCTTTGTCCTGCCAGTCGCTGCTGACGTCAGAGAGCTGCGGCAGGGTTTTTAGCTTATCCACCAGCTGCGGCACCCAGGTGCTGAGAGCGTCCAGTGTGGTGGCCTGTAGCGTGAACTGGTACTGGGTACGGCTGACCTGGGTATCAATGGTCAAATCCTGAATCGGTTGCAGATAAAGTTCCACGCCAGGCACGCGCGCCACGGACTCTTGCAGACGTTCAATCACCGCGTTTACGCGATCGTCGCGCTGACTCAATGGTTTAAGGTTGATTTGCAGACGTGCGCTGTTCAGAGAGGGGTTGGTGCCATCCACGCCGACATAGGAGGTCAGGCTCTCCACCGCCGGATCTTTCATGATGATCTCAGATACCTGCTGCTGCCGCTGGGCCATGTTAGCGAAGGAGACCGACTGCGGTGCCTGAAGCGTGCCCTGAATAATGCCGTTGTCCTGAATCGGGAAAAAGCCCTTCGGGATCACGATCCACAGTAAGACGCTGAGCGCCAGCGTACCGAGTGCCACGCCGAGCGTTGCCCACGGATGGTTGAGCACTTTCGCCAGCAGACGTCCGTACGCCGCGATAACACGTTCAAACATGCGTTCGAAGGCGCGGGAGAAACGGTTTTGCTTGCGCAGGGACTCATGGCTTAGCATGCGGGCGCACATCATCGGGGTCAGCGTCAGCGAGACGACCGCAGAAATCAATATGGCGACCGCCAGGGTCACGGCAAACTCGCGGAACAGACGGCCGACGATATCGCCCATAAACAGCAGCGGGATCAGCACCGCGATCAGCGAGAAGGTCAGCGAGATGATGGTAAAGCCGATCTCGCCCGCACCTTTTAGCGCGGCCGCCAGCGGTTTTTCCCCTTTCTCGATATAGCGCGAGATGTTCTCGATGACCACGATGGCATCATCCACCACGAACCCGGTGGCGATGGTGAGCGCCATCAGCGTCAGGTTATTGATCGAGAAATCAAGGAACACCATCACCGCAAACGTCCCCACCAGCGAGAGCGGGACGGCGACGGCGGGAATGATGGTTGCCGGAACGTTGCGCAGGAACAGATAGATAATCATCACCACCAGCGCAATCGCCAGCATCAGCTCAAACTGGGTGTCGGCGACCGACGCGCGAATATTCGTGGTACGGTCGGAAAGCACTTTTACGCTGACCGATTTCGGCAGGCTTTCAATCAACTGTGGCAGCATGGTGCGAATGCTGTCGGCGGTTTCAATGATGTTTGCGCCTGGCTGACGCTGGACGTTCATCACGATCGCCTGCTGTTTGTTCGCCCAGGCACCCAGCCAGCTGTTTTCCGCCCCTTGTTCGACGGTCGCCACATCACCCAGACGCACCGGCGCACCGTTCTGGTAAGCAATAATCAGCTGACGGTATTCATCGGCGGACTGCATCTGGTCGTTTGCAGAGAGCGTAACGGCACGGGTTGGACCGTCCAGCGAGCCTTTTGCCGAGTTGACGTTAGCATTGCTGATGGCGCTGCGAATGGTTTCGCTGGTCAGCCCCAGTGCGGCAATCGCCTGAGCGTTGAGCTTCACGCGCACCGCCGGGCGTTGCCCGCCTGCCAGTGTGACAAGGCCGACACCGGATACCTGAGAAATTTTCTGCGCCACGCGGGTTTCGACCATATCTTCCACCTGCGTCATCGGCATGGCGGAAGAGGTGACGGCAAGCGTCATGATCGGCGGATCCGCCGGGTTCACCTTGCTGTAGACCGGTGGATTAGGCAGGTCTGACGGCAGCAGGTTGGTGGCCGCGTTGATGGCGGCCTGTACCTCCTGCTCGGCGACGTCCAGCGACAGCGTTAGCTGGAACTGGAGCGTCACGACGGATGCACCGCCGGAGCTCTGGGAGGACATCTGCTTCAGGCCAGACATTTGACCGAACTGGCGCTCCAGCGGCGCGGTAATGGCTGACGTCACCACGTCCGGGCTGGCACCAGGATAAAGCGTTACCACCTGAATGGTGGGGTAATCCACTTCCGGGAGCGCCGAAACGGGCAGGAAGCGATAGCCGATAATCCCGGCCAGCAGAATTGCCACCATCAGCAGCGTGGTAGCGACAGGACGTAAAATGAACAGGCGTGACGGCCCACCTGTCGAGTCTGGAGGCATGACCTGCATCAGGCTTTCTCCCCCTGTTTCGCAGGTTCAACTACTTCCACTTTCGCCCCTTCGGTCAGACGGTCAATGCCGTCCGTGACCACGCGGTCGCCCGCGGAAAGCCCGGCGCTGATGACCACCATCTGGCTGTCCTGAATCCCGGTTTTCACCAGATGCTTGCTGACTTTATTGTCGCTGTTCAGTACCCAGACAAAGTTCCCCTCATTACCCATCTGCAGGGCTGCCGAAGGGATCACCACTGCATTTTCTTCAGTCGCAACCAGCATCCGCGCATTGACGAACTGGTTCGGGAAGAGGGCGTCGTCCTGGTTATTAAACCGTGCTTTGAGCTTGATGGTGCCGGTGGTGGTGTCGATCTGGTTGTCCAGACTGAGCAGGGAACCTTCGCTGAGTTTCTGCTTGTTGGTGCGGTCCCAGGCTTCCACTACCAGCCCCTTACCGGCTTTTTGCGCTTGCACCACCGTCGCAATTTCGCTTTCCGGCAGGGTAAAGACTAAATCGATCGGATGGGTTTGGGTGATCACTACGATACCCGTGGTGTCGCCACTTGAGATTTGGTTACCGATATCGACCTGCTTCAGGCCGACGCGCCCGTCAATCGGCGAGGTGATGCGGCTCCAGTCCAGTTGCAGTTGTGCGCTGGCTACGGCGGCTTCATCGGCTTTAATGGTGCCCTGCGTTTCGTTGACCAGCGACTGCTGGGTATCCAGTTCCTGACGCGATACCAGGTTGGTTTTCACCAGCTGCTGGTAGCGTGCTAAATCGCGCCGGGCGTTGGCGAGCGTGGCGTTGTCTTTCGCGAGCTGTCCCTGCGCCTGGGCCAGCGCCACCTTGAACTGGCTCGGGTCGATTTCCGCCAACAGATCCCCCGCTTTGACCTGCTGACCTTCCTGGAAGTGAATGGCCATCAGTTGGCCATCGACACGGCTGCGTACTGTTACGGTGTTGGCGGCGGTAATCGTCCCAAGACCCGTAAGATAGCGCGGAACGGCTTTATTTACCGCCGTAGCCGCCTGTACAGGTGCCAGCGCACCGCCGCGCATACCGTGACGCCCTCCACCCGTTGGGCGTTGTGGCTGGCTGGTGGCACCCGCGGGGGCTGCGGAGTTTGCGGATTGACTGTGCCAGTACCAGGCGGCGGCAAGGACCACCACAATGATGCCAGCGGCGATTGCCCAGCGGGATTTATTACGGCCTTTCATCGTTATACGTTCTCATCCTGAATACTTCGGGGAATGATACTAGTTTAGTCAGGCAACATAGCGGAAAAATGGAGGAAATATGGAAGACTGTCAGGAATGGTCTGAGTATGGTGCTCTTTTTAGCCGGGTGGAGCGGATACGCCACCCGGCACAATGAGACTAGCTAAACATCACCTGCGCCCAGCGCACCAGACCGGCGGTAACGGAGCCAAAGTCATCGCCACCCGCAATCGGAATACCCGGCAGCTGTTCCGCCAGCGCTTTTTTGATCAGCGGTGAACGCGCGCTCCCCCCGGTCAGATAGATAACGTCCGGCTTCTCTTTACCGTTTTCCAGCGCCAGCTGCACCTGCTCCAGAATACGCTGCAGCGGCTGCGCGAGCGCGGCCTCCAGCCCGTCCTGAGAAATCGCAGTGGCCAGATCGTCGCTGATAAACGGCAAGGAGACCGCATGCTCAGCGCGGTCGGAAAGGGCGATTTTGCTCTCTTCTGCAGTACGCACCACACGGTAGCTCAGGCGCTGGCGCCACACTTTATACAGCAGGGCGACTTTTTCGGCGTCCTGCGCGTCGCGCACCAGGTCGTTCAGGAAACGGCCATTTGCCGTGCTGTAAAAATCACTCTGCGCCGGAACGTCGTTAATCGCGATAGCGTTCCACCATGGCAGGATTGGCAGAGCGATCCCTTTTTCAGTTTGTCCGCCCATGCCGAGCAGTGGCATCAGGCTCTTGAATGCCAGGGCAATATCGAGATCGTTACCGCCGATGCGGCAACCACTGTGCCCCAGCAAGCTGTTTTCGCGGTCGCGACGGTTATGCCATTGTGGCCCCATCAGCAGCAGCGAGCAGTCCGTCGTACCGCCGCCGATATCCACGACTAATACGCGTTTCTCTTCCGTCAGTGTGGCTTCAAAATCCAGTCCCGCCGCAACGGGCTCATACTGGAACACTACGTCACGGAAGCCAGCACGGTGCGCCGCACGTTCAAGGATACCCTGCGCCTGCTGGTTAGCGTCATCTCCCCCCAGTCCCTGGAAGTTGATCGGACGGCCAATCACCGCCTGGGTGATCGCTTCCGACACCTGGGTTTGCGCCTGATTGCGAATGTGCAGCATCATGGCGCAGACCAGATCTTCAAACATCGCCACCTGCTGTGGCTTCAGACCGCTGGCACCCAGGAAAGATTTTGGTGATTTAACGAAGTAAACCTCTTCGGGATCTTCGATGTACTGCCCGAGCGAAGAGAGGCCGAATTGCACGCTGGAAGGCGTAACGTCGATATCTTCCTCGCGGTTAAAACTGACAGCCCGGCGCAGTAATGCCTGAGTCTCCGCCGCGGTGGCCGGAACCTGATGATGGCGGAACAGCCATTCGCTGACTGCTTCGCGGGTAGGTGCGCAGAGCATTGATGGCAGCAGCGTGCTCTCTTTTTCCATTTTCAGGAGCTGTGGCTGTCCGTCCTGCATAATTGCAACCGAGCAGTTTGCCGTACCGTAGTCAAATCCAATAAACACGAATAATCCCCATGCCAGTGAGAAGGGGCGAGACTTTAACGAAATGTCTGCATCGCGACAACAGGAATATGAAAGCAAGGCGAAACAAGGTCTTTCGGTTTATGCTGAGGGGAACAAAAAAGGAGCGACAATGTATACCCTGACCTGGCAACCCCCTTACGACTGGCAATGGATGTTTGGCTTTCTTGGCGCGCGTGCGGTAGAGGGTGTCGAGACCGTCACTGACCACTATTACGAGCGCAGTTTCGCCTGTGAGGGGCACCAGGGGATCTTTCGCGTCACACCGGATAACCTGACCCACACGCTACAGGTGACACTGAGCCCCGGGTTAATCCCGGTTGCGCAAACCTGTCTTGAGCGTATTGGGCGTCTGTTCGATCTGGCCTGCGATCCGCATGAAATTCACAAGACGCTTGGCGATCTCGGCGTTGCACGGCCTGGTTTACGTTTGCCGGGAGCAATGGATGCTTACGAACAGGGCGTACGAGCCATTCTCGGGCAACTGGTCAGTGTGGCAATGGCGGCAAAACTGGCCTCACGCGTTGTCGCGCTGTGTGGTGAACCAGTAAACGATTCGCCAGGCTATGTCTGCTTCCCCACACCACAAGCGCTGGCCGCAACGGACCCGCTGGCGCTGAAAGCGCTCGGGATGCCGGTTAAACGTGCAGAGTCGTTGATTCATCTGGCGCAATCGGTGATTGACGGCACGTTTCCGCTGACGCCACCTGAGGACGTTGAGGCAGGCATGAAGGCGTTACAGCAGCGGCCTGGAATAGGGCGCTGGACGGCAAACTATCTGGCACTGCGCGGCTGGCAGGCGAAGGATGTTTTTCTGCCGGATGATTATCTGATTAAGCAACGCTTCGCTGGGATGACGCCAGCGCAAATTCGTCGCTATGCTCAGCGCTGGCAGCCCTGGCGCTCTTACGCACTACTGCACATCTGGTATACCGACGGCTGGGCGCCGTCAGTTGATAGCGAAATAACTGGTATTGAGCAGTAGATCCAGCGGCTGTGGCTCGGCAATCGTGTCACCATAAATAAAATCGAGCCCGATGCCAGAGAGTGTATCCATCATGATCGGCTGATTACAGGGACCTGCGATGGTTTTCATCCCCAGACGCTGGGCATGGCCCTGGATGATAGTCACCATCATCTCATCCATCAGATTGCCATAAACGTTGGTCACCACTTCCGCGTCCAGCATCAGATAGTCGGCCATATTCGCGCTCAGGTGGGTAAAGACGTTCATGTCACGCCCCACCTGACTGAAGATCACACGGCAGCCCGCCTGACGAAGCTTTTGCAGCCCGCGTTGCAGGTTATCATCCGGGTTGCATACCACATCGGCAGGAATAACCAGATGCAGAAGGCGACCTGGCATTGGGCTTTTATCCAGCAGGTCGAGAAGTTCATCGACCAGCGTTATGCTGGCTAAACCGACCTCAGAAAGCGGCAGTGCGACCCCCATACCTTTACTCGCGACCTGTGCGGCAGAGGTACGGAAAAACTCACTAAAGATACGTCTGTCGAGAGCGTGCAACAGCTCAGGTTCCGCCAGGCCAGATCGGAAGGCGTGTTCTTCCTGTACTTCGCCCTGGCTGGTCCACAGGCGTAACGAAATGAGCCAGAAGTTACAGCTTTCCGGTATGCGTGGTGAGGCAACACTGCGGGCTATCATCATCAGATGATTGTCTTTAATCATGTGCCACTGCTCATCCAGTGACATCATGCTACGTGCGCTGTGATCCCGCTCCTGCTGAGGTTCGTAAACCGTGACTATGCCGCGCCCACTGTTTTTCGAGGCATAACAGGCGATATCAGCCTGTGACATGATCTCAGATGCCTGATGATTATTTTCATCAATCAACGTGATACCTGCGCTGGCACCAATTCTGTGCAGGCGACCTTCCCACATAAAGTGATAGCCATTAATGGTATGGATCAGGCGGCTGGCGATATAACGTGCGCTCTCTATGTTGCAGTCCGGTAACAGTAAACCGAATTCGTCTCCGCCCAGACGCGCCAGCACATCGCTCGAGCGGAGCATGGTCAACATTAATGAAGAGAGCTCCCGGAGCAGGGCATCACCTGCGGCATGGCCTGCCGTATCGTTGACCGCTTTGAAACGATCAAGATCGATAAAGACCAGAGCATGACGCTGGCGCGTTTCGCGAACGGTCTGCAAGAGTCGTTTGAGATGATTTTCAAAGCTAACCCGGTTTGCCAGGTGGGTCAGGGCATCGTGGGAGGCGCTGTAACTCAACTGGCGCAGCATTTTGCGCGACTCAGTCACATCCTGAATCACGATAACCGAGCCAATGTTTTGTCCGTCCAGTGTGCTGAGCGGCGTAATGCTGTAATGAATATCAAAATTACCGCCGGTGCGGCAGTTCAGGACCACGTCCTGATCGATATCGGAACGGGACATATCACCGCTATGAATGTTCTCCATCAGCGGCCCTTTTTCACCAAAGGTAATATGCAGCACCCGCAGGATGGGCTGACCGATAGCTTCGGTCTGCAGCCAGCCACTCATTTTCTCGGCAACCGGGTTCATGAAGGTGACATTCATGTTGATATCGGTGCACAGCACCGCTTCGCCGATAGAGTCGAGGGTTATGTGCAGACGCTCTTTTTCCTGGAACAGGGCCTCGTTGAGTTGCTTAACTTCGGTCATGTCCATGTTGATACCGAGCAGGCGTTCAACTTCGCCCTGCTTATTCAGCACCCGGTTCGCCAGGGAGCGGATATGGCGCACGCCTTCCTTCACGCGGATGCGGAATTCAAGCTTAAACGGCAGACGGGAAATCAGGGAGTCCCGCAGTACTTTTTCTGCATGTACGCGATCTTCAGGCAGCATCGCTTCATGCCAGAGTTGCCAGGTGGGCTTGATGTGCGGCGGTATTTCATACAGCTCGAACATTCGCTTATCCCAACTGATAATGTCAGGCTCCAGATCCCACTCCCAGATGCCGATACCCCCTGCTTCGTTGGCAAGCGTAATACGCTCCATCAGGCGTTTGTTGACCCATTCGGTCTGCTTCAGGTCATTAATATCTTCGATCTGGGCGATAAAATAGAGGGGTGAACCGTCGGTATGGCGCACGACAGAGACAGCAAGAAGCGCCCAGACCACCTCTCCATTGCGCGTGTAATAGCGCTTCTCGAGGGTATAGGTATTAATCTCTCCGTTGACCAGTTGTGTCAGGTGTTCCAGGTCGGTATGTAAATCTTCCGGCCAGGTTAACTGCTGGAAGGTGAGTGACTGGAGTTCGGTCTGGCTGTATCCGAGAAAGTTGCACAGTGCCTTGTTGGCCTGAAGCCATTTGCCCTCGATGCTGACCAGCGCCATACCGATGGCGGAATACTCCATCGCGTTACGAAAACGCTCCTCGCTCTCGGTAATATGTTTGCGTTCTGCACGGAAAGCATACATCACCATAGTCATCACGTTGGCAGGCAGGAGCAGCATCAGGAACGGTAGCCACGGCGCATTCAACATGGCGTTAGTATGCTGAGTGGTCAGCGCCACAGGGTTACGGGCGATCATCAGGGAAACTACCATGACGGTGACCAGAAACACCATGAACGCTTCCATTCGCGGCAGGCGCACAGCACTCCACATGAGCAGAACGATAACGCA
Source organism: Enterobacter sp. P82 (assembly GCF_037053385.1). Classification (NCBI taxonomy): domain Bacteria; kingdom Pseudomonadati; phylum Pseudomonadota; class Gammaproteobacteria; order Enterobacterales; family Enterobacteriaceae; genus Enterobacter; species Enterobacter sp. P82. The sequence goes on from NZ_JBALHX010000001.1 coordinate 449,705, forward strand.
GGTAAAGGGCCACGGCAGCCAGGTGATCGCTGCCCAACTGAGGACTAACGTCACTGCCATGGTGGTCAGCGTTTCCAGCAGCAATTTCGGGTCACGATGTCGCAGCAGATAATGCGGTTTAAACAGCAACCCTAATGGCACCAGCGCCAGCGCACCAATGGCTTCAGACAAGACCCAGACGAGGAAATTACGCAGTGGTTCTGGAGCGGGGGCCAGAAAATAGACCAGAACACCGCCCACCAGTGGTGGCACCAGCGCACTGCCAATGGCCAGACGGATCCAGTCATTCAGATTTTGCAGCGGGTTATACCACGGGAGCAATTTACGCAGTAACAACGCGCCAATCACAGCCTCAATAACGTTGATTGAGGGGTAGATGAAGCTTGTCGCCCCCCACGAAAACAGCATCCATGAAGCCAGAATATTGCCAAACGAACAGGCCAGGGCTATCCCCGGCCACATTTTTCCGGCGTGGCGGTAAAACGCCACCATCATGATGGCGGTGGGAAACCAGAGCGGCGCCAGCAGAGTACCGAAGCGAGTAAGCTCCAGCGAAAATAAGGTAAAGATAAAGGTGACCAGGCCCAGACAGACAAGTCGTAATAAAGGATGTGGGGTGGTAACCAAAACCCGCTGGTATTGTTTATTCATTACCGCTTTATCCAGAGACGCCATGCCGCCAGGAAAGAAGTCCGGACGAGTGAATTTGATAATTTGGTTTATGCTAGTACAAACAATTTACAATTCATATGGTGACTGCTCATAATTTGACATCATAGACTTATTAAATAGTTACTCTTTATAAAATTCATATTGATTGCTGAAAAAGTGTCCGTTTAAATTTCACTAAAGGAATAATACGTCACTTTTCAGGCTGTCTCGCAGAACCTGCGCTTTCGACTGGTATCACGCCCCCGAAATCCCTATAATTGCCGCGTTTGACGCTCCGGCGTCGTCCTTCCTTAACATCCAGGTTAATCAGGTCGCTAAATTTATGACTGATAAGTCTCATCAGTGCGTCATTATAGGCATCGCCGGCGCATCGGCTTCAGGTAAAAGTCTAATTGCCAGTACGCTTTATCGCGAACTGCGTGAACAAGTAGGTGATGAGCACATCGGCGTCATTCCCGAAGACAGCTATTACAAAGATCAATCCCATCTGTCGATGGAAGAGCGCGTAAAAACCAACTATGACCACCCAAATGCAATGGATCACAGTTTACTGTTCCAGCATCTGGAAGCACTTAAGAGCGGTCAGGCGATTGAACTGCCCGTTTACAGTTATGTAGAACATACCCGCACTCAGGAAACTATCCGCATCGAGCCGAAGAAGGTCATCATCCTTGAAGGCATTCTGCTCCTGACGGACGCCCGTCTGCGTGAATCCATGAACTTTTCAATTTTCGTCGATACCCCGCTGGATATCTGCCTGATGCGCCGCATCAAACGTGACGTTAATGAGCGCGGTCGTTCGATGGACTCCGTCATGGCGCAATACCAGAAAACGGTCCGTCCAATGTTCCTGCAATTCATTGAACCGTCCAAGCAATACGCCGATATCATCGTGCCGCGTGGGGGCAAAAACCGCATTGCTATTGATATCTTAAAAGCGAAAATCAGCCAGTTTTTTGAATAAGCCGCGTGAATTGTGTACCGTTCAGAGATAACCTGGTTTTACCCTGAGTGTTTACCGCCTCAGGGTACGATGCATGAAAGGAGAAAGTGCCATGCGTCTTTGTGATCGCGATATTGAAGCCTGGCTGGATGAAGGCCGTTTGTCTATTACCCCACGTCCACCGGTGGAGCGTATCAATGGTGTGACCGTTGATGTGCGGTTGGGGAATAAATTCCGTACCTTTAGTGGCCATACCGCGCCGTTCATCGACCTCAGCGGGCCGAAGGATGAAGTCAGCGCCGCGCTTGATCGCGTGATGAGTGATGAAATCGTCATCGACGAAGGCGAAGCCTTTTATTTGCACCCAGGTGAACTGGCGCTGGCGGTGACGTATGAATCCGTGACGCTGCCGGCGGACCTGGTTGGCTGGCTGGATGGTCGCTCTTCACTGGCGCGACTGGGGTTGATGGTTCACGTGACCGCGCACCGTATTGATCCCGGCTGGTCTGGCCGTATTGTGCTGGAGTTCTTCAATGCCGGTAAACTGCCTCTGGCGCTGCGCCCGGGCATGATGATTGGTGCGCTGAGCTTTGAACCGCTGACTGGCCCGGCTGATCGTCCTTATAACCGCCGTCAGGACGCAAAATATCGCGACCAGCAGGGTGCGGTTGCCAGCCGTATTGATAAAGACTGATCAGTTAGTCCACTGAGGATGCCATGAGAAGAGTTCTGACAACGCTGATGATTTTGCTGGTGGTGCTGGTTGCTGGCCTTTCAGCGTTGGTTCTGCTGGTTAACCCAAATGATTTCCGCGCTTATATGGTGCGGCAGGTCGAGGCTCGTAGTGGTTATCAACTGAAGCTTGATGGGCCGCTGCGCTGGCACGTCTGGCCACAACTCAGCATTCTCTCTGGTCGTATGTCATTAACGGCGCCGGGGGCATCTTTACCACTGGTCTCTGCAGACAACATGCGTCTTGATGTGGCGCTGATCCCGCTCTTTTCTCACCAGTTGCAGGTTAACCAGGTGATGCTGAAAGGCGCGGTGATCCAGCTCACTCCGCAGACCGAAGCTGTGCGGAACGCAAATGCGCCGGTTGCGCCGCGAGAAAATACCTTGCCAGATGAACCGTCTGATACGGGCTGGTCATTTGATATCGGCAAACTGAAGGTGGCCGATAGTGTGTTGGTTTTCCAGCATGAAGGTGATGAGCAGGTCACCGTACGAAATATCAACCTGAATATGGAGCAGGATGAGCATCATCTTGCCTCGCTGGATTTTAGCGGCCGGGTGAACCGCGATCAGCGCGATCTGACCCTGTCACTGAATGCCAGTGTGAATGCGTCCGATTATCCGCATCAGCTTACCGCCGACATTCAACAACTGAACTGGCAACTGACGGGAGCCGATCTTCCCACTCAGGGGATAACCGGTCAGGGGACGTTGCAGGCCGTGTGGCGCGAAGAACAAAAACAGCTGGAACTGGATAACCTCAACCTGCAGGCGAATGACAGTAGCCTGAAAGGGCAGGCGAGTGTCTCTCTTGAGGAAAAACCTAAGTGGGTTCTGAATCTACAGTTTGACAAACTTAACCTGGAGAACCTGCTGCCCCCTCTGCCTGCAAGCGAAACAGACAGCGATGTCACGCAAACGGGGCAAAGCCAGGCACCCATGTCGCGTCCGGTTATCTCGTCCAATCTTGAACAACCTGACTATAACGCGCTGCGCGGATTTACAGCAGATATCCTGCTGAAAGCCAATAGCCTGCGCTGGCGCGGTATTGATTTTACTGATGTAAGCAGCCAGATGTTTAACCATAACGGTTTGCTGGTGATCTCCGAACTGAGCGGTAAACTAGGGGCTGGACACCTCTCACTGCCGGGTACTCTGGATGTCCGTAAAGATGTTCCCAGCGCCGAATTCCAGCCGCGTCTCGATAACGTGGAGATCGGCACCATCCTGAAAGCATTTAACTACCCGATATCTCTGACCGGGCAGTTGACGCTGGCAGGCGACTTCTCCGGCACAAAAATTGATGCCGATGCTTTCCGTCGCGAGTGGCAAGGTCAGGCGCATGTCGACCTGAAAGACTCCCGTATGGAAGGGCTTAACTTCCAGCAACTGGTGCAGCAGGCAGTTGAACGCAGCAGTGATGTGAAAGCCCAGGAAAACTACGACAGCGCAACGCGACTCGACAATTTCACCACCGACATGACGCTGGATAACGGGCTGCTTACTCTGGACGGCATGGAGGGAGTCTCTTCCGTGCTGTCGCTGACGGGGGAGGGTTCACTGGATCTGGTGAAAGAAACGGCGGATACACGTTTTAATATCAGGGTACTTTCCGGCTGGCAGGGTGAAAGTAAGCTGATTGACTTCCTGAAAGAGACACCGGTCCCGCTTAGCGTTTATGGCAAATGGCAGGCGCTGAATTACAGTCTTCAGGTGGATCAGATCCTGCGTAAGCATCTGCAGGATGAGGCCAAACGTCGGCTTAACAACTGGGCGGATCGTAATAAAGATTCACAGACAGGCAAGGATGTGAAGAAGTTGCTGGATAAGCTTTGATGTAGGTTGTGCCGGGTAAGGCGCAAGCGCCACCCGGCTTTTTTACACCTCAAAATCCATCTCGTCCTCATCCCGCAGGGGGATGATCTGAACCTTCTGCACGCGATGGTTTTCAATCTGTAGCGTTTTGAGCCGATAGTCCCCCACCTGAACCTCTTCCCCCGGCTGCGGGATACGTTGCAAATACTCCATCAGCAGACCAGCAATGGTGTGATACTCACGTTTTTCATCCAGCGGCAGGGGGACGTACTGAATCAAGTCGTCAAGCGGCATATGGCCGTTGGCTGTCCATGAGCCATCTGCATTTTTCTGGATGTCGTGGCGGGCATCAATCTCATCTACCTCGTTTGGCAAATTACCGGCGATGGTTTCCATCACGTCGCTGAGCGTGACCAGCCCTTCAACCGAACCAAACTCATCTACTACAAAAGCGAAGTGTGTGCGCGCGTTACGGAATTGCTCAAGGGCAGAGAGCAGATGCAACCCCTCGGGGAACACCAGTGGCTGGCGCACCAGCACGCGCAGGTTTAACGCTTCACCGTGTAACTGTTGTTGCAGCAGGTCGATGACATGTACCACCCCCAGCAACTCTTCCTCTTCCTCACCGCCAGTCACGACCACACGGGTATGCTGATTTCTATCCAGCAATGCGCGAATGTGTTCTTCCGGTGCTGTCAGGTCAATATGCTCGATATCATGACGTGAAGTCATGATGCTGCTGACTGAACGCTGATTCAGATTGAGCACCCGCTCAATCATTAGCCGCTCCTGCGGGTTAAAGATCTGCCCGTCGTTATGATCGGCCAGCATCGCAGAAGATTCGGCATCTAATTCTGCGTCCTCTTTTTGTCCGCTGAGCAGGCGCATCACGGTATCGGCAGTGCGCTGGCGCAGGCTCTGGTTTGCCGACAAAAAGCGGCGACGGTTGAATATGGCGAGCTGGTTCAGTGACTCAATCATCACCGAGAAGCCGATCGCGGCGTACAGGTAGCCTTTAGGAATATGGAAGCCAAAACCGTCGGCTACCAGGCTAAAGCCAATCATTAGCAGGAAGCTCAGGCAGAGGATGACGATGGTCGGGTGGCTGTTCACAAACCGCGTCAACGCTTTGCTCGCCATTACCATCAGCGTGATGGCGATAATCACCGCAGCCATCATGACGGCAAGATGGTCCACCATCCCGACGGCAGTGATCACTGAGTCCAGAGAGAAGACCGCATCCAGTACCACAATCTGTGCCACTACCGGCCAGAATTTAGCTCCCCGTCGCTGGGTGGGATTTTCGCTGTCTTTCCCTTCGAGCCGTTCGTTCAGTTCTACTGTGGCTTTGAACAACAGGAACAACCCGCCGAAGAGCATGATCAGATCGCGGGCGCTAAAGCTGAGACTGTAGAGAGTAATCAGCGGCTTAGTTAGCGTGACCAGCCAGGAAATTGACGCCAGCAGCAGCAATCGCATCGCCATCGCCAGCAGTAAGCCCGTCACGCGCGCGCGGTCGCGCTGGGAAGGGGGAAGCTTTTCAGCAAGGATGGCGATAAAGACCAGATTATCAATACCGAGAACTAATTCGATGACGACCAGCGTAACCAACCCGGCCCAGATTGATGGATCGGCAATCCATTCCATAGTAAGAGCAATACCTTCTGTTATATGACTAATGTCACACTTCGATCATGGATAAAGCTGAAAGAAATTGCAATGCCGGGATGCGATTTCTCTTAATACGTTGTGCTAAACAGAGTGTCAGAGATTCAAACTGTAAATAAGGTAAATACGTAGATTTAATTACAGAAAGAAATTTTAGGATATATCGCAGCTAATGGTTTTTATTTTTATATTGTCAATATAAAGAAAATCCTAAAAGGTAAAAACTTTGCTCTTAATATTAATCTTAAAAACAGATATTGAGAGAGATGTCTCCTTGCCTGCTATTAGGTAAGCTGCAACAATTCTCCCGGCACCAAATGTTAAATCTCGGTGTTGCAATTATTGTTTTGGTCTTCAGACAGGGCTATTCATTATCCGTTGGATGTTTCAGGCGGTTGATATATTTCCAGAAGACCATCCTCAAGAGGGCGTCTATCCATAACACATTGTTTAGTCAGTGGATTGGTAACTGAAAGCCAAGGGCGGTAGCGTGCCTGAAAGCGTGTGAATCAGCCCCGGTTATTCTGTCAAGAGCCAATGGATGAATAAGCTTTTTTTAGGACTGATGCCAGTTATATTTCTATTTGATTAACTGCATGCTGAAACCCAATACAGCTCGAGCTTATTTAAATTGAACGGGATAATTACTCTGCCAAAGTGATAAATAATCAATGATGAAATCCAAAATGAAATTGATGCCATTATTGGTATCTGCACTCTTGATGAGCGGTTGTACGGTCTTTCCCGGCAGCAATATGTCCACGATGGGCAAGGACGTGATTAAACAACAAGATGCCGATTTTGATCTCGACAAAATGGTGAATGTTTATCCACTCACGCCGCGTCTGGTGGAACAATTGCGTCCACGTCCAAATGTTGCCCAGCCGAATATGTCTCTGGACCAGGAGATTGCCGCTTACCAGTACCGCGTGGGGCCGGGTGACGTTATCAACGTGACCGTCTGGGACCACCCTGAACTGACCACCCCTGCGGGTCAGTACCGTAGCTCAAGCGACACCGGGAACTGGGTGCAGTCTGACGGCACCATGTTCTATCCCTATATCGGCAAAGTTCATGTTGCCGGCAAAACGCTTGCCGAGATCCGTAGTGATATTACCGGCCGCTTAGCGCAGTACATCGCTGACCCGCAGGTGGACGTTAATATCGCCGCATTCCGCTCGCAAAAGGCCTATATCTCCGGCCAGGTGAACAAATCAGGTCAGCAGGCCATCACCAACGTCCCACTGACTGTGCTGGACGCCATTAACTCTGCGGGTGGCTTAACCGATGGTGCCGACTGGCGCAACGTGGTGCTGACCCACAACGGTAAAGAGCAGCGTATTTCTCTGCAGGCGCTGATGCAAAACGGCGATCTGACCCAGAACCGGCTGCTCTATCCGGGTGACATTCTTTACGTGCCACGCAATGACGATCTGAAAGTCTTTGTGATGGGGGAAGTGAAGAAACAGAGCACCCTCAAAATGGACTTCAGCGGTATGACCCTGACCGAAGCGCTGGGCAATGCGGAAGGTATCGATCTGACCTCGTCTAACGCCAGCGGCATCTTTGTGATCCGTCCGCTGAAAGGTGAGGGCAGCGCGAAAGGCAAGATTGCCAACATTTATCAGTTGGATATGTCCGATGCGACCTCTCTGGTAATGGCCACGGAGTTCCGTCTCCAGCCATACGATGTGGTGTACGTCACCACCGCGCCGGTTGCTCGCTGGAACCGTCTGATCAACCAGTTGCTGCCAACCATCAGTGGCGTTCGCTACATGACGGATACGGCGCGCGACATTCATACCTGGTAATCCATGATGTTTAACAAAATTCTGGTGGTATGCGTGGGGAACATTTGCCGTTCCCCCACGGCTGAACGGTTGCTGAAACAGTACCAGCCTGCATTGGTCGTTGAGTCTGCAGGGCTGGGGGCGCTGGTCGGCAAAGGTGCTGATGAGCGCGCAACGAGCGTGGCCCGGGATCATAACCTTTCTCTTGATGGCCACATTGCCCGCCAGGTCACCGGCCGGATGTGCCGTGAATATGACCTGATCCTGACGATGGAAAAACGCCATATTCATGCGCTATGCGATATCGCACCGGAGATGCGCGGGAAAGTGATGCTGTTTGGTCACTGGGACAATGAACGCGAAATCCCTGACCCGTATCGCAAAAGCCATGAGGCCTTCGAGGCGGTTTACACCTTACTTGACCAGTCTGCCCAACAATGGGCGCAGGCACTGAAAGCTCAGCAGGGATAACAATGACAGAAAAAACAAGACTTTCTGCCGCCCCGACTTCGGGCAGTGATGAAATTGATATTGGGCGCCTGGTCGGCACGGTCGTAGAGGCAAAGTGGTGGGTGCTTGGGATCACCGCCGTGTTTGCCGCTGCCGCTGTCGTCTATACGCTGTTCGCAACGCCTATCTACAGCGCTGATGCGCTGGTGCAGATTGAACAAAATACCGGCAACTCGCTAGTGCAGGATATCGGTTCTGCGCTGGCGAACAAACCGCCGGCATCCGACGCTGAAATTCAGCTGATCCAGTCGCGTCTGGTTTTGGGTAAAACAGTTCACGACCTCGGGCTCGATATCTCTGTCACCAAAAATACCTTCCCGGTATTTGGTGCCGGTTGGGATCGTTTGATGGGGCGCAACAATGACACGGTGAAAGTCACTGACTTCGTGCTGCCGAAAGGGGCTGCCGATCAGACGTTTACCCTGACGGTGCTTGGCCCGAAACAGTACCAGTTGACCAGCGATGCGGGCTTTAGCGCGCGCGGCGAAGTGGGACAGATGCTGACCAAAGAAGGCGTCAGCATGATGGTCAGCGCGATTAACGCCCATGAAGGGGGGGAGTTTACCGTCACTAAATTCTCCACACTGGGGATGATCAACAATCTGCAAAACAATCTGACCGTCACCGAAAACGGTAAGGACACAGGTGTACTGAGCATGACCTTTACCGGTGAAGATAAAGATCAGATTCGCAATATCCTGAACAGCATCACCCGCAACTATCTTGAGCAGAACGTCGAGCGTAAGTCTGCTGAAGCAGCGAAAAGCCTGGCCTTTCTCGCGAAACAGCTGCCGGAAGTGCGCGCTCGCCTGGACGACGCAGAGAACAAGCTGAACGCTTATCGTCAGGATAAAGACTCTGTCGACCTGCCGCTGGAGGCGAAATCGGTTCTCGATTCGATGGTCAACATTGATGCTCAGCTTAACGAGTTGACCTTCAAAGAAGCCGAGATTTCTAAGCTCTATACCAAACGTCACCCGGCCTACCGCACGCTACTTGAGAAACGCCGCACGCTGGAAGAGGAAAAGGAAAAACTCAACGGCCGTGTGACCGCGATGCCGAAAACGCAGCAGGAGATCGTGCGTCTGACCCGCGACGTGGAATCGGGCCAGCAGGTTTATATGCAACTGCTGAACAAACAGCAGGAGCTGAAAATCACCGAAGCCAGTACCGTCGGGGACGTCCGTATTGTTGACCCGGCCATTACTCAGCCTGGTGTGTTGAAGCCGAAGAAAGCGCTGATTATTCTCGGCAGCATTATTCTCGGTCTGATGCTCTCCATCGTTGGCGTGCTGCTGCGTTCGCTGTTCAACCGCGGTATCGAAAGCCCGCAGGTGCTGGAAGAGAATGGTATCAACGTCTACGCCAGCATCCCGCTGTCTGAATGGCAAAAGTCCCGTGACAGCGTCAAAACCATCAAAGGCGTTAAGCGTTACAAACAAAGCCAGTTGCTGGCGGTGGGTAACCCAACCGACCTTGCCATCGAAGCGATCCGTAGCCTGCGCACCAGTCTGCATTTCGCCATGATGCAGGCCAAAAACAACGTCCTGATGTTAACCGGTGTTAGCCCGTCAATCGGTAAGACCTTTGTCTGCGCCAACCTGGCGGCGGTGGTCAGCCAGACTAACAAGCGTGTTCTGCTGATCGACTGCGATATGCGCAAAGGCTATACCCATGAACTGCTGGGCACCAACAACACAAATGGTCTGTCGGAAATCCTGCTCGGCAAAGGTGAGATCAGCCAGAGTGCGAAACCGACAACGATCCCGAAATTCGACCTGATCCCACGTGGACAGGTACCACCGAACCCATCTGAACTGCTGATGAGCGAGCGTTTTGCCGAGCTGGTGGAGTGGGCAAGTAAGCATTACGACCTGGTGCTAATTGATACCCCGCCAATTCTGGCCGTGACCGATGCCGCCGTGGTTGGCCGTCTTGCTGGTACTACGTTGATGGTCGCGCGCTATGCGGTGAACACCATTAAAGAAGTGGAAACCAGCCTGAGCCGCTTCGAACAGAACGGGATTGAGGTCAAAGGGGTGATCCTGAACTCCATCTTCCGTCGCGCGAGCGGGTATCAGGATTACGGTTACTACGAGTACGAATACAAATCTGACAGCAAATAAAAATCCCCCTCACCCTAACCCTCTCCTCTGAGAGGAGAGCAGCTTTTCTCCCTCTCCTTCCGGGAGAGGGGCGGGGTGAGGGATAAGGGGAAGACCATGACCACACAACGCCCTTTAGTTTCTATCTATATGCCGACATGGAATCGTCAGCAACTGGCGATCCGCGCGATTAAATCCGTCCTGCGACAGGATTACGATAACTGGGAGCTGATCATCGTAGATGACTGTTCCTCTTCGTATGAGCAGTTGCAAAAGTTTGTCACTGACCTCAATGACCCACGCGTTAGCTATACCCATAACGCGATCAACTCCGGCGCGTGTGCGGTACGTAATCAGGCGATTATGCAGGCCAAAGGGCAATATCTGACCGGAATTGATGACGATGACGAATGGACGCCGAACCGTCTGTCGACATTCCTGTCGCACAAGGAACAGTTGGTCACGCATGCTTTCCTGTATGCCAACGATTATGTTTGTCAGGGCGAAGTCTACTCGCAGCCTGCCAGCCTGCCGTTGTACCCGAAATCACCGTACTCCCGACGCCTTTTCTACAAGCGCAACATTATTGGTAACCAGGTCTTTACCTGGGCGTGGCGCTTTAAAGAGTGCCTGTTCGATACCGAACTCAAGGCCGCGCAGGATTACGACATCTTCCTGCGGATGGTGGTGGAATACGGTGAGCCGTGGAAAGTGGAAGAGGCCACGCAGATCCTGCATATCAACCACGGGGAGATGCAAATCACCTCCTCGCCGAAGAAGTTCTCGGGTTACTTCCATTTTTACCGCAAGCACAAGGACAAGTTTGACCGTGCCAGCCGGAAGTATCAGCTCTTTACCCTCTATCAGATTCGCAACAAGCGCATGAACTGGCGCACGTTGCTGACATTGCTGTCCGTGCGTAACGGCAAGCGTCTGGCTGACGGGCTTCGGGGGAAATAATGTTTCTGGAAGATTGCCGCGCAAACAGCTGGAGCCTGCGCCCGTGCTGCATGGTCCTGGCCTACCGCATCGCGCACTTTTGCTCGGTGTGGCGCAAGAAAAATGTGCTGAACAATATCTGGGCGGCACCGGTGCTGGTGCTGTACCGCATCATCACCGAATGCTTTTTTGGTTATGAGATTCAGGCCGCAGCCACCATTGGCCGCCGCTTTACCATCCACCACGGCTATGCGGTGGTGATCAACAAGTTCGTGGTCGCCGGGGATGATTTCACTATTCGTCATGCGGTCACCATCGGTAACCGTGGGCCAGACAGTCTTGCCTGCCCGGTTATCGGCAATAACGTCGAGCTCGGCGCGAACGTGGTGATCATTGGCGATATTACGATTGGTAATAACGTCACCATTGGCGCTGGCAGCGTGGTGCTGGACAGCATTCCGGATAATGCGCTGGTGGTGGGAGAAAAAGCCCGCGTGAAGGTGATTAAATGAATATTCTGCAATTTAACGTACGCCTCGCAGAAGGCGGGGCGGCCGGCGTGGCGCTGGATCTGCATCAGCGCGCGCTGCAAAAAGGACTTCAGTCTCGTTTTATTTACGGCTATGGCAAGGGCGGCAAGAAAAGCGTTAGCCACGATCGCTATCCGCAGGTGTTGAAACAGACCCCACGATTGACGTCGATTGCCAACATTGCGCTGTTTCGCCTGTTTAACCGCGATCTGTTTGGCAACCTGAATAACCTTTACCGCACTGTGACGCGAACCACTGGTCCGGTGGTGCTGCATTTTCATGTGTTGCACAGCTACTGGCTCAACCTGGAAGAGGTGGTGGCGTTTTGTGAGAACGTGCAGGCACATAAACCGGACACCCGCTTTGTCTGGACGCTGCACGATCACTGGAGTGTAACTGGCCGCTGTGCGTTTACCGACGGTTGCGAAGGCTGGAAAAATAACTGCCAGAAATGCCCGACATTAAGTAACTACCCACCGGTGAAAGTGGATCGTGCTCATCAACTGGTGGCAGGTAAGCGCCAGCTGTTCCGCGACATGCTTTCGCTGGGGTGCACGTTTATCTCTCCAAGCCAGCATGTGGCGGATGCGTTCAACAGTCTTTACGGGGCAGGGCGCTGCAAGATTATCAACAACGGCATCGACGTGGCGACGGAAGCCATTCTTGCCGAGCTGACTCCGGTGGCCGAAACCACGGGCAAACCGAAAATCGCTATCGTTGCGCATGACCTGCGTTACGACGGTAAAACCAATCAGCAACTGGTGCGCGACATGATGGCGCTGGGTGACAAAATCGAGCTGCACACCTTCGGCAAGTTTTCCCCGTTCGAAGGGGCAAACGTGGTCAATCACGGATTTGAAACCGACAAACGCAAACTGATGAGTGCACTGAACGAAATGGATGCCTTGGTGTTCAGCTCCCGGGTGGATAACTACCCCCTGATCCTTTGCGAAGCGCTCTCTATCGGCGTGCCGGTGATTGCCACCCACAGCGACGCTGCGCGCGAAGTGCTGGAAAAATCGGGCGGTAAAACGTTCGCTGAAAACGAGGTGCTGCCGCTGGTGCAACTGCCGAAAGCCGATATCGCGCAGGCCGTATTTGGTACTGACCTGGAATCGTTCCGCAAGCGCAGCCGCAAGGCCTACAGTGGACAACAGATGCTGGAGGAGTATGTCTCGTTCTATCAGAATCTGTAGTTATCTCCTGCTGCCGCTGATCTACCTGCTGGTTAACGTTAAGATTGCCCAGCTTGGCGAAAGCTTCCCGATAACTATCGTCACTTTCTTGCCTGTCCTGCTTCTGCTGTATGTCGATAAAATCAACCTTAAGAAGCTGATGATTGCCCTGGGGATGGGCACGGGCCTGACGTTATTTAACTACATCTTTGGTCAGTCACTGGATGCCAGTAAATACGTCACCTCGACCATGCTGTTTGTTTATATTGTCATTATTATCGGAATGGTCTGGAGTATTCGGTTTAAAACGATTTCTCCGCACAATTATCGGAAAATCCTTAGGTTCTTTTATATTGCCGTTGCGTTAATTGTTATGCTTGCTGCACTGGAAATGATGCAAATTATTTTGACCGGTGGCAGCAGCCTGATGGAGATAATTTCGAAGTATCTCATTTACAGTAACAGCTATGTATTGAACTTCATCAAGTTTGGCGGGAAGCGTACCACAGCCCTCTATTTTGAACCGGCGTTTTTCGCTCTGGCGTTAATCTCAATTTGGCTCAGCATCAAACAGTTTGGTATCAAAACGCCTAAGACCGATGCTATGATTCTTGCAGGAATTGTTCTGTCAGGATCGTTCTCAGGGGTAATGACATTTATCCTGTTTTACCTGCTTGAGTGGGCGTTCCAGTATCTGAACAAAGAGGCGATTAAGAAAAAACTGCCGCTGGCGATTATCTCCCTGACGGTATTTATGGTAGGCGTGATATTTGCTTTCCCTTACATCTCAGAACGTCTGGGTGATTTGGGAACAGAAGGGTCTTCGTCTTATTATCGCATCATTGGTCCGCTGGTGATGGTGGGTTATTCCTTAACCCATATTGATGGTGTAGTAAGATTCGGCTCACTTTACGAATATGTTGCATCATTCGGAATCTTTAACGGTGCGGATGTCGGTAAAACCATAGACAATGGTCTGTATCTGTTAATTATTTATTTTTCGTGGTTTGCCGTACTGTTGACAATTTGGTATCTGTTTAAAGTTTTCAAAATGATGATTAACGCGTTTGGTGATAACCAGAACTTTCGCGTGCAACTTTATCTGTTTACGCCAGTGTCGCTGTTTTTTACCGGTTCAATATTTAGCCCGGAATATGCTTTCTTAATTGTTTGTCCGTTTATTCTGCGTAAAGCGCTTAATATTACGAATTCATGACGAGGTGGTCTTATGTTTCTAAGCGTCATTACTGTCGCTTTTCGTAATTACGAAGGGGTGGTAAAAACCTGGCGCTCGCTGCGCAATCTGGCGCGCGATCCAAGCCTCACTTTTGAATGGATCGTGGTTGATGGTGGGTCGAACGATGGCACGGCGGAGTTTCTGGAAAAACTCAACGGTGAGTTCAATTTACGCTACATCAGTGAGAAAGATAAAGGCATCTACGATGCGATGAATAAAGGCATTGAGATGGCGCAGGGGCGCTATGCGATCTTCCTGAACTCTGGCGATGTGTTCCACGACGACGTGGCGCAATTTGCTCGTCAACTGTCACGACAGAAAGATGATGCCATGGTGATTGGTGATGCGCTGCTGGATTTCGGTGATGGTCATAAAGTTTGCCGTAGTGCAAAGCCGGGTTGGTATATCTACCACAGTTTACCCGCCAGTCATCAGGCCATTTTCTTTCCGGTAAAAGGTCTGAAAAAGCAGCCATACGACTTGCAATATAAAGTGTCATCCGATTATGCGCTGGCAGCCAGTTTATATAAGTCTGGTTACCCGTTCCGTCGAATTAAAGGCCTGGTGTCTGAGTTTTCCATGGGCGGTGTGTCAACCTCGAATAATCTGGAATTGTGTAAGGATGCAAAAAGCGTGCAGCGTAAAATATTGCGCGTGCCGGCTTTCTGGGCAGAACTGTCTTATTTATTACGTCTGAAGACCACGGGTAAAACCAAAGCCTTATATAACAAAGCCTGAAATATAAGGAAACGCAATGCAGGATCTTAAAGGATTCACCGTGCCGAAAGGCTTTCGCGGAGGCAACGGTATTAAGGTGCAGTTGTGGTGGGCCGTTCAGGCAACGTTATTTGCCTGGTCGCCACAAATATTGTACCGCTGGCGGGCATTTTTATTACGCCTGTTTGGCGCAAAAATCGGAAAAAACGTAGTCATCCGACCTTCAGTGAAAATTACCTATCCATGGAAATTAACACTTGGGGATTACGCATGGGTAGGGGATGACGCGGTGTTATATACCCTTGGCGAAATTACGATTGGCGCAAATTCGGTGGTTTCACAGAAGTGTTATCTGTGCACCGGCAGCCACGATTTTATGAGTCAGCATTTTGATATTACCGCGTCACCAATTGCGATCGGTGAAAAATGCTGGCTGGCAACAGATGTTTTTGTTGCACCGGGTGTTTCTGTTGGCGATGGCACGGTAGTGGGTGCCCGCAGCAGCGTTTTTAAATCGCTACCGGCAAATAAAGTTTGCCGTGGCAACCCCGCAGTGGTGATACGCGAACGCGTTGAAACTGATTAAATTCATATGTAGAGGAATAAAACATGTCTAAAGTCGCTCTCATCACCGGCGTTACCGGGCAGGATGGTTCTTACCTGGCAGAGTTACTGCTGGAAAAAGGGTATGAAGTGCACGGTATTAAACGTCGTGCGTCTTCTTTCAATACTGAACGTGTGGATCATATTTATCAGGATCCACATGCGGCGAACCCGAAATTCCATCTGCACTACGGCGACCTGACCGATACCTCCAACCTGACCCGTATTCTGCAGGAAGTGCAGCCGGATGAAGTGTACAACCTGGGCGCGATGAGCCACGTTGCGGTCTCCTTCGAATCCCCGGAATACACCGCTGACGTTGATGCCATGGGCACGCTGCGTCTGCTGGAAGCGATTCGTTTCCTTGGTCTTGAGAAGAAAACCCGTTTCTATCAGGCATCTACCTCTGAGCTGTACGGTCTGGTGCAGGAAATCCCGCAGAAAGAGACCACGCCGTTCTACCCACGTTCACCCTACGCGGTAGCAAAACTGTACGCCTACTGGATCACCGTAAACTACCGTGAATCCTATGGCATGTACGCCTGTAACGGCATTCTGTTCAACCACGAATCTCCACGCCGCGGCGAAACGTTCGTGACCCGTAAAATCACCCGCGCAATTGCCAACATCGCTCAGGGCCTGGAGTCTTGCCTGCACCTCGGCAACATGGACTCCCTGCGTGACTGGGGGCATGCCAAAGACTACGTGAAAATGCAGTGGATGATGCTGCAGCAGGACAAACCAGAAGACTTCGTCATTGCGACCGGCGTGCAGTATTCCGTCCGTCAGTTCGTTGAAATGGCTGCGGCACAGCTGGGCATCAAACTGCGCTTCGAAGGCACTGGTGTGGATGAGAAGGGCATTGTGGTTTCCGTCACTGGCCACGACGCACCGGGCGTGAAACCAGGCGACGTGATTGTTCAGGTTGACCCGCGTTACTTCCGTCCTGCTGAAGTGGAAACCCTGCTGGGTGACCCAACCAAAGCGCACGAGACCCTGGGCTGGAAACCAGAGACCACTCTGCAGGAGATGGTTTCCGAGATGGTAGCCAAAGATCTTGAAGCAGCGAAAAAACACTCCCTGCTCAAGTCTCATGGCTACGAGGTTGCCATCGCGCTGGAGTCCTGAGAATGACAAAACAACGTATTTTTGTCGCCGGTCATCGCGGAATGGTGGGTTCCGCGATTGTTCGCCAGCTGGAGCAGCGCGGTGACGTTGAAGTGGTTGTCCGTACGCGTGACGAGCTGAACCTGCTCGATAGCCGTGCGGTACAGGACTTCTTTGCAAACGAACGCATTGACCAGGTGTATCTGGCGGCGGCGAAAGTGGGTGGCATCGTCGCCAACAACACTTACCCGGCAGATTTCATCTACGAGAACATGATGATTGAGAGCAACATCATTCACGCGGCGCACCTGCACAACGTGAATAAGCTGCTGTTCCTCGGCTCATCCTGTATCTACCCGAAAATGGCGAAGCAACCAATCGCCGAAAGCGAACTGCTGCAGGGGACGCTGGAAGCGACCAACGAACCTTATGCCATCGCCAAGATTGCCGGGATCAAGCTGTGCGAGTCTTACAACCGTCAATATAACCGCGACTATCGCTCGGTGATGCCGACCAACCTGTACGGGCCGCACGACAACTTCCACCCGAGCAACTCACATGTGATCCCGGCGCTGCTGCGTCGTTTTCACGAGGCGACCGCCGAAAACGCGCCGGATGTGGTGGTGTGGGGCAGTGGCACGCCAATGCGTGAATTCCTGCACGTGGACGACATGGCGGCCGCCAGCATTCACGTGATGGAGCTGGATCGCGAAGTGTGGCAGGAGAACACCGAGCCAATGCTGTCGCACATCAACGTGGGCACTGGCATTGACTGCACCATCCGCGAGCTGGCGCAAACCATCGCGCAGGTGGTGGGCTACAAAGGCCGCGTGGTGTTTGACGCCACGAAACCGGACGGCACGCCGCGCAAACTGCTGGACGTGACTCGTCTGCATCAGTTGGGCTGGTACCACGAGGTGTCACTGGAGCAGGGGCTGGCCAGTACTTACCAGTGGTTCCTGGAAAACCAGCACCGCTTCCGGGGGTAATGATGTTTTTAAGTCAGGAAGATTTTGCCACGATCGTTCGTTCCACTCCGCTCATCTCAATAGATTTGATTGTGGAGAACGAACGCGGCGAGTTCTTGCTGGGGAAACGAACCAACCGTCCTGCACAGGGCTTCTGGTTCGTGCCCGGCGGGCGCGTGCAGAAGGATGAGACGCTTACAGATGCCTTTGAGCGCCTCACTCTGGGCGAACTGGGTCTGCAACAGCCGATGGCTGCGGGCCAGTTTTTCGGGGTCTGGCAGCACTTCTATGACGATAACTTTTCGGGCTCCGGGTTCAGCACGCACTACATCGTGCTGGGGTTCCGCCTGAAGGTGCGTGAGGCAGACCTGCGTCTGCCTCATGCTCAGCATGACGACTACCGCTGGCAGACGCCAGAGGCGTTGCTCGCGAGCGACAACGTCCACGACAACAGTCGGGCGTATTTCCTTGCGGATCGTCAGGCTGGAGTGCCGGGCTTATGAAAATTTTGGTGTATGGAATCAACTACTCGCCGGAATTAACCGGTATCGGGAAATACACCGGCGAGATGGTCGAGTGGATGGCGAGCCAGGGACATGACGTGCGGGTCATTACCGCGCCGCCGTACTACCCGGAATGGAAAGTGGGCGAGCGCTACTCAAGCTGGCGCTACCGTCGCGAAGAGGGCGCGGCGACCGTCTGGCGCTGCCCGCTGTATGTACCTAAGCAGCCGTCAACGCTGAAACGCTTGATTCACCTTGGCAGCTTTGCCCTGAGCAGTTTTTTCCCGCTGATGGCGCAACGTCGCTGGAAGCCGGATCGCATCATCGGTGTGGTGCCGACGCTGTTTTGCACACCAGGCATGCGCCTGCTGGGCAAACTCTCCGGCGCGCGCACCTTGCTGCATATTCAGGATTATGAAGTGGACGCCATGCTTGGCCTGGGGATGGCAGGCAAGAGTAAAGGCGGCAAAGTGGCGAAACTCGCCAGCGCGTTTGAGCGTAGCGGTCTGCATAACGTGGATTATGTCTCGACCATCTCGCGCTCAATGATGAACAAAGCGCAGGAGAAGGGCGTTCCGGCTCAGAAGGTGATCTTCTTCCCCAACTGGTCCGAAGTGGCGCGTTTTCGCGACGTAACTGAAAGTGACGCTCAGGCGCTACGCGCCCAGCTCGGTTTGCCTGATGATCAAAAAATCATTCTTTATTCAGGCAACATCGGTGAAAAGCAGGGGCTGGAGAGCGTGATTGAAGCGGCCCAGTTGCTCAGCAAGCAGCCGTGGATGTTTGTGATTGTCGGGCAGGGCGGTGGAAAGGTGCGGCTGGAAAAAATGGCAAGCGAACGCGGCCTGACCAACGTGAAATTTTTCCCGCTTCAGTCCTACGAAGCTCTGCCTGCACTACTGAAGATGGGTGATTGCCATCTGGTTGTGCAGAAGCGCGGCGCGGCGGATGCGGTGCTGCCGTCCAAACTGACCAACATTCTGGCAGTGGGTGGTAACGCGGTGATTACGGCAGAAGCCGAAACAGAATTAGGCCAGCTGTGTGACAGCTATCCGGGGATTGCGGTATGCGTGGAGCCGGAATCGGTCCCGGCGCTGGTCACCGGCATTGAACAGGCACTTGCCATGCCAAAAGTGAACACGGTGGCACGTGAATATGCCGAACGCACGCTCGAAAAAGAGAACGTGTTGAGCCAATTTATTGCAGATATACGGGGATAAATCATGAGTCAAACCACTTTGTATCCGGTTGTGATGGCTGGTGGCTCTGGTAGCCGGTTGTGGCCGCTGTCCCGCGTGCTCTATCCAAAACAGTTCCTCTGCCTGAAAGGGGATCTCACCATGCTGCAGACCACGGTGAACCGTCTGCATGGCGTGGAGTGTGAAAGCCCGGTGGTGATTTGTAACGAACAGCACCGTTTTATTGTGGCTGAGCAATTGCGCCAGCTGAATAAACTCACCGAAAACATCATTCTGGAGCCGGCCGGTCGTAATACCGCGCCTGCTATCGCCCTGGCAGCACTGGCAGCAAAGCGCAGCAGTCCGGATTGCGACCCGCTGATGCTGGTGCTGGCGGCAGACCACGTTATTCAGCAGGAAGAGGCGTTTCGCAATGCAGTGCGTGCGGCCATTCCTTATGCCGAGAGCGGCAAACTGGTGACGTTCGGCATCGTGCCGGATCTCCCGGAAACTGGCTATGGCTACATTCGCCGTGGTAGCGTGACGCCAGGTGAAGGCGACAGCGTGGCGTTTGACGTGGCGCAGTTTGTTGAAAAACCGAATCTGGAAACCGCGCAGGCGTATGTCGCCAGCGGTGAATACTACTGGAACAGTGGGATGTTCCTGTTCCGCGCCGGACGTTATCTGGAAGAGCTGGAAAAATATCGTCCGGATATTCTGAACGCCTGCGAAAAAGCGATGGCAGTGGTGGACCCGGATCTCGACTTTATCCGCGTGGATGAAGAGTCTTTCCTCGCCTGCCCGGAAGAGTCTATTGACTATGCGGTGATGGAACGCACGGCTGATGCCGTCGTGGTACCGATGGATGCGGGCTGGAGCGATGTTGGCTCCTGGTCATCACTTTGGGAGATCAGTGCCCACACCCCGGAGGGAAATGTCCACCATGGTGATGTAATCAGCCATAAGACGGAAAACAGCTACGTTTACGCTGAATCCGGGCTGGTTACCACGGTGGGCGTGAAAGATCTGGTGGTGGTGCAGACCAAAGACGCAGTGTTGATTGCTGACCGTAACGCAGTGCAGGACGTTAAAAAAGTGGTGGAGAAGATTAAGGCCGATGGCCGTCATGAACACCACATTCACCGCGAAGTGTACCGTCCGTGGGGGAAATATGACTCCATCGACGCGGGCGATCGCTATCAGGTGAAACGCATCACCGTGAAACCGGGTGAGGGTCTGTCGGTGCAGATGCACCATCACCGCGCCGAGCACTGGGTGGTGGTGGCGGGTACCGCTAAAGTCACCATTGACGGTGAAGTCAAACTGCTGGGTGAAAACGAGTCCATTTATATTCCGCTGGGGGCGACCCACTGTCTGGAGAACCCCGGGAAAATTCCGCTCGACTTAATTGAAGTGCGTTCTGGCTCTTATCTGGAAGAGGACGACATTGTGCGCTTCCAGGACCGCTACGGGCGCGTGTAACACCGTCTTTAACGCCGGATGGCGCTTCGCTTATCCGGCCTACGAATGAATAAAAACAATTTTGCCTGTTAATCGGGCGGGCTGACTGTTGCCTGAAAAAGGGGTCATCATGGAAAAGTTAACTTGTTTTAAAGCCTACGATATTCGCGGCAAGCTGGGCGAAGAGTTGAATGAAGACATCGCGTGGCGCATTGGTCGCGCGTACGGCGAATATTTAAAACCGCAGACCATCGTGCTGGGCGGTGATGTGCGTCTGACCAGCGAATCCCTGAAGCTGGCGCTGGCGAAAGGGCTGCAGGATGCGGGCGTGGACGTGCTGGACATCGGTCTCTCCGGGACCGAAGAGATTTACTTTGCCACCTTCCACCTGGGCGTGGATGGCGGTATCGAAGTGACGGCCAGCCACAACCCGATGGACTACAACGGTATGAAGCTGGTGCGCAAGGGCGCGCGCCCAATCAGCGGCGACACCGGTCTGCGCGACGTGCAGCGTCTGGCGGAAGCTAATGATTTCCCGCCGGTGAACGACGCGAAGCGCGGCAGCTACAAAAAAATCAATCTGCAAAAAGAGTACATCGACCACCTGCTGGGCTACATCAACGTGGCGAACCTCAAGCCGCTGAAGCTGGTCATTAACTCCGGTAACGGCGCGGCCGGCCCGGTTGTCGATGCCCTGGAAGCGCGCTTTAAAGAGCTGAACGTGCCGGTGACCTTCGTCAAAGTGCACAACACCCCGGACGGCAATTTCCCGAACGGTATTCCTAACCCGCTGCTGCCGGAGTGCCGCGACGACACCCGCAACGCGGTAATTGAGCACGGCGCGGATATGGGTATCGCCTTTGACGGCGATTTCGACCGCTGCTTCCTGTTCGACGAGAAAGGACAGTTCATCGAAGGCTATTACATTGTCGGTCTGCTGGCGGAAGCGTTCCTCGAGAAAAACCCGGGCGCGAAAATCATTCATGACCCGCGTCTCTCCTGGAACACCGTCGATGTGGTGTCCGCGGCGGGCGGTACGCCGGTGATGTCCAAAACCGGCCACGCCTTTATCAAAGAGCGCATGCGCGAAGAAGACGCCATTTACGGCGGCGAGATGAGCGCACACCACTACTTCCGTGATTTTGCCTACTGCGACAGCGGGATGATCCCGTGGCTGCTGGTGACGGAATTGCTGTGCCTGAAGGGGCAGACCCTGGGCGAGCTGGTACGCGACCGTATGGCGGCATTCCCGGCGAGCGGGGAGATCAACAGCAAGCTGGCACAGCCAGCCGAGGCCATTGCCCGCGTGGAGCAGCACTTTGCTATTCACGCGCTGGAAATTGACCGCACGGACGGTATCAGCATGGCGTTCCCGCAGTGGCGCTTCAATCTGCGCTCTTCGAACACTGAGCCGGTGGTACGCCTGAACGTGGAATCCCGTGCGGATACTGCGCTGATGGAAGCACGAACGAAGGACATTCTGGCGCTGTTGAATCAGTAAAAATTGCCCCTCCCGGTGGGAGGGGAAACCGAAAACAGGAACAACGATGACGAATCTAAAAAAACGCGAGCGAGCGAGAACGAATGCATCGTTAATCTCTATGGTGCAGCGTTTTTCTGATATCACCATCATGGTCGGTGGATTATGGGCGGTGTGTTGGATTAGCGGGCAATCGTTCTTATACATGCATCTGCTGATGGCACTGATTGCGCTGGTCGTGTTTCAGATGATCGGTGGGATGACCGATTTTTATCGCTCGTGGCGCGGTGTGAAAATGACCACCGAACTGATGCTGCTGCTGCAGAACTGGACCTTAAGCCTGATCTTCAGCGCGGGCCTGGTAGCGTTCAGCCATGATTTCGATAATCGTCTGGTGACGTATCTGTGCTGGTATCTGCTGACCAGCGTCGGCATGGTGGTGTGCCGTTCCCTGATCCGCTTTGGCGCGGGCTGGCTGCGTAACCGGGGTTATAACCGTCGCTTTGTCGCCGTGGCCGGTGATTTGCCGGTGGGGCAGGTGTTGCTCGAAAGCTTCCGCAAAGAGCCGTGGTTAGGTTTTGAAGTGGTGGGGATCTACCACGACGCCAAACCGGGTGGTGTGCCGTCGGACTGGGCGGGCAACTACGATCAGCTTATTGACGATGCGAAAGCCGGCAAAATTCACAACGTCTACATTGCCATGCAGATGAAAGACGAATCCCGTATTAAGAAACTGATGCGTGAACTGGCGGACACCACCTGTTCGGTGATCCTGATCCCGGACGTCTTTACCTTCAACATTCTTCACTCCCGCATTGAAGAGGTGAACGGTGTGCCGGTCGTACCGCTGTACGACACGCCGCTGTCGGGTATTAACCGCGTGCTGAAGCGCCTGGAAGATATCGTGCTCTCTTCGCTGATTTTGCTGCTGATCTCTCCGGTACTGTGCTGCATTGCCCTGGCGGTGAAGCTGAGCTCTCCGGGGCCGGTCATCTTCCGCCAGACCCGCTACGGTATGGACGGTAAGCCGATCATGGTGTGGAAATTCCGCTCCATGAAGGTGATGGAGAATGACAAGGTGGTGACGCAGGCAACGCAGAACGATCCGCGCGTCACCCGTGTGGGCAACTTCCTGCGTCGTACCTCTCTTGATGAGCTGCCGCAGTTTATCAATGTGTTCACCGGCGGGATGTCGATTGTCGGCCCGCGTCCGCATGCGGTGGCGCATAACGAACAGTACCGCTCGCTGATTGAAGGTTACATGCTGCGCCATAAAGTGAAGCCAGGTATTACCGGCTGGGCACAGATCAACGGCTGGCGCGGAGAAACCGACACGCTGGAAAAAATGGAAAAACGCATCGAGTTCGACCTGGAATACATTCGCGAATGGAGTCTGTGGTTCGATATCAAGATTGTTTTTCTGACCATCTTCAAAGGTTTCGTGAACAAAGCGGCGTACTAAGATGAGCTTACGTGAAAAAACCATCAGCGGCGCCAAATGGTCAGCGATGGCGACCATCGTCATCATTGGCCTCGGCCTGGTGCAGATGACCGTGCTGGCGCGCATTATTGATAATCACCAGTTCGGCCTGCTGACCGTCTCGCTGGTGATTATCGCCCTGGCCGATACGCTGTCTGACTTTGGTATCGCCAACTCGATTATCCAGCGTAAAGAGATCAGCCATCTTGAGCTGACCACGCTCTACTGGCTGAACGTGGGGCTGGGGATTTTCGTGTTTGTGCTGGTGTTCCTGCTGAGCGATACCATCGCCAGCGTGCTGCATAACCCGGATTTGGCTCCCCTGATGCGTACGCTGTCGTTTGCCTTTGTGGTGATCCCGCACGGGCAGCAGTTCCGCGCGCTGATGCAAAAAGAGCTGGAATTCAACAAGATCGGCATGATCGAGACCAGTGCCGTTCTGGCGGGCTTTACCTTCACCGTAGTAAGCGCCCATTTCTGGCCGCTGGCGATGACCGCGATTCTGGGGTATCTGGTTAACTCTGCCGTACGTACGCTGCTGTTCGGTTATTTTGGCCGCAAGATTTACCGTCCGGGACTGCATTTCTCACTGGCCTCCGTCTCCTCCAACCTGCGATTTGGCGCGTGGCTGACGGCAGATAGCATTATCAACTACGTCAACACCAACCTTTCCACGCTGGTGCTGGCGCGTATTCTCGGCGCGAGCGTAGCTGGCGGCTACAACCTGGCCTATAACGTCGCGGTCGTTCCTCCGATGAAGCTCAACCCGATTATTACCCGCGTGCTGTTCCCGGCGTTTGCCAAGATTCAGGACGACACCGAAAAGCTGCGCGTCAACTTCTATAAGCTGCTTTCCGTGGTGGGGATTATTAACTTCCCGGTGCTGCTGGGGTTGATGGTTGTCTCCAGCAACTTCGTGCCACTGGTGTTTGGCGAGAAGTGGAACGGCATCATCCCGATCCTACAGCTGCTGTGCGTGGTGGGGCTGCTGCGCTCTGTGGGGAATCCGATTGGGTCTTTGCTGATGGCGAAGGCGCGCGTGGATATCAGCTTTAAATTCAACGTGTTCAAAACCTTCCTGTTTATTCCGGCGATTATTGTCGGCGGACATATGGCGGGGGCCATCGGCGTTACGCTGGGCTTCCTGCTGGTGCAGATCGTCAATACCGTGCTGAGCTACTTCATCATGATCAAGCCGGTGCTGGGCTCCAGCTACCGTCAGTACATCCTGAGCCTGTGGCTACCGTTCTATCTCTCATTGCCAACCCTGGCGGTGAGCTACGGCCTGGGTGTGTTCCTCAATGGTCATCTGCCGCTGGCCGCGCTGCTGGTGCTGCAGGTAGTGGCGGGTGCGCTGGCATTCGGCGTGATGATTGTGCTGTCACGCAATGCGCTGGTGGTGGAGATGAAACGTCAGTTTTGCCGTAACGAAAAAATGAAAACGCTGCTTCGCGCAGGCTAGTTATTAAAGAGGCCATTATGAAATTACTTATTCTTGGCAACCATACCTGCGGCAACCGTGGCGACAGCGCCATCCTGCGCGGTTTACTGGATGCAATTAACACCCTTAAGCCTGAGACCGAAGTGGATGTGATGAGCCGTTATCCGGTGAGTTCATCCTGGCTACTGAACCGCCCGGTAATGGGTGACCCGCTTTACAGCCAGATGAAACAGCACAACAACGCCGCGGGCGTGATGGGACGCGTGAAGAAAGTCCTTCGTCGTCGTTACCAGCACCAGGTGCTACTTTCCCGTGTGACCGATACTGGCAAACTGCGTAACATCGCTATCGCGCAGGGCTTTACTGATTTCGTTCGTCTGCTGTCGGGTTATGACGCCATTATCCAGGTCGGCGGTTCGTTCTTCGTCGATCTCTACGGCGTGCCGCAGTTTGAGCATGCGCTGTGTACGTTCATGGCGAAAAAGCCGCTGTTTATGATTGGTCACAGTGTCGGGCCATTCCAGGACCCGCAGTTTAACCAGCTGGCAAACTATGTCTTCGGCCACTGCGATGCCCTGATCCTGCGTGAGTCAGTCAGCCTTGAGATGATGAAACGCAGCGAGATCGACACCTCAAAAGTTGAGCACGGTGTGGACACGGCCTGGCTGGTGGATCACCAGGACGACAGCTTCCAGCCAAGCTACGCCGTTCGGCACTGGCTGGATGTGGCGACAAAACAGAAGACGGTCGCCATTACCCTGCGTGAGCTCGCTCCTTTCGATAAACGTTTAGGCACGACGCAGGCAGCGTATGAAAAAGCCTTCGCCGACGTGGTGAACCGCGTGCTGGACAGCGGTTATCAGGTGCTGGCGCTCTCCACCTGTACCGGTATCGACAGTTACAACAAAGATGATCGCATGGTCGCGCTGAATCTGCGCAGCCTGGTTAATGACCCGTCCCGTTATCACGTGGTGATGGATGAACTGAACGATCTTGAGATGGGCAAGCTGCTTTCTGCCTGTGATCTGACGGTAGGTACCCGCCTGCACTCGGCGATTATCTCCATGAACTTCGGTACGCCAGCCATTGCCATTAACTATGAGCACAAGTCAGCCGGGATTATGCAGCAGCTTGGAATGCCGGAAATGGCCGTGGATATTCGTCATCTGCTGGATGGTTCGCTCGGGGCGATGGTGGGGGACACCCTGGGTCAGTTACCTGCCATTAACGAACGCCTGGCCGTGGCGGTGAAAGCCGAACGTGAAAAGGGGATCGGGATGGTGAAATCGGTGCTTGACCGCATCAGGGAGGGGAAATGAAGGTTGGTTTCTTCTTACTGAAATTTCCGCTGTCGTCTGAAACGTTTGTCCTGAACCAAATCACCGCGTTTATCGATATGGGATATGACGTGGAGATTATCGCCCTGCAAAAGGGCGATACCAAAAACACCCATGCGGCCTATACCCAGTATGGGCTGGAGGCGAAAACCCGCTGGCTGCAGGATGAGCCGTCCGGGAAGCTGAATAAGTTACGCCACCGCGCCAGCCAGACTTTACGTGGATTCCATCGCGCATCGACATGGCGGGCGCTGAATATTTCCCGCTATGGGGCGGAGTCGCGCAATCTGATCCTGTCGGCCATCTGCGGACAAACGGCGCAGCCGTATCGTGCGGATGTGTTTATCGCCCACTTTGGCCCGGCGGGTGTCACCGCCGCGAAATTGCGCGAGCTGGGCGTGATTGACGGTAAAATTGCGACCATTTTCCACGGTATCGACATTTCCAGCCGCGAAGTTTTGAACCACTACACGCCGGAGTATCAGCAGCTTTTCCGGCGCGGAGATATGATGCTGCCCATCAGCGACCTGTGGGCCGGGCGTCTGAAAAATATGGGCTGTCCGGGGGAGAAAATTACCGTTTCGCGGATGGGCGTTGATTTAGAGCGGTTTACCCGCCGCCCGGTGAAGGTGCCGGGTAAACCGCTGCAGATCATTTCTGTTGCGCGTTTGACGGAAAAGAAAGGTCTGCATGTGGCCATCGAAGCCTGCCGCCAGTTGAAAGCGCGCGGGGTGGATTTCCACTATCGCATTCTCGGCATTGGGCCGTGGGAGCGTCGACTGCGCACGCTGATTGAACAGTATCAACTGGAAGACGTCATCGAGATGCCAGGCTTCAAGCCAAGCCACGAAGTGAAGGTCATGCTTGATGAGGCGGATGTGTTTCTGCTGCCCTCGGTGACGGGTGCCGATGGTGATATGGAAGGTATTCCGGTGGCGCTGATGGAGGCGATGGCCGTCGGTATTCCGGTGGTTTCTACGCTGCACAGCGGGATCCCTGAGCTGATTAAGTCTGACCATTCCGGCTGGCTGGTACCGGAGAATAATGCTTTGGCGCTGGCCGATCGATTAGCGGCATTTAGCGACATCGACCAGCAGGCGCTGGAGCCTGTGCTCCACAATGCCCGACAAAAAGTTGAAACTGATTTTAACCAGCAGGTGATTAATCGCCAGTTAGCAAGCCTGCTGCAAACGCTGTAACGCCGAGGTTGTATGCTGAAAAAGATTACCCGACGCACCTTTGTCTCTTCTCTGTCCGTTCTGGCAGCTACGCCGCTGTTGTCGTCCCGCATTGCGCGGGCGGCAGCCGGAAGAACGGTCTCCGTTAATCAGTACAATAACAACGACTGGATCGCCGCTTTTAAGCAGGCGTTTAACGACGGAGATACCGTCGTTGTGCCTGCCGGGCTCACCTGCGAAAACATCAATACGGGTATTTTCATTCCTGACGGTAAAACGCTGCTGATCCGCGGGGCGTTAACGGGCAACGGGCGTGGCCGCTTTGTTCTGCAGGAAGGCAGTAAAGTGATCGGTGAAGACGAGGGACGGACAGAGAATATCACTCTCGATGTGCGTGGCTCCGACTGCGTTATTAAAGGGCTGGCCATGAGCGGTTTTGGCCCTGTGGCGCAGATCTACATCGGCGGTAAGAAACCCAGCGTGATGCGCAATCTGGTGATTGATAACATCAGCGTGAGTCAGGCCAACTACGCCATCCTGCGCCAGGGCTTCCATAACCAGGTGGACGGTGCCCGTATCACCAACAGCAAATTCAGCCATCTGCAGGGCGACGCGATCGAGTGGAACGTGGCCATCAACGATCGCAATATCCTAATCTCCGACCATGTCATCGACAACATTAACTGCACTAACGGCAAGATCAACTGGGGTATCGGCATTGGCCTTGCCGGGAGCACTTACGATAATGATTACCCGGAAAAGCAGACAGTTAAGAACTTTGTGGTGGCAAACATCACTGGCAGCAACTGTCGTCAGTTAGTGCACGTTGAAAACGGTAAACATTTTGTTATCCGCAATATCAAGGCCAAAAACATAACCCCCGATTTCAGTAAAAAGGCGGGAATAGACAACGCCACCGTCGCTATTTATGGTTGTGATAATTTCATTATTGATAATGTCGACATGGTCAATAGTGCCGGCATGTTAATCGGTTATGGGGTAATAAAAGGCGATTATTTGTCCATTCCGCAGAACTTCAAGCTTAACAATATCCACCTTGATAATCGCCAGTTGGCGTATAAGCTGCGCGGAATACAAATTTCATCCGGAAACGCGACTTCATTTGTGGCGATTACCAACGTCGAGATGCAGCGTGCTACCCTGGAACTGCACAACAAACCGCAACATCTCTTTTTACGTAATATCAACGTGATGCAGGAAGCTGCCGTGGGACCAGCCCTGAAGATTAACTTCGATCTGCGCAAGGATGTGCGGGGTAAGTTTATGGCGAAAAACGAGACGTTGTTGTCGCTGGCAAACATCAAAGCCGTTAATGAGAAGGGACAAAGCTCGGTGGATATTGACCGGGTGGATCAGCAGGTTGTGAATGTGGAAAGGCTGAATTTTGCGCTTCCCTCTAAAGCAAAGTAAGTATCTTGGGCTTACGTCGATAAGTCTGAGTTGTCCACTAAAATTTGTTACTGAATTCAGTGAATTTAGGGTTTATAATCGAAGCCACTATTTTGCAATTTTCGTCTTATGAATAGCGAGACCTCAGGGAAGATAGCGATAACCGGAGGTTGGCCAAACATACATAACGCATTGAGTGGTTTATGAACGATAAAGTTTTGTTTATTGGCGCGTCAGGTTTTGTTGGGACCCGTTTGATCGAGATTTCACAGACAGAATTTGATGTTACTAACTTCGACAAACAGCAGAGCCATTTCTACCCAGACATTACTGTTTCCGGTGATATTCGTAATCAGGATCAGTTGGATCAGGCGCTTGCTGGTTTTGAAACCGTAGTACTGCTTGCCGCTGAGCATCGAGATGATGTTAGTCCAACGTCGCTATATTATGATGTAAACGTGCAGGGTACACGTAATGTTCTCTCGGCTATGGAAAAAAATAATGTTAAGAACATTATCTTTACCAGTTCGGTAGCCGTCTATGGCCTCAATAAAGTGAACCCTGACGAATCTCATCCGCACGATCCATTCAATCATTATGGTAAGAGTAAATGGCAAGCGGAAGAAGTACTGCGCGAATGGTTCAGCCAAGCTCCAGAGGAACGTTCTCTGACGATTATCCGTCCAACAGTTATCTTTGGTGAGCGCAACCGCGGGAATGTCTACAATCTGCTGAAGCAAATTGCTGGTGGAAAATTCGCAATGGTTGGGGCTGGCACAAACTACAAATCAATGGCTTATGTTGGCAACATCGTTGAGTTCATCAAATTTAGGATGGCTAATACTAAGCCAGGCTACGACGTTTTTAACTACGTCGACAAGCCGGATCTAAACATGAACCAGTTGGTGAGTGAGGTTGAAAAAAGCCTTAACAAAAAAATTCCTTCCGTTCATCTTCCGTATGCGGTGGGGATGTTGGGTGGTTACTGCTTTGATATCTTGAGTAGAATAACTGGCAGGAAATATGCCATCAGTTCAGTGCGAGTAAAAAAATTCTGCGCAACCACACAGTTTGATGCCACCAAAGTGCATAATTCTGGTTTTAAAGCACTTTATTCCTTATCTCAGGGGTTGGACCGTACGCTGAAGTATGAGTTTGTGCATGAGAAGAAAGATGACATCACGTTTATTTCTGAATAGCTAATCAGGACTGGGATTTGTCGGAAATAGCTTATTGTTCGCCTTTATTGATAGGGTTTCCGACGATTCTGGGTCACACTTGAAGTAAAGTGAGTCCTGAATTGAAACTTGATGCGTATTAGACGAGTTAGCCTTCTTTCCTCAGGCACTTTCCTTGGTCAGGGCTATACTACGTCAATCATTTAAGGTGGAAGAGATAATGATCAATTTGAAAGCAGTCATTCCGGTAGCAGGTCTGGGCATGCATATGCTGCCAGCCACAAAAGCTATTCCAAAAGAGATGCTACCGATCGTCGACAAGCCGATGATTCAATACATCGTCGACGAGATTGTTGCTGCAGGAATCAAAGAAATCGTTCTTGTTACGCACTCGTCCAAGAATGCGGTAGAAAACCACTTTGACACATCTTACGAACTCGAAGCGCTGCTGGAGCAGCGTGTTAAACGTCAACTTCTAGCGGAAGTGCAGTCCATTTGTCCTCCTGGCGTGACTATCATGAACGTGCGTCAGGCGCAGCCGCTGGGCCTCGGCCACTCCATTCTGTGCGCACGTCCGGTAGTGGGTGATAACCCATTCATCGTTGTGCTGCCGGATATCATTATTGATACCGCTTCTGCCGATCCGCTGCGTTATAACCTGGCGGCAATGGTGGCACGTTTCAATGAAACAGGCCGCAGCCAGGTGCTGGCGAAACGCATGAAAGGCGATCTGTCCGAGTACTCTGTTATCCAGACTAAAGAAGCGCTGGAGACAGAAGGGCAGGTGAGCCGCATCGTTGAGTTCATCGAAAAACCGGATCAGCCGCAGACGCTGGATTCAGACCTGATGGCGGTTGGCCGTTATGTGCTGAACGCCGATATCTGGGCCGAACTGGAAAAAACCGAGCCAGGTGCCTGGGACCGTATTCAGCTGACCGACGCGATTGCTGAGCTGGCGAAAAAACAGTCTGTTGACGCTATGCTAATGACTGGTGACAGCTACGACTGCGGTAAGAAAATAGGGTATATGCAGGCGTTTGTGAACTATGGACTGCGCAATCTGAAGGAAGGGGCAAAATTTAGGGCTACTATCCATAAAATTTTACAAAACGAGTAAGAGTATGATGTTGTTATAGATACAAGTATTACAAAATGGCAACATATACAATGCTAGCTTTGTGCAAGTTGGAATGTTGCCATTTTGTATAAAACGTAGAGCTAAATTAAAACGCGTAATTCTTATATTTCAATGTGTTATGCGATGTTATGGTAAGTCAATAGATAAGGTGAGCGACAAATGTGAGCAGTATCCTGCTTTACTATGTGGTATTTTAAGTTAGTGATTACGCGATAATCAATCGTGCTGTATTCAGTGCACTGGTAGCTGTAGAGCCAGGGGCGGTAGCGTGTTTTTTTGTCAAGAACTGTTATTCAATGGTAATTAAAAATGTAATCTGGCAGTTGTCAGAGAAAATAATCAGGTTGACTGTTACCGTGGTTGTAAGTGCGCTTATGGCCAGATATCTAGGTCCGGAAGGTTTCGGGAAATATAATTATATAACAGCAATCATTGCAATAGTTTTAGTTGTAACTTCATTAGGTTTCAATCGTATTCTCGTTCGAGAATCAGCAAATTGCGCAACTGAGATAGAACATAAGCAAATAGTCACGACCGCATTAACACTAAGGTTGATATCTTCATTATGTGCAATTGCAATCATAACACTATACATACTGTCTCTTGGTAATATTGATGATATCGTATACATAATATCACTATTATCTGTGTTCTTCGTATCATTTGATGTGATCGATTATCATCTCCAAGGACAATCTGTTTTTAAAGTCGCTACAAGTTGTCGGGTAGCGGGGTTTATTCTATCATCTGCGCTTCGTGTCTGGTTTGTTTATATCCAAGCCGATATAATATATTTTTATGCAACAATTTTAATCGAATATGCCGTTGCTGGAATTCTAATATTAATTGTTTCTCAAACAAAATATAATGTTTATACCAAAATATCCTTGAGTTATTTTTCATATCCTAAGGCTAAGGGGCTTTTGAAAGAGTCATGGCCTGAAATAATTGCAGGTTTTGGCGCAATTGTATTCATGAAAATGGATCAAATAATGCTTCAGCGGTTACAAGGAGACGCAAGTGTTGGTATTTACTCGGCAGCTACGAGAATTAGTGAAGCATGGTATTTTATTCCTACAGCGATAGTCGCTGCAGTTTTTCCAGTTTTAATGCGTAAATACAAAACTGATAAACAAGACGTAATGAATCACTTAAGTAATATAATGTCTTTACTCGTCTGGTTATCAATAACCGCAGGTCTTTTTGTAAATTTCATCGGTGATTATATAATCCATATCGTATATGGAGCTGAATATGCAGAAAGTTCAATAATTCTAAAATTACATATCTGGGCTGGCATATTCTTATGTATGGGAATTGTTTCGGGCTCGTGGCTTGTTGCAGAAAAAAAACTAAAGCTAAATCTTTATAGAAACTTAACAGGGCTTGCTCTTAATTTTGCATTGAATATATTACTCATTCCTCAATATGGCGGTATAGGAGCTGCAGTTGCGACTGTTTTGGGACTTGCCATGGCTTTTTTCTTTTTCGATCTATTCCATAAAGATTTGAGAAGAATGTTTTGGCTTAAGTTAACAGCATTCTCGCCTTTTATTTTGATTAAATCTATTAAACATTTTTTAAATGAAGTGAAATTATGAATATTACAAGCATAGTACAACGTCTGAAACCACTTTTTATCGATGAGACAAAAGAGTTATCTAAACCAATCGTAATACAGTTTCCTGTTATCGATATTTGTAATTCTCGTTGTCAGATGTGTAGGATTTGGGAGAATAAAAAAAGCAACGACATAACCGTAGAACAATTACAATCAGGGCTAAAGAGTAGTCTATTTAGTGAAGTTGCAGCTATTGGTTTTAATGGTGGAGAACCTACCCTTCGTGAAGATCTTAGTGATATTGTCGCAACTTGTATCAAGGCTCTTCCAAAACTAAAACAGATTTCTTTAATTACTAATGGCTATAAGTATAAACAGGTTATTGAGCAAATTAATAAAATCGGTGCCTTGTTGCCAGGTACTAACATTCTCTTTGATGTAATGGTTTCATTAGACGGATATGGCAAAGTACATGATGCTGTACGTGGTCGGAGTGGAAATTTTGAAAATGCTCAACACGTTCTTAAGCATCTTAAAAAATGTGAATTCGTTAGTAACATTCGAATTGGATGCACAGTAATAAAAGAAAATGTATATCATTTACATGAATTGCTAGAATTCTGCATAAAAAACAAGGTTTACATAAAATATCGTCAAGGGGTACCTCATAAAAGGTTATATACTGAAAATCTTATTGAACCTTATGCTTTAACCTTTGAAGAAAAATATGAGTTCGTTGAGTTTCTGGAAGGACTTATTGAACATTATGAGCAAAGCCCTCTGCAAAAACATTTTTACCGTTCACTTATAGGACAAATTATTCATAATGCGCCGCGAGCTGCAGGTTGTGACTGGAAACATCGAGGGGCAACTATCACTGCTAGAGGTGAATTGGCATATTGTGCAGTTGAAAGTAAAGTACTAATGTCGGATATATCAACAGGAGATCCGGAAAAAGCATTTTTTGACAATCAGGAGCATCTCCGTACGATTGTACAAAATAAATGCGATACATGTCATCATGACTATGTAGGAATTCCATCTCCACAACATTATCGTAAAATCTTTCTTGAAAATTTGGATAAAAGATTTAATGTTAAAACCAAAATCAAGAAAATACCATTCTTTTCTGTAATTAATGAAAAAAGAAATATTTATAAATACAATAAAAGTATTATAAATTATCGGCAAAATATTACTGATGTAGTAAGTTTTGATGATTCAAAAATAAATATTTTGATATGTGGATGGTACGGAACAGAGACTTTAGGTGATAAAGCAATTATTGGTGGGATAATTCAAACTATAAAAGATGCTCTTGGTAATAATGTACTCATTCACATTGCATCTTTGTATCCATACATCACAGAAATGACGACCAGACAAATGGTCGAATTTAAAAATTGTAAAGTGGTCACAATTGAGCAAGCCCTACTGCTATCCGGTAAATCCGATTTTGTAATGTTTGGTGGGGGGCCATTAATGGCTATCGATTCTATCGCACCAATGCAAGTTATTTTTGAAAATGCGAAAAAAGCTAATGCGAAGACCATCATTGCCGGTTGTGGTGTGGGCCCGCTTGGCGATGCAAGATTTAATAATAGTATTAAGAGAATTCTTGAGCTATCTGATGAGAGGATTTATAGAGACCAGAAATCTAAGCAGAATGCGATATATCTTGGCGTCGATGCGCAAAATGATGTTGTGGCAGAAGACCCCGCATTTACTTGGCTTAAATCAGTGAATGCCGAACTTAAAAATAGTGCATTACCAGATGAGGTAAAAGAGAAAGGCAATTCTAAGATACTGCTCCTTGGACTCAGAGACTTTCCGTGGAAAGAATATGCGAAACACCTCAGTAAAGATGATGCAATAGCTATAAAAGACAATTATGAAAAAGTAGTCGTTGAATCGTTAGAAATTTTAGTGAAAGAAAATAAAGATATTGTTATTAAACCATTGCCTATGTGCACGAATCATTTTGGATCTGATGATAGATGGTTTTACAGGAAATTATTTAGAAATTGTCAAATTCCTAATGAAAATATAGATTATTCTCTTTGTGGTAGAGAATTAGAACCACGAGAATACTGCAAGCAATTTGTGCAGGCTGATGCATTGTTAGCAATGCGGTTCCATTCCTTTGTATTCGGCCTCGCGTTTGATATTCCATCAATAGCGCTTGACTATACCCTTGGTAAGGGTAAGGTGCAATCTTTAGCAGAGAAATACAATTCACAGGCAATTTCTCTTTCCGATATGACTCAAAAAGAACTAATAAATGCTCTGAAAGATACCCTCTCAAAAAATAAAGAAGAGTGTAAAGGTAATATACTTGATAATTTAACATTTAGTCTTCAATTTAAAAAAACACTAAAACGTTACGATTGATATCAGAGATATTATAGGATGCTAAAATAATAATTTGCATATAGTACTCTATTATAAAAAAGGATATTCTCTTGAAAATATTGATATTATCAAATTCAGATAAAGTCGGTGGGGCTGCTATTGCAGCCTACAGGCACCATCGTTCTTTAGTTGAGGCGAATGTTGATTCTAGGATGATGGTTAGAAACAAGCTATCTGATGATTACACCGTTATTGGACCTCAGGGGAAACTGAAAAAAATAATTGATAAAATTAGAACTCCTGTCGGTAATATTATTAACAATATAACGAAAACAGATGGATCTGGCTATCGTAGCGGTAATTGGTTACCTTCTGCTTGGGCGAAAATAATTAATCAAATGGACATTGATGTTGTACATATTCATTGGGTGGGTGGTGAGACTTTATCAATAGAGGATATTGGAAAAATTAATAAGCCCATCATATGGACATTCCATGATATGTGGCCATTTTGTGGTTTGGAGCATTACGCTTGTGACACGACAGAAAGTCGATGGCTTAATGGTTATATTCGGAATAAAACAATTGATTTAGATAGAATTGTATGGAGGAGAAAACGGCGTTCCTGGGATACTGATATGGCAATCATTTCACCAAGCAAGTGGTTATCAAGTTGCATAGAAAAGAGTGCGTTGTTTAAAAATAATACCATATACACACTTCCGAATATTTTAGATATTTCAGTATTTAAGCCGATTGAAAAAGAATTTTGCAGGGATGTATTAAATCTTGATAAGAATAAAAAAATAATTTTATTTGGCGCTTTCGGAGGTAGTCTGGATATGAGAAAAGGCTACGATCTCTTTAGCGCCGCAATCGAAGAGTTGGCCAACAAGGTTCCTAATATTGATGATGTACAATGCATGGTTTTTGGTCAAAGTAAACCGGAAAGAGATATTAATCTTCCAGTTAAGGTAAAATGGTTGGGGCATATTCACGATGATACTACGCTGGCATTGATTTACAGCGCGGCAAATGTAATGGTCGTTCCATCCCGTCAGGATAATTTACCGCAAACAGCGACTGAGGCACAAGCCTGTGGTTGTCCTGTTGTGGCATTCAATTGCACTGGTTTACCGGATATTATTTCTCATCAAGTAACCGGTTATTTAGCAAACGCTTTTGACTATAATGACTTAGCTGCAGGGATTGCATGGGTACTTAATAACCCTGAACAGGAATCCATTCTGAGACAAAATGCATCAAGTGATGCAAGGAAAAAATGGTCATCTGTATACTTAATGCCTAAATATATTAAAGTCTACCAAGATGCTATTGCCAAGTTCAGTAATACGAAGTAATTTAATATAAAACAGGGATTACGTGAATACAAAATTAAATATTCAGCAACAGCCTTACATAAATAGCCTAATAGGTGGTTTTACAAGTATTGGATTAATTTTATTCCTCCATCCCCTTTTGTCAATTGTGCTAATTTCTTTCATTAATGTATTAGTTAAGATTAATAAAGGAATCTGTTTCTTAATATGTGCTTCATACTCTATTTTGATCGTAAATAGAGAATATTTTATTAGATTTAGTGAGCAAAGCGGAGATGACACAACTCGTTATATACCTTTTATCAAAGAAATCTCAAATTCATCACTTTTACATGCCTTGACTTCACAACTTGATGTTTTTAGTATTGAGCCATTTTCCAGATTTTATTGGTGGTTGTTCAGCCAAATTGGCTTTAATGTTAATGTTATATTGTTCATTCAGGTTTTAATTTGGTCAATTTGCTTTATGGTTTTTTCCATTAAAGCAAGTGAAAGATATGCGGTAGTGATTTTTAGTATAGGTATATGCTTTTTTGCCTACACAATACCTTATACATTTTATCATTTATATAGACAAGCATGGGGGCTTTCATTTTTTGTTATATACTTAACTCTTTGGGATAAAAAAAGTAGATTTATTTTTTTACCATTGACTGGTTTAAGTCATATTATGTTTATACCTATAGTTATATTAATGGAGGCTTTAAGGAAAGGGGTTCGCCTTTTATTTTCAAAATATTTCCTTCCGTTAATAGTGCTATCTTTTATAGCTTTATATTTGACTTACTCCGCTATTATTGCAAAGTTTGGAGCATACTCAGAAGTTGAAAATATTAACTACACACCTGCTAAATATCTCGTCTACATATTGTTCTTTACATTTATACTTGGCGTATATAATGTATTTGATTCAAAAATAATTAAGTTTTCTGATTATCGGTTTGATATATATTTGATTCTAATTGGCTTTTATATTATCGGTCTTTACCCATCTTTTTCGGATATCTCAAATCGCTATGTTTTGATGTTATCTCCATTAGTTTTAATGTCGCTTACGGTTACAAAGAATCGATTTATTCTTTCTATTTTCTTGATCCTGTCGGTATCTAAATTGCTTATTCATCTTAGTGATACTGAGGGAAACATTTACCAGTATGCAATGAAAGGAACAATGGATTTTTATAATATCATAGATTCGTTTTTGTTCTTTACCGGGAGAAGTTTGTGATGCCATTGATCACTATTATTACTGTTGTATATAATGATTATTTAGGTCTTAAGAAAACATTATCCTCAGTAAATGAACAGTCTAGCAATGTTGATTTTGAATATATTGTTGTGGATGGTAAATCAACAGATAGTACAGTTGCTTTGCTGGAGAATAGCCGATTAATAACTAAATACATAAGTGAAAAAGACAATGGCATTTACGATGCGATGAACAAAGGCCTTGCTCTTTCTTCAGGTGAATGGATTGTTTTTTTAAATGCTGGAGATGTTTTTTATGATGGAAATACCTTAAGTAAGGTTAAAGAAAATATATTAGAGGCTAGTGATGATGTAAATTTCATGTTTGGAAAATATCTCTCAGACGGTGTTGAGTATGAGCAGGATTTAAATATCAAATTTTTAACATCATACATGATAAATCATCAAAGCATATTCTACCGCAGAAGCTTATTTGATAATGGAACATTTTCCATTGATTACAAGTATTGTGCAGATTATAAACACTTGATTGATAATTTTTTAAATATAGTCTCACATAAAATGAATTTCATCGTTTCAGTATTTGACAATACTGGAATTAGTTCTCAGGATTGCAATAAATATAAAATGTGGATTGAGAGGCTCAGAAGTATTTGGGATTCTAGTTTGCCACTTCAAATGAAAATTATAATGAGTAAGCGTGGTATATTTGCCTTGCCCTACCAATTTATCAGAGCTAAATTGATTATGGCTGGAGTATTATGTGGAAAATAATATTGAGTTGCTTATTGGTGTTGCTATCACCAATAAGGAATGGGAACTTCATAAGTTTGAACTAAAGAGTTCAATTAATAATTTGCGATCTGTTTTCGGTGAGGGATGTATTGCTTATGTCGTTATACAGGACGAAAGTTTTACAGAGCAACTCTTTTACCAAACAGAAGAGGAATGGTTGTATATCAGTAGAATTAAAATGCTTGGTGTTTCAAATGCCCGAAACATGTGTATAGAAAAAAGCATTGAATTGAAAACCACTTTCTTGATTTTCCACGATGCTACCATTTATTGGTCAATACAGGCTTCAGAATTCATACATAAATATAGATTTTGTAGAGAAACACCGAAGGTTAATATCATTTTTGATAGTCCAAAAATTGTGGGTGTTGAAAGTAATGGGAGTAATGATATTGCAGTAGTTAAAGCAGATCCTGTGTACAATACGTATGTATGGTCTTATTTGTTACGAGTCGATAATCTTAAAGATTTACGTTTTGACACTAACTATGGACCAGGTGTTAACACTCGCTATAAAAGTGGTGAGGACGTTATTTTTTTATTTGACTATTTTAGTGAAAATAATCTAGTTAAAGTTTCTAGTGATAAAAACGTAGCTGTCTACCACCCCCCAAGACCAACTGATTATTCTAAACATTTATTGTATGCTTATGGTCAGGGGGCATTATTTAGGAAGTTAATAAAGAAACATTTAAGTACAAAGATTATAGTTGATTGTATATTGTTTTTTGGTAATGCGGTATTTCGTTGTGTTCTTTTAAAGAAGAATTCGCTCGCAATTTTGTTGAATAGATTAAAAGGTTTCATAGGAGTATAAAATGAAAAAAGCTCTCATTACTGGTGTTACTGGACAAGATGGTTCCTACCTTGCTGAGTTTTTATTAGAAAAAGGATATGAAGTACATGGCATTAAACGACGTGCATCATCGTTAAACACCGAGCGGGTTGATCATATATACCAAGATCTTCATGCTGAGAATAAGAGATTTTTCTTACACTATGGTGACCTTACTGACACATCTAACCTTGTGAGACTTATTCAAGAAATTAAACCAGATGAAGTTTACAACCTTGGAGCTCAATCGCATGTAGCTGTGTCATTCGAATCGCCAGAGTATACTGCTGACGTTGATGCTATTGGGACTCTTCGTTTACTGGAAGCTATAAGAATATGTGGTCTTGAAAAACACACTCGATTCTATCAAGCTTCTACTTCCGAATTGTACGGTTTAGTACAGGAAATACCTCAAAAAGAAACTACACCGTTCTACCCTCGCTCTCCTTATGCTGTTGCGAAATTGTATGCGTATTGGATAACTGTCAACTATCGAGAGTCTTACGGAATGTACGCTTGCAACGGAATATTATTTAATCATGAATCTCCGCGTCGTGGTGAAACTTTCGTTACCCGAAAAATTACCCGTGCAATTGCAAATATTTCGCAAGGTATAGAAAGTTGCCTTTATCTAGGTAATATGGATTCACTTCGTGACTGGGGACATGCTAAAGATTACGTCAGAATGCAGTGGATGATGTTACAACAGGAAAAACCTGAAGATTTTGTTATTGCAACGGGTAAGCAGATTACTGTGCGCGAGTTTGTTCGAATGTCGGCAAAAGAGGCTGGTATTGAAATTGAATTTACGGGTACTGGTGTCGACGAAATTGCTACTGTTATTGCTAAAACTTCTGAATGTGCTACAGGTGTAAGTATTGGCGACGTCATTGTCCGTGTTGACCCGCGTTACTTCCGTCCAGCAGAGGTTGAAACCCTTTTAGGTGATCCTGCAAATGCTAAAAACAAATTGGGTTGGACTCCAGAAATTACAGTTGAAGAAATGTGCGCTGAAATGGTTGCTAGTGATTTAGAGAAAGCGAAACAGCATGCTCTTCTGAAGAGTCACGGCTACGATGTTTCTGTATCATTAGAACACTAAGGCGAATAATGATGAAACGAGTTTTTGTTGCTGGTCATAGAGGTATGGTTGGTTCGGCTATATGTCGTAATTTGGATACTAGAAATGATGTTGAACTTATTGTAAAAACTCATTCTGAGCTAGATCTCACATCACAAAAAAATGTGCTCGACTTTTTTAAGAATGAAAAAATAGATGAAGTTTATTTAGCAGCGGCAAAAGTTGGTGGGATTCATGCAAATAACACTTTTCCCGCTGAATTTATTTATCAGAATTTAATGATTGAAAGCAATATCATTCATTCTGCACATATTACTGGTGTTCAAAAACTTCTTTTCTTGGGTTCAAGCTGTATCTATCCGAAACATGCCGAGCAGCCAATGAGTGAGTCAGCGCTATTAACTGGCACACTTGAAGCCACTAATGAACCATATGCAATAGCTAAGATAGCAGGCATAAAACTCTGCGAATCTTATAATCGCCAGTATGGTAGAGATTATCGCAGTGTAATGCCAACAAATCTTTACGGCATAAATGATAATTTTCATCCCGAGAATTCACACGTCATTCCAGCATTACTGAGACGCTTTCATGAAGCTAAAGTTGCAGGAGATAAAGAGGTTGTTGTATGGGGGACTGGCAAACCAATGCGTGAGTTTCTCTATGTAGATGATATGGCTGCAGCATCAGTTCATGTAATGGAACTTGAACCTGCAGTTTATGCTAGCATCACAGAACCAATGCTTTCCCATATTAACGTGGGTACCGGTGTTGATTGTACAATACGAGAGATGGCGGAAACTATTGCACGCGTTGTCAACTTTACTGGCGAAATTATCTTCGATTCTACAAAACCGGATGGAACGCCGAGAAAACTAATGAACGTCAATCGTCTAAAGGAAATAGGCTGGGAATACCGCTATGAATTGGAGGCTGGCCTTAAACTTACGTATGCATGGTATCTCGACAATCTTGCTTCTTTCAGGAGTTGATAATTAGATGAAATTAGAGCGAGGTTTATTCCAGACTGTAGTTAAAAATGCTCCTCTTATTTCAATTGACCTCATTATTAAAAATAGTAATGGTAAGGTGCTGCTCGGGCAGCGCCTTAATCGTCCAGCCCAAGATTACTGGTTTGTCCCCGGTGGCAGAATTTTAAAAGATGAGCTTTTAGATGAAGCATTTAATCGGATTGGAACCGAGGAGTTAGGGGTAAATATATATAGAAAATCAGCAACGTTCTTGGGGATCTACGAACATTTCTATATCGATAACTTCTCGGGACATGATTTTTCGACGCATTATATTGTTCATGGCTATGAAATAATTATCGATATTGAGCTATTAAATCTACCCTCTGAGCAGCATGATCGCTTCCAGTGGTTTAGGATAGATGATCTGTTGAACGATTCCACAGTACATCAGTTTACCAAAAACTATTTTATCGCAAGGTAATTTCAATGTTACTTCCTGTTGTTATGGCTGGTGGATCTGGTACAAGATTGTGGCCACTATCTCGTACATTATATCCAAAGCAATTTCTGTCTCTTAATACTAATTTAACTATGCTCCAAGAGACGTTACGTCGCCTGCATAGTGTTGAACACTGTCCAGCATTGATTATTTGTAACGAAGCTCATCGTTTTATTGTTGCAGAGCAATTAAGAAAAGAAGAGATTAAACATAGTGGCATTATACTGGAACCCGCTGGTCGTAATACTGCTCCTGCTGTTACGCTTGCTGCTCTTAAGGCTTGCGCGGATGGTGACGATCCAATTCTTCTGGTTTTGGCTGCTGATCATGAGATCCAGGATGAAACTAGTTTTACCAAGGCTCTAGAACAAGCGGAACATTTTGCCAAGCAGAATAAATTGGTCACTTTCGGTATAGTTCCTACAACACCGGAAACTGGATATGGCTATATTCATACTGGAACCAAAATTGCTGACGGTGGCTACGAAGTTGCTGATTTCGTCGAAAAACCTGAAAAGACGGTCGCTGAAGCGTATTTGTCAAGCGGTGATTATTTATGGAATAGCGGGATTTTTATGTTCAAGGCCTCCATATTCCTTAAAGAATTACAAAAATATCGCCCTGATATTTTAGACGTTTGTAAGAAAACTTTGATGAATTCCTGTATTGATCTTGACTTCATCAGACTTGATCAGAAAATTTTCAATGATTGCCCTGAAGATTCTATTGACTACGCTGTAATGGAAAAAACGAAAGATGCAGTTGTTGTTCCCTTAGATGCAAAATGGAGCGATGTTGGTTCATGGTCAGCTTTATGGGAAATAAGTAGTAAGGATGAGCAAGGAAATGCCGTCCGAGGAGATGTGTTAACTGAAGAATCATCAAACAGTTATCTTTATTCGCAACACAGGTTAATTGGAGCTGTAGGCATAAAAGATCTCGTAGTTGTCGAAACTAAAGATGCAGTACTTGTTGCACATAAAGACAAAGTACAGCAAGTTAAAAACATAGTTTCGCAACTTAAAAGTAAAAATCGTTCTGAATATCTTCAGCACAGAGAAATTTTTCGGCCGTGGGGTAGTCATGACACTATTGCTGAAGGTAATCGCTTCCAGGTTAAACATGTCATAGTTTTGCCGGGTCAGATAACGGCTAAGCAAATTCACTTTCATCGAACTGAACACTGGGTTGTCGTCAGCGGCACAGCAAAAGTACATTTAGAGAACGAAAGCTATTTAATTGCTGAGAACGAGTCAACTTTTATTCCCGTAGGTGTTCCTCATGCAATTGAGAATCCAGGGAAGATTCCACTTGAAATAATAGAGGTTCGTTCAGGTGCATATTTGGGCGAGGATGATGTTGTCAGAATATCATCTGACGGCGTAGGATATTAGTTACCTTATTTATTTTATGATATAAATTTCATTGGTTGGGACCAATTATGAAGGTAAGTATAATTACCGCAACTTATAATAGTGAGAAAATCTTAGCTGACACTTTGAATTCTGTTGAATCTCAGACATATCAAAACATTGAATATATAATCGTTGATGGTGCATCCACAGATGGCACACTTGAACTTATAAACCGACTTTCATCTCGGGTGACAAAAATCGTTTCCGAAAAAGACAAGGGTATTTATGATGCTTTGAATAAAGGTGTCAAAATGGCGACGGGTGATGTCATTGGTTTTATCCACTCCGATGATATTTTAGCTAATCCTGATATCGTAGAAAAAATTGTGAATGAGTTTCATTTCTCAAACGCTGATCTTGTCTATGGTGATTTGGTTTTTATTGATAGAGAAAACACCAGTAAAATAAAACGTTATTGGCGAAGTGGTGAGTTCAGGAAAAGTAAAATATCATTCGGTTGGGCTCCTCCTCATCCATCATTTTATATGAAAAAAAAGCTGTACCAAGACAATGGTCTTTTTGATCTTAATTTCAAAATCGCAGCTGATTATGATCAAATGATTAGAATGTTACAGCGCGATAACAT
The DNA here is from genome assembly GCF_037053385.1 of Enterobacter sp. P82. Taxonomy (NCBI): domain Bacteria; kingdom Pseudomonadati; phylum Pseudomonadota; class Gammaproteobacteria; order Enterobacterales; family Enterobacteriaceae; genus Enterobacter; species Enterobacter sp. P82. The sequence continues at coordinate 493,647 of NZ_JBALHX010000001.1, forward strand.
TAAAGTATCCTATCTTAATGAGATTTTTGTTAAAATGCGACTGGGAGGGGAAAGTACTAAAATAGAGAATGCCATTTCAAGTACTCAAGAAATAATTTCTATAATGAAAAAACATCAAATTAATTGGCGGTTCGCTATTTTATACCGAAAATTGGCAAAATGTATGCAGTTATTCCTAAAGCCTTGATTATTCTTACTACTCGGTTATAAATTATATGATGGATATATTAACTTGTTTTAAAGCCTACGATATTCGCGGCAAGCTGGGCGAAGAGTTGAATGAAGACATCGCGTGGCGCATTGGTCGCGCGTACGGCGAATATTTAAAACCGCAGACCATCGTGCTGGGCGGTGATGTGCGTCTGACCAGCGAATCCCTGAAGCTGGCGCTGGCGAAAGGGCTGCAGGATGCGGGCGTGGACGTGCTGGACATCGGTCTCTCCGGGACCGAAGAGATTTACTTTGCCACCTTCCACCTGGGCGTGGATGGCGGTATCGAAGTGACGGCCAGCCACAACCCGATGGACTACAACGGTATGAAGCTGGTGCGCAAGGGCGCGCGCCCAATCAGCGGCGACACCGGTCTGCGCGACGTGCAGCGTCTGGCGGAAGCTAATGATTTCCCGCCGGTGAACGACGCGAAGCGCGGCAGCTACAAAAAAATCAATCTGCAAAAAGAGTACATCGACCACCTGCTGGGCTACATCAACGTGGCGAACCTCAAGCCGCTGAAGCTGGTCATTAACTCCGGTAACGGCGCGGCCGGCCCGGTTGTCGATGCCCTGGAAGCGCGCTTTAAAGAGCTGAACGTGCCGGTGACCTTCGTCAAAGTGCACAACACCCCGGACGGCAATTTCCCGAACGGTATTCCTAACCCGCTGCTGCCGGAGTGCCGCGACGACACCCGCAACGCGGTAATTGAGCACGGCGCGGATATGGGTATCGCCTTTGACGGCGATTTCGACCGCTGCTTCCTGTTCGACGAGAAAGGACAGTTCATCGAAGGCTATTACATTGTCGGTCTGCTGGCGGAAGCGTTCCTCGAGAAAAACCCGGGCGCGAAAATCATTCATGACCCGCGTCTCTCCTGGAACACCGTCGATGTGGTGTCCGCGGCGGGCGGTACGCCGGTGATGTCCAAAACCGGCCACGCCTTTATCAAAGAGCGCATGCGCGAAGAAGACGCCATTTACGGCGGCGAGATGAGCGCACACCACTACTTCCGTGATTTTGCCTACTGCGACAGCGGGATGATCCCGTGGCTGCTGGTGACGGAATTGCTGTGCCTGAAGGGGCAGACCCTGGGCGAGCTGGTACGCGACCGTATGGCGGCATTCCCGGCGAGCGGGGAGATCAACAGCAAGCTGGCACAGCCAGCCGAGGCCATTGCCCGCGTGGAGCACCACTTTGCCCTGCACGCGCTGGAAATTGACCGCACGGACGGTATCAGCATGGCGTTCCCGCAGTGGCGCTTCAATCTGCGCTCTTCGAACACTGAGCCGGTGGTACGCCTGAACGTGGAGTCCCGTGCGGATACGGCGCTGATGGAAGAGAAGACACAAGAAATTCTGGCTTTGCTCAGGAAGTGAGGGGCCGCCGCCAGCGTAATTCTGGCGGCTTGACTGTACCTGGATTGTGCAATCAGTGTGACATAGATCAGCAAAAGCTATTCATGTCACCTAATACTGAGTTAACATCTCAACCACATTTCAAGCCGCGCATAAGCCGTGGTGACCACACCTGACAGGAGTATGTAATGTCCAAGCAACAGATCGGCGTTGTCGGTATGGCAGTGATGGGGCGCAACCTGGCGCTCAACATCGAAAGCCGTGGTTATACCGTCTCCGTTTTCAACCGCTCCCGTGATAAGACCGAAGAAGTCATCGCTGAGAACCCAGGTAAGAAACTGGTTCCTTTCTACACGGTTAAAGAGTTTGTTGAGTCCCTGGAAACGCCTCGTCGTATCCTGTTAATGGTGAAAGCGGGCGCAGGTACCGATGCTGCTATCGATTCCCTGAAACCTTACCTGGATAAAGGTGACATCATCATTGATGGCGGTAACACCTTCTTCCAGGACACCATCCGTCGTAACCGTGAATTGTCTGCCGAAGGCTTCAACTTTATCGGTACCGGTGTTTCCGGTGGTGAAGAGGGGGCGCTGAAAGGCCCATCCATCATGCCTGGTGGTCAGAAAGAAGCGTACGAGTTGGTTGCTCCTATCCTGACTAAAATTGCCGCTGTTGCTGAAGATGGTGAGCCATGCGTGACCTATATCGGTGCAGACGGTGCGGGCCATTATGTGAAGATGGTTCACAATGGTATCGAATACGGCGACATGCAGCTGATCGCTGAAGCGTACTCCTTACTGAAAGGTGGCCTGAACCTCTCTAATGAAGAACTCGCAGAGACCTTCAGCGAGTGGAACAAGGGCGAGCTGAACAGCTATCTGATCGACATCACCAAAGATATCTTCACCAAGAAAGATGAAGAGGGTAAATACCTGGTTGATGTGATTCTGGATGAAGCAGCAAACAAAGGTACTGGTAAATGGACCAGCCAGAGCTCTCTGGATCTGGGCGAACCACTGTCTCTGATTACTGAATCCGTATTCGCTCGCTACATATCTTCTCTGAAAGAGCAGCGCGTTGCGGCATCCAAAGTGCTGTCTGGCCCGCAGGCCAAACCAGCAGGTGACAAAGCCGAGTTCGTTGAGAAAGTGCGCCGTGCCCTGTACCTGGGTAAAATCGTTTCTTACGCACAGGGCTTCTCTCAGCTGCGTGCGGCATCAGACGAAAATAACTGGGATCTGAACTACGGTGAGATCGCGAAGATTTTCCGTGCGGGCTGCATCATTCGTGCGCAGTTCCTGCAGAAAATCACCGATGCGTATGCAGAAAACGCCGGTATCGCGAACCTGCTGCTGGCACCGTACTTCAAGAAAATTGCGGACGAATACCAGCAGGCGCTGCGTGACGTGGTTGCTTACGCTGTCCAGAACGGTATCCCGGTTCCGACCTTCTCCGCTGCAGTGGCTTACTACGACAGCTACCGTGCTGCCGTTCTACCTGCCAACCTGATTCAGGCACAGCGTGACTACTTCGGTGCGCATACCTACAAACGCACTGATAAAGAAGGTGTGTTCCACACCGAATGGCTCGATTAATCTGATTTAGTTGTTGCCATTCCATCAAGCCCGGTAGCGATACCGGGCTTTTTTATCCCGCCCAGTCCACTCACTTTTTAACGGAATAGATTGCGTGAAAATTCTTGTTACTGGCGGGGCCGGTTTTATCGGTTCCGCGGTTATCCGACACATTATTAGCAATACTCGGGATAGCGTTGTTAACGTTGATAAACTGACCTATGCCGGTAACCTGGAATCATTGCGAGACGTCAGCGATAACGCACGTTACGAATTCGAACATGCTGACATCTGTGACAAAGCGGTCATGGAGCGCATTTTTGCCGTTCATCGTCCGGATGCAGTAATGCATCTGGCGGCGGAAAGTCATGTCGATCGCTCTATTACAGGGCCAGCAGCGTTCATTGAAACCAATATTGTCGGTACCTACGTTCTGCTGGAAACCAGCCGCGCTTACTGGTCTTCACTGGATGGCATGGCAAAAGCAGCATTCCGTTTTCATCATATTTCGACTGATGAAGTGTATGGTGATTTACCTCACCCTGATGAACAAGCTGATTCCGCACCATTACCGCTCTTCACAGAAACGACGTCATACGCACCGAGTAGCCCGTATTCCGCTTCAAAAGCGTCCAGCGATCACTTAGTCCGGGCGTGGATCCGTACTTACGGCTTGCCAGCAATAGTCACTAACTGCTCAAACAATTATGGACCTTTCCACTTCCCGGAAAAACTTATCCCGCTGGTTATTCTTAATGCTATTGAGAACAAGCCTTTACCGATTTACGGTAAAGGTGACCAAATTCGCGACTGGCTGTATGTGGAAGATCACGCTCGTGCGCTTTATACCGTTCTGACAACAGGTAAACCTGGTGAAACGTATAATATTGGCGGTCACAACGAAAAGAAAAATATTGAGGTTGTACACACCATTTGTGATTTGCTGGATGAAATCGTTCCGAAGGAAAAATCATATCGCGAACAGATAACCTATGTTGCAGATCGTCCTGGCCACGACCGTCGTTATGCTATAGATGCACATAAGATTAGTCGTGAACTAGGCTGGACACCGCTGGAAACCTTCGAGAGCGGTATACGTAAAACGGTTGAATGGTATTTGAACAATTCGGAATGGGTCTCTAATGTAAAAAGTGGTGCCTATAAGAGCTGGATTGAGCAGAATTATGGAGAGCGCAAGTAATGGCGAAGCGTAAAGGTATTATCTTAGCGGGTGGTTCGGGCACTCGTCTTTACCCCGTCACAATGGCGGTAAGTAAGCAATTGTTGCCCATTTACGACAAGCCGATGATCTACTATCCGCTTTCAACACTGATGCTCGCCGGCATTAAAGATATTCTGATCATCAGTACACCGCAGGATACCCCTCGCTTTGAGCAACTTCTGGGTGATGGCAGTCAATGGGGGCTGCGCCTTCAATATCAGATACAGCCGAGCCCCGACGGTTTAGCTCAGGCGTTTATTCTTGGTGAAGAGTTTATCGGAGAAGACAATTGTGCGCTGGTTTTAGGGGATAATATTTTCTATGGACACGATCTCCCCCGATTGCTTGAGGACGCAGCCAGCAAGGAAGATGGGGCGACCGTATTTGCCTATCATGTCCGCGATCCAGAGCGTTACGGCGTGGTTGAGTTCGACAAAGACGGGACGGCGATCGGTCTTGAAGAAAAGCCTCTGCAACCGAAAAGTAACTACGCCATAACGGGCCTCTATTTTTACGATAACGATGTCATTGAGATGGCGAAAAGCTTGAGCCCTTCAGCGCGGGGTGAACTGGAAATAACTGATATCAACCGACTTTATATGCAGCAGGGTCGATTATCTGTCGCGATGATGCGACGCGGTTATGCATGGCTGGATACCGGGACGCACCAGAGCATGATTGAGGCAAGTAATTTCATCGCGACAATCGAAGAACGTCAGGGGCTGAAAGTGTCTTGTCCTGAAGAGATTGCATTCCGCAGAGGGTTTATCAGTGCTGAACAACTTCGTGAACTTGCGGAGCCTTTGAAAAAGACTGGTTACGGGCAATACCTACAAAATCTGACTAAGGGATTAGTCTGATTTGAACCTGCATGTAATAAGGTCTGCGGCATCATGAAAATGCGCAATACTGCTGGAAATAAGGCGCTTTGAGCGCTGTTCCGGCAGTCACTATGCTGGATGAAGTGCGTTCATCTGCCCATGGGTAACCTTGACAGCTAAATAGTGTTAGCGATAAAAAACCACCAGTTAATCATTGTGGTGACTGTTTGAATGTCACCAGAAACTCATACTGAAGAAGCCAAACGAATGAAAATAACCATTTCCGGAACAGGCTATGTTGGCCTTTCAAACGGTATCCTGATTGCGCAGAATAATGAAGTAGTCGCGCTGGATATCGTGCAGGCCAAAGTGGACATGCTTAACCAGAAGAAGTCCCCGATCGTCGATAAAGAGATCCAGGAGTATCTTGCTAACAAGCCACTGAATTTCCGTGCAACAACGGATAAAGAAGACGCCTATCGTGATGCGGATTTCGTTATCATCGCGACACCAACGGACTACGATCCAAAAACCAACTACTTCAACACCTCTACGGTGGAAGCGGTGATCAAAGACGTTATCGCGATTAATCCAAAGGCGGTGATGGTTATCAAATCAACTATCCCAGTTGGTTTCACAAAATCCATTAAAGAAAAGTTCGGTATCGATAATATCTTCTTCTCACCGGAATTCCTCCGTGAGGGAAGGGCGCTGTACGATAACCTGCATCCTTCGCGTATCGTTATTGGGGAGCGTTCAGAGCGTGCCGAGCGTTTTGCAGCACTGCTTCAGGAAGGTGCTGTCAAAAAGGATATTGCGGTACTGTTTACCGACTCTACCGAAGCCGAGGCGATCAAGCTCTTCGCAAACACCTACCTGGCAATGCGTGTCGCTTACTTTAACGAGCTGGACAGCTACGCAGAGAGCCTGGGTTTGAACACCCGCCAGATCATCGAAGGTGTTTGCCTTGACCCACGCATCGGTAACCACTATAACAACCCGTCATTTGGTTATGGTGGCTACTGTCTGCCAAAAGATACCAAGCAGCTGCTGGCCAACTATCAGGCTGTACCAAACAACCTGATTTCAGCGATTGTTGATGCCAACCGCACACGTAAGGATTTCATCTCTGATTCCATCCTCGCGCGTCAGCCGAAAGTGGTGGGCGTGTATCGTCTGATTATGAAGAGCGGTTCCGATAATTTTCGCGCCTCTTCCATTCAGGGGATTATGAAGCGTATTAAGGCGAAGGGTGTTCAGGTCATTATTTATGAACCTGCAATGCAGGAAGATGAGTTCTTCCACTCCCGCGTGATTCGCGATCTGGATGCTTTCAAGAAGGAAGCAGATGTGATCATCTCTAACCGCATGGCAGAAGAGCTAGCGGACGTGGCGGATAAAGTGTATACCCGCGATCTGTTCGGTAGCGATTGATTACCCTTAAAGCGCGTAAAAAAACCCGGTCATATAACCGGGTTTTTTTATTTTCAGACTTTGTAGAAGGCGCGATACCAGTCGACAAAGTTTTTAACCCCATCTTTGACCGAGGTCTGCGGTTTAAAGCCAATAACATCATACAACGCTTTCGTATCTGCGCTGGTCTCCAGCACGTCACCCGGTTGAATTGGCATCATGTTTTTCTCTGCTTCTTTACCGAGCGCCTCTTCCAGAGCCGTAATGTAATCCATTAGCTCGACCGGGGAGCTGTTACCAATGTTGTAAACACGATAAGGCGCGGAGCTGGTCGCCGGGGAGCCGGTTTCGACGGTCCAGTCTGCATCGGCCTGAGGAATAACATCCTGCAGACGAATAATGGCTTCGGCGATGTCGTCAATGTAAGTGAAGTCGCGCTTCATCTTGCCGTAGTTGTAAACGTCGATGCTTTTGCCTTCAATCATCGCTTTGGTGAATTTAAACAGCGCCATATCCGGACGGCCCCATGGACCATACACGGTAAAGAAGCGCAGGCCGGTGGTTGGCAGGTTATACAGATGGGAATAGGTATGCGACATCAGCTCATTGGCTTTTTTGGTCGCCGCATAGAGTGACACCGGGTGGTCTACGGAGTCATCTGTTGAGAACGGCATCTTGCGGTTCAGACCATAAACGGAGCTTGATGACGCATACAGCAGGTGTTGTACCTTGTTATGACGACAACCTTCCAGCACGTTAAGGTGACCGACCAGGTTAGCATCCGCATAAGCGTGCGGATTTTCAAGCGAGTAGCGCACGCCTGCCTGCGCGGCCAGATGAATCACGCGATCAAACTTCTCAGTGGCGAACAATGTCGCCATTCCTTCACGATCGGCCAACTCCATTTTGTGGAAGGTGAAATTCCCGGATTTCAGCAAGTCCAGACGTGCCAGCTTGAGATTGACATCGTAGTAATCATTCAGATTATCAATCCCGACGACCTGGTGTCCGGCATCCAGTAAGCGTTTGCTGACATGAGAGCCGATAAAACCTGCCGCGCCAGTAACTAAAAATTTCATATTTCCCTCGTTAACTTTTCGATCTTGTCGATGCCAGAGGCATCAGAATTGCTATATGATAGCGCGTTGGCCGCGAGTTATATAACCCATCTTTCCGATATAACTCATCGGATTCTGATAGAAAAATCGCTGCCAACAGATACACTATGTAATCATCATGTTTTTGCCCTTTTTTATCTGTTAGGGATTGTATGACGCAGAACAACAATACTCCGGTTAATAGCAGTAATGGTCCGGAGCAAATTGATTTACTTGATTTAGTGCTTCAACTGTGGCGTGGAAAGTGGGTAATTGGCGCTTTTGTTGCTGTTTTTATCGTCCTGGCGGGTATTTATATCACTGTCGCAAAAGAAAAATGGACCTCGTCCGCTATCATTGCTCAGCCTGACGCAGCACAGGTAGCAACTTACTCCAATGCACTGAACATTCTATATGGTAGTGCAGCACCTTCCATGCTTGACATTCAAACGCGCGCTATCGGTCGTTTTAACTCATCTTTCTCGGCATTGTCTCAAGCGCTAGAAAACCAGAAGTTTCCTGAAAAACTAGTTATTGAACCAGCAGTGAAGGGCCAGCCGTTGCCGTTAAGCGTCTCCTATCAGGGGGAATCTGCAGAGGCAGCGCAAAAACAGCTGGCGCAGTACATTCAGCAGGTAGATGAGCAAACGGCGAAAGAGCTCTCTCTTGACCTCAAGGACAACATCAAGCAGCAGATCACAATGCTAAATGACTCGCTGGAAAACCAGGAGAAGGTTGCTCAGGAGCAGAAAGAACTACGTATCAAACAGATCTCTGAAGCGCTCAAGAATGCGGAAGCGGCGAAAATTAGCTCACCGCAGATCCAGCAAACCCAGGATGTAACCCAGGAGACGATGTTCTTACTGGGAAGCGAAGCGCTGAAATCGATGATTGATAACGAAGCGTCTCGCCCGCTGGTCTTCTCAGGCACGTATTATCAGACGAAACAAAACTTACTCGATATCGAGAAGTTGAACGTGAATCCGGACACCATCCACGTATATCGTTACGTCATGAAGCCAGATCTCCCTGTCCGTCGTGACAGCCCGAAAAAGGCCATCGCGTTAATTCTGGCAGTCCTGCTTGGCGGCATTATCGGTTCTGGCGTGGTACTGGGTCGCAACGCGCTGCGCAGCTACAAGCCAAAAGCCTGATTCGCAGACAAAAAAAGACCGGGTTTCCCCGGTCTTTTTTATTTGTGACGCTTCCGAAGATTCTCTATCACTGCCGTCAAATCCAGCTCCTGATCCTGCAGCAGCACCAGCAGGTGATACATCAAATCAGACGCTTCATTGGTCAGTTCCTCGCGGTCATGCACCGTCGCGGCCAGAGCCGTTTCAACGCCTTCTTCTCCTACCTTTTGCGCGATACGCTTGGTTCCACTCGCATACAGCTTCGCGGTATAGGAGCTCTCAGGGTCCGCTGTTTTACGCTCTGCCAGCAGTTGTTCCAGTTGATACAGGAACAGCCACTGGTGGCTCGCCTCGCCAAAGCAGCTACTGGTCCCTTTGTGGCAGGTTGGTCCGATTGGGTTTGCCAGAACCAGCAGGGTATCGTTATCGCAATCCGGCGTTATACTGACCACGTTCAGAAAATGACCTGAGGTTTCACCTTTGGTCCACAGACGCTGTTTGGTGCGCGAGAAGAAGGTAACTTTACCGGTCTCGACGGTTTTGGCTAAGGCGTCCTGGTTCATATACCCCAGCATCAATACTTCGCCGGAAACGGCATGCTGGACAACCACGGGCAGTAATCCATCCGTTTTTTCCCAGTCCAGCTGTGCCTGTTGTTGCTCTGTTAACATACCCTGATCTCCACGCCCTGGCCGGCCAGGAACGTTTTTAACTCACCAATATTAATAATCTGCTTGTGGAACACGGACGCCGCCAGTGCGCCATCGACGTTTGCATCGCGGAAGGCTTCCAGGAAGTGTTCCATGGTGCCCGCACCGCCGGAGGCGATCAGCGGGACGTGGCAAACCGCACGCACTTTTTTCAGCTGTTCGAGGTCATAGCCGTTACGCACGCCGTCCTGGTTCATCATGTTGAGGACAATTTCGCCCGCGCCACGCTTCTGCACTTCCTGCACCCAGTCGAGAGTTTCCCATTGGGTAACACGGGTTCGACTTTCATCGCCGGTATACTGATTAACGTGATATTTGCCCGTTGCGTCGTCATACCAGGTGTCGATCCCAACGACAATGCACTGCACGCCAAAGCGATCGGCCAGGCGAGTAATCAGCTCCGGATCTGCCAGGGCAGGGGAGTTGATGGAAATCTTGTCGGCACCAAACGAGAGAATTTTGGCCGCGTCTTCAGCTGATTTAATCCCACCCGCCACGCAGAATGGAATATCAATCACTTCTGCTACGCGCGCTACCCAGCTTTTATCGACCACTCGGCCATCACTGGAAGCGGTGATATCGTAAAACACCAGCTCGTCAGCCCCTTCATCAGCATAGCGTTTTGCCAGCGGGACGATATCGCCAATGATCTCGTGGTTGCGGAACTGCACGCCTTTCACCACCTGGCCATCGCGCACGTCCAGGCAAGGAATTATCCGTTTTGCCAGCATTGAATCGCCTCCGTCACAGTAAATTTTCCTTCCAGCAGGGCGCGTCCAACGATCACGCCCTGCACGCCCGTTCCGCGCAGTGCGGCGATATCTTTCAGATCGCCAATTCCACCCGAAGACTGGAAAGCCACCTGCGGAAAACGTGCACAGACCTCGTCATACAGCGAGACGTTAGAGCCCGCCAGCGTGCCGTCGCGGGAGATATCAGTGCACAGCACGTGCTTCAGGCCAACGGGCTGATAAATAGCAACCAGCTCTTCCAGCGTCACGCCAGAGTTCTCCTGCCAGCCGCTGACCGCGACCTGTTTGCGGCCCTGTTCGTCGATGCGCACATCCAGCGCCAGTACCAGCGCATCTGCGCCGAAACGGCGGAACCAGCCTTTGACCACTTCGGGGTCTTTTACGGCGGTAGAGCCAACGACAACGCGCGCCACACCAGCTTCAAGCAGAGCCGCAACGTCCTCTTCAGTGCGCACGCCACCACCTACCTGGACGGGGACATTCACGCCAGCGACCAGCTTTTTGAGTAGCGGGATCTGGCGTTTCGCCGGGTCCTTCGCGCCCGTGAGATCCACCAGGTGCAGCACTTCTGCACCCTGAGCCGCGTAATCCTGCAGACGTGGCAGTGGGTCGTTCCCGTAGTCACGCTGCTGCCCGTAATCGCCCTGATGAAGACGAACAACCGTGCCGTCAATTAAATCTAAAGCGGGAATAATCATCACATCTCCAGGAAGTTTTTCAGCAGCTGCGCGCCTGCGGCGCCAGAGCGTTCCGGGTGAAACTGCACGCCGAAGAAGTTATCTTTCTGCACCGCTGCGGTAAACGCTTCTCCATAATTGCACTGAGCGATGGTGTACGGATTCACCGGCATGGCGTAGCTGTGCACGAAGTAAAAATATGCGCCGTCTTCAATGCCGCGAAACAGCCTGTCGCCCGCTTTGGCGTACACGCGGTTCCAGCCCATATGCGGCAGAGGCAGGCCGTGGTCGGTCATTTTCGGCACGTCTTCTTCAATAATACCCAGCAGGTCGACGCCGTTGCTCTCTTCACTGCGGCGGCCCAGGATCTGCATACCCAGGCAAATGCCCAGCACCGGCTGGGTACAGGCTTTGATCAGGTCGACCAACTCGCGTTCGCGAATCTGATCCATCGCGGCCTGCGCGGTTCCCACGCCCGGTAAAAAGAGTTTGTCGGCGCGCAGCACCACGTCCGGGTCACGGCTCACCACCGGCTCATAGCCGTGGCGCGCAATCGCCGATTTTACGGAGTTCAGGTTGGCGCATCCGGTATCCAGAATCACCACATTCATTACAGCACTCCTTTCGATGAAGGCAGGGCGTCACCTTCCACGCGGATCGCCTGGCGAAGGGTACGGCCAAAAGCCTTGAACAGACTCTCCACGCGGTGGTGGTCGTTTTTGCCCTTGGTCTTGAGGTGCAACGTCAGGCCCATGGTGTATGACAATGAACGGAAGAAGTGCTCAACCATTTCAGTGCTGAGATCACCCACGCGCTGGTAGTTGAAATCGGCTTTATATTCAAGGTGCGGACGTCCGGAGATATCCATAGCGCAGCGCGCCAGGCACTCGTCCATCGGCAGGACAAAGCCAAAACGGTTGATGCCGCGCTTATCGCCGAGCGCCAGCTTCAGGGCTTCACCCAGCGCCAGGCCGGTATCTTCCACGGTGTGGTGATCGTCAATGTAAAGGTCGCCTTTTACGGTAATTTCCATGCGGAAACCGCCGTGGGTGGCAATCTGATCCAGCATATGGTCGAAGAATCCCACACCGGTGTGGATCTTGCTGCCACCTTCGCGATCCAGCCAGACCTTCACGTCAATCTGCGTCTCTTTGGTGTTGCGCTCAACGTGGGAATAGCGGTCACGTTTGGTTAGCTGCTCACCAATTTTCGCCCAGTTAAGACCGTTACGATCGTAGCGCAGCCCCGCAATACCCATGTTTTCCGCCAGCGTAATATCGGTGATGCGATCGCCGATGACATAGCTGTTGGTTTTATCCAGCAAATCTTCCGCCAGATAGCGCTCCACCAGTTTCACTTTCGGCTTACGGCAGTCGCACTCATCGGCTGGCATATGCGGGCAAATCAGCACTTCATCAAAGACCACACCCTGTGAGGTCAGCACCTGCATCATCAGATTATGTGGGCCGTCAAAGTCCGCCTGCGGGAAGCTGTCGGTACCCAGACCGTCCTGATTGGTGATCATCACCAGCTTATACCCGGCTTTTTGCAGCTTAAGCAGTACGGGGATCACGTCCGGTTCAAAAGCCAGCTTGTCGAAACGATCGACCTGAAAATCGGCTGGTGGCTCCGAAATAAGGGTGCCGTCACGATCGATAAAAAGGATCTTCTGGGTCATACTTTCTCCGCTTTCAGGGCGTCAATCACGCGCTGGCTCTCTGCGCGGGTGCCTACGGTAATGCGCAGGCAACCGCTCAGGGAAGGTTGTTTATTCTGGTCTCGTAAGATAATGCCCTGATCCCATAAAGATTTAAATACGGCACTGGAGGCAGTGAAACGCACCAGGATGTAGTTGGTTTCCGAATCGAACACCTGCTCCACGCACGGGATATCCTTCAGGGCGGTCACCAGATACTGACGTTCCTCCAGGATTTGCGCCACACGATCGCGCATCGCGTTGATCCCCTGTGGGGTCAGCGCCTGTGCTGCAATATCGGCAACCGGCGTCGAAAGCGGGTAAGGGGCGATCACTTTCAACAGCAGGTCGATGACCTCTTTATTGGCCAGTGTGAATCCACAGCGCAGACCGGCGAGGGCGAAAGCTTTCGACAACGTACGCAGCACGACCAGGTGCGGATATTCTTCCAGCCAGCCTGTCAGCGTCGCCTGCGGGCAGAACTCAATGTAGGCTTCGTCAGCGACCACCACGGCTTTCCCACGCGTCATCTCCAGCAGGGTGCGGATATCCTGCGGGTTGATAATCTGCCCGGTTGGGTTGTTTGGGCTACAGACAAACACCACCTTTACGCCATCGAGATTATCGGCAATGCTCTGCAGATCCAGCTGCCAGTTGTCGAGCGAGAGGACGTTGCGACACGCCACGCCGAAGGTTTCCGCGCTGACGCTGTACATGCCGTAGGTAGGCTGGCAGTACATCACCGCATCTTTGCCCGGCTCGCAGAAGGCGCGGATCAGCAGCTCAATACCTTCATCGGCTCCACGGCTAACCAGCACCTGCTCCGGCTTCACTCCTGCATACTGCGCGTAGTTTTCGATAACGGCCTTTGGCTGACACTCCGGGTAGCGGTTCAGCGTTTGCTGAGACAGCTCGAACTGTACTGCTGTCGGAAATTCGTTAGCGTTCAGCCAGACATCACCTTTACCACCTAAACGACGTGCAGACTGATACGGAGTCAGTTGACGGACATTTTCACGGGCTAATTCTTCAATGTTCATGCTTGCTCCTTCAGGGCTGCAACGCGCAGCGTAACGGCATTTTTGTGGGCGGTCAGGCGTTCAGCAGCAGCCAGTGTCTCAATGGTGGACGCCAGTGAGGCAAACCCTTCGCGGGACAGCTCCTGCACAGTCATGCGTTTCTGGAAATCCGCCAGGCCGAGGCTTGAACAGGTTGAGGTATAACCATACGTCGGCAGAACGTGGTTGGTGCCGGACGCGTAATCGCCAGCGGATTCCGGTGACCAGTCACCCAGAAAAACCGAACCTGCGCTGGTGATGCTTTCGACCAGATCGCGTGCATTACGAGTCTGAATAATCAGGTGCTCCGGGCCGTACTGGTTAGAGATGGCAATGCACTGCGCCAGATCGCGCGCCACAATCAGACGGCTGGCGGCTAACGCCTGACGTGCTGTTTCGGCGCGGGGCAGGTCTGCAAGCTGGCGCTCAACGGCTTCACCGACGCGTGTTGCCATATCGGCATCCGGCGTCAACAGAATGACCTGCGAGTCAGGGCCGTGTTCCGCCTGAGACAGCAGGTCGGACGCGACGAAGTCCGGTGTTGCACCGCTGTCGGCAATGACCAACACTTCAGACGGACCGGCAGGCATGTCGATTGCCGCACCGTCCAGACGCTGGCTGACCTGGCGCTTGGCTTCGGTCACGAAGGCGTTGCCCGGGCCAAAAATTTTGTCGACCTTTGGAATGGATTCGGTGCCAAACGCAAGGGCGGAAATCGCCTGTGCGCCACCCACTTTATAGACCGCCTGTACGCCGCACAGCTTTGCTGCGTAGAGGATCTCATCGGCAATCGGTGGCGGAGAGCAGAGCACCACTTTCTGACAACCCGCGATACGCGCCGGGGTAGCCAGCATCAATACGGTGGAGAACAGTGGAGCCGAACCGCCAGGGATATACAGCCCAACGGACGCTACCGGGCGGGTCACCTGCTGGCAACGCACACCTGGCAGGGTTTCAACATCCACAGTTTGCAGCTTTTGCGCGGTGTGGAAGGTCTCGATGTTTTTCACCGCGACGGCCATCGCCTGCTTGATGTCATCACCCAGACGATTACTGGCATCAATGATTTCCCGTTCAGTAACCTTCAGCGCATCCACTTCAGTCTTATCAAATTTGGCACTGTATTCACGCAGCGCGTCATCGCCACGAGCTTTGACGTTCTCAAGGATCTCCGCCACGGTGCGTGAAATGCTTTCGGAGGCGGAAATCGCCGGGCGCATCAGCAACTCACGCTGTTGTGCGTCGCTACAATTATTCCAGTCGATGATTGTGTTAAAACCCATGGCCGTTACTCCATCATCTTCTCAATAGGCAGCACCAGGATAGAGCTTGCCCCCAGCGCCTTCAGTTTTTCCATGGTTTCCCAGAACAGGGTTTCGCTGCTCACCATATGCATCGCCACGCGCTGCTGATCGCCCGCCAGTGGAAGAATGGTTGGGCGCTCGGCACCTGGTAACAGAGCAATCACTTCATCCAGACGCTCGGTTGGCGCGTGCATCATGATGTATTTGGATTCACGCGCCTGGATCACGCCCTGAATACGGGTCAGGAGCTTGTCGATCAACTGCTGCTTGGCATCGGCCATGTCGCCGTCACGCTGAATCAGACAGGCTTTTGAGCGATAGATAACTTCCACTTCGCGCAGGCCGTTCGCTTCCAGCGTCGCGCCAGTTGAGACGAGGTCACAGATGGCGTCCGCCAGACCCGCACGCGGTGCAACTTCAACAGAGCCGTTCAGCAGACAGGATTTAAACTGCACGCCTTTTTGATCCAGGTAACGCTTTAACAGGTGAGGGTAGGAAGTGGCGATACGTTTGCCGTTCAGTGCAGCCGGGCCGTCCCAGGCTTCATCGACCGGCGTTGCCAGTGACAGGCGGCAACCGCCGAAATCCAGACGACGCAGGGTGAAGTAACGCGGGTCTTCGCCTTGTGCTCGGCGGGTGAGAAGTTCTTCTTCCAGCACGTTTTCACCGATGATGCCGAGGTCAACGACGCCATCCATCACCAGGCCAGGGATATCGTCATCACGCACACGCAGAATGTCGATGGGCATGTTTTCAGCCAGAGCAATCAGGCGCTGGGTGTGCAGGTTAATTTTGATCCCGCAGCGGGCCAGCAGTTCGCGTGAATCGTCACTCAAACGACCTGATTTTTGAATAGCTATGCGTAAACGTGAGTTATCTAACATTCTTTATTCCTCGTTAACCTGTTTTAACCTGTCTGAATTTTGTCCAAAAAAAAGCCCCCGGAAGAAGATCTTCCGGGGGCTTTTTCATGCGTTCATGCACCTCTGGAAGATCCAAACGTCTTCCAGCACACATCGCCTGAAAGACTAGTCAGGATGATGGTGATGATGGTGGTGTTTAAATTGAACGCGTGTCATATAAATTCTCGATGAATGCTTATTCATTTGATGTCTTTTAACCTAAACCAGTTGTGCAACATATTGCAAGGGCTTTTTTTGATCATTAATTCATTTCATATTGATGCTATGAATTGTGTGTTCTGCCGGGCTGGCGTAGCCTTATGAAAGACGAGTACGAGTCAGGAGAATTCGCATGAAAAAGGTCGCGATTGTCGGTTTAGGATGGCTGGGAATGCCGCTGGCGATGTCATTAGCCGCGAAAGGCTGGCAAGTGACCGGGAGCAAAACCACGGCGGATGGGGTAGAAGCAGCGCGCATGTGCGGTATTGATGGTGTCGAACTGCGTCTGGAACCCGAACTGGTGTGTGATGCTGACGATCTGGACACGCTGATGAACGTCGATGCGCTGGTGATTAC
The DNA here is from genome assembly GCF_037053385.1 of Enterobacter sp. P82. Lineage (NCBI taxonomy): Bacteria > Pseudomonadati > Pseudomonadota > Gammaproteobacteria > Enterobacterales > Enterobacteriaceae > Enterobacter > Enterobacter sp. P82. The sequence continues at coordinate 510,150 of NZ_JBALHX010000001.1, forward strand.
GCTACCCGCGCGGCGCAGTGGCCCGGGTGAGTCGTTTTATCTGCAGGCGATGCAGGAGATTGTCGACAGCGCGCTGGCACACCATGTTCCGCGCATTATTTTTACCAGCTCGACGTCAGTCTATGGCGATGTCGAAGGTGTGGTGAAAGAGAGCTCCGGGCGCAATCCTGTTACCGCGAGCGGTCAGGTACTGAAAGAGCTGGAAGACTGGCTGCATAATCTTCCTGGCACGCAGGTTGATATCGTCCGTCTGGCGGGTCTGGTGGGGCCTGGGCGTCATCCAGGGCGTTTTTTTGCCGGGAAGTCAGCGCCAGACGGGCAACATGTTGTCAATCTTGTGCATCTTGACGATGTTATTGGCGCAATTGAGCTACTCTTACAGGCTCCCAAAGGTGGACACATCTATAATATATGTGCGCCTTCTCATCCGACGCGTAGTACGTTTTACCCGCTTATGGCACGTCAGTTGGGCCTGGCTCCGCCGGTTTTTGGTGAGACAAAGGATGAAAGTAAAGGCAAAATTGTTGATGGCAATCGCATTTGTCATGAGCTGGGGTTTGAGTATCAGTATCCCGATCCGCTGGTGATGCCCATGGAATAAGTCTCGCAGCGGAGACGATCGCACACCAGAAGGGGGCGAGCATGAAACCGCTGCTTGATGTTCTTATTATTCTGGATGCACTGGAAAAAGAAGGGAGCTTTGCAGCCGCCTCAGCAAAGCTCTACAAAACCCCTTCGGCGCTGAGCTACACCGTTCAAAAACTGGAAAGCGATCTCAATATTCAGATCCTCGATCGCTCCGGGCACCGCGCGCGTTTTACCCGTACCGGGCAGATGCTGCTGGAAAAAGGACGTGAAGTCCTCCATACCGTTCGCGAACTGGAAAAACAGGCCATCAAACTTCATCAGGGATGGGAAAATGAGCTGGTTATAGGAGTCGATGATACCTTTCCGTTTTCGCTTCTTACGCCGCTGATTGAGGCATTTTATCAACACCACAGCGTGACCCGGCTTATCTTTATAAACGGTGTGCTGGGCGGTTCCTGGGATGCGTTAATTCAGGGAAGGGCGGATATTTTCGTCGGTGCGCTCCATGAACCTCCCCAGTTGAGTGATTTTGGTTTTGCCCGTCTGGGCGTGCTGGAGCAGGTTTTCGCCGTTGCGCCGCATCATCCGCTTGCTCAGGAGCCAGAGCCTATTAATCGCCGGATTATTAAAGGCTACCGTGCGATTGTAGTGGGGGACAGTTCACGGCCAGAGTGTGCGGTTTCCTCGCAATTACTTGATGAGCAGGAAGCCATTACCGTTTTTGACTTTAAAACCAAGCTGGAATTGCAAATCAGTGGTCTGGGTTGCGGCTATTTGCCTCGTTATCTTGCGCAGCGGTTTATTGATAGCGGGGCGCTGGTTGAAAAACAGGTGCTTGCTCAAAGCAGTAATGAATCAGCGTGGGTGGGCTGGAATGAACAAACCTCTGGACTGGCAAGCAGCTGGTGGCGAGACGAGATTTTAGCAAATAGTGCTATCGCTGCCGTTTACTCTCAGGCCAGCGTCGAGAAATCAGCCAGTTAGCAAAAAGAAAATCACCCAGGGCATTGCAAAGTATTGCCTTTTGTATCCGATGTGGGGCAAAATGCGGCCGCTGCAACCAAATGAATAATCGACGATATAAAAGGCGTCGGTTATTTTTTTTTGCATGTACGAAACGAAACTAAAAACCAAGAGGCCGGGCTTCGTACCGGATAGATATTTACTAAAATCCGACAGTTGTTGTCGCTGAGGAATAAAGAAATGGGGCAATTTTTCGCTTACGTGGCGGTTATCACCGTAAAGGAGAATAACTATGTCGCATAACGCAACTCCAAACACCTCTCGCGTGGAATTACGTAAAACACTTACGTTGATTCCGGTTGTTATGATGGGCCTGGCCTATATGCAACCGATGACGCTGTTCGATACATTCGGTATCGTATCAGGCCTCACTGACGGTCACGTTGCAACGGCGTATGCCTTTGCGCTGGTCGCTATTCTCTTTACTGCGCTGAGCTACGGTAAACTGGTTCGCCGTTTCCCGTCCGCAGGCTCTGCGTACACCTATGCACAGAAATCCATTAGCCCGGCGGTAGGGTTTATGGTGGGCTGGTCATCACTGCTGGACTACCTGTTCATGCCGATGATCAACATTCTGCTGGCAAAAATTTACTTTGAAGCACTGGTACCTTCCGTACCGTCGTGGATCTTCGTTGTGGCGCTGGTGGCCTTTATGACCATCTCTAACCTGCGTAGCATCAAGACCGTGGCTAACTTCAACACCCTGATTGTTATTCTGCAGATGGGTATTGTTGCGGTAATCGTTGGCCTGATCATTTACGGTGTTTCTCACGGTGAAGGTGCAGGTACATTGACCAGCACGCGTCCATTCTGGTCTGAAGGTGCGCATGTTGTGCCGATGATCACCGGTGCGACAATTCTGTGCTTCTCGTTCCTCGGCTTTGACGGCATCTCTTCTCTGTCAGAAGAGACCAAAGACGCTGAGCGCGTGATCCCGAAAGCGATTTTCCTGACAGCGCTGATTGGCGGCATGATCTTCATCGGTGCCTCTTACTTCCTGCAGCTGTACTTCCCGGATATCTCTCGCTTTAAAGATCCGGATGCGTCACAGCCTGAAATCATGCTGTACGTGGCAGGTAAAACCTTCCAGTGGGGCGTGCTGATCTTCTCAAGCGTAACCGTACTGGCGTCCGGCATGGCGGCACACGCAGGTGTTTCTCGTCTGATGTACGTGATGGGTCGCGACGGTGTGTTCCCGACTCGCTTCTTCGGTTATGTTCATCCGAAATGGCGTACTCCTGCATGGAACGTACTGCTGGTTGGTGCTATTGCTCTGCTGGCGATTAAATTTGACCTGGTGACAGCAACTGCGCTGATTAACTTCGGTGCGCTGGTGGCGTTCACCTTCGTTAACCTCTCTGTGATCTCTCAGTTCTGGATCCGTGAGAAGCGCAACAAGACGCTGAAAGACCACTTCAACTATCTGGTGCTGCCTGTGTGTGGTGCACTGACTGTTGGTGCACTGTGGATTAACCTGGAAGAGAGCTCTATGGTTCTGGGTCTGATCTGGGGTGCTATCGGTCTGATTTACCTGGCCTGCGTAACAAAAAGCTTCCGCAACCCGGTTCCTCAGTACGACGAAGATGTTGCCTGAGTTTTAACGCAATAAAAAAAAGCCGGAGACATCGCCTCCGGCTTTTTTTATACCCATCACTCAGACTATCTCTTGCGCGTACTGGAACAGGGATTTCAACAGTGCCTGTTTCTCAGAATTCCCTTCATATTGTGCATAAAGCATCTCCAGCTCCTGAGCATAGCTATGCAAGAACTCCGGCGTAAAGACATTACGACGATGCTGCAACCAGCGTTCCTGTTCCGCTTCATCGAGGGTTCCCGGGTAGTTACGCGCACGGTAATTAAACATCAACTTTTCAATGCGCTTGTCAGCGAAAGTGATATCCAGCGCCGGCAGGTTACGCGGCTCGGTTTGCAGGACGATATTCATCGCCGCGCGGTCGGCATCGCTGAAGAAACCGTTGTATAGCTGGGCATCCACATTTTCAGACGGAACGAACGGTTCTGCTTCTGCAAAAATGGCGACCACTTTCTCACGCACCTGCGGGTTTTCGCGCAGCACTTTCAGGTTATCCAGGCAGTGTTGTCGGTTAATGCCCAGTCTGTCAGCATCTTCCGGGCGCAGCGTATTGGCCTGCGCCAGTACCGGACATTTATTGATATGCACCAGTTTGACCGGCACCGCAGGCAGATCGCCGAGTTCATTTTTTGGTGTGTAAAGCCGTTCACGCAGGGTATCGCTGTCGAGTTCCAGCAGCGGCGAGATATCGCCAGCTAAATCCACCATAATGACCGCATTACGGTTGTCCGGATGCCAGGCCAGTGGCGCAACCCAACTGGTGTTGCCGCGCCAGGCACCGAACATACCGGAGATATGCACCAGTGGTTTCATCTGCGGTACATCAATCAGCGTGGTCAATTTCTGTTTGCTGCGGTGGCTCAGCAGATACTCAAACAGCCTTGGCTGAGCGGTTTTCACCAGCTTCGCCATGGCAATGGTGGCATACACGTCTGCCATCGCATCGTGGGCATTACTGTGCTCAATGCCATTGGCACGCGTCAGATGTTCCAGCCTGAAGCTCGTCAGTCCTTCATCATTCTCCGGCCAGTTAATACCTTCCGGGCGTAATGCGTAGCAGGCGCGCATTATGTCGAGTAAATCCCAGCGAGAATTACGGTTCTGCCAGCTCCAGGCATATGGGTCGTAGAAGTTGCGATAGAAAATATTGCGCGTCACTTCATCATCAAAACGAATGTTGTTATAACCCACCACGCATGTATTGGGGACGGTAAACAGATCGTGGATGCGTCGGGCGAACTCTGCCTCGTTAACGCCTTTTTCCCGCGCTTCCTGCGGGGTAATCCCGGTAACCATAACCGCGCCAGGCTGCGGCAGGTAGTCATCAGCCGGTTTGCAGTAAAAGACCTCAGGCTCGCCGATAATATTGAAGTCGTCATCGGTACGGATGGCGGCAAACTGCGCCGGTCGGTCCAGCGCCGGGTGCGTACCAAAGGTTTCGTAGTCGTGAAATAAAAAAGTCGGGCGAGCGGCAGAGTCAGACACCAGTAATACCATCCTGTTAAAAAATGACGCCACTATGGTAAACGATCGTACGGGTCAGACCGAATAAAAAGCACCTCTGGGGTAAAAATTTGCGAGACGACTTCAGCGGAAAATTGGCTTCCTGTCACATTTTTTTGCAATTAAGCCAGGTAACGACATCAGAACTCCCGTAAAAAGGTCAGCGATTTTTAATGACCTGAGGATATACCGTTGAAACGCCGTCTGTTTATTGCTGTTTCTTTACTCGCTTCGAGTGTCTCATCTGCTTTTGCGGCCGAACCACTGGATTTTTCGCCGCAGCCTCCTGCTATTCAGGCTGGCTCCTGGGTGCTGATGGATTACACGACTGGTCAAATCTTAACGGCGGGCAACGAACATCAACAACGTAATCCGGCAAGCCTGACCAAGCTGATGACGGGGTATGTGGTTGATCGGGCCATTGATAGCCATCGTATTTCACCCGATGACGTTGTCACCGTCGGGCGCGATGCCTGGGCAAAAGGCAACCCGGTTTTTGACGGTTCGTCGCTGATGTTTCTGAAAGAGGGCGATCGCGTCACCGTGCGCGACCTGAGCCGTGGTCTGATTGTGGATTCCGGTAACGATGCCTGCGTGGCGCTGGCCGATCACGTGGCGGGCGGGCAGCCGCAGTTTGTGAAGATGATGAACGACTATGTGCAAAAGCTGAACCTGCGCGATACCCATTTCGAAACCGTTCACGGGCTGGATGCGCCAGGGCAGCACAGTTCCGCTTATGACCTGGCCGTCCTCTCCCGGGCCATCATTCATGGCGAACCTGATTTTTACCATATGTACAGTGAAAAGAGCCTCACCTGGAACGGGATCACCCAGCAAAACCGTAACGGCCTGCTGTGGGATAAAACCATGAACGTAGATGGGCTTAAAACGGGGCACACCTCGGGCGCAGGTTTTAATCTGATTGCTTCCGCGGTTGATGGGCAGCGCCGTTTAATCGCGGTGGTGATGGGGGCCGACAGTCCGAAAGGGCGTGAGGACCAGGCCCGTAAACTGCTGCACTGGGGGCAGCAGAACTTCGATACGGTGCAGATCCTGCAAAACGGTAAAAAAGTAGGTACAGAGCGTATCTGGTACGGCGATAAGGAGCAGGTGAAACTGGGTACCGACCAGGACTTCTGGCTGGCGCTGCCAAAAGCGGAAGTCCCCAACATCAAAGCCAAATATGTGCTGGATAAAAAAGAGCTGGAAGCACCGATTGCGGCGCATCAGCGGGTTGGGGAGATTCAGCTCTATGACCGTGATAAAGTCGTCGCGCACTGGCCTCTGGTCACCCTGGAAGCTGTTGATAAAGGCGGTGTCTTCTCTCGTCTGAGCGATTACCTTCATCACTCACTTTAAATACATCTGTTAATGCTTGTGAGCAGACTGGCAGGGTTGCGAGTCTGCTCACATAATAAACACTCTTCGTTTGCTGAACAGTTAAAATCTGCTTTATAGTGTATAAATATACAGTAATGGGTGGAGGCAGCATGGACTACAGCATTAAGCAGCAACAGAAACGTAAGATTGCCGGTTTTCATTTGGTTGGACCGTGGGAACAAACGGTAAAACAGGGCTTTGAGCAGCTGGTGATGTGGGTGGACGGTCGCCACATTCAGCCTCTTGAGTGGGTTGCGGTTTATTACGATAACCCGGATGAGGTTCCGGCAGAAAAACTGCGCTGTGATACGGCTGTGACGGTACCGGACGATTTCGTTATTCCGGAAAACAGCGAAGGCGTCATGATGACGGAAATCGTGGCCGGCGATTATGCCGTGGCGATGGCGCGCGTGGAAAACTACGACTTTGCGACCCCGTGGTATCAATTCTTCAACTCCCTTCTACAGGATAATAAATACCAGATTGCCCCTAAACCCTGTTTCGAGCGCTATCTTAATGATGGCAACGCAGACGGCTACTGGGATATCGAAATGTTTATCGCCGTTGAGCATAAAACGGTTTAAACCTGCTAAATGAAGGGTTTTTCAGTCGGGTGTGATCCGCCCGGCTGAAAACACAGTACAATTGTGGTTTGCCGTGTAGCTGGAGTGCGGGTGTGCGTCCCGACAAATCATTAACCCCTTTTGAAATTCGGTTGTACAAACATTACCGTGTGGTGCATGGGTGTCGCATCGCGCTGGCGTTTGTGCTGACGTTTGTCCTGGTCCGCTTGCTGGATGTTCCGGAAGGGACGTGGCCGCTTATTACGCTTGTTGTGGTGATGGGGCCCATCTCGTTTTGGGGAAACGTTGTTCCGCGTGCCTTCGAGCGAATTGGTGGGACCGTTTTAGGTTCGGCACTCGGGCTCATTGCCCTGAAGCTGGAGCTTATTTCGTTTCCGGTCATGCTGGCATGGTGCGGTGCCGCTATGTTCCTTTGCGGTTGGCTGGCGTTGGGCAAAAGACCGTATCAGGCGCTGCTGATCGGGATTACCCTCGCGGTGGTTGTCGGTGCCCCTGCCGGAGATATGACCACGGCGCTGTGGCGAAGCGGGGATGTTATCCTGGGGTCACTGCTGGCCATGCTCTTTACCGGTATCTGGCCGCAGCGTGCTTTTCTGCACTGGCGTATTCAGATGGCCAACTACGTCACCGCGTTTAACCGCGTCTATCAGGCCGGTTTTTCCCCTAATCTGGTTGAGCGCCCCAGGCTGGAAAAGCATCTGCAAACCATCCTCAACGACGTGGTCAAAATGCGCGGCCTGATCACGCCCGCCAGCAAAGAAACCCATATTCAGAAAGCGATTTTCGAAGCTATCCAGACGGTAAGCCGCAATCTGGTATGCATGCTTGAGCTGCAAATTAACGCGCACTGGGCTTCTCGCCCGAGTCATCTGTTGATGCTTAACGCGCAGACTCTCAAAGAGACCCAGCAGATGACGCAGCAAACACTGCTGACCATCGCCCATGCGCTCTACGAAGGTAACCCGCAGCCGATACTGGCCAACAGCGAGCGTCTGAATGAGATCGTCGCTGAGCTTAAGCAGTTAATCAACGAACGCCAGAGCGATAACGTGGCCGAAACACCTATTCATGGCTATGTCTGGCTGAGCATGGAACTGGCGCGACAGCTTGAGCTGTTATCACATCTGATTTGCCGGGCACTGCGCAAATAAAACGCGGATGTGACGCCTGCTGCTTCGATTCAGCAGCAATTGGGGTTATGATAGCTTTAAACGATATACTCATTGTCATTCGCGGCCGCTGTCAGTAAGGTTAATGTTACAACGGTTGCTTTAACGAATCCGAATCTCACATTATCAGGGGTGTAAAAATGGAAACTACCAAGCCTTCGTTCCAGGATGTTCTGGAATTCGTCCGCCTGTTCCGCCGCAAAAACAAACTGCAGCGTGAAATCCAGGACGTTGAGAAGAAGATCCGTGACAACCAGAAACGTGTTCTGCTGCTCGACAACCTGAGCGACTACATCAAACCAGGCATGAGCGTTGAAGCTATTCAGGGCATCATTGCCAGCATGAAAAGCGACTACGAAGACCGTGTTGATGATTACATCATCAAAAATGCTGAGCTGTCTAAAGAACGTCGTGACATCTCTAAGAAGCTGAAAGTGATGGGTGAAATCAAGAACGGCGAAGCAAAAAGCGAGTAATCGCAGTGAATTGTGAAAAAGGCTCTCTGGTGACAGAGAGCCTTTTTTTATGACTCAGAGCGCGGTTGTAGCTGGTAAATCCAGGCCTTAACCTGTTGCTCGTCAGGTGTGGTCACCATGACCTCGACCCGGTCATAACCGTCTTCAAATTCATCCAGCATTTGCCAGTGTGCGGCAAGGTTATCGGAAATAAACAGATAACCTTCTACGCGGGGGCCATCAGGGTGGAGGACGATCCCCGGAAAATCTGCCGCCGCTCCCCAGCCACGTTCATAGAACGTGCCGGTTACGAAACCGGCCAGCCATGCGCCGCCAATGTTTTCAAGGATATGCGCATTAGAGTGGCCCGGGCGCAGCGTGCCGTAGACAAACAGAGCGTTCATATTTCCCCTCACCAGCAAAGCAAAAAGCCTGCTTTAAAAGCAGGCTTTTTAAATTTGGCTCCTCTGACTGGACTCGAACCAGTGACATACGGATTAACAGTCCGCCGTTCTACCGACTGAACTACAGAGGAATCGTTGTGGAGGCTTATCTTAGCGGCGAAAAAAGTTTTGTCAAACCTGATCTTAGGGAAAATCGATCGATTGCTGATTCTGTCGTCAGTTTGTTGTAAATCCAAACATTTTTTAATTGAAAATACTTTGCAGGATTAGCATTTCTCCCCCATTATTTGAAATGGAGTTTCAACTTTTCTCGCTAAGGTCCATTTTGAACGTCACTGCTCCCCTGCGCCAGGTGATAACGCGCACACCATGGTACGCAAAACGTAAAAGTTATCGTGTTCTGTTCTGGCGTGAAATCACCCCTCTTGCGGTACCTATCTTTCTGGAAAATACCTGCGTTCTGCTAATGGGTGTACTGAGTACCTTCCTGGTAAGCTGGCTGGGGAAAGAAGCGATGGCAGGGGTCGGGCTGGCGGATAGCTTTAATATGGTGGTGATGTCATTCTTCGCCGCCATAGATCTCGGGACGACGGTGGTGGTTGCGTTTAGCCTGGGTAAGCTTGATCCCAAACGCGCCCGTGAGGCGGCACGCCAGTCGCTGATGATCATGACCATCTTTTCAGTCATCCTCGCGGCAGTGATCCACTATTTCGGTAAAGAGATTATCGACTTTGTCGCGGGTGAGGCGACGGCAGAGGTTAAGGACCTGGCGCTGACCTATCTGGAAATGACGGTCTTAAGCTATCCGGCGGCAGCCATTGCGCTGATTGGCAGCGGTGCGCTGCGCGGGGCAGGTAACACCAAAATTCCATTACTGATTAACGGCGGGATGAACATCCTGAATATCATCATCAGTAGCGTACTGATCTACGGTGTGTTCTCGTGGGATGGGCTGGGATTCGTCGGTGCCGGACTGGGGTTAACCATTTCACGCTATATCGGTGCGGCGGCTATCCTCGGTGTGCTGATGACGGGGATTACCCCCTCGCTGCGGCTTACGCTTAAAAGCTATTTCCGGCCCTTTAATTTCGCCATTATCTGGGAAGTGATGGGGATCGGTATTCCCGCCAGTATTGAATCGGTATTGTTTAATGGAGGCAAGCTGCTCACGCAGATGTTTGTCGCCGGGATGGGGACCGACGTGATTGCCGGTAACTTTATCGCCTTCTCCATTGCTTCCTTGATTAACCTACCAGGTAATGCGCTGGGTTCGGCATCGACCATCATCACCGGTAAACGGCTCGGTAAAGGGCAGATAGGGCAGGCGGAACGACAGCTGCGACACGTATTCTGGTTGTCGACCATTGGATTAACGTTGATTGCCTGGGGAAGCGCGCCTTTTGCCGGGTTAATGGCCTCGTTCTATACCCACGAAGAGGATGTAAAAGAGGTTGTTAAGATCCTTATCTGGCTCAACGCTGCCTTTATGCCAATCTGGGCGGCTTCATGGGTACTGCCCGCCGGGCTGAAAGGGGCGCGTGATGCCCGCTTTGCCATGTGGGTGTCGATGCTCGGCATGTGGGGCTGTCGCGTTGTCGCGGGTTATACGCTTGGGGTGATGCTCGGATGGGGTGTGGTTGGTGTCTGGCTGGGAATGTTCCTTGACTGGGCCGTGCGCGGGGCGTTGTTCTACTGGCGTATGGTGAGTGGGCGCTGGTTGTGGAAATACCCACGGAAGAATGCCTGATAAATGCGCGAAATGGAGAATAAATCGGCAAACAATCAGAAATATGCATTCTGCCTTTGACATCCCTGGGGAGCCTCGATAATATGCGCCCCGTTCACACGATTCCTCTGTAGTTCAGTCGGTAGAACGGCGGACTGTTAATCCGTATGTCACTGGTTCGAGTCCAGTCAGAGGAGCCAAATTTAAGAAGCCTGCTTTTAAAGCAGGCTTTTTGCTTTTTTGCGCAAGGTAAACGCAAAACGGCAACCTTGTTGCCGTTTTTAGTGTTTGCTCCCTCTCCCGTGGGAGAGGGATGGGGTGAGGGCACCAGACCGCACGAAATTACACGCGAATCGATGCCGTTGCCTCAACCAGCCACGGGCGTGCATCGCTTTCCACCAGTGGTGAGAGGGTCTCGCGGACCTGCTGGTGATACTCATCCAGCCACTGTTTTTCCTGCTCGCTCAACAGATGCAACTCAACCTGGCTTAAGTCGATAGGGATGAGCGTCAGCGAAGAGAATTTGCAGAATCCTGGGCGGCTTTCAACAATCTCCACCTGGTTCTCAATACGAATACCGTGGCTATCGCCGAGATAGTAGCCTGGTTCGATAGTCATGATATTGCCCGCTACCAGCGGCCACGGGTTGACCTTTTTGGCGATACGATGCGGGTTCTCGTGGATCAACAACTGATGTCCCACGCCGTGCCCCGTACCGTGATCGTAATCCAGCCCCATCTCCCATAGCGGGCGACGTGCAAACGCATCCAACTGATGCCCCTGAGTCCCGGAAGGGAACTGCAGGGTTATGAGCGACAGGAAGCCTCTCAGCACGGCTGTGTAGTGCAGACGCTGCTGCGGGGCGACCTTACCCCATGCCAGCGTGCGCGTGGCATCGGTGGTGCCGTTAACATACTGACCGCCAGAGTCATTCAGGTAAAAATGGTCATGCCCGATGGGCTTGTTGCTGGCTTCGCTCGAATGATAGTGGCACATCGCCGCATTGCTGGAGGAGGCGGAGATAGTCGCAAAACTTTGTTCAATAAAACCAGGCTGCTGCTTGCGAAATGCAAGCTGTTGCGCCTGAACCTCCAGCTCGGTCAGGGGTTGTCCCGCAGCCTCACGCTGCGGCACCTCACGGCTCAGCCACGCCAGGAAGTTCACCCATGCGGCACCGTCCTGGTGATGGCATTCGCGATAACCTGCCAGTTCTACCGGGTTTTTGGTGGCCTTCATCAGGGTAATGGGATCGGTTTGCCAGACAATTTCCCCCTGTGGCTCAATGGCAAAGCGCAGGGCTACCGGCGCGGAACCGGCATCCATCATCACCCGTTTGCCTTCGGCATTCTGCTGACAGCGCGCGATAAAGGCGTCTTGAGGCGCAATGGAGAAAGCATTACGCACTGCGTCCGGAAGGGCGCTGAGCTTAGTGTTGTCAACAAACCACTCAACGTTCCCGTCCCGGCCCAGAAGGGCAAAGGAGAGGGGAACCGGGCTGTATGGGATATCCGAACCGCGCACGTTTAACAACCAGGCAATGTTGTCCGGCAGGGTAACGGCCAGATAATCGGCGTTGTTCGCAGCCAGCACTGCGGCGACGCGCTGACGCTTGTCAGCACTGCTTTCGCCACTCATCTCGAACGGCATTTCACGGATAAGCCCCGCCGGAGCCGCAGGGCGATCGGTCCAGAGCACGTCGAACGGAGAGGCACTCAGAGGGACCAGTTTGCACGGTGTGGCAGAGAGTTGCTCAAACTCCGTATTGGTCATCAGCAACGCTTCAAAGCCGATACGTGTACCCGCCTCAACGTTTGCGGATAACCATTCTGCCAGCGGCTCGTTGTGCAGATGATGGATCTCAACCTCATCCGTATTCACCTGAACGCGGGCCTGAACCTGATAGCGGCCATCAACGAATAGCAACGCTTTGTTTTTCAGTACCAGGGCCAGACCAGCAGAGCCGTCAAAACCTGTCAACCAGGCCAGCTTTTCGTCGTAAGGCGCGCAGTATTCGCTCTGCCAGGCATCCGCGCGCGGGACGATCATCCCGTCGAGATTGTTTTCCTGTAGCCACTGACGCAGGGCTGCTAACGGTGATGTAGAGTACATTTTTTTTTCCTTATTGTTATTAGCGGAATGGCGGCTCGTTGAAGGTACGTAGCTTGCGGGAATGAAGCTTGTCACCTTCGGCTCTCAGCAAATCAATGGCACGAATACCAATTTGCAGATGTTCGGATATTGCCCCTTCATAGAAACGGTTGGCCTGGCCAGGAAGTTTAATTTCGCCATGCAGCGGTTTATCAGAAACGCACAGCAGCGTGCCATAAGGGACGCGGAAGCGATATCCCTGCGCGGCAATGGTGGCGCTCTCCATATCAATCGCTACCGCGCGGCTCAGGTTGAACCGCAGCGCGGAGGCGGAGTAACGCAGCTCCCAGTTGCGGTCATCCGTAGTGACGACCGTACCGGTGCGCAGGCGCTGTTTAACCTCCTCACCCGGCATGCCGCTGACCTCTTTGGTAGCGTCATACAGCGCGCGCTGTACTTCGGCGATGCTTGGAATAGGGATATCTGGCGGAAGAACGGCATCAAGTACATGGTCATCACGTAGATAGGCGTGAGCCAGCACGTAGTCGCCAATCAGCTGGCTTTCACGCAGCCCGCCGCAGTGTCCAATCATCAGCCAGACGTCAGGACGCAATACCGCAAGATGATCGCAGATGGTTTTGGCATTAGACGGGCCAACACCGATGTTAATCAACGTGATCCCCTGCCCGTCGGCGGTGATCAGGTGCCAGGCAGGCATCTGGTGTTTTTTCCACGCCAGGTCGGAGATGGCCTGCTCGGGTGCTTCGGTCTCTGCGGTGATCCAGATCCCACCCGCGCAGGAAAGCGCGATGTAAGGACTCTCCGGGTCGAGGATCTGGCTGCAGCCCCAGCGCACAAACTCGTCGACATAGCGGGTGTAGTTGGTAAACAGCACAAATGGCTGGAAATGTTCAGCGGGCGTACCCGTGTAGTGGCGCAGGCGCGCCAGGGAGAAGTCGACGCGGCGAGCATCAAAGTGCGACAGAGGAGCGTACTCCGCCGGATGGAAGATGCCGTCAGCCGTCTCATCGCCAATCTGGGAAAGCTCTGTCGTCGGAAAATGGCGGGTCAGACCCGCGCTCATGGAGCGGTCTAGGGTTAACGCTGAACCGTCAATGACATAAGGATAGGGGATTTCATGTTGCGATGGCTCAACGGCGATATGCGCGCCGTAATCCTGATACAGCAGCGTGAGTTGCTCTTCAAGATAGGGGCGGAACAGTGCAGGGCGGGTGACGGTGGTGCTATAGCAGCCGGAGTGGGTAAAACGGGCGTAGGCGCGGGTTTTCGGGGTATTACTGGCGCTACCGTCCCAGGTCACAGAGAGCGATGGATAAACAAAAAGGCCCTCGGTTCTGGCCTTTTCATCGGGAAGTTTCCCTGTTTCGATGTATTCGCTGATGGCGCTGCGCAGCGCGTTGACGGACTGTTCATACAGTGCGTCGAGTTTTTCCAGCGCCTGAGCCGGGGTCAGGCTGGAGCCCTTATTATTCATCTCTGTCTCCTTGTTCCACAGGTGTGCGACTCTACCCGATAGTATGTCACACGCCTGTGAAACAAAAGTGAGATCAGCGGTGGCTCGTCTCTTTCATAAGCAGCGCTGTGGCGGCGGACAGCAGGCAACCGGCCAGCAGATAAATCGCCACACTGTGCCAGTTTCCGCCGGAGAAGGTCACCAGAGCGGCGGCGATAAACGGCGTAAACCCGCCGCCGACCACGCTTGCCACCTGATACCCCACGCCTGCACCACTGTAGCGGTAGCTGGCGCCGAACAGTTCGGTAAACATTGGCTGCTGGACACAGACCACCATATCGTGAGCGATGTTCGCGAGCATAATGGCAAAGAAGACAATCCAGAAGATCGACTGCGCTTCCAGCGCCATAAAGAATGGCCAGGCGCTGAGGGTGCCAATCAGCGCCCCGGTGATATAAACGCGGCGGCGACCAAACCGGTCTGCCAGCCAGGCGAAGCAGGGGATCGTCAGGCAACTGATCCCACCGACCACCAGACCGATATTCAGGAACAATTCACGCGGCAGTCCGAGGTTCTGCGTCGAGTAATTCAGTGCAAATGCGGTGACGATATACATCGTCAGCAATTCGCACAGGCGCAGGGCGATGATTTTCAGAAAAGCGCCAGGATGCTGAACCAGGGCTTCCATCACTGGCAGACGCGTTTTGACGGCAGGTTTTTCCCGCTGTTGCTGTTCGAATTCAGCGGACTCTTCCATCCCATTACGGATCCACAGGGCGGTAATTACCAGCACGATGCTGAAGATAAACGGAATACGCCAGCCCCAGCTCAGGAACTGTTCGTCGGTGGTGAGCTGGCTGATTAAGGATACCAGCCCGGTAGAAAGCAGCAGACCCACGCCATACCCGACCTGTACGCCACTGCTGTAAAACGCTTTCTTATTTTTCGGCGCACTCTCAACGGATAGCAGCGCCGCGCCACCCCATTCGCCACCCACGGCAAATCCCTGAATAGCGCGTAGCGTCACCAGCAGCACCGGTGCCCACCAGCCAATAGTGGTAAACGAGGGGAGAATGCCAATCAGCGCGGTTGCGAGCCCCATCATCCAGACGGTAAGCATTAACATGCGCTTGCGCCCGAGACGGTCACCAAAATGGCCGAAAATCACACCGCCTAACGGTCGAAAAAGAAAACCGACACCGAAGGTGGCAAACGCCGCGAGCGTGCCCATCGCGGGGCTAATCTGCGGGAAGAATTCACGGTTAAACACCAGCGCGGCGGTGATGCCGTAGAGCAGAAAATCATACCAGTCGACGACGGCGCCAGCGAAGCTACCCAAAGCGGCACGGCGGGCGCGGTTCAGCGAAGGGGTCTCCTCGTTGGGGCGATCGGAGATGAGGGTGGAGTCCATAGTTGTCCTGTCTGTACTGATTTTTAATTATTGGTATAAGAAAAGGTCACTCACATAGCAGCCGTCATATAAACGGAACCTATGAGACTACCGCTACAGGCAGCGCGAGGAAACTGATTTTATTTCGTGATGGGTAATGCAGTGCGGCTACGCTATGCTTAACAAATAGCGGAACGACTGAGGAAGGGAATATGCGTCGTATAAATATATTGGGCGGTTTTGCTGCATTACTCATCAGCCAGAGTGTTCTGGCGGTGAGTTATCCTCTACCGCCGACAGGAAGCAGGCTGGTGGGTAGCACGCAGATTATCACTGTACCGGACCATAATACGTTACCGCTTGAGGCGTTCGCCGCGCAGTACGGACTGGGGCTGAGTAATATGCTGGAGGCCAACCCTGGCGTGGATCCTTTTCTCCCCAAATCAGGTACGACATTAACGATCCCTCAGCAGCTGATTTTGCCTGATACTGTCCGGGAAGGAATTGTGGTGAATGTGGCAGAAATGCGTCTCTATTACTATCCGCCGGGCGGCAACACCGTTGAAGTGCTGCCCATCGGCATCGGTCAGGCGGGGCGTGAAACACCGCGTAACTGGGTGACGGCCGTTGAGCGTAAGCAGGTGGGGCCGACATGGTCGCCTACGCCGAATACGCGCCGTGCCTATGCGGCTGAAGGTAAAACACTGCCAGCGTTTGTCCCTGCCGGGCCAGATAACCCAATGGGGCTGTATGCGATCTATATCGGCAGGCTGTATGCCATTCACGGCACAAATTCGAATTTCGGAATCGGACTGCGTGTCAGTCAGGGCTGTATTCGTCTGCGTAATAACGACATCAAATACCTTTTCGATCATGTCCCTGTAGGGACCCGAGTACAGCTTATCGATCGGCCCGTTAAAGTCACTACGGAGCCAGACGGTAGCCGCTGGGTGGAAGTGCATGAACCATTGTCACGTAACCGTGCGGAATTTGAATCGACCCGAAAAGTGCCCCTGCCAATTTCAGCCGCGCAGCGGACGCAGTTGATTAACGAGGGTGCAGGAGCCGAACTGGAACGGCGCTCGGGGATGCCGGTTAAAATCGGCATGTGAAGCCCTTTTCGCCCCCCGGCAATTTGACCAGTCCCGTAGGTCGGGTAAGGCGAAGCCGCCACCCGACAATTTTACCCGCCGCAGAAAAGCAAAAAGCCTGCTTTAAAAGCAGGCTTTTCAAATTTGGCTCCTCTGACTGGACTCGAACCAGTGACATACGGATTAACAGTCCGCCGTTCTACCGACTGAACTACAGAGGAATCGTGTGAACGGGGCGCATAGTATCGACGTCAGCCGTGCTTGTCAAAGGGTGGATCAACACCTTTTGATCGTTTGCCGACAAAATCGGCAAAGTGATGTTTTTGACAGCGAAATGCACCGTAATGGTGCGGTTATACCTCTAATGGGGCAGATCATAAACTGCTGTTTCAGTAATAAATGCCCCCTCCATGATTAGGTTTCCTTATTTTCAGCCGCTTAGCAACAAATCAGACCTCTTCGAAAAACTGGCATTCATATTGCAAAACCTGTTCAACAACGACAGCCGGTTACGGCACAGCATTTCGAACAGGGGGCAAAATGAACTTAAGACGACTGAAATACTTCGTAAAAATCGTCGATATCGGCAGCCTGACTCAAGCGGCAGAAGTGCTGCATATCGCGCAGCCTGCGCTGAGCCAGCAGGTGGCTACTCTGGAAGGCGAGATGGATCAGCAGCTGTTGATTCGCACGAAACGCGGCGTTACGCCAACGGAAGCAGGTAAGATCCTTTATACCCACGCACGCACCATCCTCCGCCAGTGTGAACAGGCGCAGCTGGCAGTGAATAATGTCGGTCAGACTCTGAGCGGACATGTTTCCATCGGTTTAGCACCGGGAACGGCCGCATCGTCTATTACCATGCCACTGCTGCAGGCCGTGCGCGCCGAGCTGCCGGAAGTGCTGGTATACCTTCACGAGAACAGCGGTTCCGTGCTCAATGACAAGCTGCTCAACGGCCAGCTGGATATGGCGGTGCTTTACGATCGTTCCCCAGTCGCCGGGATCACCAGCCAGCCGCTGCTGAAAGAAGATCTTTACCTCGTGGGTACTCGCGACTGCCCTGGTCAGAGCGTAGACCTGACCGCCGTGGCTGAGATGAATCTCTATCTGCCCCGTGACTACAGCGCCGTGCGCGTGCGCGTGGATGAAGCATTTTCTCTGCGCCGCCTGACGGCAAAAATTATTGGCGAAATCGACTCTATCTCCACGCTGACCGCAGCTATCGCTAGCGGAATGGGCGTGACGGTTCTGCCGGAATCCGCTGCACGCTCGCTGTGCAGTGCGGCAAATGGCTGGATGGCGCGCATCACAACGCCGTCTATGAGCTTACCTTTGTCGCTGAACATGTCCGCACGTGGTTCGCTGTCGCCACAGGCGCAGGCGGTAAAAGAGATTTTGATGTCGCTGGTCAGCAAGCCTTCGCTGGAGAATCGTGAACTGCAGCTCGTGAGTTAATATTCCATAAAAGCATAAGATGCTGGTTTTTATTATTTGTTCTGCAGCTCAGCTGACTCTAACAATAGAGCAATGTCAGATGCGCCGGAGTGAATCGTGAATTTCCAGCAACTTAAAATTATCCGTGAGGCGGCCAGGCGGGACTTTAACCTGACCGAAGTCGCCAATATGCTTTATACCTCTCAGTCCGGTGTCAGCCGCCATATCCGCGAGCTGGAAGAGGAGCTGGGCATAGAGATTTTTATCCGTCGTGGTAAGCGGCTACTTGGCATGACGGAGCCTGGCAAGGCATTGCTCACCATCGCGGAGCGGATCCTCAACGAGGCCAGCAACGTTCGTCGTCTGGCGGATCTCTTTACCAATGATGCCTCCGGCGTGCTTACCATCGCCACCACCCACACACAGGCTCGCTACAGCCTGCCGCCAGTGATTAAAGCGTTCCGCGAACTTTTCCCTGATGTCCGTCTGGAGCTTATCCAGGGCACGCCGCAGGAAATAGAAGTGCTGCTGCAAAACGGGGGAGCGGATATCGGTATTGCCAGCGAACGCCTGAGCAACGACCCGCTGCTGGTGGCGTTCCCGTGGTTCCGCTGGTACCACAGTTTATTACTTCCCGTTGATCATCCGTTGAATCAGGTCTCTCCCCTGACGCTGGAAGCGATCGCTAAATGGCCACTGATTACTTACCGCCAGGGCATTACCGGGCGCTCGCGCATTGATGAGGCCTTCAACCGCAAAGGGTTAACGCCGGACGTGGTGCTGAGTGCGCAGGATTCTGATGTGATCAAAACCTACGTCGAACTGGGTCTGGGCATTGGTCTGGTGGCGGAGCAGTCCGGCGGCGAGCGCGAGGCCGGGGATCTGGTGCGACTTGATACACGTCATCTGTTTGACGCCAATACCGTATGGCTCGGCCTGAAGCGTGGACAGCTACAGCGCAACTATGTGTGGCGCTTTATCGAACTCTGCAACGCCGGTCTGTCCGTTGATGAGATTAAACGCCAGGTGATGGAGCCGGAAGAAGTGGCGATTGATTATCAGATTTAAGCCCCTCATCGCGCTCGTCACCCGTAGACAATAAGCAAAAGCCTGCCCTTAAAGCAGGCTTTTCTCTATTGAAACCGTTTAATTTTCTACCCCCTGGCCCCTTAAAATACCCTCATCAACAACCATAATAAGTGATGCCATAAGATTGTCTTATATTAAAATATTTCTCATATTTTCCATTGTGTTACAGATGAGAATAAATAACACAATACTGTTGTTTTTTATAAATATATTATTTGCTCGTAATGGTAATGCCCTGCTAAATAATAAAGAGTTTATTTAAATTCTCCTGTTTTTTAATTGTTGTTAGGATTTTGATATTTAAGTATTTATTCATTACTTAATTTGTTTAATTTAAATGTTGATTGGTTAGCTGAGCTTACAGCTTATACAGGAAAAGCTTACTTAATAACGCGTGAAGATTTCAGGTCAAATTTTTGTTATTTTTTCTGGACAAATTTGATTGGGTTGTAATATGTTTGTTTCACCCAGTGATGAAAGGTATGACATTGTGGAATCAAAAAGACTTATTACTTCCGGCAGCAGCTGGGAGGAGGCTTTCGGTTTCTCGCGAGCGGTAGAAGCAGACGGTTGGCTATATATTTCAAAAACGGGACCTCTTAATTCTAGTGGTGAGATTGAATCTGATGATATCTCACTGCAAATGGAATGCGTTCTTAATAAGATCAAGGGGATACTTGAATCAAATGGTTATGCGATAGACGATATAATACAAAGCAGGCTGTATCTGACTGAAATTGAAGAATGGCAGCAGGTGGCTCGTATCCATGGTCACTATTTCCGTGATTCCAGACCTGCATTTACTTTATTGCACGTATTACCCTTTCCCGAGAAAAAAATGAAAGTAGCAATGGATATTGTGGCAAAAAAAAGACAGGGGGCAACTAATGAGTGATATTGCACAAGAAAATGCGGTTTCGCCGTTGTTTATCTGGTTCGCCAGCATCGCGGCCGGTACCGCCATGGCGAATAACTATATTCTCCAGCCCGTATTGCCAGCTATCGCAACATCTTTGCAGTTGCCTCTCTTTTATACCGGCTTCATTGCGGCGAGCATGCAAATAGGTTACATGTTGGGAATACTCTTTCTTGTTCCGCTTGGAGACAGTGTTAACCGTAAAAAACTGATTATTTGTCAGTTTATCCTCCTCTCGCTTGCGCTGTTTGCCGCTTCATTGACCCGTCAACCGTTGCTCCTTTTTAGCGCGGGCATAGTAACAGGCGCGATGGCGACAAGCGCAGTACAGCTGAATGCGCTTGGATTTCACATTACGCCAAAAGGTGCCACTGTCGGTCTGATCACGATGGGCATTTCGGCCGGAATACTGCTCGCAAGGCTAGTGGGCGGCAGTCTGGCCGATGCGCTTGGCTGGCGAGGGATGCTGGCCATCGTCGCCGCCGTGATGGCCTGCATGGCGTTGCTGGCCACCAGATGTCTGCCCGATGTTAAGCCCGCAAAGGCGACGGGGTATCTGAGCGTCATGGCGAAATTGCCGGGTTTACTGCGTAACGCACGGCTTATTGAATCCGCGGTAACCGGAGGTGCATGGTTCTTCGTCTTTAGCCTGTTATGGGTGACCATCATGCTTCATCTGCAAAGACCGCCTTTGCATCTGCCTGCGGGAACCGCGGGATTATTTGGCCTGGCGGGTATCGTTGGTCTGGTACTGGCGAATTATGCGGGGAAACTGGCTGACCGCTTCGGGTGTCGCAGCGTGATTTTTGGCGGAATGGTATTCGTGGTTGCGGGGATAACCGTTCTGTTTCTTTTTCCCGCGTCCTTACCGGGGCTTACGCTGGGCATTATCTTATTCGATTTAGGGTGTTTTGCCGCGCAGGTGGCTAACCAGACACGGGTTCTCGGATTACACCCAGATAAAAGAAGCAGCCTCTATGCGCTTTATATGTTCTTTTATTATGCAATGGGTGCGGCCGGATCCGTTACCGGTCCATGGGTGTATGAAAGGTGGGACTGGCAGGGCATCTGTTTAGTGAGCGTCGTCATGGTGATAATTGCGATGATGACCACCGCAATAGGTCATTTTAACGAAAACAGCGTCGCCCACGTTTCGAATTAAACGTTTTTTAATATCAATAAATTCAACGCTAGCTATGGCGGGGATACGCATGTTTATTATTCAGCTTTCCGTGATTGTTTTTGCCTGCTATGTCGTGGGCAAACTTATGGAGCAGATAGGTCAGGCGCAGGTCATTGGCCATATTGCTGCAGGTGTTTTATTGGGACCGACTTTCTTTCCCGGAATAATGTCTCTGTTCTCATTTCAAACATCTTTATTTAGTCAGGAGTCGTTGACCACCATTGATAAGCTGGCGAATCTGGGCATGATTTTGCTCATGTTTGACATTGGGTTGTCGCATTTCCATGGTAATAACCATGGACGTCGTAAGCAGACCATTGCTGCGTTAAAAATAGCGGTATTAGGCATGCTGCTCCCTTTTATCGGTGGCGTATTGGCGGGGAATTCGGTACATGCCGAACTGGCGCCACAAACCGATCGTCTTTTATTTAATATCTTTATGGGAACGGCGTTGGCGGTATCCGCTCTGCCGGTGATTGTGCGGATCATTGAAGATTTAAAGATGCTTCACCTGGCTATCACTCCTCCCGTCATCACAGCCGCCATTCTTACCGATGTGACAGGCTGGGGGATTTTGGCTTTAGACAGCGTATTTGCTGCGGTAGAAGGAAAATCCGATTCGCTGTGGTCTTATTTATCCGTCGTGACAGTAACCCTGGTACTTTATTGGCTGGTGACCTGCAAAGTCGTGGTACCACTGCTCATTCGGTATGCGCACAAACCTGAGATGAGATTTCCGGCGATCATTTTTTGGATTTTGATCAGCGCGTGGGGGGCGGATTATCTTCACCTGCACAGTGGTTTCGGTGCGTTGCTGGCGGGCAGCATGCTTGCGCGGATCCCGGGGTTAGCAAAGCAATGGCATGCGAGTATGAACGGCTTCATGCACTATCTTTTACTTCCCGTGTTGTTTGTCAGTGCCGGACTGAAAACGCATTTCGACTTCAGTATGGCAACGCAGGATATTGCCTGGATAATCGGGTTTACCTTACTGGCATTTATCACCAAATTCAGTGGTGCTCTGCTCGGGGCGCGTATTTCAGGTTATTCATTACGTGAAGCCTCCATGATTGGCGCGCTCATGAATACGCGCGGCCTGATGGAACTGGTTGTGCTGTCCATTGGGCTCGAATTACATCTTATTTCGCAACGAGTCTACTCCATTATGGTCATCGTGGCGCTCGTGGTGACGGCAACCACACCGCCAATATTACGTTGGTTAAATAAAGAATCATCTTCCGTTGTAGTCAATAAAACGCTTGAAAACATTAAAGGGTAAAATTATGAAATTGGATATGCCTGTGATTGTCGATCGTATTAAAGAAATCATCGCTGAACGTATTGGTCTGGATGTCGAGCGCGAAGATATTGCTGACGAGACCGGTCTCGCCTCAATGGTAGGTATGGATTCTATTGGATTTGTCGAATTGCGCTTCCAGTGCGAGGAAGAGTTTAATATTAAAGTTGAAGATAAAGAGTTTTCACCCGCGAATTTTTATTCGTGCCAAACCCTTTCGCGTTTCATTATGAATAAGCTTGGAGCCTGAGAATGCTAACGCGAGCACAAGAACGAACCGCATTTGTTCCCTATGAACCTGCCAGTTTATTTTCTCCGGTGCTGGCAACATCTGCGGTGGGGACCAGCGGCACTGAAGGAGAGGGTTATCAATACTATGTCGATTACTGGCAGCGGCAGAGTTTAGAACCCGGCCGGGTGGTGCTGATAGCGATGCCGAACAGTCCGGACTTGATGTATATGTTCTTTGCCGTCCTCAACAGCGGCTTTGTTCCCGCGCTGATCCCTCCGCTCACGCCAGCAGAACGGATCCTGCAGATGCTTGAAGATTTTTCGGCAGGGGCACTGGTGCGAACGCCGGTTCAGCCAGGACGATGGCAGGCGCTGGGCGTGAGCACAGCTGAAACCCTGGGGCGCTGGCAGGTGGGAAAATGCCGTCATGGTGGTCCCGTACAGACACAGCCGGGGCAGGTCGTGATTGCCACGTCCGGGACGTCATCGTCGTTCAGTAGCGGGTGTGTTCATCATTTTGATTCTCTGCGCCGTAACGCGCTGCGCCACGCCGAAAGTATCGGCATGAGCGCCAGTGACAGGGTATTGATCAGTTTGCCGATGTGCTATTCCACCGCGCTGGTTGCACAGATGGTTGCTGCGCTGGAGACAGGCTGTGAAATCGTTATCAGTGGACCTCCGTTTTCTGTACCTCATTATCTGGATGATTTACAGCGATACGGCGTTACCCTCAGCTCGCTTACTCCCGTATTGTTGCGACAGCTGAATGCCTGGGAAACCACGCTTCCGCCGGGTTTGAAAAAACTGACGATTGGGGGCGATCTGGCTGCGCCGAAAGAGGTGGAAGCCTTCTTACTCCGGCAGCCATGGCTTGAGTTATATCTGACTTATGGCATCAGTGAGGCCGGACCGCGCGTGTCGACGTGCCCGGCTCATCTGCTGGGAAGAGGATATTATGCGTCAGCCGGGCGTCCTATTGACCAGACGGAAGTTCGCATCCTGCCAGGTGCAGACGGGCAGGACGGGCAGGGGGAGTTGCTGATTTGTTCTGATACGCTGCTTGTAAAGCGCATTGGGCGGGGTAACCGACAAACGTTTATTGAGCTTGATGGCAAACGCTGGCTCCGTACCGGAGATATCTTCTTCCAGGACGCTGATGGGTTCCTGTTTTTCAAAGGCCGAATCAGTGATTTCATTGTAATCAGGGATGAGAAAGTCAATATCGGCGCCGTTAAACAGCTGTGTCGGGAAATTAAAGGGGTGATGACCTGCAAAACCCAAATTGTTAATGATGGCGATCAAATAGCAGGGTTCGATATTTTTTTGACCTGCGATGAATCATTGATCAATGAAACCAATTGCCAGCAGCACAGCGCCAGCCTGCTGAAAAAGCTCAAACACCACGAACGCCCACGTAATATAAATTTTGTTTATTGTGGTGCGGCCTCTTTAACACAATATAAGTAAGGTGATGTCATGAATGATGAACTTCGGGAACTGGCACGGGCGGTCATTGAAAAATATCACTTAACGAACCTTGATGATATTTTGCGAGAAGTGCCAAAAACAATGTGCCATGTTCTTCAGGAATCAGACGTGTTTGAAACATGGCCTGCGGACATCGTTCGCCTCAAGTTCCCTGAGGAACACTGGGATTATTATATTTCACGTTACGAGCATTTTCGCGACGAGGTCATCCGTAACCTGACGCCTCAGGATTATCTTCGTGAAATGCTGGTGAAAACACAGCGCTTACCCTGCTTCTGCTCGGAAATGGCCGATGTGTCGGCGATACTTTATAGTCAGATAATCAATAAACCTGTGTATTCTTTACGAAATATTTTTGTTAATTACCTTTATTTGCCCCGCCCCTGGCATTGTATTAATGCAGTGGTGGAAAATGGGCAGATTCGGTATTTTGATATTTCTGCTTATGCGCAAGTACTGGACCGTAAAAGAAGGAAAGTGGTTAAACCTGCCGAGCTGGAGGGATTTAATGCGACAGATATCACATTCGATTTTATCGAAAGTCCACGCTGGCTACAAAAAGAACCCTATCAACGTAAAATAGAAGTCACTGCAGGCGAGCTCAAAGATAATTTTTATCCTTCTCCGCTTGAGGATAAACCTTTTAACGAATTTTTGCGCACGTTCAATTGATATATCGTTAATTCAATTTAACCAGCTTACCGTACTCTTTTTCGGTAAAGGAAAAATGATGACTACTACAACGTATGTCGCAAATGTTGTCGGCATGGGATGGACAACTGCGTCTGGCGATCGTATCGAGGATGTTTTTCAGACCTTACTGGAAAGCCAAACCGGTATTGCGCCTGCGCCATCGGCGCGAAGCTTGCGTACCGATCTGGCCGCCATGCTGCCGGGCGAATGGCCTGCAGAAATGCGTGAAAAACTGATCGCGCTGACAAAACGTACGGCCCTTCAGGCGCTTGCGGATTCGGGGGCAGGAGAACCCGTGCCGGAGGAGCGACGATTCTTGATTGTCGGTACCAGTCTTGGATTCCGTCTCGACAGCGAGGCGTTTTGCCGGGAGCCTCTCGACGGTTGGGTTAACGAGGTGGCGGAGTCGCTGGGAATGGAAGGGATTGCGCTCTCTACCGCCTGCTCCTCGGGATCAGATGCCCTTCTTCTGGGGGCGCATTTAATTGCGACGGGGCAAGCAGACCTGTGCGTCTGTGGCGGTGCGGATATTCTTACTGATTCAAAACGTCTGGCCCATAGCGCGCTGGGTACGCTCTCCCTCTCTACCCTGAAATCGTTCGATGCCACTCACGAGGGGACGATCCTCGGAGAAGGGGCCGGTTTTCTGGTGCTGCAAAGGGAAGGCGGGTCTGCGCCACGCGTGCTGGCAAAACTGGTCGGTGCGGGGGCGTCTAACGATGCGGCAGGACTGACCGCGCCGGATGAGCAAGGCAATGGCATCCGTCTGGCATTACACCGTGCCCTGACGCAGGCGGGACTTGAGCCTGGCGATATTGCGCTTATTAATGCGCACGGTTCCGGTACCTTGACCAACGATCGGGTTGAAAGCAATGCCTATAACCAGTTTTTCACTCATCGTCCCTGGGTCTTCGCCACAAAGGGTAATTTTGGCCATACGCTGGGGGCAACAGGGGCGCTGGAAGCCATCGCGCTCATTCACAGCCTCAATGCGGGCATAATCCCCCCGGTCTATGAACTGAAAAAGCCGATTGATGGCCTGCGTTTTAATTTACCCGCCGCGCAGCCTCAACCCTTAAAGGGAAAAACGGGTTTGAGCATGACGATTGGGTTTGGTGGTTTTAACACCTGCCTGATATTTACCGTAATGTAAAAGGTGGGGTAGCTAATGAAAATTATTTCTTCGAGTACCGCAAACTCATTAATTTGGTCCGATTTAAATGAGACCTTGCGCCGGGGGTTAAAAACAGCAGACCCATTGTCATTAAATGTGTTGTTTACTGTCGATGAACTTTATCAACAGCATCAGGCATTGCTGGATAAACATCATGAGAGTGTCGGGTTTATTCAGTTTGGTACGGCATTCCCTGTAAATACAAGTGAGAAAATTATTAACGACATGGCGATAAAATCGCGCGTCTCGCCGGTCGATTTTATAAATGCCAATGTGGGAGCACCTGTTTCCATTTGCTGTACACGCTATCGTTTTCAGGGACCCACAATGGTTCTGACAATGCTGCAGCGCACCGGCAAAGAGATTGCCATGTCTCTGGCGAGGGAATGGTTAACACAACAAGCAACGTATCTTTTTCTGATTCAGGCCGATCACGCGCGTGAAAATGAAATCGAAATAACAACACAGTTAGTCACTCAGTAATATTATTAAGGGTAAAGCAATGAAACAAAGTCATTATGATGTGGCCATCATCGGGAGTGGTATTGCAGGAACCATGCTCGGCGCTATTCTGGCAAAACAGAAATTAAACGTAGTGATTATTGATGCAGGCACCCACCCTCGCTTTGCCGTAGGGGAATCGATGGTGCCGGAAAGTGCTGTGCTTTTGAAAATTCTGGCTCGCCAGTACAATATTCCTGAGCTGGCATGGCCGGGGGAAATTCACGCGCTGATGGAGAATATTGGCACCTCGAGCGCAGGTATTAAACTGGCATTCAGCTTTGCATGGAACGGTAAGAATAAAGC
Source organism: Enterobacter sp. P82 (assembly GCF_037053385.1). Lineage (NCBI taxonomy): Bacteria > Pseudomonadati > Pseudomonadota > Gammaproteobacteria > Enterobacterales > Enterobacteriaceae > Enterobacter > Enterobacter sp. P82. Next base: position 536,934 of record NZ_JBALHX010000001.1, read on the forward strand.
GCATAATCCGCAGGACGTTGTGTCGACACCGGTACTGTCTCCGGAAGCGCATCTGTTCCGCCAGGATATTGATGCCTATTACCTGGCGCTGGCCGCGCGTCTGGGGGCCGACATTCGCCAGCAAACCCGCATTCAGTCCATTGAAGAAACCGGCGACGGGATGCTGCTGGATCTGGGGAAAGAGCAGATTAAGGCCAAGTACGTCGTAGATGCTGCAGGCTTTCGCTCACCGGTTGCCGATAAGTTCGGCCTGCGCGAAGGTGCGCGTGAGATGCAGAGCCGTACCCGTTCGTTGTTCACACACATGACGGGAGTCAAACTGTATGAAGACGTCATCGCCTCGACGGACGTGACCGGTTCGCCGACCCCGCTCTCACAGAGTACGCTGCATCACATGTTTGAAGGCGGCTGGCTCTGGATTATTCCTTTCAACAACCATCCCTATTCGACCAATACCTTATGCAGCGTCGGCCTGCAGTTCGATATCGATAAACATGGCCCAGCTGGCGATCCGGAAGAAGAGTTTACCCGTTTTCTCGATGAGCACCCCTCCGTTGCACGCCACTTTGAAAGCGCAGCCCGGGTACGTGAATGGACCGTTGCACCTCGCCTGAATTATACCAGCCGTGAAAGCGTAGGGGAGCGTTACTGTCTTTTAGGCCATGCGGTGGGCTTTGTCGATCCGCTGTTCTCGCGCGGGTTAGTTAATACGTTCGAATCGATTCTGCGCGTCGCACCTAAAATTGTTCATGCCGTCAGACAGGATGACTGGTCAAAAGAGCGTTTCGCTAGCTATCAGCATTACAGCCTGGAAGTGGTAAAAGTTAACGACAGGCTGGTGGCAAATTCATTCACCGCATTTGATAGCTTCCCGCTGTGGAATGCGTGGTTCCGTATCTGGATTAGCGGCAGCTATATTGGCGTCTTGCGTCTGCGTAAGATCCTGAGTGACTACCAGCAGCACGGTGATGACGAGCGGCTCGAGAAGGAATTTGAAAGCGCAACCTATCCGGGACACCTTTCCATTGAGAGCCCCTTCTATGAGGCTATTTTCGATAAGGCCTGTGAAACAATGGAAGCCTATCGTGCCGGTAACCTTCCAGAAAAAGAGGTGATTGCTACGCTTCATGCGCTTTTTGCTGACAACCGTGAGCATTTCCCCATTGATTTCTCAGATTTCACCAATCGCTACCTCTCCCGGGCAACGGAGGAATTTGCTGATTCCCTGTTCTACTGGGCGCATAACGCACCTGGCGGCATAGGCCACTTGTTTGACCGTGGAGATAAACCGGTCCGATTCGATTTCCTCGATCCTTACCGCTATGGCGATCGTCAGCAGTTAAATCAGCATGCTGATGCCATGTTGCAACAGGCGCGTCATCAATAACCTGACGGGCGGCCGTTCGGGCCGCCCCCTGAGGAGAGCGTTATGGATACTGTAGTCGAGCAGCTTTTGCAGCGACGGGAGGGTGCCGTCGCCCGTGGCATAAACCAGATGCATCCGGTGTATATTCAGCGAGCGGAAAATGCGGTGATATATGACGTCAACAATCGACGCTACATCGATTTTTCCGGCGGAATTGCCGCGCTGAATACCGGTCATCTTCATCCTAAAGTCATTGCGGCAGTGGAGCGCCAGCTGCATCAGTTTACCCACAGCTGTTTTGCCGCCACCCCTTATGAGTCGTATATCGCGGTGTGCGAACGTATTAACGCCCTAATGCCGGGAGATTTTGACCGACGCAGTTTTCTCCTGACGACGGGGTCCGAAGCGGTGGAAAGTGCGCTTAAAGTTGCCCGGGCAGCCACGCGGCGAAGCGGGGTGATTGTCTTCAGCGGCGCCTATCATGGGCGTACGTTTATGACGCTGGCGATGAATGGCAAAATTGCGCCCTACAGCCAGGGGATGGGGATCATGCCCGGCCCGGTCTTCCGGGCGCCTTTCCCGCAGGGAGAGACAGAACCTGATATTGCTCAGGCGCTGGCTGGCCTCAAAGCGATATTAACGAGCGACATTGCGCCGCAGGATGTGGCTGCCATTGTCATCGAACCCGTTCAGGGCGAAGGCGGATTTTACGTCGTGCCACCTGCGTTTATGCGTGGTCTGCGTGAACTCTGTGACCAGGAAGGTATCGTGTTAATCGCAGATGAAGTTCAGTCTGGCGCAGGCCGCACGGGGACGTTCTTTGCTATGGAACAAACCGGCGTTGACGCCGATTTAATCGTGTTCGGTAAATCAGTCGCCGGCGGGCTTCCGCTGTCCGGCGTTGTCGGTCGTGAGTCGCTTATCAACCAGGTGGCACCGGGCGGCCTTGGCGGAACCTGGGCAGGCAATCCGCTTTCCTGTGCGGCGGCGCTGGCGGTACTTGACCTATTTGAGGAGACGGATCTGCTGGGCGCAGCCCGGCGTCTGGGTCAGCGTCTGCGCAAAGCCTTAGAGTCCATTGTCAGCCCACTGGCGATTGGCTATGAGATACGCGGGGTCGGCGCCATGATTGCGCTGGAGCTTTTTTCGCTGGAGCACGGAAAGCGAACGCCGGCGACCGGGCTTATCGATCGGTTAGTCAAAAGCTGTGCCCGTGAGGGCCTTATTCTTCTTAAATGCGGCAAACAGGCGAATGCCATCCGCTTTTTAATGCCCCTGACGATTGAAGACAGCGTTCTGGATGAGGGGCTGACCATTTTTGCCGGCGCGCTGCAACAGCAGGTCGCGTCTTCAGGTTTAGCAGAGGTGAAACGATATGGCGCAGTTTGATAGCCGAACCTTACGGAACGTATTTGGTCGATTCGCAACAGGCGTTTGTGTCGTGACCATGATGGATAAAGGTAACAATTTCCATGGGTTAACTATCAGTAGCTTTAACACCGTTTCCCTGGAACCCCCTCTGGTGCTCTGGAGCCTGCGTAAGCAATCCTGGTACGCTCAGCATTTTCTGGAGGCGGAAGCCTTTGCGATAAATGTCCTGTCGGGCCATCAGCATCAGGTTAGCGATATTTTTGCCAGTGCCGTCAGCGATAAATTTCATCGCGTAGACCATCGGGTCAGTGGCTATAAACTGCCTTTAATTGACGGTGCGCTAGCGCATCTTGAATGCAAGATGTGGCGTCAGGTAGACGGCGGCGATCACTGGATATTTATCGGTGAGGTGGTGGATTCGTTACATACTGAAGGTGAGCCGCTCATCTTTTTCAACGGTCGCTATGCAACCACCGCCGGTCTGTCGATTCCAGCCTAAAAAAAGGGGCTGAAAAGCCCCATAACACGCCGAGCGAAGCGTCAACTAAAAGGGTACTTCTTAAATGCCGGCTGGTTTTCGAAAACGTCGGCAACCGCCTGAATCGTTTTAAAATCACCGGCGTTAACCACCTGAGGGATCATTGACTGAATAAATGTCCAGATAACCGTGCTGGTGACAGCAACCTGATCGGCCACCGCGTTATCCGGACGCGCTTCCAGCAGCGTGTTCCATTCCTTGCAGGCAGCCAGCAACTGGAGGGTGATACGTTCTATCCACGGATTGTGCTGCTTCTCCGCCGGGCGCAGGTTGTGTTCATACACATTTTGTACGCTTTTCTCCGCGGCGGCGAGGATAAAGCCCAGCGTCTGGAGATCGTTTGCCAGCGCATCCGGCGCCACGGGCAGCAGTCTCCGTTCAGGAGCGGCCTGAGACTCAAAATAATTCAGTATCAGCGATGAGTCCATCAGACGCGTTCCATTCTCCAGAATCAGCGTTGGTGCTTTTACCGCAGGGTTGATCCGGGAAAATTCTTCAAATGTGCTGAATACCGACAGCGGCTGGCTTTCAAACGCAACGCCATAAAGTTCCAGGGAGACCGCCACGCGACGTACATAAGGAGAATCCATCATGCCAATCAGCTTTATCATGATTCCTGTTTTCCTGTCTGGGTGAAAAAACACTTCATTGAAGATGATAAACAGACATTACAATAAATTCGCTATGGCGAATATCATGAGTATCTTACGGCCTGAGTTAGTATTACTGACATATTGGCCGGTTGCCGTTTATAAGATTCAGCATATTAAGGGAGTGGTTTCATGTCGGATTTTCCACCTATCGCAAGTTTGCGTAGTTTTGAAGCTGTGGCTCGCCTTGGCAGCGTAACGCTTGCGGCGAAAGAGCTCCACGTTACCCATTCCGCCATCAGCCAGCAGATTAAAGTGCTGGAGGAAATGGTGGGTGTGAAGCTGTTTATCCGTCATGGGCGAGGGGTACAGATCAACGAAGAGGGGCGGCTCTACGCGTTGCAGGTACGCGAGGCGCTGAACCATATCGCAGATGCCACCCGGCTAGTGCAGGTGAAACCGAGAATACTGGAACTGACGCTGGCTATGGTGCCGTCTTTTGGATGTCACTGGCTGCTGCCGCGTCTGGAACGATTTCGGGAAAAATATCCGCATATCACGCTGCGGATCCAGGCCAGCCTGACGATTACCAGCATGCAGCAGGAAGGGATAGATATTGCGATACGCATGGGGAAAGGAAACTGGGAAGGCAGCGACTGCCATTATCTTTTTTCAGATGAACTGATTGTTGTTGCGGCGCCCGGTTATAACGGCGGCGTACTCCCGGCGACGCCGGCTGAGGTGTCGAAGAGTCAAATTATATTCTCCATGGAGTCGTGGAAAACCTGGTGTTTCAATGCGGGGCTTGAAAAAGATATTGTGCCCGGCGGCTTATGCATTAACGACTCAAATTTAGTCCTTGAGTCTGTCAGACTCGGTAAAGGTATTGCGCTGGAGCGCCGTTCTCTGGTTCAGGATGCCATCACCCGGGGCGAACTGGTCCAGCTTACCCCTTTCACCGCGCCGTATCCCTGGCCTTACTGGCTGGTGACATCGCAGTTAACGGAGGCGAAACCGGAGGTGGCTCTCTTTGTCGAGTGGCTGGATGAGGAAGTGGCGGCCTGGCGTCAGCTCACGGAGTCCTGAACGCTTTTTACGACACAGCTCGCAATGCGGTGAACACCTGACGAGTGATTCACCGAAATACTCCTGCACGTCTTCAGCTTTCGCGTAACAACACATGAATCATGCACGCTCTCTCAGGATAATCGCTGCTATAGCTTTGCGGCTATGTTGGTGTTGGGGACATGCTGCTGCATCAATTCAACGATCCAGTCAATAAAAACGCGCAGTTTAGCGTTGACATGGCGGTTCGGCGGAAACGCCAGGTGCAGGGGCATTGGACTGATACGCCATTGTGTAAACAACGGAATCAAAGAGCCGGCAGCCTGATGTGCCGCAGCCATATAGACTGGCAGTGCAATCACGCCTAACCCGGCTAACCCAGCTTCGAGGTAAGCATTGCCATCATCCACGGCAAGTATATAGCTGCCCGTGATTTCAATATGTTCACTCTCACTGCGCAGTACCAAAGGGTCAATCTTACCAGTGCGTGAGGACAAGAATCCCACTATGCGATGGTCGGTGTTTTCCAGCTCTCGCGGATGCATTGGGGTGCCGAGGCGTTCCACATAGCTCGGTGCGACGTAAACACCAATTTGCAAATCGCCAACGTGGCGTGCGATGAGGGACTGGTCGTTGATTTCGCCACCGCGCAGGACACAATCCACGTTGTCGCCGATCAGATCCACCACCCGGTCGCTCACGCCCATGTCGAACTGGATATCAGGGTAGCGTGCGTGGAAAGCTGGTAGTGCGGGCACCAGTACCAGGCGGGCAAGAGGAGTAGGTACATCTACCCGTAGCCGTCCCCTGGGCGTCATCGCCGAACTGGACAGGCTGTTTTCAGCATCTTCCATATCCGCCAGCAGACGGATGACGCGCTCGTAGTAGACCGCGCCATCAGGAGTGACACCGAGCCTGCGGGTGGTGCGATGGAGCAGCTTGACGCGCAGGCGTGCTTCCAGTTGCTGAATGAGTTGCGTCACCGTGGTTTTGCTCATATGAAGCGTTTGGGCAGCCTTTGTGAAACTGCCTGCCTCCACCACGCGAGCAAAGGCGCGCATCGCATCGAAACGGTCCATCCCTTGTCCTCTCTTTTCACCGATTGTTTGGATATTACAAACAATGATGGACAAAGTCGCTTGTTTATCCGCCCGATCTGGTACCTGTAAAGTGTCTTTATGTTCACCGGGCAGATTTCGCCCCATTACAAAGGTACAGACATGACAACACGCGAAGCCGTTTTTCCCTTCGGACGCCAGGCGCTCTACGAGCGCAATCGCTATTCACCGGCCATCAAATCCAATGGTTTTCTGTTTGTTTCGGGGCAGGTTGGTAGCCGGGAGGATGGTTCGCCAGAAGAGGATCTAGAAGCTCAGATCCGGCTGGCATTCGATAACCTTAATGCTGTTCTTACGGCTGCGGGCTGCACGTTCGCTGACGTGGTTGATGTTACCTTCTTTGTCGTCGATCCCGAGTCAAACCTCGACGCTATCTGGAGTATCCTGCCAGAATATTGGGGGGAAGCACCTTACCCTACGTTGACCGGGATCGGCGTGACGTGGCTGTACGGATTCAAGTTTGAGATTAAGGTGATTGCCAGGCTGGATGCGATTCTGAGTTAACATCAGAGACGTAGAAAAGCAAAAAGCCTGCTTAATTTCCTGAGCAGGCTTCTTAAATTTGGTTCTGGCTGGGCTCGGTTTTAAGATTAACTGATTGTTTAGTATAGGTTAATTTGTTATCTCAGTCCCCGATCCGTAAATGAGCATAGGTTACGAATAAGATATCATCCTGGTCGATATCACTCATCTTCTGACAACTGAAATCGCTGATTGTGACAGGTGTTTGTACTGATTTCGTCATTTTGTTCAGCGCTCGCACCATGGCCATAGCCTTCGCAACCTGACCATCGTAGTCACGCAGCGTTTGTGAACCTCCGGACAACTGTTTTACCCGGTACATCGCCGTTTCCGCTATCGAACGATGGTTGTAATCTGTTGTCCATTTCCACCGGGCATTACTCCTGTTCTGCCAGCGCGTGGTAAAGAAGGAGGGCTATATGACAGGACCGTCTGCAAGGCATTTCAGTGAACAGACTAGCTGTATTTGGCTGCAGACCGGGCAGGCATAATTGATGTCTGCTCATATATTTAATAACAAACAATGTCTGCTCATATATTTAATAACAAACAATATCTGCTCATATATTTAATAATAAACAATATCTGCTCATATATTTAATAATAATCAATGGCTGCAAAATTTATTAATAAACATCTGTCTGTTTTTTAATCGTTTTATCTCGCTGTACTATAGCCATAATCCTATTTTTGCGCATAGTGAGTTTTAATGATTACTAAACATCAACAGGTTCCTCGAAATCATTACAGTAAGAGTCAAAAGTCAATCGCCTGGGCGTGTCTGTTTCTCCAGTTCTTGCCGGTCATCACGTCGGTAAGTGCTGCTATCCCTGCAGTAGCCCTTGCCAGTGAGCAGCACATGCTGCCGCGCCCTAAAGCCACGCAAACAGAGAGTGGCGTCGATCCTTTTGAACAACAGGTTGCCCGCGGTGCCGTAGCCATTGGGACAACGCTTTCGGATGAGGATCGTACCTCATCCGAAGCGCTGTCGGACTACGCCCGCGCGCAGGCAACCAATGCTGTGAACAGTACTGCCGAAGAGTGGCTTAGCCAATTTGGTACCGCCAGCGTACAGCTAAGCCTCGAGAAGCATGGAAAGCTTGGCGACAGCAGCCTTGACTGGTTGCTCCCCCTCTACGATAGCCCGAAGAATATGCTGTTTACCCAGTTAGGGATGCGGCATAAAGACGATCGCAACACGGTCAATATTGGCGTGGGGAGTCGCTTTTTCCTGCAAGATAACTGGATGCTGGGCCTGAACACGTTCGTCGACAGCGACATTACCGGACATAACTACCGTTTGGGGCTGGGTATGGAAGCGTGGAGCGATTACCTGAAACTGTCAGCAAACGGCTATCGGCGTCTCAGTAACTGGCACCAGTCCCGTGATTTTGAAGATTACGATGAACGGCCAGCCAATGGTTTTGATCTGCGTGTAAATGGTTTCCTTCCTTCATATCCTCAGCTTGGTGGCACTCTTGTCTACGAACAGTATTTCGGGGATGAAGTGGCACTTTTTGGCAAGGATAATCGTCAGAAAAATCCTTATGCCGTAACGGTGGGGGCAAATTACACCCCAGTTCCTATGCTGACATTCAGCGCTGAGCAGCGTATGGGCAAGGGAGACCAGAGTGAACTGAATCTGGCCCTGAACATGACCTGGCAACTGGACAAGTCACTGCAAGAGAATCTGTCACCGAATGCAGTGGACGGCATGCGAAGACTTTCGCGCAGCCGCTATGATTTGGTGGAGCGTAATAACGATATTGTCCTGGAGTACCGCAAGCAGCAGGTGATCCGTCTGACCCTGTCACCGGAACGCATCACGGGCCCGGCAGGAAGCCTGCAAAGGGTTACCTCGGCGGTGAAGGCGAAGCACGGTCTTAAGAATGTGCAATGGCAAGGGGCCTCCTTCACGGCTGCGGGGGGGCTTATCGTTCCTCTGAAACCTAACCTTTATCAGCTGACGCTGCCTGCCTGGCAGACAGTGCCAGGCGTATCCCAGACGGTGCAGGGCGTCAAAAAGCAAAGTGATGCCAGTCGTCTGCTTAATACCTATGTACTGACGGCGACCGCCGAAGATAACAATGGCAATTTCTCACGGCCGGACCAGTTAACGGTAGAAGTTCTGCCGCCTGTCGCCCACTTTATGGGCGATGCAACGGTGCAAGGCGACTATGCGCCGCCGGATGGGGCGACGGCCGTCAACATCCAGTATTTGATCGTCAACGGTGACAACCAGCCGCTGAGCGGTGAGAACGTCGATTTCGATATCACCTATGCCAATGGCAAACATGCCGCCGAGAGAACCAGCTCCGATGACAAAGGGCGTGCTGTTCTGCCTCTCACCAGTACCCTGGCTGGTGAAGCCAATGTTTCCGCTCACCTCAGTAATGGCGAAACCAGCGACGTAACGGTGCACTATGCCGATGCGAACCCCGATACATCGCAATCCTCCTTCAATGCCACGCCCGCGACGGTGAGCGCCAATGGCAACGATATCAGTACGCTGACGCTGGTGCTTCAGGATAGCCTGTCGCGTCCGGTGACAGGGTTAACGAACATTAACTTTGTCGCTGCTGGCGTCACCGGCACCACCCTTAGCAAGGTCAGTGAAACCAGCGCCGGGAATTATACCGCTACCCTGAGCGGCACGGTTGCAGGCGAGGTCACCGTCACGCCACAGCTTGACGGTAAAGCGCTGACAGACATGAATGCGCGCATCACCCTGACAGGCGACAGCCAGAGCGCCCATATCGCCCAAGGCGACATGACGGTGACAACCAATAACGCCCTCGCTGACGGTTCCAGCCAGAACCAGATTACGGTCAAAGTCACCGACAATCAGGGGAATCTGGTAGCGGATCAGGCTGTAGCGTTCCGCGCGGATAATGGTGCCACCATCAGGCAAACGGGGACAACGGACAGCAATGGTCTGTTGAGTATACCCGTCGTCAGTATGACGGCTGGAACATCCACGGTAACGGCGACGGTCAACGGACAAAGCCAGAGCGTAACGGTGAGCTTTACCGCCGATAACAGCTCTGCTCAAATTGCCGCCGGGGATCTTGTTGTGCTTGCTGATGGGGCAAAGGCTAACACCACCGCATCCAACCAGATTCAGGTCAAAGTGACGGATTCGCTGGGTAACGTATTACCGGATATGACTGTGACATTTACCGCCAGCAATGGAGCTGCCATCGCAGCCAGCGGGATGACAGGGGCAGAAGGTACAGTGCAGCTCCCGGTAACCAGTACCAAAGCGGGCATCAGCACCATTACGGCAACCATTAACAATAGTACTCAGAGCGTCACGACCACTTTCGTGGCCGACAGCGATACGGCGGCGATAGCTGCAGGTGATTTAACGGTCATAACGAATAATGCGCTGGCGAATGGGGTGCAGGCGAATAAGGTGCAGGTGAAAATCACTGATGCCAACGGTAACCCGGTTGCTGGGCAGGACGTGAGCTTCAGTGCCACGAATGGGGCCACGGTTGCGGCGAAAGCGACCAGTGATGTGCAAGGGTTTATTCAGCTTCCCGTCACCAGCAAAACTGCTGGTAGCAGCACGATCACGGCGACGCTCAATGGTGCCAGCCAGAATGTGGAGCTCAGTTTTGGTGCTGACGGCAGCACAGCAGAAATTGCTTCGGGTGCTCTGACGGTCATTACCGACAACGCTGCGGCAGACGGCAGTGCAGCCAATCAGATCCAGGTGGTGGTCACGGATGCTAACGGCAACCGTCTGGCAGGCCAGACGGTGAGCTTCAGTGCCACGAACGGAGCGACGATCGCCGCAACGGGCGTTACCGATGCCAGCGGGGCGATTGAGGAAGCGATCACCAGCACCACTGCGGGTGAGAGCGTGATTGAAGCGACAGTCAATGGTAAGGCACAGCAGGTGACGGTGACCTTCCTGGCTGACGGTGACTCGGCGCACTTTGCCGCCGGCTCGGTGATTATTCTGAAGGATAATGCGCGGGCAGACGGCACCGATATAAACCAGATTCAGGCTACAGTGGTGGATAAATATGATAATCCGCTGCCGGGTACCAAAGTGACCTTCCGGGCCAGCAACGGAGCCTCGGTCAATGCGCAGGGCACAACGGATGCCGACGGTAAGATAGTGGCAACGGTCAGCAACACCACCGCCGGGATCACCACGGTGGGAGCGACAGTGAACGGCAGTGAACATGGGGTTGAGGTGACGTTTGTGGCCGACAGCAGCACGGCAACGGTCACGGCCGGTAATGTGAAGGTTCTGAACGACAACGCGGTGGCGAACGGCCTGGCCTCGAACCAGGTGCAGGTAAAAGTCACCGATGCCAGCGGTAATGCGGTGGGCGGTGAGAGCGTCAGCTTAAGCGCCAGCAACGGCGCAACGGTAACCGCCACTGGCACCACTGACAGTGACGGCATGCTTACAGTGCCGATCACCAGCCTGACGGCAGGCAGCAGCACGGTGAACGTCACGGTTAACGGCACCTCGCAGTCGGTCAGTATGACCTTTGTGGCGGATGCCAGCACGGCGCAGATTGCGACGGGTGACATGAAAGTAACGTCAAACAACGCCGTGGCTGACGGCACCGCAACCAACAGCGTGCAGGTCAAAGTTACTGATGCTAACGGTAACCCGGTTAACGGCATGAGCGTGGACTTTACGGCCGACAATGGGGCGGTGATTGCTGCCAGTGCGCAGAGCGATGTGAACGGGCAGATAACGCTGCCAATCAGCAGCGTGATGGCGGGCAGCAGCACCGTGACGGCAACGGTCAATGGCAGCAGTAAGAGCCTGGCGATCACCTTTGTTGCTGACAGCAGTACCGCAGCGATCGCCTCGGCAGATATTGTTCTGCTCAATGACGGCGCGAAAGCCAGCGGCAGCGATCCGGATACGGTTCAGGTCACCGTGAAAGATGCGAACGGTAACGTGGTTCCCGATCAGACGGTGAGTTTCAGTGCTGATAACAGTGCGACCGTTACGGCAAGTGGCACTACCGATGCCAGCGGTATCACCACCGTTGCGGTAACCAGTACGCTGGCTGGGTCCAGTACGGTAACCGCCAGCACCAATGGCAGCAGCCAGACGGTTGTCGCGACCTTTGTGGCTGACAGCACCACCGCACAGATTCAGGCCAACGATATAGTGGTCACTGAAAATGGCGCACTGTCTAACGGCGTGGCGCAAAACAAGGTGATGGTTAAGGTCACGGATGCGAATAACAACGTGGTAGGTGGCGTTGATGTGGCATTTAGCGCCACCAACGGCGCAACTGTACCGGCGACGGCCACGACGGATGCCAGCGGTGTAGTGACGATCCCTGTGACGACGATGCAGTCAGGGGACAGCCAGATTACGGCAACGATCAACGGTAGCAGCCAAAGTGCTGTAGTGAATTTCATTGCAGCGACCATCCCGGTGATTACCGATGTTGTTGATGACACCGGAACCGTAACAGGGTCTATTCTGAGCGGTCAGGCGACTAACGATACCCTGCCAGTGCTGTCAGGTACGGCTGACCCTAACGCCACCGTTCGTCTGTTTGATGGTAGCACTCAGATAGGGAACAGCACCGCTGATGCTGAAGGTCTGTGGAGCATCACGCCAGATAGCGCGATATCCGGAGAAGGTGACCATACGTTGACCCTGACCGGTGCTTTAACGCCACTCAGCGATCAGTCACCGAAATCTGAGGCCTTTATCCTTAATCTGGATACGATTGCGCAGGTGCCGACCATTGATAGCGTCACGGACAGCAGTGGACCTGTGGCTCAGGGGGGCACCACCAATGGCGACAGTGTGACGCTCACGGGGACGACGGAACCAGGGGCAACGGTCACTGTCTTGGTTACTCGCATGTTTGATCGAGTTAGGGGTTCCATGGGGAGTACCGAAGCAGATGACACGGGACACTGGAAGTATACTTTGACAGATCCGCGTGTTTTCCAGGGGTCGGGCGAATATCAGTTAACGGCCAAAACGACAGATATTGCGGGCAACAGCAGCAAAACCTCGGGCATGGACCCCTGGAGCATTTACTATGAAAGCTGGCCTGCGCCGCTGGGAACACCGGAATATACGCTCACTGCGTCGGGTGAAAGTGTAGACCAGACACAGGTTTCCGCGCTGCTAAGTAGCACCGGGAGTGCGTTATTTATATCGCAAATTTCGACTGGCTATAGTGGTTCCATTGATATGCCAGCCGCCTCGGCGGCGAACTCGGGCAATCGGGTCTACGTCAGCATTGAAGGAAGTCAGCAGGTAGCGCTTAGACAAAATGGCGCACTATTAAAAACATTGAGTCAGGGGAGTGAAACGACCTGGTATTCCACCGGCAGCACGTGGAAACAAATCTATTGATATGCCAGCGCTGTATGCCAGCTTACCATCATTCATTTTCATAAAGAGTAATTGAAACCATGCCGTTACGCAGTAACCGAGAGGTTTTGCATTTCGGATAGCGGTATCAGTGAGGGGCATAAGCGGGGGCTCCGTAGTTTTATGAACCAGCAGGCTCCCAATTAGGCCCCTGAAAACTACGAATATCAAAAGGCCCGGCAGGTCACATAGTGACATCCGGGCCTTCTTAGCTTACTGATTTTATTATGGCCCCGGACTTACTCGGAAGTCCCAGGACAAAAAATTGGCTCCTCTGACTGGACTCGAACCAGTGACATACGGATTAACAGTCCGCCGTTCTACCGACTGAACTACAGAGGAATCGTGTGAACGAGGCGCATAGTAGCGACCTCAGTACGCCTTGTCAAAGGGGGAAAACAACCTTTTCGTTCGTTTGCCGACTATTTCAGCAAATCGCTGATTTTATAGTAAATTTGCTTCGAAATTACACAGTAAAATACGCCGCCCGCAGGCGGCGCGCAGGATTAGAACAGTACGGAGTAGTTCAGACCAAACGTACGACCACGGCCTTTATAGGTATAGAGCCCCGGTGCACCGTAGGTTGGGCTATACAGCCCCGGTGCGCGCTGGCCCCAGGCGGTGGTGTAGTCTTTGTCCAGTATGTTTTCTACGCTGAAGCTGACTTTACCCACCGGCAGGGCGTAGCTGCCCAGGAAGTCGACCGTGTTGTAGCCATCGATCTTCTTACCGTCGGCATCTGAAACGTCAAAGGTCTGCGTGCTCTGTACACGCAAGGTCCAGTCGCCCGGTGCCCAGTTGACCCATGCGCTGGCTTTTGACGGGCTGGCGCTGTCAACCGTCAGCTTCTCCCATTTACCGTTTTCACGGGTTTCAGACTTAATGGCGTTGAAGTTCGCGCCGGTGCTCCAGTCACTGTCGGTGAAGAAATAATCCACCTGACCTTCCACCCCGTAGATACGACGTTTGTCGTCTTCCAGGTTGATGGTCATATCGGTTTTGTTGATGGTGATGGTTTTATCCGAGAGCGAGTAATACGCCGCAACCTGCGTGCGCAGGTTATCGCCGGTGTAGCGCCAGCCCAGTTCGTAAGCGTTGACCTTAATGCCATCCAGCGTCGAGTCGTTAACGTTCACGCTGTTCAACAGGCGATAGTGCCCGTCGACGAGCTGATAGGTGCCAGAACCGTAGTACTTCGCCAGGTCAGGAATTTCAAAGCCCTGCGAGAAGTTAAACCACAGCTGCTGCTGTTCGGTCAGGCGACCGAGGATCCCGGCGTTAAACAGGAAGTTGTTGTAATCGGTCTTCCCGCCCGGTACCGCGTCTGCCGAAGTGGCTTTTCCGGTGGCGATAGCCTGCTGCTGCGCGTAGCCAACAAAGTCATCCACCTTGTTTTCGGTGTACTGGTAACGCACGCCGCCGCTCAGGGTGATGGCGTCAATGTCATAGCTCGCCTGCAGGAACGGGGCAAGGTTGGTAATGCTGTAACCCGGATAACGTCCCACGTTGTAAGCATTGTCCAGCTTCATACCGCCGCTCGCCGCCGCTTTACTCAGGTCGAAGAACTGCTGGTTGGCGTCGAAGGTTTCATGGTCGGCGTCCACACCCCAGGTCAGGGTTAAATCATCCACTGGCTTGCTGTTCAGCGTCAGCTTACCGCCGTAAAAATCGGTTTTCTGCTGAGATGCGCCAATACTGGTCACCACACCTTTGCTCAGGGTCGGGAACGGGTAGTAAGTCAGGCTCTCGTCACGATAGTAAATCTGCGCGACCAGATCCTGTCCCCAGAAGTCGGTATTGGAGTACTGCAGGTTGATCAGATGACGTTCGGTACCAGGAATACGGTCAGAATCCAGATTGTTTTTGTTGTACGCGGTGGCATCTCCCGTTACCGCCGAGAAGTTCTTCCCGAGATACAACCCATGCTTACCGTCGGACTCACTCTTGTAGTACTGCGTCGTCAGCTGCAATTGCTGGTGTTCGTCGATGTTGATGGTACCTGTGCCCATCACATCAATACGGTCTGAATACTGTAAACCGGTCTGGGTGTTATCAATAATCACCTCGTCGCCGTTGCCGTCATACCAGCCGCCGTAACGCTGATAAGAAACGGACAGACGACCGGACGCTTTATCATTGCCGCCACTGACGGCTGCTGACACGTTTTCATCATGGTCGTTATGGCTGTTAAAGCCACTTTTTGTTCCAGTCTGGAACTCAACTTCGGTATCTGGCTGGCCTTTTTTGGTGACGATGTTCACCAGACCGCCGGTACTGCCACCGCCATAGAGCGATGTGGCACCGGAGATCACTTCAATACGGTCGATGTTGAACGGATCGATGGAGTCCAGTTGTCGGCTGTCACTACGGGATGAGTTCAGGCGAACACCGTCGACCATGACCATCATCGAACGTCCGCGCAGGTTCATGCCGTAGTTGGTGCGACCCTGGCTGCTGACGTCCATACCCGGGATCAGCTGTGCCAGTACCTCTTTAATCTCTTTTCCGCCCTGAACCTGCTGCTCAATTTCAGCCCGCTCAATGACCCAGGTGGTCTGCGCCATCTCCGCCACGCTGCGATGCGCACGGCTGGCGGAGACAACGATATTTTCTTCCTTTTGTTCTTCTGCCCATGCAGAGGTAGAAAGCATTGCAAGCAAACAAGGATTTAAAACCCAAAGATGAGAACGTTTCATTGTTATGTCGATCCTGATTGTGTGTGTCAGTACTCAGTCGTTTTTGATAACGATTTAAAAACCTGGCTGCTTTCCGGGCTGGTGGTGGTACGCCAGTGGATCACGCCAGGGGAGGTAGCCAACTCAAACGGTTCGTCAGCATGTGCGCGATTCAAAATTCGTGCGGCACGCCAGGCCATCAGGCTGAGCTGGGGTTCAGCAATACCGAGACGGTGCATCCCGGCATTCACGGCAAACAGGCGGTTGCTCTGCGGGCCGTCCCATTCGAGGGTGAAATCGTTGTTAATGCAGAAGGCTTCGTCCGTATCCAGGTGGAGGCGGTGAGACAGTGGGGCGAGGAAAGCAGGCTGTACGCTGCGGTAACCGGTGGCGAAGATCACCACATCGGTCTCCAGCTGTTCGCGTCCGCCGTCGAGATGATGTTGTATTGCCAGGCGCTGTCCGTTTTGCAGCCTCGTAAGCTCGGTCACCGAGCGGGACGGCAAAAGGTGCGCCCAGGGTTTTTCACGCAGCACTTCGAAGCGGTGGTACATGGCGCGATAAATCGCCAGAAGAGACTCGGTGGTGATACCGTCGGAGGTCATCTTCTGCTCGTGCAGCATCTGGCGACGCGCCTCTTCACCGAGCGTGGAGAAGCTGTCCACGTACTCCGGCGTGAAGTACTCGTTGGCAAAGGCAGCCTCATCCAGCGCGTTGTAGTTATTGCGCCGCGATATCCAGTTCAGGCTCAACGGTTGGCCCCACTCGCCACGGAAAATATTCAAAAACAGGTCGGCACCGCTCTGGCCGCCACCGACAACAGTGACGCGCTTGCCCGCGAGTTCCGGCGTGCGCAGCATCATCTCGCTGGCGTGGAAGCAGGTATCGTCCTGAGTTGTGACGCAGTCAGGCAGATTGATCTGTTTGCCAATCCCCACGCAGACATGGCGTGCCAGGAAGCGGTCACGTTGAGTGACCACCTCAAACAGGCCGTTTTTCTCATCAAAACTCACCTGCTGTACCTGCTGGCTGAATGACAGGTTGGTGAGGTTTTCCGCCGCCCAGCACAGGTAATCGGCAAATTCCTCACGAGAAACGGTGCGCTGCTCGGTGGTCAGAAAGCGGTAGAACTTTTTACGCTGTACCAGGTAGTTGAGAAAACTATGTCGGTTGGTAGGCTCGACGGCACTGACCAGATCCTTGAGGAAGCTGGTTTGCATATGGCAGTCCGGAACCATCATGCCAGGGTGCCAGGAAAAATGCGGCTTGCGCTCAAGAAACAGTGAACTAAAACCGTCCAGCCCTTCCGCCAGGGCGGCGATGCTGAGGTTAAACGGGCCAATACCAATGCCGATGAAATCATAGGTTTTCATTGTGCTGACTCCCGGGAGGCCAGAAAAAGAGGGTTATCAAGGTCGGTGACATAGTTCGGCAGCATGCGGCTGCCACCGTCGTGTTCGGAGAAGGTCAGTTTGACCGGGTTGAGGATCACGCGAATAATTTGCGGTTTGAACAGGTCGAACTTCGCGAACCGCTCTGCAAGATCCGGGTGAGCCGCCATATACTGGCGCAGCACGCCGGCCAGGATCTGATAGAAGCGCGTTTCGCTGACGCCACTTTGCTGGGTGAGACGCGAGATAAAACGCAGCACTGTGACAAAATTGCCGGTTTGCAGGTCATGGATGATGTAATCCGCGCTCAGGCGTGCCGTTACGGCTTTCACCTGCTCCGGCAGACTTTCCGCCTGCGGGAAGTCTTCATCCACCAGACGCATATCGCCCTGGAAATCTTTCAGCAGGATGCGCTGCGGAATGGAGTCTTTCATCACCAGCGTCACGTTCTGGCCGTGGGCGATAAGCGCCACGCCGTAGCAGCAGAGCAGGTGGTAGAAAGGGATCACCGTCGCTGCAAACAGTTTTTCCAGCCACGCTTCGGCCGTTAACCCGGAATGGTTGATCCACGCGTCGATCAACGGACGCCCGGCGTTGTCGGTTTCCATCAGTGCCGCCATCAGCACTGCCTGTTCGCCGTCCTGCAGATAACACGACGGATTTTCGCGCCAGATCACGCCCAGCATCTCCTGATAGCGATAGGGCGCTTTCGGCAAGGCGGTATAACCCGGATGCGACAGATATCCGGCAGCGGGTTCGCCAAGCACCTGCGCGCCTGAGCGGGTAAGCGTGGCGTCGGTGGAGAACTGCTGCTGCAGCCAGCGCGAAGCCAGCGGCCCGGCGGCAATGTACTTGCCCGGAATGCCGCGATAGCAGGAGGTGTTGTAGATGGTCAGTGGCAGCTTGATGTCATACGGCGTGCGACGGCTGGCATTGGTCAGTGTGCGCAGGGATTGTTGGGCCAGATACTCATCGCCAAATTCCCCCAGTTCCACCATCTCACCACGCGCGAGCTGCGCCAGGAAATGAATGGCAATTTTTTGCTGCCACTGCCACGGGTGCAGCGGCACGGGTAGCCAGTTGTCGTCCAGACCCAGCTTCTGCCAGCGCGCGTCAAACCGCGCGCGCTCGGCATTGTCCATGGTGCTGGCCAGCAGGGTGTTGATATCGCAATCGGCGTCGCTGCTCCAGACCAGATGCTCACGTTGAACGGCAACCCAGTGCAGGCGAAAACGCCCGCGGTATTCCGGGGCGTACTGGCGCAATGCATCCAGACCCCAGCCACGGCGTCCTTTGTTAAAAATAAACTTAGGATGGCCGCTCATCAGGCACTGCAATTCATCCGGGTCGAGATGAATAAGCGCGTCGGCATCCAGCGTTTCACGCGCCTGTAAAAGCTGAATATCGCCTCTCAGCGTGGCGTAGAGATCTTCCAGATGCTCCGCCGTTTGCGCATTGCTCATCTCCAGCACCGTCGCCAGCTGCAGCAGCGCGTTTTCCGCTTCGACGGCTTCGCCGCTGGCGGTGGTCAGGCTGTCCGGGTCGATATGCAGCCAGCCCCAGATCCCGCGCGTGGCATGAAACTGCCAGCTCTCCGCCCCCATGGTGATTTGCCACCTGTCGGCGGCCAGAGAATGAGCGCGCAGGGTGCGTTCGTATTCCAGCTCGGCGAGGATCTTCGCCACCATCTCGCGGTTCACTTTCTGCCAGAGCGCGTTCACAGTTCCACCTCGCTGAAGAAGTGGTGACGCTGGCTCATGATGAGGCGCGAGCGCTTGTGCGGGAAATCGAACTCTTTCACGGTATCAAAACCGGCAGACGCCAGATGGCGGAACAGGCGCTGGTTGTCGAAGCGCGGCTCCGCGACAATGCGCGTGGTGCGCGGTTCATCAAGATACAGATAGTGGCTAAGGCCGCGCAGCCAGCTACGGATGTATTGCGCACCACGCCAGTTCTCTTCGCCCACCAGCATGTGCAGACCACGGTCAAATGGCTGCCAGCGGTAGTGGCGACCAATACGGTCTTCTGGAGCCCAGTAGAGTTCAAAATAGCCGAACGGCTGGTCGTCGAAACAACCGATAACCGGGTAGCAATAGGTCGAGTCGAGCTGACGGCGCAGGTAGTTTTCCTGCTCGGACTGCGGGCCGGCCATCTCCCAGAAGGCATTGACGCGCGGGTTATTCATCCAGTGGGTAAAGCGCTCGCCGTCCAGCGCCACGTCGGCCACGCGGAAGCTGAGGGTGCGCTTGATTTGTGGGTCATAACGGCGGTATACCTCGCCCTGCGGGCGATGAGGGCGCAGCGGGAAGTACAGCTGACGGCTTTCATCAAACTGCATACCGCCGCTGGCCAGGGGGCGTTCACCTTTCAGCCACAGCGGCAGCTGCCAGAAGGTTTCGCGTGACAGATAATCGCCACACGCGTGGTCAAACAGTGCCTGTGCCTGCGGTTCATCCTTCCAGGTAGCCCAGGGGAGGGTGATCCCGCTGAGGGCAGGCGCGGCGACAAACAGCTGATCCAGCGCTTCAACCAGCCAGCCGTCCGGGATATCGCGCAGGCGCTCCAGCACCGCGCTACCGTCGAGACCCAACGTCAGCGGCAGGGACATGTCCGTTATAGTGCAACGAAAGCCGTAACCGGAATGGACGATATTCGCGTTAGCCATCACACCTTCTCCTTGTAAAACGGGTTGCTAAAGTCGAAATAGATCACTGCCGGGTCGGCAATCGTGTTTTCGTTGCGATCGTGCAAATAGCAGAAAAAGTTGCCTTTGCAGTTCCAGGTCGGACTATCGAGCACGTAGTCGAGGCAGCGGGTCTGCTTCGCCGTGCGGCGCAGTTCCGCCAGCGCGTCACGCACGCGTGCCATCAGGTTTTCTTCGCTGTCGAAACCAGCGGCGGCGAGGGCTGCGGTGACGGCAAGGGTAGAGTTCAGCAGCAGGTAGTAAGGGAAGTAGCGCAGCAGCTGGCTCTCACCGAAGCGGTTTTCCACATCAGTTTCGCCCGCCTCTTTCAGCCATGCGTCGGCGCCCTCGGTCCAGGCGCTGCCCTGGCAGTCGCGGTAGATAAGCCCGACGGGGAAATCCTGCTGCATTTCAACGAGAATGTTTTGCTGGTGTGCCAACAGGACCAGACCGTAATCGGCTTCGGCGCTGAACAGCGGAAGAAGAACGCGGTCGCAATAGGCGTCCAGCCAGCAGCGTGCGGCCCGGGCGAGCGGTAAATCCAGACGCTCACTCAGACGGCGTACAGCCGCAGCCAGCAGGCTATCACCGCCGTCCGGGGCGGCCTGCGTCAGGCTCACCAGCACGTTGGTCTGGGTGTCTGGCGTCTCAAACAGCAGATTGACGCGCAGGGCCATCAGGCTCTCTTCCTGAATCACGCCGTTTTCGTCGCGCAGCCCCGCCCAGCCATCTTCCTGCATCACGCGCATGGTCGGGTAGCGCGCCTGTAGATCTTGCCAGCGTTCGGTTTTAGCCAGACGAGCCAGACGCATCCCGCGCTTAACTTCTTTCACCGACAGCGTGCGCACAGAGTTGGTCAGGCGCACGCTGAGGGAAAACTTAATCATGTCGCTGTTGGTTTCGCTGTACAGCGAGCGTGAAGAGCTGGTTGGCAGCCACTGTGCGCCCGCTTCACCCAGGTCTTGCAGTGAGCCGTTAGTCACCAGCCGCTGGCACCATTCCTGACCGAGCAGGTACTCCGCCTGCCACGGATGCATAGGCAGCAGCCAGCGGGTGTCGGTGAATTGACCGAGCAGTTCAGGGGCGCTCTGGGCTGCAAAGCGCAGTAAACGTTCGCGCAGGGAAACATTCAGGCTGTCACCGGCAATGAGCGTGCTCTCAACGGCAAACCAGCGCAGCGGGAAGCGGGAGGCGAAATCGGGTAAATAGCGACGCGCCTCGGTTTCGTTAAACGGCTCGTGCGACTTTGGCGCAGGGTGGAATGCATGCCCGACAAGCAGCGCCTGTTCAGCTTCGACAAAGGTTAACGGTTTATCGCGCAGGGTTGGCCAGCTGTGGCGCAAATCAATCGCCTGCCAGGTATGCGCATGGCTTTCAAGGGCGCGTTGCTTAAAACGCACCAGCGTATCGGCATCCAGCGAACCTTTTACTGACGGTTTTTCAAGAATTAAATCAACCAGTTGGCGGAATGTGACGGTGTCACTACTGTCATTGTCACTCTGGATAAGCGTTGCAGGGAAACAGTACTGATGATGCTGGGTCGGGGAAAAATACCGTACCGGAACCCGAAGAGCCTGGGCTGGAGAAAGCGGAATATGTATGTGCGATAACTCATCCGCAGCGGTTGCGGAGTGATAGTGCCAGTCCTTCGTTTCACGCAACAGGGCGTTTAAAAAACACTGGGCCGCAACGTCTGTACCGGCGGAGCGGGGCAGAGTACGCATAGATGAACCTCATTCCATGATTGATAATAATTCTCGTTATGATATTCATTCTGTTTACAGTCGCAACCATTTTTGCAATATTTGTTTTCATAAACTTCATGTTTTCCACACATTTATTGACATTATGTTCACATTCTCATGCGCACTGACTCTGAAACGTTGACGGAAAACGTCACCCCAAAAGCCAACTGGCCCCTGGCATTATGTGCAGGTTTATTAGGGATTGGGCAAAACGGTTTGCTGGTCATGCTTCCGCAACTGGTCACCCAGACAGGGCTTTCGCTTTCGGTTTGGGCCGGGCTGTTAATGTTCGGATCCATGCTCTTTTTACCCGCATCACCCTGGTGGGGACGCCAGAGCGAGCGACATGGCTGTAAGGTCGTGATGCTGGCCTCGCTGAGTGGCTATCTGGTCAGTTTCGGGGTGATGTCGCTGGTGGTCTGGGCGATGGCGGCCGGGATGCTGGATAAGGTCTGGGGCCTGACGGGGTTGGCTCTCTCGCGCACGCTCTATGGTCTGACGGTCTCAGGTCTGGTGCCTGCGGCTCAGACGTGGGCTATCCAGCGCGCGGGGCTGGAAAAAAGAATGGCCGCACTGGCGACAATTAGCTCCGGCCTGAGTTGTGGTCGTTTGCTTGGGCCACCGCTGGCGGCGCTGATGCTCAGCGTCAATCCGGTAGCACCGCTCTGGCTGATGGCGATTGCGCCTTTCATCGCTTTTCTGCTGGTGCTTCGCGAAGTGGCGGACCCACCGTTACCGCCAGTGGCGCATCAGTCGACTCGCTTTCGGGCTTCAATGCTGCCGTTCCTGCTGCTGGCACTGTTGCTGGCTGCCCTGGTAAGCCTGATGCAGCTTGGCCTGTCACCGCATCTTAGCCCGCTGCTGGAGGGCAATGCCCGGGACATCAGCCATCATGTTGCTCTCCTGCTGAGCCTGGCTGCGCTGGCAACGCTCGCCGCGCAGTTTCTGGTGGTCCGCCCGCAATATTTCAGCCCGGTGACACTGCTCTGCATGGCCGCGGTATTGATGGTAGTGGGGCTTGGGTTGATGTCTGTGGCGGGTCTGGCGCTTTTCTATGTGGGGATTGTCATTACGTCGCTCGGGGCAGCCATGGCAACTCCGGGATATCAGCTACTGCTTAACGATCGGCTAACCACGGGCAAAGGGGCGGGAGCGATCGCCACCAGCCACACATTAGGCTACGGTGTTAGCGCTCTGCTGGTACCTGTCGTGACACGTTTTTACGGTGAACAGTTTTTAATGATGGCTGCATTAGGCATGGCATTGCTGTTTTTAGTGCTCAGCATAGGGGTTCGATCAACTGAGCGTCCCCTTGCTGAAAAAAATTAATGGACCTGGCGGGGAGAATGGCCGCCAGCATCCTCATTCTGCCGTAAACGCTGCAGGGGATCTTGCTGGTAAAACTGGCAGAATCGCTGCCACAGTGCCGGGAATCGGGGGGCGAAGAGTTCTGGAGCGCTGAAGAAGTATTCAGAGAGTACAGCAAAGCACTCCGCGGGATCGGTCGCTGCATAGGCATCAATGCTGGCTGCGCTTTCGCCCACCAGGTCTATTTCATCCTGGATGTTATCCATCGCGGCATGCAGGTCGTGCTCCCATCCCGCAACCTCACGAAGCGGGATCAGCGGTACACCACTGGCGCGATCGCCATTGCGGGTATCCAGCTTATGCGCCACCTCGTGAACGATCAGATTAAAGCCTGATGCATCGAACGAATCCTGAATATCGAGCCAGTTCAGGATAATTGGCCCTTGCTGCCAGCTTTGACCGGACTGAACCACCCGCTGGTTGTGCACCAGACCGATATCATCCTGCCACTCATCATCAACGACAAACGGCGCGGGATAGATAAGCACTTCGTGGAAACCGTCCAGCCACTCGATACCCAGTTCGAGCACCGGCAGGCAGAACAGCAGGGCGATACGTGCACTTTTATGGGCATCCAGCTCAAATCCCTGCAGCGGGACCAACCGCTTTTGCTGCAAAAAGCGATCCGCCAGTTGAATCAGCTTTGACTGTTCATCCGGCTGGAGGTTGGCCAGCACGGGGATCGCCAGCGCCTCATCCCACGGCAGCGCCACATGTTGACCAGCGTCATTTGATTTCCAGGGCCACTTAATCATCGCTTTGCTCGTAAACTCGTCACGTGAACAAAATTGAAAGGTCAGGTTAGGTTAACATGCCAAAGAACCCGGCATGAAGGCAACTACAAAACGTAGAGATGTCGGAATGGCAGGAGAGACTAGCCTCTCTGCCATTATTCAATCACTTATCTCGTTTCCTTTCAGTGACAAAACTCCCATTGAGAAAATCAGGCGAGAAAAGTCGGTTGCCCGGCGATTATTTATTGTTATCAAAAGTGAAAACATTCTGTTCTCCATTGACATAAGTCACCTGTAGCCAGGTGTTATGCGCATCATTTGCCGGTTGGAGATCGCTGATTTGAGTCCGCCCGCCAAGCGATATCTTTTTTACATACGGCTCGGCAAGGTTTTTGTTTATTGCAATCCACGAACCGACGCGACAGGCGTCAGTGGAGTTATCACACAGGAAGACATAGTAGGAACTCTCATACATCATGCTGTACTGGCTGAGTTTCTCTCCACCTTTGATGAAGACCTTTTTGCCACTGTTCCCACAATTCTCACAGAACATGCGATCATCCGGCGTTCCGGAAAGCGTCACTTTATAAGGAAGCGGCGTATGTTGCGGGGTGAAAAGAGGACTGCTTTTTGGCGCTGGAGCGTGTTCAGACGTGCTACAGGCTGATAGCAGGAGGGTTATCATAAAGACTGGGAAAACAGCCAGGCCTGATGTTTTGTTCGGGGTCACTTGCTGCTCCTGTTATAAAAATGAATTCATTATCATTCCATCAATACGCTTATAGCGTAGAGCGTTAACTGATATTTATCGACGTTTAATCTTCCCGAGTGCCTCGATCAGCTGCGTCTTTTCCAGCGCTGATATCTGCGTATCGCTCAGCGACCGGGACAGCTGGCGCTCCTGCTCTTCATCAAACCCGCCACCGGTCATGATTTGACGGCTAATAATGTTCAGGATTGTATTATCCAGTTCGAGAATTTGTGCTCTTACCTCCGTAAGGGGGCGGGGCTGCCATCCTTTTTCTGGGTATAAACGCCAGCGATCAAGATAGCGATACTGGATGTTTTTACTCACCGCCATCTGTGTCTGTATAAACGCATCAATACTCTCTGGAGCCAGCATGGCGTCACGGGCAGCGTTCTTCGCCTTCATGAGAACATTTTTTTCTCTCGGTAGATCCTCAACGGGAAGGTGGTTTGCCGCCTTATAGCCTGCCACATCCTTCATCACCTCGAATCGTGTGTTTAATGCTTTCGCCAGCTCAGGAATAGTTGCGGAGTTCACGGACGCGGCCAGCGATGAACCGCACATTAATATTGATGAAACCACAACAGCGAAATAGCGCAAGGTTATTCTCCCGCAAATATGAGTTGAGGATCCATTATCGCAGCCTGCTTATTACAGGCAATCGTTTATAGCATTAATAAACGGTCATATTTGTAAGTATTTAAGAGGATAGAGTGGAAAATAAAAAAACCTGATAGCTAAAGTCATCAATAGCGGAAATGTCTTACAGGTTATCGCCAAATAAACAGAATGAACTTTTTGATAGCATCATTAAGAGCAATTTACATCACACGCAATGAGCACCCTGACACACAGCTCAATATTACTCTGGAAATAAAATGAAAAAAAATATCATTATGCGCTGCCTGTTAATCGCAGGTTTTAGCACGGCAGTACCTTTTGCCTCTGCATCTTATAACGGTTTTGATGCGCGCAGCACCGCAATGGGTGGCACTGGCGTGGCATCGGCACATTTTGGTGCGGCACCGTTAGTGAACCCGGCGTTGCTTGCGACCTCGCGCTCACAGGATAAAATCAGCCTGATTGCACCGTCTCTCGGCGCGCAGGTCAGCGATTCGGCAAACCTGATTGACGGTTTTGATGACGTCAAATCGGCATGGGATTCGCTGGAAATCGCCCTGGGCACCGGTACAGAAGCTGAAGCCGCAGGCAAGCTGGGCGATATTGTGTCTGGCCTCTCCGGGGAAAATGCCTATGCGAATATCGGGCTGGCGATGGTGCTTGCTGTGCCGGATGATTCACTTCCGGTTGCATTATCTGTAAACAGCTGGGCAAAAGGCAATGCGCGTGCATTAATCAGCCAGAGTGATTTAGCCTTTCTGGAAGGTGTTGCTGACGGATCTATCGACCCGGTGCAAGAAGACCTTGATGCATTAACCTCTCGCGCTGAAGGAATGGCTGCACTGGTCACCGAATACGGCGTGTCGATTGCGCATCCGTTTACCGTGGGTGATATGCCGATGGGCGTGGGGATCACGCCGAAGATCCAGCGAATTGAAACCTGGAACTACAACGTTGCCATCAATAACTATGACACCTCCGATCTGCGCGATGGCAACTGGCAGCACCAGACCATGAGCGCCAACATCGACGCCGGTTTCTTTGCCTCACCCACGCCGGGCTGGATGGTGGCACTGTCAGCGCAAAACCTGTTTGAAAACCGCGTTAAAACCCGTGAGGTGAACGGCTATCAGCCTGCTTTTGTTATTCGCCCGCAGGTAACCGCCGGTACAGCATGGCAAACGGGGTCAGTGACGCTGGGCGCAGATATTGACCTGACACCGGTCAGCCATTTCCAGTATGTTGATAAAAATCAGTACGCCGCATTTGGTGCGGAATGGCGCACGGCTGACTGGGTCCAGTTGCGGGCGGGTTATCGCCTTGATATGCGTGGCAACGATCGCCGCGTCGTCACGGGCGGTGTGGGGCTCTCTGCCGGTGACGTCATGCAGTTTGACTTAACCGCTATTGCCGGCCGTGACCGCACAATAGGTGGTGTCGCGCAATTTACCTTCTACTTCTAAATATAAAAAGGCCACATTGCGTGGCCTTTTTACTGCAGCAAAAGAGAACACTATGCTGACTGAATAATTTCAGTGGATTGCCTTTTCACCGATGAATTAACAGAGAGGAATTCCTCTTAATTAATTTCTAAATACAAAGGCAATTCATGAAACCGTTATATCAATACTCTTACCTACACCAGGCGATCCTTGTTGCGCTGCTTGGGACGACCGGTGTTACCTCTGCCGCCACTCTTATCGATAAAGACACCCTGATTGATGGTAACTCCCCCGTCAACGAAGACTATCAGGTTAAAAATGGCGCGACACTCACCGCTAATGGCGCGGTTGCCGGTCAGATGATGGTCACTGCGGGACATTTAGCGATGGACGGAGGGCAGATCACAGAATACTTACAGATTGATGCTGGCAGTACAGCAGCCATTAATAACGCGACGATTAAACTGGCCGCGTTAATGGGCGACGCGCAACTTCGTAATACCACGATTGAAACTCAGCTGATGGTATTTAACGCACAACTCTCTGCGGCACAAATTCGTGCCCAACAGTTTTATGCAAGTTACGGTGATATCGTTATTGATAACGGTTACTTTGCCAACATTGATGATACGTATACGGGGGCTGTTGATTTAGCGGGAACCAACGCCGCGTTTACGGGCAGCATCATTAAGGGACATAACGCTGGTGTGCACCTGGGAGGGGATAACAGTGTTGATCTCGCCGGAAGTAGCGTTTGGGCAGTAAACGGACCTGCATTTGCGGTCGTCAGCGGTACGCAACGCATACTCCTGCAAAATGGCAGCAGCGCCAGTTCACTGACGGGGGAGTTGATGACAGCCAAAAAAGGCAGTGATGTTGCCCTGACGCTCAATGCCAGTCATGCAGCGGGCGACATTCGCGCAGAAGACAGCGCTGTGGTGGATGTTGTCCTTGCCAATGGCAGTCAGCTTTCCGGTGGCATGACCAACGTCAATTCCCTCTCACTCGACAGTACTTCGCGCTATGAAATGACCGCCAGCTCCGACATCCGAGCGCTTTCTCTGGCGGGAGGAACGGTGAAATTCGCTGCCGCAGAGACGGGGGAAAATCACACGCTGACGCTCGGCACGCTTTCCGGTAACGGTCATTTTATGATGAATATTGATACCTCAGGCTGGCAGGGCGATCTTCTGGATATCACGGGTAACGCAAGTGGGAAGCATATACTCCACCTGGCGGCAACGGGTCGCGAAGCGGCGAGCAGTGATGCGCTGGCGCTGGTCCGTACCAGCGGAGGTGATGCGGAGTTTGCCCTCAACGGCGGACGCCTTGACATGGGGGCCTGGCAGCACGAGTTGGTGCGTAACGGCAATCAGTGGGAGCTGGTTCAGTCGACAGGTTCAACCTCAGCCTCGACCGATGCGATGCTCTCCATGGCCTCAGCGCCACAGTTTATCCACGAAAATGAGCTGAACGTCCTGCGCTCGCGCCTTGACGATACACGCTCCCAGCCACAGTCCGGCATGTGGGGAACCGTGCTGCACAGCCGCACTGATGTAGACGGTGTCTGGGGTTCTGCCTACCGTCTGGAACAGAACGGTATGATGCTGGGTGGCGATAAGGTGAACACTCTTTCGGCAGGGGAACTGACCACAGGCGCCTGGCTGAGCCAGTCAACCGGCCAGGTTAAGCATGCCCGCGGTGGCCAGAGCCGGGTAACCAGCTACGGTGGCGGTCTGTATGCCGCGCTGAACTCGGCTAACGGTTGGTACACCAGCGGCTCAGCGCAGATGAGCCACTTTGCCAACAAGCTAAGCGCCCGTATGAGCGATGGCGGCACAGCGCGTGCAGACTGGAACAGCTGGGGTTACGGACTGGGTCTGGAAGCGGGTCGTCATATCGTCCTGAACGATGCCACGCGTCTGACGCCGTTTGCGGGTCTTGACGGCTGGATCACCCCATCCGAGTCGGTCAGGTTAAACAACGGGATGACGGCTGAAACAGGCGACGGACGTTCGCTGCAGGCGCAGGCGGGTCTGCGGGTGACCACCCGTCTGAAGGCGGGTGAAATGCAGGTCATGCCTTACGCGACGGCTGCCCTGAGTCAGGGGCTGGTGAAAAACGGCAGTACGCGAATTAACGAAACCTATGAATTTACCAACGACTTCACCGGCACGGGCGGTAAGTTTACGGGCGGTATCAGCGTCATGGTGACACCATCAACCATGGTCTGGCTGGATGCGAGCTATGCGAAAAGCGAGCATACCGAGTCGCCGGTAGCGGGAAATATCGGTCTGAGAGTGGATTTCTAAAGGCAACATGTGCTTTACCGGTTAGCCGGTAAAGCACACTTTTAGCGTACGAGGCGATAACTCACCGTGACCTGATTACTCAGCACGGTCAGGGGAGAGTCGAGTCGGCCGCCCACGGCGGCATAATACTCAAAACGAAATGGCCCGGCAGCCGGAAAACCGGCTGGCAGAGGGCTTTCACCGCTAAAGCCAGATAATGGCAGGCAGCGCGTGGCGCTGCACAAGCGAATACGAAACCCGTCAGGCGTGTAACCTGAGGTCTTAATCTTCCAGTGGACGCGTGAGGCCACCGCACCGGCAGGCAAAGAGGAGGGGCTTTGCACCGGTTTGCTTTTCAGAACTAGCCTTCCACGCGTTAGGGTGCCACCAAAACTGTCGCTGCTCCAGGATCCATCAGCCGCCAGTGACAGTGGCGAAATCAGAAGCAGTGCCAGCCCAACTCTCCTCATGCTTTTCCTCCAATAAGATACGTCATACGTACGTTGCGCTGCGTGTTGAGCTCCTGACTGGACAACACGGCTAACTGCGGGAAGATGCGACGCAGATAACGAGACAGCATGAGGCGCAGGGCCGGATTAACCAGAAGAACCGGTGGTGCACCCAGCCCTTCCTGATGCTGCAGGGCCAGTTCCGTCTGCTTCATCAGATTTTCTGCAATACCGGGTTCAATCGCGCTGCCGCTCTGGGTCGCCTGGACCAGCAATTGCTCCAGTGAGAGATCCAGACCAATCAGTTGAATGTCGCCCTCACCGGGGAACCACTGCTCGGTAATGGCACGGGAAAGTCGGGCACGCACGCGGGCAGTTAACTCATCGGCATCGCTCTGGGCTGTGGCAAATTCCGCCAGAGTATCGATGATGGTTCGCATATCGCGGATCGGCACACGCTCTGACAGCAGGTTCTGCAGAACCTTGTGCAACGTGGTGAGACTAATGACCGCCGGGATCAAATCTTCCACCAGCTTAGGTGACTGCTTCGTGATCTGGTCAAGCAACTGTTGTGCTTCCTGACGACCAAACAATTCATCGGTATGGGTGCTGATGAGATGATTCAGATGGGTCGCCACAACCGAGCTGGGATCCACCACCGTATAGCCCAGCGTCTGCGCCAGCTCGCGGTGAACTTCATCAATCCACAGTGCGGGTAAGCCAAAGGTAGGCTCAGTACATGGCGTACCCGGAACTTCACCTTCTGCACAGCCGGGGTTGATCGCCATCCAGCGATCCGGTTGAACTTC
Source organism: Enterobacter sp. P82 (assembly GCF_037053385.1). Lineage (NCBI taxonomy): Bacteria > Pseudomonadati > Pseudomonadota > Gammaproteobacteria > Enterobacterales > Enterobacteriaceae > Enterobacter > Enterobacter sp. P82. The sequence continues at coordinate 566,842 of NZ_JBALHX010000001.1, forward strand.
GCCCTGACCAATGCGAACACCTTTGAGCAGAATGCGGTAGTGCGTCGGCGCCAACTCCAGATTGTCACGAATATGCACGGCAGGGGGGAGGAATCCCATCTGCTGGGCAAATTTTTTGCGGATCCCGCGAATACGCGTCAGCAACTGACCCTGCTGTTCGTGATCCACCATCGGGATCAGGCGGTAACCCACTTCTAGCCCCAGCGTATCTTCCATGTGAACATCAGACCAGGTCGCTTCATGCACCTGCGCGACGTCGGGTTCGTCCACAGTTGAAGCCGCCGTCACACCACCCGTTTTTTTCGCCTCGCTTTCTCGACCGCGTAGCCACCAGGCGACCCCCAGCAACGTGGCGGTGAACAGCAGGAAGACGAAGTTAGGCATGCCGGGGATCAGGCCCAGTAAACCGATCACGCCCGCCGCCAGCACAATGACGCGAGGAGAAGTAAACAGCTGGCCGACCATCTGCTCACCAACGTCCTGATCGTTGGCGACGCGAGTTACCACAACACCTGCTGCGGTCGAGATGACCAGCCCCGGGATCTGGGCAACCAGGCCATCACCGATGGTAAGTAGGGTATAGGTTTCACCGGCCACGCCCACAGACATGTCGTGCTGCATCACGCCTATCACCAGGCCACCAATGATATTGATCGCCATAATCAGCAATCCGGCGATGGCGTCGCCGCGGACAAACTTACTCGCCCCATCCATTGAACCGTAAAAGTCGGCTTCTTGTGTCACTTCTTTGCGGCGGCGTTTCGCTTCTTCTTCGCCAATCAGTCCGGCATTGAGATCGGCGTCAATCGCCATCTGCTTGCCTGGCATTCCGTCGAGAGAAAAGCGCGCACCCACTTCGGCGATACGTCCTGCACCCTTAGTGATAACCATAAAGTTAATGATGATCAGGATGATGAACACAATGATACCGATGGCGAAATTGCCGCCCACCAGGAAGTGACCAAACGCTTCAACCACCTGACCTGCCGCTTCGGAACCGGTATGGCCGTTCATCAGGATCACGCGTGTGGAGGCGACGTTGAGCGCCAGACGCAGCAGGGTCGAAAACAGCAGCACCGTCGGAAACGCTGAAAATTCAAGCGTATTCTGGGTGAACATGGCGACCAGCAAAATCATGATCGACAGGACGATGTTGAAGGTAAACAGCAGGTCGAGCACGAAGGTCGGCAGCGGCAGGATCATCATCGCAAGGATGGTCATGATCAGCACCGGGCCGGCCAGCACCTGCCACTGGGTTTCCTTCATGTTGGGTAATCGTAACTTGGTGGCGATATTGGCCATCACTTTCTACTCTCTTGTGCGAAATCCATCCCCGCCGGAACGGGAAGATCTTTAGGTGTCAGCGGACGTAAGCCGTAGCCTTTACGCCAGCGCTTGAGGCCGTAAACCCAGGCCAGAACTTCCGCTACCGCGCTATATAGCTCGGCAGGTACCGGAGTGCCAGGTTCACAGTGGCGATACAGGGCGCGTGCCAGCGGCGGCGCTTCCAGCATCGGGACCCGGTTCTCTTCGGCCAGCTCGCGGATGCGCAGTGCAATCAGCCCGCTGCCGCTGGCAACGACCAGAGGCGCGCCCATGGCACCTTCCTGATATTTCAGCGCGACCGAATAGTGGGTCGGGTTATTCACTACCACGTCGGCAGAGGGGACATCAGTCATCATTCGCTGCTGCGCCATTTGACGTTGCAGTTGCCGGATGCGGTTTTTGATAAGCGGGTCGCCTTCCTGATTTTTGAACTCGTCTTTGATTTCTTTCAGGCTCATGCGCAACTTTTTAAAGTTGCTCCAGAGCTGGTAAACCACATCGAAAACCACCATCGGAATAAGCGATAAAATAATCACCAGCATGCAACCCGTCAGCAGGGCGCTGACATCGCCAAGGGCGATGTGCAGCGGCTCGAACACCAGGTTGATAAAGCGGTCCTTGTTGAACCACAAAAACAGCCCGCCACCGATCCCCGCCAGCATGACCTTCAGTACGCTCTTCACCATTTCCGACACCATTTGCCCGGAGAACAGGCGCTTAATGCCGCTCAATGGATTGAGCTTTTTGAGGTTAAACTTGACCGCTTTGGCGCTCATATTCAGGCCGCCTATGATTGACGGCGTGGCGACTGCGGTAATAAACAGCCCGCCAACAAAGGGCAGGATCGCCAGAAACGCCAGACCGAGCAGCGATCCGGCATGATGCAGCATCTGCTGTGGATCGCTGACCAGCAGCCGGTCAAACGTTAAACCGTTGTGCAGCAGTTGCTGCAGCTTTTTGGCCAGATAGCTTCCGGCCACCAGCATCAATCCCCAGCCCACCAGCAGCATGGAGAGGCTCGTCAGCTCGCGCGATCGGGGAACTTGTCCCTCTTCTCGCGCTTTCTGCTTTTTGTGGGGGGTGGGGTCTTCTGTTTTTTCGCTGTCGTTTTGTTCTGACATGGCAATTGCCCGGCGTTATCAGAAGCCGAGTGACTCCAGCAGATCGTCCACCTGCTCCTGTGAAGCAACAATCCCTTCGGCGGTGGTATCGATCTGAGGACCATTCTTCAGGTGCGCATCGCTGGTTTGCGCATCAATGTCGCGCTCGTTCATGTTTTCGACCAGCACGCTGATCAGCTCTTTCTCAACGGTCTCAATCACGTGCATCAGGCTTTGCAGCACCTGGCCGGTCAGATCCTGAAAATCCTGCGCCATCATGATTTCCGTTAGCTGGCGATTGGTTTGCTGGGTCACTTCAGGGACTTCGCTCAGAAAGCCGCGGGTCGCTTTGACCAGTTCACGGGCTTCATCGAGCGGCTGTGGCGCTTCAAACCATGCATCCCAGCGGGCGCTCAGAGCGGAGGCTTTTTCACTCAGCCCTTCCTGCAGCGGACGCGCCACTTCAACGCTGGTCAGCGCGCGATCGGCGGCTTGTGACGTTTTACCAACCACATAGTTCAGACGATCGCGGGTGTTCGGAAACGCGTCCGCCACTTCCATAATCGCCTGTTCCAGGCCCAGATTGGCCATGCTGTCGCGCAGCAGACGGGTCAGTTGTCCAATGCGAACGAAAATCTCTTTGGCGTTATCCGCCTGCATGTTTAACGGGGAGTTCATGAGGGTTACCCGAGTTTTTCAAAGATTTTGCCAAGCTTCTCTTCCAGCGTCGCCGCGGTGAAAGGCTTGACGATATAACCGTTGGCGCCCGCCTGGGCGGCGGCAATGATGTTCTCTTTCTTCGCCTCGGCAGTGACCATCAGGACCGGCAGTTTTGCCATCGCTGTATCACCGCGTATGGTTTTCAGCAATTGCAGACCATCGATATTCGGCATGTTCCAGTCGCTGACCACGAAATCAAAATCGCTGGTACGCAGCTTATTCAGGGCATCCTGGCCATCTTCGGCTTCATCAATGTGCTTGTAGCCCAGATCCTGCAGCAGGTTTCGTACGATGCGTCGCATGGTGGCAAAATCGTCCACCACCAGAAAACGCAAATTCTTATCCGACATGGGGGGATCTCCTTAACGTCGTAAGTCGGTTTGAGGTGAGTTTTTATAGTTAAAACTGTCCAGCAGGCACTGGCTGATATCATCGAGGTCTACAACCTTTTTCGCCGCGCCAAGGGCAATCGCTTCACGCGGCATGCCGAAGACCACGCAGGTGGCCTCACTCTGTGCGAGCGTAAAAGCGCCGGTCTGACGCAGATGCAAGAGCCCGCGTGCGCCGTCGCCACCCATTCCAGTCAGAATGGCGGCGCTGGCGTGTTTGCTGGCCTGACGGGCCACGGAATCAAACAGCACATCCACGGAGGGACGATGGCGATTCACTGGCGGGGCATCGCTGAGCCTGACCCGGTAGCCGTTGTCCTGACTGATGATCTCCATATGGCGATCGCCCGGTGCAATCAGCGCCGTGCCGGAGCGCACGGGTTCGCCATCCTGCGCCTCGCGCACGGCTATCTGGCACAGTGAGTCGAGACGCTGTGCAAAAGAAAAGGTAAAACCGGCCGGCATATGCTGGGCGATGACAATCCCCGGTGTGCTGACGGGAAGGGGCATGAGAACCCGACGCAGCGCCTCCGTGCCGCCCGTGGAAGAGCCTATGGCGATGATGCTCTGCTGGCGCACGGTAATACCGGTGAGGATGGGGATGTCGGTTGGGCTACGCTGGGCCAGCCTGGCTCGTGTGGCAACCCGGATCTTCTCCACCACCTGCTGGCTCCAGCATTCGATATTATCTGCCCCGCGGTGTTCCGGTTTGGGCAGAAAATCCACCGCGCCGTGCTCCAGAGCCGCCAGGGTCGCTTTTGAGCCACGCGTGGTCAGGGAGGAGATCATGATGACCGGCATCGGACGCAGGCGCATCAGGCGGGAGAGAAACTCCAGTCCGTCCATGCGCGGCATATCGATATCCAGCGTCAACACGTCCGGGTTGAGCTGTTTTATGAGCTCACGTGCAATAAACGCATCCGGAGCCGTTCCCACCATTTCCATATCTGGCTGCTGATTCACGACCGCACTGAGCATGTTACGCATCAGGGCTGAATCATCGACCGCCAGCACGCGAATCGGGTTCACCGTGTCGTCTCCGTCAGTTCATAGACCGACTGACCGCGCAGGCGCAGCGGAATATGTGAGTGATTAAAATGTTCTGAGTGGCCCACAAACAGCAAGCCACCTGGCTTCAGCAGGCGCGTGAAGCGTTGCAGCAGCCGCTGCTGGGTAGGGGCATCAAAGTAAATCATGACGTTGCGGCAAAAAATGGCGTCGAACGGCCCCGGAGCGGACCACTTTTCATCCAGCAGGTTAAGCTGCTGATAGTGGATGGCGGACAACAACTCTCGTCTGGCTTTCACCCATTCGCTGTTATCGCCAGCGCCACGCAGGAAATAACGACGCTTTTGCGCCAGCGTCAGCGACTCCAGGTCGCTCAACCGATAGATACCGGCTTCGGCTTTTGCCAGCACCTCGGTATCAATATCGGATGCCCAGACGCGTGGGCCGGCCACCGATACATCCAGCTGCTCATCCAGCGTCATGGCAATTGAGCAGGGCTCTTCACCTGTTGACGCTGCGGTACACCAGACGCGATAACCATTTGCGCGCAGGCGCGCATGCTCCGCTAGAACCGGAAAGTGATAAGACTCACGGAAGAAAGAGGTCAGATTGGTCGTCAGCGCGTTAATAAAATTTTGCCATTCCGGATGCTCCGGATGCGACTCAAGTAATTCGATATAGTCACTAAAACGGCTAAATGCCAGCGAGCGCACACGGCGAGAGAGACGATTAAAAATCATCTCTCGCTTTTGGGCATTGACGACAATTCCCGCGCGCTTATAGATTAATTTGCCGACACGCTGTAATTCGCCGTCGGTCAATGAAAGCGTATTCAGAGATAAGCGTGCAGGAATGCTGTTAATTTCACTCATTGAAAGAGGGAGACCTTAAACCGGAGTATTCATTATTTCCTGATAGGCGCCGATCATTTTATTTCGGGCCTGCATGCCGAAGCTGAAAGAAATGGATGATTTCTGCATTGCCAGCATGACATCATTCAGGCCAATATCACTGCTACCGGACATCCATTGCTGGGTTTTGGTTTTTGCTTCGACCTGTGTTTTATTTATTTCGTTAATACTGTTTAGTAACGCATCCGAAAATGACGGGCCGTCGTTGCGGGCCGGATGCAGGCGATTTGCCGGGCCTCCGACCTGTTGCGCCTGAGTCTGTATTTGCTCAAGGACGCCACGCATTAATGTCGCTGACATTCTTTTATTCCTGGTTAATGAGATAAAAACCGCTATTTATTGCATATCTTTTAAACGTTGCCAGCTTAACACGTGAATAAAAACGGCAGAAAATCCAATAAGCCGACAGAACTTTGAGCTTATTTATCCTTAAAAAAAACACCTTTCAGACGATAATGCCCGCCTGAAAAATTCTTATATTTTTGAATCGTCGACATCACTCTCGCGAATTTCGTGAGCTGACGCGCATCGTTGATGCGTGCTATTTCATACAGGAATACGGCATGAGTGCCACACTAAATGATTTAACGAACAATCCAGCAGAGCGAATGAAATCGATGCTGTCCGCGCTTCGCGGTAGCCCAAAGCTACTGCTGGTGATTTGCGGCGCAGCGGCGCTTTCCGTCATTATCGCCTTACTGTTCTGGGCCAAAGAGCCAGACTACCGCGTGCTGTTCAGCAATATCAGTGATGAAGAAGGCGGCGCGATCGTGGCGCAGCTGACGCAACTGAATGTGCCTTACCGCATTGAGACGCCGGGAGGCGTTATCATGGTGCCGGACTCGCAGGTGCATGAGGTGCGCATGAAGCTGGCCCAGCAGGGGTTGCCGAAGGGCGGCTCGGTAGGTTTTGAGCTGCTGGATCAGGAAAAGTTTGGCATCAGTCAATTTACCGAACAGGTTAACTACCAGCGCGCGCTGGAAGGCGAGCTGGCGCGCACCATTGAAAATCTGGGTCCCATTCAGAGCGCACGAGTGCATCTTGCGACACCAAAACCGTCAATGTTCGTGCGTGAACAGAAAAAGCCCACTGCGTCAGTGACCGTGAATCTGATCCAGGGACGTACGCTGGACGACGCGCAGGTGGTTGCGATCACCCATCTGATCTCCAGTGCGGTAACCGGGCTGGCGGCAGAGAGCGTCACTATTGTTGACCAGCGGGGTAACCTGCTGACCCAGAGCGGCGTCCGTGGCCTGCAAACGGCGCATCTGAAATACACCAATGAGATCGAAACCGATTACCAGCAGCGTATCCAGCGCATCCTCGCGCCGTTAGTGGGTGATGAAAATATTCGTGCGCAGGTGACGGCACAGATTGATTTCACCGAACAGGAGCAGACGCAAGAGCAATACCAGCCAAACGCTGACCCGCAAAAAATGGCGATCCGCAGCCGTCAGGCCAGTCTGGCAGAGCAGGGTAACCGCCGTGGGGCCAGCGGTGTGCCGGGGGCACTGAGCAATACGCCGCCCGCTCCAGCCACTGCGCCGATCACCCAGCCGTTAAATACCGCCGCGGATGAGAAAAAAGAGACAAACGCTGCAAGCAACACCAGCCGTGAGCCTGCGCAGCCTTACAACAACCGCAGTGACGAAACCACCAACTTTGAGCTGGATCGCACGCTGACGCACACCAAATCCAACACCGGTCGCATCCAGCGTCTGTCCGTCGCTGTGGTGATCAACCATCTTCCGCAGGGAGAAGAGGGGAAGCCTGGGCCGATTAGCGAGGCGGAACTCACCCGCATCAATGCCCTGGTAAAAGAGGCCATTGGCTACAACGCCGCGCGCGGGGACAGCGTCAACATTCTTAACTCGGCGTTTAATGGCGTTGTGGAAGAGGCCGTGCCGCCGTTCTGGGAGCAGGATCGTTTCTATGCGTTGTTAATGTCGATTGCCCGCTATCTGGTGATCGCAATCATCGCCTGGGTGATGTGGCGCAAGCTGGTTCAGCCCGCCTGGCAGCGTCATCAGGAGACCACCATCCGTCGCCTGGAGATGGAAAAAGAGGCGCGTGAAGAGCAGATTGCCGCGAAAAAACGTGCGGCCGAGAAAAACAATCGCGATCGTGCGCAGCAGAAGGTGGATACGGAACTCAATAGTCAACAGCTGCGAGAACTGGCTGAGCAGGAACCGCGCGTTATCGCCCTGGTGATCCGCCAGTGGATGAGTAAGGAGCCAAAATAATGAATGCTTCAGAAAAAAGCGCCATCGTCATGCTGACGCTGGGAGATGTGCTGGCTGCCGAGGTGTTTAAGCACCTCAATGCCCACGAGGTCAAACAGATCAGCGCCTCCATGGTCAATATGGCGGGCTTCACTCACGACCAGATGGCGAGCGTGTTGGAGGAGTTTAAGAAAGATTCCAGCGAGTACGCGGCGCTGAGCCTGAACACCAACGATTATCTGCGCAGCGTGCTGGTGAAGGCGCTGGGCGAAGAGCGTGCCTCGTCGCTGCTGGAAGATCTGCTGGATACTCACCAGGGTACCAACGGCATTGAAACGCTTAACTTTATGGATCCGCAGGCGGTGTTCGATCTCATCCGCGAGGAGCATCCGCAGATCATTGCCACCATTCTGGTGCACCTTAAGCGTAACCAGGCGGCGGACGTGCTGGGCAAATTTGACGATCGCGAACGTAACGACATCATGTTGCGTATCGCAACTTTCGGCGGCGTACAGCCGGCCGCACTTCAGGAGCTGACCGAGGTACTGAACAACCTGCTGCATGGTCAGAACCTGAAGCGCAGCAAGATGGGCGGGGTGCGTCCTGCGGCCGAGATCCTCAACCTGATGAAATCGCACCAGGAAGAGGCCGCCATCGAGGCGGTACGCGACTTCGACGGCGAGCTGGCGCAGAAGATCATCGACGAGATGTTCCTGTTCGAAAACCTGGTGGATGTCGAAGACCGCAGTATTCAACGTCTGCTGCAGGAGATCGAGAGCGAAACACTGATTGTGGCGCTGAAAGGGGCCGACGAACCGCTGCGGATGAAGTTCTTCCGCAACATGTCCCGCCGCCAGGCCGAACTGATGACCGACGATCTGGCTTCCCGTGGGCCGGTGCGTTTGTCGCAGGTTGAGGCCGAACAGAAAACCATCCTCAACGTGGTGCGTCGTCTGGCCGAGTCCGGCGAAATCCTGATTGGAGGCAGCGACGATGCCTACGTTTGATAACAACCACCAGCAATGGCAAAGCTGGCAGCCTGATAATCTGCTGGGTGAAACCGTAGAAACGCCGCTGCCGACGATGGATAACACTCAGTCGGAGGCGCAGCTCAAGGCCGAGCTGGCACGTCTGCGTAAGCAGGCGGAGCAGCAGGGATTTGCACAGGGCCAACAGCAGGGCCAGGAAGAAGGACGAAAGCAGGGCTACGAGGCGGGCCTCAAAGAGGGCCGGGAGGCCGGGTTTACCCAGGGCATGGAGCAGGCGCGCCAGGAGCAACAGTCGCTGCTGCGCCAGGCTGAGCTGTGGGTGAACAACTTTACGCTGGCGCTGGAAAACCTCGAAAGCCTGGTTCCCGGCCGTCTGGTGCAGTTTGCATTGACGGCCGTGCAGCAGCTCTATGGTAACGCCAGCATGGCGGACAACCAGGCGCTGGTGAGCCAGATCCGCTCCCTGATGAAACAAGACGTCCTGTTGCATGGCACCTTTACGCTGTACGTCAGTCCCGCTGAGCTTGCCACGGTTGAGCAGGCGCTGGGCGACACGCTCCGGTCAATAGGCTGGGAGCTGCACGCAGATCCGCAGCTGGCCGCAGGCGGCTGTCGCGCGGTTTCACCGGATGTTGAGGTTGATGCCAGCATGGACACACGCTGGCAGGCGCTGTGTCAACTGGCGCGCGAGGAGCTCTCGCAATGAGCCAGCAGTTAAAAAACTGGCTGTCGGCGATTGACCGCGTGGAAGCGCGACTCTCGCAGGTGCCTGATTTCCGCCAGTACGGCAAGTTGACTCGGGCAACGGGGCTGGTGATGGAAGCCGTGGGGCTCAGACTACCCATTGGCTCGCTGTGTATCGTTGAACGCCAGACCGACGCCGGGATCATTCCGGTCGAGAGCGAAGTGGTGGGATTCAATGGCCAGACGCTGTTCCTGATGCCGCTGGAACACGTCGACGGGATCCTGCCAGGAGCACGTATTTACGCGCTGCAGACGGACAGTCATAGCGGCAAGCAGCTCCCGGTCGGGCCACATCTGCTGGGGCGCGTACTGGATGCCCAGGGGCGTCCGCTGGATGGCCGACCCGCGCCGGGAAAACCGGTTGCCGGGCTGTTTACGCCGACATTAAACCCCCTTCACCGTGACCCGATCAAATCGGTACTCGACGTGGGTGTCCGGGCGATCAATGGGCTGCTGACGGTGGGGCGCGGGCAACGTATGGGCCTGTTCGCCGGATCCGGTGTTGGCAAAAGCGTGCTGCTCGGCATGATGGCACGCTTCACCACGGCGGATGTGATCGTGGTGGGATTAATCGGCGAGCGTGGGCGCGAGGTTAAAGATTTTATTGAGAACATCCTCGGCGAAGAGGGGCTGGCCCGGGCGGTGGTGGTGGCGGCCCCTGCTGACGTCTCGCCGATCCTGCGTATGCAGGGGGCGGTCTATGCCACCCGCATCGCGGAAGATTTTCGCGAGCGTGGCCTGAACGTATTGCTGATTATGGATTCCCTGACCCGTTACGCGATGGCGCAGCGTGAAGTGGCGCTGGCGATCGGTGAACCGCCTGCCACCAAAGGTTATCCGCCTTCCGTATTCGCCCGCCTGCCGGCGCTCGTGGAGCGTACCGGTAACGGTGTGCAGGGAGGTGGTTCGATCACCGCGTTTTATACCGTTCTGACGGAGGGGGACGATCAGCAGGATCCGATTGCCGATTCAGCGCGCGCGATCCTCGACGGGCACATTGTTCTGTCACGCCGCCTTGCTGAAGCGGGTCATTATCCGGCGATCGACATTGAAGCCTCCATCAGCCGCGCCATGACCGAACTGATTCCGCATGCGCAGTACCGCAAGGTTCAGCGGTTTAAACAGCTGCTGGCTGCCTACCAGCGTAACCGCGATCTGGTGAGCGTCGGGGCATATGTCAAAGGCAGCGACGCGATGCTGGACCTGGCCATCGAAAAATACCCGTCGCTGGAGGCGTTTCTTCACCAGGCGATCCACGAGCGCAGCGGCTATGACAAAGGCATTCGCGCGCTTGACGGGCTGTTCCCGGACATAAAGGCGTAACGGAATGAATGTCAATAACCCCATGACACTCCTGCGTGATATGGCGCAGGAGCAACTGACGGAAACCACCCGCGCGCTGGGGGGCGTACAGCAACAACTCCAGCAGGCGGTGGTGCAGCACGAACAGCTTCAGCACTACGAACAGGAGTACCAGCAGTCGCTGCGTCAGGGAATGATGGATAGCGGGATGTCGGTGGCAGATCTGGTTAATCACCAGTCATTTATTTTATCGCTCAAGCAGGTTGTGAAGCAGCAGGAAGGGCATGTAAACGCCTGTGAAAAAGCGGTAGATGACGTTAAACAGAACTGGATGCAAAAAAAGCAGCGCCTGAACGCGTTTGAAACGTTAATCGAGCGCCGCGCGACGGCGCAGGCGCTGATTCAAAGCAGGCATGAACAAAAGCTGATGGATGAATTTGCCCAGCGCGCCGGACAGAAGAGAGAAAGGCTATGAATATTGATCTTGCCACCCTGTTACTGGGTGGAACGCAGGGCAAACCGAAAGTGGGATTGCTCTCAGACGAGGGTTTCAGCCAGACGCTGGATGAGAAGCTGGCCTCGCTGGCCGAGCTCTTTCCGGGGCTGGATTTGCAGGCACTAGCTGCTCTGCCAGAGACAGCACTGACGGGCGCAAGCTTATCGGCGAGTTTGTTACCGTCGAACCTGTCCGATGCAGAGGCGATTGATTATGAGGTTGAAGCCGAGGACTTACTGACTACGGCAGCGTCAGGGCTCGCGGAAACGCTAAAAGATATCGTGCTGACCGATGGCGAAGGGGAAGAGAGCCCGCAATGGCAGTTGCAGCAACTGGTCACCCGCAATGTCGCAGGGGCTGAACCCGGGATCCGCGCGAATACAGGCAAAACGGTCGACGGCATTGCCGCTGAGAAGCCGGGTGTGCAATCCGGCAAACTGACCGCGCCGCTGACGGCTGCCGATAAAACGCCGGTAGCCGCGCCAGGCGTGCTGACGACGCCACCTGCACCCGTCTCCAGTGAGGCGGTTACGACGGTGGAGGTCATCTCTGCCCCAACCGTGAGCGCGGTGGCGCTTCCGGCAGCGGTACGCACCAGCATGGCCCACGCACCGCAGCAGGTCGTCACCGTGAACCACCCGCCGGAGACGCCGGAGTGGAAACAGTCGGTGAGCCAGCATATCGCTATTTTTAGTCGGAACGGGTTGCACAGCGCCGAGATCCGTCTGCATCCGGAAGAGCTGGGGGCACTCCAGATCACCCTGCGTGTACAGCAGGAGCAGGCGCAGATCCATATCGTCAGCGAACATGCTCACGTGCGGCACGCCATGGAGCAGGCCATGCCGCAACTGCGGGCCGCCATGGCGGAATCGGGTATTCAGCTCGGTCAGGCCAACGTCAGCGCGGATGCTCAGTACGGGGCAGCAGGTGAGCGGGGAGATAACCCCTCTTCTGAACAGCAGGCGTCCGGTGAGGATGAAGAACAGCCGTTGCATGAGGAAAGCGTGCCAACATTATTAACCACCACACCTGGAAATATATACGGAATTAATACCTTTGCCTGAAGCGTGGAATTACCTTCAGGAATGAAATTTTATCGCCTGATTATCAGGATGATTATATGGACTACAATGTCCGCCATATTGACAAGAGGGTAGCAAGCTGCCCTCACTTATTTATCAGGTGTACGTTCAATGAGTAATAAAAATAAAAAAGTCGCCAGCGGCGGAGGCTCTCGTTCGCTTCTGATGGCATTCATGTTTTTGACTGCGGTTGCGGCGTGCGGAGTTTCGGGTTACCTGTTCTGGGAAATGAAATTTGCCAAACCGGAAGTGGTGGCTGCAGAGGGTGAGGACAAAACGGCCCCCGCACCAGTGCAGGTCGAGCCACTGTACGCCTCGATGAATACCTTTACCGTTAGCCTGAAGCCTACCGAGAACGAGTCCGATCGGGTGTTATATCTGGGGTTATCTATTCGGGTCGCTGAGCCACAGTCGCTGACGGTGCTGGAAAAATATTTACCGGAATACCGCAGCCGCATATTTATGTTGCTGACCCACCAGACGTATGAAGAGTTAGCAACGGATGAAGGAAAACGTCGGCTGATTAATGCCATTCAGGGTGAGCTGGATAAACCGCTGGCATTTAACCAGTCTATTAGCGTCACTGATGTTCTTATTAACGAATTTATTCTGCGGTAATTATTATGGCTGACAGCTTCTTATCACAGGATGAGATCGACCGTCTGCTTAACGCAGATGCCGACAGCAGCAGCGATCTCCAGAACAACCGCAGCGATGCGGGAATAAAACCTTACGATCCGCATACGCAGCGTCGGGTTATTCGCGAACGTCTCCATTCGCTGGAAATTATTAACGAACGATTTGCCCGTCAGTTCCGTATGGGGCTCTTTAATTTGCTGCGCCGTAGCCCGGATATTACGGCGGGAAATATTAAGATCCAGCCGTATCACGAGTTTGCCCGTAACCTGCCGGTGCCGACAAACCTGAACCTGCTGCACCTTAACCCGCTGCGCGGTACCTCGCTGATGGCCTTTTCGCCGGGGTTGGTGTTTATGGCCGTGGATAATCTGTTTGGCGGTGACGGTCGTTTTCCGACCAAAGCCGATGGCCGCGAATTTACGCCAACCGAGCAGCGCGTGATCCACCGCATGCTGTCGATGGCCCGCGAAGCGTATGAATTTGCCTGGAGTTCGATCTACAAAATCAAAACGGAATATATCCGTTCAGAAATCCAGGTGAAATTTACCAATATCACCTCATCCCCGAATGATGTGGTGGTAACCACACCGTTTTCGGTGGAGATCGGATCGCACCGGGGGGAGTTCAATATCTGTATTCCTTTCAGCACCATCGAGCCGCTGCGCGAGCTGCTGAGTAACCCGCCGATGGACAACTCCCGGCAGGAGGATTCCCAGTGGCGCGGCATGCTTGCCAGCCAGATGCGTGAAACGGAGCTGGAGCTGACGGCGCGCTTTGCGGATATCGGCACCCGACTGTCGAACGTAATGCAGATGAAAAAAGGTGACGTCATCACGCTGGATAAGCAGGAGTTTATCGAAGCCAGCGTGGGCGGCGTGCCGGTCTTCACGGCCAGATATGGTGCCGTCAATAATCAATATGCCCTGAAGGTCGAGCAGATGATTCAACCTTCATTACTATCATTAAACAAGGAGTAATTTCCCCATGAGCGATAAGAACACCTCATCGGGTTCTGACGATCAGTCCATTGATAATCTTTGGGGTGATGCAATGACCGAACAGCACGCTGCGGGAATTACCGACTCAATGGCTGCACCACAATTTTCTGACGAGATGAATCTGATCCTGGATATTCCGGTCAAAATGACCGTGGAACTGGGACGTACCAAGATGACCATTAAAGAACTGCTGCGCTTAAGCCAGGGATCGGTGGTGTCGCTGGACGGGTTAGCGGGGGAACCGCTGGATATTCTGATCAACGGTTATCTGATCGCCCAGGGAGAAGTGGTGGTGGTCTCCGATAAATTTGGCATCCGCATTACGGACATTATTACCCCGTCCGAGCGTATGCATCGTCTGAGCCGCTAATGAACGCCACTGATTCACTCCCGGCTACGGGGTCGGTTCTGATGACCATCAGCGGTGCGCTGGCGTTGATCGTCCTGCTGCTGGTGGTGCTGGCATGGGCCGCCCGCCGCAGCGGTCTGGCCCGTCGTCTGCAGGGGGCCCAGGGAAGTATGACGCTGGTCGCCACCCAGTCGCTGGGGCCGCGCGAGCGTCTGGTGCTGGTTGACGTCGGCGAGCAGCGACTGGTGCTGGGCGTCACGGCTTCGCAGATCACCTGCCTGGCCACACAGGTTCGTCCGGAGAACGCCTCCCAGGACACCGCGCCGGCGGCTTTCCCGCAGATGCTGGACAAGCTGCGCCAGAGATACCGTTCGGGAGGTGAACAGTGAGCCGCCGGATGCTGCGCCTGATCGTCGGTCTTAGCCTGATGTTGCCTGCCGCCAGTGGACTGGCGGCCAATGCGGACATCACGCTCGGACAGGCCTCGGGGGACGGGGGCTGGACGCTGCCGGTGCAAACCCTGCTGCTGCTCAGTGGGTTTACCTTTATTCCTGCTGTGCTGCTGATGATGACCGGGTTCACTCGCATCATCATTGTGCTGGGTTTACTGCGTAACGCGCTGGGCACGCCCACGGCACCGCCAAACCAGGTGCTGGTGGGGTTGTCGCTATTTTTGACCTTCTTTGTGATGTCACCGGTCTTCAGTCAAATCTACGAAAAAGCCTGGCAGCCGCTGCAGGAGAACAAAATCACCATGGAAGTCGCCCTGACGGAAGGGGTGAAACCGCTGCGTGCCTTTATGCTCGACCAGACCCGTGAAAGCGACCTGGCGATGTTTGCCCGAATCGCGAAAACGCCGGATATCGCTTCGCCGGAGGAGATACCGCTCAGCATTCTGGTACCGGCATTTATCACCAGCGAGCTGAAAACGGCTTTCCAGATCGGTTTTACCATCTTTATTCCGTTCCTGATCATCGATCTGGTGGTGGCGAGCATTCTGATGGCGCTGGGGATGATGATGGTGCCGCCTACCACCATTGCGCTGCCGTTTAAGCTGATGCTGTTTGTGCTGGTGGATGGCTGGCAGCTGCTCGTCGGGTCGCTGGCCCAGAGCTTTTACAGTTAGGAGAGACTGATGACACCAGAAAGCGTGATGGTCATTGGTATGCAGGCCATTAAGGTAGGGCTGATGATATCGGCCCCGCTGCTGCTGGCCGCGCTGGTCACCGGTCTGATTATCAGTATCCTGCAGGCCGCGACGCAGGTTAACGAAATGACCATGACTTTCATCCCAAAAATCCTGATGATTGTCGGTATCGCGGTGGCGCTGGGACCGTGGATGATGAAGATCTTTATTGAGTATACCCGCGCGGTGTTCGCCAGCATTCCTTATGTGATCGGCTAATGGCCTTTGGACTTCCCCTCGATCAGCTCTACGCGCTGATCAGTCACTACTTCTTTATCATGGTGCGCCTGGGGGCACTGCTGCATGTCGCCCCGATCTTCGGTGAGAAAAGCATCAGTCCCCGGCTTCGGGCATGTCTTGCGCTGTTGACGGCGATCCTGATCGGTGGCACGTTGCCGGACGCACAGGTGGGTCTCTACTCGTGGGAAGGCGTCTGGGTGATGGCGAAGCAGGTCATTATTGGTGCCGCGATGGGGCTGACGCTGCAGTTACTTTTCGCCGCTGTGAGGATGGCGGGTGAGATCATCGGCATGCAGATGGGGCTGTCGTTCGCGACCTTCTTTGACCCCGGTGCCGGCAACAGCCCGGTGATATCCCGTTTTCTTAACCTGCTGGTGATGCTGCTGTTTTTGGTCTTTAACGGCCATCTCTGGCTGCTGGCGCTGCTGGCGGAATCATTCCAGGTCCTGCCGGTTAACGCCACGCCGCTGCATGCCGGGGGCTTTATGTATCTGGTGACTCACGCGGGGCTAATTTTCAGTCAGGGGCTGATGCTCGGGATGCCGATTATTGCGCTGCTGCTGTGCATCAACTTTATTCTCGGGCTGTTAAATCGCCTGACGCCGCAGCTTTCGGTCTTTGTCATCGGCTTCCCGCTCACGCTTACCTTCGGCATGCTGGCGCTCTTCCTGATCGCGCAGACGCTGGCACCGTTCTTTGAGCGCCTGATGGCCCTTGGGTTTGATAACCTGGCCGGGCTGCTTCAGGCGCTGGTGTAGCCGTCAGTTCATACAGGCAATACGAGCGACGGTTTCCGACCCTGAGGCCAGTACTTTGTCGTCCAGCAGGTAGACGGTGCTGGTGGCGATTTCACCCGGCTTGATTTGTGGGAAGATATATTCAGCCACATCTTCATCCGTGGTCTGACCGCCGAGTTTACGGTGCTGGCTGGTGACGGTCAGATGGACCCGTTGGCCTGACATACCGACATCGTAGCGAACTTCACGGTTCACGGCTTTAGGTAACCCGTCGCGTTTGCCATCTTTGAAATGGCTGATGCTGCCGATATAGGTGGTATGCCCGCTAAACAGACCATCACGGTAGGAACGGTAAATACCGCGCGCCAGCGTCGCGTTGTTATCGTCCTCAATGGTGTAATAGGACATGGGCGCGATGCAAACTGACTTGTACGGCGAGGTTGAGAAAGCATAGAACGCCATCCCGCCTAATCCGGCGACCAGCCCGCCAAGAAACAGCAGGACGCGTGGCGATTTAATAGTGGCGAAAATAGAACGATTCGCAATCATTCCCGGAATCCTTAAAGGGTTGTTGGCAGGCAATAAGCCCCTGGAATTTACTCATTTTTTCTGAGCCGGTGGTGACGTACAGCACGCCAGCGGGCTTTTCAGTTGGGCGTCTGTCCAGCACGTGGCGGGTGTAGGTCTGCAGCGTGGATTCAATCAGATCGCGTTGATTTTGCTTGTCCTGTTGGACCATCACGACCGTACCGGGCGGGATACCCGGCCCGTCCCAGCGCACAAAGTGAATGGGCTGCGGGCTAAAATCGAACAGGCTGCGCAGGATCATGACTATCGCAATGCCCGCTACCAGCCCACTCAGGGTGGTGAGCAGCCGGGAGACTAACAGGTTACGGGGCGGAGTGGGAGAAGAGGGTATGACCGCTTCAGTGGCGGCGGATGCTTCGGTGGCCTCAGATACTGCTATCGGTTCCGCATCGGTAAAGAGCTGGTGTTCGCTGCTATTGCTGCGAACAACCAGGCGATAGCCCGTGCGCGTCACCGCCATGAGGGTGATAACGTCCTGCATCTCCAGCTGCGTGAACGCGCGCCGAAGTTTGGTGATCATAACCCGAACGCTGTTGTCGGTGACTTCAACCCCGGCGCTCCGCCAGCCGATCTCCATCAGCTGTTCCTGCGAGAGCACCTCTCCGCTGGCTTCCACCAGTGCGGCAAGGCACAAACAGGCGCTTTGCGGCAGGGTAACGCTTTCTCCACGGTCCGTGCGGGTGAGGATTCGCGTCTGGAGATCCAGCGTTATTAACGATCCAATCGCAATATGATTAAACATAGTTATTTGATTCTTCTGGTGTAATGGGTAAGGCGACTGCTTAATGTAATTAATAGTAATCAATACAATTTATTGCTAGCCCGTAAGCTAAAGCGACATGCTTTTTATGTCTTAGCTCGCCTTTTTGCAACCACTAAATAACAAAGGCCGTAGCATGGGTATGGTTATTACTGTGAGGAAAATAACCCTGCAATTAATAAATTTTAATGTCGATACAATTATTAATTGTAGGGGAAATAGCGCGTGGGTGGTTGCGCAGGAAGCCATGGAATTTATACTGACTTATCGCATGTTGTTGAATTTATTAATTCACATTTTTTCAAGGATGGCAGATGTTAACTTTAAAACGTTTTATGCAAACGTCCGATACCCCGGCAATGTTACCCGCGCTTATTGCCCGACTGGTTCTGGGGATATTTTTCTTTACAACGGGCTTCAATAAATTATTTGTGCCTGAAAACCAGCAACTGATGGTGGATACCCTGCACGATGCAGGGATCCCTTTCCCGGCCATGATGTCTGTGGTGGTGGCGTTTCTGGAGTGCAGCATGGGAATGCTGCTTGCGCTGGGGCTATTCAGCCGCTTAAGTGCCCTGACGCTTTTTATCATCAGCGGCGTGGCGCTGGTCACCATCGGTATCTACACCATTCCTCAGGGACTGACGCTGATAGCGTGGTTAAGCTGGCTTTTTTATCTGCCGGAGACGCTCTACATGGTGCTGAGCCTGTTGTTCATCATCTGGGGTGGCACGCTCTATAGCCTTGATGGCTGGCTGGTGAAGCGCTGGCAGACTATGCGCCAAATAGTTTTTGTCGAGGGATGACAGAAATGAGCGGTTATCAGCGGTTTGAAGAGCATATTTCCACCCCCTTCACGTAATAAAATACCCACAAGAGGCAGCGCTGGGCTGTCGTTTTGTTACGGGCGCTGAGGTCATGATTTTTGCAGTTACACTGGTCGTTATATTTATTACGTTACTGATTCTGGTGCAGTCCGGGGTTATCCCGTGGTTCATTCGCACAGAGGGGCAACGGTTGCGCTCGCAGGTGGATGCGCTGGCCTCTGAGTTACGCGAACAACTGGATCGTGTTGAAGCACAGCAGCGCTCAATGACCGAAAGCGTGGTGACCCTGAAAAGTTTCGCGCTGGATAAGAGCGCGCCGGGCGACACGGATATTACCGAAGAGACAGGCAACAGCCGTCAATTCTTTAATGCGCTGGTCAAGGAGATGGGGGAACGCCTCGGTGGCCGCGTCTGGATTGTCGAAGAGACCGGTCGCATCATCGGTGATGCCGCCGGTGCACCCAATGTGCAGTCGCTGAATGATTCTGACCTGCCGATGGCGGTACCGCTGCGTTCGTTACTGTCGCAGGCAGGTGAGGGACTGCGCCACACCCGTTTTCGCAGCGCCAGCGGTGAGCATACGCTGGTGGTACAGCCTGTGGCGGAAACACAGTGGCTAATTGCCCTCGATGTGCCCACCCGTCGCATGGGGGAACATCCCGGCATTCTGCTGCATAAGCCCTGGCCACTGGCGGCGCTACTGCTGGTCTCCACGCTCACTCTGTTACGCAGCCTTAACCTGCACCTTTCCCGACTTAATGAAGAGCTGCCGTCACAATTAAAAACCGAGCAGGGCGCGCATCTGCCGCCGCTGATGCAGGATCTGGGCGTACAGGTTGGTACGGTTGCTCGCGCGGCCATCGCCATTGCAGAGGCCAATGAACGCCTGCTGCGCGTTCCGGAGGCGAATGCCAACCAGCTGGCAACGCTTTCTGACAGCGCCACGAATGTGGTGCTGGCGATGAATACCCTGCACGGTGCTGCGCTGAATATTGCCGACAGCAGCGGCGCGCTGGTGCAGTTTGCCAGCCGGGCTTACAGCTATTCACTGCATAACGAAGAGGGCGTGTTCGCCGTTGAGTCGCGCAACCTCGCCAGCCGCTGCGCGCGTTCATCAAAAGAGCTGCGGGCGCTGGTTGAGGACGCGATGATGCAGGCGCAAAGCGGTGCCCCGTCAGTAGCGCACAATAACAGCGTCCTGATCGAAGAGGTCTACACCGTGGCCAATACGCTGATGCAGCGGTTAAACACCTGAGCCGTTTTTGTTCCCCGCCTTCGGGTGGGGAACCACACTTTTTTACTTTCAGAGCCAATGATTATGTTTAAAACCCTTCAAAGCAGAGCTCTTTTGCTGGTCTCTGCTTTCTTTTTATTGCTTATCGTTCTTACCCTCTGGGTTGTGATGTCCTTTGTTGCACCGCCGCTGTTGAAAGATGAGTACCGGCGAGTACACCTGCAGATTGGTGAGCAGGCCGCTACCATCTCACAGCTGATGTCCCGCGTGCAGGCCCAGCAGCGCGGGCTAACCGAAACCGTTGCGCAGCTGGACAGCGTCGATATCGATCGTCTGTTACCGGCGCTGGTGAACCAGTACGGGGACCCTAATCTGTTTGGTGGGGGCGTATGGCCGCTGCCGGGAAAGCGTGAACCTGGGCTCGCGAAATTCAGCACCTTCTTTGCCCGTGACGACCAGCACCAGTTGCGCCTGAACACGACCTGGAATACGCCTGAAGCGCCAGAGTACTGGCAGCAACCGTGGTTTAAGGCCGGGCTGAAGACGGAGAAAGGGCAGTGCGCCTGGGCGGCTGCCTATGTGGATGCCGCCAGTCCGCAACCCCGAACCAACTGCGCGATGCCCATCTGGCGTAACGGGGAATTGTGGGGCGTGGCAACGCTGGACGTCACGCTCGGCTTTTTCGGGCAGCTCGCGCGCAAAATCGCCGAGCCTTTGGAAGGGGGCGTGCTGATTGTCGAGTCCAACGGCAACATTATCGGCTACAGCCGCACCACGGAAAACGCGCCGTTGCTGCAAAACATCAGCGAGCTGCCGGGGCATGAGATCGCCATTCTGCAGGAGATGTTAACCCAGGCGCACCGCGGCGCGCAGGAGCGGACCTACCGCGCCGATGACGGGGAGCACACCATATTTGTCTACCCTATTGCCGGCAGTCCGTGGTTTGTGGCAACGGATACCCGGACCAGCCTGCTGAGCAAGCAAACGGACAATATCCTGTGGCGTCTGGGGGCGGTACAGATCCCGCTGCTGCTGTTGCTGGCGGCGGTGCTGCTCCTGACGGTACGCCTGGTGATGGGTAACCTGCGCATCGTCAGCGATCGGCTTGCCACCTTGTCTGCGGGCGGGGCCGATCTGACGCAGCGCTTGCCGGAGAGCCGCAGCCAGGAGCTGAACGCCATCGCCCAGAACGTGAATGCGTTTATGGCTTATCTGCAGGGGTTGTTGCAACAGGTGCGCACCAGCACACGCACCATCGCGGAAGCCTCACACCAGATTGCCGACGGTAACCACTCGCTCTCGTCCCGCACCGAGGAGCAGTCCGCCTCGCTGACGCAGACGGCGGCTTCAATGGAAGAGATTGCCGGCATTGTGGCGAACAACGCGGATAACGCTGAGCATGCGGACAGGCTGGCAACCGAGGCGGCGGCCGTGGCAGGGCGTGGGGCGGAACTGATGCGTGCGGCGGTTGAGAAGATGGGGCATATCGAATCCTCTTCGCGACGCGTGACGGATATCGTGGGCGTTATTGACGGCATTGCCTACCAGACCAATATTCTGGCGCTGAACGCGGCGGTGGAAGCCGCCCGCGCGGGTGAGCAGGGGCGGGGTTTCGCGGTGGTCGCCACCGAGGTGCGTAACCTGGCGCTGCGCTCCTCAAGCTCGGCGAAAGAGATCCGCACGCTGATCAACGACGCGGTGACGGGCATCCAGGAGGGCAGCACGCTGGTGCAGGACGCCGGGGAAACCATGAACGCGTTGGTTACCTCCGTGCATGAAGTCTCTACCCTGATGGAAGAGGTTAAAACAGCCAGCCGCGAACAGAGCGTCGGTATTGAGCAGGTCAACGTGGCCGTCTGCCAGCTGGAAGGTGCCACCCAGCAGAACGCCGCGCTGGTGGCGGAGGTGTCGATGGCGGCGAAGGCGATGGAAGAGCAGTCCGTCGAGCTGGACAGCGTGGTGCAGCGGTTTAAGGTCTGATACCGCTCGCTGTGCGTAACGCAGCATAATTTACTCTCTCAGCCCTCCCATGTGGAGGGCTTTTGCTTTTATAAGGCGTCACTGCGAATCAACACCCGGCAGCAGGCATTTAGTGAGAGCAGAGATGTTAATCCCTGGCGATAACATTGCTTCAGAATACTGGAAGGCGCCTCGCAATCCAGCAAGTAACCTGATGAAACTCTGGATTTAGGCTGTTTTTTGCCTGCATCAGAACGTAAAGTGCCTGCGTTGCGGCAACATCCGCAACCGGGCGTGAGAACCTGAAAATACAAGGCGATGCATTGTTGTGCCATACCGGGTACAGAGTAACCCTCTGTCCGGTTGTCTCCTTTATTTATTGGTTCTCATCTCAGAGGTAACTTTCATATGACTATTCTCTCCACACTTTCTAATCCCCCGTTCAACGCTAATTTCATTCAGCAGCTCATCGCGTTACCCCTTCCGACAACTGCCGATCTCTTTGAGGTGGTTGATCTCTGTGCCGCCTTCGCCAGCGTCCTGGTTGAAACGGATAACGTCAGCGAGCGTGATGCCTTATGCGGGCGTTTGCTGCATGCCCTGACTGCGTTGGAACGGCTTTGTGATGACGATTTACCGCAGCATTTGATTGAACAGCTCATTGCCGGTGACGCCGAACCGTCCTGTATGCCGGATAGCTGGCAGGACACGGCGACGCCGGTGAAGTACGCGCAGGCTCTGGCGCAGGCGATACAGGGGAATACCCTGTCGCAGAGTGTGAATAATGCGTTGACGGGATTGCTGCACGATATGGTGTATCTGCTGGCGGACTTCGTGAAGGAGCCTTACCTGGAGCCTTAAAAAACATGCCGGGTGGCGGCTTTGCCTGACCCGGCCTACGGAACCTGTGGGCCCGTGCAAGCGCAGCGACGCCGGGCAATGCTAAAGGTACGCTCAAGGCATAAAAAAGCCCTCCGGGGAGGAGGGCAAACCGCGCGTGAAACACGCGCGTAATAACATTGAGGTGTAAAACAGATTAACGCAGCAGGGACAGGACGTTCTGCGGAACCTGGTTCGCCTGGGCCAGTACGGAGACACCTGCCTGCTGCAGGATGTTCGCGCGGCTCATGGCGGACACTTCAACGGAGAAGTCAGCGTCCTGGATACGGGAGCGCGCTTCGGTGGTGTTGATGATGTTGGTGTTCAGGTTCGCAATGATAGAGCTGAAGCGGTTCTGAACGGCACCCAGGTCAGCACGGAAATCAGCAACCTGAGTAAGGGCGCCGTCAAGACGGTCCAGCAGGTCTTCAGACGCGAGGCGGCTGGATTCTTTGGCGATGAATTCTGCTTCAGCAGGGCGGGCATCTGCATCTGTGAGCACAGTACCTGTATTATCCATTGTGAATGACTTAACATCGCCGTCTTTATTAATTGCGTAGAATTTTTCAGTACCCGTTGCGCTGTCTGTGACTGAGAACATGCGCATTTTAGAATCTGCAACGTCTCCACCGAATAAAGAGTTAGAAATACCATCCAGCATAGCTGCATCAAGCACAACGTCATCAGGACCTACCTTGAAGATATCTCCCGCTTTAAGGCGTTTGGTATCGGTCAGAGTATTCGGGCCATTCACCAGCATATCGGTGTCCTCAGCGCTCAGTTCAACCAGAGCATCTTGCGGAACAGTATCTAATTTAGTTTTATCTGTTGCACCTGTCTGGAACGTTACCCCGTTATCGAGGTCGAGTTTGAACATCTTACCTGAAGTAGCATCACGTACGAATACTTCATCCTCGAGAGTATAGATCTCAGCAGATGCAACAGTGCCACCGATCTTAGTATCCAGTGCAGTCTTAAGCGTAGTGATGTCGTCAGCATGTACCTGCCATTCGTCTTCACCTGGTGGAGTAAAGCCTGTATCATTACCGACAGCAAGTTTTGCTGCTTTCCCTTCATACTGGCTGCCCAGCGTACCCGCACCATTAACAGTAATACCAATCCCCGCGAAGTCATCCAGGAACTCATCCAGACCCAGCGTTTCCATGTCCAGCTTGTTCAGTTTGATATCGATGGTATCGGCGTCTTTATCACCAATCTGGATGGTGATGCTGTCTTTAGAACCGTCGAACACTTTCACACCGTTGAAGTTGGTCACTTCTGCCACACGGCCGATTTCTTCCAGACGAGTACCGATTTCTTTCTTGATGGAGTCCAGGTCGCTCTGTGAGTTGGTGCCGTTTTTCGCCTGTACGGTCAGCTCGCGGATACGCTGCATGTTTTCGGTCACTTCTTCCAGCGCGCCTTCGGTGGTCTGCGCCAGGGAGATACCGTCGTTGGCGTTACGCGCTGCCTGGGTCATACCGCGAATGGAAGAGGTGAAGCGGTTAGAGATGGCCAGACCTGCTGCATCGTCTTTTGCGCTGTTGATACGCATACCGGAAGAGAGACGCTGAATTGCAGTACCCAGTTGACCCTGGGATTTGTTCAGGTTGTTCTGAGCCATCAGGCTCAGTGCGTTGGTATTAATGACCTGTGCCATTTTTATATCCTTTTAAGTGATAACGATAGTATGAGATATGCGTTCGTTGCTGCGCATACTTCATTCATCGGGGGAATAAAAAATGGGATAAATTATTTTTTCGTTTTTTTTGTTAAGGAAAGAAATGGCGTCAGGTTTGGTGGTAATTCATTAAATGGCCTTGTTCAATTGCGTAATAAACGCGTAACTCTGTATTTCATGTCGGTTAGCCGTGTTGTTATTGCCAGAGAAAAATTAAACTTGTTGCTTTAATCCCCGATAGAAAGAGTGACGTATTATCTCTCTATCACAGGAACAATTATTATGGTTGGCGCAACAAATTTTTTAGGTATAGGTTCCGGGCTGCCGTTTGATGAATGGCTGGCAAATGAACGCAAAGGTATTACCCAAAAGTTGAACCCGTATCTGCAAAAACAGAGCACCTATAAAGGACAGATTTCTGGCTGGGGCTCGATTTCCAGTGCATTAAGCACGCTGAAAGATAATCTCGGCAAGCTTGATGAGGAAGGGTTTAACGGTGTCAGCGTCAGTGACAATAAAACCTTTAAAGCGACGGCCGGAAGTGGGGCTATTCCTAATAGCTATTCCATTGCGGTTACACAGCTGGCGAAGGCGCATCAGGTTGCAGTGAAGAATGACTCTCGCGAAGGACTTATTGGTAAATCCGCGGCGACGGTGACAATTGCCCTGAATGAGGGAGATAAGCCAATGGTCCTGAATCTCGCTGACGACCAAACGTCACTTGACCAGATAGCCAAACAAATCAATGCCCAGAAGGGGGATGTTGTTGCTGAAGTGATGACGATCAAGGAGGGTGAGCACAAGCTGGTGCTGACATCCAAAAAAACCGGTGAAGCCGGTAAAATGGATATCAAGGTGACAGGAAACTCTGACCTCGAGAAAATGTTTACAGATGCCGCAGCAGACCCTGAAACTGAACCTAAAAATGCGGAAATTCGACTTAATGGTACTCTTTACTCCCGTAGTTCTAACACGATCAACGATCTGATCCCTGGCGTCACGCTTGAATTGCGTGAAGTATCTGACAGCACTCCTGGCGATGATCCGACCGATCCACCGATATTTAAAGAAGAATCCCTCACCATCACCGAAGATACCTCAAAGGTCAAAACGCTGATTGAGGAGTTCGTCAAGAACTACAACAGCTACCTCAGTACCACGGCCAGCCTCACCAAATACACCGCGCCGGACCGCAACAGCAATTCTGATACTCTCCCACAGCCGGACCCGAGCAACGGTGCGCTGTTCAGCGACGGTTCCCTGCGTCGTCTTACCAGCCAGCTCAAGGCCGCCGTCGGCGGGACCTATCCCGATGCGGGGGACGTTATCCAGACGCTGGGCAGTATCGGTATTACCGTGAAGTTTGACGGCAAAATCGGCGACGAGCGTGGCGGGATTCTGGGCGAACTCTCCATTGATTCCAAAAAGCTGGATGCCGCGCTGAAGGATAACCCGAAGGAGGTTGAAGCACTGTTCCTCGGCAAAGGAGAGGGACAGGGCATAAAAGACCGTATGGAGGGGATCTTCGATACCTACCTCGGTGATAAGGACGCGATCAAAAAGGAAGACGGTGTGATAGAAACCACGCTGGAGTCACTGCGGGAGCAGGAGAAACGTGTCGGAAAACAGATCACCGCCATGGAACGCCGTATCGAAGAGACCATGCTGCGTCGGGAGAAAGAGTATCAGCGTCTCGATAAAGCCATGAGCGATATGACGAGCATGAGTAACCGGTTACAGCAGTCACTGCTGGAATTATCCAGAAGCCTTTAAACGCATTATCTTTAATCTACAGATGACCGGGTGGCAACCCCGCCCGGCAGGATTTAACGATGTACACCAAAACAGGTAACAGCGCCTACTCTGATATCTCGCTGGAGAGCCAGATTACGGGTGCGACACCACACCAGCTTATCGTCCTGCTTTACGACGGGGCGATTAACGCCATGAAGCGCGCAGAGATTTACTTCCAGTCCGGCAATATCGCCCGTCGGGGCGAGATGCTCTCGCGAGCGATTAACATCATAGACAACGGCCTGCGCGCCGGGCTTAACCACGAAAAAGGCGGACAGATCGCAACCGAGCTGGAGAGCCTCTACGAGTACATTTCCCGCACGCTGCTGGAGGCGAACCTGAACAAATCAGGCGAAAAGCTGCCGCATCTGATCGCGCTGATGACCGAGATGTCCGAAACCTGGCAGGCCATTGCCCCACAGCAGAAGCAGGTGAAGCATGGATAACAGCATTATGGAACTCCTTGAACAGATGCTGATAAGCAACGCGACGCTGCTGCAGCAGGCCGATAACGGCGAGTGGACGGCGTTTATTGATGAATCCGAGGCGTACGCGATGGGGATGCGCACGCTGTGTGAAGTGGATTTAACCCAACTGGGACAGGAGACAAAAGCGCAGGTGAGCGCGCTGCTCGCCCAACTGCTGGATCAGGATGCGTTACTGACGCGGGCGATTCAGGCGCGGTTGTCTACCATCAGCAGCGAACTCTCCACGCTGCGCAAATCTAACGCCTCCGCGAAAGCGTATACCGCTGTCTAATCTCTCTCCCACACCACTTAATGCGCGCACGTACGGCCCCTCTCCCTTGAGGGAGAGGGGCTCCAGTCATTTTAATCAGAAGCAATAACGTAGCTTTCAGAATGACTGAAGGTTTTCAGCGATGCCCTGGTCCGGCTGTAAATCGCTGAGGCGTTTCCTGCAGGCCGGGGCGAGGCGCAGGGATGCGCCGAGAGGGCGGGCTTTACAGGGACGTTACCTCCGCCCGTACCCGATAAGCCGGAAGGAATAAGCTGAAGGCACCGCGAAGCGGCGATTTACCGCCGGGAGCCCGGGTCGCCAGGGTGGTGGCGACTGAGCCACCCTGGCACGTTCACGGGTCATGTCGTTACAGAGTAGCAAGAAACATAAAGTGAACGGAATGACCACCGCAGCCGTATGTTCCCCTCACTCTAACCCTCTCCCAAAAGGGGAGAGGGGGATCTTCCAACAGACAAAAAAAGGCCCGCCAGAGGCGGGCAAAAGAGGACAACGCAGACAGGTTCGGTCAGATACTGATGTTGTATTTGCGACCAGAAGGGACGTGGCTGGATTCACCTGCCGGACCATACAGCGAGCCGGCGTGGCCCACCTGTTCGATCGCTTTCTGGATATGCTGATTTTTCTTCATATGGCTCTGCAGGAGAGATTCCACCTGCTGATTCAGCGCCTTAGAGTGACGCACTTTTTCCGTCACCTGCTGCCAGCTGGCGAACAGCTTACCCTGGCCCGGGTAGGGGGCTTCCGCCCGGCACTGCTGCTCCTGCTGGCGACGCATATCGTCGTAATACTGAATGGTTGAGAGGAGCTGGCTCTTATTGTCGGCCAGCACCTGCAGCGAAACCGGGTTGATTTGCGCGCGGTTGAGCTGATTAACCTCTTCAATCATGATCGCCTCCAGTTCATCCAGAGACGTTTTCATCTGCGTGAGAATAGGGTAAAGCTTGTCCATAACGGTCCTGCTAACGGTTAAAACGGAAACATTTCCTGCACCAGAGCCTGAGCGATCTTCTCAGGATCAATGCGCAGCGTACCTGCCGCCAGTTCAGCGCGGATCGCCTCTACGCGTGCGTAGTCAATATCGCGGCTGTCGTCGGTTTGAATTTTATGCGTCAGCGAGCTGAGCGTGACGTCGGTTTTGTCGCTTTTTACCACGTGGGTGGAAACGTCCTGCTCCTGGGCCTGCGTGCGGTGACGCAGTTCCTGAGTCGGCGCGATTTTCGCAATCGGGGCGGCGTGCTGGCTGCTGGTAATGCTCATAAGTTGTCCTCGAAATAAAATGTGTGTGACCTATACCCCTTTCATCGGAGATTCACAAAAAAGCTAAAATTTATTGTTGTGAAAAAATCATCACCTGGCCGTCCGGGCCGACTTTTCCGCTGACGGTGCGCCCGCCAGAGGTTTTGACGTTGAGCGTGTCATTCACAGCGGCGTTGTTCAGCGCCTTGCCCTGGCTGCGAATACGAAAGCCCTCTCCGGTGGTGACCAGGTCTACCGTCTGCCCTGTACGCAGCCGCCACTGCTGGCGCAGCTGATTTTCCAGCAGCGGTTTACCGGCGTTGATCGCACGGGTCAGGCGCTGGCCGATAATCTCGTCGGCGTTAAAGATCAGGCCGCCGGGCTGGTCGTCGAGGCTGCCGGTGACCGGTTCGATATCGCTGCGCTGGACGATAGCCCCGCCCGGCAGGCTCTGGCTGGCCACCCACCAGGTGCCTTGGGCGCTGATGCGTACCGGCAGAAAATGCCGCCGGGCACCGCATTGGGCAAGCACCGTGCGTTTGCCCGTCAGACGGCTGTCGCGGCCCACCAGGCTCAGTTCCGGGTTATCGCAGACAGCGGACAGCTGCGCAGGCGTGGCGAGCAACGTTGCTGTGCGCACGATATCTTTGCCGTTCTCGGGCTGTTTGATCAGTGCATCCAGCTTCAGCAGCAGGCGCTGCTTTGCCGTTTGCTCAGACGGAACGCTGGCTGCAGCTGACGCCGTGCAAAGCAGAGCAGCAAGCGCCGCACCGGCGAGTAGGGACTTCATCTTAGTGCCTTAATACGAATAAATGTGGCTAAATTATATACGTGAGGACGATGCTTTTATTGTTTTAAATAATGACACTTTTGTCGGCTTTTAAATTCATCGATGTTTTAATTTTTTGCGGTTTATTTTTATTCCCCTAAATAGGCTTATTTGTGTCGGGTCTTCACGGTGTGATATTTCCCCCACGCTGACTACACTATCGCAGTTTTCATTTTGCGAGGCCGGAGCCTTATTGTCATGAATAAACTCGATGATGCCTTTCGCTTTCAGCAACAGGCGTTAGGTTTGCTTTCACGCCGTCAGGAAATACTGGCTTCGAATATTGCGAATGCCGATACGCCAGGCTACAAGGCGCGAGATATAGATTTTACGCAACAGTTAAAAAGCGCCATGGAAAATAACACCATGGCCAAATCTCCCGTATCACTGTCATTAACGTCAAACCGGCATATCGAAGGTAAAGCGAAGCCATTTGACGACAGTCAGTTGCTCTATCGCATTCCGGATCAACCGAGTGCTGACGGAAATACCGTGGATATGGATCGTGAGCGCGTCAATTTTGCGGATAACGCCGTGAAATACCAGTCAGGACTGACTTTCCTGGGCGCGGATATTAAGAAAATGATGACAGTGTTAAGCCAGGGGTAATAAACCATGTCGCTTTTCAGCGTATTTGATATTTCGGGGTCGGCGATGGCGGCCCAGTCCCAGCGCCTGAACGTCAGCGCCAGCAATATGGCCAACGCCGACAGCGTGGCGGGACCGGACGGTCAGCCCTATCGCGCCCGTCAGGTGGTGTTCAGCGTGAACGACGCGGTCGGTCAGGATATCGGCGGCGTGCAGGTCAGCGAGGTGGTGGAGAGCAGCGCCCCGGACCGCCTGGTCTATGAGCCGGGCAACCCGCTCGCCGACGAGCAGGGCTACGTGCGCATGCCCAACGTTAACGTGATGAACGAGATGGTCAACACCATCTCTGCCTCCCGCAGCTATCAGGCCAACGTGGAAGTGATGAACTCCGCTAAAAGCCTGATGCTGAAAACCTTAACCCTGGGCCAGTAAGGAGGCGATATGGCGGTTTCTTCAGTCAATAACAACAGCGGCAACGGCGGCACTGGAACGGGCAACAGCGCGGCCGATCTGTCGAATCAATTTATGACGCTGCTGGTGGCGCAGATGAAAAACCAGGACCCCACCAACCCGATGGACAACAACCAGCTCACCTCGCAGCTGGCGCAGTTCAATATGGCCGCGGGTGTGGAGAAGCTTAACACCTCCGTGGCGGGGGTGCAGGCGTTGATGGTTCAGCTTGGCAGTATGAGCGCCTCCGCCTGGGTGGGGCGCAGCGTGCTGATCGAAGGCGAACCGAAGGTCTCCTTTGGTGAGAGTGACGGAAATGGTATTCATCAGGTTGGTGCGAACCCGGGCGGCTCAGATGATTTCCAGTTCGCGCTGGCAGGTGATGCCGAGACGGTGACTGTCACGCTAGAGGACAGTGAAGGCAATGCTTACACCGCTGAGCTGAAAAACGTCAAGTCAGGCATGAACACTTACAACCTCGACGATCTGGAGAACTTCAAGCCGGAGCCGGGCCCTCCGAGAGACAGGGAATATACCCTTTCCCTTACGGCCAGCAATCCGGAAGGGGAGAAACCAGACGTCACTACCCTGGTTCAGGAGCAGGTTCAGGGCGTCACCATCACCTCAGACGGCCCGATTCTGCATCTGCTTAATCACGATCCGATTGCCATGAACCAGGTTTATGTCATTCAAAAATAACCATTACTTACTTTCTGGAATCTAAAAAATGGGTTTTTCACAAGGTCTTAGCGGTCTGAGCGCCGCAGCAAAAGCGCTGGATGTGGTGGGTAACAACATCGCCAACTCCCAGACGATCGGTTTTAAAGCGGGCTCAGCCTCCTTCTCCGATATTTTCGCCGGTTCAATGGGGATGGGGGTACAGGTAGCGGGTGTGAGTCAGAACTTTGGTCAGGGTGGTCCGGCGATGGGGAGTTCTGCCCTGGATATGATGATCAATGGCCGGGGTTTTTTCCGCATGGTGGATGATGCAGGCAGCGTTTTCTACGGGCGTAACGGCGAGTTCATAGAGAATGAGAACGGCTTTATCATCAACAAAACGAACAACACGTTTTTAACTGGCTACCAGGCCACTAACGGGGTGATTAACCCAGGCGCGCAGGTTGGGCCGATCCGCATTCCGAAAGATGATATGCCACCTGCTGCATCAGAGAAGGGCTCGTTGGGAGGGACGTTAGACTCTGGGGCTGAACTCATAACAAAAACGTTCGATCCGGACGACAAAGACACCTATAACCACATGAGCCAGTTTACTGCCACCGACAGTCTGGGGAATAAGCACGATATCCAGGTCTATTTTGCCCGTACAGGGGATGGGGAATGGAAAGCGTATGCGATAGATTCTACCGCACCCGTAGTCGGCATACCTACGCCATTGGCTATAGAATTTGACCCAAATGGTAATATGAAAACTGATCCTGCGGTTCTGAATATTAAAGGTGAAAAATATAATGGTGCCAATGCCCTGAACCTGAACATAGACCTGGGAAAAATAACTCAGGTCGCGAAAGAGCCTCAGATCAAGCTTGAGGAGATCGACGGACAGGCTCCGGGAACATTCAACAACTTTCAGGTGAGTGATACCGGTGAGGTTATCGCTATCTACAGTAACGGCAAACGCCAGACTGTGGCTCAGGTCGTGCTGGCGGACTTTGCCAATGTGGGCGGACTGGCGCAGCAGGGTAACAACCTGTGGGCAGAGACCGTGCAGTCGGGTCAGCCGTTCCTTGGTACCTCGGGCACCGGCAGCTTCGGAAATATGACGGGCGGCATGCTGGAGTCCTCCAACGTTAACCTGGGCGACGAGATGGTCAACATGATCGTCTACCAGCGCAACTATCAGTCCAACTCGCAAACCATTAAAACCCAGTCTGAAGTTCTGCAGACGCTGGTTAACCTGCGTTAAGGCTGAGTGATGGATCGCGCTATCTATACCGCCATGAGTGCCGCGAATGCGGCGCTCAACCGCCAGGCGGTCACCTCTAATAATCTGGCGAACAGCTCCACGGCAGGCTTTCGCGCCCAGCTGGCGGCCTTCCGTTCGGTACCTATCGAAGGGGACAGTCTGCGCACCCGTGCGCTGGTGGCGGAGTCTACCCCGTTTCATGACACCACCATGGGGCCGATCACCCATACCGGGCGCAGCCTGGACGTGGCGCTGCCGCAGAACAGCTGGCTGGCTGTTGCCACCGAGGATGGCAGCGAAGGGTACACCCGTAACGGCGCCATTGAAGTCGATCAGGACGGGGCGCTGAGCGTCAACGGCCGTCCGCTGATGGGCGACGGCGGGCCGCTGGAAGTGCCGCCACAATCTCATATCACCATTGGCAGCGACGGTACCGTTTCAGCGCTGGGCATGGGCGATGACCCCACTGCGCTGGTGCCGGTCGGGCGTATCAAGCTGGTTAACGCAGAGATGAACAGCATGGTACACGGCGACGACGGGCTGTTCCGCACTGCGGCAGGTCAGACGCTGGAGCAGGACGAAACCCTGCGCCTGACGCCGGAAGCCATCGAGGGCAGCAACGTTAGCCCGGTGCAGATGATGACCCAGATGATCGCCAACTCTCGCGGCTTCGACATGAACATGAAGGTGATCCGCACCGCCGACGAAAACGCCCAGAAGGCCAACCAGCTACTCAGCGTGAGCTAATCGCGCGCAAGGAGTTACAACATGATTCGTTCTTTATGGATCGCAAAAACCGGGCTGGAAGCACAGCAGCTCAATATGGACGTTATCTCCAACAACCTGGCGAACGTCAATACCAACGGCTTTAAGCGTCAGCGCGCCGTGTTTCAGGATCTGCTGTACCAGAACATGCGCCAGCCTGGCGCGCAGGCCACGGAGCAGAATAACCTGCCGTCGGGTCTGCAGCTCGGTACCGGCGTACGTCCTGTCTCCACTCAGCGCATCCACACTCAGGGGGGGATGAACTCCAGTGGTGATGAGTATGACGTTGCCATTGAAGGCGAGGGCTTTTTCCAGGTGCAGATGCCGGATGGCAGCACCGCCTATACCCGGGACGGTCACTTCGGGAAAAACCAGGATGGCCAGCTGACCAATGCCGAAGGGTATCCGATCCAGCCAGGCATCGTTATCCCACAGGACGCCACCAAGCTGACCATCGGCAGCGACGGCATTGTCAGCGTGAAGGTGCCGGGCCAGGCGGAAGAGCAGCAGATTGGCCAGTTGACGTTGACGACCTTCGTCAACAACGCGGGGCTGGAAAGCATCGGCGGCAACCTCTACAAGGAGACGCAATCCTCCGGCGCCCCCAACGAGCTGAACCCCGGCATGGAGAGCGCGGGCACGCTGAAGCAGGGCTACGTGGAGATCTCCAACGTTAACGTGGCGGAAGAGCTGGTGACCATGATTCAGGTGCAGCGCGCCTACGAAATCAACAGTAAGGCGGTCTCGGCATCCGATCAGATGCTGCAGCGCCTCTCCCAGCTGTAATGTCCTTCTCTGGCCGCTCGCGCGGCCAGACATTTTATCGACACTGAAATGAATAAACTCTCAATGCACATCCCGGCAGCGGCGCTGCTGGCAGGCACGCTGCTGCTGAGCGGCTGCGCGCACATTCTGCAAAAACCTCTCGTCGAGGGGCCTACGACGGCAACACCATTACCGATGGCACCGGCAGCGACCGGCGGCTCACTGTTTCAGGCAGGGCAGGGAATGAACTACGGCTATCAGCCGATGTTCGAAGATCGCCGCCCGCGTAACGTGGGCGATACGCTGACGATCCTGCTGCAGGAGAACGTGAGCGCCAGTAAAAGTTCCTCCGCCAGTGCCAACCGTAATGGATCGGCCGGAATGGAGTTGCTGGCCGTCCCGACGGCAGCCGGGAGCTGGCTCGGCGACGGAAAAGCGGATTTTAAAGCCGAAGGCAAAAATGATTTTTCCGGCAAGGGCGGCGCAGCGGCGCGCAATACCTTTACCGGAACGATCACCGTGACCGTCAATGAGCTTTTGCCAAATGGCAACCTGCGTGTGGTGGGGGAAAAGCAGATCGCCATCAACCAGGGGACGGAGTTCATCCGCTTTTCTGGTGTGGTGAATCCACGCTTTATCAGCGGTAGCAACACCGTGCCGTCCACCCAGGTGGCTGATGCCCGCATCGAATACGTCGGCAACGGCTACATCAACGAAGCGCAGAACATGGGCTGGCTGCAGCGCCTGTTCCTGAATCTTTCTCCTTTCTGATATGACCATGAAAAAAGAATCTATCCTGTTGTTTCTCAGCCTGCTGCTCTACGGCATGACGCTGGGCGTGCCAAAACTGGCACACGCGGAACGTATCCGCGATCTGGCGACGGTGCAGGGCGTGCGCTCCAACTCCCTGATGGGCTACGGCCTGATTGTCGGCCTTGACGGCACCGGCGACCAGACCATGCAGGCGCCGTTCACCGGCCAGAGCCTGAATAACATGCTCTCGCAGCTGGGGATCACCGTCCCGGCGGGCACCAATATGCAGTTGAAAAATATCGCGGCGGTGATGGTGACCGCCGAGCTGCCGCCGTTTGCCCGTCCCGGCGACAAGCTGGACATAGTGGTCTCCTCGGTGGGGAACGCCAAAAGCCTGCGCGGCGGCACGCTGCTGATGACCCCGCTGAAAGGAGCGGATAACCAGATCTATGCCATCGCTCAGGGCAACATTTTGATTTCCGGCGCAGGCGCGCAGGCGGGCGGCAGCCGCGTGCAGGTCAACCAGCTGAACGGGGGACGCATCAGCGGCGGGGCCACTGTCGAGCGCGAAGTGCCGAACGATTTCGCCACCCAGAACATAGTGCGCCTGCAGCTCAACGAGAGTGATTTCTCCCTGGCGCAGCAGATCAGCGATGCCATTAACCAGCGCTACAGCGGCGGCGCGGCCATTCCGGAAGATGCCCGTACCGTGCGCCTCTTTGCGCCGTCGGACGGCCCGTCTCGCGTCCGCTTCCTCGCGAATATCCAGGACATTCCTCTGCGGGTAAACGTCCAGGACGCGAAGGTGATTGTCAACTCCCGCACCGGCTCGGTGGTAATGAACCGCCACGTGTCGCTGGATTCCTGCGCGGTGGCGCACGGTTCACTGACCGTGGAGGTGATGCAGAACAACGTCATCAGCCAGCCCGATACGCCGTTTGCCGGTGGGGAGACGGTGGTGGTGCCGCAGACCGATATTTCGGTGCGCGATAGTGGCGGTTCGCTACAGCACGTGCGAAGCAGCACCGACCTGAACGCCGTCATCCGCGCGCTGAACAGTTTGGGTGCGACACCGAACGAGCTGATGTCCGTCCTGCAGGCGATGAAAAACGCCGGCTGTCTGCGGGCGAAGCTGGAGGTGAACTGATGAACGCCTTCGACAAGCTCGATCAACCCGCCTTTGATGTCCGGTCACTGGATACGTTAAAACGGGAGGCCGGGCGGCAATCGCCCGGCGCGCTGAAGGCGGCGGCGAAGCAACTGGAGGGGGTATTCGTACAGATGATGATGAAAAGTATGCGCGATGCCACCTTCAAGGACGATCTGCTCCACAGCCAGTCGGCCGAAATGTACACCGCCATGCACGATCAGCAGGTCGCGCAAGATATTGCCGGGAGTGGTCAGCTCGGCTTTGCCGATCTTATCGTCCGCCAGCTCGGTGGCGAGAGCGATGCGCCAGTAGTATCGACGCCGGGGCGCGATCTGCTGCGACCAGGGCTTGCTTCAGCCCCGGCGACCGGGCCGCTGCGCCTGCCCGCGCCGGTGTCGTTTGCCAGAGCGGCGGAAGGGGCGCATCCGTTTATTTCACGCCTGCTGCGTCCGGCGCAGGAGGCCGCACAGCAGAGCGGGCTGCATCCGCACCTGATACTGGCTCAGGCGGCGCTGGAATCCGGCTGGGGTAAACGTGAAATTCCTGCGGCCGACGGTAGCCCGAGCCACAACCTGTTCGGCATTAAAGCGACCGGCGACTGGCGCGGAAAAACCACCGAAATCACCACCACCGAATACATCAACGGCGTGAAGCAGAAGGTGAAAGCCGCGTTCCGCGTCTATGACTCCTACGAACATGCCCTGTCAGACTACGCGAAATTACTGACCAGGAACCCGCGCTACCGCGGCGTGGTGCAGTCCGACTCGCCAGAGCAGGGCGCAAAAGCGCTGCAGGCGGGCGGCTATGCGACTGACCCTGCCTACGCCAAAAAACTGATCACCATTATTCAGAAGGTAAAAGGTGATATTCAGCAGGGGGTCAATGCTTACCGAAACGATCTCGACAAAATTTTTTAGAGAATTTTGTAATCACCGATGAATTAAGCAGAACCATGAACGTTCTGGCCTGGAAATTATCCCCGGGTCAGCAAATAAAGGATATCCACAGATAATGAATAATCTTTTTAACCTCGCAAGAACCGGCCTCAACGTGGCGCAGGCGGCGTTTCGGGTGACAGGGGATAACCTGACTAACGGGATGTCCGGCACCTACAGCCGACGCAATATCATTATTGGCGAACTCGGTGGTATGTCCACCTCGCAGGGGTTTTACGGTTACGGCGCGCAGGTGAGCGGCGTCGAACGCGCCTATGACGCCTTCGCCAATAACCAGCTGCGTGGATCGCTCTCCCATTACGCTTCCCTGAGCGGGCGTATGGAGCAACTGAGCGACATCGACAACATGCTGGCGGACGAGTCCGATAACGTCTCCGTTGCGCTGAACGACATGTTTAAGGCCATGGCAACGCTGAGCGGCGATGTGGCAGATGGCCCGGCACGCGCCGCGGTATTCAACTCACTTGGCACGCTCAGCAACCGTTATAACGCCAGCGCCAAGCGTCTTACCGCGCTGGAAAAAAGCACCAATACGCAGATCGAACAAAGTACTAAAGACATTAACAGCTATACCCAGCAGCTGGCTGAGCTGAACAAACAGCTCGAGCGCGCGCAGGGGAGTGGTACACCGCCTGCCGATCTGCTCGACCAGCGCGACGCCCTGCTGGAGAAGATGAGTGAGCATATTGGCATCACCGTGACCGAGAACCAGACCACTGGACGCGTTGACGTGACGCTCTCCGACGGACGTCCACTGGTCTCCGGCGACACGGCCTACAAGCTGCAAACGTCGCCGTCGGACAGCGATCCGAATAAAACCATTGTCTCGTATGTGGACGCGAACGGCAAAGCCACGCCGCTGGATGAGGACAGCATTACCAAAGGACGTCTCGGCGGATTGTTTAAATTCCGCAATGAAGATCTCACGATTGCCCGCCAGGAGCTGGATCAGATCGCCTTTATGATGGCGCATCGCATGAACGAGCAGAACGGGGCGGGACTCGACGCGAATGGTAATCCGGGGGGCGATCTTTTCTCGCTGCCGGCGATTAAAGCGCAGGCGAACGCGAAGAACCAGGGCAGCGATCAGCTCGATCAGGTCAGGGTCAACGATTACAAAAATGTGAAATCCGAAAATTACTCTATCACCTTCAACGGTACTGATTGGGTTGTCACGGGGGAGGATGGTCGTGCGGTAACTCTCGAACCAAGTGGTCGCGACAGGCTAAAGTTCGATGGAATCGAGATCAAGCTCCCAACGCCATCCACTGCCATGGCAGGGGATACGTTCACCCTTAACCCAATGACAGGGGCGGCTGAAGGGATCGGCCGCAAGATCGCCAGCGGGCAGGAATTCGCCGCAGCAGATGGTACTGGCGGGGAAGGTAATAACAAAAACCTGGAAGAGATGCTGAAAATCCAGGAAGAAAAACTGATTGGCAAAAACACCCTGAGCGAAGCTTATGCCAGCCTGGTGGGGACCATCGGTGACCGGGCGCGCAGCGTCAAATCCGAAGCCACCAGCGCGGAAATCGACTTCACCACCAAATATGAAACGAAACAGAGCATTTCGGGCGTGAACATGGATAACGAGCGAATCAACCTCGACATGTTCATGAGCTACTACCGTGCTAACACGCAGCTGCTGCAAACCGCGACCGATATGTTCGACGCGCTTCTTTCTATCAGATAAGGAACCGATGATGCGATTAAGTACGCTTTATATGTATCAGAAAAGCGCCGAGAGCATGACGAAACGCATGGCGCAAAGCAACGACGTCTATTTACGCATGTCGGCAGGCAAAACGCTGTTAAAGGCTTCGGACGACCCGGCTGCTGCGACGGACGCGGTGAAACATCAGGATGCGCTGGCGAAGCTCGAGCTTTACAGCAACGTCCGTTCCCGCGTGCGTGGGGGACTGGAGTTTCAGGACAATATTCTCAACGGCGTGGGTAATCTGCTGACCACCTCGCTGAAAGAGAAAATTATTGCGGCGAAAAGCGACACCTATTCTCCTGAAGACCG
The DNA here is from genome assembly GCF_037053385.1 of Enterobacter sp. P82. NCBI lineage: Bacteria > Pseudomonadati > Pseudomonadota > Gammaproteobacteria > Enterobacterales > Enterobacteriaceae > Enterobacter > Enterobacter sp. P82. Next base: position 605,203 of record NZ_JBALHX010000001.1, read on the forward strand.
CCGCGCGCTGGGGGAAGAGATCAGAGGCATTACCGCCAACCTGCTGGATATTGGCAATACGCGCGACAGCAACGGGCGTTATATTTTCGCCGGCTTTAATACGGATACCCCGGCGTTTGATGCTAATGGCAATTATCAGGGGGGAAATGAAGCACGCAGACAGACCGTGGCAGATGGGACTGAAATGCAGGTCAGTCATCTGGGGGATGAAATCTTTGGGAATATTATCCCTATCTTAACGACTGCGGTTGCCGAGTTGACGCGAGACCCCATAGATGAAGTAGCGCTCGAACGTGTGCTCAGCCTTGCCAGTAATGAGCTTGATGCGGGCATCGATCGCCTGGGCAAAGTGCAGGCTGAACTCGGCACCAATATGCAGCAGCTTGACGCGCTGGATCTCTCCGGGGATGTGCTGATCAACGACACCATTGTTAAAGTGCAGAACGCCATTGGGGCCGATACCAGCATGCTGATTACCCTCGCTTCGGAGTCGCAAATGTCCGAGCTGGCGTTTAACGCCTCCATGTATGTCTACCAAAGAATGCAGGCGATGAGTCTGTTTAATCAATAAACTTCCTCACTTAACAGGCACCTGCTGCGTATGGCGTATACCGTGCGGGCAGGTGAAAAACGATGCTCACAAAACTGAAAATTTATACCGCCATCAGCCTGCTTATTGGCCTGATGGCTGTCATGCTGCTCGGCGTAACCGCCTGGTCGGTGTACAACGCGGTGTCCAACAACAGCAATTTTAAACGTGTTGTGGTGGCTTCTGAAAATAACGATCAGATGCGCGACGCGGCCTATAACATCAGCGCGGTGATGGCGAACACCAACGGCCTGATGCTGCAGGCGGCACTCGGCAACCCGATATCGGCAAACGTGGCAACACATACGCAAAACGTGCTGAAGACAGCGCGTCGCAATATGGACGACTTTATGGCCTCTCCCTTCAATACGCAGGAAGAGAGCCGTTTCGCTGCCGAAGTGAATGCTGCCTTCAATGACGTCTATAAAGTCGCTGAAACGAAGCTCGGTTATCTGCAAAACCCGGCGGGGTATACCGGTTCACTTGAGCACGATATGGAACTGCGCACTCAGCTGCGGAATAAAGTTGAGCAGTACACGGACGCCAGCGCCCGCCTGAATGAAACCTATATCTATGAAGCCGAACGCGGCTATCAGATCATGATGGGTGTAGGGCTTGTTGTGGTGCTGATGTCGATTGCGCTGCTGTTTGCCATTCGCTACTGGCTGCGTCATACCCTCGTTCGCCGAATGGAGACCACTGTTGAGACGCTGCGCCGCGTGGCGGCTGGCGATCTGAGCCAGGCCATTGACAGCGGCAGCCAGAATGAAATTGGCCAAATGCTCGTTGAACTGGAAACCATGCGAACGTCCCTGACCAGCACCATTCTGGGGATCCGCGACAGCGTCCAGCGCATTCACACTAATGCGCAGGAGATTGCCCATGGCAATAACGATCTCTCTTCCCGTACTGAGGAACAGGCGGCGGCGCTGCAGGAGACGGCGGCCAGTATGGAGCAGATCAAAACCACCGTGCGTCAGAATGCGGATAACGCCCATGCGGCGCGCGAACTGGCCGAGAGTGCAAGCAGCAATGCGCATAACGGCGGCGAGGTGATGCAGAGCCTGGAGCAGATCATGGCGGAAATCACCACCAGCTCCCGTCAGATTGCAGATATTAACGGTGTAATCGACAGCATTGCCAACCAGACCAACATCCTGGCGCTGAATGCCGCGGTGGAAGCCGCACGTGCAGGTGAGCAGGGACGCGGCTTCGCCGTGGTCGCCGAAGAGGTGCGTAACCTGGCGAAGCGCAGCGCGGATGCGGCGAAAGAGATTAATCAGCTCATTAACACCAGCGTTAACAATATTGATATCGGTTCACGCCAGGTCGGGCAGGCTAGCACCGTGATGCAGGACATTGTCACCTCCGTGGCGCAGGTCACGCAGATTATGGGCGAGATCACCTCGGCGTCTGATGAGCAGAGTGCGGGTATCAACCAGATTTCGCAGGCGGTTAATGAGATGGATCTGGTGACCCAGCAAAATGCGGCCATGGTCGAAGAGGCGGCAATGGCTGCCGGGGAGCTGGAAGCGCAGTCCGACGCGCTGGAGAAACTGGTAGCACAGTTCAGGCTGAACCAGCAGAGCAACGTGGAAATAACGGCGGTAGAGCCAGCGAAGCCCCAGCGCCAGCAGGAGAATACGCTCGCTCAGTGGGAAACTTTTTAATTCCGATAAATGCCGGCATTGATAACCGTTATTTGTTAAATAGCGCGTGATATAAAATGAAGTAGCAGTATGCGCATTATTATAAAGGCTTATTGCACTATTTGAATACGATGGTTCACCGGATAATTCTCAAAGAGAATATCAGGTGGAATACGATCGTGGACGGTATTTATACGGCCGAAGGGCTGGAAGATAAAACGGTAGTGTGGTCTAAGTATCACTATCTGGTGCGGCAGGAAGCGCTGCGTTTAATCAAGCGACTTCCTGCCAGCGTCGAGCTGGATGATTTAATACAGGCCGGGGCCATTGGTTTTTTAAATGCAGTGGAAACCTTTGACCCGAAAAAAGGGGTAACGCTCAGCGCATGGATCACTCAGCGTGTAAAGTGGGCCTTATTAGATGAACTGCGGGAGAGTGACTGGGTTCCGAGACGGGTGAGAACTCATACACGGGAAATTGTCGCTCTCATTCAGCAAATCGAACAGGAAAAAGGCGGCGAAGCCACGGAAACGGATATTGCAGAACGCATGGGTGTGTCGCTGAAAGAATTTCAGCAGATGCTGGCGGATAATAACAGTAGCCAGATGTACTCCATGGATGAGTTGCAGGAGAATTACGCCGATAGCTGGGAAAATAATGGTGACGAGAATGAGCAACTTAATCCCCTGCACAGCACCATTAAACAGAACCTGATGGAACAGATCACCGATCATATTCAATACATTCCCGAGCGAGAGCAGGTACTACTCCAGCTCTATTATCTTCAGGATTTGAATATGAAAGAGATCGGATTGATTTTGGGGATCACCGAGACGCGTGTCAGCCAGTTACACAGTCTGGCGTTAAAAAGGTTACGAAGTCGCATGGAGACCTCTTATTAATACTTACAATTGTTTAACATTAAGATTATTAACGGGAAATAAAGCTGTTTTAATCATTAACTCAGAGGTTTAATAACATTTAACAATGATTATTTAACTTTAAAAATCAATGCATTAACAGCAATTCGGTGATTTAGGGAAATTTCTGTCGCTTGTTCGGAAAATCCTGAGTGTTTATGATTTTGCCAGTTTTGTGATGCAGCCTCCTTTGGCATTGAAGAGCAGTATGTCATTTACTGATGATGAAATGATTACGTCGGTGAATATCAATACCAAAAGACTCTCTGCATCAGTTCGATCATGCTATGTATCTAAACTGACATGCCAGCTAATGGCTGAATAACATTGGGAGTTTTCACCTGTGTCTAATTTTGACGAGTATCTGCAAAATATCCATGATATTAATTTGTCCTATCTGCTTCTGGCTCAGCAACTGATCCGCCAGGACAAATTTGCGGCTGGTTTTCGCCTCGGATTATCTGAAGGTACAATTGATAACCTTAAAGAACTCTCGTTGCCACAATTGATGAAACTGGCAACCACCAATCAGCTTATTTGCCGTTTGCGTGTGGATGACGAAGTGGTTATTGAAAACCTGACCAAAGATTCTCGTATTGAAGCACTGCAACAGATCCACACGGGTATTATTTTGTCGACCAATCTTCTTAATGCATTAAGCGAAGAAGAAACCATGACCGTGGAGGAGGCATAATATGTGTGGTGAAAAGAGCCTGCTGCAGGAAATTGAAGAAGTGAACATTGCGATGGGGTTAATTTCTCTCGGGGCGAGAATGCAGGTTCTCGAATCTGAAACATCACTCAGCCGTCGCCGTCTGCTTCGTTTATATAAAGAATTACGCGGGTGTCCGCCACCGAAAGGCATGCTACCGTTTTCAGAAGACTGGTTTATGTCATGGGAGCAGAATATTCACTCTTCCATGTTCTACAACATTTACCTGTATCTGAAAAAAACCGAGCAGGGGCGCTCCATTGAAATGCTGATGAAAACCTATCGCCTGTATCTGGAACAGTGCAGTACCTGTTCCGATGAGAAGCCGGTGTTAGGGCTGACCCGTGCCTGGACATTATTAAGGTTTATTGATTGCGGCATTATTTCCCGTAAAGCCTGCAATGTCTGCGGCGGCGGTTTTATCGTCACCACGGAATTTATTAAAAACCCATTTACCTGCAGTTTGTGCAACCCACCGTCGCGTGCGCTTAAAAAATCCCAGGTGAGCAATTCCGGCCTGCTGGGGAATTTTAGCGCACCAGAGATCATGACGGCGTAACACCGGGTGGCAAGGCGCAAGATGGCGTTTACCCGATGCCGGGAATTCCCGGTATCGGTCTAAAAGTAGAAGGAGAGATCGTGTTAGTTATTGTTGGCTATCTTGTTGTCATTTTCACCGTTTTTGGCGGCTTTATCCTTTCCGGCGGTAACCTGATGGCGCTGTTCCAGCCGCTGGAGTTGCTGATTATCGGCGGGGCCGGGGTGGGCGCATTTATCGTCGGCAACAACATAAAATCCCTGAAAGCAACCGGGAAAGCGCTGGTCAAAGTCTTTTTTGGCAAGCGCTACAACAAAGCGGTGTATATGGATCTGATGGCGCTGATGTTCCTGCTGCTGTCGCAGAGCCGCGTTCACGGGCTGATGTCGCTGGAAAAAGACATTGAAGACCCGCAGAACAGCGACATTTTTAGCGCCTATCCCCGTCTGATGAGCGACCCGATGCTCGCCAACTTTATCCTCGACTACTTCCGTCTGATGATTGGCGGCAGCATGAACTCCCATGAGATCGAAGCCCTGATGGATGAGGAGATTGAAACCTGCGAAGAAGAACTGGAGGTTCCAGCCCACAGCCTCAACACCGTGGGCGATGCGTTTCCGGCGTTCGGTATTGTGGCGGCGGTGATGGGGGTTGTGAATGCGCTTGGTTCCGCAGACCGTCCAGCCGCAGAACTGGGTATGCTTATCGGCCACGCGCTGGTCGGGACGTTCCTCGGTATTTTGATTGCCTACGGCTTTGTTCTGCCGCTGGCCACGCTGCTGCGTCAGAAGAGCTCTGATCAGGTCAAAATTTTGCAGTGCATCAAAGTGACGCTGCTTTCCAGCCTTAACGGCTATGCGCCGCAGATTGCGGTTGAGTTCGGGCGTAAAACCATCTTTACCAGCGAACGCCCGTCGTTTGAAGAGCTGGAAGAGCATGTTCGTGAGGTGAAATCCAACGCCACGCTGAAAACCAAAACCACGGACAGCGCCGCATGAAGAACGCTACCCCTGTCATCATTTCCCGTAAGCGTAAAAAGAAAAAACACGCGCATCACGGCGGTACCTGGAAGATTGCCTATGCCGATTTTATGACCGCGATGATGGCGTTCTTTCTGGTGATGTGGCTGCTGTCGCAGTCCACGGAGATGGAAAGAGAGCTGATCGCGGACTATTTCCGCATGCCGCTTAAGCCCTCGATGGCCAACGGCAATAAAACCAGCCTGAGCGACAGCGTCATTCCCGGCGGCGGGGATGACATTATCAAGCAGGATGGTGAGGTGTTTAAGGCAAAAATCGGCAATCTGGATCGGCACAAGCGCGTCGAAAGCCTGAAGCAGGCGAAAGAGAAACTGCAGCGAATGATTGAGACGGATCCCCGGCTCAATAACTTTAAGTCCAACATCCTGCTTAACCTCACCAACGATGGTCTGCTGATTCAAATCACCGACTCGCAGGACCGTCCGATGTTCCGCGTGGGTAGTGAACTACCAGAATCCTACATGAACGGCATTTTGCAGGCGCTGGTGCCACTGCTGCAGGAGCTACCGAACGCCTTGAGCCTGACCGGGCACACCGACTCGCTGCCGTACGCCGGTGGCGAAGGGGGTTACAGCAACTGGGAACTCTCTGCCGGACGCGCGAATGCTGCCCGCCGGGTGTTGGTCCGAAGCGGTCTTAACGATGAGCGCTTCTTACGCGTGATCGGTACAGCCAGCCGGATGCCTTTGGAGAATACGTCGCCGGAAAGTGCCGTGAACCGCCGTATCAGCATCCTGGTTCTCAGTCGCTCAAAAGAGCAGGAGATCCGTCTGGAAGATACGCAGGCTCAGCGTGCAGATAGTGTGCTGAGTGATATCAATCTGCAAAACGTGCAGGGCTATACCGATGGACATGAATGATTTTTCGCAGATTTTCTTCACCGAAGCGGAAGAATTGCTGGCCGAAATGGAACAGCATCTGCTGCAGCTAGACCTGTCGGCACCGGATCAGGAGCAACTGAACGCTATCTTTCGTGCCGCACACTCGCTGAAAGGGGGCGCGGCCACCTTTGGATTTACCGCATTACAGGAGACGACCCACCTGCTGGAAAATCTCCTTGACCAGGCGCGGGCAGGGGAGAGAACGCTCAGTCGCTCAATCATCAACCTTTTTCTGGAATGTAAGGACATTATGCAAGCGCAGCTGGAAGCCTATCAGTCTTCGCAGGAGCCTGATGAAGCAAGTTATCGCTATATCTGTGAAGCCCTGAGGGAGATTGCCCTTGAAGGCCAGCAGCCTTCGACGCCAGCGGAGCCCGCGCCAAAGCCGACCAGCACGGCGCAGGAAACAGAAACCACGTTGCTGGTGACCCTGCGTAACGTTGAGGCGCGCGAGCAGGCGACACTGCGCGACGAACTGACCAATATGGGTGAGGTGAAAGACGTTGAGGCAACGTCAGACAGTATGACGGTCGCGCTACGGACTACGGCCTCGGCGGACGATATTACCGCCGTGCTTTGCTTTGTGCTCGACAGCAAGCAGATTGAGATCCAGCCCGCCGAATCAGATCCGCTGCCCGCGCCGGTACAAACGCCTGCTGCGCTGCCTGAAACCGTTGTCAAAAAAACACCGCCTGCACCTCGTCCGGCAAATCAGGAGTCGGGCAGCATTCGCGTGGCGGTGAGTAAAGTCGACCAGATCATCAACCAGGTCGGTGAGCTTATCATCACACAGGCGATGCTCTCCCAGCTGTCGCGCACCCTTGATCCGGCCAGTTACGATCTGCTTTCCGGTTGCGTGGCGCAGATGGAGCGCAACACCCGCGAGCTGCAGGAGTCTGTGATGTCCATCCGTATGATGCCGATGGATTACGTCTTTAGTCGCTTCCCGCGACTGGTGCATGACCTGGGCTCTCGCCTGAATAAAGAGGTCGAGCTGACCCTTAAAGGCGGTTCCGCCGAGCTGGATAAGAGTCTCATTGAGCGCATTATCGACCCGCTGACCCACCTGGTTCGTAACAGCCTTGATCACGGTATTGAGGAGAAAGAGGTGCGAACCGCAAAAGGTAAACCGGTGACCGGGAACCTGACGCTCTCGGCCGAACACCACGGCGGTAATATTGTGATTGAGGTCAGCGACGATGGTGCGGGACTTAACCGGGAGAAGATCCTCGCCAAAGCCCGTTCTCAGGGGATGACCATCAGCGACACCATGAGTGACGACGACGTATGGATGTTGATCTTCGCCGCCGGTTTCTCCACCGCCGAGAGCGTGACGGACGTCTCCGGGCGTGGTGTCGGCATGGACGTGGTGCGACGCAACATTCTGGCGATGGGGGGCCACGTGGATGTGCTCTCGACGCCGGGTGCAGGAACGACTATCCGTATTATTCTGCCGCTGACGCTGGCGATCCTCGACGGCATGCTGGTGAAGGTAGGGGACGAGATTTACGTCCTGCCGCTGGGCGCGGTGATGGAATCGCTGCGGCCAACCGACGAAATGCTGTGCCGCTTTGTGGGCGAAGAACGCCTGCTGCAGGTGCGTGGTGAATATCTGCCGCTGGTGCTGCTGCGTCAGCGTCTCTCGGTGGCGGGTGAAGCCCCTGCCGATGACGGTATCGTGGTAATTGTGCAAAGCGCGGGCTGCCGCTATGCGCTGTGGGTCGATCAGCTTATCGGCCAGCAGCAGGTGGTGGTCAAAAACCTTGAACATAACTACCGCAAAGTTCCAGGCGTCTCCGCAGCGACCATCCTCGGTGATGGCAGCGTGGCGCTGATCCTTGATGTGGTTGAGCTTTCGACGCTCAACGCTCCACAACCCCATAGGGAGGGGGTAAACGCATGACTGTAGCAACCGCCAGTAAATCCGCCGCAACCGACGCCATCGCGCAGGAGTACCTGGTATTCCGTCTGGGCGACGAAGAGTACGGTATCGATATTCTCAAAGTGCAGGAGATCCGCGGCTGCGATCGCCTGACACGTATTCCGAACGCGCCGAACTTTATTACCGGCGTAACCAACCTGCGCGGCGTGATTGTGCCGATTGTCGATCTGCGCGTGCGTTTCGATCTGCCTGACCCGTCGCATGACGATAAAACGGTAGTCATTGTGCTCAATCTGAATGATCGCGTGGTAGGTATTGTGGTTGACGGCGTGGCGGACGTGCTGTCGATTGACGTGGATAACATCAAGCCGACTCCGGATGTGGCCTCGGTACTGTCTGGCCGTTATCTGCTTGGGTTGGGCGTGCTCGACAGTCGAATGATTATTCTGGTGAATATAGAGATGTTGCTGAGCCGCGAAGAGATGGCGCTGGTGGATTCGGTAACGGAGTCTTACATCGACGCCCACTAAGGCACATCGCGCTTTCTGGATACACATCAGCGGCAGAGGTTGCCGCTGATTCATAAGTCGCTATTATGAATATTCGAGTTTCCAGAAAGCGCTAAGGATTGCCAGAAAATATGCCCGTCAATTTCGACCTCAACGATCTTTATGCCTTCAGAGCCCTGGTTGAGTACGGTAATTTCCGTATCGCCGCGGAGTCTATCTGCATCTCTCAGTCCGCCTTAAGCCGCCGCATTGAAAAGCTGGAGACGGCCGTCGGCGCGAAACTGTTCGACAGAACTACCCGGCGCGTAACATTGACGCTCTTCGGGCAAACCTTTGCTGACCGCTGTGGACAGCTTCTGGAAAACGTGGAGTCGATGCTGGCGGATATCGACAAGGTGAGCGAGGAGCGCACCGGGCTTATCACCGTCGCCACGGTGCCTTCGGCGGCCTGCCATTTTATGCCGGAGGTGATCCGCCAGTTCCACAGTCGCTATCCACGCGTGCGCATTAAACTCATCGACAGCAGCGCGGGCAATGTCATTGACGCGGTGGCCAGCGGCCAGGCAGATTTTGGCATCTGTTTTGCGAGAAGCCTTCAGCCGGATATCACCTTTATTCCGCTGGTGGAGGATGTGTATGTCGCCGCATGTCGTCGCGATCATCCACTGGCGGGTCGCAAGAGTCTGACCTGGCAGGCGTTTTATCAGCAGGATTACATCAGTCTGGATATTACGTCGGGGAACCGGAATCTGCTCGATCAGATGCTTGGCCATATTAAGCCGGAACGACCCGGCATTTGCGAGACGCGCCACGTCACCACGATGTTGGGAATGGTTGAGGCGGGGATAGGCATTGCTGCCGTCCCCGCTATGTCGATGCCACACTCTGAACATTCCTTTCTGACGCATATCCCGCTGATCGAGCCCGAAGTCAAACGTACTGTCGGGCTGATCCGCCGTAGCGGGCGTATTCAGTCGTGGATTGCCGCAGAGCTCGAAACGCTCATTACTGCACGTTACCGCGCGGCGTAGTGACAGGGATCATCCCGGTGGCGGTGATGGTCTCCTGCGCGTTTGCAGAAGAGAGGTAATCCAGCAGGGCTTTACCCTCGGAAGGATGTTCCGCGTGAGCGGTGACGGCCCCGGCAAAACGGGTGATGTATTGCATGTTATCCGGCAGTTTGCCGACAAAAGTCACGCCGGGCACAGGTAACAGTTCGCTGACCTGCTGGAACCCGATGCTGTATTTCCCTTTCGCCACTTCAGAGGCGACCGGGATCCTCTCCACCTTGTGCGCTTTTCCCTCTACCTGCGCTTCAATCCCCAGCTTTTTGAACAACTCTGTTTGCACATACCGGCCGCTGGCGCTGTCGGAGTAGGCGATGGAACTGGCCTTAAGCAAGGTCTGTTTTAGTGCGCTATCCGTAGCGATATCCGGCACCGGTGAGCCGGATTTAACCACCACGCCGATAGGCGAATCCGCCAGCTCAACGCGCGAATCCTCTTTGACCATCCGGTCCTTCGTCAGATGCGTCAGCGCATCCCCGACCATAATCACCACGTCCGCTTTTTCACCACGAGCCAGGCGGTTGGGGATCGCCTGTGGTGTCTGTCCCATTGACGGCCCCGGGATCAGCACAATGTGGTTACCCGTCCGGGCTTCATATTGGGGGGCAAGTTTTTCCAGTGCGGCTTTGAAACCGCCTGAGATCATAACCGTTACTTCCTGGGCCAGCGCGCCTGCGCTGGTCGCTATCAATATCAGTCCGGTTAGTCCTGAACGTACAAATGTGTGCATATCATCCTCTCTGAACTTGCAGGCTCATCGCGCTGCGACGATAAAGATAAAGTGTTGCCAGCAACGCACAGACCGCCGCAAAGCTCATCCAGTAGCCCGGGGAGGCTTTATCACCGGTGTATTCAATCAGGGCCGTTGAAATGACAGGCGTAAACCCGCCGAAAATCGCGGTGGCAAGGCTATACGCCAGCGAGAAACCGGCAACACGCACTTCAACCGGCATGATCTCCGTCAGGGCCGGGATCATCGCACCGTTATAGAGGCCATAGAGGAAAGAGAGCCACAGCAGTACGCTCAGCATCATGGAGAAGCTGGGGGCGTTAGCCAGCAGCGTCAGGGCCGGATAGCTGGTCGCCAGCGCCAGCAGCGTCATGGCAATCAACACCGGTTTACGACCGAAGCGGTCCGACAGGGCTCCGCCCACCGGTAGCCAGATAAAGTTAGAAATCGCCACCAGCAGCGTCACCAGCAGGCTGTCTGAGGCGCTGAGCATTAACACTTTTTTACCGAAGGTAGGTGCATAGACGGTGATCAGGTAGAACGCGGTGGTGGTCATGGCCACCATCAGCATGCCCGCGACCACAACCGGCCAGTTCGCCAGCAGAGTGGTAAAGACCTGACGCATCGCCAGCGTATGACGGCGCGTGCGAAACTCTTCAGTCTCTTCCAGCTTACGGCGGAGGAAGAAGATAAACGGCACAATCAGACAGCCGAACAGGAACGGGATCCGCCAGCCCCATTCACGAATGGCGCTCTCTTCCAGCATCGCGTTCAGTGCAAAGCCCATTGCAGCGGCGACCATAATCGCCACCTGCTGACTACCGGATTGCCAGCTGGTAAAGAAACCCTTGCGGCCTGGCGTGGCAATCTCAGCCAGATAGACCGACACCCCGCCAAGCTCCGCCCCGGCGGAGAAGCCCTGCAGCAGACGTCCAGCCAGCACCAGCAGCGGCGCCCACAGACCGATACTCTCATAAGAGGGGATCAGCACAATCAGGAAGGTTCCGGCTGCCATAATCGACAGGGTAGTGATTAACCCTTTGCGACGACCGACCTTGTCGATGTAAGCGCCAAGGACAATCGCACCGATGGGACGCATTAAGAAGCCTGCGCCGAAGACGGCGAAGGTCATCATCAGGGAAGCAAATTCACTGCTCGCCGGGAAGAAAGTATGCGCGATGTAGGTGGCATAGAACCCGAACAGGAAGAAGTCGAATTGCTCAAGGAAATTGCCCGAGGTGACGCGAAGTATCGCGCCCGCTCTTGCACGAACGGTTGCAGGTGGGGGTGAGGAAATCATGGTCGTCTCCAGTTTATTATTGACGTGTTGTCCGTCTGTTTCTGAAAACTGGATCAGTGAGGGGAATTTTATAAGCGCAATAAACACATCATCTGATGCGTTTGCCGCATCAATTGGGTGTGATGCAGTGAGTGCCATTTAATTAACAATGACTTAACATTGCGTTGATGATTTATTCACCTGGCGGTGTCAGGGCAGTCTGTTTTCTGTTTTGTGAACAGACGCAACCCTAAAAAAAGCCCGGCGGCGTGGAGCCTACCGGGCTGATGATACTCAGCGCTGTGAACACCCTTTGCACTGTTTGTTCTGGATCTGCTGGAAGAAGTCGTTGCCTTTGTCATCCACCAGGATAAACGCCGGGAAGTTCTCCACTTCAATCTTCCAGATGGCTTCCATACCCAGTTCAGGATACGCCACGCACTCCAGGCTCTTGATGCTGTTTTGTGCCAGTACCGCCGCCGGGCCACCGATGCTGCCCAGATAGAAGCCGCCGTGTTTATGGCAGGCATCCGTTACCTGCTGGCTGCGGTTGCCTTTTGCCAGCATGATCATGCTTGCACCGTGGGATTGCAGTAAGTCCACATATGAGTCCATACGTCCCGCGGTGGTCGGGCCGAGTGAGCCCGATGCGTAGCCTTCCGGCGTTTTTGCAGGGCCCGCATAGTAGATCGGATGATCTTTAACGTACTGCGGCAGTTCTTCGCCGTTGTCGAGCAACTCTTTCAGCTTCGCGTGGGCGATATCGCGCGCGACGATGATAGTACCGTTCAGCGACAGACGGGTAGAGACCGGGTGCGCGGAGAGCTGCGCCAGGATCTCATTCATCGGCTTGTTGAGGTTGATGCTGACCACGTCGCCTTCGCCCTGCTGACGCAGAGATTCAGGAATATACTGACCCGGGTTGTGTTCCAGTTTTTCAATCCAGATCCCGTCGCGGTTGATTTTTGCTTTGATATTACGGTCTGCAGAGCAGGAAACACCCATGCCGATTGGGCAGGACGCGCCGTGGCGTGGAAGGCGGATCACGCGGATATCGTGGGCGAAGTATTTACCGCCAAACTGTGCGCCGAGCCCCAGGTTCTGCGCTTCCTGGAGCAGTTCCTGTTCGAGCTGAACATCACGGAACGCCTGGCCGTGTTCGTTACCTTCCGTTGGCAGCGCGTCGTAATAGCGGGTGGACGCCAGTTTCACGGTTTTCAGGGTGCTTTCCGCAGAGGTACCGCCAATCACAAATGCGATATGGTAAGGCGGGCAGGCTGCAGTACCCAGAGTACGCATCTTCTCAACCAGATAATTTTTCAGTTTCGCCGGAGTAATCAGCGCTTTGGTTTCCTGGTAGAGATAGGTTTTGTTGGCTGAACCGCCACCTTTTGCCATGCACAGGAATTTGTATTCGTCCCCGTCCACGCTATAGAGATCAATCTGTGCTGGCAGGTTGGTGCCAGTATTCACCTCTTTATACATATCCAGTGCGGCATTCTGGGAATAGCGCAGGTTGTCTTCGATGTAGGTGTTATACACCCCCTGGCTCAGGGCTGCTTCGTCGCCGCCACCGGTCCAGACGCGCTGGCCTTTTTTACCCATGATGATCGCCGTGCCGGTGTCCTGACAGGTTGGCAACACCCCTTTGGCGGCAATTTCGGAGTTGCGCAGGAACTGCAGGGCAACGTATTTGTCGTTCTGGCTGGCTTCCGGATCGTGAAGAATGGAGGCAACCTGCTTCTGATGAGAAGGGCGCAGCATAAACGCAGCATCGTGGAAAGCCTGCTGTGCCAGCAGTGTCAGCGCCTCTGGCTCGACTTTCAGGATCTCTTGACCCTCGAACTCGGCAACGGAGACGTGCTCTTTGGTCAGCAGATAGTATTCGGTGTCGTCATGCGCGAGAGGGAAGGGGTTCTGGTAGATAAACGGTTTGTTTGACATAGCGTATTGCTCCACAAAAATAAAACCGCCGGAGGATGAGCCCGGCGGTCAGGAATCAGAACATCATGGACATCCACGGATAACCAATCAGCAGCAGGGCCGCCAGGAAGATGGCACCGAAGATGGTGCCGAGGCGCCAGTAGTCTTTGGTTGGCAGGTAGCCACTACCGTAGTAAATCGGGCTTGGGCCGGTACCGTAAGGGGTGATGATCCCCATCACGCCCAGCGAGGTCACCATCAGCAGGACGAACACTTCCATATTCATGCCCGGAATGGTGGAGGCGATGGTCAGCATCGCTGGCAGCAGCGCGGTGGTGTGCGCGGTGGTGCTGGCAAACAGGTAGTGCAGCAGGTAGAACGCCAGCAGCAGGACAATGGTCGCCACACCCGGTGAGATACCGCTCATTAACAGACCACCTTCTTTACCCAGCCAGCTGATAAAGCCGGTAGAGGAGAGGCCATCTGCCAGCGCAACCAGGGTGGCGAACCAGACGAAGGTGTTCCACGCGGCTTTGTTGCCGGTGATATCGTTCCACTCCAGCACGCCTGTCCACAGCATCAGACCTACGATCAGAAGGGCAGCCATAGCAGGTTCAATCCATGCGGCAGCGAAGATCCACATCAGCAGCGCACAGCATACGAATACCAGCAGCAGGATTTCGTTGCGGGACAGTTTGCCCAGTTTTTCCAGCTCACGGGTCGCCCACAGCGGTACTTCATTATTCACTTTGACTTCTGGCGGGTAGAACCAGTAGGCCAGTAGCGGCATGGTCAGGATCAACAGGATGCCCAGCGGTAGGAAGGCGAGGAACCAGGTACCCCAGGAGATATCAATCCCAACCGTACTTTTCACCAGCGCCAGCGCCAGCAGGTTCGGCGCAAGTGCGGAGAGGAACATTGAGCTGGTGATACAGGCCGCAGTGATCGCCACCCACATCAGGTACGAACCAATTTTACGCGCGCTTGGGTCGTTTGGTTTTGAACCATACAGCGGCGGCAGGTTAGCGATAATCGGGTAGATGGTCCCGCCGCTACGCGCGGTGTTGGACGGTGTGAACGGTGCCAGCAGCAGGTCTGCGAAGGTAATGGCGTAGCCGAGCGTCAGGCTGCGACGGCCAAGATACTTCACCAGAATCAGCGCCAGACGGCGTCCGAAGCGGGTTTTGTCGTAACCTGCGGCGAACATAAAGGCACCAAAAATCAGCCAGACGGTAGAGTTACCAAAACCGCTCACGGCCCATTTAAAGGAGGCGCCGGCCAGCTTGAATTTTGGGTCAGCCAGCTGTTCTGGGCTGAACAGCACCCACTGGCTACAGAGCGCAATGGCCACGACGCCTGTCAGGCCAATCACCGCGCCCGGCAGCGGTTCGAAGATCAAACCAACAATCACACCGACAAAGATGGCGAAGTAGTGCCATGCGTAAGGCGGCAGCCCTTCTGGTACCGGAACAAACAGCAGCAGTACGGCGACGATGACGGGCAGTGCCATCATCAGCAGACGTTTTGCGTTTCCGTTGGATGCCTGGTTCGCCACAGGGGGCGTTACAGCAGTTTTTGTATTCATAGTTTCACGTCTTAAGTTGTCAAAAATTCGGTCGTACTGAAAAACAAAATGGCTTTCTTAAGTTTCTTTGCTTTTTTTAGTTATTAAAGTGGCGTTTTTGTATTTTCAGTAATAGCGATTTAACGCATTTTTGATTGCGCTAAATTAAAAAATGATGATGTTTTTATATTGCGCTTTTGGATGCCATAACTATTGATCACGATCAAAAAAACAGAATGGCAGCGTTATTTTTATTCTTTTATTAATAACCACTCAGACGTATGTGGGTATTACGTGTTTTATTGGTTTGTTTTATCATTTCCGTAACATTTATGTTTTCTTTGTTTTTTAAGTTGTTGTTTTTAATGAATTTATTTGTTATATGTGAATTGGTTTTACCAATTTTTATTTAACGAATTTTAAATTATTGTGAATGACTGAATTACATTCACTAACACCAATGTGTTATTTGTGTTATTGAGGGGATTAAATAGTTTTTTAACTAACGTAATAGCTTTAGAAGCTAAAAAAATCATTATATTAATATCATGACATCGGCAAAGAACGACGAAATAAAAAATCAATCCGATAACGAATTCTTAATTTTTAAAAGTTTGGAGTTTTCTATTATGAGCACTAACGAACGCATTCTGAGTTCCTTCACATTACCGAATGGTACCGAACTGAAAAACCGTTTGTTAATGGCCCCAATGACAACCTGTACCGGCTACTATGACGGTACGGTGACCAGCGAGCTGGTGGAGTACTATCGGGCCCGTTCCGGCAGCATTGGCACCATTATTGTTGAGTGTTGCTTTGTCGACGATCTCGGTCTTGCCTTCCCGGGTGCGATCGGTATTGATAATGACGAGAAAATCGCCGGGCTGGCGAAAATCGCTGAGGCAATTAAATCTAAGGGTTCTAAAGCCCTGCTGCAGATTTACCACGGCGGCCGTATGGTTGACCCGAAACTGATCGGTGGCCGTACGCCGGTAGGGCCAAGCGCAGTTGCCGCTCCACGTGACGGTGCCGCGACGCCGGTTGCGCTGACCACTGCCGAAGTCGAAGGCATGATCGGTAAGTTTGGTGAAGCCGTGCGCCGCGCGATTCAGGCTGGTTTTGACGGTGTCGAGATCCACGGGGCCAATACCTATCTGATCCAGCAGTTCTACTCCCCGAACTCAAACCAGCGCACGGACGAATGGGGCGGCAGCCGTGATAACCGCGCGAAATTCCCGCTGGCGGTGCTGGAAATTACTCACAAAATGGTGCGCCAGTACGCGGATGACGCGTTTATTATTGGCTATCGCTTCTCCCCTGAAGAGCTGGAAGTACCGGGCATCCGTTTTGAAGACACCATGTACCTGCTGGAGAAACTGGCTGCGCGCGGTGTGGATTATCTGCACTTCTCCGTGGGTGCCACTCTGCGTCCTTCTATTGTTGATACCCAGGACCCGACTCCGCTTATCGAAAAATACTGCACTCTGCGCTCTGAGACCCTGGCGCAAATTCCAGTCATGGGGGTGGGCGGCGTGGTGAATGCCGCGGACGTCAATGAAGCGCTGGACCACGGTTACGACCTGATTGCCGTTGGCCGCGCCACCATCGCTTACCCGGACTGGACTGACCGCATCGCGGCCGGTGAAAACCTTGAGCTGTTTATGGACAGCACCAAACGTGAAGAGCTGAACATCCCTGAACCGCTGTGGCGCTTCTCGCTGGTGGAAGCGATGATCCGCGATATGAGCATGGGTGAATCGAAATTCAAACCGGGCACCTTTGTTGAGAAAGTACAGGACGATGCTAACGAGCTGGTGATTAACGTCAGCCTGGAGACCGACCGCATTGCGGATATCGAACTCGCATCGGGTCCGAGCGAAGACGTTGAGTTTGTCACCAGCTTTGAAGAGATCCGTACCCGCATTCTGGATGCCAACACCCCGCACGTGGATGCCATCACTGGCGCAACCAGCCAGAGTGAAGCGGTGAAAAAAGCGGTCTCGAAAGCAATGCTGAAATCCAGCAAAGCGCTGGCAGCAGAAGAGGGCGCCGACCCGAATGAAACCCGCAGCGTGGACGTGGTGGTGGTCGGTAGTGGTGGTGCCGGTCTGGCCGCAGCCATCCAGGCCCACGACGAAGGCGCAAGCGTGCTGATTGTTGAGAAGATGCCAACCATCGGCGGTAATACTATCAAAGCGTCTGCCGGGATGAACGCCGCAGAGACGCGCTTCCAGCGGGTGAAAGGGATTCAGGACAGCAAAGAGCTGTTCTATCAGGAAAGCCTGAAAGGCGGCGGTAACAAGAACAACCCGGAACTGCTGCGTCGCTTTGTTGAGAACGCGCCGCAAGCGATTGAGTGGCTGGCAACACGCGGCATTATGCTGAACGACATCACCACCACCGGTGGGATGAGTATCGACCGTACTCACCGTCCAAAAGACGGCTCTGCGGTGGGTGGCTACCTGATTAGCGGTCTGGTGCGTAACGTCAACAAACGCAACATCGAGGTGATGCTGGATACTTCCGTCAGCGACATTCTCTTCGAAAACGGCGAAGTCACTGGCGTGTGCCTGACTACCGAAGAGAATGAAACTATTACCGTAGCAACCAAAAGTGTCATTGTTGCCACCGGTGGTTTCAGTGCCAACAGCCAGATGGTGGTGAAATACCGTCCGGACCTGGAAGGTTTCGTTACCACCAACCACAAAGGGGCGACCGGTGGCGGTATCGCGCTGCTGGAACGTATTGGTGCAGGCACCGTTGATATGGGTGAAATCCAGATCCACCCAACCGTTGAGCAGAAAACATCGTATCTGATTTCCGAATCTATCCGCGGCGGCGGGGCGATTCTGGTGAACCAGCAGGGGAATCGCTTCTTCAATGAGATGTCGACCCGCGATAAAGTCTCGGCGTCAATCATCGCGCTGCCGGAGAAATACGCTTACATCGTCTTTGATGAGCACGTTCGTGCCAAAAACAAAGCCGCAGATGAGTATATCGCCAAAGGATTTGTGACCAGCGCCAGCTCACCAAAAGCACTGGCTGAGGCCCTGGGGATGGATTACCACCAGTTCCTGGCAACCCTTGAGCGCTACAACGGCTTTGTTGAAAAACAGCACGACGATGATTTCGGCCGTACCACTGCGTTGCGTGCGCCAATAAACGAAGGGCCGTTCTACGCCATTCAGATTGCACCAGGCGTGCACCACACCATGGGCGGGGTGACCATCAACACCGAGACCTGCGTACTAGACAGCAACCACAACGTACTGCCTGGGGCGTTTGCTGCCGGTGAAGTGGTCGGCGGGATCCACGGTGGTAACCGTATCGGTGGTAACGCAGTGGCAGATATCATTATTTTTGGTACGCTTGCAGGACATCAGGCGGCTATGCGTTCGAAAAAGCAGTAAGACCCCTGTGTTGTAGGCCGGATACGCGCAGCGTTATCCGGCATTTTCCCCGGCGGCGCGGTGCCTGCCGGGGCTACATCTGAGGACTCATGCTATGCCTGATAGCCATCGCGTTTACAGCTACTCCGCCGTCCTGATGGGCTCACCCATCCTCCTGAAACTCTTCTCCCATGACGAAGCCCTCGCATCCCGTGTGTTTCGCCTGATCAAACAGTATGAAGATCTGCTCACCGTCAACCGCGCGCACTCGCAGGTCATGGATATCAACCATGCAGCAGGCCAGCATCCGGTCACCGTCAGCCGACCCGTATTTGAACTGATCCGCTGTGCAAAAGCGGCAAGCCTCCTCAAGGACAGCGCCTTTAACCTGGCCATTGGCCCGCTGGTGAAGCGCTGGAAAATTGGTTTTCAGGGAGACAGCGTTCCGCCTGCCGATGAAATCGCGTCACTGCTGGCGATTACCCGTCCTGAGGATGTCATCCTTGATGAGGCCCGCAGCAGCGTTTTTCTGACCAGCACGGGTATGGAAATCGATCTGGGGGCTATCGCCAAAGGATATATCGCCGACAGAGTACGGGATTATCTGCACAAAGAGGGGGCCGATCTGGGGCTGATTAACCTCGGCGGCAATATCCAGACATTATGCTCGCCGGAAGGGGGCTGGAGCGTGGGGCTCAAAAAACCGTTCGCCGGGGATGCGTTGATCGGCACGATGACGGTCGAGAACATGTCAGTCGTGACGTCCGGAACATACGAACGCTACTTTGAACAAAACGGCAAACGCTACCACCACATTCTCGATCCGCGCACCGGGTATCCCCTGGATAACGAACTGGATAGCGTGACCATCATTTCTAAAAACTCCATTGATGGAGATATCTGGACCACGTTGATGTACGGCATGGGGGTAGAGAAAGGATGTGCCACGCTGCGAGCGCGCCCCGATATTGAAGCTATCTTTGTGACCAAAACAAAAAAAGTGGTGCTCTCTTCAGCGCACCACTTCCGGTTTACGTTGCTGGATAACAGCTACCGCGTTACTGACAATACTGCTTGAGCAGGCCTGTTTGCTCCGGCTGGAGGCGGTAGCGATACACCGGACGCCCGGTGGCACCGTAGTGAATGCTGGTAAACAGAATGTTGATTTGCGCCAGCCAGATCAGATACTTGCGGCATGACACGCGGGAGATATTGACCGCGCCTGCCAGGTCATCAGTGGAGAATTCTGTCTCCGGATGGGCATCAATCCACTGACAAATCGTGCGCAGCGTCTGCGGCGTTAACCCTTTCGGCAGCTTTTTGCTGTCCGCCAGCTCTGGCGCTCCGCCGTGAATCAGTCTGTCGACGTCGGCCTGCTCGTAGTACTGGTGCGATCCCATCAGACTGTGCTTCGCCTTCCAGCCGTTTAGTGCCTCTTCAAAGCGTGGAAACTGGAAGGGTTTAATCAGATAATCCATCACGCCGTAATGGATGGAGGTCTGGATCGTGGCGGCGTCAGCAGCGGAGGAGATCATAATGACATCAATAGGGCGGCCTGAAGCGCGAATAACAGGTAACAGATCAAGCCCGTTATCCTGCTGCATATAAACGTCCAGCAGTACCAGATCGACAGGCTGGTTGGGGTTGTTGATAAAGGCCTCGGCCTGGTTGAGCGTAGAGGCGACACCGCAGCAGCTAAAGCCTTCAACACGATTGACGTACAGACGGTTGAGGTCGGCTACCATGGCATCATCATCGACAATTAATACATTTATCACGCGATATTCCTCTCGCTATCCCAGGGGATGTGAACAAAAAATTGGGTAAATACACCAGGCTCAGACTCGACGGAGATCTCTCCGCCCAGGTTCTGGATTTGCTGGCGAGCAAGGAACAACCCAACACCGCGGTTTTCACCTTTGGTTGAGAATCCCTTTGTAAAAATAGCCTCCAGCTGAGTGGGATCAATACCGGGGCCGTCATCACTGACTTCGCAACTGAGCCAGCCATTTTGATAATGCAACAGCAGACTGATTTCGCCTTCCTGCTGTCCTTCCATCGCGTCGAGTGCGTTTTCAATAAGGTTACCCAGCGCGGTGATCAGCACCGCAACCTGCTCTTCACTGGCGGTATCCGGTATCTGGCACTCATCGGCCAGCGTCAGGGTGACGCCCGCTTCTTTCGCCCGATTTATTTTACCCAGCAGGAACCCGGCAATTACCGGAGATTTTACCTTGCTCTGTATCTCGCCGATATCTGTCTGGTAATTGTGCGCCGTCTGGATGATGTACTCTTCCAGCTTGTCGTAGCGTTTCATGTGCAGCAGGCCAAGGATCACGTGCAGTTTGTTCATAAACTCATGTGTATGGGTGCGCAGGGCGTCAACGTAACTGACCATGCCATCAATCCGCTGCATCAGCTGGCTGATTTCCGTTTTATCGCGGAAGGTGGTGATCGCGCCGATCACCCGATCCTGGCTTTTGACTGGCACCATGTTGCACAGCAACAGCCGCCCGTTACAGCTGATCTCCTGATCCTGACGGGCAATTCCCGTTTTCGAAACTTCCCGCAGGCTGGCCAGCAGCGGTGCGCTGGCGTTTTCAGTCTGCTTACCTGAAGGCAGGAGTAAAATCTCTCTGGCAGTTTGATTAATCATCGTCACCCGGCCATGAATATCGACAGCCAGTACCCCTTCACGGAGCGACTGCAGCATAGCCTGACGTTGTTCGAACAATGCGGAGATTTCGTAGGGTTCAAGCCCGAACAGGATGCGTTTCAGTACCCGAACCAGACCCCAAATCGCCATGGAACTCATAAAGATACTGAATATGATGGTCCAGACGGCGTTCATCCGTCCGCGGGCGATCTGATCTTCCACTTTTTTGAGAGAGATACCGACCACCACCACACCGATCTGATCGTGCTGGCTGTCGTAAACAGGGGTGAAAACACGGAGCGCTTCGGCGAGCGCACCACGGTTTACGGAGACATTCTCTTTACCTTCCAGCGCGGGCTCGAGGTCGTTACCAATGAAGTGCAGGCCGATCAGCGCTTCGTTCGGGTGCGAGTAACGAATCCCCCGCATGTCAGTCACCACCGTGAGCAGCAGATCGTTGCGTTGGGTAACGGCTTTGGCGATGGGCTGAATGATATCTGCCTGCGGGGGCTGCATCAGGCCTCGCTGGATCTCCGGGCTGTCGGCCAGCGTGCGGGCGATACCCAGAGCAGTATCTTTAACATCATCGCGGGTCGCCCGGGTAATTTGTACTGAATAGAGTGCAAAGACCACCAGCAGCACAGAGGCAATAATCGCGCATACCATCAACGTGACCAGCGTATTCAGTTTCATGGGGCGCTTGCGCGTCAGAAGGAAAGGCTGCAAATCGCTCATCAACACTCCGCGATGATTAAGAAAGGGGGTAATTATCGCCGATGACGCACTTTTCTTAAAGCCATGTAAAGGCGTGGATTTGCTCCTCTTTTCGTGACCCTCCTCGCATGTCATCCATATAAAACACTTTATAGTGTGTGGGTACTCATAATAAGGAGGCTGTTTATGAGCATTATGCTTACCGGTTCGGTCAAGGAAAGACGGCACGCCAGCACGATGAATATTGATAGATTGTCCACGCTGGACATGCTGAAAGTCATTCACCAGGATGATGCACTTATCTCTGCTGCTATTACCCCCTGTTTAACAACTATCGCCCGCGTGGTGGATAACGCCGTCGCGACCCTCAACCACGG
This sequence comes from Enterobacter sp. P82, assembly GCF_037053385.1. NCBI lineage: Bacteria > Pseudomonadati > Pseudomonadota > Gammaproteobacteria > Enterobacterales > Enterobacteriaceae > Enterobacter > Enterobacter sp. P82. The sequence continues at coordinate 627,622 of NZ_JBALHX010000001.1, forward strand.
TGGTCGTTTAGTCATTGTTGGTGCAGGCCCGTCGGGCCGTGTCGCGCAACAGGTAGCGGATGAATATGCTCCGGGTAAAACTCCTGTCATTGCCGTTACAGCAGGCGAGGGAGAAGGAAGCTATGAGCGTGGCGTTGCCGACCTGCAGGCCATCACCTTTGGCGAACACGATATGATGCTGGCGGTGACCATAAGCGGAAAAACACCGTGGGTTTGGGGCGCGATGCGGCATGCATGGTCGCTGGGTTCTTCGGTTGCTGTCATTACCGGCGACGCGCAAAGTGAAGCGGCGCAACTGGCGAGCATGGTGATTGCCCCGGAACTGGGTGCTGATGTGGTTGCAGGCTATATCAATACCAAAGCGGGGATTGCGCAGAAAATGATCCTCTCGATGATTGCTACCGGATTGGCCGTCCGAACCGGCCGCGCATACAGCAACCTGCGTGTGGATCTTGAGGCAAGCAATACCAAATGGGCTGAGCGCCAAATCGCAATAGTGATGGAAGCAGGCGGATGTACCCGGGCGGAGGCGAAAGCCGCGCTGGAAGGGTGTAACCATAACTGTAAAACAGCGGTGTTGATGGTGCTGACAGGGCTGGATGCCTGGAAAGCCCATGAGCTACTGGCGCAGAATAACGGATTTATTCGCGTGGCGTTGCAGGAAGCGCCGTAATATATTCAGCGCAGTAATAAAAAAAGGCCGCAATTGCGGCCTTTTGTCTTTTTGTATATTAGAACTGATAAGTTAAACCAATACCGACAACGTCATCGGTGGAAATACCGTATGTATCATACAGTGCTTCATCTTCATCCAGCATGTTGATTTTATAATCTACATAAGTAGAGAAGTTTTTATTAAAGTAGTAAGTGCTGGCAACAGAAATGTAATTAACCAGATCCTGGTTAAATCCTTTACCGTCCAGATCTTTCCCTTTTGAATAAACCCATGCCAGTGAAGGACGCAGACCGAAGTCAAACTGGTATTGTGCTACTGCTTCAAAGTTTTGAGTCTTATTAGCGATACCGTCATTACCGATTGGTGTCATATTACGGGTTTCAGCATACATCATCGCCAGATAGACATTATTCGCGTCATATTTAGCACCAACAGTCCAGGCTTCGGCAGTCTCACCGTTGGCCCAGCCATCGCCCTCTTTGTTCTTGCCAGCGGCTACCTGCTCATTTGTACGATCGGAGGAGGCATAAGCAGCGGCCAGGCTGACGCCACTCAAATCACCTGAAAAGTCATAAGATGTGGAAAGGCCAAATCCATCACCGTTCTGGAAGCGCGGGTCTTTATGACCATTACGGGTACCTTCCTGATCTTCGTTGGCATTTTGACCTTCGTTGGTTCCCTGGTATTGCAGGGCAAAATTCAGACCCTCTACCAGACCAAAGAAGTCGCTGTTACGATAAGTGGCCACGCCGTTGGCACGACCTGTCATGAAGTTATCAGTCCAGGTGTATGAATCGCCGCCGAAAACAGGCAGCATATCTGTCCAGGCTTCGACATCGTAAACCACACCGTAGTTACGACCATAATCAAATGAACCATAATCGGCAAATTTCAGGCCAGCAAATGCAAGTTTTGCATAACTGTTTTGTGCGTTTTCAGTATCGCTTGCCTGGCTTTTTAACAGTGCCTGACCATAACCAGTCAATTGGTTGTTGATCTGGGTTTCACCTTTGAATCCCAGTTCAATAATAGTGTCATCACCATCTTCGCCGGCATTGTCAGAGAAGGTATGACGGCCATCCACTTTGCCGTAAAGATCCAGTTTATTGCCGCCTTTATTATAAATCTCCGCCGCATTTGCCGCGCCAGCCATTAATAAAGCGGGTACAAGAAGTGCCAGAACTTTTCTTTTCATTATATATTCCCTTTAAAGATAATTTATATGAATATATGTAATCACACTCCGTAATTACATGGTTGATACTATTCTATGGTTTGTTATTTTGGTTCAAAAATAAATGTAATTAAAGTCGTGTAAATATTGCAAAATATTTCTAAATGTCGCTTTATTTTTCTTGTGAATTATTCGTTTGAATATATAGAGGTTAATTATTATTAAGTATTTCACGCTATTATTATTTCAGTTTTATAATTGCTTGAAATTATATATCTCGCCATTTCAGAGCAAAAATAACACAACCGTTAATCTTGCCTGAGATCAACTTAACGCAAACTGAGCGTAAGAAATCTTCCCACACTGCCGCGTTTAATGACAAAATGTGATGATTGTCACAAAACTAAGTGAGCAGGTGAAAACGATAGCGCAGCTATCGTGGAGTGAAGGGTAAAGATGGAACGAAAAATTGAACGCAGCCTGGGAGGCAAACTGGCTCTATGGGTGTTCTACGCATTTTGCGGTTACTTTGTCTGGGCTATGGCGCGCTACGCGTGGGTGGTAAGTAAAATTCCATCACTGCCTGATACCGTGGCTGACGGTGATTTAGGGTCGACCAGCGGGAAGTGGCTTGGAGCCATTCTGGGATTTATGGTGCTGGGCACCGTCGGTCTGATTCTGGGCGCGATTGCCTGGTATACGCGTCCCCGTCAGGACAACCGGTGATAGCAGCGGGGAAAGTTGCTATTGTTAGCGTTTCAACGACAGGATGTGATCATGGAACTTACGCAGTGGCAGCACCGCTTTGAACGCTGGCTCGACGAAAACCACACTACCGACGACACCGCTCATGATATTTCACACTTTCGTCGTGTCTGGATGACCGCGCAAAAAATTATGGACAATCAGACGGTTGACCCGCTGGTTGTCCTTACCGCATGTTATTTTCATGACATCGTTAGCCTGCCGAAAAACCATCCGGAACGCAGTCAGTCATCCCATCTGGCGGCGCGTAAGACACGTAGTATTCTGCAATGCGATTTCCCTGATTTCCCGTCCGAATGCTATGCCGCAGTGGAACATGCCATCGAGGCTCACAGTTTCAGCGCCGGGCTGACGCCGCAAAGTATTGAGGCCAAAATTGTCCAGGATGCAGACCGTCTGGAAGCACTGGGTGCCATCGGTCTGGCGCGAGTTTTTGCCGTGTCTGGCGCATTGGGGGTAGCACTGTTTGATGCTGACGATCCGTTCGCCGATGCACGAGCGCTTGATGACCGGGCGTTTGCCCTTGACCATTTTCAGACCAAGCTGTTGCGCTTGCCTGATACAATGCAAACGGATGTCGGGCGCGAGCTCGCGCATCACAACGCCGATTTTCTGATCCAGTTTATGGCGAAACTCAGTGCCGAATTACACGGCGACTGCATCGGGCTGGATAGCCAGGTTCAGAGCCGCTTCCGTCGCAGTTTGCGCAAATGAACTGTGGTAATCTGTTTCCAGTCTTTATTGTCCGGTTAAAAGAATGCAGGAAAATCGATCAGTGACTGAGCCCGCACCTGAGCAGGCTGAGAAATCAACGGCAACGGTGCAGGCGTTATTGCACCAGTTGTTAGATATCTATGATGCTAAAACCCTGGCAAATCAGCTGGTGGCACACGGTGAGAGCCACTGGAGCCCGGCAATCCTGAAAAGACTGCTGACCAGCGAGCGGGCAGGGCGTCGCCTGAGCGAAGGCGAGTTTCGTTACCTGCAGAGCCTGCTTCCACGCCCTTCAGCCGCGCACCCGAACTATGCCTTCCGCTTTATCGATCTCTTTGCCGGTATCGGTGGCATCCGACACGGCTTTGAGGCCATCGGCGGCCAGTGCGTGTTTACCAGCGAGTGGAACAAACATGCTGTGCGTACCTACAAAGCGAACTGGTACTGCGATCCGCATGAACATCATTTCAACGCGGATATCCGCGATGTCACCCTGAGCCATAAAAGTGGCGTGAGCGATGCACAAGCCGCAGAGCACATTCGCCAGACGATCCCGGCGCATGATGTGCTGCTGGCGGGTTTCCCGTGCCAGCCTTTCTCACTGGCGGGCGTCTCGAAAAAGAACGCCCTCGGACGCGCTCACGGTTTCGCCTGTGATACGCAGGGAACGCTGTTTTTTGATGTGGCCCGCATTATTGACGCCCGACGTCCGGCGATTTTTGTGCTGGAAAACGTCAAGAATTTAAAGAGCCATGATGGTGGAAAAACCTTCCGCATCATCATGCAAACGCTGGACGAGTTGGGCTATGACGTGGCCGACTCACAGGACATGGGCGCGGATGACCCAAAAATCATTGATGGGAAACATTTTCTGCCCCAGCATCGCGAACGAATCGTGCTGGTAGGTTTCCGCCGCGATCTCAATCTGAAAGGGGATTTCACCCTGCGTGATATTCCTTCTTTATATCCGGCGCGCCGTCCTACCGTGGCTGATCTGCTTGAGCCTGCCGTCGACGCGAAATTTATCCTCACCCCGGTGCTATGGAAATACCTCTACCGCTATGCCAAAAAACATCAGGCGAAGGGCAACGGCTTCGGTTTCGGGATGGTAAACCCAAACGATCCGCACAGCGTTACCCGTACGTTGTCTGCCCGCTACTATAAAGACGGTGCAGAAATTCTGATCGACAGAGGCTGGGACAAGGCGCTTGGCGAGCAGAATTTCGACGACCCGGACAACCAGCGTCATCGTCCACGGCGCTTAACGCCTCGGGAGTGCGCCCGGTTAATGGGGTTTGAGACCCCGCAAGGCTACAGCTTCCGCATTCCGGTTTCGGACACGCAGGCTTACCGCCAGTTTGGTAATTCTGTGGTGGTTCCCGCGTTTGCGGCGGTGGCAAAACTGCTGGCCTCCCGCATCAAACAGGCTGTGGCGCTACGTCAGAGTGAGGCCGTCAATGACGGATGTTCACGATAAAGCAACACGCAGTAAAAACATGCGTGCCATCGGCACGCGTGATACCGCAATTGAAAAACGCCTGGCCGCGCTTCTGACGCAGGCCGGCGTTGATTTCCGCGTGCAGGATCCCGCGCTTGCGGGTCGCCCGGACTTCGTTGTCGACGCGTACCAGTGCATTATCTTTACCCACGGCTGTTTCTGGCATCATCACGACTGCTACTTGTTCAAGGTCCCGGCGACACGCACCGATTTCTGGCTGGAGAAAATTGGTAAGAACGTTGATCGTGACAACCGGGATCTCATCACGCTTATTGCTCAGGGTTGGCGAGTGCTGATCGTCTGGGAGTGTGCCCTGAGAGGCAGATTAAAACTGAACGATGCCGATCTCACGGAACGGCTGGAAGAGTGGATCTGCGGCGGCGGTCAGACCGCGCAGATCGACACTCAGGGGATTCACCCGCTTACGGTTTTTCCACCTCGCAAGGTGTGACAACCGGTTTGGCAGGCAGCAAATATTTGCCCAGCGTGACCAGCACAACAGCAAAAACAATCACCCCGAGTGCCAGCCATTCCACCGACGAGAGTGTTTCACCGCCCAATCCTGTGCCGAGCAGCACGGCCACGACCGGGTTGACATAGGCATAGCTGGTGGCGACGGCCGGAGAAACATTGCGGATCAGGAACATGTAGGCATTAATGGCGATGAGCGATCCAAACAGTGCCAGATAACCGACCGCCAGAAAGCCCGACAGACCCGGCATTGTCGTCAGCTTTTCTCCCGTCAGCGTTGAGGCGAGTAAGAGCACAATCCCCGCAGCGAGCATCTCTATTGCGCCAGCCATCATGCCGGAGGGCAGCTCAATACGGGAGCCATATACGGAACCGAACGCCCAGCTCATAGAGCCGATCAGAATAATCACGGCGCCCCATGGGTTCCCGCTCAGGTTACCGCCGCTGTTGAGCAGAATAATGCCAGCAAGCCCGATGCCAATCCCCAGCCATTCCAGCTTGCGGGTACGAATGCCGAAAAGACGGCTAAAACAGAGGGTAAATAGTGGGACGGTGGCAACAACCACGGCGGCGATCCCTGACGGCACATTCTGGTGCTCGGCAATGGTCACAAAACCATTGCCCACGGCCAACAGCAGCAGACCAATCAATGCAGCATTAAGCAGCGGGCGAAGTGGGGGAAGTTTATGCCCGCGTAGCAGCAGGAATGCCAGCAGAAGCACCCCAGCCGAGAGGAAGCGAATCCCCGCCATCATCAGCGGCGGCCAGCTTTCTACCCCGATGCGAATGACAAAGTAGGTTGAGCCCCAGATGATATACAGTGAAAAAAGTGCCCCAATGAGCGGTAGCAATTGCCGGAAGCGCATAATCCCTCACGACGAAATAAAAAGGTCGCTGATAGTAAACGCGAAAACTATCGTGCTGGCGAGTCCTTTAATTGTGTGGTTGATGTGAATTTTTTGTTGACGAAAGGTGCCTGTTTCCGGGTTCACGCTTTTGCTCCATACTATTCACTTAATTACCAAAAAAAGAAGGATTGCGATTTTGGCAGGAAGTAGCTTATTAACATTGCTGGATGATATTGCCACCTTACTGGATGACATTTCAGTGATGGGGAAACTGGCAGCGAAGAAAACCGCTGGCGTTCTGGGAGATGATTTATCGCTTAACGCCCAGCAGGTGAGTGGGGTAAGGGCTAACCGTGAACTGCCGGTGGTGTGGGGTGTAGCGAAAGGCTCATTCCTCAACAAGGTGATTCTGGTACCACTGGCGCTACTGATCAGCGCGTTTATTCCCTGGGCAATCACGCCGTTACTGATGATTGGTGGGGCATTTTTATGCTTCGAGGGTGTCGAGAAAGTCCTTCATTCGTTCGCGGCACGTAATAAGAGCGATACGCCTGAAATGCGCCAGCAGCGTCTTGAAGCACTGGCCGCGCAGGATCCGAAAACCTTTGAGCGCGATAAAGTGAAAGGGGCTATTCGTACCGACTTTATTCTCTCTGCAGAGATCGTCGCCATTACGCTGGGGATCGTGTCTGAAACATCACTGATGAACCAGGTTCTGATCCTCTCCGGGATCGCTATTCTGGTTACGGTTGGGGTGTACGGCCTGGTAGGAGTGATCGTTAAGCTGGATGATATCGGCTTCTGGCTGGAAGAGAAATCGAGCGTGGTGGCAAAAGGGGTCGGCAAAAGCTTACTGGTGCTGGCGCCGTGGCTGATGAAGAGTTTATCCGTGGTCGGCACGCTGGCGATGTTCCTCGTTGGTGGCGGTATTGTGGTTCATGGTATTGCGCCATTGCATCATGCCATCGAACACTTCTCGTCGGCGCAGGGTGCCATCGTGGCGGCTATCCTGCCTACACTGCTTAACCTTGTGCTGGGCTTTATCATTGGTGCTATCGTGGTGGCAGTCGTGAAGCTGGTCGAAAAAATGCGTGGCACGGCGCACTAATTGTTACTCGTTACAGATGCAAAAAGACTGTTCCTCGTCTAAATTGAAAAAGTTTCACCCTGATACAGGAGGCAGGTATGGTCTTTTTGGTCAGTGATGAAGTTAAGCCTAAGAAGGGCGGCCCACGTATGATTGTCACCGGGTATTCCAGTGGAATGGTGGAATGTCGGTGGCACGATGGCTACAGCATCAAGCGAGAAGCATTTCGTGAAGATGAGCTTCAACCGGGTGACGGGCAGCAAAAACGAGACAAGGCTTAATCACATAACGCCCGGCTTTGTCGGGCGTTTTTATTTCAGGTACCGGGTCCAGGCAGTCATCAGGGAGAGTGTGTGTGCAGCGCGATACATTTGTTGTAAGACGATCTTTTTTTCAATGGCTGCAAAAGCGCAGCAACCCTGGCCTGATTGTTAATTCCTGTTTTCTCGTCGTACTGATCTTCTCCACTCTTCTGACCTGGCGCGAGGTGGTGGTGCTGGAAGAAGCCTATATCTCCAGCCAGCGCAACCATCTGGAAACGGTTGCCAATTCGCTCGACAGACAGCTGCAATTTGGCGTTGATAAGGCGCTATTTTTCCGCAACAGCATGCGGGACGCACTGCATAAACCGCTGGCATTTGATGTTTTGCATGATGCGGTTGTACGTTTTGACACCCTTCGAAAGCAGCCTGCCTGGCAGCTGGCGGTGGATAAAGAACGCACGCTCCCCATCAATGGTGTATCGGACGCCTTTGTTGAAAAAACCACGCTCCTGAACCGTGACGATGAACGTATCCGTAATGAAATTTCTGCTGCACTTGAAGTCGGTTACTTACTACGTCTGGCCTCATCGACGGTACAGAATGAAGAGCGGATTATCTATATCTCCCGCGCCGGGTTTTATCTTTCCACGGATACGCCTGCGCAGAGTGACGACATCATTACGCGTTATTACCACCTGGTGACCCAGCCCTGGTTTACGCAGCAGTCGGAACGCAACAATCGCGCACGGGCGGTGCGCTGGTTTATTTCCACCGCTTCCTCATGGACCGGCAATGAACGCATGATTACGGCCAGCATACCCATCTATTTCGAACATTACTGGTACGGCGTAGTGGCGATGGATTTTTCGTTTAGCACCATGACGCGTTTGCTGGCAGATGCAACGGACGATCATGCCGAAGGGGAATATCAGCTGTACGATTCGCGCCTCAACTTGATTGCCTCTTCGGAATCTCCGGCCAGCCTGATGAACCATTTTGACGAACGCGAAATGGCGCAAATTGCGCATGCCATTGAAAGTGATACGGAAGGTGGTATCCGTCTCGGTAGCCGTTTTATCAGTTGGGAACGGCTCGATCACTTTGATGGTGTCGTTCTGCGGGTGCATACCCTCCATGAAGGCGTTCAGGGCGATTTCGGTAGCATCAGCATAGTGCTGGCTCTGTTGTGGGCGCTGTTCACGGCCATGCTGCTTATCTCCTGGCTGGTGATCCGTCGAATGGTGAGCAATATGTATACCCTGCAAAACTCACTGCAGTGGCAGGCCTGGCATGATCCGCTCACTCGTCTGAATAACCGTGGTGCGCTCTTCGAACGGGCCAGAATACTGGCGCAACAATGCCAGCAGCAGTCGCTACCGTTTTCCGTGATTCAGATAGATCTGGACCACTTTAAAAGCATCAATGACCGCTTTGGTCATCAGGCGGGTGATAAGGTGTTGTCTCACGCTGCCGGGATTATTGCCAGCGGGCTACGTGAAAACGATGTTGCCGGACGCGTCGGTGGGGAAGAGTTTTGCGTGGTATTACCTGGGGTGGCACTTCCGGAGGCCTCGATGATAGCAGAGCGCATCCGCGCAAGAATTGACAGCAAAGAGATTCTGGTGAAAAAAAGCACCACAGTACATATCAGTGCGTCATTTGGTGTGAGTTGTGCCCATGAAAAAGGGAACTACAACTTTGAACAGCTGCAGTCGATTGCCGATTCCCGGCTGTATCTGGCAAAACAGGGGGGACGTAATCAGGTTATCTGGCGCGATGACGACAAGAAGTGATCCAGCCCCTCACACCAGCCCGCTGGTCCGGGCTGCTGCGTGTAATAGACCCGCGCAGGAGACGTGTCTTGCAGCACGATACCCTGTCGGTTTATCCCTTTGATGACGACAGCGAAGTCCATGCTGTCCAACAGGGGGGCATCATTGGGGCCATCACCGAGTCCCAGGGTGACAGGAGTGATATCTTCCTGCTCACGGTACTGCTCAATAAGCCAGTTAACCGCAACGTCCTTACCACAGCGGGCGTCCAGAATATGCCAGAAGCGGGCGCCTTGCAGGCATTTCAGACCATTTCGCGCCAGTACCTCTTCAAACTCAACCATTTTCTCATCGGTGTCGCGCCAGATAAGCGTGACGGAGGCTTCATGCTTACGTGCAAGGGCTGAGCGATAGCGCGTCAGCCCGGTCCACTCGCTGATAACCCGTTCATCGACGTCGTCAAAGGTGGTGAATTTAACGCGCAACTGCAGGCGGATTTGTTCAATCAGCCGGTGGATATCCTGGTGCGACATCCCTCTGATGTGGCGCTGACCCATTTCCCAGCGGACATCGGGCTGAATCACTGCGCCGTTTTCGGCAATAAGAGGTAAACCTTCCAGCCCCAGCTCCTGCTGAATCGCAAGCATCTCTGCCACCGTCTTACTGCTGCAAAGAATGACCGGTACCTGGTTATCCAGCAGCCTGTCGAGCCAGGGTATCGCTGGTTGCCAGTCATAGGTATGAATATCCAGCAACGAGCCATCCAGATCAGAAAAAATCAGCAGTGTATCCCGCAGTGAAGGCATAGTGACTCCAGATAACGGATGCGTCAGCGACTAAGAATATTCCTAAAAGATAACAGGGAGGGAAACCCGGGAGAAGGGAACTATCCCAGGCAAACCCGCATTCGGCGTATGTTGTCGCTCATAACAAAAATCAATATGTTAAAAATGTTATATTCATTCCGAGAATATATGCTTGTCAGGCAAAATTGTTGGGGATAGTGTGGCATGTACATCAGGTTTCCTGGTGTAACGAATTTCAAGTGCTTCTTGCATAAGCAAGTTTTGATCCCGGCCATCCCCATGACCGGGATTTTTTTCGTGCTACCGATTTGCTTCAGACACGCTAAAGTCATGAATATCAAGCTCGAAAGCCTCAGCCAGTTCACGATAGGTGTGATAATCCCTTCCGTTTACAATGACGCGGTCAGAATTATCGTCCATGCGACGGACTTCTGATTCACTGATCTCATTGATCGCGGCCAGCAGGGCATCGACATCCACCTCGACGTCGCGTTTGATGGTGTCGCTGTACGCTTTGTCGGTCTTCATTACGGGACTCCTCTTTCAACCTACAAACGTGTCCAGGGTTAAGTATAGCCTGTGTATAAAAACGCCATTCGCGCCGGACGGCGATGTGCGTTTTTACGTTTTGTTCTACACTGGCTCAAAACCAGAGGAGGAATGTATGAAGGTCAATGATCGGGTAACCGTTAAAACGGACGGTGGGCCGCGCCGCCCGGGTGTGGTACTGGCAATTGAAGAGTTTAGTGAAGGCACAATGTACCTGGTATCACTGGAAGACTACCCGCTCGGCATCTGGTTTTTTAACGAACTGGGGCATCCTGACGGCATTTTTGTTGAGAAAGCAGAGTAGCACGGCGTCGGGTAGCACATCGCGTGCCCGACAACCTCTATAGAAGCAAAAATCTCTGGCCAGGCCAGAGATCAAAGGTAGGGTGCACAGGGTCTTAAGCGACTAACGCATGTTGACGAAAATCCCGTTCGTCACATTATCGGTCAGGCGTACTACGTGGTAGATCACTTGCTTATTATGCGTTTTAATTTTCCTTTTAATATTTCCTTTGTGTGACGAAACGGTTTTAGCTTTAATATTCATCTGGTCTGAGATCTGAATAGTTCCTTGGCCCGCCATCCACATTCTCAGCATACTTGATTCAGTCCTGCTTAATGATAGGGTGGGTAAGTTAACCGCTCCTACATTTTTAACTTCTTTATTCAAATAATCACCCAGAATGTCATCCAGCGACTCTGGTTTAATCGACTTAGAACTGATTAATAAGTTTTTACGGACCAATAAATACTCATCGAAATGGATATTCGCGATCGCCATAAAAACAATAAACAGGGTTTTTGGATGCTGATTAATGATTTGCTTAATGTGCTGACTGTTGGCTGGATCGTGAATGAAACAGTCCTCATTAATAAACACCACGCCTGGTTTTAGTTCGTCACAAGCGGCTGCGAGTTCGTCAACGGTGTGTGCATCGTTGATGTCTCTCTTTCTTACCCCTCTGCTTGCCAGGTACCCGGTTAACCCTAGCCGGGTGTAGCTGCATAAATCCATAATGATCGTTGACATGGCATACCCTCACTCAATGCGTAACGATAATTCACCATCTGCCTGAGAGCTCAAAACAGCCATACGGGATGGAAAAAAATAATAAACCTGTGAGCATGACAAAGACTTTCAGGCGGACTCACTATCCCGTAAAGTTACGTATAATTTGCCAGGAATCTTCTTAAAGTAAAGTAATTATTAAGTATTGTGAGGTGGTTAGAAACAATTAAACCGCGTCAGATATATCCTGGAAGATGTTTTTCATGTTTTATTTTAGGAATATCCTCAGAAAGACAATATCAACAGTGAGGGCTATTATTTACGTGGCAGTTCGCTGACAATATCCGCTAACAGGTTGAATATCTCGCCGAATAAATGTTCACAGAAGGGGGCGATAAGTGGCATGAGTAATGACATTAATAAAATTCCGACCGTCAACGTCAGCGGAAAACCAATGACAAACACCGATAACTGTGGCGCCATTCTGTTCAGTAAACCTAATGCCAGGTTTACTGTCAGCAGCAGTGTGATAATCGGTAGCGCGAGCATCAGCCCGTTCAGGAATATCAGCCCTGCGGCGCGGGTGAGTGCCAGAAAAGCATTGCTGTTCACCGGGTTATCACCAATCGGCAGCGTATGGAACGTATCCACCAGCATGGAGATGAGCCACAGATGACCGTTGAACGACAGGAACAGCAGCATGGCCAGCAGGTCGATAATGCGCGCCAGCACAGGCATGTTGAGATGGCTGCCGGGATCGACGAACGTGGCGAATGATAATCCCATCTGCAGGCCGATGAGTTCCCCTGCGGTGCGCACGGCGGCAAAGGCGAGTTGCATGGTAAAGCCGACGGCGACGCCAATCATCACCTGCTGCAATGCCACCCATACCGCATTGGCCGAGAAAATCGGAATATCCACAGGGGGGAGAGAGGGCGCGACGATAATGGAAATGATAATGCCCAGCCCCACCTTGACACGCTTGGGGATCGATTTCTCACTGAGAATCGGGGCTGTTGAGATCAGCGCCATGATGCGCAGCATCGGCCAGAAATAGACGCCAAGCCACTGAACCCACTGGTCGCTGGTGAAGTGCAGCATCGTCAGGTCAGCCGATGATGTACGGCAGATTGGTAAACAGGTTGCGCATATAGTCCAGCAACAAGTTCAGCATCCACGGCCCGGCAACGATAATCGCCACGAACACGGCGATAATTTTCGGGATGAATGACAGCGTCATTTCGTTAATCTGCGTGGCGGCCTGCAGGATACTGATAATCAGACCGGTTACCAGCGCGACAAGCAACAAAGGCGCGGCAACGGCTATCGCGATTTTCATCGCTTCCGTGCCCATCATCATGACCGATTCGGGTGTCATCGCCGTTCCTTAACTGTAGAAACTCTGGGCCAGAGAACTGACCAGCAGCTGCCAGCCATCGACCAGGACAAAGAGCATGATCTTAAAGGGCAGGGCAATAGTGGCGGGAGGAACCATCATCATACCCAGCGCCATCAGCACGCTGGCGATCACCAGGTCGATAATCAGGAACGGAATAAAAATGGTAAAGCCAATCTGAAACGCGGTTTTCAGCTCGCTGGTGACATAGGCGGGCAGCAGAATACGCATCGGAACCGCTTCCGGGCCCTGAAGCTCACCGGTGTTGGACAGGCGAGCAAAGAGCGCCAGATCCGCTTCACGCGTCTGGCGCAGCATAAATTCTCGCAGCGGTTGCGCGCCTTTATCCAGCGCCTCCTGCATGGAGATTTTGTCTTCGCTGAACGGCTGGTAAGCGTCGGTATAAATCTTATCGATTACCGGCGACATAATAAAAAAGGTCAAAAACAGCGCCAGCCCCAGCAGAACCTGGTTTGGCGGTGCGGAAGGGGTTCCTAGCGCGTTTCGCAGCAGACCAAAGACGATGATGATGCGGGTGAAGCTGGTCATCATCAGCAGGATGGCCGGAATAAACGTCAGCGAGGTGATGAAAACCAGTGTCTGAACCGGGAGCGACCAACTTTGGCCGCCGCCAGCGAGGGGCGTTGAGACCAGACCAGGCAGTTGCGCATAAACCGCGGGAGCAAACAGGCCCACGCCTGCAAGCGTAAGGGATAACAAACGGCGCATCAGGATCTCCCGGAACGCTTAAGCAAACTCTTCATAACGGACTGGAAATCCGCAGGGGCGACTGCGCGCTCGTCCACCACAACAGGAGCGGGCGGCAGTTTATGTAATACGTTGATGTTTGAGGCAGTGACGCCTAGAACCAGACGCGCATCTTCCACATCGACAATGACCACGCGTTCCCGTGGCCCGAGTGTGGTGCTGGCGCTGACCTTCAGACCGCGAGCACCGGCGGTTTTACCCGCCAGGCCAACGCGTTTCGCCAGCCATGCGGCGATAAGAATAAAGGCAATAATACCGAACAATGCCCCACTCACCTGGAGCAGAGGTGAGCCGGGGACGGCAGAAGGTTGTGATATTGTTGCCTGAGTTTTCATGCTTAACGGCTCAGACGACGCATACGTTCTGATGGGGTAATGATATCGGTGATACGTACGCCGTATTTATCGGCAACCACCACCACTTCACCCTGGGCAATCAGATAACCGTTGATCAGAATATCCAGTGGCTCACCGGCCAGGCCGTCCAGAGCCACCACGGAACCCTGCGTCAGGCGCAGCAGTTCTTTAATGGTCATACGGGTGCGTCCCAGTTCCACGGTCAGCTTAACAGGGATGTCCATAATCAGGTCGATGTCCTGCAGTGTGCCGCTGACATCACCCCCACCAAGCTGCTGGAATACCGCATCCGCCGCGCTTTTGCTCGGGGCGGATTGTTGCTCGTTTAACGCGTCAGCCCACAGATCGTCCAGTGCTCCGCTGTTTTCATCGGACGGATTGTTCATGTCACTCATTTGGGCTGTTCCTCATTCAGCGAATTCAATATCGGGTTGATCAAGTGCTCAACGCGTAACGCATACTGACCGTTAAGTGTGCCGTACTGGCTTGTCAGCACCGGGACACCATCCACATGGGCAATAATGCGGTCGGGTTTTTCTATCGGCAGAACATCGCCGGGTTGTAATTTCAGAATCTGGGATAACCGCAGCGGGATATCGGCAAAACTCGCGATCAGCTCAAGCTGCGAATGCTGAACCTGACGTACCAGGTTTTCACGCCAGTTCTGGTCTTCGTTGCGTGAGTTCTCCAGCGGCGGGTTAACCAGCAGTTCGCGCAGCGGTTCGATCATGCTAAACGGCAGGCAAATGTTGAATTCCCCGGTCAGGTTACCGATTTCCACATGGAACGGTGTGTTGACGACGATATCGTTTGGAGAGGTGGTGATATTGGTAAATTTCACCTGCATCTCAGAACGCACGTACTCCACGTCCAGTGGGTTAATGGCTTTCCACGCGTCGCTGTAAGATTCCAGCGCCAGCTTCAGCATACGGTTAATTACGCGCTGCTCGGTGTGGGTAAATTCACGACCTTCTACTTTGGTCGGGAAACGCCCGTCGCCGCCGAACAAGTTATCCACCGCAATGAACACCAGGCTTGGCGAAAACACCACCAGTCCAGTGCCGCGCAGCGGCTTCAGATGAATCAGGTTAAGGTTGGTTGGCACCGGCAGGTTGCGGGCAAACTCATGATACGGCTGAATACGGATCGCACCGACCGTAATGTCCGGGCTACGACGTAGCAGGTTAAACAGCCCCATACGGAACTGACGTGCAAAACGTTCGTTAATGATCTCCAGCGCCTGCAGACGTTCACGTACCACGCGACGCTGGGTATTCGGGTCATAGGGGCGAATATCGCTATCGCCGCCAAGACCCGGTTGCGGATCATCACTCTTATCGCTGTCGCCGTTAAGCAGCGCATCGATTTCTGCCTGAGAAAGAATACTGTCGCCCATGTCGTTACCGCAGAATGAAGGCTGTATACAGAACGTCAGTGACTTCCTGCTTAGGTTGGCCGTTTACCAGCGGGGTCGCCAGCGTTTGTTTAATGGCGTCGACCAGCTTTTGCTTGCCGACATCGGTGGCCAGCGTCGAAGCATCCTGACGAGAGAACAGTAGCAGAAGGCGGCTACGCACTTCCGGAAGATAATCATTCAGGCGCGCGCGCGTGGCCTCATCCTTCAGGCGCAACGTAATACCGACATACAGCACACGATCCGCATCACCGAGATTCACGGTGAAGGTATCGAGAGGGAAAAATACCGGTGCCGGCGGTGGTGCAGGTTCGGCTTTGGCCGCAGCGGTCGAAGGTTCCTGCTGCATACGCCAGTAACTATAGCCCGCGGTAGCGCAGGCGGCGAGCGTGATCAACACCAGCAGCGGGATCCAGATGGAACGCTTACTTTTTTTGGTGATAGCGGAGTCAGTCATCTGATACGAGCTTCCTGTTTCGGTACAGCTTAATAAGGTGATTATCCCGTGTCCTGCTGTCGTCAAAGCGTGGAAAAGACGGGGATAATCACGCTACCTCTGGCGTTTAGGCGAAGATGTCTACAGCACTGTTACCGCGCGCTGCGGATTGCAGGGCGGCAGGGGCAGGCAGTAACTCATCACTCTCTTCATTAAAACCGCCGGTGTTACCGGAACGCGAAGCCTGCTGTTGCTGCTGGGAGAAGGACTGCTGCTGCCCGGCAAAGCTCTCACTGCTGACACTGCTCTGCGCAAGCTGAATACCATTCTCAGCCAGCGATGTCCGCAGTACCGGCAGGGCTGCTTCCAGTGCTGCACGCACGTGGCTGTGCGCTGAGACCATCTGCAGTTGCGCCTGGTTATCATCCAGTTTAAGCGAAATTTGCACCTGACCCAGATCTTCCGGGTGCAGACGCAGCTCTGCTGTCTGTTGTCCCTGTTTAGTGAACAGCGTGATGTGCTGGCTCAGGGATTGCTGCCATTCGTGAGTCCCCAGAGGCTGGCTTAACACCGGCGCGGTGGCAACGGTGGCGGCTGGCTGGCTGGTCGCATGGCTGGACATCACTGGCGCCAGGGTTGCGGTCGGCGATGTTGAAGACGACGCGCTGGCGAGTTCGTGCTTCTCCGCTGCAACGGTCACAGCCGGTGTCGCGGGCGCGTTGTCAGGCAGAGCAGGGTCGCTGTGTTTCGCCTGACTCTGATAAGACGCAGAAAGTAGTGCTTTATCATGGCCTGCCAGCGGGGTGTTCTGGGACGATTGTCCCGCGCCATTCTGTGCAAGCGTCGCTGAACTCAGAACAGACTTCGCGGTAATACCGTCAGTGCCTGCCGCGTGAGCTGTGCTGGTCTGCTGGTGGGGGAGCATCGCCATCAGCGCACTTAAACCTGCCAGCTCTTCTTCGCTCAGTTCGTTTTTGCTGTCATCTTTGCTGGCTGTATTCAGGGTCTTCAGGGCATCTCCCTTTGACAGCGGCGTCAGCCCGGAGACCAGCGTTTCCAGCGGCGTGGTTGAGGATGTTTCATCGCCATTCAGCGTACCCTGACGCGAGAGCAGGTCCGCAATTTTAGCCTGCAGCGTGGTATCGCCCCTGGCGTCCTGAGCGACTTTTGACAGCTTACTGCCAGCGGCTTTCAGGTCAGCCAGGGTCAGTGGCGCATCCTTGCCTTTGCCGGTTGCATCCGTCAAGGCGCCCGCCAGTAGAGAGAGAAAGTCTTGCGCACCGTCAGTGCCTTTCCCTGTCAGCGTGCCGCCTGACAGGTCGCTGTCGCTCATCAGCAGTTGTTGCAGTGTGATCATTCCGGTTTCCTCATTGATGCGCGCTGGGCAAACTCATCCATTTTTTTCTGATCCAGACGGTTTTCCGCCAGGGTCGAGGCTGCAATCTGCCGGTCCTGTAAGGTTTGCCAGGCCTGCAGCCGCTGTTTTTTCTCGCGCCAGAAATTCAGCGCGGTATCGACTTTCTGGGTCCACTGGTTAAGCTGCTGGCGATGCTGCTCTATCGCCTTCTCCAGCGTCTGGATAAACTGCTGATAGTTAATCCAGCGCTGGCTTCCAATGCCCTGTGTCATATCGGTATTGAGGTTGGTGCGATATTCATGCTGATAGTCGATTAACATCTTCAACTGTTCTTCAGCCTGCTGGCACCCGCGTCGCATTGCGCCAAGCTGCAATGCGGCATCATCAACTTCTTTTTCAGCCAGATCTTTCAGCGTTGATAACGCGCTGTTTTGCGCCATAACCTTCGCCCTCCACCTGTGTTACACCTGCGGGAAAATCAGCTCCAGTGCCTGAATTGAATCTTCCCAGTCGGCACGTTCAAAAATGCCTTGTTGCAAAAACGCCTCCAGCTGCGGCCACAGGTTAATCGCTTTGTCGAGCATCGGGTCGCTGCCTTTGGCATACGCCCCCACGCTGACCAGATCGCGGTTACGCTGGAAGCTGGAGAGGAGTTGTTTGAAATTACGCACGCGGGCGTAGTGCTTCTCGGTTATCAGCGCCGTCATTGCGCGGCTGATAGAGGCTTCAATATCAATGGCCGGATAGTGCCCGGCTTCGGCGAGACGACGCGACAGCACAATGTGACCGTCAAGGATCGCACGCGCGGAATCGGCAATCGGATCCTGCTGGTCATCGCCTTCGGTCAGTACCGTATAGAATGCGGTAATGGAGCCGCCGCCGCTGATGCCGTTCCCGGCACGTTCTACCAGGGCAGGGAGCTTGGCGAATACCGAAGGCGGGTAGCCTTTAGTCGCCGGAGGCTCACCAATAGCCAGCGCGATTTCACGCTGTGCCATCGCGTAACGGGTCAGGGAATCCATGATCAGCAGTACGTGCTTGCCACGGTCACGGAAATCTTCGGCGATACGGGTGGCATAGGCTGCACCCTGCATACGCAATAACGGCGAGACATCTGCCGGTGCGGCGATGACCACCGAGCGGGCGCGGCCTTCCGCCCCCAGAATATTTTCGATAAAGTCTTTAACTTCACGCCCACGCTCGCCGATCAGACCCACGACGATAACATCGGCTTGAGTGTAGCGCGCCATCATACCGAGCAGGACGGATTTCCCCACACCAGACCCGGCGAACAGGCCCATACGTTGTCCACGGCCTACAGTCAGCAGGGCGTTGATCGGACGCACGCCGGTATCGAGCACATGCTCGATCGGCGTACGCTGCAAGGGGTTGAAGGGTTGAGTGATCAGCGCGCCGGTTTCAGTGGTGTCCGGAGAAGGCAGGCCGTCAAGCGGTTTACCAC
Source organism: Enterobacter sp. P82 (assembly GCF_037053385.1). Taxonomy (NCBI): domain Bacteria; kingdom Pseudomonadati; phylum Pseudomonadota; class Gammaproteobacteria; order Enterobacterales; family Enterobacteriaceae; genus Enterobacter; species Enterobacter sp. P82. Next base: position 646,443 of record NZ_JBALHX010000001.1, read on the forward strand.
TGCCGTCCAGCACGCGACCAAGCAGGGCAGGGCCAAGCGGCAACTGTTTCCCGCTTTGCAGTCCATCACCGATAATGTTTTTAGCGTATACGCGAGCACCGGGCAGAATGCCCTCCACCTCTTCAAGCGGCATCAGAAACAGACGCTGGCCGTTAAAACCGACCACTTCGCTTTCGACTTCGCGTGTTTCCTGTCCATCCTGACGCTCAATGACGCAGGTCGCCCCCAGCGGAAGCTGCAGGCCAGTGGCCTCCAGTACCAGCCCGGTGGCGCGCGTGAGTCGCCCATAACGACGAACAGATGGCAGTTGCGCCATCTTCGTCTCAAAGTTGTCGAGCGTGGTGAGCCAGCGGGTGAGGCGTGCGGTCATCAGACGACTCCCGGTGCCGCAAGGCGACACAGTTCCTGCCAGCGGGTAGCCACGCTGGCATCCAGGTCACCTTCATCGGCAGAGACTTTGCAGCCGCCGTGATGTAACGACGGGTCGCCGCGCAGACGCCAGCCGTGCAGGTTTAGCGTCGCCCCCAGGCTCTCTTCCACGCGCTGCAGGTCGTCCGGGTGAACGCGCAGCTGAGGTTTACCGCTGAACAGCGGCTCTTGTTGCAGTAGCCCCTGAATTTGTTTGATCAGCGCAGTGTTATCCACCACTGGCGTCTGGCCGATAACCTGACGCGCGGCTTCCAGCGCCATCTGCATCAGTCGTGAGGCAATCACGCTGTCCAGCGCATCCAGCGTGTGCTGGAACTCGCTGACCAGCTGTTGCATGCGGGCATGGATCGGTGCTTGCTGCTGACGCGCCTGATCAATACCGTGCTCTAACCCTTTCGCCAGACCTTCCTGATACCCTTGCTCGTGGCCCTTCTGCCGGCCTTCGTTCAGACCGGCATTATAACCCTGCTCGTGCGCCTGCATTTGCAGCTGAGCCAGCATCTGTGCTTGTTGCTCTTCTTCACTCAGTTCAGGCTGCTCAGCATCCGGGTCGAGTGCCTCGGGCGATACCACCGCTGGCGTGAATTCAGAGAGGGGAGGAGCCAGATCGTCCGGTGTCCAGCGCTTCCACGGCATCTCATTAGACATAGGTGTCGTCTCCGCTGCCAATCACCATCTCGCCGGTTTCCGCCAGACGACGAACAATAAGCAGGATCGCTTTCTGTTCGTTTTCCACCTGGGACAGACGTACCGGGCCACGGTTGGCTAGGTCGTCGCGCAGGATATCTGCCGCACGCTGAGACATATTGCGCAGGAACTTCTCGCGCAGTGGCTGCTCGGCACCTTTGAGGGCGATAAGCAGCGACTCGGAGTCCACTTCCTGGAGCAGGCGCTGGATGCTGCGGTCGTCCACTTCGACCAGGTTTTCGAACAGGAACATCTCGTCGATAATTTTCTGTGCCAGCTCGCCGTCGAATTCGCGTACAGCGGTAATAACCGCCTCTTCCTGCTGGGTTTTCATCAGGTTGATGATTTCCGCCGCCGTTCTTACGCCGCCCATTTTGCTGCGCTTGAGGTTCTGGCCGTCGAGCAGGTTGTTCAGTACTTCTGTCAGCTCCGCCAGTGCGGCTGGCTGTACGCCGCCGAAGGTCGCGATACGCAGCATCACATCGTGGCGCAGACGCTCTTCGAACAGCGCCAGAATATCGGCCGCCTGACCACGTTTGAGGTGGACAAGGATGGTGGCAATAATCTGCGGGTGCTCGTCGCGGATAAGGTCGGCGGCACTCTGTGGTTCCATGAAGTTGAGCGTTTCGATACCGCTGGCGGTATCGCGCGTTTCCAGAATATCTTCCAGCAGGCTGGCAGCACGTTCTTCGCCCAGCGCCTTGACCAGCACGGAGCGCAGGTAGTCGTTGGCGTTGACGTTGAGCGCGGCAAACTGTTCGGCTTCCTGCTCAAATTCCGACAGCACTTCGGTCAGCTGTTTATTGGAGATTTGACGCACGTTGGCCATGGCCGCACTGAGAATTTGCACTTCTCGCTGGGAGAGGTGTTTAAACACCTCTGCCGCGCGATCTTCGCCAATGGTCATCAACAGGATGACGCTTTTATCGGTGCCTGTAAGCGTATTACTCATGTTCGTTACCCATCCACTGGCGGATGACCAGCGCCACGACGCGCGGATCGTTATCTGACATTTCGCGAATGCGCTGGCTCATCACCTCAGCGCCCATGCGCTGGTTAGCACGGCGTTGCTGCATTTGTTCATCTTTGCTGAGGCGTACTTCAACCGCTTCTTCCACTTCCTGACGCGCACTCATCTGTTCGCGAGCGGCTTTCTCGGCTTCAGCACGACGCTGGAGCTGTGGACGAACGCCTTTACGCCACAGCAGCCACGCGACAATCAGCACCAGCAGCCAGCGTCCCGCGGACATCAGCTGATCGATAAACGCCTGCTGTTGCCAGAACGGCAGTTCACCGCCGGTCTCATCCACCGCGTTGAACGGTGAGTTCACCACGTTGAGGCTATCACCACGCTTCTCGGAGTAACCCATTGCTTCACGGGTCAGGTCTTCGATCTGCTTCATCTGCTCGGCTGTCAGCGCCAGCGGTTTGCCATTTGGAAGCGTCTTGTAGTTCACCACTACCGCAACAGAAAGACGCTGAATATCGCCCACGTTCAGTTTAGTGTGGCGAATCGTCCGATCCACTTCGTAGTTCGTGGTTTCGTTACGACTGCTGGTATGCGGACCGGCATTATTGGCCGTTGATGTCGTCTGCTGGTTATTTTGCTGACCGTTCTGCTGGTTAGCCGGCGGTGTAGAAATCGGTGCTGAGTTAGCCGGCGCGGGCTGGTTAGACAGCGCACCCGGAACACCGCCAGGGTACGCACCACCAGACTGTTCGCTCGAATTGATCTGGCGAGAACGCATCACCGCCTGAGCGGCATCACCGTTCGGGCTGTACTGTTCTTCGGTCTGTTCTTTATTAGAGAAGTCGATCTGCGCGGTCACCTGCGCGTGCACGTTACTGTTGCCCACAACCGGACCGAGGATCGCTTCAATACGACGCTGGAGACGGTTTTCAACATCCGCGGCATATTTCAGTTGCGCGTCATTCAGATCGCGACCGGCGGTATTGGATTGCGTCAGCAGATGACCACTCTGGTCAACCAGCGTCACGTTACCCGGTGGCAGACCGGCGACAGCGCTGGAGACGAGATGCGTCACCGCGCTAATTTGCCCTTCGTCCAGCGCGCGGCCAGGTTCGAGATTCACGGTAACGGAAGCGGAAGGTGATTTCTGCTCGCGGACAAATAAAGAAGGTTTAGGCATCGCCAGGTGCACACGGGCGCTTTTCACCGGGCCTAACGTTTCAATGGTACGAGCCAGTTCGCCTTCCAGCGCACGCTGGTAGTTCACTTGCTCGCTGAACTGGCTGATACCGAATTTTTCCTGATCCAGCAGTTCAAAACCGACCGCGCCACCTTTCGGCAGCCCCTGCTGCGCCAGACGCAGACGCAGTTCGTGAACCTTATCTGCCGGTACCTCAAGCGCACCCCCGTTATCGGCAAAGCGATAAGGGATGTTCATCTGGGTAAGCTGGGTGACGATGGCGCCGCCATCCTGATCGGAAAGGTTACTGTAGAGCGTCCGGTAATCAGGGCTTTTCGCCCACAGGACCATCGCTACAAGGATCGCAATTGCGGCAGCGCCTGCCACGATCAACGGGATTTTAGGATTCGCGCGAAGGCGGTTCATCCACTCGAGTGATTTATTTTGTGGCGCTGTCGATGCTGTTGCACTCATTGCGCACCTCTTAAATCCTGGTGGTTTACGTTATTCGTGTAGAGAAACAAAACTGACTCCCGGGTCGGCAAACACGACAAAAGTTCCATATTGATGGCCCTGCCATTATTTGATGATTCGTGATTTTCTATGCGTCAAATAACCTGGTTTTTTCACGTTATTTACCGCCATTATCTTATTGACAAGCTGTTAGTCTTGACCGCGTAAAAAACCATCCAGGGGAGAGTCATGGCTATACAGGGTATTGAAGGGGTAATCAGTCAGTTGCAGGCAACGGCGATGACGGCCCGTAATCAGAATGTGGCAGAACAACAGCCGAGCATTAGCTTTGCAGGGCAACTGCATGCCGCTCTTGACCGTATCAGCGATACCCAGACCGCCGCACGGACCCAGGCAGAGAAGTTCACCCTCGGTGAACCGGGTGTGGCCCTGAATGATGTGATGACCGATTTGCAAAAAGCTTCGGTGTCCCTGCAGATGGGGATCCAGGTGCGTAACAAACTGGTGTCGGCTTACCAGGAAGTGATGGGGATGCAGGTTTAAGACCTGTCGATCTTCGCTGGCAGCCTTAGCGCTTTAATGCCACAATATTTTTTTCTTCGAATGCAGGAAAGGTGATGAAAAAAATAGCAATTGCTGGTGCGCTGCTGGCACTGACCGGGTGCGTTCAGGTCGATAACTATAAAGAAGTGATCAAGCATCCTGTTCCGGCGGAACTGGCGGGATACTGGCAGTCAAAAGGGCCGCAGAGCAAAATGGTCAGCCCGGAGGCGATTGCCACGCTGGTGGTGACGGAAGAGGGCGATACGCTTGACTGCCGTCAATGGCAGCGCGTGATTGCCGTGCCGGGTAAAATCATGCTGCGTTCAGACAGTTATTACAACGTGACCCGCAAGCTGGATATCTATCCGCTGGATCGCGATGGTTTAACGCTTGAGTACGATGGGATGGAGCTGCAGAAAGTCGACCGCCCTACGGTTGAGTGTGCTGATTACCTGAGCAAAAATCCGCTGGAGAGTAAGGCGCCTTAACCAATTTTGCCGGGTGGCGCTGACGCTTACCCGGCATTGTTTCTACAGCGCCTCCTCTATTACCCAAATGCTGACGCTCCCCCCATTACAGGTAAAGGTCCCTTCGCCATCTGCCGCGGTGGCGATGGTTTCTTCACGATTGCCGAGAAAATCACGCCACGTTTTATTACCGTAGTTTTCTCCAAGACAAATCACTTTCTCTCCATCGTCACCATTTGACAACACGACCACACAGCCGGGATCGTCCTCGGTACCGCTGCGGCTGAAGGCGATACAGTTAGGATGGTCAAAAAAGAGCGTCTGCACGCCGTGAGCAAAACGCTGACGAGCGAGGATCAATTCGTGGAGCTGCTCAATGACCGGCATGTCGATATGGTACGTTTCGCCGTCTCCTCCCGTATCGTCGTAGCTCGCGCCAAAGAGATCGGGATAAAAGACACTCGGCACACCATTTTCCCGTAGCAGGATCAACGCATAAGCCAGGGGTTTAAACCAGGGTTCGACCGGAGCTTCCAGGGCCTGTAAAGGTTGGGTGTCATGGTTAGCCACAAGGGTTACCGCATGAAACGGATCGGCTTCCACCAGCGTACCGGTGAAGATTTGGCTCATGTCGTAATCCCGGCCCTGACGTGACGCTTCGTGGAATTTCATCTGCAGGGGGGCGTCAAACAGCATCGTTTTACCCTCAACCTGGTCAATATAGGCCTGGAGCTTATCCACTTCGTGGGACCAGTATTCCGCCACAATAAACAGCGGCTGCTCCGCGACTTCTTGTACGTGTTCAATCCACTCTTTGTAAAACCAGGCGGGAATATGTTTAACGGCGTCCAGACGAAAACCGTCGCAGCGCGTCTGCTCCATGACCCAGCGGGCCCAGTATTTGATCTCTTCGGTGACGGCGTGATTGCGAAAGTCGATATTTTCGCCCATCAGATAATCGAAGTTACCCATTTCATCATCAACCTGATCGTTCCAGCCTTCGCCGGTGTAGTCGTTGACGATTTTAAAGATTCCGTCTTCAGCGGGGTTTTCAATATGGTCGACACCGCTGAAACATTTGTAATCCCAGATAAACTGCGAATATTGCCCGGCGCGGACAGGGAAGGTGTAGCGGGTCCAGGCTTCGCACTCGATGATCTCATCGTCGATTTGCGTACGGTCCTGTTCGTTCACACGTTGAACGCGGACAGACTCTTTCTCATCTGCCCCCATTTTGTGATTCACCACCACATCCAGCAGCACGGCAATGTCGTTGTTTTTGAGCGCGTCAATGGCTTCCAGTAACTGTGCTTTGTCGCCGTATTTGGTAGCGATGCTGCCTTTCTGGTCAAACTCACCGAGATCGAACAAGTCGTAAGAATCATACCCAACCGAATAACCGCCGGACGCGCCTTTATAAGCGGGTGGCAGCCAGATCATATTGATGCCGATTTCGTTAAGATTGGGGGCTAATGCCGTGACCTCTCGCCACAATTCACCGCCAGCAGGGTAGTACCAGTGAAAACATTGTAACAGGGTGGGGTTTTTCATCGTCCGTGCTCCAGAAGCCGTTTGGCTGACTTCTGGAGTATGGATGAAGAAATCATAATTGTGTGTCGCGGGTCAAACTTTCTGGATAAAGAATATTTCCTGACAGCTTTCCATAGGTAGATGTGATGGATTGCTGTTTACCGGTTTGATCAATGAGACTGCGCAGTTCGTCCATCCGGACTTTCAGCAGCGCCTTTAGCGTATTCTCATTCTCAAGGATCATTTCCAGCAGCGCACGCGCTTGCTCAACTTGAGCCGGAGGGCATGACATGATGGGAGTTTGCGAAATCTTTTCCACCAGTTGAACGTAATGCATTTCCTGCTCGATAAGCGCATCCCATTGACCAGAATGTGCGAGATTTAGCATAGCAATGCTCTGAGCATGTAACGCCTGCCAGTGGCTAAGCGCTGCGCTGGGATTATTCATTAAAATTATCCTGAAATAGAGGACGCATTGGGGCCAATTTGCTTCCACGCATCCGCAATGTTGTTTAATAAACCCTCGACTTCAACAATTGCGTCTACGTCGTTACTGACATTCGCCAGTAACAAACGTCGAACCATATATTCGTACAAGGAGGCAAGATTACCGGACAACTCGCTCTCAACCTCCATGTTCAGTCCTGCTTTTAAACCATTGTCGATGATGTTAATGGCTTTAGATAAAGCCTCACCTTTTTCACGAATTTGCCCGGCTTCCATGAACAAACGCGCGCGGACAAGGGCGCTATGCGCCCCGTCAAACAGCATGACAATCAGTTGGTGTGGACTGGCATTCATGACTGCACTTTCTACACCTATCTGTTGATAGGATTGAACACCAGAGGTCTTATACATATCCACTCCTGAAGGCTACGACTACTTTTGTGAGAACTGTTGTGTCAGGTAGTTGGCCGTACTGGTCATTTTGGTGACTAATACGTCCAGGCTGGTGAACTGCGTTTTATAACGCGCCATGGTGGCATCAATAGTGGCTTCCATCGCATCGTAGCGTTCACCCAGCGTTTTCAGCGTTTTATTGATCCCGTCTTTTGCATTCTGGATCACACCTGCGCTACCGGTGCTGGTGCTGAGCATGGTATCCAGCGTCTTACTCATCTGGGTGGCCATACCGGTTGTTTTCCCGTCGCCCACAAAGTACTGCTGTACGGCGGTAGGGTTGTCGGTGAGTGCTTTTTTCAGTTTATCGGTATCAATTTTCAGGTTACCGACCGTACCGTCAGACCCTTTTACTGGATCCTGGGTAATACCCAGTTGAGCCATGATCTGAACGGAGCCGCTCTGCACTTCAGTCAGCAGACCGCGCAGCTGAGACTGAATACCACGCACGTTCGCATCGCCAACGAGCGCACCGTTACTGGTGGACTGGCTTCCTGAACCTGCGTCAACAGGAACATATTTCGTCAGGCTGTTAATGGTGGACTGCAGTGAGTTATATGCGGTTACCCAGTCAGAGATGGCTTTCTGGTTAGCATCTGTTGCGCGACTCACCTCAAGTGTCTCGTCGGCCTTGCTTTCTGCCTTCAGCGAGAAGGTCACACCTGGCAGCGCATCGGTGATGGTATTCGACTGGCGCTCAATCGAAATGTTGTTTACCACCACAATGGCATTTTGTGCTTCGGTGTTTACCGTCAGTGCGCCCGTTTTAGTGGTCGAATCGTAGCCAATTGCACTTTGCAGTTTGTCATCGCCGGTGACGCTAATCGTCATCGCCCCATCCGTACCGGTGGTTTTCGATGACAGCATCAGGCGGTAATCACCTTCTTTCGCTTTGATCACGCTGGCGGTGACGTTGCCGTTCGCTTTATTAATGGCGCTCGCGATCCCTGCCAGAGAGGTATCGCCATCCGCCAGGTTCACCTCTAAAGGTGTCTTCGTACCCGGCTGGGTGATAGTGATTTTACGTGTCGTACCTGTCGTATCGCCCAGCAGGTCCGTATTGTTTGTATAGGAGCCTGTGGTGAGAGCCTGTGCCTTCGCGACCTGGTTGACGTTGACAACAAAAGAACCCACGGATGCGTCAGCGGTCGTTGTAGCTGTAAAGGCCGTGTTCGTGCTGCTAACAGACGTGGAGTTCCAGGTGGTTGCTTTACCCAGCGCAGCGGTGGCAGTCTGCAGCGATGTCATGGCGCTCTGCAGTTTGCCGTAAGCGCTTAGCTGTGCGTTATACGTTGATTGCTGGGAAGTAATCGTCGTCAGCTTGGTTCTTTCTGCTGCATCCAACTGATTATATAAATCCCCGAGTCCTGCAGAACCTATCCCGAGGTTACTGATAGTAGCCATGCATATTTTCCTTAAAATACGAAAGTAGTTCAGGACTCTTATCGGCCTCTTAACGTAAAAGTTTACGATGGTGAGAAAAAAATAATCCAAAGAATAGACAGGTCCCGGTGGGGTAAATGAAAGGATTGCACTTTAGGGTAATTTTCAGCGCGCTGAAAACACATTGAATAGTGTGTCTATTCTTTGCGCTAAAAAGCCGTAAATAATAAGTCGATAGTGAACCTTAATTGCTTTTTTAAAAATAAATACCTTAAAAATCAGTTAATTATAATTTTTTCAAAATTGATTCTAAAGTCTTTTGGGGACCCGTCGATAACCTTGTTGACGGTGAGAGACGCTGTGAGTGTTAGGCACCGGACCTAAAACCCAATTTTTGAAGGAAAGAAAATTATGGCAGTTATCAATACTAACCTGTTGTCCCTGACCACTCAGAACAACCTGAACAAATCTCAGTCTTCTCTGGGCACTGCTATTGAGCGTCTGTCTTCAGGTCTGCGTATCAACAGCGCGAAAGACGATGCCGCTGGCCAGGCGATTGCAAACCGCATGACCGCTCAGATCAAAGGTATGACTCAGGCAGCACGTAACGCCAACGACGGTATCTCCATGGCGCAGACTGCTGAAGGTTCTCTGAACGAAATCAACAACAACTTGCAGCGTGTTCGTGAGCTGGCTGTTCAGGCAAGCAACGGTACTAACAGCGCTTCTGACCTGGCATCTCTGCAGGATGAAGTTACCGCTCGTCTGGCTGAAATCGACCGCGTTGCGGGCAAAACTGACTTCAACGGCATCAAACTGCTGGACGGCACTGCAGGTACTGCTGGTGTGGTTAAAATTCAGGTTGGCGTTAACGACGGCGACACCATCAACCTGGATCTGAGCGGCGCTAAAGCTGACTCTACTACTCTGGGCGTGAACGCTATCGACCTGAAAGCAATGACCGCTACCGACCTGAACACCATCGACAAAGCTATCGCTACCGTTGATAAAGCACGTTCTGGTCTGGGTGCTGTGCAGAACCGTTTCACTTCTGCAATCAACAACCTGAACAACACCTCTAACAACCTGTCTGCTGCTCAGTCCCGTATCCAGGATGCTGACTACGCAACTGAAGTTTCCAACATGTCCCGCGCGCAGATCCTGCAGCAGGCTGGTACTTCTGTTCTGTCTCAGGCAAACCAGGTTCCACAGACTGTTCTGTCTCTGCTGCGTTAATTTTACGCGTGAAACCCCGCTTCGGCGGGGTTTTTTTGTCTCTGAATTTTGAGGACCCGCCTGTGAAACAGATCGTTATTACCCAGCCTAAACTGGTCGCAGATTTTTCCTGTGTCGGTGGGGAATGCCGTGAACATTGTTGTCAGGGCTGGACCATCGCGTTTGATAAATCCTCCGTTAACCGCTATCTGAACAGTAAAAATGCGGCTATTCGCCAGACGGCGAAAACGGCGATAAAAGTCACTAAAAAGCAGTATGGCAACTGGGGTGAAGTGATTTTCCATACGGAAAGTAAAAACTGCCCGTTTATGGATACGGAAAAACTCTGCTCTATTCATAGTGCCATGGGTGCCCAGGCCTTAAGCCCAACCTGTTCGTCATTTCCGCGGACAAGCCGGGTCTATAAAAATGAAATCGAAAAATCGCTCAATCTCTCGTGTCCGGAAGTTACCCGACTTCTGTTGAACGACCGGGAGTCTATGTCGATGATGGAATCTATCAGCGTCCAGCAGGACGCCAATAATGCGCCGATGATGGATTTGAAGGCCAAGGTCATCAATCTTTTCTGCCAGAATTTATTCAGTGTTGACGGTGTCAGCGTTGAAGAACAAGTCTACGCCGTGGTGAAATTCCTGATGGTGGCTGAAAAGCTCGAGAATCTATCCGAGAATATCAGCACCCTCGAAACAGTTTATTTCTCACTGGTTAACGAACTGGTGAGCGGTAAAATCAGGACAGAATTAGACGGATTTAATCAGAACTATAACCTGAAATTCGCGTTAATTTCGCTCATCCAGAGCTACTTTACGAAGAAAGCGACAGCACGCGGCGGTGAGGTATTAAACCGTTATTTTACCCAGTTGTATCAACAGTTTGAATCTGTCGGTGACACTGTTCCGGCAGAAAAGGTCATGGAAAACATCGAGTCTGTCTGGCGCGATGTGGCGGGCAGTTACCTGGCGACCAATGATCATTTATTTAAGAACTTTTTTAAATACAAACTCTGGGAGCAAGGGTTCCCACAGAACAATGGCCGCAGCATGTTGAATAATCTTTATTTATTTGTCGCGGAGTTCTATTTTCTTAAAACGCTGCTTGCAGGTCAGGCTATCGTGGCGGGGAAAATTGAACAAGATAATATCATTGATGTTATTTACAGCTTCCACTCGCTTAGCCAGCATAATCAGGAAGCGGGAAAGCTCTTTCATCAACATATAGATAGCGTCAAACTGGGTGACGATCTTTCATTGTTACAACTGTTAATTTAGGCAGAAAAGTTGCCCCTGCTGTGGGCAACCTCAGAATAACCTCACTTTATCCCCCTTTTTCATCCAATTGAACGCCCTGCAGAATCGGATAATCATGCCGATAACTCAACTAACGCAGGGCTGTTTATCGTGAATTCACTCTATACCGCTGAAGGTGTAATGGATAAACACTCGCTGTGGCAGCGTTATGTCCCGCTGGTGCGCCACGAAGCATTGCGCCTCCAGGTGCGCTTGCCGGCGAGCGTGGAACTGGACGATCTGCTACAGGCGGGCGGTATCGGGTTATTGAATGCAGTTGACCGATACGACGCTCTGCAAGGAACGGCATTTACGACTTACGCAGTTCAGCGTATTCGTGGTGCGATGCTGGACGAACTGCGCAGCCGCGACTGGGTGCCGCGCAGTGTTCGCCGTAACGCCCGCGAAGTGGCGCATGCGATAGGGCAGCTGGAACAGGAACTGGGACGTAACGCAACGGAAACTGAAGTGGCGGAACGTCTTGGCATTGCTGTTGAAGAGTATCGTCAGATGTTGCTCGATACCAACAATAGCCAACTCTTCTCTTATGACGAGTGGCGCGAAGAGCATGGCGATAGCATCGAGCTGGTGACGGATGAGCATCAGCAAGAAAACCCGTTACACCATTTAATGGAAGGCAATTTACGCCAGCGCGTAATGGAAGCGATTGAAGCTTTACCGGAACGTGAACAGCTGGTGTTGACCCTTTATTACCAGGAAGAGCTAAACCTCAAAGAGATTGGCGCTGTTCTGGAGGTGGGAGAATCGCGGGTGAGCCAGCTGCACAGCCAGGCCATTAAACGCTTACGAACAAAGCTGGGTAAGTTATAGGTGATTAATTCACCTGGGAAATGCCGCACAACGTATTGACAACCAGGAGTTATCATGACGGTGCAGCAATCTAAAAGACGGCCTTTAAGCCGCTACCTGAAAGACTTTAAACACAGCCAGACGCATTGCGCCCACTGTAACAAGTTACTCGATCGTATCACGCTGGTTCGTCGTGGCGAAATCGTCAATAAGATCGCGATTTCTCGTCTCGACACGTTGATGGATGAATCAGCATGGCTCGAAGAGCAGAAAGAGTGGGTGGCGCTTTGCCGTTTCTGCGGTGATCTCCACTGCAAAGAGCAAAGCGACTTCTTCGATATTATCGGCTTCAAACAATTCCTGTTTGAACAAACGGAGATGAGCCACGGGACCGTTCGCGAATATGTCGTTCGCCTGCGTCGCCTTGGGCAACATCTGACCGTAAACAACATTTCCCGCGATCTGCTGAAGACCGGTTATCTGGATGAAAATCTGGAGCCGTGGCTGCCTGCAACCAGCACCAACAATTACCGTATTGCGCTACGCAAGTATGCTCAGTACAAGGTGCAAATGCCGGGTGTTATGAAGCAGAAAGCGCTCGCCGGAACAACTTCTGATATATATTAAAAAGGAATAAGATGTAGCGCAGTCGCCTTTGACGTTGCAGGCGATTTCTCTACACTACGTAAAAATTCCACTATATCGGGGTATTTATGAAATTTGCACTTCTGGGTCGTCAGGCGCTGATGGGAGTCATGGCTGTCGCGCTGGTTGCGGGAATGAGCGTAAAAACGTTCGCCGCAGAAAACCTGCTGAATAAAGTGAAAGAGCGCGGCACGCTGCTGGTTGGGCTGGAAGGAACGTATCCTCCGTTCAGCTTCCAGGGTGGTGACGGTAAATTGACCGGTTTTGAAGTGGAGTTTGCAGAAGAACTGGCGAAGCACCTTGGCGTTAAAGCGTCCCTGAAACCGACCAAATGGGACGGTATGCTGGCGTCGCTGGATTCTAAACGTATTGATGTGGTGATTAACCAGGTGACCATTTCTGACGAGCGTAAGAAGAAGTATGACTTCTCCACGCCGTACACCGTGTCCGGTATTCAGGCGCTGGTGAAGAAAGGTAACGAAGGTACCATCAAAACCGCTGCTGACCTGAAAGGTAAGAAAGTCGGCGTGGGTCTGGGAACCAACTATGAAGAGTGGTTGCGCCAGAACGTTCAGGGCGTGGATATCCGCACCTATGATGATGACCCGACGAAATACCAGGACCTGCGCGTGGGTCGTACTGACGCGATTCTGGTTGACCGCCTGGCGGCGCTGGATCTGGTGAAGAAAACCAATAATACCCTGGCAGTAGCGGGTGATGCGTTCTCTCGCCAGGAGTCAGGTGTGGCCATTCGTAAAGGCAACGAAGACCTGGTAAAAGCCATTGATACCGCGATTGCTGATATGCAGAAAGACGGAAGTCTGAAAGCACTCTCCGAGAAGTGGTTCGGGGCAGACGTCACGAAATAAGTTTCTGACGTTAAAAAAAGGCGCTTTTAAAGGCGCCTTTTTTATTTCTTACGCGTCTGCGTGCATAATGAAAAATATCACATTTTGTCTGAGCTACCGGAGAACCCATGTCACTACAGAATTTAACGCGCTTTCCTCGCCTGGAGTTTATCGGCGCACCGACTCCGCTGGAGTATCTGCCGCGATTTTCTGATTATTTAGGACGCGATATTTTTATTAAGCGTGATGACGTGACGCCAATGGCAATGGGTGGCAACAAACTGCGCAAGCTGGAGTTTCTGGCGGCTGATGCGCTGCGCGAAGGGGCGGATACGCTCATTACTGCCGGGGCTATCCAGTCCAACCACGTTCGTCAGACGGCGGCAGTGGCCGCAAAACTCGGGCTCCATTGCGTGGCCTTACTGGAAAACCCGATTGGGACGCAGGCAGAAAACTATCTGACCAACGGTAACCGTCTGCTGTTAGATCTCTTTAACGTGCAGGTTGAGATGGTAGATACCTTGAACGACCCGACCGCACAGCTTGATGAACTGGCAACACGTCTGGAAGCGCAGGGCTTTCGTCCTTACGTTATTCCTGTCGGTGGCTCGAATGCGCTGGGCGCGCTGGGGTATGTGGAAAGCGCGCTGGAAATTGCTCAGCAGTGCGAGGGTGCGGTTAACCTCTCATCTGTGGTGGTGGCCTCAGGCAGTGCAGGCACGCATGCCGGGCTGGCGGTGGGGCTGGAGCAGTTGCTACCGGATGCTGAACTGATTGGCGTGACGGTCTCTCGTAGCGTCGCGGACCAGAAACCGAAAGTAGTCACCTTGCAGCAGGCGGTGGCAGAGCAGCTGGAGCTCAAGGCAAAGGCCGATATTGTGCTCTGGGATGACTACTTTGCACCGGGTTACGGCACGCCTAACGAAGAGGGCATGGAAGCGGTTAAGCTGCTGGCTCGCCTTGAGGGCATTTTGCTTGATCCGGTCTATACCGGTAAAGCGATGGCCGGGCTTATTGATGGCATTGCACAGAAACGCTTTAAGGATGAAGGGCCAATTTTATTTGTCCATACAGGTGGGGCACCTGCGCTGTTTGCCTACCATCCTCATGTCTAAAAATCAGGTCGAAAAATAATAATGCAAGAAAGTATTCAACTGGTTATTGATTCGCTGCCGTATCTGCTGAAAGGTGCGGTATTTACGTTACAACTCAGTATTGGCGGGATGTTCTTTGGGCTGGTGCTGGGCTTTGTGCTGGCCTTAATGCGCATGTCACCGGTTTTACCGGTGCGTTGGCTGGCGCGTTTTTATATCTCTGTGTTTCGCGGTACGCCACTTATCGCTCAACTCTTTATGATTTACTACGGTTTACCGCAGTTTGGTATTGAACTGGATCCGATCCCGGCGGCAATGATTGGCCTGTCGCTCAATACTGCGGCATACACCTCAGAAACGCTGCGTGCGGCCATCTCCTCCATTGACAAAGGGCAGTGGGAAGCGGCCGCCAGTATCGGTATGACACCCTGGCAGACACTTCGCCGGGCCATTCTGCCGCAGGCTGCCAGAGTAGCACTTCCACCGCTCAGCAATAGTTTCATCAGTCTGGTGAAAGATACTTCTCTGGCGGCGACGATTCAGGTGCCTGAGCTGTTCCGCCAGGCGCAGCTCATTACCTCGCGTACGCTGGAAGTCTTCACGATGTATCTGGCAGCCTCGCTGATTTACTGGGTGATGGCGACGGTGCTGTCCGCCCTGCAAAACTACTTCGAAAACCAGCTTAACCGCCAGGAGCGTGATCCAAAATGAGTGCTATCGACGTCAAAAACCTGGTAAAAAAATTCCACGGTCAAACGGTGCTCCACGGGATTGATCTGGAAGTTGAGCAAGGGGAAGTGGTGGCAATTATCGGCCCTAGTGGTTCGGGAAAGACCACGCTGCTGCGCAGTATTAACCTGCTCGAACAGCCGGAAGGCGGAACCATCCGTGTCGGTGAGATAACCATTGATACTGGCAAATCTATCAGTCAGCAGAAAGGGTTGATTCGCCGTTTGCGCCAGCATGTTGGCTTCGTTTTCCAGAACTTCAATCTTTTTCCGCACCGCACGGTGCTGGAAAACATTATTGAAGGGCCGGTAATTGTGAAAGGGGAGTCAAAAGAGGAGGCAACAGTTCGAGCGCGTGAACTGCTTGCCAAAGTCGGGCTGGCGGGTAAAGAGACCAGCTACCCGCGCCGTTTATCAGGGGGGCAACAGCAGCGCGTGGCAATCGCGCGCGCGCTGGCCATGCGTCCTGACGTGATTCTGTTTGATGAGCCCACCTCTGCACTCGACCCTGAGCTGGTGGGGGAGGTGTTGAACACTATTCGCCAGTTGGCTCAGGAAAAACGTACGATGGTAATCGTGACCCATGAAATGAGCTTTGCCCGCGATGTTGCTGACAGAGCCATATTCATGGATCAAGGACGAATTGTGGAGCAGGGACCGGCGAAAAGCCTGTTTGCTAACCCTCAGCAGCCGCGAACTCGTCAGTTCCTGGAAAAATTCCTCATGCAGTAGCATTTTTGCACTAATTTGCTCCAGGAATTTAGCCTGGAGCAAATTATTCTCCTTTGTCGCCTTATCCCATGTTTTTTTATTCCATCCAGCTCGGATAAACCTTATCGATAGTAAAGTTAATTGTGCTATTGCCGATATTTTGCAGTTAGAAATAAGTTTTATGTGTTAATTTATATTCACCATAATAATGATTATCTTTTCAGAGGCTTCATTTAGTAAGTATGAAGGATTCAGACTTTTTCACCTGGCGACGGGATTGCTCCCTCCGGTTTCAGGAATTGACCTGTGCCGACGAGGTATATCAGGAACTACAGAGACAAACACAGGCGCTGGAATTTGATTATTACGCACTCTGTGTGCGCCATCCCGTGCCATTTACACGTCCGAGGATTGCTGTGCATACCACTTATCCAAAGCAGTGGATGGCGCAATATCAATCTGCGAACTATTTCACGGTTGATCCAGTGTTAAAACCTGAGAATTTCATTCATGGTCATTTACCCTGGACCGATGAATTATTTGCGGATGCTCAGGAATTATGGAGTAGCGCGCAGGACCACGGTTTACGTAAAGGAATAACGCAGTGTCTGATGCTGCCGAATCACGCACTTGGTTTTCTTTCGGTTTCTCGTACTAGTATGCTGGAAATACCCTTAGCCAGCGAAGAAATAGAATTACGCTTGCAGATGCTGGTACAAATGGCCTTAACCACGTTGACCCGTTTTGAAGATGAGATGGTCATGCCGCCTGAAATGAAATTCAGCAAGCGTGAACGTGAAATTCTGAAATGGACGGCGGAAGGGAAGACGTCAGCGGAAATAGCGATCATTCTCTCAATTTCAGAGAATACGGTTAACTTCCATCAGAAGAATATGCAGAAGAAATTCAACGCGCCAAACAAGACACAGATTGCGTGCTATGCAGCAGCAACGGGACTGATCTGATTAGACTCTACGTTCTGCGTGACAGACGAACTAACGGCTGAATGCAGTGCATCCAGCCGTTTTTTTTACTGGCGGTAGGCTTGTTTGATTTGCTTAACGGTGTTGGCAAATACCGCTGATTCAGCCTGGTCTTCCATCTGCGCGATTTGTTTTTCCATTTTAATGATCACACGACCGGCATCAGCCTGGCCCATCGCCTGTAGCATCAGTGTTAACAGTGCTTTCAGACAGTTTACTTCCTGTGCCAGTTCCTGGTTATTCTCCGCAGTGGCAAATTCAGGTGTGCTCATTTATTTTCCTCATTATTAAACGGCGCTAAAGCGCGACGACGAAAGTCAAGGCGGCGGAGTATACCACAAGCTGAAGCAAAAAATGCAGCGGTTGTTTTTCGTACTTTTACGTTGATGTTTAATTGCGTAAACAGAGCTTGCGGGTAAAGTGAGCCACTGCGAACGGCTATTAATTGTTTATGTCCGGTACGCTTGTCGTTAATTATTGTTACAAAAATTTGAGTGCTGTTTTCTGGTGGGGAATCTCTGCAATTTTTTTGTAACTTTTTGAATACAGATGCTTAAAAAAAGCCGCAAAAGCCCTGAGTACACGGGCTCGCTTTCCACGGACTGTACAGGCTAATTTCCAGAAACGAGAGCGAAATCGAATAGCCAGTTTTTTAACGTTTTAATCTTGTGAGGAAAACCGTTAATATAAACCAAATTATCACTCAGTAGCGTTATCCCTATTCTGGAGACATTTCCTTTGATCAACGTCCTTCTTGTTGATGACCACGAACTGGTGCGCGCAGGGATACGACGCATTCTTGAAGATATTAAAGGTATTAAAGTTGCTGGCGAGGTGTGCTGTGGGGAAGATGCCGTAAAATGGTGTCGCACAAACTCGGCCGATGTGGTGCTGATGGATATGAACATGCCCGGTATTGGTGGGCTTGAAGCAACACGCAAAATCGCACGCACTTTCGTCGATACGAAAGTCATCATGCTGACCGTGCATACCGAAAATCCTCTGCCCGCGAAAGTGATGCAGGCGGGTGCTGCGGGTTACCTGAGTAAAGGCGCCGCGCCACAAGAAGTTGTCAATGCTATCCGCTCTGTGTTTGCCGGACAGCGTTACATCGCTTCCGACATTGCTCAGCAGATGGCGTTGAGTCAGATCGAACCTGAGAAAAATGAATCACCGTTCGCCAGTTTGTCTGAGCGTGAATTGCAGATTATGCTGATGATAACCAAAGGTCAGAAGGTGAATGAGATCTCGGAGCAATTGAATCTCAGCCCGAAAACGGTGAACAGCTATCGTTATCGGATGTTCAGTAAACTGAACATTCATGGTGATGTCGAACTGACTCATCTGGCCATCCGACATGGTTTGTGTAATGCGGAGACGTTGTTAAGTCAGTGAGTGATGTGTTCGATTCAAAAGCGTTTCTGAAAACCGTAACCAGCCAGCCTGGCGTCTATCGCATGTATGACGCTGGCGGTACGGTTATCTATGTTGGGAAAGCAAAAGATCTTAAAAAACGTCTCTCCAGCTATTTCCGCAGCAACCTTGCCTCCCGTAAGACCGAAGCATTGGTCTCACTCATTCAGAACATTGATGTCACCGTCACGCATACCGAAACCGAAGCGTTGCTGCTTGAACACAACTATATAAAGCTCTACCAGCCGCGCTATAACGTCCTGTTGCGTGATGATAAATCCTATCCATTTATCTTTCTGAGTGGTGATACCCATCCGCGTCTCGCCATGCACCGTGGTGCAAAGCATGCGAAAGGTGAATATTTTGGACCGTTTCCTAACGGCTATGCCGTTCGCGAGACGCTGGCGCTGCTGCAGAAAATTTTCCCGATCCGCCAGTGTGAAAATAGCGTCTACCGTAACCGATCGCGTCCGTGCCTGCAGTACCAGATTGGGCGTTGTCTGGGGCCCTGTGTTGCCGGGCTGGTGAGTGAAGAAGAGTATGCTCAGCAGGTTGATTATGTGCGCCTGTTTTTAGCTGGAAAGGACGATCAGGTATTAACGCAGCTGATCGAACGGATGGAAAAAGCCAGCGCCGCACTCGAGTTTGAAGAGGCTGCGCGGATCCGCGACCAAATCCAGGCGGTGCGCAGAGTCACTGAGAAGCAGTTTGTGTCGAACACCGGTGACGATCTTGACGTTATCGGCGTGGCCTTTGACGCCGGTATGGCCTGCGTGCATGTTCTCTTTATTCGCCAGGGCAAAGTACTTGGCAGCCGCAGCTATTTCCCAAAAGTACCTGGTGGTACCGAACTGGGTGAAGTGGTGGAAACCTTTGTCGGCCAGTTCTATCTGCAGGGGAGCCAGATGCGCACGCTGCCTTCTGAGATCCTGCTTGATTTTAACCTCGGTGATAAAACGCTGTTGGCCGATTCACTTTCTGAACTCGCTGGCCGTCGGGTTAATGTACAAACCAAACCGCGTGGCGATCGCGCGCGTTATCTGAAGCTGGCGCGAACCAACGCGGCGACGGCGCTCACGACGAAACTTTCTCAGCAATCTACGGTGAGCCAGCGCTTAACCGCCCTGGCGACGCTGCTGAAGCTGCCGGAAGTGAAGCGTATGGAGTGTTTCGACATCAGCCATACGATGGGTGAACAGACGGTGGCGTCCTGCGTGGTGTTTGATGTCAATGGTCCACTGCGCGCCGAGTATCGCCGCTATAACATCACCGGCATCACGCCGGGTGATGACTATGCGGCCATGAACCAGGTGCTGCGCCGTCGCTATGGTAAAGCGATTGAAGAGAGCAAAATCCCGGATGTGATCCTGATTGACGGTGGGAAAGGGCAGCTCGGCCAGGCGAAAGCGGTATTTGAATCGCTTGATGTCAGCTGGGATAAAAACCATCCGCTGCTTCTGGGGGTCGCAAAAGGGGCCGATCGCAAGGCTGGTCTGGAGACACTTTTCTTCGAACCGGAAGGTGAGGGCTTCAGCCTGCCGCCGGACTCCCCGGCGTTGCATGTCATTCAGCATATTCGCGATGAATCACACGATCATGCTATCAGCGGTCATCGCAAAAAACGGGCAAAGGTAAAAAATACCAGTACCCTGGAAACGATTGAGGGCGTGGGGCCAAAACGTCGTCAAATGCTGCTGAAATATATGGGCGGATTGCAAGGATTACTCAACGCCAGCATGGAAGAAATTGCAAAAGTGCCGGGTATTTCGCAAGGGCTGGCAGAAAAGATCTACTACTCGTTGAAACATTGAGGGCTCTGTAGCAACATAGAGCTAAATTTTACTGACAACAAACAGTTACCGTCATTATGCAATTTAATATCCCTACGTTGCTCACTCTCTTTCGTGTCGTGCTTATTCCGTTCTTTGTACTGGCGTTTTACCTGCCGGTTGTCTGGGCACCTTTCGCCTGTGCATTGATCTTCCTGATTGCAGCGGTCACCGACTGGTTTGATGGCTACCTGGCACGTCGCTGGAATCAAAGTACCCGTTTTGGTGCCTTTCTCGATCCCGTTGCTGATAAAGTGATGGTCGCTATCGCGATGGTGCTGGTGGCCGAGCATTATCATACCTGGTGGGTAACACTGCCTGCGGCGACGATGATCGGCCGTGAAATTATTATCTCTGCACTGCGTGAGTGGATGGCGGAACTGGGGAAACGCAGCAGCGTGGCGGTCTCCTGGATTGGTAAAGTGAAAACAACCGCACAAATGGCGGCACTGGTCTGGATGCTCTGGCGTCCGAACGCCTGGGTTGAGTGGGCGGGGATTGGCCTGCTGTGGGTTGCGGCAGTGCTGACGCTGTGGTCAATGCTGCAATATTTAAACGCTGCCCGCGGGGATTTGCTTGATCAGTGATCGTTTCGCCGTAATTTTCAGCAAACGATCCAGGGATGCAAAAAATAACGTTGACTCATAACGTCATATCAGTAGAATGCAACGCATCGAACGGCGGCACAGCAAGCCGGACGATAATGAAATCAAGTGGTTAGAAGTCAACTTGATGACATGCGGGAATAGCTCAGTTGGTAGAGCACGACCTTGCCAAGGTCGGGGTCGCGAGTTCGAGTCTCGTTTCCCGCTCCAGATTAAAGACATGCGCAGTAGCGGGTGTCAGTTTGAAAGATTTAACGGCGCGTTAGCAAAGCGGTTATGTAGCGGATTGCAAATCCGTCTAGTCCGGTTCGACTCCGGAACGCGCCTCCACTTTCTTCCCTGGCCGGATGGTGGAATCGGTAGACACAAGGGATTTAAAATCCCTCGGCGTTCGCGCTGTGTGGGTTCAAGTCCCACTCCGGCTACCATGGGAACAGAAGAATAAAATCAATGATAAGCAGTGTCGTATAAACCACCGAAAGGTGGTTTTTTATTGTCCTTTTTCGCCATTCGCCATTCAGCTTCGCCATAAGAAGAGGGCATCACTGCCTCCCAACCACCGGCACAACAGAAATTTTTCGGTTATATCTCGCCGTTTGAGATGCGTTTTTATGGCCTGAAATTTCCTGCTTCTCATGAAGCGTTCCTTCAAGATCAGATATCCCTTTGGCTTTTAGATCGTGGAATGTGAAGTTGAATTCGAGATCAGGAAATTTTTACGCAGCAGCCTTTTTTGCTTTCATCCACTGAGCATTGAACGCATCACTCGTATAGCGAGATCCTGATTGCTGGTGAATTATATAAAGGCTAGGTGCCCGTAATCAGCGCTCTCAAAAAACTGGTCGATATGACCGGAGAGATTGGCCTTTTCCTGGATGTTTTTTAATGCGGCTTCGTATTTAGCCCAGATAAGAGAACGGGGGAATCCAGAGGACAGATCTGCACAGCACCACCCGTTGCCGGTTGGAATTCGCATTTAGACTTACCTCGGTAAACGCGTGGAGGGTAAATACTGACTGCTGGGTTTTTCCGCTTTCCGGCAGGGGTATTCGCAAAGATGCATTGCATTAGTACCCCTGTCAGATCGTCGATTTATTTTGCATTCAGGTTGTCAGAAATATCTATGCTGGCTACAGACTGGACTTTCCAGGCCCCGTCTTCTTTTATCATGCAGTCAATAACGGTATGATCGCGCTTCTTGCCAAAGGATATATACACCTGCATGCACACGGCATCGTAATCAATCGCTCTGGCAATAACCGTTCCCCAGTCATCTTCATAGCCCTGGGCCTTTATGAACATATCGGCGTCTGGAACGTCGTATTCATTCGGATCAAGCTTGTCCATGGCTTTAAGCTTACTAATGGTATCGCGGCTTACATACTGACTGAGTGCGTCATAATCCGTAAGTGGCTCTTTCCCGATCATTATCTGAGAGATGTACCACTTATTAAACTGCAGTGCCGCCTTAGCTTCCGGCGGTAAGGTTTGAGCAGCATAAGCCAGAGGCGGCAGCAGCAGAGCTGCGAGTATTATTTTTTTCATGTTATTCATGCCTGTAAATTGCGTACGCTGGTTTTACTTCTCTGTACTCCGGGCCTGGATACATTGTCCGCTGCACAAAATCGGAGTACCAGACGCCATTTCCGTCATAAATGCATGCATGGCCGTATTGATGATGCGCAGTAGCCTGGATAACAGCAACATCCCCCTCGATCGGTTCGCCGTAAACTTGTCTAAAGCCAGCCAATATTAAATTGCTTTTCATGTCTTTCGCGTAATGCGTGTTATGCAGATTTGCGCCACCAGCACGAATGGCATTGGATACGAATTCTGCGCATCTTTTCTGGCTATGCAGTCCAGCGTGGTTGCGAGCAAAAACTACAGCTTTATGGGCATTCCACATAATTTCTATCCCTGTAATTTGAATGAATAACAAGGGAAACATTACGCCGATAAGTTGCTCTTTTTTGTAATGAATAATGAGGTGATATTAACCACTATCCATAGAATTTATGTAAGCCTATCAAACAATAACCTAACCTGATGCCAGCAGATTGCGGTTTTTTTATGGACAAAACAAAGTGCCCTATAAACACAATCTGATGAATGTACTGGTCATGCTGTTTACCAATCCGCCGGAGGCTCTGCGCATTCTCGCCTTTATGTTTGCTGGTGGTTTTATTCGCTGGTGTATGGGGGCTGATGCTGATGCTGATGCTGGGGCTGGGGTTATAGCCATGCTGAAAGCTCCTTTTCAGTTAGTTTGACGTGATCGTCAGAGACTAATAAATCAGCATAACCAGACCTTCTCAAGGCATTGCGTGCTATACATATCGTGAATAACATATTGTTATTTATAGAAAATAATTTTTATGCATACACCAGTATCGAATCATACACCACCTAAATACGCCTTCCTCACCTCCTGATTGCCCAGCAGCTCCTCGCCGCTACCGCTCAGGCGGATCTGGCCATTAACCATCACATATCCCCGGTCAGAAAGTTTCAGCGCATGGTGAGCATTCTGCTCGACCAGAAAAATCGTCATGCCGTTGCGGGCCAGCTCGCGCAGCGTCTGGAAGATCTGTTTTACCACAATGGGTGCCAGCCCAAGACTCGGTTCATCCAGCAGCAGCAATTTCGGGCGACTCATCAGTGCCCGGGCAATGGCCAGCATCTGTTGTTCGCCACCGGACATGGTCATCGCGCGCTGCTTGCGACGCTCTTTGAGGCGCGGAAACAGGTCAAACATGGTTTGCATATCTTCAGTCGCAAATTGATTGCCGATGGGGATAGTCCCCATCAGCAGGTTTTCTTCAACCGTCATATCAGGGAAGATACGTCGTCCTTCTGGTGCCTGGGCGATACCCCCAGATGCAACGTAATGAGTCGATTTATGGCTAATGTCCTCTCCGCAGAAAAGGATCTGTCCGTCACGAATACGGGGCTGGCCAAAGATGGACATCAGCAATGTCGATTTACCCGCACCGTTTGCACCAATCAGCGCCACGGTTTCACCCTTATTGACCTCCAGGGAAACCTGTTTCAGCGCCTGGATGACACCGTAGAACACATCCACCTGCCGAAATTCAAGCATCGTTTCGCTCACAGGTTAACCTCGCTTTCTTCGGTTCCCAGATAGGCCGCAATCACCTTTTCATCATGCTGGATCTGCTCGGGTTTTCCTCTCGCAATAACATCGCCGTGGTCGAGTACGATAATGTCGTCCGATATCTCCATCACCATTCCCATATCATGTTCAATCAACAATACTGTGATGTCGTGATGATCGCGCAGAAAACGAATAATGCTGCTCAGCTTATGTGTTTCTACCGGGTTAAGCCCGGCTGCGGGTTCATCCAGGCAGATCATTTCCGGCCCGGTACACATTGCCCGCGCGATTTCCAGACGCCGCTGTTGCCCGTACGACATCTCTCCCGCCAGGCGATTGGCGCACTCCACCAGATCAACCACCTCCAGCCAGTAGAAGGCTCTGTCCAGGGCGTCACTCTCCGCTCGGCGGTATGCCGGCGTATTTAAGATCCCGGCAAGAAGATTGCGGTTAACGCGCATATGCTGTGCGACCAGCAGGTTTTCCACGACCGACATCTCGCGAAAAAGGCGGATATTTTGAAACGTGCGCGCTAGTCCGGCGCGGTTGACCAGGTGGGTTCCGCCAAACATTTTGTAGAAAAGACGCTGCCCAAACTGCGCGGGGTTAATCCAGTCACCTGGCTGGAATTTTTGCCCGAGAACCTGAATGACGTTGGTCGTTTTACTGCGGGTGTTAAATAAAATAGTCCCACCTGAAGCTCTATAGAAGCCCGTCAGACAGTTAAACACAGTCGTTTTTCCTGCCCCGTTTGGGCCGATCAAAGCGGTAATGGAACCGCGATTGACCTCGAGGTTAACGTCGTTTAACGCCTTAATCCCGCCGAAGTGCATCATCAGATGCTCAACGCGCAATATCATATCGTTCATGGCGCAACGCCCTTACGCACGGCAAATCCGCTGCGGTTAATGCGGATCAAACCGCGTGGACGCCAGATCATCATCACCACCATCAGCATGCCAAACAGCAGGACCCGGTACTCGGCAAAACTGCGCAGCAACTCGGGCGTGACGGTAAGCACAAAGGCCGCCAGCACGACGCCAAGCGTAGAGCCCATGCCGCCCAGCACCACGATGGCGAGGATTAACGCCGATTCAAAAAACGTAAATGAGGTCGGATTCACGAAGCCCTGGTAAGTTGCAAAGAACACCCCGGCAATCCCGGCGGTCGACGCACCGAGCGTAAAGGCCGAAAGCTTGACCAGAACATGGTTCAACCCCATTGAGCGACAGGCGATTTCGTCTTCGCGCAATGCTTCCCACGCCCGGCCAATCGGCATCCGCGTCAGGCGGTGCTTAATATAGAGCACCAGCATCACCACCAGAAACAGCACCGCATAGATGAATATAAACTTCATGTTCGGGTTGTAGGTCAGGTGGAAAAATTCATGGAAGGGCACACCTCCTTCTTTAGCCCGTCGGCCAAACTCCAGACCGAAAAAGGTGGGGGGAGGGGCTGAAACGCCATTGGGCCCTCCGGTGAAGGTCAGCCAGTTGTTCAGGATCAGACGAATGATCTCCCCAAACCCGAGGGTCACGATGGCCAGATAGTCACCATGCATGCGCAGCACCGGGAAACCGAGCAGGGCACCTGCGGCAGCGGCCATGATTGCCGCCAGCGGTAGCATGCTCCAGAAGCCTAACCCAAGATACTGATAACCCAGTGCCAGGCCATAAGCACCGATGGCATAGAACGCGACATATCCCAGGTCCAGCAGACCGGCCAGACCCACGACGATGTTCAGGCCCAAACCAAGAAGCACGTAGATCAGCCCGAGAATGGCGACGGTCAGCACATATTTGGTGGCGACAAACGGGAAGCAAATCGCAAGGGTAATCACCAGAGGAATAATCCAGCGCATGCGGCTTTTGTATTCCGGGGGGCGGACATACACGCCCGCGCTATCGGCTTCAAAGCGTGACTGGAAACGGGCTCCGGTGGCAGTACCCAAAAAAGCGCTCAACAGAAAGCGCCCCAGCATCACAATGCCAACCATCCAGGCCAGTCGCTGCCCGGCGAAGTTAAAGCTGTACCCGTCCAGCACCACGCCCGCAATTGGGCCGAAGATAATCAGCGCAATCAGCCCGGAAAAAATGGCGTCCAGAGTGCAGCGCTTGAGAGAAAAATCGTGGGTTGTCATCGTTGCTCCCTCACACTTTGGCCACAATCGGGCGACCAAGCAGTCCCTGAGGACGGAAAATAAGGATCATCACCAGGAGCCCAAACGAGAACACATCTTTATAGTCCGAGTTCACCATGCCCGAGAACTGAGCTTCCGCCACGCCGAGAATAAGTCCGCCGAGCATTGCCCCGGGCAGGGAACCGATGCCGCCGAGTACCGCCGCGGTAAAGGCTTTGATGCCAATGACAAATCCGACGTAGAAATCAAAGGTGCCGTAATTCATGGTGATGAGCACACCCGCCAGACCCGCCATTGCCGCGCCGATGACAAAGACCAGCGAAATAATCCGGTCGGTGTTTATCCCCAGAATGGAGGCCATTTTGCGGTCCTGTTGCACCGCGCGGCACATCCGTCCCAGGCGGGTATGGTTGATTATCCAGGTGAGTATCAGCATGCCGGCAAACGAGGCGACCAGAATAAACACTTTGGTATAGGTTATCTGAACGAACCCTTCCCCCAGATGCAGGCGAATAACGCCATCCAGCATGGTTGGAACTCCTTGCTGGCGCGGACCCTGGCTCAACTGCGCGTAGTTTTGCAGAATAAGCGACATACCGATAGCGGAGATCAGGGGCGCCAGGCGCGTGGAGTTCCGCAGTGGTTTATAGGCAATTCGTTCGATGGTCCAGCCGTAAACCCCGGTCACCACAATGGTGAAAACCAGCGTCCCGAGGATCAGCAGCGGGAAAGACTGCAGCCCGAAGAAGGAAAGCAGCGCCAGGCCAATAGCGCAGAGATAGGCGGAAATCATATACACTTCGCCGTGGGCGAAATTGATCATGCCGATGATGCCATACACCATGGTGTAGCCGATGGCGATCAGGCCGTAGACGGACCCCAGCGTTAAGCCATTAATTAACTGTTGCAGGAAGAATGTACTCATCTTAGCGCGCTCGTTTTTATAGGCTGCGCGAATTACGCAGCCTGATGTTTATTACGCGCCGACAGGCTGGCCTGCCGGCGTTGAGCGTGATTCCGTCCCGTTACTGCACTTCCTTATATTTTCCTTTGTCGTCCCACTGGTAAACCACGTAGTCAGACACTTTCAGATCGCCTTTGCTGTCCCAGGCTTTTTTGCCCATCACCGTATCGACGGCATTGGCTTTCAGCCACTCGCTGGCTTTGGCAGAGTCCTTGCCACCGGTGGCTTTGAAGGCAGCTGCAATGGCCTGTACAGAGGCATAGGAATAGAGGGTGTAACCTTCGGGTTCGAATTTACCGGCACGGAATTTCTCGATAACCGCTTTACCGTCCGGGATCAGGCGCGGATCTTTACCGAAGGTCATGTAAATGCCGTTGGTGTATTGTGGGCCACCCGCTGCGGTTACCATCTCTTCGTTGACAATACAGTCGCCGGAGAAGAATTTCGCCTGTACACCCTGTTCGCGCATTTGACGAACCAGCGGGCCCGCTTCCGGATGGCAGCCCCCAAAGAACACCACGTCCGGTTTTTGCGCGCCAATCTTCGTCACCAGCGCGTTAAAGTCTTTTTCACCACGTGATAGCCCCTCATACATCACATCCTGAACGCCACGTTTCGCCAGTGCCGCTTTGGTGGCGTCAGCCAGACCCTGACCGTAGGTATCTTTATCGTGAATGATCACCACACGTTTGGCTTTCAGCTTGTCGATGATGAAGTCGCTGGCGACCTGGCCCTGCTGGTCATCGCGTCCGCACATGCGGAACATGTCGCTCATACCGCGTTCAGTAATCAGCGGGTTGGTCGAGCCGGGAGTGATGGCAATAATCCCCGCATCGCTGTAAACCTCGGAGGCGGGCATGGTGGAAGAGGAGCAGAAGTGGCCGACCACGGCGTTGACTTTATCCTGGTCCACCAGACGGTTAGCAACAGCCACAGCCTGTTTCGGCTCGCAGGCGTCATCCCCCTGAACCAGTTTGATCTTCTCCCCGTTAATGCCGCCAGCAGCATTAATGTCTTCAGCGGCTTGCGTTGCGCCGTGCCAGTACTGATCGCCATAGGTGGCATTGGGGCCTGTGAACGGTCCGGCGACACCAATCACAATATCTGCCTGGGCGGAAAATGCGGTCACCAGGCAACCGGCCAACACAAGAGAAAGAGGCGTTCTGATAAATTTCAGCGACATTATTATGTTCCTTAGCAAAGAGGTTTTTGCACCACGGCGTATACCCAAACGCCCGACGGCGCAGCCAGTCCAAAACACGAGCAAGAACAAAATGCACTAAACGAACAAGATCCAGACTGCATCCTGCGTGATACGGCGAGGTTTCCATGCGCAACTTCGCGCGAAGAACATTAAGCAAAAACGTTGCCAGAATGGTTAACCCATTGATGGGTTTGCGACATGTTTGAGTATAGAGCCCCGTGTTATGTCGCCTTGCGGGAGGAGAAGAAATTACAGCGGAGATCACATATCGTTAACAATAAAGCCCATAAGTTGTGCAGGAGTCACGATTTGCACGTTTTTGCAGCAATAAAGACCTAAACTTCAACCCGGAAAGGTGTGCGATATGTGGTAGGATCCTTTCCTTTTTATCAGGAGTGTCAGCGATGACTGAAGGCCCATTGAATGAAAGCGAAATGGAGTGGCTTGAAGAGACATTAATGTCTTACGGTCACGACGATGCGTCCGTGATTGACGTCTCCGAACTGGACGGCATGCTTACCGCAGTGCTTTCTGGCCCCGTTGTCGTCGAGCCCGATACCTGGCTGGTGGCGGTGTGGGGTGGCGAGAAATACATTCCACGCTGGAAAAACGATCGTGAGATGAACCGTTTTATCGATCTCTGCTTTAAGCATATGAACGATATCGCCGAGCGCCTGAGCGAATACCCGGATCAGTTTGAACCGATGTTTGGTTACAACGACGTGGACGGTGAAAGCTATACCGTTGTGGAAGAGTGGTGCTACGGCTATATGCGCGGCGTGGCACTGACGGACTGGTCTGCCTTGCCGGAAGATCTAAAGGCCGATCTGGATGTGATTGCGCTGCACGGTACTGAAGAGAACAGCGAGAAGCTGGATGCGCTGACAGAAGAGGAATATAAAGCCAGCATTGAAAGCATCCAGCCTGCGGCACTGCGTTTGTACAATTATTGGGTGAACAACCCGCAGCAACCGGAAGCGAAGAAGCCGATTGTGAATGGGGCGAAGGTCGGGCGTAACGATCCGTGTCCTTGCGGCAGCGGGAAGAAGTTTAAGAGCTGCTGTTTGCACTGATAAAAAAGGGGCTGATGATAGCCCCTTTTTTAGTTAACCCACTTCCGGCAGCATTCCCGCAGCAATCAAAACTTGCACCAGAATAATCACCACGCCACAGCCAAACACGATACACAGCAGCGGTTTTCCCCCCGCCACGCGATACCCTTGCTGAGGATGTTGCTGACGGCTCTTCCATGCCAGCAGGGAAGGGAGCAACAGGGCAAGGATCGACAGTGCCACCCCCGCGTAACCCAGCGCCATCACAAACCCGCGTGGGTAAAACAGCGCAAAGGCCAGTGGCGGCAGGAAGGTGATTGCGCCTGTCTGCAACCGACCAGCCGCGGTATTGCGACGCTGGAACAGGTCAGCCAGGTAATCAAACAGGCCCAGCGCAACACCCAGGAACGACGTGGCCAGTGCCAGGTCGGCAAACAGATGAACCGCCAGTTCCACATGTGGGGAGGTCACAACCTCGCGCAGTGCCAGCAGAAAACCATTCAGGCCAGCGTGTTGCGCCATCAGTCCAATAAAGGTCGAAGAGTCAATGCTGCCCAGCGTTACCAGTTGCCAGAAAATATAGGCAATCAGGGGGATTGCGCTGCCGATAACAAAGACACGGCGCAGCTTGCGAATATCACCGTTCATATAGCTCACAATGCTCGGCACGCTGCCGTGGAAACCAAACGAAGTGAAAATGACCGGGATTGCGGAAAGCGCCAGCCCTTTTTCCAGCGGCAGCGTCAGCAGGTTGACCTTGTGTACATGTGGTGCGAGCAGTACCAGCATCACAATCAGGAACAGAATTTTGGCGCTGAACAGAAAACGGTTAAACAGATCGACCAGCGACGTCCCCACGCAGACCACGCCACCGCCAATGAGCGCAAAGAAAATGGCGCCCGTTGCCGGGGTAATATCGGAGCCGAACCAGTCATTGACGCTGGAGGCGATGAGCTCCCCGGCACCGCTGATATAGGCGGCAGTCAGAGCGTACATCAGGAACATCATGCTAAAGCCGGTTATCCACTGACCGTAGCGTCCCAGGTAGCGTGCTGCAAGAGAACCCAGACCGGTGTCGGCTGGCACATGCTGATACACCTCAAGCAACAACAGTGCGGTGTAGCACATTAACGCCCAGAGCATGCCAAGTAGCAGCAAGGTCATCCCAAACCCCACGCCTGCGGCTGCCAGGGGCATTGCCAGCATTCCTGCTCCAATCGTCGTTCCGGCGACGATAAAAATACTTCCCAGGGTTCTGTTTTTCACGCTTTCCTCTACAACGATTCGTAACCGCGACAAAATCTGCGGCGCAGAGTAAGGGAAAAGCGGTAACTCGTCAAATCACCGTTACAAGTGGTGTAATGAAAGGTTTACAAAATTGAGCGCTCTGCGATCATGCATGGGGCGTCATCCAGACGTAACGTTAATAAGGGGAACAGGAAATACAATGAGGGTTTTGATGCAGGGAATGTGAGTAAAAAAACGCGGTGCCGGAAACCGGCACCGCGGTAATATTAATTCTGCGTATCGAGGGTAGAAAGTTCTTTATCAATAAAGTAAAGACCTTCGCCAGATTTACCCACCAGAGATAATTTATCCAGGACGGATTTAAACAGCTTCTCTTCTTCGTGCTGTTCAGCAACATACCATTGCAGGAAGTTAAAGGTTGGATAATCCTGGCTGGTCATCGCCGCATGAACCAGTTCGTTAATTTTCTGTGTGATTAATTGTTCGTGCTCGTAGGTCGCGCGGAACAGTTCATCGAGAGAAGTGTACTCAGCAAATGGTGATGCCACGTTCTCAATGCGCGGCAGGGCGCCGGTATCTGTCAGATAATCAAACAGACGTTGCATATGAGTCATCTCTTCCTGAGCGTGACGACGCAGAAACGCAGCCGCGCCTTCGAAACTGTGGTAGCTGCACCAGGCGCTCATCTGCTGGTAGAGCAGGGACGAAAAAAGCTCAAGGTTCATTTGTGCATTGAGCTTGTCGATCATTTCAGTTTTCAGCATAGTGGCGCTCCCGGTTATTATTTCTGATTCACAATGAGCGATACTATAATTTGTTATTTAATTATTTGCAAAACGTAAAATTTTTATTTCTTTATTTAAAATACGAATGGGAATAAAACGCATTGACGATTTTTATATTTATCAATGAGGATTATTTTTGTTCGTAATGAAATAAACTGCCAGCAAACACTGGCAGTCCTGATTAATACCACGGATTATTTGACTTAGGGTTAACGGCAAAACCCATACATTTATACTGGATAGTCACGCTCTCGTTCAGACACAGAGAGCCGCTAATCAGCGTGCAGGTTTTGATGGGCTGGCCATAGGCAGAGGCGGTGGCATACCCCATGCTCTGACACGCTTTTGCCGCCGTACCGTTATTCACATACTCATCAGAATACGCATTTTGTAGCGCCGCCTGGCCGTAGTCGAGGCGGACTATGCCGTTGGGCGCGTCGAGACTACTGACCTCAGCCTGGCGGTTAATGCTACACCCCGCGAGCAGCAGGATCGTGCCAGCTACGATGACTCTTTTCATGGTTCGCTCTGAATGGATGGAAATACGTTATCGTACCTGCAGATGTCTGCTGCAATGCCTGGAATAGCCGGACAATCTGCCCTCTCTCTTTGCAACGGAATTGAATGTAATCCGCATCCGGTACATTTTATATTGGCGGTTTTTTTGTACCTGAACGTGACGAAGGGGAGATAAAAGAGCCTGCGTTTTGCTACTATGGCGGCCTTTAAATAAGGAGAAAGCCCCCATGTCTCAAAACCTGAGTGCCGATCAGGAACTGGTCTCTGACGTTGTCGCCTGTCAGCTGGTTATCAAACAAATTCTTGATGTCCTGGACGTTATTGCGCCGGTTGAAGTGCGCGAGAAGATGTCAACTCAGCTGAAAAACATTGATTTCGCCAGTCATCCGGCAGCGGCTGATCCGGTTACGCTTCGTGCCATCCAGAAAGCCATTGCGCTGATTGAGCTGCGATTCACGCCGCAGAGTGAGTCTCACTGAAGAGTGGAAATGGGCGACAGTTTTTGTCGCCCTTCAATGCCATCAGAAGAACGTCTGGACCAGCAGGTAGCTTGCCGCGCACGCGCAACTTACGCCAATCAACCCTGGCAGAATAAAGCTGTGGTTGATGATAAATTTGCCGATGCGGGTCGTTCCTGAACGGTCAAAACCGATACAGGCCAAATCACTTGGGTAGGTTGGCAGGACAAAATACCCATATGACGCCGGGAAAAAGGCGATCAGCATTTTCGGCTCAATACCCAACATCAGGCCCATGGGCGCAACGGCCGTTAGCGCTGCGGCCTGGCTGTTCACCAGCTTCGACACCAGAAACAGTACAATGGCATACGTCCACGGGTGGCTTTTCACAACGCCTTCCAGCGCCAGTTTTAACTCGTCAAGATGCGCCTGGAAAAAGGTATCACTCATCCACGCCACGCCGAACACCGAGAAGATCGCCACCATTCCGGCTTTGAATACCGCACCGTTAGAAATAGCAGAGGCATTGACCTTGCAGGCCATCAGCATTACGGCGCCTGCAATTAACATCATCATCTGAATGACAAGGTTCATCGACAGCGCCGTCATTTTGCCTTTCAGTTCAAAGGCGGGGCGCAATTCCGGGAATGCACCCAGCAGAACTACTACGGCAATACCGGCAAAGAAAATCCACGTGGACCAGTAGGCTTGTTTTGGAAAACGTTGATTCATTAACGTCTCTGTTCCGCCATAGATAAACTCGCGCTGCTTTGGATCTTTAAGCTTCTCCTGAAAATCCATGTCGTCGGCCAGATCTTTCCCGCGTCGCAAACTCCACAGGGCAGCGATGGCAACACCGAAAAGTGAAGCAGGAACTGACACGGCAAGTATTTCAAGTATCCCCCACGCATGGCCAATTCCATGCTGAGCGCCCAGGATGGACACCAGCGATACAACGGCAACGGAAACCGGTGATGCCGTAATCGCCATCTGTGAGGCAACGGATGCAACCGCCATTGGACGTTCCGGACGGATCCCTTTTTTCAGGGCGATATCTGCAATGATCGGGAACATGGTGTAGACCACATGTCCGGTGCCACACAGAAAAGTCAGCATCCAGGTGGTAAAGGGGGCGAGAAGTGTGATGTGCTGTGGGTGTTTACGCAGCAGACGCTCTGCAAATTGCATCATGACATTGAGACCGCCTGCGGTCTGCAGAGTAGCAGCGCAACCAATCACCGCGAGGATGGTCAACATGACGTCAACCGGGGGCTTGCCAGGTTGCAACCCAAAAACAAAACACAAAATAAAAAGACCAATACCGCTTATTAACCCCAGCCCCATGCCGCCGAAACGTGTACCTGTCAGCAAGCAGAGGAGAATGACAACAAACTCAATGGTGATCATGATGCTCCCTCGTCAATGATTATGTAATTAAATAAATCATTACATGTTGTATGGATAATCATTGGGAGCAAGATCTGATTTGTTAAATTTCAGCAAAAGCAGAAGGTTGGCGGTGAGAAGGAAATCCTGCCCCCGGGCGGGAGCAGGTTAAAAGGGATCAGTGATGTTGCACCGTGACAATGTCGAGCAGGTGACGGTCAGTTTGTTCCGGGCATAACCCTGCCTGTCGCGCATTGCGCAGTTCATCCGCCAGTATCTTCAGTAGCATACCGTCCTGCTGCTGTTCTTTGTCCATGTCGCGTAAGAATTTAAGGGTGGTAGTGTCTTGCTGCGCTCTGGCTTCATCGGCCAGTTTACTGAGTGTGGCGCAACGTTGTTCATACTCTTCAAGCGTTTTCTGGAACAGTTCTTCCAGGGAAGAGTAGTCATCGTTAATGGTATCAAGGGCTTTAACGACTGGATTGGCGCCAACGGCCTTCATGAAGTTAAAGACGCGCATCATGTGCGTGACGTTACTTTGTGCCTGAGTACGGAAGAATGTTGCTGAACCCGTAAGACTGTTCTCAGCACACCACGCACTTAAGTGAAGGTGCAGATTGGACGCATAGAACTCAAGGTTCATCTGCGCATTCAGTTTTTGCATCATCGTTGGGGTAGCCATACTCATATCCTTATTGACTGTGGGACGTGATGTCCACTGCTTAACCTGAGCGTCGGGCAATGACGAATAATTCGCAGAAATACAATTTCCGCAGTAACTAAAATCGACCGAAAATTCACTTCCTGTGTTCGATATAAATAAGCATACCCTTGTCTCCGGGGTAAGAAAACTCCTAAACACCTTATGTTTACCATACATTACAAAAATTAAAATACTACAAATTTGCAAATAGATTGCCACAAAATAAATATAATATAACTCATTGATAAATAATGTTTGTTGCGAATTCTTGCGTGCTAATATACTTCCGTAAATATTAAGTTGGAATAATGCTCTGAGAAAAAATGAAATACGGATTATTCATTGCTAATATATGATGCGCTGGAAAAATTGCGCTAAATCAATTTCTGCAGAATAACCGTCCTGTGTGGTTCCTGTTCATTTGTGATGAAGCGCAGTTTGATCCTTTTTTTACGTTGGTTGCCATTTTGCCCGGCGGACGGTGTCAGGGATTTCTTAGCTAATCTTATGGATAATTCTGCTTAGCCCTCTTTCATTTGTCTGACAAATCATGCCTTTTTTATGTCATTTTTCGCTGAATTTATGTACGCAATTACTGTAATTCTGCGGTGTGATGGGGCTCTC
Organism: Enterobacter sp. P82; assembly: GCF_037053385.1. Lineage (NCBI taxonomy): Bacteria > Pseudomonadati > Pseudomonadota > Gammaproteobacteria > Enterobacterales > Enterobacteriaceae > Enterobacter > Enterobacter sp. P82. The sequence continues at coordinate 681,392 of NZ_JBALHX010000001.1, forward strand.
TTATGGATGATTAATTTCCCGCTAAAACTATCACCAGCAATAACGCTTATGACGAGGTAAGCGCTAATGCCTTGTTTTAAGTCCGATTAAATAAGAAGCGCGCACATATTCCCTACAGAAAAGAATGCTAAAGCTGGAGTTTACCATGCACAAATTTACTAAAGCGCTGGCGGCCATCGGTCTGGCTGCCGTTATGTCACAATCCGCTATCGCTGAGAATTTAAAACTCGGTTTTTTGGTAAAACAGCCCGAAGAGCCCTGGTTCCAGACTGAGTGGAAATTCGCAGATAAAGCCGGAAAAGATTTAGGTTTTGAAGTGATTAAAATCGCCGTGCCTGACGGTGAAAAAACCCTGAATGCCATCGACAGCCTGGCGGCCAGCGGTGCGAAAGGTTTCGTTATCTGCACACCCGATCCAAAACTGGGGTCGGCGATTGCGGCGAAAGCGCGTGGTTACGACATGAAAGTCATTGCGGTAGACGATCAGTTCGTTAACGCCAAAGGTAAACCGATGGACAGCGTCCCTCTGGTGATGATGGCGGCGACCAAAATCGGTGAGCGTCAGGGCCAGGAACTCTATAAAGAGATGCAAAAGCGTGGCTGGGATGTGAAAGAAACCGCTGTGATGGCCATTACTGCGGACGAACTGGACACGGCACGTCGTCGTACTACCGGTTCCATGGACGCGCTGAAAGCAGCCGGGTTCCCGGAAAAACAGATCTATAAAGTCCCAACCAAATCCAACGATATTCCGGGCGCTTTCGACGCAGCGAACTCTATGCTGGTTCAGCATCCGGAAGTGAAACATTGGCTGGTGGTTGGGATGAACGACAACACCGTGCTGGGCGGGGTACGTGCGACGGAAGGTCAGGGCTTCAAAGCACCTGACGTGATCGGGATTGGCATCAACGGCGTTGACGCCGTCAGCGAACTGTCCAAAGCGCAGGCCACTGGCTTCTATGGCTCTCTGCTGCCAAGCCCGGACGTTCACGGCTACAAATCCAGTGAGATGCTCTACAACTGGGTAACCAAAGGGGCTGAACCGCCGAAATTTACCGAAGTGACCGACGTGGTGTTGATCACCCGTGACAACTTCAAAGAGGAACTGGCGAAAAAAGGACTGGGCGGTAAGTAATACGCTGTGATTGTGCCCCTCATTCCTGTGAGGGGCCAGATGTACACACTACTGGAATCACGGAGACGTTATGCAACAGTCTGAGCCGTATCTCTCTTTTCGCGGCATCGGTAAAACTTTCCCCGGTGTTAATGCGCTGACCGATATCAGTTTCGACTGCTATGCCGGCCAGGTTCATGCCCTGATGGGGGAAAACGGCGCGGGAAAATCCACGCTGTTGAAAATCCTCAGCGGCAACTACACGCCGACGACCGGCACGCTGGCTATACGCGGAGACGAGGTGGCGTTTGCCGATACCACGGCGGCGCTCAACGCCGGGGTAGCCATTATTTATCAGGAACTGCACCTCATCCCTGAGATGACCGTGGCAGAAAACATCTATTTAGGACAGCTTCCGCATAAAAGCGGCGTGGTGAATCGTTCGCTACTTAATTATGAAGCGGGGCTGCAGCTTAAACATCTTGGCCTGGACGTCGATCCTCAGACGCCACTGAAATATCTCTCTATTGGTCAGTGGCAGATGGTTGAAATTGCTAAGGCGCTGGCGCGTAACGCCCGAATCATAGCCTTCGATGAACCCACCAGTTCGCTCTCCGCGCGTGAAATCGAAAATTTGTTCCGTGTGATCCGCGAATTGCGTCAGGAAGGCCGCACCATTTTGTACGTTTCGCACCGTATGGAAGAGATATTCGCCCTGAGTGATGCCATTACCGTCTTTAAAGACGGACGCTATGTGCGCACCTTTACCGACATGCAACAGGTTAACCATGACCAGCTTGTTCAGGCGATGGTTGGCCGCGAGTTGGGTGACATTTATCACTGGCAGCCGCGCGAGTATGGCCCTGAACGCCTGCGTCTGGATAGCGTAAAAGCGCCAGGCGTGCGTTCGCCAATCTCCTTGTCAGTACGCAGCGGTGAAATCGTCGGACTGTTTGGCCTGGTGGGGGCAGGGCGCAGCGAGTTGATGAAAGGGTTATTCGGCGGCACCCGGATTACCGAAGGTCAGGTTTCTATTGATGGCGAGCGGGTAGATATCCAGAAACCGGCCCACGCGATCAGGGCCGGGATGATGCTCTGCCCGGAAGACCGTAAAGCGGAGGGGATTATTCCTGTTCATTCGGTGCGCGATAACATCAATATTTCCGCCCGCCGTAAGTTTATCCGCGCAGGTTGCCTGATTAACGATAGCTGGGAGTCGAGCAACGCCGACCACCATATTCGTTCGCTGAATATCAAAACGCCTGGCCCGGAACAGCTGATCATGAATCTCTCCGGCGGAAACCAGCAGAAGGCTATTTTAGGCCGCTGGCTGTCGGAAGACATGAAGGTCATTTTATTAGATGAGCCAACGCGCGGTATTGATGTGGGGGCAAAACACGAAATTTATAACGTGATCTATGAACTGGCAAAACGCGGCGTGGCGGTGCTCTTCGCCTCCAGCGATCTGCCGGAGGTGCTTGGCGTTGCCGACCGCATTGTCGTGATGCGTGAAGGTGAAATTGCCGGTGAATTACTTCATGAACAGGCGAATGAACAACAGGCGTTGAACCTCGCCATGCCTAAAGTCAGCCAGGCTGTCGCCTGAGTAAGGAGTTAATGATGTCCTCTGTTACTACATCCGGAGTGCCGAAGTCGGCTTTCAGTTTTGGACGCATCTGGGATCAGTACGGCATGCTGGTGGTCTTTGCCGCGCTGTTCCTCGCCTGTGCGATCTTTGTTCCTAATTTTGCCACCTTCATTAATATGAAAGGGCTGGGGTTGGCCATTTCCATGTCAGGGATGGTGGCCTGCGGCATGCTCTTCTGTCTGGCCTCCGGCGATTTTGACCTGTCGGTGGCGTCTGTTATTGCCTGCGCGGGTGTGACTACCGCAGTGGTGATCAACATGACTGAAAGCCTGTGGATCGGCGTCCTGGCCGGTCTGTTACTGGGCGTCATCAGCGGTCTGGTCAACGGTTTTGTCATTGCGCGTCTGAAGATAAACGCCCTGATCACCACGCTTGCCACAATGCAAATTGTCCGAGGCCTGGCCTATATTATTTCTGACGGTAAAGCGGTGGGGATTGAAGACGAGCGCTTCTTTACACTGGGTTATGCCAACTGGTTGGGGTTGCCTGCACCTATCTGGCTGACCGTTGCCTGCCTGATCCTGTTCGGTTTTCTGCTCAACCGGACCACCTTCGGCCGTAATACACTGGCGATTGGTGGCAATGAAGAAGCGGCGCGTCTGGCTGGGGTACCAGTCGTGCGAACCAAGATTATTATCTTTGTGCTTTCGGGGCTGGTTTCTGCTGCCGCGGGGATTATTCTGGCATCACGCATGACCAGTGGCCAGCCCATGACCTCTATCGGTTATGAGCTGATCGTCATTTCGGCCTGCGTTTTAGGGGGCGTTTCCCTTAAAGGCGGCATCGGAAAAATCTCATATGTGGTGGCCGGTATCTTGATCTTAGGGACGGTAGAGAACGCCATGAACCTGCTGAATATTTCTCCGTTCTCTCAGTACGTGGTCCGTGGTCTAATCCTGCTGGCAGCGGTGATTTTCGACCGTTACAAGCAAAAAGCGAAGCGTACCGTATAACGCTTTTTTCCGTCTTTTATTGCTCAACTTATAACCTTAGTTGACCCCTTAACCGCCTCGCCAGTAAAACTGGCGGGGCGGTTGTCAAATGGCGAGCCACGTCACACTGTCTATACTTACATGGCTATGAAAGAGGTAAAGGCGTTTACCTCTCGCAAACCGTAAGGAGGAAAAGGGTGGCTGACTTGTTAACCGCACCGCCTGTACTGTCCGGACACTATGCTTTCTTTTTTGATCTCGACGGCACGCTCGCCGGGATAAAACCGCACCCTGATCAGGTGGCTATTCCGGATGCGGTATTACAGGATTTGCATCAGCTCTCGCTTATGAATGAGAGAGCACTGGCATTGATATCAGGGCGCTCAATGGCCGAGCTGGATATGCTCGCCAGTCCTTACCACTTTCCGTTGGCCGGTGTACACGGAGCGGAGCGCCGCGACATCCATGATCAAACGCATATCGTTTCACTCCCCGATGCACTCACGCAATGGCTCCAGAAGCAACTGTCTGCTGCACTGGCAGAACTGCCGGGCACAGAACTGGAAGCCAAAGGTATGGCCTTTGCTCTGCATTATCGCCAGGCTCCACAATATGAAGAGCGTGTGCTTACCCTTGCCAGAGAAATTGCGAACGCGCATCCGCAACTGGCGTTACAGCCGGGTAAATGCGTGGTGGAGCTAAAACCGCAAGGGATCAATAAAGGCGCGGCCATCACCGCGTTTATGGCGACACCGCCTTTCAAAGGCCGGACACCCGTTTTCATTGGGGATGACCTGACCGACGAGACAGGGTTCCGCGTGGTGAATCAGGCCAGAGGGATCTCCGTTAAGGTTGGACCCGGCGAGACTGTTGCCCAATGGCGGCTGGCGGATGTCGCCAGCGTCTGGCAGTGGATATCTGACATCGCTAACCAGCAACAACAACAAATAGCGCAAAACCAAGGGGGAAACCATTATGGGTCGCTTAGTCGTCGTCTCTAACCGAATCGCGCCGCCTGATGATAAAAAAGTCAGCGCGGGTGGCCTGGCGGTAGGGGTGTTAGGTGCCTTAAAAGCTGCTGGCGGGCTGTGGTTTGGCTGGAGTGGTGAAATTAGTGAAGACGAAAAACCGCTCAAAAAAGTGACGCGCGGAAATATTACGTGGGCATCGTTCGCGTTAAAAGAGAAAGACTATGACGAGTATTACTCGCAGTTCTCGAATGCCGTCCTGTGGCCTGCATTTCACTACCGTCTTGACCTGGTTAAATTCCAGCGTGAATCCTTCGAAGGCTACACGCGAGTCAACGCGCTGCTGGCGGATAAACTGCTGCCTTTAATCGAAGAAGACGATATTTTATGGATCCACGATTATCATCTGCTCCCCTTCGCCAGAGAGTTGCGGGAAAGGGGCGTAAATAACCGGATTGGTTTTTTCCTGCATATCCCGTTCCCGACACCGGAGATTTTTACCGCGTTACCCCCCCATGAAGCGTTGCTGGAGGCGCTATGTGATTACGACTTACTGGGCTTCCAGACTGAAAATGATCGCCTTGCGTTTCTGGATTCCGTATCAGGTAAAACGCGGCTGGTGACCAAAGGTGGGAAAACGCATACTGCCTGGGGGAAAACATTCCACACCGACGTGTATCCGATAGGGATTGAACCCGACGAGATTGCGGAGCAGGCCTCTGGCCCGTTGCCACCCAAGCTGGCCCAGCTTAAGAATGAACTCAAGCATGTTAAAAATATCTTCTCGGTAGAGCGTCTTGATTATTCCAAAGGGTTACCGGAACGTTTTCTGGCGTATGAAACGCTGCTGGATAAATACCCTCAACACCACGGTAAAATCCGTTATACCCAGATAGCGCCAACGTCACGCGGTGAAGTTCAGGCCTACCAGGATATTCGGCACCAACTGGAGACAGAAGCAGGGCGCATCAATGGCCGCTACGGCCAACTGGGCTGGACACCGCTCTTTTATCTTAATCAACACTTTGACCGTAAAATCCTGATGAAAGTCTTCCGCTATGCGGATGTTGGCCTGGTCACGCCGCTGCGTGACGGGATGAACCTGGTGGCGAAAGAGTATGTGGCGGCCCAGGATCCTGCCGACCCTGGTGTACTGGTGCTCTCACAATTTGCCGGGGCGGCAAATGAACTCACCTCAGCGCTTATCGTGAATCCTTACGATCGGGATGATGTGGCTAATGCACTGAACCGCGCCCTGACTATGCCGCTAACGGAGCGTATTTCCCGGCATGCTGAGATGATGGAGACAATCAGCAAGAACGACATTAATCACTGGCAAGCTCAATTTATTCGGGATTTACGTGATATTGCCCCGAACAGCAGGGAAGGTGATCTGCAAAAAAAGATCGCGACATTTCCTAAACTCGCCTGATTTTCAACTGGGGGATTAACCTCCCCCAAGAGGCACTAACAGCACATCGACCTGGCTTGACGCGACAATAGATTTCGCTGCACAGGCAGCGCGCGATAAAAAGCTATGGTTGTGGTTCCCACATATCACTAAATCAATATTCTGTTTACGACACATGTCGAGAATATGTGCATTAAGTTCCCCCGTTGCAATAACGGTTTCGTAAACAGGATATTGTGCCTTTTCAGCCAGCTCCCGCAGAAATTGCTGTGTTTCTTCCTGAAGTACCTCCCGAATATCTTCAAGCATAGGGGCTGCCAGCTGGTTATACATTTCGGGTTCGGCCGCGAGAGTGATGAGGCTGATGCGGGCATTATGGGGTCTGGCAATGGAAACTGCCCGGGCGACAAGTTGATGACTCTCGGGTGAAACTGCAACAGAAACAAGAAGATGGGAGTAACTCATGGTGCACTCCTTAGATGTCTGACAGACTGCGTCTACTCACCATTACCGCGAATTGCCGGGTTCTGCAAGAGCTGAATACGACATTAGTGTGAAGCTTATCATAATTATTCATTAATTATTCTTATAAGAAGAATAACTGAAAAATGCGTCTAAATGAAAAAAATTAACAACTTAACGTAAATCACACAAATGGCCGCTTTCGTTGTTAAACCATTTTGCCACGTTACAAAACCATTTCGAATGATTACGAGCTGAAACAGTTTTTTTGTTCTACCTGCATAACTATATGTTTTTTCACGGTAAGAAAAATGTTTCTCAGAGATGAGATTGATGTGAATGTTTCCGCGCGCCGCTTACGGCACGAAAAGCATGTTGTATGCCAGTATGGATCACCCTTTTGCATGAGTATTCGTCAATTAAGAATACAAAACAGTACTGATTGTTCAATATTTGAGCAAATTACAAGTCATACTGATGGATTTATGGGTGATATTCACTTAAATTATGTGACGCGGATCACATTTTTTTTAAATTTGAGGAAGGCTGCATTGTATGTATCAAAACTGACGAGTAGAGTTTGCGTCGAATTAGGAAAAATCTTAGTTATTTGTAAGAAATGATAAAACATGTAAGAGACGCAACGGCGTTTCTGCTCTTGCGTGTATCAAATGAATACAAACCTAAATTCAACTATGCATTTGGCCTTTTCTTTTTATACCGGGTGATTTCCCGGCGACATCACGGGGTGCGGTCTTTCCGCATAAAAATAATAGTTGGTTATTCGGGATGGGAACAATGCATACATCCGAGTTGCTAAAACATATCTATGACATCAATTTGTCGTATTTACTGCTCGCGCAGCGTTTGATTAGTCAGGACAAGGCGTCCGCGATGTTTCGTCTGGGTATTAACGAAGAAATGGCAACCATGCTGGGGGGCTTAACCCTCCCGCAGATGGTTAAACTGGCTGAAACGAATCAACTGGTTTGCCAGTTCCGTTTCGATGATTCGCAGACAATAACGCGTCTGACGCAGGAATCCCGTGTTGACGATCTTCAACAGATCCATACCGGTATTCTTCTCTCCACTCGCTTGCTTAACGAAATCAGCCAGCCTGATGACGCAGCCCGTAAGAAAAGGGCCTAGCAATGAGCGAAAAAAGCATTGTTCAGGAAGCGCGTGACATACAGTTGGCCATGGAGCTGATTACACTGGGTGCTCGTTTACAAATGCTGGAAAGCGAGACTCAGTTGAGCCGTGGTCGTCTTATCAAACTGTACAAAGAGTTACGTGGTAGTCCCCCGCCGAAAGGCATGCTGCCGTTTTCTACCGACTGGTTTATGACGTGGGAGCAGAATATTCACGCTTCCATGTTCTGTAATGCCTGGCAGTATCTTCTCAAAACCGGTTTGTGTAGCGGCGTTGACGCTGTGATCAAAGCATACAAACTTTACCTTGAACAATGCCCACAGCAGGAAGATGGTCCACTGCTGGCGCTGACCCGCGCATGGACGCTGGTGCGTTTTGTTGAAAGCGGAATGCTTGAACTGTCGCGCTGCAATTGCTGCGATGGCAATTTTATTACCCATGCTCATCAGCCTGCAGGCAGCTTCGCCTGTAGTTTATGTCAGCCTCCATCCCGTGCAGTAAAAAGACGTAAACTTTCCCAGGATGCTGCCGATATTATTCCACAACTGCTGGATGAACAGATCGAACAAGCTGTTTAACCCGAACGTGTGGGCAAGATTCCAGCAGCGGTAAGCAATTACCGCTGCTTTTTTTTACCCCGCAAACGGTAAACGCTGCGAACTGAACGTCCTTGCCATAGTCACTAGCGGAAGGATGATGTCGTGCTTATCTTATTAGGTTACCTGGTAGTTCTCGGTACAGTTTTCGGCGGTTACATGATGACCGGCGGGCACCTTGGAGCACTCTATCAACCGGCTGAACTTATTATCATCGGCGGCGCAGGGGTAGGGGCTTTTATCGTTGGTAACAACGGTAAATCGATCAAGGGCACGCTGAAAGCGATTCCATTGCTGTTTCGTCGCTCGAAATACACCAAAAGCATGTATATGGACCTGCTGGCGCTGCTCTATCGCCTGATGGCGAAGTCACGTCAACAGGGGATGTTCTCTCTTGAACGCGATATTGAAAACCCGAAAGAGAGTGAAATTTTTGCCAGCTATCCGCGCATTCTTGCCGACGCCATGATGCTGGATTTCATCGTCGACTACCTGCGACTCATCATCAGCGGCAATATGAACACCTTCGAAATTGAAGCGCTGATGGACGAAGAGATCGAAACCCACGAAAGTGAATCCGAAGTGCCGGCCAACAGCCTGGCGCTGGTGGGTGACTCCCTTCCGGCGTTTGGTATCGTCGCGGCGGTAATGGGTGTTGTTCACGCCCTGGCCTCGGCGGATCGTCCTGCCGCTGAGCTGGGCGCACTGATTGCCCATGCGATGGTGGGTACCTTCCTCGGTATTTTGCTGGCGTATGGTTTCATCTCTCCGCTGGCAAGCGTCCTGCGCCAGAAGAGCGCGGAAACCACTAAAATGATGCAGTGCGTGAAGATCACGCTGCTCTCTAACCTCAACGGTTATGCGCCACCGATCGCGGTTGAATTTGGCCGTAAAACGCTTTACTCCAGCGAGCGTCCGTCGTTTATCGAGCTTGAAGAACACGTGCGTGCGGTGAAAAACCCAAACCAACAGACGACAACTGAGGACGCATGAAAAACCAGTCCCATCCGATCGTCATCGTAAAAAAACGCAAGCATAAGGGTGGTGGGCATGGTGCACACGGCTCGTGGAAAATTGCGTACGCCGACTTTATGACTGCAATGATGGCGTTCTTTCTGGTGATGTGGCTGATCTCCATCTCCAGCCCGAAAGAACTGATCCAGATTGCTGAATATTTCCGCACGCCGCTGGCAACGGCGGTGGCTGGCGGACCGCGTATCTCTAACAGCGAAAGCCCGATCCCGGGCGGTGGCGATGATTACACCCAGCAGAAGGGTGAGGTGAAAAAAGAGCCGAACATCGACGAGCTGAAGAGAAAGATGGAACAGGCGCGCCTGAAGAAACTGCGTGGCGATCTCGATCAGCTGATTGAAGCAGATCCAAAACTGCGCGCGCTGCGTCCGCATCTGAAAATCGATCTGGTACAGGAAGGGTTACGTATCCAGATTATTGATAGCCAGAACCGCCCAATGTTTAAGACCGGGAGTGCGGAAGTTGAGCCGTACATGCGCGATATTTTGCGTGCTATTGCGCCGGTGCTGAACGGCATTCCTAACCGAATCAGCCTGTCAGGACACACGGATGATTTCCCGTATGCCAGTGGAGAGAAGGGATACAGCAACTGGGAGCTTTCTGCCGATCGTGCCAACGCCTCGCGTCGCGAGCTGGTGGCCGGTGGGCTTGATGATGGCAAGGTACTGCGCGTGGTCGGCATGGCAGCAACCATGCGTGTCTCTGACCGCGGGCCGGATGACGCCATCAACCGTCGTATCAGTCTTTTAGTGCTGAACCAGCAGGCGGAGCAGGCCATCCTGCATGAAAACGCCGAAAGTCAGAATGAGTCACTGGACGATTTAAAACAGCCTGGGGCCGTTCCTTCGGCTGCCGTTCCAACATCGCCACCAGCCAATCCGAGGTGATAGCGTGAGCATGGATATTAGCGATTTTTACCAGACATTCTTTGATGAAGCCGACGAGTTGTTGGCCGATATGGAGCAACATTTGCTCGATTTGGTGCCTGAAGCACCGGACTCTGAGCAGCTCAATGCCATCTTCCGTGCGGCGCACTCCATTAAAGGCGGAGCCGGAACGTTTGGATTTACCATCCTGCAGGAAACGACCCATTTGATGGAAAACCTGCTTGATGAAGCACGACGCGGTGAGATGCAGCTCAATACCGATATTATCAACCTGTTTTTGGAAACCAAAGATATTATGCAGGAACAGCTCGACGCCTATAAAAGCTCGGCAGAGCCTGATGCCGCCAGCTTTGAATACATCTGCAATGCGCTGCGCCAGCTCGCGCTGGAAGCAAAAGGTGAGGTTGCCGCAGCCGTTGTTCCGGCCGCAAAACTGAGCGTTGTCGATGCTGCTGAAGAGGCCACGCCAGCCGTTGCACAAGCGGGAAAACTGCGCGTTGTGCTGTCACGCCTCAAAGAAAATGAAGTTAACCTGCTGGAAGAAGAGCTGGGTAACCTGGCGAAGTTAAGCAACGTAGTAAAAGGCAAAGACAGCCTTGCTGCGACACTTGATGACGGTATTGGCCAGGACGATATCGTGGCGGTGCTGTGCTTCGTTATTGAAGCCGATCAGATTGCCTTCGAAACCGAAACCGCCGTTGTCGAAACCCCAGCAGAAGAAGAAGAGGTCGCTGTTGTTGCTCAGGCTGCAGCTCTGGCTGTTGTGCCTGCGGCTCCGGCGCTGAAAGCCGTGCCAAAAGAGGCTGCGGCTCCAGGCCGTGGTGAAAAACCGGCTGCGCGTTCCAGTGAATCCACCAGCATCCGTGTTGCCGTTGAGAAGGTTGACCAGCTGATTAACCTGGTGGGCGAACTGGTCATCACTCAGTCAATGCTGGCACAACGTTCAAACGAACTGGACCCGGTGACGCACGGCGATCTGATCACCAGCATGGGGCAATTACAGCGTAATGCCCGCGATCTGCAGGAATCGGTCATGTCCATCCGTATGATGCCGATGGAATACGTCTTCAGCCGCTTCCCGCGTCTGGTTCGCGACCTTGCCAGTAAACTGAATAAACAGATTGAACTGACCCTGATGGGCAGCTCAACAGAACTCGATAAGAGCCTGATCGAGCGCATCATTGACCCGTTAACGCACCTGGTGCGTAACAGTCTCGACCATGGTATTGAGTTGCCTGAAAACCGTATTGCCGCCGGGAAATCTCCTGTCGGAAACCTGATTCTCTCTGCAGAGCATCAGGGTGGGAACATCTGCATCGAAGTGACCGATGACGGTGCGGGCCTTAACCGTGAGCGCATCCTGGCAAAAGCGATTTCGCAGGGGATGGCGGTCAATGAAAACATGACCGACGAAGAAGTGGGCATGTTGATCTTTGCGCCAGGCTTCTCGACAGCGGAACAAGTTACCGACGTTTCCGGGCGCGGTGTGGGCATGGACGTGGTGAAACGTAACATCCAGGAGATGGGCGGTCACGTTGAGATCCAGTCTAAGCAGGGCTCTGGCACCACCATTCGCATCCTGCTGCCGTTGACGCTGGCAATTCTGGACGGTATGTCAGTCAAAGTGGCAGACGAAGTCTTTATTCTGCCGCTGAATGCCGTGATGGAATCGCTGCAGCCGCGTGAGGAAGATCTGCATCCGCTGGCGGGTGGCGAGCGTGTTCTCGAAGTGCGCGGTGAGTATCTGCCGCTGGTGGAACTGTGGAAAGTGTTTGAAGTGGACGGGGCGAAGACAGAGGCCACGCAGGGTATCGTTGTGATCCTGCAAAGTGCAGGCCGTCGCTACGCGCTGCTGGTTGATCAGCTGATTGGTCAGCACCAGGTTGTTGTGAAGAACCTCGAAAGCAACTACCGCAAAGTGCCGGGTATTTCTGCCGCCACCATTCTGGGTGATGGTAGCGTGGCGCTGATCGTCGACGTATCGGCGCTTCAGGGATTAAATCGTGAACAACGTGTGGCGTACACAGCCGCCTGATTAAGTAGAAGGTAATAACATGACCGGTATGAGTAATGTAACGAAACTGGCGGGCGAGCCATCAGGGCAGGAATTCCTGGTTTTCACTTTAGGTGACGAAGAGTACGGTATCGACATTCTGAAAGTGCAGGAAATCCGTGGTTACGACCAGGTTACCCGCATCGCTAACACGCCTGCTTTTATTAAAGGTGTCACCAACCTGCGTGGTGTGATTGTGCCAATCGTTGACCTGCGCGTGAAGTTCAGCCAGGGCGACGTTGACTACAACGACAACACCGTGGTGATTGTTCTGAACCTGGGGCAGCGCGTTGTGGGCATTGTGGTGGATGGTGTGTCTGATGTGCTTTCCCTGACCTCTGACCAAATCCGTCCTGCTCCGGAGTTTGCGGTCACGCTGTCTACGGAATACCTGACCGGTCTGGGCGCGCTCGGCGAGCGAATGCTGATTCTGGTGAACATTGAGAAGCTGCTGAACAGCGATGAGATGGCTCTGCTGGATATCGCCGCGAGTCACGTAGCGTAGGTAAATGCAAAACGGCAACCCAGGTTGCCGTTTTTTGTGTTTGCACCCTCTCCCTGTGGGAGAGGGCTGGGGTGAGGGCATCAAGCCTCACCCTTTTTTTCACCTTACGCTTCCTGCTTTACCAGCTCAGCTTCCGCTTCCCGCGCCCCTTCATTCTGCGACAGCATCGCGGTCGCGATACCATTCCCCAGAACGTTAATCGCAGAACGACCCATATCCAGGAAGTGATCAATCCCCATCAGCAGCAGAATACCGGCCACCGGAATATTGAAGCTTGGAATGGTTGCCGCCAGAACGACCAGCGATGAACGCGGTACGCCCGCAATCCCTTTTGAAGCAAGCATCAGGGTCAGCATCAATACCGTCACTTCAGAGAAGCTCAGGTGAATGTTGTACGCCTGGGCGATAAACATCGAGGCGAAAGAGCAGTACACCATCGAACCCACCAGGTTGAAGGAGTAGCCAATCGGCAGCACGAAAGAGGCGATGTTGCGCGAGCAACCAAAACGCTCCAGCTGTTCCAGCGTTTTTGGATAGGCCGCTTCAGAGCTGCTGGTGGTAAACGCCACCAGTACCGGGTCTTTCAGCATACTGACCAGGCGAAACACCTCTTTTTTCAACACCATGTAACCTACGGCCAGCAGCACCATACAGGTGAGAAGGATCGCCACATAGTATCCGCCAATAAAGGACGCATAGTTCAGCAGAATACCCAGACCCTGAGTGGCAATAACGGATGAAATCGCCGCGAAAATGGCCAGTGGTGCAACGTACATCACGTAACCCGTCACCTTCAACATGATATGGGAAACCACATCCAGCGCAGCTACCAGAGGTGCATTGAATTTCTGTCCCAGCGACGCGCCGCCAATGCCAAAGAACATTGAGAACACCACAATCTGCAGGATCTCATTGTTCGACATCGCCCCAGCGATACTGGTTGGAATGGTGTGCGACAGGAAGGCTTTCAGTGTCATGCCCCCAACAGCCAGACCGGTATCGACCGCCTCGGTTGGGATCGTCAGGTTTAAACCGCTTCCCGGATGTTCAAGTGTGACGATAAACAGCCCCACCAGAATAGACAGCACGGATGAACTGATAAACCACACCATCGCTTTGCCGCCAACGCGGCCAATGGTGGAGGTTTCGCCCAGTTTCATGATACCGACGGTTAACGTGCTGAAGACCAAAGGTGCAATCACCATTTTGATCAGGCGAAGGAAGATATCGGTCAGAAGGGTAATGTTATCCGACCAGGCTTTGATAGCATCCGCAGATGCGTACTCATGAATTGCTGCCCCTGAAAGAATACCCGCCAGCATGAAAATCACGATGAAGAGTGTGAGTTTGTTTGCACTTGCCACGAAAAAAGACCCTCTATGCGCTTTAGATGTAGCCCGCGTCGATATATATAAATTTTTTAATACGCCGCCGGAAATTATTCGGCACATAAATTGACGCAAAGCGGGGGGGGATACAACTCCTTTTTAAGTTTTATTAATTTTGTTGTTAACTCGCTGACGATATATCGTGATCGAGATCACATTATGACGGATATATTCTCTCCGGGAAAAATAAAATCTCTGATGGTTTGAATTTAACTGATTGTTATGTTGGAAAAAATTTCGTCAATAAGACATCTGGCTTATGTGTTATGGCGCAGGTGGTAGAAGCGATAACCATAAACTAAATTCTCAGTAACCCCCCAGAGGAACACTAAGCGGGGCTAACATCTTGAACAACAAAATAAAATGTTGCGAGGGAACGAAGACGTCTTCTGGAGGGTGGTAAATGAACAGAAAACTCCTTTTGATCTGCACAGGCACTTTACTGGTTGCGACAACAGCCCATCAGGCACTGGCCGTCACCAGCAGTGGTACTGTCGGTGCGACGCTGACGCTGACAAACGGTTGTCTGATAAATGGCTCACCCACGCAAAATGGCATTAATTTCGGGACACTGGATTTCGGTACCCATCCCGCCACATTTTCCACTCTGACCACGCAGTTGACCGGCGCCAGCGGCGGCAACACCTTCACTATTCAATGCACGACGGCCAGCTATTCGGTGGCGATTACCGGTAATACTAACTCCACTGCACCGGGTACCGTTGTAGGTACGCCGGGGACGCCTGCTCGCTATCTGATTAATACCTCCAACGCGGCGCAGGGTGTTGCTTACAGCCTCTACACTGACAGCGGATTCAACACCGAGATTACCAATAACACCGCGTTGCCGATCGCGTCCACAGCAGGAGGGGTAGACAGTTACACCCTCTACGGGCGCATTACCGGCGGCGGTAACAGCGTGACGGTCGTTCCGGGAACCTACACCGATACGATAAACGTCAGCGTTACCTATTAGTACCTGCATCGCCATGAACGCATCCTGTATAAGTCTGCGCAGACGCGCAGAGGGATATGTGCAACTTTTTATCGCGCTGACCTTCGGGTTGCTGATGGTACCCATAGCGGGTGCGGTGACATCGCAGTCATTTAAGGTCAGCGCGACCATTGTACCCGGATGCGCGGTGGCCACGGGGAGTGGAGGGCTTCTCGGCACGCTGGATTTTAGCACCCATACTGGAGTGGAAAGCGCGCAGGTCAGCACCAGTTTTGTACCCAACGGCGCCTTGTCAATTGCCTGCACACCGGGTGTCGCGCTGAGCATGAGCATTAATGGTGGTCAGAATTACTCATCTGTTCGCCGTATGAAACGCTCAGGTGGAACGGAAATGGTGGGATACCGGCTATACAGCAGCAGTTCACTGGCAGCAAACAGTGAAATTGGGGTCAACCAGGCCATACCGGTGACGTATACCAACAGCAATAACATCGCGCTGCCGCTATTTGGTGTGGCGCTACTGAGCGGGGTTAGCCCGGCAGGAACGTATTCCGATCAGCTCACCGTGACCTTGTCATGGTAATAAAGGGAGAGTGTTGATGAAGCCATTTTTCAGACCGGTATGTCTGGCTGGCGTGTTGGGTATGGCTGCGGTAACCGGCCAGGCGCAGGCGGCAGCCACCATTCTGCTATGGCCCATTGATCCATGGCTTTCAGCGGATGCCAACGCCACGGAACTGTGGATCCAAAATCAGGGAAACAGCGCCACGACGATGCAGGTCCGCATCGTGCGCTGGAAGCAGGAGGACGGACACGAGCGTTATACCTCGCAGCAGGACGTGGTCGCCAGCCCGCCCATCGTCACGATTGGTACTGGTAGCAAGCAGCTTATTCGTCTTATCAAACAGGCTTCTGTTCCCGCTGGCGTCGAACAGGCTTACCGCATTATCGTAGATGAAATCCCCCAGCCTGATACTAAAGCCGAACCCGCCATCGGCCTCAAATTGCAGATGCGCTACTCCATCCCTTTGTTTGTGTATGGACAGGGGATCCCGACCATCAAAGAAGGCGCGCATCACGCGCTGGCGGAAACCCAAAACCTGAGCTGGCGGGTGACGCGCGCAGAGGGGCAGCCTGCGCTGGAGGTCAGAAATCGGGGTGATGTTCATGTCAGGCTGAGCCAGGTGGTGCTGGAGCAGGGAGGTCGGAAACACACGGTAGTGGATGGATTACTGGGTTACGTTCTCCCCGGCAGCACCCGCAGTTGGCCAATACCCGCCGGGGTTCGCCAGCCAGACCGGATGAGTGCGCAAATTAATGCCAGGGACGCACAATGGCAGTCGACGCCCGTCAACTGAAACCGGCGATGATGATACTGCTTTGCGTCAGCACCACTTCCTGGGCTGAACCCGGCGACGACAGTTTACCGCCGCCTCCTCAGGCACAGGCGATCAATGATGAGGCCGTCTTCCAGCTTGACCTCGTGTTGAACCACTACGATACCGGTCTGGTGGTGCCTGTAACGCAACGTAAAGGCGCTTTCTTTATCTCCAGCGCCGATTTGCTACGTGCAGGACTTCCCCCTGAGCATGTGCCAACCGGAGAGGTTAATCTCTCCTCGCTTTCTCAGGTTCGGGCGGAGTATGACAGCGCTGCGCAACGGCTGTTGCTGACCGTTCCCCGCGACTGGGTCACGACCCGTGTGACGCCGTTCAGTACACAAACGGCGCAGAGCAAACCGCACTTCGGGCGCGGGGCACTGCTTAATTATGATCTCTACACCAACCACACGGAACACTTCGGTGGTCAGGCGTCGCTCTGGCATGAATTCCGCTACTTTAACGAGAACGGCTCGTTTTCTTCTACCGGTTACGCCCGGGAAAATTTCGCCGGGAATAATGATCAGCAGGAAGGGTATGTCCGCTATGACACCACGCTGCTGTTCACCAATGAGGATGATGCAATTTCCTGGAGTGTCGGGGATGTGATCAGCGACGCTCTGAGCTGGAGTACCAGCGTGCGCATGGGCGGGATAAGTTTCGGAAGGGATTTCTCCTTGCGTCCGGATCTGGTGACATGGCCATTGCCAGAATTTTCGGGAGAAGCCGCAGTTCCCACCTCGGTTGATCTCTTTATCAATGGCTATCGTTCCGGCTCCACTCAGCTCCAGCCGGGGCCATTTACGCTGACTAATCTGCCCTATATCAACGGTGCAGGGGATGCGGTGCTGGTCACCACCGATGCACTGGGGCGTCAGGTGAGTACCACGCTACCGTTTTATGTCACCAGTGATTTGTTAAAACAAGGCCTGAGCGACGGGGCTGTGACGCTGGGCAGCCTGCGGCGTAATTATGGCATCAGGAATTTTGACTACGGTCCTGCCGCAGGCAGTGGCTCATATCGCTATGGTTTGACGGACTGGCTCACGCTGGAGGGGCATGCAGAAGGGGCGCAAGAGCTGGCTCTGGGCGGGGCAGGGACGGTGATAAAACTCGGCCAGTTTGGTGTGGTGAATACCTCTTACTCGCATAGCCGCATGCGCGGTGACACGGGCGGGCAAATCAACTGGGGTTACCAGTACAGCACCAGCGAGTTTAGCGTGGCAACCCAGCACACGCGGCGCGATCGCGGCTTTGGCAATCTGGCCCTTTATGATCAGCCGACGGTCTATGACGAAAATGACAAACCCATCGCCAGTTTTAGTCGCAATACGGATCAGTATTCTCTCACCTTTAATCTGGGGCAGTACGGCAATATTGGCGCAGCCTGGATCGGCGTAGAGAGTTTCGACAGTCAAAAAACCGAACTGCTCAATCTCTCCTGGAGCCGCAACCTGTGGGGCGCGAGCAGTATTTATCTGGCAGCAAGTCGGGACCAGCAAAGGGGAGACTGGACGGTGGCGCTGTCGCTGCAGGTGCCGCTGGGGGCGCGTGACAGTGCCGCCGTCACTTTCGAAAACACCCCGGATGCGGGCAGCACGCAGCGCATCAACTATAACCACTCGATGCCTTCCGACGGTGGGTTTAGCTGGAACATGGCATGGGCTAACCAGTCGAAAGCCAGTGACTATCAGCAAGGAACGCTGGGCTGGCGCAATAACAACATTGAGCTGCAGGGAGGCGGTTATGGTGAAAAGGAGACCATGACATGGTGGGGTGAGGCGATGGGGGCGATTGTTCTGATGGACGGAGAGTTGTTTGCGGCCAACAAAATCAACGATGCGTTTGTGGTCATCAGTACCGACGGTCATCCGGATGTGCCCGTCAGCTACGAGAACCAGCCCGTCGGTAAAACCAATAACAACGGCTATCTGCTGGTGAGCGGGGTGTCGGCGTATTACCCGGCTAGTTACCGGATTGATACGCTGAATTTGCCTGCGGATACCCGGCTGAAAGAGACCGAACGCCGGGTTGCGATCCGTCGCCATAGCGGCTACCTGGTCGATTTCCCGATGGAACAGGAGCGGGTGGCGAGCGTTATTCTGCATGATGCGCAGGGAGAGGCGATTCCGGTGGGAAGCCAGGTTCGACGAGCTTCGCGTAGTAATGCGGTAGTGGGATATGACGGGATCGCCTGGCTGGAAAATCTCAGTGATGTGAACCCACTTGACGTTATTACCCCTGACGGAAAGCACTGCTCGGTCACGCTGACGGTGGGTGCCAATCCGCAACACAAACTGCAAACCTACGGTCCTCTGGTTTGTCGGGAGGGACGGTGAGGCGCCTGCTATTCCTGCTTCTGCTGCTGGCAACCAGCGGTACTTGGGCTGACTGTCGGGTCAGCACGGTCAACGCCGCTTTTGGGAGTGTGACCTCATTCGCGCTGAGTGGTTCTGGCGAAGTGGCAACCACCGGTACGCTGGTCGTAGACTGTGATGCGCTGGTGAACTTGCTGACCGGGGACACCATCACGCTGAACTTTGTCTCAGCGACCGTTTCGGCAAATGGTCGTGCGACCATGAAGCGTACCGACAACGCGGCCATTACGGATGTGATCCCGACGCGCCTGTGCGGGCAGTCGGGCTGCGCTAACAACAGCGAAGTGCAAACCAGTAAAACCTATACCTGGGACAGCAGTACCTTGTTAAATCTGATCGGCGGCAAACAATACAATATCCCTCTCTATTTCCGGACGGTCCCGGGACAAAATGTGACCGCTGGTCCTTATCAGGTGACGCTAAACTTCGATATCACCTATAGAGTCTGCTCGGTGGGCGTGCTCAACGCGTGTTTATCGGGACTGCAAACCGGAACGAAAGGAACCAGCATCACGTTGGATATGACCGTCACTAATGACTGCAGCGCGATGACCACGCCTGACGTGAACTTTAACAGCGCGCCGCTGGTACAAAGTTTCCCCACTGTATCGCAGGCGATTGCCGTCACCTGTACCAAAGGAAGTACGTATACCATCGGCATCAATAACGGTGCTAACGCGCTGAACAATGTGCGGCGCATGGCGAATGGCAGCAACTTTATGAGCTACGACATCTATAAAGAAGCCACCAGTAACCGTTGGGGAGGAAGCGGCAGCGAGCGCTGGTCCAGCGCGGTATCGTCCCAGGTCAGTACCGATGGTTTACTGCGCACCTACAACTACACCGCGAAAGTCCTGACAAATCAGGCCACGCCCCCCGCCGGAACCTACACCGATACGCTGATTGTCGACGTGGCGTTTTAACCCCACGCTTTTCCCTTTCTCAAATGTAAAGTTCCTGTGGGCAGTGCCGATAACACCGTTAATAAATCTATGAGAAGGTGTTGTATGTTGAACCGTATCCGCGTTGTCACAATGCTTATGATGGTGCTGGTCATTTTCGCACTTCTTCAGCTCATCTCCGGCGGGCTTTTTTTCTCGTCATTAAAACAGAACCAGGACAGTTTCGCGGCCTCGAACGATCTCCGCCTGCAGCAGAGTGAACTCACGTCGACGTGGGATCTGATGCTGCAAACGCGTATCAACCTGAGCCGCTCGTCCGCGCGCATGATGATGGATCCGAATAATCAGCAGAGCAGCGCGAAAACTGATCTGTTAAAAAATGCCCGTGCTACTCTCGCTGACGCCGCAAAACATTACGACGCCTTCAAAAAGATCACCCCGCAACCTGCCATGGAGCAGGTGAGCCAGAACATTGACGAAAAATACAACGCCTACAATGCCGGTCTGACGGAACTGATTCAGTTCCTGGAGAGCGGCAACATGGACGCCTATTTCGCACAGCCAACGCAAGGGATGCAAAACGCACTCGGTGCGGCGCTGGGGGAATATGCAAAGGTCAGTAGCGATCTGTATCACTCGGCCTTTACCGAAAGCCAGAATGACTATCGCTTTGCGAAATGGCAGATGGCCGTAATGGCACTGGCGCTGGTTATTGTGCTGGTCGCGGTATGGTATGGCATTCGCCATATCCTGCTTAATCCTCTTGGTCGCGTCATTGGTCATATCCGTGAAATTGCCGGTGGTGACCTGACCAAAACGCTGACCGTAACCGGGCGCAATGAGATCACCGAACTGGCCAACAGCGTCGACCATATGCAGCGTTCATTAATTGAAACCGTCGCCAACGTGCGAAACGGGTCAGAGGCTATCTATACCGGCACCAGCGAAATTGCGCTGGGTAATAACGATCTCTCTTCCCGTACTGAAGAGCAGGCATCCGCCCTGGAAGAGACGGCCGCCAGCATGGAACAACTTACTGCGACCGTGAAGCAGAACGCCGATAACGCCCGTCAGGCCTCTCAACTGGCTGAAAGTGCCTCTGAGACGGCGCAACGTGGTGGTCGCGTGGTGGATGGCGTGGTGAAAACCATGCACGAAATTGCCGACAGCTCGAAGAAAATCGCCGACATCATTAGCGTCATCGATGGCATTGCTTTCCAGACTAACATCCTTGCGCTGAACGCCGCCGTGGAAGCGGCACGTGCGGGCGAGCAGGGGCGTGGGTTTGCCGTGGTCGCGGGTGAAGTGCGTAACCTCGCCAGTCGGAGTGCCAATGCGGCGAAAGAGATCAAAGCGTTGATTGAAGATTCCGTTTCCCGCGTGGATACCGGCTCCGTGCTGGTAGAAAGTGCCGGGGAAACCATGAATGACATCGTGAATGCTGTTACTCGCGTAACGGACATCATGGGTGAAATCGCCTCTGCATCTGACGAGCAGAGTCGTGGTATCGACCAGGTTGCTCTGGCGGTATCGGAAATGGATCGCGTGACACAACAAAACGCCGCGCTGGTGCAGGAGTCCGCTGCGGCGGCCGCTGCCCTGGAAGACCAGGCGAGCCGTCTGAAGATGGCCGTCTCGGCGTTTCGTCTCGCTTCACTCGCTGGAAACACGGTCACCCCGCAAGCCACCTATCGTGTGCCCGCTGCAGAATCAGCGGCAACCCGTACCCGTGCTGCGACGACCGGACAAGATGAAAACTGGGAAACATTTTGACTGACAATTAAACCGCGGCTGCTTGCCGCTTGATGGGAGCGTGGATGTTAAATCGTATTCGTATCTCGACCACACTGTTTTTGATTCTGATCCTTTGCGGTGTGTTGCAGGTTGGCAGTAACGGGTTGTCTTTTTGGGCGTTTCGCGATGGCTATCAGAATTTGCAGGAAGTTGAGGCGAGTAATCAGCAGCGCTCCACACTGGCACAAACGCGTGCCGTGCTGTTGCAGGCAAGCACTGCGCTGAACAAGGCAGGAACCTTAACCGCGCTGAGTTATCCGCCGGATGACATCAAAGCGTTGATGGCGACCGCGCGTGACAGTCTGAAACAGGCAGACGGGCAGTTTAAAGCCTTTACGGCGCAGGAAGCCGTTAGCGAGAAAGAGAAAACGCTAAAGGCTGCCATGAAAAAGAACTTTGAACAGTGGTACAGCGATCTGGACCACCAGGCAACCTGGCTTGAGAACAACCAGCTGTCAGATTTTATGACCGCACCGGTTCAGGCGTCTCAGGCGGCGTTTGATGGCAGCTTTAACGCGTGGCAGCAGGATATTAACCAGTTTGTTAAACGCGCAGGGGAAGACAGTCGAATGAGCTACCACATGTCCGGCGTGATTTTTGCCGTGGTGGTGATTCTGGCGGCGCTGCTGACCGGCGGGGCACTGATCTGGTCGCGCAAAATGATTGTGCAGCCGCTGGCGATTATCAGCAGCCACTTTGACAGTATTGCGAAGGGTAATCTGGCGCGTCCGGTGGCGGTTTATGGCAAGAACGAAATTTCGGCGATCTTTGCCAGCCTGAAGGCGATGCAGGGATCGCTGCGGGAAACGGTATCCGATGTGCGTCAGGGCAGTTATGCCATGCACACCGGGATTTCAGAGATTGCGGCAGGCAATAACGATCTCTCGTCCCGTACCGAGCAGCAGGCGGCCTCGCTGGCGCAGACGGCAGCCAGTATGGAGCAACTGACTGCGACGGTAAGTCAGAACGCCGATAACGCGCGTCAGGCGTCTGACCTGTCGAAACAGGCAGCAATGACGGCGAAAAAGGGTGGGGATCAGGCGTCTCATGTTGCGAGCACCATGCAGGAGATTGCCACCAGTTCGCAGAAAATTGGTGACATCATCAGCGTGATTGACGGTATCGCGTTCCAGACCAACATTCTGGCGCTCAATGCCGCTGTCGAAGCGGCGCGCGCCGGTGAACAGGGTCGTGGTTTTGCGGTAGTGGCGGGTGAAGTGCGTAACCTGGCAAGCCGTAGTGCCAACGCGGCGAAAGAGATTAAGGTGCTGATTGAAGAGTCGGTTTCACGCGTCCAGCAGGGCTCGACGCTGGTCGATACGGCGGCACAAACCATGCACGAGATCGTCACCTCTGTCACGCGGGTGAACGACATCATGGGCGAAATTGCCTCGGCGTCGGACGAACAGCGTCGCGGGATTGAGCAGGTTGCTCAGGCAGTCAGTCAGATGGATCAGGTCACGCAACAGAACGCCTCGTTAGTTGAGGAAGCGGCAGCGGCAACCGATCAGCTGGCCAGCCAGGCGGATCATCTCACCGGACTGGTCGCGGTATTTAATGTGAAAGAGCACGTTGAAGCAGTAACAGAAGTCGGGCGGTCGCAGGCCGTGCCAGTTGTATCCTGAATGTAATTAAGAAGGCGCTATGACATCACCAATGCCCTCCGGGCAAACGTCATTATTGTTGCAGATGACACAGCGCCTCGCGCTGTCCGACGCGCATTTTCGTCGGATATGTCAGTTAATCTACCAGCGTGCGGGGATCGTGCTTGCGGATCATAAGCGAGACATGGTCTACAACCGTCTGGTGCGGCGCTTGCGTACGCTGGGGCTGGATGACTTTGGTCGCTATTTGAGCATGCTCGAAGCGAACCAGAACAGCGCCGAGTGGCAGGCTTTTATTAACTCATTAACCACGAACCTGACGGCGTTTTTCCGTGAAGCGCACCACTTCCCGGTCCTGGCAGAGCACGCGCGTCGCCGCACCGGGGAGTATCGCGTCTGGAGTGCGGCCGCCTCGACGGGGGAAGAGCCGTATTCGTTGGCGATCACCCTTGCCGATACCCTGGGCATGGCGCCCGGACGCTGGAAAGTCTATGCCAGCGATATCGACACCGAGGTACTGGAGAAGGCGCGTAACGGTGTTTATCGCCAGGATGAACTGAAAACGCTGTCGCCGCAGCAGCTACAGCGTTATTTCATGCGTGGAACGGGTCCACATGAAGGCCTGGTACGCGTACGCCAGGAGCTGGCGAACTGCGTCGAATTTGCGCCCGTAAACCTGCTGGATAAGCAGTACAACGTGCCGGGGCCTTTCGACGCCATTTTTTGCCGTAACGTCATGATCTATTTTGATAAAACGACGCAACAGGACATTCTGCGTCGGTTTGTTCCGTTGCTCAAGCCTGACGGTTTACTGTTTGCCGGGCACTCGGAAAACTTCAGCAACCTCGTGCGTGAGTTTAGCCTGCGTGGGCAAACGGTATATGCGCTGAGTAAGGAAAAAGCATGAGTAAAATCAGGGTATTGTCTGTCGATGATTCGGCGCTGATGCGCCAGATCATGACTGAAATCATCAATAGCCACAGCGACATGGAGATGGTAGCAACAGCGCCGGATCCGCTGGTAGCGCGGGATTTAATTAAAAAATATAACCCCGACGTGCTAACGCTGGATGTCGAGATGCCGCGCATGGATGGCATAGATTTCCTGGAAAAATTAATGCGACTGCGCCCGATGCCGGTGGTGATGGTCTCCTCCCTGACGGGAAAAGGATCGGAAATCACGCTGCGCGCGCTGGAGTTAGGGGCGGTGGATTTTGTCACCAAACCGCAGCTCGGCATTCGTGAAGGAATGCTGGCCTACAGCGAGATGATCGCTGAGAAGATCCGTACGGCGTCGCGCGCGAAACTCGCCGCTCACAAACCGATGGCTGCACCGGCAACGTTGAAGGCGGGTCCATTACTCAGCTCGGAAAAACTGCTGGTGATTGGGGCGTCAACCGGGGGAACAGAGGCAATTCGTCATGTACTCCAGCCATTGCCGCTTTCAAGTCCGGGTATTCTGATCACTCAGCATATGCCGCCTGGCTTTACCCGTTCTTTCGCTGAACGTCTGAACAAGCTGTGTCAGATCAGCGTGAAAGAGGCGGAAGACGGCGAACGCGTGCTCCCGGGGCATGCGTATATTGCGCCGGGTGACAAACATATGGAGCTGGCGCGCAGTGGCGCTAACTATCAAATCAAAATTCATGACGGGCCGCCGGTCAACCGGCACCGTCCGTCGGTGGATGTGCTGTTTCATTCGGTGGCGAAACATGCGGGGCGCAACGCCGTTGGGGTGATCCTGACGGGGATGGGCAACGATGGTGCCGCCGGAATGCTTGCAATGCACCAGGCTGGCGCCTGGACGATTGCGCAGAATGAAGCAAGTTGTGTGGTGTTCGGCATGCCGCGCGAGGCCATCAATATGGGTGGCGTGAGCGAAGTGGTCGATCTTAGCCAGGTAAGCCAGCAGATGTTGGCGAAAATCAGTGCCGGACAGGCAATACGTATTTGACTCAGGAGTAGAATTAGATGGCGGATAAAGAGCTTAAGTTTTTGGTTGTGGATGACTTTTCCACCATGCGTCGCATTGTACGCAACCTGCTGAAGGAGCTGGGCTTCAACAACGTTGAAGAAGCAGAAGATGGTGTTGATGCGCTGAACAAACTGCAGGCGGGTGGGTTTGGTTTTGTTATCTCCGACTGGAACATGCCAAACATGGATGGTCTGGAACTGCTGAAAACCATTCGTGCAGATGCGGGCATGGCGTCTCTGCCGGTTCTGATGGTTACTGCAGAAGCGAAAAAAGAGAACATCATTGCCGCTGCACAGGCGGGCGCAAGCGGCTATGTGGTGAAACCATTCACCGCAGCGACCCTGGAAGAGAAGCTCGGTAAGATCTTCGAGAAACTCGGCATGTGAGGTGTTGGTTATGATGCAACCTGCTATGAAACCCGTTGAAGAACACTCGCCGAGCGATATCATCGTTCGCATCGGTAGCCTGACACGCATGCTGCGTGACAGCCTGCGTGAACTGGGGCTGGATCAGGCGATTGCCGAAGCGGCGGAAGCCATTCCTGATGCGCGCGATCGCCTGGACTATGTCGTGCAGATGACTGCTCAGGCGGCTGAACGTGCGCTGAACAGCGTTGAAGCGTCACAACCGCACCAGGACGCAATGGAAAAGGGCGCGAAAGCGCTGACAAAACGCTGGGATGAGTGGTTTGAGAATCCAATCGAGCTGGCGGACGCCCGTGAGCTGGTTACCGATACCCGTCAGTTCCTGGGGGATGTTCCCGGCCATACCAGCTTCACCAACGCACAACTGCTGGACATCATGATGGCGCAGGATTTCCAGGACCTGACCGGTCAGGTTATCAAGCGCATGATGGATGTTATCCAGGAGATTGAACGTCAGTTGCTGATGGTGCTGCTGGAGAACATTCCAGAGCCTGCAGCCCGCCCAAAACGCGAGAACGAAAGCCTGCTCAATGGTCCACAGCTCGACGCCAGCAAAGCGGGCGTGGTAGCAAGCCAGGACCAGGTGGACGATCTGCTCGACAGCCTCGGCTTCTGATTGTCCATTCCGCCTCAGAGGGTTAACACCGTCTGAGGCGGTTTACGACAAAATCACTGAAAAGAGCCCGAATAAACGGGCTTTTCCCGCCATTGGATTTTCGCTGCACTGGCATGATACCCGTGACTTAACAGGTTGGGCATGCACTGTGGCAGAAGAGAACGACGACAAAACGGAAGCCCCCACACCCCACCGACTAGAAAAGGCGCGTGAGGAAGGGCAGATCCCCCGATCCCGAGAACTGACTTCCCTGCTGATCCTTATCGTAGGGGTGTGCATTATCTGGTGGGGTGGGGAGTCGCTCGCCCGTAAGCTGGCGGGAATGCTATCTACTGGCTTACGTTTTGACCACAGCATGGTCAATGACCCGAATCTGATCCTCAGCCAGATTATCCAGCTAATAAAAGGGGCGATGGTTGCACTGCTGCCGCTGATTACAGGGGTTGTGCTGGTCGCGCTGGTTTCTCCCGTGATGCTGGGTGGTCTGGTCTTTAGTGCCAAATCGCTGCAGCCGAAATTTTCCAAACTGAACCCGCTGCCGGGCATTGCGAAAATGTTTTCTGCGCAGACCGGGGCGGAGTTGCTCAAAGCCATTCTCAAATCGGTACTGATGGGGAGTTCAGCGGGGTTTTACCTCTGGTACCACTGGCCGGAAATGATGCGTCTTATCAGCGAATCCCCCCTCACCGCAATGAGCAATGCGCTGAACCTGGTCGGGCTTTGCGCGCTGCTGGTGGTGCTCAGCATTATTCCGATGGTGGGTTTTGACGTGATTTTCCAGCTTTATACCCACTTCAAGAAACTGCGCATGTCACGCCAGGATATCCGTGACGAATACAAACAGATGGAAGGTGACCCGCACGTCAAAGGGCGTATCCGCCAGATGCAGCGCGCCGCTGCCCGTCGACGCATGATGGAAGACGTGCCTAAAGCTGATGTGATCGTCACCAACCCGACACACTATTCCGTTGCGCTGCGCTATGACGAAAACAAAATGAGCGCGCCGAAAGTGGTGGCGAAAGGGGCGGGTCTGATAGCACTTCGCATCCGTGAGGTAGGTACTGAACACCGCGTACCTATCCTGGAAGCCCCTCCGCTGGCGCGTGCCTTATACCGCCATGCGGAAATTGGACAACAGATCCCCGGACAACTCTACGCCGCCGTGGCGGAAGTGTTGGCCTGGGTATGGCAGTTGAAGCGCTGGCGTCTGGCTGGCGGACAACGACCTGCAAAACCTGAGAACCTTCCGGTGCCTGAAGCGCTGGATTTTTTGAACGAGAAGGACACTGATGGCTAATCTGGTGGCAATGTTGCGCCTGCCCGGCAACCTGAAATCGACCCAATGGCAGATCCTTGCCGGGCCGATTCTCATCCTGCTAATTCTGTCGATGATGGTACTGCCGCTCCCGGCATTCATCCTCGATTTGCTTTTCACATTCAACATTGCGTTGTCCATCATGGTGCTGCTGGTGGCGATGTTCACCCAGCGTACCCTTGAGTTCGCGGCGTTCCCGACCATTCTGCTGTTTACCACCTTGCTGCGACTGGCGCTGAACGTGGCCTCCACGCGTATCATTCTGATGGAAGGTCATACGGGGGCGGCTGCGGCGGGTAAAGTCGTTGAGGCCTTCGGCCACTTCCTGGTCGGCGGTAATTTCGCCATCGGTATCGTGGTGTTTGTGATCCTCGTAATCATCAACTTTATGGTTATCACCAAGGGTGCAGGGCGTATCGCCGAAGTGGGCGCGCGTTTTGTGCTGGACGGGATGCCAGGTAAGCAGATGGCGATTGATGCCGACCTGAACGCCGGTCTTATCGCGGAAGATGAAGCGAAAAAACGCCGTGCGGAAGTGACGCAGGAAGCGGACTTCTACGGCTCCATGGACGGTGCGAGTAAGTTTGTGCGCGGTGATGCCATCGCGGGCATTCTGATCATGGTGATTAACGTGGTCGGCGGCCTGCTGGTCGGTGTTCTGCAACATGGTATGGACATGGGCCACGCGGCGGAAAGCTATACACTGCTGACCATTGGTGACGGCCTGGTCGCACAGATCCCGGCGCTGGTTATCTCCACAGCGGCGGGCGTGATTGTGACCCGCGTGAGTACCGATCAGGACGTTGGCGAGCAGATGGTTGGCCAGCTCTTCAGTAACCCGCGCGTTATGCTGTTGGCCGCTGCGGTACTGGGGTTGCTCGGTCTGGTGCCGGGTATGCCAAACCTCGTTTTCCTGCTGTTCACTGCGGCACTGCTGGGCCTTGCCTGGTGGATGCGTGGTCGTGAAACCAAACCGGCAGCGGAACCGGTTCCGGTCAAAATGCCGGAGAACACCCAGGCTGTCGAAGCGACCTGGAACGACGTTCAGCTCGAAGATTCGCTGGGTATGGAAGTTGGGTATCGACTGATCCCGATGGTCGATTTCCAGCAGGATGGCGAACTGCTTGGCCGCATCCGCAGTATCCGTAAAAAATTCGCCCAGGATATGGGTTTCCTGCCGCCGGTTGTTCACATCCGGGATAACATGGATCTCCCACCCGCGCGCTATCGTATTCTGATGAAAGGTGTGGAAATTGGCAGTGGTGATGCCTATCCAGGCCGTTGGCTGGCGATTAACCCAGGTACTGCCGCAGGCACATTGCCAGGCGAGCAAACCATCGATCCAGCCTTTGGTCTGGCCGCGATCTGGATTGAAAGCGCGCTGAAAGAGCAGGCGCAAATTCAGGGGTATACGGTAGTCGAAGCCAGTACCGTGGTGGCAACCCATCTTAATCACCTGATTGGCCAATTCTCGGCAGAGCTGTTTGGCCGACAGGAAGCGCAGCAGCTCCTCGATCGCGTCACGCAGGAGATGCCGAAGCTGACGGAAGATCTGGTGCCGGGCGTGCTGACGTTAACTACCCTGCACAAAGTGTTGCAAAACCTGCTCGACGAGAAAGTACCGATCCGCGATATGCGTACCATTCTGGAAACCCTTGCCGAGCATGCGCCGTTACAAAATGATCCGCATGAGCTGACGGCGGTGGTGCGTGTGGCGCTGGGGCGTGCGATTACCCAGCAATGGTTCCCTGGAACCGGAGAAGTGCAGGTTATTGGTCTCGATACGCCGCTTGAACGTCTGTTGCTGCAGGCCTTGCAGGGTGGTGGCGGGCTGGAACCGGGTCTGGCGGACCGCCTGCTGGCGCAAACGCAGGAGGCGCTGGCGCGTCAGGAGATGCTGGGGGCACCGCCGGTGCTGCTGGTTAACCATGCGCTGCGTCCGCTGCTGTCGCGCTTCCTGCGTCGTAGCCTGAACCAACTGGTCGTGCTGTCAAATATGGAGCTGTCGGATAACCGTCATATCCGCATGACCGCGACGATTGGAGGAAAATAATGCGTAAGTGGTTATGGATCTTCTTCTTCCCGCTGGTGGCGCAGGCTGCCGGGGAAGGGACCTGGCAGGCGAGCAGCATGGGCGTGACCCTCAGCAATCGTGGGGTTGCCATGTCATCAAACCCGTTGTCGCCCTCTGAGCCGGTTTCCGGCCAGATGGGGCTTGTGGTGTGGAACTACAGGCTGATTGGCCCAACGCCAGCAGGGTTGCGGGTACGTCTCTGCTCTCAGACTCGCTGCACGGAAATTGACGGAGAGAACGGCACCACACAGGCATTTAATGGCGTGTCGGCCATCGAACCTTTGCGTTTTATCTGGGAGGTGCCGGGTGGAGGGCGTTTGATACCGGCGCTGAAAGTTCAGAGTAACGCTGTCATCGTTAACTATCGTTAACGGTGTGAAAAAAGAAACCCGGCGCTTGCCGGGTTTTTTGTATTACATGCGTTCTACGGTTTCGATACCCAGGGTATCCAGACCCAGCTTCAGGGTCTTCGCCGTGAGCTGCGCCAGCTTCAGGCGGCTGTTACGTACCGCGTCGCTTTCCGCAGACAGGATAGGGCAGTGCTCGTAGAAGCCGGAGAACAGGCCTGCCAGATCGTACAGGTAAGCACACATCACGTGCGGTGTTCCGTCTCGCGCCACAACCGTCAGTGTCTCTTCAAACTGCAGCAGACGCGCTGCCAGCTGCGCTTCGCGATCTTCAGTGATGGTCACGGCAGCATTCGCCAGTATGCTTTCGTCGATATTGGCTTTACGGAATACAGAGAGCACACGGGTGTAGGCATACTGCATGTACGGCGCCGTGTTGCCTTCAAACGCCAGCATGTTATCCCAGTCGAAGATATAGTCGGTGGTACGGTTTTTGGAGAGATCCGCGTATTTAACCGCACCGATACCCACGGCATTCGCCAGTTTTTCCAGTTCATCAGCAGGCATATCCGGGTTCTTCTCCGCCACCAGGCGACGGGCGCGTTCCAGCGCTTCGTCCAGCAGATCGGAGAGCTTAACGGTACCGCCCGCACGGGTCTTGAACGGTTTGCCGTCTTTACCGAGCATCATGCCGAACATATGGTGTTCCAGTGGAACGCAATCTGGCACGTAACCGGCTTTACGCACGATGGTCCACGCCTGCATCAGGTGCTGGTGCTGACGAGAGTCGATGTAGTACAACACGCGGTCGGCATGCAGTGTTTCGTAACGGTATTTCGCACAGGCGATGTCAGTGGTGGTGTAGAGATAGCCGCCATCCTTTTTCTGGATGATCACGCCCATCGGTTCACCTTCCTTGTTCTTGTACTCATCAAGGAACACGACCGTTGCGCCTTCGCTCTCAACTGCCAGATTTTTGGCCTTCAGGTCAGCCACAATGCCCGGCAGCATTGGGTTATAGAGACTTTCACCCATCACATCGTCACGGGTGAGGGTGACGTTCAGACGGTTATAGGTGAGTTGGTTCTGAGACATCGTAATGTCAACCAGCTTGCGCCACATCTCAAGGAAGTATTGATCGCCGCCCTGCAGTTTAACCACGTAGCTGCGTGCGCGCTCGGCAAAAGCTTCGTCTTCGTCGTAGTGTTTTTTGGCTTCGCGGTAGAACCCTTCGAGATCGGCCAGCGCCATTTCACCCGCGTTTTCCTGCTGCTGTTTTTCCAGGTAAGCAATCAGCATACCGAACTGGGTACCCCAGTCGCCCACGTGGTTCGCGCGGATCACCTTGTGACCGAGGAATTCGAGGGTACGCACGGCAGCATCACCAATGATGGTGGAGCGCAGGTGACCCACGTGCATCTCTTTCGCCACGTTCGGGGCAGAGTAGTCGATCACAACGGTCTGCGCTTCCGGCTGGGAGACACCCAGACGGTCAGATTTCAGCGCCGCGTCAACATGGCTTGCCAGGAAAGCTGGTTCCAGGAAGATATTGATAAAGCCCGGACCCGCGATTTCGGTTTTACTGGCAATACCGGTGAGATCCAGATGTGTCAGTACCTGCTCAGCGAGTTGTCGCGGCGGCATGCCCAGTTTTTTAGCCACTGCCATCACGCCATTAGCCTGATAGTCGCCAAACTGTACTTTTGCTGACTGACGAACCTGCGGTTCGCAATCCGCAGGCGCACCTGCGGCAATCAGTGCCTGACTGACTTTTTCGGAGAGAAGAGCCTGAATATTCACCTGGATACCTTACTTTTTTGATGCGGGCTCACAACCACCCGCGCCAGTTATAGAATTTAGGGCGGGAGTATACTGCAAATGCCTTCTGGCGTCAGCATTGCGCGGGCCGAAGATTGTGCAGAATCCAGGCTAAGAAGGCGTGCATAATCATGCAGTCATAAAAAGCCTGATTCTGCGGTTGGTCAAAACAGGGCAACAGAGTAAATTAGCGGCTTTGCGACACGAAAAGAGACTGACTTATGGCGAACTGGCAATCCATTGACGAACTGCATGATATTTCCGCAGATTTACCGCGCTTTACCCAGGCGTTCACAGAACTTGCCACCCGCCTTGGTCTGGATATTGCACCGCTTGAAGCGGATCACATCTCTTTGCGCTGTCATCAAAATGCGACCGCCGAGCGCTGGCGTCGAGGTTTTGAACAGTGCGGTGAGCTGCTTTCTGAGAACATTATTAACGGTCGCCCAATATGCCTGTTTAAACTGTATGAACCCGTGAAGGTAGCGCACTGGCAATTCACTGTGGTTGAACTGCCGTGGCCGGGGGAAAAACGTTATCCGCACGAAGGCTGGGAGCATATCGAAATTGTTCTGCCGGGTGAGCCAGAAACACTGAACGCGCGCGCACTGGCCTTGTTATCTGATGAAGGCTTAAGCAAGCCGGGGATTTTTGTCAAAACGAGTTCACCCAAAGGCGAACGCGAGCGTTTACCTAACCCGACGCTGGCCGTCACGGACGGACAGGTCACCGTGAAGTTTCACCCGTGGACCATTGAGCAAATTGTTGCCAGTGAAGCATGAGAGTTGTGAGTTAACGCCGGGACTAAAAATTAGCGGCGTGTCATGATGATTCGTTTAGTGGGATTTCAGGAGGATTAAATGGCGCTGCTGGAGATTTGTTGTTACAGCGTGGAGTGTGCCGTGACTGCGCAAAAACACGGTGCTGACCGCATCGAACTGTGTGCGGCACCCAAAGAGGGCGGGTTGACGCCATCCTACGGCATGTTGAAGTCTGCCCGTCAGGCCGTCACCATTCCCGTTCACCCGATTATTCGTCCTCGTGGCGGCGATTTTTGTTACACGCAGGGCGAGTTCAGTGCCATGCTTGAAGATATCACTCTGGTTCGCGAACTGGGATTCCCCGGGCTGGTTATCGGGTTGCTTGATGAAGACGGTCAGGTCGATATGCCACGTATGCGCCAGGTCATGGATGCCGCGAAAGGGATGGCAGTGACTTTTCATCGTGCATTTGATATGTGCAAAGACCCCCTGCAAGCATTTGATACGCTTGCAGAACTGGGTGTGGCGCGTATTCTGACATCGGGGCAGCAGTCCTCTGCGGAAAAAGGTCTGCAATTAATTACGGAACTAAAAGCCCATTCTGGTGTTCCAATAATAATGGCGGGTGCGGGTGTCCGTGCCAGCAATCTGGAACGGTTTTTAAACGCCGGGGTAGAGGAGCTTCACAGCTCGGCAGGTAAGTGGATGCCGTCTCCCATGCGTTATCGCAATACAGGGTTGTCAATGTCGACAGATGCTGAAGCGGATGAGTATTCACGCTACGGTGTAGAGGGAGAGTCGGTTGCGGAAATGAAGTCGCTGATTGAGCGTCATCACGTGTAGCAACGTACCGATTTTTACCGCGCATCATGTCGCCCAATATGATGCTTGCTTGTACCAGGCCCCTGCAATTTCAACAGGGGCCTTTTTTTATCCTTCATATTTCAAGCCGCAGCTTCGTTGGCCACCACCGGCTAAAAGGCTACGGCTTCGTGGCAATCAACACTGCACGCATCGGCGCAGGATAGCCTTCAACGGTTTTGCTGTGATCGGCCGGGTCGAGGAATTGCTCCAGAGATTCGGTAATCATCCAGTCGGTGCGGCGCTGTTCTTCGATAGACGTCACGCAGACATCTGCAATGCGTACATCCACAAACCCGCACTTCTCAAGCCAGTTTTTCAGTGCCAGTGCGGAAGGGATGAAGTAGACATTACGCATTTGCGCGTAACGGTCACCCGGCACCAGAACCGCATTCTCATCGCCTTCGATAACCAGCGTTTCCAGCACCAGTTCGCCACCGCTGACCAGCTGGTCTTTAAGCTGCCATAGATGCTCCAGCGGGGAACGGCGGTGGTACAGCACGCCCATGGAAAACACGGTATCAAAGGCTTTCAGGGCTGGCAGTTGCTCAATGCCCAACGGCAGCAGGTGTGCACGCTGGTCGTTACCCAGCAATTTACGCACTGCTTCAAACTGGCACAGGAACAGCTGCATCGGGTCAATACCCACTGCCAGATGTGCCCCTGCGCCAATCATGCGCCACATGTGGTAACCGCTGCCGCAGCCCACATCCAGAATGGTACGTCCGGTCAGATCGGACAGATGCGGCAGAACGCGATCCCATTTCCAGTCTGAGCGCCATTCGGTATTGATGTTCACACCGTAAAGTGAAAACGGTCCTTTGCGCCATGGCATCAGGTTTCGCATCAACGTTTCGATGCGGTTAGTCTGCCCGGCAGAAAGAGGCTCTTCGCTTTCTGCCGTCACGCTATGCAGCAGATCCAGACGGTGAGGTGTCAGTTCAGGCAGAAACTCCACTGCATTTGACCACTGCTTTAACAGGCCGTGCTGTTGATCGCGCTGCCAGGTGGCAATCTGCGCCGGCAGGGTTTCCAGCCAGTGGGAAAGGTGGTTTTTCGCAATCAACTGATAGAAGTTGCCGAACTCGATCATGCCGGAACCCCCGCTTTCAGTGCCACCAGGGAGCCAAAGTTGAAACACTGGAACCACAGTTCGCTATGCTCAAATCCTGCCTGACGCAGACGCGCTTTATGGGTCTCCACGGAGTCCGTGAGCATCACGTTTTCGAGCATGCTACGCTTCTGACTGATCTCCAGCTCGCTGTAACCGTTCGCACGTTTGAAATCGTGGTGCATATTGAACAGCAGTTCGCCAACCTCGGCGTCTTCAAAGCTGAATTTTTCAGAAAGGACCAGCGCGCCGCCAGGGTTCAGACCCTGATAAATTTTGTCCAGCAGTCGCTGACGGTCTTCAGGCACCAGGAACTGCAGGGTAAAATTCAGTACCACCATCGACGCGTTATTGATCTCAATCTCACGGATATCACCCTCCACGACGTCCACCGGAGTAGGGGCTTTGTAAGCATCAATATGGCGACGGCAGCGTTCAACCATGGCCGGGGAATTATCCACGGCAATGATCCGGCAGCCTTCGTGGTGAACGTTACGACGTACCGACAGCGTTGCCGCGCCAAGCGAACAGCCCAGGTCATAGACCTTCGTGCCGGGTTGAACGAAGCGCTCAGCCAGCATGCCGATCATAGAGACAATATTGGAATAACCGGGAACAGAGCGCTGGATCATATCCGGGAAGACTTCGGCTACCCGTTCATCAAAGGTCCAGTCGCCCAGGCTGGCGATAGGCGCGGAAAAAAGCGTGTCGCGATCTGACATAACGTAAAAAATCCGGGAAAAATAAAGTGGCGTATTGTGCGCTAATGGAAGGAGAAAACCAACTCCCACGGCATATACCAAAGGTTAGCCAGCACCATCAGCAAAAGTGAACACCACGTCGCACTCATGCCGGAACGACGCCAGCGAAACAGGCGGTGGTGAAAACCGTAATAATGCATTAGTCGGCCGGCAAGCAGAAGCAGGCCACAGATGTGCACCATCCAGGTTTCTGCGCCATTCATCTCCATAAACAGCAGCAAAATTAACGCCACCGGGATGTATTCGACCGCATTGCCGTGAACGCGGATAGCGCTTTGTAGCTCGGAAAATCCGCCGTCACCGTAAGAGACGCGGTACTGCATTCTGAGGCGCACAACATCAAATGAAAACTTAATCAGTAGCAATGCACCTAATACCGCATACAGCGCGCTGACCATACAAACTCCCTGTTTTTTGGCAGATGGCACTTTACTATGATAGGGGGTGATATCAGAAAAGAGAAGATTGTTGTGGGATGACGGGGGCGCTGCCTACGGACGGTACCGCAGCCTGCAAGGCCTGCCAGAGAGCATCGACCAGTTCAGGTGCCTGCGCGATATCCGGGGTGTGCAGGAAGAGATATGGCATGGTGGTCTGTTCCCACGTCGCTAATTTTTGCAGCCAGACGGCGAACATCTCCTGATTTTGCTGCATGTTATCGCTGCCGATAAACCTGACCATAGGGTGATGAGCCGTCACGATGGCATGAACAGGTACTTTGGGCTTTTTGCGCTGCGCATCAATGATGGCTTCGCTATGTGGAATGGCGCTATGTACCGGACGGCTGTCGAGGATCACACGGTTGACTGAGCGCTCAAGCAGACCGCGATTGAGCGCTTTCTCTTCTTCACCTTTGGCAAAAAATGCAGGATGCCTGACTTCTACGCCATAGGTAAATTCCCGGGGAAGTGTATCCAGAAACTGCCAGAGCGCGGGCAGATCGCGTGGGCCAAAGACGGCGGGAAGCTGCAGCCAGTACTGACCTATGCGGTTTGCCAGCGGCGACATTCTGTTCAGGAACTCGGCGGTCAAATCATCGCAGTGACGCAGGGCCGCGTTATGGGAGATGGTTGCCGGAAACTTAAAGCAGAAGCGGAAGTCATCGGTTGTTTGTTCGCGCCAGCGTTCAACAATCTCTGCTTTAGGTAGTGCATACAGCGTGGTGTTACCCTCGACGCAATTGAAGTGTCGGGCATACTCCTCAAGGCTGGTGATGCCAAGGCGCACCCATTTCGGGTGCGACCATTGGGGCAGGCCCACATACATCATAACGCGTTTAAAATCTCGTCAGTGCTGCGCACACGACTGATGCGCGGGAAGATGTGAGTCATACTGCCCTGGTGCTGTTCCGCGGAGGCCGCGCTGCAGGCATCTTCGGCAATCACAAGGTTAAAGCCCAGTTCCCACGCGTTGCGGGCGGTAGATTCCACGCCGATGTTGGTGGAAATGCCACAAAGAATGATGGTGTCGATTCCACGACGGCGCAGCTGCAGCTCCAGATCGGTACCGTAAAATGCACCCCACTGGCGTTTAGTCACTTCGATATCACTGTCACGCTTGCCGAGTGAGACCGGATACGTCCACCAGTTTTCCGGTAGAGAATGCGCCGCAATCTGCGCATCGACGGGCTGTTTTAAGGCTTCGGCAAAATCGGCGGACCAGCCGACGCGCACCATGACAACAGGCGCTCCGCTTGTGCGGCATTTTTCCGCCAGGCGAGCGGCGCGGCTGACCACATCATTTGCGGTGTGCGGGCCTCCGGCAAAAGGCAGGATGCCTTCCTGTAAATCAATGACGACAAGCGCGGTTTTGCTGGTATCGAGTGTTAACATAGTCACTCCAGTTAAATTAATCACTTCCGCTACACCATACGACGTGATGGCCTGTTACCGGTCGGATAATTTTGTTAATTTTTGTGAGAATGCGCAATAAGAGTGCAGCAAACGACCGTCAGGCCGTGGTTCGCTCTTATCGTCCGGCGGAATTTCCAGTATAATAGCCGCCTTTTTTCATCCAGTTGTGACATACAGAAAGCTGCGACATAGTAGCCTGCATACCAGGCGACATTTAGCCTGCGGCTAATTAAGGGATATCTCATGCGTACAGAATATTGCGGGCAGCTGCGTCAGTCCCACGTTGGACAGCAGGTAACCCTGTGTGGTTGGGTCAACCGCCGTCGTGATCTTGGTAGCCTTATCTTCATTGATATGCGTGACCGCGAAGGTATCGTTCAGGTGTTCTTCGATCCGGATCGCGCAGATGCGTTGAAACTGGCTTCTGAGCTGCGTAATGAGTTCTGCATTCAGGTCACCGGCACCGTTCGTGCGCGTGACGAGAAAAACGTCAACGCAGACATGGCGACCGGCGCAATTGAAGTGCTGGCGTCCGATCTGGTGATTATCAACCGTGCTGAAGCGCTGCCGCTGGACTCTAACCACGTCAACACTGAAGAAGCACGTCTGAAGTACCGCTACCTGGATCTGCGTCGCCCGGAAATGGCTCAGCGCCTGAAAACCCGCGCGAAAATCACCAGTCTGGTGCGTCGCTTTATGGATGACCACGGTTTCCTGGATATCGAAACCCCGATGCTGACCAAAGCCACGCCGGAAGGCGCGCGCGATTACCTGGTCCCATCCCGCGTGCATAAAGGTAAATTCTACGCGCTGCCACAGTCTCCACAGCTGTTCAAACAGTTGCTGATGATGTCTGGTTTCGATCGCTACTATCAGATCGTAAAATGCTTCCGTGACGAAGACTTGCGTGCTGATCGCCAGCCAGAATTTACCCAGATTGATGTGGAAACCTCCTTCATGACCGCCGAGCAGGTGCGTGAAGTGATGGAAGCTCTGGTGCGTAGCCTGTGGAACGACGTGAAAGGCGTTGAACTGGGCGATTTCCCAATCATGACCTTCGCTGAAGCTGAGCGTCGCTACGGTTCTGACAAACCTGACCTGCGTAACCCGATGGAGCTGGTGGACGTTGCTGATCTGGTTAAATCCGTTGAGTTTGCGGTATTTGCTGGCCCGGCTAACGATGCTAAAGGCCGCGTAGCTGCGCTGCGTGTACCAGGCGGTGCGGCACTGAGCCGTAAGCAGATTGATGACTACGGTAACTTCATCAAGATCTACGGTGCGAAAGGTCTGGCCTATATTAAAGTCACCGAGCGTGCAAAAGGTCTGGAAGGTATTACCAGCCCGGTCGCGAAATTCCTGAACGCGGACATCGTGGAAGCGATCCTTGAGCGCACTGGCGCGCAGGACGGCGATATGATCTTCTTCGGCGCGGACAACAAGAAAGTGGTTGCCGATGCGATGGGCGCACTGCGTCTGAAACTCGGTAAAGACCTGAACCTGACCGACGAGAACAAATGGGCACCGCTGTGGGTTATCGACTTCCCAATGTTTGAAGACGACGGTGAAGGCGGCCTGACTGCAATGCACCACCCGTTCACCTCGCCGAAAGACATGACGGCCGCAGAGTTGAAAGCTGCACCGGAAGACGCGGTGGCGAACGCCTACGATATGGTCATCAACGGCTACGAAGTGGGCGGTGGTTCTGTGCGTATTCACAGCGGTGACATGCAGCAGACCGTGTTCGGCATTCTGGGCATCAATGAGCAGGAGCAGCGCGAGAAATTCGGCTTCCTGCTGGACGCCCTGAAATACGGTACACCTCCGCACGCGGGTCTGGCTTTCGGTCTTGACCGTCTGACCATGCTGCTGACCGGTACTGATAACATTCGTGATGTTATTGCCTTCCCGAAAACCACTGCCGCGGCGTGTCTGATGACCGAAGCACCAAGTTTTGCTAACCCGGCCTCTCTGGCCGAGCTGGGCATTGAAGTGGTGAAGAAGGAAGAGAAAAACTGATATGACATATAAGCTGCCCGTTTCGGTCCTGGTGGTCATCTATGCAGAAGACACGAAGCGGGTGCTGATGTTGCAGCGGCGCGATGACCCTGATTTCTGGCAGTCGGTAACAGGCAGTCTGGAAGAGGGGGAGACCGCGCTGCAGGCCGCCGCGCGTGAAGTAAAGGAAGAGGTCACCATTGATGTTGCCCGCGAGCAACTGACCCTGAAGGACTGTCAGCGCACGGTGGAGTTTGAAATTTTTAGCCATTTACGTCATCGCTATGCGCCGGGTACCGAGCGGAATACGGAATCGTGGTTCTGTCTTGCACTCCCACACGAACGTGAGGTTGTGTTTACCGAACACCTGACCTACCGCTGGGTGAATGCGGCGGATGCCGCCGCTCTGACCAAGTCGTGGAGCAACCGGCAGGCGATTGAAGAATTTGTAATTAACGCAGCCTGAAAAGGCGCGCTCTTTGAGGATATTTTTATGGCAGGTCATAGTAAGTGGGCCAACACCAAACACCGTAAAGCGGCGCAGGATGCCAAACGCGGTAAAATCTTTACCAAAATCATTCGTGAGCTGGTAACAGCGGCACGTCTGGGCGGTGGCGATCCGGCTTCTAACCCGCGTCTGCGCGCGGCGGTTGATAAAGCGCTGTCTAATAACATGACGCGTGACACCCTGAACCGTGCAATCGCACGTGGCGTGGGCGGTGATGAAGACGCGAACATGGAAACTATCATTTATGAAGGTTACGGCCCTGGCGGTACTGCGGTCATGGTTGAGTGTCTGTCCGACAACCGTAACCGTACCGTAGCCGAAGTGCGTCACGCGTTCACCAAAACCGGTGGTAACCTGGGTACTGACGGTTCCGTTTCTTATCTGTTCAGCAAGAAAGGCGTGATCTCCTTCGAGAAAGGCGACGAAGATGTGATCATGGAAGCGGCACTGGAAGCCGGTGCAGAAGACGTTGTGACCTTCGATGATGGCGCAATTGACGTCTACACCGCGTGGGAAGAGATGGGTGCGGTACGTGACGCGCTGGAAGCGGCGGGTCTGAAAGCAGACAACGCTGAAGTGTCTATGATCCCGTCAACCAAAGCGGACATGGATGCAGAAACTGCACCGAAACTGCTGCGTCTTATCGATATGCTCGAAGACTGCGACGACGTGCAGGAAGTGTATCACAACGGTGAAATCTCTGATGAGGTTGCAGCGACTCTCTGATGAGAGCGTGTAAACCGTTAACGGGAGACGCGTGATGTCGATTATCCTTGGGATTGACCCCGGCTCACGCGTCACCGGCTATGGCGTTATCCGTCAAGTGGGACGCCAGCTAACCTACCTCGGCAGCGGGTGTATTCGCACTAAAGTGGATGATCTGCCGTCACGCCTGAAACTGATCTACGCGGGTGTGACAGAAATTATCACCCAGTTCCAGCCAGACTATTTCGCCATCGAACAGGTCTTTATGGCCAAAAACGCTGATTCGGCATTAAAGCTCGGTCAGGCGCGCGGTGTGGCCATTGTTGCAGCCGTAAACCAGGATTTACCGGTGTTCGAATATGCGGCAAGGCAGGTCAAGCAGACGGTGGTGGGGATTGGCAGCGCGGAGAAAAGCCAGGTGCAACATATGGTGCGCACCTTGTTGAAGCTCCCCGCGAACCCGCAGGCTGACGCCGCCGATGCGCTGGCTATCGCGATTACCCACTGTCATGTCAGCCAGAACGCGATGCAAATGAGCGAGTCGCGGCTCAATCTGGCGCGAGGCAGATTACGATAATGAAAAATCAGGCTGGATGTTTATCCAGCCTTTTTTTATTATGTCGGCAGTTAATTTTTCCAGAACGCAGGAGCGTCACGTGATAGGCAGACTCAGAGGCATCATCATTGAAAAACAACCCCCGTTAGTGCTGCTGGAAGTGGGTGGCGTGGGCTATGAAGTCCATATGCCGATGACCTGCTTCTACGAGCTGCCGGACGCGGGTAAAGAGGCGATTGTCTTTACTCAGTTTGTGGTGCGTGAAGATGCTCAACTGCTGTACGGCTTCAACAACAAACAGGAACGTACCCTGTTCCGCGAGCTGATTAAAACTAATGGTGTCGGGCCGAAGCTGGCGCTGGCAATTCTCTCCGGTATGTCAGCTCCACAGTTTGTGAATGCCGTTGAGCGCGAAGATCCCGCAGCGCTGATTAAGCTTCCGGGTATCGGCAAGAAAACCGCCGAGCGTCTGATTGTCGAAATGAAAGATCGCTTCAAAGGGCTGCATGGCGATCTCTTTACCCCTGCGACCGATCTGGTGCTGACCTCGCCTGGCGCGCCAGCGACGGATGATGACGCCGAGCAGGAAGCGGTTGCTGCGCTGGTGGCACTGGGCTATAAACCTCAGGAGGCCAGCCGTATGGTGAGTAAAATCGCCAAACCGGATGCCAGCAGTGAAACCCTGATTCGTGAAGCGCTGCGCGCTGCATTGTGAGGTAAAGGATGATTGAAGCAGATCGCCTGGTATCGGCAGGCTCCCTTCAGGCAGAAGACGTGGTGGATCGTGCGATCCGCCCGAAGCTGCTTGATGAGTACATTGGCCAGCCGCAGGTACGTTCCCAGATGGAAATTTTCATCCAGGCGGCAAAACTGCGCGGCGATGCACTCGATCACCTGCTGATTTTTGGTCCTCCGGGGCTGGGGAAAACCACGCTGGCGAATATCGTCGCCAATGAAATGGGGGTCAACCTGCGTACTACTTCCGGTCCGGTACTGGAAAAAGCAGGCGATCTGGCAGCGATGCTAACCAACCTTGAACCCCATGACGTGCTGTTTATTGATGAAATCCACCGCCTGTCACCGGTGGTGGAAGAGGTGCTCTATCCGGCGATGGAAGATTACCAGCTGGATATCATGATCGGTGAAGGCCCGGCTGCGCGCTCTATCAAGATCGATCTGCCACCGTTTACCCTGATTGGCGCAACAACCCGCGCCGGATCGTTGACCTCTCCGCTGCGAGACCGTTTCGGGATTGTGCAGCGCCTGGAGTTTTACCAGGTGGCGGATCTCCAGCACATCGTTGGCCGTAGCGCCCGCTATATGGGGCTGGAGATGAGCGAAGAGGGCGCGTTTGAAGTGGCGAAGCGCTCGCGCGGGACACCGCGTATCGCTAACCGCCTGCTGCGCCGCGTGCGTGACTTTGCCGAAGTGAAGCATGATGGTTCCATTTCCGCCGAGATAGCTGCTCAGGCGCTGGATATGCTGAATGTCGATGCTGAAGGTTTTGACTACATGGACCGCAAGCTGCTACTGGCTGTGCTGGACAAATTCTTTGGCGGGCCAGTGGGGCTGGATAACCTGGCGGCGGCAATTGGGGAAGAGCGCGAGACAATTGAAGATGTGCTCGAACCGTATTTGATCCAGCAGGGCTTCCTGCAACGTACCCCGCGTGGACGCATGGCCACGGTGCGGGCATGGAATCACTTCGGGATTACCCCACCGGCAATGCCATAATGTTTAATTCCCTCTCCCGCCGGGAGAGGGCAGGGTGAGGGCATCAGCGCCCTCGATGTCAACTTGCCGTCTTCTTCATCATACTGAAAATAAACAGCACCGCTGCACACAGCACCACAGACGGCCCTGCAGGCGTGTCATAAAACGCCGAGAAGGTTAACCCACCCGTTACCGCAACCATCCCAATGAGAACGGCCACGCCGGCCATCTGTTCTGGTGTGCGGGCAAAGCGACGCGCTGTGGCTGCCGGAATGATCAGCAGGGAGGTAATAATCAGCGCTCCGACAAACTTCATCGCCACACCAATGGTCAACGCTGTCACCAGCATTAGCAGCAACTTCACGCGCTGCAATTTCACGCCGTCAACAAACGCCAGATCCGGACTGACGGTCATCGCCAGCAAATTACGCCACTGCCAGAGCAGAATGCCGAGCACCACGACGACACCAATGGCGATAGAGATCAGATCTTCTGGCGTCACGGCCAGTAGGTCGCCGAAGAGGTAGGCCATCAGGTCGACGCGAATGTTCGACATCAGGCTAACGACCACCAGACCCAGCGACAGGGCGCTGTGCGCCATGATGCCAAGCAGCGTATCAATGGCGAGGTGTGGGCGTTTTTCCAGCCAGACCAGACCCGCGGCAAGGAGCAGCGTGACCACAATCACCGCATAGAAAGGATTAACGTTCAGTAACAGACCAAAAGCGACGCCCAGTAGAGAGGCATGCGCCAGCGTATCACCGAAATAGGACATTCTGCGCCATACGACAAACGAGCCCAGCGGACCCGCCGCACAGGCAAGCATAATCCCGGCTAACCAGCCAGGCAGTAACAGTTCAATCATGAGTGTCCGTTTCCCCGGCGCAGGACAATTCGTCCCTGTAAATCATGGCGATGATTATGATGATGGCGATAAATGCCTAGTTGCTCAGCACCGCGCGGGCCAAACATGGAGATAAACTCCGGATGCATTGACACCACTTCAGGCGTGCCGGAGCAGCAAATATGGTGGTTGAGACACAGCACTTCGTCAGTTTTTGCCATGACCAGATGCAGGTCATGGGACACCATCAGTACTGCACAATTCAGTTCCCGACGCAGTTGGTCAATTAAATCATAAAGCGCGACCTGACCATTAACGTCGACCCCCTGGGTAGGTTCATCCAGTACCAGTAACTGGGGACTGCTCAGCAACGCACGGGCAAGTAAAACACGCTGGGTTTCTCCCCCGGAAAGTTTTTGCAACGGCGCGTCGATGAGATGGCCCGCCTGCACGCGTTTCAGTGCAGGGAGAATATCGGTTTTTCGTGTTCCGGGACGCAGACGCAGGAAGCGGCTGACCGTCAGCGGTAATGTGGCGTCGAGGTGGAGTTTTTGCGGCACATAGCCAATACGCAATTTTTCCTCGCGCTTAATCACGCCTTCATCGGGTGTGACCAGACCCAGCACCACGCGCACCAGGGTGGATTTGCCGGCACCATTGGGGCCGAGCAACGTCAGAATTTTGCCGGGCTTCAGATCCAGCGACACGTCAGAAAGGACGCGGCGTTGGCCAAATGAGACCGAAATATTTTCAAGAGAAACCAATGTCGTCATGTCAATTTAAGCTTGAAGAAGTCAACGAATGTTATAA
The DNA here is from genome assembly GCF_037053385.1 of Enterobacter sp. P82. Lineage (NCBI taxonomy): Bacteria > Pseudomonadati > Pseudomonadota > Gammaproteobacteria > Enterobacterales > Enterobacteriaceae > Enterobacter > Enterobacter sp. P82. The sequence continues at coordinate 725,599 of NZ_JBALHX010000001.1, forward strand.
TATCACATTCCACGCATTCACTACGATGATTAGTCGCATTATGTTACATAAAAATACGCTTCTTTTCGCAGCATTATCCGCTGCCCTTTGGGGTACAACCGCACAAGATGTTAACGCTGCGGTAGTCGCTTCGCTTAAACCGCTTGGATTCATCGCATCTGCCATTGCAGACGGGGTAACGGAAACCCAGGTTCTGCTCCCTGATGGTGCATCAGAGCATGACTATTCCCTGCGCCCGTCAGATGTAAAGCGCTTACAAAACGCGGACTTAGTCGTCTGGATTGGTCCGGAAATGGAAGCGTTTATGCAGAAGTCAGCGAAACAGATTGTTGACGAAAAACAGGTCGCGATTGCCGAACTCCCAGGCGTGAAACCGTTGCTCATGAAAGGGTCGGATGACGATGGAGACGAACATGACCATCATGCTGCAGACGGCGAAAAAGGTGATGGAGATCACCATCACGGCGAGTACAACATGCATCTTTGGTTATCCCCAGAGATAGCGCGGCTTTCAGCGGTTGCAATCCATGACAAATTAGTGGAACTTATGCCGCAAAGTCGAGCCAAACTAGACGCCAACCTGAAGGATTTTGAGGCACAATTAGCTGCAACCGATAAGCAGGTAGGTACTGAGCTCGCACCGTTGAAAGGAAAAGGGTATTTCGTTTTTCATGACGCCTATGGCTATTACGAAAAACACTACGGCCTGACCCCGCTGGGTCATTTTACCGTCAACCCTGAAATTCAACCTGGTGCGCAGCGTTTACATGAAATCAGAACACAGTTGGTTGAGCAAAAAGCGACATGCGTTTTTGCTGAGCCACAGTTCAGGCCAGCGGTCGTAGAAGCCGTGGCCAGGGGGACATCCGTGCGCATGGGGACCCTTGACCCGCTAGGAACGAATATCCAGTTGAGCAAAGCGAGCTATTCGCAGTTCCTCAGCCAACTGGCGAACCAGTATGCGAGCTGCCTGAAAGGAGATTAACGAGGAAGTGAATACGTGCAACAGATAGCCCGCTCTGTCGCCCTGGCATTTAACAATCTGCCTCGACCCCATCGCGTTATGCTGGGGTCGCTTACAGTTCTCACTTTAGCGGTCGCCGTCTGGCGGCCCTATGTTTACCACCCGAGTTCTGCCCCTATCATCAAAACCATCGAGCTTGAAAAGAGCGAAATCCGTTCTTTGCTGCCTGAAGCCAGTGAGCCTATCGATCAGGCGGCTCAGGAAGATGAAGCTATCCCGCAGGATGAACTGGACGATAAAACCGAGAGTGACGCAGGGACCCACGAATACGTTGTTTCTACCGGGGATACGCTGAGTAGCGTACTGAACCAGTACGGCATCGACATGGGCAATATCAGCCAGCTGGCGGCTGCAGATAAAGATCTCCGTAATTTGAAAATAGGGCAACAGCTCTCATGGACATTAACGGCAGATGGCGATCTACAGAGTCTGACCTGGGAAATGTCTCGCCGCGAAACCCGCACCTACGAACGCACTGCAAACGGTTTCAAAATGACCAGCGAAATGCAGAAGGGCGACTGGGTCAACAGCGTTATGAAAGGGACGGTGGGCGCAAGCTTTGTTTCCAGTGCCCGGGATGCAGGGTTGACCAGTGCTGAAATCAGTTCTGTTATCAAAGCCATGCAGTGGCAGATGGATTTCCGCAAACTGAAGAAAGGTGATGAGTTTTCCGTTCTGATGTCCCGCGAAATGCTGGAGGGTAAGCGCGAGCAGAGCCAACTGCTGGGTGTACGTTTGCGCTCAGAGGGCAAAGATTATTACGCGATTCGTGCTGAAGACGGCAAGTTCTATGACCGCAGCGGTACAGGTCTTGCGAAAGGCTTCATGCGCTTCCCGACGGCGAAACAGTTCCGCGTTTCCTCTAACTTCAATCCGCGCCGTCTGAACCCGGTCACCGGGCGTGTTGCGCCGCATCGTGGTGTTGATTTCGCGATGCCGCAGGGTACACCGGTACTGGCTGTGGGTGATGGTGAAGTGGTCATGGCCAAACGCAGCGGAGCAGCAGGATACTATGTTGCGGTGCGCCATGGTCGTACTTACACGACTCGCTATATGCACTTGCGCAAGTTGTTGGTCAAACCGGGTCAGAAAGTGAAGCGTGGTGACCGTATCGCGCTGTCAGGCAATACCGGACGTTCTACCGGCCCGCACCTGCACTATGAAGTATGGATCAACCAACAAGCTGTTAACCCGCTGACTGCGAAACTGCCGCGTACTGAAGGCCTGACAGGTAAAGATCGTTCTGATTACCTGGCGCAGGTGAAAGAGGTGATACCGCAGTTGAGCTTAAACTAAGCCCTTTGTGTTGTTAAAAAAGCCGGTGTCAGTGTGCGCCGGCTTTTTCTTTTGTGCGTGGACGACTGCCTCGCTACACTATCTGAATAAAATTTTGCGTCATCAGACCCTGGATCCAGCATGGAAACCCAAAAAAACAATATTGAGTACATTCCTGAGTTTGAAAAATCTTTCCGTCACCCGCGTAACTGGGGTGCCTGGCTTGGCGTTTATGCATTTGCGGGTATTGCGATGTTACCGGCCTCTGTACGCGATCCTGTGTTGGGTAAAATAGGTCGCCTGGCAGGACGCTTAGGCAAAAGTGCACGTCGCCGTGCGCAAATTAATCTTTACTACTGTTTCCCGGAGAAGAGCGACGCAGAGCGGGAAGCCATTATTGATGCCATGTATACCACAGCGCCACAGGCGATGGCGATGATGGCTGAACTGGCGCTGAAAGGGCCGGAAAAAGTCATGGATCGTGTTGACTGGAAAGGTCTGGAAATCATCGATGAGATGCGTCGCAACAACGAGAAGGTCATTTTTCTCGTTCCACACGGCTGGGGCGTTGATATTCCAGCTATGCTGATGGCATCGCAGGGACAAAAAATGGCGGCAATGTTCCATAATCAGGGCAACAAGATCTTTGATTACGTCTGGAATACGGTGCGTCGCCGTTTTGGTGGTCGCCTTCATGCGCGTAATGATGGTATCAAGCCGTTTATTCAGTCCGTACGCCAGGGCTATTGGGGCTACTATCTGCCGGATCAGGATCACGGCCCGGAACACAGTGAGTTTGTGGATTTCTTCGCGACCTACAAAGCGACACTACCTGCGATTGGCCGTCTGATGAAGGTTTGCCGTGCCCGTGTTATTCCACTTTTCCCGGTCTACGACGGTAATACCCACCGTCTGAGCATTGAAGTTCGCCCGCCGATGGATGATCTGCTCACCGCAGACGATAACACCATTGCGCGTCGAATGAACGAAGAGGTGGAAATACTGGTGGGACCGCATGCGGAGCAGTATACGTGGATACTGAAACTGCTTAAAACGCGTAAGCCAGGCGAAAAAGAGCCGTATAAACGCAAAGAGCTTTTTCCAACGAAATAAAAAAAGCCCTCTCTGAAAGGAGAGGGCTTTTTAACAGAGACTGACTTACTCGACTGTCATGACGCGAGTGGTATTGGTTGAGCCGATGGTGCTCATCACATCGCCCTGAGTCACGATGACAATATCACCGGATACCAGATAGCCTTTGTCGCGCAGCAGGTTTACGGCGTCATGTGCCGCAGCCACGCCGTCATTGCTGCTATCGAAGTGAACCGGGGTAACACCGCGATACAGCGCCGTCAGGTTCAGCGTACGCTCGTGACGGGACATGGCGAAGATAGGCAAGCCGGAACTGATACGGGAGGTCATCAGTGCGGTACGGCCAGATTCGGTCATGGTGATGATCGCGGTTACGCCCTTCAAGTGGTTGGCAGCGTACATGGCGGACATCGCAATCGCTTCTTCCACGTTGTCGAACTGAACGTCCAGACGGTGTTTAGAGACGTTAATGCTTGGGATCTTCTCAGCACCCAGGCAAACGCGCGCCATGGCGGCCACGGTTTCTGCAGGATACTGGCCTGCCGCGGTTTCCGCTGAAAGCATAACTGCATCAGTACCGTCCAGCACGGCGTTGGCCACGTCCATGACTTCCGCACGGGTTGGCATTGGGTTGGTGATCATGGATTCCATCATCTGAGTGGCGGTGATCACCGCACGGTTCAGCTGACGTGCGCGACGAATCAGCGCTTTCTGGATACCCACCAGCTCGGGGTCGCCGATTTCCACACCCAGGTCGCCACGGGCAACCATCACTACGTCGGAGGCGAGAATCACGTCGTCCATGGCGTCCTGATCGCAAACAGCTTCCGCGCGTTCAACTTTAGCGACGATTTTGGCATCGCAACCCGCATCACGTGCCAGTCGGCGCGCATAATTCAGGTCTTCACCGCAGCGTGGGAAGGAGACGGCCAGGTAGTCAACGCCGATCAGCGCAGCAGTAACAATATCCGCTTTGTCTTTATCAGTAAGCGCTTCTGCAGAGAGGCCGCCGCCCAGTTTGTTAATGCCTTTGTTGTTGGAGAGAGGGCCACCGACAGTGACTTCGGTAAACACTTTCATGCCCTGAACTTCCAGCACTTTCAGCTGTACGCGACCGTCGTCAAGCAGCAGGATATCGCCAGGTACCACGTCAGCTGGCAGGCCTTTATAGTCGATCCCGACTTTCTCTTTATCGCCTTCACCTTTGCCGAGGTTAGCATCAAGCAGGAATTTATCGCCAATATTGAGGAAGACTTTGCCTTCTTTAAAGGTCGATACACGAATTTTAGGACCTTGCAGATCGCCGAGGATGGCAACATGGCGGCCCAGTTTTGCTGCGATTTCACGCACTTTATCGGCACGTAATTTATGGTCTTCTGGCGTACCGTGAGAGAAGTTCATACGCACCACGTTGGCACCTGCGGCGATAATTTTCTCGAGATTATTATCGCGATCTGTGGCCGGGCCTAAGGTGGTTACGATCTTGGTTCTGCGAAGCCTTCTGGACATGTAATACTCCGTTGACTGAAACAACTTTGGTGTTGCGTGAACATTGAATCGGCCTTCATTTGCCGCAAGGCGGCAGAGAGTGGACCGAATGCCGTAAATCGTTACATCGTAATTATTCGTTACGTCTCGTTATCAACTATCAGGGAACATCGCTCTTGATAAGCAATTCTTTATCAAAACGCGATTCCTTAAGCGCTTCCTTGACACGCTTCAAGTTATCTCTGAATTTTGCGCCCCTTCGTAAGGTAAAACCGGTCGCCAGCACGTCAATCACCGTGAGCTGCGCCAGACGGGAGACCATCGGCATATAGATATCGGTGTCTTCCGGTACGTCGAGGGTAATAGCCAGCGTCGCTTCACGGGCCAGAGGTGTACCCGCCGTCGTGAGAGCGATCACCATGGCATCGTTTTCACGCGCCAGCTGGGCCAGTTCCACCTGGCTTTTGGTGCGTCCGGTGTGCGAAATCAGTACCACGACATCGTCTTCACTGCAATTCATACAGCTCATGCGTTGCAACACAATGTCATCAGAATAAATAACCGGCACGTTAAAGCGGAAGAATTTGTTCATAGCATCGTGCGCCACAGCTGCCGACGACCCAAGACCAAAGAATGCAATCCGCTTGGCCTGGGTGAGTAAATCCACTGCACGATTCACCGAACTCATATCCAGACTCTGGCGGACGTGGTCAAGTGTGGCCATGGCTGACTCAAATATTTTCGCTGTGTAAGCATCAACGCTGTCGTCTTCATCCACATTACGATTAACATAAGGAGTGCCGTTAGCCAGACTTTGTGCCAGATGCAGTTTAAAATCAGGAAAGCCGCGTGTTTCCAGGCTACGGCAGAAGCGATTTACCGTTGGCTCGCTGACACTCGCTTCCTGCGCCAGAGCGGCGATGCTTGAATGAATCGCCTGAGCGGGAGACGCGAGAATAACTTCGGCCACTTTTCGCTCGGATTTGCTAAGGTGTTCCAGTTGAAACTGGATTTTTTCCAGCATGTTCATTGTTAACATGACGCTCATGGGTGTAAACGATTTCATAAATGGGTGAAATCGTGATTCGATTTAGCCGATATTACCCCTGTGGCTTCCATAAAGGGTAACAGTCGACAAGATAATGTTGTTGTTTTTTTTCATTACTTGATCGGCGTCGGGTTTTGTCGGGCCCTTGTTGCGCAAAGAATCGACGGTTGTTGCGTCATTGCACCTCCGAAATCACCGGAATGGCGAAAAATCGCGGTAAAGCACGTGGCGATAAGCGCTAATGGTTTCGGGAATGACGTAAAAGCAGTACAGTGCATTGTAATAAAATTACAACGATACCTGGCAGAAGTACCAGGTGATCCAACTGAGGAGAATGACATGGCGGTAACGCAAACAGCCCAGGCATGTGACCTGGTCATTTTCGGCGCGAAAGGCGATCTTGCACGCCGGAAATTGCTGCCTTCCCTGTATCAACTGGAAAAAGCAGGCCAACTTCATCCAGATACCCGTATCCTGGGTGTAGGGCGTGCCGAATGGGACAAAGACGCTTATACCAAAGTCGTGCGTGAAGCGCTCGAAACGTTCATGAAAGAGAAAATCGATGAAAGTTTGTGGGATACGCTGAGCGGACGCCTTGATTTCTGCAACCTGGACGTGAACGACATCAGTGCGTTTTCCCGCCTGGGCGACATGCTGGATCAGAAAAATCGTGTCACTATTAACTATTTCGCCATGCCGCCAAGCACCTTTGGTGCCATCTGCAAAGGTCTGGGCGAAGCCAAACTAAACGCCAAGCCGGCGCGCGTGGTGATGGAGAAGCCGCTGGGTACGTCGCTGGCAACCTCCCGCGAAATTAACGATCAGGTAGGCGAGTTCTTTGAAGAGTGCCAGGTTTACCGTATTGACCACTATCTTGGTAAAGAGACGGTCCTGAACCTGCTGGCGCTGCGTTTTGCTAACTCCCTGTTTGTAAACAACTGGGACAACCGCACTATCGACCACGTGGAAATCACCGTGGCGGAAGAGGTAGGGATTGAAGGGCGCTGGGGTTACTTTGACCAGGCCGGTCAGATGCGCGACATGATCCAGAACCACCTGCTGCAAATTCTGTGCATGATTGCTATGTCTCCACCGTCTGACCTGACGGCTGACAGCATCCGTGACGCAAAAGTGAAAGTACTGAAGTCACTGCGCCGTATCGACCGCTCTAACGTACGTGAGAAGACCGTTCGTGGTCAGTACACCGCCGGGTTTGCGCAGGGCAAAAAAGTGCCAGGCTATCTGGAAGAAGAGGGTGCGAACAAGTCCAGCAACACCGAGACGTTTGTGGCGATCCGCGTGGATATCGACGACTGGCGCTGGGCGGGGGTTCCGTTCTATCTGCGTACCGGCAAACGTCTGCCAGCCAAATGCTCCGAAGTGGTTGTTTACTTTAAAAACCCGGAACTGAACCTGTTCAAAGAGTCTTGGCAGGAACTGCCTCAGAACAAACTGACCATTCGCCTGCAGCCGGACGAAGGGGTTGATATTCAGATCCTGAACAAAGTGCCGGGCCTTGACCACAAACACAACCTGCAGACCACCAAGCTGGATCTGAGCTACTCCGAAACCTTCAACCAGACGCATCTTGCAGACGCGTATGAGCGCCTGCTGCTGGAAACCATGCGCGGTATCCAGGCGCTGTTTGTGCGCCGCGACGAAGTGGAGGAGGCCTGGAAATGGGTTGACTCCATTACCGAAGCCTGGGCAGCCGATCAGGATGCGCCTAAACCGTATCAGGCAGGCACCTGGGGGCCAGTCGCGTCCGTGGCGATGATCACCCGCGATGGCCGCTCCTGGAACGAGTTTGAGTAAGATCATCCTCTAGCTCGAAAGTGTTATTTTACCGGTAACATGATCTAACACAGCTAGTGGCACAATTTTTAAACTTTTAAGCTCCGTGTGGATTCACCCGCGGAGCTTTTTTTATTACACTGCCGGAAGTGATTTTGCCCCTGAGCTCCGGACAGCAAGCGTTTCAGCGTTGTTAACAACTGCCAGCGACTTTGTAAACTCCTGAGCACGGACAGATAAATTAGAGGAGCATTTATGAATCCGACATTGTTACGCGTAACACAGCGCATTATTGAACGCTCGAAAGAGACCCGTTCTGCCTACCTCGCCCGGATTGAACAAGCTAAAAGCAACACCGTCCACCGCTCTCAGCTGGCTTGCGGTAACCTGGCACACGGTTTCGCCGCCTGCCAACCCGATGATAAAGCCTCGCTGAAAAGCATGTTGCGTAACAACATCGCTATCATTACCTCCTACAACGATATGCTTTCCGCGCACCAGCCGTATGAGGTCTATCCCAATGTCATCCGTAAAGCGCTGCACAGCGTGAATGCCGTGGGCCAGGTGGCGGGCGGTGTTCCGGCGATGTGCGACGGCGTGACGCAGGGTCAGGACGGAATGGAGCTTTCCCTGCTGAGCCGCGAAGTGATTGCGATGTCTGCAGCGGTTGGCTTGTCACACAACATGTTCGATGGCGCGTTGTATCTCGGCGTGTGCGACAAGATTGTCCCGGGCCTGGTAATGGCTGCGCTGTCGTTTGGTCATCTGCCTGCGATCTTCGTGCCATCCGGACCGATGGCAAGCGGCCTGCCAAACAAAGAGAAAGTACGTATCCGTCAGCTGTACGCAGAAGGGAAAGCAGACCGTCAGGCGCTGCTGGAGGCAGAGGCCGCATCCTACCATGCACCAGGAACCTGTACTTTCTACGGTACGGCTAACACTAACCAGATGGTCGTAGAGTTCATGGGGATGCAGCTTCCGGGCTCGTCCTTTATCCAGCCGGATGCACCACTGCGCCAGGCGCTGACCGAAGCTGCTGCCCGCCAGGTGACGCGTTTAACCGGTAATGGCAACGAATGGATGCCGATGGGCAAAATGGTTGACGAGAAAGTTATCGTTAACGGTATCGTCGCGTTGCTGGCAACGGGAGGGTCAACCAACCACACCATGCACCTGGTGGCCATGGCGCGTGCAGCGGGCATTCTGATTAACTGGGATGATTTCTCCGAGATCTCTTCTGTTGTTCCTCTGATGGCGCGTCTGTACCCGAACGGCCCGGCTGACATTAACCACTTCCAGGCCGCTGGTGGTGTACCACTGCTGATGCGCGAGCTGCTGAAAGGCGGTCTGCTGCATGAAGATGTAAATACCGTGGCGGGCTTTGGTCTGCAACGCTACACCCAGGAGCCGTGGCTGAATAACGGCGAGCTGGACTGGCGCGAAGGGGCGAATGCCTCTCTTGATGCACAGGTTATCGCCACCATCGACAAACCATTCTCTCCTCATGGAGGTACCAAAGTGCTGAGCGGCAACCTCGGACGCGCGGTGATGAAGACGTCTGCCGTACCGGAAGAGAATCAGATTATCGAAGCACCGGCGGTAGTGTTCGAAAGCCAGCATGACGTATTACCTGCCTTTGACGCCGGTCTTCTGGATAAAGACTGCGTGGTGGTCGTTCGCCATCAGGGGCCAAAGGCCAACGGGATGCCAGAATTACATAAACTTATGCCACCACTTGGTGTATTATTGGACCGCCGTTTCAAAATTGCTCTGGTGACGGATGGACGCCTCTCTGGCGCATCCGGTAAAGTGCCTTCAGCCATCCACGTGACACCTGAAGCTTACGACGGTGGTTTGCTGGCGAAAGTGCGTGACGGCGACATGATCCGCGTAAACGGTCAGACAGGTGAGTTAACCCTGCTGGTGGATGACGCAGAGCTGGCGGCACGTAAGCCACATATTCCTGACCTGAGCGCATCGCGCGTGGGGACAGGGCGCGAAATGTTTGGTGCGCTGCGTGAGAAACTCTCTGGTGCTGAGCAGGGCGCAACCTGTATTACGTTTTAAGACGACTTGATTTTAACGATCTGGCGAGAGAAGACACTGATGAAAAACTGGAAAACAAGTGCAGAAGCAATCATGACCACTGGCCCTGTCGTGCCTGTTATCGTGGTAAATAAACTGGAGCATGCGGTACCGATGGCGAAAGCGCTGGTTGCCGGTGGCGTTCGTGTTCTGGAAGTCACCCTGCGCACCGCCTGCGCGATGGATACCATTCGCGCAATCGCTAAAGAAGTGCCGGACGCCATCGTCGGTGCGGGCACCGTTCTGAATGCACAGCAACTGGCGGAAGTGACTGAAGCGGGCGCACAGTTTGCTATCAGCCCGGGCCTGACGGAGTCTCTGCTGAAAGCGGCAACCGAAGGCACCATTCCGCTGATCCCTGGCATTAGCACCGTATCTGAACTGATGTTGGGTATGGACTACGGTCTGAAAGAGTTCAAATTCTTCCCGGCAGAAGCGAACGGCGGCACCAAAGCGCTGCAGGCGATTGCGGGTCCATTCGCTCAGGTTCGTTTCTGCCCGACGGGTGGCATCTCTCCTGCTAACTACCGTGACTACCTGGCACTGAAAAGCGTGCTGTGCATCGGTGGTTCATGGCTGGTTCCGGCGGATGCGCTGGAAGCGGGCGACTGGGATCGTATTACTAAACTGGCTCGTGAAGCGGTTGAAGGTGCGAAGCAGTAAGTTATTCGCAGCATGGAAAACGGGCCTTTCGGCCCGTTTTTTTATCCTGTTACGCTAACTGCAGCGGAGGCTGTTTTCGCTCTCGCCACGGCGTCTTCAACGTTATCCCCGGTAGCTAATGCTACGCCAAGCCGACGCGTGCCGTCGATCTCCGGTTTACCGAACAAACGCACCTGTAACCCGGCACCTACTGCTCCGTCGACGTTATCAAACGTGACATTCTGGCTGGTTAATTGCGGCAGGATCACTGCGGAAGCGGCCGGGCCGTACTGACGGATACCACCAACAGGCAGGCCGAGGAAAGCGCGTACATGCAGGGCGAACTCAGAGAGATCCTGCGAAATCAGCGTGACCATGCCGGTGTCATGCGGGCGAGGTGAGACTTCGCTGAAAATAACCTCATCTCCGCAGACGAAAAGCTCTACGCCAAACAGGCCATAGCCGCCCAGCGCCAGTACGGTTTTACGGGCGATCGCCTGCGCACGTTCCAGTGCCAGGGCACTCATCTGCTGCGGCTGCCAGGATTCACGGTAATCGCCATCTTCCTGGCGGTGGCCAATTGGGTCACAGAAATGGACGCCATCAATGGCGCTGACGGTCAACAGGGTGATCTCGAAATCAAATTTCACGACACCTTCGACAATCACGCGACCCGCTCCGGCACGACCACCTTGCTGGGCATAATCCCATGCCTTATCCAGCGTGCTGCTGTCGCGAATAAAGCTCTGTCCTTTACCGGAGGAACTCATCACGGGTTTAATGATGCACGGGTAGCCAATCTCCTCGACAGCCTGCAGGAATGCGGATTTATCGCCAGCAAACCGATAGCTCGACGTGGGGAGCCCCAACTCTTCCGCTGCCAGACGACGAATACCTTCCCGGTTCATGGTCAGTTTTGCCGCTTTGGCACAGGGCACCACGCGCTGGCCTTCCTGTTCAAGGGCGATCAGCGTATCGGTGGCGATGGCTTCAATTTCCGGGACCACGAAATCGGGTTTCTCCTTCGTAATCAGCGCCCGCAGTGCTTCGCCATCCAGCATGTTAATCACATAAGAACGATGGGCGACGTGCATGGCAGGAGCATCGGCGTAACGGTCTACGGCAATCACTTCCACACCTAAACGCTGACATTCAATGGCGACCTCTTTACCCAGTTCACCCGATCCCAACAGCATCACACGCGTCGCTGCAGGTCGCAGCGCAGTGCCTAAACGAGTCATAACATTCCCCCTGAAAAAGATGCGCGCAGTATAAACGAAAACGTTTGCGTGTGTCTTGTGCAGGGCTAAAGGAGGGGGAAGAAATTTGCGCATCTTTAGCCAGGCTGGACATTTCCTGACGCCTGCTCGCTTACGCTGTGAAATATGTTCACCGTTAAGTGAGGGAAACCATGTCAGGCTGGTTAAATCAGTTGCAATCGTTGTTAGGGCAGAAAACATCGTCGTCTGGTGAGCAGGGGCTCAGTAAATTGCTGGTTCCCGGTGCACTCGGCGGATTGGCAGGCCTTTTGGTCGCGAATAAATCCTCACGTAAGTTGCTGGCAAAATATGGTACTGGCGCGTTGCTGGCCGGTGGCGGGGCCATCGCTGGCACCGTACTGTGGAATAAATACAAGGACAGGGTACGAACTACCCACAGCGATGAACCGCATTACGGTGAACATACCTCGCCTCTGGATCTGCGTACCGAACGATTGATCCTTGCGCTGGTCTTTGCCGCGAAGAGTGACGGGCATATTGACGATAAAGAACGAGCGGCGATTGAGCAGCAGCTTCGTGAAGCCGGTGTCGAAGAGAAGGGCAGAGTCCTGGTGGCGCAGGCGATCGATCAACCACTCGATCCACAGCGCCTTGCGCAGAGTGTGAAAAATGAGGAAGAAGCCCTTGAACTCTATTTCCTCAGCTGTGCCGCCATTGATATCGATCATTTTATGGAGCGGAGCTATCTCAATGCTCTGGGGGATGCGCTGAAGATCCCTCAGGATGTCCGGGAGGGCATTGAGCAGGATATCCGGGAACAAAAGCGGACGTTAACTGACTGACTATCACTTCTGTGGTCATGTTTCGCTTGCATCATGCGTGGGTTTTGCCACCCTTATAGGGTGTAGAACTTACAAGAATGATCACATGCCACCGAAAGCCCGACGTACTCCTTATGCGATAACCACGCATGGCGATACGCGTATAGACAATTATTACTGGCTACGGGACGATTCTCGCTCCCGGCCAGAGGTGCTCGACTACCTGCACGAGGAAAACGACTATGGCCGCAAGGTCATGTCCAGCCAGCAGGCACTTCAGGATCAACTGCTGAATGAAATGGTGCAACGCATTCCTCAGCATGATATCTCCGCGCCCTGGACCAAAAATGGCTATCGCTATCGTCATATCTACGAGCCCGGCAACGAGTATCCCATCTACCAACGACAACCCGTGTTAAGTGCCGAATGGGATGAGTGGGAGATTTTACTGGATGCCAACCAGCGCGCCGCCCACAGCGAATTTTATACGCTGGGCGGCATGTCCATTTCACCTGACAACACGATTATGGCGCTGGCTGAGGACTACCTCTCCCGCCGTCAGTATGGCCTGCGTTTTCGCAATCTGGACACCGGTAACTGGTATCCTGAAATGCTGGAAAACGTCTCCCCGGATTTTGTCTGGGCGAATGACTCCGAGACCGTCTACTACGTCAAAAAGCATGCGTCCACGCTACTGCCTTATCAGGTGTGGCGACATACCATAGGGATGGGTTCTGCCGATGACGAACTGGTCTATGAAGAGAAAGACGAAACGTTTTATGTCAGCCTGCATAAAACCTCCTCACGCCACTATGTGATTATTTTCCTCGCCAGCGCGACGACGTCTGAGGTTTTGCTGCTGGACGCCGAACTACCTGATGCCCAGCCGCTCTGTTTTCTGCCGCGTCGTAAGGATCATGAGTACAGTCTGGATCACTTCCAGCACAGTTTTTATTTGCGCTCTAATCGCGAGGGCAAAAACTTTGGTCTCTATAAAACCAAAGTGCGCGATGAACGTAAGTGGGAGGTGCTTATTCCTGCGCGGGAGCAAGTGATGCTGGAAGGCTTCACTCTGTTTACCGACTGGCTGGTGGTGGAAGAACGTCAGCGCGGGCTGACCAGTATCCGGCAAATCAACCGTAAAACACGGGAAGTGGTGGGTATTGCGTTCGACGACCCAGCGTATGTGACGTGGATTGGTTTCAACCCTGAACCCGAATCGTCGCGCTTGCGCTACGGCTACTCATCCATGACCACACCAGACACGCTGTTTGAGCTGGATATGGATACCGGGCAGCGTCAGGTGATTAAGCAGACCGAGGTCAAAGGGTTTGAGTCTGAGAACTACCGCAGCGAGCACCTGTGGGTCACTGTCCGCGATGGCGTTGAGGTCCCGGTCTCTCTTGTTTACCACCAGGCGCATTTCCAGAAAGGTAAAAACCCACTGCTGGTTTACGGCTACGGCTCCTATGGCTCAAGTATGGATGCCGATTTCAGCAGCAGTAGGTTAAGTCTGCTCGATCGTGGCTTCGTTTTCGCTATCGCCCATGTTCGCGGCGGCGGTGAGCTGGGGCAGCACTGGTATGAAGACGGGAAATTCCTGAAAAAGAAAAACACCTTCAATGACTATCTCGATGTCTGTGATGCGCTGATTGAGCAAGGCTACGGGGATCCGCATCTCTGCTTTGGGATGGGGGGCAGCGCGGGAGGTATGTTGATGGGGGCGGTGATCAACCAGCGTCCCGATCGCTTTAAAGGGATTGTTGCGCAGGTTCCGTTTGTCGATGTGGTCACGACCATGCTTGATGAATCCATTCCCCTGACGACGGGGGAATTCGAAGAGTGGGGGAATCCTCAGGATGCGATCTACTATCGCTATATGAAAGAGTACAGCCCGTACGATAACGTGGAGGCAAAAGCCTATCCGCACATGCTGGTCACCACCGGATTGCATGATTCGCAGGTGCAGTACTGGGAGCCGGCAAAATGGGTGGCAAAACTACGGGAGCTAAAAACCGATGATAATCTGTTGCTGCTCTGTACCGATATGGATTCCGGGCATGGAGGGAAATCAGGGCGGTTCAAAACCTATGAAGGCGTCGCCCTGGAATATGCCTTCCTGATTGGCCTGGCGCAGGGAACGCTGCCAGGCGGTGAAGAGCCTTAGGCTTCGCCCAGATAGTGTTTCAGCGTTAAGCGCAGTTCCGGGCTCATTTTGTCGAGGTTGTTGTATAGCCAGCGCAGATAGCCCGGATCTTTATCCGCAATATCAGACACTGCTCTACCGCGATATTTGCCAAAGGTAAAGGTAGTGAGAAGCGCAGGACGGCCAGTAATCGTTGCCATATCATCCGGCGTCCAGCCAGAAATATTCATGATGTCAATGAGTAACGCTGCGGTAATATAGCAGTCGTACAACGCGCGGTGATGGTGAAGCCCCTCAGGTGTACGGACGCTAAGCTTACGGGACTTATACAGTGCCATATTACTGTATTTGATCCCCGGCCAGAGGCGACGCGCCAGCTTCATGGTACAAATCCATTCGCCTGGCATTTCGGGCAACACCCGGCGGTCAAAGCTGGCGTTATGCGCGACGTACCACGGGCTACCGTAATAGTGTGGAATAATATCTTCTATCCACGGCTTATCCGCCACCATTGATTCGGTAATGCGATGGATTGCCATTGCCTGCGGGCTGATAGGGCGATCCGGGCGCACCAGATGGCTCATTGGGTTGACGATTTTACCGTCTACCACATCGACAGAGGCCACTTCCACAATTCCGCCCTGAAGATCGCAAGTTTCGGTATCGATGACGCGCAGCATTGAAAACTCCTGAGCTTAAAACGCTTAGCCTAAAGGAATGATATCGCCTTGCCAACCCTGTCTACCGAGCGTGCCGGTCAGCAAGAGCTCGCCTTTATCCGCGCGGACAACCAACTGGCCTCTTTCATCCCATAACGCGCTGCCGCCACACGCATTAGCCATTAACACGGCAATGGCATATTTATGTGCGAAGCGTTGCAGGGTGCTGATGGACTGCCGCCAGCGATAATCAACGACAGACTGACAGCTGGTAAACAGCGTCGCCTGTGAATCGAGATTGGGTGAATCGGTATGTGCATCAATGATGCTAAGTTGTTTATCCCCTGGAACCAGACTTGCACCGCTCCCCTGCGGGTAGCGCAGGATACCCAGGCTGGAAGGCGTAAACAGCGCGAGTCCTTTCTGGCGCTGACCATTCCGTTCAAGAGGGAGCCCGGCAATGAGGGTAATTTGGTAAAAATGTGCGGCGTCGAGCAGGGGTTCAAGCTGCGCATCACTGGGGGGAGGAGGTAACACCGCTGTGCCTGAGCCCGTCAATGAAAGTTCAGGAAAAACCAGCAAATCGCATTGCTGTCGTGCTGCTTCGGCGATGAAGCAGAGATGGCGTGAAACATGGTCATCTACACTGTGATGCTGCCCGGTATACTGGGCTGCGGCAATATTCCATTGTGACATCGTGACTTCCTTATACACTGAGTCGCAGGGATTTTAAGAATACACCTAAATTAATCAGGGTTTTCTTATCCTGGCATATTCCGCGTAAGGAAGTGTAACGACTTATTAAGCTTATTTAACTTTAGGCTCGTAGGGCAAACGAGAGAGGTTGACCGATGCGAGACGGTGGGCAATTAATCTTTCGCGAAACCAGTCGCGCAGATGAGCCGGTTGTTCACGTTCAACAACCTCAGCCACGATGGGCATGTTGTAACGCTCTTTAAACGCGACGCCTGCAGCCGCAAGATCGACATTCACTTTATCCATCTCGTCCTGAGGAAGGGTGGCCAGATTAATCTTCATTTCCTTCTCCTTATTATGCGGCGGCAACGTTACCGCGATTGCACGATGATGACAAGCGGAGGCGGGATGATCCTCGACTCGTTTATTATACAGCGTTATTCTTTAGCATACAGACATAACAAAAAGGAATGATTGCGATGGGATTAACCACTTCCCGCGCGGTATGCGCGCTTGCTTTTCTGGCATCATTGGTCATGACGCCTTCTGTGCTGGCGCATGCTCATCTTAAACAGCAAACCCCGGCGGCAGACAGCCAGGTGACACCACCCCAGGTCCTTACGCTGATTTTTTCGGAAGGTATCGAGACTGGTTTTAGCGGAGTCGTGGTCACGGATGCACAAAAGCAGGTTATGAAAACAGGTACGGTTAAACGAGACGAAAAGAACAACACTCAGCTGACGGTTCCGCTGGAACAACCGCTGACGCCCGGGACCTATCAGGTCGACTGGCATGTGGTCTCCGTAGACGGCCATAAAACCAAAGGCAGCTACCACTTTAGCGTGAAATAGCATGCTGGCCCTGTGTTATGTCGGGTTGCGATTTATCCATTTCGGGGCGCTGATGCTCATTTTTGGCAATGCGCTTTACAGCGTCTGGTTTGCTCCTTCCTCACTCCACCGCCTTATGTCCAGACGTTTCCAGTTACAGCAGAAAGTGGCGTCTTTAATCAGCCTGGGTGCTGCACTCCTGATGTTTGTGTTTCAGGGGGGATTGATGGGTAGTGGCTGGGGAGATGTCTTTTCCCCGGAGATCTGGCGTAGTGTGCTGGCGACGCAGTTTGGCAGCGTCTGGCTGTGGCAAATGATTCTTGCTGTCATTACTGTCGGAGCTGCATGGCTCGCTCCCCTGAAAGGTTCACGGCTGTTACTGCTCGCAATGGGGCAGCTTATTCTGCTGGCAGGGGTAGGGCACGCGGCGATGAGCGACGGTCCGACAGGAGCTTTGCAGCGTCTTAATCATGCTTTTCACCTGCTGTGTGCCGCAACCTGGCTTGGCGGATTACTTCCGCTGCTGTTCTGCATGCGTCTGGCGAAAGGGCGCTGGCAAAATGCTGCTATCTACACCATGATGCGTTTCTCGCGAGTCGGTCATTATGCCGTCGCAGGAGTGCTGTTCACAGGTATTATCAATACGCTGTTTATCGCTGGCATCCAGATCCCATGGCAGACTGACTACGTGCGGTTTTTGTTGTTCAAATGTGCGCTGGTGGCGTTGATGGTAGCAATTGCGCTGGCAAATCGGTATTTTCTGGTGCCACGGTTTCGTCCGGAGACCGGACAAGCGCAACAGATTTTTATCAGGATGACACAGGCAGAGGTGGTGCTGGGAACGCTGGTGCTGGCAACGGTCAGTCTGTTCGCTACCTGGGAACCCTTCTGATAAGGTTAAATATCATATGAAAAAGACAGTACTTTCTCTCTTATTACTGGCCTGCACGGGGAGTGCTCTGGCTGCACCGCAGGTGATTACCGTCAGCCGTTTTGAAGTGGGTAAAGACAAATGGGCTTTCAATCGCGAAGAGGTAATGCTGACTTGCCGTCCGGGTCATGCATTATATGCGATTAACCCAAGTACGCTGGTGCAATACCCTTTAAATGAGACCGCAGAGCAGCAGGTGGCTAGCGGTAAGAGCAGTGGCCAACCGATTAGTGTTATTCAGATTGATGACCCGGCTCATCCGGGTGAGAAGATGAGTCTGGCACCGTTTATCGAGCGCGCCGACAAGCTCTGCTAATGCTCAGGTTTCCAATAAAAAACCGCAGATGCTTGCGAAAGCACTGCGGTTTTTTACTTTTTATGATGCTCTTACGCTTTTTTTCAGGCCGCTTTAGCTGTGGACTGGAAAACCTGGCGTCGTCATCTATTCTTAAAAGGCAAGGCGACTTAGCCTGCATTAATGCCAACTTTTAGCGCACGGCTCTCTCCCAAGAGCCATTTCCCTGGACCGAATACAGGAATCGTATTCGGTCTCTTTTTATCTGTATGAAAGTAAACGAGTAATTCAGCGCTTTCTTTCTCATACAGCGTTCACACTGTGTGTGACTTGCTAAAACATAACACAACACAGCATGCGGAAGTCCAGCCCTTTTTGCCTGTTTTGTTAAATTTTTGTGCGCAATCAGCGAAAGCCTATGCAGTGCTTAGAAGCGCGATTTAACAGATGCCTCAATTTCATCAAGGAGTTCAAAGCGACGGCGGTATTCGGCACGTTTTTTACTGGCAATCTCCTCAAGGGATTTGCGTTCCATCTGCAAGGGCAGTTGCCAGCTGAATGTTGAGCGCTTTTGACCGTCGATAGAGGCCCAAAACTCATCGTAACTGGCGTGGAAATGACGGCCTTTACTCAGGCGATAACGCAGAGCACGGAAGATATGCCCTTCATCGCTGACGGCATAAATCGCTTTGATACCGGAGAGTGTTGCCAGCTGGAAAAGCACCTCCATTAATACTCGCTTAGGGAAAAGGCCGTGGCAGGCTCGTGTTGCCTGCTTGATCACATCACGGGATACGCTGCGGCGAGGTCCCTGAAGACCGCCAATCACCAGCACATATTCCCCGTTTTCCCGGGCGACGCAAAAGGTCACGCTCGCAAGCAGGGTATTTTCATTGTCTCGCAGCCACAGCGTACATTCGCCTTCGCGCTCCGCTTTACTGGCGTTCATGGCATTGACGTTATAGCTCACGCCATCTTTTGCATGAAACTCAACAATAGATTGCTCCTGGGGGCCAGTTAAAGCGTTGACCAGCCCGGCATCTTTCAGAGAGTCAATCCACTGATAATGACTAACGATAGCGTCGGCACGCGCGTTGGCATTCATGCCACGCATCAGATACTGACGATGGGTTTTACTTGGCAGCGTGATTTGCGAGGCCAGAAGTTGGTCAAAATCGTCGCGGCGGGCCAGCGCATCGAGCATTCGGTGCGTTGAAGACCAGAAAAGCAGCGAACGTAACAGAAATTTAAGTCGATACTCGCGTTTTTGCCAGATAGGGCCTGGGACGAGTTGACCTTTCACCAGTTCGGAAATGATATGGGTACGATGCGAATGTGCTGCATCATCTTGCAGGCGCGTATTTGACACGGGAAAACCTCAAATTTTATGCATTGCATATTTTAGGGGGCATGCAAAACTGGATTAATACTGGTGAAATATTTATTTATCCTTAGTTTACTGTTTGTTTAGCTTTGTGGAAAGCACTGCTGGATTGCGTCTCTCCGGATAAGTCTGGTGCAACTATACTCGCTACAGGAGGTGTTATGTATCAGCGATTAGAAGGTGGGAGATGGCGTCACGTCTGGGTTGTCAGCGACATTCATGGTTGTTACCAGTGGCTGATGGATGAACTGAAACGTCGTCATTTTAATCCATATGAGGATTTACTTATCTCCGTCGGGGATTTGATTGATCGTGGTCCTGACAGCGTTAAATGCCTGGCGCTAATCAATGAAAAATGGTTTCGCGCGGTGCGCGGCAACCATGAACAAATGGCAATCGACAGCCTGGATAATAATGATTTTGCGCTCTGGACGATGAATGGCGGAATGTGGTTTGCACGCCTTGAACGTGACCAGCAACAGCTGGCGCTATCGCTGCTCAATGCCTGTCGCAGTTTGCCGCATATTATCGAGATCACCTGTGCCAATGGTCTGAATGTGATCGCCCATGCTGATTATCCTGCGGAGGAATACCGCTGGCAAAAACCGGTAAGTGCCCAGCGCGTATTATGGGATCGCGATCGGTTGATGGGGTTTATGGTGGGTAAAGGGCAGGGAATTCGCGGAGCGGATCATTTCTGGTTCGGACATACGCCTGTCGACCGAAGGTATGATTTTGATAATTTACACTATATCGACACGGGGGCTGTTTTTGACGGTTACTTTACGCTGGCACAACTGCAGTAATAAATAACCCGCCTTCGGGCGGGTTCTCTTTAGGTCAGGCAAGGCGCATGACCCAGGCATCAGTTTTACTATCGTAATGCTCACGGTAAAGGACAGAGTGTTCGCCATCAAGAATTGCCGGGACGCTGATGTCCGCATCCCAGGCATCGAGTTGCATACACAAATCCGGGTCGGATTTGCAGGGAATACTTAACGTTCGATCGCCTTGTATTTCGCCGCGCAGTTCTGCGTCGTCGATCTCAAAAGCGCCAATACGCACGCTGGTTTTCGTCATATTGCTCTCCGGGTCGATTGTCAAAATCTGGTATGACCAGTACGGCCATCCATTTTTGATCGTAGACAAGGAGAGCGAAATCGCCAGTAAAAAAATGCGCTTTTTTTCAGGCGGTGCGATCGTTACCGGTAAACAGCCGACCATCTCGCACCAGTTCACGCGGATAGCTGTTCTTCAGTCGTGAGCCCACTTTTTTAGCCAACCCCAACGGGTATCCCTGATACGTAACCACAACTTCATCATTCGATGGCGTACTGGCAGGATAAACATCGCGACCACGGTACCACTCTTCGGCTTCCTGATGTGTCAGGGCGAACGTATTCTCGTGTCCGGCGAGGGCGATAACAGCCTCATGCTGCCAGCGATAGCCTTTATTATGAACTTCCGCCAGACGGATCCCGATACGGGAAAAACGTACTTTGCCAATAAGCGGTTCAATACTGGCCGGGAAAAGCCAAATCTCTTTCTCACGTAACCAGAGATGGTGCATTTCATCCCAGGAAAGCCCGGCTTTTCTGGCGGCGAGGGTGACCTGCTCGGCCTCTCGGCCTTTCAGCGGTGTGAACGGGAAATTGCCGACCTTAAACGTTGGAGCGGGCAGGGGATCAACGGCGACGGCTTTACGCAGTCGGGCAACAAAAAAACCTTCACAGTCATAGATCTGCGGAAAAACATGCAGGAAGCCTTCAGGCGTGATGGCCTCTTTTGCCGTGGGGAACAGATCGTTGAGCGGCAGAAACTCGACAGCATCGGGATACTGCGCTTTCAACCACAGACAGACGTCTTCGTTTTCATCCCGGTTCAGTGTGCAGGTGGAGTAAATCAACGTGCCACCTGGACGCAGTGCATGAAATGCGCTGTCGATCAGCTCACGCTGGGTAGCAGCGATCTCAAGGTTGCTTTCAACAGACCAGTTCTTTAACGCATCAGGATCTTTACGCACCACACCTTCCCCGGAGCAAGGAGCATCCAGCAGAATAGCATCAAAGGCTTCCGGCAAGGCAGCACCGAACACGCGCCCGTCGAAGTGTGTCAGGGCAACATTATGAATGCCGCAGCGGCTGATGTTGGCATGCAACACTTTTACGCGGCTGGCAGAATACTCATTGGCAAGAATTGCCCCCTGGTTACCCATTCGGGCGGCAATCTGCGTGGTTTTCGACCCCGGTGCCGCGGCCACATCCATCACCCGCTCAGGCGCGTTGTCATCGGCGAACAACGCGGCAACTGGCAGCATTGAACTGGCTTCCTGAATATAAAACAGCCCGCTCAGATGCTCGGCGGTACTTCCCAGCGGCACGGCATCTTCGTCATCGCGCTCGATCCAGAACCCTTCAGCACACCACGGTACGGGCGTCAATTGCCAGTTGTACGGGGCGACCAGCGCGAGAAAATCATCGACGCTGATTTTCAGCGTATTGACGCGAATACTTCGGCGCAACGGACGCTGACAGGCGGCGATAAAATCGTCTAACGACAGGTGAGAAGGAAGTGCCTCGCGCATCTGCGCCAGGAATTGTTCAGGAAGAAATACGGAGTTTTGAGCCACGGGTACACCACAGGGAAAAGTTCAGGTGCGTAGTGTAGCATAAAGGCTCCGGTGCGTTGACACCGGAGCCCTGAGATTAGCGCGGCAGGGCAGTTCCCCATTCACGCCACTCTTTCGGTTCACTTTCGAGCAGCAGGAAGTGTTTACCCGGTTGCGCTTTCGGAGCCAGCGGTGTGCCCGGTGGTGTGGCAAACGCAATCCCACCGCGAATAAACTGGTTGAAGGTACCGGTTTTCACGACACCCCCCGTCAGGCCAAAGTCCAGCGAATAGCCGGAAGCCAGCCAGAATACCGAGTTATTTCGCACCAGATGCTGGTAACGTTCGCTGATCCGTAACGCCACCATTACGCGGTCGGAGAGCGTCCCGAGCGTCAGACCGGTCACTGTGCCCACTTCAATACCGCGGAACAGTACTGGCGTGCCGATGCTGAGCGAACCAGCTTCTGGTACCTCCACCACAATGCTCAGACCATCAAGATAGCGCGAATCAGTGATTGTGGCTTCCTGCAGCTCAAAATCACGACGGGCATTGCCCTGACCAGGCTCGACATTAATATACGGTTGCAGGATGGTGTCGAGATGCTCAACGCCTGCCGCCGAGATCTGCGGCGTCACCACCGAGAAGCGCGAACCGGTGCGGGCGAACGTCTGTACATATTCCGGATAGAGTACGGCGGTGGCCTGCACCTCGTTACGCGAGGTGATCAGCGTCAGCTTCTGGATCTGCCCGATATCAATACCCAGGTAACGGATTGGCATCCCTTCAGACAGTTTCCCCGCATCAAAAGCGTGCAGGGTAATCTGCCCGCCAACGGCACGTGCTGCGGTTTCGGACGGGAAGAGAATACGCTTATCACCTTTGCGCAGATTCGCACCGGCACCGCTGAGGTTATCGAAGCTAATTGCCCCACGCAGCGCGCGTGAAAGCGGGGAGGCCTGCACCGTCAGCCCGTTACCGTTGAGCTGAACTTTTGCACCGCCTTCAGCCCAGAAGACGCTGTTTGGCGTCAACAGCTTGCGATACTCCGGCTTGATATGCAGCTCGATATCAAATGCGTCCGCGCGAGGGCGAACGGTGATCACTTCCCCGACCTCAAATTTGCGATACAGCACAACGGAGCCTGCCTGAACGTCCGGCAATGTTTCGGCGCTTAATGTCAGCGTAGTGGTAGGAAGATCGCTCAGGCTGTTTTCAATCGCTTTATCCAGGTTGGCATACAGCGGGTAGCTGTCACGCACAGGGCCTTTATCGCCCGGCAGAATGCGGATCCCGCCGTTGACCCATTCGCTGGCGCTGGCGCCAAGGAACTCCACCCCGTCCAGACCCACTTTCACGTCGACACGACTGTTAACCACAAACTTACTGTCGCCATGGACCAGGTTGCTGTATTGCGGGTCAATGGCGACCGAGAAGCTCACGCCGTTCTCGTTAAGCGTACGTTCCAGAACTTGCCCTACCTGGACACCGTGTAAAATCAACGGCTGGCCGGCTTCGATACCGTAGCTTTCTGGCGCATTCAGCGTGACCGTCACGACACCCGGCTTTTGCAACAAGGCTTTATCGGCTGGGGCAATCACAAAGCTATTGCTGGGCTGACCTTCACCGGGGATCAGTTCAAACGTATTGCCCGTCAGTAGGCTACTGATACTGGCATCGCTGAGAGAGAGTTTCGGACTGCGCATTTCAATGCGCGTTTTTTCGCGTAGAAGATCGACCACGCTCGGATCAACAGTCATTTCGCCTGTAACTGAACCGCTCGGGTTGAGCGTCATTTTGGTGAGCTGACCGATCTGCAACCCTTGATACATCAGCGGTGTTGAACCGGCTTTAAGCCCCTTCGCATCGGGCAGGACGAGTTTGATAATCACGCCGCGCTGGCTGTGCGCCAGGTCAGCGTACAATCCAAACGAGTCATCAGCGGTGGCAGGGCTTGAGTTTTCAGGGGAATCAAAGGCAATAGCGCCGTTCACCAGCGCAGCCAGACTCTCCAGTTTCACCTTTGCACCGCTCAGGCTGAGATCGGCATCCACGCCGGATACGTTCCAGAAGCGGCTGCCCTTTTTAACCAGGTTGGTAAAGCGGCGCTCGATCAGCACATCAATGGTGACACCCTGTTTATTCGGGTTGATGGCGTAATCGTAAACGCGACCCACCGGTATTTTACGGAAATAAACCAGTGAGCCACTGTTCAGAGAACCGAGATCCGGCGCCTGCAGATGGATCATCAGATCGCCGTTGTTAAGGCGGTACTTGGGCTGTGTATCCAGGGCAACAAAGTGATCCTGTGGCTCACCTTTACCTGGCATCATACCGATATAGTTACCGCCCACCAGCGCATCCAGACCGGAAACACCCGCCAGAGAGGCCTTCGGCGTGACCAGCCAGAACTGCGTTTCGCTGCGCAAGGCATCCTGCATGTCTGATTTAATACTGACCCGCACCTGAATCTTGTTCAGCCCTTTTCCAAGGGAGATGTCCTGAACCGTACCCACTTCAACCCCCTGGAAGCGAACGGGTGTTCGCCCGGCGACGATACCGTCGGCGGTCTGGAAATCAATGGTGACAGTACTCCCGCGATCTTGATAGCTCGTCCAGATAAGCCAGCCCGCAATCATCAGGGCGATGACAGGCAGCAACCAGAATGGCGAAATGCGGCGTTTTGTTTTAATTCTCGCTTCAGTCGGCGAAGCGGGGGTTTCCTGACTCATGTGCATCCCAAAGTAAGCGGCTATCCAGCCATTCCACAGCAAGAATAGTCAATATCACCGCTGAGCCGAAATAAAAAGCCGCGGGTCCCATTGTAAAAGCAAGTAACTGGTCACGATTAATCAGCGACATCATCAACGAAATCACGAACAGATCCAACATCGACCAGCGACCAATCCAGGTGACGAACCGCAGAAGCAGGATACGGGTACGTAACCCCTGCTCACATTTAAAGTGAATGCTGATAAGTAACGTAAACATCACCACCACTTTGGTAAACGGCACCAGGATACTGGCAATAAAGACGATGGCAGCCACCCCCACATTGCTGTGCGCAAGGGAAATAATGCCGGAGAGGATGGTATCTTCCTGGCGTGCGCCATTCACGTAAATAATGGAAATCGGCAGCATATTGGCCGGGATCAGAAACACCAGGGAGGCAATCAGCGCCGCCCAGCATTTTTGCAGACTGTTGTTGCGCCGCAGTCTCAAAGGAATATGGCAGCGTGGACAGCGGCCACGCGCGTCGGGCAGCCCGGTGTAGTGGCAACCCAGACAGACACGGAGGTTCTCATCCGGGCGTGTGGCTGGGCGCTGAGGATAAAAACGCTCCCAAAGCTGTTCGACGTTCAGGTGGATGAGCGTCAGGATACTGAGCAATACCAGACAGATAAAAGCAAAGAGTCCGACGCCTGGCTGCAGAAACGCGTAGTCCTGCACTTTAATTGACGCCACGCCAACACCCACAAGATAGATATCCAGCATGACCCACTCTTTGAGTTTATCCAGCATCAGCAACACCGGGCGCAGGTTCATACCCAGGATATTGCCGAGCCACAGATACGCAATCGCCGCGACCAGTACCAGCGGCGCGCCGACGGTGCAAAAAAGCACCATGGCTGCAGTCACCGGATCTCCCTGGCGCGTCATCTGCCAGATCCCTTGCAGAACGTTGGCGTCAATGCGCACACCTAGCAGATAGAGTTTCAGCAGCGGCTCGCTCCATGCGAAAGGCATCAGGAGCAGCATGGTGACGGCCATGGCGGCGAGGCGGGTCAGTGACCAGTCCCGCCCGTCACGAATTTTGGCATCACAGCGGGGACAAAAGGCACTTTGATGCGATTTCATCTTCGGCAACATAAAAAGCGTATCGCACTGGGGGCAACGCTGATAATGTGCACGAGGCAAAGCTTCGCTTACCGTATGGACAGTTATCTTTTTTGTCGGCGTGATTTTGGTTGTTTTTAAGGCCATCGGCTGCGCACAAATAAGTATTGTTGAACGTTATATTAACTCATTAACGGATTCATCTTGAGCATGAGCGCATTTAATGCTTATTTTAATAGGCTCTGCGGTAATTTTGTAAGACAACTAAGTGATTGAAGAATGAACAAAACAGAATTCTACGCGGATCTAAACCGCGATTTTAAGGCATTGATGGCGGGTGAGACCAGCTTCTTAGCCACTCTGGCAAATACAAGTGCATTACTGTTTGAACGTCTGTCCGAGGTGAACTGGGCCGGTTTTTACCTTCTTGAAGGCGAAACACTGGTGCTGGGGCCATTCCAGGGCAAGCTGGCTTGCGTACGTATCCCGGTAGGGCGTGGTGTGTGTGGTACCGCGGTCGCCGAGAATCAGGTACAGCGTGTGGAAGACGTTCATGCGTTTGACGGACATATTGCCTGCGACGCGGCAAGTAATTCTGAAATCGTTCTGCCACTGGTGGTAAAAAATCAGATTATTGGCGTTCTGGATATCGACAGTACGGTCTTCAGTCGCTTTACAACCGAGGACGAACAGGGACTGCGCGAGCTGGTAGCAAACCTGGAAAACGTTCTCGCTGCAACCGATTATCAAAAATTCTTTGCGAGCGTCGCAGGATAATCAACGGATAACGTAGCATTTACTGATAGCGTCATTATAATGACGCCTGTTCATGCCTGCGCTTGTTGGCAACGTCCGTTGTAATCAGGAAATTTCATGGAAAATCAACCTAAGTTGAATAGCAGTAAAGAAGTTATCGCATTTCTGGCCGAGCGTTTCCCACAGTGCTTCAGTGCTGAAGGTGAAGCTCGTCCCCTGAAAGTCGGTATTTTTCAGGATCTGGTGGCACGTGTTGAAGGGGAAATGAACCTCAGCAAAACTCAACTGCGTTCCGCCTTACGTCTTTATACTTCGAGCTGGCGTTACCTGTACGGTATCAAACCGGGCGCGACTCGCGTGGATCTCGATGGCAACCCTTGTGGTGAGCTGGATGAGCAGCACGTTGAACACGCGCGTAAACAGCTGGAAGAAGCCAAAGCACGCGTTCAGGCACAACGTGCAGAACAGCAAGCGAAAAAACGCGAAGCCGCAGCGGCAAACGGTCAGGAAGAAGCGCCTCGTCGTGAGCGTAAACCACGCCCTGCACCGCGTCGTCACGAAAATAACGACCGCAAACCGCGTGCTGACAAACCTGCAGCGAAAGCCCCGCGCGCTCCTCGTGAAGAGCCGCGCCATACTCCGGTTTCAGACATTAACGCCCTGAGCGTTGGTCAGGCACTGAAAGTAAAAGCGGGTAACAATGCTATGGACGCCACTGTACTGGAAATCACCAAAGATGGCGTTCGTGTACAGCTGACTTCTGGTATGTCAATGATTGTACGCGCAGAACACTTGTTGTTCTGAAACGGAGGCCAAGCCTGGCATGAACACTTTTTTTAAGCTCACCGCGCTGGCGGGCCTGTTTGCCATAACAGGTCATGCTTTCGCAGTGGACGATATCACGCGTGTTGATCAAATTCCGGTTCTTAAGGAAGAGACGCAGCACGCAACGGTGAGCGAGCGTGTGACCTCACGTTTCACCCGTTCACACTATCGTCAGTTCGATCTCGATCAGGCCTTTTCGGCCAAAATCTTTGACCGCTATCTGAACTTGCTGGATTACAGCCATAACGTTTTGCTCGCCAGCGATGTCGAGCAGTTCGCTAAGCGTAAATCCGAGGTGGGTGACGAGTTGCGTTCAGGCAAACTGGATCTGTTCTACGATCTCTACAACCTGTCGCAAAAGCGCCGCTTTGAACGTTATCAGTACGCGCTGAAAGTGCTTGAACGTCCGATGGACTTCACCGGCAATGACACCTTTAATCTGGATCGCAGTAAAGCACCCTGGCCGAAAGATGAAGCTGAGTTGAATGCGCTGTGGGACGGAAAAGTTAAATATGACGAACTGAGCCTTAAGCTCACCGGCAAAGATGAAAAAGAGATCCGTGACACGCTGACGCGTCGTTACAAATTTGCTATTCGTCGTCTGGCGCAGACCAACAGTGAGGATGTCTTCTCACTGGCAATGACTGCCTTTGCCCACGAAATCGATCCGCATACCAACTATCTCTCCCCGCGTAATACCGAGCAGTTCAATACTGAAATGAGCCTGTCTCTCGAAGGTATCGGTGCGGTGCTGCAGATGGATGATGATTATACCGTGATCAATTCGATGGTCGCGGGTGGCCCGGCATCCAAAAGCAAAGCGATAAGCGTAGGCGATCGCATTGTGGGTGTGGGACAAACCGGTCAGAACATGGTTGATGTGATCGGCTGGCGTCTTGATGATGTGGTGGCGCTGATTAAAGGCCCTAAAGGCAGCAAAGTTCGTCTGGAAGTTCTGCCTGCAGGAAAAGGCACTAAAACCCGTATTGTTACCCTGACCCGTGAGCGTATCCGTCTGGAAGACCGCGCGGTGAAAATGTCGGTGAAAACCGTGGGTAAAGAGAAGGTGGGTGTTCTGGATATTCCTGGCTTCTACGTAGGGCTGACTGACGATGTGAAAGTTCAGCTGCAGAAGCTTGAAAAGCAGAACGTTAGCAGCATTATCATCGACCTGCGCAGTAACGGCGGCGGTGCGCTGACGGAAGCGGTTTCACTCTCTGGTCTGTTCATTCCATCTGGCCCTGTGGTTCAGGTGCGCGATAACAACGGTAAAGTGCGTGAAGATGCCGACAACGACGGTGTGGTCTACTACAAAGGCCCGCTGGTGGTCCTGGTTGACCGCTTCAGTGCTTCAGCGTCTGAAATCTTTGCCGCTGCGATGCAGGACTATGGCCGTGCGTTGATCGTTGGTGAACCGACGTTCGGTAAAGGTACCGTTCAACAGTATCGCTCTCTGAATCGTATTTACGATCAGATGCTGCGCCCTGAATGGCCTGCGCTGGGTTCGGTTCAGTACACTATTCAGAAGTTCTACCGCGTGAACGGTGGCAGTACGCAGCGTAAAGGTGTGACACCGGATATCATGATGCCGACAGGCACGGAAGAGACGGAAACCGGCGAGAAGTTTGAAGATAACGCGTTACCGTGGGACAGCATCAACGCTGCGACCTATGTGAAAGCGGGTGATATGACGCAGTTTGGTCCTGAACTGCTGAAAGCGCATAATGACCGCATTGCGAAGGATGCAGAATTCCAGTACATCATGAAGGACATTGCGCGTTTCAATGCTCTGAAAGATAAACGGAATATTGTTTCTCTGAACTACGATCAGCGTGAAAAAGAGAACAACGAAGACGATGCAACACGTCTGGCGCGTATCAACGATCGCTTCAAACGTGAAGGCAAACCTCTGCTCAAGAAACTTGACGATCTGCCAAAAGATTACAAGGAGCCAGATCCCTATCTGGATGAGACGGTGCATATTGCACTCGACCTGGCGAATCTTGAAAAAGAGAAACCTGCCGTACAACCTGCTCCGGCAAAATAATCTCCCAACAGGCACAAGAAATTGTGCCTGTTTCTTTTTGTTCTGCATCCTTCCGTCGGGCTGGTTTCCAATTGTGTAAAGTTGTGTCTTTCTGGTGACTTACGCCTACCTGATGCTTGAAAATAGCCACAATACCCATACGATGTGGGTAATCGCATAGTGCGTTTTGTTAAACTGAGGTTAAAAGAAAATTATGATGCGAATCGCGCTCTTCCTGCTCACCAACCTTGCGGTCATGGTGGTTTTCGGGCTCGTGCTAAGCCTGACAGGAATTCAGTCGAGCAGCGTTCAGGGTCTGTTGATTATGGCGCTGCTGTTTGGTTTTGGTGGCTCTTTCATTTCACTGTTGATGTCGAAGTGGATGGCACTGAAATCGGTAGGTGGTGAGGTTATTGAACAACCGCGTAACGATATGGAACAGTGGCTGATGAATACGGTCGCTCAGCAATCCCGTCAGGCTGGGATCGCCATGCCACAGGTTGCTATTTACCATGCGCCGGATATCAATGCGTTTGCTACGGGTGCTCGTCGTGATGCATCCCTGGTTGCCGTCAGCACCGGGTTATTACAGAACATGAGCCGTGATGAAGCCGAAGCGGTTATCGCTCACGAAATCAGCCATATCGCAAATGGTGACATGGTGACCATGACCCTGATTCAGGGCGTGGTGAACACCTTCGTTATCTTTATCTCCCGTATTCTGGCGCAGATTGCTGCAGGCTTTATGGGGGGCAACCGCGACGAAGGTGAAGAGAGCAACGGTAATCCGCTGATCTACTTCGCAGTTTCCATGGTACTGGAGCTGGTGTTCGGTATTCTGGCAAGCATTATCACCATGTGGTTCTCCCGTCACCGTGAGTTCCACGCGGATGCCGGCTCCGCAAAACTGGTTGGGCGTGAGAAAATGATTGCTGCGCTGCAGCGTCTGAAAACCAGTTACGAGCCACAGGAAGCGAACAGCATGATGGCTTTCTGCATTAACGGAAAATCGAAGTCACTGAGTGAAATGTTTATGTCTCACCCGCCGCTGGATAAACGTATCGAAGCGCTGCGTAGTGGGGAATACATGAAGTAACGCGAAGAACCGCAATAAGCCGGGCAGGAGAAGACTCCGCCCGGCTTTTTTTATGCCTGGACTCTGGGCTGGGTAATGCGTAGACCGCTGACGATAGCCGCGAGGGTCGCAAGGGCTCCAGCGCTCAGGAGTGCAATGTGATTACCGTTTTGCCCGGCAAGGTTAAACATCAGGGCGACCAGTGCGGCACCGGTGCTTTGCCCCAGCAAACGGGCGGTACCCAACATACCACTGGCCCCTCCACTGCGATGACGCGGCGCTGAGGTAATAATGGTATGATTGTTAGGCGACTGGAACAGGCCAAACCCGGCTCCGCACAGGATCATGCGCCAGATGATGTCGAGATCGGAAGGCGATGACGGCAGCAGTGCCAGCGCGAAAAGGCCTGTTGCCATCACAGCCAGCCCCAGAGCACCTAATAAACCGGCATGGACGCGTTCAATCAAGTAACCCGCCAGCGGTGCCATCACCATCGTAGCCAGTGGCCAGGGGGTTAACAACAGCCCGGTCTCCACTTCAGAGCGTCCCACTACGCTTTGCAGGAAGAAAGGCAGAGAGACCAGGGCCAGCATCTGGGCGCAGAATGAGCAGACAGATGTGCAAATGGAGAGCGAAAAGAGGGGAATGCGCAGCAGATCAACCGGCAGTAACGGTACAGGAAGTGTGAGCTGGCGGCGAACAAAGAAGAAACCTGTCACCAGCAAGACGATGAGTTCCGCGCCGGTATACATCAGGGATTGTCCCTGTGCAAAACCACTCAGGGCCGTAATCAACAGACCAAAGGTGAGGGCATTCATTATCGCGCTCACGACGTCGAAGCGCGGCATTGTACTTTTGGGACCGTTAGCCGGAAGAAAACGCAGGGCAAAGAAGATAGCCACGATACCCAGCGGCACGTTTATGGCGAACAGCCATTGCCAGGACGCGACGGAAAGAATGGCTGCTGCAATGGTTGGCCCGGCGGCGGAAGAGACCGCGACAATAAACGAGTTTATTCCCATGCCGCGCCCCAGATGGCGCTGAGGATAAATCAAGCGGATCAACGCCGTGTTTACACTCATGAGTGCTGCGCCACCAAAACCTTGCGCTATACGTGCAAGTGTCAGGGTATGTAGCGAATCAGAAAGGGCACATAACAAAGAGGTGAAGGTGAAAACCACCAGGCCGCACTGATACACCCGACGATAACCGAACATATCGCCCAGAAAAGAGAACGAGAGCAGGGAAATCACGATTGCAATCTGATAGGCGTTAACTATCCATATTGAACTGGCGGGGGAGGCATGCAGATCGCTGGCGATGGTTGGTAGGGCAACATTCGCAATTGCGCCGTCAAGGACGGCCATTGAAATACCGATAATAATGGTAGCAATAGCGCCATACCGCTGGGGTAAAGGCAGGCCATCGGAAAGGTTCTTTTCCATTAGGGGTAAAAAGCTCAGCGTGAAATTATTCTCAGGGTAACTATTTTAGCATCGTTAATGCAGTGATATGTCGCAGATTTGTAACGAAGTAAATGCGGATTGATTGCAGGTAACATGACGGGAACTTATAATAAAAACCAGTTCTGATTTTTATAAAACACTCGCTATGAGGTGGTAAATGGCAATTGCCGATATGGATAAACAGCCAGATTCTGTTTCTTCCGTGCTGAAGGTGTTTGGCATCTTACAGGCGCTCGGGGAAGAGCGTGAAATTGGGATTACAGAGTTGTCGCAGCGTGTGATGATGTCGAAAAGCACCGTTTACCGCTTTTTGCAAACCATGAAGTCACTGGGTTACGTTGCGCAGGAAGGCGAGTCTGAAAAATACTCTCTGACACTGAAACTGTTCGAACTGGGTGCCCGTGCGCTGCAAAATGTTGACCTGATCCGCAGCGCCGATATTCAGATGCGTGAAATCTCTCGTCTGACCAAAGAGACCATCCACCTGGGAGCACTGGATGAAGACAGTATTGTCTACATCCATAAAATTGACTCCATGTATAACCTGCGAATGTATTCACGCATTGGCCGTCGTAACCCTCTCTACAGTACTGCAATTGGTAAGGTTCTGCTGGCATGGCGCGATCGTGAAGAAGTAAAACAGATCCTCAATGGCGTGGAATACAAACGCAGTACGGCACGAACCATTATCAACACCGATGAGCTGTTAACCGTGCTCGATAAAGTGCGTGAGCAAGGGTATGGCGAAGATAACGAAGAGCAGGAAGAGGGCCTGCGCTGTATTGGCGTTCCGGTATTTGACCGCTTTGGTGTCGTGATTGCAGGGCTGAGTATTTCTTTCCCAACGTTGCGTTTCTCCGAAGAGCGACTTCACGAGTATGTGGCTATTCTGCATACTGCAGCACGTAAGATTTCTGAGCAGATGGGTTATCACGACTATCCGTTTTAATCCCTGTTAGCATAAAAAACGCCGCATTTTTGCGGCGTTTTTTGTCGTTAGCCGGGCTGATCAGCCATTATCGATCACGACAGACATTTTACGCAGTACCGGGCAGTTAGTCAGGCCAATGATCCCGCTATCAGAGTGTAGATACTGCGCCGTGCTCACGCCTTGTGCGGTTAAGTATTTACACTGAATGCCTAATCCTGCTGCGTTTTCAGTGCTTCCCACCAGCACGCCATAGCCTGTTAACAGAAGGCCAATCCAGACGATAGCCAGTGCAATAATTGTTCGAATGATTAAGCGCATCAATGCCTCTTTATCGTTGTTATCATTAATCAAGCGTAAACGGTTTACGCTATGAAACAAGTGCATGATTCTGAAAAAGGTTTGATGGCGGTACAGTTAGTCCTTGTTTAAGATAACCGTGATAACCTGGTTACATCAGGTCTTTAGACGGAGTGTGGAGTGAAAAAAATACGCTGGGTAATTCTGATAATCGTGCTGATAGCGTGCGTGGTGTTATGGACGCAGACTATCAATGTGATGTGCGATCAGGATGTACAGTTCTTTAGCGGCGTTTGCGCAATAAATAAGTTTATTCCGTGGTAACACGCATTTTTTATCAAGGTGATTTCCTTCCTTCGCGCCAGTGGTAAAATAGACGTTTTTATTGAGGTGGTGAAATGGGTGAGTTACTGAATTCAGGGCTGCTGAATATGGCATCCCTGATGATTTCTTTGATTGTTCTGCTTGTGGGACTGGTCATTTGGTTTTTTGTGAACCGAGCCAGTTCACGTACTAACGAGCAGATCGAACTGCTGGAAGCGCTGCTCGATCAGCAAAAACGTCAAAACGCGTTGTTACGCCGTCTGTGCGAGGCTAACGAACCGGAAGAGAAAGACGCGCCGAAAGACGCTGTTGCTGAAGACGACAAAGACGAAGACGACTTTATCCGCCTGGTGGCTGAGCGTTAATCTTTCTGTCCTGGGAGGTGGCTGTGGTCTGGAAAAATCCCTGGTATGACCCCTCCCTGAAACATCACACGCCGAATGGTTTTCGTAATACCAGTTCGGTCGGCCATCAACCCGGTGACCTTGAACGCTGGCGAAAAGCGCGTAAAGCGGCCGGCTTGCCCAGACCACCTGTACTCGGTTATGAGGATTTTATACGTCAGTGGTGGCAACCGGTTGATCTAATGCAACCTCATGAGGATGGGGTATGGTGGCTGGGACACGCGAGTGTGCTGCTGCAGATAGACGGCAATATTCTCCTCACTGACCCGGTTTTCTCACATCGTGCCTCTCCGCTCCCTTTTCTGGGACCACAACGTAAAACCCCTCCGGTACTTTCTGTTGATCAACTTCATCAGCTTGATGCTGTCGTTATCTCACATAATCATTACGATCATCTTGATGACGCAACTATTCGTAGGATCCTTAAACGCTTCCCTGACGTGAGTCTGTTTGTACCTTTAGGTCTGGCCGACTGGTTTCGCCGCCGGGGAGCAAGACGCGTGGTTGAACTCGACTGGTGGCAGAGTTTCACCTGGCAGGGGATGACGTTGAGCGCCGTTCCGGCGCAGCACTGGAGTATGCGAACACCCTGGAATCGAAATCGCACCTTGTGGTGCGGCTGGGTCTTTGAGGGGCGGCATCACCGTTTCTGGTTTAGCGGCGATACAGGTTATTCGCCTGAGCTACTGTTGATACCGGAGCGTTTGGGGAGAATTGATGCTGCAGCATTACCGATAGGTGCTTATGCCCCACGATGGTTCATGGCTGTACATCATATGGACCCTCAATCTGCCGTTGCGTTATGGCAACAGTTGGGTTGCCCTCTGGCGTTTCCTATTCACTGGGGCGTGTTTGAACTGGCAGATGATGCGCTGGATGACCCAGTGAGGGAGTTAACGGATGCGCTAGATAATTTAGCACCAGTTGATAGTTCTTTAAGGATACTGAAAATTGGTGAATATTTATCCTTATAAACGAAGCGATAAATTGTTGCATATATTCTGTATGTGAACGCGATAATGAATGTTTTATTTTTATCGAAACGTTTTGCTTGCCTTGTTTTGATGCAGAGTCATAAAAGTTTCATTATTTTGGTGCATAACACACTTATTAGCTGATGAATTTTAATACAGTCAGGTGCAGGTTATTAACATTGTATTTTCTGCGAAACAATGCCATGTCGTTACAATGATTTAAGCATAAGTTTTCACAAATTGTTCTAACTCAATCAGTTCTGAAGATTTCTTTTCCCGGTTGCTGGACGCACTGGAATGATTGAGCTATGTTAAAAAAGTCTTAGATTACAGCGACTGCGAAAGCAACGTTGAGTCTCTGTAACGAAGTAGACTTGTCTGTATGTCATGCGCATAATTGTGCAAAACCTGACAGGCAGTGTTCGAATTTGTGCGGCGGATCGACACATGTTTAAAAATGGCTTGCCATATTAAACATTGTGTGTGATAACACGTTTTGGGTCAAACGAGGTACAGTTCTGTTTATGTGTGGCATTTTCAGTAAAGAAGTCCTGAGTAAACACGTTGTCGTTGAATACCGCTTCTCTGCCGAACCTTATATTAGTGCCTCATGCAGTAATGTCTCAGTTTTATCTCAGTTAATGCCTGCGGGCTAAGAAAACACTCTAAGGAATTTTGCAAATGGCAAAGATTAAAGGTCAAGTTAAGTGGTTCAACGAGTCTAAAGGTTTTGGTTTCATTACTCCTGCTGACGGCAGCAAAGACGTGTTCGTACACTTCTCTGCAATCCAGGGTAACGGCTTCAAAACTCTGGCT
The DNA here is from genome assembly GCF_037053385.1 of Enterobacter sp. P82. Lineage (NCBI taxonomy): Bacteria > Pseudomonadati > Pseudomonadota > Gammaproteobacteria > Enterobacterales > Enterobacteriaceae > Enterobacter > Enterobacter sp. P82. The sequence goes on from NZ_JBALHX010000001.1 coordinate 761,367, forward strand.
GAAGGCCAGAACGTTGAGTTCGAAATTCAGGATGGCCAGAAAGGCCCAGCTGCAGTTAACGTAACTGCTATCTGATCGAACCACTGCTGACTGAAGCGCTTAGCACTTCACTCTCAGACATAAAGCCTCGCACAACGCGGGGCTTTTTTATGTCCTTTATCTTTCAAAATATTACCATCCCCGTACTTGTTAGTAACTTGTTGCAAAGCTGCGAGGTTAGTAGCACTGTTTCGGCTCCTTCTGCTCGGCTTTTCTCGTTAAATCAGGGCGTTGTTAAATTGTCCTGGGGTTCAGGTGAAGAAGAAGATACTTACGACAGCCGGAAATTTCACGCCGGCGCGTTTTGCGCTGCTCTGTTTTGCCATTTTTTGTAGTCTGGCATTTCTACTGGGTCGTGTTGCGTGGCTGCAAATCATCAAGCCTGACAATCTGGTGAAGCAAGAGGATATGCGATCACTGCGGGAGCTGGCGATTGATGCTCCACGCGGCATGATCACGGATCGTGAAGGTCGACCACTGGCAGTCAGTGTGCCCGTCAGGGCCGTATGGGCCGATCCAAAAACCGTACTGGCGAAAGGGGGAGTCGGCTTTGATCAGCGCTGGCAAGCGCTGGCGAATGCGCTACATCTCTCTTTGGCTACGCTCTCGACACGCATAAACGCGAATCCACAGGGACGTTTCATTTACCTTGCCCGCCAGGTCGACCCGGCACAGGCAAAGTGGATCGATAAACTGAATTTGCCGGGCATCAATTTACGTGATGAGTCTCGTCGTTTTTATCCCGCCGGGCACGTGGCAGCGAATCTGATTGGTTTCACCAATATTGACGGGCAGGGTATTGAGGGTGTGGAAAAAAGCTTCAACGCTCAGCTAACGGGCAAGGCCGGGGTCCGGCAGGTAAGAGAGGATCGCTACGGGCGTGTGGTAGAAAACCTGACAGAAGTTGCCCCTGCACCGGCGCATAACATCCAGTTGAGTATCGACGAGCGGCTGCAAACCATTACCGAAGATGCGCTTGATAATGCCGTGGCCTGGAATAAGGCCGAATCCGGGGCATCGGTGTTAATTAACATCCCAACCGGGGAAATACTCGCCATGGCGAGCTATCCGGATTTCAACCCCAATAACCGCGAAGGCGCGACAATAAACGATTTTCGTAACCGTGCGATCAGCGACACATTCGAACCCGGTTCTACCGTCAAACCGCTGGTGCTGATGACTGCATTGCAGCAGGGGCTGGTCCAGCCGGACAGTGTGATTGACACTCATCCATATACTCTCGACGGGCATCGTATTCGTGATGTGGGTTACTATCCTGAACTGACCATGACCGGGATCTTGCAAAAATCGAGCGATACAGGTGTATCCCGCCTCTCGCTGGCGATGCCGGTCCAGCATCTTATTGATACTTACCGGAACTTTGGTTTTGGTACGAATACGGGGCTTGGCTTAACGGGGGAGAGTGCGGGACTACTGCCACAGCGTAAATTCTGGAGCCAGCTCGACAGGGCGACTTTTGCCTTTGGCTACGGTCTGATGGTGACACCGCTCCAACTGGCACATGTTTACGCCACCATTGGCGGCTACGGGCTTGAGCGTCCTCTCTCAATCACACGTATCGATCCCCCCGTTATTGGGCAACGTGTCATGCCAGAGGAAATTGCTCATGAAGTGGAGCACATGATGGAGAGCGTGGCACTGCCTGGTGGGGGAGGCGTTAAAGCAGCCGTCCGTGACTATCGCGTGGCGGTGAAAACCGGTACGGCGAAGAAAATTGATGATAGCGGGAAGTATGTTGATAAATACGTCGCCTACACTGCTGGTGTTGCACCCGCCAGCGATCCACGTTTTGCGCTCGTAGTCGTGATTAACGATCCGCAAAACGGGGCATACTACGGAGGTGCTGTCTCCGCGCCCGTTTTCAGCGAGATCATGGGAAACGTGCTGCGCCTGGAGAATGTGAAACCTGATGGTTTACCGGCGGGTTCAGATCACCTTATCGTCATGCGTTAACCCGGGCGTTTATAACCAGGGCGAATAGCGTTACACTTCGCCCTTTGATTTATGCTCCGGAGTAGCTATGTCTTTCAGTTGTCCTCTTTGCCACGCGCCCCTGACTCGCTCAGAAATAAGTTACACCTGCCCGAAGGGACATCAGTTTGACATGGCGAAAGAAGGCTACGTGAATCTTCTGCCGGTGCAACATAAGCGCTCCCGAGACCCAGGGGACAGCGCCGAAATGATGCAGGCGCGTCGCGCGTTTCTGGATGCCGGGCACTATCTGCCTTTGCGGGAAACTGTCGCGCAGATGCTGGATGACTCTCTGGGAGAGTCATCATCGGCCATACTGGATATTGGCTGTGGGGAAGGGTACTACACTGCGAGATTTGCCGAAGTTGCTCGTAAGAGAGGCACTCTGACATTTGGTTTGGACGTGTCGAAAGTGGCGATCCGCGCAGCGGCAAAACGTTACGCGGACGTGACGTTCTGCGTGGCATCCAGCCACCGTCTGCCGTTTGACGATGCCAGCATGGACGCTGTTATCCGCATTTACGCGCCCTGCAAGGCGGAAGAGCTGGCTCGCGTGGTGAAGCCGGGCGGATGGGTAGTCACCGTGACGCCGGGCCCGCGTCATCTGATGGAGCTGAAAGGGCTGATCTACGACGAAGTGCGTCTGCATGCGCCTCATTCTGAACAACTGGCAGGTTTTAGCCTGAAGCAGGAGCAAAGCGTGGCGTATGAAATGACGCTGAAAGGGGAAGAGGCCACCGCGTTGCTGCAGATGACGCCGTTTGCGTGGCGGGCAAAATCGGAAGTGTGGGAAACGTTAACTGCACAATCATCATTTCACTGCCAGACGGATTTCAGTATCCACTTCTGGCAGCGCGAAGATTAACCCGCGAAATGTGCCCAGAGTATCTGGGCTCCGATGCCAATTAACACAATCCCACCCAGAATCTCGGCGCGTTTACCCAGCAGCGGGCCGATAAACCGACCGACCATCATTCCCAGTGTGGACATAATTAGCGTTGCACAACCAATAGCCAGCGCGGTGGCGATTATATTAACCTGCAAAAATGCCAGCCCGACCCCGACTGCCATCGCATCAAGGCTGGTAGCAATGGCTGTGGTAACCAGTAACCAGAAACCGTGGCGGTGTTGAGGCTCCTCATCTTCGTCGTCACTGCCGCGAAAACCTTCGATGACCATTCGGCCACCGAGGAACACCAGCAGCACGAACGCTATCCAGTGGTTCCATTCCAGCACGAACTGGCTGGCGAGCATACCAAGGCCCCAGCCGATAAGCGGTGTCAGCGTTTCAATCGTGCCAAAGATAAGACCGGTGCGTAATGCTTCAGAGAATTTTGGTTTGTGGAGCGTGGCACCTTTGCCAATGGAGGCGGCAAACGCGTCCATGGACATGCCGAAAGCAAGAAGGATGGTAGCGGAGATATTCATAACAGCGTCCAGACCGGGCGATATCCATATGACACATCACTGCCCCCAGTAAACAGCAGTTGATGTATCTATGGTCTCGCCTGATCACAACGCACATAAAGATGTGCAGAAAGCGATCCGTACGCGCCACGTTTTTCAACGAGTATGTTGACACGTACATTTCCTGAGAACAGGAAATCGGCTACTCCCCAACGACGGGCGCAACCTTAACATATTTTGAGAATATAAAACAACAATGGAGAGGCATTATTTCAAATGCTTGTTGATAACGATTTTCATTTTTATTTAAGAGTGAATGTATCGTTAAAAAATATAGGGAGAAAGAAAAAAAGTAATATAGCTTCGGCTATATTTATTGCGTAAAATACACACAAAATATAGCCAATGCTATATATCTAACTCATTGAGTTTTAACGAGTAATTTGTATATTTTTTCCAGGTCATCAATATTCTTAACACGAATAAGCAGGCGACGTTGTTCTAATTGCATCACCAGCACACCGTCTTCAGATAAATTCATCTCTTTAATACGGTTATATTCTATCCACACATTGGCAAAGAAAAATCCGCGGGATTTAAAAATGATTTTTGGCGTGCGGATCCAGAACAGATAAATCGCCATTAATGCCAGCGCACATAATAACCATGTGGTTAATATTGCACCATGGCTGGTGACGTTGTTGTAAATAAGGATGACGATGAGACCCGCGAAGATAAACGCATCTACGCGTCCGCGTCGCAGAAGGGGAAGGGAGAGCAGCGTCTCGCCGTGGCGGCGAGGCATGATGAACTCGTCATAGATCGCGTAAGCCAGAAGGGCAGCAATAAATAAAACCAATACGATGTCCGTGACAGTCATTCATCCTCCGGAGAACAGATAAAAAAACCGGGGGCAAGCCCCCGGCGTCTAACGTTATTGCCTTACAGGCCCAGCAGGCCGACAGCGTAACCCGCGATACCGATGATAAAGAAGCCAACGATGATCCACAGTGGGTTAACTTTCTTACGCAGCAACCACATGCAGGCGAAGGTTAACAGCAGCGGTACCAGACCAGGCATAAGCTGATCCAGGATAGTCTGCACGGTGGTGACACGGGTCTGACCATCCTGCCCGGTGATGGTGGAGACCACCAGCGGAATGTTCACATGTGTCCACTTGTTAACCAATGCCCCCATGACAAAGAGGCCGAGGATAGACGCCCCCTCAGTCAGTTTTTGCAGGAAGCCGCCGCCCATGTCCTTAACGATGTCCACCCCTTTACGGTAACCGTATGCCACCCCGTAGTAGCGGGTCAGCAGACGCACGGCGTTGAACAGGATGAAGAACAGCAGCGGGCCAAGCAGGCTGCCGCTCATCGCGATACCGGCACCCAGTGCCGCGAAGACCGGACGAACGGTACCCCAGAAAATAGGGTCACCGACGCCTGCCAGCGGGCCCATCAGACCGACTTTGATACCGTTGATGGCACCATCGTCAATCTCTGCGCCGTTCGCACGCTGCTCTTCCATCGCCAGCGTTACGCCCAGAACGGGAGCCGCCACATATGGATGGGTATTAAAGAATTCCAGGTGACGCTTAATTGCCTGCCGGCGCGCTTCGTTGTTTTCCGGATAAAGGCGTTTGATTGCCGGCACCATGGAGAAACAGAAGCCCAGCGCCTGCATACGTTCGAAGTTCCATGAACCCTGAAACAGGTTAGAACGGATGAACACGCCACGAATATCACCCGGAGTGAGTTTTTTCTCGGTGGTAGTTTTTGTCATATCAACCATTTCGCTCACCTGCTAGTCCAGTTCGTTATCGAGATCGTTATTACCAGCAGCCTGCACTGGGGCACCCGCAACGCGGTTGTATTTCGGGCTCAGCTGGATGTAGAGAATCGCCATCACTGCACCAATGACACCCAGCGCAACCAGGTTGAAGTTGGTGAAGGCAGCGGTCACGAAGCCGAGATAGAAGAACGGCATCAGGTAGCCTGCGCGCATCATGTTGATGACCATTGCGTAACCAACTACCACGATCATACCGCCCGCGATGTTCAGACCGCCGGTGACCACTTCTGGAATGGCGTTCAGCATGCTCTGCACTTCACTGGTACCGACAGAAATCGCGACGATAACCGCCGGAATAGCGATACGCATTGCCTGCAGGAACAGAGACGATACGTGGATCCAGGACAGCGCCGTGAGGTTGCCATTTTCGGCCGCCTTATCCGCTGCGTGCTGGAAAGCAACCGTGATGGTACGAACGATGATGGTCAGTACCTGGCCTGCTGCTGCCAGCGGGATCGCCAGGGCGATACCTGCACCAATACTCTGGTGACCGGCAATAACCAGAACGGTAGAAATGATTGAGGCCAATGCGGCATCAGGCGCAACCGCTGCACCAATGTTCATCCAGCCCAGGGCGATCATTTCAAGGGTACCACCGATGATGATACCGGTTTTCATGTCACCCAGAACGGCACCAATCAGCGTACAGGCCACCAGAGGACGGTGGAACTGAAATTCATCAAGTACGGATTCCATACCCGCAATACATGCGACGACGAACACCAGCACAATCTGAAGAGTGGTAATCTCCATTGCACTTCTCCTATTACATAAGCGTTATGTGAAAACCGGCGCGGGCTTATTTCCCAACTTTACCGATCAAATCCATCATTTTCAGTTTCTGATCCGTGGAAACCTTACGGGCTTCCAGCTCAATACCGCGGGCATTCAGTTTGTTAAATGCCTCGATATCTTTCGCATCAACCGAAATGGCGTTGTTGACCTGCGTTTTGCCCTGACGGAATGCCATACCCCCGATGTTCACGGAGGTGATTTTCACGCCGCCTTCAACAATGCGCTCAACGTCTGTCGGGTTAGTGAACAGTAGCATCACGCGTTCACCCGCATATTTCGGGTTGTTATAAACGCGGATCATCTTGGCGACATCCACCACGTGCGCGGTAACGCCAGGAGGAGCAACCTGAGTCAGAAGGGTTTTACGTACAGTATCGGCGGCAACCTCATCACTGACGACGATAATGCGTCGAACGTTGGTCTCTTTGGTCCAGCGCGTAGCGACCTGACCGTGGATTAAGCGGTCATCAATACGTGCAAGGCCAATAACCATGTAATCGTTCGGGCCCATCGGTTTTGCCGGTGCAGCAGCTTTTGGCGCTGCGACAGCCGGTGCGGGTTTCTCGACCGGTTGTGCTTTCAGCGCTTTCACGCCTTCGCGGCCAGTTTCAACGGCCAGTGCAACCAACTCATCGAAAGAGGGATTGTCGTCGCGCGCCATGAAGGTTTCCACCAGCATCGGGATATTCACCCCGGCGACAACTTCGTAGTGCTCTTTATCGACGACAATGCGGCTGGCAGCATTGAACGGACTGCCACCCCATGTATCAACGAGAAACAGCACGCCTTTGCTGGTATCCAGCTTCGCGAGTTGGGCATTGTACTTCTCAATCAGCGTCTCGGCATTTTCACCGGGAACGAAATCGATCCAGCCGACGTTTTCCTGCTCGCCCAACAGCATCTCTGCTGTTTTGAGTAGCTGCTCAGCAGCCCAACCATGTGTGCCTATGACAATAGCAATGGTCACTTGCTACCTCCTTTTATTATCATTAATACGCCTGACTGGCAGACGTACTGAGAATCGTATTGGCGAACCGAATCGATTCAGATAAGGGTTAGAGTTCAAAAAACTAAGACTTCCGCGAATTATTTTAGATAGTGAAAAAATAATTTATGTGATGAAGATCCGTAATTTAGCTTTCGCAATCGAGAAATTACTCGTCAAGAATTAAGTCTTATCGAATTTTTGCAAAGGAACGTAAATCTTTGCTAAACAGATATTGTCTCTGATATGTTTAGCCTCCGTTTAATTGTTCAGGAGTATAGGGCTACAGCCCACTATATGGACCGTCACCGACGTCAGTCATCTACCAGGCCATTTCGCGCCTATTTCACCGGCGATCCTCGCCACGTATCGACTCTGTCTGCCTCTGTTTTGCCCACATTGAGTGGGGCACCGTTTCGTCATTCCTTTAGCAGGAGCTTGTCATGGAATTCTTAATGGACCCGTCAATCTGGGTGGGATTGCTCACGCTGGTGGTGCTGGAGATTGTTCTCGGCATTGATAACCTGGTGTTTATCGCCATCCTTGCGGACAAACTGCCGCCAAAACAGCGTGATAAAGCGCGTCTGATCGGTCTGTCGCTGGCGCTGGTCATGCGCCTGGCACTGCTGTCCGTCATCTCGTGGATGGTGACGCTGACAAAACCGCTCTTTTCCGTCATGGATTTCACCTTCTCCGGCCGTGATTTGATCATGCTATTGGGGGGGATCTTCCTGCTGTTTAAAGCGACGACAGAGCTGCATGAGCGGCTGGAAAACCGTCAGCACGATGATGGACACGGTAAAGGCTATGCCAGCTTCTGGGTTGTCGTGATGCAGATCGTGGTGCTTGATGCGGTCTTCTCGCTGGATGCGGTGATCACTGCCGTCGGTATGGTGAACCATCTCCCGGTGATGATGGCGGCTGTTGTCATTGCGATGGCGGTTATGCTGCTGGCCTCGAAACCGCTGACGCGTTTCGTGAATCAGCATCCGACGGTAGTGGTACTGTGTCTGAGCTTCCTGCTGATGATTGGTCTGAGCCTGGTGGCGGAAGGCTTCGGTTTCCATATTCCGAAAGGCTACCTGTACGCAGCCATTGGCTTCTCAATTCTGATTGAGCTGTTTAACCAGATTGCACGCCGTAACTTTATTAAACAGCAGTCGAATCAGCCACTTCGCGCCCGTACTGCAGACGCCATTCTGCGTCTGATGGGGGGGCGTCGACAGGTCAACGTCCAGTCTGACTCCGAAAACCGTCACCCGGTTCCGGTCCCTGAAGGGGCGTTTGTAGAAGAAGAGCGCTACATGATTAACGGCGTACTCTCCCTGGCCTCGCGTTCACTGCGTGGGATCATGACCCCGCGCGGCGAAATCAGCTGGGTTGATGCTAACCTGAGCGTGGATGAAATTCGTCGGCAGTTGCTCTCGTCACCACACAGCCTGTTCCCGGTTTGCCGTGGTGAGCTGGATGAGATCATCGGTGTCGTCCGTGCGAAAGAGATGCTGGTGGCTCTGGAAGAGGGTGTCAACGTCGAAGCCATCGCCGCTGCTTCACCTGCGATTGTGGTGCCGGAAACGTTAGATCCAATCAACCTGCTGGGCGTGCTACGCCGTGCTCGCGGTAGCTTTGTGATCGTCACTAACGAATTTGGCGTAGTACAGGGGCTGGTGACGCCGCTGGACGTGCTTGAAGCGATCGCCGGTGAATTCCCGGATGCAGACGAAACACCTGAGATCGTGGCTGACGGCGAAGGCTGGCTGGTTAAAGGTACAACTGACCTGCATGCACTCTCGCACACCCTGGGGCTGGAAAACGTGGTCAACGATGAAGAAGACATTGCCACCGTGGCGGGGCTGGTCATCGCGGTTAACGGGCAAATCCCACGAGTGGGGGATGTTATCGAACTGCCGCCGTTGCACATTTCCATCGTTGAAGCTAACGACTATCGCGTTGATATGGTTCGTATTGTTAAAGAACACTCTGTCCACGATGAAGATGAGTAAGTCTGCTTAACGTAACGGCATTAAAGGCACGATGTGTCCGTTATGGTGTGCTGGCGGGGGGGCGCTTCCCGCCAGCCATTGCGGAAAATCTCGCAGTGGCATTGGCCGCGCATAGAAAAATCCTTGCAGTACAGGTACCCCATGACGGCGTAAATACCGCGCTTGTTCCTCTGTCTCGACCCCTTCAGCAACCAGTTCGATATTCAGCCGCTGACCCAGAGCAATAATGATATCTGTCACCGTTGAATTTACTGCATCAGTTCCAATTGCAGTGGTAAACGACTGATCAATCTTCAGAACGTCCGGGTGCAGTTTTTCAAGCCAGGAGAGGGAACTGTTCCCGGTGCCAAAATCGTCGATAGCGAGTTTCACCCCCTTACGATGGAGCTCACGCACAGTGCGATAATCCGCATCCAGCAACGCATCTCGTTCCGTTAATTCAATCACCAGTTGCTGGCGCGGGTGTGCGCTGAACCAGAAGTGGTTCAGATCCTGTATCAACGCAGCGCGACGGAAATGGCTGGCGGCGACGTTAATCCCAATGTGGAAACCGGCGCTGGAAGGAAAGTAACCTATCTGGCGCACCGTTTCGGCGATGACGTAACGGGTCAGGGGAACAATCAGGTTGTGTTCTTCTGCCAGAGGAATAAACACTTCCGGGGAGATCCATCCCTGACGGGGGTTATTCCAGCGCAGCAGGATCTCAACGCCAGAGCACTCCTGAGTACGGGCATTCACCAGCGGCTGACAGAAAAGCTCAAATTCCCGCGCCGCAATCCCCATATCAATCTCCCATGTGAAGCTCATCCGGTTTGCCGTAGCGAGCCAGGCGAGATATCCCAGCAACAGGCTCAGCATTAACCCCAGCGGCAACTGGGCTGGCAGGCTCTTTAAGGCGAGTTGTCCAGGACCCGGCCCGCTTACTGTAATGGAGAAAGGATTACGGATTGATGACTGCTGGAAAATAGCGCCATCTTCATCAAATGTCAGGCTATCAGTGACGCGTTGACCATAACGCAGGAAGCGATCGCCCACGGTCAGCGCCACGTCATCGATCAGCGGGCGCTGGGGTTCCAGTATCATTTTGGTGATCAGATCAATATTGATGATTTCAATAACGCCATCTTCACCGTCACCGGAAACAGGGTACCACTGGATCAAAATCGGGCTGCCCTTAAGCAGCCACTGGTCGGTCGATAAAATCAACTTCGTCGTATTGGCGGGTAATTCTTTCAGGAAATCACGAACCGGCACATTGCGGCTACCGAAAATACTGGAGCAATAGAGAATACCGTCTTTAATCAGGGCAATGGAGCGCACGGTCTGCAAAATGGCTGCCTGCTTTCGCAGAGCAAGGTGCACCTGAGGGCAGGGTTGACCCACCAGGGGCTGCAGCACCTTGCGACGGTTTTCTAAAGAAAGCAGAACGTTATCAAGGGAGCGAACGGTATGGCTGGTAAAATCGAGGATCCGCTGTTGGTTGACGTTCCGCTGCGAAATAAAGCGAATACCTAATGTCAGGATGAGCGTGAGGAGCGCGACCGTTACACAGACGATAACGCGTTTTCGGCGATAGTTTTTAATGATCGTTTGTGCTGTTTGCATGAACGGTCGCCTGATAAGCCACCAGCCACAAAAGCCGGACGCAACAGTACAAAGTGTAGTGGTGAAAGCAGAAGGAGACGAGAAACAGGAGGGAAATTCGCCCATCCGTTGCAGATGGGCGAAAGAGAGTATTAGTCGCACTGCACCTTAATAGCCAGGCCACCACGGGACGTTTCACGGTATTTCGCGTTCATGTCTTTGCCCGTTTCGTACATAGTTTCAATCACCTTATCCAGCGATACGCGAGGTTCACTGGTACGGCGCATTGCCATGCGCGAGGCGTTGATGGCTTTCACCGACGCAATTGCATTACGTTCGATACACGGCACCTGCACCTGACCTGCAACCGGGTCACAAGTCAGACCGAGGTTATGTTCCATACCGATTTCAGCCGCCACACAGACCTGCTCTGGGCTTGCTCCTAACAGCTCTGCCAGACCGGCTGCTGCCATAGAACAGGCCACACCTACTTCACCCTGACAACCGACTTCAGCGCCAGAAATGGAGGCGTTCATTTTGTACAGCGCACCGATGGCACCTGCCGCCAGGAAATAACGGATGTAGATGTCCGGGGTCACGGGTTCAATAAAGTGGTCGTAGTAAGCCAGTACCGCCGGAACGATGCCGCATGCGCCGTTGGTAGGCGCGGTCACGACGCGACCCCCTGCGGCGTTTTCTTCGTTAACCGCCAGGGCAAACATATTTACCCAGTCGACCACGTTCATCGGGTCGTTGGAGAACTTGTCCGTGGTCACCAGCATACGGCGCAGGGCAGAGGCACGACGCGGTACACGGAGTGGACCCGGCAGAACGCCTTCGGTGTTCATCCCGCGATCGATACAGGCGCGCATGGTTTGCCACACGTTCGCAAAATAGTCTTCAATCTCTTTTTTGCTGTGCAGTGCCAGTTCGTTCTGCATCACCATACCGGACAGTGAAAGACCGGTCTCTTTGCAGTAACCCAGCATTTCGGTAGCCGATTTGAACGGGTACGGTACGTTGACATCGCCGACGCTATCTTTGCCAAAATGCTCTTCATCGACGATAAAGCCCCCGCCGATGGAGTAGTAGGTTTTGCTGTAAATCTCTTTTTCGCCGTTCCAGGCGTGGATGGTCATGCCGTTTTCATGCAGCGGCAGGTTGTCGCTACGAAAACGCATGCCGTCATCCTGCGGGAAGTCGACTTCATGCTGGCCGTTAGCCAGCAGCAGGCGGCCACGTGTTTCCACGTCGCGGATGAATGCCGGGATGGCATCAATATCAACGGTATCTGGCATATTGCCAGCCAGACCCATAATAATGGCGATATCGGTGTGGTGGCCTTTACCCGTTAATGACAGTGAGCCGTAAACATCCACGGCGACACGGGTAACGCTTTCCAGTAATCCTTTTTCGACCAGATCATCGACGAACTGTTTACCGGCCTTCATCGGGCCAACAGTATGGGAAGACGAAGGACCAATTCCCACTTTGAACATGTCGAATATACTAATCACTTTCACACTCCTGACAGGGTTACCGGGGTTCCAGTAACGATGTTATAACTGCGCATAGTGTAAGAGGGAACACCGACCTCGGCTTAACTATTCACATGAATTAAACTAATGGTTAACGATGGGTTTTGCTAATAGCGCGACGCAGATCGCAAACCTGGCAGAAGAGGGCGGAATGTAAAGTATAGTCAAGGCTTCAGGCCGATTTGCAACGCCAGCTCACGAATAATGCCCGCCGTCATGCCCCAGACAAAATAATGCTGATACCAGGACAACCAGACCCGATGGTCATGCCCGCGACGCTGAATATCGAGCGGGTGATAACGACTTAGTCGAAGGGCTTCATCCAGCGGCATTTCAAACACCGCGGAAACTTCATCAACGCTGGCGTGATACTGCAGGCCCGGCGGGATAATGCCAACCACTGGCGTGACCTGAAACCCGGTGACACTGTCGACGGGCGGCAGCACGCCGATAACCTCCACCGCCTCTGGCGGAATGGCAACCTCTTCCTGCGCCTCCCGCAGCGCGGCGGCAATCAGCGAGGCGTCGGAACTGTCGACTGCGCCTCCTGGAAAGGCGACCTGACCCGCGTGCTTACGTAAATGGGGAGAACGCTGAGTGAGCAGCAGGCCAGGCTGCGCGCGACGCACGACCGGGATCAGTACGGCTGCCTGACGCTGATTAAGCGCTTCGCGGTTGACCTGCGGTCGTAATAGCTGAAAACGAGATAAAAAGTCATCCAGCGTCAGGTTCTCTTTTTCCACCCGTGATTACTCCAGTTGTTTCAGGATACGGTTAACTTTATCAAAGGTTTCCTGATATTCCGCATCGACCTGGCTATCGGCAACAATGCCGCCTCCGGCCGAACAGTAAAGATTTCCGTTGCAGGCCGTCAGCGTGCGGATCGTGATGCTGGTATCCAGCGTGCCACAGAGGCTGATATAGCCAATGCTACCGCACCAGGCGTTGCGGCGGTGCGGTTCCAGTTCGTCGATGATTTCCATGGCGCGAATTTTTGGCGCGCCGGTGATGGATCCGCCAGGAAACGCGGCGCGGAGCAGATCGCAGGCGGTGCGAGAAGTGGGCAGACGCGCGGTAATGGTACTGACCAGATGATGCACCGCCGGGAAAGGTTCGACGACAAACAGTTCCGGCACGCGTACGCTGCCCGGAACGGCCACCCGGCCTATATCATTACGCATGAGATCAACAATCATCAGGTTTTCGGCGCGGTCCTTCGGTGAGGTGGCCAGTTTTTCTGCCTGCTGACGATCGGCGTCGGGATCGGTAAGACGCGGCAATGTGCCTTTAATCGGACGGGTTTGAATCGTCCCTTCTGCCAGATGAATAAAGCGCTCAGGCGACAAGCTGAGTATTGCCCCCTGTTTCAGGCGAATAAACGCGCTGAACGGTGCCCGGTTAGTGGCATTGAGGCGGGTAAATGCCTGCCACTCATCGCCTTCATAAGTCGCCTGGAAACGCTGGGCAAGGTTAACCTGGTAGCAGTCACCGCTTTGCAGATACGCCTGAACGCACGAGAATTTTTCGGCATATTCCGCGGCGCTCATATTTGAGCGCCACCCGGAGGTCAGTGTGAACGTCTGTACCGGGGCAGCTTGCTGCGCCTCAAGCCACGCCAGGCGCGCCTGCACGTCACGATGGCTCAGCAGGGAAACCGTTTTTTTCTGGTGATCAACAATTAACGCCCAGTCATACAGCCCCACGGCCATGTCTGGCAGGGAAATATCAGCCTGCGCATGTTCAGGTAGCGTTTCGAACCGACGACCCAGATCGTAGCCAAACAGACCCAGCGCGCCGCCCTGAAAAGGGAGGTCCGGGTTCGGTGTGGCAGATAAGCCCAGCGCGTCAATTTCTTGCTGAAGCAGCATCAGCGGATCGTCGGTTAACGACATGTCATCGGTTGTCAGCGTCTTGACGGGGTCGGCTACCATAATATCGAAGCGGCTGTACGGGTGATCCGCATATCCGGAGTGCAGCAGCATCGCAAACGGAAGATGGCTCAAACGAGCAAACCAGAATTCAGCGGCGTCCGTACGCCAGGGCAGGGTAATAACAGTGGGGAAGCGCATGTTCATGTGTGGCATACTACCGGGCAGCGTGAAATAATTAGCGCCAATAATTTAGCAGGAGTTGACGATGTTTGCAGGTTTACCTTCTCTGAGCCATGAACAGCAGCAGAAAGCGGTTGAGCGAATTCAGGAGTTAATGTCCCAGGGGATGAGCAGCGGGCAGGCGATTGCCCAGGTGGCGGAGGAACTGCGCGCCACCCATACCGGCGAGCGGATCGTGGCGCGTTTTGAGGATGAAGATGAAGAATAACCGGCTTACACTGCCGCGATAATCTTAATCTCAACCTTGTATTCCGGTTTCATCAGCGTGGCCTGTACGGTGCAGCGTACAGGCGCGTGACCCGCCACAACCCACGCATCCCAGGCTTTGTTCATCGCCGCAAAATCGTCTTTGTTTGCCAGGAAAATCGTCGCATCCAGAATGCGGGATTTGTCGCTGCCCTGTTTTTCCAGCACCGCGTCAATCTGCGCCAGGGTGTTTGCCGTTTGCTCGAACGCATCTGCGTCCAGGTTAGCCGGTACGCCGGTGTAGTAGAGCGTCTGGTTATGGATCACCACATCAGACCAGCGGGCTTCGGCATCAATGCGCACAATTGTCATAAACGTTTCCTCGTTATTTTTCGTCATCAGGCGGCAAGACTGCCATATTGTTCCGCTGTCGTCACTATTTGGGGTGGCACTGGAGAGAAGGGGCTGACATAATCCCTGTGCAAAAATACAGTGAGAGAACAACGTGGCAGACGATTTTTCCCCTGAAGGTCAATTAGCACAGGCCATCCCTGGTTTCAAACCGCGTGAACCACAGCGGCAGATGGCACATGCCGTTGCGCGTGCGATCGACAAGGCGCAACCGCTGGTGGTGGAAGCCGGAACCGGCACGGGGAAAACGTATGCTTACCTTGCACCGGCGCTGCGCGCGAAAAAGAAGGTGATCATATCCACTGGATCGAAAGCACTACAGGATCAGCTCTACAGCCGCGATTTACCCACCGTGGCAAAGGCGTTGAAATACAAAGGTCGTCTGGCCTTGCTGAAGGGGCGCTCCAACTATCTCTGTCTGGAACGTCTTGAGCAGCAGGCGCTGGCGGGTGGTGATCTGCCGGTGCAAACCCTGAGTGACGTTATTATTCTTCGCGCCTGGGCGAACCAGACCGAAGAAGGGGATATCAGCACCTGCGCGAGCGTGCCGGAAGACTCTCCAGCCTGGCCGCTGGTGACCAGTACTAACGATAACTGTCTTGGCAGCGACTGCCCGCTGTATAAAGACTGCTTTGTGGTGAAAGCGCGCAAAACGGCGATGGATGCCGACGTGGTGGTGGTTAACCACCATCTGTTTCTCGCCGATATGGTGGTCAAAGACAGCGGTTTCGGCGAGCTGATCCCCGAGGCGGACGTCATGATCTTCGATGAAGCCCACCAGTTACCGGATATCGCCAGCCAGTATTTCGGTCAGTCGCTCTCCAGCCGTCAGCTACTGGATCTGGCCAAAGATTTCACTATTGCTTACCGTACTGAATTAAAAGATACCCAGCAGCTACAGAAATGTGCCGACCGTCTGGCGCAAAGTGCCCAGGATTTTCGCTTACAGCTTGGCGAGCCGGGCTATCGTGGCAACCTGCGTGAACTGCTGGCCGACAAAAATATCCAGCGCGCACTGCTGCTGCTGGATGATGCCCTTGAGCTCTGTTACGACGTGGCGAAACTGTCTCTCGGACGCTCCGCGTTGCTGGATGCCGCCTTCGAGCGCGCCACGCTCTATCGCGGGCGGCTCAAACGGCTGAAAGAGATTAACCAGCCGGGTTTCAGCTACTGGTATGAATGCACCTCGCGGCATTTCACGCTGGCGCTCACGCCGCTGACCGTAGCGGATAAATTTAAAGAGGTGATGGCGCAAAAACCGGGAAGCTGGATCTTCACCTCGGCAACGCTTTCGGTGAATGACGATCTACACCACTTTACCGAGCGTCTGGGTATCGAGCAGGCGGAGTCGCTGCTGCTGCCAAGCCCGTTCGATTACGAAAAACAGGCGCTGCTCTGTGTGCCGCGCAATTTGCCGCTACCGAATCAGCCCGGTGCCGCACGCCACCTGGCGGCGATGTTAAAACCGATGATTGAGGCCAACAACGGCCGCTGCTTTATGCTCTGCACTTCTCACGCCATGATGAGAGACCTCGCCGAGCAGTTCCGTGCCACCATGACGCTGCCGGTGCTGTTGCAGGGTGAAACCAGTAAAGGGCAACTGCTGCAGCAGTTTGTCAGTGCCGGTAATGCCCTCCTTGTGGCAACCAGCAGCTTCTGGGAAGGGGTAGATGTGCGCGGGGATACGCTCTCGCTGGTGATTATTGATAAATTGCCGTTTACCTCTCCGGACGATCCGCTGCTGAAAGCGCGCATGGAAGATTGCCGCCTGCGCGGAGGCGATCCGTTTGATGAAGTCCAGCTGCCGGATGCGGTAATCACCCTTAAGCAAGGGGTAGGGCGATTGATCCGCGACGTGACCGACCGCGGTGTGCTGGTCATTTGCGATAACCGGCTGGTGATGCGCCCGTATGGTGCCACTTTCCTTGCAAGCCTGCCGCCCGCGCCACGTACGCGGGACATAAAACGCGCGGTGCGTTTCCTCGCAAACCCAACGGCGGAGTAATTTGCCCCGGAGTGTGCTAAGATGCGCGCCATTTTGTGACTGACCCTTGCGAGAGCGCGACAACTGATGCGAATTCTGGCTATTGATACCGCTACAGAGGCTTGTTCCGTTGCCCTGTGGAACGACGGTACTATCTCTGCTCATTTCGAAGAGTGCCCACGGGAACATACCCAGCGCATTCTGCCCCTGGTAAAAGCGATTTTAACTCAGGGCAACACCTCCTTAACCGACCTCGATGCGCTGGCCTTTGGCCGGGGGCCTGGCAGCTTTACGGGCGTACGTATCGGGATTGGCATTGCACAGGGGCTGGCGCTGGGCGCTGAGCTGCCGATGATTGGCGTCTCTACTCTCGCCACCATGGCGCAGGGCGCATGGCGCATGACCGGAGCAACGCGCGTGCTGGCCGCGATTGATGCCCGCATGGGTGAAGTCTACTGGGCCGAATATACGCGCGATGAAAACGGCGTGTGGCACGGTGAAGAGACGGAAGCCGTGCTTAAGCCGGAAGCGGTCACTGAACGGCTGCAACAGCTGTCCGGTGAGTGGGCGACTGTCGGCACGGGCTGGCCTGCGTGGCCCGAGATGGCGAACGATACCGGGGTGACGCTGGTGGATGGCAACATGTTACTGCCAGCTGCGGAAGATATGCTTCCGATTGCCTGCCAGCTTCTTGCAGAAGGAAAAACCGTTGCCGTGGAACATGCGGAGCCGGTTTATTTGCGAAACACCGTCGCGTGGAAGAAACTTCCGGGCCGCGAGTGAATCTCAGTAACAGGAACTGAGAAAAAGGAGTCGCATCATGGCGGTTCAGACTAAAGTAGTACGCCTTATTATGGCAGGCGTTGTAGCCATAGCACTGAGCGGATGCGTTTCCGTTCCTGATGCGATAAAGGGCAGCAGCCCGACGCCCCAGCAGGATCTGGTCCGGGTGATGAATGCCCCTGAGCTTTACGTCGGCCAGGAAGCTCGCTTCGGCGGCAAGGTGATCGACGTACAAAACCAGCAAGGGAAAACCCGTCTGGAGATCGCGACCGTTCCGCTGGACAGCGGCGCGCGTCCTGTACTGGGCGAGGCCTCCCGGGGACGTATCTATGCGGACGTCAGTGGGTTCCTGGACCCGGTTGATTTTCGCGGACAGCTGGTGACCGTCGTCGGGCCAATTACCGGTGCCGTGCAGGGCAAAATCGGCAACACGCCGTACAAATTCATGACCATGCAGGTTAACGGGTATAAACGCTGGCGGCTGGCACAGCAGGTGATCATGCCGCCTCAGCCGATCGACCCGTGGATGTGGGGGCCGCATCCTTATCGTTATGGCTACCCGGGCTGGGGTTGGTATAACCCAGGACCTGCACAGGTACAGACTATCGTTACTGAGTAACTTACTGTTATTGTTGGAAAAGAGACAGCGGCTCAGCCGCTGTCTCTGTTTTTTTACGGACAAGACGAAAAAAAAGAGTGACGCGCTTCGCAACCTTAAATCTGAACAATTAATAAACTGGTACGCTGAGTTAATATAATGTTAACAAACTGTTTATTATCGGGGTTGTGATGACGACGAACACTCATTTCAGAGGTGATGCATTGAAGAAGGTTTGGCTTAACCGTTATCCCGCAGATGTTCCTGCCGAGATCAATCCTGACCGTTATCAATCCCTGGTTGAATTATTTGAACACTCGGTAAGGCGTTATGCCGATCAACCCGCTTTCGTGAACATGGGCGAGGTGATGACGTTCCGTAAACTTGAGGAGCGTAGCCGGGCGTTTGCGGCTTATCTGCAGGAAGGTCTGGGACTGCAAAAAGGGGACCGCGTCGCGCTGATGATGCCGAACCTGCTGCAATACCCGGTAGCATTGTTCGGTATCCTGCGAGCAGGGATGATTGTCGTCAACGTTAACCCGTTGTACACGCCGCGTGAACTGGAACACCAGCTGAACGACAGCGGCGCGACGGCGATTGTGATTGTCTCTAACTTTGCCCACACTCTGGAAAAAGTGGTCGATAAAACCCAGGTTAAGCACGTCATCCTGACGCGTATGGGGGATCAACTCTCCACCGCCAAAGGCACGCTGGTTAACTTTGTTGTCAAATACGTCAAACGCCTGGTGCCAAAATACCATCTGCCGGATGCTATCTCCTTCCGCCGTGCGCTCCATGCGGGCTATCGTATGCAATACGTCAAGCCGGAGGTGGTGTCAGAAGACCTTGCCTTCCTGCAATACACTGGCGGCACTACCGGTGTGGCGAAAGGCGCGATGCTGACCCACCGTAACATGCTGGCAAACCTTGAGCAGGTGAATGCCACGTATGGCCCACTGCTGCATCCCGGAAAAGAGCTGGTCATTACAGCATTGCCGCTGTATCACATTTTTGCGCTCACCATGAACTGTCTGCTGTTCATTGAACTGGGTGGCCAAAACGTATTGATTACCAACCCGCGCGATATTCCTGGGCTGGTCAAAGAACTGGCAAAATATCCGTTCACCGCGATGACCGGTGTGAATACCCTGTTTAACGCGTTGCTCAATAACAAAGAGTTCCAGCAGCTTGATTTTTCGACGCTGCACCTCTCTGCGGGGGGCGGGATGCCGGTGCAACAGGCAGTCGCCGAGCGCTGGGTCAAACTCACCGGTCAGTATTTGCTGGAAGGCTATGGCCTGACGGAGTGTGCGCCGCTGGTTAGCGTCAATCCACATGATATTGACTACCACAGCGGTAGCATTGGTCTGCCAGTGCCTTCGACAGAAGCTAAACTGGTCGATGATGACGATAACGAAGTTGCACCGGGCGAGCCGGGAGAACTGTGTGTCAAAGGGCCACAGGTGATGCTGGGTTACTGGCAGCGTCCTGATGCGACAGACGAAATCATCAAAGACGGCTGGCTGCACACGGGTGACATCGCAGTGATGGATGACGAGGGCTTCCTGCGCATCGTTGACCGTAAGAAAGATATGATCCTGGTGTCCGGGTTCAACGTCTATCCGAACGAGATCGAAGATGTCGTCATGCAGCACAGCGGCGTACTCGAAGTGGCGGCGGTAGGGGTTCCTTCCGGCAGCAGCGGTGAAGCGGTCAAAATTTTTGTGGTCAAGAAGGATCCCTCTCTCACCGAGGAGGAGCTGGTAACGTTCTGTCGTCGTCAACTGACGGGCTACAAGGTACCGAAGCTGGTTGAATTCCGCGATGAGCTGCCGAAATCAAACGTTGGAAAGATATTACGACGAGAATTACGTGACGAAGCCCGTGGCAAAGTAGACAATAAGGCCTGAGCTTCACGCTAATCGCCCAGACGCCGGTTAAGCCGGCGTTTTTTATGGGCGCAAACAAAAGAGAACCCGTTTTGAATTACCAGATGATCACGACCAATGACGAGCTGGCTTCGCTGTGCGAAGTGACGCGCGACTTTCCTGCCATTGCCCTGGATACCGAATTTGTCCGTACCCGGACTTATTATCCGCAGCTGGGTTTAATTCAGATGTTCGACGGTAAACATGTGTCGCTTATCGACCCTCTTGGCATTACCGACTGGACACCAATGCGTGACCTGCTGCTCGATACTGCCGTGACGAAATACCTGCACGCAGGTAGTGAAGATCTGGAGGTGTTTCTCAACACGTTTGGCATCATGCCGCAGCCGTTGATTGATACGCAGATCCTTGCGGCATTCAGCAATCGTCCGCTTTCATGGGGTTTTGCTGCCATGGTGGAGGAGTACACGGGTCTGACGCTGGACAAAAGCGAATCCCGTACTGACTGGCTGGCACGCCCTCTCACTGAGCGTCAGCTGGAATACGCGGCGGCAGACGTGTTTTATCTGCTGCCGATTGCCGGACAACTGATGAAAGAGGCTGAAGCTTCAGGTTGGCTGGCTGCGGCCCTGGATGAGTGTCGTATGGCGCAACAACGTCGCCAGGAAGTGGTTGACCCGAAAGACGCCTGGCGCGATATCACTAATGCCTGGCAGTTACGTACGCGTCAGCTGGCGTGCCTGCAACTGTTAGCGGACTGGCGTCTGCGCAAAGCCCGCGAGCGCGACCTTGCCGTTAATTTTGTGGTCCGTGAAGAGCATCTCTGGGCGGTTGCACGCTATATGCCAGGTAGCCTGGGCGAGCTGGACAGCATTGGGCTATCAGGCAGTGAAATCCGTTTCCACGGCAAAACCCTGTTGGCGCTGGTCGCAAAAGCGCAGGAGCTGCCGGAAGATGCGTTGCCGGAACCGCTGCTGAATCTGATGGATATGCCGGGCTACCGTAAAGCGTTTAAGGATATCAAAGCGCTGGTGCAAGTCGTCGCAACGGAAAGCAAACTGAGTGCGGAACTGCTCGCCTCACGCCGACAGATTAACCAGCTGCTGAACTGGCACTGGAAGCTGAAACCGCAAAATGGTTTGCCGGAAATGGTGGCAGGATGGCGCGGGGAATTGATGGCCGATCGCCTGAATACGTTGCTGGAAGGGTATCCGCGCTAATAAATATGCCGGGCGAAATACCCGGCATATTCCCCCGGCGGCGCTGCGCTTACCGGGGCTACAAAATCACAAACCTACGGACGTGACTCTTCCGCTTCCGGGAGCGTAACGTTCAGCTCCAGAATCGAAATATCCCCGTCTTTCTGCTCCAGTTGTACGGTGACCATCTCCGGGTCAATCTGCACATACTTACAGATCACTTCCAGGATGTCCTTACGCAACTGCGGCAGGTAATGAGGCTCGGCGTCGCTACGACGGCGCTCCGCCACGATAATTTGCAGACGTTCTTTAGCGATGTTGGCGGTGTTCTTTTTCCGCGAGAGAAAAAAGTCCAGTAATGCCATAACTTATCCTCCGAACAGGCGTTTGAGGAAACCTTTCTTCTCTTCTTCAATGAAGCGGAAAGGACGTTCTTCTCCCAGCAGACGGTCAACAGTATCAGCATACGCTTTACCTGCATCTGCCATTGTATCAAGGATCACTGGCTCGCCCTGGTTAGAGGCGCGTAACACGGACTGATCTTCCGGGATTACACCCACCAGTTTGATGCGCAGGATCTCCAGCACGTCTTCCATGCTCAGCATGTCACCTTTGTTCACGCGGCCAGGGTTGTAGCGGGTGAGCAGCAGGTGTTCTTTAATCGGGTCTTCGCCATTTTCCGCACGACGGGATTTCGACGCGAGGATGCCCAGAATGCGGTCAGAGTCACGCACGGATGACACTTCAGGGTTGGTGGTGATGATTGCTTCATCAGCGAAGTAGAGCGCCATCAGGGCACCGGTTTCGATACCCGCAGGGGAGTCACAGACCACAAAGTCGAACTCCATTTTTTTCAGATCATCGAGCACCTTTTCTACCCCTTCACGGGTCAGCGCGTCTTTGTCACGCGTCTGAGAGGCCGGGAGAATGTAGAGGTTCTCGGTGCGCTTATCTTTAATCAGCGCCTGGTTCAGCGTAGCATCGCCCTGAATGACGTTCACAAAGTCATACACGACGCGACGCTCACATCCCATGATCAGGTCGAGGTTACGCAGACCGATATCGAAGTCGATAACGACGGTTTTCTTTCCCTTCTGGGCCAAACCAGTAGCGATGGCCGCGCTGGAGGTGGTCTTGCCAACGCCTCCTTTACCCGAAGTAACAACAATAATGCGTGCCATAGAAATTCCTTGTTAAAAAGGGATCAATTCAACGGTTGAACGGTCAACGCGTCGTCTGCCAGGCGCAGACGAGCCGCTTTGCCATAAAATTCGGCTGGGATCTTGTCGCTCAGCCAATATTCACCTGCGATGGACACCAGTTCCGCCGTCAGGTGAGTACAAAATATTTGTGCATCCCGATCGCCACTTGCACCTGCGAGCGCACGTCCACGCATCATACCGTATACGTGAATATTGCCATCTGCAATCAGCTCAGCGCCAGCACTGACGTGGCTTGTAACAATCAGATCACAGTTTGGTGCATAAATGCGCTGACCGGAACGAACCGGCACATCAATCATTCGCGTTTTTGTGACGGCGGTAACGTTTTGCACCGCAGGAGGGGGCGTCTGGACGGCAACAGGTGCTGCACGTGAGGCTTTTTCTTTGCCCTCAGTCAGAAGTGGCAGCCCCGCACGGTCAATTTCCGCTTTCAACTCAGCATCTTTGCAGCCACTGATGCCCACAATACGCAGCCCGGTCGAGGAGACGGCTTGCTGGAGAAGTTTCCAGTTAACCGGCGCTTCAAGCGCGCTGACATTGATAACAACAGGGGCGTGTTTCAGAAAAGCGGGAGCCTGGGCGATTTTGTCTTCTAACGCCTGACGAATAACCTCGGGTTTTGCATCATGCAAATGTACCACTGATAAGGTGAAGCTACTGCCTTTAAGCTCGATGGGCGTGTTTGACATCCTGGCCTTACTCAATTTGCTATTAACCGCAACCACTCGCTGCGATATTCCGAAGAGTATCAGGCATGTTATAGTCAGGAGTATATTGAGGCAAGCAACCACCCATTAATTCAGAGTAAAAACATGTTTTGTGTGATCTACAGAAGTACAAGTCGTGACCAGACCTATCTTTATGTCGAAAAGAAAGACGATTTTTCCCGCGTGCCTGAAGAATTAATGAAAAGCTTTGGCCGACCGCAGCTGGCGATGCTGCTGCCGCTGGATGGTCGTAAGACGTTGGTGAATGCCGATCTGGAAAAAGTGAAAACGGCATTAACCGAGCAGGGCTATTATTTACAGCTTCCACCACCGCCTGAGAATTTATTAAAACAGCATCTTGAGGCGAACGGAAAAAAATAGTCTCAACTGTTTTTGGACACAACACATCAATCGTTTAGGGGGCGACCATGTATCAACATCATAACTGGCAAGGTGCATTACTGGATTATCCCGTCAGCAAAGTGGTCTGCGTGGGCAGCAACTATGCAAAACATATTCAGGAGATGGGTAGCGCGACGCCAGAAGAACCGGTTCTGTTCATTAAGCCAGAAACGGCGCTTTGTGATATCCGTCAGCCGCTGGCGTTACCTCAGGGGTTAGGTTCAGTCCACCACGAAGTTGAACTCGCCGTGCTGATCGGCGCGACGCTGCGTCAGGCCTCTGAAGAGCACGTGCAAAAAGCGATTGCAGGCTACGGCGTTGCGCTGGACCTCACGTTGCGTGATGTTCAGGGCAAAATGAAAAAAGCCGGGCAGCCCTGGGAGAAAGCCAAAGGGTTTGATAATTCCTGCCCGATCTCCGGTTTTGTGCCAGTGGGCGAGTTCACTGCTGACCCGCAGGATACGCCGCTTTCCCTGAAGGTTAATGGTGAATTCCGCCAGCAGGGAACCACCGCCGATATGATCCACAAGATCCTGCCGCTGATTGCCTATATGAGCCGCTTCTTTACCCTGAAACCGGGTGATGTGATCCTGACAGGTACACCCGAAGGTGTTGGCCCGCTACTCAGCGGGGATGAGCTTGAGGTTGGTTTTAACGGCCTGTCGCTGAAAACCCGCGTGCTGTAACCGCATCTTGCCGCCTGAAGAGGGCGGCAAAACTTGCAACAACGTGCCAGACTCGTTATAAGGTGCGCTTTCTTTTGACGTGTGGACATCCTGATGAACGACATCCCTTTCTGGCAAAGCAAAACTCTTGATGACATGACTGACGCGGAATGGGAATCATTGTGCGACGGCTGCGGGCAGTGCTGCCTGCACAAGTTGATGGATGAAGATTCTGACGAAATCTACTTCACCAACGTTGCCTGCAAACAGTTGAACATCAAAACCTGCCAGTGCCGTAACTATGAGCGTCGGTTCGAGTTTGAGCCGGACTGCATCAAATTAACCCGCGATAATCTGCCAACCTTCGAATGGCTGCCGCATACCTGCGCGTATCGCCTGCTGGCGGAAGGGAAGGATTTACCGAACTGGCACCCGCTGCTGACGGGGTCGAAAGCGGCGATGCACGGTGAGCGTATTTCAGTGCGCCACATTGCGGTGAAAGAGTCTGAGGTCCGGGACTGGGAAGATCACATCATGAATCATCCCAACCGTTGAGTTGAAATAAAAAACCCGCCGAGGCGGGTTTTTTATTGTTCGCTCTGTGTCGGGTGGCGCTGCGCTTACCCGACCTACAAAACCTGTTCGCTTTTACCTTCCAAACAAATCGCGTTTCTTCGGTTTGAATGGCTGAGCAATCAGCACCAGCAGTGCCACGACGAAGTAGGCCACAAAAATACCCACCAGCCACTGTGGCATCTCCAGAGTCAGGAATTCCCACTGACGAACGGAGCAGTCACCGGAGGCAACAAACACCTGCGGCAGCCATTTATCCAGCGGCAACCAGCTCGGGAAGCGGGCGGCGAAATCACAGGTCATAAACGGTGATGGATGCAGCTGCATCATGGTGTGCTGCCAGGAGAGCTCAATCCCTTTCCAGGCACTGTACAACCAGATAGCGATTGCGGCATAGCGCAACGGCGTTTTCGGTGCAATCGCACCCACCAGACCAGCGCCCATAATGCCGAACAGTGCGCAGCGCTCGTAGATGCAGAGCACGCAGGGTTTAAGTCCCATCACATGCTGGAACCACAGCGCGACCATTTCCAGCGCAAAGGCGGTCAGGGCCATTAACAACCACGCTCCGCGACCGCGGGAGCACTGGTTTAAAAATCTCAACATAATCATTTCCCTGGAACATGCTTAGAAAGCGCAGTGTAAACGAATTCGTCTTTCGCGCCAGATGTACCTGACGAAATAAAACGTAATTGGATGTTTATCGTGCGAAAAGGCAAACGGGCAGCGAACTGCCCGATATACATACTTTACTGCGCCGCAAGTATACCCGCTTGTATCAACCATTGCGTACAGGGAATGAGGGTAATTTTGACGCAAAGCAATCCCACGATCGTGAGCACAAGCGTATAGGGCAGGGCCATCCAGACCATCTTGCCATAAGAAAGTCGTATGAGTGGCGCCAGTGCAGAGGTCAACAGGAAGAGGAAAGCGGCTTGTCCGTTAGGGGTCGCAACCGATGGCAGGTTAGTGCCGGTGTTGATCGCCACAGCCAGCAGCTCAAACTGACCTGTGCTGATGACGCCTTGCTCCATGGCCGCTTTAGCCTCATTGATGTAGACCGTCCCGACAAACACGTTATCGGATATCGACGAGAGCAGGCCGTTAAACAGATAAAACAGCGAGAGCTGAGCATCCGGTGCAGCCTGTAAAACAAAGGCAATAATTGGCGCGAAGAGGTGTTGGTCAATAATTACCGCCACAACGGCAAAAAATACAGCTAGCAGCGCGGTAAACGGCAGGGCTTCGGTAAACGCTTTGCTGATAGCATGCTCATCCGTCACGCCAGTGAAAGTGGCGGCGAGGATAATGACCGACAGCCCAATTAATCCCACTTCAGCAAGATGAAACGCCAGCGCGGCAATAAGCCAGACACCGATGATCCCCTGCGCAATAAGACGCAGTGTCTCCTGGCGTGTCCGCTGGCTACGGCTTTGCAGATCGAATTTTTGCAGTTCCTGACGTACCGGGTCCGGGAGTTGTGCACCGTAGCCAAAGAGACGAAACTTCTCCACCAGCATACAGGTCACCAGGCCGCAGAGCAGAACCGGTAGACTCACCGGTGCCATACGCAGGAAGAAATCACCAAAGTGCCAGCCTGCCGCTTTGGCAATGATCAGGTTTTGCGGTTCACCCACCATTGTCATCACGCCACCCAGGGCGGTGCCGACACCGGCATGCATCATCAGGCTTCGCAGGAAGGCGCGGAATTGTTCCAGCACTTCTCGGTGGTAAGTGTCAACCTGGCTGTCATCCAGCAGATCGTCCCCGGGGCGCGAAGAGGCCGCCCGGTGGTAAATTCCGTAAAATCCAACGGCAACGCTTATCACCACGGCAACAACCGTCAGTGCATCCAGGAAGGCCGAAAGAAACGCGGCAGCCATGCAGAAGGCCAGCGACAGAAGCGTTTTCGACGGAATACTGAGCAGCAGGCGGGTAAAGATAAACAGCAGTAGCTGTTTCATAAAGTAGATACCGGCCACCATAAATATCAGCAGCAGAAGTACTTCAAGATTCGAGGCCAGTTCTGCTTTCACGTGCTCTGCGCTGGTCATACCGATAACGACCGCTTCAAAAGCCAGCAAGCCGCCAGGCAGCAGGGGATAACATTTTAGCGCCATAGCCAGAGTGAAGATAAATTCCGCGACCAGCAACCACCCGGCAATAAACGGGTTCACAATAAAAATGATGGGGTTAACGATCAGGAACACCAGTAATAACAGTTTGTACCAGTCGGGTGACTGGCCTAAAAAATTGCGCCACACTGCGCGCCCAAAAGAAATTTCCACGACAGACGTCCTTCCCCGTCAACTAAGACAAAACATGAGTATACGCAAAAATCGCGGCCTGGAGGTGGATATGACAGCATTGTAAATTTCACAAAAATGAAACCGTGATCCCTCTTTTCTCTCTTTGCCGCGCTATCTGCTACAGCGTGCCTCTGGTATGATGAGTCCAATTTGCTAAAGCTGTGTAATGGAAATCTCACTATGGTCATTAAGGCGCAGAGCCCGGCGGGTTTCGCGGAAGAGTACATCATTGAAAGCATCTGGAATAATCGTTTTCCTGCGGGGTCCATTCTTCCGGCTGAACGCGAACTCTCTGAACTGATTGGCGTCACTCGCACCACGCTGCGTGAAGTGCTCCAGCGACTGGCACGTGATGGGTGGTTGACGATTCAGCACGGCAAACCAACGAAAGTGAACAACTTCTGGGAAACTTCCGGGCTGAACATTCTTGAAACGCTGGCGCGTCTCGACCATGAAAGCGTGCCGCAGCTGATCGATAATCTGCTTTCTGTTCGCACCAACATCGCGACGATCTTTATTCGTACCGCTTTTCGTCAGCATCCTGAAGACGCTCTTGCTGTACTGGCCAGTGCGAACGAAGTTGAAGATCACGCAGATGCGTTTGCAACCCTCGATTACAACGTCTTCCGTGGGCTGGCGTTTGCCTCTGGCAACCCAATTTATGGCCTTATTCTGAACGGGATGAAAGGGCTGTATACCCGCATTGGTCGCCACTATTTTGCTAATCCGGAAGCCCGCAGTCTGGCACTGGGTTTCTACCATAAACTGAGCAAGCTCTGTTCTGAAGGCCTGCACGATCAGGTCTATGAAACCGTGCGTCGCTACGGCCACGACTCCGGTGAAATCTGGCACCGTATGCAGAAAACGCTACCGGGTGATTTAGCGATTCAAAGTCGTTAAATAAAAAAACCTCTCATATGAGAGGTTTTTTTCGTCGGATGGCGCGACGCTTAGCGGACAAACAGGGCAGAGCTACAGCGTATTCAACCGCGCCGGACAACGCTCAAGTAACTCCACGCTACCATCTTCATTCTGCTGTTCAAGTTGCACGTCAAAGCCCCACAGGCGATGCACATGCTTCAGCACTTCTTTACGCCCTTTATCCAGCGGCGCGCGGTTGTGCGGGATATAACGCAAGGTCAGAGAGCGGTCACCGCGTAAATCAACGTTCCACACCTGAATATTGGGTTCAAGATTGCTCAGGTTGTACTGAGAAGAGAGGCGAGAGCGGATCTCACGGTATCCCTCTTCGTTATGGATCGCTGAAATCTCCAGATAATTATTCCGATCATCGTCCAGAACGGTAAAGAAGCGGAAATCACGCATGATCTTTGGCGACATAAACTGGCTGATAAAGCTCTCATCCTTAAAGTCGCGCATGGCGAAATGCAGCGTTTCCAGCCAGTCGGAACCAGCGATATCCGGGAACCAGTACTTGTCTTCTTCTGTGGGTGACTGACAGATACGTTTAATGTCCTGGAACATGGCAAAGCCAAGCGCGTACGGGTTAATCCCGCTGTACCACGGGCTGTTGTACGGCGGCTGGAACACCACATTGGTATGGCTGTGCAGGAATTCCATCATAAACCGCTCGGTGACTTTTCCTTCGTCATACAGATGGTTGAGAATGGTGTAGTGCCAGAATGTCGCCCAGCCCTCGTTCATCACCTGGGTCTGTTTTTGCGGGTAGAAATACTGGCTTACCTTGCGCACGATGCGCAGTATTTCACGCTGCCATGGCTCCAGCAGCGGAGCATTCTTCTCCATAAAATAGAGCAGGTTTTCTTGCGGCTCAGACGGATAGCGACGCGCTTCGGCCACCGCTTTTTCTTCCTCACGCTTCGGCAGGGTACGCCACAACATATTCACCTGGCTTTGCAGATACTCTTCGCGGCTTTTCTGCCGGGCTTTCTCCTCCTGCAGGGAGATTTTCTGTGGACGTTTATAGCGATCCACACCGTAGTTCATCAGCGCATGGCAGGAGTCGAGCAGTTTTTCCACTTCATCCACGCCATAACGCTCTTCGCAGTCGGTAATGTACTTACGGGCGAAGATAAGGTAATCGACAATAGAACTGGCATCCGTCCAGCTGCGGAACAGGTAGTTGTTCTTGAAAAAGGAATTGTGTCCGTAGCAGGCATGCGCCATCACCAGCGCCTGCATGGTAATGGTGTTCTCTTCCATCAAATAAGCAATACACGGGTTGGAGTTGATGACAATCTCATACGCCAGCCCCTGCTGGCCGTGCTTATACAACCGTTCCGTTTCAATAAATTTTTTACCAAACGACCAGTGCGGATAGTTAATCGGCATCCCGACGCTGGAGTAGGCGTCCATCATCTGTTCGGACGTAATGACTTCAATCTGATGCGGATAGGTATCCAGGCGATACAGTTTTGCCACCCGGTCGATTTCGGCGAGGTAGACATCCAGCAGCTCGAAGGTCCAGTCGGGTCCATCGCTCAGACGTGTGTTGTCCTTGTTCAGGGAATCAATAGTAGCCATTAGCGCGCCCTCATTGTGGGTGCTCTCTCTGTCTGGAGAGCCTCCTTTCAAGCATAGATCAACGTGTTAAAAAGCGTGCTGGAGCGGAAATTTTTTCTTTGCGATTTCACGTTTTTGATACGGCAAATAAACGGTGTCTCACAGCATATTATGCTGGTTAAAAATAACGCGTAGCAGGAGATCCCAAATTAGCACTATCCCCTGATGCTGGGGGATGTGTGAGGTAAGTCACCATAAAAAAGTCATATGTTGAATAATATTTTCAACTAGGTTATCAATCTGTAATTAGAAGATTGTTCTTTTGCACATAATGGAGTGGCTATGCGTGTTGTCATACTGGGAAGTGGTGTCGTTGGCGTAACCAGCGCCTGGTATTTAAGTCAGGCGGGACATGACGTAACCGTTATCGATCGTGAATCCGGTCCAGCGCTTGAAACCAGCGCGGCAAACGCCGGGCAAATCTCTCCGGGCTATGCGGCGCCGTGGGCGGCACCCGGTGTTCCGCTGAAAGCGATTAAATGGATGTTCCAGCGCCATGCGCCGCTGGCCATCAGCCTCGACGGCACCCAGTTCCAGTTGAAGTGGATGTGGCAAATGCTGCGCAACTGCGACACCCGGCACTACATGGAAAACAAAGGGCGTATGGTGCGTCTGGCGGAATACAGCCGTGATTGTCTGAAAGCCTTGCGTGCGTCGACCGGTATTGAGTACGAAGGCCGCCAGGGCGGGACACTGCAGCTGTTCCGTACAGAGCAACAGTACGAAAATGCGACCCGTGATATCGCCGTGCTGGAAGATGCCGGAGTACCGTATCAATTGCTGGAAGCCAGTCAGCTTGGTCAGGTTGAACCGGCCCTGGCGGAAGTGGCGCACAAACTGACGGGCGGTCTGCGTCTGCCTAATGACGAAACCGGTGACTGCCAGCTCTTTACGCAACGTCTGGCGCAAATGTGCGAGCAGGCGGGGGTGAAATTCCGCTTTAACACCTCTGTCGATAAGCTGCTGTCGGAAGGGGAAAAGATTTACGGTGTGAAGTGCGGCGACGAAGTGATCAAAGCTGATGCTTACGTCATGGCGTTTGGCTCGTACTCCACTGCCATGCTGAAAGGCATTCTCGATATTCCGGTCTATCCGCTCAAGGGCTACTCGCTGACCATTCCGGTGAAAGAGGAGAGCGGCGCGCCTGTGTCGACCATCCTGGATGAAACCTACAAGATTGCGATTACGCGCTTCGATAACCGCATCCGCGTCGGCGGCATGGCGGAGATTGTCGGCTTCAACACCGAGCTGCTGAAGCCGCGTCGTGAAACGCTGGAGATGGTGGTGGGGGATCTCTTCCCGCGCGGGGGGTTTGTTGAACAGGCGACATTCTGGACCGGTCTACGTCCAATGACCCCG
The DNA here is from genome assembly GCF_037053385.1 of Enterobacter sp. P82. Taxonomy (NCBI): domain Bacteria; kingdom Pseudomonadati; phylum Pseudomonadota; class Gammaproteobacteria; order Enterobacterales; family Enterobacteriaceae; genus Enterobacter; species Enterobacter sp. P82. The sequence goes on from NZ_JBALHX010000001.1 coordinate 792,507, forward strand.
GACGGCACACCGATAGTTGGGCGCACGCCGTTTAAAAATCTGTGGACCAATACCGGACACGGCACGCTTGGCTGGACGATGGCCTGCGGGTCTGGTCAACTGCTGAGCGACCTGATTTCCGGGCGCACGCCGGCCATTCCGTTTGACGATTTAAGCGCCGCACGCTATCAATCGGGGTTTACCCCTTCGCGTCCACAGCACCTGCACGGCGCGCATAACTAAGGAGTTGTCATGTCCCGTCCTGTTCTGGCTCAGCTGGATTTGCAGGCCCTGAAGGATAACCTGCAAATTGTTCGCCGGGCAGCACCTGGTTCACGCGTCTGGTCGGTGGTCAAAGCGAATGCCTACGGCCACGGTATTGACCGTATCTGGAGCGCACTGAGCGCCACCGACGGTTTTGCGTTACTGAATCTGGAAGAGGCCATTCTGCTGCGTGAACGCGGCTGGAAAGGGCCTATCCTGTTGCTTGAGGGTTTCTTCCACGCCGACGACCTGCCGTTACTGGATAAGTACCGTCTGACCACCAGCGTTCACAGCAACTGGCAAATTAAAGCCCTGCAGGATGCAAAACTGCATGCGCCGCTGGATATTTATCTCAAGGTCAACAGCGGTATGAACCGCCTGGGCTTCCAGCCTGAGCGGGTGCACACCGTCTGGCAACAGCTGCGTGCGCTGAAGAATGTGGGTGAAATGACGTTGATGGCGCACTTTGCCGATGCGGAAAAACCTGATGGCATTGCCGATGCCATGGTGCGTATTGAGCAGGCGGCTGAAGGGCTGGATTGTCCGCGCTCGCTGTCAAACTCAGCCGCCACGCTGTGGCATCCTGAAGCCCACTATAACTGGGTTCGCCCGGGGATTGTCTTGTACGGCGCATCTCCGTCAGGTCAGTGGCAGGATATCGCCAACAGCGGCCTGAAACCGGTCATGACCCTGCGCAGTGAAATTATTGGCGTGCAGACGCTGAAGGCCGGTGACACGGTGGGCTACGGCAGCCGTTACCGGGCGAAGGGCGAGCAACGGATTGGTATTGTGGCGGGCGGCTATGCCGACGGTTACCCGCGCATCGCCCCGACCGGCACGCCAGTCCTGGTAGATGGTGTGCGCACCGGTACGGTGGGTACTATCTCTATGGATATGCTGGCCGTTGATTTGACGCCATGCCCGCAGGCGGGGATCGGTTCACCGGTTGAGCTGTGGGGTAATGAAATCAAAATTGACGATGTGGCTGCCGCGGCAGGAACGGTGGGGTACGAATTGATGTGTGCTCTGGCACCGAGAGTGCCGGTTGTGACGGTGTAACATATATTCGCCGGGTAGCGCGAGCGCTTACCCGGCAAAAAAACCGTTATTCCGCTTCCTCGTCCATTGGCCTCACACCAACTTTCCTGACCTCGTTATCTTCTTTTTCGGCCACCGTCCAGATCATCCCGGCAAACTCCACCTGGTCACCAACGACAGGGGCTGCACCCAGCAGTTGCTGAATGATTTCACCCAGCGTTTGCTGTTTATCGCGGTACTCCAGTCCGTCATCCAGACCGTAAATCAGCGCCACATCGGCAAATTTAGCACTCGCTTCCAGAATAAAATCACCAAAGAAGCGCTGATCCAGTGCCACTGGTGGTGACTGACTGAACAGTTTGCCTAGCGCAGGCAGATCGCGCTCGCGGCCAATGACACACAGGATATCGCCTTCGCGCAGACGAGTGCTGCCGGTAGGATGCAGCAGGGCATTATCACGGAACAGTGCGGCAATGCGCGTTTCGGTTGGCATATGTAAATCGCGAAGCGATGCTCCCACACACCATTTGTCGGCGCTCAGCTGATAGACGAATTGTTCCCATGGGTTCTCAGGGTGAATGTCCAGCCCCACGCGGGAAACCGGCCAGCCGACAGGAGGGACCACCACTTTGGCTTTTTTCGCTGCCCACCCAAGCGAGGTTCCCTGGAACAGCAGGGAGATCAGAACCACGAAGAACGCCACGTTAAAGAACAATCGCGCATTATCCAGACCGGCCATCATCGGGAAGACGGCAAGAATAATCGGCACCGCACCACGCAGCCCCACCCAACTGATAAAAACCCGTTCACGCAGATTGAAACCGCGAAACGGCAGCAGGCCCGCAAACACCGATAGCGGACGGGCGAAGAAGATCATCCACGCAGAAAGCATCAGAGCCGGAACGGCAATCGGCAACAGGTCTGACGGCGTGACCAGCAGGCCCAGCACCAGGAACATGCCGATTTGCGCCAGCCACGCCAGACCGTCGAAATTCTGCAAAATGGCATGACGATTGCGAATCGGACGGTTGCCCATCAGGAATCCGCAGAGATAAACCGCCAGAATACCGCTCCCATCCAGCGCGGTGGTAACGGCAAAAATCAGAATGCCGCCGCTCAGCGCCAGCAGAGGGTAAAGCCCCAGAGGAAGCGAAATACGGTTGATCATCTGCTGTAACAGATATCCTCCCGCCAGACCGATAAAAATACCCAGACCGAACTGCTGCAGAATATGCCAGGCAAACATCCAGCTCAGCCCGTTTTCGTGCTGCTGAATCATCTCGATTAACGTGATGGTGAGAAACACCGCCATCGGATCGTTACTGCCGGATTCAATCTCAAGCGTGGAACCGACACGTTCGTTAAGCCCTTTTCCGCCGAGCAGGGAAAACACGGCTGCGGCATCGGTTGAGCCAACGATAGCGCCAATCAACAAACCTTCCATGATATTGAGATGGAAAAGCCACGCGGCCATCATCCCGGTCAGGCCAGAGGTAATCAACACACCGACCGTGGCGAGCGACAGTGCAGGCCCTAAGGCCACACGGAATGAACTCGCCTGGGTGCGCATCCCGCCGTCCAGCAGGATCACCGCCAGCGCGAGGTTACTCACCATGTAAGCGAAAGGGTAGTTATCGAATGGGATACCGCCGATGCCATCAATGCCAGCCAGCATGCCGATGGCAAGGAAAATAACAAGAATAGGTATGCCGAGACGCGATGAAAATGAACTTAATAAAATACTGCTGGTTACAAGCACAGAACCCAGAATGAAAAGGCTGATTATCGCTGCGGCATCCAATGTTGTCTTTCTCCCACCTCAATGTTAACGCTGTTACTAAAACCCTAACATATTAACGGTGGCAACAGCGTTTTATTAAGGGGGTTAAACGGTTTTTTTATGCCTTTATGACAGGATGGCCGCTGATGGTTAGTTGACTGCCTGAATCATCATGAACCAGTGCGGCGTGTGCCCCCAGCGCCAGGGTCACAGTCTGCTGCTCATGGCCAAAATCCAGCCCAGTAATAACCGGAATATCCAGCCGCGAGCGAATGAAGTCGACCATGGTCTCAAGAGAGTAACCTGCGTCATAATCATTCGGTGCCGAGCCGCTAAAACTGCCCAGTACAATCGCGGACTGACTTTCGAGGATCCCGGCGTGATAAAGCTGCAATAACATACGCTCAACACGGAACGGATGTTCGTTGATATCTTCCAGCACCAGAATGCCACCCTCAATTTGCGGCAGCCACGGCGTACCAATCAGCGAGACCAGCATCGCCAGGTTACCGCCCCAGAGCTGGCCCTCACACTCCCAGTGTGGCCCGCGGCCTTGCCATTCCACGCTATAGGTGGGATTACGCAGCGCGCGCCAGAAATGCTCCTGGGTGAAGGTATCCAGTTCCGGCGCACCGAAGTTACCGGCCAGCATCGGGCCGCTGAAGGTAATAACGTTATGCAAAGCGAGCAGCCCAAGCTGGATCGCCGTGAAATCGCTGTGTCCGCAGATCAGCAGCGGATCCTGCTGTTGACGCTGTGCCAGCCCTTGCCAGTCGATACTCTCCAGTAAGCGACTCGCACCGTATCCCCCGCGCACCGCAAGCACAATCTGGTTTTCGCCCTTCAGGTTCACCAGGCTATTAATATCATTCAGCCTCTGCGCTTCCGTTCCGGCAAAACGCTGAAGACGGCGGGGGATAATCGTCTGATTTTCTACCTGATGGCCGGATTCCAGCAAGCGCTGAACGCCCCGTTGTGCCGCGTCCTGGTTAATGCAGTAGCCCGACGGCGCGATGAGATGAAACTGAGACATGGCAATTCCTTGCTGAATGAGAAACTAATTGTCTATATCATGCCGCTTATACGCCGCCTGCTTCAAGAGGCGGCGCACCGCGATGACCGGCTATAAGGATAGATGACGTGAAATTGAGATGGTTTGCTTTTTTGATTGTGTTGCTTGCTGGCTGTAGTTCAAAACATGATTATCAAAACCCGCCCTGGAACCCGGAAGTGCCTGTAAAACGGGCTATGCAGTGGATGCCGATCAGTGAACAAGCCGGAAAGGCCTGGGGCGTTAGTCCACGACTGATCACGGCGATTATTGCGGTGGAGTCCGGTGGTAATCCAACGCTCGTCAGCAAATCCAACGCGGTGGGGCTGATGCAGCTTAAAGCGTCAACGGCGGGAAAAGAGGTCTACCGTTACATGGGCTGGAGCGGGCAGCCTTCGACCAGTGAGCTGAAGAACCCGGAACGCAACATTTCGATGGGGACCGCCTACCTGAGCATTATGGAGCATGGGGTGCTGAAGGGGATTCAGGACCCGGAAGTGATGCAGTATGCGCTGGTGGTGTCTTATGTAAACGGTGCCGGCGCGTTGCTCAGAACTTTCTCCTCTGACCGGAAAGAGGCGATAGCAGAAATTAATGGCATGGACAAAGATGAGTTCTTTGAGCACGTAGCTAAGAATCACCCGGCACCACAGGCACCTCGTTATATCTGGAAAGTTCAGAAAGCGATGGATGCTATGTAATGCCCTAGACGGGCGGCGGTTACGCTGCCCGACTTTTCTCACAGAACTTTATTGGCGCGTTGGCGCGCTTCCCGCTCCAGTGAATAGATAATACGCTGAAGCTCGCGCTCTGCGCCGGGCCCCACGTTAAGGAAACGGAAGCTCAGGCGTGGCGTAGTGATAGTCTCGTTTTTGCTGTCTACGACTTTGCGATCGCTGATGGCAATCAGTTGTGCATCAAAATAAAAGCGACCCCAGCCTCCCATATCCAGTTCGATCTGGGTAAAACGCATGCCTTCAACCAATCCCTCAGGAGTCGCGGTATCCATCAGCGCGCCCATACCGCCAAGAGACAGATCGAAAAGGCGGAAACGGATCTCTTTTTTGTCCGGCATTTTGGCCTTACAAAAATAGGCTGGCTGAAGCGGAGCGCTGATGCGGAAATACTCACGACGCTGGACAAACCAGAGATTAGTGGGAAGAGGCGTAACAAAAGCAGGAAGCCCCTGATATTCGCTCAGTTCCAGTCGTGGCAGGACAAACTCCACTTTCGCCCCCTGCGTTTCGGCCATCACCGCGATATTTTCCGCTTTCAGTGCGGCACGGTTTTCATACTCCTGACTGCCCAGGTCGATAACCAGCCGCTCCTGCGAGGCATCAAGGATCTTGCTGATGAACTGATTATTCGACCAACTGATGCGCAGCGGCACTTCGCCTTTTTGCAGGTCGCGTAATACCCCTAATACAGCCAGCGGATTTTGCTTGAGGAACTGCTCACTGTAATGACTCACGCCGGATGGCTCCTTGAAAGATGACAGACTGTCTTAGCGTTATCGGCAATCAACAATGAAACTTAATACAAACCGGTGAGTTTTTTTTGCCTGTTTAAGCAAAGATAAGTCGGTGAGATGAAAATGGTTTTCCGGCGATGACCTATACTTAAGTTAGCTGTGCAGAAGGTTTTCTGCGCACGCGTTAAACCTGCAAGAGGGCATCGCTATGGGTATCATCGCCTGGATTATCTTTGGTCTTATTGCCGGCGCTATTGCCAAACTGATCATGCCGGGGCGTGATGGTGGCGGTTTTATTTTGACCTGTGTACTCGGGGTCGTTGGTGCGGTTGTGGGCGGCTGGCTGGCGACGATGTTTGGCTTTGGAGGCAACATAAGTGGTTTCGACCTGCACAGTTTTCTGGTCGCTGTCGTGGGTGCCATTGTGGTGCTGGGCATATTCAGGTTACTGCGACGAGCATAAATTGACATAAACGGCTCTCTGCGGAGGGCCGTTTTTTTGCCGGAGTATTGATTTGCTAATCTAAATGATAATAATTGTCGTTCCTAATTACATCTAACGACAAGACGACATTATGAATACCTCACGTTTTGCGCTGTGCGCCCTGGCAGGTGCCGTCACGCTGGCATTGCAGGCCCAGGCGTTTGCCGAAGAATCCACCATCGTTGTTACGGGCTCAGAGCAGGGCAGCGCACTGCCGGCCTGGACGAACAGCGCCACGAAATCGGCCGTCGCTGAAAGTAAAACACCTCAGGTCATCACGACCCTCTCTGCGCCGGAAATAGAAAAGCGTAACGCGAATTCGGTGAATGAAATCCTGCGCTATGCCCCGGGCGTCTCAACCGAGGTGCGGGGGAATACCTCCTATATGAGCGAATATAAAATTCGTGGCTTTACCGTTGACCAGGAGTTCTACAACGGGCTGCAACTACCCTATAACGTCACCGGAAACACCAAGGCGCGCATCGATCCGCTGTTAATAGACAGTGTTGATATCCTGAAAGGCCCTTCATCGGTCCTTTATGGCGGCGGTTCGCCGGGCGGGCTGGTGAATATTCAAAGTAAAAAGCCGCAGCGAGAAGCACGAACTGAGGTCGGTTTTAACACCGGGAACCGTAATCTGAAAGAGGGCTATCTCGACTCAACCGGACAAATTGCCGACAGCGACTGGAATTATCGTCTGCTGGGTAAAGCGACGGAAAATGACGATCAGCCGCACACTACTCGGTATGAAAACTACCTGATTGCCCCGTCTGTCACCTGGCAACCGGACAGCAAAACCCGCCTCACCCTGGATGCCCTGGCGCAAAACACCCCGAGTCTGACCCCGTCTAACCCTCTGCCGATCGCTTACCTGCGTTCGAAATACGCGGGCAAGCGCGATTACGCCGGAGATGAGTGGAACGGGTTTAAACAGCGTCAGTGGATGCTGGGCTACAGCTTCGAACACGAATTTGACAGCGGCTGGGGCTTTAATCAGAAAGCGCGCTATTTCGACGTCGATACCCACCAGCGCAGCGCCTACGCGACAGGGACAGGAAGCGAGGTATACCAGCTCAACCGCTTTGCCTACACCACCGATGAAGACCTTAAGAGCTTTAACATCGACAACCAGGTGACCAAAACCGTTGCGCTGGGCGACTGGAAACACAATCTGCTGGCCGGGTTTGACTATCAGAAGCTGAACTCCCATTTCCACTATCGCTACGCGTCGGCCACGCCGGGTATGGATATGCGTCATCCTGACTATTCGCAGATCCGGGAAAGCGCGCTGGGGCTCTACACCGCCCAGAAAAACCGTCTCAGCTACCAGCAAAATGGTTATTACCTGCAGGATCAGGTGGAATTTGGCGGCCTCAATCTGCTGGGTAGCCTGCGCTACGACGATTACCGCTCCGTCACCACCAATTATCTGCAAAACGGTGATAAAGCCTGGGTATCGCAGGATCGCGTTACCAAACGCCTGGGGGCGCTTTACGCCTTTGATAACGGGATTTCGCCATTTATCAGCTACTCAGAAGGTTTTGCGCCGGTCTCCCCGAAGGGAACGCTCGTGGCGAAAGACGTCAAACCGACCACCAGCAAGCAGGTGGAAGGTGGGGTAAAATATCTGCTGGCTGACTACGCCACCACCTTTACCGCCTCGGTGTTTAACATCCGTCAGAAAAATGTCGTCACTTCCGATCCGGGTTTCCTGAACTATCGTCAGACCGGGGAAGTGGAGTCTAAAGGGGCAGAGTTGTCCGCCATCAGCCGTCCGATGGACAACCTGACGCTGATTGCCAACTATGCGTACACCCACGCGATCAATACCGAAGATGATAAATACCAGGGGAAACGTCCAACGCAGGTTCCGGAGAATGCCTTCAATCTCTGGGGGGATTACACCTTTGAGAACACGGCGTTGAAAGGGCTGATGCTGGGGGCGGGCGCACGCTACACCGGCCCGATGGAAATCTCTCCGTCTAACGATGCGGGTAAACTGGGCGGCACTACGCAGTACGATCTGGCGGCCTCGTACCGGATGGGCGAAATTCTGCCCTCGCTGGCAGGGCTAACGCTTAAAGCCAGTGCGCAGAACATCACCAATAAAGAGACACTGACCTGCTACGATGCGACCAACTGCTGGATTGGGCGTGACAGGACGTATCAGTTAGGGGCGAGTTACAGTTTCTAAGCGAAGCCCTGTGAGTTCAAAATGTAAGCCGGGTAAGGCGTAGCCGCCACCCGGCAATACTCACTTACTGCGCCGTCGCTTTCACCGGCGCTGTTTCATCATTTGCCGCAGGCTGATTTTTCGGCACGCTGTCGCAGGGTTTCGCTTTCGGGCAGACCCGATCCAGCATTTTCAATGTCACACCGTTACTCCAGCCGAAGCCGTCCTGCAACGGATACTCACCGCCGCCGCCACCAGTACCGGTTGTCGACACGTCATACTTCTCGACCAGTTTCTTTTCCCGGTCATAAGTATGCTGAACGTTCTTCAGGAAGCGCCAGGTTACCTCCATCGAGACCTTCTCTTGCCCGTAATTCTGCAGTCCTTCCGCGGCCACCCACTGCAGCGGGGCCCAGCCGTTTGGCGCGTCCCATTGCTGGCCACTACTAATAGTGGTGGTGGTAATTCCGCCTGGTTTCAACAAGCGAGACGAGGTTGCCGCTGCCACTTTGTCGGCCCGATCCTGCGCCGCCGCCTTCACGTAAAGTGGGAACAGGGCTGCCGCCGTGAGTTGATTACGCACCTTCTTGCTCTTGAGATCGTAATCGGCGTACCAACCCTCTTTATCATTCCACAGATGGCTCTCAATGGCTTTCTGACGCGCGGTTGCCAGCGTTTCGTATTTGCTCGCGCTGGCGGCATCGCCACTCTCCTGGCTTGCCCGCGCCAGCAGTTTTTCCATCTTAAACATCAGGGCATTCAGATCGACGGGCACAATGCTGGTGGTCCGGATCGTGCCGAGCTTTTGCGGATCGTCCATCCAGCGGGAGCTAAAATCCCAGCCCGAAGCCGCAGCGGAACGTAAATCACGGTAGATCTCGGTCGCGGGACGGTTAGGGTTACTTTTGGCGGTATTCACATCGTCAAGCCAGGACTCCGGGCGCGGGGTATCGCGGTCATCCCAGTAGCGGTTGAGAATGGCGCCATCATCCAGTTTCACCACCCGTTTGTTGGCTTGTCCCGGCTGAAGGGCATCTACGCCATCCATCCAGTAAGCGTACTCTTTCTCCATCTGCGGACGATATTTCTTCAACGCATCGCTGTCATGGGTTGCCAGCAGCTCAACCATCATTGAGAAAAACGGTGGCTGGGAGCGGCTCAGGTAGTAGCTACGGTTGCCGTTGGGAATGTGGCCGAAGGTGTCAATCTCATACGCAAAGTTATCCACCATGTCGCTGATTTTGTCCCAGTGATCGCTTTCCGCCAGGCCCAGCATGGTGAAATAGCTGTCCCAGTAGTAGACCTCACGGAAACGACCGCCGGGCACCACGTAAGGTTTGGGTAACGGTAGAAGGGAATCCCATTTGTTGCTGGCTTTATCCGTGGTGCGCGTCAGTACGGGCCAGAGATCATCAATGTGCTCACGTAAACTTTGTCCAGCAGGCGGAACATATTTTTCCCCTTCCGCAGGGAGCGTGAAGTTCATCTCGACAAAGTGGCGTAAGTCAAAGCTGGACTGCGTGTGCTGCATCCGATAATCCGCCAGAATCATTAGCGGGTCGCTTTTGGGGACGGCATCAGCGAAGGTTTTCTGATCGGGAAACAGTTTGGCACTTTGCACATCATTGAACAGAGGGCCCAGCAAAATATCAGGTGAGGTTGTCTGGGTCGTGGGGCTATCGTCGGCATAACCCAATGTCGTTACGCCGAGCAGCGCGACTCCTGACGCAAGGGCCAGGAACGCGGGGCGTAGTGTATGAGGTCTTATCATCAGTTCGTCTCCTGTCTTCACTAAACAGCGTGACCGCTGTTGTCAATCACCTGAAAACCTTAGACGAATATTGCCTGATTCGCGTTAAATATTGCTGTTCAGTCAGGCCTCTTCCGGCGTCTGACTGGCTTCCCGCAGCGTGCCCGGTGCATGTCCAATAATGCGCTTAAATGCCCGGCTAAATGCCGCCAGAGAGCCGTATCCCAGCCGCAGCGCGACGGTTTCAATCGGCTGATTTTCGTGTCGAATGTACTGAATGGCCAGCCTCATCCTCAACTCGCTGAGATATTTTGCCGGAGTGGTTCCCGTCGCGGCCAGAAAACGTTCGGCGAACACGGAACGGGACGTGCCCGCTTCTTTTGCCAGGTCCGCCACGCTCCAGTTCAGGCCAGGCTGCTGGTGCATAGCGTAAATGGCCCGGCTCAGACGCGGATCGCGCAGTACCTGCACCCAGCCGGTGGCTTTGCCACAGCCGCCTTCAACCCAGCCACGCACGATTAACGCTGCCACCACGTCGGCCAGCCGCGCAAGGATCCCTGCGTACCCGGCCTGACGCGCCACGGATTCTCGCTCCATCGCCGCCAGCAACGGGTGGATCTCCGGCCAGGTGGACATCAACCGGCTGACCATCATCACTTCCGGCATCGCCTTGATCAGCGGCTGCATCCCGCCCAGCTCAAAATCCATGCACCCGCTAAAGATAATGGTGTTCTCGCTTTCCGGGCAGGGCTCGCAGGTGATGGCGCACACCGAGCTGCAGATGGGCTCGCTGGGAAAGGCGTTAATGGGCGTAATGGTTGCCTGCTCGTCTGAGAGCAGGGCATGGGAATTACCGCCAGGAATAAAAAGGGCGTCACCACTACTCAGTTCGAATGTGGCACCGCTCTCCATTCGCAGCAAGGCGCTACCGTGGCTCACAAAATGAAACTGCGCCCTACCGGGCGCCTGATGGAACGCGACGCCAAACGGTGCACTGGCCTGGATCCGTCGGTATTTCACACCTGACAGGCGCATGCCGCGTAAAAGTTCGCTGATCAGATCGGGTGACTGCACGGTCATGGCATAACTCCGGACGAATAATCAATAAGTGGAGATTATATGTCATAGATCGTCCAGGGTGAACCTTCTATGCTTTTGCGACAGATGTCACATTTTCATAACGGGAGAACAACAGATGAATTCATGTGTCGCGGCGAGAGAGGCCATTGCGCCTGCAAAACCCGCCTGGCGAGCGGTCTATTCACTGGGGCTGGGAGTGTTTGGGTTGATTACGGCAGAGTTTCTGCCCGCCAGTTTGCTGACGCCAATGGCTGCGAGCCTGGGGGTAAGCGAGGGGATGGCCGGTCAGGCTGTGACCGCCACCGCGCTGGTGGCGCTGGTCACGGGATTGCTGATCACGCCGGCCACCAAAAGCATCGACCGCCGCTGGGTATTGATGTTTTTCTCCGTGCTGCAAATCATCTCCAGCCTGCTGGTGGCCTTTGCGCCCAGCCTGCACGTCCTGCTGATGGGGCGATTGCTGCTGGGGGTTGCCATCGGCGGATTCTGGGCGATGTCGACGGCCACGACGATGCGTCTGGTTCCCGCGGATAAAGTGCCGAAAGCGCTGGCGGTGATCTTCTCCAGTGTATCCATTGCCACCGTAGTTGCTGCCCCACTGGGGAGCTATCTGGGCAGCCTGATTGGCTGGCGTAACGTCTTTGTACTCTGCATTCTGCCAAGTATGCTGGCGCTGCTGTGGCAGCTTTGGGTGCTGCCTTCCATGAAACCGGAGAGCAGCGGTAGCCTGAGTACCCTGTTCCGGGTGCTGCGTCGTCCGGGGATGATCGGCGGTATGCTGGCGACCATTCTGATCTTTAGCGGCCACTTTGCTTTCTTTACCTACCTGCGTCCGTTCCTGGAAACAGTAGGGCAGGTAAGCGTTGAGAGTATTTCACTGATCCTGCTGGGTTTTGGACTCGCCAATTTTGTCGGCACCTCTGTCGCCGGGCATCTGCTGGCACGTAATCTGCGCCTGACGCTGGCGCTGGTACCGTTTGCGATGGGCGTACTCGCCCTCACGATGGTGGCGTTTGGTCATCTGGCGATGCTGGATGGGTTCCTGGTTGCGTTGTGGGGCTTTGCGTTTGGTCTGGTTCCGGTGGGCTGGTCAACCTGGCTTGCAACCACCGTTCCGGATGAAGCCGAAAGTGCAGGAGGGTTGCTGGTAGCGTCCATCCAGCTGGCGATCAGTGCCGGTGCGGCCGGGGGAGGGGCGGTATTTGATCTTAACGGCGCCAACGGCGTATTTGTTGGCAGCGGTCTCCTGCTGGTGACGGCGATGGTGATTGTGTTTATGGGGGTGAGAGTGAAGGCGGAGTAATAAATTTGCCGGGTAAGCGTTATCGCTACCCGGCTTCAGAGTTACAACCCTTTCTTATCCATCCACAAAGCCAGATCTACCAGGCGGTTTGAGAATCCCCACTCGTTGTCATACCACGCCAGGATCTTCACCATATTCCCGCCAATCACCAGCGTGGAAAGCCCGTCGATAATTGAGGAGCGTGGGTCGCCCTGGTAATCGCTGGAGACCAGCGGTTCATCGCTATATCCCAGAATGCCTTTCAGTGGCCCGCTGGCGGCAGCGTGACGAAACGCATCATTCACTTCTTCGACAGTCACGTTACGGCTTAGCGTTACCGTTAAATCCACAATCGACACCACCGGAACCGGCACGCGCAGGGAGTATCCGGTCAGTTTACCGTCCAGGGAAGGGATAACTTTCCCCAGCGCTTTTGCCGCACCGCTGGAGTACGGGACAATTGACAGTGCTGCAGCACGTGCCCCACGCAGATCTTTTTCAGGCTGATCGTGCAGCGCCTGACTGTTGGTATACGCATGGGTCGTGTTCATCAGACCATGTTCAATCCCGAACTGTTGATGCAGCACTTGCGCAGCGGGAGCCAGGCCGTTAGTGGTACAGCTCCCGTTGCTTACGACAACATGCCGGGCCGGATCGTACTGCTCGTGATTGACCCCCATCACTATCGTCAGATCATCGTTTTTTCCGGGAGCGGAGATGATAACGCGCTTAGCGCCACCGTGGGTGATATGCACAGCCGCTTTTTCCCGTTCAGTAAAGAAGCCGGTGGCCTCAATTACCACGTCAACGCCGGCATCACGCCACGGAATATTCGCCGGGTCGCGTTCGCTGTATACGGTAATTCGCTGACGATCCACCTGCAACGCGCCGTCAGCCGCTTCAACGGGAACCTGCAGGGTACCGAGAAGGGAATCGTGTTTGAGCAGATGGGCGAGGGTTTTGCTGTCCGTCAGATCGTTAATGGCCACAATCTGCAGATCCGCGTTGCCCAGCGCCGCGCGCAGGAAATTACGTCCAATACGGCCGAAACCGTTAATACCGACCTTAACCATAGTGCACTCCTTATCTGTGTTGTCTGGAGTCACTGTAGGCGTCAGGTCGAATGGCGTAAATGACAAAAAAGGATCAGATTACGCCATTTTCCGGCAATGAAAGCGCTGGCGGTACTCACCCGGTGTGAGGTGGAGCTGTTTCTCAAACACGCGTCGCAAATTAATACTGCTGCCAAACCCGGTTCGCTCAGCAATAAGCTCAAGGGGATCCCGGGTCTGCTCCAGCATCTGTCGGGCGGCAGCCAGACGCGCTTCAGTGACGTAACGGGCCGGAGAAACCCCGGTCTCACGAGTAAACACACGGGTGAAATTGCGCGGGCTCATCGCCGCTTTCCCGGCCAGATTTTCCACGCACAGGTCTTCCGTGAGGTTTTGCAGGATCCAGGTTTGCAACGCACTGAGCGGGCCAAAATCGCAGGGTTGCTGAAGGCTATAACGGCTGAACTGCAGTTGCCCACCGGGGCGGCGCAGATACATCACCATATCCTGCGCCACGTCGCGGGCGAGGGTAAAACCATAGTCATCTTCCACCAGCGCCAGAGTCAGATCGAACCCGGAACTTACGCCACCAGAGGTCCAGACAGGACCATCCTGAACATACAGGGGACCACTTTCGACCCTGATAGCCGGATACTGGGCTTGCATTGTCTCCAGCAGCCGCCAGTGGGTGGTCGCGCGACGACCATCGAGCAATCCCGTCTGGGCCAGCAGCATCGCACCGCCACAAATTGACGCTATCCGCCGCGCATGAGGCGCAGCAAGGTGCAGCCAGTCGACTACGGCTGTGCTCTCCTGCTCGTTCATACCGCGTCCGGTAATGATAATGGTATCCAGCGGTTCGCGCGGATCCAGTTCCGGCAGACGATAGTCCGCCAGCAGGTTCAGACCGGACTGGCCGTGGATCACCTGGTGAGGCTGGGTGGTGGCGATGATAATGCGATAGCGGGGATGCGAAATACCTTCCGGATGCAGTCGATTGGCCTGCATCAGAATGTCAGCGATACCGGCGGCTTCAAACAGCATGCCGCCGTCAGGAACAATAATCAGTATTTTCTTCATGTCCTGAAAAGTACCTTCATTGCAGAATAAGTCAAGTGGCGGAGCCTGCCCACGTTTCTGGCAAAGCAATGCGATTTAAGTTCTTTGTTATTTCAGACGTTATCCCCGATCGTGAGGGCACTGTCTCTGGCGAAACGGCGTCTGAAGGAATGGGTAAACGAAACTCCCTCTATTTACATCCGCAACAACGCGAACAAATCCGCCATCTCGCATCGGGTTTTATATGGCGAAGCGAACTGCCCACGTGGCTATTGATCATCACTATTTATGCAGGCTGGTTTGCCACACTGACGTTCTGGCAAACGCTCGGCCTGCTGCCCGCCACGTTGCTGCTCATCGGGTTTACCGCCTGGTATATGTCCCTGCAACATGAGTTGATCCACGGACATCCCACGCGTTTTGCCTGGCTTAACCAGCTGTTTGGCACGCTCCCGCTGGCGGTCTGGTATCCGTACGGCCTGTACCGGGACTCCCATCTTGCCCATCATCGGCACCATAGCCTGACCCATCCGGTGGATGACCCGGAGTCGTACTATTTTACGCCGGAAAGCTGGGCTCGCTTTTCCCCCTGGCAGAAGCGCGTGATCCAGGCGCGGAATACCTTTACCGGGCGGGTATTGCTGGCGCCGCTGCTGGATATCGTTCAGACACTGGGCAGCGCAGTGGCGGCATTTCGTCATTTTCAACTGCGGGCAATATCAATGTGGCTGGTTCACGGTTTGCTGCTGGTGGCTCTCTTCGCCTGGATGACGCAGACCGGCTTTTCACCCGTCTGGTTTGTACTGGCGGTCAGTTATCCGGCGCTGGCGCTGACCAAGGTTCGATCGTTTTTCGAACATCGCGCGGCGGATGACCCGCTCGCACGTTCCGTCATTAACGAGGCCGGGCTGTTCTGGCGGGTACTGTTTTTGAATCTCAACTACCATTCAGTACATCATGATTTACCGGGCGTGCCCTGGTATGGACTGAAGTCGATCTACCAGCAAAACCAGGATGCGTATCGGCTGCGAAATCGTGGTTTTCTCGTTATGGGCTATGGCGAATGGTTCCGCCAGTTCTGGAGCAGACCCGTTAACGTTACCGTTCATCCGGGGAGCCAACAAAGGACAAATGATGAGTAACCTGCTGGCATTTCCCATGTATGCCGTGGATCAAGCCAATACCCGCGCGCTTTGGCTAACGGTAAAGAGGTTGCTGGCCGCACGTGGTGTGTCCGTTGACCGTGTCCCCGGCTGGCCGGAATCAAATCTGCTGACCCACTGGCAACAGCCTGAGCTTATCCTCAGTCAGACCTGTGGTTATCCGTTGGTGACGTTGCTACCGGACGTGCAGGTGGTCGGCTGTTTTCACTACACCGCTCCGGGCTGCGAGGGGATCCAGTACCGCAGTTTTCTGGTAGTGCGGGCGGAGGATCGGCATCTCGCGCTGGCTGATTTTCGCGGTCGTCGCGCGGTCTGTAATTCCGCGGACTCGCAGTCTGGCTACCGTGCGCTGCGAAAAAAAGTGGCTGACGACAATTTTTTCTCACAAACAACATTCAGCGGCAGCCATCGCCAGTCGCTGATTGATGTCAAACGCGGAGAAGGTGATATCGCGGCCATCGACTGTGTCACCTGGGCGCTGCTCCAGCGTCACGAGCCGGAACGGCTTACGGGGCTCGCAGTCATTGACCGTACCCCTCTGACGCCGGGGCTGCCGCTGATCACCTCGCATAACACCTCGCCTGAAACGCTTAACGCCATTCGCGATGCGCTCCGCGCGCTGGTGGAATCACCAGAACATCGGGACGTTTGCGACGCGGTGTTGATCGGCGGTTTTAGCGCGGTGACACGCCAGGCTTACGCTTCATTGTCTGCCTGAAAAATCTCCTGAGCGTCAGTAAAACAGCGCAGCGCCAGCGAGGAGACGGGCTTCTGACTGCGCATAATCAGGCCGACGGGCGCCTCAATGTTTGCATCGGTGATGGGGACTATCCTGAAATTGCTGTTCAGGTCTTCCAGCCCGTTGTTCAGCGGCATCACGGCGCAACATACGCCGCTCTGCACCGCCTGAATGATCTGGAACGTGGAGTCGCTTTCAAAAACGGACCTGGGTTCGATCCCTGCGGCGTTAAAGCTGGCCTCCATATGCGCCCGGTAGTGCATCCCTTTGGTCAGGAACCCCAGCGGAAAATCCATCAGGTCGCGCCACGTCAGCGTGACCTGATCCAATTGAAAATGACGCGTATCGTGCAGCAGACCCATCTTCGTTTTTGGCAGCTGGATAATGTCAAACAGGCTGGTGTCGATACTGTTGAGGTAGCATATACCCAGCTCAAGTTGATTGCGGCTGACGCCATCGGCAATCTGTGCCGAGGACATGGAATAAAGGCTGTAAGTCAGCTCCGGGTATTTTTGCGTCAACAGGCGGATAAAGATCATCGGGTCCACGCTCGCCAGCGGGACCATTCCCAGGCGTAACTCACCCACCACCTGGCCTTTGCACAGCGCGGCTTCGGCCTTTAATCCGTCATGGGCAGCAAGCAAGGCACGCGCCCATGCCAGAATGCGTTCACCTTCCGGTGTAAAGCCTTCAAAGCGCTGCCCGCGCGCAATCAGCACCAACCCAAGCTCCTCTTCCAGGTTGCGGATGCGCATGGAGAGAGTCGGCTGGGTGATGTTGCACTGCGAGGCCGCCTTACCAAAGTGGCGGGTCTCGTCGAGTGCGATCAAATATTTCAGCTGTTTTATATCCATCGTTTTTCTCTGCGCAAACAGCCTTACAGCATGCGGATCTCTTTCGAGCGCAGGGTGATGCGAACCGGAACTGATTTATAGGACGGCGTGCCGCTGTCCTTATCCAGATAATCAAGCGGCACCAGCACGTTGGCTTCCGGGTAGTACGCTCCGACAGAGCCCGGTGCGATGCTGTATGCCACAACCGTAATATCTTCCAGACGCTGAACACTGCCGGGAAGGGCGGTTTCAATATCCACGCGGTCACCGTGTTCCAGCCCAGACTGTGCCATATCATCTTCATTCATAAACAGCACATCCCGGCGACCAAAAACGCCACGGTAGCGATCGTCCAGGGCGTAAATGGTGGTGTTGTACTGGTCGTGGCTGCGCAACGTGATCAGACGCAGAACATGCTCTCCTTCTCCACTGGCATTTTCATGTACGCCGTCGAATATTGAGAACATCGCTTTGCCCGTTGCGGTTGGCCAGATACGTTTCGTTGGCGGTAGCGGCATGCGGAAGCCGCCGGGAACGCGGATCCGCGCATTGTAGTTCTCGAACCCCGGAATGGTTTGCTCGATGAGATCGCGGATGCGGTCGTAATCCTCAATCAACGTCATCCAGTCCACGCGGGTTGTCTGCAGAGTGGCTTTCGCCATGCCGGCGACAATGGCCGGTTCAGCCCGCAACAGTGGAGAAGCAGGTTTTAGCTTGCCTGAAGAGGCATGCACCATCGACATGGAGTCTTCGACGGTTATGGACTGACGCCCGGTGGCCTGAACATCCAGTTCGGTACGACCAAGACAGGGTAAAATAATCGTCTCTTTACCGACCAGCAGATGGGTACGGTTGAGCTTGGTCCCGACGTGGACACTCAGTTCAAGTGACCCCATCGCCGGAAAACCGCGCTCGTGATCGGGCATCGCGACGGCAAAATTACCGCCGAGGCAGATGAGCGCTTTTGCATGGCCGTCGATCATGGCTTGCGTTGCCTGCACCGCATCATGGCCGTGGTGGGAGGGGGGCTCAAACCCAAACACGTCTTTCAGACGCTGCAGAAATGCCGGTGTCGGCTTCTCGCTAATCCCGACGGTGCGGTTTCCCTGCACGTTTGAATGACCGCGCAGAGGGCAGATCCCCGCACCGGGCTTGCCAATATTGCCGCGCATCAGCAGAAGGTCAGCAATCAGCCGGACGTTAGCCGTGCCTTTATTGTGCTGGGTAATCCCCATCCCGTAGGTAATGATAGTGGCACTGGATTTCGCATAGGCGTCGGCCACGCTTTTAAGGGCCGCCTTGCTTAGCCCTGACTCTCGCTCGATCTCGTCCCACTGCGTATGGGCAATATCGGCAGCAAAGTCCTCAAAACCCTGGGTATGTTCGGCAATAAACGCGTGGTCGAGCACGTTACCGCGTTCGGCCTCCATGTGCAGAAGGTGTTTAGCAATACCTTTTAACGCGGCGGCATCGCCTCCGGCCTTCACCTGGAAGTAAGTCGAAGCGATATCTGTCGAGCTGTAGGTCGCCATTTCAATGACGCTTTGCGGGTCAGCAAAACGTTCCAGAGCGCGTTCGCGTAGCGGGTTAAAGACGATAATCGGCACGTTGCGGCGCGCAAGCTCATGAAGGGTACCCATCATCCGTGGGTGGTTAGTCCCGGGGTTGTGACCGATGGAGATCACCAGCTCTGTTTTATCGAAATCATCCAGTGAGACGGTACCTTTCCCGATACCAATCGAGCGTGGCAATCCGACGCTGGTGGCTTCGTGACACATATTCGAACAGTCGGGGAAGTTATTAGTACCGTATTCGCGTGCAAAGAGCTGGAACAGGTATGCCGCTTCGTTGGAGGCGCGCCCGGAGGTATAGAACTCAACCTGATCCGGATCGAGCCCGCGCAGGACCTCACCGATGCGTTGAAACGCCTCGGCCCATTCGACAGGCTTGAAAGTATCGCTTGCCCGGTCATAGCGCAGGGGATGTGTCAGACGGCCGTATCCTTCCAGCTCAAAGTCAGATTTAGCCAGCAGTGAGGCAACTGTGTTTTCCGCCAGAAAAGCCGGGGTGACGCGTTTGCTGGTCGCTTCCCAGGTCACTGCTTTCGCGCCGTTCTCACAGAACTGGAACGTCGATTTGTGCTCTTTATCAGGCCATGCGCAGCCCGGACAGTCAAAGCCGTCAGGCTGGTTGGTGCGCAGCAGCGTCGCGGGAGCATCAAAGGTATCCATTTGGGTACGCACCGCGATGGCGGTGGCTTTTAACGCCCCCCAGCCTCCGGCAGGACCGTCATAGTGCCTAATCCCGGGAACTGAACGTCTTTTCTTATTCATACCAACTCCTGACTCGTTAACTCATACGCCGCTGGACCAGTAAAACCACTATGGAGGGCAATAAGCGAAAGCAATGATCATCACGTGTATCAATGCACACGGTGTTGCAAAGCGCTTTATCTTAAATACATCTTTATTACAGTGGCTTATAAGCGATGCAGTCTAAAAATTTAAAGAAATTATAACGAAATTTTATCATTTTGATAATAAATCTTATCTATCACACGTTCGGTGAGATAGATGACGCAGGAAGAAAAAATGATGTAGTAGCGTTAAAATTTCATATGAAAGTCGGGAAGGGTGAGCTAGCGGTAAACCTCAGTGTAAATTGATCTAAAGAAAATTCTGAACATCATTGCAGCAGGAAAGTTTACCCATGCTTAATTGTTAATTCATTCAATTGATGTCTGAATAGACAGTTATCACGATAAAAAATACAAACTTATTTTGAGGTGTGAAATTAACCGTCTGCCCGTTGTCTGAAATAATCTGATTTAAGATGTCCTGCCAGGCAGAAATAAACATACTCTATCGATGCAACAAATAATTCATAATGGAAATATTCATTGCAAACCGAAAATAAGCAAAATTCTACTAATTATGGTAGTGGTGAAAATAGGATTGTTGCGTTAATGCAATTCGTTCTCTTTTGCATTTTTCTGTTATTAAACAGTTTGTTATGTTAGTAGCTCCCCTAATAATAAGCTCATTCAGAATGCGTCGGCTCTGTTTGTCAGATTAATCCTATAATGCGTCAGGTGCTTCATTAACCATCACATGCGCGGCGTTAAATATTGAATTGATACGAAGCTCATGTAAACTTGCTCGCTGTTTATCAAAATATGTCAGGAAGACACTGGGCCTTATTCTGAAGGGCTCGTGCGGTAGCTATGCCCTTAAAATAGTCACCCCCCGAAATTATCCTGCATGTTTTAACCTTAGCACTTAAACAAACTTCATTCCCTCATCTTCATCATCGAAATATCGCTACGGAAAAGCATATGAAAATGCGCGTACTGTTTTCACTTCTGTTTGTAATGGCGGTGGCGGGCTGTAAAGCGCCGCAGAAACCTGTAATCAACGACGATACGATCGTGACCAGCCAGGTCAACGGCGTCACCTTAACCCACCGCCACGCGGTTACGCCGCCTGCTGAATTCACCCAACTCAATGAGCCGTATCGTGCCATGTATCCGGCATCCGTGATGAGCCGTCCTGACTTTGGCGGAAAGGTTATCCGCACGCTGGAAACCGGAAAAACCTACGTGGTGCTGGGGCAGGTTGAACACTACTGGATGGCGCTTGCCGATGAAGGACAAGACCAGCTGATTGGTTACGTGCCGATGCGCGCCGTTATCAAGGCCGATCAGTACGACGCGGCCGTGCGTAAACAAGCCATTCGTCCTAAGTCACGTAAAAAAGCAACCTGTGTCGATGTTGATGGCAACAGCAAAGCCTGCAAAGACAGCGCTAACGGTACCTGGATCCTGAACTAAACGGCTTTTATGAGCGTGTTTTTATGAATAATAAAAATTTTCATCGGCTGTGGTTGGTCTTTTACGCGGTGGTTTTCACCCTTGTCAGTGGTTGTACGTCGTCTTCACACAGCGACCCTTCCCGCTACAATCTGCAGTTTCAGGCTCATCCACAAATCAATGAATCTGCGCCGCTTAAAGTCCGGGTACTGTTGCTGAAATCCGATGCGGATTTCATGTCCAGCGACTTCTATTCCCTGCAGAACAACGCGTCAGCAACGCTCGGCGCGAATCTGCTGAACAGCGATGTGTTCTTCCTGATGCCAGGGCAGCTGTCGAAAACCCTCAGCGGACAAAGCTCTCCGGAGGCCCGCTATATCGGTGTGATGGCGGAATATCAGATGCTGGATGGCAAAAAATGGCGCGTTTCAATCCCTCTGCCTGTGCCGGGCGAAAATCATCTCTATCAGTTCTGGAAATGGTCCGCGGATGAACTCCAGGCCAACGTTTTTCTCGACGTGAATGGTATTCGTGTCATCAGTCAGTAACGCGCTTTAAAACAGGAAACACATCATCATGACGAAAGCAGAAAAGGTCGTCTGGACCGAAGGCATGTTCCTGCGTCCACACCATTTTCAGCGGACTGAAAGTTATCTGCTCAACCATGTTCGTGAATGGGGTGCGCTACAGCGGTCATATCTCTGGGGCTTTCTTGATGTTGAACTCGATGAAGCAATGCTTCGTCAGGGTTGCATTGCCCTGAGCTACTGCAGTGGATTGCTGCCGGACGGTACCTTTTTCCAGGTGCGTAACGGGCGCAACGGTCCCGCTCCGCTGAAAATCCCGGACAACCTCACCAATGAAAAGGTGGTGCTTGCACTGCCGGTTCGCCGTGGCGAGAGAGAAGAGGTGATTTTTAGCGAAGAGCAGGCCTCTCTGGCGCGCTTCATCGCTTTCGAGCAAGAGGTAGAAGACGATAACGCCATGTCGGTTGGGGATGCCACTGTCCAGTTTGGCCGTCTGCGTCTGACCCTGATGCTGGAAAAAGATCTGACAGCAGAATGGACTGCCATCGGCGTGGCGGTGGTAACCGAGAAACGTAACGATAACCTCGTGCGACTCGATAACAGCTACATTCCGCCGATGCTGAACGCCAATAACAGCCCGCAGATCTACAGCATGATCAACGATCTTCACGGCTTACTGGTGCAGCGCAGTCAGCAGATTGGCGGTCGTCTGCGTCAGCCTGGCCGCTTTAACACCTCTGAACTGATCGAATTTACGCTGTTGTCGCTGGTGAACCGCCATCTGGGTGAAGTATCTCACTTAAAAACGCTGCCGTTGCTACACCCGGAAACGCTCTGGCGTAGCTGGCTACCGTTTGCGACCGAACTTGCCACCTGGACCTCGCAACGTCACGCCGAAAACATTCTGCCGATTTACGATCATGACGATCTCGCGAACTGCTTCAGCAAGTTGATGCTGATGTTACGTCAGGGGCTGTCGCTGGTGATGGAAGATCACGCGATTCAGTTGCCGCTTAACGAGCGCTCCCACGGTCTGAACATCGCCACGGTGCCTGAAACCAGCATGGTGCGCGAGTTTGGCTTCGTACTGGCGGTAAAAGCCAGTGTGCCGGGCGAACACCTGCAAACTCATTTCCCTGCTCAGATGAAGATCGCGCCGGTGTCGAAAATCCGCGATCTGGTCCAGTTGCAACTGCCTGGCATTATGCTGCGCGCCATGCCGGTTGCGCCACCGCAGATCCCATGGCATGCGGGCTACAGCTACTTTGAGCTGGAGAAAGGCAGTGAGCTGTGGCACGAGATGGATAAGTCCGGTGCATTTGCCCTGCATCTTGCAGGGGAATTCCCGGGACTGGATATGGAGTTTTGGGCCATCCGTAGCCCGACAGAATAATATAGCGAGCGCTAAATATGCAGGAACGACAGGATACCGGCAGTGATGCCGCGATTACCGGAGCCAGTAGTAACAATCCGCTGGTGGCGGCCGCTAATCCGCTGCTCAATGCGATTCCGCAGATCCGTCATTCGGTGTCTCATGACGATCAGGTGGCATTACGCCAGCGTCTGATCGATGAAATTCGCCGTTTCGAAGTCCGCTGTCAGCAGGCTGGCCTCGCCTATGAGGTGATCGTCGGGGCGCGTTACTGCCTGTGTACGGCACTGGATGAAGCGGCTGCACTGACCCCCTGGGGCAGTAGTGGCGTCTGGTCAAGCAACGGCCTGCTGGTGACGTTCCATAACGAAACCTGGGGCGGTGAAAAGTTCTTCCAGTTGCTGGCGCGTCTGTCGCAGAACCCACGCGAACATATTCTGCTGCTGGAGATGATCAACTACTGTCTGCTGCTCGGCTTCGAAGGGCGTTATCGGGTGCTGGATAATGGCCGCACCCAGCTCGAGACGATCAAGCAGCGACTCTGGCAGATGATCCGTGGCGTACGTGGCAGCTATCCGCCACCGCTTTCTCCCCATCCGGAAGATCGTCCGGTGCTGCGCAAACTGTGGCGCCCGATGGTACCACTCTGGGCCTGCGTAGCCCTGGTCGGGTTTATCGCCTGTCTGTTTTATATCGTGCTTAACTGGCGTCTTGGCGATAACACCAACCCGGTGCTGGCGAAGATTTACCAGTCCCAGCTGCCGGAAACCACCATCCAGCAGCCTGCCCGTCAGCTACCTGCGGTGTTAAACCTGCGCGGCTTCCTGAAGCCTGAAATCGAGGCGGGTCTGGTCGCGGTGAAAGACGAAGCGGACCGCAGCGCCGTGATCCTGAAAGGTGACGGACTGTTTGCCTCTGCCTCCACCGTTGTGCGTGACCGCTATGAACCGGTGATCAACCGTATAGCGCAGGCAATGAATAACGTCAGCGGCAAAATTCTGGTGGTGGGCTACAGCGACAACGTGCCGATTCGCAGCGCGCGCTTCGCCTCTAACTATGAACTTTCTCTGGAACGTGCCCGGTCTGTACAGAACATGCTGCAGGGAAGCCTCTCCCGGCCTGATCGTGTGAAAGCGGAAGGGCGGGGCGAAATTAACCCGGTAGCGCCAAACGATACGCCTGAAAACCGCGCCCGTAACCGCCGTGTGGAAATTACTCTGCTGGTGTCGCCTGAGAATACACAGGCTGAGCTGAACGGATTGCCGCAAGGAAACTAAGGATGCTGACTACACTTCTTTCCATTTTGACCAACCGCATTCTGTGGAGCTTCCTCGGCGTAACGGCGCTTGCGGCGGTGATCTGGATGATCGGTCCACTGTTGTCCATCGTGGACACCCGACCGCTCGAGTCTGAACAAAACCGCATCATCAGCATCGCTGTGGTCTATCTGCTCTGGGCGCAAGGCCACATCCTGCCGCGGTTGTACAATGCCTGGCTGAACCGCAAGCTGATGGACAAGCTCAATGAGAACACGAGCAAAGCGGAAGCCGCGGATCCGCAGAAACGACTGAACAGCGAGGAGCAGATCCTCGCCAGCCGTTTTGATGAAGCCGCGCAGATGCTGAAAAAAGCGCACTTCAGCAAAGCGGGGCAGAGTGCCCAGTGGACGCAGCGCTTCAGCACGCAATATCTGTATCAACTGCCGTGGTACGTCATTATTGGTGCACCGGGTTCCGGTAAAACCACGGCGCTGGTCAATTCCGGGCTGCAGTTCCCACTGGCCGATCGTTTCGGTAAGACTGCGCTGCGGGGTATAGGTGGCACACGTAACTGCGACTGGTGGTTCACTAACGAGGCGGTGCTGCTGGATACGGCGGGTCGCTATACCACCCAGGAGAGCGAGCAGGTACAGGATGCCGGAGAATGGCTGGAATTCATGGGGTTACTGCGTAAGTATCGCCGCCGCCAGCCGATCAACGGTGTCATCATCACTATCAGCATTTCTGACCTGCTCACCCAGTCTGCCGAGGCGTCCCGCCAGCAGGCGGTGAATCTGCGTCAGCGTCTGTCTGAGCTGCATGAACAACTGGGCATTCGCTTCCCGGTGTACGTGATGGTAACCAAGGCTGATCTGCTTAAAGGCTTCCGTGCATGGTTTGCCGACTACGACAAAGCCCAGCGCGATCAGATCTGGGGCTTTACGCTGCCGTGGGAGCAAACCAGACACGCCGATTACGACCTGATGGGCAACTTCCAGCAGGAGTTTTCTCTGTTACAACAGCGCCTGGATGCCGGGCTGCCGGAAACCATGCTGAAAGAGCATGATGCGAAAACCCGCGCCGAAGCCTATCTCTTCCCGCAGGAGTTTGCCGCGCTGCGTCCGCTGCTGGCGGACTACCTGAGCACGGTCTTCGCCCGTTCGAATTTCGAAACTGAGTTTTCCCCGCGCGGGATCTACTTCGCCAGCGGGACCCAGGAGGGCATGCCGTTCGACCGCGTGATGGGCGAACTGAACCGCGCGCTCTCTTTACCTGAAGGTGCCGAGGGCGATAGCTGGGATGCAGTCAGCAAAGAGGCACCCATTCCCGGTGCGAAAGGCCAGAGCTTCTTCATCAAGAATCTGCTGCAAAACGTCATTTTCCAGGAAGCCGGTATTGCCGGAGAAAACCGCTGGTGGGAACTGCGCAACCGGGCGGTGATCTGGTCCGGCTATGCAGCACTGCTGTCTCTGCTGGTGATCCTCGGTGGGCTGTGGCTGACCAGCTACGCCAAAAACAAAGCGTATCTGGAAGAGGTCGATGCGAAGGTGCCGCTGCTGGATCAGCAGAGCAAAGCGTTACAGAATCAGCCTCAGCGTGATCTGTTTGATCTGCTGCCGCTGCTCAATGGTCTGGTGGATCTGCCGAAGAGTGACGCGTTTGATGTAAACGATCCGCCAGTATCCCGCCGTATGGGGCTTTATCGTGGGGATGACGTCAGTGATGCATCGCAGTCTCTGTACCAGAAAGCGCTGGATCAAATGCTGCTGCCTGCCGTCGCCATGCACATCACCACCTGGCTTCGTAACGACAACGGTAGCGATACGGAATACAGCTATGAAGCGTTAAAAGCCTATCAGATGCTGTATCAGCCGAAACACTACGACGGTAAATTCCTGCATTCGTGGGTGATGCTCAATCTGCAGCGCAACCTGCCGCAAAACGTGACGAAGGCACAGCTACAACAGCTTGAATGGCATCTGACCCAGTTGCTGGAGCCGAAAATTCAGGCCTCCCCGTACGCCCAGGACGAATCTCTGGTTACCCGCGAAAGAGCGCTGATCAACCAGCAGCCGCTCTCCACCCGCGTGTATGGTCGTCTGAAGCGTCTGCTGGAGCATGATGAAAATCTGAAGCCGGTGTCTCTTACCGACCTGGGAGGACCGCAGAGCGAACTGGTATTTTCACGTAAAAGTGGCAAACCAGTGAGTGAGGGTGTGCCGGGGCTCTATACTCCGGACGGCTACTGGAAAAGCTTTAACGGCCAGATTAACAGTGTGACCACCGCCCTGCATGAGGACGACGCCTGGGTTCTGGGCGCTGCCATGGCGCCGGAAGATAAACAGCAGATCGATAACGACGTGCGCCAGCTCTACATGCGTGACTTTATCGCGAACTGGGATCCCTGGCTCGCCGACATTCAGCTTAACAACAGTGCCGACCTTTCTCAGCGCATCAACACCGCGCGTCTGCTTTCTGGCACAAACTCACCACTGCGCCGTCTGGTGCTGAGCCTGAGTCAGGTACTGACGCTGTCTCGTGATGTACCAGCAGTAGACAATGCCGGTAAAGCACAAGATCAAAGCAACCGCGCTACCCGCACGCTGGAAACGCTGTTCAGCAATAACAACTCTGCTCCGTCACAAGCTGCCGTTGTCGCTCAGTCACCGGAACAACTGGTTACCGATCACTACGCCCCGCTGATTGAGCTGGCGCAACCGCTGGAGAAGGGCGGTAAGACTATCGTCTTTGATGACTTTCTTAAGCAGGTGGACGAGCTTTACCGTTACCTGACCGCCGTCCAGGACGCCGCCAACAGCGGTATGCCGGCACCGGGTGGTGAGGCGATCAGCCGTCTGCAGGCCAGCGCCGGTCGTCTGCCGGGTGGGCTGCAAACCATGTTCAGCAACATGGCGGTGGGAGCCAGCAGCGATACCCAGCGCCGAGATCTGGACAATGTGCGTAAGCGGATCAATGTCGAAGTGGGTGGATTCTGTCGTCAGGCGATTGCCGGTCGCTACCCGCTGGTGCGCAGCGCCAGCACCGAGGTCACTCCTGACGATCTCGCGCGTATGTTTGCGCCGGGAACCGGGCTGATGGATACCTTCTTCCGCGACAACCTGACCAATAAAGTGGATACCACCCAGGCAAACTGGCGCTTTATGCCGGGCATCGACGGTAAAACGCTGCCAGGAAGTGAAGGTCTGCTGAGACCGTTCCAGCAGGCCCAGTCGATCCGTGATGCCTTCTTTGCAAACGGTGCCACGACCCCGTCTTTCAAAGTGACGGTCCGCACCGTCCGAATGGATAACACCATTCTTAACCTGACGCTGGACGTTGATGGCCAGCAACTGCGCTACAGCCATGGTCCTCAGGCGGTGCAGATTATGAACTGGCCAGGACCGGGTGGTACCAATCAGGTACGTATGCAACTGGGGCTGGCGAATGGCAGTACGGCGACGCTGGTGACCAACGGTGCCTGGGCGCTAAACCGCTTTTTCGATAAAGCGAGCACCAGCCCGGGAGCAGGTAGTCTGAGCCGTCAGGCCACGTTCAACGTCGACGGACATCAGGTCACGCTGGAGTTTGCGCCAAACAGCATTCGCAACCCGTTCCAGCTTCCTCGTTTCTCATGCCCATAACCGCAAGGACAGCCGTATGACGAATACCTCTGCGATGAACCGCTACAGCTGGTATGGCAAGTTACCCAGCGCCGGAGATTTTTTGCAGCGTCGCTTTCCTGACACCCTACAGCGCCAGTGGTCACACTGGTTTCAGGTCGGCCTGCTGGCCTGGCAGCAGGAAGAGCAGCGCAGAGGAGAGCGCCAGTTCAACAAAGCACCGGTCTGGAATTTTGTTGTCCCCCCGATGCTGGGCAGCCAGATGATCCAGATGGGCTGTCTGCTGCCCGGCCGTGACAGTGTTGGTCGACAATACCCGGTTTGTATTCAACTGAGCTTCGCCCCGACAGAGTGGTCGACGAGCCTGCTCAGCCAGGCTGAAAGCTGGTATCAGCAGATTGGGCGCCTGGGTTTGCACGCAGTACGCAACAGTTTTTCCGCCTCGCAGCTGGATGAGATGCTGATGACCATTCCGGCGCCGCAGCCTGTCGAGCCGCAAAAGCGTTCTGACATCCTTGATGTGATTGGTTATGACGAGGACGGTCAGAACACGCTGGGCTGGCCCCAGGCCGCGGAGTGCTTTGATCCGCTGCGCCAGACCAGCTACTGGTGGACTAACCGCTGCGATGGTTATCCGCTGTACACCCATGTGCACAGCGGTAACTTTACCGGGCAGCTTTTCACTCTGCTGTTCGACCCTGCAGGGGGCGCCCGCCCGGGCCGTCACGGTCTCTATCCGCCCATGTTTGAATAAGCAGGGAACTCATGAATATCGAAGAATTTCTCGCGCCAATAAACCCCGACAAGCCCTGCGGCGAAAACCTGGAGTACGACGCCGACTTCCAGATCATGAATCAGGCCAGTCAGGGGAAAGCGGAACAGCAGTTTGGCGACACCATTATCCCCGCAGAGCCTGCTGACTGGAACACGGTGGAAAAGTTCGCCACCAGCCTGCTGACCCGCACCAAAGATCTTCGCGTACTGCTGGCACTCACGCATGCCTGGACCCGCCGTCGCGGTCTGGCAGGTTACGCAGACGGGTTATTACTGGTGCAGGAGGCTATCAGTCGTTACTGGGAGCCGCTTTATCCGCTGCTGGAAGAGTATGGCGAAACTGATCCGTTCTATCGCATTAACGCTCTGGCCGCGCTGAGCGATAAATCTGACCTCACCGTCGCCGTGCGTAACGCTTCGCTGCTGCGTTCAAACGGCGATGAAATTTCGCTCCGGGATGCCCAGGCGCTGCTGGATGGCAGCAAGACCGAATGTCCGGATTATCCGGGTGGCCGTCCACGACTGATTGACGAACTGGCTCGCGGCGACCAGCCAGGTACCGCCGCGGTTATCGTCGTTCACGAACGACTGCAGGCGATTCGCGAGCTTCTCACCGGGCATCTCGGTGAAAGCGGCGTACCCGAAATGGAGCAGTTGCTGAAAACCGTGGGGCTGGTCGCCGGAGCTTGTCAGGTGACCGACATCAGCAAGTTGCTGCCAAACCGTGAAGCGCAGGCTGAACAACATACTGAGCAGCAACAGGTGGCAGCGCAGCCTGTTCAACAAGTCACCGACTGGCGCAGTGTGCAGGTCACCAGCCGCGCCGACGCGCAGCTGATGCTGGAAAAAGCGAAGCAGTATTTTGCGCAGTACGAACCGAGCCACCCGGCACCGCTGATGATTGAACGGGTACAGCGGCTGTCAGAACTCAACTTTATGGACATTATTCGCGACCTGGCGCCGGACGGCGTTAACCAACTGGAAAACATCTTTGGACGCCGAGAATAACGCGTCCAGGTATTATGGCGACAGGCATGGAGCCTGCCGTTTCAACTTCACCGCGCATCTTTGATGGAGAACATCATGGCAATGAGTAACAGTGGGCAGAAATTCATCGCACGTAACCGTGCCCCCCGCGTGCAGATTGAGTACGACGTAGAGATCTACGGTGCAGAACGTAAAATTCAGCTGCCGTTTGTGATGGGCGTCATGGCCGATCTGGTCGGCAAACCGGTAGAAAACCTGCCGGCCGTCGACGAGCGTAAATTCCTCGAAATCGACATCGACAACTTTGACGAACGCATGAAGGCACTTAAGCCGCGTGTGGCGTTCCAGGTGGATAACACCCTGACCGGCGAAGGTAAGCTCAATGTCGATCTGACCTTCGACAGCATGGACGACTTCCTGCCAGATGCAGTGGCACGTAAGGTTGAACCGCTGAACAAGCTGCTGGAAGCCCGTACACAGCTCTCTAACCTGCTGACCTACATGGACGGCAAAAACGGTGCAGAAGAGCTGATCGCGAAAATTCTCCAGGATCCGACGCTGCTCAAATCCCTGAGCCAGTTGCCGAAAAATGACGAAAGTGCGAAAGGTAGCGAGGAATAATCGATGAGCAACCAGACTCAACAACATGAGCAGCAGGCGGGTCAGGCGTTCAGCCAGGATGAATTCAGCGCGCTGCTGAACAAAGAGTTCCGCCCGAAAACCGATCAGGCGCGTTCCGCTGTAGAAAGCGCGGTCAAAACCCTGGCGCAGCAGGCGCTGGAAAATACCGTCACCTTCTCGAACGACACCTATCGCACCATCCAGAACCTGATTGCCGGTATCGATGAGCAGCTGTCGCAGCAGGTGAACCAGATCATTCACCACGACGAGTTTCAGAAACTGGAAAGCGCCTGGCGCGGTCTGAGCTACCTGGTGAACAACACTGAAACCGACGAGATGCTGAAGATCCGCTTTATGAGCATCTCAAAGCAGGAGCTGGGCCGCACCCTGAAACGCTATAAAGGCGTGGGCTGGGACCAGAGCCCGATCTTCAAGAAAATCTACGAGCAGGAGTACGGCCAGTTTGGTGGTGAGCCGTTTGGCTGCATCGTCGGTGACTACTACTTCGACCACAGTCCGCAGGACGTTGAGCTGCTGGGTGAAATGGCGCGCATCGGCTCTGCGGCACACTGTCCGTTTATCACCGGTACCGCACCGGGCGTGATGCAGATGGAATCCTGGCAGGAACTGGCTAACCCGCGCGACCTGACCAAGATCTTCCAGAACACCGAATACGCCGCCTGGCGTTCACTGCGTGAATCCGAAGATGCCCGCTATCTGGGTCTGGTGATGCCACGCTTCCTGTCACGTCTGCCGTACGGCATTCGCACTAATCCGGTCGACAGCTTTGACTTTGAAGAGCAGACCGACGGCGCGAACCACAACAGCTACTCCTGGGCGAACGCGGCGTATGCGATGGCTGCCAACATCAACCGCTCTTTCAAAGAGTACGGCTGGTGCACCTCGATTCGCGGCGTGGAGTCTGGTGGGGCGGTAGAAAACCTGCCATGCCACACCTTCCCGAGCGATGACGGCGGCGTGGATATGAAATGCCCGACTGAGATCGCTATCAGCGACCGTCGCGAAGCCGAGCTGGCGAAAAACGGCTTTATGCCGCTGGTTCACCGCAAAAACTCCGACTTTGCGGCATTCATTGGCGCGCAGTCGCTGCAGAAACCGGCGGAGTACCATGACCCGGATGCCACCGCCAACGCGCGTCTGGCCTCTCGCCTACCGTACCTGTTCGCCTGCTGCCGTTTTGCGCACTACCTGAAGTGCATCGTGCGCGACAAAATCGGCTCCTTCCGCGAGCGCGAGGAGATGGAACGCTGGCTGAACGACTGGGTCATGAACTACGTCGACGGTGACCCGGCTAACTCCTCCCAGGAGACCAAATCCCGCAAACCGCTGGCGGCTGCGGAAGTGCAGGTGCAGGAAATCGAAGACAACCCGGGCTACTACGCCGCGAAGTTCTTCCTGCGTCCACACTACCAGCTGGAGGGTCTGACTGTGTCCCTGCGTCTGGTGTCTAAACTGCCGTCGCTGAAGACGAAAGACGCGTGATGATGATTGCCGGCCCATTGGGCCGGCAACTTTTCGGTTAATACGAGATAGCTAATGAATTTGACTGTGAAAGCGTTAATACGAAAATTCATCAGCTATTTAATGGTTTATGCGTTGTTAATTATTTCATTCATGCTGTTTGTGACGGTATCCGGCTACTATCTGTTTATCTTTGACTGACCGGAAGATATACCCCGAATCGCAATGCATGGGTTCTTATGTGCTGGACTTAATTCACTAGCGATAGGGATATACGTTGTTGCAGAGAAATGGAAAGAGAGAAGTTAGTGCCTCACGCTGGCAGATGCGCTACTGAGCATATGGCAAAGGATATAAGGTGAAACATTTCTGTTTTTTCCTCGCATTTATGACTTTTTATGTGTGTGCTGGAAATAACTATCCTGATTTTTATCAGCAGCAAACATACCGACAGGTTTTAAAAGATTTAGTTCTGGCGCGCTGTCTTGCGCAGGTCGCAGATAAAGGCAGCCAGTTTTCTGCTGATGCGGCCCGAAGTGCGAGTGCATTTATTGAGTGGATACCTTTTGATGCCGAAAATGGCACGGATAAAGTGGATGCCCTCATTGGGAAATATAAAAACCAAATTAATGGTTTTCATTCAGAGCGAAAACCCGATGCCAACGGCGTAACCTTAAACTGTTTACGTCTTTATCATAGCGACGAACTGAATAAACTGGTTCCGCAGGTTATCATTGGCGATCCTGATCGTACCTGGATTCAGGATAACCTAGAGTAGTAAAAGACTTCACATTCTTTCCGTTCATTCAGGGGGAGTGTAAGACTGTCAAATGACATGAGTCGTTTGATATGAGGCAGAGGTAAAATATGGACGGTTTTATTCAGCCCCATGCTTTCCTGTTTGCCATATAAGTGCTTTTTCGAAAGCAATATTGTTCATCCACGAAGAGTAGATATTATGGCTATTGATATGTTTCTGAAGGTCGAGGGTGTTACGGGCGAATCTAAAGATTCTAACCACACCGGCTGGACTGATATTACCTCCTTCTCCTGGGGCGCTTCCCAGCCAGGTAATATGAGCGTCGGCGGTGGCGGCGGTGCCGGTAAAGTTAACTTTAACGATCTGCACGTTAACGCTCTGATTGACAAATCCACTACAGCAATCCTGAAACACTGCGCCAGCGGTAAACACCTGACCAAAGTTGAGCTGTCCGTCTGTAAAGCCGGTGGCCAGCAGGTAGAATACTCCCGCATCACACTGGAAGACGTTCTGGTAACGTCTGTTCAGTACACCGGTGCAGATAACGGCGATACCGTTGGTGTGACCTATGCATTCCAGGCTGCGAAAGTGAAACAGCAGTACTGGGAGCAGACCACTTCCGGTGGTAAAGGTGCTGAAAGCAGCGCTGGCTGGAACATCAAAGAGAATAAAGAAGCGTAATAGCAAATATGGCCGGGGAGTTTTCCCCGGTCATTATCAATCGGGAAGGAAGATAGCATGGCAAGTTTGCAGGAAGGAGGCACCCGTCCTCTCACCATTGGCGAAATAGCACTGGCGCGATCGGTTTTTGGTGACGCAATAAAGTATTCTGAAGTTAAAGTCCATAATAAAAGCTATTTGCCATTTAATATGCAGTCCACAGATGTCGCGATGACCCCCAATGGTGAGCTCTATTTTCGCGAGCCGCATTATCGGGATGACTTTTCTATAGAGGTTCCGCGATATAAACACTGGTTTATTCATGAGATGGTGCATGTGTTGCAGCATCAGATTGGAATGAATGTTCGAACCCGAGGAGCATTCAGTTGGGCAGCAAGTTATAATTATTCTCTTCCCCCCGATAAAAAACTATCGGACTTTGGTATGGAGCAGCAGGCTTCTATCATTTCAGATTTTTATTATCTAATAAATTACGGTCTGGGTGATTTCCGAAATATTGCAGGGTTTGAGGGGATTATCGGACCCGACCTGAAGGATAAATACCTGCAGGTATTATCATTATTTATTCAAAAACCTAAAGACCGGCGGGTATGGCTATGAAACAGTTACTCAGCGTTGTGGCAATCGCATTAACGGTGAGTGCCTGTGTGTCTCATCCGGCACAATATCAGTCGCTTTCGGTTACGCTAAAGAACAATGAACCTTGCTTTGCTATTCCCGCTAATGCCGGGTTAGACGCGCCTGTTACCAGCCATTCGCCCACGATAATGAAACGCGTGGGAAATGAATGGAAAGCGATATCGCCGCCGTCAACGTTTAGTCCTGAGGTGACGTTAACGAACCAACAGTGTCACCAGTGGAAGGGAATTACGTGGCAAGCCGGAGAATATGATGTTGCCCTGAAGGTGTCAGGGAAAAACGATTCTATTCGCTATGCGGCCCGCTTCTCCTTACAAGAAGGTCCCTCAGGCCAGTTTAAGCTTACGCAGACTGAATAGGATGGGTTAACCCCAAACGTCGCCGTTCTCGCCCTGAGCGCGGCAGCGTTTGGGTGTAATTATATCGGTCGCTGCGAAGCAGATGTTAATTATATTCCCCGGGCACCACATCTGGTGTTATAGGACAATGACCGCACCATCTTGCCTTTGCAGATCACTGTTCGCGATGATGCTCAGGACGAATGTAGAGTCTGCAACCGTGGAATTAATTTATGGCGAAAATGGACTATTTACTATTTTTTCTTATTGTTGTGTTGTTTTTGATTGTTGTAGTTATGGATCTGTTCAGTTCTCGTTACTTCAAAAAACACGAGGCTGACTTTAATCTGCTACTTTCTGACTACCGACGCAAAGGATATGACCTGGATCTTGTAACAAACTACGCTTCTTTTTTTGGTTCGTTGGCCAATTATCAGAAAATAATCTGGTTTGTACGTCTTTATAAAGGCGTTAGAATGAAGTTCACTCATGAAAGGCTTGTGCAGGAAGAAGCTTATAAATACGTGCAGTCGTTGCCGGATGAAAGAATTGGCTGGATACTAAAGTTACATCGTCGTTATAAATTACAGGCATTAATATTCACTCTGTGGCTCATAGTTGGATTATATTTTATAACCTTTATTAAATAATTTTTTGATATTC
Organism: Enterobacter sp. P82; assembly: GCF_037053385.1. NCBI lineage: Bacteria > Pseudomonadati > Pseudomonadota > Gammaproteobacteria > Enterobacterales > Enterobacteriaceae > Enterobacter > Enterobacter sp. P82. Next base: position 827,236 of record NZ_JBALHX010000001.1, read on the forward strand.
TCTTTCTCAAACTATTCAGTGGGGAATGATGTGATTACCAATGATATTTTCTCCATTTTTTTTGATTTTTCTGTTTATTCTCTTTTTGACCCTGCCTGTTACTTTCTATATTGATTATCGAAAGCACTCAAGTGAAGTATTGAAAGTATATGATTCATTAACGCAGAATGGGTTATTAAGGAAAGAGGACTATCAACTTTGGGAAGGTTTGGGTTTCTGGGGTTTTGGTTTTCGTGTCACAATATTATCCAGACTGTTACGGGGCAGGGACATAAAACTAACCAATTCTCGAATGCTTCATTCCCATTCGTGCCATAACATTTTGTCCGATTCTGAACTCTCCTGGGTCTACTCTTATGACAAAAAAATAAAATTCACGGCGGCTGTTTTTATACTTCTTTTAGTCATGGCAAGTGTTGGTGGTGTATGAGCGCTTATTACCTATATGAATTTTTTTTGTGTTAATTATGCCGACGAAATTACACCATGTGATTGATTTTTTTTGGGGCGAGTAAATGCGCCTGATACTGCTTTCTTTTGTATTTTTAGGTTTGTTTATTTCTTTAGTTTTATACGTTTACTTTTATCGGAAACACTCTCAGGAGCTTAAAAAAGCATTTCACCTTCTGAGTGGTAAGCAATACTTAGATATAAATGATTATCTTTTTTATGAACAGCTTGGATTACCTGGCTTTGCTCATCGTGTATTCTTAATGAGAAAAATAATTGCGTGCAAGCCGATAAAATCAGGTGGCACTATGCAAATTTCTCCTGAAGCAGGAAGGTTAATACTTTCAATATACCGTTTACCGTGGATTACAACGTTTCATAAATTAACAGTTTTTGTCGTGTTTTTAATGTTATTGTTAATTGTGTTAGTTGTTACTGGGCGATAAAAGTACCGTTTCAAATGATGCTCAATATTTAAACTTACCTTTGCATTAACCCCCAAACGCCGCCGTTTTCACCCTCGAGAGCGGCAGCGTTTGAGCGCTAATCATACCAGCAGGAATACGCCATGCGATTCACGATTATTTCTACAAAACCTGGTCATCAGCCGCCACAAAGCAGCTGTGATTTTTACGCCCCGGGCGGCACCATTGGGCGCGGTACGGATAACAACCTGGTGTTGCCGGATAATGACCGCACTATCTCTCGTCTGCAGGCCATTGTTCACGTTGACGCCCAGGGTGAATGCCGCGTGACCAACCGTGGCAGCGTCACCCGCGTGGTATTAAATGACATTCCGCTGGAACGGGGGCGTCAGGTTGAACTGCAGGATGGCGACATTCTCGGTATTGATGACTACCGTCTCGAAGTGACCGAGCTGATCCACGACACGCAGCCCGTGAGCCGTATGGCGGCCAGCATGCAGCAGCAGGCACGTCCGACTGTCGCCCCTGCACCCGCTCCGCAACCGAAGCCTGTGAGTGCAGCCCCACGAGTGAAAGCTGAGCCGACAGCCGTGCCAACGGAAATCTGGGATAACCTGATGCAGGAGTTCTCTATCTCCGACAGTATCTCCAGCAACCGCACAAAACCGCAGCCTGCAGCATCGCACGATCCGTTCTCCCAGCCTGCGGCCCCGGAGCGTAACGCTGAAGATCCGCTGGCGATGTTCAACGACAGCGATCCTAAACTTGAGCGTAAGAATGTCGATCCGGACACGCTGTTCAGCGATGAAGCGTTGTTCAAAAAAGAGAGCATTTTCGATGACGTCACCCCGTCAACACTGGTGCCGCCGGTAGAGAGTAAACCCGCACCAGAAGAAGAGGCGACGGATGAACTCGATCCGCTGGCCCTGTTTGGTGGCAAGGCCAGTGCGCCAGCCGCGCGTAATGATGACCCACTCGGGCTGATGGGCGGCACACCGTTAACCCATCCGGATGAGATCATCGACAATAAGCCAGTGCCTGAACCTGAGCAGGAAGACAACGTGCTGGCTGATTCTCCGCTGTTTGCCCCTGAGCCGCAGGAAGCACCGCGTGCAGAAGAAGCGCCCGCGCGACCAGATTATGCAGGCTTCACGATGCCTACGCCGCAGGCTGTGACGCGCAGTAGCGCTCAGGCCCCTAAGGGCCGTCTGCGTATCGATCCGGTCAATAACACTGCCACCTCAACCGCCACGGTAAACAATGGTGAGAAAGGCGAGGTGCTGCAGGGCGAGCTGCTGGAGGCGCTGCTGGAAGGCATGGGCCTGAGTGAAATGCAGCCGGTGCCGCAGTTTGACCGTGAAAATATGCGTCAGCTGGGGCAGATTCTGGGCATGTTCTCTCAGGGAACCGTGGCGTTGCTCTCCTCGCGCTCCATCCTCAAGCGCGGCGTGAAAGCCGATATGACCATGGTGCTGGACGATGCCAACAACCCGTTCAAGCTGTTGCCGACCGGGAAAACCGTCCTGATCCAGATGTTCGGCACCCCGATGCCAGGCTTTATGCCGCCAACAAAATCCGTGCGCGACGCGCTGATTGATCTGCAGGCGCATCAGTTGGGTATGATCTCCGGTATCCGCGCCATTATTGCCGCGATGCTGCAGTCCTTTAACCCGGAACAGCTGGAAGAGCAGGCGAAGCAGAACGGCATGACCTCCCGTCTGGCGCTACCGGGCAGCCGCAAAGCCGCCCTGTGGGACTATTTTGTCCGCAGCTATGGCGAGACGGCCGGCGAGATTGAGGATGACTTCCATACCCTGTTCGGCGAAGCCTTCCTTCATGCGTATGACATGGAGGTGAATCAGTACAAAGACTCACAGAGCGGATCGGAAGACAAATGAATATCGCAACGGCTTCTCTCTCCCGCCAGGGGACGCGCGCCAGTAACCAGGATCAGACGGGAGAAACCATTGGGGAACGTTCAGCCTGCTTTGTCGTCTGTGACGGCATCGCTGGCCTGCCGGGTGGTGACGTCGCCGCTGAACTGGCCCGCAATAGCATTATCTCCCGCTTCGATGGCGACAAGCACCTCAACGCGCAGCATATACGCGACTACGTGAAAACGGCGAACCGCACCATTCTGAGTGAACAGCAGGCGGTACAGGATTATCGCCGGATGGGCACGACGCTGGTCAGCCTGTTTATTGACAGGGATTACGGCCTGGCGTACTGGGCGCACGCCGGAGACAGCCGCCTGTATCTGTTTCGCCGTGGATGGTTGTGGCATGTCACCACCGACCACAGCCTGGTGCAACAGATGAAAGATGCCGGACACCAGACCGACAACCTGAACAGCAATCTGCTGTATCTGGCGCTGGGGATTGAAAACGGTGGACCGGAAGCGAGCTATAGCGACGTGGTTCAGGTTGAAGACGGCGATGCCTTTTTACTCTGCACAGACGGTTTCTGGCATGGCGTCAGCGAAGAGCAGATGAAACAATCGCTACACATGGTCAACACGCCGCAAGAGTGGCTGACCTTAATGAACCAAATTATTCAAAAGAATGCCGAGCAGGAGGGGAATGCGCAGGATAACTATACCGCCCTGGCGGTATGGATGGGCAACCCTCAGGACACCACATTGCTGCACACACTCTCTGACGCAGCACAATTTCTTCCCTGCGGAACTGATTAGACACACAAGGAACGATATGAAACTTTGGCTATCGGGTTTGGCACTTCTGACGGTGGCTTCCACCGCGCAGGCTGAGAATTTCCGCATTGTGCAGTCACCTGCGCAGAAGCTGGATATCTGGATCGACAACATCAAAGACAACACGCCGCAGAGCTGGTGTAAGCCAGAGGTCGCCCTGCGTATTGTGGCGAATGGCAAGAAAGAGGTTTCCGTTCTGGAGAACTTTGTGCCACGTCTTGGTTCTCTGCTGGAACACCAGTGCAGCAAAGTGAATAAGCTCAACTGGACGCTTAATGATCCGGCGGGCACGACGCTGGCACAGGGCACAGCAGGTAAAGCACAGGATTGGGCGCTGGTGGTGAAACAGGCGCAGTCCGCCCCTGCAGCGACCGTAACCGCAACCCCTGCCAGCGGTGCGTTAGTACCGCCGGACCAGAATGTCGCCGCCCAAACTACCGCCGCCGACCGCACTCCGTGGCAGGAATTTACCCTTCAGGATGGTTGTCACCTGCGCACCTTCTGGGAAGGGGGCTCCTCAGCACCGGCGCTGTTTATTCCGGATACTGACACCACCCGCTGCGGTAACGGGAGCTGGCTGAGCGGACACGCCGTCATCTCACAGTTCCGTAACGGTGGACAGAAAGAGATGGCAGTGACGTACATTCATGGCTTCCCGGTAATGGGGCTGAATCAAAGCGCTAATCCTGAAAACGCGCTGATCACCTCCGTCAACAAAGAGCGCATGGTATTCAGCACCCCAAACAGCGACCAGAGCTGGATGATCCTGCCTTACGACAACACCCTCAATAGCTGGAAGAGTAACGGCACCGTAGCGGTGGAGATTTCCCGTGAAACCGCCAGCGACGATGCAAAACTGCAGGCGCGTATTGCGGCAGTGAAAAAAACCTGGAGCGCATGGGTTGCACCTGGCACCCCGGTAAATATCGTTCTGATTGATACCCTGCGTCCTCAATTGCGCGACCCGGCAGTTGGTGCGTGGCGCGCGGCGAATTAAGGAATGGCTATGAATACGCTCTATCAACACCTGGCAGGTGAGTCGCTCAACGATGCGCTGGCGCGTCTTGAAGCAGAGATCAAAGCCCGTCCGGCAGATGCCGATCTCCGCGCCGCGTTCGTGCAGTTTTTAACCCTCAGCGGCAACTGGACGCGTGCGCTGACCCAACTGAAAAGCTGGCTGGCGCTGAAGCCTCAGGCAAAGCCAACGGTTACGCTGCTGGAGCAGTCAATCCAGGGCGAGTTGCAACGTGCGCAGGTAATGGCGGGACAAGCGCGTCCGGCCATGCCTGAAACCCAGTGGCCGTGGCTGACCACGCTTGCTGCGGCGCTGAGCGAAGAAGGCGAACAAGCAGCGGTACTGCGTCTGGACGCCCTTGAACAGGCGCAGGCAAACCCGGGACACCTCACCCTCGAAAACGAGGAAACACAGACATTTGACTGGCTGATGGATGGTGATGCCCGTCTCGGTCCGGTGTGTGAAACCATTGTGAACGGTCGCTATTTCTGGCTGCCGTTTAGCGCCATCGCGGAGATCCGCTTCCAGGCCCCGGCCAGCGTCACCGATCTCGTCTGGCGTCATGCGCTGGTGCGCCTGACCGACGGTACGGAACAGGTGTGCCAGATCCCGGCGCGCTATCCTTTTACGGCCGATGCCTCTGATGCCATCAAGCTGGGGCGAACCACCGAATGGCGTCCGCTCGACGAGGATGGCACCCTTTACGAAGGGATGGGGCAGAAAGCCTGGCTGAGTGAACAAAGCGAAAGCCCGCTGCTGTCGCTGAACCTTGTGACGTTTGCAACGGACGGAGCCCATGAGTAATCCTGCGGGTGAGGGCGATCTGCTGCGCAGCGGCTGGCAAGCCCGTAGCAAGCAGGAGAAGGTGGGGGCGCGCGACAAAATGCAGCCCTCACTGCTGGATCGCCTCACCGATAACGACCCGGAAAAAAAACGCGAGTCGGCCAACAGCAATCTGATCACCCACGCTGCGCTGCGTCGCAATGTCCTGCGGGATCTGCAGTGGCTGTTTAACACCATTAACCATGATGCGTCCGGTGATTTGAGTGCATTGCCACACGTCAACCGCTCGGTGATCAACTTTGGTGTTGCGCCGCTGGCCGGGAAGCGCATGTCGGATATCGAATGGCACGACATTCAGCGCAAGCTCACTGAGGCCATCATCAATTTTGAACCACGTATTTTGCCGCAAGGGCTGCAGGTTCGCTGCGTATCGGATACCTCCTCGCTGGATCTGCACAACGTGCTGTCCATCGAAATTAAAGGGCGTTTGTGGTGTGTGCCATACCCGCTGGAGTTTCTGTTTCGCACCGATGTCGATCTGGAAAACGGCCATTTTGAACTGAAAGATGCGGGGTAATCATGGAAAGTAAACTGCTCGAATACTACAACCGTGAACTGGCCTATCTGCGTGAAATGGGGGCCGAATTTGCAGAACGCTACCCTAAAGTCGCCGGACGGCTGGGCATGCGTGGCATCGAGGTTGCGGACCCGTATACCGAACGTCTGATGGAGGGCTTTGCCTTCCTGACGTCCCGCGTGCAGATGAAAATGGATGCGGAGTTTCCGCGTTTCTCTCAGCGCCTGCTGGAGATGATTGCGCCGAACTACCTCGCCCCGACCCCCTCAATGGCGATTGCTGAAATCCAGCCAGACAGTAGCCGGGGTGATCTGAGCAAAGGCTTTATCGTGCCGCGCGGCACTATGATGGACAGCCTGGCGCTGAAAAAAACCGGCGTGACCTGCAGCTATACCACTGCGCACGAGGTCAACCTGCTGCCGCTGAAAATCGAGAAAGTCGAACTGGGCGGGGTGCCTGCTGACCTGCCGCTGGCGCAACTGGGCCTGAGCCAACGGGGGATCAACAGCGCTTTGCGGATCCGCATCGCCTGCGACGGCCCGCAAAACCTCGGCCACCTGGATTTCGACCGTCTGGAATTTTTCCTCGGCGGTCCTGACATTGAAGCGCTGAAGCTGCTGGAGCTGGTGATGGAGCACCATGCCGGGATCGTCTGCCAGACGGTCAGCCCGCAGCCGCAGCGACAAGTGCTGGCGTCTGACGCTTTGCTTCAGGAGGGCTTTGAACCGGATCAGGCGCTGCTCCCGGACGATCTGCGTAACTTTGACGGTTATCGCCTGTTGCAGGAGTATTTTGCTTTTCCGGCACGTTTCCGCTTCATCAGCCTGAGCGGTCTGAGCAAGCTTATTGAGCGCTGCGAAGACGAAAAAGCCTTCGATATTTTCATTCTGCTGGATAAGTCGGATGAGCAACTGGAGCGCGTCGTTGATGCCAGTCATCTGGCGCTGCACTGTACACCGGTGATCAACCTGTTCCCGAAAGTGGCGGCGCGACAAAAGCTCAACGACGGTCAGCATGAATACCATCTGGTGGTGGATAACATTCGTCCGCTGGATTATGAAATTTACGCGGTGAAAAAAATCTTCGGCAGTGTCGATGGCCAGCGTGACGACCAGACGTTTCGTCCTTTCTGGAGTACCTGGAGCGGCGATGCGGGCAATTACGGTGCCTATTTTTCTCAGCGCCGGGAACAGCGCGTGCTCTCAGAACATGCTCTGCGTTACGGAACCCGTACCGGTTATATCGGCTCGGAGGTCTTTGTTTCGCTGGTGGATGAACAGCATGCACCCTGGCAGGAAAACCTGCGCTACATCTCTGCCGAGGTGTTGTGCACCAGCCGTGATCTGCCGCTGATGCTGCAGCAGGAGCTCGGGCAGTTCATTATGGCCGACTCCATGCCGGTGAAATCCCTGACCTTGCGTAAAGGCCCAACGCCACCGCGTCCGGCGCTGGCCGAAGGGTTCAGTACCTGGCGGCTTATCAGCCAGTTGCAGATGAACTACCTCAGCCTGATGGACAGCGAAAATGAAGAGGGCGCGGCTGCGTTGCGTCAGCTGTTAGGGCTGTATGCCAACCTGGCAGAAACGCCCGTTGCGCGTCAGGTCGAAGGGGTTCGTCACTGCGTGCTGGAACCCGTGCACCGTCGTGTTCCTGAACCCGGCCCGGTCGTTTTCGCCCGTGGGATCGGTATTACCCTGACGGTGGATGAGCGGGCGTTTTCCGGCGCCAGCCCCTGGCTTTTTGGCAGCGTGCTGGAGCGCCTGTTTGCCCGACTGGTGTCGATCAACAGCTTCACTGAGTTCACCCTGCAAAGTCAGCAGCGCGGCGAGATCGGCTACTGGGCACCGCGGATGGGTAAAAGGGCGCTGCTATGAGTGACGTTGCTGTCGCACCGCTGCGCGTCCAGCGCCTGACACCGTTGCCGGATACGTTCTGGCATGGCGTTCGCGAGACCCCGTGGCGCTACGATCTGTTCCAGCTCTTAAGGCGTATTGATGCTCAGGGCGGCGAGCGCTACCCGCTGGGACGCGCGCCACTGCCAAAGTTTGAGCCGTTACGCATCGGTCAGCAGCCGTCGATGAGTTTTGCGCCGTCGACGGTGGCACAAGTCGGCCTGCGGGAGGAAAGCGGGCTGCATGAGGTGTCTATCCTCAGCTTCGGTCTGTTTGGCCCTAATGGCCCGCTGCCGGTACACATGACCGAGTACGCCCGCGAGCGTATTCATCATCACCAGGACACCAGCCTGAGTGCGTTTGCCGATCTGTTCCATCATCGTCTGACGCTGCTGTTTTATCGCGCGTGGGCGGATGCGCAGCCTGCGGTCTCTCTGGACCGTGCCGATAACAAGCGCTTTGAGGGGTATCTGGCGTCGCTGATTGGCATGGGGCAGCCGGGCCAGATGGAAAATGGCAGCCTGAGCTCGCATGCCCGCTTTACCCACGCCGGGCACCTGACCCGTCACGGGCGGGATCCCGAGGGGCTGGAGAAGATCCTGCGCAACTATTTTAAAGCGCCGGTCAAACTGGTAAGCAACGTGCCGCAGTGGATGCCGCTTTCACCGCGTGAGCAGGCACAGTTAGGCGAAGGACGTCGTTTGCCTCGCCTGGGCGAATCTGCGTTTCTCGGCGTTGCCGTCCGCGACGTGCAGCACAAGTTTCGCATCGACATTGGCCCGCTGAGCGCGGAGGAGTACAACCGTTTTCTGCCGGGCGAAGCGTGGGTCACCGAGCTGCGCGACTGGGTGCGCCAGTATCTTGGGGTGGAGTTTGAATGGGAAACACGGGTGATCTTGCGTGAAGACGCGGTACAGGGCACCACGCTCGGCAGCGCCGGACGATTAGGCTATAACACCTGGCTGGGACTTCAGCCGCAGCCTGTCCCGCGTGGCGACCTGGTGTATCGCGCAGAGCGGTAATCCTTCCGTATACCGAATTATTGTTAATGGAAACTAACATGTCAGAAATTAGCCGTGCCGTGCTTTTCGGCAAACTGGATACGCTGTTATTTACCTCTCTGGAAAGCGCCACTGCGTTCTGCAAGCTGCGCGGCAACCCCTATGTTGAGCTGGTGCACTGGCTGCATCAGTTGATGCAGCAGCAGGACGGCGATCTGCAGCAGGTCATCCGCCACTTTGGTCTCGACGAACAGCAACTGACGCGTGATATCGTGGCCGCGCTGGACGCACTTCCGCGCGGCGCGAGTTCCGTTTCCGATCTCTCTGAACATATTGACAGCGCTGTGGAACGCGCCTGGGTATTCGGCTCGCTGAAGTTTGGTGTCAGCCGTATTCGTGGCGGGCATTTGCTGATCGGCATACTGAAAACCTGGAATCTGGCTAACGTGCTGAAAAGCATCTCTGCACAGTTTACTCGCCTTAACGTCGAGGTGCTGATTGAGCAGTTCGACGCTATTTGCGCCAACAGCAAAGAGACGCAGCAGGCTGCTGCCGCAGCGGATGTGCCAGCCGGTGCAGTACCGGCTGCACAGGGCACGCTGGCCCAGTATGGTCAGGACCTGACTGCGCGTGCCCGTGAAGGGAAAATTGACCCGGTGGTCGGGCGTGATGAAGAGATCCGCCAGATGGTCGACATTCTGATGCGCCGCCGCCAGAACAACCCGCTGCTGACCGGAGAAGCCGGGGTCGGGAAAACGGCGGTGGTGGAAGGGCTGGCGTTGCGTATCGCCGACGGCGACGTGCCGGAACCGCTGCAAAATATTCAACTCTGGCTGCTGGATATCGGCATGCTACAGGCCGGTGCAGGCATGAAAGGCGAGTTCGAAGCACGTCTGCAGGCATTAATCAATGAAGTGCAGTCCAGCGCTACACCGATCATTCTGTTCATTGATGAGATCCACACTCTGATTGGCGCAGGTGGCCAGCAGGGGACCGGTGATGCGGCGAACCTGCTCAAGCCTGCCCTCGCTCGCGGGCAACTGCGTACCATTGGGGCCACCACCTGGGCAGAGTACAAAAAATATATTGAGAAAGATCCGGCGCTGACCCGTCGTTTCCAGACAGTGCAGGTTCACGAGCCGGATGAAGCCAAAGCCATTCTGATGCTGCGCAGCACCGTCTCGCCGCTGGAGACCCATCACCAGGTCCTGTTGCTGGACGAAGCGGTCAGCGCGGCAGTGAAGCTGTCGCATCGCTACATTCCGGCGCGTCAGCTACCGGACAAAGCTGTTGCATTGCTTGATACCGCCTGTGCCCGCGTCGCGGTCAGCCAGAGCGCGCCACCTGCGCAGCTGGAAGACTGCCTGCGCCATCTTGCCGCGCTGGACGTGGAAATTGAGATAGCGGAACGCGAAGCCCGCGTGGGGGCAGGTGACGTCGATCGCGTCACGGCATTACTTGCAGATCGCGACGTGTATGAAACAAAACGCGAAACCCTGGCCCAGCGTTGGGAAGAGGAACGCAACCTGGTGCAGGAGATTATCCGCCTGCGTGCCGCGCTGTTTGCAGCGGGCGACGACGATACCGCTGAGCTTCGCCGCCAACTGGTGGAACAGCAGAATGCGCTGAATGCCTTGCAGGGTGATGAACCGCTGCTGTTCGCGGCGGTGGATGAAAACGTGGTCGCTGCAGTGGTCTCCGACTGGACCGGCATCCCGCTGGGCCGGATGGTGAAAAACGAGATCGACGCGGTGCTGAACCTCGCCGACACGCTCAACCAGCGCGTTATTGGCCAGCGTCATGGTCTGGATCTCATTGCCCGCCGCGTCAAAACCTCACGGGCGAAACTCGACGACCCGAACAAACCGGTCGGGGTCTTTATGCTGTGTGGCCCGTCTGGCGTCGGTAAAACCGAAACCGCACTGGCGCTTGCGGAATCGCTGTATGGCGGCGAGCAGAATGTTATTACCATCAACATGAGTGAGTTTCAGGAAGCGCACACCGTTTCCACCTTAAAAGGTGCGCCTCCGGGATACGTAGGGTATGGTGAAGGCGGAGTGTTAACCGAGGCCGTACGCCGCCGCCCGTACAGTGTGGTGTTGCTGGATGAAATTGAAAAAGCGCACCCGGACGTACACGAGATCTTCTTCCAGGTCTTCGACAAAGGCTGGATGGAAGACGGCGAGGGTCGCCACATTGATTTCCGTAACACCATAATTATTCTGACGTCTAACGTTGGCACCGATCTGATCAGCGCCATGTGTGCCGATCCGGAGCTGATGCCGGAGCCAGACGCCCTGAGCGGCGCGCTTCGCCAGCCACTGCTGGAAGTATTCCCGCCAGCGCTGCTGGGCCGCCTGCTGGTGGTGCCGTACTACCCGCTCAGTGACGAGATGCTGGGGCTGATTGTTCGCCTGCAGCTCAAGCGCATTCAGCGTCGTCTGGAAGAGAATCACAGCATTATTTCTGAGTTTGACGACAGCGTGGTGGAACAAATTGTTCAGCGCTGTACCGAGGTGGAGTCTGGTGGTCGCATGGTGGACGCTATCCTGACCAACACCCTGCTGCCTCAGATGAGCCAGATCTTACTTACCGCCAGCCGCAGCGACGAGCAGTACCGACGTCTGCATGTCACCTGCGAGCAGGGCGAGTTTCACTGTCAGTTTGCCGCGTAATAATCATCAAGAGAACTGTAAAAGATGACGGATAATGATAACAATCGGACTGTTCCAAACGCGCTCCCGGTCGGGTATCGCTTCAACGAGTTTGAAATCAAAGAGGTGATCGGCGGCGGTGGATTCGGCATCGTCTATCGCGCGTGGGATCATCAGCTCGAACGCACTATCGCTATCAAAGAATTTATGCCTTCTTCGCTCGCCGTGCGTGGCGATGACATGACCCTCGTGCTGCGCAGTGAGCGCTTTGGCAAAGCCTTTTCCGCAGGCCTGAACAGCTTTATTCAGGAAGCCCGTCTGCTGGCGCGTTTTAACCACCCGAACCTGCTGCACGTCCTGCGTTTTTGGGTACAAAACGACACGGCCTATATGGGGACGCTGTTTTACAGCGGTACCACGCTTTCTCGCCTGCGTGAAGAAAAGCCGGAGCTGATTAACGAGGCCTGGATCCGTCGTACGCTGCCGATGCTGTTTGGCGCGATTAAGACCATCCATGACGAGGGTTATCTGCACCGTGACATCTCCCTGGATAACATTCAAATTCAGGAGAACGGTCTGCCGGTACTACTCGATTTCGGCTCCGCACGTCGCACTATTGGTAACCTGTCTGACGAAACGGAAACCATGTTGCGCCCTGGCTTTGCGCCGATTGAGCAGTACACCGACGACAACGAAAGCGAGCAGGGCCCGTGGACAGATATTTATGCCCTCGGCGCGGTGTTGCGTACGCTAATCGTGGGATCACCGCCGCCAGTCAGCGTGGTGCGTTCGATCCAGGACACTTGCAAACCGCTGGTCGAGTTGATGCCTCAGGGCTATTCCATTCCACTGCTGCAGGCCATTGACCGCGCGCTGTCGCTGCACATGGAAGACCGTCCGCAGTCAATCGACGAGTTCGCCGCGCTGATTGAGATGCCGGTCGCCGGTATCAACGATGTGCTGACGGCGAAAAAACCTGGCACGATGCTGGTTCCGGTGGAAGAGGAAAAACCGGCTTCTGTACTCGACTGGCGTCGCTACAAGATCCCTGGGATGGTTGCCGCAGGTGTGCTGGTGGGTGTTGTCGCCGGAGGGATGCTGTTTAGTGGCGGTCATGATGCGCCGGAGCAGGCTGCACAAGCGCCGGAAGCGTCTCGCCCGACGGAAACCGCATCTAACACGCCAGAAGTAAAACCTGAACCCGAGAAGGTGAGCGAGCAAGCGGCAACGCCTGAGACCGCGCAACCGAGCCCGCCACCAGTTGAGGCCAGCCCGATTGCCCTGGTTTACATTCGCATTCTTGATGGCGAGACGTTAAAAGTGAACGGCGAGACAAAAGCACTGCGTCCGGCGACCAACGGCTATGCATCGCTGAAATTGCCGGCGGGTGAGATCAGAATTGAACTGGAAGGGAATGGAAGAACCCGTACCCAGACGCTGGATATTGCGAAGCCTGGCACCTGGCTGGTGAATCCATAAGTAAGGTAGACAGGGACAGGTAACAGGACGGAGCGAATGTATAACATTAAGTTTGTCTATCTTTTCAACGAGAATGTCTCGCCAGCGCTTTTTGCGAAAATTATCCGCCCGTCCGTTGCCGGGCAGTGGATTATGTCGGTTCCTGACAATTCGCTGCGCTCCCTGTTCACGCGCTACGATTTGCTGCACGCCATCACAGGCGCGAATCCTTATCAGTCAGGGCGTGATACCCGTAAGCTGATTGTGCAGGATCTCGATATGGGCAGGGTCGTTGCTATCGACGAGAGCTATCGCAACTGGTCGTCGGTGACGGAGATGTTTTATATCAATGCCGATGGCCGTCTGCAGGCCGCCTCGTTGAACGGTCTGGGCTGGTACCCGGTAAGTACCATTGTCGATCGTTACGAAACGATGGTGCGAACCTATGGTTCTCGCCCTGCGCCAACAGTGCTGCCGAAGCAGGTTGTGAAATCCAAAACGGCACAGATGCCGGATAAGCCGACACCGGGCAAAGACGGTAAAACCTACGCGGCGCAACTGCAGGAGATGACCAAGGCAGAGCGCTGGCAGGTACGTAAGGATCTGATTGCGAAGGGAAGCAATAGCGTGTATCCCGACGCGCAGATTGCGGCTAAACGCCTGGCGGCGAATAATATCGCGGTAGAGAAAGCGAAACTGGCGGAGAATGTGTATAAGACCGTGAACCCGCTGGAAACCACGCCTGGGGTGCCTGAGGGGTGGAAGGATATTAGTAATGATGCAAATGCGTTGAAGAAATTTGGTCTGGAAAAGGAAGTTCTTTTTGATCATGCTGATACGCCTGATTTCCTGGCGCGAGTTTATCAACCTGATTCTGCGGTTTTTGGCAGTGACATGAACCCAACATTAGTGTTCAGAGGATCAAGGCAACCTGAGTTTTTTCCCACGAAGAACATGTCTGACTGGATAAACAATGGTGCGCAGGGTTTAGGTATGGAGTCGGATTATTATAAGCGGGCAGTACGTTTGGGATCACGTCTAGCTAAGTCGGTATCCAAAATTGATATCGCAGGCCACTCTCTGGGAGGTGGGTTGGCTTCTGCTACCTCTATTGCAAGCGGTCAAGCGGGATGGACATTTAATGCAGCTGGTTTGCATTCAAGCACTGTTGAAAAATATGGCGGAAGCTTGCTGGGTGAGTCGAATAATATTCAGGCTTATCGCGTTGAAGGCGAACTGCTGACAAAAGTACAGGAAGTTAATCTTGCGGAAGACTATAAAATGTTGAAAGGTCACATACCAACACTTATAGCCAAAGAAGAAATCTCTGCCATTATGCCCAATGCTGCCGGTGTCGTACACGATCTTCCCGGTGGGACAGGAGGTCCGTTGGATCGCCATGGGATTGGTCAGGCAATAGATTGCATTGAACAGCAAAAGGATGAAGACATTTCAATTATCAGGAGTCGAGCATGAAATCATTCTTATCAGGCTGGATAATGCTTTGTTTGATTTTAATGGTTCAGGGGTGTAAACAAAATATGGATTTAAAACCAGATAATTATTTTAGCGGACAACAGCTCACATTAGCTCGTGCAATCCAGAATGGTGAAGTTGATGGGGTTATTAAATTAGCTTCAGAGGTGGATTTAAATAAGCCCGGTAAAGAAGATATGACATTGTTATTTTGGGCTGTAATGAATTCGATAAATAATAAAAAAACACCGAAGCAGTTAAGCATTATCACCAGTCTGATTAAAGCGGGTGCAGATCCTCTGCAACCGAGACCACAAGGAAAAAATAGTCCAGCTGAGTTCGTTTTAATGGCAGATAGTGCAGACTGGATCAAGGCGATGTTGGATGCAGGGTTATCGCCTAATGCTGTTGATAAAACCTTCGACAAACCGATAATTTTCCAAACTCTTGAAGCCAAAAATACTGAGACGTTGCAGGCTATGCTTGATAAAGGTGCCGATATAAATGTCACCGATTCTTTAGGAAATACGTTACTTATTGATGCCCTGGATTTCCACTCGTATGATCATGTTCTTCTTTTACTTGAACGTGGAGCTGACCCTGAAATCAAAGCAGATAATGGATGGACGATGGGTAATCAATTGCAGCGTTTCCTGAGCAGGGCGAAGGAAGGCAGCGACGAATATAAAAAACTTAACGAAATTAAAGAGGCTCTTATTCAACATGGCGGGAAATGGCCGCCGGCTCCGGTTAGATAGCATATGCATTTCACTGCTCGCCTGATGCTGATTTTCATCGTTCTGTTACAGGGATGTAGACAGAATTCAGATCAAAACCCACAAGACTACTTCAGCGGCCAGCAACTTGTTCTGGCTCAGGCTATTGAAAGCGGCAAGATAGATGAAGTTAAAAAACGTCTAACGGGAACCGATCTCAACAAGCCTGGTCAGCGTGATATGACGCTGCTTTTTTGGGCGCTGATGAATACGCTCTATGATAAGAAAACGCAACCGCGCCTACAGATTGTCACGGAGCTGATAAGGGCTGGAGCCGACCCGCTTCAACCAAGGCCTAATGGAAAAAGTAGCCCGGCAGAATTTGTTCTTATGGCGGACAGTGGTGACTGGATAAAGGCGATGCTGGATGGTGGATTATCACCCGTTGCTGAAGACAAGACATTTCACGAACCCATAATATTTGAAACCATCAAAGCTCAAAATACTGACACTCTCGTTGTTATGTTAGATCGGGGGGCTGACATTAACGTCACCGACTCACTTAATAGCTCATTATTGTTTGAAGCCTTAAATTACCATGCTTATGAGCACGTCATGCTACTATTGAATCGTGGTGCTGATACTGAAATCAAAGCCAAGAATGGCTGGACGGTGGGTAATCAACTTCAACGTTATCTGGATAGGGCTAAAAAAGATAGCGACGAGTATAAAGACCTTATTGCTATTAAAGAATCACTTATTCGACATGGTGGTAAGTGGCCACCAGAGCCGGTCAAAAGAGGGTTTGAGTGAATATAACCGCGAAAAATAAAATATTCTATTTCTGGGGCATTATGGATGTCATTGGTATTGTGTTTTATTCAATTGGCCCATACCACTTGCTTCAGTCATGGTGGGATTCTACAGGCGGGAACTTTGGTGTCATCATCTTTATGCTGATAGCAGGAGGGATAAATGGCATATTGGCGGGGCTTTTTTACCTCGTTTACCTTCTGTGGCCGGTTTCATTATGCTTCTCTGCCTGGTTTTTTTTCTCAACGCACCGATATGCCGTCCGGTTTGCTCTGGCGCAGGAACTACTGCGCCTGCTCACCATGAGTTGTTCGGTGACCTTGTTCCCAATGATTATAGTCGGTCTGGGAATGAGTGTTATTCCTCTCAATATCACGCTGTTTGTTTTTTCTGAAATAGTGAAAATTGGTTCGCTCATATTTGTAATGAAAAGATTAAGTACGGGTGGTGGGGCTGAAACAAAATAGTATGTAACGTGGCCTGGTGATCAGTATGTCGTCAGCGAGATCTGCCATCAGAATAATATCCCACAACCCGACGAGTATGATCATGATGGCGAGAAAAATTATGTCTATCTTAACTGAACTGGACTATGTCGAAAGGGCACTCATACTGGCGCAAAAAAGATATGCAGAACTCTGTGACAAGCACCCAAAGACGCCGCTATTACAAATGTATGACTCGATTGTGCAACAGTTACTCGCCCTGAAAACGATTGTGGTCGAAAAACATGCTGACAAGTCCGTACTAAAGAATATGACTTTTGGCATTTTTGCGGTTAAAGAATTCGAAAACTCAGATGAACTCTTTTTCGACAGGCTGGCGGATGCATGGTATATCGTTGATCAGCTTAGCCGTGGCGTAAAAGTGAATTTGCCGCATGAAGTTAATCCTGACTATGTTCAGCAACAACGCGCTCTGGCGGAAAAATACCCTGACGAATTTTGAGAATTATGGATGCCATTTTGTCTGCGTGTCTTTCACTCTTGAAGGAGCCATAATGGTCGATCTTCACAGCGAAGATGCGGTAATTAATCACTATGCCGACCGTTACCGCAATCTTATGCCGCTAAACATCAGGAAGTCGGTGCAGCAAAAAAGTACCGCTGATGAGCAACCGTATGATGTCTGGGACGAAACATTGCCGCTCGTCACAACGGAAGCTTTTTCTCGCGATAAAGCGCTAGGTGCGTTAGTGGGGCTGGCAGTTGGCGATGCCGTCGGGACAACGCTTGAATTTAAAGCACGGGACAGCGAACACGTTAGTGATATGCAGGGTGGTGGACCCTTCATGTTAAGAGCTGGTGAATGGACTGACGATACCTCCATGGCTTTGTGTGTGGCGGAAACTTATCTTGCTGAAAATCGAATGCATACTGATAGCCTGAGAAAGTTTCTTCTGAGGTGGTATCAAACTGGAGAGAACAGCAGTAACGGATGTTGTTTCGATATTGGCAATACAACGCGTTTCGCTCTGGAACAATATCTTCGCGTCGGGGCTTCCTGGTATGGTAACACTCAGAAACATACCGCGGGGAATGCCGGAATTGTTCGCCAGGCACCTGTGTCGATTTTTCGTCGAAAGTCACTCCGGGCGATTTATTTTGAATCGCAGGCGCAGAGCAGAGCAACTCACGGGGCAGTAGAGTCTATAGATGCATGTCAATTTCTGGGGCTGATTCTTCATCATCTGATTAATGGTCATCAAAAAGAAGAGGCATTTTCACCCCACGTTTTTCCTTTGTGTGCACGGGTCATGATAATCAACGCTGGTGAGTATAAGCATAAAGCCCGTCATCAGATTCGTTCCAGTGGTTATGTTATCGATACGCTTGAGGCCGCGATGTGGTCCGTATGGAATACGGATAATTTCCGGGATGCAATTCTACTGGCCGCCAATCTTGCCGATGATGCTGACAGCGTTGCGGCAACGGCGGGACAAATAGCCGGAGCATTATATGGTTATTCCGGTATTCCGCAGGACTGGAAAAACACACTCGTACAACACGAACGTATTGCCACAATGGCAGGTGAATTATTCGATAGAGCACCTGAGGATACTTTCCTGTAATAATAATTTTTGACCGTTTATTGCAACCTACGCTTCGCTGATAACGGGGATGGGATAATTATTATAGAGTGTTTCCCAGCCCTGCCAGAAGATTAAAACGCATAAGTGTGGAACGTTACGATGCATTGGTTTTTCTTTACTCTCTTTATGATCTGGACGTTAGTGCTTGTCTGGAATGGGAAAGATTATTTTAACAAGAAACAGTGGTTTCTGACGGGGGGAATGTTTGTTCTTGTGTTAGTGGGTACGGTCGTTATTGGCTTTACCCTGAAATGGCTAGCTCAGTCAATGTCATTGTTTTCTGTCGCAACGGCGAAACAATATTCGATTATCTTTTCCATGTCCTTCCTGTGCATATGGGGATTAAAGGTTACCGTAGTGCTGCTCTGTACGATTTTTTCCAGAATTATGGGTGGGCACAAGAGTTACAACGCAGAGAATTATGAAAAAATATCGTCTGTAACACGCATTGTTGCACCTGGCTTACTTATCGTTGCTAAATGCGTAGTTACCCTGGCGAGTGTCCTTATGTTTTCAGGTTTATGGTTAAAGTAAGCACAAGGAAATATGGTTTTATTTTTGTGGAAAGAAAATTAAATCTTAAAACTACTCATTATCGCATCAACAGCGTTTTCGCTTTTCGTATTGACGATGAGTTAACTTCTGTCACTGAGATTAGTCCATAGTGGAATAAAGATTATGCTCAACCGAATTACCGTTCAGCTCCCGGTGGAGGGGCTTCTTTTCTGGAAACTGACGGGCCGCGAGGCGATGTCCGAATCGTTCGCGCTGACGCTGACGCTGCTCGGCAAGGATGCGCGCATTGACCGCAGTAAACTGCTGGGGCAGCCGGTCACGGTCACCATTCCGACGCAGAATCTGCTCACTTCCCGCTACATCAACGGCAAAGTCACACGTGTGGGGGTTAGCGCCGTTGAACTGACGGGCACCCGCTATGCGGTCTATCAGTTGACGGTAGAGCCAGATTTGTGGTCGATGAAACGTGACCGTAACCTGCGTATCTTCCAGGGCCAGACGGTGCCACAGATTGTGAAAACCCTGCTGGGTGAGCATCAGGTCAACGTTGAGGATAAACTCACCGGCAGCTACCGGGTGTGGGATTACTGCGTGCAGTATCAGGAGTCCAGTCTGGACTTCATCAGCCGTCTGATGGAGCTGGAAGGGATTGCGTATCACTTTAATCACGAAGCGGACAAACATACGCTGGTGCTGACCGACGCCGCGACGCAGCATCAGCCGTTCAGTGGCTATGAGGTCATTCCTTACCACCAGACACCGTCCGGCGGCAGTACGGACGAAGAGGGCATCAGCCAGTGGGCGCTGGAAGACAGCGTCACGCCGGGGATTTACAGCCTCGACGATTATGACTTCCGCAAGCCGAATGCGTGGTTGTTCCAGGCTCAGCAGAACCCGGCGTCACCGAAACCGGGCAGCATCGACGTCTACGACTGGCCGGGTCGCTTTGTGGAAACAGGGCATGCGGAGTTCTATGCCCGTATACGCCAGGAGCGCTGGCAGGTGGAGCATCAGCAGATTCAGGCCACCGCGACGGCGGCAGGAATTGCGCCAGGCCACACCTTCACGTTAACCAACGCGCCGTTCTTCAGCGATAACGGTGAGTATCTGGTGACGGCCGCCGGTTACCACCTCGAAGAGAACCGCTACGCCAGCGGCGAGGGGGAAACCATTCACCGTACCGATTTCACGGTCATCCCGTCGGCGGTGGTCTACCGTCCGGCGCAGTCCACGGCATGGCCACGCACCTACGGGCCGCAGACCGCGAAAGTGGTGGGACCGCAGGGGGAAAGTATCTGGACGGATAAATATGGCCGCGTGAAGGTGAAATTCCACTGGGACCGTCTGGCGAAGGGCGATGACACCAGCTCCTGCTGGGTACGCGTGTCGAGCGCCTGGGCGGGCCAGGGCTACGGCGGAGTGCAGATCCCGCGCGTCGGCGATGAGGTGGTGGTGGACTTTATCAACGGCGACCCGGACCGTCCGATTATTACCGGCCGTGTGTACAACGATGCGAGCATGCCGCCGTGGGCGCTACCGGCTGCGGCGACGCAGATGGGCTTTATGAGCCGCACGAAAGACGGTTCCGTCGACAACGCCAACGCCCTGCGTTTTGAGGACAAAGCAGGTGCAGAGCAGGTGTGGATCCAGGCCGAGCGCAATATGGATACCAGCGTTAAAAACGATGAAACGCACAGCGTCGGCGGGGAACGCAGCCATTATGTTAAGAAAAATGAATTGCATCGGGTGGAAGCAAACCAAATCCAGGCCGTAAAAGGCGGAACCGAAATCCTGACGGGTAAAGGCAAGCTGGATGCGGCGGTAGAGCAGTATGTCATTGCTTCCGGAACGAAGCTGCGGCTGGTCTCAGGTGAAAGCGCCATTGAGCTGAATGCTAACGGCAAAATCAACCTAATCGGGAAAGAGTTTAACTTCTTCGTGGAAGGGGATGGTTATATCACCACTGGCGGTAAGCTGCATCTGAATACCTCTGGTACAAATCCAGGTACCACGGCACCGGGGGCGGGACATAAAGGGGATATTGATGCGGCGGTGCAGGAGAAATTTACGACCAAAGGTGAGTAAGGCAGGAGCGGTGCTTGCCGCTCACTTAAAACGTTATCCGTTATGAATCTGAGTGCTGCACTGCTTCGGTTTCACCATGAAAAAACCTGACTCTCTTGCTTTAGTCTTCATTTTTCTCCTGTGGTGAGAAACGCAATACACATTCCTTAATGACAAATAACGTGAAAAAGTGCATCCCGACATATCTCTGCTGTGCCCTGATGTTGACCTGTCTGAGCAGTTATGAGGTATTGGCTCAACAAGTTTTAGTAAAACAGGATTTTTCTGTGCAGGTAAAAGACCATACTGTCGCATTGGGCGACAGGTGGACTCATTACGTTGCGCGTAAAATCGAGGTGCCGGTTGAAGGGAATTTTGTTGGTGAGGTTCCTTTTGACGGAACCAATTATAAATTCTACCAGCATCAAAGGGCTGGGTTAGAAATATTCAGTTCCAATCTCTGGTGGGATAAAGCGGAAAGACGCGTTGATGATTATATCGTGTCGCAGATTACGCTGACGGTAGCGGATATCAAAACGCCGCGTGGTATCCATGTGGGTTCAACGACGACGGAACTGAATAAAGCATACGGTGAGGGTCTGGTCGAAAATGCTTCCGGGGAACGGTGGGTTTCCTATGAATTGGGTAAGAAATTGCTCTCTTTTGAGATTAAAGACAGCAAGATCGCAAAAATAACAATGAATTACGATAATGGTACTTCAGAGTGATTATGACCAGAAAATATTTGGCAGCTGCCTTGCTCGCAGCTTTATTGACTGGCACTGTTGAACCGTCATTTGCACTTGAATTATCGCAATACAATAACCTCGATACGGTAAGTCGCATCGTTGACGACAGTGCAGTGACAGACAATCTCAGGAAGGCGCTGGGCCGAGATTATGAGACGTTTATTGATAACTTTGATGTCTTTGGTGAACCGCATACCACCCCAGGTGGCGGTTTGTTTGTTGAAGGCTGGCTAAAAGATCTTTATCAAGAGAACGCATCAGCTCTGGTCATCAATCCTGACGGCAAAATCTTTGCGGCCTGGGTGGTTCCGGAGTCGGACGTTATACAATATCGGTCATCTGATAATAGTCCGGATATTCATGCCGATATTCGGCAATGGGCCGCCAGATTCAAGACGATGCATTTTGCAACGATGAACTAATCAAGATTATGCACCGTAAAATTTATTGTCAGCAAAGGCAGCCATATTTTAGTCGACCAGTCAGGTCATTGGCTTACAAAATAAAATAGCCAGCCAACAGGCCAGCGTGGATTGGCCATTCCTCTCTCAATAGTCATCATCCCGAGTTCACTTATGAAATACACCCTTCAGGAAGGTTCGTTTTCCCTATTCCCTGCTGCCTGGCAGGATAACAGCATGAACATTATTCGTGATGACGAAAGCGGGTTGTCCGTGGTGGTCAGCCGCGGCGTTATCCCGGATGGCAGCGACTACGAACAAGAGTTCCACCGCCAGTGGGATGTGCTGCGTCCTCAGATGGGTGAGATTGCCCAGAGTGAATTCCGCAACGTAAAAGCGGGTCCGGATGGAAAAATTAACGGGCTGGAAGTTGAGACCACCTTTGACCGTAATGGCCAGCGCCTGTGGCAAAAACAGCTGGCCGTTCAGACACCGGGCAAACCGGTATTGATGATTTTTACCCTTTCGGCACTCAGAGCCTTCACCGAAGAGGACGAGGTGCGCTGGAGCGCGCTTAAGCAGAGTCTGACGCTAAACGACAACCGGAATGTGTAAGGCATGAGCGATAACAACGCGGCCCGTAAGGGCGACGAGATTATTCACTCCAGCATTTTTGCTGACATCACCAGCATTGTGGCGGAAGGTGCCGCCTATGCGGTGATCGGTGCGGCGGTGGGCGCGGCAGCCACCGTGGCTGCACCATTGCTGGGGGCGGGGGCTGCTGCCGCAGGTGTGGCGGCGATTGGTTCCAGCTGTTTGCTGAGCGGCATCATTGGCGGTGTGCTGGCAAACGTGGCGGGCATCACCGACGATATCAGCAACGCAGCGGAGGGATTAGGCAATGCGCTTTTCCCGCCATCACCTGCGGGTAAAATCACCACCGGCTCGAATAATGTTCTGACGAATGCGATCCCTGCTGCACGCGCGGCGGGCACGCTGACCCCCGCGGATACCCCTTCACCCGAACCGCAGTCCCCGGGTAGCTTTGCCGATTACGCGGGCATGCTGCTTTCCGCTGCCGGACAATTCGGCAGTGAAATGTGGCAGCCGAGTGTGGCATCTGCCGCTGCGGGGACTTCGCCGCTGGAAGAGGACAAGGTGGCGTGCGAAAAACACTCCGGGCCGCAGTATCTGGCAGAAGGTTCCAAGAGCGTCTTCATCAACGGACAACCCGCTGTGCGTGCGAAAGATCGCACCACTTGCGAAGGCACCGTTTCCGACGATGTCTCCCCGAACGTGATCATCGGCGGCGATACGCTGACGGTCCGCGATATCAAAAGCGGCAAAACGCCTGGGCTGGCGCTGGGGATGATTGCGCTCTCCTTGCTGCGCGGGCGTCCGGGCAAGATCCTGAAAAACATGCCCTGTGCGCTGGCGGCAGCCGGCGGCGGGATGCTGGCCGATATGGCCGTCAATGCCGTGTTTGGCTCCTCGCATCCG
Source organism: Enterobacter sp. P82 (assembly GCF_037053385.1). Taxonomy (NCBI): domain Bacteria; kingdom Pseudomonadati; phylum Pseudomonadota; class Gammaproteobacteria; order Enterobacterales; family Enterobacteriaceae; genus Enterobacter; species Enterobacter sp. P82. Next base: position 850,528 of record NZ_JBALHX010000001.1, read on the forward strand.
GTTCACGCCGCCACCGGCGTGAAGGTGTTGAATGACGACGACGAGCTCGACTTCTCGCTGCCGGGGCGTTTCCCGCTTCGCTGGCAGCGCAGCTATAACAGCCTGACTACCCGCGAAGGGCTGTTTGGCCTGGGCTGGGCTACCACCTTTGACAGCTATCTGAAGCTGGAAGAGAACAACGCCACCTGGTTCGATGAAACCGGACGAGAGCTGACTTTTGAACTGCCGCCGGTTGACCACGCGTTTTACAGCATCAGCGAAGGTATCATTATCCGCCGTAATGAGAGCGGCGACGTGGCGATTGCCGACGATGACGGCGCGGTGTGGCGTCTGTATAAACCAACCCGGGCGGAGCCATCTACCCTGCGTCTGGCCTCTCTCAGCGACGAATACGGTAACGCGCTGCTGACGGAGTGGGACGAGCACGGCAGGCTGGTCGGTCTGCACGATGAGTTGCGGGCGATAGACGTCACCCTGCGCTATGAAGATGAACGTTTCCCGCAGCGTGTTACCGCTGCCAGTCATTTTGACGGTAACCAGACATGGCCGCTGATGCAGTGGCGCTACGATGCGCGCGCACAGCTGGCGAGCGCGACGGATGCCTCCGGCGTGGTGACGCGTGAATACCGCTATAACGACCACGGCCTGATGGTCTGGCATCGCCTGCCGGGCGGTCTGGAAAGTGAATACCGCTGGAAAAAATTTGACCACTGGCGCGTAGTGGAAAACCGCACCAGCACCGGGGATGGCTGCCGCTTTACCTACGATCTGGATGCCGGGCTGACCACCGTTGAACACTACGATGGTCAAAAACGTCAGCACTACTGGAACGCGCAAAATCTGATAGTCCGCTACGTTGACGAGCGTGGCGAGAACTGGCGCTACGCGTGGGATGACAACGAACTCCTCACGCAACGTATCGATCCGCTCGGGAACGTCGTCACCTTCGTCTACGACGACATGGGCAACCGGGTGCAGGAGATCGACGCCGACGGCAATGCCCGTACCACGACCTGGCTGGAGCACCGTGCGCTGCCGTCAGCCATCATTGAAGCCGACGGCAGCGCCACCCGGTTCTGGTACGACGAACATCACGGTCTGAAGCGCATGGTGGACCCGATGGGGCAGACCACGCAGCTGCGACGGGATGAGTTCGGTCAGGTGGTTGAAGAGGTGAACGCCGCCGGGAACAGCCGCTACCAGGAGTACAACGAGGCCGGACAAGTCGTGCGTGCGACGGACTGCTCTGGCCGCACGACCCGCTATCGTTATCATCCGCTGGGCTGGCTGACGGCTGAGATAGGCGCTGACGGTGAAGAGACCCATTACCGCTACGACGCGGCAGGGCGTCCGGTGCAGCTCGATCGCCCGGAAGGCTGGACGGAGTCGCTCAAATGGAACGAACGTGGCCTGCCGGTGAAGCATGCTGGCGCAGACGGGAAAGAAAGTGAGTTCAGATACGATGAGGCAGGGCGCTTAACCGCCACCCGCAATACCCGGGGCGAAGAGGTTCGCCGCCGCTGGGACAGCCGCGGGCGTCTGATTGCTCTGGAAAACGAAAACGGCGAAGCGTATCAGTTCCGCTGGGGCGCAGACTCGTTGCTGCTGGAAGAGGTGGGGCTCGATGGCGTGGCCTCGCAGTATCGCTATGATGCCTGCGGGCGCACGATTGCGCGCACCTTTGCTGCCGGTCATCCGGATTCCATCACTCATGCTTTCGCCTGGAGCGCGGGCGGCCAGCTTGTCGCCCGCACCACGCCGGAAGGGCAGACCCGCTACCATTACACCCCGTCTGGGCTGTTAAGCCGGATTGGACTGCACCCTGCGCTTTCGGCCGACGCGTGGAGCACGGAGGCTGAGCAGGAGCTCGCCTTTAAGTATGACGCGCTCGGTCGCGTGACGCGCGAAGCGGGTGAGCACGGTGAGCTGGCGTGGGAGTATGATGCGCTGGGCAACCGCACTTCCGTCACGCTGCCCGATGGCCGCGAGCTTAAGCAGTTCTACTACGGCAGCGGGCATCTGCTCAGCATTGCCCTCGATAAGCTGTCGGTCTCCGACTTTACCCGCGACGAACTCCACCGGGAGACGAGCCGTTCCCAGGGGCTGCTGACCACCCGCAGCGAGTACGACCGCCTCGGCCGCCTGCATCGCCGGGACGTCTTTACCGGCAACGCTCAGCGCCCTTCGCCGCGTCGCTGGTCCCGCCGCTGGGATTACGACTATCGCAACAACCTGGTGCGGGAAGAGCGGGACGATAATCCGTTCAGCTGGTACCGCTGGCAGTACGACAGCGCCGGACGGCTGCTCGTTCAGGACGGTACGCTGCCCGGCCAGGAGCACTGGCGCTGGGATGCTGCCGGTAACCCGCTCGAAGGATCTGCTGAGAAGGTCACGCACAACCGCCTGACGCAGCTGAACGGCATTCGCTGGCGGTATGACATTCACGGCCGCACCGTGGAGAAGGATAACGGCCAGACTCGCTGGCATTACCGCTACGACGGTGAACATCGCCTGACGGAGGTCATCAGCCAGCCGCGGGATCGCAACAAACCGCAGACGCAGGTGAGCTTCCGCTACGATCCGCTCGGACGCCGCATCAGCAAAACGCGCCGCCAGATGCTGGGCGGTCAGCCGGTCGGTAAGCCGGTCACCACCCGGTTTGTCTGGGAGGGGTTCCGCTTGCTGCAGGAAGTGCACGGGGATGTGCCGCTGACCTACGTCTACAGCGACCAGGACAGCTACGACCCGCTGGCACGTATTGACGGCGTTGATGCGCCGGAGATTTTCTGGTTCCACTGCCAGCCCAACGGCACGCCGGAGCGGATGACGGATATCGAAGGGCAGGTGCGCTGGGAAGGGGTGAACAGCGCCTGGGGCAAGCTGTTGCGGGAAAGCGAGACGCAGCTATCAGGATATTCCCAGAACCTGCGGATGCAGGGGCAATACCTGGACCGTGAGACAGGGCTGCACTACAATCTGTTCCGGTATTACGACCCGGACTGCGGAAGGTTTACGCAGCAGGACCCGATAGGGTTAAATGGCGGGTTAAATCTTTACAGCTATGCTCCTAATCCTATAATCTGGACAGATCCTTTAGGTCTAACACCTTGTAAGGGTTTACCTTCTACACGTAGGGCTGGGGGAACAGGCAAACATTATGATCCTGTAAATGGACAAGGGTTGTATGTGCTACACGATGGAAAGAATATTATCTATGTAGGACGTGGGGATGCACCAACGCGTTTAAATAGCCATGCAAATACACCGGGTAAATCTCATTTGGAACAGCTGACTATATTTGATAATAATTTGACCAAGGCTGAAGCTAAATACTTGGAACAAAGAATTATGGATCTTAATGGTGGAGCTAAGTCAACGAATTCCTTAACAAATCTCCTCAATAAAATCAGATCATATAGTCCTAATAACCCAAATGCTAGCACATATGATATTGCGGGTCATAGCAGTGATTGGGGTGGGAAAGTATTGAAAGATGCGTTATCAATTCTGAAAGGTAATGGTTTATGAAAGTAAAATATAAAGAGGGTGACATTTTTGTCATTCCATTGAGTAATGGGGAATATGCGATTTGTCATATTGTTTTTGCTCCAAGCAAAAAATTTAAGCAAGCAATAGGGTTCTGCATATTATCATTACAGCATACTGAAGAACTTATGGATAGCGGTTCATTAACGCCTTTAGTTTTTGAAAAGTTTGGTAAGGAGATGAAAGTTATCTTTACTGGCAACCAAAATATCAGCAAAGGCGTTTGGAAAATTATTGGTTACGCTGATCTCACAGAAGAAAAAAAACAACTGAAAATATTTAATTATGCAGGTGGTTTGTATAATGGAGAGGACGAAATCAGGAGATTATCTGTTGCGGAATACCCTAATTACACAACAATGGGGGTATCAGGGTTTGAGCTTGTCGATAACATTCTGACCAATATTTGAGTATCAGGGGAAGGGTGCTTCCCCTGTCACCTTTCGTATTACAGCAACTCATTAACGCCTTGAAAAATATCACGGGAATTTTATTTTTTGATGGCCTGGCCTCACATTATAGGTAGAGCGAGAATAAAAATAGAGGTAATGTAATGAATGATAAAAAAATACAAATAGTTGACCTACTGATTTCGCATAGTCAAATATTTTTACGTTCCCGAGATTATGACGAAAAACTGAGTCAGTGGGGAAAAGGCAATGTTTCTCAAGGTGCTGTTCTACACAAGGATTATGTTATATTCGATCCATTACCAGAGGACGCGTTTGGAGCAAACGTCAATATCAAAATAGAGAATGCTTTCAAATTGGATGAAAATGCTCAGCGCTGTATTGTTGTACCATTTTTCATTACGGATAAACATAAGCTGCAAATCGCTTCTGTAACTGAGAAATTCGATTTAAATATAGATGTGAACGATAAGGTTTATTCACTCTTTTATGAGATTTGTGAAGGGGATGAAATTTACTATAATTTCACTCTTGTACCGACAAAAGAAGCTATTACTGCTAAGTTTTTGCTAGATGACCCTTGGGGAGGAATAAAAGATTATCCTCTCAAAGAAGGTTTTTTTTAAGTTAATATAAAATAAGTTAAAATTGGAATATAAAAAAACTACGTCACGCCACTGTATGGAGTTTTCGTTCAAAATAAATCAAAAATAAAACAAGAAGTTAATCACATCGCTGTCTGTGACGATGTAATCTTTCCCACCGTCCCCAAGGGCTGCTGACCAGCCGCAGCGAGTACGACAGCCTTGGCCGATTGCATCGTCGCGTCTTTACCGGCAATGCGCAGAGCCCTTCACTTTATGGAGCTTGAAGAAGTAGCGATTCCAGGCTCGGGGAATGTAAATTAGGTTGCTATATGAATGTTAATAAAGATGATGAACTCCTTGTAATAGTAAAGAACGAAGGAAGATTTTTTTGGTTTGTTGCCTTTAAAGAAAAGTGGGTTTTGGACAGAGTTAAATGGGTAGACGCTTTTGTGAAAAGCGGGGTAGAAATAAACCTACAGGATATCCATAAGGAAAGATATGACATACCAGTAGTAAATGAAGAAAACGTACAGATATTCATTGATAACTTAATTAAAGATGGTTATTTATACGATAAGGATGATATAGCTGAGGCGTTTTACAATAGACTTTCAGAAAAAACAACCTGGTGGGATATATATGATCTAATGCCGGATTTATTTATAGACTTTGATAGTAAGCGACTATTTTCTGAATATGTTGAGAGTATGCATTATCACAAATATGTTTCTGATGGGTGGTTAGGTGAACTTGTTGATTTCTGCAGTGATGGATCGCTACCTCAAGATGAAATGTTCTGGATAAAAAATGAAACAGATTATAGAAGCGTTGTGATCGCTAAAGGGTAAAAATATACTTTCGGCATATCATTTTTAGACTATGCAATGTTCTATTCAACACGTTAATTATTCTTTATATTAAATGAACAAAAGCCGTTACCAGCCGTTTTGACAAACTTCAATGCACTGTGTTAAAAATATATTTCTCAGCACCTCCCCAAGGGACTTTTTTTATTGCTTAACACCCACTCTCCCAAGGGAAGTCGTCATTGTCAGTAACTGTGCGGTAAAAAACGGCTGGCATGATTGGTTTTTTCCTATGATTCTTAACGTGTTGTCCCAATCCGGACCCGCGTATTAAGATTAAAATACACATAAACGTTATACCAATACCGGGTGGCAAAAGAGGAGCTGCATAAGCAGTTCCAACAAGCGGTTTAAAGCAGAGCTAAGAGGCAAAGGATGAGTACGGTTTACATTGTCATACTGACCTATATCAAACCACTTGAAGAGGTTGACGCAGCGATACCTGCTCATGTTGAGTGGCTTAAAAAGGGGTACGAAGAAGGGATATTCCTGGCGTCCGGTAGACGGATCCCAAGAAACGGTGGGGTCATTCTCGCGAAATGTGAGAGCCTTGCCTCTCTTGAAGAGCGCTTACGCGAGGATCCTTTTCAGGTCTTAAAGCTTGCGACCTCGGAGATCATTCCTTTTGAACCCAGCATGAAAACAGAACTTTTAGATAGTGTGTTTTGACCCCGCAATAAAAAAATCCACGCCATGGCGTGGATTTTTTTCATTCAAAACAAATCAAACGTTAAACAAGAAGTTCATCACATCGCCATCTTTAACGATGTAATCTTTCCCTTCCGCACGCATCTTGCCTGCTTCTTTCGCGCCTTGCTCACCCTTGTAGGTGATGAAGTCTTCAAACGCGATAGTCTGCGCACGAATAAAGCCTTTCTCGAAGTCGGTGTGGATCTTACCGGCCGCCTGAGGCGCAGTCGCACCCACAGGGATCGTCCACGCACGCACTTCTTTCACGCCAGCGGTGAAGTAGGTCTGCAGGTTCAGCAGCTCATAGCCTGCGCGGATCACGCGGTTCAGGCCCGGCTCTTCCAGACCCAGCTCAGCCATAAACTCTTCACGGTCAGCGTCGTCCAGCTCGGCGATATCAGATTCAACCGCAGCGCAAACCGCCACAACCACAGAACCTTCAGCCGCTGCGATTTCACGCACTTTGTCGAGGTACGGGTTGTTCTCGAAACCGTCTTCGTTAACGTTGGCGATGTACATGGTTGGCTTCAGGGTCAGGAAGCTCAGGTATTTGATTGCCGCCTTGTCTTCTTCCGTCAGATTCTTCAGCGCACGCAGCATGCCCGCGTTCTCCAGCTGTGGCAGACATTTTTCCAGCGCAGCCAGTTCCGCTTTCGCATCCTTGTCGCCGCCTTTGGCTTTCTTCTGCACGCGGTGGATTGCGCGTTCGCAGGTGTCGAGATCAGAGAGCGCCAGCTCGGTGTTGATAACGTCGATGTCGTCAGCCGGATCCACTTTGTTGTTTACGTGGATAATGTTGTCGTTCTCGAAGCAGCGCACAACGTGGCCGATCGCTTCGGTTTCACGAATGTTGGTCAGGAACTGGTTACCCAGACCTTCACCTTTGGATGCGCCTTTTACCAGGCCCGCGATATCCACGAATTCCATGGTGGTTGGCAGAATGCGCTGCGGCTTCACGATTTCCGCGAGCTGGTCCAGACGCGGGTCCGGCATTGGTACAACACCGGTGTTAGGTTCAATGGTACAGAACGGGAAGTTCGCCGCTTCGATACCCGCTTTGGTAAGCGCGTTAAACAGGGTGGATTTGCCCACGTTTGGCAGACCGACGATACCGCATTTGAATCCCATTTCTAAATCACCTTAATATCTTGATAATCAATCCGTTAACGATAACCGATTGATGAAAAGTAAATAACTACGCCTATTATACACGTAACCCGCATGCCGCGCGGTAAAAAAGCCGGATCGGGCGGATTATTGCGCTTTGAAAGCGTGTAAGCGGTTTGTCGCTTTGGTTAACCCATCTTTCAGCCAGATTTCAGTACAGCGCGCCGCTTCGTCTACCGCCTCGTCAATCAGTTTCTGCTCAGAAACCGGGGGCTTACCGAGTACGAAACCGACAACTTTGTTTTTATCGCCCGGATGGCCGATTCCTACGCGCAAACGGTGGAAATTCGGGTTATTGCCCAGCTTGCTGATGATATCTTTTAGACCGTTGTGGCCGCCATGCCCGCCGCCTAGTTTGAATTTTGCCACACCAGGTGGGAGATCCAGCTCATCGTGAGCCACCAGAATTTCATCCGGATTGATACGATAAAATGTTGCCATTGCCGCCACGGCTTTACCGCTCAGGTTCATAAAGGTGGTTGGCACCAGCAGACGAACATCAGCGCCAGCAAGGTTGATACGTGAGGTATAGCCAAAGAATTTAGGTTCTTCACGCAGGGGAGCACGTAACCGCTCGGCCAGGAGATCGACGTACCATGCCCCGGCATTATGGCGTGTTGCCGCATACTCAGCGCCTGGGTTGGCGAGGCCGACAATCAGTTTAATCGTCACGATTCAATTCCTAATGGGTTCCAGATCTGGCGCGTAGTTTACTGTCTGGCGAGCCGCTTGACAAAATTCTGCGATCTTCACAGCGAAATACGAATAATTTCTTATTTGAACAATTAGAATTTCAAGCTGTTCAAAGTCTTATTTGTAAACTTTTGTTTGGACGTTATCGGTAATTGTGATCATTCACGCAACTCATAAAAGGGGCGTTGTCTATACTTTATACACAAGGATTAGGGGCTTTTCCCCTGACAACCCAAAGTTCCGGAGGTGACACATGAAACGCAAAAACGCTTCGTTATTCGGTAACGTGCTAATGGGGTTGGGACTGTTCGTGATGGTAGCCGGCGTGGGTTATTCAATTTTAAACCAACTGCCGCAGCTTGATCTCCCGCAATACTTCGCGCATGGCGCTATATTGAGCATCTTCATTGGTGCGGTATTGTGGCTGGCAGGGGCTCGCATGAGCGGTCGTGAGGAAGTGTGTGACAAATACTGGTGGGTGCGCCACTACGACAAACGCTGTCGTCGCGACCAGCATAAGCACAGTTAGTGCGACGATAAAGAATACCGAAACGGCTCCCTGGGGAGTCGTTTTTTTTTGCATCAAGGGTTGACCCTCACGTAACGTAAGGCTCCAGAGTGGCACTACTGGCAAAGAAAAAGGAGCAGTTATGTTGATTCAGGTGGGTGAGCTGGCGAAACGTGCCGGGATCACCGTGCGGACTTTGCACCACTATGAGCAAACAGGGTTGTTGCTACCTTCTGCCAGAAGCGCGGCAGGTTACCGGCTTTACAACCTGGCGGATGTCCAGCGTCTGCATATGATCCAGGCGCTGGCAAAAGCGGGGCTGGAACTTGCTGAAATCAGGGATTTCCTGGAACAGGAGTCGCTGTCGTTAACCGAGCTACTCGATGCGCAAATCATGCTGCTGGATAAACAGCTGCGCAGTATACATACGCTGCGCGACCGGCTGGTGGAGCTGCGAACCGGGCTTCTCGACGATGCGACACCGGATCTGGAATCCTGGCTACAGACTCTGGAGTTAATGAATATGTACGATCGCTGGTTTAGCAAAGAAGAGTTACAGCAACTGCCGTTTGCGGTGCAGAAGGATGCGCTGGCGGCTATCTGGTCAGGGCTGGTTAAAGAGGCCAACACGCTACTGGAGCACCATATACCCGCTACGGATGCGCGGGCGATGGATCTGGCGACGCGCTGGATGGAACGCCTGGAGCAGGACACGGCGGGAAAGCCGGAGTTTCTCACCCGGCTGAACGAGATGCACAGCGTTGAACCGCAGATGCAGGCGCAGACCGGCATCACGCCGGAAATGACGGATTACATCACGCTTGCTTTTGCTGAATCTAAGCTCAGCATATGGGAGAAGTATCTTTCTGCCGAAGAGATGGCCTTTACCCGTGCACACTACTTTGACCGCATGATGGAGTGGCCGCCGCTGGTGGCGAAACTGCATCAGGCGCTGCGGGAAAATATCGATCCTGCCACGGAGGAAGCGCAAAAGCTGGCTGAAAACTGGCTGGCATTGTTCCAGTCTTACGCGGGCACCAACCCGGAGACCCAGCAAAAGTTTCGCACTGCCATGCAGCAGGAACCGCATATCATGAAAGGAACATGGATGACGCCTGCTGTGCTTGAATGGCTCCAGCAGGCGATTGGAGTGATGATGCAGAGGCGTTACTCTGCATCAGGCCACTCACAGATCCGCTAATGCGGCTTCACGGTTAGGGTAGAAGGAGAGTCGGCCAGGGATTGGCTGCACGCCCGCGCGCGCCATAGTGCGCAGGGGCTGGAATTCCAGGTTACTCACGCGCAGTTCACAGCCTTCCGGGAGACGTTTCACAAAGCGCTGGAAGGCATCCAGGCCACCGGCATCCAGCACCGGGACGGCATCCCATTTCAGCACCACAATCCGTTTCCCCGCAATGCGGGACTCGAGATCGCTGAACAGCCCCTCTGCGGCGGCAAAGAACAGCGGACCAATCACACGCAAAACCAGCACATCGTCAGGCACTTCGACGTTCACCGGGGAAAGACGCGTCATCTGCGCAATACGACGCATAAACAGCAGGGAAGCCAGCACAATCCCGACGCTGATGGCGATGACCATATCAAACAGCACGGTCAGCGACATACAAAGCAGCATCACGATAATGTCGTCTTTCGGCGCGCGACGGAGCAGGTTCACCACCTTATGCGCCTCACTCATGTTCCAGGCTACCATCAGCAGCAGAGCAGCCATGGCTGAAAGCGGTAGCCAGGAGAGCAGCGGAGCAAGGATAAGCAGGGCGAGGATCACCAGCACGGAGTGGATCACTGCCGAAATAGGGGATGTTGCCCCGGCACGCACGTTTGCCGCAGAGCGTGCGATGGCTGCCGTTGCAGTGATGCCGCCAAAGAACGGTGCGATAAGGTTACCCAGACCCTGACCAACCAGCTCGCTGTTAGCTTTATGCTTCGTTCCCGTCATGCCGTCCAGTACCACAGCACAGAGCAGAGATTCAATCGCCCCGAGCATTGCCATAGAGAAGGCCGCAGGAAGCAGGGCGCGCAGGGAATCCCAGCTTAGCGTGAAGCTGGAACCGGGCATATCCCACGGCAACACCAGCTGCGGTAACAGCTGCGGAATACCGCTCCCCTGTGAACCATCAGCCAGAATATAGTGGAACTGCGAGCCGATAGTCGCGACATGGCCACCGAACATATTGACGATAGCCATCACCGCGCAGCCCAACAGCAGCGCGGGCAGATGGCCCGGGAGACGAATGCCCAGACGAGGCCAGATAATCAGCGTCCCCAGCGTCACAATCCCGATGGCGGCGTCGCCCAGGTTGGCGGTCGGCAGCGCCATAAACAGCGCCCCCACTTTTTGCAGGTAGTGCTCCGGTACGTGGGGCATCTGCAGACCCAGGAAGTCCTTGATCTGCATGGTCCCGATGGTGATACCAATCCCGGAGGTGAACCCCAGCGTCACGGAGAGGGGTATGTATTCAATCAACCTGCCAAAACGGGCCAGACCAAACAAAATCAAAAAGACGCCGGACATCAGGGTGGCAACCAGCAGGCCTGCCAGGCCAAACTGCTGGGAAACCGGGTAGAGGATCACCACAAAGGCAGCAGTCGGGCCAGAGACGCTAAAGCGTGAACCGCCGGTCAGGGCAATGACGATCCCGGCAACGGCCGAGGTATAAAGGCCATACTGCGGTGCAACGCCGCTGCCAATCGCCAGCGCCATTGCCAACGGAATGGCGATAATGCCGACGGTGATCCCGGCTATCAGGTCACGTAGAAAGCGTGACGAGGTGTATTTCTCTTTCCAGCAAGCGTCGATGAGGGCGCGAAAGGGCAGAACATGTGAGGAGGTTACGTTTTTCACAATTATCTATCTTCCAGATGCGCATCATCTGTCATGTGAATGGCAGGTGAAGGAGGCATTGATCATACAAATAAATATTAAAGACAAAAAAACCCGCCGCAGCGGGTTTTTTTGGCCGTGCTCGATTAGTGTTCGAACATAGCTGAGATGGATTCTTCGTTGCTGATACGACGAATCGCTTCGGCCAGCATCCCGGACAGGGTCAAAGTACGCACGTTTGGCAGCGCTTTGATTTCGTCACTCAGTGGAATGGTATCGCACACCACAACTTCGTCAATGACAGAGTTACGGAGGTTGTTTACCGCGTTACCGGAGAAGATCGGGTGAGTTGCGTAAGCGAATACGCGCTTGGCACCACGTTCTTTCAGTGCTTCAGCTGCTTTACACAGCGTACCGCCGGTATCGATCATGTCGTCAACCAGCACGCAGTCACGGCCAGCTACGTCACCGATGATATGCATCACCTGAGAAACGTTAGCGCGCGGACGACGTTTGTCGATGATCGCCATATCGGTATCGTTCAGCAGCTTCGCGATAGCACGAGCACGTACCACGCCGCCGATGTCCGGAGAAACCACAATTGGGTTGTCCAGGTTCAGCTGCAGCATGTCTTCCAGCAGAATTGGGCTACCGAATACGTTATCAACCGGGACGTCGAAGAAGCCCTGGATCTGCTCTGCGTGCAGGTCAACGGTCAGTACGCGGTCAACGCCGACGCTGGACAGGAAGTCAGCAACAACTTTGGCGGTGATAGGTACACGTGCAGAACGAACACGACGGTCCTGACGGGCATAGCCGAAGTAAGGGATTACAGCAGTGATACGGCCTGCTGAAGCACGACGCAGCGCGTCGACCATAACAACCAGTTCCATCAGGTTGTCATTTGTTGGAGCACAGGTGGACTGGATGATGAAAATATCACCACCGCGTACATTTTCGTTAATTTGTACGCTGACTTCGCCGTCGCTAAAGCGACCTACGGCGGCGTCGCCGAGGGAAGTGTACAGGCGGTTGGCAATACGTTGTGCTAGTTCCGGGGTGGCGTTACCAGCAAAAAGCTTCATATCAGGCACGAGAAGAACCTCAGGCATGCGTCCAGTGGTGGATAGCGTTCGCCGCAAACTGTGCGGGCCAGGCGAATACTACCCAGGCGGTGTATTAAAGAGCGCGATGCAACGTCTGGAACAGGGTGACGTTGTCACCGAAACTCAGTCTGCGCCAGAATGGCCTGCTGTAGGGGAGACGTGTTCATCCCACGCGCTACAAAACCATGCAGCCAAACCGGCGCTTGCTCAAGCACCTGACGAGCGGCGGATTCGGTGTCAAATTCAGCAAAGACACAGGCCCCTGTACCAGTCAGGCGCGACGGCGCGTATTCTAACAGCCAGGAAAGCACCGCATCAACCTCGCGAAAACGTTTTCTTGCGATATCCTCGCAATCGTTGCTGAATTCACAATTTAATAACGTTTCTATTGACCGAACCGGAGTATCTCTTTTCAGGTCAGGATCTTTAAAGATGACCGGGGTCGGAATGCTCACGCCGGGGTGGGCAACGAGATACCATTTTTCTGGCGGCTCGACCGGAGAGAGGATCTCACCTACGCCTTCGGCAAATGCTGCATGACCACGAATAAACACCGGTACATCCGCGCCCAGGGTCAATCCTAAGGCTGCCAGTTCGTCCGTTGACAGCCCACAACCCCAGAGATGGTTCAGAGCAACCAGCACGGTTGCGGCATTGGATGAGCCCCCACCGAGACCGCCACCCATTGGCAGACGTTTCTCAATGCGGATATCTGCGCCGCTTCCTGCCGGTAGTCGTCCGGAATCAGCAGCCGCTTTCATCAGCAAACGCGCAGCGCGGACAATCAGGTTGTCCTCATGCGCCACACCTTCGACAGGCGTCAGCAGGCAAACCTGCCCGTCCTGACGCAGCTCAATCGAGATCGTGTCACCATAATCAACAAACTGAAATAGCGTCTGCAGGGTGTGATAGCCATCAGCACGCTGGCCGGTAATGTATAAAAACAGGTTCAGTTTTGCCGGAGAGGGCCAGTGGGTCATCATTTAACGATCCAGTTGTCCATTTTCAGCTTGATACGTTGGCTGCCCTGAGTCAGTTCCATATTCGATGGCAGCGAAGGTTTACTGTTGCTGTCATAGGCGTTGTACACCACTTTCCAGGTTTTGCCGTTCTGCGCGTAGTTCACCTGGCTCAGACGGTACTGATCGTCAAGCTGGTAGTCGGTGGCATCCCCCGGCAGGCCAAGGATCCACTGGCGCAGGCTATTGAGCGGGATAGGCATCCCCGTCAGCTTACCAATCATCTCTTCGGCATCGGTCGCGGTGTAGTGCTGGCCTTTGTTATCGGTGATCTGGGCTTCACCTGGTTTCGCGATAAGCTCCAGTTCGGTGCTGCCCAGCGGGTTCAGCAGCAGCAGACGGTAGTTGTCCGGACCTGTTTGCTGCCAGAAGAAACGTGCATAAACCTTTTGTTCGTCAGAGAGATACGCGAAAGCGCCGCGAGTCTGGTACTGGCTCAAATTACGGACGTCCTGCTGGTGTTGACGCCACTGCGGAGAATCAGGGCTTTTGCCCGGGCCTTTTGGTTGGGTGACAGTACAGGCGGTCAGAACCAGTGCGGCCAGCGGCAGCAGGCGAATCAGTCGGGTCATAATGAGGACAAATCCTTGAGATACGTTGCAGTTATAACTGTTAATGCTAGCGTTGAAGGGCCCCACCGTCTACGTTCAAATTATCTCAAAGCGCGATGTAACCTATTACTCCGAAAGGGTGCAGTCTCTTTTATTGATCTCGCGCATCCTGTATGATGCGTTCTGCTAACCTTATTAACGCTGGTACTACTCCCGCTCAACATGACCTTATTAGCACTCGGCATTAATCACAAAACAGCCCCGGTTTCGCTGCGAGAACGCGTAACGTTTTCGCCAGACACGCTTGACCTGGCGCTGGACAGCTTGCTTGCACAACCTATGGTGCAGGGTGGCGTGGTGCTCTCGACGTGCAACCGTACCGAGCTTTATTTGAGTGTGGAAGAGCAGGATAACCTGCACGAGGCGCTGATCCGCTGGTTATGCGACTACCACAATCTCAACGAAGACGAACTGCGCAATAGCCTTTACTGGCATCAGGACAATGATGCCGTCAGCCATCTGATGCGCGTGGCCAGCGGGCTGGATTCGCTGGTTCTCGGCGAGCCGCAAATTCTGGGGCAGGTGAAAAAAGCGTTTGCGGATTCGCAAAAAGGGCATCTGAAGGCCAGTGAACTGGAACGTATGTTCCAGAAGTCATTCTCTGTGGCTAAGCGTGTGCGAACCGAAACCGACATTGGTGCCAGTGCGGTTTCTGTTGCTTTCGCGGCCTGCACCCTTGCACGCCAAATCTTTGAATCCCTGTCGACCGTTACCGTGATGCTGGTGGGTGCGGGCGAAACCATCGAACTTGTCGCGCGCCATCTGCGCGAACATAAAGTGAAAAAGATGATTATCGCCAACCGTACCCGCGAACGTGCTCAGGTGCTGGCGGACGAAGTGGGCGCAGAGGTGGTGGCGTTAAGCGACATTGATGAACGCCTGAAAGAGGCGGACATTATTATCAGCTCTACCGCCAGCCCACTGCCGATCATCGGTAAAGGGATGGTGGAGCGTGCGCTGAAATCCCGTCGTAATCAGCCGATGCTGCTGGTGGATATCGCCGTCCCGCGCGATGTTGAGCCAGAAGTCGGTAAACTGGCTAACGCCTATCTTTACAGCGTGGATGACCTGCAAAGTATAATTTCGCACAACCTTGCCCAACGTAAAGCGGCGGCAGTGCAGGCGGAAACCATTGTTGAGCAGGAAACCAGTGAGTTTATGGCCTGGCTGCGCGCGCAAAGCGTCAGCGAGACCATCCGCGAGTACCGCGGGCAGGCGGAGCAGGTGCGTGATGACCTGACAGCCAAAGCGTTAGCGGCCCTGGAACAGGGCGGCGACGCACACGCTATTATGCAGGATCTGGCATGGAAACTGACCAATCGCTTGATCCATGCCCCAACCAAATCTCTTCAGCAGGCTGCCCGTGACGGGGATGATGAACGCCTGACTATTCTGCGCAACAGCCTCGGGCTGGAATAGCGCCCTATACCCATTTTCTAAGACAAGGTGCACTTACGCCTATGAAGCCTTCTATCGTCGCTAAACTGGAAGCTCTGCACGAGCGCCATGAGGAAGTACAGGCGCTGCTCGGTGATGCCGGGACCATTGCGGACCAGGAACGTTTTCGCGCGCTCTCCCGTGAATACGCGCAGTTAAGTGATGTTTCTAAATGCTTTACTGACTGGCGACAGGTTCAGGAAGATATTGAAACTGCACAGATGATGCTTGATGACCCTGAAATGCGCGAAATGGCGCAGGAAGAGTTGCAGGATGCAAAAGCGCGTTCAGAAGAGATGGAACAGCAGCTCCAGGTGCTGCTGCTGCCGAAAGATCCGGACGATGAACGTAACGCGTTTGTGGAAGTCCGCGCCGGTACTGGTGGTGATGAAGCGGCCCTGTTTGCCGGGGATCTGTTCCGCATGTACAGCCGCTACGCCGAATCGCGCCGCTGGCGTGTGGAGATCATGAGCGCCAACGAAGGTGAGCATGGTGGCTTTAAAGAAGTGATCGCGAAGATCAGCGGCGACGGTGTATATGGCCGTCTCAAGTTTGAATCTGGCGGTCATCGTGTACAGCGCGTACCTGCCACCGAATCGCAGGGGCGTATTCATACGTCAGCCTGTACTGTTGCGGTCATGCCGGAACTGCCGGAAGCGGAACTGCCGGACATCAACCCGGCCGATCTGCGTATCGACACCTTCCGTTCCTCCGGAGCGGGTGGTCAGCACGTTAACACCACCGACTCCGCTATCCGTATTACCCACCTGCCAACCGGTATTGTCGTTGAATGTCAGGACGAACGTTCGCAGCATAAAAACAAAGCCAAAGCGCTTTCCGTGCTCGGTGCGCGTATCCACGCGGCAGAAATGGCAAAACGCCAGCAGGCAGAAGCGTCTACCCGCCGTAACCTGCTGGGCAGCGGCGACCGCAGCGACCGTAACCGCACCTACAACTTCCCGCAGGGGCGCGTGACCGACCACCGCATCAACGTGACGCTTTACCGTCTGGACGAAGTGATGGAAGGTAAACTGGATATGCTGATTGAGCCTATTGTGCAGGAATACCAGGCCGATCAGCTGGCGGCGCTGTCCGAGCAGGAATAATGGATTTCCAGAGCTGGTTACGCCAGGCCATTGGAGAGCTTGCAGAAAGTGAGAGTCCTAAACGCGACGCCGAAATCTTGCTTGAGCATGTGACGGGGAAGCCGCGCACATATCTGCTGGCTTTCGGGGATACACAGCTGGCTTCTGAGCAGGAAGCGCAACTCTCTTTACTGCTTGCCCGTCGCAAGACTGGTGAGCCGGTGGCACATCTGGTTGGAGAGCGTGAATTCTGGTCGTTGCCTTTGTACGTCTCGGCTGCGACCCTGATCCCACGCCCGGACACCGAGTGTCTGGTCGAGCAGGCGCTGGCGCGTTTACCGGCTAGCGCCAGTCGAATCCTCGATCTAGGCACTGGCACGGGCGCTATTGCACTGGCGATTGCCAGTGAACGACCGGACTGTGATGTGACGGCAGTGGATGTGATGCCGGACGCGGTAGCGCTGGCACAGCGTAACGTGGACAGGCTCGGCCTGAATAACGTCACCGTACTGCACAGCAGCTGGTTTAGAGCGCTGGAAAATCACACGTTTGGGATGATTGTCAGCAACCCTCCTTACATTGACGAACATGATCCGCATCTTGCGCAGGGAGATGTCCGTTTCGAGCCGCTGACGGCCCTGGTCGCGGCTAACGAGGGACTGGCCGATCTTGAACACATTGTGACAACGTCACGGCAACATTTAGTTCGCGGCGGCTGGCTGCTGGTGGAGCACGGCTGGACGCAGGGAGAAGCCGTGCGGGCGCTGTTTACGCAAGCAGGCTACACCGCAGTGGAAACCTGCCGCGACTACGGCGGCAACGAACGTCTGACGCTGGGGCAGTGGTGATGAGCCTGTTTACTGTGCTTATTTCCGCTCACCTGATTTCCGTTGCGCTGACCATCGGTTTTTTCATCGTGCGCTATTGGTGGCGTTACAGCAACAATCCGCTGATGGATGCCCGCTGGGTGCGTGTCGCACCGCACTGTATCGATACGGTACTGTTCCTGACTGGCGCCGGACTCATGTGGAAGACCGGCTATCTGCCATTTACTGATAAAGGCGCATGGCTGACTGAAAAGCTGTTTGGCGTTATCATCTACATCGTTTTGGGTTTTATCGCGCTTGGGCGTCGTCGTCCGCGCAGCCAGCAGGTGGGATTTATTGCCTTTCTGCTGGGTCTGGTGGTGCTGTACATCATCATTAAACTCGCCACCACAAGAATACCGTTACTGGGGTAAGTCATGAAGTCCTTAGCCGATTTCGAATTTAATAAAGTGCCGCTTTGCGATGGCATGATCCTGATTTCGGAGATGATCCGTGACGATTTTACGTCGCAGTATGTCTACGATGAGCTGGAGAATCTGGTCAGCCTGGCGCGTGAAGAGATCAATCAGGCACGCCCGCAAGACTGGCAATTAGAAAAGTTGATTGAGCTTTTCTACGGCGAGTGGGGTTTCTGCGACACGCGTGGCGTGTATCGCCTGTCTGACGCATTATGGCTGGACCAGGTCTTAAAGAATCGTCAGGGCAGCGCCGTTGCGCTGGGCTCTATTTTGCTGTGGGTCGCACACCGTCTGGATATTCCACTGGTGCCGGTCATTTTCCCGACGCAGATGATCCTGCGTGCCGAGTGGCTGGATGGTGAGATGTGGCTCATTAATCCGTTTAATGGCGACACGCTGGATGAACATACGCTGGACGTCTGGCTGAAAGGCAATATCAGCCCGGTAGCCGAGCTCTTTAACGAAGATCTCGACGAGGCGGATAACTCAGAAGTGATCCGCAAGCTGCTGGATACGCTGAAATCAGCACTGATGGAAGAGCGTCAGATGGAACTGGCTTTGCGTGCCAGTGAAGTGCTGCTGCAGTTTAATCCGGAAGATCCGTATGAAATTCGCGACCGTGGGCTTATTTATGCTCAGCTCGATTGCGAACACGTCGCACTGAATGATTTGAGTTATTTCGTGGAACAATGTCCGGAAGATCCGATTAGCGAAATGATTCGCGCGCAGATCAACGCGATCTCGCACAAACAAATTACACTGCATTAATCTTAACTCCGATTCACACCTGAATAAGGCGATCCTATGAAACAAAAAGTGGTTAGCATTGGTGATATCAACGTGGCAAACGACCTGCCGTTCGTGCTGTTTGGCGGTATGAACGTGCTGGAATCCCGCGATCTCGCTATGCGTATCTGCGAACACTACGTGACTGTGACCCAGAAACTGGGTATCCCGTACGTGTTTAAAGCCTCTTTTGATAAAGCCAACCGCTCCTCTATCAACTCTTACCGTGGCCCGGGCCTGGAGGAGGGGATGAAAATTTTCCAGGAGCTGAAACAGACCTTTGGCGTGAAAGTGATCACCGACGTGCATGAAGCCTCTCAGGCGCAGCCTGTGGCGGACGTGGTAGATGTTATCCAGTTGCCGGCATTCCTGGCTCGCCAGACCGACCTGGTTGCCGCGATGGCGAAAACCGGTGCGGTTATCAACGTGAAAAAACCACAGTTCGTGAGCCCAGGTCAGATGGGTAACATCGTCGATAAGTTTATTGAAGGTGGCAACGACAAAGTTATTCTGTGCGACCGTGGTTCAAACTTCGGTTACGACAACCTCGTTGTGGATATGCTGGGCTTCAGCGTGATGAAGAACGTCTCTAATCAGTCTCCGGTGATCTTCGACGTGACGCACGCACTGCAGTGCCGCGATCCGTTTGGTGCTGCGTCTGGTGGCCGCCGTGCCCAGGTTACCGAGCTGGCGCGCGCCGGTATGGCAACCGGCCTGGCAGGTCTGTTTATTGAAGCGCACCCGGATCCGGCTAACGCAAAATGCGATGGTCCATCCGCGCTGCCGCTGGATAAACTGGAGCCGTTCCTGAAACAGATCAAAGCGATTGACGATCTGGTGAAGAGCTTCGAAGAGCTGGATACCAGCAACTAATAAAAAAACCCGCTTCGGCGGGTTTTTTTATGGGGCATGGTAAAAAGGCTACGCAAAAATCGTCATCAAATAGGCGACAAACAGTGCCATATGCGCCGCACCGTTTAACACATTGGTGCGTCCGGTCGAGAACGAAATCTGACACAATAACAGTGATGCCACCATCACGATCATCTCTGGCGCACCCAGCGCAAACTGCAGCTCGTTACCCGTCATAAACGCAATCAACGTCACCACCGGTACGGTAAGCGAAATCGTTGCCAGCACGGAGCCGAAGAACAGGTTCATCGCACGCTGCACTTGATTATTCAGTACCGCTTTCAGCGCGCCCAGCCCCTCAGGGGACAGAATCAACAGCGCAACCAGGAAGCCGGTAAATGCCACTGGTGCGTTCAACTCGGTTAACAGTGTCTCCAGCGGATTGGCGTTCATCTTGGTGACCGCGATAACCGCAATCAGATGCACGATCAGCCAAACCGTGTGCCACGCGCTGCTGTGGGCCGACGGTTTACCGTGATGCGGGTCGTCATCGTCGCTGTCGTCTTCATGCTCATACACAAACAGACTCTGGTGCGTTTTGGTCTGAATCAGCAGGAATACGCCGTACATGGCCGCAGAAATCAGCGCAACCAACAATGCCTGGCCGGTGGAGAAGTTCGCGCCCGGCAGCGCCATCGGGAACACCAGCACGATAATCGCCAGCGGGAAGAGGGCAATCAGGTACTGTTTAATGCCGAACAGGTTCATATACTGGGTCGCGAATTTACGACCACCCAGTAACAACGAGAAGCCCACCAGACCGCCCGTCACAATCATAATGATTGAGTAGAGCGTATCGCGCATCAGCGTCGGTGCGGCATCACCGGTCGCCATCAGCGCGGAAATCAGGCTAACTTCGAGAATAACAACGGAAAGACTAAGAATTAACGATCCGTACGGCTCACCCAGACGATGGGCCAATACGTCCGCATGGCGAACGACGCTAAAGGCACTGGTTAAAATACCAACCAGAGCAAGAATATTGATACCGACCACCACTGGCAGTGACTGGCTACTTCCCCAGAAGAGCAGCACAGCCAGTGCCAGAACCGGGAAAATGAGTGACGTCTCCTTGTGGCGGGTTTTTACCGCCTCGTGTGTTGCTGTCATGTGCTTCTCCATCAATGCAGGTGCTTGTAATTATAGATAGATTTTTGAGGCCATTAAATTAACAGATATCTGTTAAATACCCTTTATTTTTTACTTATTTTTACCCTTTGTGCTAAGTTTTCTCTTTGCTGCATATAATATGCAGTCTTCATTAAATATATTATAAATATCATTGCATTATAAATGTAATTCCTTCAGGAATATTTACAGACTGGCACCATGCCATATCGTCGTCCACACTTATCTCTTTAACCAAAAGAGAGGTTAGCGATGCCTTATAAAACGAAACGCGAATTACCTGATAACGTGCAAAACGTGCTGCCCGCACATGCGCAGGATATCTACAAAGAAGCGTTTAATAGCGCCTGGGAACAATACAAAGATAAAGAAGATCGCCGGGATAATGCGAGCCGTGAAGAGACGGCGCACAAAGTCGCCTGGGCCGCAGTAAAACATGAATATGAGAAAGGAGGTGACGATAAATGGCATAAAAAGAAATAGCCGTGAAATTATTCGCTGCCTTCATTTTGACTTTTCAGGCGGTTGAACTTCCGTTGTATTGCAACTGGTCCGCTAATTGCTTATCGTTATTTAACTGCTGGCAAAATGACCAGCACATAATGCCGGGAAGGCGAATTACAGATGTCGCAAGGAAGCATGCAGTGGCGGAGGTGTAAAGTGTTAACGCGTGATTTCTTAATGAAGGCAGATTGTAAGACGGCATTTGGTGCTATTGAGGAATCGCTTCTCTGGTCGGCTGAACAACGTGCGGCATCACTCGCTGCTACGCTTGCCTGCCGCCCGGATGATGGCCCGGTATGGATTTTTGGCTACGGCTCTCTGATGTGGAACCCGGCTCTGGAATTTGTCGAATCGGCAACGGGAACGCTGCCGGGCTGGCACCGCGCATTTTGCCTGCGTCTGACGGCCGGGCGTGGCAGCGCGTGTCAACCTGGGCGCATGCTTGCACTGAAAGAGGGCGGACGCACCACGGGCGTGGCATATCGTCTCCCGGACGCCACGCTGGAAGAGGAGCTCACGCTGCTCTGGAAGCGCGAGATGATTACCGGCTGCTATATGCCAAGCTGGTGCAAACTGGAACTCGATGACGGACGCACCGTTAATGCGCTGGTCTTTATTATGGATCCTCGCCATCCGTTGTATGAAGCGGACACCCGTACGCAGGTTATTGCCCCGCTGATTGCCGCCGCCAGTGGCCCGCTGGGTACTAACGCGCAGTATCTCTTCTCTCTCGATGACGAGCTGACCCGCCTCGGTATGAAGGACGACTGTCTGAACGAACTGGTGGTGAAGGTGAAGGCACTTCTGGAAGGGAACCCGCTTAGCAGCTCGCTGCGACCGGGTTTTGCCTGAGAATACGCCCGGCTTGCCGGGCGTTTAATGTTATGCTGCTACGTAGCTGACAGAATGCTCCAGTGACTGACTGTGGCTGTCAATCAGAACATCCCATGTGCCGGTATAAGGTACCGTAAGCCAGGCTTTATCATCCTGCACGGTCAGAATATCTGCCTGCGATTGTTTTTGTGCTTTCGAACTCATCAGATGAATACGGCAACGCTCTGAGCAACGAACCACTACCGTATCCCCGCCAAACAGTTTCAAACTTGTTTTTACCAGTGCCATTTTTTACCCCGTAGTCTTAAACAACGCTCTCCCTGCAGCCATATCCGAGCGTGATGTTGTTCACAATTCACTCATTGCATAACACCAAAGGGGAGGGTTCGGGATGCTGATTTTGATCAAAAAATGGCATAACGATTAAACAAAAATGACAAAATCCCTAAAAATTTCAGCTGGCGCGCGTTTTACCCGCTAAACGCGCGCCGGAAGAAAATTAAATGCGGAAATGTCCGGCGGTTTCAGCAAGGTCACCCGCCTGGCTCTGCAGGGCACCCGCGGCGGCGGCGGATTGCACGACCAGCTCGGCGTTCTGCTGTACCATCCTGTCGAGATGGGTCACCGCATGGTTGATCTCATGGATACCTTTCATCTGCTCGCTGGTGGCGATGGAGATTTCACGCATGATGCCCGAAACGCTGCTGATGCTGGAACGAATCTCATTCATGCTTTCCCCTGCCAGATGCACGTAACGGGAGCCCGTTGCCACGCTGTCAGTGGTGGAATCGATAAGCGATTTGATCTCTTTCGCCGCCTGGGCGCTACGGCTTGCCAGGTTACGTACTTCGCCTGCCACCACGGCAAACCCACGGCCTTGTTCCCCGGCTCGTGCTGCTTCCACCGAGGCGTTCAACGCCAGAATATTGGTCTGGAAGGCAATGCCGTCAATCACGCTGGTGATATCGCCAATTTTTGCGGAAGCCACTTCGATGGACTGCATGGTACTGATTGCCTGAGATACCACCTCTCCACCACGTGCCGCTGCCGCTGAGGCTTTGCTCGCCTGGTCGTTCGCTTCTGCTGCGGACTCATTCGATTGGGTCACGGAGGCGGTGATCTGCTCCACGGCACTGGCGGTCTCGCGCAGGCTGGACGCCGCCTGCTCGGTGCGTCCGGAAAGATCCTGGTTACCTGCCGCAATTTCCTGTGCGGCATTTTTCACCGATGCGCTGGCATCACGGAGCTGTACCATGACGACGGAGAGTTTATCGCTGAAGGCGTTAAATGCCTGCGCAATCTGCGCGACTTCGTCTTCACCATTATCTGGCAGGCGCTGCGACAGATCGTTGGTCCCGTTGGCAATGTTGTGCATCGCGTCGCGGATGTCGGACAGTCGCTTCAGCAGACGGGCAATCAGGAAGTGAACAATAGCGGCGCTCAGCAGAGCCAGGATCACCAGCGAGATAGCCGACGCTTTAAGCAGGGAACGCATGCCGGATGTTGCATCGCCATTGTCGAGGGCGACGACTAACATCCAGTTAGTGCCTGGTACGGCCGTCGCAACAAAGGTTTTTTCTTTGTCATCGAACGTGCCGTCAACCGGATTACCGCTTTTCAGCGCCGCAAAGTCGATGCCCTTGATCGTCTCGGCAAACGGTTTAAGCGTCAGAGCCGGATCATTGGCGGCAATCACGGTGCCATCACTGGTCAGGAGTAATCCACTACTTGCCGGGGTTGGATGGATCCCGCGCACGTTAGCGACCACGCTATCCATGGCGACATCGCCTGCCACGACGGCTTTCAGGGTGCCATTTTCTTTTACCGGCACGGCAAACGTCACCACCAGTTTCCCGGTACCGGCATCAACGTAAGGTGCGGTGACGACCGGGGCATCCTGACTTACCACCTGCTGATACCAGGGACGAATGGTCGGGTCATAATCCGCGGGGACACCCGCAGGTTCAGAGAATTTGGCTGTCTTGCTGGCATAACCAACATAGACGTTGGTGAATCCCCCCGCCTGCGCAAGCTGTTTGAACACCGGAACCGGATCGTCACTCAGCGCCACGGTCTGAGCGGAGGCGATCACCGTCATTTTGCTTTTTACCCAGTCGGCAATCGCCATGTTATGGCTGGCGCTGGTACTGGTCAGGATATCGCGTTGTGACTGCTGGTTATCCTGACGTGTGACCTGGAAGTTAATAACGGTATTAAGGAGAAGGGCGACGACCAGACAGCCTGCCGTCGCGACGATGATGCGTGCACGAATGGATCTGAACATAAGTGAAATACCTGCTGTGTTGTTTCCATGCCTATCGGCAATCTCGCAGGTAAACTTGATGCTGAAACCGCGTCCATAAGAAAATAATATTTTTACGGATTTATTATCAAAAAGTTAATACTTTATCTGCGCGCAGAGTCCATTCGGCCAGTTCGACCAGCGTACCAATTTCTACGCCATCAATTAGCGGCAGCCCGGTAATGCCACGCCCGTCGGTGCAGGTCTTGCACAGTTTTACCGGCACATTTTGCGCGGTGAGGATCTCCAGCATTTGCTGGATGTTGTAGCCTTCTGCGGGTTTCTGCCCCTTTAGCCCGGCAGTGACCGCGTCTGACATTAAAAAGAGCCGTAACTCCAGTTCGCTCTCTTTATCGCGGAGTGCGATAGCCAGACGCAGGCTGTTAAAAAGGGATTCGCTGCCGTAAGCCGCACCGTTGGCGATGATCACTATCTTCTGCATGTTAACTCCTGTTCATAAAAAGGCACGAATATTGCTTAGATTCCCGAGGTTTGTTGTCCGGGGAGAGTAAGCATGACATTAATGGCTGGCAGTTCGCCAGGTGCAACCGAATGGCTCCAGCGCGCACGAGCGATGCGCCGGGAGCAGCTCAGCAAGCTGGCACAGCTGGGGGTGCTGGTGCATGGTATTAGCCACCTAGTGCACATGCTCCAGTGCGAGCGCGGGGCATCCAATGTCTGGCTCTGCTCACAGGGTAAGCTCTACGCGCCAGAATGCAAAGCCAGCCGGGCGCTGGTGGATGAATACCTTGCTGCACTTTATGGCATTCTTGAAAAACAATCTCCGATCCCGGGAAGTGCCGTCTGCGAACGTATCGGTGGGGCCCTGCGAAGTCTGGATACGCTTTCCGTCCTGCGTGATGCTGTTGTCCAGCAAACCATTACGGCGCCGCAGGCGATGGAACATTACTGCCGCATGCTTCGCCATCTGCTCTGTATCGTGCCGCAACTTAATGACAGCATTGACGATCCGCAAATCGCAGGCCGTTTTGTTGCTCTTTATAGCCTGATGCAGGGCAAAGAGCTGGCGGGACAAGAGCGGGCCCTGGGGGCTATTGGCTTTACACAGGGTTTTTTCGATGATGTGACCCGCCAGAGACTGGTTGACCGTATCGACGGACAACAGGCCTGTTTTGACATTTTTCTCTCACACAGCCACGCGGACGTACAGACAACCTTTTCCCTGAACTGCCAGCCCGATCGCGAAACAGAGCAACTGAGGCGCGTGGCCTGTACCCGCCAGCCTGCTGCAGACAACGGTCATACTGCACTGACCTGGTTTGCTCTGCAAACTGCACGCCTTGAACATCTTCGCGCGCTGGAGGAGATAATCATCGCTGACCTGATAGTCGCAGTGGACGAACGTATCCATCATGACGATGACTATGCATTGCCTGCCGATGAGCAGGACGATCTGCTGGCGCATTACCCGGATAAACCGCTGCTGACTTTGGTTCGCCAGCAGGCTCGCGAGATAGAACAACTCTCCCGTCAGCTCGCGTCGCTGCGCGATACGCTTGAAGAACGTAAAACCATTGATAAAGCGAAAAGCGTACTGATGACCCACCAGAATATGAGTGAAGAGCAGGCCTGGACGGCGCTGCGCAAAATGGCGATGGACAAGAACCAACGCATGGTGGATATCGCCCGCGCGCTGCTCACGGTGAAGAGTTTGTGGCAGGTAACACCAAAGGAGTAGTTGCACAATCAGTGGGCATTTTATGCCTGATTGAGGTGCGTGAACATGAGGAGATCCTGCTCATCACCGCGAAAATCAGGCATTAAAACCTGGCATTCACTTTGCATTACTTGATTAACCATTTTTGACGATGCGCCAACGGCGGTGCATCCGTCTTCGGGATAAAGGCGTCCAACGGTGCTTCGGCACTGTCGGGCGCTTTTTTTTGGTTTTTTTTCAGGAGTGGTCATGGCGGATTTGTCGAGACGGCGGTTTTTGCAGGCCAGCATGCTGGCGAGTGGGGCGATGCTGTTACCGGGTGTCATGCAGGGTGCATGGGCGGCGGGTTCGGATAAACCGGAGCAGGAAACAGTGCGCATTGGGTTTATCCCGCTGACTGACTGTGCTCCGGTGGTTATCGCGGCCCTGAAAGGCTTTGATAAAAAATACGGCATCACCATTGTCCCCACCAAGGAAGCGAGCTGGGCAGCGGTGCGCGACAAACTGGTCGCGGGAGAACTGGATGCTGCACACATTCTGTATGGCCTGCTGTACGGGCTGGAATTGGGGATCGCCGGAAAGCCACAGCAAATGGCGAACCTGATGACGCTTAATCAGAACGGACAGGCCATTACGCTTTCCAGCGATCTGGCCGACAAGGGCGTGCGTGATCTTGACGGATTGAAAAAACACATCGGGAAGCAGGCTCCGGGGACGTACACCTTCGCGCACACTTTCCCGACCGGGACCCACGCCATGTGGCTCTACTATTGGCTGGCCAGTGCAGGCATTCATCCGTTCGACGATGTCCGTACCGTGGTCGTACCGCCACCGCAAATGGTGATGAATATGCGCATTGGCAACATGGTCGGCTTTTGCGTCGGTGAGCCGTGGAATGCGCGGGCCATCAACGACCGCATCGGTTTTACCGCCGCAACGTCGCAGTCGATCTGGGCCGATCACCCCGAAAAAATCCTCGGCACGCGCCGGGACTGGGTTGAGAAAAACCCCAATACCGCCCGTGCGCTGGTGAGTGCCGTACTGGAGGCTTCTCGCTGGATAGGCGCCTCACCGGAAAACAAACGTGAAACCGCGCAGATCCTCTCGCGTCGGGCCTGGCTTAACACCAAAGAGCAGTACCTCACCGGGAGAATGCTCGGCGAATACGACAACGGCATTGGCAAGCGTTGGCAGGATGCCAACCCACTCCGCTTCTTCAATGACGGGGCGGTCAGCTATCCGTATCTGTCAGACGGTATGTGGTTCTTAACCCAGTTCCGCCGTTGGGGATTACTCAAAACCGCACCGGACTACGCGGCCATTGCCGCACGCATTAATCAGACCTCGGTCTGGCAGGACGCCGCCACGGCCGTGGGCGGGATCTCTGCACCATCATCACCTGTTCGCAGCAGCACCCTGATGGACGGCACCGTCTGGAACGGTACCGACCCGGAAGGTTACGCCAACCGCTTCGCTATTCACCGTAAAGGGGCTTGATTATGCAGCATCTGCAAAAGACGAAATCACAAGCGATACCGGAGAGCGGGGAAGTGATTACTCTGCCTCCGGTGCAGGTTCGCCGCCGTCCACCGTCATTTTCCCGGCGGATCAACGGCCTTTTACAGCGCCTCATCCCGGCACTACTCGGGCTGGGGCTACTGGTGGTGCTCTGGCAACTGGCTGCGATTAACAGTAAGGGGTTCCCGACACCGCTCAGCACGCTGGATTCAGCAATCACGCTGTTTGCCGATCCGTTTTACCGTGACGGGCCTAACGATATGGGCATCGGCTGGAACGTACTCGCGTCTTTGCAGCGCGTGGCGGTGGGCTTTAGCCTCGCGGCGCTGGCGGGTATTCCGCTGGGCTTCCTGATCGGTCGTTTCACCTTTTTCTCGCGCATGTTTACGCCGCTGATTGCACTGTTGCGCCCGGTCAGCCCGCTGGCGTGGCTGCCAATCGGTCTGCTGTTGTTCCAGAAAGCCGAGCCTGCATCGAGCTGGACCATTTTTATCTGCTCCATCTGGCCGATGGTGATTAACACTGCCGAAGGCGTGCGCCGTATTCCCCAGGACTACCTCAACGTCGCCCGAGTGCTGCAACTTTCCGAGTGGACCATCATGCGCCGCATTCTCTTCCCGGCCGTGCTGCCCGCTGTGTTGACCGGGGTACGCCTTTCTATCGGCATTGCCTGGCTGGTGATTGTCGCCGCCGAGATGCTGACCGGAGGCTTAGGGATTGGCTTCTGGATCTGGAACGAGTGGAACAACCTCAACGTTGAAAACATTCTCATCGCCATTGTCATCATTGGCGTGGTCGGGTTGCTGCTGGAGCAGGGGTTGATGCTGATCGCCCGTCGCTTTAGCTGGCAGGAAAAATAAGGAGCGAAGATGAAACCTTTAATTCAGGTCCAGGCTGTTAGTCAGCGTTTTTCCACCGCCAGCGGTGAGTTTCTGGCGCTGCAAAACGTCTCTTTTGATATTCACGAAGGCGAAACCGTGAGCCTGATTGGTCACTCCGGTTGCGGTAAATCGACGCTGCTGAATCTTATCGCCGGGATCACGTTGCCCACCGAAGGCGGGTTGATCTGTGATAACCGGGAGATTGCCGGGCCAGGGCCGGAGCGTGCGGTTGTCTTCCAGAACCATTCCCTGCTGCCGTGGTTGACCTGTTTCGACAACGTCGCGCTGGCAGTGGATCAAATGTTTCGTCGCACCATGAGCAAGGCCGAGCGCAAAGAGTGGATTGAGCACAACCTTGATCGCGTGCAGATGGGGCACGCCCTGCATAAACGACCGGGGGAAATTTCCGGCGGTATGAAACAGCGCGTGGGTATCGCCCGGGCGCTGGCGATGAAACCCAAAGTCTTGCTGATGGATGAACCGTTCGGCGCACTGGATGCGCTCACCCGGGCCCATCTGCAGGATTCAGTGATGCAGATCCAGCAGGCACTCAACACCACCATTGTGCTCATCACGCATGACGTGGACGAAGCCGTGCTGCTTTCAGACCGGGTATTGATGATGACTAACGGCCCGGCGGCCACCGTCGGTGAAATCTTGCACGTTGATCTGCCGCGTCCGCGCAATCGGGTTCACCTGGCTGACGACAGTCGCTATCACCATATGCGTCAGCAGATCCTGCATTTCCTCTATGAAAAGCAGCCCAAAGCGGCGTGAAGGAGCGGCGACGATGCGACTGATCATTATCGGCAATGGGATGGCAGCAACGCGGCTGATTGCCTCGCTGACTGAGCGTGCGCCAGGTCGTTTCGCTATCACCGTATTTGGCGATGAGCCAGAGCATGCCTATAACCGCATCCAGCTTTCGCCGGTGCTGGGTGGTGAAAAAACGGCTGCGGGTATCTGTCTTCAGGATGACGACTGGTACCAGCAGCGCGGCGTGACGGTGCTGCGGAACGAAAAGGCGATCGCCGTGAACGTCGACACGCGGGAAGTGCAAACTGCCGCCCGCACGCTGGGTTGGGATGCGCTGGTGTTTGCCACCGGATCAACGCCCTTTGTTCCGCCAATCCCCGGCGGCGATGCACCGTATGTGTTCACGTTCCGTACCCTGGCAGATACCCGGGCTATTCAGGCGATCGCTGGCCCGGCGGTGGTACTGGGGGGCGGCGTACTCGGGGTTGAGACGGCGGCAGCACTGGCACGTAAAGGTGACAACGTCACTCTTGTTCATCGCGGTCCGTGGCTGATGGAGCAGCAGTTGGATCGGCAGGCGGGAATGCTGCTGGAAGAGGCGCTGGCGGCGCGGGGTGTGCGTTGTGAGCTTACCTCCGGCATCGCAGCGATAAGCGGAAATAGCGTGACGTTGCTCAACGGGCGCAGCATCGCCGCCACGCGCGTGGTACTGGCAACCGGCGTACAGCCCAACATCGCGCTGGCGCAGGCCAGCGGCATTCGCTGCAAGCGCGGCATCGTGGTGGATCACCAGATGCAAACCTCTGAGCTGAACGTCTACGCCATTGGCGAGTGTTGTGAAATTGACGGTCAGACGTTTGGCCTGGTCGCCCCCTGTCTGGCGCAGGCGGATATGCTTGCCGCCCGACTGACCGGCGACGTCACCGCGCCATTTGCCCGGACCGACAACGGCATGCGCCTCAAGGTGACCGGCGTGGAGCTGTTCAGCCTTGGTCGTGCGGCGGAGCAGGAGGGCGATGTCGTCTGGAGCGCATGGGATCCGCTGTCCCGTCACTATCGACGTTTACTGATCCATCAGGGGGCGCTGGCTGGTGTGCTGCTGATGGGCGACTGCCGCAGCGCGGCAATATTTACCGATTTACTGGCAACGGCGGCTCCTGCTCACGCGGACTGGCTGTTCGAACGATTCACTACGCAGCCACAGGTTGCAGGACGGAATGTTATGACAAAACCTACTCTGGGAGTAGTTGGACACGGTATGGTCGGCCACCATTTTCTCGAAGAATGTGTTAACCGCAATTTACACCAGCAATACCAGATTATCGTCTTTGGGGAAGAGCGCTATGCCGCCTACGACCGGGTGCATCTGTCCGAGTATTTTGGCGGGCGTAGCGCAGAGTCGCTCTCACTGGTGGCAGGGGATTTTTTTGCTGAACACGGTATTGAGCTGCGTCTGTCCCGGCAAATTGTCGATATCGACCGGGACGCGCATGTGGTTCGTACCGCCAGCGGACACGAAACCCACTGGGACAAACTGGTTCTGGCAACGGGTTCGTATCCGTTTGTCCCGCCGGTGCCGGGCAACACGCTGCCGGGTTGCTTTGTTTACCGTACCCTTGATGATCTGGACAACATTGCGGCCCATGCGGCGGGTTCGCGCCGCGGTGTGGTGATTGGTGGAGGCCTGCTGGGGCTGGAGGCGGCGAATGCCCTTAAACAGCTCGGGCTGGAAACCCACGTGGTGGAGTTTGCGCCGAATCTGATGGCGGTACAGCTCGACAACGACGGTGCGGCAATGCTGCGTAAAAAAATTGAAGCGCTCGGCGTAGGTGTCCATACCAGTAAAGCAACCACCGAAATTGCGCCGACAGATACCGGGATGGTATTGCGCTTCGCCGACGGTGAACAGCTGGAAACCGATATGGTGGTCTTTTCTGCCGGGATCCGCCCGCAGGATGCACTGGCTCGCAGCAGTGGGCTAACCATTGGCGAACGCGGCGGGATTTGCATTGATACCCACTGTCAGACCTCCGACAAAGACGTGTTTGCGATTGGGGAATGTGCCCTGTGGGAAGGGAAAATTTTCGGTCTGGTGGCTCCTGGATATCAGATGGCGCGCATTGCGGCGGCGACGCTGGCGGGGGAGGAAAAATCATTTACCGGGGCTGATATGAGCACCAAACTGAAACTGCTTGGCGTGGATGTGGCATCGTTTGGCGATGCGCATGGCCGGACGCCGGGTGCGTTGAGCTATCAGTGGACGCACGGTCCGCAGCAGGTCTACAAAAAAATCGTGGTCAGCCATGACAGCAAAACGCTGTTAGGTGGCGTGCTGGTGGGCGATGCCAGCGAATACTCCACGCTGGTGCAGATGATGCTCAACGGGATAGTCCTGCCGAAAGAGCCAGAGACGTTGATTTTACCCACCGTGGCGGGCAGTGCGCCGAAAGCACTCGGCGTGGCGGCGCTGCCGGAAAGTGCGCAGATATGCTCCTGTCATAACGTCAGCAAAGGCGATATCTGCCAGGCTGTGAACGCCGGTGCGACGGATATCGGGGCCATCAAGCAGTGCACGAAAGCGGCGACCGGCTGCGGCGGCTGTAGTGCGCTGGTCAAACAGGTGATGGAGTACCAGCTTGCTGAGCAGGGGGTGGAGGTGAAAAAGGATATCTGCGAACACTTCCCGTACTCGCGCCAGGAGATTTACCACCTGGTACGTGTTAACCATATTCACACGTTCGATCAGCTGATTGGCCGTTACGGACAAGGTCACGGGTGTGAAATCTGTAAGCCGCTGGTGGGCTCTGTACTGGCGTCCTGCTGGAACGAATATCTGCTGAAACCGGCGCATCTGCCACTGCAGGATACCAATGACCGTTATTTTGCCAACATTCAAAAAGATGGAACTTACTCCATCGTACCGCGGATGCCGGCAGGAGAAGTGACCGCTGACGGGCTGATCGCCATCGGCCAGATTGCCAAACGTTATCAGTTGTACAGCAAAATTACTGGCGGGCAACGTATTGACCTGTTTGGCGCTACGCTCGAGCAGTTGCCGGAGATCTGGCAGGCGCTGGTGAATGCTGGATTTGAAACCGGGCATGCCTACGGCAAATCACTGCGCACGGTGAAATCCTGCGTCGGGTCAACCTGGTGTCGTTACGGCGTGCAGGATTCCACCAGGCTCGCGGTGAAACTGGAGCACCGTTACAAAGGCCTGCGCGCGCCGCACAAAATCAAAATGGCGGTGTCTGGCTGTACCCGTGAGTGCGCCGAGGCGCAGAGCAAAGATGTTGGGGTGATTGCTACCGACAAAGGCTGGAACCTCTATCTGTGCGGTAACGGCGGCATGAAACCGCGCCATGCAGATCTCTTTGCCAGCGATCTGGACGATGAAACGCTGATTCGCACGGTTGATCGTTTCCTGATGTTTTATATCCGTACGGCGGACCGTTTGCAGCGTACCAGCACCTGGATGGACAACCTGGAGGGCGGTCTCGACTATCTGCGTGAGGTGATCCTCAATGACAGCCTGGGCATTGCCCACGAGCTGGAGCAGGAGATGGCCCGTGTTGTGGAGACCTACCAGTGCGAATGGCAAACCACGCTTAACGATCCAAACCGTCTGGCGCTGTTCCGCACCGCAGTGAACGACGCCGCAGAGGATCAAAGCAAACGCTGGCAGGAAATTTGTGGTATCGACGATATCCCTGATCAGGCAGGTATTGGTGCGCGTCTGGGACGCAAAGCGATCGCGCTGTTCCGCTTTGGTCAGTCTGTTTACGCCCTCGACGATCTGGAGCCAGGCAGCAGTGCAAATGTGCTTTCACGCGGCATTCTGGGGGATGCGGCGGGTGAGCCTGTAGTCGTCTCTCCACTCTATAAACACCGCATTCGTCTGCGTGATGGGTGCCAGGTTGATAACGGCGAACCAGCGGTTCGTGCTTGGCCGGTGAAAATTGAAAACGGCAAGGTATGGGTCGGGAATGATGCGCTGCTTTTACGTGCGGAGGCCTCATGAATGAAACCCGAACAACGTGTCCGTACTGCGGGGTAGGCTGTGGCGTAATCGCCAGGGTCGAAGGCGAAAAGGTCACCGTGCATGGGGATGACAACCATCCCGCCAATTTTGGCCGCCTGTGCGTGAAAGGTTCGGCATTAGGTGAAACCACAGGGCTGCAGGGGCGGCTGCTTCGCCCGGAGGTTGACGGCCAGGTGGTGCTCTGGTCGCAAGCGTTAAGCACGGCAGGCGAGCGGTTGCGGGCGATCATCGACACCTGGGGGCCACAGGCGGTGGCGTTTTACGCGTCGGGTCAATTGCTTACCGAGGACTATTATGTCGCCAACAAGCTGATGAAAGGGTTTATCGGCGCGGCCAATATTGATACCAACTCCCGACTCTGCATGTCGTCGGCGGTGACGGGCTACAAACGCGCGTTTGGTGAGGATGTGGTTCCGTGCAGCTACGAGGATGTGGAAAACAGCGATCTGGTGGTATTGGTCGGGTCGAACGCCGCATGGACGCATCCGGTGTTGTATCAACGGTTAGTACATGCGCGACGCAACAATCCTGAGTTGAAAGTGGTGGTGATTGATCCGCGCAAAACAGCCACCTGTGATATTGCGGATTTACACCTGGCACTCGCACCCGGCAGTGATGCCGGGTTGTTTGTCGGTTTACTCAATGTTATTCAGGGAACTGACGCATGGCCAATTACCCGTGTAGCGGAGTTCTGCGGTCTCTCGACAGAGGATACAGGGCGCTTTTACGACTGGTTTGTAACTGCTCCGCGGGCTATCACGCTTTACACCATGGGGATCAACCAGTCCTCCAGCGGCAGCGACAAATGCAATGCCATCATTAATGTCCATCTCGCCAGCGGGAAGTTTGCCCGTCCGGGCTGCGGTCCGTTTTCGTTGACCGGGCAGCCCAATGCGATGGGCGGGCGGGAAGTCGGTGGGCTGGCAAATCAACTGGCGGCACACATGAATTTCGAGCCGGACGATCTTTCGCGTGTGGCGCGTTTCTGGGGAACGGAAAGGCTGGCGCAGACGCCGGGCCTGATGGCAGTAGAGTTATTTGACGCCATCGCCCGGGGAGAGGTGAAGGCGGTCTGGATCATGGGCACGAATCCTGCCGTCTCTCTGCCGGACTGCCATGCGGTGTGTCAGGCGCTGGCAAACTGCCCACTGGTAATGGTGTCTGAAGTGATGCAGGAAACGGATACCAGTCGGTTTGCCCATATTCGTTTCCCTGCTCTGGGATGGGGAGAGAAAGACGGTACGGTGACCAATTCCGAGCGTCGTATCTCGCGCCAGCGCGCGTTTCTTCCTGCGCCGGGTGAGGCAAAGCCGGACTGGTGGATAATTTCTCAGGTCGCGAAACGGTTAGGTTACGGGTCAGCGTTTTCCTGGGAACATCCTCAGGCGATCTTTTGCGAACATGCTGCGCTCTCTGCCTTTGAGAATAACGGCGCGCGGGCGTTTAATTTGCACGAACTTGCGGCGCTAAGCCGAGACGAGTGGGATCGAATGGAGCCTTATCAGTGGTCTGCGGGGCTGTTTTCGCAACGAAATGTTGTACCCGTCGATCCCCTGTCGCATGGCGCGACGGTAAGCCCTCTTTACCCGTTGATTCTCAACACCGGACGTATCCGCGATCAATGGCACACCATGACCAGAACGGGGTATGTACCCAGACTGATACAGCATATTGCCGAGCCCTTTGTTGAGGTTTGCGCCGCAGATGCCATTCGATTTTCACTGTGTGACGGGCAGTTGGCACGAATCAGTTCACCGCGTGGGGTGATGGTTGCCAGGGTGCTGATAAAAGACGGAATTCGGGAAGGTGAGGTGTTTGCACCGATGCACTGGAATAACCAGTTTGCCCGTCAGGGAAAGGTTAACGTGCTGGTGGAAGGGCGTTGCGATCCGGTCTCGGGTCAGCCAGAGAGTAAACAAACCGCTGTCAGGATCATGCCCTGGCGACCACAGTGGCAGGGGGAGCTTTATGCCCGTGATCTGCCGGTGCTGCCGTCTTACGTCTACTGGTGGCGTAAAGCCACACGGTTGACCGTGGCTGGGGATAACCCTCTGCTGGAATGGGTGATGGCACACTGCACCGGGCAAGGATGGCAACTGCAGGTCGCCCAAACCAGTGAGCGCAGCAGCGTGCTGGCCTGGCATAACGGCAAACTCATGCTTGGGTTCTGGGAAGGTACCGCATTGCCGGTGCTGTCACACCCGGTGATTGAGGCCGCTTTTCAGTCGCCGCCCGAGCAACCAGCAGCGCGCCATGCATTGCTGAACGGGGAGGGTGTGGGGAAGACTGTCGATCCGGGACGCATTATCTGCAGCTGTTTCTGCGTCGGGGAAAATGCGATACGGGAGGCCATTGTCGGAGGGTGTAGCTCTGTCGCAGAGTTGGGGGTGAAACTACGGTGTGGCACCAACTGCGGCTCCTGCGTGCCGGAGCTGAAAGGGCTGTTTGGGATGTCAGGGGTATGAATTTGTAAGTCGGGTAAGGCGAAACCGCCACCCGACAATCAGGTTCAGGATAATCCTGAAATTTGCGCTAAGACTGCATTTCATAACTTATCGCGTTAACATTAAAAGCGTTGCCTTATAAACACAGGTTCTTATTTACGACGTTGATGGCTGTATCGTCCTGCATTCGCTTTCTGTTATTACTCCCCCTTCTTACGGTGGGAGCCGTTCACGGTGCCCCGAATTCCTTTATGCATCAGGCAGAAAATCCCTTTGATAACAACGGGGATAGTTTGCCCGATCTCGGTATGGCACCCCCAACTGGCGAGGGAGAAAAACACCTGGCCGAAATGGCAAAAGCGTTTGGTGAAGCCAGTATGACCGATAACGGTCTGACCACGGGCGAGCAGGCGCGCCAGTTTGCGTTTGGTCAGGTACGTGATGCGGTGAGTGGGGAAGTGAACCAGCAGATTGAATCCTGGCTCTCCCCGTGGGGTAACGCCAGCGTCAATTTATTGGTGGATGACGACGGTAAATTTAACGGCAGCAGCGGGAGCTGGTTTATCCCCTGGAATGATAACAACCGTTACCTGAGCTGGAGCCAGCTTGGCGTGACGCAGCAGACGGATGGCCTGGTCAGTAACGCCGGGGTAGGTCAGCGCTGGATCGCCGGCAAGTGGTTGCTGGGCTACAACACGTTTTACGATAACCTGCTGGATGAAAACCTGCAGCGTGCCGGGCTGGGCGCGGAAGCGTGGGGCGAAAATCTGCGTTTGTCTGCTAATTACTATCAGCCGTTTGCCAGCTGGCGTGACAGCTCGGACGTTCAGGAGCAGCGCATGGCGCGTGGGTATGATGTCACCGCCAAAGCCTGGTTGCCGTGGTTCCATCATCTGAACACCAGCGTTAGCTTCGAGCAATACTTTGGCGATAACGTCGACCTGTTCAATACCGGAACCGGCTATCACAACCCTGTCGCGGTAAATCTGGGGCTCAACTATACCCCTGTTCCGCTGGTCACGTTGACGGCCGCTCATAAGCAGGGAGAGAGTGGCGTCAGTCAAAATAATCTCGGACTGAAGCTTAACTATCGCTTCGGCGTACCGCTTATAAAGCAGATCTCTGCCGGAGAAGTCGCCGCCACGCGCTCCCTGCGCGGGAGCCGCTATGACTCGCCGGAGCGGGACAACCTGCCTGTTATGGAGTTCCGCCAGCGCAAAACGTTATCAGTGTATCTGGCGACGCCACCGTGGGATCTGAAAGGGGGCGAAACCGTGATGCTGAAGCTACAAATTCGCAGCACGCATGGTATTCGTCAGATCCACTGGCAGGGCGATACCCAGGCATTGAGCCTGACATCACCGGCGAACAGCAACAGCGGCGATGGCTGGAGTGTGATTATGCCTGCCCGGGATAGCCGGGAAGGGGCAACTAACCGCTGGCACTTGTCGGCAGTGGTAGAAGATGAGAAAGGCCAGCGCGTCTCTTCCAATGAGATCACGCTTATCGTGGTGCAACCGCTGGTCGCATTACCCAACGATGACCCGCGCTGGAGGCTGCTGCCGGATGAGTAATGCTTAAAAAATCCGTTCCTGATGTACCCACACAGCGGCTTCAACGCGGGATTTTAACTTCATTTTCTTCAGCATGTGCTTCACATGTACTTTGACTGTGCTTTCGGTGATATCCAGGCGGCGGGCAATCATCTTGTTTGGCAGACCCTGAGCAATCAGCTTGAGAATGTCGCGCTCGCGTGGCGTTAACTGACTGACGTCGCGATCGGAGGTGGCGCGGTTGGCGCGCAGGCTGGCGGCCAGTACCGGCGTTAATGCTTCGCTCAGCACCATCTCACCCGCTGCGGCCTGTTGCAGCGCTTTAAGCAGATCTTCCGGCTCCATATCTTTCAGCAGATAGCCATCCGCGCCACGCTTCAGTGCTGTGACCACATCTTCTTCATGGTTCGACACGCTAAAAACCACCACGCGACCGGAAAGGGATTTTTCCCGCAGCTTGTCGAGGGTTTCCAGACCGTTCATTCCGGGCATATTGAGATCAAGCAGGATCAGATCGGGATCAAGCGCTTCGGCAAGCTCAATGCCTTGTTCACCGTTGCTGGCTTCGCCTACGACGGTGATATCGGGTGCCATGCTGACCAGCTGTTTCACGCCAGTACGCAGCATCGGATGGTCGTCGATCAACAGAATTGATGCCGGTTCCTGATTAGTCATGGGTTTCTCCTTGAGCAGTTGTGAGCGGTTTCTCGGGAATAAAGGTGACAACAACTTCCGTGCCACCTGTCTCTCTCCGGCGAACCTGGCAATCACCGCGCAGGCTTTGGGCGCGGTCTCGCATGATGATTAAACCATAGTGGTTAGTTCGTTCGGCATTTTCCGGCACGCCGCGGCCGTTATCATGAACCGTGAGCCTGACCTGATTAGCGTGCTGGCTGACGGTGACGGTTACCGCCGTTGCGCCAGAATGTTTGAGCACGTTACTCAACGCTTCACGGGCGATCTGCAGTAAATGAATGGCCTGATGCGACGGGACAAACCGTGGCGGTAACTGGTAATCCAGTTTCACCGGGAACCCCAATCGGGCGCTAAATTCTTGACAGCTGGATTCCAGTGCGGGGCGCAGGCCTGGTTCAGTGAGCTGCAGACGGAAAGTGGTCAGCAGTTCACGAAGTTGCACCCAGGAGGTATTCAGCTCGTTGCGGATCTGGCTCAGCAGCTGTTTATTACTTTCCGGCATCTCCGTATCCTGCATTTGCAGGCAGCTCACCTGCATTTTCATACAGGAGAGAGACTGGGCGATGGAGTCGTGAAGCTCGCGGGCGATCGTTGCGCGCTCTTCCATGACGATCAACTGCTGCTGTTTTTCCTGATGACGGTCGAGTGCCAGTGTGGCCGTCAACTGTTCAACCAGCGTATCAACCAGCTGTTGCTGGTCGTGGCTGAGGTGACGACCGGCCGGCAGGGTTGCCAGCAGAATACCGTACTGGGTGTGGTTGTCCGTCAACCGCCACTTCAGCGTGGTGCCACTCGACGTCAACGGCGGCAAGCCGCGAGGACAAAGATGGCAACCTTTGTCATCACAGGACATATCGGACTGGCAGGTAAACTCCTGATGGTTTTCTTCGTCTTCCACATCGTAGACCCGCAGCTCCAGGTCGTGAAGCAGGGTCAGATTTTGCAGGCCATTCAGTACCGGCGAGAGACGCTCGCAGAGCGGTACCTGCATATGCAGACGACGGTTGGCTTGCCACAGGAAGGAGAGCATCTCGTTTTTCTGCTCCAGCCCGGCCGTTTTTTCCTGAACACGCTGTTCCAGCACAGCGTAGCTTTCGGAGAGTTCTGCTGACATGGTATTCAGGGCCTGGCCGAGCATCGCCATCTCATTGCGACCGCTGATATGGGTACGTTGAGTAAAATCTCTTGCGGTGACCGCGCGGGCCATCGCCAGCAACTGTTTCCAGGGATTCAGCAGCCGTGCACGGAGCCAGACAATCGTGAAGATGAGTAATAGCCCCATAC
The DNA here is from genome assembly GCF_037053385.1 of Enterobacter sp. P82. Classification (NCBI taxonomy): domain Bacteria; kingdom Pseudomonadati; phylum Pseudomonadota; class Gammaproteobacteria; order Enterobacterales; family Enterobacteriaceae; genus Enterobacter; species Enterobacter sp. P82. The sequence goes on from NZ_JBALHX010000001.1 coordinate 889,701, forward strand.
ACAGCGCCATTGCACGGTGCATCATCACTACCCGGTCAATACGCAATTCGGTGGTTTGGTCAAACGCGGAGACCAGGGCATCAATGCGAGATACGAAACCCGCAACGTCCTGCGCAACAGCCTCTGGACCACGCGCCTGTTTCAGCCCCGGCTGCAGTTGGGTATGCCAGTAGCCCTGGAGTGCTTTAAGCTGAGATTGCTGACCGGCGCGAATGGCGGCGTTTTCCAGTTCCGGGCTGAACGCCGTGCGTTCCATTTCATCGATGAGGGGCTGTTCGCCCTGCGTCAGAGGAACCGATGCCAGCAGACGGTAACTCTGCATACGTAGCGAGCCTGCCTCATTGATGGCATGCGCGTTACCCTGTACTCCCTGTACCAGCCAGCCGGAGATCGCCATGCCCGTCACACCGAGGGCGGTGGACAGCAAAACGATCAGCGCGACCTGATTCACGAGTGTCAGCGGAGATAAACATCTTTTTAACATAGAGTTGCCGTGCTCCTGACGTGGCCTGCTTGCAGGAATGGCGCTATTCTGGTGCATACCCTGGAGTATACCCATACCAATAAAGGATTACTCCCAAATTGCCAACGGAGTAACGGGAAGGGGGTGGGGGTAGCAAGGAAACGTCAGCACCGTGAAAAACCACATCTTTTTTACCGTAATAACCTACTCATTAAGGATGAGGGCTTTTTTTGCGCCGCAAATCCTCCCACTTTTCCTTTGATTTATATCAACTTACCGCCGCTCTAAAACCCTAATGTTTGCAGCATCATTCGAGAATCAGAGGTGTCTATGAGTCACTCATCCGCTCCCGAAAGGGAAAATGGTGCCGTTATTACAGACTGGCGTCCAGAGGATCCGGCGTTCTGGCAACAGCGCGGCCATCGTGTAGCAAGCCGGAATCTGTGGATTTCCGTTCCGTGTTTGTTGTTAGCGTTTTGCGTCTGGATGTTGTTTAGTGCTGTGGCGGTAAACCTGCCAAAAGTCGGTTTTACCTTTACAACCGATCAGCTGTTTATGTTGACCGCGCTGCCGTCTTTATCCGGCGCATTGCTGCGAGTGCCTTACGCGTTTATGGTTCCGGTGTTTGGTGGTCGTCGCTGGACGGCATTCAGCACCGGTATCATGATCGTGCCATGTGTCTGGCTCGGTTTCGCGGTGCAGGATACGTCTACCCCGTTTAGCGTGTTCGTGATTATCTCCCTGCTGTGTGGTTTTGCGGGTGCGAACTTCGCCTCCAGTATGGCAAACATCAGCTTCTTCTTCCCGAAAGCGAAACAGGGCGGCGCGCTGGGTATTAATGGCGGTCTCGGTAACATGGGCGTGAGCGTGATGCAGCTGATTGCACCGCTGGCGATCTCTGTCTCCATTTTCGCAGCGTTTGGCGGCGGTGGCGTTGAGCAAGCGGATGGCTCTTCCCTGTATCTGCAAAACGCCTCCTGGATCTGGGTTCCGTTCCTGGTGATCTTCACCCTGGCGGCCTGGTTCTTTATGAACGATCTGTCAGCGTCAAAAGCGTCACTGAGCGAGCAGTTGCCGGTGCTGAAGCGCGGGCATCTGTGGGTAATGGCGCTGCTGTATCTGGCAACGTTTGGTTCGTTTATCGGCTTCTCTGCGGGCTTCGCCATGCTGTCGAAAACGCAGTTCCCGGAAATTCAGATCCTGCAGTTTGCCTTCTTTGGGCCATTTATTGGTGCCCTGGCGCGATCGCTGGGTGGCATGGTGTCTGACCGTCTGGGCGGGACACGCGTAACGCTGGTGAACTTTGTGGTGATGGCTGTCTTCTGTGCGCTGCTGTTCCTGACGCTGCCAACTGACGGACAGGGGGGGAACTTCACCGCCTTCTTCGGTGTGTTTATGGTGCTGTTCCTGACAGCCGGGTTGGGCAGCGCTTCTACTTTCCAGATGATTTCCGTGATCTTCCGTAAACTGACTATGGATCGCGTAAAAGCGCAGGGCGGAACTGAAGAACAGGCGATGCGTGAAGCGGCGACGGACACGGCGGCAGCGCTGGGCTTTATCTCTGCCATCGGCGCAATTGGCGGCTTCTTTATTCCGAAAGCGTTCGGTATCTCTCTTGACCTGACCGGCTCACCGGCGGGGGCAATGAAAGTCTTCCTCGTCTTCTATATCGCCTGCGTTGTGATCACGTGGCTGGTATATGGCCGTAATACTAAGAAAAATAAGTAAGTTTGATTATCCGTTTACGCGGCCTTCGGGTCGCGTTTTTTTTGGCTCGTGAATAGTTACAACATACTGATGGGTTTGCAGAGGAAATCTGCAGGTAACACTGTGATCGCCATCGCTTTGCAGGGGGTTCTACCCCTTAATACCTGGGATGTTAAATCGTCTCCATCTTTTTGTACGGCAAAATAAAAATATTCATATAAATCATCATTATATGAAAAATAAAAAGCTACCGCTTTGGTGGTATTCGCTCTAATACCTCGCCTGAAAGTCCCTCGTCGTCTTGATCGTTATCAATTCTCCCCCTCTTTCAGGGCGTTACCTTCGCTGCAAATCAGCAATGTCGATTTAGAGAGCCACAGGCTCCATACAGGAGATACCCGATGAGCAAATTTTTGGACCGGTTTCGCTACTTCAAGCAGAAGGGCGAAACCTTTGCCGATGGGCACGGCCAGGTTCTGGAGACTAACCGGGACTGGGAAGACGGTTACCGCCAGCGCTGGCAGCATGACAAAGTCGTCCGTTCGACCCACGGCGTGAACTGCACTGGCTCATGTAGCTGGAAGATTTTCGTTAAGAACGGTCTGGTGACATGGGAAATGCAGCAGACCGACTATCCGCGCACTCGTCCGGATATGCCCAACCATGAGCCGCGCGGCTGCCCGCGTGGGGCGAGCTACTCCTGGTATCTCTACAGTGCTAACCGGTTGAAATACCCGCTGATGCGCAAGCGCCTGATGAAAATGTGGCGTGAAGCGAAAGTTCAGCACAGCGATCCGGTTGATGCCTGGGCGTCTATTATCGAAGACGCTGACAAAGCGAAAAGTTTTAAGCAGGCTCGCGGCCGCGGTGGCTTTGTGCGTTCTTCCTGGAAAGAGGTGAACGAGCTGATTGCTGCCTCTAACGTCTATACCGTTAAAACCTACGGTCCGGATCGTGTGGCGGGCTTCTCACCCATCCCGGCGATGTCGATGGTTTCTTACGCCTCCGGGGCTCGCTATCTGTCACTTATCGGCGGTACCTGCCTGAGCTTCTACGACTGGTACTGCGACCTGCCGCCGGCGTCTCCGCAGACCTGGGGCGAGCAGACCGACGTGCCAGAATCCGCGGACTGGTACAACTCCAGCTACATCATCGCCTGGGGCTCTAACGTGCCGCAGACCCGTACGCCGGATGCGCACTTCTTTACCGAAGTGCGTTACAAAGGCACCAAAACCGTAGCGGTGACCCCTGACTACGCGGAAATCGCCAAGCTCTGCGATCTGTGGCTGGCACCGAAGCAGGGTACCGATGCCGCGATGGCGATGGCGATGGGCCACGTCATGTTGCGTGAATTCCACCTGGATAAGCCTAGCCAGTACTTCACCGACTACGTGCGTCGTTACACTGACATGCCAATGCTGGTCATGCTGGAAGAGCGTGATGGCTACTACGCCGCAGGCCGTACGCTGCGTGCTGCCGATCTGGTGGACGCGCTGGGACAGGAAAATAACCCTGAGTGGAAAACCGTTGCTTACAATAACAACGGCGAGCTGGTGGCGCCAAACGGCTCTATCGGTTTCCGCTGGGGCGAGAAGGGTAAGTGGAATCTTGAGCAACGCAACGGCACGACCGGTGAAGAGACGGAACTGCGCCTGAGCATGCTGGGCAGTCAGGACGAGATCGCCGATGTGGGCTTCCCGTATTTCGGTGGTGAAGGTTCCGAGCACTTCAACAAGGTCGAACTGCAGAACGTTCTGATGCATAAGCTGCCGGTAAAACGCCTGCAGCTGGCTGACGGCTCCACGGCGCTGGTTACCACCGTTTATGATCTGACCATGGCGAACTATGGTCTGGAACGTGGTCTGGGCGACGAAAACTGCGCAACTCACTACGACGAGGTGAAAGCTTACACCCCAGCGTGGGCGGAGCAGATCACTGGTGTTTCTCGGGCACAAATCACCCGTATCGCACGTGAATTCGCAGAAAACGCCGACAAGACGCACGGCCGTTCAATGATCATCGTCGGTGCCGGTTTGAACCATTGGTATCACCTCGATATGAACTATCGTGGTCTGATCAATATGCTGATCTTCTGTGGCTGTGTCGGTCAGAGCGGCGGCGGCTGGGCGCACTACGTGGGCCAGGAAAAACTGCGTCCACAGACCGGCTGGCAGCCGCTGGCGTTTGCCCTTGACTGGCAGCGTCCGGCACGTCACATGAACAGCACGTCTTACTTCTATAACCACTCCAGCCAGTGGCGTTACGAGACTGTAACCGCGCAAGAACTGCTCTCGCCAATGGCGGATAAATCCCGTTACAGCGGCCACCTGATCGATTTCAACGTACGTGCAGAGCGCATGGGCTGGCTGCCATCGGCACCTCAACTGGGTACCAACCCACTGCGCATTGCAGAAGAGGCGAAGAAAGCGGGCATGTCGCCGGTGGATTACACCGTTAAGTCTCTCAAAGATGGTTCCATTCGTTTCGCGGCAGAACAGCCGGAGAATGGGAAAAACCATCCGCGCAACCTGTTCATCTGGCGCTCCAACCTGCTGGGCTCGTCCGGTAAAGGGCACGAGTACATGCTGAAATATCTGCTGGGCACCGAGAACGGTATTCAGGGGAAAGATCTCGGCAAGCAGGGCGGCGTGAAGCCAGAAGAAGTGGAATGGAAAGATAACGGCCTGGACGGCAAGCTGGATCTGGTCGTGACTCTGGACTTTCGTCTGTCCAGCACCTGCCTGTACTCCGACATTGTGCTGCCAACCGCAACCTGGTACGAAAAAGACGACATGAATACCTCGGATATGCATCCGTTTATTCATCCCCTGTCTGCGGCCGTTGACCCGGCGTGGGAATCGAAAAGCGACTGGGATATCTACAAAGACATCGCGAAAAAATTCTCCGAAGTCTGCGTCGGGCATCTGGGTAAAGAAACCGACGTGGTGACGCTGCCAATCCAGCACGACTCCGCTGCCGAACTGGCGCAACCGCTGGACGTGAAGGACTGGAAAAAAGGTGAATGTGACCTGATCCCTGGTGTAACCGCACCGCACATTATTGCGGTTGAACGCGACTACCCGGCAACCTGGGAGCGCTTTACCTCTATCGGCCCGCTGATGGAGAAAATCGGTAACGGCGGGAAAGGGATCGCCTGGAATACCCAGAGTGAAATGGATCTGCTGCGCAAGCTCAATTACACCAAAGCGGACGGCCCGGCCAAAGGTCAGCCAATGCTGAATACGGCGATTGATGCAGCAGAGATGATCCTGACCCTGGCGCCGGAAACCAACGGCCACGTCGCCGTGAAAGCGTGGGCGGCACTGAGCGAATTTACCGGTCGTGACCACACGCATCTGGCGACGAATAAAGAGGAAGAGAAAATCCGCTTCCGCGATATTCAGGCGCAACCGCGCAAGATTATCTCCAGCCCGACCTGGTCTGGTCTGGAAGATGAGCATGTCTCCTACAACGCGGGTTATACCAACGTTCACGAGCTGATCCCATGGCGTACTCTCTCCGGTCGTCAGTCTCTGTATCAGGATCATCAGTGGATGCGTGATTTCGGTGAAAGTCTGCTGGTTTACCGTCCGCCAGTCGACACGCGTTCGGTGAAGGCGGTAATGGGGGCGAAATCTAACGGTAACCCTGAAAAGGCGCTGAACTTCCTCACACCGCATCAGAAGTGGGGGATCCACTCTACCTATAGCGACAACCTGCTGATGCTGACGTTATCGCGCGGCGGCCCGATTGTCTGGATGAGTGAAACGGATGCCAAAGATCTGGGTATTGAAGATAACGACTGGATCGAAGTGTTCAACAGCAACGGTGCGCTGACGGCGCGTGCGGTGGTGAGCCAGCGTGTACCGGCCGGGATGACCATGATGTACCACGCCCAGGAACGTATCGTTAACCTGCCGGGTTCTGAAATCACCGAGCAGCGCGGCGGCATTCATAACTCGGTCACCCGTATTACGCCAAAACCGACCCACATGATTGGTGGCTACGCGCAGCTGGCCTACGGCTTTAACTACTACGGTACCGTAGGGTCTAACCGCGACGAGTTCGTGGTGGTACGTAAGATGAAGAATATTAACTGGTTAGACGGTGAAGGTAATGACCAGGTACAGGAGAGCGTAAAATGAAAATTCGTTCACAAGTCGGCATGGTGCTGAATCTGGATAAATGCATCGGCTGTCATACCTGCTCAGTCACCTGTAAAAACGTCTGGACCAGTCGAGAAGGTATGGAATACGCGTGGTTCAACAACGTAGAAACCAAACCGGGCACTGGGTTCCCGACCAACTGGGAAGATCAGGAAAAATACAAGGGCGGCTGGATCCGCAAGATCAACGGTAAACTGCAGCCGCGCATGGGTAACCGTGCGATGCTGTTGGGTAAAATCTTCGCCAACCCGCATCTGCCGGGCCTTGACGATTACTACGAGCCGTTTGATTACGACTACCAGAACCTGCATAACGCGCCAGAAAGCAAACACCAGCCGATCGCCCGTCCACGCTCGCTGATCACCGGGAAGCGGTTAGACAAAATTACCAGTGGTCCCAACTGGGAAGACGACCTGGGTGGTGAGTTCGAGAAGCTGTCGAAAGACAAAAACTTCGAGAACATGCAGAAGGCGATGTACGGCCAGTTCGAAAACACCTTCATGATGTATCTGCCGCGCCTGTGCGAGCACTGCCTCAATCCGGCGTGCGTGGCGACGTGCCCGAGCGGTGCTATCTACAAGCGTGAAGAAGACGGCATCGTGCTGATCGACCAGGATAAATGTCGCGGCTGGCGTATGTGTATTACCGGCTGCCCGTACAAAAAAATCTACTTCAACTGGAAGAGCGGGAAATCCGAGAAGTGCATCTTCTGTTATCCACGTATTGAAGCGGGGATGCCGACCGTCTGCTCTGAAAGCTGTGTAGGCCGTATTCGTTATCTCGGCGTGCTGCTGTATGACGCAGACGCGATTGAAAATGCCGCCAGCACCGAGCACGAGAAAGATCTGTATCAGCGTCAGCTGGACGTATTCCTCGATCCGAACGATCCGAAGGTGATTGAGCAGGCGCTGAAAGATGGCGTACCGCAGAGCGTGATTGACGCCGCACAGCAGTCTCCGGTGTACAAAATGGCAATGGACTGGAAACTGGCACTGCCGCTGCACCCGGAATACCGCACGCTGCCGATGGTCTGGTACGTGCCGCCTCTGTCGCCGATTCAGTCAGCTGCAGATGCGGGCGAGCTGGGCAGCAACGGCATTCTGCCGGACGTGGAAAGCTTGCGTATTCCGGTTCAGTACCTGGCGAACCTGCTGACTGCCGGTGATACGCAGCCAGTACTGCTGGCACTCAAGCGGATGCTGGCAATGCGCCACTTCAAACGTGCGGAAACGGTAGACGGTGTTATTGATACCCGTGCGCTGGAAGAGGTCGGTCTGAGTGAAGCGCAGGCGCAGGAGATGTACCGCTACCTGGCCATTGCCAACTACGAAGACCGTTTCGTCGTACCGAGCAGCCACCGTGAACTGGCTCGCGAAGCCTTCCCGGAGAAAAACGGCTGTGGCTTTACCTTTGGCGACGGTTGCCACGGGTCAGACAGCAAATTCAACCTGTTCAACAGCCGCCGCATCGACGCCATGGATGTGACCAGTAAAACGGAGCCGCACCCATGATTGAACTTGTTATCGTTTCTCGTTTGCTCGAGTACCCGGATGCTGCGCTTGTGCAGCATCAACAGGAACTTTTCGATGCACTCGCATCATCTGAAAACCTGGATAAAGAGGATGCCCAGACATTGGGTATTTTCCTCCGGGAGCTGTTATCGCGTGATCTTCTGGATGCGCAGGCGGATTACAGCCAACTGTTTGACCGGGGACGCGCAACCTCGTTACTGCTGTTTGAACATGTTCACGGTGAATCCCGCGATCGGGGGCAGGCGATGGTGGACCTGATGGCCCAGTACGAGCAGCATGGCCTGCAACTCGACAGCCGTGAGCTGCCTGACCATCTGCCGCTGTATCTGGAGTATCTGGCGCAGTTGCCGAAAGAAGAGGCTCTCGGTGGTCTCCAGGACATTGCGCCGATCCTGGCGTTGCTCAGCGCGCGTCTTCAGCAGCGCGAGAGCCGCTATGCGGTACTGTTCGAGCTACTGGTGAAACTGGCTAACGCATCTGTCGACAGTGAAAAAGTGGCGGAGAAAATCGCCGATGAAGCCCGCGATGATACACCGCAGGCACTGGATGCCGTCTGGGAAGAAGAACAGGTGAAATTCTTTGCTGACCAGAGCTGCGGCGAGTCTGAAATCTCGGCTCACCAGCGTCGTTTTGCTGGCGCTGTGGCCCCGCAATATTTGAATATCTCTAACGGAGGACGGCAATAATGCACTTCCTGAATATGTTCTTCTTTGACATTTACCCGTATATCGCGGGCACCGTGTTCCTGGTGGGAAGCTGGCTGCGTTATGACTACGGTCAGTACACCTGGCGCGCGGCCTCCAGCCAGATGCTGGATCGTAAAGGAATGCATGTGGGTTCTAACCTGTTCCACATCGGTATTCTGGGGATTTTTGCCGGTCACTTCCTCGGGATGCTGACGCCGCACTGGATGTATGAAGCCTGGCTGCCCATTGAAGTGAAGCAGAAGATGGCGATGATCGCAGGGGGCGCTTGCGGCGTGATGACGCTGGTGGGCGGTTTACTGCTGTTGAAACGCCGTCTGTTCAGCCCGCGTGTGCGTGCAACGACCACCGGAGCTGACATCCTCATCCTTTCCCTGTTGATGGTGCAGTGTGCGCTGGGTCTGCTGACCATTCCGTTCTCTGCACAGCATATGGACGGCAGTGAAATGATGAAACTGGTCGGCTGGGCACAATCTGTGGTGACTTTCCACGGTGGTGCGTCGGCGCATCTGGACGGCGTGGCGTTTATCTTCCGACTGCACCTGGTGCTGGGGATGACGCTGTTTGTGCTGTTCCCGTTCTCCCGACTGGTACATATCTGGAGCGCGCCGGTAGAGTATCTGACGCGCAAATACCAGATTGTGCGTGCCCGTCGCTAATTTGCTGTTTTGATCCCAACCCCGCACTCGCGGGGTTTTTTTTCGCCCCAGCCCAGATTGTTGCCCGCTGCAGCAAACAGGATCAGTGCTCCGCCCGCCACCTGCGCCAGGTTTAGCGAGTGTCCGAATACCAGATTATCGACAATAATCGCCACTAACGGATAGATAAACGACAACGAGCCGGTAATGGGCGTAGGCAGCTTCTGGATAGCGCTATACAGCAACTGATACATAATACCGGTATGGACGATGCCCAGCGTCAGCAAAATTGGCCACGGAAAATCCCCTGATAATGAGGGCATGTGGGCAAACGGCAGAAGCATTACCACGCCGGTCAGCACCTGAATAAAGGCAATATGCTGCGGTGCAATGGATCGCAGCTTGCGGGCGATAATAGCGGTCACTGCGTAGAAGAAGGCTGCCGCCATTGCCAGACCGATACCCGTCAGCCAGTTGGCACTATGCGCTCCGGTCAGCTCACTGGAAAGCAATATCACCACACCGCCAAAGGCGAGGAATAGCCAGCCCCATTTCACCAGGCTGACGCGTTCACCTAATAACATCCCCATCAAAACCAGCATAAACGGCTGGGTGTTATACACCACAGTAGAAAGACCAATAGAGATCCGTTCATAGGCAGCGAAGAGCAGGAGCCAGTTCACCACGAGTGCCACACCACCGAGAATGGCCAGTAACAGTGTTGTCCGGGTGAGGGGACTGAACGGTTTTTGACTCATCTGGATAAAAATAAACAGTGCGATGGCCCCGATAAGGCAGCGCCAGAACACGACTTCCGTTACTGGCAGACCGGAAAGTAAAACAAACGCGCCAATCGAGCCGGAAATTAACATCGCCAGGCTCATTTGCCAGACGCTTTTATGTAAATCACGCATCATCCACCTCCTGATTGTATGGCGCTATTGTCGAGAATTGCTGTCGGGTTTTACAGGGATGAGATAAGGTGAAATGCAGTGATGGCTTTTTAAAATTAGGTGAAAATGATGGAATACCTTCTCGATGATATCGACCGGCAAATTTTGGCCTGTCTGGTCGAGGATGCGCGTATGTCTTTGAAGGTGCTTAGCGGACGCATCGGTCTGACCTCACCCAGCACGGCAGAGCGGCTGAAAAGGCTGGAAGAGCGTGGTGTGATTCAGGGGTATGGCGCACGGGTGAATCTGGCGGCGCTGGGGTATACGCTGCAGGCGCTGGTGCGTGTGCGACCTTTGCCTGGGTTATTGCATAAGGTAGATAAATACATTCAGGCGATGCCGGAGTGCATAGAGAGCGATAAAGTGACTGGCGAAGACTGTTTTGTTATCAGGCTGGTGGTGCGGTCAATTGAGCAACTGGATGTGTTGCTGGATGGTCTGGCGGAGCATGCCCAGTGTAATACGTCGATCGTGAAGAGTTCGCCGGTGAAGAGACGCTTGCCGCCGATGTAGTCGTTTGTCGCCAGGTGGTCGATTCGGTTTTGTTATGATTTTTGGAAATGATGGTGGTGGGGGAAGGATTACTCGGCGCGTTGCGCCTCGCCCTTCGGGTCGTTGCCTGCGGCAACGCTTTCTCGCTACGCTCGAATCGAACCTTCGTCGAAGCTTCTCATCCTTCCCCGTTGCGGAAATACATGATACAGGGTGCGAACAGAAGATTTTGAGTTATTTGAAAGTGATGGTGGTGGGGGAAGGATTCGAACCTTCGAAGTCGATGACGGCAGATTTACAGTCTGCTCCCTTTGGCCGCTCGGGAACCCCACCAGGGGTAATTCAAATTTTGAGGTACTGCTGAGAGATGGTGGTGGGGGAAGGATTCGAACCTTCGAAGTCGATGACGGCAGATTTACAGTCTGCTCCCTTTGGCCGCTCGGGAACCCCACCACGGGGTAATGCTTTTCACTGGCCTGCTTCCTGTCGGAAGCGGGGCGCATCATATCAAATGAGACGCCCCTGTAAAGCATTCCTTTAGGGAAATGAAGTTGTTTGGCTGCTTTTTATCCGTAAAGGCGCAAAGCTAATCAATTCATTTTCCAAAAGATTAAAGAATGATAGTTCTGTTACCGTAGACGAAGACGCGCTGGGCAAGCACTTGATACAACGCACGGCTTAAGACGTTCTTCTCGACGTCACGTCCCGCACGCATCATGTCCTCTGCGGTATAGGTGTGATCCACATGAATCACGTCCTGCATGATAATTGGACCTTCATCCAGATTGTCATTCACGTAGTGCGCAGTTGCACCGATAATCTTCACGCCACGCTCGTACGCCTGATGATAAGGACGTGCGCCAATAAAGGCTGGCAGGAACGAGTGGTGAATGTTGATAATCTTGTTTGGGAAACGCGCCACGAAGGATGGCGTCAGCACGCGCATGTATTTCGCCAGCACGACGTAGTCGGGATTATGCGCTTCAATGGCCTGCGCCATCAGGTCGTCGTGCTCTTCACGTGTATGACCTTCGTGGCTCACCAGTTCGAACGGAATGTCAAAACGCTCAACCAGTGTGCGCAGCGTCTCGTGGTTGCCGATCACGGCTGCAATTTCGACATCCAGGCCACCGTAGTTTGCTTTCATCAACAGATCGCCAAGGCAATGTGCTTCTTTGGTCACCAGAATCACGATACGGCGTCGACCTGCAGGCGTCAGTTCACGTACGGAGCCTTCCGGCAACGCGCTGTCCAGATCGGCAAGCAGGGTAGTGTCGTTGAAAATACCTTCCAGTTCGGTACGCATAAAGAAACGACCGGTACGGTGATCAACGAACTCGTTGTTCTGCACGATATTCAGTTCATGTTTGTAACAAATGTTGGTAATTCGTGCGATCAGTCCTTTTTGATCGGGACAGATGGTGCGCAGAACTTTACGTTGTAGTGATTGCATCGCCGGGAAATCCTGTTTGTGTATTTGCGAAGTCTGGGTTGTCAGGCATTACTGCCCGCAACACTTTTTAAATTTTTTACCTGAACCACATGGGCAGGGATCGTTACGACCAAACTGTGGGCGCGTTCCGTCAATATAATACCATTGCCCGCTTTCCTTTAAGAACCGGGAACGTTCGATAATGGCCGCCGTTTTATCGCGCTCGACAAAGCGGGCAACAAAGCTGACGTAGCCTTCGTTGTCGTCGTTTCCGGCCGATGCTTCAAAAACGGTCAGTCCAAGCCACTGCGTGTTGGTGAAGCCAGCTTCAATGTCCTGGCGAAAATCGGCAGCATGGCATGACGGGTGCCAGGTTTTGATCAGATAGTCTGCGTCTTTGATCACAAAAGCAGTGTACCGTGAACGCATGAGGTGTGACGGGTCCGGTGCAACCTGATCGCCAGAAAGATATCGCTGGCAACATAGGCTATACTCCAGAGCGCTACCACAAGGGCAGAGTTGAGACACGATTCTCTTCCTGGAACAAAAAATAAGGGCGTAAAACGCTTCGGGTAGCACTATGTTAACTGAGCAGTTGCGTTGACGCTATGTCAGGAATCCAGGGGACGTAAAACAGGGCTAATGAGAAAGGTTAAAATTGGACTGGCGCTGGGCTCAGGTGCAGCCCGGGGATGGTCACATATCGGCGTGATTAATGCCTTAAACCAGATGGGCGTTGAGGTTGATATTGTTGCAGGGTGTTCAATAGGATCGCTTGTCGGCTCCGCTTACGCGTGCGGAAAGCTTCCGGAACTTGAAACCTGGGTACGTTCCTTCAGCTACTGGGATGTGCTGCGCCTGATGGACCTCTCATGGCAGCGTGGTGGGCTGTTGCGCGGTGAACGCGTTTTTAACCAGTTCCGCCAGGTTATGCCTCTTGAAGACTTCACTGACTGTCAGATGCCTTTCGGCGCTGTTGCGACGAACCTCAGCACAGGTCGCGAGCTTTGGCTTACTGAGGGTGATATTCATCTTGCCGTTCGTGCCTCCTGCAGTATGCCGGGATTAATGGCTCCTGTACCGCATAACGGTTACTGGCTTGTCGATGGTGGTGTTGTTAACCCGGTCCCTATCTCCCTGACGCGTGCAATGGGTGCCGACATCGTCATTGCCGTGGATTTACAACATGACGCCCACCTGATGCAACAAGACCTCATGCCGGTGAATCTTCAGAGCGAAGATGTCGAAGGTGAGAAACTGGCCTGGCATGAACGTTTGCGTGGAAGAATCGGGCGTATGGCCGCACGACGCTCTGTGACTGCGCCGACGGCAATTGAAATTATGACTACCTCTATCCAGGTTCTTGAGAATCGCCTTAAGCGAAACCGCATGGCTGGCGACCCTCCAGATATTCTGATTCAACCGTACTGTCCGCAAATATCTACCCTTGATTTCCATCGAGCTGAGGCCGCCATCGCAGCGGGCTCGATAGCCGTCGAAAAGAAAATGGACGAGCTGTTGCCTTTTGTGCGAACAGCACGTTAAGCACCTTTTTTTGATTACTTCAGCAAAATCTGACAGGCGGTAGTGCTGATAGCATGCCACTATTTAATTACTGTCAGCCAGGGGAGGAACCATGACGCAGCCATTGGCCGGAAAACACATTTTGATTGTTGAAGACGAGGTCGTTTTCCGATCGCTACTGGATTCGTGGTTATCCTCAATGGGAGCAATCACTTCGCTGGCTGAAGATGGTATCGACGCGCTGGAAAAAATGGTCAGTATCACCCCCGACCTGATGATTTGTGACATTGCGATGCCGCGTATGAACGGACTGAAGCTGGTTGAACATCTGCGTAACGAAGGCAATCAGACGCCGATTCTGGTGATATCTGCCACAGAGAATATGGCAGATATTGCCAAAGCGCTGCGACTTGGGGTTCAGGATATCCTGCTTAAACCAGTCAAGGATCTGAACCGGTTACGAGAGACGGTGTTAGCTTGTCTTTATCCGAACATGTTTAATTCCCGGGTAGAGGAAGAGGAACGTCTGTTTCAGGACTGGGATGCCCTGGTAAGTAATCCACCTGCCGCGGCTAAACTGTTGCAGGAACTCCAGCCGCCCGTACAGCAAACTATTTCACATTGTCGAATAAACTATCGCCAACTGGTTGCGGCGGACCAACCTGGGCTGGTGCTGGATATTGCACCACTGTCTGATTCAGACCTGGCCTTTTATTCCCTGGATGTTACCCGGGCAGGGGATAATGGTGTATTAGCGGCGTTATTACTTCGTGCGCTATTCAATGGTCTGTTGCAAGAACAGCTATCGCATCAGGGACAACGGCTTCCGGAACTGGGCAGTTTACTAAAACAAGTGAACCAACTTTTTCGTCAGGCCAATTTGCCTGGGCAGTTTCCGCTATTGGTCGGTTATTACCATAGTGGTTTAAAGAATCTGATCCTCGTTTCAGCGGGTCTCAATGCCTCACTGAATACCGGTGAACATCATATTCAGGTAAGCAACGGTGTGCCGCTTGGGACACTAGGAACAGCGTATCTTAATCAAATTAGCCATCGTTGCTCCTCCTGGCAGTGCCAAATTTGGGGTGCCGGGGGACGGTTACGATTAATGTTGTCCACGGAATAAGCAATTGGATCGTAATTTTAAGATTGCTTTACCTGTGTTTTGCGGGGAGTGCTACTATCCCTGCCCAGATTCATGCGTATTTATCCTAATTGATCGGCAACGCGTTCTTTTCAGACCCGAACTGTGGGGCGAGGCTGATATACTCAACGCGTTATTTATTGCATAAAAGTTCAAAACTTGAACAGCTCAGGAGAATTTGAATGGCTGCCCTAAATTCGAAAGTCAGAAAGGCCGTTATCCCGGTAGCGGGATTGGGGACCAGGATGTTACCAGCAACTAAGGCGATTCCTAAAGAGATGCTGCCTCTGGTTGATAAGCCATTAATCCAGTACGTCGTTAATGAGTGTATCGCAGCCGGCATCACTGAAATTGTGCTGGTTACGCATTCATCAAAAAACTCTATCGAAAACCATTTCGATACAAGTTTTGAACTTGAAGCCATGCTGGAAAAACGTGTTAAGCGTCAGTTGTTACAGGAAGTGCAGTCTATTTGCCCTCCGCACGTGACTATTATGCAGGTTCGTCAGGGGCTGGCTAAAGGCCTGGGTCATGCGGTTATGTGTGCTCACCCTGTTGTCGGTGATGAGCCAGTGGCGGTAATACTGCCAGACGTAATTCTGGATGAATACGAATCAGATCTTTCTCAGGATAATTTGGCTGAGATGATCAAACGTTTTGATGAAACAGGTAGCAGCCAGATTATGGTTGAGCCAGTTGAAGATGTGACCGCTTACGGTGTGGTTGACTGCAAAGGCGTTAACCTTGAGCCAGGCGAAAGCGTGCCAATGGTTGGCGTTGTAGAGAAGCCAAAAGCCGACGTGGCACCTTCTAATCTGGCAGTGGTGGGCCGCTATGTACTGAGTGCGGAAATCTGGCCTCTGCTTGCTAAAACGCCTCCAGGAGCGGGTGATGAGATCCAACTGACCGACGCCATTGATATGTTGATCGAGAAAGAGACCGTTGAGGCTTACCATATGAAAGGTAAGAGCCATGACTGCGGTAATAAGCTCGGTTATATGCAGGCGTTTGTTGAATATGGCATTCGTCACAATACCCTGGGTGAAGAATTTAAAACCTGGCTCAAAGAGAGCGTAGGTATTAAGAAATAACCAAGGCCGCAAATGTTTGAGACCGGTGAGGCGCTGCCCACCGGTTTTTTTATGCCCACAACAACCACGTATCCCGTTTGTTTGTAAGCGATGGCAATAGCCGAATAAGATTCTATGACAGAGTGTAAGGGGATGTTGGTGATAAAATTGTGGTTAAAAAAAATCCCGCATTAAGCGGGATTTTATGGAATGTGGCTTGATTAATCCTTGATCAGGAAGTCATCCAGCTGTTTACCTTGCTCATCCATAGCTTTCTTGATAACAGCAGGTGTACGACCCTGGCCAGTCCAGGTTTTAGTTTCGCCATTCTCGTCAACGTAGCTATATTTAGCAGGACGAGCAGCGCGTTTTGCTTTGGTGCCGGTTTTAGCTGCAGCCATGCTGTTCAGCAATTCATTCGGATCGATACCATCAGCAATCAGCATTTCACGATATTGTTGCAGTTTACGAGTGCGCTCTTCGATTTCAGCAGCAGCAGCGCTTTCTTCTTCACGACGTTCATTAACTACAACTTCTAATTTTTCCAGCATTTCTTCAAGCGTTTCGAGGGTACATTCTCTTGCCTGCGCACGAAGAGTACGGATGTTGTTCAGAATTTTAAGTGCTTCGCTCATTGTAGTAATCTCAAACTTATAATGGGGGGTGGTTTGTTGACCTAATAATAGAGCCATAAATTCAGTTGTGCAATAGCCAGGAATGTAAGGAATTCAAAAAATACTAAATAATGCCGCTATTATTAATTACGCTAACTTAAATTCCATCACCCAACAATCTTGCTTGTTATCAGTCCAAGCCTACGCAACCTGCTCGATTGCATCTTTTTTTTGTGACATTTACCGCAGGAATTATAGTTGCTGCGGATAAATATCAGCCTTTCGTATTAGTTCCATTGAGTGATGTTAAGACAGTAATAGTTAATAAATAGTGAATTTTAATGAACATTGATTCCACTATAAAAAGAAGTGTTATGTTTGACTGACCTTATAACATATAGGCTTGACTGATTGCGTTTACTCTCTGTTTTAACGGATTATTTTCGTAGTCGAAGGGCGCTTAACTCCGCTCTGAACCGCATCGTCTGTGCGTTGTGTCGCTGTTGACCAGACAAAATATGGTACAATCAATCATCGGGAATATTACACATTGATTAGGGTTTTACGGCCAATGGCACAACTTTATTTCTACTATTCGGCAATGAATGCCGGCAAATCCACAGCGCTGCTTCAATCCTCGTACAATTACCAGGAACGAGGAATGCGTACTGTTGTTTATACGGCCGAAATTGACGATCGCTTTGGTGCAGGGAAGGTGAGTTCCAGAATAGGCCTTTCGTCTCCGGCCCGGCTGTTTAACCCGCAAACTGACCTGCTGGAGGACATTCGTACTGCACATGCGGCACAGCCTATTCATTGTGTTCTGGTTGATGAGAGTCAGTTTCTGACGCGTGAGCAGGTTCATGCCCTTTCAGAGGTAGTAGACGAGCTCGATATCCCTGTTCTTTGCTATGGTCTGCGTACAGACTTCCGTGGCGAACTATTTGCAGGGAGTCAGTATTTACTTGCCTGGTCAGATAAACTCGTTGAACTCAAAACTATCTGCTTTTGCGGCAGGAAAGCCAGTATGGTGCTTCGTCTCGACCAGGCCGGCAAGCCTTATGCAGACGGTGAACAGGTGGTGATAGGTGGCAATGAACGCTATGTTTCGGTCTGCCGTAAGCATTATAAAGAAGCGTTAACGACAGGCTCACTGACGGCGATTCAGCACGACAACAGAAAATAATCTTTACCTTGTTCTTCAGACATAAAAAAACCCGCCATTGGCGGGTTTTTTATCAGACTGTCAGTTAAGCGCTTTTCTTCGCTTTCTTGTCAGTTTTGATGGCAGGAGCTTCTGTTTTCACAGCCGCAACGTCACCTTCTTTGAACTCACGACCGTAGTAGGTATCCAGCAGAATCTGTTTCAGCTCGGAGATCAGTGGGTAGCGCGGGTTAGCACCAGTACACTGGTCATCGAAGGCATCTTCAGACAGTTTATCTACGTGGGCGAGGAAGTCAGCTTCCTGAACGCCAGCTTCACGGATAGATTTAGGAATACCCAGTTCAGCTTTAAGGCTTTCAAGCCATGCCAGCAGTTTCTCAATCTTAGCAGCAGTACGGTCACCCGCAGCGCTCAGACCCAGATGGTCAGCGATTTCAGCGTAACGACGACGTGCTTGCGGACGGTCATACTGGCTGAATGCAGTCTGCTTGGTTGGGTTGTCATTCGCGTTATAACGGATAACGTTGCTGATCAACAGGGCGTTCGCCAGGCCGTGAGGAATGTGGAACTGAGAACCCAGTTTGTGCGCCATTGAGTGGCAAACACCCAGGAAGGCGTTAGCAAACGCGATACCGGCGATGGTTGCTGCACTGTGTACACGCTCACGTGCTACAGGGTTTTTCGACCCTTCATTGTAGGATGCTGGCAGGTTTTCTTTCAGCAGTTTCAGAGCCTGCAGAGCCTGACCATCAGAGAACTCAGACGCCAGTACGGAAACGTAAGCTTCCAGAGCGTGAGTTACCGCATCCAGGCCACCGAAGGCACACAGTGATTTCGGCATTTCCATGACCAGGTTGGCGTCAACAATCGCCATGTCTGGGGTCAGTGCATAGTCAGCCAGTGGGTATTTCTGACCTGTTGCATCGTCAGTAACAACCGCAAACGGAGTCACTTCTGAACCGGTACCGGAAGTGGTAGTAACGGCGATCATTTTCGCTTTTACGCCCATTTTCGGGAACTTGTAGATACGTTTACGGATATCCATAAAGCGCAGCGCCAGTTCTTCAAAGTGAGTTTCCGGATGTTCGTACATTACCCACATGATTTTCGCGGCGTCCATTGGGGAACCACCACCCAGTGCGATAATCACATCTGGTTTGAAGGAGTTCGCCAGTTCAGCACCTTTGCGAACAACGCTAAGGGTTGGGTCAGCTTCAACTTCAAAGAAGACTTCAGTTTCGACGCCAGCTGCTTTCAGAACAGAGGTGATCTGATCAGCGTAGCCGTTGTTGAACAGGAAACGGTCAGTCACGATGAGCGCACGTTTGTGGCCATCAGTAATCACTTCATCCAGCGCAATTGGCAGAGAGCCACGGCGGAAGTAGATAGATTTCGGAAGTTTGTGCCACAACATGTTTTCAGCTCGCTTAGCAACGGTTTTCTTGTTGATCAGGTGTTTTGGACCAACGTTTTCAGAGATGGAGTTACCACCCCAGGAACCACAACCCAGAGTCAGGGAAGGTGCGAGTTTGAAGTTGTACAGGTCACCGATACCACCCTGAGAAGCAGGGGTGTTAATCAGGATACGTGCAGTTTTCATCTTCTGACCGAAGTGAGCAACACGCTCTGGCTGGTTATCCTGGTCGGTGTACAGGCAAGAAGTGTGACCGATACCGCCCATGGCAACCAGTTTCTCTGCTTTCTCTACTGCATCGTCGAAATCTTTCGCGCGGTACATTGCCAGAGTCGGAGACAGTTTTTCGTGTGCAAATGGCTCGCTCTCATCAACAACTTTCACTTCACCGATCAGGATCTTAGTGGTTGCCGGAACGGTGAAACCTGCGAGTTCAGCAATTTTATACGCTGGCTGCCCAACGATAGCGGCGTTCAGTGCACCATTTTTCAGGATGATGTCCTGAACGGCTTTCAGCTCTTTACCTTGCAGCATGTAGCCACCGTGGCTGGCGAAACGTTCGCGAACGGCGTCATACACAGAATCTACAACAACAACGGACTGTTCAGATGCACAGATAACGCCGTTATCGAAGGTTTTGGACATCAGAACAGAAGCAACAGCACGTTTGATATCAGCCGTTTCGTCGATAACAACAGGAGTGTTACCTGCGCCTACGCCGATTGCTGGTTTACCGGAGCTGTACGCTGCTTTAACCATGCCAGGACCACCGGTCGCCAGGATCAGGTTAATGTCAGGGTGGTGCATCAGGGCGTTGGAAAGTTCAACAGAAGGTTGATCAATCCAGCCGATCAGATCTTTTGGTGCGCCAGCAGCAATAGCAGCCTGCAGTACGATATCTGCAGCTTTGTTCGTTGCATCTTTCGCACGTGGATGCGGGGAGAAGATGATTGCGTTACGAGTCTTCAGGCTAATCAGTGATTTGAAGATAGCAGTAGACGTTGGGTTGGTGGTTGGAACGATACCGCAAATGATGCCGATAGGTTCTGCAATCGTGATAGTACCGAAGGTGTCGTCTTCAGACAGCACGCCACAGGTTTTCTCATCTTTATAGGCGTTGTAGATATACTCAGAAGCAAAGTGGTTTTTGATCACTTTATCTTCAACGATACCCATACCGGATTCGGCAACGGCCATTTTAGCGAGAGGGATTCGAGCATCTGCAGCAGCCAGAGCGGCCGCGCGGAAGATTTTATCAACCTGTTCTTGGGTGAAATTGGCATATTCACGCTGGGCTTTTTTAACGCGCTCGACGAGGGCGTTCAGTTCAGCGATATTAGTAACAGCCATAATGCTCTCCTGATAATGTTTAAACTCTTTTAGTAAACCAGCGCTCGATACGTCAGACAGTATAGACAGAGCTGATATGACTTGCGTAACACAAAATAAAACAAAGAGTTACTTTCTACACCAGCACACTAATTTACTAAAAGAGCCTTACCTTAGCATCATCCCTTTTTGTCAGGTGACCTCCCTGGGGTGTAACCAAGATTACTCACTTCTGAGTACGGAAATCATGATCTGCGTCAATTTTCCCCCAAGCTGATACCTTTCAGCAGGGTTATTTCTTTGAGATTTTTCCAGTGTTAAATAATTACGTAAGTATTGGAAGTGACGCTATCATTGATTCTACATATGTTTAACATCCTGAAATGATAACGTTTTGGCACAGATTTCGAGTGAAGTATGCTAATAAAAAGGGTATCTTCAGCGCGATTTCACATGACAAATTGTCAGTCCCGGGCATGCGCATAAGCGGAGCAAAACGTGATCCAAACGCTCTTTGATTTTCCAACGTATTTTAAATTTTTTATTGGTTTGTTTGCCCTGGTCAACCCGGTGGGGATCATTCCTGTCTTCATTAGTATGACCAGTTACCAGACGGCGGCGGCCAGGAACAAGACCAACCTCACCGCTAACCTGTCAGTGGCTATCATATTGCTTACCTCCCTTTTTCTGGGGGACGCCATTCTTCAGCTCTTCGGGATCTCGATCGACTCTTTCCGCATTGCGGGTGGGATCCTGGTTGTGACCATCGCCATGTCTATGATCAGCGGTAAGCTGGGTGAGGATAAACAGAACAAACAGGAGAAGTCAGAAACTGCCATCCGTGAAAGCATTGGCGTGGTACCGCTGGCGTTACCGCTTATGGCTGGCCCCGGCGCCATCAGTTCAACGATTGTCTGGGGCACGCGTTACCATAGCCTGATGCATTTGATTGGCTTTTCCGTGGCCATTGCCATTTTCGCGCTCTGCTGCTGGGGAGTATTCCGTATGGCACCCTGGTTGGTGCGGTTGTTGGGCCAGACGGGCATCAACGTCATAACGCGTATCATGGGCCTGCTGTTGATGGCGTTAGGGATCGAATTTATTGTCACCGGTATTAAAAGCATTTTCCCCGGCTTGTTACACTAATATTTCATATGAAAGAACGGAGCTATGGCTCCGTTTTTTTACGTGATTATCAGCAAATCATATAACTAAAGTTGAAATGCTCACATATCATAATAAATTCTACTAATAATGTTCATCTCTTGTATTTCAATAAGTTATTAATTCCCGCCCAACCCGTCTGCGCAGAAAACCTTCGATCGCTCTGTTATTTTACTCACATGATACTCTGGGGCTTGCTGAGAGATAACCGAAATGATATTAGTAATTTCAACATTCCCCTAGATGAATGTGCTAAATAATAACCAGTTGTTAAATTATTGTACAAAAACACTCGATGATAGCGCAGCGACGCGCTTGTAGAGGAGATTTCCTCTATCTTATTGAATGTCATGTTTTTTAGTGGCGTTTGATGTCTGGCAGGGCTGCCCTCAACGATACGGCTCTCACCGTAAAAGAGAATTGCTTAACAAATTTGCAAAATGTATTGGCGTGCGTTTACGCCATTTGATACTTTCCGGCCTACTATTTTGCAGCATAAAACAAGTAGATGAGAATTATTTTCATATGCTTCTCTTCTCAGATATCCAACGCAGGTCTCAAACAGGGGAGGCCTGTAAAGAATCGACGCAAGACGGCCATACGAGCGGTCAGTAATAAAAAAGTCGGTGATAGCAAGAAGTAAAAAGAAGAACCTGGCAGCAGCAAAAAAAACTCCTGCGCTGTACAGGCCCCAACAGGGGATTACACAGCTGGCGAAAGCCAGTCATTATAATGAGTGGAGTACCAACACAATGTCCATCATCACAAAAAAAAATCTGGTAGCGGCGGGGATTTTAACTGCGCTAATCGCGGGCAACGCTGCAATGGCTGCGGACGTACCTGCAGGTGTTCAACTGGCTGAAAAACAGACGTTGGTTCGTAACAACGGTGCGGAAGTTCAGTCTCTTGACCCGCATAAAATTGAAGGTGTTCCTGAGTCTAACGTTAACCGCGACCTGTTCGAAGGTCTGCTGGTGACTGACGTAGATGGCCACCCGGCACCGGGTGTGGCAGAAAAATGGGAAAATAAAGATTTCAAAGTCTGGACCTTCCATCTGCGTAAAGATGCGAAATGGTCTGACGGCACGCCGGTTACCGCCGAAGATTTCGTTTATAGCTGGCAGCGTCTGGCGAATCCAAATACCGCCTCTCCGTATGCGAGCTACCTGCAATATGGCCACATTGCCAATATTGATGACATCATCGCAGGCAAAAAACCGGTCACCGACCTGGGCGTGAAAGCGATCGATGCGAATACCTTTGAAGTTACGTTGAGCGAACCTGTTCCGTACTTCTATAAGCTGCTGGTTCACCCGTCTGTTTCTCCAGTACCAAAATCCGCAGTGGAAAAATTTGGTGAAAAATGGACTCAGCCTGCCAATATCGTGACCAACGGTGCCTACAAACTGAAAGACTGGGTAGTTAACGAACGTATGGTTCTGGAGCGTAACCCGCAATATTGGGACAACGCGAAAACCGTGATTAATCAGGTGACCTACCTGCCAATTTCTTCCGAAGTGACTGACGTTAACCGCTACCGTAGCGGTGAAATCGACATGACCTATAACAACATGCCGATTGAACTGTTCCAGAAGCTGAAAAAAGAAATTCCTAAAGAAGTGCATGTTGATCCGTATCTGTGCACCTATTACTACGAAATCAACAACCAGAAAGCACCGTTTACCGATGTACGTGTCCGTACAGCGCTGAAACTGGCACTGGATCGCGATATCATCGTGAACAAAGTGAAAAACCAGGGCGATCTGCCAGCATACAGCTATACCCCTCCATACACCGATGGCGCAAAACTGACTGAGCCAGACTGGTTCAAACAGACGCAAGAGCAGCGTAATGCAGAAGCGAAGAAACTGCTTGCTGAAGCGGGCTATACTGCAGATAAGCCGCTGACTTTCAGCCTGCTGTATAACACCTCCGATCTGCACAAAAAACTGGCTATCGCCGTTGCCTCGATCTGGAAAAAGAACCTGGGCGTAAACGTGAAGCTGGAAAACCAGGAGTGGAAAACCTTCCTGGATAGCCGTCATCAGGGCACCTTCGACGTGGCGCGTGCTGGCTGGTGTGCGGACTATAACGAACCGACCTCCTTCCTGAACACCATGCTGAGCGACAGCTCAAACAACACCGCGCACTATAAGAGCCCGGCGTTTGACAAGCTGATTGGCGATACGCTGAAAACCACTGACGAAGCACAGCGTACTGAACTGTACTCTAAAGCTGAGCAGCAGCTGGATAAAGACTCCGCGATCGTTCCGGTTTACTACTACGTTAACGCCCGTCTGGTGAAACCGTGGGTAGGTGGCTATACCGGTAAAGACCCGATGGATAATATCTACGTTAAAAACTTGTATATTATCAAGCATTAATGGCAATGAGTGGGGCGAGTTCGCTCGCCCCACGGTGTCTAACCGACGTCACAATATATAGGCACACGCCAGAAGGTACGGGCAATGTTTAAATTTATCCTACGTCGCTGTCTTGAAGCGATTCCAACGCTGTTTATTCTGATTACAATTTCCTTCTTCATGATGCGTCTTGCGCCGGGAAGTCCATTTACCGGTGAACGTACGTTGCCGCCAGAAGTCATGGCAAATATTGAAGCGAAATATCACCTGAACGATCCTATCTCCACCCAATACTTCAATTATCTGAAGCAACTGGCTCACGGTGATTTTGGACCGTCATTCAAATATAAAGACTATTCCGTTAACGACCTGGTGGCTTCCAGCTTCCCGGTATCGGCAAAACTGGGTGCTGCGGCATTCTTGCTGGCTGTTGTTCTCGGGGTGACTGCAGGCGTTATCGCCGCACTTAAACAAAATACTAAATGGGATTATACCGTAATGGGGGTGGCGATGACCGGGGTAGTCATACCCAGCTTCGTTGTCGCGCCGTTACTGGTGATGATATTTGCCATCACGCTGAAATGGCTACCTGGCGGTGGCTGGAATGGCGGGGCGTTAAAGTTCATGATTTTGCCGATGGTGGCATTATCTCTGGCGTACATCGCCAGTATTGCGCGTATCACCCGTGGTTCAATGATCGAAGTGTTGCACTCGAACTTCATTCGCACCGCGCGCGCAAAAGGGTTGCCGATGCGTCGGATTATCTTCCGCCACGCACTCAAACCAGCGCTGTTACCTGTGCTCTCCTACATGGGGCCGGCATTCGTCGGGATCATCACTGGCTCAATGGTTATCGAAACGATCTACGGTCTGCCGGGTATTGGTCAACTGTTCGTAAACGGCGCGCTCAACCGCGACTATTCGCTGGTACTGAGCCTGACCATTCTCGTTGGTGCGCTGACCATTCTCTTTAACGCAATTGTCGATGTGCTGTATGCCGTCATCGACCCGAAAATCCGTTACTAACTGGAGCACGCCATGATGTTGAGTAAGAAAAACAGCGAGGCGCTGGAAAACTTCAGTGAAAAACTGGAAGTAGAAGGTCGTAGCCTCTGGCAGGACGCGCGCCGCCGCTTTATGCACAACCGTGCCGCGGTTGCCAGTCTGGTTGTTCTGGTGATCATCGCGCTGTTTGTGACTCTGGCGCCGATGCTGTCGCAATTTACCTATTTCGACACCGACTGGGGCATGATGTCCAGCGCACCTGATATGGAGTCCGGACACTATTTTGGTACGGATTCCTCCGGACGCGATCTGCTGGTGCGTGTTGCTATCGGAGGCCGTATTTCGCTGATGGTTGGTATCGCTGCTGCGCTGGTGGCGGTGATTGTGGGCACGCTCTATGGCTCACTCTCTGGTTACCTTGGCGGTAAAGTAGACTCCGTGATGATGCGTCTGTTGGAAATCCTGAACTCCTTCCCGTTCATGTTCTTCGTTATCCTGTTGGTGACCTTCTTCGGCCAGAACATCCTGTTGATTTTCGTGGCTATCGGGATGGTTTCCTGGCTGGATATGGCGCGTATTGTGCGCGGACAGACACTGAGCCTCAAACGCAAAGAGTTTATCGAGGCCGCACAGGTAGGTGGCGTATCAATCGGTAATATTGTGGTTCGCCATATCGTTCCTAACGTGCTGGGCGTGGTAGTGGTTTATGCTTCACTGCTGGTACCAAGCATGATCCTGTTTGAATCCTTCCTGAGCTTCCTGGGGCTGGGTACGCAAGAGCCTCTGAGCAGCTGGGGTGCACTCCTGAGTGATGGTGCAAACTCCATGGAAGTATCGCCGTGGTTACTGCTTTATCCGGCGGGTTTCCTGGTTGTCACCCTGTTTTGTTTCAACTTTATCGGCGATGGCCTGCGTGATGCCCTCGACCCGAAAGACCGTTAAGGAGCGCCGTCATGACAATTATTGAAACGGCCACTGCGCCGCAGGCGCAACAGCAGAGCAAACTTCTGCTGGATGTGAAAGATCTCCGTGTAACCTTTAAAACCCCGGACGGAGACGTTACCGCCGTTAACGATCTCAACTTCGACCTGCGTGCAGGTGAAACGCTGGGGATTGTCGGTGAATCTGGATCCGGAAAATCCCAGACCGCATTTGCGTTGATGGGACTGCTGGCTGCAAACGGTGTTATCGGAGGTTCCGCGAAATTCAACGGACGTGAAATCCTCAACCTGCCGGAACATGAGCTGAACAAGCTGCGTGCCGAGCAGATCTCGATGATTTTCCAGGATCCGATGACTTCGCTGAACCCGTACATGCGTGTTGGCGAGCAGCTAATGGAAGTCCTGATGCTGCACAAAGGTCTGGGCAAAGCGGAAGCGTTTGAAGAGTCAGTCAAAATGCTGGATGCAGTGAAAATGCCGGAAGCCCGTAAGCGCATGCGCATGTTCCCGCACGAATTTTCAGGCGGCATGCGTCAGCGTGTGATGATTGCGATGGCGTTGCTGTGCCGGCCAAAACTGCTGATTGCCGACGAACCCACCACCGCGCTGGACGTCACCGTTCAGGCACAAATCATGACCCTGTTAAACGAGCTTAAGCGCGAGTTCAACACAGCGATCATTATGATCACCCACGACCTGGGCGTGGTTGCGGGTATCTGTGACAAAGTGCTGGTGATGTATGCCGGCCGTACCATGGAATATGGCAACGCGCGGGATGTGTTCTATCACCCAGCCCACCCGTACTCAATTGGTCTGTTGAATGCGGTACCGCGTCTCGATGCGGAAGGGGAATCTCTGCTCACTATTCCGGGTAACCCGCCAAACCTGCTGCGTCTGCCGAAAGGTTGTCCGTTCCAGCCGCGTTGCCCGCACGCGATGGAAATCTGCAACAGCGCTCCGCCGCTGGAAGCGTTTGCACCAGGCCGTCTGCGCGCCTGCTTTAAGCCGCAGGAGGAGTTGGTATGAACGCATTAGATGAAAAACGTAATGTGCTGCTCGAAATCGCTGACCTTAAAGTGCATTTTGACATCAAAGACGGTAAGCAGTGGTTCTGGCAACCACCTAAGACCCTGAAAGCGGTTGATGGGGTCACGCTGCGTTTGTACGAAGGCGAAACCCTGGGCGTGGTAGGGGAGTCTGGCTGCGGTAAATCTACCTTCGCGCGCGCCATTATTGGTCTGGTAAAAGCCACTGGCGGCAAAGTGGCCTGGCTGGGTAAAGACTTGTTGGGGATGAAGCCTGACGAGTGGCGTGACGTGCGTAGTGATATCCAGATGATTTTCCAGGATCCACTGGCATCATTGAACCCGCGTATGACCATCGGTGAGATTATTGCCGAGCCGCTGCGTACTTATCATCCGAAGATGGCTCGTCAGGAAGTGCGCGATCGCGTGAAGGCGATGATGATGAAAGTTGGGCTACTGCCTAACCTTATCAATCGTTACCCGCACGAATTCTCAGGCGGCCAGTGTCAGCGTATTGGTATTGCACGTGCGTTGATCCTCGAACCGAAGCTGATTATCTGTGATGAGCCAGTGTCTGCGCTGGACGTGTCCATTCAGGCACAGGTGGTTAACCTGCTGCAGAAACTACAGCGTGAAATGGGGCTGTCACTCATTTTCATCGCGCATGATCTGGCCGTGGTAAAACACATTTCTGACCGTGTACTGGTGATGTATTTAGGCCATGCTGTGGAATTGGGCACCTATGATGAGGTGTACCACAACCCACTGCATCCTTATACCAAAGCGCTGATGTCTGCGGTGCCGATCCCCGATCCCGACCTGGAAAAGAATAAAACGATTCAGCTTCTGGAAGGGGAATTGCCCTCACCAATTAACCCGCCGTCGGGCTGCGTCTTCCGTACGCGATGCCCTATGGCCGGGCCGGAATGCGCGAAAACGCGGCCGGTTCTGGAAGGCAGTTTCCGACATGCGGTTTCCTGCCTGAAAGTAGACCCGTTATAATCGCAAGGGCTGACATGATGTCAGCCCTTATTTTTTGCGAGGTTACTGTGTCGCTTTTATTCACGTCTGCCCGTCGGCGGCTTTACCATTTTTTATTCGACCCTGAAACAGTTTCCGGGAGACGCTTCGAAGGCCTCTGTGGTTTATTTGCACTGCTCAGCGTGGTTGTGATCTTTATTGAGTCTGGTGTCGGGACGCAATATCACCTGACATTTGACGAATGGCATATTTTTGTCTGGCTTGAGTTGGCGATTACCCTGGTCTTTACCGCTGAATATTGCCTGAGAGTCATTTGCTGGCCCAACCCGGCCAGATATGTTTTCAGCTTTTGGGGATTTATTGATTTAGCGACCATCCTGCCGCTCTATGTGATGTGGCTGTGGCCGGAAATTAGCCTGAGTTACGTCTTTGCCTGGCGAGCGATGCGCGTCATTCGGGTATTACGTATCCTTAAATTACTGCGTTTTATGCCCTCATTGCACGTGTTCTGGCGCGCGATAGTCAGCGCACGGCACCAGCTTATTCTGTTCTATTCATTTATTGCCAGCGTCATGATTGTTTTCGGCGCACTGATGTATCTGATAGAAGGGCCAAAATATGGCTTCACGACGCTCAATGCCTCGGTCTATTGGGCCATCGTGACCGTGACGACCGTGGGGTATGGCGATATCACACCGCATACCCCACTGGGACGTATTGTGGCATCAGTGCTGATTTTGATTGGCTATTCGGTGATTGCCATCCCGACAGGGCTCATTACCACGCATATGAGCAGTGCCTTTCAGAATCGCAAACAGCAACGCAAATGCCCGAATTGTCATCAGGGTGAGCATGAACACAGCGCACGGTTTTGTAGCCGCTGCGGAAGTGAATTACCGGATTAAATAAAAAAGGCTGCAATCGCAGCCTTTTTACTATTCGCGCCAGAGGATATGGCACAGTTTGTGGTCTTTCTCGCGGCACAGCAGGATGCGGGCGAAGATGTCGTTTATTTCACCGCCATCTTCATCAGCCAGCCCAATCACCACTTCGGCAAAGAAGTCAGGATTAAGGTCGAAATCCACATGCTCAGCCCAGTCTTCTGAAGGGTCGAACAATTCGGCACCGCCACGCTCTTCGAACTGCAGATTAAAGAGGATCACGTCTGCGGGATCGAGGTTATCAACCGCCAGTTCGAGAAAAATGTCATAGGCCTGCTCGAGCGTTTCGTCTTCGGTCAGGCGATTGTTCAGATCCATTTCCATGATGACTACCTGTTTAACATCGTTGGGCACGTTTTACAGCAACGGACTAAAGAAGTAAAACAGTCGTTCGGCAATTCTCTGCCACAGCGGGCGTTTTACCCACAGTCTGGCATCCAGCAACCGCGAACGGGAGATATAATCATCTTGTACCGCTGCCAGATCACCGCCAAAACCGGCGTCATCAATCACCAGTGTGATTTCAAAATTGAGCCACAGACTCCGCATATCCAGGTTAACTGTGCCCACCAGGCTTAATTCACCGTCAACGAGGACACTCTTGGTGTGGAGCAATCCGCCTTCAAACTGGTAAATTTTCACCCCTGCGGCCAACAGTTCGCTAAAGAATGCCCGGCTGGCCCAGCCTACCAGCAGTGAGTCATTTTTGCGTGGCAAAATGATACTCACGTCGACACCACGTTGCGCCGCAGTACAGATTGCGTGCAGCAGGTCATCGCTGGGGACAAAGTAAGGCGTGGTCATGATCAGGTATTCACGGGCTGAGTAGGTTGCCGTCAGCAGCGCCTGATGAATCAAATCTTCAGGGAAGCCAGGCCCGGATGCAATCGTATGAATGGTGTGACCGCTGGCCTCTTCAAACGGCATAATATTGCCGTCCGGAGGTGGTGGCAGAATACGTTTACCGGTTTCAATCTCCCAGTCGCATGAGTAAACGATACCCATAGAGGTGGCAATCGGCCCCTCCATTCTCGCCATCAAATCAACCCATTGCCCGACCCCTGAATCCTGTTTAAAGAAGCGAGGGTCAACCATATTCATACTGCCGGTGTAAGCAATATAATTATCGATCATGATCATCTTACGGTGCTGGCGGAGATCCATCCGGCGCAAAAATACACGCAGGAGGTTAACCTTCAGCGCCTCAACCACCTCGATACCGGCATTACGCATCATGCCCGCCCAGGGGCTGCGGAAAAATGCCACACTGCCTGCAGAGTCCAGCATCAGACGGCAGTGAATGCCCCGACGTGCAGCGGCCATCAGAGATTCAGCAACCTGGTCGGCCATACCACCGGGCTGCCAGATGTAAAACACCATCTCAATGTTATGGCGAGCCAGTTGAATATCGCGGATCAACGCCTGCATGACATCGTCAGAAGTGGTCAGCAACTGGAGCTGATTGCCTTTGACACCGCCAATCCCCTGACGGCGTTCACACAGCTTAAACAGCGAAGCGGCAACACTGCTGTTCTCCTCGGCAAAAATATGTTTGCAGGCTTTAAGATCGTTAAGCCACTTCGCGGTCGAGGGCCACATGGCGCGGGCACGCTCGGCGCGGCGTTTGCCCAGATGAAGCTCACCGAAAGAGAGATAGGCAATAATTCCTACCAGCGGGAGGATGTAGATTATCAGAAGCCAGGCCATGGCAGAGGGTACGGCTCTGCGCTTCATCAGGATGCGTAATGTCACACCCGCGATTAACAGCCAGTATCCCAGAATGACCAGCCAACTCACCACGGTGTAGAAGGTTGTCATAGGTTAAAAAATCCTTTTGAAAGCGTATTGTTATGAGTGTACGCATCAGGATTCATCTGGCAAATAAAAACGCCAGGTAAAAGCGCTGGTTTGCTGCAGGGTTGGGTTTATAATGGCGTCTCTGTTAGAGAAAGAGTTGTAGACATGAAGCGCAGTAGAACTGAAGTAGGGCGCTGGCGCATGTTGCGACAGGTGAGTCGTCGCAAGGCACGTTGGCTGGAAGCACAATCCCGCCGCAATATGCGTATACACGCCATCAGGAAATGTGGAATGACCCGGCACCGCAACGCGTTGCTGTTCGCAGTCCAGGATATCTGAGAAACATGAGGGCACCGCAAGGTGCCCACTGATTTTATAGCGTCTGATTTTTGGGAATAGCGTTTTTGCAGCGATATTCCCGTTGTTTCTAGCAAAAGGAGGGAGAAGTGTTTGCGGAGTTTGGTGTACTGAATTTCTGGACGTACGTTGTAGGCGCATTTTTTATCGTGCTGGTACCTGGGCCGAATACTCTGTTTGTGCTGAAAACCGGGATTGGTCACGGCGTTAAAAAAGGTTATCTCGCCGCGACGGGTGTATTTATCGGCGATGCGGTACTGATGTTTCTGGCCTGGGCGGGTGTTGCGGCATTAATCCAGACCACGCCGGTACTGTTTAACATCGTGCGCTATCTCGGGGCTTTTTATCTGCTCTGGCTGGGAGGCAAAATGCTCTGGTCGGTGGTGAACCGCCAAAAAAACGCTCATGAGAGCGGGCCTGAACCTGCCAGTATGATCATGAAACGTTCGCTGGTGTTAAGCCTGACCAATCCTAAAGCGATTCTGTTCTACGTATCGTTCTTCGTTCAGTTTATTGACGTGAATGCCCAGAGCACCGGCACTTCTTTCCTGATCCTCGCGACGACGCTGGAGCTAATAAGCTTTGTGTATATGAGCTTCCTGATCTTCTCTGGCGCGTTTGTTACGCGTTACCTGAAAACCAAAAAGAAACTGGCAAAGCTGGGGAACGGGCTGATAGGGCTGCTGTTTGTCGGGTTTGCTGCGAGGTTAGCATCGCTGCATTGATGTAAAAAAAGCTCCCTGGTGGAGCCTTTTTTACATCAGAACACTTTCTTATAAGGGCGAACGGTCACCTTCGCATACACACCGGCCGCAACGTATGGGTCCGCATCAGCCCATGCCTGAGCGATTTCCAGAGATTCAAACTCAGCAATAACCGTGGAGCCAGAAAAACCAGCGGCACCCGGGTCATTGCTGTCTACTGCTGGCATTGGGCCTGCGGTCAGTAATCGACCTTCATCCTGCAGCAACTGTAAGCGTGCCAGATGCGCAGGGCGCACAGCCTGGCGTTTTTCGAGCGAATCAGCAACATCTTCAGAGTAAATCACGTAAAACACGGCGAAGCTCCTTAACCGGTAAAAGTGTCAGTTACGTTATGTGAAAGGGCAAACGACTGCAATGTAAAATAAAAATAATGTTAAAACCCTGATCTGAATGCGCCTTTTTTGGCCTCTCATGCGCTAAAGTTGCGCCATAACAAAGTGTCTTATTGAATATGATTGCTATTTGCATTTAAAATCAGGGTTCGGTTTTTTAACGTTGATGAATATGACTTCGATGACCCTTGATTTACCTCGCCGCTTTCCCTGGCCGACGCTGCTTTCTGTCGTTATTCACGGTGCTGTCGTGGCGGGTTTGCTCTATACCTCGGTTCATCAGGTCATTGAAATGCCCGCACCCGCGCAGCCGATTTCTGTGACGATGGTATCGCCAGCGGATCTCGAACCACCGCAGGCGGCACCTGCACCGCCACAGCCAGTTGCTGAACCTGAGCCGGAGCCCGAACCGATTCCGGAGCCGCCGAAGGAAGCACCGGTGGTGATCCACAAACCTAAACCGGAGCCAAAACCTAAGCCGAAGCCAAAACCGGTGAAGAAAGTTGAGGAACGTCCGAAACGCGAAGAGCGTCCGGTTGAACCGCGTGCTACCCAGACAGTTGAGAATACGGCATCTTCACGTCCGGCAATGAATAACACGGCGACAACCGCTAAACCGACAATATCGGCACCCGCGGGCCCACGAGCACTGAGCCGTAACCAGCCTCAGTATCCCCCACGTGCTCAGGCATTACGTATTGAAGGGCGCGTAAAGGTAAAATTCGACGTCACTGCGGATGGCCGCGTGGATAACGTGGAAATCTTGTCCGCTCAGCCTTCGAATATGTTTGAGCGAGAAGTGAAATCAGCGATGCGCAGATGGCGATACGAAGCCGGAAAACCGGGAAATGGGCTGATAGTGAATATTGTTTTCCGCCTGAACGGCGGGGCGCAGATGGAATAAAAAAAGCCTCCGAAAGGAGGCTTTTTTTTGCCTGTCGATCAGGCCTGCGGAAGCTGACGAGGTTTACCCTCGCTGTCCACGGCGACATAAATAAACAGCGCTTCAGTGGCCTTATAGCGTTGCCCAATCGGCTCAGAAGAGACTTTCTTCACCCAGACTTCGATGTTGATTGAAATAGAGGTGTTACCTCGTTTGACGCAGCGCGCGTAGCAGCAAACCACATCTCCCACCGCAACCGGGCGCAGGAAGGTCATGCCGTCCACTCTCACGGTGACCACGCGCCCGTGGGCAATCTCTTTTGCCAGAATTGCGCCGCCCATATCCATCTGCGACATCAGCCAGCCGCCAAAAATATCGCCATTGGCATTGGTATCAGCGGGCATTGCCAGTGTGCGTAAAACCAGTTCGCCCTGCGGGGCGTTAGTTGTTGTCATTGTATTAACTCGTAACGGAAGACTTCAGGCGGGATGCTACTATGATTTCACAGCGGAGAGAATAGACCAAAACGCCTGTCGTAGACGTTCTGGTCAGTCATTAATCAGTGCTTGTCGTCCTGCGGCATATGGCGATAGATGTATACGCCGCTTAACAGCGTGAAGATAAGCGTCAGCGCGGTCAGGCCGAAGACCTTAAAGTTGACCCAGATATTCTGCGGCAGCCAGAAGGCAATATAGATATTGGCGAGGCCGCAGAGAATAAAGAAGACCGCCCAGGCAATATTCAGGCGAGACCATACTTCCTGCGGTAGTGTCAGCTCTTTGCCCAGCATGCGCTGGATCAGTGGTTTTTTCATTACCCATTGGCTGATCAGTAATGCACCTGCAAACAGCGCGTAAATCACAGTGACTTTCCACTTGATAAATTCATCGTTGTGGAAGAAGAGGGTTAGTCCACCAAATACGGCTACCAGGACAAACGTCACCAGTGCCATCTTTTCCACTTTGCGATAGCGAACCCAGCTGTAGATCAGCACAACAGCGGTTGCAATGATCAACGCCGTGGTGGCGGCATAGATGTCGTACAGCTTATAAAAAGCGAAAAAGACGACGAGCGGTAAAAAATCAAGAAACTGCTTCATTCTGTGATTCCATCTTCTGTGTTGAGCCGGGCCCGGTAATGCGCCCGACATCAGGGTTACTGACGAATTAACATATACAGGCGGAACAGATAGACCAGCAGTACCGCTGAAATCAGGTTGCTCAGCGTATTCGCCACCACCGCGCCTACATTTGGTGTTAATACCGCAAAATTCGGTGCAAATAATAGCAAGAGTGTTTTAGCAAGAAGCCAGCCGATCACGGCCGGAGCGACCAGACGCATATTAGCCCATGCCAGTCTGATGCTGCTGCGCATTGCGGTAAAAATACCCATCTTATCCTGCACGACCATCACGGGGGCAAAAGAGAGCACGATAGCCAGCAACACACCTGGTACCACGACCAGCATAATTCCCATTTGTACCAGCATGGTGGTTAAGAAGATCAGGATAAACAGCTTAGGTAAGACCGGTGCGCTGGCTCCAATCGCCCGTAAAGCGCTGACCCGATGTCCCGCCGACACCAGTTGAATCATTAGCAGAACGCCACCGGCCAGCACCGCATTACCAATAAGACCTGAGAAAGTGGATGCAGCGGAAGCCCGCAGCAGAATTTGTTGTTGCTCAGGCGTCATGTTTTGTACCAGTTCAAACAACCCCACGCTGCCTGCAAGGTGGTCGCCCTGGCTCAGGCTGGCAATTTGTTCTTCACTTGGTGAGAACGCATGACCAAGCACCACCGTGATAAAGGCGCATAGCAACGCGATCAGTAAAAAGGTAATGAACTGATTGCGGAAAAAGTTTCCCGTGTCACGGTAGACAGACTTCGCCGTGATAGACATGCACTCTCCTTGAGTATTGCAGGTGTTAATTAGCCGGCAATTGTACACCGGATGCACCTGCTGTGGCAGCATCAAGGCTTGTATGGAAAAGCATATCTTTGTAAAGCGGCGGTAATCCATAGCGAGCACGCGCACGATTACAGGCTTCGTTGACCTGCCCATCCTCTCCCGACAGGGCAAATTCCCGGCATGGGCTGGGGCGATCCTCGTAAATAGAACAGCGAGTAGACACCCCGGGTTCCCCTTGTAATGCAGCACACCGGCTCTGTTTTTGGTTGGTGCCGCTCATGCAGCGCAGAAAAGGCGTTAGCGGCTCTGTGAGATGAACCGGAACGGTACCGCCACCATCGCTGGCTTCGGCCCAGTAGAAAGAGACTCGAAAATACGCACAACAGGCTCCGCACGTCATGCACGGGTTAAGATCACTCATGGCACACCTGCAAAAGAAGAACGCATCAAATCAACTTGTGAGAGCGATAAATTATCCAGCCACCAGAGGAAGAGCAAGAGGGGGAAAAGGGAAAATTTTGTAACTGTGAAATGCCAAAAATTGACATAGGAACAACTTATTGCCTTTCAATGTGCCACTAAAAATTAACCCAGATCAATGAATGTTAAGTTACTGGTTTTAATGTGATCTGTGGCAGATCACTTATTACTCATTTGTGAGTATATTCTCACCCGCGATTAAAACCACAACGATGGAGCGGATATGAAAAAATTAGCGGTGGCAGCCCTTGTATTAAGCAGTCTCTCTGGCGGCGCGTATGCGCATGAAGCAGGCGAATTCTTTATTCGTGCCGGTTCGGCGACGGTTCGCCCTACTGAAGGTTCGGATAATGTGCTGGGGATGGGCGGTTTTAACGTCAGTAATAATACCCAGTTAGGTTTAACGTTTACTTATATGGCGACGGAGAACATCGGTGTTGAGCTTCTGGCTGCAACGCCATTCCGTCATCGCGTTGGCCTGGGGCCAACCGGAGATATCGCCACAGTTCACCATCTACCACCAACGCTGATGGCGCAGTGGTACTTTGGCGATGCCAGCAGCAAAGTGCGTCCGTATATTGGCGCCGGTGTGAACTACACAACCTTCTTTGATGAGAAATTTAACGATACCGGTAAAGAGGCGGGTCTGTCAGACCTCAGTCTGAAAGATTCCTGGGGCATGGCCGGGCAGGTAGGTCTTGATTATCTGATTAACCGTGACTGGTTAATTAACGCCTCAGTCTGGTACATGGATATTGATACGGACGTACGCTTCAAAGCAGGCGGTCAACAGCAAAGTATCAGTACTCGCCTGGACCCGTGGGTATTTATGTTCTCTGCAGGTTATCGTTTCTGATTTCATCTCCTGAGACTGGCCAGAAAACGGCCAGTCTTTCTGCAGTATCTCCTCTAACGTATAACCAGCACCGGACATTTGGCGTGGCGCACAACGACTGCCGCATTTGAGCCTAACAGATAGGTCGTAATATCAGGCCGATGAGAGGCAATAATGATCAGGTCTGCGTTGATACTGTCGGCCAGTTTCAGGATCTGATCTTTAGGTGCGCCAGAAATGGCATGTGTCTGAACGCGGTCAGGTGGCAATTTGAACTGCTTAACCATCTCATTGAGTTTCTCCAGCGCTTCTTGCTGTATTTCCGCCAGTTTTGGCATCTCAACGGAATAGGCCAGCCCAAGAGAAGAGTAGTAGGGGAAAGAAGGAACGACCGTCAGAAAATGAACTTTACCGTTACTGATTGCTGCGTTTGCCTGTACATAAGGAATCACCTGTTCGGTCAGGCGACTCTCAGAGATATCGACAGGAACAAGAATCGAATTAAACATGCCACACCTCCTGTTTGTTTTTTATCCACTTAAAGTGTAGTGCTGTTGTAATGACATTCACTGTATTTGCGATCAAAGTGGGATATAAGGCAGATTTTGAGGCGGGAAAGACACCCCTGAGAGGGGCGTCTGGGGCAGCATTATTTCTGAATCAAATAGCGGATGGTTGGCCCGTCCTGCTGGATATCCAACACCGTGTAACCGTGGTTTTTGGCATCCAGCGGAATATTATTGATGGACTGCGGACAGTCACTCACAACTTCCAGAATTTCACCTTTTTTGAGCTGCTGTAGCACTTCAAGTGTGGCAACAGCCGGATAAGGGCAGGGTTCGCCGACCATATCCAGGCGATAGTCAGGCACGATCTCTTTCATGCTGCATTCTCCTGCGTTTGGGTTTTAACAGTGGCTCTGCGAAAGAAACGTTTTTCCTGTACGACAACCAGTAAAAAGGCCGCCAGTAGCAGACCGTAGGTGACCAGCAGACCGCCGAGTGGGCCGAAGGTGCTCAGCAGATTCACCTTGTCCCAGTTGGTGGCAAGCACAGGCGACAGGTCATCCCAGAAGTAGGCCAGTATCGTCGAGCCGATAACATTTCCCCGACCCACCCACCAGTAATGCACCTGCCCCTCAACAGCGCGGTACATCCAGCCGGTTTCGCACCCGCCAGCCAGCACGATCCCAAAGCCAAATAGCAGACCGCCAATCACCGCGTTAGGACCCGCCCACATGATTTTCGGTTCGACACCCAACTGGACATAGCTGAAGATGCCGATGGCACTAACCGCCATCCCGGCGATAATCGCTTTCGCCATCATCGTGCGGCCGGTGATCCACATATCGCGAAATGCCGAAGTAAAGCAGATCTGCGCGCGTTCAATGAGAAGGCCAAAACCCACGCCAAACAGCATCGCCAGACCGAGTTTAGGCTGGTTCAGAGCAGTACACAGCGCCCACGACAGCATAGCGAGAAAGACCAACATACCCAGGCGGAAGCGGCGACGGGCCTGAGAGGGCTTTTGCGTCAGTGGAGAAGCCGCACTCACCTTGACCATTTTGACCGGAATACGGAACAGCGGGAGAAGGGTAAATTTTGCGCCAAAGTAAGAGCCGATGGCCGTGGCGATGGCAAAGAACCAGGCATGCAGTGAAAACTGCGGAATGCCAGTAAAGAAGGCAGCAAGGTTACACCCCATCGCCAGGCGTGCGCCGAAGCCAGCAATCATGCCGCCGACAATCGCCTGCAGAATGCGGATTCGGCTTTTGGGCAGCCTCAGCTTGACGTTATTTGCCCACAACGCAGCAGCTAAACATCCGCCGAACATACCCATGATCATCATCCCGTCAATGCGGGTGAGCGGCGTGCCGTCCAGATGAATGAGTTTAAAGTAACCCCACTCTTCGGTATGTACACCTGCGAGTTGCAGCAGTTGCCCACCCCAGCGGGTGAACTCTCCTGTGACGGCCCAGAAGGTGCCGGTAATGCCGAAATAGTAGGTAGAAAGGATCCCCGCCGCGATGACGGCCGGTACAGGTGACCAGAACTTAACCAGGTAAGTCTGTTTGAAGTAGTGCCATGACATGAGTAAGCCTCTGAACTCAGAAGGTTTAAAGCCG
Organism: Enterobacter sp. P82; assembly: GCF_037053385.1. Classification (NCBI taxonomy): domain Bacteria; kingdom Pseudomonadati; phylum Pseudomonadota; class Gammaproteobacteria; order Enterobacterales; family Enterobacteriaceae; genus Enterobacter; species Enterobacter sp. P82. The sequence continues at coordinate 927,949 of NZ_JBALHX010000001.1, forward strand.
AAAAGAGACCAAATCATACGCTTACGAAAAGGATTGAAAAGCCATTCACACCGAAAATATCGATGAGATCAATTTTGGTATAATCCTTTAGAAATAGCGGGAATGTAGGGGAGAAGACCGTCTGGCTGAATCGCCAGACGGTAGAGGGGTCAGGCTTTACGCGTCGCGGCTTTCATCGCCGTAACAAATGCTTTGAGCTCAGCCAGCATCTGCTCAGGTTTGTCCACGTTCTTCTCAATGATTTTGACAATAGCCGAGCCGGATATCGCACCTGCCGCTTTTGCTTCAATCGCTGCCGAGACCTGTTCAGGAGATGAGATCCCGAAGCCCTGCAGCGGTGGTGCAGCATGGTACTCCGCCAGCTTTTCCACCAGATGATGCAGCGGCAGTGCGGCTTTGTTTTCCGCACCAGTCACGCCCGCACGAGAGAGCAGGTAGGTATACCCGCGACCGTACGAGGCAATCTGGCGCAGCAGTTCGTCATCAGCATTCGGTGGGCAGATGAAAATCGGGGCAACGTTGTGGCGCATTGCTGCCTGGCGGAACGGCGCAGATTCCTCAACCGGCACATCCGCCACCAGTACAGAATCAACACCCACGCGAGCGCACTCGGCATAGAACTCATCGATCCCGCGGTTAAACACCAGGTTGGCGTACATCAGCAGGCCAATCGGAATGGTTGGATGCTTTTGGCGGATGGTAGCCAGCATTTCAAAACACTGGGTTGGCGTTACACCCGCCGCAAAGGCGCGCAGTGTCGCATTCTGGATGGTTGGGCCATCCGCCAGCGGGTCAGAGAATGGGATACCCAGCTCGAGTGCATCGGCACCGGCTTCAATCAGGGCGTCAATAATCTTCAGGGACTGTTCCGGACCCGGGTCGCCCAGGGTAACGAAGGGAACGAACGCGCCTTCCTGGCGGGATTTCAGTTCTGCAAATGCGTTATCGTAGCGTTCCATCAGATTTCCCCTCGTGCTTTCAGAATATCGTGAACGGTGAAGATATCTTTGTCACCGCGACCGGAAAGGTTAACCACTAACAGCTGCTCTTTTTCCGGGTTTTCTTTCATCATTTTCAGCGCGTGTGCCAGTGCGTGAGAAGACTCCAGCGCCGGGATAATCCCTTCGCTGCGACACAATGTTTTAAATGCTTCCAGCGCTTCATCATCGGTAATGGAAACATAATCCGCACGACCGATGCTGTTCAGGTACGCATGCTGTGGTCCAACAGACGGGAAATCCAGGCCCGCTGAGATAGAGTATGATTCTTCAATCTGGCCTTCGTCGGTCTGCATCATCGGGGACTTCATACCGAAGTAGATCCCAACGCGGCCATGCTTCAGTGGCGCACCATGCTCACCCGTTTCAATTCCATGACCAGCAGGCTCAACGCCAATCAGGCCAACGCGGCTGTCGTCGATGAAATCGGCAAACATGCCGATAGCGTTAGATCCACCTCCGACGCAGGCGATCACCGCATCCGGCAGACGACCCTCTTTTTCAAGGATCTGCGCTTTGGTCTCTTCACCAATCATACGCTGGAATTCACGTACGATAGTCGGGAATGGGTGAGGGCCCGCAGCAGTACCCAGCATATAGTGCGCCGTTTCATAGCTGCCAGACCAGTCGCGCAGCGCTTCGTTACAGGCATCTTTCAGCGTGGCTGAACCACTGTGAACCGGGATCACTTCCGCACCCATCAGACGCATACGGAACACGTTCGGCGACTGACGCTCAACGTCTTTTGCGCCCATATAAATGCGGCATTTCAGACCGAGCAGGGCGCTGGCGAGAGCAGAGGCGACACCGTGTTGACCCGCGCCGGTCTCGGCGATGATTTCGGTTTTACCCATACGTTTGGCGAGCAGCGCCTGACCCAACACCTGGTTAGTTTTGTGTGCACCGCCGTGCAGCAAATCTTCACGCTTAAGGTACAGCGTTGTTTTGGTGCCTTCGGTCAGGTTACGACACTTAGTCAGCGCCGTTGGACGACCAGCATAGTTTTTCAGCAGGTCAGTAAATTCAGCCTGAAATGCCGGATCCTTCTGTGCGCTGACAAACGCCTCTTCCAGCTGGCGCAGAGCGGGCATCAGGATTTGCGGGACGTACATCCCACCGAACTCACCAAAATAAGGGTTTAGTAATGTCGTCATCTTCTCTTCCTTAATATGCACGCAGAGTTTTAAATACCGAGGCCAGCTTGCTGGCATCTTTGATACCCGGTTGCGACTCTACGCCTGAATTGAAATCGAGGCCTGCGCAGCCTGTTTTGGCGGCTTCAACGCAGTTATCCGGGCTTAATCCGCCCGCCAGCAGGACGTTGTCCAGCTTTTCACCATTCAGCAGCGACCAGTCAAAACGCTGACCTGTGCCGCCCTGGCCGTTATCCAGCACGTATTTATCAACATGAGTAAGATTACGCGCTGGCAGGGTGTCGCCTACGCTCTGGGCTTTCCAGATCTGCACCTGCGGTGCCAGCACGGTTCGCAGAGCGTTTATATATGTCTGATCTTCATCACCATGGAGCTGGACCGCGCTCAGGGATAACGCGTCGGCTTTTGCTGCTACGTCCGTGATATCCGCATTGCGGAAAACGCCGACATAACTGAGTGGTGCCGCCGCTATCACCTCGCGCGCCTGTTCTACGCTGACAGCTCGGGGGGACGAATCGACAAAAATCAGCCCGCCGTAAATCGCCCCCGCGTCATACGCAGCCCGGGCATCCTGTTCGCGGGTCAAACCGCACACTTTATTTTCACCCAGCAACACCCGGCGCACCGCCGCATTGAGATCGGCATGCTCCATCATGGCGGAGCCAATCAGGAAACCGTTGGCAAAGTGGCTCAATTCACGAACCTGAGCGTAGCTGTTAATGCCGGACTCGCTGATCACTGTTACACCAGAACCCAGACGCGGAGCGAGCTGGCGGGTGCGGTTGAGGTCGATCGACAGGTCACGAAGATCGCGGTTATTAATGCCGACCACTCTGGCTTTCAGCGCAATCGCGCGTTCCAGTTCTTCTTCATTACTGACTTCTGTCAGCACGCCCATGTTCAGGCTGTGCGCCACGGCAGACAGCTGGCGATACTGTTCATCGTCAAGCACCGAGAGCATTAGCAGGCAGGCGTCAGCCTGGTAAAAGCGCGCCAGCCAGATTTGATACGGGTCGATAATAAAGTCTTTGCACAGAATCGGCTGTGGTGCGATGCCGCTGACGATGGGCAGAAAATCAAAGCTGCCCTGGAAATATTTCTCATCCGTCAGCACAGAAATGGCCGACGCATGGTGCTTGTAAATACCAGCGATACGCGCTGGATCGAAATCGTCACGGATAACGCCTTTAGACGGGGACGCTTTTTTGCACTCAAGGATAAACGCAGTGCGTGCGCCCTGCAGGGCATCATAGAAACGACGGCTGCTTGGGACGACGTCATTCTGGAAACTGGCAAGCGGCTGCTGTTGCTTGCGGGCTTCCACCCAGATGGCCTTATCGGCAACGATTTTCGCTAAAACGGTCTGCATTCTTTACCCTCTTGCCGCAAGTGCGGTAACGCGATCGTAAGCTGCACCAGAGCGCAGTACATCCAGAACTTTTTGAACGTTGGCCTTCAGGTCTTCCTCACCGTGCAAACGCATCAGCATGGCGACGTTGGCAGCAACGGCGGCCTCATGAGCGACCTCTCCTTTACCTTGTAATAAGCGCGTCAGAATGTCACGGTTTTCTTCCGGCGTACCGCCTGCCAGCGCTTCCTGGTGATACGGCGCTAAACCGAAGTCGGCGGCTTCCAGCTGATAACTCAGGATCTCACCGTCGCGCAGTTCGGCTACCAGCGTTGGCGCATGCAGCGACACTTCATCCATTCCTCCACTGTGAACCACGGCGGCACGTTGATATCCCAGAACACGCAGTGTCTCAGCAATCGGCAGCACCAGTTCAGGGCTATAGACACCAATCAGCGCCAGTGGCGGATGAGCCGGGTTGATAAGTGGCCCCAGTACGTTAAACAGCGTACGGGTTTTGAGCTGCTGACGAACTGGCATCGCGTGGCGGAAACCGGTGTGGTATTTCGGTGCAAATAGGAAACAGACACCCAGGTCATCCAGCGCTTCACGTGAACGCTCGGCGTTCATATCGAGATTAATACCGAATGCGGCGAGCAAATCGGAAGAACCTGAGCGGCTGGAAACGCTGCGGTTACCGTGTTTCGCGACTTTCAAACCACACGCCGCCGCCACGAAGGCGCTGGCGGTGGAGATGTTGATGCTGTTGCTGCCGTCACCGCCGGTGCCAACAATATCCGCAAACTGATAATCCGGGCGCGGGAACGGGGCGGCATTTTCCAGCAGTGCTGTGGCCGCACCGGCAATCTCCTGCGGGCTTTCGCCACGCACTTTCATGCTGACCAGTGCAGCAGCAAGCTGTTCAGGTTTCAGCTCGCCGCGAACCACGGCAGAGAAGAGCTGGTGGCTTTCCTGCTGGCTCAGGGTCTGCGCCTGGTACAGTTTTTCCAGAATCGGCTGCAGCGTATTGGTTTGCTCCAGCTTCTGTAACGCCCAGTCGAGAGTTTGCTCCAGCAGACGGGCACCGTTAGAGGTCAGAATCGATTCCGGGTGGAACTGCATACCGCAGACGCGATCCGCATCATGACGCACCGCCATCACCATCCCTTCAAACGAGGCGTTAATGGTCAGTCCGGCTGGAATGTTGCTCCCCACCAGGGAGTGATAGCGCGCCACCGGGAGTGGGTTAGGCAACCCGGCAAACATCGCCTGACCGTCATGTTCGATGCTGGACGCTTTGCCGTGCAGAATTTCGCCCGCCTGGCCAACGTAGCCGCCATAGGCTTCAACGATGGCCTGGTGGCCGAGACAGATACCGATAATCGGCAGCTTTCCGCGCATACGCGTCAGCAGTTCTGGCATACAGCCAGCTTCACTCGGTGCACCGGGTCCTGGAGAGAGCATCAACACCGGGTTTTGCATGGTGGCCAGTCGATCAATCAGCGTCTGTGCTGGCACGTGGTTGCGGTAGATAACGACGTTATGACCATTCGCACGCAGCTGATCTGCAAGGTTATAAGTAAAGGAGTCGATATTATCGAGCAGCAGAATGTCAGCCATCAGAAAATCTCCTGTGCATGGTGTGCGGTAGCAATGGCGCGAAGTACCGCACGTGCTTTACTGCGTGTTTCGTCAGCTTCAGACTGCGGAACAGAATCAAGAACAATGCCTGCGCCTGCCTGTACGGTGGCAATACCGTCTTCGACATAGGCAGAACGGATTACGATGCAGGTATCGAGATCACCATGGGCGGTAAAGTAACCCACCGCACCGCCGTAGCTACCGCGACGACGGCCTTCTGCACCGGCAATCAGCTGCATGGCGCGTACTTTTGGCGCACCGCTCAGGGTCCCCATGTTCATGCAGGCGCGATAGGCGTGCAGCACGTCGAGGTCGCTGCGCAGTTCACCCACCACGCGGGACACCAGGTGCATCACAAATGAATAACGGTCGACTTTGGTGAGGTCAGCGACGTAACGGCTGCCCGGAGTACAAATGCGCGCCAGGTCGTTACGCGCCAGATCGACCAGCATCAGGTGCTCGGAAAGCTCCTTGTGGTCGGTACGCATTTCGAGTTCGATGCGACTGTCGAGATCGCGATCCAGTGAACCATCAGCACGACGACCGCGTGGACGCGTCCCGGCAATGGGGTAGATCTCAATCTGGCGGCTGGTGGCATCGTATTTCAGCGAGCTTTCTGGTGACGCGCCAAACAGGGTGAAATCGTTGTCCTGCATAAAGAACATGTACGGACTCGGGTTGCTTTTCTTCAGCACGTCGTAGGCGGCCAGCGGAGACGGGCAGGGCAGAGAGAAGCGACGGGAAGGGACAACCTGGAAAATTTCACCGGCACGAATCGCTTTTTGCATCTGGCGAACAACGGCGCCGTACTGATCGTCAGTCTGGTTGACGTCACATGTCATCTTCTCCACGCGCTGCACCGGAAGCGCAGGCGGTGCTTCTGTCATTTGCTGCTGCAACTGCGAGATGCGGTGTTCAAGACGGTGTTTTTCAGACACAGACGGCGTGAACAGGCTCGCCTGAATGCGGGTATATTTTTTCTGATGGTCGATCACCAGCAAGGTTTCCGCCAGGTAGAAGCAGTAGTCAGGGCAGCGGTTGCCTTGCTCTGTTTCCGGCAAATCTTCAAAACCCGCGACCAGGTCATACGCAAACAGCCCACCGAAGAACATTGCCTCACGCTCATCTTCCGGTACGGACACCAGGTTTTGCAGCAGGCGGAAAGCATCGAAAACAGACAGAGAACAGAGACGTGCGTCTTCATCCAGTAACTGGCTGACCGGCGGGAAATGCAGAACCCGCATTTCCGGGTGGCGTTCATTTTCAATTCCTGCAGGCAGGGCGGCATCCAGCAGCGGCAGCAGCGACGCGCCATTTTCTGACAGTGCCTTAATGGTGACAGTGTCACCTAAAGCGGTAATGCGCAACGCGCTATCAACCAGCAGCAGGCTCTTGAGATCGTCTTTGCTGTCGATATCCGCAGATTCCAGCAGCAACGTTGCCGGGCGAGCACCGCACACTTGATGAAACAGCGCGGTGGGGTTGTGGCGATAGGCCGCCTCGCAGGTTAGCAGTTCGAGGTGTGGTTTGGCTGTTTGCATGATGTTGTTCTCATTTATTCTGTTCAAAAAAAAGCCCGCTTAGTAGCGGGCTGGGTATCTGTTTGCATTTCGCAGACGCGTGACACTGCCCGATGATCAGGAAGTGCGCCACCAACCGTGCAGAGTGAAATGTGCTGTCATTTTCAGATACCTTTCTCGTGTGAACTTGCGTACTAGTTAACTAGTTCGATGGCGAGTTGTCAACCCTTGATTTCAGAATTTCAATGTAAGTCGGTATCATAGGGGTTTTGGATGTCTCCAACCTGTGATGGGAAGTGCTTTGAGCGATACCACCTACGCCAATATTTACGATTTACACAGCCATACTCAGGCCTCCGATGGCCTGCTGACACCCGAAGCACTGGTTCATCGCGCCATTGAAATGCGTGTCGGCACGCTGGCGATAACCGATCACGATACAACGGATGCTATTCAGGCAGCGCGCGCTGAGATTGCCCGCAGTGGACTTGCGTTGAATCTGGTGCCTGGCGTTGAGATATCGACCGTGTGGGAAAACCACGAAATTCATATTGTCGGTCTGAATATCAATATCGAACATCCGGCAATGCGCGCGTTTTTGCAAGAACAAAAATCACGCCGCAATCAACGAGCAGAGATGATCGGTGAACGCCTTGAAAAAGCGCACATCCCCGGGGCACTGCAAGGTGCGCAAAAGCTGGCGAACGGCGGGGCGGTGACTCGCGGCCATTTTGCCCGCTTTCTGGTTGAAGCAGGCAAAGCGACGACAATGGCGGATGTTTTCAAAAAGTATCTTGCTCGCGGGAAAACCGGATACGTTCCGCCACAGTGGTGTACAATAAAACAAGCTATTGATGTGATTCATCATTCTGGTGGCAAGGCTGTGCTGGCCCATCCGGGGCGATATAATCTTTCTGCTAAGTGGCTGAAAAGACTACTGGCACACTTTGCCGAATGCGGTGGCGAGGCGATGGAAGTCGCCCAGTGTCAGCAGGCGCCCAATGAGCGCGCGCAGCTCGCAACGTATGCCCGTCAGTTCGGCCTGCTTGGGTCACAAGGGTCTGATTTCCATCAGCCTTGCGCGTGGATCGAACTGGGGCGCAAGCTCTGGCTACCCGCAGGTGTTGAACCCGTCTGGCAGCTCTGGGAACAGCCGCAGCAAATTGAAGAGAGGGAAGTATGAGTCAATTTTTTTATATCCATCCGGATAACCCGCAGGCACGCCTGATTAACCAGGCCGTGGAGATCGTTCGCAAAGGCGGGGTCATTGTCTATCCGACAGACTCTGGCTATGCGCTGGGCTGCAAAATTGAAGACAAAGGGGCGATGGAACGCATTTGCCGTATTCGCCAACTGCCAGATGGCCATAACTTTACCCTGATGTGCCGCGATCTCTCTGAGCTCTCGACTTATGCGTATGTTGATAACGTGGCGTTTCGCCTGATCAAGAACAACACGCCGGGGAACTACACCTTCATCCTCAAAGGGACAAAAGAGGTGCCGCGTCGTTTGTTGCAGGAAAAACGCAAAACTATCGGGATGCGTGTACCGTCGAACCCGATTGCACAGGCGCTGCTGGAAACCCTCGGCGAACCTATGCTCTCGACCTCGCTGATGCTGCCGGGAAGTGAATTTACCGAATCCGATCCGGAAGAGATCAAAGATCGTCTGGAGAAGGTGGTCGAGCTGATTATTCACGGCGGCTATCTTGGTCAGCAGCCGACCACCGTGGTCGACTTAACCGAAGATGCGCCGGAAGTGATTCGTGAAGGCGTGGGTGATGTTAAGCCTTTCTTGTAATGGTGTAAGCAGATATACTACGCGGCCATCAAAGTAGGGGTAAGCCCTCTTTTGACCTGATTCGACGCCTGTGAAGGCGACACCTGAGGAAGCTCAATGAGCGAGAAGTTACAGAAAGTGCTGGCGCGCGCCGGCCACGGCTCACGCCGTGAAATCGAAGCCATTATTGAAGCGGGCCGCGTGAGTGTGGACGGTAAAATCGCCACGCTGGGCGACCGCGTAGAAATTGTACCGGGGCTGAAGATCCGTATTGACGGTCATCTTATCTCCGTAAAAGAGTCCGCTGAACAGATTTGCCGCGTGCTGGCTTACTACAAGCCGGAAGGCGAACTGTGTACCCGCAACGACCCGGAAGGTCGCCCTACGGTGTTTGACCGTCTGCCTAAACTGCGTGGCGCTCGCTGGATTGCAGTAGGTCGTCTGGACGTGAATACCTGCGGTCTGCTGCTGTTTACCACCGATGGTGAACTGGCAAACCGTCTGATGCACCCAAGCCGTGAAGTGGAACGTGAATACGCCGTGCGCGTCTTTGGTCAGGTTGATGAGAATAAACTGCGCGATCTGTCGCGCGGCGTTCAGCTGGAAGACGGCCCTGCAGCGTTCAAAACCATCAAATTTACCGGTGGTGAAGGTATTAACCAGTGGTACAACGTAACGCTGACCGAGGGCCGTAACCGCGAAGTACGTCGTCTGTGGGAAGCCGTCGGTGTTCAGGTGAGCCGTTTGATACGTGTTCGTTATGGCGACATTCTGCTGCCAAAAGGTCTGCCGCGTGGCGGTTATACCGAACTGGATCTGACGCAAACCAACTATCTGCGCGAGCTGGTTGGTCTGACGCCAGAAACCACCTCTAAAGTGGCAGTAGAGAAAGATCGCCGTCGCATGAAGGCGAATCAGATCCGTCGTGCGGTGAAACGCCACAGCCAGGTGAGCAGCAACCGCCGTTCCGGCAGTCGTAACAACAACGGTTAAAACAGAGGCCCGGTCAGCGTGACCGGGCTTTTTTTAGTAATCAATCCCGATTTGCGCTTTGATACCCGCATCAAAAGCATGTTTCACCGGACGCAGCTCGCTGACGGTATCTGCCAGCTCCAGAATATCCCGATGACACCCACGCCCGGTGACGATCACCGTCTGATGTACAGGACGGTTCTTCAGTGCATCCAGCACTGCTTCCAGAGGCAGGTAGTCGTAGGCGACCATATAGGTGATCTCATCCAGTAACACCATGTTTAGCGAGGGATCGGCCAGCATTCTTTTGGCATGTTCCCAGACGGCGAGACAGGCGGCAGTGTCCGTTTCCCGGTTCTGGGTATTCCACGTAAACCCGGTCGCCATTACCTGAAACTCGACGCCATGAGGCTCAAGCAAATTCCGCTCGCCGTTGGGCCATGTGCCTTTGATAAACTGGATGACACCGACTTTCTGCCCGTGCCCGACGGCACGCGAAGCGGTACCAAATGCGGCAGTGGTTTTACCTTTACCGTTGCCGGTGAACACGATGATGATCCCGCGTTCGTCCTGGGCTGCCGCGACGCGAGCATCGACCTGTTCTTTCAGACGCTGCTGGCGCTGCTGATGGCGTTCTTCACTCATTGGGAAATTCCTGGTTTACGGCCTGGCTGGGCGTCAAAGGTCATCCCTGTCTTGCGGCGACTGTCATCGCCCATTAGCCAGAGATAGAGCGGCATTATATCAGCCGGAGTTTTCAGCTTCTGTGGATCTTCGGTCGGGAACGCGCTGGCACGCATTTTGGTGCGCGTTCCACCGGGGTTAATGCAATTTACGCGCAGATGGCGGCTCTGATACTCCTCCGCCAGCACCTGCATCATACCTTCGGTGGCGAATTTTGATACGGCATAAGCTCCCCAGTTCGCCCGGCCTTCGCGGCCCACGCTGGAAGAGGTGAAGACCAGCGAGCCTGACTCGGATTTGAGTAATAAAGGAAGCAATGCCTGAGTAAGGAAAAATGTCCCGTTGACGTTGACCTGTATCACCTGCTGCCAGGTATCAGGATCCTGTTCATCCATTGGGCAAACATCCCCAAGCAAACCAGCGTTGTGCAGCACGCCGTCCAGGACTGGGTAGCGGGTGCTGATGCGTTGGGCAAGTTCCTGACACGCTGCGGGTGTGCAGGTGAGTAAATCGAGCGTGTACCACGCCGCCAGTGTTCCACCAGCAGCTTCAATTTCCTGCGCGACACCTTTCAATTTCTCTTCGTTGCGGCCAATCAGAATAACGCTTGCACCATATTCAGCATACGTCAGAGCCGCCTCGCGGCCAATTCCATCGCTGGCACCGGTAACGAGAATGATCCGGTTCTGTAGCAGGTTTTTTTGTGGTTGATAATGCACGGTGACTCCTCAGGCGTACAGTGACGCGATGACGCCTTCATGATGACTTTTCGGCTTTATGCCCGAATTAGCATGAGAATTCAATCAGTCTACAGGACGCATTACTGTAAAATTAACAATTTGCAAATATTTAAACCACAAGCCGGGGATTCCTGAAGACGGCTCGCAGAGGTAATGTCACGAGCGAGACGCATGGGCAGGGCTGTTGTACACTGCCGTGAAAGATTCGTGGTTAAATCAAGGTGGAACGCGTGGAATTACTTTCTCAATATGGGTTGTTTTTGGCCAAAATCGCGACGGTGGTCATTGCCATCGCAGTGGTTGCCGTTCTGATTGTCAACCTGACGCAGCGCAAGCGTCAGCGTGGGGAGTTACGCATCACCCGTCTGAGCGAGCAGTATAAAGAGATGCAGGAAGATATGTCTCTGGCGCTGCTTGATAGTCATCAACAAAAACTGTGGCACAAAGCGCAGAAGAAAAAGCATAAGCAGGAAGCCAAAGCGGCAAAAGCAAAAGCGAAGCTTAATACGCCGCAGGAGAAGGTCACGCCACGTGTCTATGTACTCGATTTTAAAGGTAGTATGGATGCGCATGAAGTTTCCTCTCTGCGGGAAGAAGTGACTGCCGTTCTGGCTGTGGCGACACCGCAGGATCAGGTAGTCGTGCGCCTTGAAAGCCCTGGCGGTGTCGTTCACGGTTACGGATTGGCTGCCTCACAGTTGCAGCGTCTGCGTGAAAAGCAGATCCCATTAACCATTGCGGTGGACAAAGTGGCGGCGAGCGGGGGTTATATGATGGCCTGCGTAGCGGACAAAATTGTTGCGGCTCCGTTCTCCATTATTGGCTCAATCGGTGTGGTTGCGCAGATCCCTAACTTTAACCGTTTCCTGAAGAATAAAGAGATTGATATCGAACTTCACACGGCGGGTCAGTACAAACGGACCCTGACGCTGCTGGGTGAAAACACGGAAGAAGGGAGACAGAAATTCCGTGAAGATCTCAATGAAACGCATCACCTCTTTAAAGACTTTGTGCACCGTATGCGCCCCACGCTCGATATTGAACAGGTCGCGACGGGCGAGCACTGGTACGGTATCCAGGCGCAGGAGAAAGGGCTGGTGGATGAAGTGGGCACCAGTGACGACCTGTTGTTGAATCTGATGGACGGCCGTGAGCTGGTTGGCGTGCGCTTTACCCAGCGTAAGCGACTGCTTGACCGCTTCACCAACAGTGCGGCAGAAAGTGCGGACCGTCTGTTGTTGCGTTGGTTACAACGCGGACAAAAACCGCTGCTGTAAACAAAAACGCGAGGCTCATGCCTCGCGTTTTGCATTAATCGACCAGGTGATATTTCTCTGAAAGCGTATGCGCCAGGTATTTAAACATGTTAAACACGGCGGTGCTTTTCGGGGTCGGTAACCCCTGTTCGTCAAGGAAGTATTCGCCGCTGAAAATCAGCACGCCATTGCGCTGCTCTACGCCAGTGGCTTCAATGCCTGCCAGCGTATCTTCATGGTCACGGATAAGCTTGTTTGCTTCGATAAGCAGAGAGGCTCGGTCAATGGGTTGGGTCGTATTCTGCATAATCCACTCCTTAAACAGTGACAATAGTCTACGCCGAGGGCGCTTTGGGGGCAAATTTTCCCTGTAATGTGAGGGGGTAAGGTGCAGGGGCCTGGCTGGCGGGATTTGCTTTTGCATGCTAATAAAGTTGCGTAACGAATTTTATCAGGTAGAGTGTGCGCTTTCGTCATTCTGGCAACAGAATTGCTTGACATTCGACCGGGAATTCGTCACGAATTATACGAAATGTGAGAAAAATACCCGATAACTCAATCACCTGGGCGTGTTTTCTTTGACGTCCGGTAAGACAAAGGGGTTGATATCTCCTGACGCGGCCGCAATATCATTGGCTCGCCGTCAGCGGAAGGGAAATCAACGTGCGGCGTATTCCTGGAAGAATTAAATTAGGTAAAGGTGAATATGGGTAAAGCTCTCGTCATCGTTGAGTCCCCGGCAAAAGCCAAAACGATCAATAAGTATCTGGGTAATGACTACGTGGTTAAGTCCAGCGTGGGTCATATCCGCGATTTGCCGACCAGTGGCTCAGCCAGCAAAAAGAGCGCAGACTCTACCTCCACCAAAGGGGCCAAAAAGCCTAAAAAGGATGAACGTAGCGCGCTTGTCAACCGCATGGGGGTTAACCCATGGCATAACTGGGATGCACAATATGAAGTGTTGCCCGGGAAAGAAAAAGTCGTTAACGAGCTGAAGCAGCTTGCTGAAAAAGCAGACCACATCTATCTCGCAACCGACCTTGACCGCGAAGGGGAAGCCATTGCATGGCACCTGCGGGAAGTGATCGGTGGTGATGACAAACGCTACAGTCGTGTAGTGTTTAACGAAATTACGAAGAATGCGATTCGTCAGGCGTTTGAGAAGCCGGGCGAGCTGAATATCGACCGTGTAAACGCACAGCAGGCACGCCGTTTTATGGACCGTGTTGTGGGTTACATGGTTTCTCCACTGCTGTGGAAGAAGATTGCCCGTGGCCTGTCTGCAGGTCGTGTGCAGTCTGTCGCTGTGCGTCTGGTCGTTGAGCGTGAACGCGAAATTAAAGCCTTCGTACCGGAAGAGTTCTGGGAAGTTGACGCCAATGTGACCACGCCGGGCGGTGACGCTCTGCCGCTGCAGGTGAGCCATCAGAACGACAAACCGTTCCGCCCTGAAAACCGTGACCAGACCATGGCCGCCGTGGCGCTGCTGGAAAAAGCCCGCTACCAGGTACTGGAACGTGAAGATAAACCCACCAGCAGTAAGCCTGGGGCGCCGTTTATCACCTCTACACTGCAACAGGCCGCAAGTACCCGTCTGGGCTATGGCGTGAAGAAAACCATGATGATGGCCCAGCGTTTGTATGAAGCGGGTTACATCACCTATATGCGTACCGACTCAACCAACCTGAGCCAGGACGCGGTCAACATGGTGCGAGGGTATATCAGTGACAATTTCGGTAAGAAATATCTGCCGGAAAGTGCCAATCAGTTCGCCAGCAAAGAGAATTCTCAGGAAGCGCACGAAGCGATCCGTCCTTCAGACGTCTCTGTGTTAGCCGAGTCGCTGAAAGACATGGAAGCCGATGCGCAGAAGCTTTATCAACTGATCTGGCGCCAGTTCGTGGCGTGTCAGATGACGCCAGCGCAGTACGACTCAACCACGCTGACCGTCGGTGCAGGTGATTTCCGACTGAAGGCGCGTGGCCGTATCCTGCGCTTCGATGGCTGGACGAAAGTCATGCCAGCGTTGCGTAAAGGTGATGAAGACCGCACGCTGCCGGCGGTTAACAAAGGTGACGAGCTGTCTCTGGTCGAACTGATCCCGGCTCAGCACTTCACCAAGCCGCCTGCGCGCTTCAGTGAAGCCTCCCTGGTGAAAGAGCTGGAAAAACGCGGTATTGGCCGTCCGTCGACTTACGCGTCAATCATCTCGACCATTCAGGATCGCGGCTACGTACGCGTTGAAAACCGTCGTTTCTATGCAGAGAAAATGGGTGAGATCGTCACCGACCGTCTGGAAGCCAACTTCCGCGAGTTGATGAACTACGATTTCACCGCGCAAATGGAAGACAGCCTCGACCAGGTGGCCAGCCATCAGGCAGAGTGGAAAAAAGTACTGGACAGTTTCTTCAGTGATTTTACCGGTCAGCTTGAAAAAGCGGAGAAAGATCCTGAAGAGGGCGGCATGCTGCCTAACCAGATGGTACTGACCAGCATCGACTGCCCAACCTGTGGTCGTAAGATGGGGATCCGTACTGCAACAACGGGCGTATTCCTGGGATGCTCCGGTTATGCGCTGTCGCCAAAAGAGCGCTGCAAAACCACCATTAACCTGGTACCTGAGAACGAAGTTCTTAACGTGCTGGAAGGTGATGACGCAGAAACCAATGCCCTGCGCGCCAAACGTCGTTGTAAAAAATGCGGAACGGCGATGGACAGCTACCTGATCGATCCAAAACGCAAGCTGCACGTGTGCGGTAATAACCCAACGTGTGACGGGTATGAGATCGAAGAGGGTGAATTCCGCATCAAAGGCTATGACGGTCCGATTGTGGAGTGCGAGAAGTGTGGTTCTGAAATGCACCTGAAAATGGGGCGTTTCGGTAAGTACATGGCGTGTACCAACGACGAGTGTAAAAACACACGCAAGATTCTGCGCAACGGTGAGGTGGCGCCGCCGAAGGAAGATCCGGTTCCGCTGCCAGAGTTACCGTGTGAGAAATCAGACGCGTACTTCGTGCTGCGTGACGGCGCCGCAGGTGTCTTCCTTGCCGCCAACACCTTCCCGAAATCGCGTGAAACGCGCGCACCGTTGGTGGAAGAGCTGCATCGCTTCCGCGATCGTCTGCCTGAGAAACTGCGTTATCTGGCTGATGCGCCACAGCAGGATCCGGAAGGTAACAAGACTGTGGTGCGTTTTAGCCGTAAAACAAAACAGCAATACGTTGCGGCAGAGAAAGAGGGTAAAGCGACCGGATGGTCAGCCTTCTTTGTCGATGGCAAATGGGTTGAAGGCAAGAAATAATCTTCCCTTACCGTAACTTACTTGTAAAAGGGCCGGATATCCGGCCCTTTTTTATTACCTTGTTATTATTTTTTGTTCCGTACTATACAGTCAGGCTATAAATGATATAGTGGTTATAGTTAATCTGTTTTTTATTATTAAATCGTCTTAAGCGATTGACCGCATGCGCTAAATCGGATGGTCTGGCATGAAATTACAGCAGCTTCGTTATATCGTTGAGGTGGTGAATCACAACCTTAACGTCTCATCTACCGCTGAGGGGCTCTACACCTCGCAACCGGGCATCAGCAAACAAGTGCGTATGCTGGAGGACGAATTAGGTATCCAGATTTTCGCCCGCAGTGGCAAACATCTCACGCAGGTAACGCCAGCAGGACAGGAAATCATCCGCATTGCGCGGGAAGTCCTCTCTAAAGTCGATGCGATTAAGTCTGTGGCGGGGGAGCATACCTGGCCGGATAAAGGCTCGCTGTATATTGCTACGACGCATACCCAGGCGCGTTACGCCTTGCCTGGTGTTATTAAAGGCTTTATTGAGCGTTATCCACGTGTCTCTTTGCATATGCATCAGGGCTCACCGACGCAAATTGCTGAAGCGGTGTCGAAAGGCAACGCGGATTTTGCCATCGCAACGGAAGCACTTCACCTGTATGACGATCTGGTTATGCTCCCTTGTTACCACTGGAACCGTTCGATTGTGGTGACACCCGATCACCCACTGGCGGGCAAAGGGTCAGTGACTATTGAAGAGCTGGCGCAATATCCTTTAGTGACGTATACATTCGGTTTTACCGGGCGGTCTGAACTTGATACCGCCTTTAATCGGGCAGGATTAACGCCGCGTATTGTCTTTACCGCCACTGATGCTGACGTTATTAAGACCTATGTGCGGCTTGGCCTTGGGGTGGGTGTTATTGCCAGTATGGCGGTTGATCCGGTTTCAGACCCCGATCTGGTGCGCCTTGATGCGCACGATATTTTCAGCCACAGCACAACGAAAATTGGGTTCCGACGCAGCACCTTCCTGCGCAGCTATATGTATGATTTTATTCAGCGCTTTGCTCCGCATTTAACACGTGACGTGGTTGATACCGCCGTTGCATTACGCTCGAATGAAGATATTGAAGAGATGTTTAAAGACATCAAACTTCCGGCAAAATAATCACTCCCGGTATCTTTCCCTGAGGGAAAGATACCGAAATATCGGCTCAAAGCTAAATTAGAATTATCATCATCTACGCTTCCCCTGCCATATAATGTCATTACCCATTTAATCTGCATGGTTATAATGTCGTGAATTGGCGACAAAAGTAGAAACTAATTTGACGCTTCGCAAATATTTCTTTTCAGTTATTTATTTCTGGTCAAAAGATTGAATATTTCATACCTTCCGATGCATAAATTCACTGGCTTTTCGGCTAAAGTTTCTTTAGGATTTATCTCAACAGATGATTAATTGTACCAATTGTTTGGTCCTAAATGATAAGCGATGTCGATTGTATGAGGTTAGCAATGCCTTCTGGAAGTGAAGAACCGCAAAGGGATCCTGCGCTCAAGCGTAAAGCCTGGCTGGCGGTCTTTCTCGTCTCCGCCTCCTTTTGGGCGGTGGTTGCTTTCCTGGCCTGGAAATATTGGGGTTAACTATGGCACTGACGGTACGAACAGAGACGGTTAAACAGATGCGTCAGCATCGTGACAATGGTCACAAGGTGCGTAAAACACCTGTGAATGCTGTACCTGCATCCTGGAAACTGACACCGCAGCAGCAAGCCTTTATTGATGTGTTCGCGGAAGACGAACCCAAAAAACAATAATTTAGTTGATTGCGTAATGATGCAAATAGTCTGAATAGTGACTCTGCATTTTTGTACTCTTTAATAAATACACATCAGCAATATAGAGCCGAGGGCGACCTCGGAAACTTTTATAAATAATGCCTGGTGTCCCTATGATGAATAACATGACGTCTCATAAATACTGGTCATGGATCGGCGTTTTTACCGTGTCGATTCTGTTTTGGAGTCAGCTCATCTGGTTGGCCTTCCACTAAATTGTAAAACCTCGCTACGGCGGGGTTTTTTGTTTTCACCCTCTGAGTACGCCTGAATTTATCAATTCGGGTTGTTATCAAAACGTTACGGCATCTTTGTGTTATCTTTAATTACAGCCCTGATGATTGTCAGGACATCTCTGTAATTAAGGAGGAGCTTATGTCGTTAACCCTACGCGAAGCCAGTAAGGACACATTACAGGCAGAAAATAAAACCTGGCATTACTACAGCCTGCCGCTGGCTGCCAGGACGCTTGGGGACATTTCGCGTTTACCCAAGTCCTTAAAAGTTTTGCTGGAAAATCTCTTACGCTGGCAGGATGGTGATTCTGTCACCCTCGACGATATCCAGGCACTGGCGGGGTGGTTGAAGCAAGCCCACGCCGACAGAGAAATAGCTTATCGCCCGGCAAGGGTCCTGATGCAGGACTTTACCGGTGTCCCCGCTGTGGTTGATTTAGCCGCTATGCGTGAGGCCGTAAAACGCCTGGGTGGGGATACAGCAAAAGTGAATCCGCTTTCGCCTGTGGACCTCGTCATTGACCACTCCGTAACCGTCGACCACTTTGGTGATGATGACGCCTTTGGCGAGAACGTGCGTCTGGAGATGGAGCGCAACCACGAGCGT
This sequence comes from Enterobacter sp. P82, assembly GCF_037053385.1. NCBI lineage: Bacteria > Pseudomonadati > Pseudomonadota > Gammaproteobacteria > Enterobacterales > Enterobacteriaceae > Enterobacter > Enterobacter sp. P82. Next base: position 946,023 of record NZ_JBALHX010000001.1, read on the forward strand.
TATGTCTTCCTGAAGTGGGGACAACAGGCATTCAGCCGGTTTAGCGTCGTGCCACCAGGCACCGGAATTTGCCATCAGGTTAACCTTGAGTACCTGGGTAAAGCCGTCTGGAGTGAACTGCAGGATAAAGAGTGGGTGGCTTATCCGGACACGCTGGTGGGAACGGATTCACATACCACTATGATCAACGGCCTCGGCGTGCTGGGGTGGGGTGTCGGTGGCATTGAAGCCGAAGCCGCGATGCTCGGCCAACCGGTATCCATGCTTATCCCGGATGTGGTGGGCTTCAAGCTGACCGGCAAGCTGTCAGAAGGTATCACTGCCACCGATCTGGTGCTCACGGTCACTCAGATGCTGCGTAAGCATGGCGTGGTAGGTAAATTTGTTGAATTCTACGGTGATGGGCTGGATTCGCTGCCGCTGGCGGACCGCGCCACCATTGCCAATATGTCACCGGAATATGGCGCAACCTGCGGCTTTTTCCCCATAGATGATGTGACGCTGGAATACATGCGGCTTAGCGGTCGCAGCGAAGAGCAGGTCGCGCTGGTGGAAGCCTATACCAAAGCGCAGGGCATGTGGCGCAACCCGGGCGATGAACCGGTCTTCACCAGCACGCTTGAGCTCGATATGGGCAGCGTTGAAGCGAGCCTTGCCGGGCCGAAACGCCCTCAGGATCGGGTTGCGCTGAATGATGTGCCGAAGGCCTTTGCCGCCAGCAATGCGCTGGAAGTGAATGTGGCGCAAAAAGATCATCGCCCGATCGACTATGTCCTGAACGGGCATCAGTATCAGCTCCCGGATGGCGCGGTGGTTATTGCAGCCATTACCTCCTGTACCAATACCTCAAACCCCAGCGTATTGATGGCGGCAGGTTTACTGGCCAAAAAAGCGGTTGAGCTTGGGCTAAAACCTCAGCCGTGGGTCAAGGCTTCGCTGGCACCGGGCTCCAAAGTCGTATCGGATTACCTGGCTCAGGCCAAACTGACACCGTATCTCGACGAACTGGGCTTTAACCTGGTGGGTTACGGTTGCACCACTTGCATCGGTAACTCTGGCCCACTTCCTGAGCCGATTGAAACGGCGATCAAACAGGGAGATCTGACGGTAGGCGCGGTCCTTTCCGGCAACCGAAATTTTGAAGGGCGCATTCATCCGCTAGTGAAAACCAACTGGCTCGCTTCGCCTCCGCTGGTGGTGGCATATGCGCTGGCAGGAAACATGAATATCAACCTGGTGACCGACCCTATTGGTCACGATCGCAAGAATGACCCGGTCTACCTGAAAGATATCTGGCCGTCTTCGCGTGAGATCGCGCTGGCCGTTGAAAAAGTGTCAACCGAGATGTTCCGCAAAGAGTATGCGGAAGTCTTTGAAGGTACGCCGGAATGGAAAGCCATCAACGTCGCAGGGTCGGATACCTATGACTGGCAGGATGATTCGACCTATATTCGCCTGTCGCCGTTCTTCGATGAAATGCAGGCTGAACCTGCGCCGCTTAAAGATATCCACGGTGCGCGCATTCTGGCGATGCTGGGAGATTCTGTCACTACGGACCATATCTCTCCGGCAGGGAGCATCAAAGCCGACAGCCCGGCAGGCCGTTATTTGCAAAGCCGGGGTGTCGAACGGCGTGATTTTAACTCCTACGGGTCGCGTCGCGGTAACCATGAAGTCATGATGCGCGGCACGTTTGCCAATATTCGCATTCGTAACGAGATGGTTCCGGGCGTGGAAGGGGGCATGACGCGCCATCTGCCAGGTACGGAAGTCGTTTCGATTTATGATGCGGCTGTCAAATATCAACAGGAAGGTACGCCGCTGGCGGTGATCGCCGGGAAAGAGTACGGTTCTGGCTCAAGCCGTGACTGGGCAGCGAAAGGCCCGCGCCTGCTTGGTGTTCGTGTGGTCATTGCCGAATCGTTTGAACGAATTCACCGCTCGAATCTTATTGGGATGGGGATCCTGCCACTTGAGTTTCCGCAGGGCGTCACGCGTAAAACGCTGGGCCTGAGCGGAGAGGAGCAGATTGACATTAGTGGTCTGCAATATTTACAGCCTGGTAAAACGGTGCCAGTGAAATTAACGCGGGCAGACGGAAAAACCGAGGTACTGGAGTGCCGGTGTTGTATTGATACGGCAACAGAGCTGACCTATTACCAGAACGACGGTATTTTACATTACGTGATTCGTAAGATGCTGGATTGACGAAACCAGCCCGGCACGTGCGCCGGGCTTTTTGCTCTTACTCTTTCAGCAGGTGGCCCATTTTTGCGGCTTTGGTATCAAGATAGTGGGCATTTTTGGGATTGCGGCCCACAATCAGCGGTACACGCTCAACAATATTGATCCCCGCCTCGGTCAGGATTTCCACTTTTTTCGGGTTATTGGTCAACAGACGAACTTCATCTACACCCAAAAGCTTGAACATATCGGCGCACAGGGTGAAGTCACGTTCATCGGCGGCAAAGCCGAGCTGATGGTTCGCTTCCACCGTATCGTAGCCCTGGTCCTGCAGCGCGTAGGCGCGGATTTTATTCAGCAGACCAATGTTACGGCCTTCCTGACGGTGATAGAGCAGAACCCCACGGCCTTCCTCTGCGATGTGAGTCAGCGCTGCTTCCAGTTGGAAACCGCAATCACAGCGCAGGCTGAACAATGCATCACCCGTCAGACACTCCGAATGTACGCGGGACAGAACCGGCGTCTGCCCTGAAATGTCGCCGTACACCAGCGCGACATGATCCTGTCCGGTTGCCAGTTCTTCAAATCCCACCATCAGGAAATCGCCCCATGGGGTTGGCAGTTTGGCTTCTGCCACACGTTTAAGCTGCATGTGATTCTCCAGAGTAGGCTGACACGTGCCGTGCCTTTCGCCTGTTTTGCTTTCTGTATCAGTTCATTTTGCCACAAGCTCAGCATGTTCACCTAATGGGCACCATGCTATATGAACGTTAAACGCACGATCCGACATATCCACGTATCGAATAAATTTCAGTTATGATTGTGACGCTTAGCAAAAAAGGAGAAGACATGCTTTCAATCGCCAGACGTACGGCAGCAGGTGCGGCCATTTTACTGATTATGCCTCTGGCCGTATGGGTTTCGGGCTGGATGTGGCAGCCCGGGCAGAATGCGGCATGGCTGAAAACGTTATATTGGATAACGGAAACCGTCACCCAGCCGTGGGGAATTATTACCCATGTCCTTCTCTGCGCGTGGTTTCTGTGGTGTCTGCGTTTTCGACTGCGGGCGGCGCTAATGCTTTTTGCGATCCTCGGTGCTGCCATTTTGATTGGTCAGGGCGTGAAATCCTGGGTTAAAGATCGCGTTCAGGAGCCACGGCCTTTTGTCGTCTGGCTGGAAAAAACTCACCATATTCCTGTGGATGAATTCTACAATTTAAAACGTAAAGATCGTGGCGCACTGGTGAAAGAACAGCTTGCTGAACAGCAGGATATTCCGAAGTTTTTGCGTAAACACTGGCAAAAAGAGACGGGGTTCGCGTTTCCTTCTGGCCACACCATGTTTGCGGCCAGTTGGGCGTTACTGGGCGTTGGATTACTCTGGCCGAGACGTCGAACCGTGACTATCGTGATTTTACTGGTCTGGGCGACAGGAGTGATGGGCAGCCGCCTATTGCTGGGGATGCACTGGCCGCAGGACCTGGTGGTCGCTACGCTGATCTCATGGCTGCTGGTCACGCTGGCGACCTGGCTTGCCGAACGACTCTGCGGTCCGTTAACGCCACCGCTCGAAGAGAAAGAAGAAATTGCCGAACGGGAACAAAGTGACGGCTGATGGTTGATAATCCGTCTTTTGCCCATAAATCCATAGCTGGCGCGTTACTTTTTCCGTTTCGCGCTCGTCACTAAAATGGTAGTTTATAAGACTGATTGCGGTGAATTGAACACACTTTATTCGCTTGAACCACATAACGGGAAGTAATGTGAAATATTTACTCATTTTCTTACTGGTATTGGCGATTTTTGTCATTTCAGTCACATTGGGTGCACAAAACGACCAACAGGTGACGTTTAACTATCTGCTGGCGCAGGGCGAGTATCGGGTATCGAGCCTGCTGGCGGTCCTGTTTGCTGCGGGTTTTGCCATCGGCTGGCTGGTTTGTGGTCTTTTCTGGTTGAAAGTCCGTGTTTCTCTTGCGCGCGCTGAACGTAAAATTAAACGCCTCGAAAATAACATTGCGCCTGCGTCCGACATTCCGGAAAGCTCTGGTGTGCCGGTCGTGAAGGAATAATCGACTATGCTGGAGTTGTTGTTTCTGCTTTTGCCTGTAGCCGCAGCCTATGGCTGGTATATGGGCCGCAGAAGTGCGCAACAAACAAAGCAGGATGAGGCCAACCGACTCTCCCGTGACTACGTTGCGGGGGTTAACTTCCTGCTGAGTAATCAGCAGGACAAAGCGGTAGACCTGTTCCTCGATATGCTGAAAGAGGATACGGGAACCGTTGAAGCGCATCTCACCCTGGGGAACCTGTTCCGCTCACGCGGCGAGGTTGACCGCGCGATTCGTATCCACCAGACCCTGATGGAAAGCGCCTCCCTGACCTACGATCAACGACTCCTTGCGGTACAACAGTTGGGGCGGGATTATATGGCCGCAGGGCTGTACGATCGTGCTGAAGATATGTTCTCGCAGCTGGTGGATGAAACTGATTTCCGTATCGGCGCACTACAGCAGCTGCTGCAGATTTATCAGGCCACCAGCGACTGGCAAAAAGCTATCGATACCGCGGAACGTCTGGTTAAACTGGGTAAAGATAAACAGCGCGTTGAGATAGCTCATTTTTACTGCGAATTAGCCCTTCAGCAGATGGGCAGCGACGACATGGACAAAGCCATGACGTTGTTGAAGAAAGGCGCCGCCGCCGATCGTAATAGCGCCCGTATTTCGATCATGATGGGCCGCGTCTTTATGGCGAATGGCGATTACGCCAAAGCCGTTGAAAGCTTGCTGCGTGTTATCGACCAGGACAAAGAACTGGTCAGTGAAACGCTGGAGATGCTGCAAACCTGCTATCAACAATTGGGCAAGCAGGAAGAGTGGGTGGCATTCCTGCGTCGTTGTGTGGAAGAGAATACCGGTGCGACTGCAGAACTGATGCTTTCAGACGTGGTTGAGCAGTATGAGGGGAGCGACACCGCGCAGGTTTATATTACGCGTCAGCTGCAGCGTCATCCAACCATGCGGGTATTCCATAAGCTGATGGATTACCACCTGAATGATGCTGAAGAGGGGCGTGCTAAAGAGAGCCTGATGGTGCTGCGCGATATGGTGGGCGAGCAGGTGCGCAGCAAGCCGCGCTATCGTTGCCAGAAGTGCGGGTTTACGGCGTATACGCTCTACTGGCACTGTCCTTCATGCCGTGCATGGTCCACCATCAAGCCAATTCGCGGCCTCGACGGGCAGTAATTTTTTAAAACACTGCATTTTAGTTACAACATACTGATGGTTTTTACCTCTTCATGAACTCCGTGCGGTTTGCTAGCCTGGCAGGAAAGTAAATGGATTCTGTCAATTTGCGGCAGTGGCAGGTAGAATGCTCGCCGTTTATCTGTTCCGCGCCGCTGCGCGCCCATAGACGAAAAGGGCTGGTCATGACGTCTGTTACTTCCTCCACTTCCCGCGTAATTACGGATTCTCCTGTTGTCGTTGCGCTTGATTACAATAAGCGCGACGCTGCACTGGCCTTTGTCGACGGTATCGATCCTCGCGACTGCCGTCTGAAAGTTGGCAAAGAGATGTTCACGCTGTTTGGGCCGCAAATCGTACGCGATCTGCAACAGCGCGGCTTTGACGTTTTCCTCGACCTTAAATTCCATGATATTCCAAATACCACGGCACACGCTGTTGCTGCCGCTGCGGAGCTGGGGGTATGGATGGTTAACGTTCATGCGTCGGGTGGGGCAAGAATGATGACGGCCGCCCGCGAAGCGCTTCTGCCGTTCGGTAAAGACGCGCCTCTGCTGATTGCAGTCACCGTGCTGACCAGTATGGACGAAAGTGATTTACGCGACCTGGGTGTGACGTTGTCACCTGCGGAACATGCTGAATGCCTCGCACGTCTGACACAAAATTGCGGTCTTGATGGTGTTGTCTGTTCGGCTCAGGAAGCGGTGCGTTTCAAATCAGTCCTGGGGCAGGATTTTAAACTTGTTACCCCGGGGATCCGTCCCGCAGGCAGTGAAGTGGGCGATCAGCGCCGTATTATGACGCCTGAACAGGCACTGGCTGCAGGTGTTGATTACATGGTCATCGGACGTCCGGTGACGCAGTCAGCGAACCCGGCAGAGACCCTTAAGGCTATCAACGCGTCGCTGAAAAAGGGGGCGTAATGACCGATTCCAACAGCCGTCTTGTTTACTCTACCGAAAGCGGACGTATAGACGAACCGAAAACGAAAGTGGAACGTCCGAAGGGGGACGGTATCGTTCGGATCCAGCGTCAAACCAGTGGACGAAAAGGAAAGGGGGTCTGCCTTATCTCCGGAATTGATCTGGATGATGCGGAGCTGACAAAGCTGGCGGCTGAGCTGAAAAAGAAATGTGGCTGCGGCGGTGCCGTGAAAGACGGCATTATCGAAATCCAGGGTGATAAGCGCGATTTAATTAAATCTCTGCTCGAAGCCAAAGGCATGAAAGTCAAACTGGCAGGCGGCTAATATAAATGAGCCACGGCAATTGCCGTGGCTCGTGTTATATACGTGCGTAAGTCAGACCTGAAAATGCGTTCAAAATATCGCAATACGCAGGAGGCTTATAGAATGATTATTTGCCAACCTGATGACCGATAATACCGCCGACAGCAGCACCACCTAATGTACCCAGCGTACTACCATCTGTTAAAATTGCACCACCGAGAGCACCAGCACCGGCACCGATTGCGGTGTTGCGGTCACGTTTAGACCAGTTAGAGCAAGCGCTCAGGGACATTGCTACAGTGATTGCCAGAACAGCGGCGGCTAATTTTTTGCTGGTTAAGGTCATAATACTTTCTCCTGAATTATCAATTCACGGAAATAGGTACACATTAAGTTTAGGCGAATCGCATACTTAATTCTGTTCTCCGTGAAAGCTGGTCGCGCAGGTGTTACGTAATCACGCAGGTGATAGTCACTTCCTGTTATATCGCTAACATTAATTTTACGACTTTAGGGCAGCTTAAACAGGTAAAAAATCTTAAAGGGAGGTTAGGAATCATCTCAGAGAATGGGCTGCGTATGCGCCCGAAAGTCGGGCGCATAATGTGCTCAGGCGGGTGTTTTAATAATATTGACGATAAGTCCGTCATCTTCCAGTTTATTACGGTGCGTTTCGCTCAAACGTTCATCAGTAATGACCCGGCTAAAGCGGGAGACTGGCCCCATTGTATAAGGGTGAACAGCGCCAAATTTTGAGCTATCAGTGAGCACAATGGCCTCACACTCTTTTTCGAGTACCGCATTCACCACATCAGAACGCATCATATCCCGACCGGTGAAGCCTGTCTCCGGTTGCCAACCGTCGATCCCGATAAAAGCCTTGCTGAAATGGACCTGCTGGACATACTGACGTGTCAGTGGGCCTACCATGCTTTCACTTTTTTTCTGGTAAATTCCCCCCAGTAGAATCACTTCACAACGTGTTTCTTTGAGTAAATGCGCGATATAGCTACTGACAGTAATGATGGTAACATCTTTCTGATCGGCAAGTGTACGCGCCAGAAGGGCGTTGCTGCTGCCGTTTTCAATAAAAACGGTTTCACCATTGTTCACTAAAGACGCAGCAAATTCCGCCAGTTCACGTTTAAGCGCGTAGTTATTCATCATTCGCGTTTCAACGTCTTCGCTATCCAGCGGGACAGCATATCCATGCGCACGACGCAGGTAACTCTGTTTTTCCAGCAGATTAAGATCCTGGCGGATTGTGACTTCAGAAACACCCGTGGTTTTAGCGAGATCGACCACACTTACGCGCCCCTGATCGATGACCATCTGCAAAATAATTTGTTGTCGGGAATTCATAGCATCCATTTAATAAAGCGGAACGAGGTCGGGAACGCTGGGGTTAAACTTCCCACGGCGCCTTTGGCTGTCGGTTTTCTGGCGCATTGTCGGCGCCATTCTGAGCAAGAAGTTCAGACTTCAGGATCTCAAGATTACGGATCGCAGAGTGATAATCGCCCGCCACCAGGATATCCAGCACGGTATCAATACGTTGTGCTACAGCTTGTGCATCAATAGTAGACATAATCTCACCCCAGGAGTGAAAAGTTAATATTTTCAATGATGCAGAAAATAGGAACAAAAGAGAAGGGAAAAAATGCAATAACTAAATTACATAAACAACAGTGATAAATTTATTCCCTCTCATGCAGTGGGCTTAATGAGTGGATTAGTCTAAAACTGCGCGCAAGGCGCTTTTTTATAAGAGGAATTAGACTATGACAGTTATCAATCAGCCTACATGCACACTGTTTACCGATTCTAAACGTTTCACCCAGTTATCAGGGTATTACGAGGCGGAGCGCCGTACAGTCTGGATGATGCTGCAGGCTCAGCCACGTCCTTGTTTCAACCATGCGTTAATTGAGGAGATCATGAACCTCTCATGGTTGGTGCGCCAGTCCGGTTTTGAGGTCGATTTTTGGGTAACCGGATCGCTGGTTCCTGAAATGTACAATACAGGAGGTGATTTGCAGTTCTTCGTCGAATGCATTCAAAACGGTCGTCGGGAAGCGTTACGGGCATATGCACGTGCCTGCGTTGACTGCGTTCATGCGGCATCACGAGGGTTTGATACGGGGGCTATCACTCTGGCAATGGTTGAAGGCAGTGCGTTAGGTGGTGGGTTTGAGGCCGCTCTGGCGCACCATTTCGTGCTGGCTCAGCGCGATGCCCGTTTAGGTTTCCCTGAGATCGCCTTCAACCTGTTCCCGGGCATGGGGGGATATTCACTGGTCGCCCGGCGTTCAGGCATGAAACTGGCAGAGGAACTCATCTACAAAGGGGAGCCGCATACGGCAGAATGGTACGAACAGCACGGGCTGGTGGATGTGCTGTTTGAACCTGGACAAAGCTACGTCTCTGTCAGGACATTTATCGACACACTGCGGCCAAAACTGAACGGTGTAAGGGCGATGTTGCGCGCACGTACACGTGTTCTGCAGTTGCCCCGCAGTGAGCTGATGGACATTACGGAAGACTGGGTTGATGCCGCGTTCTGCCTTGAGCCGAAAGATATCGCCTATATGGAGCGTCTGGTTATGTTGCAAAACCGCCATCATGCGGCGGGTTTACGCAAAGCCAGTTAACGCTGATTTCGCGATTGATATCGTTTTAGCCATCGCTCGAATACGGCAGCGGGCATCGGCTTAGCAAAAAGAAAACCCTGCCGTTCGTTGACGCCATTCTTAGTCAGAAAGGCGTCTTCTTTTGCACTCTCCACTCCTTCGGCGATCACCTGCAGGTTTAACGCCTGCGCCACTGCGACGATGGCACGTACCAGGGACTGGGAGATAGATTGCTTATGAATGTCCCTGACAAAAGATTGATCGAGTTTAATGGCATCGATCGGGAACCGGGCCAGTTGCGAGAGCGAAGAGTAGCCCGTGCCAAAATCATCCAGATGAATTTGCGCTCCTAATTTGCTGAACTGCTGAATAACAGAGAGCGCCAGCTCTTCGTTCTCGATAAGACAGCTTTCGGTTAACTCAACATCCACAGGGCAGTATTCAAAGTTCAGATCTTTTAGCGCCTGTTTTAAATCACTGAAAATTGTCTGATCGGCCAGCTGGCGCGCAGAGACGTTCACGGCCACGCGCAGATTAATCCCCTTGTCGCGCCATTTCGCGATCTGGCGAACCACATCCAGCATCACCCAGCGACCCAGGGGCACAATCAAACCCGACTCTTCGGCATAAGAGATAAATTCCAGAGGAGGGATCAAACCGCGTTCTGGTGACTGCCAGCGGACCAGCGCTTCAAGACTACGGACTTCCCCACGCCAGGTTATTTTGGGCTGGTAGTGGATCAGCAACTGATCGTTATCCAGTGCTTTACGCAGGTTGGTGTCCAGCCAGAGATATTCAAATACGCGCTGGTTCATCTCAGGTGAGAAGACACAAAACTTACCACGACCGTTCTCTTTGGCGGTGTACATGGCAGTATCGGCATTACGAATGACGCTTTCCCGGTCATTCCCATGCTGTGGCGCGAGCGCGATACCCAGAGAACAACCGGTGTAAATCTCAATCAGACCGATTCTGAACGGCTGACGCAGACGGGTTAAAATACGCGACGCCATCGCTTCCAGAGAACCCTGCGAGGTATTTGTGGCCATGACAATAAACTCATCACCGCCGAGCCGCGCCAGAACCTGGCCTTCATCCAGACAACTCAAAATAGCGAGTGCGACAGCCTGTAGCAGCTGATCGCCAAACATATGCCCGTAGGCATCGTTGACCTTCTTGAAGTTATCGAGATCGAGATAGACCACACCCACCTGCATTTCACCGCGATTGTCGATGGCGTCTGAAATCAGTTCGTGAATCGCATTGCGGTTTGGCAACCCGGTGATGGTATCAGTATTGGCCAGCACGCGCAGCCGCTCCTGAGCACGACGTTCCTCTGTAATATCGGTACCGGAACAGATAAGAAAAATTTCATTTTTACCGCTGCCGCTGTGAACAAATTTGTTTCTGAACAGAAACAATCTTTGTCCTTTGCGCGTTTTAATCCAGCGTTCGACTTCATACGAACTGCCGTTACGAAAGAAACCGGTAATGTTGCGCTTTGAAGCCGCTGCTTCGCTGCGGCTCATAAAGAGCTTAAACACGTTCTGGCCAATGACTTCCTGTTCTTTCAGGCCGGTGTATTCTTCACTCAATCGGTTAAAACGCTGGATATTACCGTTATGATCGAGAATAACGATGACGGAGTTGGCTTCTGAGACCACCTGTTCCGCAAAAGAGAGACCCTGTGCCAGATCGCGGGCTACGGAGGGCGTATCATTCCAGGAGGAGGCGGTGCCGGCCCACTCATTGCGGGTTATTTTGCGCCCAACAAGATGGACAGGGACTTTTTCCCCGTACAAAGAGAGCGTCATTGAAATGCTGGAGGTTATGACAGTTAACTGACGGATGAGATCGGCCTGTTCATCGTCCAGCGACACCACCTGAGTCACATCGGCATTTTCACTGGCGGCAAGGTGCAGAGCATTGCTGTCAGCTGATAATCGCCACCATGGGCTGTGAGTGCCCATGTAACGAAACAGCAAATTCTGCTCCAGATCGTCCATCATGTATTCTCCCGCAGCTGCTCATTAGCGCACAAATTATTCATTTGCTGTCGACTTTTCCGTTGTGAAACAGCGGCAAAACCGAAGTGAACTTATTGTTTTTTCCCTGAATTCTTATAATAAAACGAGTCACGCTAAAAAGGATACGTAGCGTATAAAAATTCACGTAACCGAATATAACAACACTCTTTTACTGTAGATAATTATGGCGAGTTTGGGCGGAGGGAGACTGAAAATAGTAAGAAAAAATGATGATTTTGTGGTGAAAGATAAAAAGTAAAAATGTCGGCCTCTCCTGCAAAGAAAGGACCAACATTTTAACAGTTTATCAGGCGACAGGGCGCGCGATAATACTGCGGGTTTCCATGCGAACTTCAGCGATGTTTACGTCAATCACATCTGTGACTTTGTAAACTGTTTCACCTTTAATTTGCACAGTCCCATTTTCCTGACTACAGACCATTTCGTCACGGACAGCGTGCAGGAATGGGGCAGGAATAAAGGCGACAGCACCGTTATCCACCAGACGGACGCGCATACCGCCACGGCTGATATCAATGATCTCCGCAGCAAAGCGGGTATCTGTACCGGTTTTGTCCTGCAGGAAACGCGCGTACAGCCAGTCCCCAACGTCACGTTCTGCCATCCGGTTCAGACGGCGACGATCGGCCATTTGCAGGGTGGTGTCGTCCTGAGGACGTGCAATCGTTTCGCCCTTGATAATCGCTTTCAGCAGGCGGTGGTTAACCATATCGCCATACTTACGGATTGGAGAAGTCCAGGTCGCGTAGGCTTCCAGGCCCAGACCAAAGTGCGGGCCTGGCTCAGTGCTGATTTCCGCAAAGGACTGGAAGCGACGAATACGGCTATCCAGGAAACCAGAAGGCTGTGCGTCCAGCTCGCGACGAAGCTTGCAGAAACCCGGCAGCGTCAGTACTTCTTCTGGATCAACATGCACATCGTGATTTTTCAGCAGAGCTGCCAGCGCTTCGGTATTGGCCGGATCAAATCCAGTGTGGACGTTGTAAATGCCAAAGCCTAGCTTGTCACGCAGCACGCGAGCGGCGCAAATGTTGGCAGAAATCATCGCTTCTTCAACAATGCGGTTGGCAATACGTCGTGGCTCGGCCACGATATCCAGCACTTCGCCTTTCTCACCCAGAACAAAGCGGTAATCCGGACGATCTTTGAACACCAGCGCATGGGTTTTACGCCATTCGCCGCGGTTAAGACAGATACGGTGCAGCAGACGAATCTGGGCGGCAATAGCGTCTGATTCCGGTTTCCAGCTGCCGGTGTTCTCCAGCCAGTCGGAAACGTTGTCATAAGCCAGCTTGGCTTTTGATTCAATGGTCGCGGCGAAGAACTCAATATCATCTTCAATCGTGCCATCTGCCGCGATAGTCATGCGGCAGGCAAGTACCGGACGTACTTCATTTGGACGCAGTGAGCAGAGATCGTCTGACAGCTCGCGCGGCAGCATCGGGATGTTAAAGCCAGGCAGGTAGTTGGTGAATGCGCGGGTTTTCGCCGTATCGTCCAGCTTGCTGCCTTCAGCAATCCACGCGGTTGGGTCCGCAATGGCGACAGTCAAATGCAGTTTGCCATCGGCACTCTCTTCAGCGTAGAGGGCATCATCCATATCTTCTGTACTGGCGCTGTCAATGGTGACAAATTCCAGGGCAGTGAGATCGCGACGAACCAGACCTTCATCCTGCATCTCAGTTGCAACGCCATTAGGCGCTTCTTTTTCAAGATTATGGCGTGCAAGCGTCACCCACCACGGTACAAAATGGTCGTCGCCAAAGGTGATGAACTGGGTTAATTCTGCATAAAAACCGCGATCGCCTTTCAGAGGATGACGGCGCATTTCTGCTACTGCCCAGTCACCTTCTTTAAAATCATGCTCAACGCCACGGGCGGCGCGGCAGGGAATAGCATCTTTCAGCAGGGGATGATCCGGCACGATAGAAAGACGATCGTCTTTTCTCTGCACCTTGCCCACAAAACGGGCCAGGAACGGTTCGATCAGTTCTTCCGGCTCGGCGGACTCACGATCCTTCTCGGTATGAATGACGGCCATGACGCGATCGCCATGCATTACTTTCTTCATCTGCGGTGGCGGAATGAAATAGCTTTTCTGCGCGTCAACTTCAAGGAAGCCAAAACCCTTTTCTGTGGCTTTTACGACCCCTTCTGCACGCGGCGTCTGGGAATGCAGTTGCTGTTTAAGCTGCGCTAGCAGCGGGTTGTCCTGAAACATAATGTTCTATTTTCGTAGCCATTGAGCGGCTGACAGTTTTACGCGATTCTCACTGTATCAGCAAGCGCTCTTTGGGTAATTAGTATGGTTATTCCTCTTTACCAAACGCGACGTTCAGACGATTGAGCCAGCCATCAAATGCGCTTTGGCCAAGCAGTTCGATCGCGTGTACGGCAGGGAGTCCTGCATCCATGAGCGGGGTAAACTGTGCGGCGCTGAAGCGGTCAGGAGAGCGTGTCAGCAGTTCTGTTGCGGCAGAAAGAGCGGGAGAGATCAGAGAAATCTCTTCGCGAATGTTGATCAGGATTTCTCCCGTCAGGTCGAGTAGCGTCGGTTCATGGCAAAGGACCGGCGTCAGCGCTTCAAGCGCGGGTTCCGACTGCCAGCGGGAGAGAGACTCAAGCTGATGTGCACTTGCATAGCGCAGTTCGACGACGGGTAAAAGCGGTACCCACGCATCGTGACTCGTGGGCAGGGTGTGCGGCTGAATATGATGGCCCGGCAACCAGCGAACAGGGTGTCCCATTAGCGCCTGAAACACTGCGACCACGCGAGCCTGAAAACCAATAAAGCCGATAATCTGGTTAATCACCACAATATCAAACGTTGACAAGCCCACCTCATCAAGCTGGTTCCGGGCTTTATCATCAATGACATCAGGAGAGCTTGCGAGCTGGCGGGCATACTGGGTGATTTGCGCCAGGCGTCGGTTGCTTTCACGCGAGGAGTCCGGGCCGGGAAGCGGGGCGAGGAGGGCAGCGTAATGGTTACAGAGCCGCTGAACGCCACAGGCCTGTGCGACCGTTAGCGCGGTACTGAGCCTATCATAAGCGCTGAGCGTTTGCAGGCGATTCACGGGTATTGAGAGCGGAAACAGCAGGTGGTATAAGGTTCTGGCAGGAGTAAGCCAGCCAGTACAGGCAGCGACAATCTCATCAGGCAGGGCTAAATCGAGCAAAAAACGATCGTCGACGTTAGCGGCTTCGGGCACCAGGGGCAGAACATCTGTCTGCGCGTGGTTCGACTGGGTTTCGTGGTACCAGTGGCCTTTGCCGGAAAAACGGCGTTGTTCCATGTGCGTTCCTTGATCTCAAAATGGCGATCAATATCCTGGCGTAAGGCTGATAAAGGGAAAAATATTGTTAGGTGATAACAAATAGCAGAACGGAATAACGAAGGGGGGGCGGAGGGAAAAACTCTCTTCCCATGGGGGAAGAGAGTCAAAACTTATTTAATTTCCAGCTCGTTCATTGCCGCGATGTTGAAGCCACCGTCAACGTGAACCACTTCACCGGAGATACCAGCGGAAAGGTCAGAGCACAGGAATGCAGCAGAGTTACCCACGTCTTCAATGGTAACGGTACGACGAATCGGGGTAACCGCTTCGCAGTGTGCCAGCATTTTACGGAAATCTTTAATACCGGAAGCCGCCAGGGTACGGATTGGGCCTGCAGAGATGGCGTTAACGCGCACACCTTCAGGACCCATTGCGTTCGCCATATAGCGTACGTTGGCTTCCAGAGACGCTTTAGCCAGACCCATAACGTTGTAGTTAGGGATGGCACGTTCTGCGCCCAGGTAGGACAGGGTCAGCAGCGCTGCGCCCGGGTTCAGCATCGCGCGGCAAGATTTAGCCATCGCCACGAAGCTGTAAGAGCTGATGTCGTGAGCGATTTTGAAGCCATCACGGGTAACCGCGTTCACGTAGTCGCCGTCCAGTTGGTCGCCAGGAGCGAAGCCGATGGAGTGAACGAAACCGTCGAATTTCGGCCATGCTTTTGCCAGTTCAGCAAACATGCCATCGATGCTTTCGTCTTGTGCAACGTCACATTCCAGAACAATGCTGGAACCCAGCTGCGCGGCAAACTCTTCAACACGGCCTTTCAGCTTGTCGTTCTGGTAGGTGAACGCCAGCTCAGCGCCTTCGCGATGCATTGCCTGAGCGATGCCGTATGCGATGGACAGTTTGCTGGCAACGCCAGTCACCAGAATGCGCTTACCGGAAAGAAAACCCATAGCTTTAATCCTTATATTCATTGTTGTGGCGATCGTCATCTTCTTGGGACAATCGTCGTTAAAACGCGGCGATAATATCACGTGTCGCGTGCTTAGTTAATCCGACCACTCTTTCAACGCGCGGTTAACGGTCTTTTCGCCATGCATCGGCGGTTAATGCTTCACCAAAATGCCCGGCAATCAGTCTTTTCGTCAGTTCATGAAGCGGGGACGCCATCACATCCGCCGTGCTGCCGCGCTCGACAACTTCGCCCTGGTGCATGACCATCACCTGGTCGCTGATGTGCTTCATCATCCCCAGATGTTGGGTGACGTAGATATAAGAGATACCCTGTTTTTCCTGTAATTCCAGCATCAGGTTAATTAACTGCGAACGCATCGACATATCCAGCGAGGCAAGCGCTTCGTCGGCAATGATTACTTTTGGCCGCAAAATCAAGGCGCGCGCCAGGCCCAGACGCTGTTTCTGACCCGGGGCTAACATATGCGGGTAATAGCTTTCGTGATCGGGTAACAACCCAACCATACGCAGGGTTTCAAAGATACGTTTACGGCGCGCCTCTGGCTCCAGGTCGGTGTTCAGACGCAGCGGAAAATCCAGAATTTGCGAAATGCGCTGGCGTGGATTGAGCGAGGTCGACGGATCCTGGAAAATCATGCGGATGCGCTGGCTACGGAAAGAGTAATCACCGAATTCCAGGGGATGGTCGTCAATTAACACTTCCCCTGAGGTGGGTTCAACCATGCCGGCGAGCATCTTCGCCAGCGTGGACTTTCCGGAGCCGTTTTCACCGATGATCGCCAGAGTCTGTTTTTCACGCAGTGTGAAACTTAGCGGTTTAACTGCTTCGACAGTCTGACGATGAAACAGCCCCGTACGATAGCGAAAGGTCTTACTCAGGTTGCGAACTTCCAGCAAAGTTTCGACCATTTCACTCTCTCTCCATGTTCAGTGGGAAATGACAGGCGTAAAGATGATTTTTGGCCCCGTTCAGACGTGGTGTCTCGATACATTTACGCTGAGCATACGGGCAACGCGGCCCCAGACGACAGCCTATCGGTAAGGATTCCAACAGCGGAATCGCCCCTGGCAGGGTATTCAGGCGGCTCTTGTGTGGCATGGCACTGCCAAAATCAGGAATCGCACGGATCAGTGCCTGCGTGTATGGATGATGCGGCGCGTTGATCAGATCTTCACTGGGTGCCGTTTCGACCGTTTGCCCACAGTACATGACATCAATTTTGTCGGCCCATTTGCTGAGCATCTGCAGGTCATGACTGATCAGCAAAATAGTGGTGTTGTTATTCTGGTTCAGACGCGACAGCAAACGGAAAATTTGCGCCTGCGTTGTCGGTTCCATCGCGTTTGTCGGCTCGTCGGCAATCAGCAAACGCGGCTGATTTGCCAGCGCGATGGCAATCATCACTTTCTGACATTCGCCGTCGGTCAGTTCATAAGGGAAACTGCGCATCGCATCTTTATGATCTTTGATCCCGACGCGGTGCAACAACTCAATGGCGCGACGTTTCCGCCAGCCAATGCGCTGCCACCAGCGGCCTTTATAGGTCCAGCCGGGAATGTTCTGCATCAGCTGTTTGCCCACGCGCTCGGACGGGTCGAGACAGGATTGTGGCTCCTGGAAAATCATCGAGACGTTATGACCGACCAGCTTGCGACGCTCACGGTGGGAGAGGCGCAGCAGGTCAATATCATCGAACCGCATACGGTCAGCGGTCACGCGCCAGTTATCTTTTGCCACACCGCAGATGGCTTTAGCGATCAGGCTCTTTCCCGAGCCGGATTCTCCCACCAGCCCGCGAATTTCACCTTCAGCGAGTGTGATACTGATGCGATCGACGGCTTTAACCCAGCCTTCACCGGTTTTGAACTCGATAGTGAGGTTGCGAATATCAAGAAGCGGCATTATTGCACCCCCGCGTTAATTGCGCGGCGAATACCGTCGCCCAGCAGGTTGATAAGCAGCACACTCACCATAATGGCCGCACCTGGCAGCATGACCACCCACGGTGCCACGTAGATGAGCTCCAGAGCATCGCCGAGCATTGCACCCCATTCAGGTGACGGTAGCTGTGCGCCGAGGTCGAGGAAACCGAGCGCCGCGATATCCAGAATCGCCATCGACAGGGCGCGAGTGATCTCGGTGACCAGCCCGGAAGCAATGTTCGGCAGAACGGCGAACCACAGAATATTGAAGGTTGTTGCCCCGTCCAGACGGGCAGCGACGACATACTCTTTTTCCAGCTCATCATGCACCATGCTGTAAACCGAGCGAACGATGCGGGGCAGAATAGCCAGCCAGACGGCGAACATGGCATGCGACAGATGCGGACCCGCAAACGCGACGACAATGATTGCCAGCAGCAGAGACGGAATTGAGAGCAACGTGTCCAGAATGTGGTTCAACACCGCCGAACGCAGGCCATGGGTGGAACCTGCAAAAATGCCGAGCGCCAGACCACAGATCGTTGCCGCAAGGGTCACCACAAATGCACCACCCACTGTTGGCGCTGCACCGCTCAACAGGCGGCTTAACACGTCACGCCCAAGGTCGTCAGTGCCCAGGAAGAAAGAGACCTCACCGTAGCGTGACCATGAAGGTGGCAGCAGTTGATAGCCAAGGAACTGCTGGTCAATGCCATACGGCGCAAACCAAGAGCCAAAGACGCAAAGCAATACCAGGCCGGCACAGCCATACAGGCCGATCATTGCCGTGGTGTCACCATAGAATTTACGCCACACGGTACGCAGCACACCGGGCGTGCGCTTTTCACTGTATACGTTATCGTAAGGCATACCATTCCTTATGCTTCAATGGGTTAGCCATCGCACCCAAAATATCGGAGATCACGTTAACAATAATCACCAGCGAGCCAATCACCATGACCCCTGCGGAAATAGCCGCATAGTCCTGCTGACGGATGGCATTTATCAGCCAGCGTCCGAGCCCAGGCCAGCTAAAGACCATCTCGGTGATCATCGCCAGCGTTAACATGGTGGAGAACTGTAGCCCCAGACGTGGGATCACAGGCGGCAGTGCATTGTGTAGCACATGACGGCGCAAAATGGTCAGTCGTGATAATCCACGTGTGGCGGCGGCTTTGACATAGTTTTGATCAAACACCTCGATGGTGCTCAGACGCATCAGTCGGATCACTTCGGTTGTCGGTGCCACGGCCAGGGTCAACACTGGCAATACCATATGGCGCAACGCACTGACGATCATCTCATGACGCCATACTGAATCGGAGAGCCATGCGTCTATGATTGCAAACCCGGTCACCGATTTAACGGTATAAAGCAGGTCAAAACGGCCTGACACCGGTAGCCAACCCATGGTCAGTGAGAAGAAAAGCGTCAGCAGTAGTGCCAGCCAGAAGATTGGAATTGAGAAACCGAGCAGAGCGAGAGCGCTAATAAACGTGTCCTGCCATTTGTTGCGGTAAATTCCGGCCAGCATGCCCACGGGAATACCAACGATTAACGCAAAGCCAAAGGCCAGAATGCACAGTTCCATCGTAGCCGGAAATACCTCTTTCAGTTGATCGGAGATCAACTGTCCGTTAATGCTGGAGACGCCAAAATCCCAGTGCAGTAGACCGTTAAACCAGAAGATCCATGCATCCCACAGTGATGACCCCTGTAGCGGGGCATGCGGTGTGAAATAGCTCAGGCTGAAGCCAACAAAATTCAGGAAAAAGAGCGTCACCAGCAACAGAAGAAGCCGACGTAAGGTAAAAATAATCATGGTTTTTTCACCTCTTGTTCTTTTTCGCGCGTCACGCCGGCGAACGAGGCGTTGCCAAACGGACTCAACACCAGACCTTTAATATCATAACGATACGCCTGGAGGCGCAGGGAAGAGGCTAGCGGCAATACGGGCAACTCCTGGGCGAGGATCTTCTGTGCTTCATCATAGGCGTCAATGCGTGAGGCCAGTTGCTGGGAAGCCAGTGCTTTTTGCAGCACGGCGTCAAATTCCCGATTACACCAGTGGGCGTAGTTGGTTTGCGAGTTTATCGCCGCACAGCTCAGTAACGGGCGGAAGAAACTGTCCGGGTCATTACTGTCTGTGGCCCAGCCTGTGAGGGTTAAATCATGGTTCATGTCCATCAGACGCGCCTCCTGGAAACGCCCCTCAACCGGTACGATGATCACTTTCACACCCACCTGCGCCATATCCGCCTGTAGCAGTTCGGCAGTTTTCAGTGGGCTAGGGTTCCATGCCTGTGAGCTGGTAGGTACCCAAAGTTGCAGCGTCAGGTTTTCCGCCCCCAGCGCCTTCAATTGTTCACGCGCTTTTGCCGGATTGTATTCCGTAATTTTAGCCTCACCGTCATAGGCCCACGAGGCGCGCGGTAAAATTGAGGCGGCGGTTTCCGCCGTACCGTAGTAGATCGACTGCATCAGTCGCTGATTGTTGATCGCCAGCGCAAGGGCATGGCGGACGGCAGGGTTGTTCAACGGCGGTTTGTCGGTGTTAAACGCCAGATAGGCGATGTTCATGCCCGGGCGCAACGTCAGACGCAGGCGTGGATCGTCGCGCAAAATGGTGAGCTGGCTGGCAGCAGGCCAGGCGAGCACGTCGCATTCCCCGGTCAGCAGTTTTGACAGACGTCCCGTCCCGCCAGAACCGAGATCGACCACCACCTGCGGCATCAGCGGTACACCGCGCCAGAAATGTTCGTGGCGCTGCAGGCGAATATATTGACCCGCACGGTATTCAGCCAACTGGAACGGGCCGGTGCCGACCGGTTGACGATCAAGCATCTCCTGGCGGTCCGATTTGGTCAGATTCGCGGCATATTCGGCAGACATGACTGATGCATAGTGAGTCGCCAGGTGCCACAGGAAGGAGGCATCCGGGCGCGTCAGCGTAAATTCAACGGTCCGGTTATCCAGCTTGCGTACGCTTTTAACTGTGTCGGCAAACTGCAGGCTGTCGAAATAGGGGAAATTCCCCCCATTCACGTTATGCCACGGATAATTGCGGTTAAAGATCCGCTGGAAGGTAAAGACCACATCATCCGCATTCAGCTTGCGTGTTGGGGTAAACCACGGCGTTTTTTGAAACGCGACATCATCACGCAGACGAAAACGGTAGGTTGCACCGTTATCAAGCACTTCCCAGCTTTCCGCAAGCTCAGGCACCAGACGGTAGGTGTAAGGATCGACATCCAGCAGACGGTCATAAAGCTGCGCGGCAAGCGTATCCACAATCAGACCACTGCCCGCTTTCTGCGGGTTAAAGGTATCCACCTGACCGCTTACGCAATAGACGAAGCCGCTGTCACGAATATCAGGCTGCGTAGTCAGCTCGGGCGCAGCAAAGGCCAGGCTGCTGAACAGACCGAGTGCAAAAAAGGACGATAAAACCAGACGCATAATTTTTAAGGTTTTTAGGTTCGATCTGCAAAGTGTATCGCACTTACGCCTGCTTCGTAAAAATGTCTGCGGGTAAGTGCTGATATTGTCAGCGCATTTGATGCTTTTTGAGCAATGCCCTTAATTGATGGTAGGTCAGACCCAGGAGTTCAGCCGCTCGTTTCTGGTTATATTTCGCTGCCTTCAGACTTTGCTCAAGCAACTGCTTTTCCTGATGATGCTGAAACTCACGCAAATCAAGGGGAAGAGTGGGGGACTCGCTCGTTAACGACGGTGTGGAAACCGGCTGCACGTTGCGCTGGAAAGGATCGATAATGATGTTATCCAGCTCCGTCTCACTGCTGCCGTGGCGGTAAACAGAGCGCTCAACGACGTTTTTCAGTTCGCGGATATTTCCCGGCCAGTGGTAAGCAAGCAGTGTTTCCTGCGCATAATCACTGAAGCCGGGGAACAGCGGCAGCCCGAGTTCACGGCACATCTGAATCGCAAACTGCTCCGCCAGCAGCATGATGTCGCTTTTGCGCTCGCGCAGCGGAGGAAGCTGAACGACGTCAAAAGCCAGGCGGTCAAGCAGGTCGGCACGGAATTTCTCCGCCGCCACCATCTCCGGCAGGTTGGCGTTCGTGGCGCACACCAGGCGCACGTTAACCTGCAGCGGCTGGCTGCCGCCGACGCGTTCCAGCTCACCATATTCAATCACGCGCAGCAGTTTTTCCTGCACCAGCATGGGGGCGGTGGCCAGTTCATCAAGAAAGAGTGTGCCGCCGTCGGCACGTTCAAAGCGCCCCGGATGGCGTTTTTGGGCCCCGGTAAACGCGCCTGCTTCATGGCCGAAGAGCTCCGTGTCGAGCAGGTTTTCATTCAGCGCCGCACAGTTAAGGGAAATGAAGGGGCCATCCCAGCGCCCGGATAAGTAATGCAGACGGTTGGCGATCAGTTCCTTACCTGTTCCACGCTCACCGATGATCAGCACCGGTTTATTCAGCGGCGCCAGGCGAGAGACCTGTTCCAGCACCTCAAGGAAACTGTTTGCTTCACCGAGTAGATTGTCTTTGTATCCAGGCATGATGAAATTAACCACTCCTTAGCGATATTCACCAGGTAAGCATAGCTCTCTGTTGCATGAAAATCAATCAGATCTAGTAAAATCAATAAGATAAAAAACTGGCATGGTATTTGTATTATCTGTTCAGCAGGGCATTGCCCGATAACAGAACTATGAGGATTAGATTATGGGTATTTTTTCTCGTTTTGCCGACATCGTGAACGCCAACATCAACTCACTGCTTGAGAAAGCGGAAGATCCGCAGAAGCTGGTACGTCTGATGATTCAGGAGATGGAAGACACGCTGGTTGAAGTGCGTTCTACCTCCGCCCGTGCGCTGGCGGAGAAAAAACAGTTAACGCGTCGTATTGAGCAGGCTACCGCTCAGTTGAACGAATGGCAGGAAAAAGCCGAGCTTGCGCTGCGTAAAGATAAAGAAGATCTGGCCCGTGCTGCGTTGATTGAAAAACAGAAGCTGGCAGAGATGATTGCGACGCTTGAGCATGAAGTGACGCTGGTGGATGACACCCTCAACCGCATGAAGAAAGAGATTGGTGAGCTTGAAAACAAACTGAGCGAAACCCGTGCGCGTCAACAGGCGCTGGCTCTGCGCCACCAGGCGGCAAGCTCTTCCCGCGACGTGCGTCGTCAGCTGGACAGTGGCAAGCTTGATGAAGCGATGGCGCGTTTTGAATCGTTTGAACGTCGTATCGATCAGATGGAAGCAGAAGCCGAAAGCCATAGCATCGGTAAACAGAAGTCGCTGGATCAACAGTTCGCTGACCTGAAAGCTGACGATGAAATCAGCGAGCAGCTGGCGGCACTGAAAGCCAAAATGAAGCAAGATAACCAATAATAATTTATGCGGCACCTGAGCGTGCCGCCATGCATCGTAAGACAAGGAGTACACATGAGCGCGCTTTTTCTGGCCATTCCTCTGACTATTTTCGTGCTGTTCGTTTTGCCGATTTGGTTATGGCTGCACTATAGCAACCGTTCTTCACGGGGCGAGCTTTCCCAGAATGAACAACAGCGTCTGATACAGCTGTCCGAACAGGCGAATAAAATGCGCGAACGCATTCAGGCACTGGAAGATATCCTGGATGCCGAGCATCCAAACTGGAGGGATCGTTAATGTCTGGACTGAATCTGAATAAAAAATTGTGGCGAATTCCGCAGCAGGGTATGGTGCGCGGTGTCTGCGCCGGGCTGGCCCATTATCTTGATGTTCCAGTGAAACTGGTCCGTGTCGTCACGGTATTGTCTATTTTCTTCGGCCTGGCGTTTATCACCCTGGTGGCGTACATCATTTTGTCATTTGTACTCGACCCAATGCCGGAAGGTGAACTGGCTGCGGAAGGTGCGCCAACCAGCAGCGATCTCCTGAATGCAGTGGACGATCAACTGGCCGCAGGTGAAAAGCGGTTGCGGGAAATGGAGCGCTATGTCACCTCGGATACCTTTACGCTGCGCAGTCGTTTTCGTCAGCTTTAAGAGAGAGCCTACATGAAGCAAAACTGGCAACAGGCCGGTCAGAAAGTCAAACCCGGCCTGAAAATCGCAGGTAAACTGGTCCTGCTGACGGCGTTACGTTACGGCCCGGCGGGTGTGGCGGGGTGGGCAATCAAATCTGTTGCCCGTAAGCCCGTCAGAATTTTGCTGGCCGTGGCACTGGAGCCTCTGCTGCAAAAAGTGGCTAAAAAGCTGTCACGTCGTTATTTATCCCCCTAGTTACCGCTCGTGTTAGCCCTTTCTCTCCCTCCGTGAGAGAGGGCTCGAAACGCTTCACCCATTTCCCTCATTTTCTTGTGCTTTATTTGCGGCAGTTCACAATCCTGAACATCGCCGCTTTGTAATTGCATTTTTCAGCCTCCCGGTTCGTTGACAGATATTTTTCATGGGAGTAGATTCCCTCTCGTGGGACCGCTACCATGGAAAAATAAAGTGAACGAAAAAATTAAAAAACTCATTACTTATATTTACGGTGCCTCATTTTCTGAGGCACATTTTAAAGCGTTATTAACAAAGCTTGAGCAAGCTGCTGCTGCTATTACAGAAAAGCGTAAATCAGGATGGGATGAAAAAGATGTTGTCCTGATTACTTATGCCGATCAGTTCACTGCAGTAGAGAGGGACGCTCTGCCACTATTTACCCGCTTTTATAATGAGTGGCTTGCACGTTCGTTTTCCCATGTCCATCTTTTACCATTTTACCCGTGGTCTTCTGATGACGGTTTTTCCGTTATTGATTACCACAGCGTTGCACCGGAAACAGGAACCTGGCAAGACGTTGCGGAATTAAAAAAGTCAGCCAGCTTAATGTTTGATTTTGTATGCAACCATATGTCAGCGAAAAGTGCATGGTTTTCTCATTATCTGGCGCAGAAACCAGGCTACGAAGAATTCTTTATTTCTGTTGATCCTGAAACCGATTTATCAGCAGTGACTCGTCCTCGCGCATTACCGTTGCTGACGCCTTTTACGCTGCATGATGGAAGTGTGCGTCATTTGTGGACCACCTTCAGTGATGACCAGATCGATCTCAACTTCGCCTCACCGCAGGTGCTGATTGCGATGGTTGACGTGCTGCTTCATTACCTGGTTGAAGGGGCGAGTTATATTCGCCTGGATGCCGTCGGATTTATGTGGAAGATCCCGGGAACAAGCTGCATCCATCTGGAACAGACTCATTGCCTTATCCAGCTTTTCCGCGCGATAACAGAGGCGGTGGCGCCGGGTACGGTGATCATTACCGAGACAAATGTCCCACACAAAGACAATATCGCTTACTTCGGTGACGGTGAAAACGAAGCCCAGATGGTCTATCAGTTCTCCTTACCGCCGCTGGTGCTGCATGCTGTTCATCGCCAGGATGTTAAAGCCCTCTGTCAGTGGGCTGGGTCGCTGGCGCTACCTTCGACAAAAACAACCTGGTTCAACTTCCTGGCCTCTCACGATGGTATCGGTCTGAATCCGTTACGTGGTATTCTTCCGGAATCAGAAATACTTTCACTGGTTGAAAAACTTCAGCAGGAAGGGGCGCTGGTCAACTGGAAAAATAATCCGGACGGAACGCGCAGCCCTTACGAAATTAACGTGACCTATCTTGACGCGTTAAGCTCGCAAAACAGTTCGGACGATGAACGCATTGCGCGCTTTATTCTGGCGCATGCGGTGTTGTTAAGTTTCCCTGGCGTACCTGCCGTTTATATTCAAAGTATTCTTGGCTCTCGTAACGATTATGAAGGGGTTGAACACCTCGGATATAACCGTGCGATCAACAGAAAGAAATACGGCCCGGGTGAGATTGATCTTGAACTGAGTAATAAAAATAGCCTTCGTCATAAAATCTATTCCCGCTTAAGCGAACTTATTGCAATTCGTCGTGGGGAGAGTGCATTTCACCCGGATGCGCAGGCATTTTTTGAATCATTGGATGAGCAGGTTCTTAAAATTGTTCGCGTTTCTGAATCAGGTGAAAAAATTACAGCGCTATTTAATTTTAGTCATAACGTTCATACCGTTTATGGGGAAACGCTTTCCGGTATGGAATTACTCTCCGGACAGGTGGTTAACGGTAAGGAATTAACCCTCAATCCATGGCAGGTGATGTGGATTAAAGAAAACTAAAAAGGACCCTAAAATGAAAATGCCCAAAATTGTGCTGTTATCAGCACTGGTTTCGTGCGCCCTGTTATCAGGTTGTAAGGATGATAAAGCGTCTGCGGTGACCATCGAGTTTATGCACTCGTCCGTAGAGCAGGAGCGTCAGGCGGTCATTACGAAACTGATCGAAAAATTCGAGAAAGAGAACCCTGGCATCACGGTGAAGCAAGTTCCGGTAGAAGAGGACGCCTACAACACCAAGGTGATTACGCTCGCCAGAACGGGGGCGCTGCCTGAGGTGATTGAAGTCAGCCATGATTACGCGAAGGTCATGGATAAGGAACAATTGCTGGATCGCAAGGCTATCGGCGAAGTCATTAACGCGGTAGGCGAAAACACCTTCTATGACGGGATCCTCCGCGTTGTGCGAACGGAAGACGGCAGCGCCTGGACGGGGGTACCAATGAGTGCCTGGTTGTCTGGCGTCTGGTATCACAAAGATGTGCTTGCGGCGGCAGGTATTGAGGAGCCGCATAACTGGGAACAACTGCTGAACGCCAGTCAAAAACTGAGCGACCCGGCCAATAAACATTACGGTATTGCGCTGCCTACGGCGGAAAGCGTGATGACCGAGCAGGCCTTCTCCCAGTTTGCGCTTTCCGGCGGTGCAAATGTTTTTGACGCCAGCGGGAACGTCGAAATTGATACCCCTGAAATGGCAAAAGCGCTGGCGTTCTATAAAGCGCTGGCGACGACTACCATGCCGGGCTCGAACGATGTCATGGAGATCAAAGATGCCTTCATGAACGGTTCTGCACCGATGGCCGTTTATTCCACTTACATCCTGCCGGCGGTATTCCAGGATGGTAACCCTGCCAATCTTGGCTTTGTCGTTCCTACAGAAAAATCCTCCGCCGTTTACGGCATGGTCACGTCCCTGACAATCACAACCGGTCAAACCGAAGATGAAACCAAAGCGGCTGAAAAGTTTGTGACCTGGATGGAGCAGGCTCAGAACGCAACCGACTGGGTCATGATGTCACCTGGAGCAGCGCTGCCGGTGAACAAGTTGGTGGTGGGCACGGATACCTGGAAAAACAACGATGTGATTAAAGCGTTCGGGCAACTGCCTTACGAGTTAATCGCTCAGTTCCCGAATGTTCAGGTCTTTGGTGCTGTAGGGGATAAAAACTTCACTCGTATGGGCGATGTTACCGGGTCGGGGATTATCAGTTCCATGGTGCATAACGTCACGGTGGGTAAACAAGATCTCAGCGCCACGCTTAGCAACAGCCAGAAGCGACTGACTGACCTGATTTCACAACGATAGGAGCGCTCTGCGGAAGGAAATTATGAAGACGTTGTTTTCTGGTCGTTCAGATATGCCTTTCGCCATGTTGCTGTTGGCCCCCAGCCTGATTTTGCTGGGGGGCCTGGTGGCCTGGCCAATGATTTCCAATATCGAAATCAGTTTCTTACGTCTGCCGCTTAACCCGCGCATTAGTGCGGTGTTTGTCGGGCTGGACAATTATATTCGCATCCTCAGTGATGCAGCATTCTGGCACTCGCTGTGGATGACATTCTGGTATACGGCGCTGGTCGTGCTCGGCAGCACAGGGCTGGGACTTGCCGTCGCCATCTTCTTCAACCGTGAATTTCGCCTGCGGAAAACGGCACGTTCGCTGGTGATTTTATCCTACGTAACGCCGTCTATTTCCCTGGTGTTTGCCTGGAAATACATGTTCAACAACGGCTACGGGATTGTGAACTATCTGGGCGTTGACCTGCTGCATCTTTATGACCAGGCACCACTGTGGTTCGACAACCCTGGCAGTAGCTTTGTGCTGGTGGTGCTGTTCGCTATCTGGCGCTACTTCCCGTATGCCTTTATTTCATTCCTGGCGATTTTGCAGACCATTGATAAATCGTTGTACGAAGCGGCAGAGATGGACGGAGCCAATGCCTGGCAGCGTTTTCGTATCGTCACGTTGCCCGCCATCATGCCTGTGCTGGCAACGGTAGTGACGCTACGAACCATCTGGATGTTCTACATGTTTGCAGATGTCTACCTGTTAACGACCAAGGTCGATATTTTAGGCGTCTATCTCTACAAAACTGCATTTGCTTTCAACGATTTGGGCAAAGCGGCGGCAATCTCTGTGGTGCTGTTCGTGATCATCTTTGCTGTGATCCTGCTGACCAGAAAAAGGGTGAACCTCAATGGCAACAAATAAACGCTTACTGGGCCGCATTGGTTTTTATCTGGGGCTGGCGGTATTTCTGATTATCACGCTGTTCCCGTTCTTCGTGATGCTGATGACGTCATTTAAGAGTGCGAAAGAGGCCATATCGCTGAACCCGACTATTCTGCCGCAAGCGTGGACGCTTCAGCATTACGTTGACATCTTTAACCCGCTGATCTTCCCGTTTGTGGACTACTTCCGCAACAGCATGGTGGTGTCGCTGACATCGTCGGTGATTGCGGTGTTTCTCGGCACACTGGGTGCTTACGCGTTGTCCAAACTGCGTTTTAAGGGACGCACGACGATCAATGCGAGCTTCTACACCGTCTATATGTTCTCCGGGATTTTGCTGGTGGTGCCACTGTTCAAAATCATCACCGCGCTCGGCATTTATGACACTGAAATGGCGCTGATTATCACCATGGTGACCCAGACGCTGCCGACAGCGGTATTCATGCTGCGTAGCTATTTCGACACCATTCCGGACGAAATAGAAGAGGCTGCGATGATGGATGGTCTGAACCGGCTGCAAATCATCTTCCGTATTACCGTGCCGCTGGCGATTTCCGGCCTCGTGTCGGTGTTTGTTTACTGCTTCATGGTGGCGTGGAACGACTACCTGTTTGCCTCCATTTTCCTGTCCAGTGCCAGCAACTTTACTCTGCCGGTTGGGCTGAACACGCTCTTTAGCACGCCAGATTATATCTGGGGTCGCATGATGGCGGCATCGCTGGTGACGGCGCTTCCAGTGGTCATCATGTACGCACTCTCTGAACGTTTTATTAAAAGTGGTTTGACCGCCGGTGGCGTTAAGGGCTAAGGCGGCCAATTTTTTACCAGGAGCAAGTTATGAAAAAGTTAGTTGCGACAGCGCCACGCGTGGCGGCGCTGGTGGAATATGAAGACCGTGCTGCTGAAGCACATGAAGTAAAAATTCGCGCCCGCTTTGGCGCACCCAAGCACGGTACAGAAGTCGTGGATTTCCGCGCAGCAAGCCCGTTTATTGATGAAGAGTTCAACGCGGAGTGGCAGATGTTCACCCCGCGTGAAGAGGGTTCAGCACGTGGTATCGAATTCGGTAAGTTCCAGTTGGGCAACATGATCGTTGGCGACATTATTGAATGTGGTGCAGACGTCACTGAATACCAGATTGGCGACAGCGTCTGCTGCTACGGTCCACTGCAGGAGACAGTGATCGTTAACGCGGTTAACAACTATAAGCTGCGCAAAATGCCGCAGGGCGTGTCCTGGAAAAATGCCGTTTGCTACGATCCGGCGCAGTTCGCCATGAGCGGCGTGCGTGATGCCAACGTGCGAGTGGGGGATTTCGTTGTGGTTGTGGGCCTGGGGGCGATTGGTCAGATTGCTATCCAGCTGGCGAAAAAAGCCGGCGCATCCGTTGTTATCGGCGTTGATCCTATCGAACACCGCTGTGAGATCGCGCGCCGTCATGGTGCGGATCACTGCCTGAACCCGATTGGTACCGACGTTGGTTTGCAAATTAAAAACCTGACCGGCAAACAGGGTGCGGACGTGATCATCGAAACCAGCGGTTTTGCTGATGCGTTGCAGTCTGCTCTGCGTGGACTCGCCTATGGCGGCACTATCTCCTACGTTGCCTTCGCAAAACCGTTCGCGGAAGGCTTTAACCTCGGCCGTGAAGCGCATTTCAATAACGCGAAGATTGTCTTCTCACGCGCATGCAGCGAACCCAACCCGGATTACCCACGCTGGAGCCGCAAGCGTATTGAAGAGACCTGCTGGGAACTGCTGATGAACGGTTATCTGAATTGTGAAGATCTGATCGACCCGGTCGTGACTTTCACCACCAGCCCGGAAAGCTACATGACGTATGTCGATCAGCACCCGGAACTCAGTATCAAAATGGGCGTCACTTTTTAAGCTAAGGAGAGCAAATCATGAAAATCGCAACACAAAACCAGGCCTTTTTCCCGACCAACATTATGGAAAAATTCAAGTACATCAAATCTATGGGTTTTGATGGCTATGAAATCGACGGCAAACTCCTGGTAGAAAATCTCGACGAAGTAAAAGCCGCAATCAAAGCCACTGGCCTGCCGGTAACAACTGCATGCGGCGGATATGATGGCTGGATCGGTGATTTTATCGAAGAACGCCGTATGAACGGCTTACAACAGATTGAACGCATTCTGGAAGCACTGGCAGACGTGGGCGGAAAGGGCATTATTGTACCTGCTGCGTGGGGGATGTTTACCTTCCGCCTGCCGCCAATGACCTCCCCACGTAGCCTGGACGGCGACCGCAAAGCGGTTAGCGCCTCGCTGCGTTGGCTGGATGAGGTGGCTGCGCGCACCGGTACGACCGTCTACCTGGAGCCGCTGAACCGCTACCAGGATCATATGATCAACACCCTGGCCGACGCGCGTCGTTATATCGAAGAGAACGGTCTGAAGCACGTGCAGATCATCGGTGATTTCTATCATATGAACATCGAAGAGGACTCACTGACGGATGCGCTGCATCAGAACCGCGATCTGCTGGGGCATGTGCACATTGCTGATAACCACCGCTATCAGCCGGGCAGCGGAAGCCTCGATTTTGCCAGCCTGTTCGATCAGCTGCGTGCCGATAACTATCAGGGGTATGTAGTGTATGAGTGCCGCGTTCGTGCCGACGATCCGGCTCAGGCCTATCAGGACTCACTCACTTATTTGCGTGAATGCTAAGGATGACGAGCGTGATGAGTGCTTCTACACCGTCGCCTCTGCGTGTCGCCATCATTGGCGCCGGACAGGTCGCGGACAAAGTGCATGCCTCGTATTACGCCACACGCAGTGATGTTCAAATGGTGGCTGTCATGGACAGCCGCCTTGAACAAGCACAGGCGTTAGCGGAACGTTTTGCTATTTCATCGGCATGGCAGGACGCTCACGAGATGTTGCAGGCAGTAAAACCGGATGTGGTGAGCGTCTGTTCGCCTAACCGGTTCCATTTTGAACATGTGATGGCGGCCCTCGACGCGGGTTGCCATGTGATGTGTGAAAAACCCCCGGCGATGACAGCGCTGCAGGCTGATGAGATGCGCATTGCGGCGCGCAAGGCAGGAAAAGTCCTGGCCTATGATTTTCACCATCGCTTCGCCCTGGATACTCAGCTCCTGCGTGATGCGGTAATGAACGGAACACTCGGTGAGGTTTACTTCACGTCGGCGCAGGCGCTGCGTCGTTGCGGTGTGCCGGGGTGGGGCGTTTTTACCAACAAATCGTTACAGGGCGGTGGACCGCTGATTGATATCGGCATTCATATGCTTGATGCCGCCATGTATGTTCTGGGTTTCCCTGCTGTAAAACGGGTGACCGCGCACAGCTTCCAGAAGCTGGGAAACTGTAAAAGTACCGGTCAGTTTGGCGAGTGGGATCCCACGCTGTTTACCGTTGAGGATGCCCTGTTTGGCACGATTGAATTCTGTAACGGCGGCATTCTGCGTGTGGACACCTCTTTTGCGCTTAACATCCGTGAGCAGTCCATCATGAACGTCTCTTTCTGCGGTGAAAAGGCGGGGGCAACGCTGTTCCCGGCGCACATCTACAACGATGAAGCCGGTGCTTTAGTCACCATCACACAACGTGAAGAGGCTGATGACCAGCGCCATTTACGCAGTATGGAGGCCTTCGTGCGTCATGTGCAGGGAGAGCCCGTGATGATCGCTGATGCAGAACAGGGGCTGGTTATCCAGCAGCTTGTGGCCGCGCTTTATGAATCAGCTGAAACAGGGGAAAGCGTGACATTATGCTGAACGTCTCTGGATTAACCGACCCGGGCTTTTGTCCACACAGTCTGAATAAATACGCCTCTGTCATGGCCTGCGGCAATGGCTATATGGGCATTCGCGCTACGCATGAAGAAGATTATACCCAGCAAACCCGGGGCATGTATCTCGCGGGTCTGTATCACCGTGCCGGGCGCAATGAGACCACTGAGCTGATCAATCTACCTGATATCACCGGCATTGATGTTGAGCTGGACGGTGTAAATTTGACCCTCCTGTCAGGAGAAATACTTGAGTGGCAGCGCGAGCTTGCCTTTGCCAACGGCGAACTGCATCGTAACGTTGTCTGGCGTTCGCCTGACGGGAAACGCTATCGACTGGAAAGTCGTCGTTTTGTGTCGCTGGACCAGTTGCCCTTAGTGGCAATGCAGTTCTCGATCACACCGCTTGATGGCGCTGCGCAGACCGTGCTGAAAACTGGCATAGATGCGACACAA
Source organism: Enterobacter sp. P82 (assembly GCF_037053385.1). NCBI lineage: Bacteria > Pseudomonadati > Pseudomonadota > Gammaproteobacteria > Enterobacterales > Enterobacteriaceae > Enterobacter > Enterobacter sp. P82. Next base: position 978,146 of record NZ_JBALHX010000001.1, read on the forward strand.
ACCAACAGCGGCAGGCAGCATCTGGATGAACTCTCGGTCAGAGTCTTTGACCAGCATTACATGCAGGGTGTGTATGAAACGCAGGACCGGGCGTCTGAGGTTGTTATTTCGGCATATTGTCAGCTTTCAACAAAGAGCGACAGCTGTTTCACCGCCAAAAATCGTCGTCTCAGTGTTCATCATTCACTGAAAATTGCTAAGGGTGACACTGTCACGCTTGAGAAAATTGTCTGGGTGACGCATCGCAGCGATAAAGGACTGTCGCAGGCGTCTTTCGCGCACAACGCGCTGGCCGATCTCAAAGTCTGTGCGGCAAGGGGCTACGATGCGTTGCTTGAGAGTTCAGCGTATGCCTGGAAAGCGGTCTGGCGTGATGCACGGGTTGAAGTCATTTCTGCGGAACATCAGGATCAGGTGGCACTGGATTATGCTGTCTGGCATCTGACCGCGATGACGCCAGCCCATGACGAGCGAAGCAGTATCGCCGCAAAAGGGCTGACGGGAGAGGGGTATAAAGGACACGTCTTCTGGGATACCGAAATTTTCCTGCTGCCTTTCCATCTGTTCACCCGCCCACAGGTTGCCCGCAGCCTGCTGCGCTATCGCTGGCTTAATCTTTCAGGCGCTCGGGAAAAAGCCCGACGTAACGGCTGGCCAGGCGCGTTGTTCCCGTGGGAAAGTGCCGCAAGCGGAGAGGAAGAGACACCAGAATTCGCGGCTATCAACATCCGTACCGGGGTTCGCCAGAAGGTCGCTTCCGCACTCGCTGAACACCACATCGTGGCAGATATTGCCTGGGCCGTGGTCGCTTACTGGCAGGCGACAGGCGATGATGCTTTTATGCGTAATGAAGGCCTGACGTTGTTGGTGGAAACCGCCTCGTTCTGGATAGGACGCGCGACGGAAATTAATGGGCGTCTGGAAATCCATGACGTGATCGGACCGGATGAATACACCGAGCATGTGAATAACAATGCCTACACCAACTATCTGGCCTGGTACAACGTTGCCTGCGCGCGTCGGTTTATGACGATGTTCGGATGTGAAGATGCGTGTTTTACGGATAATGCCACGCAGTTCCTGTCACGCCTGTGGCTGCCAGAAGCCGATGCTGACGGTGTGATCCCACAGGATGATACCTTCATGGCAAAACCTGCCATTGATCTGAGCCGCTATAAAGCCAAAGCGGGTAAGCAGACCATTCTTCTCGATTACTCCCGCGCGGAAGTGAACGAAATGCAGGTCCTTAAGCAGGCCGATGTTGTGATGCTTAACTATCTGCTGCCGGAACGGTTTACGCCGCAACAATGCGCCGCCAATCTGGCGTTCTATGAACCACGTACCATCCATGATTCGTCGCTAAGCAAAGCCATTCACGGGATTGTGCTCGCGCGCTGTGGTGACACTGAAGGAGCCTATATCTTCTGGCGTGACGGCATCAGCATTGATTTGGGTGATGATCCGCACAGTAGCGATGAGGGTATACATGCTGCGGCAACAGGTGCGATCTGGTCTGGCGCGATTCAGGGATTCGCTGGCCTGCAAATTATTGAAGGGGAATTGCATCTTGCGCCGAAACTGCCTGCTCACTGGCAGAAACTCGCATTCCCGCTGCGGTGGCGGAATGCAACCATGCACTTCGCGTATGAAAACGCAGTGTTAACCCTTGAAACGTCGGAACCTGTCACGCTGACGCTGTGGGGCAAAACGCTACGTGTATCGGGGCGGAAAGTTTGCGCTTATAAGGATTTTCTTGCACCCGTTGATGGGACCGCTACCACAGGGGTGAGTCATGATGCTTAAGGCTGTTGTTTTCGATCTGGATGGTGTGATCACCGATACCGCACACCTCCACTTTCTGGCCTGGCGCGCCGTGGCGGAGGAAATTGGTATCGGCTTCGATGAAATTTTTAACGAACAGCTGAAGGGGATAAGTCGTATGGATTCCCTCCTGCGCATCCTGAAGCATGGCGGGAAAGAGGGGATGTTTAGCGATGAGCAGTGTCTGGCGCTTGCGACGAAAAAAAATGCGCTTTATGTCCAGTCGCTGGCATCCCTCACGCAGGATTCGCTGCTTCCGGGTATTCGCGAGGTGCTGGCGGAGATCCGTGCGGCGAAGGTCAAAATTGGGCTGGCATCCGTATCGCTCAATGCCCCAGGGATCCTGAACGCGCTGGGTATTCATCAGGCATTCGATTTTTGTGCCGATGCTTCCCGCATTCACCGCTCAAAGCCAGATCCGGAGATCTTCCTGGCCGCCTGTACAGGGCTGAATGTGCGTCCTGAAGAGGCCATCGGTATTGAAGATGCCGCCGCAGGCGTTGAAGCAATCAACAGTGCGGGGATGCTGTCGGTAGGTATTGGGCCTGGTCTCAACCATGCGGGATTACAACTTCATTCAACGCGGGAACTGACCTGGAAATGCCTGACAGAATTCTGGGCGTCCCGGGCGTATTGAAAAGGAATAAATTATGGCTCAACTGTCTCTGAAACATATTCAGAAAATCTATGATAACCAGGTCCACGTGGTTAAGGATTTCAACCTCGAAATTGAGGACAAAGAATTCATTGTCTTTGTCGGTCCATCGGGCTGCGGTAAATCGACCACCCTACGAATGATTGCCGGTCTTGAGGAGATCAGTGCAGGTGAACTGATTATCGACGGCATTTGCATGAATGATGTGCCAGCCAAGTCACGCGATATCGCAATGGTGTTCCAGAACTATGCGCTTTATCCGCATATGACGGTCTACGACAACATGGCGTTTGGCCTGAAAATGCAAAAAATAGCGCCTGCGGTGATTGAGGAGCGCGTTAACTGGGCGGCGCAGATTTTAGGCTTACGTGAATACCTGAAGCGTAAGCCAGGCGCTTTGTCCGGCGGTCAACGCCAGCGTGTGGCGCTGGGCAGGGCGATTGTGCGCGAAGCGGGCGTCTTTCTGATGGATGAGCCGTTATCCAACCTTGATGCCAAGCTTCGTGTACAGATGCGCGCTGAAATCAGCAAGCTGCATCAGAAGCTTAATACCACCATGATTTATGTCACGCACGACCAGACGGAAGCGATGACGATGGCGACCCGCATCGTGATCTTAAAAGACGGCATTATTCAGCAGGTGGGGGCTCCGAAGCAGGTGTACAACGAGCCGGCAAATATGTTTGTCGCAGGGTTCATTGGTTCACCGGCGATGAACTTCATTCGTGGTGCTATCGACGATCGCTATTTCGTGACAGAAACACTACGCCTGGAGATCCCAAAGAACATTCTCGACATACTGAATGCGAAAGGATATCAGCGCAAAGCGGTGGTATTTGGGATCCGTCCGGAAGACATACTTGCCCTGCAGAGCAGCGGAAATGACATCACGGCGAAGGTCAGTGTTGCAGAATTGACCGGAGCCGAATTTATGCTTTATGCCACCGTGGGTGGACATGAACTGGTTGTCCGTGCAGGGGCGGCGAATGACTACGTTGCTGGAGATAATATCGGCATCCAGTTCGATATGAATAAGTGCCATTTCTTCGACGCCGATACCGAAGCGGCTATTAGATAAGAAGAGCGTTTGCCGGGAATGCAAATTTCCGGTTTTTTGTTTGTTAATTATAAAGGGAATATTTAATGAGTACTCTACTAAGAAGTGCTGCGCTTATCCTATGCGCAGGGGTTAATTACGCACAAGCTACAGAAACGGCAAAGCAGTGGGAATTTAATATCGGTGCAATGTATGAAATTGAAAACGTCGAAGGTCAGGGCGACGATAAAGATGGATTATATGAACCTTCCGTGTGGTTTAATGCGACATGGGATGCGTGGACTATTTCTCTGGCGATGTACCAGGAAGGGCCAGTTGATTACAGCAGTATGACGCGCGGCACCTATTTTGATCGCCCGGAATTTGAATTACGCTACCGATTTATCGGCACCGATGATTTTACTTTCGGTCTGACCGGTGGTTTTCGTAATTATGGTTATCACTTTAAAGATGAACACGGCGCCAAAGACGGCAGCGCTAATATGCAGCGCTACAAAGTTCAGCCTGACTGGGATATTAAGTTAACCGACGACTGGCGTTTTGGCGGTTGGTTTGCCATGTATCAGTTTGCCAACGATCTCGAAAAAACCGGTTATGCTGACAGCCGCGTTGAAACCGAAACGGGCTTTACGTGGACCATTAACGAAACCTTTGCAGCTAAAGTGAATTACTATTTAGAGCGCGGTTTCAATATGGACAGCTCCCGTAATAACGGCGAGTTCTCCACCCAGGAAATTCGTGCATATCTGCCCATTTCGTTAGGCCAGACCACTTTAACGCCATATACCCGTCTTGGCCTCGATCGCTGGTCAAACTGGGACTGGCAGGACGATCCTGATCGTGAAGGGCATGATTTCAACCGACTGGGTATGCTTTATGCCTATGATTTCAATAATGGTTTATCCATGACACTGGAATACGCCTATGAATGGGAAAACCACGACGAAGGTGAGAGCGATCGCTTCCACTATGCGGGTGTCGGTGTGAATTACGCGTTCTGATAATGATCTACCAGGGGCGTTTGCCCCTGGTTTTTAGCGCAAGGAAGCCGCATCCGAAAAATGCGTTTCAACCAATATCTTATGCGGCGCAGGTTTACCCGCAATACGCTGAAACAGCACGTTGCAACTCTCTTCGCCCAGCTTTCTCGTTGGAATATCAAACCCGCCTGGCGCAGGGCTTAAAACGAGAGACAGCATTGGGTCGCTGTATCCCGCCATGGCAACCTGCTCGGGGATCGTCAGATTTAACTCATCCGCTGCACGATAAAGGCTTAACAATTTCATGCTGTCAGTGGCGAAAACGGCATCGGGCGGGTTGTCCGATGAGAGAAGTTTGCAGGCCGCCTTTAGCGCACTTTCATGGGTATATCCGCCATCAATGACCCAATCCGGGTTAATAGTTATGCCCTGTTTCTCAAGGCTGGATTTATATCCGGCAAGACGATCGATAGAAACGTGATAGTCTAGCGGAGCATGCAAACAGGCAATTTTTGTGCGTCCATGTTTAATAAATGAATCTGTCAATATGGCACTGTCGTGGAAATTGTCCGTATCGACGGAATAAATATTCTGATATTCACCTTCCACTTTTCCAATAACGACCACCGGCACTCCGTATTCGTCAAGCGTGGTGAAAAAGGATTCGTTTGCCGGTGAACTCAGCATGATAATCCCTTTGATCATCTTCTGTTTAATTTTACTCACACATTTCAGCAGATCATCTTCACTGCTTTTTGAGGTTTGCAAAATAACGTCAAAACCTTCCTCTTCCGCCTTTGCCGTAATGGCATGAAGGACATCGGAGAAAAAAGGGTTACCGGCAGTGGTTTTGGCCGAGCGGGTCGAAATAACCATAATGGCATCGAAGCCAGAAGAGGTCAGGGCGCGGGCCAGTTTGTTGGGCTGATAATTTAATTCGTCTATTGCCTTCAGCACTTTGTCACGCGCTTCAGGAGAAATATTCGTTTGTTTATTCAGAACGCGGGAAACGGTTGATTTCGATACGCCCGCAACCCGTGCGATATCATAGATGGTGGGTGACATACACCTTACTCACTCCAGACTGACAGCAATACTGTTCATCTTACTGGAGAGAAAACGGCAATAGCAATAAATAAGAATTGATAATCAACGATCTGCCCCCATTTATTGTATTCTGAAGCCATGAATTCCAGTCTTCCGGACAAAAAGGACGGCAATGAAGCGACTTAAAAACGAATTCAATTCACTGGTGAACCGCGGTGTTGACCGTCATCTGCGTCTGGCGGTGACAGGTTTGAGCCGCAGTGGTAAGACGGCATTTATCACCGCGATGGTGAACCAGCTACTTAACCTGCACGCAGGGGCACGCTTGCCTTTGCTTAGCGCTGTGCGGGAAGAGCGTTTGCTGGGCGTTAAGCGCGTGCCTCAGCGCGATTTTGGCATTCCACGTTTTACGTATGACGAAGGGCTGGCACAGCTTTATGGCGACCCACCCACGTGGCCGACGCCAACGCGAGGGGTAAGTGAAATTCGTCTTGCGTTACGCTTTCGTTCCAATGAATCCCTGATGCGCCACTTCAAAGATACCTCAACACTGTATCTTGAAATCGTCGATTATCCTGGCGAATGGCTGCTCGATTTACCCATGCTGGCGCAGGATTATCTTAGCTGGTCCCGTCAGATGGCGAGTTTGTTACAGGGTCACCGCGCGGAGTGGTCAGCAAATTGGCGGCAATTGTGCGAAGGCTTAGATCCGCTCGCGCCTGCTGATGAAAACCGTCTGGCGGCTATCGCGGAAGCCTGGACGGCGTATCTGCATCAGTGCAAACAGGAAGGGCTGCATTTTATCCAGCCGGGGCGTTTTGTCCTGCCGGGTGATTTAGCCGGAGCGCCCGCGTTGCAGTTCTTCCCGTGGCCGGACGTGGATGGCACCGGAGAGTCAAAACTGGCTCAGGCCGACAAGCACACGAATGCCGGGATGCTGCGCGAGCGTTACAATTACTACTGTGAAAAGGTGGTCAAGGGTTTCTACAAAAACCACTTTTTACGTTTTGATCGTCAGATAGTGCTGGTGGATTGTCTTCAGCCGCTTAACAGCGGGCCACAGGCTTTCAACGACATGCGCCTCGCGCTGACACAGCTGATGCAAAGTTTTCATTATGGTCAGCGGACGCTATTTCGCCGCTTGTTCTCGCCGGTGATCGACAAGTTGCTGTTTGCAGCCACCAAAGCCGATCATGTCACGGTCGATCAACACGCCAATATGGTGTCGCTGCTGCAACAACTGGTCCAGGATGCCTGGCAAAATGCCGCTTTCGAAGGGATCAGCATGGATTGCCTCGGGCTGGCGTCCGTGCAGGCGACGCAAAGTGGGCTGATTGACCTTAACGGCGAAAAAATTCCGGCATTACGCGGGAACCGTCTTAGCGACGGCGAGCCACTTACCGTGTATCCGGGCGAAGTTCCTGCACGGCTTCCAGGCCCGGCGTTCTGGCAGAGCCAGGGCTTCCAGTTTGAAGCTTTTCGCCCCCAGGCCATGAGTGTCGATCAACCGTTACCGCACATTCGTCTGGATGCGGCACTGGAGTTTTTGATTGGAGATAAATTGCGATGACGGAACCGTTAAAACCACGCATAGACTTTACCGGAACGCTTGAGCAAGAGAATCAGGAAGCGTTTAAAACCGCGCAAACGTTCAGTGGTACGCAGGCTGAGAACTTTGCCCCGGCAGTGACGGAAGAGCCGGGTGTAGAGGAAGGCCAGGCGGAAGCTGTCGTTGAGGCTGCTTTACGCCCGAAACGCAGCCTTTGGCGCAAGATGGTCACCGCCGGTCTGGCGCTGTTTGGCGTAAGTGTGGTTGGGCAGGGCGTACAATGGACGATGAATGCCTGGCAAACCCAGGACTGGGTCGCGCTCGGCGGGTGTGCTGCGGGTGCCCTGATTGTGGGGGCGGGTATTGGGTCGGTTGTAACGGAGTGGCGTCGCCTCTGGCGTCTGAGACAGCGCGCGCATGAGCGCGATGAAGCTCGGGACCTGCTCCACAGTCACGCTACCGGAAAAGGTCGCGCATTTTGTGAAAAGCTCGCCAGTCAGGCAGGTATTGATCAATCGCATCCGGCACTTCAGCGCTGGTATGCCGCCATCCATGAAACCCAGAATGACCGCGAAGTGGTGACGCTCTATTCTCATATGGTCCAGCCGGTGCTGGACGCCCAGGCACGGCGCGAGATTAGCCGCTCTGCGGCGGAATCCACGTTGATGATTGCCGTCAGCCCGCTGGCGCTGGTCGATATGGCATTTATCGCCTGGCGTAACTTACGCCTGATTAACCGTATCGCGAATCTTTACGGCATCGAGCTGGGTTATTACAGCCGACTCAGACTGTTTAAACTGGTTTTGCTCAATATCGCCTTTGCCGGTGCGAGTGAGCTGGTGCGCGAAGTGGGAATGGACTGGATGTCGCAGGATCTGGCGGCCAGGCTCTCAGCCCGTGCCGCTCAGGGTATTGGGGCGGGTTTATTGACAGCGCGTTTAGGTATTAAAGCGATGGAAGTCTGTCGTCCGCTTCCCTGGATTGATGACGACAAGCCGCGGCTGGGGGATTTCAGGCGCGAGTTGATCGGTCAGCTCAAAGAAACGCTCAATAAAAAACCTGCCCCGTGAGGTTTTGTTCACTAATCGTGCTGGCTGTCAATATTTGTTGACAGCCAGCTTCCGGATCACCGTGTTCTGACATATCATTTTACTGTTATTGGCTTAAAACGGTGAATTTCCCATGCGTCTTGAAGTCTTCTGTGAAGACCGTCTCGGTCTGACCCGCGAATTACTCGATCTTCTTGTTTTACGTAGCATTGATTTACGTGGCATTGAGATCGACCCTGTCGGGAAGATTTACCTCAATTTTGCCGAAATTGAATTTAATACCTTCAGTAGCCTGATGGCTGAAATCCGCCGTATCGCTGGCGTTACGGATGTACGTACTATCCCGTGGATGCCCTCTGAGCGTGAGCACCTGGCGCTGAGCGCACTGCTGGAAGCGATGCCAGAGCCTTTCCTCTCTCTGGATTTGAAAAGCAAAGTAGAACGCGTTAACCACGCCAGCTGTCAGCTTTTTGCACAGAGCCAGGACAAGCTCAGCCACCATAACGCCGCACAGCTGATTCCCGGTTTTAACTTCCAGCGCTGGCTGGATAGCAACCCCCAGAACACACATAGCGAGCACGTGGTGATCAACGGACAGAATTTCCTGATGGAGATCACGCCGGTCTATCTGAAAGGGGAAAGCAATACCCGCGTGCTGACTGGCGCGGTGATCATGCTGCGATCAACGTTACGTATGGGACGTCAGTTGCAAAACCTCTCCAGTCAGGATGTAGGGGCATTCAGCCAGATTATTGCCGTCAGCCCGAAAATGCGTCATGTGATTGACCAGGCCCGTAAGCTCGCGAGTTTGACTGCGCCGCTGCTGATTACCGGCGATACCGGCACCGGGAAAGACCTGCTCGCTCACGCCGTACACCTGGCGAGCCCGCGTGCTGCAAAACCGTATCTGGCGCTTAACTGCGCCTCCATTCCTGAAGATGCCGTCGAAAGCGAGTTATTCGGTCACGCCCCGGAAGGCAAAAAAGGGTTCTTCGAGCAGGCCAATGGCGGTTCCGTGCTACTGGACGAGATCGGCGAAATGTCTCCTCGCATGCAGGCTAAGCTGCTGCGTTTCCTGAACGATGGTACGTTCCGCCGCGTGGGTGAGGATCATGAAGTGCATGTGGACGTGCGTGTCATTTGCGCCACCCAGAAAAACCTGGTCGAACTGGTGCAAAAGGGGATCTTCCGCGAGGATCTCTATTATCGCCTCAACGTCCTGACACTCAACATTCCACCGTTGCGCGATTGCCCGCAGGACATCATGCCGTTAACCGAACTGTTTGTGGCTCGCTTTGCCGACGAGCAGGGCGTTCCGCGTCCGAAGCTCTCAGCCGATCTCGGCACGGTATTAATGCGCTATGGCTGGCCGGGTAACATTCGTCAGCTCAAAAACGCCGTTTATCGGGCTCTGACGCAGCTGGAAGGATATGAATTACGTCCGCAGGATATCCTGTTGCCGGATTACGACGCCGGGTCAGTATCTGTCGGTGAAGAGGCGATGGAAGGTTCACTGGATGAGATCACCAGCCGTTTCGAGCGTTCAGTGCTGACACAGCTTTATCGCAGCTATCCAAGTACCCGCAAACTGGCAAAACGTCTTGGTGTCTCGCATACCGCGATAGCGAATAAGCTGCGCGAGTATGGTTTGAATCATAAGAAGGGCGACGAATAACAAAAAGCCTCTGTAAAGAGGCTTTTTTTCTTTTCGCTTATTCCTTCGCAAGAGGCGTGGTTACGATTTCCGTTTTTGTGTCTCCCTGAATCGACGCAATTCTGTTTTCCACATCTTTCACCTGTTGTGGGTTGTGAAGCAGGGTATAGGTCAAATCAAACTGCGTGCTGGCTCCTGGCTGCAACTGCTTAACGCGTTTCTGCTCGCGTTCGATGGTGACGGGGTACGCGTAGCTGGTACCTGGCTCAATGCCTGTAACATAACCCTGTTTCAGCGTGTCGGTGTTTTTCCAGAGAGTCAGCACGGGCAACTGGCGAGTATCAAACTGAATTGACGCGCCTTTATCACCGGCTTTATTGATCACTGCCGCAAGCGTTTCGTGGTTATTATCCGCGAGCGGTTTGATATTAAAGACCATCTCATCAAAGTCTTTTGTCGGCCCTGCGTAGGTTTGCCATTCGTTAACGCCCGCTTTGGCGTAGTCGTTGAATGGGCTCACGCTTACTGCCGGGGCAAGGAATCGCGCGCCTTCTTCGAGGATCGGTGTTCCAAAGTTACTGTGATAGATGATTTGATAATCATGAGGATAATCAGCATGGTTGGTCAGAACGTCATGCAGGCTGAATTGGTTGCTTCCTGGAACATAACGCAGTTCGGTCATCGTTTGCAGATCGGCTTTCTTGAACGTGCTCTCTTTGATTAAACCGCGAATGCGAATCTCATGTGGGGCAGCATCAGCAACTTCCACTTCCACCTGCGAGGCAGGCGTATTACCCGCCTTACCGTGAAGAGTATAGATTTGTCCATCAGCGGTGACCGGATGGCCTGTCCACTCATAGCCACACCGCACCATCATTTCGTTGAAACCTTCCAGCCAACCGAGCCCGTTTCGACTTTCCAGATTGATATAGGCCGGGTTGACGACCTCTTTGACAGGGGAATTCCACCCCAGTTTGGTACCAAACCCTTCAACATGCAGGAGATCCATGCCACGGGTAGGGCTTAAGGCAATTGTCAGTCCATTTTTGCTGCTAATGATGATGACTTTACTGCCTTCCTGTTTACCTCCATGTAAGACTTTTTGCTCAATGCTGAACGTTTGCCCTTTAACGTTCAGCTCATCGCTCGAAATTTTCCAGTTTCCTTTCTCCACGCTGCTTTCAGCGCTTGTCAGCACCCAGGTTTTAGCCGCGGCTTGGCCAGAGAACAGTACTGCGAGTATCGTAAACGCCAGTTTGATTTTCATATTCTTCCCTTTTTGCTGAAACGATTATTTGTTTTCGTAAGGGAATCTAATGTCTTAACAAAAATGGAAATGTGATGTGCTTCACCAGGCGCAAAAATATGAATTTTTGAAGATTATTGTGGGATTATGATCGCTTTATTGATAAGTATAGAGGAGGTTGTTGCACAATAATTGTGAATTGTGACAAGTATAGCTTTAACGATTCAGCTTATTGAGTAATAAAAAACCCCGCCATAGCGAGGTTTAGAAAGTACTGTATAGATTGCTAAGCAATTATTATGCTTTCAGCACGTCCAGCGCAGCGGTGTAATCCGGCTCGGTGGTGATTTCGTTAACCAGCTCGCTGAATACGACATTGTCGTTTTCATCAATAACCAGTACAGCGCGTGCTGCCAGACCTTTCAGTGGGCCTTCGGAGATGCTGACGCCGTAATTTTTGAGGAAATTCGGGCTGCGCAGGGTGGAGAGAGTGATAACGTTGCTCAGGCCTTCAGCGCCGCAGAAGCGAGACTGGGCGAATGGCAGGTCAGCAGAAATGCACAGCACAACCGTGTTGTCCATTTCAGTCGCCAGCTGGTTGAACTTACGCACAGATGCAGCACAAACACCGGTATCAATGCTTGGGAAAATGTTCAGTACTTTGCGTTTACCCGCAAACTGAGCCAGTGTGACGTCAGACAGATCTTTAGCCACCAGAGTAAAAGCCTGAGCTTTGCTGCCAGCCTGCGGAATGGAACCTGCAACAGCAACCGGGTTGCCCTGGAAATGAACGAGTTGTGACATAGATATCTTCCTGTTTACATATAGTTAACGTCGGGGCTAGTGTATGCCATCAGCGGATAACACGGCAAACCAAATTTTTCGCCTTTCCAGGCCGCAAGGAGTCAGTGATGAGAAGCGTTAAAGTCTATGAAGAAGCCTGGCCATTGCATTCCCCCTTTGTCATCTCTCGCGGCAGCCGAAGTGAGGCCGGTGTGGTGGTGGTTGAAATTGAGGAAGAGGGGTTTAAAGGCACGGGAGAATGCACGCCATACCCACGCTATGGAGAAAGTGCTGCATCAGTGATGGCGGCTATCATGACCCTGGTACCTGATCTGCAAAAAGGGCTCTCGCGCGAGGCATTACAGCAGCGTTTACCCGCCGGGGCGGCACGTAACGCCATTGATTGCGCGCTCTGGGAGCTTGAAGCCGCTAAACAGCAAACATCACTGACGTCGTTGCTGGGCGTGACCTTGCCGCAATCGGTCATTACGGCGCAAACGGTTGTCATTGGTGAGCCGGAACAAATGGCAGCCAGTGCAAAAGCGCTTTTTGATGCAGGGGCCACCCTGTTAAAGGTGAAGCTCGACGATCATCTGATTAGCGAACGAATGGTTGCCATTCGCGCGGCAGTGCCGTCGGCCACACTGATTGTTGACGCCAACGAATCATGGCATCCCGAAGGGCTTGCAGCGCGATGTCAGTTGCTGGCTGACCTGGGCGTGGCGATGCTGGAGCAGCCTCTTCCGGCGAAAAATGACGCGGCGCTGAAGAATTTTATCCATCCGTTGCCTGTGTGCGCGGATGAAAGCTGCCATACCCGTGAGAATTTGAGTGAGCTGCAGGGCAGCTATGAGATGATCAACATTAAGCTCGACAAAACCGGCGGGCTTACCGAAGCACTGGCCCTGGCGGACCAGGCCCGGACTGAGGGTTTTTCCTTGATGCTGGGATGCATGCTTTGTACATCCCGGGCAATCAACGCGGCATTACCGCTGGTCAATCAGGTCAGTTTTGCTGACCTGGATGGCCCGACATGGCTGGCGGTTGACGTTTCACCCGCGCTCAATTTTACCAGCGGCGTTCTTCATCTTTGAGGCTGCCAGCGCAGAAGTTCCACCATCGCTTTTAAGTATTTTTCGCTGGCTTCATCGGAAGAGATTGCCGGGAATTCAGCGGTGATACACGGTAAGCTCAAATCGGCGCACCAGCTTCCGAATGAGCCGGGTGTTTCATAGCCAACGCTGGTAACCAGCGGCAGGGCGAAAGCCTCTGCCAGCCACGCGCCCAGTTCGGTGTGACGTGGATCTTCAATACAGGCCAGCGGATCGTGGAAGGAGACAATCCAGGCAGGGTGGATCTTATGGATAAGCTGGCACAACGCTTGCGTTTCCGGCTCCGAACCTGGGGTGTCTCCCGTTAGCAGGACCACATCCCGCTCTTCAGCGGCGCTGTTCCAGCGATACACCGTTTCCCCGGCATGCCAGTTTGCTGCCGGGAAATTACGGTTTAAATCGACTCCTCTCGCATTCGCGCGTAATCCAAGCTGACAGCCATCCGGATTCACCGCCAGAATGACGTGATGACGCCGTAGTTTGGGTGTCAGTGTTCGCAGCGCACATGAGAGCGTGACGATGGAGGAATTCTCATCGCCATGCGTACCGGCAATGATCAAACCGCTGTTGCGATCGGCATCGGGTGCCGGGAAGCAGATCAGTGATGCGCCTAAAAATGAGCGGCCATATTGCTCTGCGCCCGGCGGAAAGGCGCCTCGTTCCGCTCTTGGTCGGGTGATTGCCATACGAAATCCTGATAAAGAAGTCTCTACAGGCAGTGTTGTGCAAAATTCGCTGTTAATCAAATAGTTTCCTTATCGGTTGAGAATTGTCGCAAATCACTTTTCCGGACGAAGGGATTTGCATTTCTCTTTTTCGAAACAAATAATTACGCATCTGCTTGTTATCTGAATTCATTAAAGGGGATCGTATGAAGCATCCTGTCTCGCGTCTTTGTGCTGCACTGTGTCTGTGCGGACTCTCAACACTCTCGTATGCTGCTGATGTGCCACAGGGCACGGTACTGGCGCAACAACAGGAGCTGGTCAGACATATTAAAGATGAGCCTGCCTCGCTCGATCCGGCAAAAGCGGTGGGATTGCCAGAGATTCAGGTGATTCGCGATCTCTTCGAAGGACTGGTTAATCAGAATGAGAAAGGGGAGTTAACTCCGGGGGTGGCGACGCGCTGGCAGAGTAACGATAACCGTATCTGGACGTTCACCCTGCGTGATAACGCCAGGTGGTCTGACGGTTCCCCGGTCACCGCGAAGGATTTTGTCTACAGCTGGCAGCGTCTGGTTGACCCGAAAACCACGTCTCCGTTTGCCTGGTTCGCGGCGCTGGCAGGTATCAACAACGCGCAAGCGATTATTGATGGTAAAGCGGCACCGGATACGCTGGGCGTGACGGCGGTCGATGACAGGACGTTACGCGTTCAACTGGATAAGCCACTGCCGTGGTTTAGCAACCTGACAGCTAGCTTTGCGTTCTACCCGGTGCAAAAAGCCAACGTTGAAAGTGGTAAGGAATGGACGCGTCCTGGAGCTCTGGTTGGAAATGGCGCCTACGTTCTTAATGACCGCGTGGTAAATGAAAAACTGGTTGTCGTTCCAAATACGCATTACTGGGACAATGCAAAAACTGTCCTGCAAAAAGTGACCTTCATTCCAATCAATCAGGAGTCGTCTGCCACCAAACGCTATCTGGCGGGAGATATTGATATTACCGAATCGTTCCCGAAAAACATGTATCAGAAACTCCTGAAGGATATACCGGGGCAAGTTTATACCCCGCCTCAACTGGGTACCTATTATTACGCGTTTAACACGCAAAAAGGTCCGACAGCGGATGCCCGCGTTCGTCTGGCGCTGAGTATGACCATCGATCGCCGCATTATGGCGGAAAAGGTTTTAGGGACCGGTGAGAAGCCAGCCTGGCATTTTACCCCTGACGTGACGGCGGGCTTTACCCCGGAGTCTTCACCGTTTGAGCAGATGTCACAGCAGGAGTTGAATGCTCAGGCGAAAACCTTGCTCCAGGCCGCAGGCTACGGCCCACAGCGCCCGCTGAAGTTGACCCTGCTGTATAACACATCCGAAAACCACCAGAAAATCGCCATTGCGGTGGCGTCCATGTGGAAGAAAAATCTTGGTGTGGATGTCAAACTGCAAAACCAGGAGTGGAAAACCTACATTGATAGCCGCAACACCGGCAATTTTGACGTGATCCGCGCCTCATGGGTCGGTGATTACAACGAACCCTCGACGTTCCTGTCGCTGCTGACGTCAACTCATACTGGCAATATTTCGCGTTTTAACGATCCGGCTTACGATAAGATAGTCCACCAGGCGACGCTGGAGACGACAGCGAAAGCGCGTAATGCGGACTACAACATGGCGGAGAAAATCCTCATGGAGAAAGCCCCCATTGCGCCAATTTACCAGTACACCAATGGTCGCCTGATTAAGCCCTGGGTGAAAGGGTATCCTATCAATAACCCGGAAGACGTGGCGTATAGCCGTACGATGTATATCGAGAAGCACTGACGTATAACCATCGCCTAAGTGAAACTGGCGCTAAACTGCGCCAGTTTTTACTTATCGCACTATTCTAACAATGCATTAAATTTCGCCAGCCACTGGGGATGCGCAGGCCAGGCGGGAGCAGTAACCAGATTGCCGTCCACATGTGCCTGATCGATGCCAATATTCGCGTAGTGTCCGCCGCTGAGACGGACTTCAGGTGCACAGGCAGGGTAGGCGCTACAGGTACGTCCTTTCAGAATGCCAGCGGCAGCGAGCAATTGCGGGCCGTGGCACACGGCGGCAATCGGTTTACGCGCGGCGTCAAATGCCTGTACCAGCTTCAGCACGTCATCATTTAACCGCAGATATTCGGGGGCTCTTCCTCCAGGAATAAGCAGCGCGTCGTAGTCCTGCTCTTTTACTGCGGAAAAGTCGGCATTGAGCGTAAAACGGTGACCGGGTTTCTCGCTATAGGTCTGGGCACCGTCAAAATCATGGATTGCCGTCATGACATAGTCGCCCTTTGATTTATCGGGGCAGACAGCATCAACCTGATGACCAATCATCTGTAAAGCCTGAAAGGGTACCATCGTTTCGTAATCTTCGGCGTAATCGCCAACCAGCATCAGGATCTTCTTGCTCATCATTCCTCACCTTTATGTATAAAGATGATTAAGATATAGCCTGGTATGGCTGGAATGCCGGAAATAAAAAAAGCCCGTCAGAGCACGGGCAACATAAGCAAATGATTTAGTGATTTGTTATCAACGTTATTGGATGATAACGCCGCGTATTTTACGTGGCATTCAGGGATTCAGATAGCTGACAAATTCGGTAGGTGAAACAAGAAATTAAACGTGGTTTATAACGCATCGAAGGTGGGGTAGAGGCTGTTTTCCAGAATTTCTACGAGATACCAGATTTCACCACTAAAAATAAACCAAAAACCAAATATAATAAGGCTTAAAATAATTAAGATGAGTATTATTTCTGTTTTACTCATTGAAGATGTTACCCACCACTATTCGGTTTATTCGAGGTGGGCATTGTAACGGGGCTTTCCTTGATACTCCAGTTTCATGCGGCAAGGACCTTGTTGCGCCCATCATTTTTCGCGCGATACAGCGCATCATCTACACGCTTAAACAGGTCATCAATACTCTCGCCCGGGCTATGTCGCGCCACGCCAATGCTGACGGTAAACCGAGGTAAACCCGGAATAGTGATACGGGAAACGGCAGAGCGGATTGATTCGGCAATCTGCATGGCGGTTTCGAGGGAGGTGCGCGGCAGCAGGATGACGAACTCTTCACCACCCCAGCGGAACACCAGATCATCTTTCCGGCCACAGGCTTCCAGCGTTCGGGAGAGGGCGATAAGTACTTCATCACCTTTCAGATGACCAAA
The DNA here is from genome assembly GCF_037053385.1 of Enterobacter sp. P82. Lineage (NCBI taxonomy): Bacteria > Pseudomonadati > Pseudomonadota > Gammaproteobacteria > Enterobacterales > Enterobacteriaceae > Enterobacter > Enterobacter sp. P82. The sequence continues at coordinate 994,973 of NZ_JBALHX010000001.1, forward strand.
GAGATCGTTAATGTTTTTAAAATGATCGGTATCCACCAGCAGCAGACTAAATTGCTGTTGCGCGGGAAGATGATTCTGGCTGGTTTGATCGATAAGGGTGTAAAACTGCCGACGATTGAGCAGACCCGTCATGGCGTCACGCGAGGCAGCGTGTTCCAGCTCTTGCTCCAGCCTTTTTTGCTCGGTGATATCATGGATGATGCACAGCATGAGCTTGTCACCGTAAATCTCAAGAGGCCCGGCATACGTCTGTACATGACGGGTGGAGCCATCGGCAAGACGGTGAACGAAATTGAGAGGTTTATGACCGCCGGGCAGTGCGGCAATTTCGGTCATAATGGGTATAACATCTCTTCCAAGAGTATTTATTTCCCAGGTATGTTTACTGCACATTTCATCATGCGAATAACCATAAAAATTGAGTGCCGCAAGGTTTGCATCAACGATTTGGCCATCCCGAGCAGGATCGATTAACAGCATCGGTGCGCTGTTGGTCAGGAAAAAGCGCGCGTAAAACCCCTGTTTTTTGCGCCGGTAGGTTGCAGAACGGCTGGCTTTCAGCCCGGAGACGATTTGCGAAGAGATCCCTTCGAAAACAATCACATCACCATAGGGTGCGTAGTGGGCCAGCGAGAGTCGACAACTCAGTGGAGCATCTTGTCCATCCCGGTTTATGGTCCAGATTTCGACGATCTCCTGCTCCGTTTTGAGTTCAGAAACGTACATCGACAGCACAGTTTGTGCACTCGCGGAATAAATTCCTTTGCGCAAATCATTCAGTGTTTTGTCACCCATTACCTGAGCTGCGGCCACATTTGCAAAAATGATCTGTTCCGAAACAGCTGAAATAAGCCACACGGGTGTTTTAATTACATTCAGCGCATCAAAACCATTTTGCGACATAGGCATTTCCTGTTCATCGGCACATTGTGCCTGACAATCATGATCGGATTGACTCGTGCGTACTCTTTTGAAACATACTCTACTTAATCTCGTCAGGCATGATTTTTTTGCGAAATAAATACGTGTTCTGAATGAATTTTACCAATTGGTATAATTTGTTTGTCTGAGTTCTTCTGCAACAGCAGCCACGGAACTTGTTCGGCAGGTAAAGGACGGGAAAAAAGGAACCCCTGCAGATAATCGCAGCCGAGGCTGGTCAGTACCGCTTGCTGCTCTTCTGTTTCGATCCCTTCTGCAACCACATTCATCTCCATGGTCCGTGCAATGTTGATAATGGTTTCAACCAGCTTGCGGCTTTTTTCATTTTCCAGCATCGACATCACAAAACTTTTATCAATTTTGAGCTCTTTTGCCGGAAGAACGCTCAGCATCAGCAGGTTTGAATAGCCAGTCCCGAAATCATCAATAGAGACGGTGATCCCCGCATGATTAAACGCATTGAGTAACTCGATACTGCGGTCGAGATTTTTAAGCGCGGTGCTCTCAGTCACCTCAAGGATCAGCCGGGAAGGAGACAGGTTATATTTTTCCAGCATCGACGATACGATATAGAAGATGTCCGGCTGTTCGAACTGAACAGGGGATAAGTTGAATGACAACGTCCACTGGCTAAAACCTTGTTCAGTCCAGAAATGAAGCTGTCGGCATGCTGCTTCAATGGCCCAGTTGCCAACCGGAATAATTAAACCTGTTTGTTCCAGCGAGGGTAAGAACAGATTAGGCAGTAACACCCCTTGCTCAGGATGGCGCCAGCGGAGAAGCGCTTCAAAACCGTGAATCGTTTTCTCTTCGGCATGCCAGGTTGGTTGGTACCAAAGTTCAAACTGATCGCGTTCAAGTGCCTGGGTGAGTTCCTGCAAAAAGCCAGGTTTAGCCGGAACCGCCGTCGACATTTCAGCCCGGTAAATAGCCCAGCCATTACGGCCATCCTCTTTAACGTGATGTAAAGCCGCGTCCGCCTTCAGTTTAAGTTCATGCAACGTTTCTCCATCTTGCGGGTAGAGGCTAACCCCCGCGCTGACGGTTGTACTTAACGTGTGTCCACAGATTGAAAGAGGACGACGCATATCCCCGAGTAACGTAGCGAGCAGCGAATTGAGTTTGTCGTCGTCGCATTCAGGAACCAGTAAGATAAAGGCATCCCCTCCCAGTCTGGCCAGGGTCATCTCACGCGTGAGCCGGGCCGTGATGCGTTGTGCAAGCGTGATTAACAGCTCATCACCGACATTGTGACCCCAGGTATCGTTGACACGTTTAAAGTGATCGACATTCAGGAAAATCACGGCAAATTGCTTCTTACTCAGCAACGCGCTGCGCAGACAATCCTGCATGCGGATATCCATCTGGTGGCGATTGGCGAGCCCAGTGAGTGCATCAAAGCGAGCCTGTAGCTCTAACTGGCGGTTGAGCTGCCGCAGATTTTCCGTCAGACGATTGGTGCGCCAGTGAGAATCTACGAGCGAGATAATCAGCATTACACCGAGCAGGGTGAGCGTAGTAACCGAAACCCAGATAGATAATCCCAGTTCGCTGATCCCGCCGGGGACGGAATGTGACATTTCAAGAAAATGCGCGGCACTCATACCGGTATAGTGCATTGCACAGATGGCGGCACCCATAATAAAAGCGGCAAGAATGCGACTCACAAAAACCCCTTTGTGGATATCGCGCAGGCGGAAAGCCAGCCATAACGCCACGCCGGAGGCAACAACGGCTATCAGTACGGACAAACCCACAATGCGCTGATCCCAGACGATGCTGCTGTCCAGCATCAATGCGGCCATACCGATATAGTGCATAGACACCACGCCCGCACTCAGGATCACCGTGGCGAAGAACAGTCGAAAGGGAGAAAGTTTTTTGCCGGTGACGGCAATATTAATGGCCGTGGTCGATGCAACAACTGCCGCACCCAGAGACGCAAGTGTTAACCAGAGGTCGTAGCTCATCATCATTGGCATTTGCATCGACAGCATGCCGATGAAGTGCATTGACCAAATCCCGATACCCAGCGTGACGCCTCCGGCAATGCGCCAGAACATTGCCGCCTTGCGGCTGGAAAGGGGAATTTTCCCGGCGCTGTCCAGGGCGATAAAAGAGGCGATAAAAGCCACCAGATAAGAGACGGCGATGAGTACAGGGTCCCACGATATACTGAGCATTATGCAATCCCACTCCTGAGAGGGTTACCGATTTCGCCTGCCGAACACATCTTTATCTGGCAGCGAACATGCGCATTAGCATTAAACAATATTAGTTATTTATCGTGAAAAATGGCCAGTCATATTAAAACTCTAAAAATAGTAAAGAATATAAAATATATTCCATTTATTAACAAAATTAGCATTGCTAAACAAATGCGAATAACTCTAGCAAAGCTCCTTAAATATGAGGGCAAACGGAACCTCTCACCGCAGGGGATGGTATCGCTTAACGTGGCAGGAGACCAGTATTGCAGCATGCCACGCAGAACATTTTCACTAATACAATCTTTTTATCTGACTTAAGCCAAATCTCAGGTGGCTAACGGTAAAACAAAAAACCGACGGTGTTTGTGAGGACAAATTTCAGAGCCGATGCTATAAGTCTAAATGCCGACCAAAATATAAAACGTGGGTATAATCATGCTAAGAAATATTAGTGTCAGAACCTTCATTACCTGGTTCCTTTTTTGTCTTTTTTTGGTTAATGCAGGTGTTGTTGTTCTATTTTCCAGCAATGTCTCTCTTTTCGTTTCACTTAATTTATTAAATTTCGTTGCGCTATTTTTACTTTGGGGCTATATGACCAAGTATCTTGTGACACCGATCAATACTGTGAAAAAAAGTATTGAAGAAGTGACCGCAGGCAATCTTGGTGTGTCTATTCCTGAGTTCGGTAATAACTGTGCAGGCAGATTAATCCCCGGGATTAATAGCCTCTCCAGCAACATTGCCACGCTTGTCCGGGAGATCAGGGCATCGTCGCTAACCGCCATGACGTTATCGGATCAACTTTCCTCCCGAAGTGCGCAACTCTCGGTGAAAACGGAGCAACAGTCTGCATCTCTGGTGCAAACTGCGGCCAGCATGGAACAGATGGCTGCGAGCACCAAAAACAATGCCGATAACACCCGGCTGGCGAGCGAACAGGCGAATGTGGCGACGTTACAGGCTCGCAAGGGAGGAGAGCTGATGGGGCAGGTTGCCACCAATATGCAATCCATTACCGAATGCGCGCAGCAGATGACAGAAATTATCTCGCTCATCGATGGTATTGCGTTCCAGACGAACATTCTGGCGCTTAACGCGGCCGTCGAGGCGGCGAGGGCGGGAGACCATGGAAAAGGCTTCTCGGTGGTTGCGGAGGAGGTCAGAAACCTGGCACACCGTAGCGCGGAGGCCGCGAAAAATATCAAAACGCTGATTGAAGTCACCAGCAGTAACGTCACTCAGGGTGCCACTGTTGTGTCTCAGGCAGAAAAGAATATGCATGAAATCGTGGCGGGGTCGGGTAATGTCAGCCGGTTGATGGACGAAATTTCCGCGTCCACATCAGAGCAGGAGAAAGGCATTTCTCAGATCACCCTGGCGTTGTCCGAGCTTGAACGGGTCACGCAAAGCAATGTGGCGATGGCTGAGGAACTCAATGGTTCATCTGATGTGCTGCGTAATCAGGTGATTGAACTTCAGACCCGGACACGTAACTTCCGGCTTAATAACAGTGACGAGGCAGGCATCACGTTGCCATCACATGCGGGTAATTTGTCGTTCCACCCGCGACCCGGTCACTCCCTGTGACGGAACAACAGAGCCTGGTGTACCAGGCTTTTTTTATGCTTCGACCCAGCGATTGCGTCCTTGCAGTTTCGCCATGTACAGTGCTTTGTCCGCACAGCCAATGACGGATTGAGGCGATTGCCCCTGTGTCCAGAGCGTCAGCCCCTGGCTCACCGTTACGTGAGGACTGACTGGGGAAAGGGCGTGAGCGAATGCCTGGCTTTCCAGCATGCGGGAAATGCGTTTCGCAGTCGACCGCACCATGCTGTCATCAGCCTCGGGGAGTAAGACCACAAACTCCTCGCCACCCACCCGGCCAACAATGCCTTCATTTTCCCGGCTCGCAGATTCAAGTACACCCGCAATCATGATCAGACAGCGATCCCCTTGTTGATGGCCGTAATGGTCGTTGTAGAGTTTAAAATGATCGACATCCAGCATAATCAATCCAAATCCTTTCCCATCCTGCTGGTGACTGGCGATTTCCTGGTCCATACGCGCTTCAAAACTTCGGCGGTTGGCTAGCCCGGTTAGTGGGTCTTTGTTGGCGAGCAGACCTAGCTGATGAATAAGGTCGGCGTTTTCTTGTTCACGTTGCAGCGCAAGAATAAACCAGCGGTTAAGGATCCGTCTCCCGGATTCAATTAAACCCGCCAGTAAGACCCATTGCAGGGCGCTAAGGACGGTGAGCTGAGTGGGGTGAAAGAGTGTGGTAACCAGAATTGTCACCCACACTGGGACGATAAACCGTAATAGCACTCTGGGGTCAAAGTAGAGGGAAATGAGTGAAGCAAACAGTAGCAGTGCAGCAAACGGGAAGATGATCCGAATATCTTCACTGGCGATTAATACGTAAAAGCACGTCGCCCAGCAGAGGCTTAACCCAACGACAACACCTCTGGCCAGGCTTCTGAGCCAGGGGGCGTTTTGCAGCGGTGCCATTCGCAGTATAAAAAGTACGCCAGCCGAGAGGGTAAGAATGATAACCATCATGCCTTCCATCAATCCTGCTGGATGAAGGGAAGGTGTTAACACACCGATCGGTGCAAAGTAACGTCGTCCCAGAATAAACAGCGAGAACAATATGTTCACCCACAGGAACCAGGTCATGCTGGTTTTTATCGCTATTGCGCGCATTTCTGCCAGGCGCAAATCGAATGCGACGCAGTTCTTTTTTATGGTCACGCACTTACCCCAGCATATTTTTAGATCAATCTAGCAGCATTTCATTAACTCTAATGATTTGCCTGCGTCTGTCTACAGGAACCTGTTGCAATACGTTCAATTCCTGAGCGATTTCAGGGCGATGCGGCACATAGTTGTTGCTTAACCCCTGATGAAAGCTAGACTGACATCGAAAGAGCTAAAAAGGCGGAGGCGCTGTGGAGAGCATTAAAGGATCTGAACTTAACGTTCCTGACGCAGTATTTGCGTGGGTGTTGGATGGACGCGGCGGGGCCCGACCGCTGGAAGATAGCGATGTCATTGATAACGAACATCCTTGCTGGCTACACCTGAACTACACCCACCCGGACAGTGCTGACTGGCTGGCCTCGACACCGCTCTTGCCTAACAATGTGCGCGATGCGCTGGCGGGGGAAAGCCTGCGACCTCGCGTGAGCAGAATGGGAGACGGAACGTTGATTACCCTGCGCTGCATTAATGGCAGTACGGATGAACGTCCCGATCAGCTGGTTGCGATGCGCGTCTATATGGATGATGGTCTGATTGTTTCCACCCGTCAGCGTAAAGTCCTGGCGCTGGATGACATTGTTAACGATCTGAAGGAAGGTACCGGGCCGATCGACTGTGGTAGTTGGCTGGTGGACGTCTGCGACGCCCTTACCGATCATGCGAGCGAGTTTATCGAAGAGCTGCACGATAAAATCATCGATCTGGAAGATAACCTGCTCGATCAGCAGATCCCACCGCGTGGATTTCTGGCGTTATTGCGTAAGCAGTTGATCGTTATGCGTCGCTATATGACGCCGCAGCGTGACGTATATGCCCGTCTGGCAAGCGAAAGACTTACCTGGATGAATGACGATCAGCGACGCAGAATGCAGGATATCGCCGACCGGCTGGGCCGCGGGCTGGACGAAATTGATTCCTGTATCGCCAGAACGGCAGTGATGGCAGACGAAATCGCCCAGGTGATGCAGGAATCCCTGGCGAGAAGAACCTATACGATGTCTCTGATGGCGATGGTATTTTTACCCAGCACGTTTCTGACCGGCTTGTTTGGCGTGAACCTGGGGGGAATTCCGGGGAATGCCTATCGCTACGGCTTTACCGCGTTTTGCGTCATGTTAGTGGTTGTGATTGGTGGTGTTGCATGGTGGTTACATCGCAGTAAATGGCTGTAAATTTACGTTTTTTTCACGTTTTACGCGGTTCAAAACGCTCTTTTAATTGAGCGAAGTCAATAAACATCTACCCCGTAAGGTGCAATATTACTCCCGCAGGTGAATGCAACGTCAAGCGATGGGCGTTGCGCTCCATATTGTCTTACTTCCTTTTTTGAATTACTGCATAGCACAATTGATTCGTACGACGCCGACTTCATAGTCGGCTTTTTTTTGCCTCCTGTTTGCCAGCGTCTAACCTAAGAGAAGAGTACGCCTAAACCTGGAGGGAATTATGAGCATGCCATTGTTACAGTCCATCCCGATCGGCCCAACCCCCAACGATCCCGTACCGATGCCCGATCCCATCCCGCGTCCGCAGCCAATGCCGGACCCGCCGCCAGATGAAGAACCGATTAAAATGTCGCATCAAACCCCGAGATCTGCGAGGATACGCGCCATCTGACTGCGAAGATGACCACGAGAGATTATTGTGACTGCTTTTTCTACCCTGAATGTTCTGCCTGCCGCCCAACTCGATAATCTTAACGAGTTGGGATATCTCACTATGACTCCTGTCCAGGCTGCCGCGCTGCCAGCCATCCTTGAAGGCCGTGACGTACGCGTGCAGGCAAAAACGGGCAGTGGCAAAACGGCAGCATTCGGGCTTGGGTTGTTGCAGCACATTGATGCTGGTCTGTTCCAGACTCAGTCACTGGTTCTGTGTCCGACGCGCGAGCTGGCAGATCAGGTCGCCGGAGAGCTGCGTCGTCTGGCACGTTTTCTGCCCAATACTAAGATTTTAACGCTATGCGGCGGACAACCGTTCGGTGCACAGCGTGATTCGCTCCAGCATGCGCCGCACATTATTGTCGCGACGCCAGGTCGCCTGCTGGATCACCTGCAAAAAGGCACTGTTTCGCTGGATGCGTTACAAACGCTGGTGATGGATGAGGCCGACAGGATGCTTGATATGGGCTTCAGCGATGCGATTGACGAGGTGATCCGTTTCGCACCCTCCGATCGCCAGACGCTGTTGTTCTCTGCCACATGGCCGGAAGCCATTGCCGCCATCAGCGGCCGCGTGCAGAAAAACCCGCTTACCATTGAAATCGACAGTGTTGATGCCCTGCCAGCCATTGAACAGCAGTTCTTTGAAACTTCGCAGCAGGGAAAAATCCCGCTACTGCAGAAATTGCTTAGCCAGCATCAGCCTGCATCCTGCGTGGTGTTCTGTAATACCAAAAAAGACTGCCAGTCAGTCTGCGATGCGCTAAATGCGGCGGGGCAGAGTGCATTGTCGCTGCATGGCGATCTGGAGCAGCGCGATCGCGATCAGACGCTGGTCCGTTTTGCCAACGGCAGCGCCCGTGTACTGGTTGCGACCGACGTGGCGGCGCGTGGTCTGGATATCAAATCCCTTGAGCTGGTGGTGAACTATGAGCTGGCGTGGGATCCTGAAGTCCACGTCCATCGTATCGGCCGTACGGCACGTGCAGGAAACAGCGGACTGGCGATCAGCTTCTGTGCGCCGGAAGAGGCGCAACGCGCCAATATTCTCTCAGAAATGCTGCAGATTAAGCTGAACTGGATAACCCCACCAGCTGGTGTCAGCCTCGTGCCGCTGGAGGCTGAAATGGCGACGCTGTGCATTGATGGCGGTAAAAAAGCCAAGATGCGTCCAGGTGATGTATTAGGTGCGCTGACGGGAGATGTGGGTCTGGATGGGGTGGATATCGGTAAGATTGCGGTGCATCCGTCACATGTTTATGTGGCGGTTCGCCAGGCGGTTGCTCATAAGGCCTGGAAGCAGCTGCAAAACGGGAAAATTAAAGGGAAAACCTGCCGCGTTCGTCTGCTGAAGTAAAGAATATAGCGTCTCAGAATCTCTTTCTGAGACGCTATTATTTTATTTCACTTCAAGTACGTTCAGACGCAGTTCTTCGAACTGATTGTCATCTTCTTCTGGCTGCCAGCCAGCAGGCTGCATAGGGATCTCTTCCCGATCAAACGCCAGATCGCCGCCATTCACCACCTCTGATTCGTGGTTGATACCTTTGAAGTCGAACAACTCAACATCCGCAAGGTGGGAGGGCACAACGTTCTGCATCGCGCTGAACATGGTTTCGATGCGACCCGGATAACGTTTGTCCCAGTCACGCAGCATGTCGCCAATCACCTGGCGCTGCAGGTTTGGCTGAGAGCCACAGAGGTTACATGGAATGATCGGGAATTCTTTGGCCTGAGAGAAACGCTCAATATCCTTCTCGCGGCAGTAGGCAAGAGGGCGGATGACAATGTGCTTGCCGTCATCGCTCATCAGTTTTGGTGGCATGCCTTTCATCTTGCCGCCGTAGAACATGTTCAGGAACAGTGTCTGCAGGATATCGTCGCGGTGATGGCCCAGCGCAATTTTGGTTGCGCCCAGTTCCGTTGCGGTGCGATACAGAATGCCGCGGCGCAGACGGGAGCAGAGAGAGCAGGTGGTTTTCCCTTCCGGGATCTTCTCTTTCACAATACCGTAGGTGTTTTCTTCAACGATTTTGTACTCAACTCCCAGCTTCTCCAGATATTCCGGCAGAATGTGCTCCGGGAAGCCCGGTTGTTTCTGGTCAAGGTTGACCGCCACCAGGGAAAACTTCACCGGCGCGCTTTGCTGAAGATTACGCAGGATCTCCAGCATGGTGTAGCTGTCTTTACCCCCTGACAGGCAAACCATAATACGGTCACCGTCTTCAATCATGTTGAAGTCTGCAATGGCCTCGCCCACGTTACGGCGCAGTCGCTTTTGCAGTTTGTTCAGGTTGTATTGCTCTTTCTTTGTATTTGCTTGATTTTCTTGCATGTATTACTACCTTCGGAGCCAATAGGGGCAAAAATTTTTCAGCGTGCGAGCTTATCGTTAAGCATCAGCACCTGTTCGCCATTCATTTCTTCAATCCACGCACCGTAGACTTCATAAACCATTTGCGCGTTTTCATGCCCCATCTGGCTGGCTATGAAAGACGGTTAGCGCTGACAGATAAAAGCCAGCAGGCAAAAGTATGCCGCGTATGGTACGGATTCCGGCGGCGAATGCCAGCACGTTTTACAGCAGCGTTAAATCTGGCGCCGATACTTGATAAAGAGTAGTAGGCTTTCTGTTCTTCCTTCCGCATCCGGGGTATGAAAACGAATCGCAGGCTCTAGCAGATCGCTTCGCCAGTGGCGAGACTTTTAGTATCCATGGAAGAAGTAGCGAATCTTCAAGCCGATAAACTTCAACACTGGCCAGACATAATGCTGGATGAAATATAGGGCAGGTGAAACAACCAATGTCGCACCAGTTGCGCAGATTGCGTATACTGCCGAGTCCTTTGCAATTAATGAATAATTTAGGTTAAGTGTTTCAAGGTTAATTGCATTGGTTGTACTGGAACCTACAAATCCAGAGACAAAAACAACCAGGAACACATAAAGTGATGCTGTTATGAGCTTTAAAATTAGCCGAATGTATTTCACGATGAACACCTGCTGAATGAATCCCCCTTTTTACACATAAGCAACGTGTTTAGCTAGCTCATGGTTTACGTTGTTCTAAATGGTATTCTGCACTTCACACCCGAACCCACAAAGGCTGGTTGTGTTGACCTGTTCTCGCGCAAAGTTATTGGCTGGTCAATGCAACTCCGGATGACAAAAGATAAATAGCCTGAGCCTGATACATGCGTGATATCGCGTATAATGTTTCTTCAAAATCGCTTAACATCCACTGGCTTGCTCTATGACTCTCAATCGTTTTTGTTATTTACTCCTGATCCTCGCTGCGGTCGGCAGCATTCTTACCTCGTATCCAGTGGTGATGTGGTTGCTGCAGATCAATGTGCTGACGATGGTTATGTATGGCGCAGATAAAATGGCGGCGCGTAAAGGTATGCGCAGGGTTCCGGAAGCGACGTTGCTGGTATTTGGTGTGACAGGGGGCTGGCCTGGGGCCATTTTGGGGCAACAACTCTTTCGCCATAAAACCCAAAAGCAGCCATTCAAAACGTACTTTTTTATCAGCGTTATCGTCAGCATCGCCGTGATGGCGACAGCTTACCATTTCTCTCCTTTTACCTCTTCATGAGCGTCGGCATGGGCTGGCGAAATGCCTGTTGACATCAAGTTAACTTGAGCTTTTAAGATGCCTGCCACAGGTTGAGAAAGGAGTAACATCTTAAAATGAAAGATATTGATGTCGGTTTTACACATGTCGCGTTCATGGTCAGGGATCTGGATAAGAGTATTGCTTTCTATCGTCGTTACGCGGGTATGGAGGTTATTCATTCGCGTGATCCTGATATTCCTGATGCCCGTAAAGTGGCGTGGCTAAGTGACCATACCCGTCCTTTCGTCCTGGTGCTGGTACAGGCGGACAATGTAACCGATACACCGCTGGGTAATTTTGGGCATCTGGGCATTGCCTGCGCCACCCGTGAAGAACTCGACAGGAAAACGGAGATGGCAAGCGCTGAAGGTGTGTTAAGAAAAGCGCCGGAAGAGTTGGGGGATCCCGTCGGTTACTATGTATTTTTTGCCGACCCTGACGGTAACACGTTAGAACTGTCTTACGGTCAGCGCGTTGGGCTTGAAGCAATCCGAACGGCTCATCCAGAAAACAAAGATAACGGGAGATAAGAGAGAAATAATGGAATACAGATTGCCATTACAAACCTCGCGTTTGTTACTGCGTCCACTGGCATCCGCCGATTTGCCGGAAATTTCGTGCTACCGGAACCAGCCTGAGGTGGCCCGTTTTCAGAGCTGGGATCGTTTTACTATGCAGGATGCGGAGAAATTATATGCTCAGCAGAACACCCTTGCGTTTAACTGCGATGACACGTGGTACCAGATTATCGTTGAACGGCAAATGGACGGGGCTGTAATTGGGGATATTGGTGTTCATTTTTTTGACGAGGGCAGGCAGGCTGAACTGGGTATGACCTTTGATGTGAAATATCAGAATCAGGGTTATGCCCGGGAAGCTATCAATGCCATAATCACGCTGCTATTTACGCACTATAACAAGCACCGGCTTATCGCCGTTGTGGATACACGCAATATTCGCGCTGCAAACCTTTTGCAAAAACTCCATTTTCGTCGGGAGGCCCATTATCGGCAGAACATCTTTTTTAAGGGAGAATGGGGGGATGAATATTGTTATGCCTTGCTGAAAGAGGAACACCTTCGGCATTAACAGAGCGCCAAAAATTTCTTAATACAGACACCGGCACCGCTAATAGTAGTAGGTTTATTCTCAATGGCTTGCTGTTTTTTGCACAATCTGAATAATAAGTGCAACAACACATAAGACAACATCCCATGAAAATTCAATCTATTACACTGGCGATGCTGGCATTCATTGCTGCACCTGCCTGGTCCGCGTTTCAGGAGCGGGAATATAATACATGGTATATAAAAAATGCCGTTCTTTATGACATGACACAAACTTCAGAGGGTTTTCCTGTCATGGTGAGTATATCCCAACCGGAGCGGCGGTCTGCCAATTTGCTGGTGTCTTATATTTCTGAAGGACAATGTGGTGGCGGCAGGAAAGAGCTTAACGTCAATGGCAAAGCACTGCCTGCGCAATATCACTGTGTTCAGGTGGGCCTGAGCAAAATTGAACATTTTTCTGTGATTGATGCTGACAGTGTTAATGGCATGGTGACGCATCTTAAGTCTGATTTCACCATACTGCTTCAAAACGACATAAAGGTATGGGCGGCAAATATTAAAACACCAAAATACGGACTGACGCCCAGATTCTAAATACTGAAATCCCGTCTTTTCACGGGGTTTTAGTAATTATCAATGATTATTTTCTCTATAATAATTTCATTATTTTATTATTCCAAAAAAATGACAAGTGGACTTGTTTTTTTACGTATTGAAAATTCTGTACTTAAAGCGATACGAAATTCTATGAGTTAACTTTGCTAAAGATTCTTTTTATGATGGATAAAGCTCACTTCCAGTCTTACGCTTGCTAACAGCTTTTTAGTTGTTCAACACGTCTGTACTGGTTAAGGAGCAGAATATGACACAGCTTAATAGTCTGGATTCACTCAGCCGTAAAGAAGGGATGTGTTTATTAGAGCAAAGTATGGGTTTTGTCTGGCAGGCAGCACTTAGGGCAGTTGCGGTGTTAGGCGTCGCGGACCATCTGGTCGAAGGAAAAAAATCAATTAAGCAACTGGCCCTGGAGCTTAATGTCGATCGCGACTATCTGCATAGAATCATGCGATTATTATCCTCCCGTGGGGTGTTCAACGAATTAACTGAAGACGAATACAGTCTTAGCCATTCAGCAAAATTCCTTTGTTCTGAGTATGAATTTTCCTTGCGTGCAGCGGTACTTATGCTGACCGATCCCACTTTCTGGCAGCCAGCGTCCAGAATGGATGAAATATTACAAGGCAAACCTGTTTTCAATGAATTGTTTGGTAAGCCTTTTTACGAATACTGGCAGCATGATGACACGGTTACGGGCAGCAATATTTTTCATGCCGGTATGGCATCTATGTCATCCGTGGAAAATGAAGTCATTGTGGATTGCTATGCGTTCCCTCATCACGCCGTCGTTGCAGATATCGCCGGAGGACTGGGGAATTTATTACTGGCTGTTTTACGTCGAAATCCTGGCCTAACCGGGATCCTTTTTGACCAAAAGGATGTGCTTGCGCGGAACCGACTGCATTTGCTGAATGACGATCGCCGGTGGAGGACGGTAGAGGGTAGCTTTTTTGAGACCTGTCCTGATGCGGATATTTATCTCCTTAAATACATCTTGATGGATTGGCCAGACGCGAAAGCCGTTCAGATACTGCAGTGCTGCAGAAAGGCAATGAAAGAACGTTCACGATTATTGGTTTTTGAACCCCTTATCAAAGACGAAAATAATGAGCAGGGACGGTATGAGATTGACCTGCTTCTTTTAACAAGCTTTGACGGAGGGCGGGCAAGGACAAAATCTGAATATCAGAACTTGTTTGAACAGGCGAATCTTAAGTTAAATACAATAATAAACACCCGCTCGTACCTGTCGATACTCGAAGTCGTACCTGTTTGAACCGCTTTCATGGTATTAACAGAGCAGTTGAACACCATTCCGTTTTAACATATTCCTGCTACGCTTTTCTGTTGTAAAAGGGAGCTCGAATATGCAAAACAAAGATGAACAAACAGGTTTAGTGGGGCTGGCGATCGGTGCCGCCGTCATTGGGCTGGTTTCAGCGCAGAAACCGATTGATCGCGATAGCATCGTCAATGAACTGGTCAGGCTGGGCAGGCAGAAAGGTGATGGTGTTGAGGATGAAGTTTTCGTCAAAGCTGCCGCACTTGTGAGGAAAGGGGTGTAACCGATGGGTGAAATTCGTCATGCGCAGTGCCATTGTGGCGCGGTGGTATTCACCGTCGAGCTTTCTGATGGCTTTAATACTGCGCGGCGCTGCAGCTGTTCTTTCTGCCGAATGCGGGGGGCTGTGGCGGTATCCGCGCCGTTATCGGGGATTACCGTAACCAAAGGTGAGGATAAGCTCACGGAGTACCGATTTAACACGGGTACGGCCCGGCATTTCTTCTGCTCAATATGCGGGATTTATACGTTCCATCAGCGGCGTTCCAACCCGAACGAATACGGTGTGAATGTTGCCTGTTTTGAAAACGTATCGCCGTTCGACTTCCCGGAGGTTACGGTGATGGACGGAGTTAACCATCCTATGGACGGGGGGAGCGGAGTTTTTGGCTATCTCTCTTTTCGCAAAAAATGAGTGTTTTCAGGATTAAGGCTAACCAGCATCCAGGTGGTTCAGAAGAGCGCTGAGGTGACCAACAATATCACCAAAATCAAAAATTAGCGCCATCCACAGAAGCGCTAAAAGAGTAAGTACTGCAACGGATACACGACTTAACAACACTGTTGTCCTTAGTGATGAAAGGGCTAAACCATAAGTGTAACCAGCTTTCTTTCAACTAACTCTCAACCAGTTCGTCAGAAACTCTCCATTTTGTGACGTGGTTCAAAAAAAATGGGCCCGCATAATTTTGCGGGCCCGGACAATTAGAACTGGTACACCAGGCCTAACGCAACAACATCATCGGTACCGATGCCGTTGTTCTTGTAGAAACTGTCATCTTCGTCCAGCAGGTTGATTTTATAATCAACATAGGTGGACATGTTTTTGTTGAAATAATAGGTAACGCCTACGTCAGCATATTTAACCAGATCCTGATCGCCCTGACCGTTGCCCAGGTCTTTACCTTTAGACTGCAGGTAGGACAGGGTTGGACGCAGACCGAAGTCGAACTGGTATTGTGCGGTGATTTCGAAGTTCTGAGTTTTGTTCGCCACGGCGTCGGTATTATCACCATAAGGCGTCATGTTACGGGTTTCAGAATACATTGCCGCCAGGTAGATATTATTGGCGTCATATTTCAGACCAGCTGTCCAGGCATCGGCTTTGTCACCACCAGCCGTGGTATTCATGACCTGCTCGTTGGTACGGTCAGAAGAGGTATAGGCCGCACCTGCGCTGATTCCCATACCAAAGTCATAGGTGGTAGAGATACCGAAGCCGTCACCGTTTTCATGGCGTGTGTCACGGCCATTGTTGGTACCTTCCTGGTTGTTGCTGGCGTCTTCATTCTTACCCTGATACTGCAGAGCAAAGTTCAGACCCGGTACCAGACCATAGAAGTCGGTGTTACGGTAGGTTGCCACACCGTTCGCACGGCCGGTCATAAAGTTGTCAGCTTTGGTGTAGGAGTCGCCACCGAATTCTGGCAGCATATCTGTCCAGCCTTCAATGTCGTAAAGAACGCCATAATTACGGCCGTAATCGAAGGAACCGTAGTCACCCACTTTTACACCCGCGAAGGCCAGACGTGTCCAGGACTGGTTATCTGAGCCTTCAGTGTTGTTCGCCTGAATGTTGTATTCCCATTGTGCGTAACCGGTCATCATGTTGTTGATCTGGGTTTCGCCCTTGAAACCCAGACGCATGTAGGTCTGATCGCCATCAGCGCCTTTATCGTCGGAGAAGTAGTGCAGACCATCTACTTTTCCGTACAGATCTAATTTGTTTCCGTCTTTATTATAAATTTCTGCTGCATGTGCAGCACCAGCCATTAACAGAGCCGGAATCATCAGAGCCAGTACTTTTCTTTGCATTGTGATATTCCTTTGCAGTTGTTTTTATTTAATTACCTGTTGAACTTTCAGAATGAGAAAGTTGTCTCATGCTAAATCACTCCTGTGTAAGAGTAATAAAATATAATTGTTACGAATTAAGTAAAATCTAAACCAAATAAAACCACGGAAATAGCCATTAGTTGTATGAATGATTTGCGGTGAATCATATAAAATAAAAATTATTAATAATGAGTTAAGTAAGCTAGTCTCTGTGCCGTTATATGCCTTTAAGATTATTCATCCATAATTTGCATGAATGCTATTTACTTTGCTAAATAGATATTTATTAATTAACTGGATTAGCCCGATGTGATTACATCGGGCTTTTTTTATGGCAAAAAAATGCCCGGACAAGCCGGGCGGGGGGATTAATCACTGGTTGATTTTTCAGCTTTACCTGCCATTTGAGCCAGGAAATCATACCGTTTTTGCAGGTCTGCGGCGGCATCTTTCCACAACTGTTCAGCTACCTCAGGCTGTTGCGCATTAAGGCGGCGGAAGCGTTGCTCCTGCATTAATGTCTCGGCCAGGGCATCTGACGGTGGACGCGAATCCAGCGCCAGCGGTAACTTGCCCTCGTCCGCACGGCGCGGGTCGTACCGGTACAGAGGCCAGAAGCCGGTAGCCGTCAGCTGACGCATCTGATCGTGGCTGAGAGCCAGGTCGTAGCCATGCTCTTCGCATGGGCTGTAAGCAATGATTAACGACGGGCCAGGATACGCTTCCGCCTCCTGGATGGCTTTCACCGTCTGGTTAAGTTGCGCACCCAGTGAGATTTGCGCGACGTAAACGTGGCCGTACATCATCATGCTCACACCGAGATCTTTGCGTGCCTTACGTTTCCCGTGTTCACCAAATTTTGTAACGGCGCCCAATGGCGTAGCCTTCGACGCCTGGCCGCCAGTATTGGAATAACACTGTGTATCCAGAACCAGAATGTTGACGTTTTCGGTCAGGCTCAACACGTGATCCAGCCCGCCAAAACCAATATCGTAAGCCCAGCCGTCACCGCCAATCAGCCAGATCGATTTTTCAACCAGGGCGTCAGCGTCAGTCAGAAGTTGTTCTGCACCCGCCACCCCCTGAAGGGCATGACGCAGCTCAGCAACTTGCTCGCGACGAACTTCTGGTGTGGCTTCTGCGCGTAGTGCCTCATTGAGCTCAGCAGGGATCTGCCCGGCAAACTGTTCCAGCAAACGCATCACTCGAGCGCGATGCTGGTCGACGGTCAGACGGAAGCCGAGACCAAATTCGGCATTATCTTCGAACAATGAGTTTGCCCATGCCGGGCCTCGACCATTCGCGTCGGTGGTGTACGGCGTGGAGGGCAGGTTACCGCCGTAGATAGATGAACAGCCGGTGGCATTGGCAATCAACATTCGGTCGCCGTAGAGCTGAGTCAGCAGCTTAATATAAGGCGTTTCACCGCAGCCAGAGCAGGCACCAGAGTACTCGAATAACGGCGTGATGAGTTGCGACGTTCGAATATCAATACGTTCCAGCTTGCTGCGATCGATTTCCGGCAAATTCAGGAAGAAGTCATAGTTTACTTTTTCTTCTTCAACGTGCTCCAGACGCGACATCATATTGATGGCTTTGATATTCGGGTCCTGTCTGTCTTTCGCCGGGCACACCTCGACGCACAGATTACAACCGGTGCAATCTTCCGGTGCGACCTGCAAAACGTATTTCTGTCCGCGCATATCACGCGATTTCACATCCAGAGAATGCAGGCTGGCCGGAGCATCCACCATTGCTTCCGGGGAAACTACTTTGGCGCGAATGGCCGAATGTGGGCATGCCGCTACACAGTGATTGCACTGGGTACACAGATCTTCTTTCCAGATGGGTATCTCTTCGGCGATGTTGCGTTTTTCCCACCGCGTGGTCCCCATTGGCCAGGTTCCATCTGGCGGCAGGGCAGAGACGGGAAGGGCATCGCCCAGCCCGGCCAGCATTGCCGCCGTCACGGTCTTGACGAAATCAGGCGCCGCATCAGAGACCACCGGAGGACGATTTGGGCTTGCAGCATTCACCGGTTGTAGCGCTACCTCAAACAGAGATTCGCGAGCGAGTGCCAGCGCCTGCCAGTTGCGTTCGACCAGTTCCTGCCCCTTGCTGCTGTAGCTTTTGGCAATTGCGCCCTGCAGTTCCATGAGTGCACTGTCGCCAGGCAGGATGTTGGTCAGATGGAAAAAGGCCATTTGCATAACGGTATTAATACGCGCGGCCAGACCACATTCGCGGGCAATTTTCGCAGCGTTAACCACATAAAAACGGGCTTTCTTCTGGTTGAGGACCGCCTGTACTTCCTGCGGCAGACGCGCCCAGACTTCGTCTGCACTGTATGGCGTATTCAGCAGGAAAATACCGCCGGGTTTCAGGCGCTCAGCCATCTGGTATTTATCAATAAACTGTAGCTGGTGGCAGCCAACAAAATCAGCCTGCGAAATAAGATAAGCCGAGCGGATGGGGTGTTCACTCACGCGCAGGTGGGAAACGGTCAGACCACCAGCTTTTTTGGAGTCATAGACGAAGTATCCCTGGGCATACCACGGGGTAGAATTGCCGATGATTTTGATGTTGTTTTTGGTCGCCGAGACGCTGCCGTCGCTGCCCAGACCATAGAACAGTGCCTCAAGTTTGGCATTCGATGGTAACGTGTTTTCTGGCAAAGCCAGGGAAAGGTTAGTCACATCATCATAAATACCCACCGTAAAACGAGGCTTCGGTTTCGCTTCATTTAACTCGTTAAATACCGCCAGCACGCAGTCCGGTCCAAACTCTTTGGAGGACAAACCATATCTGCCGCCGATCACGCGCGGTAGCGTTTCACGTTCGCCGTTATTAAATGCTTCAGCCAGCGCGGTCATGACATCCAGATACAGGGGTTCCGCGTGTGCGCCGGGCTCTTTGGTACGGTCAAGTACCGCCACAGCACGTGCGCTTTCAGGTAGAGCGGAAAGCAGATGTTTAGCCGAGAACGGACGATAGAGACGCACCTTAAGCACGCCAACTTTTTCGCCGCGCGTCAGCAGCTCGTCAACCACCTCTTCACAGGTTCCAATGGCGGATCCCATCAGCACAATCACGCGTCCTGCCTGCGGGTGGCCGTAGTACTCGAACGGTTTGTATTCTCGACCGGTTGCGGCGGCAAAATCAGTCATCGCCTGTTCAACATGGTCGTAAACCGCGTTGTACCATGGGTTCGTGGCTTCACGGGACTGGAAATAGGTATCTGGATTCGCGGAAGTCCCACGGATTACCGGATGCTCCGGGTTAAGGGCGCGGGCGCGATGGGCATCGATTTCCGCCTGCGGCAGAAGATTCAGAATTGTGTCGTCAGCCAGCGGGACGATTTTGTTGATTTCGTGAGACGTGCGGAAACCATCAAAGAAGTGAATAAATGGGACGCGACTTTTCAGCGTGGCGATATGCGAAATTAAGGCAAAGTCTTGTGCTTCCTGTACGCTGCTGGCACAAAGCATCGCACAGCCCGTCTGGCGCACGGCCATTACGTCGGAGTGGTCACCGAAGATGGAAAGGGCGTGGGTGGCAATGGTTCGTGCTGCAACATGCAGAACGAAGGGGGTGAGTTGACCGGCGAGCTTGTACAGCGTCGGGATCATTAATAACAATCCCTGAGAAGAGGTAAACGACGTGGAGAGCGCGCCTGTCTGAAGCGCACCATGTACCGTGGCAATCGCACCGGCTTCAGACTGCATTTCAACCACTCTTGGGACATCTCCCCAGACGTTTTTTAAGCCATTTCCCGCCCAGGCATCTGCCTGCTCAGCCATGGTAGAACTTGGCGTGATTGGATAGATGGCGATAACCTCACTGGTGCGAAACGCGACTGAGGCAACTGCACCATTACCGTCAATAGTTTGCATAGGACGACACCCTTACATTGCGCAAAATTAGAGGGGCTGCCATCAGACGACGAGCCCTGAATATTATCTCTTTAGTCTAGCAAACAGGGGATTCGACGATTTTCGCTTTTGTGTCCTCGGTATTCTCGGCATCAATGAGTAGATCAACGTTTTGCCAAAAAAATTGCGAGAAATTGTTTCCGGGGCGCATAAATACGCACTTCCGCTCTCGACGACATGGGATGTGATGCCTATTATGCATAGGTTTCGCATTATTCATGGGGGAGAGAACATGCGCTCAGCATTTTTGGTAGGGTGTGCCGCGTTATTATTGTCGGCATGTAGCAGTGAACCAGTTCAGCAGGCAACGGCGGCCCACGTAGCGCCCGGAATGAAAGCGGCGATGTCCAGCTCCGGTCAGGCCAACTGCGCGATGATTGGTGGTTCGTTGTCTGTTGCCCGCCAGCTTGACGGTTCTGCTATCGGGATGTGCGCCTTGCCAAACGGCAAACGCTGCAGCGAACAGTCGCTTGCCGTTGGAACTTGCGGTAACTACTGATTATTCTGCACGCTTAAACAACAGCGTTTTATCGGCTGTCGCCAGCGTTAACTGGTCTTCTGTCAGGTCGACCTGCGCCCCTTTGCGCAGCATGTCGCCGATGGCGTGATCCAGTTCGTTAAGCTGCGGTTCAGTACAAAGTTTACGCGTCATGGCCAGACCGCTGACTTTCAGCTCGCCTTCGGACAATTTCCCTTGCCCGTTGAAGCGATTACACATCTGGCCTGAAACACGAATGTTATTCACCAGGCTAATATCTGGCAGGGCGCTAAAGCTGATCTCAGGTTGCGTTGTTGTGGCCTTCACGGCTTTGCCGTCCACATTTTCCAGAACAAAACGATGGTTCTTCAGTTGCTCCGGCTGAACGGAAGCTTTCCCCGGATTAACACAACCGGTTAGGACCAGGCTAATAACACTTAACGCAATGAGCTTTTTCATTTTTCTTCTCAAACTATAAATATCGTGAATCTTTTTACAGTGTAACGATACGCTGTCGTGCGTTAATGGGGTTTATCTGAAAGTGCGGGCAGGTGTCGGGCAACGAAGACGTTGCCCGACATGAAGATTAGTGAGATTTAAACCCTGCGGCTGTCATCAACATACGAAAGAACATACTGACCGCAGCCAGCGCCAGTACGCTTCCGCCCCAGATAATGGCCAGCCACATCAATCTTTTCCAGACAGGTTGTTGCATCAGTGATAACCCTCCCCATGCTGAACTTTTCCGCGAAACACGTAGTAACTCCAGAAGGTGTAGACCAGGATAATGGGAATGATCAACAACGCGCCCACCAGCATAAAGCCCTGGCTTTGCGTCGGCGCGGCGGCCTGCCACAGGGTGATTGACGGTGGAATGATATGCGGCCAGATGCTGATCCCAAGACCGCTAAAGCCGAGGAATATCAATCCTAACGTCAGGATGAATGGGCGATTATGGCTTGCGGGATTATTGAGGCAACGCCACTGATACAGGCTCAGGAGCACCACCAGCACCGGAACAGGCAACAGATAAAACAGATTCGGCAGCGTGAACCAGCGCGCGGCGATGGCTGGCTGGGCCAGCGGTGTCCAGATACTGATTGCGGCAATGAAGGCCAGAAGAGTGATTAACAGCGTTCTGGATACTTCACGCATCCGCTGCTGAAGGGCATTTTCACTTTTCATCACCAGCCATGTAGAGCCTAACAGCGCATAAGCCACCACCAGACCGGCACCGCAGAACAGGTTAAACGCGGTGAACCATTCAAAGGGCCCGCCAGTATAGGCCCGGCCAGTCACGGTAAAGCCGTTGATCACTGCGCCTACCGTGACACCCTGGGTAAACGTAGCCAGAATTGAACCACCAATAAACGCTTTATCCCAGAAGGGACGGTGCGCCGGCGTTGCTTTAAAGCGAAACTCGAATGCTACGCCACGGAAAATAAGTCCGATCAGCATTAATGTCAGCGGGATGGTGAGGGCATCAATGATCACCGCATAGGCCAGTGGAAATGCACCGAACAGGGCCGCACCGCCGAGCACCAGCCAGGTTTCATTTCCGTCCCAGACCGGGGCGACGCTGTTGACCATCACATCGCGATCGTCGGCGTTTTGTGTCGCCGGAAACAGGATACCTATCCCGAGATCAAAACCGTCCATCACGATATACATCAGTGTGGCGAAGACGATGATGACAAACCAGATAATGGAAAGATCGATACCCATTATTGCTGCTCCTTATGTTCAGTTGTGACGGCAGAGAGTGGGCGTGCCGGACGTCCGTCTGATTCGGTGGCATAAGTTTCATGAGGCTGCGGACCTTTCCTTATAAGGCGCACCATATAGCTGTAACCCACGCCAAACACCGAGGTGTAAACGACGAAAAAGGCCAGCAAACTCACGCTCATATGCAGGTCACCATGTGCTGAAACCGCATCTTTCGTTCGCTGCAGACCGTAAACAACCCACGGCTGGCGGCCCACTTCGGTGGTGATCCATCCGGCCAGAATCGCAATCAGCCCGGATGGCCCCATCAACAGGGCAAACCACAGGAAAGGGCGAGAAGCGTAAACGCGCTTTTTATAGCGTAACCACAGCGCCACAACGCCGAGCAGCAACATCAGCATGCCTAAGCCGGCCATAATGCGGAATGACCAGAAGACGATGGTCGAGTTCGGGCGGTCTTCCTTCGGGAACTCCTTGAGAGCCGGAACCTGTTTATCCAGGCTGTGCGTCAGGATAAGACTCCCCAGCGCAGGGATCTCCAGACCAAAGCGGGTGCGCTCCTGTTCCATATCCGGCCAGCCAAACAGCAGCAGCGGGGTGGGTTCTCCTGGCGGGTTTTCCCAATGACCTTCAATGGCGGCGATTTTAGCGGGCTGGTGCTTTAGCGTGTTCAACCCGTGCATATCACCGACCATGGCCTGGATGGGGGCGACAATTAGCGTCATCCACAGCGCCATAGAAAACATAGCCCGGATGGCAGGAGTATTATTCCCGCGCAGCAGATGCCATGCCGCGGAAGCGCCGACAAACAACGCGCTGCTGAGAAACGCGGCTATCGACATATGCAGCAGTCGGTAAGGGAAGGAGGGGTTAAACACCACGGCGAACCAATCCACCGGCACGACCTGACCGTTGATGATCTCATAGCCTTGCGGGGTCTGCATCCAGCTGTTTGATGAGAGGATCCAGAAGGTGGAAATAATGGTCCCCAGTGCCACCATACAGGTGGAGAAGAAATGCAAACCAGGCCCGACTTTGTTCCAGCCGAAAAGCATCACGCCAAGGAAACCAGCCTCCAGGAAGAAGGCGGTCAGCACTTCATAGGTTAGTAGCGGGCCGGTAATACTGCCTGCAAACTGCGAAAAACCACTCCAGTTGGTACCAAACTGGTAGGCCATCACCAACCCGGAGACAACGCCCATACCAAAATTAACGGCAAAAATCTTCGACCAGAAATGGTACAGCGAGCGCCAGACCGGATTTTTGGTTTTCAGCCACAGGCCCTCTAGCACAGCAAGATAGCTGGCCAGACCGATGGTGATCGCCGGGAAAATTATGTGAAAGGATACGGTAAAAGCAAACTGTATCCGTGCAAGGTGAAAAGCATCCAAACCAAACATGCAAAACTCCGCGATGTAATTATGTCGATGCCATTCTAAGCCGCGCCGGCTCTGGGTTGCAGAGACAGACCTGATCTATTTACCTATAACAGTTTGCCCTACGTAAACCTCTTACCCAAAACCGCTCACTTACTAAGTAGCAATAAACGTTCATCCATCTTCTCGCTCATCGTGGTACATCTCCGTCATCACTACAGATTTATGACCCAGCAGCTGTTGGGTAAGCGACAAGCGCCATCAGTTAATCATAGAAACCCCGACAAGCCAGCGAAATCAGGGGCTCAAAGGGGTCGGGAATATCATGAGCGTAAAAAGCTTGAGGCTCAGTCAAGTGAGGCCGTAACGCAAAGTAACGTTACTGAAACGTCACGTAACGATGTAACGCCTCAGATAACGACCAGTGCAACGTCGATTTGTTGGTGCTTGACGACGTGGACGTGCAGCGAGAATCACGCGCTGAATGGGGGGGGCTGAATCAGATTGTGGATCGCCGCCTGGCCTCCATGAAGCCGATCGGCGTGCTGACGATCCTAAACCGCGGAGAACTCGAACGGGGGCCGCGCGTCATGGATCGCCTGACGATGGACGGTGGCATGTGGGTAAATTTTGATTGGAGGAGTTTCCGTAAAAACGTGCGGTACCTCCGTGTGGTTAAGTGCTCCGAACTGGGATTAGTACTACAATGCTAATAAAATTGTTCAAGCAGTATGAAATTCATGCTAAGTTTGTGCCATCAAAAAGGTGGGCGAAAAGATGAGTAAGAACAAAAACTATAGCCTTGGCTTCACAAGCACTGACATTGCGAGAATTGCCAAAAATTCCACAACTGAAGTTGCGTCAAAGCAGCTAGTGACAGCACGCGAAGCTGGTAAAATGGTAGCCCGAAGTGTAATGACTGGGCGCTTTCAAGATGCAACAGTTAGAAAAACAGTAAACAAAACCAACCTTGATGGGAAGGGTGTTGCTGGATCCGTTCGGTCTCAGCTGTCATCTAGTTATTCATCCAAAGAAGCAGTATATATGTTTAATCAGGCTTTTAAAAAAGCACGAGCCTAATTATAAATTTATTAAAAGCGCCTCCTTATTAGGGGGCGTTTTTATGCTTGGTGGAATATGACACACAATAAAAAATGGGTGTTTTCTGAGTTAGTTAAGGATTCGAACGACCTAAGTCAGCTTATCGCCTATGCGATTTATAAAGCTGATAAGGACGGCGTAGCCATTGGTTATCGAGCGCAGGGAAAGAGTGAGGCAGAGATTCAAGCCAAACTAGATGATTATCATGATTCTGTAGCTACGACGCCACGGCTACAGCAGAGCTGTCATGAGCGGGCATCCGCTCTCATTTTTACGCTTGTTAATGACATTGCTGCTGAAACGCAACAAAAAGCAACCCAGCAAATCAATGCCATCAATGCTGAACATAAAAAAGCTCTTGCCAAAGAAGGCAAAAAAGCAGTTGAGGAATATCATAAAAAAATAAAACAAAGCGTTGCAGAAAAACAAACCAAATGGGAATGGTTGAAGGAATTCACTATATCTGGCTTTTCTGGTGTGTGGGCGACAATCGTTCTCATTGTTGCCGTCTGGATAATAAGTATGGCAGCGGCACCGAAAAGTGAAAGAGATCACCTTACGGGGAACTTGTTCCAGCGGATGTGGAACTATGTGAATTCGTCACCACTGCCAGAGGCCGAGGCTGCGAATGGTACGGATACATCAAAAGCAACGTCAGGCCAACCGGCGAAGCCATAGCAGTTCAGAACGAGAGACCGACAAACAACCCGCGTTGGCGGGTTTTTTCATTCCTCTTGCATGAATTAGGGCACTTGGTAATGCATGAGGGGATTCACTCTCTAAAACCAGCACGCAAAAGTATTGGTCCGTAATCCTTCGCATCATGTGTACGCTCAAGCTTAATGCCGCCAGCTACTATGGCTCGACGGGTAAACTTTGCGCATTCGTTGTGAGAGTGTCCAAACGCATGCGAACGGAGATAAGAAATAGCCGTGTCTTTATTCCAACTCATTCTTAGTTATCTCAAGTAAAGTAAGAACGAAATTCTTACGTGATTAGTGTTAAACCGCAGGGGGTTAAATCGCTTCTGTTGATACTCCCTGTTTTGTAAGGGCAGTAGGCAAAAAGTGTTATTTAAAATATTTATATTTCATGGTGTTATGTGAGTGGGGATTCTGTACATCAATATTTAAACCTGAGCTGAGCATTACGGAATAAAAACAATTTTTTTTATGAATTTTCCGCATTAAACTGCTTGCTTTGTCTTCAACTCCATGCGTTAATGATCCTCTGGTTTTGAGTCCAAAAAAATATCTGACGTAGTTTTATAAAGTAGTCCTCATCACGTTGTGCCTCTCCGCAGCCGCTCCTGGTTCTCTTTCTACACTCCGATTAGTTTTTGTTTCAAACCACTATCGCCTGAAAGGCCCATTAGCAATATACGTTTTAACGTTCACAGGAGAATCCTATGACTTCTTACATTCATTTCCGCTGCCCATGCTGTCATGGTTCGCAGTACCGTACCTCAGTCTTTGATGTGTCTGAGAAAAACCCGTTTGGCGCGAAATGCATTTTTTGCAAATCGTCGATGATCACGCTCGATCACCTGACCGCTACACATTCAGCCCAGAGCCACGTTATCGAGTACCGCAAGTAATCAACACCGCTTTTCATAACAGTTAGCAAAAACTTCTCTTTTTCTCCTGCTGATATACACTGTCGGCATTAAGGAGAATCTGATGAAAAAATACCAGCGTCTGGCGCAACAAATTATCTCGCAGATTGAGCTTGGCGTATGGTTGCCGGGCGATAAGTTGCCTTCTCTGCGCGAACAGGTGGTGAGCAGCGGCATGAGTTTTATGACCGTTGGCCACGCGTACCAGATGCTGGAAAGTCAGGGGCGCATCGTCGCCAGACCGCAGTCGGGCTATTACGTTGCCTCGCGCCCGACGGCACAACAGCCTGCTCCGCCTGCCCAGGTGATGCGTGACGAAGTGGTCGACATCAACACCTATATCTTCGACGTATCGCAGGCCAGCCGCGATCCATCGGTTGTTCCTTTTGCTTCCGCATTTCCCGATCCCCGACTTTTCCCGCTTCAGCAGCTCAACCGCTCGCTGGCAAATGTCAGCAAAACGGCGACCGCAATGAGCGTCATTGAAAATCTTCCTCCGGGTAATGTTGACCTTCGCCACGCTATTGCCCGGCGCTATGCCCAGCAGGGGATGAATATCTCACCTGAAGAGATCGTCATTACCGCTGGCGCGCTTGAAGCACTGAATCTCAGTTTGCAGGCAGTGACTGAACCTGGGGATTGGGTGATCGTCGAGAATCCCTGTTTCTACGGCGCATTGCAGGCGCTGGAACGCCTGAAACTCAAGGCACTGTCGATTGCGACGGATGTCCGCGAGGGGATCGACCTGAATGCGCTTGAGCAGGCGCTGAATGAATACCCGGTAAAAGCCTGCTGGCTCATGACCAATGGGCAAAACCCGCTTGGCTTTACGCTGAGTGCAGAGAAAAAAGCGCATCTGGTTGCGCTGTTAACGAAACATAACGTCACCCTGATTGAGGATGATGTCTATAGCGAGCTTTACTTCGGCCGGGAAAAACCGCTTCCGGCGAAGGCCTGGGACCGGGAGGACATGACACTGCACTGCTCATCCTTTTCGAAATGTCTGGTGGCAGGGTTTCGTATCGGCTGGGTGGCGGCGGGAAAACATGCGCGACGCATTCAGCAGTTACAGCTGATGAGTACGTTATCGACCAGTTCTCCGATGCAACTGGCGCTGGTGGACTATCTGGCGACTAAACGTTACGACGCGCATCTGCGGCGTCTGCGGCGCACGCTGGCCGAGCGAAAGCAGCAGGCCTGGCAGTCCCTTTTGCGGCATATGCCTGCCGGGGTCAAAATTCACCATAATGATAGCGGCTACTTTTTATGGCTGGAGCTTCCGGCGCAACTGGATGCAGGGCTGCTTAGCGAAAAGGCCTTAATTCACCACATTAGTATTGCCCCCGGAAAGATGTTTTCCACCTCTGACGCCTGGACGCCATTCTTTCGTTTTAATACATCCTGGGCATGGGGGGAGCGTGAAGAACAGGCGGTTATTCAGTTGGGGAAATTAATTAGCACTATGCTGAAATAAACTTTTCTTACCTTCATTTAAATAATCATTCCTTATTCGTATGGCGGCACGGCGAATATTTCGTGGCGCCATATCCCAGGAAATCAGCAAACCGTCTCGCATCGCTAACTCCTTGTCTATAATCCAGTTAACGGGGAATGCGCCCTCGGTCACACCTTGATGAAATTTCCTTAAGCCGCACGGTGCGGCGCATTTACGCGGTCTACGTTTAATAAGGGAGATATTTTTACGGCACGGCTGCCGCTAAATTCCATTGCCACTGGAGTAACCCTTATGAGCAAAAAATTTACCCGCAGCAGCCTGTGTGCGCTCGGCATGACTATCATGACAGCGCAAGCCGCAGAACCACCAAAGGCTATCGGTGACGGGGAAGGACGACTGGATATTATTGCCTGGCCGGGATACATCGAACGAGGACAAACGGATAAAAATTATGACTGGGTCACCCAGTTTGAAAAAGAGACCGGATGCGCGGTCAACGTCAAAACGGCGGCCACGTCGGATGAGATGGTGAGCCTGATGGCGAAAGGGGGATACGACCTGGTTACCGCGTCGGGTGATGCTTCCCTGCGCCTGATCATGGGCAAACGCGTGCAGCCCATTAATCCCGACCTCATCCCCAACTGGAAAACCCTCGATTCACGGATTGTGAAAGGAGAATGGTTTAACGTAGGTGGCAAAGTCTACGGCACTCCCTATCAGTGGGGGCCAAACCTGCTGATGTACAACACCAAAACCTTCCCGACACCGCCGGACAGCTGGGGCGTGGTCTTTACCAAACAGGATCTCCCGGACGGTAAAACCAACCAGGGGCGTGTGCAGGCGTATGACGGCCCGATTTACATCGCCGATGCCGCGCTGTTTGTCAAAGCCACTCAACCTCAACTGGGTATTACCGACCCGTACCAGCTCACGGAGAAACAGTATGCCGCCGTACTCAAGGTGCTTCGCGATCAGCACGCCTTGATCCACCGTTACTGGCATGACACGACCGTACAAATGAGTGACTTCAAAAATGAAGGCGTCGTCGCCTCCAGCGCCTGGCCTTATCAGGCGAATGCCCTGAAAGCCGAGAACCAGCCGATTGCCACCGTCTTCCCGAAAGAAGGGGTCACTGGCTGGGCGGATACCACCATGCTTCACGCGCAGGCAAAACATCCGATGTGCGCCTACAAATGGATGAACTGGTCGCTGACGCCGAAGGTGCAGGGCGATCTGGCGGCATGGTTTGGCTCACTGCCTGTGGTTCCTGAAGGTTGTAAAGCCAGTACGTTGCTGGGTGATAAAGGTTGCGAAACAAACGGATATAACGAGTTCGACAAAATCATGTTCTGGAAAACCCCTATCGCTGAAGGCGGCAAATATGTGCCATACAGCCGCTGGACGCAGGATTATATCGCCATCATGGGCGGCCGTTAATCGCCCGGGAGCAGAACATGACGTATGCCGTAGAGTTTAATAACGTTTCTCGTCTGTACGGCGAGGTACGGGCGGTGGATGGGGTCACCATTGCGATTCGTGACGGAGAATTTTTCTCCATGCTGGGGCCTTCGGGCTCCGGCAAAACCACCTGCCTGCGTCTGATTGCCGGTTTTGAACAGCTTTCGGGTGGTACGATCGCTATCTTTGGCAAAGAGGCGAGCGAACTTCCCCCGTGGGAGCGGGATGTGAACACCGTGTTCCAGGACTATGCGCTGTTCCCGCATATGTCGATCCTCGATAATGTCGCCTACGGGTTGATGGTCAAAGGCGTCGACAAGAAAAAACGCCATGCACAGGCCAGGGATGCACTGGAAAAAGTAGGTTTAAGCTTTGCCGTAGCCCGTAAGCCTTCGCAACTTTCTGGCGGTCAGCGCCAGCGCGTTGCGATTGCGCGCGCGTTGGTCAATGAACCACGCGTCTTGCTGCTGGACGAACCTTTAGGCGCGCTTGACCTCAAATTGCGCGAGCAGATGCAGTTCGAGCTGAAGAAGCTTCAGCAGGAACTGGGTATCACCTTTATTTTTGTCACCCACGATCAGGGCGAAGCCCTTTCCATGTCAGACCGGGTGGCGGTGTTCAATAACGGACGTATTGAGCAGGTCGATACACCCCGCGATCTCTACATGCGCCCGCGCACCCCGTTTGTGGCCGGTTTTGTCGGCACCTCCAATGTCTTTGATGCTGGCCTTGCGCAGAAAGTCTGTGGTCTGGAAGGCACTTACTCGCTACGTCCTGAGCATATTCGCCTCAATGAGAGTGGTGAAGTTCAGGTTCAGGGCGTCGTGCAGGCGGTACAGTATCAGGGGGCGGCAACACGTCTGGAGCTCAAACTCGCTGATGGGGCAAAACTGCTGGTGAGCCAGGCCAATCTCAGTGATATCACGATGCTGAGTGGAGTTGAGCCGGGGCAGGCAGTGATGGCGTCGTGGTCACGGGATGCCATGATCCGTCTGTCTGAGGAGAGGTAAAATGGATATGAGTGTCGCTCATCCTCCCGCACCACGCAGCCGCTTAAGCCGCATAACGGCTCTGTTCTGGCGAAAGCCATCGCTCGGCTTGTTCCTGCTCCTGCTTGCTCCGCTGATGTGGTTTGGCATCGTCTACTTAGGTTCGCTCCTGACACTGCTGTGGCAGGGGTTTTACACCTTTGACGACTTCACAATGGCGGTGACGCCGGATCTGACGCTGGCTAATATCCAGGCACTCTTCAACCCGGCAAACTACGATATCATCCTGCGTACGCTGATGATGGCAATAGCGGTCACCATTGCCAGCGCAATCCTGGCATTCCCGATGGCCTGGTATATGGCGCGTTATACCAGCGGTAAGTGGAAAGCATTCTTCTATATCGCGGTGATGCTGCCGATGTGGGCGAGCTATATTGTTAAGGCGTACGCCTGGACTTTACTGCTGGCGAAGGATGGCGTGGCGCAGTGGTTTCTCAGCCATATGGGGCTGGAGCCGATCCTGACCTCAATGCTGACGCTACCGGCGATTGGCGGAAACACGTTGTCCACCTCAGGGCTGGGGCGGTTTCTGGTCTTCGTCTACATCTGGTTGCCGTTTATGATCCTGCCCGTACAGGCGGCGCTGGAACGGCTGCCCGCTTCTTTACTGCAGGCC
Source organism: Enterobacter sp. P82 (assembly GCF_037053385.1). Classification (NCBI taxonomy): domain Bacteria; kingdom Pseudomonadati; phylum Pseudomonadota; class Gammaproteobacteria; order Enterobacterales; family Enterobacteriaceae; genus Enterobacter; species Enterobacter sp. P82. The sequence continues at coordinate 1,026,059 of NZ_JBALHX010000001.1, forward strand.
TCGGCCGATCTGGGTGCGCGTCCCCGTCAGACCTTTCGTTATGTCGTTTTACCGCTGGCGATCCCGGGTATTGCCGCAGGATCAATATTCACCTTTTCCCTGACGCTGGGGGATTTCATTGTTCCGCAACTGGTGGGGCCGCCGGGCTATTTCATCGGGAACATGGTCTATTCTCAGCAGGGGGCGATCGGCAATATGCCCATGGCCGCGGCGTTTACTCTGGTTCCCATCGTGCTTATTTCTCTCTATCTGGCGTTCGTGAAACGTCTGGGAGCATTCGATGCACTCTGAACGCGCACCGCTGTTCCTGAAAGTGGCAGCGTGGGGAGGGGTAATCTTCCTGCACTTCCCGCTGTTGATTATCGCGACCTATGCCTTTAACACCGAAGACGCTGCGTTCAGTTTCCCGCCACAAGGGCTGACGCTGAAGTGGTTTAGCGTGGCGGCAGGGCGCGGCGATATCATTGAGTCCGTGACGTTGTCACTTCAAATTGCCGCCTTATCCACCGCAATTGCCCTCGTGCTTGGCACGCTTGCTGCAGCGGCACTGTGGCGCAGTGAGTTTTTCGGCAAAAACGCGATTTCATTGCTGTTGCTGCTGCCGATTGCGCTACCGGGGATCATCACCGGTCTGGCGCTACTGACAGCATTTAAGGCTATCAACCTCGAACCGGGATTTTTCACCATCGTGGTCGGACACGCCACCTTCTGTGTGGTGGTGGTGTTTAACAACGTGATTGCCCGGTTCAGACGCACCTCCTGGAGTCTGGTTGAGGCGTCGATGGATCTGGGGGCTGATGGCTGGCAAACCTTCCGGTATGTCGTGCTGCCCAATCTTGGCTCAGCGCTATTGGCCGGGGGCATGCTGGCGTTTGCGCTGTCGTTCGACGAGATCATCGTCACAACATTTACCGCGGGACACGAACGTACGTTACCGCTGTGGTTACTCAATCAGCTCGGGCGTCCACGTGACGTGCCGGTCACCAACGTCGTTGCACTGTTGGTGATGCTGGTGACGACCATCCCCATTCTGGGAGCCTGGTGGCTAACCCGCGACGGCGAGAACATTGCCGGTAGCGGGAAATAACTTTAATTTCAACAGGATAATGCTATGCAAAAACATCTGCTGATAAAGGGTGAACTGGTTGCCGGAGAAGGAGAAAAACAGCCGGTTTATAACCCTGCCACCGGAGAGGTATTGCTGGAGATTGCGGAAGCCTCGCCTGCTCAGGTCGATGCGGCCGTTCAGGCTGCGGATCGTGCTTTTAGCGATTGGGGGCAAACCACGCCTAAAACGCGTGCTGAGTGCCTGCTGAAACTGGCTGATGTCATTGAGGCGCATGGTGAAGAGTTTGCCCGGCTTGAGTCTCTTAACTGTGGCAAGCCGCTGCACTGTGTTCTGGGTGATGAAATTCCGGCCGTCGTCGACGTTTTTCGTTTCTTCGCCGGGGCCGCGCGTTGCCTGAACGGGTTGGCCGCCGGAGAATATCTTGATGGCCACACCTCGATGATCCGTCGTGACCCGATTGGTGTTGTCGCCTCTATCGCACCGTGGAACTACCCGCTGATGATGGCTGCATGGAAGCTGGCACCTGCGCTGGCGGCCGGTAACTGTGTGGTGATCAAACCCTCTGAAATTACGCCGCTGACAGCCTTAAAACTGGCAGAACTGGCGAAAGATATCTTCCCGGCAGGCGTTCTGAACGTGCTGTTTGGTCGAGGTAAAACGGTAGGTGATCCGCTGACCGGACATGAAAAAGTGCGCATGGTCTCACTGACCGGTTCGATTGCTACCGGGGAACATATCATCGGGCATACCGCGTCTTCGATTAAACGCACCCACATGGAGTTGGGGGGTAAAGCGCCAGTTATCGTCTTTGATGATGCCGATCTCGATGCCGTTGTCGAAGGTGTTCGTACTTTCGGTTTTTACAATGCCGGACAAGACTGTACGGCAGCCTGTCGTATTTATGCCCAGAAGGGGATTTATGCCCGGCTTGTTGAAAAACTGGGTGCAGCAGTCGCCAGCCTCAAGATGGGTTCCCCGGAGGATGCCTCTACCGAGCTTGGGCCGCTGAGTTCGGCAGCCCATCTTTCACGGGTCTGTAAAGCTGTTGATGAGGCGAAAGCGCTCGGCCATATCCGCGTTGTCACGGGAGGCAGTAAAAAAGAGGGGACTGGCTACTACTTCCAGCCAACCCTGCTGGCGGGGGCAAAACAGGAAGACGCCATTGTCCAGCGCGAGGTGTTTGGTCCGGTGGTGAGCGTGACCGAGTTTGATGATGAAGCGCAGGTGCTGGCATGGGCCAACGACTCGCAATATGGTCTGGCATCATCCGTCTGGACTAAAGATGTGGGGCGCGCCCATCGCCTGAGCGCACGCCTGCAGTACGGATGCACCTGGGTGAATACCCACTTTATGCTGGTGAGCGAAATGCCACATGGCGGCATGAAATTGTCCGGATACGGAAAAGATATGTCGGTTTACGGGCTTGAGGATTATACGGTTGTCCGGCATGTCATGATTAAACACTAGCTATCATGCCCGGTCGCATGCGCGGCCGGGTGTACTCTCATTTCGCTATTAATGTTGCGTAAAATACCCAATTGTTATTAGCCATAATTTTTAAGTGGTTATTCTGTAACGAAAAAACTTGATCTGTATCAACATATGACGCATATTGCGTGCGGTTATTTTTTCGGCTCTGGTATACAGAATGACGTTGTATCAAAAGATGTTGGTTTTTTACGCAATCATGGCTTCCATCTGTGCATTAATTACCTGGTTCCTCTCTAAAGATCGTAAACGTATACGCCTGCTGAGTGCTTTTCTGGTGGGGTCTACCTGGCCAATGAGCTTTCCCGTTGCGCTGCTGGTCTCGCTTTTCTGAAGCACGCTTCCAATTTTAAAAGATGAACATAGCATTCCAGATGTGATGGCTGTATAAATACACAGTGCGTCATAAAAGGAGTGCTTATGAACAGTTTTTACTCGCAACAGGCTGGTTGCACTGTGCGCTGGCATGATTTGCCTGGTGCTGACGATCCCGTCGTGTTCATTCACGGGTTGGGTTGCGCCTCTTCCTATGAATACCCCCGAGTCGTTCGTGATCCATTATTTGGCGCGCGCAGAGCCATTCTTATTGATTTGCCCGGCAGCGGTTATAGCGATAAGCCTGAGCACTACAGCTACAAAACCACCGACCAGGCGCACGTTGTGGCGGAACTGATTGACCATCTTAAACTGAATACCTTCTGGCTCTATGGTCACAGCATGGGTGGCAGCATTGCTATCGAAACAGCGGGGCTGTTGGCACCACGCGTCAGAGGGTTGATGGTGTCAGAACCCAATTTTCACGCAGGTGGCGGAGTGTTCAGCCGGTCTATCGCAGCGCAAACCGAGCAACAGTTTCTGGAACGGGGTTATAATGCCATGCTCAGCGCAGAAACGACGGCGTGGGCGGGGTGCCTGCAGAGTAATGCCCCTTATGCCGTGTGGCGGGGCGCATCAAGCCTGGTGGATGGTGTTGAACCCGAATGGGAAGCACAATTCCTGTCTCTGACGTGTCCGGTGACGTTGATTTTCGGCGAGCTGTCGCTGCCAGATAACGATGTGGATAATCTGAAGCAGAAGGGCATTGAAGTGAAAATCATCCCTGCTGCCGGGCATTCAATGTCCTGGGAAAACCCGTCCGCGCTGGCACAGGCATTAGCAGAGTGCGTGGCAGCGTGATAATAGCCCGCATTGCTGCGGGCTAAAAAGATCAGCGCAATAATGCCTGCAGTGCCTGACGAGAGGCGGGCTGAACATCATGCGGATGCTGGTAATCAATGTTCTCTATCGCCCGGCTATAGAGTGCAACCAGCCAGTCGTAAACATACGCGGTAGCCGCATGTACGGGCTGTTCCCCCAGTCGGGTAAGACGAGGCTCTGCACTGTTCACCACTGGTGTGACAAAGATGGCATGACCCTTACGGATGCGGCTTGCCGGACGTGCTGTTACAGGTGTCTGGTCGTAACCCAACCAGCCAACGAAATTACCCATCACGGCATGCAGTTGTGCGGCGCTACTTTTATCCGTTTCAACAATGCGCTGAAGTTGCTGAGGCAGGTTAAGCCGGTAGCTGGTTACCACCAGAACATCTGCGATTTGCTGCAACACCCCGGGATTCAGTCCAAGACGGGCAGCCGTGGCCTCATTGCGGCTCCATTGACGCAGATGATTTATCCACACTCTGTGTGCCAGCCGCGCTTTGTCTTTTGTCGGGAACATGCCAGCACTTTCTTGCGTGTTATCGGCAAACAGGTCAATGGAATCCGTAAACAACCCGTTAACTTGCTCCTCACGGGGTTGCTGAACGGCCAGCAGGGTTTCAAAGGCTTTAAGCGGCGGCAGAAGGCCCTCCAGCAGTTCACCGTGGCGGGCGGCGCAGCCCTGAAGGGTTCGCACCATACTTTCTGCACGGGTTCGTCTGGCTCCGGGGGCCTCAACCAGTGGCGCCAGATAGCTTTGCATCAGAGACGAAAGCTCCTGCCGCAGCAAGTTTTTCAGCGTACTAAGACGCTTCTGCCGCTGGGCAGGTAATGTAGCCTGAGACAACCACTCGATCACGCGCTGCATGCTGTGGCTGTCCAGTGCCTGGAGGGTGCCCCAGCGCAAACCCGGTTTACCGAGCAGATGCTGCACGGCTTCATCGAGATTCTGCCGGGTGGTAAAACGAGCGTCATGAGGGGTGATTGCCCACACCAGACCCGGCAGGGCAGATTCTTCAGCAGGCTGTGTCTCTTTGACCCAGTTCATTAACACTTTTGCTTTTTTGGCCGTCTGCTCGTGCTGTGCGGTCGCATTGCAAATAACCAGAACATCTGGCTGTAGCTGTTGACGGTAGTGCTCAAGCAGCCACTGTGATTTAGCCTGGTGCAACGGTTCGGCATTATTTTCTTCAAATACCGGGATATCAATAATATCCACATTATCCAGGGCGCTGTTCTCAACCGGTAGCACCAGCTCGCGAGTCAGGAAGGCAAGCACATCGACGGGGATGCTGATGGCATTGAGCATCTCACCGTTATTCAGTGGATGAAGCAGCGTCTCCTGCGCTTCCTGAAGGGTTAACGTGCCGTCGTGCGTCAGAAACCCTTCACCGGGCAGGCCAAAGCTATCCACCAGCAGGCTAAGCGGCGCGGCAAGTTCGCTGGCATGGCTGGTCTGATGCAGCACATGGGCGAGTTTTAACCACTGCTGGGTCAACTCCTGTTGCTCACCCCACAGCAGTGACCAGACGCTGGCTCGCGTGCTGAGATCAAGGGAGGGGACCAGTTGGGCAAACTGGTGCCACAGGGCATCATCAATTTGCTGTTTTGCGGCGGGTACCGTGTTCTGCCAGAAGCGGGCAATTGCCCCCACTTCCTGAGACGTGATGCCAGGCACGCCCTGCGGCTGACGCAGACCGCGCCATTTTTCCAGGCGCGTCTCAATGACGGCTTTATCCACGGCGCGCATCTGCGGGTGCAGCGTCGTGCGGGCAATAAACAGCTGTACCAGTTCGGCCTCGGTGATCAGACTCAGACGCAGAGGAAACGCCTCATCAATGACGTCTGCATGTCTCCGGGTGAAGCGGACGGCCATGTTTGTCAGGGCATGTCCCGGATTGATATGGGAAAAATAGTCAAAGGTGCGTTGGCCTGGTGTCACATTCAGGCGTCCGTTGCCGCTACCGCACAGAGATGAAAGCAGGTGTGCTTTTGCACTCTGAGAATGACCGTAAAGCCCAATGCTGCTCTGGCGAGTCAGGGCATGTTCAATGGCTTGTTCCCGCGCCTGCACCGCGTTGATGCGAGCAAGCAGGGCGTCGGCATCGTTATCCAGCACCGGGGCGTTCAGGCGCGTCTCATTAATCCACCCGATTAAGGCCTGATTGGTGGTCGTCGTCACTGTCATTTCAGGTATACGCTCCCGCTGTCGATCCAGTAGTGGCTACCGCTATGACGGCGATCGGCCAGAGTATTCAGTTTGAAGGTTAACGCGTCAGGGGCGACCGGGGTGCCGTCCTGGAGCCAGGCATCGCTCAGTTCGAAGGACTCCGGGCCTTCCTGCTTGCTGCCACCGCAGAGTTTAAGCCGTACGTTCAGCACGCCATCACCCGCAATCGCTTTGGCCAGTTCAGCCGAGTTGATGCTAAGTGTATAGAGCGGTGTGGCCGGCCAGCGTGCGTTTGCCAGCTGGCGGAAGCCGAGGGTGACGTTACCGCGCAGCGGGAAGTGCAGACGCGCGTCGAGTTTCGCACCGGGTTTATCGAGATCGATATCCTGATACCAGACGTTCTCTTCGCGCAGGGTGTTGACCGTATTATCCAGCACACCCAGATACCGCACGGTTGAATACGCACCAATATCTGCTGCCTTAAAGTTAAAGCGCGGCAGACGCAGATCAAGCGCCAGGCTGCAAAGCATCGCACCCACGGCGGCTGTTGATTTGGGGTTTCCAATGCGGCCCTGTTGGCTGAACGGATACCACTCATGAACCTGATACTTATCCAGCCAGACGATGCGATTGACCGGAACCGGCTGCAGGTGACGAATCAGTGCCTGAACGCCAGGCAGGCAGCCAGGACGCCCGGTGATCAGCAAAATATCGCAGCTGTAATGGGAAATCGCCTCACATACTGCATGGAGCGGCGAAGCCAGCGTAAACTGACCAGCCAGCATCGCATCCTGCATCTCACGGAAATTTACGTGCAGCGGAACGGTGAACAGATCGAACGTTTCAGAACCCGCAGGCAGGGCATGATCGATCGCCTGTTGCAGATAATTCATCACGTTGCGGGTCGGTTTTTGCGGCAGGAGATCGCTAAAGGTGGCATGCAGGCCAGCCAGCGGATCGTCAATATCGCTCGATTCCCACGCGGCAAGAATGGCATGGCCAATCGGCATAAAGAGCTGAAGCGCCGTTTGCTGACGTAATACTGCCTGGGTGTCAATTCGGCCGGAGTCACCGAAGAGTGAAGCCATCAGCAGCGAGGCATCCGCAATACCCGATTTCTGCAGTTGCGTTTGCAGGGCGGGCAGTACATAGCGCTGAATCACATCAAGCAGGGTATCGTCACCCGCGACTTTAAACCCTTCACGGAACAGCAGCTGCGGCGTGATTTTAACGTTGTTACCCGAGCCATCATCAAGCTGATAATGGGTGATCGCCATATCTGTTGTGCCGCCACCAATGTCGATGGACGCGACGCGCAGTGAACGCCCCGGCTGAGCGCCAGGCTCAGGTTCACGATCCGGGCGGGTGAGGGAGGCAAAGAACGCCTCAGTCTGGCCGCCAAAACGAGAAATGGCTTCGTTATACAACCAGACCAGTTGACCGCAGCTGGCTTCATCCCACTCCATCTGGATTTCAGGAACCGGCACCACACTTGTTTCCTGCTGTTTGCGGGTGGCGAAATCTTCATCCTGCGGGTGCCATCCCATTGCTTTCCAGACAATGGCGATCGCTTCGAACATGCGACGACGGAAAATCTCCCGCTCCTGCTTTGGCATGGCCGACGGCAGGGTCAGGATCAGGGTTCGTAACTGGCGCGGAGACGCCGGGAAGCCCAGACGCAAGCGCGTGGCGACGCTATTGATCTGACCCAGAGCCTGTGCCAGCAGCTCGCACAACATGTGTGTCATCAGCGTGCTACGACTGTACTGCGGTGAGAAGACTGGTAGTCGCTCGTCCTGCGGCAGCGTAAAGAGCGGCTCACCGTCATCGTTCATCAGGTTCATCAGCGGAAACGCGGTCGCCAGAGGTTCACGCTGGGTTTTGCTGTTCATCTGGCTAAAGCGCCAGTCCTGTACCACCGGTGTTTCATCCCAGAGGTAGCGACGCGGGCTGGAGATGCCGCTGTTACCTTCGGTTCCCAGGCGCTGGGTAGCCAGTTTCCGTGCTTCATCGCCGACGCGGACAATCGACGGCCAGACAAAGGCATCTTCGCGACCGCTTTCAACCGAGAAGTGCTGCTTGCCAAAACGCGCTTCTGAGAACTCCAGGCGGCTGGTGAACAGGGGTTCATTGAGGAATTGTGGCTCGCTCAACGAACGGACCTGCAGCTCGGCAGTCTGGCGCAGACCATCGTTCGCATCCCCATGGTCTTCAATAATCACGCCGCAGGTATGGGTATTGCCCACATCGAGGATCAGATCGACCGGAATGGCAGGGGTACTGAGCGTATGAGTGACAAATTTCACTTCCGGCACGGTAAGCTGCTCACCGAGCATGGTCAGCAGGTTGAGCCAGTGTGCCTGATATTCAAAACTACGCATCGCCTGTTGCAGGTCACGTTCAGAGCGGTTTTCAACACCATCGGCATACTGGGTAAATGCCTCACGCAGCCAGCCGTCAATCCAGGTCTGGTCGAGGAAACTTTCCACTTCGTTATCCCGCCAGGCCAGAGCGAAGCGGGTTCCGTTCAGAATGTCGTTTTCGACCGGGGACAGCGCGGACGTGGCATGTTCGGCAATCTGACTGTCAAGCGCGAGGGTCACGCGGTGCGTATTGCCTGCCGTGTCGGGTTTATCAAGCTTACGCACCTGAACGCGAGCCCAGTTATCCGGGCCGTCAACAAAGGTCCGTGGTGGGTTAAAGCGCAGGAACGGAACAGGAAGCCAGACACCATCAAGGACCGCCAGCGACTGATGTAGCGCAATGGTGGTTTCCGGTTTCACCACTTCAGGCTGCCCGCCGTTCAACCCGGGCAGAGTATAACGCCCGTTCACCAGGTCGAAATCGAGTCGCAAAAGGGGGCCGTTCGCGGTTTTCCGTACGAAGCGCCCGTTGCTGGCGGTGTCCTGCGGCGTCAGGCCGAAATCAAGGAACTGCACGCCGCTGTTAGCGATAAGCGTGACGCTTTGTTTATAGTCGCAAAGATTTACCAGCATAGGATCAGGCACCTGCTTTCTTGAACGTCAGTGGGACGACGGTGTTTGCATCATAACGAGCACGACATTCTGCGATATCGCTGGTGCCTGCTTTACAGGAAACTTCCGGCATCGGGTAGCGTGAACCGTCGGTGCAGCGGGCATTACCGCGACTCTTAATCATCAGTTCACCATTGCTGTGCAGCCCGGAGAAGATCTCTGCTCGGCAGACAATGTTGTCACCATGTACCACACGGGCGAAACCTTTGTTGTTCTGGATCTGATAGCGCAGTGACGGTGGCTTACCGGTCACCGGATCTTTCACATCGAGGATGGCGCGCCAGGTCCCGTTGAGGAAGCGCGTCGATCCCGCTTTTACTTGCTGACCTTCCATAACCATCGCATCTTTCGGGATCGCGACGATAACGACCGGGGCGGGCGCTGGTGCAGGAGCAGGTTCTTTTTCTTTGCTTGCCACTACCTCAGCCTGATGCAACGGTAATTTCATCGCCAGTGGTTCAACTACTTTGATCGGTTTCGGCGCAATTTCTACAGGCGCTGGCATAGGTGCAGGTGCAGGCTGTGCGGAAGGGGCCTGTTTTGGCCACAGCAGCGGTGCGGCAATGGCGGCAACGATCACGGCGGCAACGGGCAGCGTCCACATCGGGATACGTCGCTTTTTCACAACGATTGTCGGGGCGGGTTCCTGAGCCGGCTGTGGTTGTGTCGCGACTGGAGCCGGTTCTGGCTCATACAGATCCTCCGGCGTAATGCGCACCACCGTTGACGGTGAAATCAGTGGCTCGTCTGCTTGTTCGAAGGTGATGACCGGTTCCGGCTCAGGTTCTGGTTCTGGATCTTCAATCACAACGGGGGCGGGCTCAGGGATCAGTGATTCGCGCAGGCAGTCGAGGACATCGTCGCGCGCATTTTCGTTCAGGTTTACAAAACCCCAGAAGCTAATGACCGGTTTTCCATCGACCAAGAAGAGAAAGTTTTCCCCTGGAAACTGGAACGCTTTTGACAACAGTGAGCCAAAAAGCTGCTGTGCTGTTTTCGGTGACTGGAGGCACTTCTTACTCAACGACTCGACGCTGGCAAGCGTATTTTCCAGATAGCGCAGGGCGCGAAAACGGTCGTCTTCGTCGGCCGCTTTCCAGCTGGTAACACTCCCCTCTATCGGGGAATACCAGTCTACACGGTCGCCGTTATCGTTGACCTGTGGAATGGCCAGACAGTCGACAATGGCCTGTTGTTTGCGCAACCGGAGCGCTTCCCGGATTTGTAACGCTGATTCAAAAACGGCTTGTCCGCCGCCGCCAACGGCCTGAAAGTCATCCAGATTACCGCTGCGTAAAAGAGTTTTTGCCACGATTTGATCCCATATACTTCTTCACACCGTTACTTTAACGAAATGAGGAAGCAAACAAACGGAGGAAGAGACGCTAAAAGCGCCGATTTCTTGCGGCATAGAAAGTGACGGTTGTGCTTGACGGATAATGGCACTTAAGGCAAATCATCTTTTTCTGCATTGACTGCAAAACCAGCGAAAAACGTGACTTTAGAATAACCTGATAGTGTTTCGTTATTTGCCAGGACATTAAGCCTGTGCTGTTATTACTGTCCTATATAATAAAACATCCAGGGTTATAACCATGTCTACAGGGAAAACACTGCTCGCCCTTGCGCTGAGCACGCTTTTACCGGCCGGTGCCGCATTGGCGGCAAATAATGACACCATTATTTACTGCTCTGAAGCCTCACCCGAGTCATTCAACCCGCAAATCGCCAGCTCCGGCCCGTCTTTCGTGGCCAGCTCTCAGGTGTTGTATAACCGCCTGATCAATTTCGACCCGGTGAAAAATACGCCGGTTCCGTCGCTGGCGGAGTCCTGGACAATCTCACCGGACGGTAAGACCTATACGTTTACCCTGCGTAAAGGGGTGAAGTTCAACAGCAATAAATACTTCAAACCGACCCGTGACTTTAACGCCGATGACGTCATTTTCTCCGTCATGCGTCAGAAAGACCCTAAGCATCCTTATCACAACGTCTCGCAGGGCAACTACGAATACTTTAATGACGTCGGCCTCGATAAACTGATTCAGGACGTTAAAAAGGTCGATGATTACCATGTTCAGTTCACCCTCAGTGAACCCAACGCTGCATTCCTTGCCGACTGGGGAATGGATTTTGCCTCCATTCTCTCCGCTGAATACGCTGACGTGATGCTGAAAAAAGGCACGCCAGAGAACGTGGATACCTGGCCGATCGGTACGGGGCCTTATGTGCTGCAGCAGTACAAAGTGGATTCACTGATCCGCTATGTCGCTAACCCGAACTACTGGGAGGGCGAGGTACCGACAAAACACCTGATCTTCTCCATCACACCAAATGTGGAAACGCGTCTGGCGAAATTGCAGACCAACGAATGCCAGATCATTCCTGCACCGTCCCCGGTACAATTTGATGTGATTAAAAACAACAAAGACCTGACACTGCACTCTGTTGATGCGTTGAACGTCGGTTATCTGGCATTTAATACCGAGAAAAAACCATTTGATAATGTGTTGGTTCGTCAGGCGCTTAACTACGCAACTGACAAGAAAGCCATCGTCAATGCGGTCTTTATGGGCTCGGGTACGGTGGCAAAATCACCAATTCCGCCGAACATGATGGGCTTTAATAAAGACCTGAAGGACTACAGCTACGACCCTGAAAAAGCGAAAGCCCTGCTGAAACAGGCCGGGCTGGAGAAGGGCGCGGAAGTGACGCTGTGGTCAATGCCGGTGCAGCGTCCGTATAACCCTAATTCGCGCCGTATTGCGGAGATGATCCAGAGCGACTGGGCGAAAGTTGGTGTGAAGGCCAAAATTGTCTCTTACGAGTGGGGCGAATACCTCTCCGGCATGCGTAAAGGTGAGCATGACTCTGCGCTGTTCGGCTGGATGTCCGATAACGGTGACCCGGACAACTTTGCCGACGTACTGCTGGGGTGCAACAGCATTAAAACGGGTTCAAACGCAGCACGCTGGTGTGATAAGGGGTATGATTCTCTGGTGCAAAAAGCGAAGCTAACCAGCAACCCGGCTGAGCGCGCTAAACTCTACGGTCAGGCGCAGGAGATTTTCTACCAGCAGGCACCGTGGATCGCACTGGCGAACGGGAAAACGTTCTACGCTACCCGCAGCAACGTCACGGGTTACAGCGTGAGCCTGATGGGCAGCGATTTCTCAAAAGCGAAGCTGAACTAAGCGTATTATTGCCGGGTAAGGCGTAGCCGCCACCCGGCAATTCACAAGGAGTGACAATGTCACATTTAAACGATGTTATTGCCCGCGTCGATGCCGCCATCGAAGAGAGCGTAATTACCCACATGAATGAACTGCTGATTGAGTTAAGCGATGATGCTGAGCTCAGCCGTGAAGATCGCTACACCCAGCAGCAACGTCTGCGCACCGCGATTTCGCACCACGGTAAGCAGCATAAAGAGGAGCTGGAGGCGCGACAGGAACAGCTAACGAAAGGCGGCACCATTCTGTAGCGCTCAAAACTGGCGTCGCGCGACCAGCCAGGCACCCACGACCAACATCACCGCGCCGCACACCGGGCCGATCAGGGCGCGCAGCGGTATGCCGTTGCTTCTCAGCACGTCCATCACCAGCCCGCCGATCAACTGGCTTGCCACCAGTACAGCGATGGTCGTTGCCGCGCCTACGTTCTGGTATCCGCTGATGCTGGCAAACACGAAAAACGAACCCAGCAGCCCCGGGATCAGCGTCCACCAGCGCACCGTTGCGGCCAGCTCGCTAAATCCGGCGAAGCCCTGTTTCAGCAGCAGAATGCTGACAAACAGCACAATGCCGACCAGTGAATTCAGCAGCATCGCGATAAGAATAGTGGAGGAGGACTGGGTGATGCGCACCATTAAGGTATTTTGCACCACCAGACCGATTCCCGCCGCCACCAAAAAAGCCAGCGTCATTGACTGATTCATGGGATGGCGTCCGGGTCGCTGCGCTCATCCAGTTGCAGCTGCATAAAGGTTAAGTCCAGCCAGCGGCCAAACTTGGTACCCACCTGCGGCATTTGACCTGTCGTCACAAAACCGAGCGTTTCATGGAGATGAATCGAGGCATGATTCTGCGCTTCGATGCCTGCGACCATCACGTGTTTGCCGATGGCACGGGCTTCGTTAATCAGCGCTTTCATCAATGTGCGACCAATCCCTTTGCCCTGATGATCCGGGTGAACATAGACCGAATGTTCTACCGTATGGCGAAAACCGTCGAAGGCACGCCAGTCACCAAAAGAGGCATAACCCGTGATAACACCGTCTTCTTCACTCACCAGTACCGGGTAACCTGCGAGGGTGCGTGCCTCAAACCAGGCGATACGATTATCGGTGTCGACGGTCTTATCGTTCCAGATTGCGGCAGTGTGCAACACCGCGTGGTTGTAAATTTCTCCTATCGCAGCGCAGTCTTCTTTGCTGGCATGACGAACGATCATGATGAAACCTCTGTGTGTTGTTTACTATAGTGTTACGTTGTGGCTACGATATTACACAACTGTATCGCCAGATAGCTACGACATAAGCCATATTTTTTTGTTATCAAAAGCCCATTGAAATGCCGTTCATACACTATAGTATGACGTCATGAACACCATAACAGACACCATGAATCAACGGATTAGCGCAAGAATTCGCCTTGAACGCGAATCTCGCGGATGGTCTTTGAGCGAGCTTGCTGACCGGGCAGGTGTTTCGCGTGCCATGATCCACAAGATAGAACGTGGGGACAGTAGCCCTACGGCAACGTTGCTTGCCCGCTTGTCGGGGGCTTTTGGTATCAGCATGTCGACGCTGATTGCCAGAGCCGAGATGCAGGAGGGAAAACTACTGCGCCTCGCCAACCAGCCCGTCTGGCGCGATCCACAAACGCATTACCTTCGCCGTCACGTTTCTCCCCGTACCGATCTGCCCATCGACCTTGTTCAGGTTGAACTCCCGGCGGGGAGCGATGTGCCTATGCCAGCCTCTTCTTATGCGCTGGCTCGTCAGCTTATCTGGCTACAAACGGGTGAACTGGTGTTCCAGGAGGGCGATACGCGCCACGAAATGCAGGCCGGAGACTGCCTGGAACTGGGGCCGCCTAATGACTGTCGGTTCATCAACGAGACGAATGAAACCTGCATCTATCTGGTCGTACGGCTTAACCAGTCTGGCTCGTAATGTTAAAGCGATAACGCCGATCGTGAGCCAGGCTGTAATGACATTTGAACCAGAAGGAGTTCCTGATGAATCAATCTGTTTCGCTTAATCGCCGCTGGGTACTGGCCTCCCGTCCACAGGGTGCGCCTGTCGCGGAGAATTTTCGTCTGGAGGAGCAACCTGTTCCAGCGCCAGTTGAGGGGCAGCTTTTGCTCCGTACGGTTTGGCTGTCGCTGGACCCTTACATGCGTGGCCGCATGAGCGATGCTCCATCCTATTCACCGCCGGTTGAGATCGGTGCGGTGATGGTGGGAGGGACGGTCAGCCGCGTTGAGCGGTCAAACCATCCCGACTTCAAAGCTGGGGAATGGGTGCTGGGCTACAGCGGCTGGCAGGAGTATGAACTCTCGGACGGTAGCGGCCTGGTCAAGCTGGGTGAAAATCCGTCTCATCCTTCCTGGGCGCTGGGTATTCTGGGTATGCCGGGCTTTACCGCCTATATGGGGTTGCTGGATATCGGGCAACCTAAAGCGGGTGAAACGCTGGTGGTTGCTGCTGCAACAGGCCCGGTTGGCGCGACCGTTGGGCAGATTGGCAAAATCAAAGGTTGCCGGGTGGTCGGCGTGGCTGGTGGTGCAGAAAAATGCCGCTATGCGGTTGAGGTCCTCGGGTTTGACCAGTGTCTGGATCACCACGCTGCGGATTTTGCCGACCAGTTGAAACACGCCTGTCCGAAAGGAATTGATGTTTATTATGAAAACGTCGGCGGGAAAGTCTTTGACGCTGTGCTGCCGTTGCTGAATACCTCCGCGCGCGTCCCGGTGTGTGGTCTGGTCAGTGGCTATAATGCGACGGGCCTGCCTGACGGCCCGGACCGTTTGCCGCTCCTGATGGCGACCATTCTGAAGAAACGCATCCGTATGCAGGGCTTTATCATCGGCCAGGACTATGGGCATCGCATTAAAGAGTTCCAGCAAGAGATGGGGCGCTGGGTGCAGGAGGGCAAAATTCACTATCGTGAACAGGTGACTGACGGCCTGGAGAACGCGCCTGAGGCGCTGATAGGCCTTCTGGAAGGGCGAAACTTCGGCAAAGTCGTGATTCGTGTCGCGGGCGACAATAAATAAAGCACACTATGGCGGGGTTTCCCGCCATATTTATTTGTGAAGATACGATATATTGTCTTTAATTAACTGACATGGTTTTTCGCGCCATCATCCCGGATAGGCCCGAAAACGAAAAAAACAAATTTTGCACGTTTTGATGTTTTTACGTACTTCCCACCACCAGGCATGACGATACAGGATATATCGGACCGGCGTCGTTTTATTAAACTGACGTTTAAAAATAGCATTGAGCTTTAGCTACAGGAATTGAACATGCTTGATTTGGATCATTTAGAAAAAGCGCAAAGGATCAGTCTTACCATGCAAGTTGAACTCAGTTTGAAAGGAGCGTTAATTACAGGCTCACTCAAACCTGGGGCACGACTGATTACGAAAGAGATCGCCGATAAATTAGGCACCAGTATTACCCCGGTTCGTGAGGCGCTTTTGCGTCTGGTGTCATCAGGGGCGTTACATGCCACGCCAGCACAGGCTTTTCTGGTGCCTGAGGTGACGCTGGAGCGTTATAACGAGATCAATGCCATCCGAAAACAACTTGAGCCGATGGCGGTTGCCGCAGCGTGTCAGAATATGTCCGAAGGCAAGCTGGACGTGCTACACAAATTGTCGGACGATTTTCATGACGCTATGCGCAATGGTAACGTTCAGCAGGCGTTGCATGCGAATCGTATCTTCCGGTTTACGCTTTATCAGTATGCAGAAATGCCTACGCTCAATGCCTTAATTGAACAGTTGTGGGTCCGCATCGGGCCGTGCATTAACTATCTGCACCAGGAACTCAACGACATCAAGGTGTCGACATATCACTATGATGAGCTACTTGCAGCTCTTGAGCGACGGGATGTGGGTGACTGCCAGAAGGCGATTGATAAGTTGATTGATGAAGCAAATTCTCTTTTACAGCGACAATATTTTAACTAAGAGATTATTTAACACAGCGACTATATACCGTAGCTAATTATTTATTTGGTTAATAACTCCTGATGGCTTATTGCCATCAGGAGGCTTATTTCATTAATAAAATAAACTTTTCTTTTTGCTTACTCGAAGCGATAAGAGATTGACATTCCTACGCCATAGTTACGCCCGGGTGCAGGCTCGTAATAACGTCCATTGGATTCGTTAACAATAACCGAGCCGACGTACTCTTTGTCGAACAGGTTATCTACGCGGCCAAAGACGTCCATTCCCCATTTGCCATAGTTGAATTTATACCCGGTATTCAGCCCGACCACTGTGTACGACGGGGCTTTTGCCGTGTTTTCGTCGTCGGCCATGATATCGCTCATGTAGCGGACATCTGAACCTGCGTACCAGCCTTCCTCCGGCTGCCAGCCAAACGAGGCATAACCCATGTTGCGGGCGATACCTGGCATGCGGTTTCCATTACAGTCTGCGTCGCTGCATACGTTGGTACGGTAGGTGGCATCCAGATAGGTCCACGCCATTTTCAGCTTCCAGTTTTCAGCAAACTGCTGGTCCAGAGAAACTTCAACCCCCTGACGACGGGTTTTACCGGCATTTTTATAGCTGGTACGGCCGCCGGAACTGGAATCGACCACGATCTCATCATCCGTATCCGTGCGGAACAGCGCAGCCGTCAGCAGACCATTGCCGATACGGGTTTTGCTCCCCACTTCATACGTATTGTTGGTGGAAGGTTTCAGGCCAATATTCAGACCGCCCTGATTATCTGAACGATATGAGAGTTCGTTGATTGTTGGCGTTTCGAATCCGCGCCCGGCAGCAACATAGAGATTCCACGCGTCCGTCATGGCATATTTCACGGAGCCCGCCGGGAGCCACTTGTGATAGCTCGCATCACCGCTGTCATCCCCGTTGCCCGGCGTAATGTAATGATCGTTGGAGTCGAACCAGACCGAACTGTAACGCACACCCGCATCCACAGAGAGCTTCTGTGTCAGCTGCCAGCTGCTTTGCAGATAAGGGTCGACGTTCCACATCAGGTTACGCTCGTTACGGCGCTTATCACCCTTCACACCGTATTCTGGTACGCCGTTATTCATCACGAAGTTCTCATACCCGCGACGATCTTCGCTCAGGTTTTCATAGTTCAGGCCGGTGGTAAGGGTCACTGGCACCAGCAGCTCGCCACGGTGCGTCCAGCGGGTATCAACGCCCTGGTAATGGCGCTGCATATCAATCACACCACCAGAGTGAGATGGCTTAAGCTGCGGTTGATAAGGTATTGACTGGTACTGCGTCATTTCACGCTCACCGGCATACATCATCACGCTAAGGTCGTCCTGGGCGCTGAGCTGGCGGTCATAGCGCAGACCGGCCTGGGTCTGTTTGATGGTCTTACGGGTATTGTACTGATCGCCGCGCGGAGACTGGCGCGGGTCTTCCCGCCATTCCTGGTAATCCAGTCCGCCCGGATCGTTAGCCTTCATGTCCACGCTGTTAACGATCAGCGTAAGCTTACTGACATCATCAATACGCACACTCAGTTTGGCATTGGCGAGATTCTTCCGCGCACCGCTGTGGTCACGATAGCCTTTAGTGGTGAAGCGGGTGGTGGAAACGGTGTAATCCACATCGCCTGCGTGTGTCCCGTCACCCATTGCGCCAGTGGCTTTCATGCCATAGCGCCAGGTACCGTAACTGCCGTAATAGCTGCTGGCCTCAATGGTCGGCGGTTGTTGCCCGGTCTGGGTGTTGATGTTAATCACACCACCCGAGGCGTTGCCATACAGGGCAGAGAAGGGGCCGCGCAGCACTTCAACGGTGTCCACACTGGAAAGATCGATGTTAGAGGTTTGCCCTTGTCCGTCCGGCATGGTGGCTGGAATACCGTCGACATACATGCGGATACCGCGTACGCCAAAGGTTGAACGGGCACCGAATCCTCGTATCGAAAGCTGGAGATCCTGCGCATAGTTCTGGCGGTTTTGAATCTGCAGGCCTGGAACGCTACCCAGTGATTCAGACAGGTTGATGCGTGGCGTGGCCTGACGCATATCGTCGCCATTAACGACGCTCACCGCTGCTGGAGTATCGAGTTCCGATACAGTTTGCGGTGTGGCGCTGACGATCATGGTCTGTTCATCCGCACTCATCGCAGTGAGAGGCGCAACAATAACAGGAACCAGCATCAGAGATGCCTTACGGGCGGAAATGATTTTCATGAGTAAAACCGGTTGTGGTATCTAAACGAACCAAATGGAACATGTGCCTATATGTTAAAGGTTTTGTAAATGTTTTGAAAACTTTAACCGCACATTGCGTTAATGAATGTAGGCGAGGGAAAGAAAAACTCCACATTCTGTTGATTAATGATTACTATTCTCATTATCAAAAGGCAATGCCAGGACGTTGCCTGCCGGAAGTGATGTCAGCAGAAAACCCTCTTTTCAGAAAAGGAATTGTTATGTCTTTACGTCATCTGTGCTCGCCGCGACTGAGCCTTTCTCTGCTGTCTGCTACGTTACTGTTTGCCAGCACCTTCCAGGTGCATGCCGCCGAAGAGATCCTGCGTAAAGCGGTGGGGAAAGGGGCGTATGAAATGGCGGTAAGCCAGCAGGAGAATGCGCTGTGGGTTGCGACGTCGCAAAGCCGTAAAACCGATAAGGGCGGGGTTATCTATCGCCTTGATCCGGTCACTCTGGACGTGACGCAGGCGATTCATAGCGATCTCAAACCTTTCGGTGCCACCTTTGACAAGGCGAGCCAAACCCTGTGGTTCGGTAACACCATCAACGGCGCGGTGACGGCCATTGATGCCAAAACGGGCGACGTGAAAGGGCGTCTGGTGCTCGATAATCGCCAGCGCAGTGAAACCGTCAAACCGCTGCAACCGCGCCAGCTGGTGGCTGATGACAGCACTAACACCGTCTATATCACTGGTGTGGGTAAAGAGAGCGTGATTTGGGTGGTGGATGGCGCAACGCTGAAGCTGAAAGAGACTATTGCTAATACCGGCACCTATAGCACCGGCCTGGCGCTGGATGCGCAGGCGAAACGCCTCTATACCACCAATGCCGACGGTG
This sequence comes from Enterobacter sp. P82, assembly GCF_037053385.1. NCBI lineage: Bacteria > Pseudomonadati > Pseudomonadota > Gammaproteobacteria > Enterobacterales > Enterobacteriaceae > Enterobacter > Enterobacter sp. P82. The sequence goes on from NZ_JBALHX010000001.1 coordinate 1,045,310, forward strand.
AGCTGGTGACGATTGATACGGCCACCAACAAAATCCTGAGTCGTAAAAAAGTGCAGGACGACGGGAAAGAGCACTTCTATCTGAATCTTAGCCTCGATACTGCCGGCCAGCGTGCGTTCCTGACCGATTCAAAACAGCCTGAAGTACTGGTGGTGAGCCTGAAAGACGGCAGCGTGATTGAGAAAATCTCAGCACCAGAATCACTGGCCGTGCTGTTTAACCCGGCACGCAATGAAGCGTATGTGACGCACCGTGAAGCCGGTAAGGTGAGCGTGATTGACGCGAAATCTTACAAAGTGACGAAAACCTTCGACACGCCGGTCTACCCGAACAGCCTGGCGCTCTCTGCGGATGGCAAAACGCTTTATGTGACGGTAAAACCGAAATCTACTCGTCAACAGGAAGCGACCCAACCTGACGACGTAATTCGTATCACGCTGTGATGTAAAAAAGGGAAGGCATCTGCCTTCCCTTTTTAATGATTAACGCGACGTTTCTTCAACCAGCGGCGCGTCGTGTTTTTCATCATCAGGATGAACCGGCGCGGTGCTGTGAATTTCGTGAACGCGTTTACGCACGCCAAACCAGCCAGCAATCAGCAGTACAGCCAGCAGTGGTATAGTGGCGATGGTGTAGGTGCCGTTCGGGTAATCGAACGCCATCAGTACCAGCACGCTGAACAGGAAGAGCAGGGTGAGCCAGGAGGTCACCGGCGCGCCAGGCAGCTTAAAGCTCACGTCAGCGGCTTTACCTTCTTTAATGGCTTTGCGCAGACGCATCTGGCAGACCACGATAAAGGCCCAGGATGCGATAATACCCAGCGCAGCCACGTTCAGAACGATTTCAAATACCCGAGACGGGACCAGATAGTTCAGGAATACGCCGAATACATACACTACCAGCGTCGCCAGAATACCCGCGTAAGGCACGTGCTGCTTGCTCATCTTCGACATGAACTTCGGCGCAGAACCGCCCATCGACATGGAGCGCAGGATACGACCGGTAGAATAAAGTCCGGAGTTCAGGCTGGAGAGCGCTGCGGTCAGTACCACGATGTTCATGATGCTGCCTACATAAGGCACGCCCAGCTTAGAGAAGAAGGTCACAAACGGGCTCTGACCCGCCTGATAGGCGTTCCACGGCAGTAACAGAACCAGCAGTACCACGGAACCGACGTAGAACAGACCGATACGCCAGATCACGCTGTTAATGGCTTTTGGTACCATTGTCTGCGGATCTTTACATTCACCCGCAGCAGTACCCACCAGTTCGATAGAGGCAAAGGCAAACACCACACCCTGAACCAGTACCAGCGCAGGCAGCAGACCGTGCGGGAAGAATCCGCCGTTATCGGTTATCAGATGGAAGCCGGTGGCATTACCATCCAGTGGTTTACCGCTGCCGAGGAAGACAGTACCCACGATCAGGAACACGACGATAGCCAGCACTTTGACCAGTGCAAACCAGAACTCCATCTCAGCGAACCACTTCACGCCGATCATATTCATGGTACCGACAATGGCCAGCGCGCCAAGGGCAAAGACCCACTGCGGCACATCACCAAACGCGCCCCAGTAGTGCATATACAGCGCCACGGCGGTGATATCAACGATACCGGTCATCGCCCAGTTGACGAAGTACATCCAGCCTGCAACGTAAGCCGCTTTTTCACCGAGGAATTCACGGGCGTAAGAGACGAAGCTTCCGCTGGAAGGGCGATGCAGTACCAGTTCGCCCAGTGCACGAAGAATAAAGAAAGAGAAGATCCCGCATACCAGATAAACCAGAGCGAGAGCCGGGCCAGCCATCTGCAAGCGAGCGCCTGCACCTAAAAACAGACCCGTTCCGATAGCGCCGCCGATGGCGATCATTTGAACCTGACGGTTGCCCATCGCTTTGTGGTAGCCCTCTTCGTGGGAGTTCAACCAGCGACGTTTAGCAGCATGATGATCGGCTGCGCTTTTATTGCTTGTTTTCATTGAGTTACCTGTTTGCCTGTCTGAACCATTATCGTGATAGTCCTGCCTGGCAGAACGCAATACAAACGATTGCGTCTGCGCAAACACATGTCGCCTTTCCAGTCATTCTGTGTATGGATAAGGCGAAACATGGCGAGGCATCCTACCTGCAATTCATAAGCGACGCAAAATATAACCGTGCCGAAAGTGATGCAAGTCGAAGGAAATCGTGTGGTCAGAGCAGACGTGGATCACAACGCGCTGAATCGTGATGACTTTTTAGACAAAACCGTCAGTGGCCTGCTGTTTTAATCATCAGAAGCGCTTAATAGTTGCTCAGTGGAACAAGCGGAAGGTAAACGTTATGATTGATTTGGTTTTTATTCAGCTAAATGAGGCTAAGGGTGAGAATTAATGTAATCGGCACCAGCGGAAGTGGAAAAACCACGCTGGCAAGACGGATCGCTGATGAACTGGCTATTCCCTATATCGAGATGGACAGACTCTACTGGCGACCTGACTGGCAGGGAACGCCAGACGATGTATTTCAGGAAAAGCTGGAGCAAGCGCTACATGCCTCGCCAGATTGGGTACTTGACGGCAACTATAACCGCACGCGGCCTGTGAAATGGCGTAATGTCGACGTTGTGGTGTGGGTGGATTACGGGTTTACCCGCACACTCTGGCAGGCCATCACCAGGGCAATCAAACGGGCATGGCATAAACACGAACTCTGGGCCGGAACCGGGAACAAAGAGAGTTTTCGCCGCGCATTCCTGAGCAGAGAGTCCATTATCATCTGGACGGTGAAAACGTGGCGTAACAACCGCACGCGTTATGAAGCCGATCTGCAAAACCCGCAATATGGGCATATTCGTTTTGTTCGCATTACCCGCCGCGGGCAGGTGGAAACGCTGATTGCATCCTTAAAGACTTATTATTAGCGTGGTTTTATATATCTGATTTCCGGCAAACTAAATGTAAATTAATTGTTTCTCAGTAGTGAAATACGCCTTTAATAATGTCGCCATGTTAAGTCAAACGAGAACGCAACATGTCATGGCGAATCAGCATTCTGGATAAAAGCCCTATCGCTGAAAACGAAACCGCTGCCGATGCACTGGCGCGTACTTTGACGCTGGCGCAACAGGCAGAGAACCTGGGTTATCACCGCTTCTGGATTGCCGAACATCACAACACACCTCAGCTCGCCAGCCCCTCACCGGAACTGCTGATTGCCTGGATCCTGGGACAAACAACGCGCATTCGAGTGGGGTCGGGCGGCGTCATGCTCCAGCACTATAGCCCGTATAAAGTTGCCGAGAATTTTAACGTTCTGGCCGCCCTGGCGCCGGGTCGCGTTGATCTCGGCGTCGGAAAAGCCCCGGGCGGGCTGCCACTCTCGACCCGCGCGCTGCAGCAGGGTCTGAATCAACAGGAAAAGGGAAGCTTTGCCGAACAGCTGGCTCATCTTGACCACTGGATCCGCCCAGAAAACCAGGCTGCGGAAGAGGTTGTTCGCGCAACGCCGCTACCGCCCGTACCTGCACAGGGTTTTCTGCTGGGCGCGAGTGCTGAAAGCGCGCTACTGGCCGCAAAACTCGACTGGCACTTTGTTTTTGCTGCGCACCTGAATGGCGATCCTGACCTGCTGCGCGAGGTGATCGCCACCTGGCGTGAAAACAGCGTCCGCGACGTGATGGTGGCGGTGCAGGTGATTGTTGCGCCGACGCAGGCTGAAGCAGACGCACTTGCGCAGAAGGTGGAGGTGTGGGGCGTTGAGCTGGCAAACGGTCAGCGTGTCACTGTGGCCAGTGAAGAACAGGCTTACGCTTTTGCACGTCAGGCGGGCAGCGAACCGGTACGTATTGCCCGTCGGGCCCAGTCTCTGCTGGCCGGTACGGCTGAATCAGTCCTGGAACAACTGAACGCCCTGCATGAACAGTGGGGCATTGACGAATTCATTATTGATACCCCGGTTGCGGATGGCGTTGCGCGCGTGCAGTCCCTGCGTCTGCTGGCCCAGGCGCGGCTTAACAAGGAGGTCACGGTATGAGCTTTGGCGAACAACTGATTGCCTGGCGGCGCGAGCTGCATCAGAACCCGGAATTGTCAGGTCAGGAAGTAGAAACCACCGCACGCCTGCACCAGTGGCTGACAAAGGCAGGCATAACGCCGTTGCCTTACGCGCTGCCAACCGGTCTGGTGGCGGAAATCGGGACCGGTGACAAGCTGATTGCGCTACGGGCAGATATAGACGCCTTGCCGATTGAAGAGCGCAGCGGGGTACCGTTTAGCTCACAGCGTGCGGGCGTGATGCATGCCTGCGGGCATGATATCCACACCAGCGTGATCCTTGGGGCCGCGTTAAAACTGAAAGAGCGGGAAGCCTCGCTCAACGGCCGGGTGCGAATCCTGTTCCAGCCTGCCGAAGAGAACTTCGGTGGCGCGAAAAGCATGGTTCGGGCCGGCGCGTTGCGTGATGTCAGCGCGATTTTCGGCATGCATAACGAACCTTCGCTGTCGGTCGGCGAGTTCGCCACCCGTGGCGGGCCATTCTATGCCAACGTCGACAGATTTGTGATTCGCATAACCGGTAAAGGCGCGCATGCTGCCCGGCCACACGAAGGCAACGATGCGATTGTTCTGGCGAGTCAATTGGTGACCGCTCTGCAAAGCGTCGCCAGCCGTAACGTCAATACGCTGGATTCGGTGGTACTGAGCGTTACGCGTATTGCGGGTGGGAATACCTGGAACGTGTTGCCAGAAAGTGTCGAGCTGGAAGGCACACTGCGCACTCATCGTACGGAGGTGCAGCAGAATGTTAAAACCCGCGTGGAAGAAATCGCCGCCGGGTTTGCCAGCGCCTTCAGCGCACAGATTGATATTACCTGGTACGCCGGGCCCACCGCGCTGGTGAATGATGAACGCTGGGCAGATTTTGCCACCTCGGTCGCCCGGGAAGCGGGATATGAAACCCGGCATGCGGAACTGCATATGGGGGGAGAAGATTTTGCCGTCTATTTGCAGCAGATCCCGGGGGCATTTGTCAGCATTGGCAGCAATAGTTCGTTTGGTTTACACCACCCGGCATTTAATCCGGATGAAGCCCTAATTGAGCCGGCTGCCCGCTATTTTGCACAGCTTGCGGAAAAAGCCCTGCAACACGTTTAATTCAGAAGAGGTAAATATGTCTGCAACCCGACAATTGCGGCTGGGGACCATTTTGCATGGTGCATCCGGGAATATGTCAGCCTGGCGCCACCCGGTGGCCACCGCTGATGCCAGTATTAATTTTGAATTTGTAAAAGCGACGGCATTAAAAGCGGAAGAGGGGAAACTCGATTTCTTATTCGTTGCTGATGGCCTTTATATCAACGAAAAATCGATCCCGCATTTTTTAAATCGTTTTGAACCGCTGACGGTATTGTCCGCGCTGGCAAGTATCACCTCACATCTGGGGCTGGTGGGAACCTTATCCACCTCTTACAGCGAGCCCTTTACCACGGCGCGCCAGTTCGCCAGCCTTGACCACCTGAGCAACGGGCGTGCGGGCTGGAACGTGGTGACCTCGCCGCTGGAAGGTTCTGCGAAGAACTTTTCCCGCGAAAAGCACCCGGAACATGCCCTGCGTTACCGGATTGCAGACGAGTATCTCGACGTGGTGAAAGGGCTCTGGGACTCCTGGGAAGGTGACGCCTTTGTACGCAATAAAGAGAGCGGTCAGTTTTTTGACCCGGCCAAACTGCATGCGCTGGATCACCACGGTGACTTCTTCCAGGTCGCCGGACCGCTGAATATTGGCCGTACACCACAAGGGCGTCCGATTGTCTTTCAGGCGGGCGCGTCGGATGACGGTAAAAGACTGGCGGCGAAACATGCCGACGCCATTTTTACCCATCACGATACGCTCGACGAGGCAAAAGCTTTTTACCGCGACGTGAAGCAGCAACTGGAAACTAACGGACGCCGCGCGTCAGATCTGCATATTTTCCAGGGCGTCAGCGTGGTTGTCGGAAAAGACGCCGATGATGTGGAAAACCAATATCAAACGACGGCGGCGCTGGTGTCGATTAATGATGCTTTGAACTACCTCGGGCGTTATTTCGAGCACCATGATTTCAGCCAGTATCCGCTCGACGAACCGTTCCCGGATATCGGTGATTTAGGTAAAAACAGCTTCCGTAGTACTACCGATGAAATCAAACGTAATGCCCGGGAGCGCAACTTAACCCTGCGTCAGGTGGCGCTTGAGGCGGCTTCACCGCGCCCACGTTTTTCCGGTACGCCGGAGCAGGTGGCGGACGGTCTGCAAGCCTGGTTTGAGAATTATGCGGCTGACGGATTCATCATTCAGGGCGGTACGCCGGACACCTTCCCACGTTTTGTTGACCAGGTAGTGCCCGTTTTACAAGCCCGTGGCCTGTTCCGTACCGAATACCCGGGCACCACGCTGCGCGAAAGTCTGGGCTTAGACGAACCCCAAAACCAGTTCATAAAACAATAAAAGAGAATACCGCTATGCAGAAAAAAACGCTTATTCTGGCGCTTGCGCTGGCCTTTACCCCTGCCGTCTGGGCAGAGAATGTGAACATTAACGGTACTGGCGTCAGCATTGAGGCCAATAAAACACCGATCAACACGACTAAAAACAGTGATGCAGTAGCAAAACTGCCTAAGGATTATCGGTTTGCCGTGCCGGGGAAATTTACCGTCGCGGTGGCAGGGCTGAATCAACCGCCGCTGACGGTGTTTTCAGATGACAACAAAACGCTGCTGGGCAGCGAGGTTGATGTCGCCCGTCTGGTGGCCGACAGCCTGGGCCTGGAGCTGAACGTAGTGCCCACCTCCTGGGAGGACTGGCCGCTGGGCGTGGCCTCCGGTAAATATGACGCGGCCATCAGCAATATCACGGTCACTAAAGCGCGCAAAGAGAAGTTTGATTTTGCCACCTACCGTAAGGATTCCCTCGGCTTCTATGTGAAATCGACCAGCCCTCTGAAGTCGATAGAGAAAGCAGAGGATATTGCCGGGCTGAAAATTATCGTCGGCTCAGGCACCAATCAGGAGGCCATCCTGCTGGCCTGGAATGACGAAAACCTCAAGAAAGGGCTCAAACCCTTTACCCCTGTCTACACCAAAGACGATGCGGCGCAAACGCTGGCACTCCAGTCAGGACGTGCGGATGCCTATTTTGGTCCAAACGTAATAGGCGCGTGGAAAGCGGCGTTAACCGGTAAAACCAAACTGGTGGGCAGCGTCGACGGTGGTTGGCCGAAGGCGGCGCACATCGCGGTGACGCTGAAAAAAGGCAGTGGCCTGGTCGAGCCGGTGCAAACCGCACTTAACGGCGTCATCAAAAACGGTGATTACGACAAAGTGCTGAACCGCTGGGGAGAAGGTGTGGAGCGTATTCCGCAGTCTGAAGTAAACCCGGCGGGTCTGGGTGACTAAGGAGGGGCTATGAGCGAACAATTCCGGGATGTGTCACCAGAAGATGCGGATCTTCAACCTGTTATCGAGGGGCTGTTTGGAGAATATGCGGCCCGCTACGGTGACTACTTCTCTAAAGACGCTGAAGTGGAACTTACCGAGTGGTACTTAGCGCCGCAGGGGCTGTTCATCGTGCTGGAGCGCGATGGCGAGATTATTGCCACCGGCGCATACAAACCCTTTGACGAACGCACCGCTGAAATTAAACGTATCTGGACAAATAAATCCCTGCGTCAGCAGGGACTTGCTGGCCGGGTAGTGGCGGAACTGGAGCGCAGGGCGGTGCTGGCCGGTTACAGCCAGATTTACCTCACCACCGGTTTTCGTCAGCCGGAGGCGGTCAGGCTCTATCTCAGCCAGGGGTACCAACCCCAGTTCGATCTCAACCGCAATCCGGAAGAGTATAGCCAGCCACCGTTTGACGGTCGGCTGCGTTTCACCAAAACGCTGGTACGCGAAGCGTTCAGTAAAACCGCATGAGGAACGACGATGAGCAACGTTGAAACCATTAAGGTGGTCCCGGCGCGTTATCCGCTGCGGGCCGTTGGCGCCGCGGTAGCGCTGTTTGTGCTGGCGGTCGTGATTCAGTCCGTAGCCTTTAACCCGCGCTGGGAGTGGGCAGTGTTCGCCCGCTGGTTCTTTGACCCGGTGATCCTTGAAGGTGTAGGGCAAACGCTTCTGCTGACGCTGATCGGCACCGCGCTGAGCGTGGTGATTGGCGGCATGCTGGCCCTGGCGAGGCTTTCTTCATCCTGGCTGTTGAGCAGCCTGGCGTGGGGTTACATCTGGCTGTTTCGATCGTTACCGCTGATCGTGGTGCTGATCATCCTGTACAACTTTTCCTATCTCTACGACACACTCTCGCTCGGCGTGCCGTTCACCGGCATCACCTGGGGCAGCTTTGAAACCATCAACGTGCTGGGGCAGTTTTCCACCGCGGTAGTGGGGTTAACCCTCGTTCAGAGCGCCTATACCGCAGAGATTATTCGCGGCGGATTTCTCGGCGTTGACCACGGGCAATACGAAGCTGCCGCTGCGCTTGGTCTGCCTGCATGGCGACGCACGGTGCGCATCATTTTGCCCCAGGCTCTGCGCACCATTCTGCCGTCGGGATTCAATGAAATCATCAGTCTCGCCAAAGGTACGGCGATGGTTTATGTCCTGGCGATGCCGGAACTGTTTTACACCATTCAGATGATCTACAACCGTACGCAGGAGGTGATCCCTCTGCTGATGGTGGGGGCTGCCTGGTATCTGGTGATTACCACCGTTTTGTCCGCTATACAGCATGTCGTTGAGCGCGGTCTTGCCCGCAGCGAACGCCGTTCAGCCGTTAATCAGAACCGTGCGGCCAGCCGTACCCGGTCTGTTACCACCTCGCCAGCACAGGAGCCCATCCATGCAAGCCTCTCCTGAAGGACACATTTCCATTACCGGGGTCAGTAAGTTTTTTGGCCGCCACAAAGCGCTCGACAACGTCACGCTTGAAATCCCTCCGGGATCGGTCACGGTGATCCTCGGGCCGTCCGGCTCGGGTAAATCGACCCTTCTGCGCACTATTAACCATCTGGAGCGAGTCGACGAGGGTTTTATCCAGATCGACGGGGATTATATTGGCTATCGCCGTCAGGGAGACAAACTCTACGAGCTGAAGGAGAAAGAGATCCTCAAACAGCGTGTCAACGTGGGCTACGTGTTCCAGAACTTCAATCTCTTTCCGCATCTCACGGTGCTGGAAAATTTAATTGAGGCGCCTGTCGCACATAAGAAACTCAGCAAAAAAGAGGCGGTGGAAAGAGCGTACAGCCTGCTGGACGTGGTCGGGCTGCGGGACAAAGCCGATGCCTGGTCCCGCCACCTCTCCGGCGGTCAGCAGCAGCGCATTGCCATTGCTCGTGCGCTGGCGTTACGTCCTCGCGTGATGCTGTTTGATGAACCCACCTCGGCTCTCGACCCGGAGCTGGTGGGGGAAGTGCTGGATGTGATCAAAAAACTGGCCCGATCCGGCACTACGCTGGTGGTGGTGACCCACGAGATTGGTTTTGCCCGGGAAGTGGCAGATCAGGTGGTGTTTATGGTCGACGGTAAAATAGTGGAGCAGGGCAGCAGTGACGAGGTTTTAAACCGCCCGTCGCACCCGCGAACGCGCCAGTTCCTGTCAAAAGTGCTGTAAGGAGCGCAGATGAAATATGGACTTCTGGCGGGGCTGATCTTTTCGGCTGCCAGCCACGCAAGCTTAGATTTAACAGCAAACGAGCGACCTCTGCCGGTAACGGTCGATCCCCAGGCGGCGGCAAAGATACCTGCGGATTATACGTTCGTTGAACCGGGAACACTGACGGTGGCCATTTCGGCGCTGAACTCTCCGCCGCTGGCGCTGCTTGCCAGCGATAACCGAACGCGGATTGGCAGCGATCCGGATATTGCTCGTCTGCTGGCGGGCAGTCTGGGGCTAAAACTGAAGCTGGTACCCACGGCCTGGGAAGACTGGCCGCTGGGGATCACCTCCGGGCGCTATGACGTGGCGCTGGTGAATATTGCAGTAACCGAGCAGCGGAAAGAGAAATTTGATTTTGCGACCTATCGCGTCGATTCACTGGCCTTTTCGGTGAAATCCACGAGCGAGATTCAGTCAATCAAAAGCGCGGAAGATCTGGCAGGGAAGAAGGTGATTGTTGGCTCTGGCACGAATCAGGAACGTATTCTGCTGGGCTGGAACGAAGAGAACAAAAAGGCAGGGCGTGAACCTGCGCTACCGGTCTATCTGACCGACGATGCCTCGGGCAATCTTTATATTCAGTCCGGCAGGGCAGATGTCTTTTTCGGACCGCAGTCGGTGTCGGCGTATAAAGCTGCACTGACAGGCAAAACCCGCGTGGTCGGTTTAGGGCCGAAAAAAGCCTGGGTTGCCACCACGACCAAAAAAGGGAACCAACTGGTTTATGCTCTGCAAGCCGCACTGGACGGGGCAATTAAGCGGGGAGATTACCAGAAGGTGCTGGCGCGCTGGGGAGAGCAGGGCGAAGCAGTGGAGCGCTCCGAGGTCAACCCGCCTGGGATAACCTACTAAAGGTGCTCTACACTTAGGGTTTTTATCCCTGAGGGGGCAACATGATTAAACTCTATGGCGTACCCGGCTGGGGCTCGGCAATCAGTGAAGTGATGCTAACCCTGGCTGATATCCCTTATCAATTTATCAACGTGGACGGGTTTGACCAGCCCGGTCCGCAGCGTGAGCTGTTGCACAAGCTGAACCCGCTGTGCCAGGTGCCCACGCTGGAGCTGGAAAATGGGACCATCATGACAGAAACCGCGGCGATTGCTCTGATGGTACTCGATAAATGTCCCGACCTTGCTCCACCTCCAGAACAGGCCGAACGCCAGCAGTTTCAGCGTTTACTGATCTGGTTTGTCGCCAATGTTTATCCCACCTTCACGTATGCCGATTATCCCGAGCGCTGGGCGCCAGATGCGCCGGAGCAGCTGCAGAAAAATTGCATTGAGTACCGTAAATCGCTCTATCAGTGGTTTGACAGTCAACTCAAGGCGAGCCCTTATGCGCTGGGTGAACGCCTGACGCTGCTTGATGTGTATATTGTGGTCACGCGCACCTGGGGGCCTCGTCATGAATGGTTTGCCGCGAATACCCCGAAGATAACAGCGATTGCGGATACAGTTACTCAGCTTCCGAAACTGCACAAGGTGTTAAAGGCAAACAATATTATCTGATAACGTGGAACCCTGGCTCATAACTGGAAACCTGCACATGCCACATGTAGATATCAAATGTTTTCCCCGCGATTTGAACGACGAACAAAAAACTGCGCTGGCGGCGGATATAGCCGACGTCATCATTCGCCATTTCAACAGCAAAGACAGTTCCGTGTCGGTTGCGCTGAACCAGGTAGCGCCGGAAGACTGGAAAGCCCAGGTCTGGGATACCGAGATAGGTCCGAAGCTGGATGAGCTGATTAAGAAGCCAGGGTATTCGATGTAAATCTTTTGCCGGGGAGCGGATAAGTCCTCCCCGGCTCAACTTTCCGTTTTTCGCAAAAAACGATAAAAATGCGTTTTGTCTTATCCGCTACACTTAACGTTTCTGACTGACTTATTATTAATCCTTAGGAAAGATCTACACCAGAATCAATTAAGGACAGACACGTTAAAGGATAATTTTCAGATGACAAAATTACCCCGTTTTTCATTCGCCTTTCTTCATCCCCGTTACTGGCTAAGCTGGGCAGGCATTGCCGCGCTGTGGCTTATCATGCTGCTCCCTTATCCGCTTCTGTTCAGAATTGGTCATGGTCTTGGTCGACTGGCGATGCGCTTGCTTCCCCGCCGCGTCGAAATTGCCCGCCGCAACCTTGAGCTTTGTTTCCCGGAGATGAAAAAGGCGGAGCGAGAGTCATTGCTGCAGCATAATTTTGAATCGGTAGGAATGGGGGTGATTGAAACCGGAATGGCATGGTTCTGGCCTGCGTGGCGGGTTAAGAAATGCTTTACCGTTAGGGGCTATGAGCACATGGAAACGGCGCGGGCGAAAGGTAATGGCGTGGTGCTGGTGGGAATGCATTTTCTCACACTTGAGCTGGGCGCGCGGATATTTGGCATGCTCAACCCCGGTATTGGCGTATATCGTCCTAATAATAATGCCCTGCTGGACTGGCTACAGACGCGAGGGCGTCTGCGTTCCAATAAATCCATGCTCGATCGTCATGATTTAAAAGGCATGATCCGCTCGCTGAAGCAGAATGAAATTTTGTGGTATGCCCCGGATCATGACTATGGCAAAACCAATAGCGTCTTTGTGCCGTTCTTTGCGGTTCCGGATGCCGCGACGACCGCTGGAAGCTATATGCTGGTCAAAAGCGCTAAGCCCGCCGTCATTCCCTTTGTGCCGCGCCGCAGGGCGGATGGCAGCGGTTATGAACTGATTATTCTGGAGGATATCAGCGAGGCGTTGCAGGGGGGAGATAAAGAATCTGTTGCGACGCAGATGAACAGAGCGATCGAACAAGCGGTACGCATGGCACCAGAACAGTATATGTGGTTGCACCGGCGCTTCAAAACGCGTCCTGAAGGGGTACCTGATCGGTATGCCCGTCTGAAACAGGCGGCAACTCGGGGTGATATTCTCTCCGCCAGCGATTTTTCTGACCGCTCAGGCGCACAGCACTAAAACCACAGCGATGCCCTCACCCTGCGGTGAGGGCATGACCGGCGCTACAGCGCGGATCGGCGGTACGGCGCATAGTCCGCCTGCCACCAGGTCTTCTCAATGCGCGCCAGCAGGGTTTCATCATCTAACGATGGCGCTATGCCTTGTTCAATCGCGGCCCGGGCGACGGCAACGGCAATCTGGCGCGAGACCGTTTCAATCTGATCTACCGGCGGCAGCAATCCTCCTCTTTCTGTGGTCACCAGCGGTGACTGCGCGGCGAGGCTGCGGCTTGCTGCCATCAGCATCTCTTCCGTCACCCGGCGCGCGTTACAGGCCAGAACGCCAAGCCCCAGACCCGGGAAATTATAGGCGTTGTTACACTGAGCGATGTCGTACTGCTCATTCTGCCAGAACACCGGGGCAAACGGGCTGCCGGTGGCCACCAGTGCGGCACCCTGGGTCCACGCGATAAGATCCTGCGGCTGCGCCTCTGCCCGTGATGTCGGGTTCGAGAGCGGCATGATAATAGGGCGTGGGCAGTGACGATGCATCTCTTTCACAATCTCTTCACTGAAGAGTCCTGGCTGACCTGAAACACCAATCATCACCGTTGGATGCGCGTTTTTTACCACCTCCAGCAGGGAGATATTATTGGCTTCTACCTGCCAGTGGCTAATCGCATCACGCGCGGTGAGAAGGTTTTTCTGGAAGTCGAGCAGGTTGGTCATATCGTCGGTCAGCAAGCCAAAGCGGTCGACCATAAAGATCCGGCTGCGGGCTTCGGATTCGGTCAGACCGTCATCAACCATCAGTGCCACAATTTTTTCTGCGATTCCGCATCCGGCGGAACCGCTGCCCAGGAAGACGACACGCTGATCGCGAATGCGTGTGCCCGCTGCATGGGCTGCTGCAATCAGCGTACCTGCGGTGACGGCTGCCGTTCCCTGAATGTCATCATTGAAGCAGCACAGCTGGTCGCGGTAGCGCTGGAGCAGTTTAGTGGCGTTTTTCTGCGCGAAGTCTTCAAACTGCAGAAGAACATTTGGCCAGCGTGCTTTGACGGTGCTGACAAACATATCCATAAATTCAGCGTACTGATCGTCGCTGATGCGCGGATGGCGCCAGCCCATATACATTGGGTCGTCCAGGTGTTGCTGATTATTCGTCCCGACATCCAGCATAATGGGCAGGGTGGAAGCCGGATGGATCCCGCCGCAGGCGGTATATAACGACAGCTTACCAATCGGAATACCCATTCCCCCGATACCCTGATCGCCAAGCCCCAGAATACGTTCCCCGTCGGTCACTACAATCACTCGAATATCGTTGCGCGAGAAACTTTGCAGCATCTCATCAATACGATGGCGGTTAGGCCATGAAATAAACAACCCACGAGCCCGGCGGTAAATGGTGGAGAAATGCTCGCAGGCTTCACCTACCGTCGGAGTATAGATAATCGGTAATGTCTCTTTCAGGTGCGAGCGTAAGAGATTGTAAAACAAGGTCTCATTGGTATCCTGAATATTACGCAGATACACATGACGGGAAATATCACTTTTAAAATGACAGAATTGTACCCAGGCGCGTTCCGTTTGTTCTTCAATGGTTTCAACGTTGTGAGGCAATAAACCATGCAGGTTAAAATTATCACGTTCTTCTTTGATGAATGCGAGACCTTTATTTAACAACGGGTTTTCCAGTAATACGGCCCCGTTATAGGGAGTGTACAGAATTTCTTTGCGAGACATGGTTGACTCCTGAATTTTTTAAATAAAACAGATTAAGAGATTAAATAGATCATAATGCCCTCAGTCAGTACGCCGACGGCAGTGCCAATTAATATGGAGGATGAGGCAGTATCAATATAGGTGTCGCTGCGTATGGCAAACATACCTGCGGCGATAGCGGAAGGCGTCGCACCAATAATAACAACCTGCTGGAGTAAGGTATGGCTAAGACCAAATGCAATACCGGCTACGGCCATGATGGCGGGTTGAATGAGGTTTTTAATACTGATATTGGTAAATGTCTGCACATTCAATTTTGGACGTTCACCGTAAAATAACAGGCCGAGAGCAAACAGCGACAGTCCACCGGAGACTTTGCCAACCATCTCAATAGGCATACTGAGAATTGACGGGATCTGTACGCCAGCAAGGCTGAGCAATACACCGGAAACGGGTATCCAGACGATAGGATTACGTGCCGCTTTGATGAGGTTTTGTATCACCATCGCGCCAGGATGCAGCGCGTCCAGGCCATCATTACTGTTCTTATCTCCCATACGAATCAGGACGATAGTCAACGGGATCATGATAACGCTGGTGATGATGTTGCCAATCAGTACGCCAATGAATCCTTCCGGCCCAATCAACACCGCAAGCACGGGTGCCCCAAAGTAGGCCATATCCGGAAAGGCACAAACCAGAGACTGAATGGCGCTGGTTTTGATATCGTGGCGAAAAACAAAACGTGAAATAAATAATGTCAGTAAATACGAACCCATTAAACCGACTACCAGAACCGCCATAAACGTCAGGTTCTTAATTTTTCCCGGATCGGTATGCAATGCGCCAATAAAAAGATGAAAAGGAAGTGCAAAACGAATCACCACGGTCGCCATAACGTTTGCATCTTCACGTCGGGAATATCCGAGTTTCCCGCTTAGCCACCCAAGTAGCATTATAAAGACGAGCGGAAACAGCGACTGTAATAGTAATGAAGGCATAGTATTTCCTGTAGGGTATTTTATGTGTTTTGTTGCAGCGCTAATCTAGCGGTTAGATAGCAGGGTAAGAGTGACAATGGTCACACTCTCTCTGGTTTTATTAATTTCAAAATGGTTGCATTAGTTGGATAAGTAATAGGGCCGGCAAAAATTGATTAGGCACAAGAAAATGACAAAGACTGACATCAGTAACTTTAGTTACTTAATAATGAATAAAGTTACTTAACGGGAAAGGGTTGTATTGTTCACACTTCTCTCAGACCCCGCATGTTATTTTTTTACACTGAGCCTGTTTTTAGAAAAGGCCACGTAAGTCTTTAATTGATATTTAAGAACATTTATCCGTACTGGAATAACTCCGTGTTTATTCCTTTTCTTTGCATATCCGAACACAATTATCAGGTGATTATATGAAAGATAATCCTGTACCGACTTCTGAGTTGTCGTCCACGCGTTTTGCCTTTGGGCTTTACAATACCGAGGTTGGCGCCGTCCCGTTGATGCTATTCGTCGGGATCGCTGCCATTGTGGCGACCTCTGCCTGGGCAGGCTTGCTGCCGAAAAATATGATCGGCGGACTCGCAGTCATCATGACCCTTGGTTTTGCGTTTGCGAAAGTGGGGCGGCAAATCCCGTTGCTGAAAGACATCGGCGGCCCGGCAATCCTGTGCCTGATGGTTCCCTCCGTACTGGTCTATTTTGGTGTCTTCGAAAAACACACGCTGGATACGGTGCATCTGTTGATGAAAGAGGCAAATCTGCTCTATTTCGTCATCGCCTGTCTGGTGGTAGGGAGCATTCTGGGGATGAACCGGATACTGCTTATCCAGGGGATGATGCGCATGTTTATCCCGCTGGTGGCCGGGACTTTCATGGCGGTACTGAGCGGGCTCATCGTGGGTTCATTGTTTGGCTATACCCCGTACCACACGTTCTTTTTTATCATCGTGCCGATCATTGGTGGCGGGATTGGTGAGGGGATTTTGCCGTTGTCCCTGGCCTATTCGGCAATCCTTGGTCATACGCCGGACATCTATGTTGCTCAACTGGCGCCTGCCGCGGTGGTGGGGAATATCTTCGCCATTATTTGTGCAGGCTCGCTGGCGCGTCTCGGAATGAAACGTCCTGCATTGTCGGGTAATGGCATGTTAACCCGTAGCAAAGAAGACAGCAGCCTCTTTGCGGGCGCGGACAGTGCTCAGCAGACAGATTTCCATTTGATGGGAGGTGGGTTACTGATGGTGTGCGCATTTTTCATCGTCGGCGGGTTGTTTGAAAAACTGGTACATATTCCCGGTCCGGTGCTGATGATCCTGATAGCCGTATTGTGTAAGTACTTCAAGGTGATCCCGGCCTCAATGGAGCAGGGCGCGCAAAGTTGCTATAAATTCGTCTCGGCTGCGCTCGTCTGGCCACTGATGATTGGTCTGGGAATGTTATACGTGCCGCTTGAGAGCGTGGTGTCGGTCTTCTCGGTGGGCTACGTGGTGGTATGTGGTTCGGTAGTGATTGCGATGGCGCTAAGCGGCTATTTTATTGCCTCGCGTCTGAATATGTATCCTGTAGAAGCGGCCATTGTCACCTGCTGCCACAGTGGTCTGGGCGGGACAGGGGATGTGGCTATTTTGTCTGCCTCTAACCGAATGTCGCTCATGCCGTTTGCACAGATTGCCACCCGTATCGGCGGCGCATCGACGGTGATCATCGCCACGCTGCTGATGGGCTGGATTATGTAACGTAGCAGGGGTAAGCCGGGTAACACCCCCGGGCTTACCCCTTTGTTGTCGGCACAATCTGAACATGGTTTTGTTTCACCTCATGACCCTGCGCATTCACATAACCAATATGCACTGGATCGCCGCTTTCTTTATCCACCAGGGTTAAATGCGGTGCGGTGTGTAAAACGTGTTTGTGTCCCCATTCCATCAAAGATAAAAGCACCGGCGCAAGGGTGCGGCTTTTGTCGGTAAGCTGGTACTCATACCGTTCCCGTGCTCCCTCTTCCCGGTAAGGTATACGGGAAAGCAACCCCAGTTCTGTCATCAACTTTAAACGTGTCGCTAACGTCTGTTTCGTTATTCCGGTATGTATTCGCATGGTTTCGAAACGCGTCACGCCGTAAAACGCCTCTCTCAGAATCAACAAAATCCATTGATCGCCCACGATTTTTGCCCCTTCAGCCAGACCGCACAGTTCGGGCGAGAGGTAAGGCAACAATTTATCTTTTGACACAGGATGTTTTCCTTTTTAATCTAGGTATGATTTTTAG
Organism: Enterobacter sp. P82; assembly: GCF_037053385.1. Taxonomy (NCBI): domain Bacteria; kingdom Pseudomonadati; phylum Pseudomonadota; class Gammaproteobacteria; order Enterobacterales; family Enterobacteriaceae; genus Enterobacter; species Enterobacter sp. P82. Next base: position 1,062,922 of record NZ_JBALHX010000001.1, read on the forward strand.
ACCTTGCTTATAGGGAGAATACAATGCCTTTTGTAAATGTACAAACGATTAAAGGGATAATGGATGCTGAACAGAAGAGCGAGCTGTTGCGCCGAATGACGGACTTAATGGTGGAAATCGAAGGGAAAGGGGATCCGGAGTTCCGGCGCTCAGTCTGGATCCGTATTGATGAGCATGACCCGGAGCAATGGAGCCTGGGGGGATTACAGCCTACCGCTGAAATGATTGCGAAGAAATTCGCGTCGACGCAGGCGTCCTGATAAGTGGCCGGGAGGGACACAGTACCTCCCGGTGAAACCCTGTTTCAGCCGGGTTCGCCCGGAACGTGTATCGACCAATGAATAGTCGACAGCTTCAAACATGACGGAAAATTGCGGCCAGTTTTTTTACTGCGTCTTCGATTTCCCTCTCCGTATAAGCGGCAAAACCCATCAAAAATCCGCTGGTCGGGGGTCTGTCTGCATATAAACTGGTAAGCCCTAATATATCGACATTTGCGCGGCGGGCGGCGACGGCAATCTCCTTCTCGGAGATCCCGTGCCTGAGGTGACACGGCATCTGCATTCCACCTGTTGGTATTACGCACTCAACATAATCAGAAAGATACTCATCCATCAGACTAGCCAGTTTGTTGCGGCGAGTAACATAAATGCTCCGCATCTTGCGAATATAGGCACCAAAATGCCCGCCCTCCAAAAACTTCGCCAGCGTCAGTTGGGGTATTGAGGCGGTATGGCCGTCCATTAATGTCCTGGCCATGGTCATCGACTCTACCAGTTCTGAGGGAACAATCATGTACGCAATACGTAGCCCGGGGAACAGGGACTTGGTGAAGGTCCCGATGTAAATTGTCCGGTGGTAAGCATCAAGCCCCTGAAGACAGGCCATAGGCTTCCCTTCATAGTGAAACTCACTGTCGTAGTCGTCCTCAATGATCCAGGCGGAGTGACGATTTGCCCAGTCAATGACAGCCAGGCGTCGGTCAAGAGAGAGCGTCACCCCGGTAGGATATTGATGAGAAGGAGTAAGGTAGATAGCCCTGGCAGGGCTGGTTAGAGCATTCAGCGCGTCAATTGAGATGCCTTTATCGTCAAGAGGAACCGGAAGACAATGTAGTCCGGCAGATTTAAACGCTTTGTATGCTCCTTGATAGCAGGGATCTTCAATGGCAATACCTTCCTCTGCGTCCATCAGCACGTGGGAACAGAGAGCAAGCGCCTGTTGAGAACTGGTCAGAATGATGATCTGTTCAGCCCTCGCACGTGTCCCGCGCTCAAGATTGACATATTCCGCGATTGCTCGCCGTAGGCGTTCCATGCCCTGCGGAGGGCTTTGCTCTAATATCTGGTGTTGATATTCCTTAAGAACCTGCCGCTGAAGTCGCTCCCAGGTTGGAATGGGAAACATGCGCGTCTCGGGGATACCCGGTGCCAGTGGGCGGGGCGAGGAAAATTCGCGGATCCCGCCACTTTCATAGATGATCTTTCCACGAGCGCTGAGTTTTGCCTTTCGTCTATCAGCGGCAGGATGCTGCTGCTGCCGGGAATGCGGTTTTAAAAACCGTGCGCTGGAAGAGACAAAGCTTCCTCTGCCTGTTTGCCGCTCAATAAAACCTTCTGCATGCAGGCTGGAATAAGCTGCTTCAATCGTATCCCGGGAAACACTCAGTGAACTCGCCAGCGCGCGTGAAGCGGGAAGGGCCTTACCGTGAGATAAGATCCCTTCCAGTATCAGTGTCCGTATCGCTCTCTGGATCCTTTCATGCAGGGGCAGCGATCCGTTGGAAGGATCAATAATCCATGCCTTAACCGTTTCAAGTTGTGCGTGCTTAAACATCTTTACCCACTCTCCCTCGTGTGGCCTCCATTATAAAACAACACGGCAAAATTGGTCTGCTTCATTTGCGGAAATTGGCTGGGCTAAACGTGCCATTTAGCGCATACACTCATCCCGAAACCGTGAATGAATAAACAAAGAGGTTGTAATGAATAATACGATTGTGACTATTGAGGCTGTTCAGGAAAGTGATTACGAGAGCTGGATGCCACTGTGGGGTAAATATCAAGAATTTTATAACGTCGATCTCTCCGGGGCAGTCACTCAGCGCACCTGGCAACGATTTTTCAGCCCCATTGAGCCGCTATTTTGCGTAGTGGCAAGATATAACGGAGAGGTGGTGGGTTTTGCGCATTATCTTTTCCACCGTTCAACCTGGGCGGAGAACGATTACTGTTATCTTGAAGATTTATATGTTTGTGATGCCGTCAGGGGCAAACACATTGGTAAACAGTTAATAGAATATGTTCAGCGAGAAGCCAGAAAACATCATGCTCGTCATCTTTACTGGCATACACATGAAACCAACTACCGCGGGCAACGATTGTATGACTGGGTCGCGAAAAAAAGCGGCATGATTGAATATCGTATGCACGTAAGATAAATCCCTTCGCTGACGTGATGCCCCCTCAAATGTTGACGGGGCGTTTCAACCTATTATTTAGCCTGTAACAGTATGTCCATCAGCCCCGGAAAACGGGCATCGAGATCGTCTCTACGCAAAGAAATCATATTCTCTCGTCCCTGCTGACGTTGCCAGATCACTCCGCTGTCACGCAATACGCGCCAGTGATGTGTCATTGTGGACTTCACCACATCCTCCGGGCGCAGTGCGTTACAGCTTAGCTCGCAACCATCGGCCAGCCTGCGGATAATCGACAGCCTGAGCGGGTTACCTAGAGCAAACAACACATTTTCCAGCAGTATCTGTTCAGTTTCGGGGTGGTTTGGGATCATCGTTTTCCTGCGTCTGGTGTCAGATTGAGCTATATCAACAATAGGTCAATCGTTAAAAAATAGTTCGATAATACTCGTACAATAGGACTATTATAGCAAACGAACGAATACGCGACCATCCTGGTCGTCACAACCTGTCTTACTGACTAAGGAAATATTATGCCCCGACCCATCCCCCTCGAACGTTATCGCAACATCGGTATCTCCGCGCATATCGATGCCGGTAAAACGACCACCACCGAGCGCATCCTGTTTTACACCGGGATGAGCCACAAACTGGGTGAAGTACACGATGGCGCGGCAACAACTGACTGGATGGCGCAGGAGCAAGAGCGCGGGATCACCATTACGTCCGCGGCCGTGAGTTGCTTCTGGCCGGGTATGGACAGAGGGTTTGAACCGCACCGGATCAACATCATCGACACCCCGGGGCACGTGGATTTCACCATTGAGGTGGAGCGTTCCATGCGTGTACTCGACGGTGCCGTGATGGTGTATGACTCCGTTGGCGGCGTTCAGCCGCAGTCAGAAACCGTCTGGCGTCAGGCGAATAAATATCACGTGCCGCGACTGGCCTTCGTTAACAAAATGGACCGTCCGGGTGCCGATTTCTTCCGCGTCGTACGCATGATGCAGGAACGTCTGAAAGCGAACCCGGTGCCGATTGTTATTCCGGTTGGCGCGGAGGAACACTTCACCGGCGTGGTGGATCTCATCAAGATGCGTACCATTTTGTGGGACGATGCCACCCAGGGCATGGTGTTCACCTATGCGCCTGTTCCGGATGATTTACTGGCTACCGCGAAGGAGTGGCGGGAAAAAATGGTCTCTGCAGCGGCGGAAGCCAGCGATGAGCTCATGGATAAATACCTGGAAACCGGCGATCTGGACGAAGCGGAAATCATCAGAGGGCTGCGTATTCGCACTATCTCGGGTGAAATCCAGCCGATGCTGTGCGGCAGCGCGTTCAAAAACAAAGGTGTGCAGCGCATGCTTGATGCGGTCATTGAGTTGATGCCATCACCACTGGATATGCCAGCCATTGATGGCGTGGATGAAAAAGGCCAGCACGCTGAGCGTCATCCCAGTGATGATGAGCCGTTCTCCGCTCTGGCGTTCAAACTGATGAGCGATCCGTACGTCGGGCAACTGACCTTTATCCGCGTTTACTCTGGCGTGCTGCGTAAAGGAGACGCGGTGTATAACCCGGTGAAAGGGAAAAAAGAGCGCATCGGGCGTATTGTGCTGATGCATGCCAACGATCGCCACGAGGTGGATGAACTGCGCGCCGGCGATATCGCGGCCTGCGTTGGGTTGAAAGATGTGACAACCGGTGACACGCTCACCGATCCGAATGCCGTCATCACGCTTGAACGCATGGAGTTTCCGGATCCGGTTATCTCCCTTGCTATCGAGCCGAAAACCAAAGGCGATCAGGAGAAAATGGGGATCGCGCTGCAGCGTCTGGCGGCGGAAGACCCCTCTTTCCGCCTGCATACTGACGAAGAGTCCGGCCAGACGATTATCTCCGGGATGGGTGAGTTACACCTTGAGATTATCGTCGACCGCATGAAGCGTGAGTTTGGCGTCGAGGCGAACATCGGTCGTCCACAGGTGACCTACCGGGAAACCTTGCGTAAAGCGGTGAAGGATATCGAAGGTAAGTTTGTCCGTCAGTCCGGCGGTAAAGGACAGTACGGTCATGTGGTACTGAGCCTTGAGCCGACAGAACCGGGCAGCGGATTTACGTTTGAAGATGCCACCAAGGGCGGCGTGGTACCGCGCGAGTATATTCCGTCCGTTGAGAAAGGGCTTCGGGAAGCGATGAACAGCGGCGTGCTGGCGGGGTATCCGGTAGTTGATGTCAAAGCGACGCTGACGTTTGGTTCGTATCATGATGTCGACTCCTCGGAGATGGCGTTCCGCATGGCAGCGATCCTTGGCTTTAAAGAGGGCGCTCGCAGGGCGGATCCGGTTATTCTTGAGCCGATCATGCATGTCGAGGTGGAAACACCGGAAGAGTACGCCGGTAACATTATGGGCGATCTCTCTTCTCGCCGTGGCATGGTGCAGGGGATGGAAGAGCAGTACGGAAGCCAGATTATTCGCGCTGACGTGCCGCTGGCAGAGATGTTTGGTTATGCCACCACGCTGCGCTCGATGTCACAGGGGCGTGCGACGTATACGATGGAGTTCCATCATTTTGCGGAAGCGCCGCGAAATGTTGCGGATGAGATTATTTCACGGCGTGCTAAGAGTTAATTAATTGCACATGGTAGTCGTTGGGCTACCATGTGCTTTTGCCTCTGCGGCAGGGGACATTTCCTTTCATACCACATTTTTACTTAATCAGCGTGGCAGAACGAACTTTCCATTTCCCTTTTTCCTGGACGAGACAATCAGCTACAACGTGATCTTGTTTCTTACCAAACGCGATATAGACGTTTGTGCAAATGGCATCAAAATCAGAATGTAAGACGGTTATCTGATCCCAGTCCTCATTCCAGTCCTGCGCTTTGATGAACATATCAGTATCTGGCATATCTTTTTCGTTACTGTCGCCAGAGTACATTTCTTTAATTGCCGCAATTGTTTCTGATGCAACGTAATCATTCATTATGTCTGGATTGAGGACTGGTGCTTTGTCCTGATTCAACTGAGCGATATACCATTGATTGAATTTAAGCGCCGCCAGCCCTGGGGCATCGGTGCTATCAGCGACCGCGAACGGAGACACGGCGAAAAGAAAAAAGCAAAGTGTTTTCATTAGTCATGCCTGAAGAGTTCGTAATGGGGTTGTATGTTTCGGTAAGCCTGTCCTGGGTACATGGTGCGTTGTACAAAATCGCTGATCCACTGTTGACCATCGTAGATGCACACGTGTCCGCTATCGTGACCCACAATGTTTTGGATAACGGCTACGTCACCAGCATGAGGTTGATCATATATCAGGCGGAAGCCAGCGTTGACTAATGTCAGCCCCATGTCTTTTGCAAGACGCGTATTAGGGATTTTTAATCTTCCTCCGGATCTGATTGCTTCGGTGACGTAGTGAGCACAATTACCTGTGCTCTTCGGTTGGGCGTGTGATCGGGCATATGAGATTGCGCCATATTTATTCCATGACACTGATATTTCCTTATTGAGAGATCGCTAATGCAACAACCCTGGAAATATCCTCCGTTTTACCACGTCATGGTAAACATAAAATGCCATAAAAATTTAATATAATTCAGTTGGATATAATTAATTCAATCAATCCAGCGCCTTCACCATCTTCCCGCTCGCCACAAACGTTCCCGCCCCAAGATGATGCAGCGTATTCAGCTTATCCCCGTCAAACTGCCAGCGTCCGGCGACAAACGCACGCTCATCTGCTGCGGCAGAAACCACTTCACCAAACAGCGTGTCATATTTTTCAGCCGCTGAGGTCACCGGGAGTAAACGACACTCCATCCACGCCAGACATTTTTCTTCAATGACGGGCAAACCGAGTTCCGGACCGTTCACTACCGGGATCCCGTAGCAGTTGAATTTGTCTTCATCGCGCCCGCTTACGCTACCGACTGCCCAGGTCCAGTTGGCCGCTGCCACGCCGGGGATAACGATGCCGAACTTCCCACTGCGTTCAATCAGCTCACGTGACCAGGTACTTTTATCCACGACGATCGCGATACGCGGCGGTTCAAACTCTACGGGCATTGACCATGCGGCGGCCATAACGTTGCGTCTGTCGAGGCTTTCATCCCGACTGGTGATAAGCACAGTAGGGCCGTGGTTCAGCAGACGGCTGGCATGATGTAATTCAACGGGGCGAAAGTAGCTCATAGGGTCTCCTCATGTACAACGATGAGTATGACGAAAAAGCACGTAAATCAAAGTGGGCGCGTAGAATTAGTTTATAAACAAAACATCACACTCAAAGGAAACTGATTCATGTCCCCATTTCTGACGGCCTATTTCGCCCGTATCGGCTGGAATCAACCGACTGGTGTTAATATCGACACCCTGCGCGCGCTGCATTTGCACCACAACTGTGCGATCCCTTTTGAAAATATTGATGTCGTCCTGCCGCGTGAAATCCATCTTGACGATCAGTGTCTGGTCGACAAACTGCTAACAGCGCGACGTGGGGGATATTGTTTTGAGCAAAACGGCTTATTTGAACGGGTGCTGCGCGAAGTCGGTTTTACGGTACGCAGTGTGCTCGGGCGCGTGGTATTAGCAAATCCACCACAAATGCCACCGCGAACACACCGCCTGCTGCTGGTTGAGCTTAACGGTGAGCGCTGGATTGCGGACGTGGGCTTTGGTGGACAGACGCTGACGGCGCCGATTCGTCTGCTCGCTAACGAAGAGCAGACAACGCCGCACGGGGCGTATCGTCTGCTGAGCGAGGGCAATGACTGGGTATTGCAGTTCCGGCACCACGAGCACTGGCAGTCGATGTACCATTTTGATCTGACGACGCAATATTTCAGTGATTATGTCATGGGCAACTTCTGGTCAGCACACTGGCCGCAGTCGCATTTCCGTCATCATTTGCTGATGTGCCGCCACTTGCCGGACGGTGGCAAGCTGACGCTGACCAACTTCAACTTTACCCACTGGCAGAATGGCCATGTGGAGGAGCAGATCCATCTTCCTGATGCTGCGGCGCTGTATCAACTGATGCAGACGCGTTTTGGGTTGGGCATTGATGATCCTAAGCACGGCTTTTCACTGGCGGAACTGACAGCGGTGATGGCAGGGTTTGAAACACATCCACAGGCAGGGAAATAAGGTGAAAAGGGGCTAACGCCCCTTTGCCGTATAAGGCTTACAGTTGGGTAAACTTGCTGATCCACGGGCTGTTTTTTTCACCAGACCACAGTTGAACAAGCATGTCTCTGAATTTTTCCGCCGCCGGGCTGAGAGGCGTTTCCCTGCGCTGTACAAGGCCTAACGTGCGCCGTATGACGGGTTCAATCAGCGGCCGGCTGACCAGAATATGATGCTCATCGGCCGGCATAGCCAGGCTGGGAACGACAGAGACCCCGAGACCCGCTTCCACCATCCCCAGTGACGTTGAAAGATGTCGAACCTCATAAAACCAGTTAGGCTTCCACGCCATTTTCTCAAACGCCTGATCGATAAGGGAACGGTTTCCGCTTGAACGCCTAACCCCAATCAGCTTCATTCCAGCCAGATCGTCCCATGTTACCAGCGGCTTTTTTGCCAGTTCATTGTCGCGGCGACATGCCAGAACAAAGGGTTCATTCACCAACGGAGCAAAATCGATATTTGGATGTGTGATGTTTATCATATTTATACCGAAATCTGCGTCGCCATTTAAAACGGCTTCGAGACAATCGCTGGCACTGTGCTCAAGTATGCGAATACGGATGTTTGGATAGGCATTGTTATAATCTCGTATAACAGAAGGCAGAAAATAGAACGCAGCAGTAGGGATACAGGATACAGTAATAACTCCCGATTGATGCGTCGCCATCTCTTTAATACTCAATACTGAGCTTTCATAAAAATCTATTAAATTCTTTGCCTTAGGTAAAAACTCTCTGCCTACCGTCGTCAACTTGACGCTGCGAGTGGAGCGTTCAAACAGTGTGGTCCCCAGGCTCTCTTCCAGTTTCTGAATTCTGCGTGTTAAAGCAGGTTGTGAGATGTGAAGAAATTGCGATGCTTTTGTAAAACATCCAATTTCTGCAATTTTTACAAACGCTTGTATTCCCTGTAATTCATGCTGCATATCTGCACCCCATTCTTGCTTCACCTTAACCATGCTAATGCAGGGGATATTAATGTGCAAAGCGTATTAATCCTTCTTTTTTTGACATTAGAGTTATCAACTGGAGTGTGAAAACCTTATTGCGTTCCTGATAAAAACGAAATGAGAAAAAGACATGTTAAAGATCCCTTGCGTATTAATGCGTGGCGGTACGTCAAAAGGTCCCGTCATTCTGGCCAGCGACCTGCCGGCGGAAACCGAAGCGCGTGACGCGGTATTACTCAGCCTAATGGGCGCAGGCCATGAACTCGAAATTGACGGCATTGGTGGCGGAAGCCCGCAAACCAGTAAGGTGGCGATCGTCAGTCCGTCCAACAGTCCGGACGCGGATGTAGATTACTTATTCGCACAAGTGATGGTGAACGAACGTCGTGTCGATACCACACCAAATTGCGGGAATATGCTCTGCGCCGTGGGGCCTTTTGCCATTGAAAAAGGGCTGGTGAAGGCGCAAAGCCCGATGACGACAGTGCGTATCCGCAATCTCAATACCGGTACTCTGGTTGATGCTGAAGTTCAGACGCCAGACTATCGGGTTGAGTATGAAGGCGATACCCAAATCGACGGTGTGCCGGGTACAGCGGCACCGATTGGCTTAACGTTCCTGAATTCTGCGGGGTCTAAAACAGGGAAACTGCTGCCGACCGACAGCGTGACGGATGTATTCGATGGTATCGAAGTCACCTGTATTGATATGGCGATGCCGATGGTGCTGATTGAGGCATCAGCACTAGGAAAAACAGGAGGAGAGTCACCGGCAGAGTTAGATGCCGATCATGAGTTTAAAGAAAGGCTGGAGAGCGTGCGGCGCCAGGCTGGCACGGCGATGGGATTAGGGGATGTATCGAACAAAGTGATCCCTAAACCGGTTCTCCTCAGTCGGGCACGTAAAGGCGGAACGCTCCAGGTTCGTTATTTCATGCCACATACATGCCATAAGTCGCTGGCCATTACCGGTTCGATCGGCATATCGACCGCGACGCTGATTGAGGGCTCAGTGGCCTGTAAAATCATCGCCGACCGTCCAAAGGGGTTATTTACCAATATTATTGATATTGAACACCCCAGCGGAAAAATATCTGTTTCATTATTGAGGGAGGGTGACAAAATCGAAAACACCCGTGCGGCTGTTATTCGTACTACACGCAAGTTATTTGAAGGTGTTGTTTGTGTGCCTGAAAATATATTGTCTGAAGTTGATTGATGAAAATATTAATCAAATAAACAACCAGCATTAAAAAAATTACATTCTGTACCTTAACTATAATACTGAGGTTATTATGGCGTTAACTCATGCTAACAATACCCAGAGGGCTCCTGATCCTGTAAAAGCCAGTGCGCATATTCGCGTGATTCTGGCCCTGGCATTATCAGGGCTTGCTGAGCTTGCTTCTCTGTTCTTTATTCAGCCACTGCTCCCGACGCTTGCTGTGGAATATAACGTTCCTGTCAGTCAGGTGAGTATTATTCTGTCAGCAGAAACCGCATTGCTGGCAATTGGGTTGCTGTTTACCGGTACATTATCCGATCACTACGGCAGAAAACGGTTAATTATCGTCTCCCTTCTGCTGGGCGGCATTCTGACGCTGCTGTGCCCGCTGGTGGAATCCTGGGCAATGCTGGTGGCGCTGCGTGCGGTGATTGGTCTGGCGCTGAGTGGCATCGCGGCGGCGGCAACGGCCTACATCAGTGAAGAGGTTGCACCGGTGGCGGCAGGCATCGTGACGGGATATTTTGTCTTTGGGAACTCGATGGGTGGAATGTCCGGACGTATTGTTGCCAGCCAGCTGATCGACCACGTTTCAATCAATGTCATCTTCTACGGGTTTGCGGTCAGTTTGATTGCGGTTGCCATTCTGGTGAAGTTCCTGCTGCCAGAATCGAAAAACTTCACGCCTACGCAGAGTCTTAATGTAATGCGTATGGTGAAAGGGGCGGCATCGCATTTTAAAAACAAAAATCTGGCGCTGGCGTTTGTCATCAGCTTCATTATCTTCGGCGCATTCACCTCACTGTATAACTATCTGGCCTTCTTCCTGAAAGGTGAGCCGTTCCATATTTCACCGGCTAATGCAGGTCTGCTCTCCTTTAGCTTTGCCCTGAGTTTCTTTACGGCTCCGCAGGCAGGTCGCTTATCGGCAAAATATGGCGCAATGAAAGTGTTGCGCGTGCTGTTCCTGATCATGGCTCTGGGCATGCTGCTGACGCTGACGTCGAATGTCGTCACCTTTATTGTTGGCGCTGTGATTTTTACCGGCTGTTTCTTCGGCTGCCACTCTATCGGTTTAAGCTGGGTCAGTAAAAATGCAACTCATGCAAGAGGCCAGGCCGTCGCGCTCTATTTATTCTTCTACTACATGGGTGGTTCGGTTATTGGTTTTATCAACGGTTTCGTCTTCCATTCAATGGGATGGCAGGGTATGACCGGATTTATTCTGGCATTACTTGGCGTAGGTGTTGTGGTGGCAACGTATCTGGCATCCGGCAATAAACAAGCACTGGTTCCAGCGCAGTCAGCTGAATAAATAGCATGGCAATGTGTTCACGCCTCAGGGCGTGAACACAGAATGAGTACGTATATCAAACGGGTATTATTATGAAACTAGCAAGTTATATTCATCAGGGCCGTAAAAGCTACGGGATTTATACACAGTCTGGAATTATCGATCTGGGTAATAAAATCGGCCACCACTATGCGACATTGAAAGACCTTCTTCAATGGGATGCGGTTGACGTCGCCAGGCAATATCACGATTGCCCTGTGGATATGATGCCAGAAGACATTACCTTCCTGCCCGTAATAGAAGAGCCAGGAAAGATTTTCTGCGTTGGGATGAATTACGCAGAAAAAAGAAAAGAATTTGCCGAGACGAATAATGCCCCGACGCTGTTTATCCGCTTTCCTGATTCACAAACCGGACATGCGCGGCCTGTTTTAAAACCAGTTCTCTCAAGCGAGTTTGATTATGAAGGTGAGCTGGCCGTAATCATTGGTAAACCTGGCACCCGAATTGACGCCAAAAATGCGCTCAGCCATGTCGCGGGCTACAGCTGCTATATGGATGGTTCCGTACGCGACTGGCAGCACGCCTGGTTCACCGCCGGTAAAAACTGGAAGCAAACCGGCGCCTTCGGCCCTTACATGACCACGGCGGATGAGATCCCCGATCCTCATGCGTTGACCATCCATACCTGGCTGAACGGCATGCTGGTTCAGAATGATTCCACCGGCAGCATGATCCACAAAGTAGCGGATCTTATCGCCTATATCAGCACATTCACCTCCCTCAGCGCCGGAGACGTCATTATTACCGGCTCGCCTGGCGGCGTCGGTAAAAAACGTAATCCACCTCTGTTTATGCATGATGGCGATCGGGTTGAAGTCGAAATTGAAAACATAGGTCGCCTGACGAACACCATCGTGGAAGCGCAACCTCAGCAACAAGAATTGACTGTCTAGACGCTCAGGAGAGAGAAGATGTACACCGCCAGAACGCCAGAGTTTGAGGTCATTAAAACGGGTAACGCTCAGGCCAGAGAGGAGATTACCCGCTTCCTGGCCCACAACGGTTTGGGCATTGATGACGATATTGAGCAATTTATTGTTGCGCGCTATCAACGCCATCTTGTCGCCTGCACTGGCATTGCGGGTAACACGTTAAAATGCATTGCAGTAGACGCCGCGTGGCGGGGTACGTCGCTAAGCCTGACGTTAATTCATGAGGCCGAGCTTCTGGCAGCACAGAACGGTGAACATCATCTCTTTCTTTTTACCTGTCCTGATAACGTTAAGTCATTTCGCGGATGCGGGTTTTATCCGCTGGTGACGATCGAGAATTGTGCGGCATTAATGGAGAATACGCCGGTCGGTATTCATCGTTATTGCAGCCAGTTGCGTAGCCATCATTTCATGCCGGGGAAAGATATTGGCGCTATTGTGATGAATGCAAATCCGTTCACTCTGGGCCATCAATATCTGATTGAACATGCGGCAAGCCAGTGTGATTGGTTACATGTTTTCGTCGTTCAGGAAGATGTCTCCGCTTTTTCGTTTAAAGAACGGTTTGCGATGGTTAAGGACGGTTCGCGACACCTTTCTAATGTCACCGTTCATCCGGGGTCGGCATACATTATTTCACGCGGGACATTTCCGGGCTATTTTCTGAAGGATAAAAAGGTTATTGATAAAGTCTATGCCGCAATTGACCTCATGCTGTTCAGGAATTATATCGCCCCCGCGCTGAGTATAAATCATCGTTTTGTTGGCACCGAGCCATTCTGCCAGTTAACCGCTGAATATAACCGGGCGATGCACCGTTGGCTGGAAGATGAAACGAGTGTGTCGGCTCGTATCAGCGTACATGAAATAGAAAGAAAAACGGATGGAAATAATGTGCCGGTATCAGCTTCAGCCGTTCGTTGTTTATTAAATGAAAACAAAATCTCTGCCGCCAGCCGCATGGTGCCAGCCACCACGCGTGCGTATCTGAATAACGGGGTACAGCATCAGCTTTGTTTATCCAAACCGTTATCGGCAGCGGTTTAACCGCATTATCACAGGAAAATTAATATGAAAATTGTGCAAGCCGCGATGGCGGGAACGCTGGAGTCCAGCGACCTGATGGTGAAGGTTAGTCCCGTCGAGAGCGGGCTGGATGTGGTCATCCAAAGCGAAGTGTATAAGCAGTTCGGCGACCGAATTACAGAGGTCGTCAATGAAACCCTTTCTGCGTTCGGCATCAATCAGGGGCAGATCATTATTGATGATAAAGGTGCGCTGGATTGTGTGATCCGCGCTCGTGTTCAGGCTGCACTGCTCAGAGGTACAGCGCGGGAAGAGATTTCATGGGAAAAGTTATAATGAAAAAGTTACGCCGCAGTATGTTATTTATTCCCGGTTCAAGTGCCGCCATGCTTTCGACGGCATTTATCTATAAACCTGACTCCATCATGTTTGATCTGGAAGATGCCGTAGCGCTAAAAGAAAAGGACAGCGCCCGTCTTCTGGTATTTCATGCCCTGCAACATCCGATGTACAACGATATTGAAACCGTTGTCAGAATTAACCCTTTGAATACGCCTTTTGGATTAAAAGATCTGGAAGCCGCCGTCAGGGCGGGGGTCGATGTCATTCGTCTACCCAAAACCGACACCCCGGAAGATATTCATCAGCTGGAACGTGAAATCGTCCGCATTGAAGAAACCTGCGGGCGTCCCGTTGGCTCAACGAAATTAATGGCGGCGATAGAATCTGCCGTTGGCGTGATTAACGCTGTCGCTATTGCGAAATCCTCCGACCGCTTAATGGGTATTGCGCTGGCCGCCTTTGACTATGTGATGGATATGCAAACCGAGCGAGGCGACGGAACAGAGCTGTTTTATGCCCGGTGCGCCGTATTGCATGCCGCGCGCGGGGCCGGTATTGACGCCTTCGACGTGGTGTACGCGGATGTGAATGATGAGGCCGGTTTCCTGAAAGAAGTGGATCTCATTCGCCGGATGGGCTTCAACGGAAAATCGCTGATTAATCCACGACAAATTGAAATTCTTCATAACGCCTACGCGCCAACGCAGGAAGAGGTGGATTACGCAGAGCGCGTAATTGCTGCAGCAGAGGAGGGGGAACGTAACGGACTGGGGGTGATTTCGCTAAACGGCAAAATGATCGACGCGCCGATTATCAACCATGCCCGCGTGGTTATCGAACGCAAAAATGCCTCTGGCATTCGTCAGTAATTCCCCATATCGCAAGCGACAGGATGAATAATGAAAAACCAAACTGAAACCCTGCATTACATTCCTGGCTCTCGCCGTGAGTACGTCGCATTCAGCGGCGCTAACGCGATGACGCCTTATCTTGCTGACAGCCAGCAAAAATATCAGCGCAAACTTTTTGCAAGCGTCGACGATGTGCTGGCCCGCTGCGACCTGCATGACGGTATGACCGTGTCTTTTCATCACGCCTTCCGCGAAGGAGATAAAGTCATCAATTACGTGATGGATAAGCTCGCTCAGCGCGGTCTGAAAGGACTCACGCTTGCCTCCAGCTCCCTGATGACATGCAATGCACCGCTTATTGAACACATTCGTAATGGTGTGATCGGCAAAATCTATACCTCCGGGATGCGCGGCGAACTGGCGGACGCGATTTCGCACGGGCTGATGGACGAGCCGGTGCAGATCCACTCCCACGGTGGACGGGTGAATTTGATTCAGCAGGGCGAAATTACCATTGATGTTGCGTTTCTGGCGGTCTCCTGCAGCGACGAATACGGCAATGCCAGCGGTAACGGTGGTACATCGCAGTGCGGCTCCCTCGGCTACGCGATGGTCGATGCGCAATATGCCAAAAAGGTGGTCTTGCTTACCGAAACCCTGAAACCGTTCCCCAACATGCCGGCAAGCATTGTGCAGGATCAGGTGGATTATGTCGTGCAGATTGAGAGCGTCGGCGACCCGGCAAAAATCAGCGTAGGTGCCGCCAGGGTTACCAGTAATCCACGCGAGCTGATGATTGCCCGCTCTGCTGCCGATGTTATTGAACACTCCGGCTATTTCCGCAGCGGCTTTTCTATTCAGACCGGCTCAGGGGCGGCGTCAACTGCCTGCACGCGGTTTATGGAAACCCGGATGCGTAAGCACAATATCGTCGCCCGGTTCGCGCTCGGCGGGATCACGGGCAGCATTGTCGATCTGCATCAAAAAGGGTTAATTGAAAAGATCCTCGATACGCAAAGCTTTGACGGCGCGGCAGCGGCTTCCCTGGCGGTCAACCCCGACCACGTGGAAATCTCTACTAACGTCTATGCGAATCCGGCTGCAAAAGCCGCCTGCTGCGACAGGGTAGACGTGGTCATTCTCAGCGCGCTGGAAGTGGACACCCAGTTCAACGTTAATGTCCTGACCGGCTCCGACGGCGTGATGCGCGGCGCGTCGGGCGGGCACTGCGACGTCGCCGCGGCGGCAAATCTCACCATCGTGGTTGCCCCACTGATCCGTAGCCGCATTCCAACCGTCGTCAGACAGGTCACCACCCTGGTGACGCCGGGCGAAAGTATTGACGTTTTGGTTACCGATCACGGTATTGCCGTGAACCCGGCGCGCCCGGAAATTCGTGAACGCCTGCTTAACGCCGGGCTGGCCGTTGTCGACATCGATGCGTTGTACCAAAAGGCGCTGCTCATCTCGGGTGAACCTAAGCCTGTCGAGTTCACTGACCGGATAGTCGGCGTGGTGCGCTACCGCGACGGCAGCGTGATTGATGTGGTTCACCAGGTGAAGGAGTAATCCCCATGACGGATAAAGCCTCGAACGCGAAAGTCTCTCTGGAACAGGTGCTGAGTTCCAGAGAGCAGCGAGCCCGTCGGCAGCAGGCGTGGCTGTTTCAGTCTGAACATTCCGTGGTGTCCGTCACGCTGGTCTGGCCAGGGGAGGTGAAAGATACCGAACTGGCCAGACGGGTGATGGCCGTCGCGAATCAGGCGATTGCCGACGTATTTCTCGCTCATCAGTGGACGGTTTGTCGGCATCAGATCCTGCAACCGGTCACGGGACCAGAAGCGCTCTGGTCGGTATCGGCACCCGCGTGGATGATAAAACACGTCACGGCACACCTGGAAGATAACCATCCTCTTGGACGCTTATGGGATATCGACGTGTTTTGTCCTACGACGGGACAGCTGAAAAGAAACGCCATCCAGCAACCGATGCGCAAATGCTTTATCTGCCATGAACCGGCCCACGTTTGCTCGCGTGCGCGGCGTCATTCGCAGGCCGAACTCGCGAGCGTAATCGAGGAGTTAACCGATGACTACTTCGCTTGCCAGATGTAAAGCGCCAGACGTTCAGCGCACCTTCGCTGAGCTGGCTGCCGAGGCCATGTATCGGGAAATTCGCTTAACCCCTAAGCCGGGTCTGGTGGATCGCGTAAACAGCGGGGCGCATAGCGACATGGATTTTGCGCTGTTCATGACCAGTATCGCGGCGATTGCGCCCTGGTTTTCAGCGTTCTTTAACGTCGGCAGAGAGACCGCCCGTCTTGCTGGCCCACAAACGCTGCGGGCCATAAGGCCGACCGGTCTGGCCTGTGAGCAGGCAATGTTTAACGCCACCGGTGGCGTGAATACCCATAAAGGGGGGATCTTTTCTTTGGGGCTGCTGTGTGCCGCGGCGGGACGTCTGACGCAAAGAGATGAAGCGCTCACGCAGCGCAGTTTATGCCATGAGACCCGCCTTATCTGTACAGGCATCGTTGAACAGGAACTGAAAACGACCGGCATCGCCAAAACGAAAGGCGAGCAGCAGTTCCAGAAATATGGGTTCACAGGGGCGAGAGGAGAAGCTGCCCGTGGTTTCATCACGGTGCGCCAGGCAGGTCTCCCGCAGCTGCAAACTGCGTTACGTCAGGGCGAATCCGAAGACCTGGCGTTACTGAGAATGTTTCTGGCAATGATGGCGGTGAACCCGGATACCAATCTGGTTTCCCGTGGGGGAGTAAAAGGGCTGAATTACGCCAGGCGCTATTCCAGACGGCTATTAAAAATAAAACGCCTGACGGCAAATAGATTAGTCAAGGCGTTATACAGAATGGACGCGGAATTTATCAAACGCAATTTAAGCCCCGGTGGTAGTGCCGATCTTATTTCCGTTGGATGGTTATTGTCGCAATTTCCAGCCGAATAATCGCGTAACAGGAAAACGTCATGATTGAACAACGCCTGCAGCAGCTCAGTAACGTTTATACCCTTATTCTGGTGCCGGGTCTGAGAGACAGCGATGAACATCACTGGCAAAGCTGCTGGGGGCGACGCTTTCCTTTCTGGAAACGGATCCAGCAGAAAAACTGGCTAGAGCCCGATATTGAAAACTGGGTCTCCGCCATTACCCGCGAGCTGGCAGTATGCCAGTTGCCCGCTATCCTCGTCGGCCACAGCTTTGGCGCGCTGGCGTCGTGCAGACTGCTGCAAACACGGCAGGCAAATGTCGCCGGAGTTGTGATGGTTGCACCGGCAGAACCTGCAATGTTCGGCCTTGACGAGGCCATTCAGCCAACCCCATTACCGGTTCCCTGCATGATGTTTGCCAGCAGAAACGACCCTCTGATGCCTTTTTCTCGCGCTCAGTTTTGGGCTACGTGCTGGCGCGGTCATCTCATCGATATCGGTGAGGCCGGACATATTAATTCTGAGTCTGGTTTTGGCGAATGGCCATACGGACTCAAACGATTAACAGAATTTTGTGAACAACTTTAGCTTTAACAGGAGAACCTATGTTAGATGATTATAATCAGCACCTGAAAGCGCGCGCTGAAACGGGTATTCCGGCG
Source organism: Enterobacter sp. P82 (assembly GCF_037053385.1). Classification (NCBI taxonomy): domain Bacteria; kingdom Pseudomonadati; phylum Pseudomonadota; class Gammaproteobacteria; order Enterobacterales; family Enterobacteriaceae; genus Enterobacter; species Enterobacter sp. P82. The sequence goes on from NZ_JBALHX010000001.1 coordinate 1,080,828, forward strand.
AAACCGTTAACAGCGGAACAAACCGATGCAGTTATTCATCGTTTAATTAACGATGCGTCCGCATCTCATCCATTATTAATTGACTTATTAACCCACAGCGTACCGCCGGGCGTCGATCCTGCCGCAAAGTTAAAAGCCGCGTTTTTATTTAAGGTAGCGTTACAGGAATACCAGATTAATGTGCTTTCTCCCGAAAAGGCCACGATGCTGCTGGGGTCGATGCAGGGGGGCTATAACGTCCAGCCGCTGATTGAGCTTCTCGACCATCCGAGCCTTGCACCGCTGGCCGCTGAGCAGCTTTCTTCTACAATCCTGATCTTTGAAAAATTCAGCCAGGTGGAAGCTAAAGCGAAGAACGGTAACGTCCGGGCAAAAGAGGTGCTTCAGTCCTGGGCGAATGCCGAATGGTTTACCCGTCGTCCGGCCATGCCTGAAAAAATCACCCTGAAGGTGTTTAAGGTCCCCGGCGAGACCAATACCGACGATTTGTCTCCGGCACCCGAGGCGTGGTCACGACCCGACATTCCGCTGCACGCGCTCTCCATGCTCAGTAACGCCAGGGAAGGGGTTGAACCCGATGAGCCTGGCGTGCGTGGCCCTTTGCGTCAGTTGTCAGAATTAAAATCGGCAGGCTGGCCGCTGGTGTATGTCGGTGACGTCGTAGGGACCGGATCCTCACGTAAATCCGCCACCAACTCCATCCTGTGGCACATCGGGAACGATATTCCGTACGTGCCGAATAAACGCAACGGCGGGTTTGTGTTTGGCGGAAAAATTGCGCCCATTTTCTTCAATACGCTGGAAGATTCCGGCGCGCTGCCGGTAGAGATGGATGTCTCCGCGCTGACGACAGGGATGCTGATCGATCTTTACCCCTACAAGGGGGAAATTCGTGAGACAGAAAGCCAGCGGCTGGTAACGACCTTTACCCTTAAAACTGAGGTGCTGCTGGACGAAGTGCGCGCCGGCGGGCGGATCCCGTTGATTATCGGGCGCAGCCTGACGGCGAAAGCGCGGGAATCGCTGAAGCTTGAGCCTTCAGAGGTATTTCGCAAGCCCGCGTCACCCGCACCATCCGCAACAGGTTTTACGCTGGCGCAAAAAATGGTAGGTAAAGCCTGCGGTGTGGCGGGGATCCGTCCGGGGCAGTATTGCGAGCCGAAGATCACTACCGTAGGCTCTCAGGACACCACCGGCGGGATGACGCGTGATGAGCTGACCGATCTTGCCTGCCTCACCTTTTCAGCCGATCTGGTGATGCAGTCTTTCTGCCACACCTCTGCGTACCCGAAACCCGTGGATGTCCAACTGCATGAAACCCTGCCGCAGTTTATCACCAGCCGTAAAGGGGTTGCGCTCAAACCGGGCGACGGCATTATCCATTCCTGGCTTAATCGCATGCTGCTACCTGACACGGTGGGAACAGGTGCCGATTCTCATACTCGTTTCCCGCTGGGGATCTCCTTCCCGGGCGGCTCCGGGCTGGTGGCTTTTGCCGCCGCAACCGGCATTATGCCGCTGGATATGCCTGAATCGGTGCTGGTGCGTTTTAAGGGCGAGATGCAAAAAGGGATCACCCTTCGCGATCTGGTGCATGCCATTCCGCTTTACGCCAGAAAGCAGGGACTGTTGACGGTTGAGAAAAAGAATAAGCGCAATATTTTCTCTGGCCGAATCCTGGAAATTGAAGGCCTGAACAGGTTAAGTGCAGAGCAGGCGTTTGAACTGGCTGATGCATCCGCGGAACGCTCCGCTGCCGCTTGTGTCATGCGTCTGTCGGAAGAGAGCGTTATACAGTATCTGCGTTCCAATGCGGCACTGTTGCGCTGGATGGTTAAGCAGGGCTATGAGAACGCTGCCACGCTTGAACGTCGTATCGCTGAAATCGAGGCATGGCTGGCTAACCCTTCATTGCTGTCTGCCGATCCTGACGCAGAATATGCCGCAGTGATTGAGATTGACCTTAATGAAATCACCGAACCGGTAGTATGCGCGCCAGACGATCCGGACGATGCCCGTTTACTTTCTGAGGTTGCGGACACTCCAATCGAAGAGGTCTTTATTGGTTCCTGCATGACAAACATTGGTCATTTTCGCGCAGCGGGTAAAATTATGGCCGGTGCCAGCGAAAATCAGGCGCGTTTGTGGCTCGCACCGCCGACTAAAATGGATGCCCAGCAACTCTCCCGTGAAGGCTATTTTAGTCAGTTCATTAAATCGGGGGCGAGAATCGAGCCTGCGGGCTGTTCCCTTTGCATGGGGAATCAGGCGAGGGTGCGTGAAGGGAGCAGCGTAGTATCGACGTCCACCCGAAATTTCCCGCATCGTCTGGGGACAAATGCGAAAGTGTTCCTTGCCTCGGCTGAATTAAGCACCGTTGCTGCCATACTGGGTAGAATGCCAACCGTGGAAGAATATTTTAGCTATACGGCTAAACTCCATGACGCGAATGAAAATATCTACCGCTATCTCAGCTTTGATACTCTGACCGAATATAAAACCGAAGAGGATGATAATATTCAGGTGGTTAACCTGTAGCATTTTATTTGTTTTGTGAATGCATTTCGTCGGCAGAGGCTTTTCTAAGGAGCTGCCTCTGCTATTCAGGGACCCTTTTCTCATGGGTGAGATATGCTTAAATCAAATGTTTTAAAAACAATTTTACTTGCCATAATAATATTTCTGGCAATATTTATTCCTCCGCCTGATGGATTAACCAAAGAGGCATGGATACTGGCTGGAATATATCTGTCTGCTATCTTTGGGTTGGTGATTAAACCTTATCCTGAACCTGTTATTATGTTGGTTGCGGTAGCATTAACCTGTTTTACTGTAACAAAATTTCCCGATTCACCCGTGAAATCAATGGATGTGCTGAGTGGATACGCCTCAGGCACGACCTGGCTGGTATTTAGTGCTTTTACGCTTAGCGCGGCATTTGTCACGACCGGTCTGGGAAAACGGCTTGCCTACTGGTTTATCCTCAGGTTTGGCAGTACGACGCTGAGACTGGGGTATGTGACTGCTTTACTGGATTTGGTGCTGGCACCCGCAACGCCCTCAAATACCGCGCGGGCAGGTGGAGTGGTTTTTCCTATTATTAACAGCATCGCGACGGTATTAGGTTCAACGCCAAAAGAGACACCTTGCAAAGCTGGCCGTTATTTAATGGTCAATGTCTATATGGTCACTAAAACGACCAGCTATATGTTTTTAACAGGCTTTGCCGGGAATGCGTTAGCGCTACAGTTAATTTCCGATATCTTCCATATCCATATTAGTTGGATAGACTGGATGCTGGCAGGTGCTCCGCTGGGGTTATTGATGCTGTGTATCATTCCCTATATTTGTTACCGGGTTGCCTCTCCGGAAATTAAACACATTGATAATGTCGCTATCGCGACCAACGGGTTGCAAAGTCTGGGGGCAATGAGCCTCAAAGAAAAGGGGTTAGTGGTTATTTTTATCGCCGCATTATTAGGCTGGATTTTTTCACGTGATCTTGGGCTGAATGAGTCCGCCGTTGCCATTATCGCGATGGGAGCAGCACTGTTGTTTAATATTATCGGATGGGGGGATGTGCAGAAAAACAAAGGCGGCTGGAATACCCTGATATGGTATGGAGGCATTATTGGTCTGAGCGCTACCCTTAGCAAGGAGGGATTTTTCCGCTGGCTGGCTGATTTCATGTCAGCACATCTCGATTTTCTCAGCGCGGGTAATATGACAGTCGTTATTATCGTGTTTCTCAGCGTGCTGGTTCGCTATTTCTTTGCCTCAGGCGGGGCGTACGTCGCGGCGATGGTGCCGGTCTTTGCCACTGTGGGGTTGGTCACCGGAACGGCGCCTGTTTTGCTGGCACTCGCCATTCTGTTTTCCAACTCCTATGGGGGTTGCATCACGCACTATGGCGGCGCAGCGGGGCCGATTATCTTCGCCGCAGGGTATAACGACATCAAGTCATGGTGGACCATCGGCACGCTCGTGGCGTTGTGCACGTTTTTAGTTCACATGTTCCTCGGCATTCCCTGGTGGGGTTTCCTGATGCAGCATGGCATGCTGCAGTCCTGACGATCCTGGGGACGGTGAAACACAAGCCGGGTGAGGCGAAGCCGCCACCCGGCGACATTATTTCTGCGATAGGGTATTAAATAATTCGAGCGTAATTAATTTATCAAGATGGTTGTTAAAAGCAGCTTCGTCCATTTCGGGCATGTTTAAGATATACATCCCGTCCAGACCGCACACCAGCCCAATCAAACGCCAGGCAATGTTTTCTGCCCGGTCATCAGGGCTAAATGCCCCAGCCTCAGTGCCTGCTCTGATAAGCGCCACCGTTTCCTGGTGCCACATCTCCATGGTCATAATATAGGCACCCTTAATGTCAGCATCGCGGTTGGCCAGGATCTGCGCTTCACGCCAAAGACGAATGTAAGGTTCAAACCTGCCATCATCGCTCCCGAGCATGGCATGAAGCTGCTCCCGCCAACCAGCCTGCTTGCCGACGACATCTGCATCCAGCAGTTCACGGATCAAGCGAACAAAGGCCAGCGATTTTAGCTCCCCGCCGGAGGTAAAATGATGGTGAACCTGTCCGGTCGCGACCCCTGCTTCAGCCGCAACGCGGCGTACCGTCATTGCTGCCAGTCCTTCGGACAGCGCCACGCGCATGGCGGCCTGTAAGATGTCTTCCCGCCGTTCATCCTTGCTCAGATAACGCATTTCTACTCACTCTCAATAGGAATGAAACGAGTGTAACAAAAAGCTGGACACACGTTCAACTTTACGTAGGATCGCATTCTGGACATGTGTCCATGATTTAATTAAAAGGAAATTTATGTTTCGTCAGTGGTTAGCGTTAGTGATTATCGTGCTGGTGTATATCCCGGTCGCGATCGACGCAACGGTGCTGCACGTGGCGGTGCCGACATTGAGTATGACGCTGGGGGCCAGCGGTAACGAATTACTGTGGATCATTGATATTTACTCGCTGGTGATGGCGGGGATGGTGTTGCCGATGGGGGCACTGGGTGATCGCATTGGTTTCAAACGACTGTTAATGATCGGCAGTACGTTGTTTGGCTTGTCATCGCTGGCGGCAGCGTTTGCCCCGTCTGCAGGATGGCTGATTGCGGCGCGCGCCTCGCTGGCGATTGGTGCGGCGATGATTATTCCGGCTACGCTCGCGGGTATCCGCACGCTGTTTACCGACGCGCGGGATCGCAATATCGCTCTTGGCGTCTGGGCTGCGGTGGGATCCGGTGGCGCAGCATTTGGTCCGTTGATTGGCGGTATGCTGCTCGAACATTTTTACTGGGGATCGGTGTTTTTAATCAACGTCCCCATTGTGCTGCTCGTGGTATCGCTGGCCGCACGTTTTGTGCCGCGTCAGCAAGGTCGCCCGGAACAACCGCTTAATATTAGCCATGCCATCATGCTGATCGTGGCGATTTTACTGCTGGTCTACAGTGCGAAGACCGCCCTAAAAGGCGTCCTGGCACCAGGCGTCGTCGTGTCCGCGCTGGTTACCGGCTCGGTGCTGCTGTTTATCTTCGTGCGTATTCAGCTGCGCGCGCGCGTGCCGATGATCGACATGCGTCTGTTCTGCCACCGCATCATTTTGAGCGGTGTTGTGATGGCGATGACCGCGATGATTGCGCTGGTCGGGTTTGAGCTGCTGATGGCCCAGGAGTTGCAGTTTGTTCACGGCCTTACGCCGTTTGAAGCGGGGATGTTTATGCTGCCTCTGATGGTTGCCAGCGGGTTCAGTGGGCCGATCGCCGGCGTGTTGGTTGGGCATCTGGGGCTACGCATCGTCGCGGCCGGCGGAATGGGGTTGAGTGCCGTCAGTTTTATAGGGTTATCGCTGCTCGACTTCAGCACCCAGCAGTGGCAGGCGTGGGGCCTGATGGTGCTGCTGGGCTTCAGTGCCGCCAGCGCGCTGTTGGCTTCAACTTCAGCGATTATGGCTGCTGCGCCAAAAGAGAAAGCCGCTGCCGCAGGGGCGATTGAAACCATGTCGTATGAACTGGGTGCCGGTCTGGGGATCGCCATTTTTGGTCTGCTGTTGACCCGCAGCTTCACGGCGTCAATTGAATTGCCACAGGGGCTGAATGCTGCTCTTGTCGACAAAGCGTCATCATCCATTGGTGAAGCGATGAAGGTTGCGCAGGATCTGACACCAACCATGGCGGAATCACTGATTGAAGCAGCGAAAAGCGCGTTTATCACTTCGCACAGCGTGGCGCTGGGGAGTGCAGGGGGAATGCTGCTGTTGCTGGCCGTTGGCGTCTGGTTTAGCCTGGCTAAGGTCAACCCGCGGTAAATAGAACCGGAAAACCTGGCTTACGGTTGGCGTCAGCAGGGCAGATGCACTATGTTTTTTAAAGGATTATCTGACTCTTGCTGGAAAATATGAGCTTGCTCCACCGCAGTGAATCGCGCCAACCGTTCTCCCGGTTAACCCTGCTTGCCGGCGGCGCGCTGGGTGTCGTTTTTGGTGATATTGGCACCAGTCCGCTCTATACCTTCAGGACCGTGTTGTCGCTCTCTGAGCATGATCCTACGCCCGCAGTGGTTCTGGGACTGCTCTCGCTGATTACCTGGACACTCATCCTGGTGACATCCATAAAATATGCTGCATTCGCCATGCGAATTGATAATCATGGCGAGGGCGGCATCATGGCATTGATGTCGCTTCTGGTGGAAAAAGGGAAAGGTGGGCGCTGGGTCATTTTTTCCGCACTTATCGGCGCTGCGTTGATTTACGGTGATGGTGCGATAACTCCGGCAATCTCCGTACTTTCCGCTCTGGAAGGGCTGGAGATTGTTTTTCCTGAATCGCAGCCGTACATATTGCCGCTAACGGTCATGGTTTTACTGGCACTTTTTCTTATCCAACCTTTTGGAACCGCCCGAATAGGAAAGATATTTGGTCCGGTCATGGCACTGTGGTTTTTTGCGATTGCGGCCCTGGGCGTATGGGGGATCATTCAGCATCCATCGGTATTGCTGGCGCTGAATCCTGCGTATGGCATCGCATTTTTGTTTTCGAACGGGTACACCAGTTTTCTGGTCCTGGGAGGCGTTTTTCTCTGCGTGACCGGTGCTGAAGCGCTGTATGCCGATATGGGGCATTTCGGGAAAAAGCCCATCTGGCTTGCCTGGTACGGTGTCGTATTTCCAGCATTGCTGCTCAATTATGCGGGGCAATCCGCGCTGATCCTGGCGGGTGCCGACAGTAAACAAAACCTTTTCTTTATGCTGTGTCCGCCTGCGATGCAGTTTCCGCTCATTATTCTTGCCGCACTGGCGACGATAATCGCCAGCCAGGCGATAATTACGGGCGCGTTTTCCATGACGCGGCAGGCTATTCAGCTCGGCTGGTTACCCCGTTTACGGATTAAACAGACGGCGGCAGAAAGCTACGGTCAAATCTATATAGGCACAATCAATTGGCTGCTTATGGTGGTGACGATTGGGCTGGTGGTGTTCTTCAAATCTTCCGACAAGCTTGCTGCTGCATACGGTATTGCCGTGTCATTAACCATGCTGATGACGACGGGGTTGCTGTTTGTGGCAATGCGGGAAGTGTGGCACTGGAGCCGGGCCAGCAGCGCGGTTATTGCCCTCTGTTTCCTGGTGATTGATGCCACCTTTTTGTTTGCCAACCTGATTAAAGTCCTTGAAGGTGGCTATATTCCGCTGCTGATGGCCGCAGCTATTTGCACGGTGATGCTGATCTGGCACCGTGGTGTTAAGGCGGTATCCGCATCGGTGGGCGAGAAGGGCATCAGTGTGGACGCGTTCTTTACCCAGCTTCAGCAAAAGACGGTACCCAGAGTGGCCGGTTCCGCCGTTTTTTTGACCCGTACACAGAACAATATCCCCCCGGTTATGCGCTGGCATGTCGCGCGCAACAAGGTGCTACAGCGAGATGTGTTATCTCTGACCATTGACATCCTGAATGTGCCCTATGTGGGGGAAGAACAACGCATCAGGGTGGAGCAACGTGCGCCAGGTTACTGGCACGGTGTGGCGCAATACGGTTTTATGGAGCACCCGGATATCCCGCGTTTGTTGCAGGGCGTCAGTGAAATCAACGTGCTGTTCGCGAATGATGATGCCACCTGGTATGTTGGACATGAAACTATCGTAGCCGGTGATGGAACAGCGGGTATGGCAGCATGGCAACGGCATATTTTTGCTTTCATGAAGCGCAACTGCACGCATGTGATCAATCACTATCACCTTCCCAGTGACAGGGTTGTCGAAATCAGCCGACGCGTTGCCGTCTAGTTTCTGCTCACGGTTCAGTCTTTCCTTCGCATCAGAAATTTCGATAGTGCGCTATTACAACTATGCTGATAACTGCGTGAGAATTTCATTAACCTGATCCGGTAGATAAAACTATGAAAAAAGTGGTTCTTCTCAGTACAGGACTGGTATTTTCCTCTGTCTCTCAGGCCAGTGCGCTCTATTTCTACGAAATCGGTACCGAAGATACCGCGCTTGCGGGTGCCGGGCAGGCTGCCCGCGCTCAGGATGCCTCAACAATTGTCACCAACCCCGCAGGGATGACCCGGCTTCCAGAACATATGTTCACCGGTGGGTTGCAGGCTCTGGGCGGAAATATTGATTACCAGCTCGATAATGACCGTTTGCAGAGCCCGGGTAACGTTATGAAGCTTACACCGAATGCCAGCGCGTTCTATAGCCAGAAAATCAACGAGAGTCTGTATGCCGGTATTGGTCTGTACGGTAACTATGGTCTGGGTATTGATTACGGTAACTGGGCGGGTGAGCGACTGATCAAAAAGAGCACGATGGTGGCAATGACCCTGAGCCCATCACTTGCCTGGAAGCTTAGCGACCGGGTGTCGGTAGGCGGTTCGGTGAATCTTAATTATGGTTTTTTATCACTCACCCGTACTGTTGATGGTGATGACCACGACGACAAGGACCACGACTGGGCGATGAGCTACCGTCTTGGGTTGTTAATGCAACTCACAGAACAGACCCGGGCCGGGATCACCTGGAACAGTAAAGCTGAGTACGACTTCAATGTGAACGGTAAAGCACGTTTCCCGAATCTACCTAATGTCGAGTACAACCTGCCCATTTCTGCACAGGTCCGCGCTCCGCAACAGCTGATGTTAAGCCTGGTGCATGACATTAATACCCAGTGGTCGGTAATGGGCGATCTGGGCTGGCAAGACTGGAGCCAGTTTGGCGCACCACAAGTTACGGTAAGCGGCAATACGCTTGATAAAACCAACCGCATGAAGGACACCTGGCATACCGCGCTGGGCGTGCAATATCGACCCACTCCGCAATGGCGCCTGAACGCCGGGGTCGCGTTTGATAGTTCGCCTTATCGCAACCAGAGCGATGTCGCAATGACGTTGCCAACTGGAGATGAATGGCGCTTCGGGACCGGGGCACAATATCAGTTAACGCCAGCCAGCAATATCGGATTTGCTGTCGAATACCTGCATATGCAGTCTTCGAAGGTGCAATCTCCAGGGCTGCTGAGTGGTGACTATAATCACCCTTATCTGTGGTTTACCAGCGTTAACTACAGCTACCAGTTTTAATAACAGAAAGGAAGGTATGCGAAAAACGCAGCCTAGGTTGTAAGCAGACAGAGCTTATCCATGGCTTCAATTTCTGAACCGCTGTAGCGCGCATATTGTCCGGTCAGACCAAAGAATGCGGGCTGGGTTTCGGTATAGATTTCAGCGGCGAGCACCAGCCGACGTCGTTCATCTTCGCTCATCTCAAGTAATGTCCATGGAATAAAATAGCGTGCTGTTGAGGTCAGCTTGAACCACAGAGGACAACCACACCCCGGACAGAACCAGCGTTCTCCTCGCGCAGAGGACGAGAAGTGAGAAGGGGCAATCGAGTCTTGCTCCACAAGCGGTTTACCCACGGCTTCCAGATACATGGCAATTCCACCTGACCACTTCTGACATTGCGTGCAGTGGCAGGCATAGACGTCGAAATTGTTGAGGGAAACGCTGAATTGGCTCATCCCGCATAGACAGCGTCCTTTGAATATGTGCATGGCGTGCTCCTTTATTACGCCAGTCAAACTGGTATAAAAAAAGCCAGCCACGAAGGCTGGCCTTTTTATACTGACAAATCTTAGAACTGGTAAGTCAGACCCAGAGCAACGATGTTGTCGGTAGCAATAGCTGCATCTTTGGTGAACTTGTTGTCGTCCAGCAGGTTGATTTTGTAATCAACGTAGGTAGACATGTTCTTGTTGAAGTAGTAAGTCGCGCCAACATCAACGTATTCAACCAGATCCTGGTCGCCATAAGTACCGATGTCTTTACCTTTGGATTTCAGGTAAGCAACGGATGGACGCAGACCGAAATCGAACTGGTACTGAGCAACAACTTCAAAGTTCTGAGCTTTGTTCGCGATATAACCTTTACCGAAGTTGGTCATGTTGCGAGTTTCAGAGTAGGTGCTTGCCAGGTAGATGTTGTTCGCATCGTATTTCAGGCCAGCAGCCCAAACTTCTGCGTTGTCACCGCCAGCGTTCATGGTATTAGCCACTTCACCAGCACGAACCTGATTGTTGGTACGGTCAGATTTCGCATAGGTTGCACCCACGCCGAAACCGTCCATTTCATAGGTAGAAGACAAGCCCCAACCGTCACCGTTCGCTTCGGTGATGTCGCGCTTGTTGTTTTTACCCTGGTACTGAGCGGCAAAGTTCAGACCGTCAACCAGACCGAAGAAGTCGGTGTTACGGTAGGTTGCAACGCCAGTCGTACGGCCAGTCATGAAGCCATCAGTCTGCGTCCAGGTATCACCACCGAACTCTGGCAGAACGTCAGTCCATGCGCCGATGTCGTAAGCAACACCGTAGTTACGACCGTAGTCGAAAGAACCGAATTCGTTGAATTTCAGACCAGCGAAAGCCAGACGCGTTTTGTTGCCTTTGTCGCCGTTGCTTTCATCGTTGTTGCCTTTGAATTCATATTCCCACTGACCGTAACCGGACATCTGGTCGTTGATCTGAGTTTCACCTTTGAAGCCCAGACGTACGTAGGTTTTGTCGCCGTCGTTGCTGGTGTCATCAGAGAAATAGTGCAGACCTGTTACTTTACCGTACAGATCCAGCTTGTTACCGTCTTTGTTATAAATTTCAGCAGCGTTAACAACGCCTGCTGCCAGCATGGAAGTCACTGCCACTGCAACTAATTTAAGTTTCATCTTAAATATTCCTTATAATTTTCTTAAGTATTTCCTGAGCCACTTCGAACGATTTCTAAACGAGGCTGTTCGTCAATGGCATGCTATTTTTAAAAATGTTGTAGTTGCCTTTCAATAATAAGTTTCAAATTATTGCTAATAATTTCCTTTAGTGTGATCGAGATCGGATAAATGGTCGCTAAACAGAATGAAATGAAGAGTGTTTAACCGGGTTTTGTATATTTTCTTATCAGATCTATTATCCGCAATATAGTTTTTTAATGGTTTAATTTAGTTATGTTACTATCAATTTTATCGGTGCATTTTGTAGAATTAAGCTTAACTGTTTACCGTAAATCATTGTGTTAGGTTATTGAATGCACGTAATTACCGTGTTTTTTGCTGAAATACACAGAAACACACTATTGCACTTTGTGCTATTAAGGTTGTTAATATTCGCAGGGGAGTAATTGCGCTACGGTGTCAGTTTATGTCAAGAAGAGAGGAGGGGGGGAATGCGAAACAACGATAATATAAACAGAATTTAAACACATTCTCTAATGAGCGTATGAATATTTTGACGTGCGATCACATATTAAATTTATGTTAATTTTCTGCCGGGTTGTGCACCTCCCGGCAGAACAATGGGGCTTTATTTTCGTGTCGCGTACCAGCAAAGCAGCGACCCGGCGCAAACCATCAGCGCACCTTGCCAGAACAAGAAAGAGAGTGGGGAACTCAGCAGTGCGGCAGCCAGTGCGGCAGAAAGTACAGGGGTAAAATAGGATACGGCGGCAAGTACCGTGACGTTGCCATGGAGGATACCGATATTCCATGAGGCATAGCCAAAACCCAGTGCAATGCCACACATTAATAGCTTCACGACAACCGGGACACTGAATACCATTTCTGGCTGCTCGCTAAGGGCATATTTCACCCAAAGACTCAACGCAGTCAGCAAAACAAAAAGGGTAATACCGTTTTGCCCTTTGGCAAATTTGCTGGTTACGGTGCAGTAGGCCGCCCAGATAAATGCCCCGGCAAACGCCAGCGCATAACTCAGTGGGCTGGACACGATATTGCGGGTGATCTCCTCAAGATGTAATCCCTGTTCACCGCCTAATACCCAGCAGACGCCCAGCAATGAGATGGCTAAACCGGGGATCACCCACAGGGTAGATTTTTGCCCGTTGAACAAAATGGCAAATACAATCGTCAGGCTCGGCCACAGATAATTGACCATGCCGACCTCAATGGCCTGCGATCGCGTCGCGGCATATCCCAACGACAGCGCCAGGCAAATTTCATAACTGACAAACAGTACGCTGCCAGCAATAAGATAGCGTGGCGAGAATTTACGAATATCAGGGAATCCCACCGTCACCAGACACAATAATCCACTGACGGTGTAGATCATTGCCGCACCGCCTACCGGCCCCAGCCCCTCGCTCACGCTGCGAATGAGCCCAACCATCGTGCTCCATAACAGTATTGCCGCCAGTCCAATGAGCGTTGCTCTCTTTCTGTCCATTACCTTGCCGTCGTCATAAAACCAAAGGAAAAATTTATAGCATTAATCCGGCCGCTATCGCGAATTATTCTCTTAAGTCTTTAATCAAAAAGGGGTATTTGAAAGTATCGGGAGTGACTATTTAGGGGGTGAAGACAAGCGGCCTTGATTTGACGCAAAAAAATCAACTGCTTTACTGCTAGTTTGCGGCGCGAAGTCTTATACGAAAACGAGGACAACAATGGACGTCAGCCGCAGACAATTTTTTAAAATCTGCGCGGGCGGTATGGCCGGAACAACGGCAGCCATGTTGGGATTTGCTCCTAAAATGGCGCTGGCTCAGGCACGCAACTATAAACTGCTGCGTGCGAAAGAGATCCGTAACACCTGCACATACTGCTCCGTAGGTTGTGGGCTTTTAATGTATAGCCTGGGCGATGGCGCGAAGAACGCCAGAGAAGCGATTTACCATATTGAAGGGGATCCGGATCATCCGGTGAGCCGCGGGGCGCTTTGCCCGAAAGGGGCGGGGCTGCTGGACTATGTTCACAGCGAAAACCGCCTGCGCTACCCGGAATACCGTGCGCCGGGTTCCGACAAATGGCAGCGTATCGCTTGGGATGAGGCCTTCTCCCGCATTGCCAAATTAATGAAAGCCGACCGCGACGCTAACTTTATTGAAAAAAACGCGCAGGGCGTAACGGTTAATCGCTGGCTTTCCACCGGGATGCTGTGTGCCTCTGCAGCCAGCAATGAAACCGGCATGCTGACGCAAAAATTTGTGCGCTCTCTCGGCATGCTGGCGGTAGACAACCAGGCGCGCGTCTGACACGGACCAACGGTAGCAAGTCTTGCTCCAACATTTGGTCGCGGTGCGATGACCAACCACTGGGTTGATATTAAAAACGCTAACGTCGTGGTGGTGATGGGCGGTAACGCCGCTGAAGCACACCCTGTCGGTTTCCGCTGGGCGATGGAAGCAAAAAACAACAACGATGCAACGCTTATCGTCGTCGATCCGCGCTTTACGCGTACGGCTTCGGTGGCTGATATCTATGCGCCTATTCGCTCCGGGACGGACATTACGTTCCTTTCCGGCGTGCTGTTGTTCCTGATCGAAAACAACAAGATTAACGCGGAATACGTAAAACACTACACCAACGCGAATCTGCTGGTGCGGGATGATTTTGCCTTCGATGACGGGCTGTTCAGCGGCTATGACGCCGAAAAACGCCAGTACGACAAATCCTCCTGGAACTACCAGTTCGATGAGAACGGCTACGCGATGCGTGACGAAACGCTGACGCACCCGCGCTGCGTGTGGAACCTGCTCAAGCAGCACGTTTCCCGCTATACGCCGGACGTGGTGGAAAATATCTGCGGTACGCCAAAAGCGGACTTCCTGAAGGTGTGTGAAGTGCTGGCCTCAACCAGTGCCGCCGACAGAACCACCACGTTCCTGTATGCACTGGGCTGGACACAGCACACCGTTGGTGCGCAAAACATCCGTACCATGGCGATGATCCAGCTGCTGCTCGGCAATATGGGGATGGCAGGGGGCGGCGTTAACGCCCTGCGTGGTCACTCCAATATCCAGGGCTTAACAGATCTTGGTTTGCTGTCGACCAGTCTGCCGGGCTACCTGACCCTGCCGTCCGAAAAACAGGCCGATCTGCAAACGTATCTGGCGGCCAATACGCCAAAAGCGACGCTACCGGATCAGGTGAACTACTGGAGCAACTATCCGAAGTTCTACGTCAGCCTGATGAAATCTTTTTACGGTGACGAGGCGCAGAAAGAGAACGACTGGGGCTTCGAGTGGCTGCCGAAGTGGGATCAGGCTTACGACGTCATCAAGTATTTCAACATGATGGATAAGGGCAATGTCACGGGCTACATCTGCCAGGGCTTCAACCCGGTGGCCTCGTTCCCGGACAAAAACAAGGTTGTGCGCAGTCTGAGCAAGCTCAAGTACATGGTGGTTATCGACCCGTTGGTCACTGAGACCTCTAACTTCTGGCAGAACCACGGCGAGATGAACGATGTCGATACCGCATCCATCCAGACCGAAGTGTTCCGCCTGCCGTCCACCTGTTTTGCTGAAGAAGACGGGTCTATTGCTAACTCGGGCCGCTGGCTACAGTGGCACTGGAAAGGTCAGGATGCACCGGGCGAAGCACGTAATGACGGCGAGATCCTGGCCGGAATTTACCATCGCCTGCGCGAAATGTACCGCACCGAAGGCGGTAAAGGCGCTGAACCGCTGCTGAAGATGAGCTGGAACTACAAGCAGCCTGACCATCCTGAGTCTGAAGAGGTCGCGAAAGAGAACAATGGCGTGGCGCTGGCGGATCTCTATGACGCTAAGGGCAACCTGGTGGCGAAGAAAGGCCAACTGCTGAACAGCTTCGCGCTGCTGCGCGACGACGGTACAACGGCCTCTTCCTGCTGGATCTACGCCGGTAGCTGGACGGAGCAGGGTAACCAGATGGCCAACCGCGATAACGCTGACCCGTCCGGGCTTGGCAATACGCTGGGCTGGGCATGGGCGTGGCCGCTGAACCGCCGTGTGCTTTACAACCGTGCCTCGGCGGACATCAATGGTAAAGCGTGGGATCCGAAACGGATGCTGATTCAGTGGAACGGGACGAAATGGACGGGGAACGATATCCCGGACTACAACACCGCCGCGCCGGGCAGTAACACCGGGCCGTTTATCATGCAGCCGGAAGGTCTGGGACGTCTGTTCGCTCTCGACAAGCTGGCGGAAGGGCCATTCCCGGAACACTACGAACCGATGGAAACGCCGCTGGGCACCAACCCGCTGCATCCAAACGTGATCTCCAGCCCGGTGGTGCGTATCTACGAGGACGATGTGCTGCGTTTAGGTAAGAAGGATACGTTCCCGTATGTGGGGACCACCTATCGCCTGACCGAGCACTTCCACACCTGGACCAAGCATGCGCGGCTTAATGCCATCGCCCAGCCGGAACAGTTCGTTGAGATCAGTGAAACCCTGGCGAAAGTGAAGGGCATAGCCAACGGCGACCGCGTGAAGGTGAGCAGCAAACGTGGTTTTATCCGCGCAGTGGCGGTAGTCACTCGCCGTTTGCAGTCGCTGAACGTGAATGGTCAGCAGGTGGAAACCGTCGGTATCCCACTGCACTGGGGCTTTGAAGGAGTGGCACAGAAAGGCTACATCGCCAACACCCTGACGCCAAATGTCGGCGATTCCAACTCGCAAACGCCGGAGTACAAGGCGTTTCTGGTTAACATCGAGAAAGCGTAAGGAGCGATTACATGGCGATGGAAACACAAGACGTTATCAAACGCTCCGCGACTAACCCAATAACTCCCGCGCCCCGCGCGCGGGACTACAAGGCAGAGGTCGCCAAGCTTATCGATGTCTCCTCCTGCGTGGGCTGCAAGGCCTGCCAGGTGGCGTGCTCGGAGTGGAATGATATCCGCGACGACGTGGGGCACTGCGTCGGGGTTTACGATAACCCGGCGGATCTGAGCGCCAAATCCTGGACAGTAATGCGCTTTAGCGAAACCGAGCAGAACGGCAGGCTGGAGTGGCTGATCCGCAAAGATGGCTGCATGCACTGTGAAGATCCGGGCTGCCTGAAGGCGTGCCCGTCTGCCGGCGCAATTATTCAGTACGCCAACGGGATCGTCGACTTCCAGCAGGACAACTGCATCGGCTGCGGCTATTGCATTGCGGGTTGTCCGTTTAACATCCCGCGCCTCAATAAAGAGGATAACCGGGTATATAAATGCACGCTGTGCGTAGACCGCGTCAGCGTCGGGCAGGAACCTGCCTGCGTGAAGACCTGTCCGACCGGGGCTATCCACTTCGGTACCAAAAAAGAGATGCTGGACGTGGCGCAGGCGCGGGTAGACAAGCTGAAAGCACGCGGTTACGACAAGGCCGGTATTTATAATCCGCAGGGCGTGGGCGGCACGCACGTGATGTATGTGCTGCACCATAACGACCAGCCAGAGCTGTACCACAACTTACCGAAGGATCCGGCGATCGATACGTCCATCAATCTGTGGAAAGGGGCGCTTAAACCGCTCTCCGCGGCGGGCTTTATCGCCACCTTTGCCGGGCTGATTTATCACTACATTGGGATTGGGCCAAACAAAGAGGTAGACGACGAGGAGGATCATCATGAGTAAGTCGAAAATGATCGTGCGCACGAAGTTTGTCGACCGCGCCTGTCACTGGACGGTGGTGATCTGCTTCTTCCTGGTGGCGGTGTCGGGGATTTCGTTCTTCTTCCCGACGCTGCAGTGGCTGACCGAAACCTTCGGTACTCCGCAAATGGGGCGCATTCTGCACCCGTTTTTCGGCGTGCTGATTTTCGTGGTGCTGATGTTTATGTTCGTGCGCTTTGTTCATCACAATATTCCTGACAAGCAGGATATCCCATGGGTGAAAGGGATTGTCGAAGTCCTGAAGGGTAACGAGCACAAAGTCGCGAAAGTGGGCAAATACAACGCCGGGCAGAAAATGATGTTCTGGACCATCATGAGCATGATTTTTGTGCTGCTGGTGACCGGGGTGATTATCTGGCGTCCGTATTTTGCACACTACTTCCCGATACAGGTGATTCGCTACGCGCTGCTGATCCACGCGACGTCGGCCATCATTCTGATTCACGCCATCCTGATCCATATGTATATGGCGTTCTGGGTGAAAGGATCGATTAAAGGCATGATTGAAGGGAAGGTGAGCCGCCGCTGGGCGCAGAAACATCACCCGCGCTGGTATCGTGATGTGGAACGGCTGGAGGCGAAACAGGAAAGTACGGAAGGATTGAAGTAAGGCCTGCGCCGTCGGCTTTACCCGGCGGCGCTGCACTTGCGTAGGCCTATCCCTTGCTATATTAAAACCGCTCTGCAACATACCTGAACGGGTATTTGGTGGGTTTCACTTTGCCGATTTTACGTTTCGGTAAATCCACCTTGTCGACATGAATTTCTTTATACGAGATTTGTGTAAGCAGATGCGAAATAATATTTAGCCGCACGCGTTTTTTATCTTCTGAGCGTGCCACAAACCATGGCGCCCAGGCGGTATCGGTGGCTTCAAACATAGCGTCGCGCGCGAGGGTATACTCGTCCCACAGGTTAAAGGATTTAATATCCATCGGTGAGAGTTTCCAGATTTTACGACCATCGTTAATGCGGTCACGCAGACGGCGCTCCTGCTCTTTCGGCGTCACCTCAAGCCAGTACTTCAGCAAGATAATGCCGGCATCCACCATCGCTTTTTCCATCACCGGCGCACCATCAAGGAACTTCTCAACTTGCTCAGGGGTGCAAAATCCCATTACCCGCTCGACACCTGCACGGTTGTACCAGCTTCGGTCAAATATGACGATCTCCCCGGCGGCAGGCAAATGGGGAACATAACGTTGAAAATAGAGCTGAGTTTTCTCTTTCTCGGTTGGCGCGGGAAGGGCAACCACGCGGAACACGCGTGGACTGACGCGCTCGGTGATCGCTTTAATGGTACCGCCTTTGCCGGCGCCGTCGCGTCCTTCAAAAACAATACACACTTTGAGTCCTTTGGCGACAACCCATTGCTGGAGCTTAACCAGTTCAACGTGGAGGCGACGAAGCTCTTGCTCATACTCTTTGGTTTTTAGCGGGGCATTTTTTACGACATCAACAGTGGCACTGGTTTTCTTTTTGCTTCCCATGATTGTCATCCTCAGGTTGTCCGGCGCGGGAAAAAAGCGAGGCCGCACTTAGAAGTGTAATCCACCTGAATTAATGGATTAACGTGTCAGCCAGCTCATTTGAACTGGCTCACCATACAAGATTATTCAATAATGCCCGTCGCGAGTGATTAACCAGTGGTTGAAGTATGAAAAAGACAATTTTTTCGTTGGCGCTGAGCACCTTTGGCCTGGGAATGGCTGAATTTGGCATTATGGGGGTGTTAACCGAGCTGGCCCATGACACCGGCATTTCAATTCCCTCCGCCGGGAATATGATCTCGTTTTATGCCTTCGGCGTGGTGATTGGTGCCCCGATTATGGCGCTGTTCTCAGGCAAGTTCTCGTTAAAAACCACACTGCTGTTTCTGGTGATGATGTCCGCAATCGGAAATGCAATATTCACGTTTTCAACGTCTTACTTCTGGCTGGCACTGGGGCGTTTGATTTCTGGTTTTCCGCACGGGGCCATTTTTGGCGTCGGGGCAATTATCCTTTCTAAAATTGCCCCACCGGGGAAAGTGACGGTCGCGGTGGCCGGGATGATCGCCGGTATGACCGTAGCCAACCTGGTGGGCGTTCCACTGGGCACCTGGCTGGGGCATGAATTCAACTGGCGCTATACCTTTTTCCTGATTGCCGTGTTCGATGCGCTGGTGATCCTCTCGGTTCTGCTCTGGGTGCCGGACATCCACGACAAATCAGAAATCAAATTGACCGAGCAGTTCCACTTCCTTAAAAAACCAGAACCCTGGCTGATTTTTGCTGCCACCATGTTTGGCAACGCCGGGGTTTTTGCCTGGTTCAGTTTCGTTAAACCATTTATGGTCAACGTCTCTGGTTTTACCGAAGGGGTGATGACAGTCATCATGATGCTGATGGGGCTTGGCATGGTGTTGGGCAATCTGTTGAGCGGTAAACTTTCAGGTCGCTTTAGCCCGCTGCGCATTGCGGCCACCACCGACATGGTGATTGTGACTTCTCTGCTGCTGCTTTTTGCCTTTGGAGAACTGAAAACGGCCTCGTTGGTCATGGGGTTTATCTGCTGTGCCGGACTGTTCGCGCTCTCTGCGCCGCTGCAAATTCTGCTTCTGCAGAATGCGAAGGGCGGTGAGATGCTGGGTGCCGCAGGCGGTCAGATGGCATTTAATCTCGGCAGTGCGGTTGGCGCATTTTTCGGCGGCATGATGATTACGCTTGGCTTTAGCTGGAGTTATGTCACGCTGCCTGCCGCACTCCTTTCGTTTTCGGCCATGAGTTCACTGCTGATCTACGGCCATCTGCGGGCCAGACAGGCTCAGGCTAACGCTCGCGCGCTAGCCTGATGGAGTCATGCTAGCCAGGACTCTCCCAGCGTCAGCATCAGGCGGTTGGCCCAGGCGAAGAACGCGGCGGACTGCACCAGATCAAGCTGCGCCAGGGTATCCAGCCCCTCTTTTTCCAGCGCGGCAAGGTGCAGCGGCGTGGCGGCAGGCGGGGTGACCGACAGCGCTGCCGCTACGTTAATTTCCGCCTGCCAGCGCGCAGACTGCCCGTCGCTGAGGGATTGCCCGGGACGCACCGCCAGAAGCGCCTCTACCGCGGCGTCATCTTTTGACAGCTGGCTGGCTTTACGCGCATGGACAGATGCGCAGTAAATGCAGCCGTTGATTTTACTGGCTACCGTTGCGGCCAGCTCGCGCTCGGCGCGCGGCAGTCCTCCCGGTGTATAAAAAATTCCTTTATCGGTCAACGTGCGCTGTTCAAGCACCGGCAGGTTGCGCGCCAGCAGACGGAAGTAGTCGGAGTCGGTATGACCAAATTTCGCCAGGATGGCAACCTCATCGTCACGGAAGTCCGCTAGCGGTTTGGCCGCTATCCACGGTTCCCATCCCAGCTCCTGCTGGGTAAACGCGACGGGTGCCGCCTTTCCGGTGACCGTTGTTGCGGTCGTGTGCCAGATGCCTGCCGCCACCGGCGCATCGCTTTTGGCGACAGGTTTGTCGTTCAGCAGCCGCAGCCCGGTAATGAGTCGGCTCTGGAAGCTCACAAATGCGACGAGCTGTGCCAGGGTAACAATGCCTTCCTTGCTCCATCCCGCCTGGGTCAGCGCCTTTAACGCTGCAGGCGTCGCTTCGACGGGGGAAAATGTCAGCAGGCGCGCAAAACTCAGCGCCGGGATCAGGCGTTCTGAGGTGGGGTCGGCCAGGCCAAACCCCGCGTAGTGCGCGGCCAGCGCCTCTGCGTTGTGCCATCTGGCAACTTTTGCTGCCACAGTGAAGCGTTCATCGAGTGGAAAATCGGTGTCCTGCTGGCTGAAGAGAATTTCGTAGCTGCCCTGCGCGTGTCGTGTGGCGGCATCACGCGTGGCGCGCGCCTCTGCCAGAGGGGAACCGGGTTTAATTTCCGCCAGCTCGGCGAGAATGTCCTGACTTAATGACATAGGTGTCTCCTCAAAGGATGTGGGGGGCAATATGTTCGGCGATCAGTTCGATGGAGCGCAGCGTGTCGCGATGCGAAGGCTCGACCGAATGGACCTGGAATGAGATATCCGTGGCGCGCCTGAGAATGGAATCCGCATTAAGTGAACGCAGCACCGTATCAGGCGAACCGATATGGGCATCGAACTGACGACGATAATCAGTGACGTTGTCACCTTTAACTGTGTATCCGGCAGCGCGATGCTGCTGAGCTTGTTTCGCGAGACCTGGCATTGCGACTCTGAGCGCATAGTCATCGCTGTCAGCGACGAAGGCTGTACGGGAGGCCAGAATACGCGGGGCGATGCCTGCTGGCAGCGCATCGAGGTAGGCATCCACAATCGGGTTCTGGATCGCGTCGAGCGTTAAATCCAGCCGATCTGCCGGGCGCGGCTGCGTGCGGGAGAGCATTAAACCGTGTCCGGCCTGCGCGGCGCGAACAGCACCGTCAACTGAGAAGGTGGCTATCCAGATACGGTCGGCCAGCTGTGGCGCAGGCGGGTAAAGGTGATTATCCGGATGGGTAAGCGAATCACCGCGCCAGGCGCTTTGGATCACATGCAGGTTCTCGGCAAACGCGGTCGCACGTTCTTCAAACGTCAGGCCGAACGGCAGAAAAGAGGTTGGCGTGCCGCCTGAGCCAAAGCCTACTTCCAGGCGTCCGTCTGCAAGCAGATCCAGCACGGCGGCATCTTCCGCCACGCGCAGCGGGTTTTCCATCGGCAGGGTAATGATGGCCGTGCCCAGGCGGATAGTTTCGGTATGCGCGGCGATGTGTGCCAGAAACAGCAGCGGCGACGGCAGGCCACCTTCACTTTCGTGGAAGTGGTGCTGAGCAATCCAGGCGCTGTCAAAACCGTGGCGTTCGGCGTGGCGGATCTGTTCAGTTGCCAGACGATAGCGCTCCTTCGGCGTAGCGTCGTCAAGCAGGCGGGTGAAAAATCCCAGGCGTTTTCGCGTCATGCGAACTCCTCTGTAGCGGGTGAAAAATGGGGAATGGCAGCAATCAGCTCGCGGGTATAGTCGTTCTGTGGCGACGTGAATAAGGTTCCGACGTCGCCCTGTTCGACCACCTGACCGCTGCGCAGCACCGTGACGCTGTGGGCGATTCGGCGAACCGTGGACAGATCGTGCGTAATAAAGAGATAGGTCAACCCCAGTTGCTGCTGCAGCTGCTGAAGCAGAGCCAGGATCTGCGCCTGCACGGTGACGTCCAGCGCGGAGGTGGCTTCGTCCAGCACCAGAATGGTCGGCTTCAGGATCAGCGCCCGGGCGATAGCCACGCGCTGGCGCTGCCCGCCTGAAAGCTCACGGGCAGTGCGGCTCAGAATATCGACGGGCAGGGCAACCCGCTGCGCCACTGTCTCCACCCGGACTTTTCGCTCCACCTTACTGAGGCGAGAAAAGTTCTTCAGGGGCTCTTCGATGATCTCAAACAGCGTCTGACGCGGGTCGAGAGAGGCAAACGGGTTCTGGTAGACAAACTGGATCTTCTGGCGCAGCTGGCGACGGGCCTCGCGGCTAAGCGTGGTGGCATCAATATCATCAATAATGACCTGTCCGCTGTCTGCCTGTTCGAAACCCAGCAAAATACGGGCGAGGGTGGTTTTTCCGGAGCCGGACTCACCCACCAGCGCATGCGTGCTGCCGCGCCTGACGTCAAAGGTTACCCGATCCAGCGCCTGAAGCTGATGGCCTTTGCCCAGGGAGAATTGTTTGCTGATGGCGCGGGCGCGAATGGCCGGTGACGCGAGCGGCAGACCTGCCACCGGCGCAATGGTCAGGCGCTGGCCCTGGAGATCGCTTAACAGCTGGCGGGTGTAGGCGTGCTGCGGTGTGCGCACGATATCGGCAGTGTTTCCCTGCTCCTGAACCTCCCCATCGCGAAAAACCAGCAGCCTGTCCGCGCGCTCAGCGGCCAGCGCGAGATCGTGGGTGACAAACAGAACGGCGGTACCCGATTCCCGGCGCAGGATATCCAGCAGGTCAAGAATGCGTTTTTGCACCGTCACGTCCAGCGCGCTGGTAGGCTCATCGGCAATGATGACGTCCGGGCGCAGCGCTATCGCGATGGCAATCAGCACGCGCTGTTTCATCCCGCCCGAGAGCTGATGCGGATACTGGGTCATGCGCTGTTCGGGGTGGCTCAGGCCGACCTTTGTCAGCAGGGCGAGCGCCTGCTCGTCGCGCTGAGCGCGAGCCACTTTCTGGTGTAGCTGAATAATCTCTCCAACCTGCGCACCGATGGTCTTCACCGGGTTGAGCGAATTACCCGGGTCCTGCGGAACCAGGCTAACTCGCGCGCCGCGAAGGGTATCGAGACGCTTAGCGGACCACTGGCTTATCTCCTCGCCGTTGAGAATGATTTTTCCCGCATCGCGCCGGGCGTTATCGGCCAGCAGACCGATGATCGCCTGCGCCGTGGTCGTTTTGCCGGAGCCGGACTCGCCGACAAAGGCCAGCATTTCTCCTCGCCCGAGCGTGAAGCTGACGTTATGCACCACCTCGCGCCACTGGCGCGCGGTACGGTAGCTGATGGTCAGGTTTTCTACCGAGAGTACGCTCATTTCAGGCCTCCGCTGAACTGTTGGCTGATACGGTTGGTGGCCAGCACTACGGCGATGACGACTACGCCGGGGAAGGTGGTTAGCCACCAGGCGGTAGAGAGATAATTACGGCCTTCGGCAATCAATAAGCCCCACTCCGGCACCGGCGGCGGGGTGCCGTAACCGAGAAAGCTCAGCGTGGAGAGCGCCAGGATGGCCTGACCAAACTGCAGCGTGGCAAAGGCGATGACGGCAGTTAAGGCATTGGGCAGGATGTGTCGCCACAGCACGGCGAAAAACGTCCCGCCGCTACCAAACGCCGCTTCGACATAATCCGTATGGCGGATGCGCACGACTTCACCGCGCGCGAGGCGGGCGAAGCTGGCTATTGAAGCCACGCCTACGGCAATCGCGGCGTTAACGGTGCCAAACCCGAGTAGAATAATCACCGTCAGCGAGAGCAGCAGAGACGGGATGGACAGCAGCACGTCGACGAAGCGCATCAGCAGAGACTCGACGCGTCCGGCGAACGCCCCGGCAACCACCCCTAAGCCGGTGCCTGCCAGCAGACCCATCGTCACGGCGGCCAGCGCCGCGCTCAGGGAGTGGGACGCACCATAAACAATACGGGTATAAACATCGCGGCCAAGCTGATCGGTGCCGAGCCAGTGTCCCGCCTGTGGCGCCAGGCGCTGTGCACCGGCGATGCCCTCAATCGGGCTGTAGTGGGTTAACAGGCCGGGCGCCACGGCGGCAAAAAGCGCAACGATAATTACTGCCCATGCCAGCCACAGTCCTGGTTGCCACGCGACGCCCTGCCAGGCGGGAACGCGTTTTCGCGCGGCGGCAGCGTAATCGACCAGGCTCATGATGCACCTCCGGTAACGGTTTGCAGACGGGGATCCAGCAGCGGCATCAGCAGGTCCACCAGCAGATTGATCAGGACAAAACCGAGGGCGGAAATCATCACCACCGCCTGAAGTACGGCAATATCCTGGTTATTCACCGCCTGCTGGGTCAGTTGCCCGAGACCGCTGCGGCCAAAAACGGTTTCCGTGATCAGCGCCCCGGCAATCAGCTCGCCGAGCAGCAGCCCGGCAATATTTAGCACTGGCAGCAGGGTGTTGCCGGTCACGTGACGCCACAGGACAGCGGTTTCACTCAGCCCTTTGGCACGGGCGACGGCGACAAATGGCTGCGTCGCCACCTGGTCCAGGCTGCGCATCAGAATTTGTGCCAGCGGGGCGGAGATCGGGATCGCGACGGTTACGATCGGCAGGATCAACCCCTGCAGCGGCGTCGGGTTAATCACCGGGATCAGCCGCAGCTGGAAAGAAAAGAGCTGGATAAGGGCAATCCCCAGCCAGAACGTCGGTAAAGAGATAAACAGGACTGGCAGAGACTGGAGGGTATTACTCAGCCAGCGCAGACCCGGCAGGCGCGACGCAAAGGCCAGCGCAAATGCCAGCAGGACCGCGAGTAAAAAGGCAGGCAGGGCGAGGCTCAGGGTATCCGGCAGATTGCTGGCAATCAGCTCGCTGACCGGCACGCCTGCCTGTAGCGAATAGCCGAAATCCCCGCGCAGCATCGCCAGCAGCGTATGACCGTATTGCTGCCACAGCGGGCTGTCTGCGCCGTAGGCCACGCGCATCTCCTCGATTTGCGCCGGGCTTAAGCCCAGGTCCGGGTTCTGAAATTTAATCAGCACCGCGTCGCCCGGCAGCACCTGGAGCAACACGAACGAAAGGGTAAAGGCGGCCCACAGTACCAGCAGCCCGTGCCCAAAGCGTTGAAGAAGTGCGTGGCGCATCGTCGGCTCCTCAGTGTTTCTCAATCCACGCGCCGTAGAACGACGGGCGGCCTACCGCTTCAAAATTGACGCCTTTCAGCCACGGCGCACCGGCAAAGACCTGCGGCTCCTCGAAAATCGGAATGACGTAGGCGTTATCCAGCAGATAGCGTTGGGCGTCTCCCGTCAGTTGCAGGCGTTTTTGCGGATCAATCTCCGCAGAAATGTTCACCAGCAGTTCATTTAACTTGTCGTCACGGAAGTTTTTGACCTTGTCGCTGGATCCCCCTTTTTGCAGCAGCGCGTCGCGGTTAGCCGGGTAGAACATGCTTTTCACCACGTCCGGATCGGCGCGACCCACTTCGGAGACGGTTAAAGGGGTTTTCAGCGGGTCAAGGTTATCCAGCGTACGGCTGCCTGCGTCGCCCGCTTTAACGCTCAGCGACACGCCCACCTGTCGCCACTGCTGGGCAACCAGTTGCAGCACCTCTTTGTTTTGCGGCTGCGGCAGGGATTCATACACCGTCAGCGCCAGACGTTGGCCGTCTTTGGTGCGGATCCCGTCGCTGCCTGCTTTCCAGCCCGCGTCATCCAGCAGCTGGTTGGCTTTAGCCGGGTCAAAGGCCAATTTGTCGCTGAGATCGACAAAGCCTGCGGCGGAATCGGCAATCACTGACTTCGCCTGCGGATAGTTGGCCGAGAAGAGGGTCTCAACCACCTGTTTTGCATTGGTGGCATGCAGCAGCGCCTGGCGCACGCGAATATCGGAGACCAGCGGGTTATCCGGGCGGAAGCTGATGCTGTCGTTCACCCCACGCGTTGGGGCGGCATAGATCTTATAGCCCTGATCGGTCGCCTGCTTTTCGTCATACGCCTGCACCTGGCGAATAAAATCAGCCTGACCGGACAGCAGGGCGCCCACGCGCACGCTGTCTTCCTGAGTCACGATAAACTTGATGCCATCAAGATTGGCTGGCCCCTGTTGCGCCAGATTTTTGGGACCCCACTGGTAGTCCTTACGCGCTTCCAGCGTTACTTCGCGACCCAGCTTCTCGTCCTTCACCACAAACGGGCCAGAGCCAATGATATGACGGGCATCCCCCAGCTCTTCAAAGTTGCGTTTCAGCGTGCTGAGCGAGACCAGACCCGAGCCAATGGTGGCGGTGCCTTGCAGGAACCCCGGCGACGGTTTTTTGAAGTAGAACTTCACGGTCAGCGGGTCGATGACTTCGCTGCGATCGTAGTTATTGATCACTTCTGACACCGGCAGGCGCTGCGCTTTATTGCCTAAACCGTAGGTATCAAAGTTTTTTGCTACGGCGTTCGCGTCCAGCGGCGTGCCGTCAGAGAAGGTGATGCCAGGGCGAATTTTAAAGGTGTATTCGGTTTTATCGGCGTTGGTGGTCCAGCTTTCTGCCACCCAGGGCTCCACCTGCAGCGTCCTGGGGTTCTGCCACGTCAGTTTGTCAGTGATCTGGTTCAGAATGCCGCCGTTCGGGTAGAAGCCACCGGCGGGCGGGTAGAGGTTGGTGTGCGCCTGTTGCTCCAGATAAATCAGCGTGCCGCCTTTGACGGGCGCATCGGCGGACCAGGCTGCGGTTGTCGTCAGAATCAGCGCCGTCAGCAGCGGCAGACGAAATGGGGTTTGCATGGTGAATTCCTTTGTTATCTTCTTGTTAGCGTCGGATTCATCATCAGGCGCGGGGGAAAACAAGGGAACAAAGGAATTAAGATAAGGATTGCCGGAAAATGGCTATAAAAAACCGCCCCTGTCAGGAGCGGTACTTGAACGGTGGGTGATTATGAACGCAGGTCAATCACCATACGGCCACGGATCTGACCCTGTTCCATCTCTTTAAAGATGGCGTTGATGTCCTCGATAGGACGCATCGTGACTTTCGGCACGACCTTGCCTTCTGCCGCAAACTGGAACGCTTCCTGCAGATCCTGACGGGTACCGACCAGCGAACCGACGACCTGAATACCGTCCAGCACCAGACGCGGAATATCGAGGCTCATTGCTTCCGGTGGCAGGCCAACCGCGACC
Organism: Enterobacter sp. P82; assembly: GCF_037053385.1. Taxonomy (NCBI): domain Bacteria; kingdom Pseudomonadati; phylum Pseudomonadota; class Gammaproteobacteria; order Enterobacterales; family Enterobacteriaceae; genus Enterobacter; species Enterobacter sp. P82. The sequence goes on from NZ_JBALHX010000001.1 coordinate 1,108,119, forward strand.
ACACGGCCACCGGCACGCACGGCATCAACCGCAGAGTTGAAGGCTGCTTTTGCGACGGCAGTGACGACTGCGGCATGCGCGCCGCCGGTTTTTTCCTGCACAAGTTTAGCGGCATCTTCGCTGCGTGAGTTGATAGTTAAATCTGCACCCATGCTTGCCGCCAGCTTCAGCTGTTCGTCGTTAACGTCAAGGGCGATGACTTTGGCGTTAAAGACGTTTTTGGCGTACTGCAGCGCGAGGTTGCCCAGCCCGCCCAGACCATAAATTGCAATCCACTGGCCCGGTTTAATACCCGACACTTTTACCGCTTTGTAGGTGGTCACGCCGGCGCAGGTGATGCTGCTGGCAGCAGCCGAATCCAGACCGTCCGGCACTTTTACCGCGTAATCTGCGGTGACGATGCACTCTTCCGCCATGCCACCATCCACGGAGTAACCGGCATTTTTTACATCGCGACACAGGGTTTCGTTGCCGGTATTACAGTATTCGCAGTGACCACAGCCTTCAAAAAACCATGCCACGCTTGCGCGATCGCCGACTTTCAGCGATTTCACGCCAGGACCGATTTCTTTAACGATACCAATCCCTTCATGGCCCAGGATAACCCCGGTTTTATCGCCGAAATCACCGTTCTTCACGTGGAGGTCGGTATGGCATACGCCACAGCACTCCATCTTCAGCAGTGCCTCTCCATGCTTTAACGATCGTAACGTTTTTTCGGTGACATTGACCTGGTGATCCTGAGTGACAACAGCAGCCTTCATGTGTATCTCCTTGTTCATGATTAGAATCTGCATAGCAGGTGTAATACCCCTTAAGGATTAATACATTAGCCTGGTAATGCAAGGCTACGGCAACATAATGTCATCATTTGATTCGCTTTAAGGTTAAGAATACGGCGATCCCTCTAATTATTAAGGGGGAAAAGACTGGCCCGGCGAGCAACCCGCCGGGCGCAGTTTTACAGCTGTGCTTCTATCTCCTTAATCTCTTTACGCCATTGCGCCTGAAGCTGTGGCTTCTGATGCTTCGGCTTCCGTGCCAGATCGTCTTCCAGCAGCGTTTCCAGAGCGACCAGCCGTTCAAGCAGATCGTCATACGGCGAGGGTTGAACCGTCGCGGCAGCAACGGGCGCCGCGGATGTCACTAGCCCTGCGCTTTCACGCAGACGCTCAAACACCGCTTCTGCATCGTGCCACTCGCTCAGCTTTCCTTCTTCAATCAGCCAGAAACGATTACAACTTTGGCTGATCAACTGACGGTCATGGCTGACCAGCAGAACACCGCCTTCGAACTGCTGAAGGGTTTGCGCCAGCGCCTCTTTGCCTTCCATGTCGAGGTGGTTGGTGGGTTCATCCAGCATCAGCAGGCTGTAGCGAGCAAGCGTCAGGCCCACGAACAACAGGCGTGAACGCTCGCCACCGCTGAGCGTGCTGACCGTTTGCCCGTGACGCGCCCACGGGAAACCCGCGCTTATCAGTGCCATTTTGCGAGATTGCGGGTCGGGTGCAAAAGGCTCCAGCGCGTCGAGCAGCGTGGCGTTGTCCGCAAGCTGATGAAGCGTCTGGTCGTAATAGCCTGGCGACACGCGCGGGTGCAGCTTCAACCCGTCGTGGGTCAGTTCATTGGTAAACTGTCGCCAGATTAGCTTCATCAGTGACGATTTACCGCAGCCGTTACGACCGACAATCGCCACGCGATCGCTGCTTTTCAGGCGCGCTGTCTCAATGCTGAACAGGCTGGGTAGCCCAGGAGCAGGGGGGACGCCGAGATTTTCAATCTCCAGCAGACGGTCTGCCCGCAGCGCATCACCACGCAGGGTTAATGTCCACGGACTGCCTGCGGTGAGCTCCGTCTGGCTCTCCCTGAGCCGTTCGACCTGTTTTTCCATCTGTTTGGCTTTACGGGACAGATCTTCGTTGTCGTAAACCTTACCCCAGGTTGCCAGCCGTTTTGCACTGGCGGTAACTCTGTCGATCTCCTTTTGCTCCGCCTTATGGCGCAGCGCATCGCTTTCGTCTTTGGCTTCCAGTGCTTTGCGTGCAGCCGTGCAGGGAAGGGCAAAGTAGTTCAGTGACTTATCACGCAGGATCCAGCTACCGTTGGTGACGGCATCGAGTAACTGTCTGTCATGTGAAACCAGTACGAAACTGCCTGACCAGTTCTGCAAAAATTGCTCAAGCCAGAGCATGGTGGGTAAATCGAGATGGTTACTCGGTTCATCCAGCAAAAGCAGATCCGGCTCGTGAATCAATGCTCGCGCCAGCAGCAAACGAGTGTGTTGCCCGCCGCTGAGTGTCGCGGATTGCAGCATCATATCTTGCGGAGTGAAGCCCATGCTTGCCAGCAGCGTTTCGGCTTTCCAGCGCAGGCTGTCACTTTCAGCAGAAGGTAACTGCGCCAGCACGGCATCCAGCATGGTCAGCGGAAAAATAGCGTCCGGCAGGTGTTGCTCCACGCGCGCCATCAGGCAGTATCCGGCCAACGCAACCGTTCCGGCGGCAGGGGAATCTGTGCCGTCCAGCACCTTCAGCAGCGTACTTTTGCCACAGCCGTTATCGCCCAGCAGGCCAATGCGGTCGCCTTTTTTCAGCGTAAAGGAGAGTGAGTCGAAGAGCGTGCCAAACGCCGTATCAACACGTAAAGATTGTGCAGTGAGTAAAGTGCTCATTGTTGCTTACCCAAGAGTTACAGGCATGTTTATGCCTCGTCAAACATCGCTGACGATAACTCAGTAAGCCCGAGAGAAGGGATTTCAGGGGTTGGTGTCTTCGCTCAAGCAGAAGTTATCGCAGCACGATACCGATAACGCTTGAGCTGGTGCGATCACCAAATGTATGTGAAACATTGAAAATTTCACAGTACAGCATAATTGGCCTCCTTATTTGTTATGAGTTTACAATTAAATAACATTATACAATTTTTTTCAGTACTTACCAAGCAGAGAGGTAATATTGCTTTCATGGATATAAGCAAACACAAGGTTTCATTTTCGCCACTTGTCACTGCTCTGTGATGAAATTGACCATTTCCTCTCTTTGTTAAGGTCAAAGGAGGCGAAGCCTCCTCTGGCACCTGGTCATCATGCGCAACAACGATCGTTCCATGAATCACGATAGATAATATTACCCTCTGTATACTTCCAGGTAATCGCTTCATAACGTAATTCGAGCGTTTCAAGGTGCGTACTGCTTATACCGTTAGGAGACAGGTAGGGTGCAACCGTTGTAAACTTGACGTTTTCCAGAATGATATTGAAATACTCGGCCTCAATACCTGATTCCAGAATACGGTACATTTTAATTGTGGCCTTCTTCATGGTTCGACCTTCACAGACAGCGCGGTATAAAAGTGGTGTTGTTTGATCAAATTCCTTCACTATTGTGATAGGGCGATGGACACGCGTTCCTGTTAGTTTTCCCCAGCTTGGATCGACCGGGATAGTGACACCGTGAGAGAAGGATTTTAACTCGATAGACCCCAGACGAAGTGGCATAAGGCAACTACCAACGATCGGTGAACCATTTTCATCTTCAAGCCATAAGTGTGCGGGTATAGACATAATATTTCCTTATGCATAAATTTACGATAATGCTAACGTTTGAATCTTGCAATTTCATATATTGATAAAACAACCATCACAAACACAAAGAATAAGGGGATCAGCCAGATTGGGGTGTCAGGAAATAATGAGCCCTGAATCAAGGCGAATACTACTGTCAGCGCTGATGGGCCATAATACGAAACTAACGACCTGAACATTCGCCTGAAAAACCTTTTAATAAGATTCATCATGGTTATCGAACCATCCTGGTTATGATATCCGCAATTTCATCATCCGATGCCCATTGTGCTGTAAGCGCCTTAGCCCGCTCAAACACTGGCTCTATCAGGAAATACATCATTTCCAACTCTTGAATGTATAGCGCTGAGTAGTATGCGGGATAAGTAATGTGAAGACGATACGCACTGTCTGCCGCTTTTTGGACAATGCCGTATATGCCAATAATTCCAACAGCCTGTCCCGCTCTTCGCCCTGCCAGGGCACTGATTTCAAGGTTTAGATTCATGCCTGCTGCGACAAATGATGCCGTTGCTAAAGCAAACCCCACGTTTGTGAGTGAGCTTGCGGCAATATGGATATTAACAGCCATAAGCATTTGTTTGATACGTTCAAGCTGTTCTGTGGTTTTATCTTTAAATATTTCTTCGAAATAAAGTTTGAACATGTCATACGCAACATTGTTATGTCGAAGAAGATAAATAACACCGTTTCTAAATCGAATGTCTTCAGTTTTTTGTTTCTTGCATACGTCCTGATATTCATCAGTAAAGCAGGACGTATAATACAGCGCGCGCGTTGCACCTGCGCCGATCGTTTCAATCTGATTTGATACGGCTTTTCCTACACCCGTTAATGCGTGGTCGAGTTTTAACGCAAGAATTTTATTCGCCTGCAAGTAACTTATCACTTCATCTCTGTAGTACATGACCGCTCCTTGCTTCCCTCGCGATCTTGTACATCAACAGCGCCTTTGATATCTGCACCGCCGTCATCTTTTAACCAAAGATATGCCGGTATTGCCATTTTAATACCCTTTTTCAAATAATGAGTTTAGTGATGTGGAACGTTACTAAACCCTTAAAAGAATTTGTTTATTAGGCAAAAAGTGTTATACGAAAACTTTATATTTCAACGAGATATGGATTATTGTTGAGTTATTGATTTTTTAAATAAGGGGTAGGGGAACGCCGTTGTAGCGGCTAAGAAAATAAAGAGAGGAGGGTGTTCACGTTCCCTCTCCCTTTTGAGGAGAGGGAACGGTTGGGGCGCAGAGTTAAATCGACGTCCGGCGATAACTCCGGTATTCAGGCTTCCAGAAGTTGTCGTCAATGGCCTGCTGCAGCGCGTCGGCAGAGGTTTTCACCGCCACGCCTTGCTGCTGTGCCATTTTACCTACCGCGAACGCGATAGCGCGCGACACCTTGTGAATGTCTTTCAGCTCTGGCAGCACCAGTCCTTCACCGTTGTTGACCAGCGGCGAATAGCCCGCGAGGGTTTCGCTCGCCGACATCAGCATTTCATCGGTGATGCGAGACGCGCCGGAGGCGATTACGCCCAGACCAATGCCCGGGAAGATGTAAGAGTTGTTGCACTGGGCGATCGGATAGGTTTTATCCTTCCACACCACTGGATCGAACGGGCTGCCGGTGGCAACCAGGGCGTTACCTTCAGTCCAGGCGATGATGTCCTGCGGCGTCGCTTCCACGCGGGAGGTTGGGTTAGAGAGTGGCATCACGATAGGGCGTTCGCAGTGCTTGTGCATCTCGCGAATGATCTCTTCGGTGAAGAGGCCGGTTTGCCCGGAAACACCGATCAGAATATCTGGCTTCACGTTGCGCACCACGTCCAGCAGGGAGAGCACTTCGTTGTCGGTATCCCAGTTTTTCAGGTTTTCGCGTTTCTGCACCAGCTTGGTCTGGAACGGCAGCAGGTTTGGCATACCGTCGGTCAGCAGGCCGAAACGGTCAACCATAAAGACGCGAGAGCGCGCCAGCTCTTCGCTTAACCCTTCACGCTGCGTCTGCGCGATAATCTGCTCGGCAATACCGCAACCGGCAGAGCCTGCGCCGAGGAAGACAATTTTCTGATAGCTCAACTGGCTACCTGCCGCGCGGCTGGCGGCGATCAGCGTACCCACGGTGACCGCTGCGGTACCCTGGATGTCGTCGTTGAACGAGCAGATCTCGTCGCGATAGCGGTTCAGCAGCGGCATGGCGTTTTTCTGCGCGAAGTCCTCAAACTGCAGCAGCACGTCCGGCCAGCGGTGTTTCACGGCCTGGATGAAATCATCAACAAACTGATAGTACTCATCGTCGGTGATTCGCGGATGACGCCAGCCCATATAAAGTGGATCGTTGAGCAACTGCTGGTTATTGGTGCCGACGTCCAGTACCACCGGCAGGGTATACGCCGGGCTGATGCCACCACAGGCGGTATACAGGGAGAGTTTACCGATGGGGATCCCCATCCCGCCAATGCCCTGGTCGCCGAGGCCGAGAATACGCTCGCCGTCGGTCACCACGATCACTTTGATATTGTGGTTAGGCACGTTTTGCAGAATGTCGTCCATGTTGTGACGGTTCTGATAAGAGATGAAAACGCCGCGAGAGCGACGGTAGATCTCTGAGAAGCGCTCGCAAGCGGCACCCACCGTTGGGGTGTAGATCACCGGCATCATCTCTTCGAGATGATTCTGCACCAGGCGATAGAAGAGGGTTTCATTGGTATCCTGAATGTTACGCAGGTAGATATGTTTGTCGATTTCAGTTTTGAAACCCTGATACTGGATCCACGCGCGCTCTGCCTGTTCTTCAATGGTCTCAACCACTTCGGGCAGTAAACCCAGCAGGTTAAAGCTGCTGCGCTCTTCTATGCTGAAGGCGCTGCCTTTGTTAAGCAGGGGGAATTCGAGTAAAACCGGTCCGGCATAAGGGATATATAAGGAACGATGTTTTTTCAGTTTGTTGTCCATGTCACTCACTCTTTTTATGAAGATCCGTCCCTGACACTGCTGTTTGTCATCTTTCTGGCCTGTGCTACGGGATGCGGTCAGGCGGTATTATAAAGGAGCTAAATATGAATTACCGCAACACATAAACAAAAACACCATCGGAAGACCGATGGTGTTGAGGTTCTGTTTCTGGAACTTACTTGCCCGCGTGGCGTTTTCTGCCGGTGGCGTGGGTGACTTGCGTTTCATGGTCGCCTTCAATCACCACTTTACGTTGGTTTGAAAGCTTGTAGTTCAGCCCCAGAATGTGGCGTGCCTGACGGTTCGATTTCATGTTAACTCCTCAATCCTGTTGATAGTTTTAAGGACCAGTTTGCTCACGCAAACGAAATGTAACCCCTTAGGTTGCACATCCAGCATAGCAGGTTTTTACATTACCACTTCATTTCGCCGGTATTCACTTTGGCGCTCAGCTCCAGTGAGCTGGCTTCTGCAAGGTTCGGCCACTGTTTTTTCATCGTGTCGATTACGCTGGTTGAGTTTTTATGTTGACCCAACGCCAGTTCGAACTGCTGAAGGTACTGACGGGTAAAGTCGATAGCTCCGGTTCCGGCTGGCGGCGTACCGAGATAATGCCCCGGAATGACGCGCTCGGGCTTATGTGCGGCCATATTATCCAGTGTTTCTTGCCACTGCTTACGGCTCGCTGCTGTCTGGGTGTCTGCTGTCCAGACGTGAATGCCCCAGGAAACCCCGGTACCGCCAAGAATGGTTTTCGCTGACGGGATCCAGACATAGGCCGCGTAGCTGTCTGGTTGCTCAATATCAATCTTTTCCCCGTCAACCATAAACGTGGTGGAGGTAAGCACCTGCGGCACAACCAGCTCGGTTGGCGCGCCGTCTTTCATCTGTGGACCCCAGAAGGCGAGCTTGGCGTCTTTGGTGGCTTTAATATGGTCAACGACATGCTGGGTGGCCACCACTTTGGCATTCGGGAAGGCTTTTACCAACGGCTGCAGACCGAAGTAAAAATCGGGGTCGCCAGAGGTAATCACAATCTTATTCAGCGTCTTACCGCTGTGGCGAATTTTCTCTACCAGCGCTTCGCCATCTTTCACACTGAACTGCGCATCAAACAGAACGGCTTCTTTCGGGCCGGAGACCAGCGTTGAGGAGACAGCGAAAATACCTTTTTCTTGCGGGTTATAGGTATCAATGGTCAACGGTGCGGCAAAAACAGCCGGAGTGAAAAGGGTGGAAAGCAAAGCAAGGTGAGTGAGTTTCATACTGTTGTCTCTGTTGTGCAGGAAAGTCTCTATTGTACGGATATTCGCATTTGCCAGAATTCCTGAAACAAGACATGCTTAGTTTCATAAATCGAGCAAATGGAGTTTCTATGGATCGCGTTATTGCCGCTCAGGTCTACAACCGGATATGCGAGCTGGGAAGTTTGAGCGCGGCGGCCCGCGCGCTGGGGATTTCCCGACCGATGGTGAGCCGCTACCTTGAACAAATGGAGAAATGGGCGGGAACACGGCTGGTTAACCGCTCAACGCGCAAGTTAACCCTGACCGCAGCAGGGGAAAAGGTGCTGCAAAAAACGCGGACACTCTCGCAGATCTCGCAGGAGATCGAAGGCCAGTCGGAGAAAGATCTGCCGTCTGGCACGTTGCGGGTGGCCTGCGCCCATTTCACCGCTATGCACCTCATTGCGCCGGTACTGCCCGGTCTGCTTTCGCGCTATCCGCAACTGCGCATCGAGCTGGATGTGAACAACCACCCGGTCAGCCTGGTGGGAGAGCGGATTGATGTCGCCGTGCGCATTACGGATAACCCTGAACCCGGCATGATTGCCCGTCGGTTGGGAGAATGTCGCTCGGTCCTCTGTGCCTCACCCGATTATCTTGCGCTGCACGGGACGCCCGTCAGCCCCGAAGAATTAGCCCAGCACAACTGCCTGCACTACAGCTTTTTCGCCGGGCAGTCCTGGCACTTCCTGACCCCGGAAGGTGAAAGCCTGAGCGTGGCCGTCAGCGGCAACCTGAGCGCCAGCATCTCTTCGCTGTTGATGGATGCGGCGATAAAGCATTGCGGTATTGCGATGCTGCCGGAGCGCGAAGCGTCTGCCGCGCTGGACCTGGGTTTGCTGGTGCCGGTGCTGAGCGCGCTGGAGCCGAAACCGCTTGCCATCCATGGCATTTATCAGTCCCGGGAATATCAGCCAGCTGCACTGCGTGTGTTTCTTGATGAACTGGCCGGTTATCTGGCATGAATGTCGCGAACGCTCTTGATTACTTTGCCTTTAGCCAGGGCGTGGCCGTGCTCCAGAAAATAATATCGGCCCCGAGGTACTGTTTTGCGAACTGGTCAAACTCGGCTTTGGTAAAGGGCTTACCGGTCTGAGGATTTATATAGGTCAGGGTCGGCTCCTGAACCGCCATGGCGATGAGCGGCAGCGTGTGTTTATTTTTATTGAAGAAGGGATAGGCATTTTTCATGTGGGCCTTGCGGTTAGGAACAATGTCCGGTCCACCCAGGCCGATATTGTTAGCGCTGGCATACGCAAACAGACGCCCCATGTAGTCGTGGTCATTATCCCACTCGCACGGCCAGAAGTTCACGTATTGCACAACGTGTGATTTCTGAAAAGCCTTACGCGCAAAGGCGAGGTTTTCCATTTCACCCGCGAAATATCTGTCGCAGGTAAATCCGGCCGGCGGATTTTTTTCGTCGACATCAATGGCGGTTTCCGGCAGGTTTACCCCGTATACCTCGCCATCAAAGCGTTTCGCCAGGGCGGCCAGCAGCGCCTGGTAGCGCTGGCGCACGGCGGGATCCCACTGACGCGCCACCCATCCAGAACCGACTGGCTTGCCTTCGCCGGGGTTATCGAACTGCGGTGCAATCCCGCCACTATATTGCTTATCGTGCATCAGATAATCCGGCACGTAGCGGGCATTAGGCTCAAAGAAACGATCCTGAATCTGGATGAAGAGCTTTTTCCTGGCAGTCTTAAGACGCGCCAGATCCTGCTCAATGCGCGAGAAGTCATACTTGTTCTTCTCGGGTTCAAGCAAGCGCCAGTTGTAAACGATCTGCACGCCGCCGATGTCGCTTCGCGCAACAAGCGGAAACGCCGCATCGAGATCGCCGGAGCTGGTATAGATAAAGTTCTCCGGCGTTTTCGCCAGTGAAGACAGCGATAGAGCCAGTGTGGTTACGGCAACGGCCATCCTGATTTTTAGCGCCATATTATTATCCTTTTTTGTCGGTACAGCAGGTGAAAGACCTGGAATTTTCTGTGTTCCAGGGTGGGCCAGATGCGTAGTCTATACTTAACCCTTTGTAAGCCAAAAGGAGAGCAAGAATGACTATTCATAAGCACGGTTCGGCACACTGGTCTGGCGACATTAAGCGCGGAAAAGGAACGGTTTCCACCGAGAGCGGCGTTCTTAATCAACAGCCTTATGGTTTCAATACCCGCTTTGAGGGCGAAAAGGGGACCAACCCCGAAGAGCTGATTGGCGCAGCACATGCGGCCTGTTTTTCGATGGCACTGTCGCTGATGCTTGGCGAAGCGGGCTATACCGCCGATTCCATTGATACCACCGCGGACGTCTCTCTGGATAAAACCGACGGCGGCTTTGCCATCACGAAGGTTGCCCTAAAAAGTAAGGTGACCGTCCCAGGCATCGCCCCTCAGCAGTTCGATGGCATTATTCAGAAAGCGAAAGCGGGCTGCCCGGTATCGCAGCTCCTGAAAGCCGAAATTACACTGGACTATAAGCTTAACTAAGTCCCAGCCGGGTTCGCGCCCGGCTATCCCTTCAATGCGGTGGGGAACACCTCCGCCAGCCATGCAATAAACACCTTAAGACGGTGCGTCAAATGGCGGTTCTGCGGGTATACCACGTGAAACGGATAGGCAGCAGGGCGCCAGTTGCCCAGGATCGCCGTCAGCGTACCCGCCTGTAAATACGCGTTTGCCGAATACTCAAAGGTCTGCACAATGCCCAGCCCCGCCGCGGCAGCCGCCAGGTGGGCATTACTTTCATTTACACCGAGATAATGCGGAATATTTATTTCCAGCGTCTCGCCGTTCTCTCTGAAGCGAAACGGAAATGCCCTCCCGGTGACGGGCGAGAGGTAGCTGATGAGCTTGTGGCCATTGCACAGCTCCTGCGGATAGGCGGGAACGCCGTGATTTTTCAGGTAGCCTGGCGTCGCGCAGGTGACCATTTCGGCGTTGCCAATATGGCGGGCGATGAGGGTCGAGTCGTTTAGCGGGCCGCCGCGGATCACGCAATCAACGTTACCGCTGATGAGATCCACCGGACGATCGGCTACCCCAAGGTCGATGCGGATTTCCGGATAACGCTGCATAAAATCCGGCAGCAGGGGAATGAGCACGTCGCGGGCGGTGGAGCCGCCCACGTCAACCCGCAAACGCCCTTTTGGCGTCGCGCGAGAAACGCGAAACGCGGTGTCGATATCTTCGATATCTATCAGGACCCTGAGCGCTTTTTCATAGTATTCCGCCCCTTCAGGTGTGGTGACGACCCGGCGCGTCGTGCGGTGCAAAAGTCGTATTTCCAGATGCGCCTCAAGCGATTTCACGAGCTTGCTCAGGGTGGCTATCGGCATATTCAGAGAGTCTGCCGCGCGGGTAAAACTGCCGGATTCCACTACCCGGGTAAAAGCGCGCATCGCCATTAACTGGTCCATGATGACCTCTGATTATTTCTCCTGGTGAATAGTCATTTTCATTTTTGCCCATTTTTCACTAATGCCGCAAGGGCTAAAGTTTGTCCATCGCAAACACAACACAAGGTAAATGACATGAACACGACTCTTTCAGGAAAAATTGCACTAGTCACCGGCGGCAGCACAGGTATTGGTCTGGCAACGGCACAGGAGCTGGCGGCGCAGGGCGCGAAGGTGTACATCACCGGGCGTCGTCAGGCCGAGCTTGACGCGGCAGTCGCAGAGATTGCTTCTGGCGCAGTGGGCATTCGCGCGGACGTCTCTAAGCTTGCCGATCTGGACGAGGTTTATGCCCGGATCGCCAAAGAAGAAGGCCGCCTTGATATCCTGTTCGCCAATGCGGGTGGCGGCGATATGCTGCCGCTGGGCGCGATCACCGAAGAGCAGTTTGACCGTATTTTCGGCACCAACGTTCGCGGGGTGCTGTTTACGGTGCAGAAGGCGCTGCCGCTGCTCTCCGCCGGATCGTCGATTATTCTGACCGGCTCGACGGTCTCCATTAAGGGGACGGCCAACTTTAGCGTCTACAGCGCCAGTAAAGCTGCCGTGCGCAACTTTGCGCGTTCCTGGGCGCTGGATTTGCAGGGCCGGGGGATCCGCGTCAACGTGGTGAGCCCGGGCCCGATCAAAACCCCGGGGCTTGGCGATCTGGTGCCTGAAGAACACCGTCAGGGGTTGTATGACGCGCTGGCCGATCAGGTACCGCTCGGACGTTTGGGCGCGCCGGGTGAAGTGGGTAAAGCGGTGGCGTTTCTGGCTTCCGATGCGGCCAGCTTTATTAACGCTATCGAGCTGTTTGTAGACGGCGGGATGGCGCAAATCTAATCCAGACTCCGCCAGCAGCGGACGTTCCGGCCCTCGTGTGAGGGCTGTAACGGTTGCGGATGTTCACATCCCTCCATTGCCATCGGGCAACGGTCACGGAAAAAACAGCCAACCGGCAAATGACGGTTACCGGGAAGCTCAGTCTTTCGCAGCGCCAGCCCCTCATCCAGCGGTTGACCCGTTCTGGGAACCGAGTCAAGCAGCAGCCGGGTGTAAGGATGGCGCGGCTCCCCCAACACCTGTGCAGCACTGCCCAGTTCAACGATCTGACCCAGATACATCACCGCCACGCGGTCGCTCATATGCCTGACCACCGAAACGTTATGGGAGATCAAAACAAAGGTCAGATTACGCTGCTGTTGCAGTTTTACCAGCAGATTGAGGATTTGCGCCTGCACCGAGATATCCAGCGCGCTGGTGGGTTCATCGAGCACTATAATATCCGGATCAGACGATAGCGCCCGGGCGATAGCAATGCGCTGACGCTGTCCACCAGAAAAGGCGTGAGGGAGTCGGTCGAGATATTCCGGGCGAATACCTACCAGCAGCGCGAGGTTTTCAGCCAGCTGGCGGCGCTCGCGCTCACTGCTGCGTTTTTGCACCCAGACGGGTTCGGTGATAATGCGCCAGACCGGCAAACGCGGGTCGAGTGAGGAGAGCGGGTCCTGGAAAACCATCTGCATGCCGCCCGCGTGCTGTGTCCGCTGGCAGGCGCCGGTGCTGGGTTTAAGCATACCCATTAATAGCTGAGCCAAGGTGCTTTTCCCGCAGCCGGACTCACCGACGATACCCAGTGTTTCTCCCCGGCGGATCTGTAAATCAAGCCCGTTCAGGGCATGTACCTGCTCCGTTACGCGACCCAGCCAGTTTTTGCGTGCCGGAAAATTCACGTGCACGCTATCCAGTTCCAGCAGTACATCAGACATGGTGTTGCTCCCGTTGTGGATACCAGCAGGCGGCCTGTTGGCCTTCTGCGCCATTGGGTTGTAAGCGCGGTGTTTCACTGCATTTCGCCCCGGCGGCAAAGCAACGCTCGCGGAAAGCGCATCCTTGCGGAAGCTGGCTGAGGTTGGGTACTGTGCCGGGGATCGCCGGAAGCATGTCGCGCGGCTGACCATTTTCCGGTGCACACTGCAACAGACCAATAGAATAAGGGTGTACGGGATGGTGGATCAGCGTTTGCGTGGATCCGCTTTCTATCACGCTACCCGCGTACATCACATACATGCGATCGCAGAGTTGTGACACCACGGCCATATCGTGGCTAATAAACAGCACCGAGGTGCCGCTGGCGCGTGCTTTGTGCTTCAGAAGCCGGAGCACCTGTAACTGAACGGTGACATCCAGTGCCGTGGTCGGTTCGTCGGCGATGATAAGTTCAGGCTCGCAGGAGAAGGCAAGGGCGATCATCACCCGCTGACGCATGCCGCCTGATAGCTCGAACGGATAACGCTCCATGACCTGTTTCGCGTCCGGGATTTGCATCTCTTCCAGCAGAGTGATCGCCTTCTGCTGCGCCTCACCCCGCGAAAGCGGCTGATGCTGGCGGATCACCTCTACCATCTGTTTGCCAATCCGCCGCGTCGGGTTGAGTGCGGTCATCGGCTCCTGAAAAATCATTGCCACTTTTGCGCCTCGCCACTGGCGAAGCTGTTTTTCGGATGCCGTCAGGACATTTTCACCCAGTAACCTCACCTGACCGTGATGGATGTGGTAGCTGCCTTCCGGCAGCAGGCGCATAGTCAGCATGGCGGTAACCGATTTTCCCGAACCCGATTCACCGACTACGCCAACGATTTCACCCCTTTTGATCTCCAGCGAGACGTTGTTGAGGGCATGGACCTCACCGCGAAAAATCGGGAAGCTCAGATGTAAATCTTCAATGGTTAATACCGATTCGGTCATGACTGTTTCCCTCCCGATTTCGGATCCAGCAGATCGCGGATACCGTCACCAAACAGATTAAAGCCCACGGCAGTAATCAAAATGGCTGCACCAGGAAAGGCACAGTACCACCACTGGTCGAGGACGTAGTTACGGCCAACGGCCACCATTGCGCCCCATTCGGCGGTCGGTTGCTGAGCACCCAAACCAATAAAGCCCAGCGTGGCGGCCATCAGAATGGCGCTACCGATATCCAGTGAGGCCTGCACAATCAGCGGTGGCAGGGCATTGCGCAGGATATGCCAGCGGATTAAATGCCAGCGCGATGCGCCAAATGTGCGGGCGGCCTGGACATAGGTAAACTGGCGTACCACCAGCGTTTGCCCGCGCGCCAGGCGGACGTAGAACGGAATGCGGACAATCGCAATCGCCAGCATGGCGTTAAACAGGCTCGGGCCCAGCGCGGCCGCCAGCGCCATGGTGAGTACCAGGGAGGGAATAGAGAGCATAATGTCCATCACCCGCATAATAATGGCGTCGCCGCGTCCCCCCAGAACACCGGACAAACAACCCAGCAGCGAGCCAATCCCTCCTGCAATGACCACAACGGCCAGCCCGGCGGTAATGGATTGCTGACTGCCTGTCAGTACGCGGCTGAACAGATCGCGTCCCACCTCATCAGTGCCAAACCAGTGTTGCGCCGACGGTGCCTGTAGACGGGCGGTGAGATCCAGCGCGTTTGGGTCATGCGGCACAATCCATGGCGAGGTCACCATCAGCACCAGCATCAGCAGCATAATGACGCCTCCAATCAGCGTGAGCGGGCTTTGACGCAGCATCCAGAAGAGCTTTGCCCAGTTGATGCGTTGTCTCACGGTTTTAACCGGTACGGGCGTTTCCTGCGTTAACATCATTCGGCACCTCCGCGCCCGATTCGTGGGTCAATCCACAGGTAAAGCAGATCGACCACCAGATTAACCAGCACATACGCCAGCGAGACGACGACCGCGAAGCCCATCACCGCCGGGAAATCCAGCGCCTGGATAGAGGTCACCACCCAGGCGCCCATTCCCGGCCAGGCGAAGACGGTTTCGGTAAGCACGGCACCGTAAAGCAGATCGCCCAGCGCCAGTCCGAGTACGGTAATTGACGGGATCATGGCGTTTGGTAAGGCATAGCGCAGCACGATGTACCAGCCTGGCAACCCGCTGGCGCGGGCGGTACGAATGTAATCCTCGCTCAACTGCTCAAGCATGGCCGAGCGTACCTGCCGCGCCACAATGCCCAGATGCACAAACGCCAGCGTCAGAGAGGGTAAAATCAGATGCTGCAGGGTGTTCAAAAACACCTCTGCGTTGCCTTCCTGCAGGGAATCGATCAGATAAAACCCGGTGACATGAGCTGGCGGGTCAAGCCAGTCGTCCAGCCGACCGCCACCGGGAAGAATTTGCAGATGACCATAGAACAGCACAATGACGCCCAGCCCGAGCCAGAACGCGGGGGTGGAGATCCCGGTCATTGCCATCAAACGCACCAGATGATCCAGCCAGCGGTTACGATACACCGCCGATAAAATCCCCAGCGGCACGCCAATCACCAGGGCCAGCAGCAGGGAACAAAAAGCCAGTTCCAGCGTGGCGGGGAAAAAGGCTTTTAAATCTTCTGCAACCGGACGTCCGGTGCGAATCGACGTCCCTAAATCACCGTGGGCGAGAGCCTCCACGTAGCGACCAAACTGGATGTACAGCGGTTGGTCCAGACCCAGTTGCTGGCGGATGCCTTGTACAATTTCGTCGCTGGCGCGGTCACCGGCCAGCAGACGGGCCGGATCGCCGGGGATCATGTGTGAAATAATAAAAGTAATAATACAGACACCGGCCACCACCAGGAGTAACCCCCAGCAGCGCTGGCGCACAATGCTCCAGAACGTCATACACTTTCCCCCGGCGAGAACCGTTACTTACTCATGGTGGCGATGTTAAACACCTGCTCGAGCATCGGATTAAAGGTGAAGCCTTTAACGTCTTTGTTCATCGCCAGCTGGTAATTCTTCTGGAACAGATAAACGTACGCGGCTTCGTCGATCACCACTTTTTGCGCCTGTTGGTAGTCTTTGGTGCGCTCCGCCTGATCGGTGGTTTTCAGCGCGGCCTGCAGCAGTGAATCCACCTCTTTGTTCTCATAGAACGAACGGTTGCCTGGCAGCCCTTTTTTGTCCGACTCGAACCAGTAGTTCATGAACATATACGGGTCGGCAAAGTCCGGGCTCCAGTTGCCGATGGCAATGTCATAATCACCTTTACCGACTCGGTCGCGCATGGTGGCGTTTGCCAGTTTTTCCAGCTTGACGTTAATGCCGAGTTTGCCGAGGCTGGCCTGGGTGGAGAGGGCGATAGGCTCCCAGTTCGGGTCGTTGTCCGAGTAGAGGAAGGTCAGGCTGGCCGGTTTGTCTTTCACCTTATCCAGCGCGGCTTTGGCTTTGGCCTCGTCAAAACTGTACTGCATGGCCGTCGCGTCAAAGCCCCACATGCCGTCCGGGATCGGGCCACGCATCTGCTTGCCATTGCCGCTCAGAATGCCTTTCACCATTCCCTGGTAATCCGTCGCCCAGGAGACAGCCCGGCGTAAATCCACCTGATTGAGCGGTGCCTTACTGTTGTTAAGATACAGGTAGGTCACGCGCAAAGAAGGGTATTCTGCGACGGCCACTTTGCCCTCCTGTTTCAGGGCGGCCAGCTGATCCACCGGCAGAGAGTCAGCAATATCCAGATCGCCGCGGGAAAGCTGCAGTCGGCGGGAGGCACTCTCACCGATTATTTTCACGGACACGCGTTTAAAGTGCGGTTTATCACCCTGCCAGTGGGGATTTGGCACCAGTACCAGTTGCTGACCTTTCTGCCAGCTTTTCAGCATAAACGGGCCTGAACCAGCGGTGTTTTGCGCCAGAAAACCGCGCGCATCGTCCGCCGCATTGGCTTTCAACACCGCCGGGTTAATGATGGAGGCACCGTCGTTCGCCAGCGTGTAGAGGAACGGGGCAAACGGCTGACTGAGTGTGAATTTCACCGTATGGTCATCAACGGCATCAATTTTCAGGTCTTTCGGGAAGGCTTCAGACGGCCCCTGGCTGAGTTTCAGCAGGCGTTCGAACGAGAGCTTGACCGCTTCGGCGGTGACCGGCGTGCCGTCGGAGAATTTCGCGTTGTCCGTCAGGGTAAAGGTCCACTCTTTTTGGTCGTCGGAGGCTTTCCATCCTGTTGACAGATCGCCTTCCACTTCGGTTGTACCGGGCTTGTATTTCACCAGTCGTTGATAGGACGGATAGGTGACGGTCCAGTCGTTGTTATCAATCGTTACGGCAGGATCGAGCGTTTGCGGGTCAGCTGCTTTACCGATCACCAGCATGTCTTTCGGGACGGCAGCCAGCGCCAGCGGGGCGCTCAGTGCCAGTGTGGTGGCAATTACGGTCGTGAGAAGCGTTGTTTTCATGGCAGTGCTCCAGGTTCAAAGAGGGGTGTGCGTCAATGGAAAACAGGCAAAACGGTCGTCAAGCAGCGGATAGCTGGCGGCATTCGGCAGTTCGAAATGCCACCATTCGCTGTTGATCCCCACAAAACCGCCGCCGAACATGATGGCGTTCAGCAGCAGACGGTTGCGCTGGGCGTGCGGTGGCACGGAGGGGTGATACGGATGCGAGCGGTCATGCATTTCGTCAAAACCGGCACCCATATCCAGCACGGTGTTATGTTCATCCATCAGCGTGACGTCGATAGCCGTACCGCGGCTGTGATTGGAGCCAATCGCCACATCCACCACATATTCCGGGTTCGGGCAGGCATCCCACAGCTGGGCCTGCGCCTGTTGCGGTCGATAGGCGTCGTACACCACCAGTTTCAACCCGGCCAGCGTGGCAATACCGATGGCTTTCGCCAGTGCAGTGGCAGCATCGGTATGCAACAGGCACTTTGCTTCCTGATAGATCGGGCGGCCAGTGATGTTGTCGGCGGTGGCGTACTTCAGATCGATGTGCAGCGTGGGAAACGCTTTCGCCACATCAATCAGTTCACTCTCTTCGGGCATAGCTCCGCTCCTTTAGCGTTCGAATTGGCCAAACTCTTGTTGTAATTGTCGGTTTACGGCCAGGCGAGCCGGAAGCGCGTCACCTAACGCTTCCACCACGCCCGACAGCAGCAGGTTGAACAGACAGCTCACGGGGGCAAGCGAATCCCAGAAATGGCCGGTATCGGTTTTCACTTGCAGTAAATCAATCGGATAATCGCGTGCCCACGGACACCAGATATCAGTGATCAAGGCCAGGGGGATCTGTTTCTCACTCGCCACACGGCAGTACTGCCGAGCGACAGCGGAGTAGGTACGGGTATCTGTCAGCACCACATAGGGATGCGAAAACCCGGAGTTCAGAGATTCAACCCAGCTCCCGGATGCCCCCTCGGAATAGCTGACGCCAGGGCGGAGATACTCGAGGTGGCTGAAGAAAGCGTTGGCGATCCCGCGCGTCGACTGAATTCCCAGCACAAAAACGGCCTCCGCGTGAGCCAACTGATGCACCACCTGGCGGAAGGTGTCCGTTTGCGCCAACTGATACACCTGCGTGATGGCATCCACTTCCAGCGACAAAGCGTGCTGAAGGCGATTGGGCAGGGGGCGCTGCTGCTGCCAGGAGTCCAGACGCTCATTCATGCCCCAGGGCTGGTAAGGGTCGCGCAGGCTTTTTTTGGCGTCTTCCAGGTTACGATACCCCAGCTTGCGCAGGAAGCGTCCGACGGTGATGCCGCTGGTACCGGTCGCCAGACCGACGCTCTCTGCCGTTTCAAACGGAATTTGCGCGGTGTGCGCCAGTAGCCAGCTGCCAACCCGTTTTTCGCTGGGCGTCAGTTGGCTGAAGGTCGCTTCGATACGGCTCAACATCTCGGGTTTTGTCGTCATACCGCCTCGCTGTTAACAGGCTGTCAGTCGCCAGAATTGTGTTACCTGATTAACAATGCATGACGCGTGCCAGAGTCACAGGGCAGTGAGAACCTGCTGCGACGCAAACTTCATGCAATATTTAATTAACCAATGATCAACATTTGTGCAGCCTAGTTCACTTTTGGTGCACTGGCTGAGCGGGCAGGTATGAATTTGTTGAATACGTCAGCTTCTTCACATTTTTGATAAGATATAAACACAGTGAAAATAAAAGGGATCCCGGCATGGCGAATTTGTCCTGGCGTGTGAGCGTGCGCCTGATGGCTCTCGCAAAAAAAATAGCGATGGTAGCGGGGATCGTCCTGGTCGTGCTGCTTGCTGTGCGGGTGTATCTGTCTCAGCAGGGCCCGGAACTGCACCTCTGGCATACCTGGCGGGCAGATGAGATGTCCGTGCGCGAGCTGGACAAAGCCGATTTTGCCGGGTATCAGGCCCGGGAAAAGGCGATTTTCACCGATCTGGATAACGCGGTGACGGCGAAAACAATGGGCGAGGAACGCACGTCGTTAAACCGCTATTACCGCCAGAGCCTGGTATGGCCCGGTCAGTTTTCACCAGATGCCAACCGTTCATTTGTGCTGATGCCTGCCGGAAAGCCGCGCGGTGCGGTTGTGTTGCTGCACGGATTGACGGACTCACCTTACAGCGTCAGACACCTGGCTTTGCATTATCAGCAGCACGGGTTTGTGGCAGTGGTACCGCGGCTACCAGGACACGGCACCGCACCCGGCGCACTGACGGATGTTGACTGGGAGATGTGGCTGGCTGCAACGCGCCTTGCCGTGCGGGAAGCCACGCGTCTGGCGGGAGAGAGTGCGCCACTCCATCTGGTGGGGTACTCCAACGGCGGGGCGCTGGCGATGAAATATACCCTTGATGCGCTGGATTCCACTTCACTTCATCGACCGCAGCAGGTGGTACTGCTTTCACCGATGATTGGCGTGACGGCCTTTGCGCGGTTTGCCGGTTTCGCCGGGTTACCGGCGCTGCTGCCGGCGTTTGCCAAAGCGGCGTGGCTAAATATTTCGCCGGAATATAATCCGTATAAATACAACTCGTTCCCGGTAAATGCCGCCCGCCAGTCGTGGCTGTTGACGAAGACCCTTCAGGAGCAGATTGGCCGCGCGGCGCGGGAACACAAACTGGGACAGTTACCACCGGTTCTGGCATTCCAGTCGGTGATGGATTCCACGGTCAGTACCCGCGCGGTGGTCACCGGGTTATTTGATCAGCTTCCGGCAAACGGCAGTGAACTGGTGGTGTTTGATATCAACCAGGCTGCGAGTTTCCGCCCGCTGTTTAAGCCGTCATCCTGGACGGCAACCTCGGCGCTGCTGCCCGTCGAACAGAGACGTTACAGTGTCACGATTATCACTAATGCTGACGCGCACAGTTTCTCGACGGTGGCGAAAACAACCCCGACAGGCAGCACCCATGAGACAGTCGTGCCGCTTGCGCAATCCTGGCCGAAGGATATCTATTCTTTGTCGCATATTGCTGTGCCGTTCCCACCGGATGACGATCTGTATGGCCGCGAACCTGGCGTGAAAAACCACTATGGCATTAGCCTGGGGACGATTGCGCTCTGGGGAGAAACCTCCGTGTTGAGCGTCGGGAAAGAGGCGCTCATGCGGGTCACCTCGAACCCGTTCTACGACTACATGCTGGAGAGGATCGACAGCCGGATCGGGGAGCAATAACCGTAAAGAACCCTTGTGGCGTGAATATGTTAGGCCGCACTGATTAATTATGATAAACAGTAGGTTCAAGGCACCTTTCTCTCTCATTGGAACCCGCTCTTGTGCTGACAACGCTCATTTACCGAAGCCAGTTGAATTTATCCCACCCGTCCAGTGAGCTGCGGGAGCTGGTGGAGCGGGCTAAGCTCCGTAATTCAAAACTGAGTATCACCGGCGTTCTCCTCTCAAGAGGGAGTGAAATTCTGCAAATTCTTGAGGGTTCGGAAGAGAGCGTTGTTAAGTTGTTCCATAAAATCCGTGATGACAAACGGCACAGTGGCGTAGTTGAACTGATGCGGGACTATGGCCCACGCAGACGGTTCGAAAATGTCGGTATGCTGCTCTTCGACCTGCAGATCCAGTCGCCGAAAGAGGTGCTACAGTCGGTTCTGCGTTACAGCAAGCTGGACAGTTATCTCGTCTCTGATGATCGGGTATTTAAATTTATTCAGACGTTTATTACCGATCAACGTCCGTCCTCGGTTGAAGAACGTTACGACCCGACAAAATGGACGCTTACGACGGAAACATTACCGCCAGGAGCGAGTCTGGGCCTGCTGGCTAATCAACCTTGCCAGTTTGCGCTCCAGCCCATTGTTGAACCCTCTGAAGGGAAAATCAGTTCATTTGAAGCCCTCATTCGCGGTAATGACGGTGGAAGCCCGGAGCATTTTTTCAGTTCCCTCGAGCCGGATAAAATCTACGAAATTGATCTCCAGACGAAAGCCTATGCCTTTGCGCTGGCTGAAAAGCTCGGTATTGGTAACCATAAAATTGCGGTAAATCTGTTACCGATGTCGCTGGTCAATGTTCCTGGCGCCGTGGCATTTCTGGCGGATCAAATTAAAAAACACGGGCTTAAACCGGAGCAGGTGGTCATTGAAGTCACTGAAAACGAGATGATTTCCGGCTTCAACCAGTTTAATAGCGCTATTAAACAACTTCGTGCCGAAGGCATTGGCCTGGCGATTGACGATTTTGGTTCCGGCTATGCGGGGCTTTCGCTGCTGACCCGGTTCCAGCCGGATAAAATTAAAATTGACCGGGAAATTGTCAGCAATATTCATCTTAGCGGTCCGAAACAGGCAATTGTGCGGTCGATTATCAGCTGCTGCTCCGACCTCGAAATCACTCTGGTGGCTGAAGGCATCGAAAAATTAGAGGAGTGGTGCTGGCTTGAATCCGCCGGGATCCGACGTTTTCAGGGGTTCCTGTTTGCCCGTCCCCAGCTCAATGGCACAGGCGAAATACACTGGCCACATCTGGTGCGTTAAACCAATTTTCCTCCCACATTGTTTCCCCTTTGCCTGGCCTGTGCTTAAATAGCTAAAACGGTTTAACATGGTTTAGCAAAGAGGATCACATGAAAAAAATCTGGGTACTTGGCGATGCGGTAGTGGATTTGCTGCCTGATGGAGAAGGCAGATTATTGCAGTGTCCCGGTGGCGCACCGGCAAATGTCGCGGTCGGTATTGCCCGGCTGGGTGGCCAGAGCGCCTTTATCGGCAGGGTTGGCGATGATCCTTTCGGACGTTTTATGTCTAAGACATTAGCTGACGAGCGAGTCGACGTGGAGTGGATGCACCTTGACTCGGCGCACCGCACCTCAACGGTGGTGGTCGATCTCGACGGCCAGGGCGAACGCTCTTTTACTTTCATGGTGCGTCCGAGCGCCGATTTGTTTCTGGAACCCGCCGATCTGCCAACGTTCAGCGCCGGAGAGTGGCTGCATGTCTGTTCCATCGCGTTAAGCGCAGAGCCGAGCCGTTCTGCGACATTTCAGGCGATGGCCGCCATCCGGGAGGTGGGGGGGTACGTCAGTTTCGATCCCAATATTCGCCCGGACCTTTGGCAGGATGAGAACGAACTTCGCCGCTGTCTCGAACGCGCTCTGCAGGGTGCAGACGTGGTGAAACTCTCTCTCGAAGAGCTGGCTTTTTTCACTGGCGAAACACAGGTTGAGACCGGTCTGGATAAGCTCATGAATCGCTGCCCGGCGCATCTGGTGCTGGTCACCCAGGGTAAAGAGGGCGTCATCGCATGGCATGAGGGCACCGTGAAACACTATCCGGCCACGCCTGTGAAATGTGTCGATACCACCGGCGCAGGCGACGCCTTCGTGGCGGGTTTGCTGTATGGGCTTGCTGCTGGTCAGGCGCTGACGCCCGTTATCGCTTTAGCTCAGCGCTGCGGTGCGTTAGCCACCACGGCGAAAGGGGCAATGACTGCTCTGCCATATCAACACGCCCTGTAATTCCTCCCATTACTGGCCGCCCTCGGGTGGCCTGAATTGTCGCCCCGATCACACTTACTAAAACGGTTTAGCAAAAAAGATTGCCGATCCAAAATTCGGCGGTTTAGTATCAGCAACCTAAACCGGTTTAGCAATTTAGCACTATTAATGACTTCTTTTAGGGATGCGACAAAATGTATAAAAAACGCAGACTTGCCGTGATGATAGGCATGCTGGCCGGAAGTACCTCTGTTTTTGCCCAAACGGATATGACAAGCATCGAAGCGCGACTTGCGGCGATGGAACAGCGTCTTCAGGACGCGGAGACGCGTGCGCAGGTTGCTGAGAAACGCGCGACGGATGCAGAACAAAAAACGCAGCAACTGGTTGCGGCTCAGCAGCAGGCGCAAACGACAACTCAGGAAGTGGCTCAACGCACCACCGCGCTGGAGAAAAAAGCGGACCAAAGCGGTGGGTTTGAGTTCCACGGCTATGCCCGTTCTGGCCTGCTGATGAACGATGCGGCCTCCAGCAGCAAAAGCGGCCCTTATCTGACACCCGCCGGGGAAACGGGCGGAGCAGTAGGGCGTCTGGGTAACGAAGCCGACACCTACGTTGAGCTGAACCTGGAGCATAAACAAACGCTGGATAACGGGGCGACCACGCGCTTCAAAGCGATGCTGGCCGACGGTCAGAGGACCTATAACGACTGGTCAGCCGATACCAGCGATCTCAATATTCGTCAGGCCTTTGCTGAGCTGGGCAACTTGCCTGATTTCACCGGTGCGCTGAAGGGTAGTACCTTCTGGGCGGGTAAACGCTTTGACCGTGACAACTTTGATATTCACTGGCTGGATTCCGACGTCGTGTTCCTTGCCGGTACCGGTGGCGGTGTGTATGACGTGAAATGGAACGATTCGCTGCGCAGTAACTTCTCTATTTACGGCCGCAATTTCGGCAGTGTGGAGCAGACCGACAATAACGTTCAGAACTATATCCTCAGCATGAACCACTTCGCCGGACCGTTCCAGTTGATGGTAAGCGGTCTGCGGGCAAAAGATAACGACGATCGTAAAGATACCAACGGCGATCTTATCAAAACCGATGCCGCCAATACCGGCGTTCATGCCCTGGTTGGATTGCACAATGAGAGTTTCTACGGCCTGCGGGAAGGGACAGCCAAAACGGCGCTGCTGTATGGTCACGGGCTGGGTGCGGAAGTGAAAAGCATCGGCTCCGATGGCGCATTGCTGTCTGAGGCGGATACCTGGCGCTTTGCAAGTTACGGTGTCACGCCGATTGGCGGAGGCTGGAGCGTTGCCCCTGCTGTCCTGGCGCAAAGCAGTAAAGATCGTTACGTCAAGGGCGATAGCTATGAGTGGGTGACGCTCAACACCCGTCTGATTAAAGAGGTGACTCAGAACTTCGCCCTGGCGTTTGAGGGAAGCTATCAGTACATGGATTTAAACCCGGAAGGCTATAAGGACCGCAACGCCGTCAACGGCAGTTTCTACAAGCTGACCTTTGCGCCAACGTTAAAAGCGAGCAAAATCGGCGATTTCTTCAGCCGTCCGGAGCTGCGCCTGTTTGCCACCTGGATGGACTGGAGCAGCAAACTGGATAACTACGCCAGCGATGATGCCTTTGGCAGCAGCGGTTTCAACGCAGGCGGGGAATGGAACTTTGGGGTCCAGATGGAAACCTGGTTTTAACCCATCACGCTCCCGCCTGGCGGGGGCGTTTCGCACATCATAAAAAGAAGTCAGGCAGAGGTATCTATGGATTTTAATCAAATCGCCCGCGAGCTTATTCCGCTGCTCGGTGGCAAGGAAAATATCGCCAGCGCGGCACACTGCGCAACCCGTCTTCGTCTGGTGCTGGTCGATGACGCGCTTGCTGACCAGCAGGCCATCGGTAAGGTCGAGGGTGTGAAGGGCTGTTTCCGTAACGCCGGGCAGATGCAGGTGATTTTTGGCACGGGCGTGGTCAACAAGGTTTACGCCGCATTTATTCAGGCGGCGGGGATCAGCGAATCCAGTAAATCTGAAGCCGCGGATCTGGCGGCGCGCAAGCTGAACCCGTTCCAGCGCATTGCCCGTTTGCTTTCAAACATCTTTGTGCCGATCATTCCCGCAATTGTTGCCTCTGGTCTGCTGATGGGCCTGCTCGGTATGGTGAAAACCTACGGCTGGGTCAATGCGGATAACGCCATCTACATCATACTGGATATGTGCAGTTCGGCGGCGTTTATCATTCTGCCTATTCTGATTGGTTTTACCGCCGCGCGGGAATTTGGCGGCAACCCGTATCTCGGCGCGACGCTGGGCGGCATTCTGACGCACCCGGCGCTGACCAACGCCTGGGGCGTGGCGTCCGGCTTCCACACCATGAATTTCTTCGGCCTTGAGATCGCGATGATTGGCTACCAGGGCACAGTATTCCCCGTGCTGCTGGCCGTCTGGTTCATGAGCATCGTGGAGAAAAACCTGCGTCGCGCGATCCCGGATGCGTTAGACCTGATCCTGACGCCGTTCCTCACCGTCGTTATCTCCGGATTTATCGCCTTACTGATTATTGGTCCGGCGGGGCGTGCGCTGGGCGACGGCATCTCCTTTATCCTGAGTACGTTAATTGAACACGCGGGCTGGCTGGCCGGGCTGCTGTTTGGCGGGCTTTACTCGGTGATTGTGATCACCGGTATTCACCACAGTTTCCACGCGATTGAAGCAGGTCTGCTGGGTAACCCGTCGATTGGCGTTAACTTCCTGCTGCCGATCTGGGCGATGGCGAACGTAGCACAGGGCGGCGCCTGTCTGGCGGTGTGGTTCAAAACCAAAGATGCGAAAATCAAAGCCATTACCTTACCATCGGCGTTCTCTGCCATGCTCGGTATTACTGAAGCGGCCATTTTTGGTATCAACCTGCGTTTCGTAAAACCGTTTATTGCCGCGTTGATTGGCGGTGCGGTGGGCGGGGCCTGGGTGGTCTCAGTGCATGTTTATATGACTGCCGTTGGGTTGACCGCTATTCCAGGTATGGCCATTGTGCAGGCAAGCTCTCTGCTCAACTATATTATCGGCATGGTGATTGCCTTCGGCGTGGCGTTTACCGTCTCGCTGCTGCTGAAATATAAAACGGACTCAGAATAATGACGTTACCTTCACGCTGGCCTGCGATCCTGCAGGCCGTTATGAAAGGCCAGCCGCGCGCGCTCGCAGACAGCCATTATCCGCAATGGCACGCCGCGCCGGTAACGGGGCTGATGAACGATCCCAACGGGTTTATCTGGTTTGCCGGGCGTTATCATCTGTTTTATCAGTGGAACCCGCTGGACTGCGAACATCGGTTTAAATGCTGGGGGCACTGGAGTTCTGCGGATCTGGTGCACTGGCAGCATGAACCGATGGCGTTAATGCCCGACGAAGAGTATGACCGCAACGGCTGCTACTCTGGTAGCGCCGTGGATAACGAGGGCGTTTTGACCCTGTGTTACACCGGCAACGTCAAATTCGATGACGGCAACCGCACCGCCTGGCAGTCTCTGGCCGTGGAACAACCGGACGGCAGCTTTAAGAAACTCGGACCTGTGCTTGCGCTACCGGAAGGTTACACCGGCCACGTGCGCGACCCGAAGGTGTGGCAGCACAATAGGGAGTGGTACATGGTGCTGGGCGCGCAGGATCTGCAAAAACGCGGCAAAGTGCTGCTGTTCAAATCCGCTGATTTGCACACCTGGGCGTCCTGCGGCGAGATCGCCGGTCACGGCGTTAACGGCCTGATGGACGCAGGGTATATGTGGGAGTGCCCCGATCTGTTTGCCCTCGACGGGACGTATGTTCTGATCTGCTGTCCGCAGGGGCTGGCGCGCGAGCCGCATCGCTATCTCAACACCTATCCAGCCGCATGGATGAGCGGGGCGTTTGACTATGCAAACGCCGCATTCGATCACGGCGCTCTGCACGAGCTGGACGCCGGGTTTGAGTTTTACGCGCCGCAAACGACGCTGGCGGAAGACGGTCGACGCATTCTGATCGGCTGGATGGGTGTGCCGGACGGAGAAGAGATGCTTCAGCCAACGCGAACGCATGGCTGGATGCACCAGATGACCTGTCCGCGCGAATTACGCTACCACGACGGCAAGCTCTGGCAGACCCCGGCTCGTGAACTGGAAGCGCTGCGTGAAGGTGAACAACGCTGGCAGGGATTCGCCAGTGATGCGCCAGAACTGGATGCGACGCGTCTGGAGTTTGAACTGAACACATCGCACGTGAACGTGGATTTTGGTGGAGCCTTGCGTCTCACGGTTGATGACCAGGGGCTGCGTCTGGAACGCGCCAGTCTGAAAAACGGGGAAATATTGACCCGCTACTGGCTGGGGGACGTCAGCCATTTACGCGTTCTGTGCGACCGCTCCAGCGTTGAAATTTTCATCAATCACGGTGAAGGAGTGATGAGCAGCCGCTATTTTCCTGACCATCCGGCCCGTGTACGATTCGAAGGTGCGTCCGACATCACATTACGCTACTGGTCGCTGCGCGCCTACATGATAGAATGAGGGTTTTGGCAGCCGGATCTAAGTCGTTGTGAGAAAAACAAAACGCGTCACCATTAAAGACATCGCGGAACTGGCGGGGGTATCAAAAGCCACCGCCAGCCTGGTCCTGAACGGACGCAGCAAAGAGCTGCGCGTCGCGGAAGAGACGCGTGAACGCGTACTGGCGATTGCCAAAGAGCACCACTATCAACCCAGCATTCATGCCCGGTCTCTGCGTGATAACCGTAGCCACACCATTGGCCTGGTGGTTCCTGAAATTACCAACTACGGTTTCGCCGTGTTTTCTCACGAGCTGGAGACGCTGTGCCGTGAGGCTGGCGTTCAACTGCTGATCTCCTGTAGCGATGAAAACCCGGGGCAGGAGACGGTGGTGGTGAATAACATGGTGGCGCGTCAGGTGGACGGGCTGATTGTAGCTTCCAGCATGCTCAATGATGCGGACTACCACAAGCTGAGTGAGCAACTGCCCGTTGTCCTTTTTGACCGCCATATCAACGACAGCGCTCTGCCGCTGGTGATCACCGATTCCATTACCCCGACGACGGAACTGGTGGCTGACATTGCACGTCAGCATCCTGATGAGTTTTACTTCCTCGGCGGTCAACCCCGTCTTTCCCCAACTCGCGACCGCCTGGAAGGGTTTAAGCAAGGTTTGCGTGAAGCCAATGTGACGCTACGCCCCGAGTGGATCATTCACGGCAACTATCATCCGAGCTCCGGATACGAGATGTTCGCTGAACTTTGCGCCCGCCTGGGACGTCCGCCGAAAGCGCTTTTCACCGCCGCCTGCGGTCTGCTGGAAGGGGTATTGCGCTACATGGGTCAACACAACCTGTTGCAAAGCGATATCAGGTTAGCCAGTTTTGACGATCACTACCTCTACGATTCGCTGACGATCCCTGTCGATACCATTCGTCAGGATAACCGCCAGCTGGCCTGGCACTGCTTTGATTTAATTAGCAAATTGATCGAAGGGGAGACGCCGCAGCCCTTGCAGCGCAAGCTGGATGCCACCCTGCAACGACGCTATAAGTCATCTATATAGCTCTGACCGATACATCAATAACTTTAATTAATTTAAGTTTTGGATGCGCCGATAACCATAAGGAATAATTCTCCTTGAGGTATTGGTCTATGTCGTTGAAAAAGTCGTCCCTGATTGTCCTGTTCTCACTGCTTTTCTTCTTTGTTGTCAGCACCGTCACCAGCGTTGGCCTCATCATTAAAAGTAATAATTCCCTGGATAATGTGAACAAAGAGATCCAGGTTGTGCTGTCGATTATTGACCCCATCAACCACAGCCGCACCCTGCGCGTTCGGGTGATGGAGTATGTGAAGATGGTGGAAGCGGGCAACTCGGCAGATGAGTCTGCGAAGCTTGCCGCAGTGAAAGAGGCGCTGACCAAAGCGGACCACGCCTTTGCAGCCTTTATGGATTCACCGCGTCTGACGGATGAAGCGCCGCTGGTGACTGCCTATCAGGATGCCTGGCAAAACTACCGCAACCAGGGACTGGTACCGCTTATCAATGCTGCCGAAGCGCACGATGTTGCCAAATTTAACGCCCTGATCCAGGACGTGTCCCGCCTCGACCGCCAGTACGAGATCGTTCTCGACCAGGTGCTTTCCGTCCACCAGAAATACGCCAAAAGCCTGAACGAAGATGCGAGCAGCAACTTCGTTTCAGGTCTGGTGATGATTGCCGCAATCGCCTGCCTGTTTGTGGTGGTGATTGTCGCGGTCAGCCTGCTGATGAAGCGCTTTGTGTTTGCCCCGGTAAACCTGGCACGCGAACACTGCAGCCAGATTGCGGCAGGCAAGCTGGACATCCCGGTGCCGGTGAAGGGACGCTCCGGCAACGAAATCGACCATCTTATGAGTTCGATGGAGCAGATGCGCCAGGCGCTGCTTGCGACCATCGCCCAGGTGCGCGATGCGAGCCATACCGTGACCCACGCAGCGCAAGAGATTGCCTCCGGGAATATTGACCTGGCGTCACGTACCGAACAGCAGGCGTCCGCGTTAACCCAGACGGCGGCCAGCATGGAAGAACTGAGCGCAACCGTGGCGAACAATACCGATAACGTCTATCAGGCCGGAAAACTGGTACAGGACGCGGTGAAAAATGCCCATACCGGTGAAGCGGTGACCCGTGAAGTCATCGACACTATGAATACTATCGCGGCAAACTCGAAGCGTATCGAAGACATTACCAGCGTCATCAACAGCATCGCTTTCCAGACCAATATTCTGGCGCTGAACGCGGCAGTTGAAGCGGCGCGCGCGGGTACGCAGGGACGCGGTTTTGCGGTTGTGGCCAGTGAAGTACGCACCCTGGCGCAGAAAAGCGCAGTGGCGGCTAAGGACATCGAGAGCCTGATTGCGCAGTCGGTTTCCAGCGTGAAAAACGGTGCCGAGCTGGTAAACCGTTCGGGCGAGGTGATCGATTCCATTATTGGTTCTGTTAATAAAGTGAATACGCTGATGGAGCAGATCTCCGTGGCATCTGAAGAACAGAGCCGTGGGATCAGCCAGGTCGGACAGGCGGTAACCGAGATGGACGGCGTGACCCAGCAGAATGCCGCGCTGGTGCAACAGTCCGCCGCGGCCGCGGCATCGCTGGAAGAGCAGGCGCAGCAGCTTTCGCGGAGTATTTCGAGTTTTAGTTTGCCGGTGCAGGCTTGATTGAATGGAAAGAGGCTCCTGAGGGAGCCTTTATTGTGTATGGTGTTGCGGCTCTCTTCAGTTCTGCCGGCGCTGGTGTGCGATGGACAAGCGGTGGAGCCATAAGCAGACCGGCACTGACACCATCAGAAACAGGAAAAACGCTGCAAGAAAGGCGTCCTCTGTGGAAAAATGCAGCATCAACACAGCCAGCACACCTGCTGCAGCACTGGTCATCATCAGGCAGAAAAAGACCCAGCCGGGGTACTGCCAGAGTAGATGACGGATAAGTCTCCCTGTCATGTAATATGTCCTGTTAATCATCCTGCCATTAACGGCATTACTCTTCATCTGCATGGCAGACGGCGGAATGTTCAGCCTCCGGAAAACGGAGGCTGCTCCTGCACATCAGGAGGGATAGTGCTTATTTATAAACACTGACGCTGAAGCTACCTGTGTTATCAGAATAGCCAGTCGCTGTATCAGCAATATACAAATGCAATGTTCCGCTTTCAGGTGAAGCCCATTTATATACTCCCCCTCCGATATCATACCCTTTACCAGAAGTCCCGAATCGTGCTTTAAGGACCTTATCCGCTTTCGTGATAAGTCCCTCTTTTATCCGGCCATCCGGCACAGCGAGAGCAAACTCCTCTTTACCGTATTTAATGAAACCGGATGCGAGGAGAGTGATTTCTTCTCCTGCATTTAGTTGAATATCAGTGCTGACACCTTCAGGTGCATTTGCAGGTACTTTTCCGGTCCAGTTTGGTTTGACAGTCATGGTATTCTTCCTTATCAGGTTTAATTAGCGACGCCAATATTATGCTGCTCTCGCGGCGATATACTGATTATTCGGCCTTTAATAAAGGTGATAAATGTTGCTTCTGTGACACTAAACTTATTGTCCAACTGTGAATAGAGTAATGTATTTTTTAATGAGCGTACTGATAAATAATTAAACTCCATTGCGATTTCACATTAACTTATTGATTTAAAAGTGGTGTTCAGGTGTGGTATTAGGATTAATCTCACAAAGCAATGCATTCTCCTCACTGTGGGGAAATGTTAATGCAATGGGGTTTTCTATAAGGTAAATAATAATTTCTCACTGAACTAGATAGTGCGGGATTACCGTTAGGATTCCTGCGTATTACTGGGTTTATAACGGAAGCCTACCAGAAATGGCAGGGTAAAAATCCAATTTATCCACCTGAATAATATGGTTTTAAGAAAGTGACATCTTTTTGAAAAAGTCAGGATTGCATCCAAAGTGATAAAAAATATCGTATAAGAGGGTAAGGTTATTCCTAATATTAATTTTAAAACCCAAAGCCAGTAGCAGGATGAGTCACAACTGCGTCTTGAATTTATGAATTATTGTTTGATGGCTTGTCTGTTTATTCCTAGTATTTATGTGTATGCAGATATCCTTAATAAAATAATGGATTCTGTCATTGGTATCTTAATTATTCATCTAATATGGCAGTCAAATAGTTTCAATCCGAAACGATAAAGGAGAGTTTCATGACAGCTTCACCAGCGTGGTCAGGATGTGTTGATGCGAATGCATCTGAAGGGATTAATACAAAACTCAGCCTTAAGGCTGGGCAAAAAATAAGCATCATCGCTGAAGGATGGATTAAATATGGCAAGGAAGAATATGCCCTTGCTGCTCCGTTTGGCAGGGTTAAGGAAGGTCTTATCACGAAAGCGGATAAGGTACTGAAAGCCCGCTTCAGCGCGTCCGGAAAAAGCTATGACGTTGGTAGCGGTGTTTATCAGTGGACGGTACCGGAAACCGGAGATCTGATTTTAATCGTGAGTGACTCTTCTCATCGAGATAACAGCGGGGCTTTCAATGTCAACGTCTATGCCGGGGAAGATGAGAAAAAAGTGGCGGCGAAAAAGGCTGAGTGGAAAGGTCATGTACCCGCGACAGGCAGCGACTGGACACGTACCGGGGTCACAGTCAGCAAAGGGGACACCGTGATGCTGGTTGCGGCTGGTACAGCACAGTACGACAGCCGTGGCCGCCGTTTCGGGCCTGATGGTGACAGCCAGCATCCGTCAGCACAAACACCGGACCCGACATTCGTCTTACCGGAGGCGGTGGCGGGGAAACTAATCATTAAAGCCGGCGAGCATCTCTTCGGCATTGGCAGCGGAGGAACCGACTGGGAAGTGCCGGTGGATGGTGAACTCTCATTCATCTTTAACGATACAAACACGGCATCAGAATATGCCAACAATACCGGTGGTTATGACGTCCGGTTTGTTGTTTTCGGCTGAAAGTCTGCGGGGAGGTCGTACGAGCAACGGTCCTCCCTGTCCGTAAACAGGAATATTACCTCATATGGAGTCTCTGAGATGAGCGAACAGGATAATAAAAAAGTTGATTTGGTCTTTATCATTGACAGTAGTCTTTCCATGCAGGATGAAGCAGAAGCCCTCAGCGCAAAGTTGGGTGCAGCGATTGAGGAAGCCAGAAAAGCCTGTCCTTCTGATCTACGGACGGAATTTCTGGGCATTGAAGGTGGTTTTGCCGGAACAGAGTTTACCACCACCGTTCGTCAGTATCTGACGGGAAAGACAGGTGCCAACCCGGCCGCACTGAAAGGCAGGGAACATATCAAGGAGGGAAATCCGGCGCAGGAAGATGTCGCACCTGCAGCGGAAGATGTGATTCGTTTTTTTGACTGGCGTGACGGTGCTGAAAAGAATGTCTTCGTGCTGGGGGACGAAAGTCTGAAGGGGGGAGAAATGACCCTGGATGCAGACCGAATCAAAGCCTGTGACGATGCCATAGCCACTGCGCTACAGGCAAACGTCAAAATTCACACCTATCTGGGCACCCCTCATGCCACACTGCCGTACCCTTCACCGGCAGACGAAAAAGCCATGATCCGGGAATACAAGCGCCTTGCGCTTCGTACAGGGGGTGAGCACTATATCTACACTTCCGGGGTCGCCGATTTTGCAACGGTTCTGAAAAACACCATCTGTGCCAGTAAGGTTCCGCAACTCGACAGCGTCGAGAACAAAAAAGACGAAGCAGATGCCCTGGAAGGGAAAACCCCGGCCAAAATCCCCGGCAACGACAGCGACCTGTGCGCACAGGTGCCTGAGATTGTCCGGGCGGTAAACACGCTTGCCGGTGTTCTTCAGTCACTGATTGATGTTTGTGGCAACCGCTGTGATGATAAGGAAAAGAAACATCCATGCCAGTGCCTGGATCACCACAAGCAACCAACTCCCCCGTTGACGGCACCGGTTACTCAGGAGGTTCCTGTAACTCCTGTCTGCCCGGAGCCACCACCAAAACCGTTCCTTGATACGACCGATTTTGCGAATAATCATCTGAATGACTGGAAGTTTGGCCCGGCAACGCCTGAACATGAGTTTTACTCAGAAGGGGAAGCGACCCTGATCCGTTTCCCGACCACCAATGTGAAAGGTCGAACGCATAATGGTGTGCTGCTTTATAAACACTATACGGAGCTTCAGCAGGGGAAACGCTACAGCTTCAGTATTCAAGCGCGCAGGGACAATGACTACAAGGTGGTGCCAGAACTTTCACTCAGGGTCGCGGGACAGGATATCACGCCGGTCACCGCACTGGCGGTAAAAGGTGAATGGGTCACGCTGTCAGGCGAGTTTACAGCCACGTCGGGCGATAACCTGCTGGAAATATTCAGTCATAAAGCCAGTGGTGACGGTAACGACTTTAGCATTACCGGGATCACCGTGAAATCAGCAGACTGATTTCTGCGTAACGGGTCAGTGCGCGATGAAATGCGCACCTGACCTTCAGGTAAGATACCTGCGCCGGAGCGTTACAGGCTTTATTAGCCGGAAGCTTCGGCGCAGACATAACCTCTCCCCAAAAAAAATTTATATCCCCCAGCAATATTTCCCTCCCTCATCCGTCTACCTCATCACAAGCCATAATCAGTTACTGTAAACGAGGTAAACACCATGAGAGATTTTGATATGCACGGCAGAGGTCACGGGCGCGGATTCGGTCGCCACCGCATGGGCAAGGGCTTAGTCATTGGCGCGGTGATTTTCATCGTGCTCGGCCTGCTGGTGATGACCCTGTGGAACGCCTTGCTCCCGGCCATCCTCGGCGTTAAGGCCATCGGATTCTGGCAGGCGCTGGGCATTCTGGTGCTGAGTCGCATTCTGTTTGGCGGGCTGGGTTTCCGTCCCGGGATGTTTGGCGCGCACCGCCGAATGCACGAGCGCTGGATGAACATGACCCCCGAACAGCGCGAGGCGTTTATTCAGCAGCGTCGCGAAGGGTTTGGTCGCCACGGGCGCGGACACTGCGGCTGGCACGGCCATCGTGACGAAAAACGCGATGACAACGCGCCAAAAACGCCGGAAGCAGAGTGAGCGAAATGAAAGCCGGGGAGGCGGGCGGATCCATGCTGATGTCGGCGCTCAATGCCTGTCGCGCCAGGCTGAAAGCCTTCATACGCGGGCGCACGTCCGTTCGTGATGATGCCGACGACATTTTGCAGGAAGTCACGTATCAGTTGATGAAAGTGGAACAGCCAGTCGAGAACGTTGCTGCGTGGCTGTTCCGCGCGGCGCGTAATGAGATGACTGACCGGTCGCGGAAAAAACGCGAGGTTTCGCTCTCCGGCTATTTTACGGGTGACGTTGAAGACGGCTTTCCGGAAGACGAGCTGGCCGAAACCCTGTTCGGTATGCCGCAGACACCGGAAGAGGAGTATCTCAAAACGCTGTTGTGGGAAGAACTGGAACAGGCGTTGTCTGAACTTACACCGCCGCAGCGGGAGGTATTCGAAAAGACCGAGCTTCACGGGTATAGCATTAAAATGCTGGCAGAGGAGACGGGTGCCAGCGAGCAGGCGCTGTTATCCCGTAAGCACAAGGCGGTGTTGTTTCTGCGTACGCGGCTGCGGGATGTTTATGACGCGCTGACCGGTGAATAGCGGCGACAGACAAAACCTTACACTTCCGGTGCTTGTAGATTCATCACTATCGTTTATGATCGGGGCGTCTTGTTACTCTGGAATGTTATGCGCAACCGTCAGCTTCTCGGAAAATGGCTTTTGATCGTCACCTGTCTCGCGATGGCACTTTGTCTCGTGCAGCGTGCGGTGTATCTCAACCATTTTTTACAGGGACTGGATCCGCAAACGTCCCAGATAGCTGACGCCCCAGCTCAAAACAGCAACACTGAACAGCCCGGCCCGTCACCTTGTCAGCTTGGCGCGCACTCGCTTCTCTGCGCGCAGCCGCTGTTCTTCGACGGCGCACTGCCAGCCATTATTATCTTCTTTGCCCTCCTGCAGCTGTTTACGCAGGGGCGGGTATTTGTTTCCAGAGAACAACCCGTTCAGGCACCGCCTCCCCGAATACATCTAAAAAACTGCGTCTTCCGCGAATGAAAAACATCGTCACCACACGATAATTTTCACTATTCACGGAGTAAAACATGTTTAACCTTTTCAGGGGCTTCGTCTTCCTGTGGCTGTCCTGCATCGGTATTACCCATGCGGCAGACACTGGCTGGCAGGTCTCCCCACAAAATGATCACGCCCGTATCCGCTTTCAGGCGGAAAGGGATCAAAACCGCATTCAGGGTTTGCTCACCGTCGAGCTAAAGCCCGGCTGGAAAACCTACTGGCGTTCGCCGGGAGAGGGTGGTGTCGCGCCGAAAATCAGCTGGCCGGAAGGCGTAACGGACAGCTGGTCCTGGCCAGTACCTTCGCGCTTCGATATCTCCGGCATGACCACGCAGGGTTATCACGACAAGGTCACGATCCCGATTGTCCTCGACGGGGTGAAGGGAGATGCGCTCGACGGAACGCTGACGCTCTCCACGTGCAGTAACGTCTGCCTGCTGACGGACTACCCGCTACATCTCGATTTTAATCAACCGGTCGATGCCGGTTTTCGTGATGCCTTCGACAACGCGATGCGCTCTGTTCCCGGCTCGTCAGGTGTTTCGTCTGACCTTACTGCCTGGCTGGCGGACGGCAATCTGGTCATTACAGGGACAACGGAAGGAAAGTGGGACAATCCGGGGATCTATTTTGACCCGCTGGAGGGGGATATTCTTCCGGGAGAACCCGTCATTAAACACGACGGTCATCAGCTTCGGGTGACCGTTCCTGTCACCGATGAGTGGGGAGATAAGCCCACCTCGCTGGCAGGTAAAGCTCTGTCGTTTGTGTTGACTAATGGCAGTGAAGCCCAGCAAACCGTAATGACGGTTGGAACAACGCCTGCTGCGTCCGCAGCGCCCGGCATGGGAAAAATGGTGATCTTTGCGCTGTTGGGCGGGTTGATCCTGAACCTGATGCCCTGCGTATTGCCGGTGATGGGCATGAAGCTCAACAGTATCCTGCATGCGGGCTCAGACAGACGAACGATCAGGCTGCGTTTTCTGGCAACCAGCGCCGGGATCCTCACCTCCTTTATGCTGCTTGCCGCGATGGTGACTGCGCTTAAGCTGACCGGGGCATCGCTGGGTTGGGGCATTCAGTTCCAGAACCCGTGGTTTATTGGTCTGATGGTCGCCGTGACCTTCCTCTTCGCGCTGAACCTGTTTGGGGTGTTTGAGATGCTGCTGCCTTCTGCCGCCGCAGGACGCCTGGCCGCGACGGGCGGTACGGGGCTGGGGGGCAGTTTCTGTGAAGGGATGTTTGCCACGCTGCTGGCCACGCCGTGCTCCGCACCATTCCTCGGTACTGCCGTGGCGTTTGCCCTCGGCGCACCGCTGCAGACTCTGTGGCTTATTTTCCTGATGCTCGGCGTGGGAATGAGTTTGCCGTGGCTGTTTGTTGCCCTGGTGCCAAAAACGGCCACGTTATTGCCGAAGCCCGGGCGCTGGATGAACACCCTGAAGATCATCCTTGGCCTGATGATGCTGGCCTCCAGCCTCTGGCTGGCAACGCTGTTGAACCTGCATCTGGGTGAAACGGCTGGTCAGATCGTAATGCTGGTACTGATTGTTATTGCGCTGGCGCTCTTCACAATGAAGGGGCAAACGTCCTCACCACTATTCTGGCTGGTGGTGATCTCCCTGTCGGTATTTGGTGGATACCAACTGCGCGGGTTGCTTAACGCATCACCTGTCCTCGCAACGCAACGTGTGGAGCAGACGATCCCGTGGCAACCGCTAAGTGAAGAGGCCATCCAGATGGCGCTTGCGCAGGGGAAACGGGTGTTTGTAGATATCTCTGCCGACTGGTGTGTGACCTGTAAGGTTAACGAGCATCGGGTACTGAATCAGCCGGACATCATTGCCGCACTGAGTCAGCCGGACGTGGTGGCCCTGCGCGGAGACTGGAGCCAGCCTTCCGCGCTTATCGCTGCGTTTCTTGAGAAGCGAAACCGCTATGCCATTCCGTTTAATGAGGTGTATGGCCCCGGTATCCCGGACGGAGAGATCCTCTCGCCGCTGCTGGATAAGCGCACCCTTGTCGCCACACTGAACAACGCAAAAGGTTAACCATTTTATGAAAAAAATCCTTATTACAATGCTGCTACTTCTGGCCTCCGTTCAGGTGATGGCGGCAACACCCCTGACGCCGGACCAGGAACAACGTGCGCAGAAGATGATCTCTGATTTTCTGTTTAACGATCCGAACTCCCCGCGCATCGGCGCGAAAAACCCAAAACTGACGCTTGTGGTCTTTACGGACTACAACTGCCCGTACTGCAAAAAATTCGACCCGTACCTGGAGAAAATTGTCGAAAAATACCCGGATGTCGCAGTGGTCTTTAAGTTTTTGCCTTTCCGCTCGGAAAGTTCGCTGACCGCAGCGCGTGACGCCTTAACGCTCTGGCGCGCGCATCCGGAGCAGTTTATGAAATTGAACCATACCCTGATGGCGAAAAAGGGGTACCACGATGACGCCAGCATTCAGGAGGCGCAAAAACGGGCAGGGGTGAGTGTCACGACGCCAGATGAGGAGAGCCTGATGACGATTAAGCGCAGCCTGATCGTTGCAGAGAAAATGGGGATTCAGGGAACACCCGCCACGCTCATCGGTGAAGGATTGCTTCCCGGCTGGGTGCCGTTTGAACAGTTCGATGAAATGGTCAGTGATGCACTGAAAAACCGCTAACCTGAAAGGGGGCTTGATGCCCCCGCAAAACCGGAGAGGGAAATGAAAAAATTACTGTTACTTTCAGCGCTGGTATCGTCAGGGCTGGCGCAGGCGGCTGAAGCCATACCGGACGTGGTAAAACACTTCAGCGAGCAGCAGGACATCAAAATCATTAAGAAACTGGATGCACCTGGCGGCGCACCAGCCTGGCTTGGACAATATCAGGATATGGGCGTAACGCTCTTTTTAACGCCGGACGGCAAGCACGTGATCTCGGGGTATCTGTACGATGACAAAGGAAAAAATCTCAGCGAAGGTTATTTCCAGAAAGAGATCTATGCCCCAATGGGACGCGAAATGTGGAAAAAGCTTAACGCGGCGCATCCCCTGAAAGAAGGGGCGGAGAACGCTCCGCGTAAAGTCTTTGTGTTTGCGGATCCGTTCTGCCCGTACTGCAAACAGTTCTGGTCAGAGGCGCAACCGTGGGTGAAGGCCGGTAACGTTCAGCTTAATACGCTGCTGGTGGCGTTTCTCAACCCCAACAGCGGACGTAATGCCGCCGCTATACTGAATGCGAAAGATCCGGTCTCGGCCTGGCGTGATTACGAATTATCTGGCGGTAAAAAATTGCCCAAACCGGAAGGCAGCACATCCCGTGAAACCGTTGAAATACTGCAGAAACACCAGGCGTTAATGGACGCTCTGGGCGCTAACGCCACGCCAGCTATTTATTATCTGAATGCGGAGAATGAGCTTCAGCAGGTGGTGGGTATGCCAGATGCACAGCAGCTTGAGGCAATGTTCGGGCCGAAGCCATAAAAAAAAACAGGCAGAAACGGGGCGTTTCTGCCTGCTCTTCACTTAGCTACCCCAGCGACCTTTCAGGTAGTTAACCGCCTGCTGGGTCTGCGGCTGGTTCAGGTAATCTTCCCTGAACAGGATCGTACCATTCACGTTGGGTAGCGAATCGTTCAAATCGAGCTGTTTTTTCAGCTCCGGCACGCCGCCCTGAACCATCCAGTCCGGTTCATTTTTCGACGGTTCGCCCACTTTATAGAACGCAATGCCGATATACAGGCGAGTGTGGGTCGGCTTAACGACGTCGGCCCACCATTTGGTCAGCACGTCGTAGCGCGCAGCATCCCGGGAGAAAGGCCAGTAAATCTGCGGGGCGATGTAGTCGAGTAAACCTTGTTGCACCCACTGACGCGTATCGGCGTAGGATTCATCATAGGCTGCAGCACCCCGTGTGTCCGAGCCTGCCGGATCAAATGAACGGTTACGCCACACGCCAGCCGGGCTGACGCCAAACTCGACACCGGGTTTTGTCTGTTTAATCGCGCGGGAAACCTGCACGATCAGCTGTTGCGTGTTGTGCCTGCGCCAGTCGGCTTTTGAGGCAAATCCCTGGCCGTACTGCCGGTAAGTCTGCCCGTCATTGAGCGCCGAACCGGGTGATTCGGCATAAAAGTAATCATCAAACTGCACGCCGTCTATCGGGTAGTTTGCCACCACTTCGGTGACCACACGGGTGATCCAGTCGCGCACTTCCGGAATGCCCGGGTCGAGTACGAAACGATCGCCAGAAATGCGTACCCACTCCGGATGCTGGACATAGACGCTGGACGGAGTCTGATATGACGTCCGGTTCAGGGCGGCGATGGTCGAGGGTTTGGTGTTGGTCGACACGCGGTATGGGTTGAACCAGGCATGCACCTTCATGCCGCGCTTGTGCGCTTCATCCAGCATAAACTGCAGTGGATCGTAACCTGGATATTCACCGATATTGCCCGTCAGCATATCTGACCACGGTAAAATTTTTGACGACCAGAGTGCCGTGCTGTCCGGTTTCACCTGGAAAAACACGGTGTTAATTCCGAGACGCTTAAGATTGTCTAGCTTGCTGGTCAGTGCCTGCTTTTGCATAGCGATGCGTTGGTCAGCGCTGCGGCCATTCACTGATGCGACCGGTGGCCAGTCGAGGCGGGAAACGGTCGCCAGCCAGATCCCGCGCATCGGCTCGTTGGACTGCTGTGTCGGTGTGCTGACGGTGGGAATAGGGGTAACCAGTGATTTCGGTGGTTTTGAGGAGCAGCTCACAAGTAAAAGTGCGCAGCCAGCCAGCGCACCAATCCGTTTTACATGTCGCGTCATTTGCGTATTAGCTCTTGATAATCCGACTGTTAGCCCAGGGATTAAAGGCGGGCGTTTCCTGTTCTACGCGTCCTTCATCGTTGAGGGAGTCCAGATACAGGGCTTCGACTTCCGCGCGTGCCCAGGGGGTACGGCGCAAAAATTTCAGGCTCGATTTAACGCTGGGATCTTTTCTGAAACAGTTAATTTTGATTCGGTCGCCCAACTCGTTCCAGCCATATCGCGCCACCAGGGCGTTGACCATCATCTCCAGCGTTACGCCATGCAAAGGATCGTTAGAAATGTGTGCAGTCATAAGCGTCCGGACGTCTCAATTTTAGTGGGGTTGGGTTAACCGGTGAAAGGGTACAAGAAAGCACGGGAAGCGGCAATGACATCCCGCGCTGATGCTTATTCCGCACTGCTGGCGTCCCGGTTGGTATAGGTGACAGGCACCCACCCATAGCCGCCGTTTTCGCCTTTGGTGACATAGCCGATACCCGGGAACGGGAGATGGGGGGCAGCAACCAGGTCTTTATTTCTCACAAAGTCCGCAAACGCCTCTTCGCGCACGCGTGCCGCTTTGTTCTGATCTTCATCGTAGGTGATAGTCACGTCGGGCTGCGGGAACTGGACCGCCGCGGCATGAATAATATCGCCCACGAAGGTGATCTTCTCGCCTTTACTTGTCAGGGTATAGAAGGCTGATCCCGGTGTATGGCCGGGATGTACCGTGCCGGTAATACCCGGCAGGATCTCAGAAGTGCCGCTAAAAGGCACCACTTTACCGGCATCAAGGTAAGGTTTTAAGGTCTTCTGCGCGACGTCAAAGTAGTTCTTGCCGTAGCCCGTTTTTTTCTGATTGTCTTCGTTAAAGAAGAAGTCGATTTCCGGTTTTCCAACGAAAACGCGCGCATTGCTGAACACCGGCTTACCGTCTTTCACCAGACCGCCAGCATGATCGGAATGGGCGTGAGTGAGCAGGATTTCGGTAATGTCCTGCGGCTTAATACCTTGCGAGGCAAGGCTCTCAATCAGACGTCCGCCGTTACCCGGGCCAAAGAGCTGGCCTGAGCCGGTATCCACCAGGATTTTGTGTCCGGGCATCGCTATCAGGAAAGCGTTGATGGACACTTCAGCCGGGTTGGTCTGGAAATTTTTTGCGAGCAAGGCATCAATCTTTTGCGGCGTTGTCCGGCGCAGTAATTTATGCAGATCCTGCGCAACACTCCCGTCTGTAAACGAAGTGACGATAATATCGCCGACCTGAACGCGGTATCCGCCAGCTTGTTGTTCAACAACGTGCTGAGGAGTATTTGCCAATACCTGTAATGAAGGGTAGAGAAGTAATGCACTGGATATCAGCGTGGACAGAGCAAGTTTTTTCACGGTAAGCATAAGAATCTCCTTTGAAAGCGCTCATCTTACTTCTCCGTAAAAATAGAAGAACCTACCTAATAATGACAGGAGCCAGCATAATAGCCGGGTGGTGCAGGTCCCTTTCCCGGCTCGTAAGGTGTTATTTTTTCAGCGGTGCGTTCCAGCTGTCCGGCGTGGCTTTTGACCAGGAGCCATAAGCGGCATTAGGCAGCACAATCCAGTCATTGCCGAAATGTTCAGCGCTGGCCTCCACCAGCTCACGTTGCTGTTCGCTCGGTTTTTTGTTTTTAAATTGCACGGCGAAATCTGGCAGACTGTCGCCGAACAGCATCACGATCTGCTGCTTTTTGAGGATACTCTGGCGACGTTCTTCTTTGCTGACCGTATCCAGAAGTACGCTCTCATCTGAAACCTGCGGAAGTCCCAGAGATTTTAACGTATTGAGCGTGTCGGCTTTGTTTTCCTGCATACGATCCGAAACATAATAAATACGGACTTTGCTTTGGTTTACGTGGTCAAGAAAGGCTTTCGCGCCAGGGATCAAACCCGGTTTGCCCTGTTTCTCCCAGTCACTCCAGGTGTCCCATTGGGTAAAATCGTGACACTGTTCCGTATCGCGCACCAGTAAAGGAGTGTTATCAAGGACAGTTTCATCCAGATCCATGACGACGGCGTAATTCTCTGGCGTTTTCAGATCTTTTAATTTTTCATTGAAACGCTCAGTGGCAAACCGATACGTCTGCATCTGAAGTGCCATAATCTCGGCCGATTTCTGCTGATAGCGCAGCGCCATTTCATACGCTTTGGGTTCACACAGGTCACGATTAGCCGCCATTGCCGTTGCACTAAATACGGGTAATGCCAGCAGTAATACCTTAGCCATTGAATTCACACTTCTTTCCTCAACACCTTGTTAAAATCACGAAAGCGTAATGGAGTTCAATGACAGAAAAATGAACCTTATGTGGCAACTCGACTTACAGTGAGGCCGCCGCCCGGGCCGCAGTGTCATACAGTGATGATATCGTGCGTAACAGTTGTGCGGTGTCTCCAATCGATCCCCCTGAAATGCCGCTCTCTGCCTGAATATTGATAAGGCACGCTTCCCGCACATCACGGTATTTCATGCATAACGCTTTACCTTCCTCCGTGGTGGAGAAGAAGAGCTCTTTACCCGCTTTCTCGCTCGTCACATAACCTGCTTTGACCAGCTTTTTCAGGGCATAGGTCACAACGTGGGTATCTTCCACGTTGAGGACGAAACAGATATCGGCCAGCTTTTTCTTGCGGTTGCGGTGATTCACATGATGCAGCAGTGAGACATCAAACGCCCCCATATCAGGCTCTCCGGCAGCGGCCATACAGCGCACCATCCATTTGTTAAACGCATTGCTGGTCATGATTAATGCGTACTCCAGTTCCGATAATTCTGCACAACGCGCAGACACCAGATGATGGGAGGAGACGATACGGCCATCATTGCTATCGTCGTGAAGTGTTGAAGCACTCTTTTTTGTGGTCATAAGGTTCCTTAGCCAGAAATGTAAACTCGTCGATAAAATAAGAACATTTTATTGATAATTTGTTTACATGTTTTTGCGCATCAGATATAGCTTTTTAGCGCAGGTTTTGCGAAGTCTGCCAACAAAACACAACATCGCTCGCCGCAAATTAAAAAAATAGCCGTCGGCGCGCAACGCTCACTTTCGATAGGGTAAACGTTTATGGACGGTACTACGCTGTTACCGCTGATCGGGATACCGATCGTGGTTATTGGTTTTGCACTGCGCTTCAACCCGCTACTGGTGGTTGTGGTGGCGGGGCTGGCGACGGGTCTGCTGGTCGGCATGGATTTCGGTATGCTGCTGGAAACCTTCGGCGAGAAATTTGTGAATAGCCGATCGCTGGCGACCTTCATTCTGATCCTGCCCGTTATCGGTTTGCTGGAGTACTACGGACTTAAAGAGCGCGCTCAGGCCTGGGTGGCGAAGATCGCCAGCGCGACCTCGGCGCGTATTCTGATGCTCTACTTTGTCGCTCGTGAGGGTACGGCTGCACTGGGTCTGATGTCGCTGGGCGGTCATGCGCAGACGGTGCGCCCGCTGCTGGCACCGATGGCCGAAGGGGCGGCGCTGAATGAATATGGCGAGCTGCCGCAGCACATTCGCGACAAAATCAAAGCCCATGCCGCCGCGTGTGACAACATCGCGGTCTTCTTTGGGGAAGACATCTTTATTGCCTTTGGCGCGGTGCTGCTGATTGACGCGTTCCTGAAAGAGAATGGCATTCAGGGCATTGAACCGCTCCATATTGGTCTGTGGGCCATCCCGACCGCCATTGCGGCATTGATCATTCATATGACCCGGCTGCTGCGTCTGGATGCGAGCATCCGTCGTGACGTGATGGCCTGGCGCGCGGAGCAGGGAACGCAGGAGGCCGCGCAATGATGACGCTTATTACCATTAACCGCGTGTACTACCTGATTGGCTTTGTCGTGATGCTGCTGGTTGTGATGACCCTGCGCGATCGCGCTAATCCTAAACGCTTTACCACTGCGCTGTTCTGGTTTTTATTCGGCGGGATCTTCCTGTTTGGTGACCTGATGGTGCAGGAGCTCGGTAAATCGCTGGCGTACCGGATCATTGGCGGCAGTGTCATCGTTATCGCGCTGCTGGCGGGTTTTGGGCTGGTCGGGAAAGGGCACTATAAAATGGCCTCCGATGAAGAGCGGGCTGCCTCGTCAAACCGGCTCAAAAACTGGTTGTTCCTGCCAGCGCTGATGATCC
Source organism: Enterobacter sp. P82 (assembly GCF_037053385.1). Taxonomy (NCBI): domain Bacteria; kingdom Pseudomonadati; phylum Pseudomonadota; class Gammaproteobacteria; order Enterobacterales; family Enterobacteriaceae; genus Enterobacter; species Enterobacter sp. P82. The sequence continues at coordinate 1,152,679 of NZ_JBALHX010000001.1, forward strand.
CGGTGGTGACGGTTCTCGGGACGTTATTCCTGAAAGGGGTTTCTGTAGGCGGTGTGTTCCTGCTCGATCAGAAACAACTCACCCTGGCGGCACTTTGCGTGGCTTGTGTCGCGGCGATCCTCACAGGCTGGTGGCTGACTAAAGGCACGCCACTGCATGCGGTTCGTCAGTCCCGTCGTCTTGTTGATACCATCGGCTGGGCGGTGATCCTGCCGCAAATGCTGGCCATGCTCGGCGGGGTATTTGTGGCGGCAAATACGGGCGATTCGGTACAGAAAGTGGTCAGCCTTTTTGTGAACCCGGATAGCCGCTTCATGCTGGTGGTCATCTATTGCGTGGGTATGGCGCTGTTCACCATGATCATGGGTAACGCGTTTGCGGCCTTCCCGGTGCTGAGTGCCGGCATCGCCTTACCGTTCCTGATCAACGTGCATCACGGCAACCCGGCGCCGCTGCTGGCGATTGGCATGTACGCGGGCTATTGCGGCACGCTAATGACGCCGATGGCGGCGAATTTCAATATCGTTCCCGCCGCGCTGCTGGAGCTGAAAGACAAATATCAGGTGATCAAGATCCAGATCCCAACCGCGTTAACCCTGCTGGTGGTGAACGTGTTCTTAATGTATTTCCTCGTGTTTCGCTAAGGAGCTGTTATGGAATTAACGCAACATCAGGCTGACGCGTTTGCCCGCATGCCATTAACCTATTTGCGCCAGGAATATCCGAACCACATCATGCACCTGCTGAATGATGATGAAGATGTTCTGCCACCTCGCGAATTGCACCCGATTTTCTACGGCTGTTTTGACTGGCATTCGGCGGTGCACGGCTACTGGCTGCTGCTGCGCTGCGTGCGTCTTTATCCAGAATTGCCGTGCAGAGAGGAGATTGTCGCGCTCTTCGCTGAGCACCTGACTGAAGAGAACGTGGCGAAGGAGTTGGCCTATTTCACCGCGCCGTTCCGCGCGTCGTTTGAGCGACCATATGGTTACGGCTGGCTGCTGGCGCTGGCCCAGGAACTGAAACGGTCGTCATTGCCTCAGGCAGAAGGCTGGTATCAGACACTACAACCCTTAACGCTGGACATTCGCGACAGGCTGGTAGATTACCTGAATAAGCTCACCTATCCGATCCGCGTCGGGACGCACTACAACACGGCGTTTGCGCTCGCACTGGCACTCGATTACGCCCGGGCAGTGGAAGATAGCGCGCTTGAGCAGGCTATTCTGACGGCGGCGGAGCGGTTTTATTTTGCCGACACGCGCTATCCGGCTCACTACGAACCCGGCGGTGATGAGTATATTTCCGGTGCGTTGACCGAAGCGTTACTGATGAGCAAAGTGTCAGAGGACTTCCCGGCGTGGTTTGACGCGTTTCTGCCGGAGGTGGGGTCGATTGCGGCACTGATGAATCCGGCGGAAGTGAGTGACCGAACCGACCCGAAAATTGCTCATCTGGACGGATTAAACCTCAGCCGTGCCTGGTGTATGAAGCACATTGCCAAAGCATTGCCGGCAAACCATCCGGCACAGCAGGCATTGCGAAATGCCGTGACAAAACATCTTGCCGCAAGCGTAGAGCATGTGGTGGGTAGCCACTACAGCGGCGGTCACTGGCTGGCGAGCTTTGCGTTGCTCGCTCTGGAGTAAACGAAGGTGCAGCGCCGTCAGGCGCTGCACCAGGTTTAGGCTGCTGCCCGGACTGCGGGACGTAGCCTGCTCAGGCTAAACAGCACCGATCCCGTTGAGGCAATCACGGCGATCCACAGCGCCAGATGGACCGTTTGCTCATCAAGCGTTTGATGTTCGGGTGCTGCGGCGACAGTCAGCAGAACGCCTACCACGGCAGCGCCGAGACACTGACCAAATGTCCTGACAATAGACAACACTCCGGATGCATAACTGGCATTTTCCCGCGCCACATTCGAGAGCATTTCCCGGTTATTGGGGCTCTGGAAGCAACCAAACCCCACACCGCAAACCAGGCTACGCAGGCAGATATTCCATGCGGAAGGGCTGGAAGGTAACGTCGCCAGCAGAACCAACCCGACGACAAAAATAATCAGTCCGATGGTCGAGATCAGCGGTGCTGAAAGCGTATCCGCCCAACGCCCGGCATGCGGGGCAATCAGCACGATACCGATTGGCCACGGTGTGAAAAGCAGGGCGGAAACGACCGGACTATAGCCATAGATATTCTGAAACAGGAACGGCAGCGCGACAAACGTGATGCCCTGACTCACAAATGAAGCCAGAGAGGTCAACGCGGCAAGTGTAAAGCGGCTATTTTTGAACATGACGGGGGGCAGTAATGGTGCCCGGCTGCGGCGAATATGCCAGATAAAGGCGATGGCGCTGACCATGGCGATAAGCGCCCACGTCACGCTTTCCTGACCAGCGCTTTGCAACACGTGCTGAAAACTGTTGGCCGTCATGATCATCGAACCTAACAGTGCGGCAGAGAGCACTGCCCCTATCGTATCAAAGGGAGCACTATCAACAGCCGCTTTGCGAGGAAGAGCCTTCCAGGCCAGCAGCAAGGCAATGCTTCCTGGAATAATGTTAATGGCGAACAACCATTGCCAGCTCAGTGTGTCCAGTATCTTGCCGCCCAGCACGGGCGCAATCGCGGTGCTGGAGGCGATAAGCAGAGCGTGTAACCCCAGAATGCGGCCAAGCAGTCGACCGGGGAACACGGAACGCAGTATCGCCGGGGCAATACTGAGGGTGGCCGCACCGCCGATACCCTGCAATATACGCATTCCGATCAACACCTCGGGTGTTTTCGCCAGTGCGCAGCCGAGGGAGGTGAGCGTAAAGGTGGTAAGCCCGGCCAGAAAGACCCGCCGATAGCCAATGCGAGCCGCCAGCGCCGCGAAAATGGCGAGTGTCATTGCCGCCGACAACAGATAACCATTCGCAAACCAGACCGCGACATTCGCGGACACCTGCATGGCATTCGCCATGGAGGGCAGCGCTATGTTGATCATGGTGCCGTCAAAGACGCCCATCAGCGTGGTGGTCATCACTGCAGCCATGACCCGGGCGCGTTCATTTCCCGGCAGCCCTTCATCGCCGGGTTGATTTGAAAATAGCATCATCATCGTAACTCCAGATAAGAATGTTGATGACGAAACTATAACCATGGGGTATACAGGGCGGAAGACGCAGCATTTGCAACTTATCGTTGCATTAAACGCCTTATATGAGGAGCCACCGTGACCGATCCCGATTTTAATCTGCTTGTCGCACTCGACATCCTGCTGGCTGAAGCCAGTGTGGCGGGCGCGGCGCGGCGTTTAAACCTGAGTACCTCCGCCATGAGCCGTACGTTGAGCAGACTTCGGGAGGTGACTGGCGATCCGATCCTGGTGCGGGCCGGGCGTCATATGGTACTGACACCCTGGGCCGAAGCCACACGGGACCGTGCCAGAAGCGCCGTGCATGAGGCAAGGGCGGTGCTACAGCCTTCAGCGGACACACTAAAGGTGGAAAATCTGGCGCGGCTGTTCACCATCAGAGCCAACGACGGTTTTGTGGTGGCGTTTGGACCCTTGCTGATTGCCGCCGTGGCGGACGTCGCGCCTGACGTGTGTATCCGTTTCACCCCGAAACCGGAGAAAACGTCGCGCTATCTTCGCGAAGGACTGGTTGACCTGGAAATTGGCGTGCAGAGCAATATGGGGCCTGAAATTCGTCTGCAAAGGTTATTTCAGGATCGGTTTGTTGGCGTGGTGCGCAAGGGGCATCCGCTGGCGTCACTCCCGACAGTAAGCCTGAATGATTATGTCTCCTGGGGGCATGTGGTTGCCTCGCCCGATGGATCGTTACACGGTTTTGTCGATGAGGCGCTGGCGGAATTGGGGATGAAACGTAAAGTCGCCAGCGTGGTGCCGGGTTTTCCGACGGCGCTATCCGTCGCGCTGACGTCCGATCTGATCGCGATGGTGCCGGCGTTGTATTTGCTCAATCAACCGATGACCGGGCATGCGCACGTCTTTGAACTGCCCTTCAGGACCCGAACCATTACGGTCTCACAGATGTGGCACCCGCGAATGGAAAGGGACCCTGGCCATCAGTGGCTCAGAGAGAAAGTTCGCGATGTGTGTCGGGCGGTACGCTGACGACTTATACACCTTTTCGCGGTACGGAGAGAATGAAGCGAGTCGATACCGCATCTGATTCCACACGGACTTTACCGTGATGCGCAGTGACGATGGACTTGACGATGGCAAGTCCAATGCCGCTTCCTTCACCTTTACGTTGTCTGGATGGGTCAACCCGATAAAAACGATCAAACAACCTTGGCAGATGTTCTTCCGGGATGGGCGTTCCGGGGTTTTCAATCACCAGTTCAAAATCGCTTTCCAGTTCTCTGATCGAGACGGTGACCGCTTTCCCTTCTGGGGTATAGCGCAGTGCATTAGAGATCAGATTACTAATTGCTCTTCGGAACATCTGCGGATCGCCTTCCGTCAGGCAGGGCGTGCCGTTGAATTTCAGCATTACGTTGCGTTCTTCCGCCCACGCCTCAAAGAAATCGAACACTTTAACGACCTCTGCGCTCAGGTCGAACATGACCCTGTCTGGAATGAGCTGGTTATTATCCGCCTGGGCGAGGAAAAGCATATCGCTGACCATTCTGGTCATCCGGTTGTATTCTTCAAGGCTTGAGTACAGGACATCTTCCAGTTCCTTTTGCGAACGGTTCTGGCTCAGCGCGATTTCGGTTTGCGTCACCAGATTCGTGATGGGCGTTCTGATTTCGTGCGCGATATCGGCAGAGAAGTTAGCCTGGCGGGTAAAGACATCTTCAATCTTTTCAATCATATGGTTGAATGAGATCACCAGCTGTTCCAGTTCGACAGGCACGCGGGAGGGCTCCAGCCGCGCGTCCAGATTTTCAGAGGTGATGTTTTTAATGGCGGTGCTGACGTTACGCAGTGGCAGGTGCCCCTGGCGAACCGCGATACGAACGATAAGAATAATCAGCAGGCTGATCACCGTGGCGATCGCGAACAGATTCTTTTTCAGCGCCTCAAGGTAGTGCAGATGGAAATTAATGGAGAGGCCGATCAGCATGACATAGCGCTGCGTTTTGCCCTGCAGTGTCGCCGTTCCTGAAGAGGCGATAATCCGGTACGTTTCCATTTTCATATCAGACCCGACGTGCATTGACCCGGCGGGTTCCTCTACCGACCAGAGAAATACGTCCTGTGCGCGGCGGTGCGTGCTAAAGTCTGCCGAGTTCATCGCCGGGCGTAGCGCCGCCCCTCGTGCCGAGCTGAACAGTTCATTGCCCTGCGCATCAAGAAGCAGGACGGCAACGTTGCGGTAACTGGCAATCGACTCTTTGATTTTACTGACTTTCTTCTGATCGGGTTCTGACGGGGACTGCAAGATGCGCTGCATCGCGGTGCTGATTTGCTGCAGATCGCTGATATCCTGCTCGGCAAAATGTTTTTCAACAGAATGCAGCATAAACCAGGCAAAGGCGAAAAAGGCCAGGATCGTGGAGAGACTGATAAAAAAGGTCAGCCGCAGAGCAAGAGAAAAAGGGCGCCTGAGGGGCTTACTGCGCATCCGGGACCTCCAGCATATAACCCACGCCGCGCACCGTCTGGATAAGTTTAGGCTCATAATCGCTATCTATTTTCGCCCGCAGCCGCTTCACCGCCACGTCAATCGCGTTTGTGTCGCTGTCAAAGTTCATGTCCCAAACCTGGGAGGCTATCAGGGAGCGGGGGAGCACTTCTCCCTGATGACGCATGAAAAATTCCAGCAAGCTAAATTCTTTGCTGGTCAACAGAATACGGTTTCCGGCGCGGCTCACTTTTCTTGAAACGAGATCAACCGTCAGGTCCGCCACCTGAAACTGGCTTTCTGTGATCACTGTATTTCCGCGTCTTAGCAGCGTTCTCACCCGGGCGAGAAGCTCAGCAAAAGCAAATGGCTTAATCAGATAATCATCTGCCCCCAGCTCCAGCCCCTTAACCCGGTGTTCGATCGTGCCGAGGGCAGTCAGTAACAGTATCGGCATGCCTTTTCCGGCAGAACGAAGCATGCGGACAATATCCCAGCCGTTCACATCGGGAAGCATGATATCCAATATCAGTAGATCATATTCGGCGGTCATGGCGAGATGGTACCCATTCAGCCCATTGTTAGCGTGGTCGACAATAAACCCTGCTTCAGTGAGCCCCTTGCTGAGGTATTCACCGGTTTTAATTTCATCTTCAACGATCAATATTTTCATCTTGCTCCCCTGACTGGCTGCTGATGACATTCTAGTGAGCCTGCGATCGTTAACAATGACTTACGGTAAAAATGACAACATTGTCATTATCCTGTCACCCGTCAAACAGGATGCGTTCAGTAGAGTAGCCCTAACAATACTCTGGACTTCATTTGAACCGTTATGTTCCTGTTAAAACGACTTAGCATCAGCACGGTATTTATTCTGGCAGGCTGTGTCTCGCTGGCGCCTGACTACCAGCGACCGGCGGCACCAGTACCTCAGCAATTTTCGCTTTCACGCAACGGCCTCACACCCGCAGTGACGGGATATCAGGACACTGGCTGGCGTCACTTTTTTACCGACCCTCAGGTCGCCGGGTTGATTAACGAAGCCCTGAATAACAATCGTGATTTAAAAATGGCCGCGCTGAAGGTTGAGGAGGCCCGGGCACAGTTCAATGTAACGGACGCAGATCGTTATCCTCAGCTGAATGGATCGTCTGGTATCACTTACAGCGGTGGTCTGAAAGGTGACAAACCTGGCACACAACAGTATGACGCGGGTATTGCGCTTAGCTACGATCTCGATTTCTTCGGCAAGCTCAGAAATATGAGTGAGGCTGACCGACAAAATTATTTCGCCAGCGAAGAGGCGCGTCGCGCCGTGCACATTTTGCTCGTCTCGAATGTGTCGCAGAGCTATTTCAACCAACAACTGGCGTATAAACAACTGCGTATTGCACGGGATACGCTGAAAAATTACCAGCAGTCCCTGGCGTTCGTTGAGCAACAGCTGGTGACCGGCAGCACGAACGTCCTGGCGCTTGAACAAGCTCGTGGGCAAATTGAAAGTACCCGGGCAGAAATTGCCAAAAGAGAAGGGGAACTGTCGCAGGCCAACAATGCCCTGCAGCTGGTTCTCGGAACCTATCGCGCGCTTCCATCCGAAAAAGATATGAACGCCAGCGATATCGCACCAGTAAAACTGCCGCCGCATCTTTCATCAGAAATACTGCTGCAGCGTCCGGATATTATGGAAGCGGAGTATCAGCTTAAAGCGGCTGATGCCAGTATCGGCGCGGCACGTGCGGCCTTTTTCCCGTCCATATCGTTAACCAGTGGTCTTTCGACAAGCAGCACGGAATTATCCAGCCTCTTTACGCCAGGGAGTGGGATGTGGAATTTTATCCCTAAAATTGAGCTCCCCATTTTTAATGCAGGCAGGAATAAAGCCAATCTGAAACTGGCTGAAATTCGCCAGCAGCAGTCCGTTATTAATTATGAACAGAAAATTCAGTCCGCTTTCAAACAGGTTGCTGACGCGCTCGCGTTGCGAGACAGCATCAACCAGCAACTTGATGCACAACAGCGTTATCTTAATTCTCTGCAAATAACGCTTCAGCGTGCGCGAGGGTTATATTCCAGTGGCGCGGTCAGTTATTTGAATGTGCTTGATGCGGAACGTTCGCTTTTCTCTACGCAACAAAACATCCTCGACCTTATCTATTCCCGGCAGGTTAATGAAATTAATCTTTTCACCGCGCTGGGTGGCGGCTGGGTTGAGTAAACTTATTTAATTAAACAGGAAAATAAAAATGCGTAATTCTCTTAAAGTCGTTGTATTCGGTGCGATCTCTGTGATGTTCTCCGCCAGCCTTCAGGCTGAAGTTCATCAGCATGGGGAGATGAGTGTCGCCAGTGATGCCGCCGCAGAGCAAATCATCAACGCCACAGGAATCGTGAAAGACGTTGACCTCACGAATAAAAAAGTCACGATTTCTCACGAGGCTATACCTGCAATCGGCTGGCCTGCAATGACCATGCGTTTCACTTTTACCAATGCTGACGAGAGCATCAATGCCTTAAAACCAGGTAGTCACGTTGATTTTTCATTTGTTCAGCAGGGCAATATCTCTTTACTTAAGAGCATTAAATAGAGAGGATTGGCATGACCTCTTTCAAAATAAAATATGCCGCCATGGTTATCAGCAGTCTCCTGATTGGAGGAGTGATATCCGTGACGGCATGGCAAACAATTTATGCATCTGAAAAAACAGAAAATAGCGCATCTGAAAGAAAGGTACTTTTCTGGTATGACCCGATGAAACCAGACGTTAAATTCGATAAGCCCGGTAAATCGCCGTTTATGGATATGGACCTGGTGCCGAAATATGCGGATGAAAATAACGACAAAAGCAGTGCCGGTATACGTATTGATCCGACGCAGGTCCAGAATCTGGGGTTAAAAACACAAAAAGTCACCCGTGGCACACTGAATTATTCCCAAACGATCCCGGCTAACGTCAGTTATAACGAATATCAATTCGTCATTGTTCAGGCACGCTCGGAAGGCTTTGTTGAGAAAGTGTACCCCCTGACAATTGGCGATCACGTGAAGAAAGGCACGCCACTTATTGATATCACCATACCGGACTGGGTAGAGGCGCAGAGTGAGTTTCTGCTCTTATCCGGTACCGGCGGTACACCCACGCAAATAAAGGGGGTTCTGGAACGGCTTCGGCTTGCCGGCATGCCGGACGATGACATTCAGAGGCTACGAGCAACCCGGACTATCCAGACCCGGTTTACCATAAAGGCACCGATTGACGGGGTGATCACGGCTTTTGACCTGCGTACCGGTATGAATATTTCTAAAGAGAAAGTGGTCGCGCAAATTCAGGGAATGGATCCGGTCTGGATCAGCGCTGCAGTACCTGAATCTATCGCTTATCTGCTGAAAAACTCGTCGCAGTTTGATATTTCCGTACCCGCTTATCCGGATAAATCGTTCCCGGTCGAAAAATGGAACCTTCTGCCCAGTGTGGATCAAACGACCCGCACATTGCAGGTGCGGTTGCAGGTATCAAACAAGGATGAACTCCTGAAACCGGGTATGAATGCGTTTCTGAAACTGAATACCCAAAGCCCGGAAATGCTGCTGATACCATCCCAGGCCGTGATAGATACCGGCAAAGAACAGCGTGTAATTACCGTTGATGCCGAAGGCCGCTTTGTGCCCAAAAAGATCCACGTTCTACACGAATCTCAGCAACAGTCCGCTATTGATACTGGACTGAACGAAGGGGATTCGGTGGTGGTCAGTGGTCTGTTCCTGATTGACTCCGAGGCCAATATTACCGGTGCGCTGGAACGTATGCGCCGTGCTGAAAAAACTGACGACACGCATTCAGGTCATTAAGGAGACGATGATGATTGAATGGATTATCCGGCGGTCAGTCGCCAACCGTTTCCTGGTGATGATGGGGGCGCTGTTCCTCAGCGTGTGGGGTACCTGGACCATCATCAATACCCCGGTCGACGCCTTGCCCGACCTGTCTGACGTTCAGGTGATTATTAAAACCAGCTATCCCGGCCAGGCCCCGCAAATTGTAGAAAATCAGGTCACGTATCCGCTTACAACTACCATGTTGTCGGTGCCTGGCGCAAAAACCGTGCGCGGATTTTCTCAGTTCGGCGACTCGTATGTGTATGTCATTTTTGAAGATGGCACCGATCTGTACTGGGCCCGATCTCGCGTTCTGGAATACCTTAATCAGGTTCAGGGCAAACTGCCTGCGGGGGTGAGTTCTGAAATCGGCCCTGATGCCACGGGCGTGGGCTGGATATTTGAATATGCTCTGGTTGACCACAGTGGAAAGCACGATCTTTCAGAACTGCGCTCATTGCAGGACTGGTTCCTGAAATTTGAACTCAAAACCATCCCGAACGTGGCTGAAGTCGCGTCCGTGGGCGGTGTGGTTAAGCAGTATCAGATTCAGGTCAATCCGTTAAAACTGGCCCAGTATGGTATCAGCCTGCCGGAAGTTAAGCAGGCGCTTGAATCGTCTAATCAGGAAGCAGGGGGATCATCTGTTGAAATCGCGGAGGCGGAGTATATGGTCCGCGCCAGCGGTTATCTCCAGACCATTGATGATTTCAATAACATTGTCCTGAAAACCGGTGTAAACGGGGTCCCGGTTTATCTGCGTGACGTTGCCCGCGTACAAACAGGCCCGGAAATGCGGCGTGGGATAGCAGAGTTTAACGGTCTGGGAGAGGTCGCTGGTGGCGTCGTGATCCTGCGTTCGGGCAAAAATGCGCGCGACGTCATTACGGCGGTGAAAGATAAACTGGAAACGCTGAAGGCGAGTTTGCCCGAAGGGGTCGAGATCGTGACTACTTACGATCGCAGCCAGTTAATTGACCGGGCCATAGATAACCTGAGTTCTAAACTCCTCGAAGAATTTATTGTGGTCGCCATCGTCTGTGCGCTGTTTCTGTGGCATGTACGCTCTGCGCTGGTGGCGATTATCTCACTGCCGCTTGGCCTGTGTATTGCCTTTATTGTCATGCACTTCCAGGGGCTGAATGCCAATATTATGTCGCTGGGAGGCATTGCCATTGCCGTTGGCGCGATGGTGGATGCGGCCATCGTGATGATTGAAAACGCACACAAACGGCTGGAGGAGTGGGATCATCTGCATCCGGGGGAGCAGATTGACAACGCCACGCGCTGGAAGGTTATCACTAACGCCTCCATCGAAGTGGGCCCTGCGCTGTTTATTAGTTTGCTGATCATCACCTTATCATTCATCCCCATTTTTACCCTTGAAGGGCAGGAAGGGCGGCTGTTTGGTCCGCTGGCGTTTACAAAAACCTATTCCATGGCGGGTGCAGCCGCGTTGGCTATCATCGTGATTCCTATCCTGATGGGATTCTGGATACGCGGGAAGATCCCTGCTGAGACCCGTAATCCACTGAACCGGTTATTGATTAAGGCCTATCATCCGCTATTGATTAGGGTGCTTCACTGGCCGAAAACCACTCTGCTGGTCGCGGCGTTATCCATCTTCACGGTTATCTGGCCACTGAGCCAGGTTGGCGGTGAGTTTCTGCCGAAGATCAATGAGGGGGACCTGCTGTATATGCCGTCAACCTTGCCAGGCGTTTCGCCGGCTGAAGCCGCCGCGATCCTGCAGACCACGGATAAACTCATCAAAACCGTTCCTGAAGTCGCCTCTGTTTTTGGCAAAACCGGTAAAGCCGAAACGGCAACGGATTCCGCACCGCTCGAAATGGTAGAAACCACGATACAGTTGAAACCGGAAGATCAGTGGCGGCCCGGCATGACGATTGACAAGATTATTGACGAACTGGACAAAACCGTTCGTTTGCCTGGCCTGGCAAATCTTTGGGTCCCGCCTATCCGCAACCGCATTGATATGCTCTCAACCGGGATAAAAAGCCCCATTGGCATCAAGGTGTCGGGTACCGTTCTGGCTGATATCGATGCCACGGCGCAGAGCATTGAAGCAGTAGCCAAAACCGTGCCGGGAGTGGTTTCGGCCCTGGCAGAACGCCTGGAAGGGGGGCGCTACATTGATGTGGACATCGACCGGGAAAAAGCTTCCCGCTATGGGATGACTGTGGGCGATGTGCAACTGTTCGTCTCTTCGGCCATCGGCGGGGCAACGGTGGGTGAAACGGTGGAAGGTGTCGCCCGCTATCCAATAAATATCCGCTATCCCCAGGACTACCGGAACAGTCCAAATGCGCTGAAACAGATGCCGATCCTGACGCCGATGAAGCAGCAGATCACGCTGGGAGATGTGGCTGATATTAAGGTCGTGTCCGGTCCCACGATGCTGAAAACGGAAAATGCCCGGCCCGCCAGCTGGATTTACATCGATGCGCGGGGCAGGGATATGGTATCGGTGGTAAATGACATTAAGACGGCCATCAGTCAGAACGTGAAGCTGCGGCCAGGTACCAGCGTGTCATTCTCTGGACAGTTTGAACTGCTCGAGCACGCGAACAAGAAACTGAAGCTGATGGTGCCGATGACGGTGATGATCATCTTCATTCTGCTGTACCTGGCATTCCGTCGCGTAGATGAAGCCTTATTGATCCTGATGAGTCTACCGTTCGCCCTGGTCGGGGGGATATGGTTCCTCTATTGGCAGGGCTTTCATATGTCTGTGGCAACAGGCACCGGGTTTATCGCTCTTGCCGGGGTTGCTGCTGAGTTTGGTGTGGTCATGCTGATGTATCTGCGACATGCCATTGAAGCGCATCCGGAGTTATCTCATCGGGAAACATTTACCGCAGAGGGGCTCGATGAAGCGCTTTATCATGGTGCCGTGCTGCGTGTACGACCGAAGGCGATGACCGTTGCGGTGATCATTGCAGGTTTACTGCCTATTCTCTGGGGAACCGGTGCGGGGTCAGAAGTGATGAGCCGGATAGCAGCACCAATGATTGGGGGAATGATCACGGCTCCGCTGTTATCGCTGTTTATTATTCCTGCGGCGTATAAATTGATTTGGATGCGGAGGCACAAAACAGCGAGCGCATTTCGTGAAGATGACAGGCGAACGGATAGCTGATAAATTAGCTATTCAATAACCTATTCATAAAGCGATTCAAAACCATGACAAATCGATCCGAAACGTTACGACAGTTGCTGAGGAAAGGCCCAACATCTGTAAGGCAACTTACTGATAATATGGGAATTAGTCAGCCTACGGTATCGAGAGCGATTAAAGCGCTTGGTGATGAGGTGGTGCGTATTGGCTCTGGTCCATCTATTCATTACGTACTACGCGATGCGCTTCGTGGGTTTAGTTCGGCCCCCATTTACCGCATCACCGAAGAGGGCAAGGTCAAGCCGCTGGGGCAGCTCATACCGGTTTATCCCGATGGTTTTGTGATGGAGCAAGCGGATAACATCTGTCTTCATAGCGATGGGCTGCCGTGGTGGCTCTTTGATATGCGGCCCCAGGGATATCTTGGCCGGGCGTATGCATCCCGATTTTCAACTGAACTTGGCCTGCCGGCAAATCCTGAAAACTGGACAGACTCCGATGTTATCAGGGCTTTACTGGCTCATGGGCACGATGCGGTAGGGAACGTATTAATAGGAGAGCAAGCGCGAAACCATTTTGTGGATATGCCGCAGCCTGTTGCAGTGGAGCGGGCAACGGCATATCCGTCGTTGGCTCTGGCTGTTAGCTCCGGAGAGGTCCCGGGTTCCTCCGCTGGCGGTGAGCAACCAAAATTTTGCACCTATACAGAACGTGGTCATGTCATCGTGAAGTTCACGGCTCCCGACGATAACCCCATAAGCGAACGCTGGCGAGATCTTCTATTGGCAGAACATCTTGCGTTAAAAGTGCTTGATGTTGAAACAGAGGTATTTGATTTTGGTGGACAGCGTTTCCTTGAAATCCCGCGGTTTGATCGTGTAGGACCACTTGGCCGTAAAGGTCTTTTTTCTTTACGGGCTCTGGAGGCGGAATTTGTCGGCCGAGCAAGAGAGGCCTGGCCCGTATTGGTTAACGAGTTGGTTAAGCAGGGATGTGTTCATCCTGATGCCATCGCAGGAACGGCGCGGCTATGGGCATTTGGTATGTTGATCGGCAATACCGACATGCACCACGGGAATTTGTCGTTTATTAGCGCCCATGGGCGTCCTTATCATCTTGCGCCTGCCTATGACATGCTGCCCATGGGATTTGCGCCGAAGTCGGGGGGCGGAATGGTGAATACACTTCGTCCGGCAATGCTCCTTGATGCGATTGCGGGAGAAATCTGGCATGAGTCACTTGAACTGGCTGAGCACTTTTATGCTTTGGTCAGCGATTACAACCGTTTTTCTGCCAGCTTTGCGCCATGCGTGGCGGCGTTACGCGCACATCTTGACGAGGCGAGGTCAAGGATATCGCGTCTGGGATAATGCAATGCATTCGGACCTTGGCTTATGAAGTTGCAAACCCGCAGATGACTTTGCGGGTTTTTTATTCCAACCATAAAAAGGTCGATAAATCAAAATATAAAATATTTATGCAATTAAGTTTTTTTAAGAACGTTCTTAATATTTAGCTGCTGCTGCCCGGCAACCGCCGGGCTGACAGGCTTGTTTCCGTCCGAAGGCGGTACAACGTCAGCGCTGTTGGCTGAAGGTGAGTGGTACAAAACAGAGCAGGGAATGCAATCGCATTCAGCCTGCATTGATCATGCGGCGGTGCGCTTCGGCCATGGCCTCATGTGGGCCGGACTGACCGTTATTCATGAACTCATGGGCAACCGCTGCTCTTTTATGCTCATCCATCGCTGCGTAAGACGTTGACGAGACGGTCATGGATACAGTGTTATTTCCCATCATCTTCTGATGACTTTCCACCATTTTCTGGTGCGCATCCGCCGATCCGTTCGTCATGGTTTCATGAGCAATAATGGCCTGTTCATGCTGGTCCATACCGGTCATACGAGGAACAGTACCCTGGATCCTGACAGGAGCCGCAGCAGACTGCATCTGGTGAGCAGGAGCTTGCGCATTGTTGACGCGCTCATGGATATCCACGGTTTCAGTGGCCCAGGCCGAAGAAATTAAACCAAAGCCCAGCAAAGATGTTAATACGATATTTTTCATGATAACTCTCCATTTCTGAATTAGTGATGTCCGGGGAAGTACAACCGATATTTTCAGTTCCATAACTGAAACAGGTTCGGCAGTGTTTATTTATCTGGGAGAGGGCTGGATATTCATTTCCTGGCGTACTCTGACGCCGAGTATTGATGAAGTGATTCAGCCTTTCTGATAAGTTGCACTAATTATATCGAATGGCTTCTGTTTGCTGCATGACATGCTAATGACATCTTTGTCATGAATGTCAGGGTATACAGAGGTGAATATGAAAATGTTCGCCAGAAAACCGATAGGCTGGGCAATGTCATTCTCACCGGACAGCAACCTAACAATCGGGTAGTTGGGGGGATAGGTAAGTGTATGATTAATCGTAGTCTGTAGCCAGTTATGAACTGAATGAACGTAGGATTTAATTTAACTTATGTTGAGTAAGTATTCAGTTCATAAAAAATCATGCGCCAACTCATTGATATAAATTAATATTTTTAATTAAAACACCAACTAACTTCTAGATAGCTTCATGAACTAACAGTAAAACTCCCCTCATCAAACGCGTCCTCCGGCAGTCCGGAGCCGGGACGCCTGCCTCGCCACCTATATCCGATCAATATCCGCTATCCGCAGGATTACCGGAACAGTCCAAATGCGTTGAAACAGATGCCGATCCTGACGCCGATGAAGCAGCAAATTACGCTGGGTGATGTGGCGGATATTAACGTCGTTTCTGGTCCTACAATGCTGAAAACGGAAAATGCCCGGCCTACGAGCTGGATATACATTGATGCGTGCGGCAGGGATATGGTGTCGGTGGTCAATGACATTAAAACGGCTATCAGTCAGAAAGTGAAACTGAGACCGGGTACCAGCGTGTCATTTTCCGGACAGTTTGAATTACTGGAGCACGCCAACAAGAAACTGAAACTAATAGTGCCGATGATGGTGATGATCATTTTCATTCTATTGTATCTGGCATTCCGTCGGGTTGATGAAGCTCTGTTAATTCTGATGAGCCTGGCGTTCGCCCTGGTTGGCGGGATATGGTTCCTGTACTGGCAGGGCTTCCATATGTCAATGGCAACCGGAACCGGGTTTATCGCTCTGGCTGGGGTGGCAGCAGAAGCCGGAAGTCCGGGAATGGAAATGGGGGCCCGAAAAGAGGCTTACGATGTTATCGCATTCTCACCGGAAGGAAGTAAAAAAGTTTTCCAGCGAATCGAATAGTCAGCGGAACGGCTGATAACGGGACGCCGGCAGCAGGCACTCCTGTGCCGGAGACATTCGTGGTAATCGCATCCATGACATACTCTGAAGACAAAAGATGCTTCAGGTATGCATAAGGAGAGTTACTGTGAAAAATGACAATGCAGTGCAACACAACAACCAGACTGCTTCTGAACAGACATTATCTCCGGACGTGAGTCACGTATTGCATAAGGTGAGAGATCCCGTGTGTGGGATGGCAATCCTGCCCGACAAGGCGCACAGCAGCATTCGATACCAGGACCATCAGCTTTATTTCTGCTCCGCCAGCTGTGAGAGCAAATTTAAAGCCCATCCCGATCGTTATCTTACCGAAGATGCCAGTGAACATTCCCATCACCACGAAGTTAGCCCTGATCAGATAAAACAGCCTCACCACCAGTCGGATAAAGATATTTCTGAAGGTCTGTGGACATGTCCGATGCACCCGGAGATACGCCGCAGTGGTCCCGGAAGCTGTCCTGTCTGTGGAATGGCACTGGAACCTCTCGTAGCCACGGCATCAACGGGGCAGAGTGATGAACTTCGCGACATGACAAGACGCTTCTGGCTGGGGTTGTTGCTGGCGTTTCCGGTTCTGATACTCGAAATGGGAGCCCATCTGTTACCCGCCTTGAGAAATACAGTACCGCCACAGTACAACACATGGCTGCAGCTGCTTCTGGCCTCTCCAGTCGTGTTGTGGTGTGGCTGGCCATTCTTCGTCCGGGCCGGAATGTCGTTGCGTAACCGCTCCCTGAATATGTTTACCCTTGTTGCAATGGGGACCGGCGTAGCCTGGGTTTACAGCGTCATTGCAACCGTCTTCCCCTCCTGGTTTCCTGCATCGTTCAGAAACATGGATGGCTTGGTGGCCGTTTATTTTGAAGCCGCAGCAGTTATTACGGTGCTTGTTCTGCTGGGACAGGTTCTTGAGTTGCGGGCACGGGAACAAACCTCAGGTGCCATTACTGCGCTTTTGAACCTTGCCCCCAAAACCGCCAGGCGGCTGGATCATGACGGTCATGAAACGGATATTAATGTGGAAGATGTCCTGCCTGGTAATAAGCTCCGCATCAGACCAGGAGAGAGTATTCCGGTCGACGGTATCGTGGTCGAAGGCAAAACAACCATTGATGAATCGATGGTGACCGGGGAGTCTATGCCGGTTACCAAAACGGAGGGGGACCCTGTCATTGGGGGGACGATTAATCAGACAGGTAGTCTTATCATCCGTGCAGAGAAAGTCGGTGATGAAACGATGCTCTCACGAATTGTTCAGATGGTCGCTGATGCACAGCGTTCGCGTGCCCCCATCCAGAGAATGGCTGACAGCGTCTCAGGCTGGTTTGTTCCTCTGGTGATAATTATTTCGGTTGTTGCTTTCGTTATCTGGTCTGTCTGGGGACCAGAGCCCAGGATGGCACACGGTCTGATTGCGGCTGTATCGGTCCTGATTATTGCCTGTCCCTGTGCGCTGGGGCTGGCCACACCGATGTCGATAATGGTGGGGGTGGGCAAAGGAGCCCAGGCCGGGGTGTTAATCAAGAATGCCGAAGCCCTTGAGCGTCTTGAAAAAGTAGACACGCTGGTTGTCGACAAAACAGGCACGCTCACGGAAGGTTCGCCTAAGGTGACAGGGATAATCAGCCTCAATCCAGGTGGGGAAGCCTCTCTTTTACGTGTAACGGCCGCAGTGGAAAAAGGCTCGCAGCATCCGCTGGGTATAGCAGTCGTCAGAGCAGCACAGGAAAAGGGGATCGCGATACCCGTAGTCACTCATTTCGATGCGCCGTCGGGTAAAGGTGTCTCAGGCGATGTCGAAGGTCAACGGGTTGTTATTGGTAATGAACTGGCTATGCAGGAAAACAGTATCGTTATTGATAATCAAAAGGCCGTTTCGGATACGCTGCGGATGGAAGGCGCTACCGTTATCTATGTGGCCACAGACGGGGACCTTGCAGGCCTGATAGCTATCTCGGATCCCGTGAAAGCAACCACGCCGGATGCGCTTAAAGCTTTGCGTCAGGCGGGGATCCGCATTGTTATGCTCACCGGGGATAACCAGCTTACTGCTGAAGCCGTCGCACGGAAACTGGGTATAGATCAGGTTGAAGCCGGGATTCTGCCTGACGGCAAAAAAGCAGTGATAACTCGACTGAAAGCGTCTGGTCATGTGGTCGCGATGGCAGGAGACGGTGTAAATGATGCCCCGGCGCTGGCGGCTGCTGACGTTGGCATAGCCATGGGAACGGGTACTGATGTGGCAATAGAAAGTGCCGGGGTTACCCTTCTCAAAGGCGATTTGATTATACTCAACAGAGCCCGTCATCTGTCAGAGCTCACCATGACAAATATCCGGCAGAATCTGTTTTTTGCATTCATCTACAACGCACTCGGTGTGCCTGTGGCTGCCGGTCTGCTTTACCCTCTTTACGGAATACTACTGTCGCCGGTTATTGCGGCGGCGGCCATGGCTCTTTCCTCCGTCAGCGTGATTGTAAATGCGTTGCGTCTGAAAAGTGTCAGGCTCGGGAAATAACCCTGAATGATAGGGCTGTTACGAACAGAAGGAGTCCAGTATGAAAAGTACAACCTATGCTCTTATTGCTGTCGCCGCGATCGCGACATTTGCGCTTCTGCGCGAACACTGGTCACATGTGGCGGGCTACTGGCCATATCTCTTGCTGCTGGCCTGCCCGCTAATGCATCTATTCCACGGCCACGGAGGGCATGGGGATCACCAACATCACGGCGGTGAAAACGATAAAAAACATTAATCCGGCAAACGGGGCCGCGTCGCGGTCCCGTTGTTACGCATAAGTGACTACCAGCAGCGGATCTGGGCAACACGACAGCGTCCCTGGGTAGACAGGCTGGCCTGTGCATGGTTAATCCGGCGCTTTATTGATCCCCGGGCAACATTTATCTGGATGGACAATCCGGCGGAATGTCCGGCCGGCGCTGTCGGGTTTGACTTCGATGGGGCCACATTCAGTCATGTGGATAACAGGGTGACTTTCGAAGTGCTGCTGGCCGGATTTTCTCTGGAGCAGGAGGGGCTTTCACGTACCGGGTTACTCGTGCATTACCTTGATGTCGGCGGTGCTCAGCCCCCGGAAGCTGCCGGGGTGGAAAGTATTCTCGCGGGATTACGTGAAACATTCACCGATGATGAGCAACTGCTGAATGCAGCCAGCCCCATTTTTGACAGCCTTCTGCTCACCTACAGCAAAAGTGCTTCCGACGACGATAAACCAGGTCATTAAGCCTCCGGAGTGGATCCATCAACACAGGTCAATAGCCATGAACATCAATAACAGCCGTTTTTCAGACCCGGTATTTCCCTCTCCGCAAACACCGGCATATGAACGGCACGGTGTGTCTTTTCGCGAAGCGTTGCTGGTATGGTTGCGGGTTGCCGCACTGAGCTTTGGCGGACCGGCAGGCCAAATAGCCGTGATGCACAGGATCCTGGTGGAAGAAAAAAACTGGATCAGTGAAACCCGTTTTCTGCACGCCCTCAACTACTGCACCCTTGTTCCTGGCCCGGAAGCACACAAGCTGGCCGTGTATATCGGCTGGTTACTGCACCGCACCCGGGGAGGGCTTGTTGCCGGGATATTATTTATTCTGCCTGGCCTGCTGGCCCTGGGGACACTGAGCTGGATTTATGCCAGCTATGGTCAGATTGGAATTGTTCAGGCACTTTTTTTCGGCCTCAAGGCTGCGGTGCTTGCTGTAGTGCTGGAAGCCGTTATGCGGGTCGGCCGACGGGCACTAAAAAGTCAGGCTATGGTCGGTGTCGCGGTGTTGTCATTTATCGCGATATTTGTGTTTGCCATCCCTTTTCCACTCATTATTGCTGCTGCTGCACTGATCGGATTTATCGGGAGTAAAACCGGGATTAGCGCTTTTCAGCCCCGTTCGAACCCTGGCGATCCCGATGCGGCGGATAATTCCGGGGCCGCGATTGATGTCGCTTTTGCTCAGGAAATCCCTGAACACGTGCGGCCTTCCCACAGGAGAGCCATTAAAGTGACGCTCCTTGGTTTACTGATATGGCTGGGGCCGCTGATGGGTTTTGTGGTCACGATGGGGGCTGATAGCGTCTATACCCATATTGCTTTATTTTTCAGTAAGATGTCCGTTCTCACGTTCGGCGGTGCTTACGCGATACTGTCTTATGTGGCACAGCAGGCTGTTGAACATTTTCACTGGCTTACCCCGGGGGAAATGTTAATCGGACTGGGGATGGCGGAAACCACTCCGGGTCCGCTGATTAGCGTTGTGCAGTTTGTCGGATTTATGGCGGCATTCCGCGATCCGGGGGGATTCAGCCCGGTGGTGGCCGGGACACTGGGCGGTATTTTGGCCAAATGGATGACCTTTACCCCTTCGTTTTTGTTTATTTTTATCGGTGCTCCCTATATTGAGGCATTGCGTAACAACAAGGCACTCAATGCCGTACTGTCCACCATCACCGCTGCTGTTGTGGGAGTGATTCTCAACCTTTCCGTCTGGTTTGCCCTGCATACGTTGTTTGCGCAGATCAGCGTCGTTCGCACCTTTGGCATGGTCCTGCAGGTACCGGTACTGTCCAGCCTGGAGCCCTGGTCACTTGCGC
The DNA here is from genome assembly GCF_037053385.1 of Enterobacter sp. P82. Lineage (NCBI taxonomy): Bacteria > Pseudomonadati > Pseudomonadota > Gammaproteobacteria > Enterobacterales > Enterobacteriaceae > Enterobacter > Enterobacter sp. P82. The sequence continues at coordinate 1,173,209 of NZ_JBALHX010000001.1, forward strand.
TGTCGGGTGTTGCCATGCTGTCGCTGTTCCGCTTCCGGCTGGGAATGATGACGACACTGGCCGGGTGCTGCGCTGCCGGGATCGTGCTGTATTTACTCGGGACAGGACCCTGAGCGCGGTTCAGTCAGTGAACGATGAAGCAACAGAAACCCCTGATAAGAGCATCAGGGGTTTTTATCATTACAGGAGCTCTATACCGAAACGACGTACTGTCAGGGAAAACACTCCAAACAGGATGACTGTCAGTATCACGCAGGCCGCCAATGAGGGCCAGAATCCCAGCCGCGGGAGCAGCAGCGGGAACACCAGAAACATAGGCAGCGTGGGTATCACATACCAGAACGTGTACCAGGCATGGCGGGCAATTTTCTCCATTGGCTGCTTTTCAACATACAACCAGATCAATGCAAGGATAGTGACAAGCGGTAATGCGGCCAGTAATCCGCCCAGTTTATCACTGCGTTTTGCGGCTTCCGACACCATCACCACCACAGCCGCGGTCAGAATATATTTTGTAATGATCCAGAGCATATATTTCCCGGTAATGTCATCAGCTGACCAGGCCGGACCAGCCGTGAAGTCCCATATAAAGACCCACGGCTGCGATCAGGGCGCTGGAGAAATAAGGGGCCTTCCTGGCCAGGGTGTTAAATCCGCTCCAGCGTTTAGCCACCTGACGGACGCTGACGGCTGCGCCTACCCCCACCGTGACCAGCGTTAATGCCAGACCGATGCTGAAACAGACCACCAGGGTGGCGCCCAGCGTGAGGGCTTTGAGCTGAATACAGATTAACAATACGGTGATGGCCGCCGGGCAGGGGATAAGTCCTCCCGTCAGACCAAACAACAGGATCTGCCAGTTTGTCACCTCTTTTCCGGTGAAGCGGCGCTGGATGTCATTCGCGTGAGCCCGCTCATGCGCATCCTGGTACTCTTTTGAACTCACATCCAGCCCCTCAAGGGCAGAGTGGTCATGGTCATGTTCGTGTTCGCTGAATGTCACCTCATAATCGTGAATATGTCCGCGGTGCCCCAGTGACAGACGCACGTTAAAATCGTGCGGCTCCGGAATAGCGGATGTCGATTCCAGATAATCACCGCGATCAACGAAATCAAACACCTGCGAGAAGGTAGCCGTTTCCCTGCGGGTGACTAACGATACGCTGCCGGCATCCCATTTTCGGCCGCTGAGTGTCCGTAACCGCCAGCGAGGAGGCTGACCCTCTTCAAAAATGGACAATTCGACCTTTCCGTGGCCGGTATCGACAATTTTGATTTCATCATGATGGTGATGCCCGTTGTCCTGCATTCCCTCCAGCCAGTTTTTTTCACCGCGCCAGGTACGCCAGAACATCCAGAACGCGGTGACCAGGATGATCACCGCCGAAATCATCTGCAGCCAGGGTTCAGCAGATTCTGCGGTAAATTTGTTGCTGATATACATCCCGCCAAACGCGATTAACCACACGATCGCGGTATGTGACAGCGTTGCCGCAAGCCCCAGCATCGCGGCCTGACGGACAGTGCCTTTAATGGCAATGATGAACGCCGCCATCATTGTTTTAGAATGCCCGGGCTCCAGGCCATGGAATGCGCCAAGCAGAATCGCGCTGGGGATAAAAAACCATGCATTGCCTTGCTGAAGAAGAGCTGTAAATTCGTTCATGAGAATCATTCTTGGTTATGGCAGACGATCCGGATTCTACTCCCCCCCAGTAACAAATACTACCCCCCAGTAGATGGCAGGGGTATAATGACAGGTGTCTTCTGATGAGTGAGGTCAGCTATGTCGCATACCATTCGAGATAAACAAAAACTGAAAGCCCGGACCAGTAAAATCCAGGGGCAGGTTGTTGCCCTGAAAAAAATGCTGGATGAGCCACATGAGTGTGCAGCTGTACTCCAGCAGATCGCTGCGATACGCGGTGCAGTTAACGGACTTATGCGTGAAGTGATAAAGGGGCATCTGACGGAACATATTGTTCATGAAGCCGAGGAAAACAGACGCGAAGAAGATCTGGATGTGGTGCTGAAGGTGCTGGATTCATACATAAAATAATGACGTTATCTCTTATTGAATCGCCACGGGTTTAACAGACACTTCGGAGTCATTTAAGATGACTTAAAGAGAGGTGCCCATGAGCGGTAAACGTTATCCCGAAGAGTTTAAAATTGAAGCAGTCAAACTGAATAAATCCAGAAGGGAAGGGGTTTAGAAAGTTATTTTTATGCTTTGAACTTGGTACGACTATGCGATATACATTTTCAACCATATCACCAGTCATACTCCGAAATCCTTGAATGACTCGAGAATAATACTGCTGATTGCCTCTTTCCAGAGTTTTAAACTCTTCTTTGCATATCAGCAATCGAGTGTTGAGACGGGATGCATGACGAGACAATTCTTTGGGCGTTTCATTTCGATAGTACGGAGATACATAGGTAGTGATCAGGTAGCCTATGAATCTAATCACTGCGCGTACTCTAGCCGCATTTGTCATGCCATGAAGTAATAGACCTATGGAGGTTATTTAACATAATATACATTATGCGCACCAATGTGGATGCATGGGCAAATCTGTGCTTTTACCATCCTCATTGCCCTGGACAGAAAGCACCTTATCAATCGCCGATTATGATTTTCCGCCATCAGGTGGCGTCGCTGGCGCGCTATACCAGTTCTCTTTTGGCACAACCACACTGTTTTCCGGTTGCAGTACAAAGTTCGGAGACATGATCTGCACGTTAAATTCATTGAAGACATCCTGAATATTGCTGTGCAGTTCGTTACGGGCATCTGCCAGTGACACATTCGGAAGCAGCCGTACCTGTAATTCGTAGGCAATATACCAATCCATCAGGCTCAACTGTCGCACCAACGGTGGCTGTACAAGATCGATTCCTTTGGCACGCTTGGCCGCCAGCTCTAACATTGCATGCACCTGACGCCATGGCGTGTCGTAACCAATGGTGACGCCGACCGTCAGGTTAACGCCACCGTTCGTGCTTTGCGCACTCAAATTGGTAATTTTACCGCTTACTACAACGGCGTTCGGCACGGTAACCACATAGTTTTCTCGGGTGATAATTTTGGTCGCAAGCATACCAATTTCGCTTACCAATCCTTCATTATCTGCCACCCGAATCATGTCTCCTTTGCGAAGAGCACGTGAATAAATCAAAACCAGACCACTCATTGCGTGATTCATCACCCCGGCAGAACCCAGCGTAAGCATCAGGCCAAAGAATACACTGATACCTTTAAAAGCCAGTGAATTTGCCCCGGGCAAGAAAGGATAAGCTGCCGAAAGTGCAAAGAGCCACACCACGACTGAAATCAGCTTGCGGGTTGCACCAACCGTTTCAGGATGGATGCCTGGCAGTTGCAAACGCCCTGCTTCCACTTGGTTGAGCACCATCTTTAACAATTTCAGAATAAAGGCGGTAATAAGGAAAATGATCAGGACAATCAACAGGCCCGGTAATGCTGAGACAATCGACAGCGCGATATCGCGTACCACGCGTACGGACCACTCTCCCAGAGACTCTCCCCAGACGCGCGTCCAGGGGAACAGGCTGAAGGCCCAACTCAGCCAGACATAGAGTGCGACAATTCCCAGTAAAATCATCAACAATGCATACAATCGCGTTTCGATAGCACCGATAAACCGCCGCCAGCGCTGAGGTATCCAGCTTCGATTCTCAAAAATACGCCGGCGGAAAACACGTTTGATCCAGCGCCAGGAACGGTACGCGCCATACCAAAACAGCACCAGTCCCAGCAGTCCCGCCACGGTTTTCACTGCCGATAACGCCAGCATGGTGCTGTTATATTGAACGCTCAAGGCTGAACGTTGTGCTTCCATACGCGCCAGTACGCGTTGCGCCGCCTGGTCAAGGGTGAGATCGTCTCCCTCGTCGAGATCGCCTGCTGTCAGGAGCATCACCGGTTTGCCGTTCATCACAATGAGCCTACCTGGCTGGTTATAACGGGTTACCGATACAATCTTTAGCGGTTCGCGAACATCGGCTTCAGTGAAATTTCGCAGCGTATTGCGGATGCGTAACACCCGTTCTTCTGGCGTGGTAAGACCGAACTTTGCCTGTAGCATGACGATCGGTTGATGGAAAATATAAACCGTTCGGGCGCGCTCCTTTTCAGTGGGCTCCTGACGAGGTTCCGCTGCATGCGAATTAACAACCACAGAGAAGAGAAAATACGTTAAAAGCGCGAGCACAATCCTGTTCATATTCGCCACCGAAAACGCGAGAATTATCGTTATTTTTCAAAAAGCCCAATCAGGGCCGATCGCTTTTTTAGCATAGACCAGCCCTTCACTTACGCAATGATAGATACTCCTTTTTCCGATAACGCACGGATCCAGTCTTCATCTGTATTGCCATCGACAACGATGGTATTCGCCAGAGACACATCGCCAATCACAAACGATGACGCGGTGTTTATTTTTTCCGGTGAGGCCAGGACAACCGTCTCGGCGGCTCTGCCGGAAAATGCACGTTTGATGCACGCTTCTTCAAAATCACCGGTCGTCAGTCCCGCCTCAGGGTGGATGCCGGTCACTCCCATAAAGAACAGATCTGCGTGAATATTTTCGATACCTTCAATGGCACCCGCGCCGACCGCAACAATAGAGTGTTTATACAGGCGGCCACCAATCAGAATCACTTCGACAGCAGGATGAGTTACCAGCCCCAGAGCGATACTCGGGCTGTGCGTTACCACGGTGATGTGTAAGTCAGGAGGTAAAAACGTAATCAGTTCGGCGGTCGTTGTCCCGCCGTCAATGATTACCACCTGCCCCGAAGAAATGAGCTGTGCGCCTTTTTGGGCCACCTTTTTTTTCGCATCCATCTTAACGGATTGACGCTCTGCAAACGGAGCAATAGCGGAAGATGACGGTAGTGCGCCACCATGAACGCGTTGTAAACGCCCTTCTGCCGCCAGCTCACGTAAATCACGCCGTATAGTGTCTTCAGACACATCGAAGAGAATGCTGAGTGCTTTCGACTGAACCTGCCCTTCGGCTTCGAGCTTTTCAATAATCAATTGTTTTCGCTGACTGGTGAGCATTAGGATTCCTGGTGTTGCATGTTTAATCTTGAAGTTGCATGATAATGCTGGTTATGATGATTACTCTACGTAAGGAGGAACAATCGTGCAATCAAAACGTGCAGATGTACGCATTATTGACAGTGAAACGCTGTCAAATAACTGGTATGTCCTTAAAAAATATACCTTTGACCTGCAGCGCCGTGATGGCGAATGGCAGCGGCAAAACCGTGAAGTTTATGACCGGGGTAACGGCGCGACAATCCTGCTCTACAACCGTGAGAAAAAGACGGTGATCCTGACCCGCCAGTTCCGTTTTCCTGTATTTATCAACGGCCATGAGGACGATTTGATCGAAGCTGCTGCAGGGTTGCTCGATAACATGGATCCAGAGAGCCGCATTAAAGCAGAAGCGGAAGAAGAAACCGGGTTTAGCGTTTCATGCGTGCAGAAAATCTTTGAAGCGTATATGAGCCCGGGATCCGTCACGGAAAAACTCTATTTTTACCTTGCCGAGTACCATCCGAAAGACAAAACCAGCTCAGGCGGCGGGATCAAGGCTGAGGGCGAAGATATCGATGTACTCGAAATGACGCTGGAAGAAGCATTACAGGGCATTGAAACGGGTAAGATTGTCGACGGGAAAACCATCATGCTGCTTTACCATGTTGCACTGAAAGGCATTTTGTAATTTGCCTGACTCATGACACCTGCCACTGTGCAGGTGTCTGCCTGTGCTATTCTTGCAAAAAGAGGCAAAACGGAGATCTGACAATGGCTGACTGGAACCCTTCTCTTTACCTGCAATATGGTGCAGAACGAACGCGTCCTGCCGCTGAACTGCTCGCCAGAATTCCACTGGATGACGTCACCTCCATCGTTGATCTGGGCTGCGGGCCAGGCAACAGTACTGCCCTGTTACAGCATCGCTGGCCATCGGCACATATTACTGGGGTTGATAATTCACCTGCGATGCTGGAAGAAGCACGCAAGGCGTTACCTGACTGCCATTTTGTTGAAGCCGATATTCGTCAGTATAAGCCCGGCCAGCCGCTGAGTCTGATTTACGCTAATGCATCGCTGCAATGGATCCCTGACCATTACGATCTCCTGCCTCACCTTGTCTCTTTGCTTATGTTAAATGGCGTGCTGGCGATCCAGATGCCTGACAACTGGCTCGAGCCCACCCATGTGGCGATGCGTGAAGTGGCGCTGGAGCAAGATTATCCTGATCGTGGTCGAGAACCGTTACCCGGCGTACATGCCTATTTTGATATTTTGTCAGAGGCTGGTTGCGACGTAGATATCTGGCGGACAACGTATTTTCATAAAATGAGCTCACACCAGGCCATTATTGACTGGGTCAGCGCCACCGGTTTGCGCCCGTGGCTGCAGGAGCTAAATGAGAGCGAGCAGAAGCGTTTTCTGAAACGCTATCATGAACTACTGGAAGAGCAGTATCCGCTCCAGGAAAACGGGCAGATACTGCTGGCTTTTCCACGGCTGTTTATCGTTGCGAAACGTCAACCCTGACGGGTTATGATCGGGCTTCTTTGAGCAGCTGTTGAATGACCTTCTCTTGCTGTTCATAGTTGCCTTCGCCAAAAGAGGTGTAGCGTAACTGCCCTTTCACATCAAAATAGTAATGTGCGGGCCAGTACTGGTTGCCGAAAGCATTCCAGATTTGATAGTTGTTATCTGTCACAACCCGATAGGGCAATTGCCACTTATTCACTGCATTTTTTACCGAGGAAAGCGGTTTTTCCCAGGGATACTCTGGCGTGTGAACCCCAATCACCACCAGACCCTGCGATTGGTATTTTGTCGCCCAGTCACGGACATGCGGGAGCGTATGCTGGCAGTTGATACAGTCCCATGTCCAGAAATCGATCAGTACTACCTTACCGTGCAGTGATTCAGACGTGACACTGTCACCATTTATCCACCCTGTTCCACCGTTTAACGAAGGTAACTGACTGCTGGGCTCAGTCATCACGACTGGCTGGAGTTTCACCGGTGTGGTTGCCGGTTTTGCCAGATTCAGCAACGACGTTTCCAGATAGTCGGCGACGCCGTTAGCGCCTTTCAATATGGACGTTACGCCTGTTGCATTCAAAACTACAGCCGCAAGCATCACGCCCCCCGCGGCCTGGCGCAATCTCTCCATCAGCGCCGACTTTGCTCTCAGCGGTGCCACCAGTTTACGCCCGCCGACAATAAGCAATCCCAGCATCAGCGCGCATCCGCTGCCATAGGCGGCCAGCAGAGCCCCCGTCGCAATGGCCGAATGTCCTGCAATGTTAATGCTGAAAATGGCGCCCAGAATCGGTCCGGCACAGGGAGACCAGAGCAACCCGACGGCTAGTCCTGCCAGAAAAGCCGATGCTATACCGCGCGTTTGCCCGCTTCGCGTGTTCAGGACATTTCCCACGCTGACGGCAGGCCATGCAATGCGCTGGGCGAAGGACGGGGAGATTAAGCTCAGCGCGGCGATAGCCAGAATGACAAGCGCGACCCAGCGCCCGATGAGGGTTGCCTCTGCAATCCACTCGCTGGCGACAGTGACGGCCATCGCCACCAGGGTGAACATCACGATCATCCCCGCAAAGAGCGCCAGAATATGTCGTCGTTGCCCCTGGAAACCGGCGAACAGGAGTGGAATAACCGGGAGCGTACATGGACTGAGTAGGCTTATCATCCCGCCCAGGAAAGCAATTATCAGAAACATAGTGACCTCACATGACAGATGCTGCAACGCTGCAGTGAGGCTATTTCATCGTACCGATGTGTTCAGGATATGTGTAAAACCGGGGATTTTGTCTGGCTTTGTATCTGTCTGCCGGGAGATACAAAGCCGTACAATTAGCGTCGAGGCAGCGCAATGGAGACGTCGAGCCCTCCCTCTGCGCGGTTTACCAGCTTCAGCTTTCCTTCAAGTTGGGCGGTGAGCTGCGCGGCAATAGCCAGACCAAGCCCGGTTCCGCCGGTGTCACGGTTGCGCGATGTTTCAACCCGATAAAAAGGCTGCAATACAGCCGCGAGCTCGGCCTCGGGTATTCCCGGCCCACCGTCCATGATGTGAATGACCACCTCGTCGGTAGACGAATCATCTATAGCGATGACGGCACATTCACCGAATTTCAGAGCGTTATCCAGCAAATTAGTCATCACCCGACGAAGCGCCTGCGGGCGCGTAACAACGGGTAAACGAGCCTCGCTTGCCTGAAACTGCACGTTTTTACCGATGTCCTGATAATCGCACGCTATGCTATTCACCCACGCGTTCAGCTCCAGTTTCAGCGACGTCTCTTCCAGTGATTCTGATGACCGGGCATATGCAATCCCCTCCCGCACCAGACGCGACATGTTATCAAGGTCATTTAATAGCTTGTCGCGAAGCTCAGGTTGTTCTGCCATTTCGACACGCAGTTTCATGCGTGTTATTGGGGTCTGGAGATCGTGAGAAATGGAGGCGAGGATCTGCGCGCGGTCTTTGATATAGGACTGGATGCGAGCCTGCATTGCATTGAAGGCATGCGCTGCTCGTTGTACTTCAACCGGTCCCTTCTCTTTCATGGGGGCATTTGCTGAAGGATCCAGCGTATCTACCGCATGGGTAAATTGTGAAAAAGGCTGTATCACCTGTCGCACCGCGATCCAGGAGCAGGCAGCCAGGAGCAACAGTTGCAGGATGAGAACAACAGGTAGCCAGCTTGCGACAGGCGGCATTCGGGGGATCAGGTCAATGGTCAGCGGCGAGCCATCGTGCAATGTGAGATGTGCCTGAATATGGGAAACAGAACCCGGAACAGCGGTAAAACTGAGCGGATAGTCAACCGCGAGGGTCTCTTTTAACGTACGGATGGCATCCTGCGAACGCTTATCCGTCGGCGCGGCACCAGACTCACCTGCACCGAGGATATAACGATAGTTACCCCGTTCAAGTCGCGGAAGCCAGGCCGCGCGTTCACTGGCAGGTAACCGGTCTAATATGGCCACGCTGGTTGCAACATCGTATTCCAGATTGCCGAGCATCACCGTGCGGGCACTGTGCATTCGTTCAATCATGACCAGCGTCAGACTCAGGGCGTTGGCCAGCAAGAGACCCGCAAGCACAATGATCAGCAGTCGGGCAAGCAGTGAGCGTGGCCAAAGCGTCATTCATTAACCTCTTTGATTATCACGGGCATGGTAAAAACGTAGCCTTCACTGCGCACGGTTTTAATATAGGCAGGCGTGCGTGCATCTTCATTCAGACGCTGGCGAACCCGGCTTACGAGCAAATCGATAGAACGTTCAAACAGTTCGGCGTCTCGCCCTTGCGTCAGGTTGAGCAACTGATCCCGGGAGAGAACACGTTGAGGATGGTCGAGGAATACGCGCAGCAGGCGATACTCCGCCCCGCTGAGCGCCACGATCACCCCTTCCGGGTCAATTAAGTGGCGGGCGACGGTATCCAGTTGCCATTCGCCAAACATCACCAGTCGTCCTGCCTCGGTCACCTGTAAATTGGGCGGCATTGTGCGAAACCGCCGCAAAATTGCTTTGATACGTGCCAGTAGCTCACGGGCGACAAACGGCTTCACGACGTAATCATCCGCCCCCATTTCCAGTCCCAGGATCCTGTCCGTCTCTTCGCTGCGCGCCGTCAGCATCAGGATGGGCAGATCTTTGTGTTTGCCGCTGCGAAGCTGTCGACACAGGGTGAGTCCATCATCACCGGGCATCATGACATCCAGCACTACCAGGTCGATATGCTGTTTATCCAGCACGGCACGCATCTCTTTACCGTTTGCCGCACCGGTCGCGCGATAACCGGACTTAATGAGATAGTCGACAATCAGTTCACGAATATCCCTGTCGTCATCGACGACAAGGATATGATCAATATGCTCCACCGAACTCTCCTGACTGAGGGGTAACGTATTGAAAATAGCACATATCACAGCTTATCCGCGTCGATAACCGCCTTGACGAAATCCTGTGGATCTTCCTGAGGAGGGTTGTGCCCCACGGTTGCGCCGAAGGTGCGGTGCTCATATTTACCGGTAAATTTACCTGCATAGGCCTGCGGTGCCGGGTGCGGTGCACCGTTATTTCCGCCTTCAATGGTAATGGTCGGGACGGTAATATTCGGCAAAGTCGCCAGTTTTTGCTCATAGCTGTCGTATTTACGCTCCCCTTTTTCCAGCCCTAAACGCCAGCGATAGTTGCTGAGGGTTACTGCAACATGATCCGGGTTATCAAGGGATTTGGCGCTGGCCTTAAAGGCCGCATCGCTAAATTTCCAGTCAGGTGATGCCTGCGACCAGATTAAACGCGCGAAGTCATGCGTGTTTTTGGCATAACCTTCAGCACCACGCTCGGTGGAGAAATAGAACTGATACCACCACTGCTGTTCGGCTTTTGGTGGCAACGGTTGTTTGCCAATCTGCTGGCTGCTGATGAGATATCCACTCACCGATACCAGTGATTTAACGCGCTCAGGCCAAAGTGCCGCGACGATATCCGCCGTGCGGGCACCCCAGTCGTATCCCGCGAACACCGCCTGTTTGATATTCAGTGCGTCCATCAGGTTAACAATGTCTTTCGCCATCGCCGAAGGCTGGCCGTTGCGCGGCGTTTTTGCAGACAGGAAGCGCGTGGTGCCGTAGCCGCGCAGAGAAGGCACAATCACCCGGTAGCCTTTGGCCGCCAGCGCGGGTGCTACCTCGGCGTAGCTGTGAATATCGTAAGGCCAGCCGTGTAATAAAATAACTGGTTGACCATTTTTGGGGCCGATGTCGACATAACCGACATTCAGATCGCCGGCGTTAATTTGCTGTGGATTATCGAAAGCTGACGCGAAGTTTGTGCCGGTGACTTGGGCCTGACAGGACATCACAGTGCCAAGAGAAACGGTCAGAGCGAGGGTTGAGTAAGCGAGTTTGCTGAACATGTTGGTATCTCCGGTTGAGTACATTTCACGGGGATATAACAACACCTCAATGTATAGCGGATATGTTCGAAAGCGGGTTTATTGCAAGCCTGTGTATGTATCTGGGGCACTGATACAGTGTGATACAAACACAGGCGTTACAGATTTACAGGGAGAGGCGATAGCGGACGTAATCGTCAGCTTCACCATATTTATCATAGAGTTTACGCGCCGGATTGTTCTCCCGGGTGACCCAGTATAGTTTTGACCACCCTTCCCGTTTGCCTTCCTCTATCAGGGCATCAATGAGCGCCTTTCCGGCTCCCGCCCCGCGCTCGGTAGCATCGACAAACAGATCTTCCAGGTAACAAATGGGCGCTGTCGACCAGGTTCCTTCGTGCAGAATGCACATCGCAAAACCGATGACCTTTTCGTTCTTCTCTACTACGCGGCAGAACATCTGTGAACGATCTGATAACGCCCTCTCCCATGTCGATGCGGTAACAGATTCCTCAAGGTAGCAGTCATAAAAATGGGTATAGCCGTCCCACAGTGGACGCCATTGAGAATAATCATCTGCGCGTAAAGCTCTTACCGTGACAGCCATGTATTTCCTCGTATTACAAAGAGTTCGCCATTATCAAAACCCGACTTAGTTTTCGGTAACGTCACATCACCTCTTTAACGGATTTTTAGCCGCATTTCACGTGCCAGCCTGGCAAGACGCTGAGTACGACAATACAGCGTAAACAGCACAAAACCACTGCTATTCATCACTACCCGACAAAGTAACAGTGCGGAGAATGCGATGACTAGTGGCCAAAGACTTCCGTCATGGGAAAGCAGAAGATATAGCGTCTGAACGAGGGTTAGTACCAGCATCACTATGAACAGCGTCATAAACCCCAGCAATCCCGACGTTGCCCCTCGTGCCAGAAGCGCGCTTATAACAATGAGCGCGCCTGTCATTATTAATGATGGTACGAAAAAGCTCAGTGCATGATTTAATGGAGATAACCCCTGCATAGTATGGAGAAAAGGCAAAAGGTTAAACGCAAACACCACTAAAAACAGAGGGAACAACGTGGCTACCGGGTAAGGATTTTGACGCGGCAACTCGCTAAGGGGAGGAGAAAAAGACTGTTCCATCTCGGGAGTGGAATAACGTGCAATAGACTCCTCTATCTCTTTGCCATGCTTCAGAAGATCCAGGAAAACCCGTCCGGTTAAAAGAGACAAAAATCCCATCAAAATTTCGCCATTAAATAAATGTTGCCCATTTTTGGTAGTGAATAACCCCAGCATGGCTCAGCAGAATGTGATAGACATGAAAATACCAGAACCCAAACAAAAGCATAACGCTTAAATATGGAGATCCGCGGATGATGATACCGACTCTCACGACAGAACGCCTATTGCTAAAACCGTTGGTTGCCGAAGATGCCGTCCAGATACAGAAGCTTTATCCGCGCTGGGAGATCGTCCGCTATATGGTCTCTTCTGTACCCTGGCCCTACCCGGATAACGGCGCGGAAAACTATGTCAATAATGTGGCGCTGCCGGATATGGCAAAAGGAATTGCATGGTTCTGGAGCATCCGCCATCGCGACGTTCCCGATGAACTGATGGGCATTATCTGTCTGTACGATGTGGAAGATAACAACCGAGGATTCTGGTTGGCCCCGGAGTTTCAGGGCCAGGGATATATGCGCGAGGCCAGCATTGCCGCGACGGATTACTGGTTCAATACGCTAAACAAACCCGTATTACGCGCCCCGAAAGCCGCCGCCAACAGCCGCTCCCGACGTATTTCGGACAGTAGCGGCATGCGGCTTATCAGGACAGAAAAGAAAGCGTACGTCAGCGGAATACTGGAATCTGAGCTGTGGGAGATCACCCGCGACGAGTGGAACGCCCGTCAGGTCAGCTGATAATGTTTATCCGGCATCAGCCTGTCAGGAATAGTCTCTTCATCGTTCATCTGCAGCAGATCGCGTTCCATCATGTTGCAGAGGGCGTCCAATGGCAGGTCATTATTTTCTGTACCAAACGGGTCTTCCAGTTCTTCCGCCAGCGCATCCAGCGAGATGAAAGTGTAAGAAATCAGCGCAGAGACAAACGGCGTCATGTAATGCAGGTCCACAACCAGCGCGAACGGCAGCATGATGCAAAACAGATACACCGTACGGTGCAGAATTAACGTATACGCAAACGGCACTGGAGTCGTCGCAATACGCTCACAACCAGACAGAACGATGGACATGTCGTTCAGACGGTTATTCAGACTGTGGAAAAGAATGTCTGATAGTTGTCCGTTACGACGTCGAACAGCCAACCACTCTCCCATGATCAGCAAAATACGGTTCGCCGGCGAGTTGGCTTCCATCACTTTTTTTAAATCATCTGCGGCAAGATAGCGAGACAACTGACCGGCGTTCATTTCCCGGCGCAGGGTCATGCGTAAACAGTTTGCGAAGGCAATCTGCAGGCGGACAAATTCACCCAGATACTTATCGTCTGGTAGGGTGTTTTTTACCTCGCGAAACAGAGAGCGGGCCGCTATCATCAGTTGCCCCCAAAGCAGGCGAGCTTCAACGTAGCGCGAATAACAGGCGTTGTTTCTGAAACCTAAGAAGATAGCGATCGCCACGCCGAGAATGCTAAATGGCGCAACCGTAAATTTGATGCCGAGAGAGGTATACCACGGTAGCATCACGATCACGGCGATAGATAACAGGAAGTTAAGTAACAGTCGGGTGTAGATTTTAGGCAGTACCGAGCCATGCCAGACAAAAATCATTTGCAGCCAGTGCTGCTTAGGACGAACAATCATAGTGAGTTTCAGAAAAGAAAAGAGCGTGGTTATTAAACGTGATCCCCCACACGGTTGCAAGCATGTTAATGGAACATTGAATTTTCACACCTGTTTAGCTTTAACCGCACGGTGCTGCATCTGAATTTTAAATTCAGGCCTAATAGTATGTTGTAACTAAATGATGTTGTTATTAAACCCGGCCGAAGCCGGGTAACGTCCTTAGCAAAGCGGTTTTACCGCTGAGCGCATTCCTTTCAACAAAATGGCATCAAGATCCAGTGTCACCTGGTCTACGAGGCCACGAACCTGTGTGAGATCCTGCTCCCAGTGCTCACTTACGCTCAATACCGCCTGCACCAGCTCACGGGTACTGATCTGCTTATCGTGATGCTGCGCCCACAGCTGTTGATAACGTTCGAGCCAGTGTGCATCATCCTGCACCGGATAGCGTTCCCCGTTACGCTCTGCACGATAGAACGCCATCAGTGCCGCTAAGGCAAATGTCAGGCGTGCAGGTAATTTACCTGTCGCTTTCTGCCCTGCCAGCAGCTGCGGCAGTATACGAGTGCGATATTTGGTCATGCCGTTGAGCGCAATAGAGAGCAACTGATGCCTGATGTAAGGATTACGGAACCGACCTGTTACCGCGCTGGCGAAAGATTCCAGTTCATCACGCGGTAGATCCAGAACAGGAATAATTTCCTGATAAATCGCTTTCTCGACGAAGGCGCAAACGTCGCTATCATTCATCGCCTCACCCACTGTATCCAGCCCTGCCTGAAATGCCACCGGCACCAGCGCCGTGTGCGCACCGTTCAGAATCGCGACTTTTCGCTCTTTGTATGGCTTGATGTCATCAACAATCAGCACATTTAGCGGGTATTTATCCAGGCAAAGCTCACGGGCAAGGGATGCCGGTCCCTGAATGACAAATAAATAGAAATGTTCAGCCGTATCCAGGAACCCATCGTGATAACCCAGCTCAGCTTCCAGCGTGGCCACTTCGTCACGCGGATAGCCTGTCACAATACGGTCGACCAGCGTCGAACAGAAGCTGTTGGCCTCGTTCAGCCAGCGGATAAAAGCGGCAGGCAGCGCCCACTCTTGCGCATAGCGCAACACCAGTTCACGAAGTGCATCTCCGTTGTAGTCAATCAATTCACAGGGAATGATTATCCAGCCTTTGTCTGGCGCGCCGTTGAAGTGACTGAAACGCTCAAACAGCAGTCGCGTCAGCTTCGCCGGGTAACTCACTGCGGGGGCATCTTCAAATCTGTCACCGGCGTGATAACTTATCCCGGCTTCGGTGGTATTCGAGAAAACAAAGCGCATCTCCGGGTTGTGAGCCAGTTTCAGGAACTCATCATATTGGCTATAGACGCTGATCTCCCGGTTAACGGAACGGATAAGACGCGCATCGCTCACCGCCTCACCTTGCGCATTCAGGCCACGAATAATCGTGGTATACAAACCATCCTGAGTACTGAGCGACGGCGGGAAGTCACTTTGAATAGGACGAACGATAACCACACCAGCGTTAAGATCGGCATGTTCGTTTAACAAATCGAGTTGCCAGTCGACGAACGCACGCAGGAAATTGCCTTCACCAAACTGAATGATACGTTCAGGATATTGCGCACCGGGAAAATCACGACGGTTGAGAGTGTCCACTTTAGGTTCCTTTTATAATTAGTCATACAGCCTGATAAGATTGGTACGATAACCTATCAAAACCTGACGACCAGAAACCCTGTTTTGATCAATCCCGGTGCAGTTGTGCAAAATAATTACAGGAACTTGTAGAACACGGACGTGGCCGTCATGGCACCGTCCGGCATAAGAGCATAGCGTGGGATCTCGCCGACCTTTTGCCAGCCAGCGCGCTGGTAAAACGTCTCGGCGCCGCTGCCTGTGGAAGTATCAAGCACCAGCACGGAAATGCCTCTGGCTCTGGCCTGAACTTCAAGCGCTTCCATTAGCGCCATCGCGGCCCCTTTCCGGCGCGCTTTCTCATGAACGAGCAGCTTTGCCACATCCGCACGATGAGGCTGGTTTTCCGGCTGGTCGGTGATTAACTGCACCGTTCCGATGATGCCGTCCTGCGGGTCGACACAGGCCAGCACGAGGCGCTCATTGCGCCCTACACTTTCAGCAACACCGCGCCAGAAAGAGCGGCCCTTCTCCAGACTAAAGGGAAGCATAAAGCTGACGGATGCGCCGCCGTTGACACAGTTTTCGAGGATCCCGGCCAGGGCATCAATATGGGTGAGAATGTCTTCGCGGGTGAGGCTTTTGATTTGCAGTGAGGTATTCATTGTTATTCCTTACGTTGAATACGCTCACTGTGCATTTAACATCTTCTTAACGCAAACGGATCGAACATAGGCTTTTGTTATGTCACCGGGCGCACTGGCGCTGCAGTTTCATGGCATACATCTTTTCATCAGCATCTTTCAACCACTGTTGCGGGTCATTGCGGTTATGGTCGAACTCACTTAACCCCCAGGAGAACTGGAGCGACCAGGGGTGTAATTTGCGGGCGTTATAGTTTTCGACTTGCTCGACGAGATACTGCATAGCGATCCAGGCTCCCTGCTCATCCGTATCCGCGAACAATACGGCGAACTCATCTCCACCAAAACGCACCAGCAGATCCGCCTCACGGAAAGAAGCGCGCATCAGTTGTCCCATCACTTTCAGCGCCTTATCGCCTTCTTCATGACCAAAACGATCGTTAATCTCTTTAAAACGATCCAAATCCAGCCAACCAAGGGTTAACGGCTCAGCTCTGCGTCGGGCAATGGAAAGGGTGAAACGCATGAGTTGATTAAAGCCCCGGCGGTTAAACAGCCCGGTCAATTCATCCGTCGTCGAAGCACTGATCGCGGCAAATTCATCTTCTGCCAAAGCGCCAAGATCTCCCAGTACGGCGAGATCCGCCGCTGAAAACTCGCGGGGCACGTAATCAACCAGACATAGCGAGCCTACGCTTGCGCCATCACGCAAACGCAACGGGAAGCCCGCGTAGAAACGAACACCAGGTTCACCGGCCACCAGCGGATTATCCGCAAAACGATCGTCCTTGAGCATATCTCCCACCACCAGCGGCGCTTCGGTCAGGATCGTATGGCCACAAAATGAGATGTTACGCGGCACAGTGCCGGGTGCCTGCCCATCGGCTGACTTAACGATCAGCGCATGTTCATCAATAAGATTGACCATCGCCAACGGCACCTGGAAGAAGCGTTTTGCCAGTCGTGTTAAGCGGTCAAACGATGGGGAACCGTCAATCTCAAGCAAGCCAGACTCACGCAGTGAGTTAAGACGTTCCGTTTCATTTTCAGGGATTGCAGGTGCTTTCATAATGTCTCCTGACGTAAAGCGTTACTCAAAGCGTAGCTTAAACAGGAACGTTGTCAGTGTTCGAACATCCTGTTAAGTCGCTTACTATTCACGTCAATGCCTTATGACGATTAACGCAGCTATGTTTCACTTCCGGAGGTCGCGGCAATTTGCTCATCCGACACCCGGGCGCTGGTACGATTTCGACCCGCTTTTTTTGAACGATAGAGATGATCGTCCGCTTCGGCCATCAGTTTATTGAAGACCTCCGTCAACTGCCATGACTCAGCCTTGCCACTCCCCAGGCCAATACTGACCGTCAAATGGAGTGCTTGCTGACGCCATGTAAAAGGGTGACTGGCAACGGTGGACCGGATGCGCTCAGCCAGTTCAAAACCATTCTGCGCGTCGCCAGAGTTTACCACCACAGCAAACTCTTCTCCGCCCATTCGCGCCACCATGCCATCTTCACCAACGACCTCCTGAACCTGCCGGGCAAACGACGCCAGCACGCGGTCCCCGCACTCATGGCCGTAGTTATCATTAATGCTTTTGAAGTAATCAATATCCAGCAGCATGACGGTCAGAAAACGTGAATGGCGATACGTTTCTTCACGCTTCAACGCCTCATAAAGGCCGGAACGCGAGTAAACCTGCGTTAAAAAGTCGTAATCAGCCCTGAGAGAAACCTGGCGAATCAGGGAATTAATCGCTGCCATGCTGACGGATACCATCACCGGGCAGATCGCCATTGTGGCGATCCCCAGACGGGCTGAAAACATCATCGGCGTCGTAAACGGCGTCGCCACGGCAATATTAATAATCGAGTTGGCGACCAGAATGATTTCAGTCGCGCCCGTGATAAACGTCAGCAGACAGGTCGCAGGCAATGAGTAGCGAACCGCACACCAGATAAGTGCAGGAAGAGGAAATGAGAGACTCCCCGCCCCGCCAATCACCACCGATGCAACCACCGAGACGATCAAGGCAATCACCGGCAAGAGCTGTTCAAGACGTAACCTGAATTCACGCAGGGGCATACGTAACGTAAGCATACAAGGCACAACAAGCACGCCGGTTGAGAATTGTTCGCTAAACCAGTCGGCAAAAAGCGGCCAGAAGGTGTGACTATCAATCCCCACTGACCCCACCGCACCGAGCAACGCACAAAGCAGCGCGGCAATCAGGCAGTAGTTAAACAGACGTAACGCGTTGAGCGGGTCGGGGGTTTTCTTCATTAACCGTCTGTCGCGCTGAACCAACACGGCGACAACAACGATAAAGATCATATTAGACAGATTAATCACCACTGAGGCCATTCCCCAGTTGGTCGTCACTGCGTCGTACGTCAGCATAGCAACATACGACACCGCGTAATAATGCAGGCGATTCAGATAGACATAACGGGCAAAGATCCCCGCCATGACGCCATTCAGCGGCCAGAACAGCGACAAAGCCTCAATCAGCCGTAATTCCGCCCCTACAAAATAGAACAAGGAGGTGAGAATAAAAATCGCCAACGTATTTCGCAGCGGCGTATCGGGTTGGAACAGCCTGAAAGCGGTAAGAGCAGAACGCATTAAATATCATTCCATATGTTGCTTATGGCAATTACTGCGGTCGTCAGCATGGTCGGGACTAACTTAGGATGCATCTATAACACAATTACAACGGGATCATAACTCGTCAAATTTAGGTGTTCATCTGGAGCACCAGCCAGTGGTGGATCACGCTGACGATATAATGCTGTTGCTGCGCCGTAAGCTGAACACCCTGCGGAATGTTATGCCATTTTGCCAGACAACCCCGACAACAGGTGGCCGTAGCATGTTGGGCAATAAACACCGGGTGACCACGCATCGGTGTCTGTTTGCCATCATTTACCGGCAAGGCCGGAGCAAGGCGCTTTTCTACAAAGTCAGCGGCATGCCGATCGATGGTTTCGGCGCCTTTGTCCCAGCAGTACTGTCTTTCCTTATCGCCTAAGCGAAAGCGCGAACGAAAACTCGATCGCGCCAGGCGGGAAAAGAGAGGCTCCAGGTCAGACATCAGTATACGGAACGCCCAAGACGTTGGGTCAGTTGCTCCAGAACCGCCACACCGGCAAGCGAATTCCCCGTTTCATCCAGTTCCGGGCTCCAGACGGCAATCGCCATTTCATGAGGTACAATCGCCACCACACCACCGCCAACGCCTGATTTGGCCGGGAGGCCGACACGCCAGGCAAACTCGCCAGCATTTTGATACATCCCGCTGGTTGCCATCAGGGCATTAACCTGACGCGCCTGCAGAGGTGAAACCACCTCCTGGTTAAGATGCGGAGCGTGCCCCTGGTGTGCCAGGAACAGGAACGTTTGAGCCAGCTCAACGCAGCTCATTTTCAGGGCGCAGTAATGGAAGTAATTTTGCAGAACGGTCGCCACGTCATTATGGAAATTGCCGAAGGATTTCATCAACCAGGCGATAGCGGCATTGCGTGCGGAGTGTTCAAATTCCGAGCGCGCCACCACTGGATCGTAGGCGATATCGTCTACGCCTGAAAGCTGGCGAACAATCTCAAGCATTCGCTGACGTGGCGCGCTGAGGCGGCTTTGCAACATGTCGCAGACTACCAGCGCCCCGGCGTTGATGAAGGGATTTCGCGGCTTACCCTGTTCGATTTCAAGCTGCAGCAGTGAGTTAAAAGGCTGGCCGGAAGGATCTTTACCCACGCGCTGCCAGATTTCGTCTTCTTCATACTGGCGCATGGCTGCAACCAGGCTCAGCACTTTGGAAATGGACTGAATGGAAAAACGTTCAGTTGCATCGCCTGCCTGGTATCGCTGTCCGTCCAGGGTGCAGATAGCGATGCCAAGTTTATTCCCGCTGACCGAGGCAAGGGCCGGAATGTAGTCGGCAACCTTCCCCTTTCCAATTAACGGACGAACCTGCGCCAGAATCTCGTCCAACATCTCATTATGGATGACCGCAGCCACACTTTGCTCCTTGCCCTCAGGCTAAAACGGGCTGCGAGTATAACAGAGGCTTATGTATTACGTCAGGCGCTAAGACGAAAACGCGAAACCGCCTGCAATAAAAGATCGGATTGCTTCTGCAGCCGCAGAGAAGCATCCGAGGCGTCAGAGACCAGTAAATCCGTCTGACGAGAGACCTGATTCAGCGCCTGAAGTTGGCTTGTCATCTGATGAATACTCTCTCCCTGACTGAGCGTGGCGGCTGAGATCTCATTCAGCAAACTACTTAAATTCCCCACCAGACCGGTGACCTGCTGCAAGTTATCCTCCATCCGCTTAACGGCGCGGGAACCGTCCTCAATCCCCTGTAATGAGCGATTGATAAGTTCCTGGATAGTCTGCGTCGAGTGGCTGCTCTTTCTGGCCAGCAGTCCGACTTCCCTGGCGACGACGGCGAACCCCCGCCCCTGGTTCCCGGCATGGGCAGCCTCGATGGCGGCATTTAGCGCCAGGATATTGGTCTGAAACGCCACACTGTCGATCATTGCCACGATCCCGCGCATCTCTGAGGATCGGTCGACGATCGCCTGCATAGAGGCATTAACGGTAGACATCATCTGGTCTCCGCCAATTGCCGCCTGGCGCGCTTCATCCGCTCGCGAGCTGGCGAGTCTGGCATAACCCGTGTTCCCTTCTACATGCGTTTCCAGTGCCGCAATATGCGCCGTCACGTCCTCAAGCTCTTTCGCCTGGCGTGCTGACTGCTGATACAGCTTCTGGTTACCCTGCGCAAGAGAACCAATGTTCTCTACCATAGAGGTGGTGGCATTACTGACCTGAGACACCAGTTGCTGTAACCCCTGTTGCATGGTGGTAATACTGTCGCTGAGCTGCCCTATTTCCCGGTTAAAACGCGTAACACCCGGTGGAGTGCCGGAGAGATCCCCGGCAGCCAGTCGGTTGATGTGCGCAATCAACTGACGCAACGGCGTAATCACCCATCTGGACATGCCGAACCAGACGGCAACGGCAATGGCGAGTAACAGAACCGGAGCAAACAGGAACAACGTTTGCAGACCAGAAAGCTGTGCCATCAACGTCTGGCGGCCCTGCATGGCCTGCTTCTCGCTGGCTTGCTGATAACGTGCATAGTTGTCGTTAAAGTCTGTCTGAAATGCCTGAGCCGGTACGGTAAAAAACGCATCAATAGTGTTAGTTTTGACCAGAGCTTCAGCCTGCTCTTTGATCGCGCCATAGAACAGCTGATAGCTATTCGTCAGAGCATCATCTTTCGGCGGGTTAAGCGCCAGCCAGGCCTTCCATGCCTGCTGAGAAACCGTCAGCGCCTTTTGCGCGTCATCCATCAGGCTATGCCAGCTTCCGTCGGAGCCGGTCTCTTTATCCTGCATAAACCAGACGCCGGACCGGTTAAGCAGATCGCTTGCCGCCAGCAGGGAGACACGGGCCAGATCCAGCTTGCTCTGCTGCTGATACGCCAGCAGATTTTTCTGCTCGTTATGCTGAGCTTCATTCAGGGAGGCGTTAAGCAGGAATGACGAGGAGAGCTGCAGCGCGGAGAAAAGGCCAATAATGCAAAAGATGCCCGTCAGCAGGCCAAAGTGACGAGGGGTGAGACGCTGCGCAATACAGCGAAAAATTTGCGTTAGGTTCATAATTATCTTCATTAACAATGCGTTAGACGCGTGCGAGTCTACGAAATGAAAATGACAGAACCATTGCAGAGAAATGACAACGGCCCTCGTGATGAGGGCCGAATAAATTACACGCGATCCTTCCACACCGTCTGCACGTTGCAGAACTCGTGCAGCCCAAAGTGGGAAAGCTCGCGGCCAAATCCACTCTTCTTCACGCCACCAAAGGCTACGCGCGCGTCGCTGGCGCTATAGCCATTGATAAACACCCCGCCGCATTCCAGCTCGCGAGAGAATGTATCCGCAAGCGCTTCATCGGCGGTAAATACGGTGGCGGAGAGTCCAAAGTCACTGTCATTTGCCAGTTGCAGAGCATGTTCCGCGTTTTTCGCTACTGTGATGGCCGCGACCGGACCAAACAGCTCCTGGCGGAACGCCGTCATCGATGGGGTAACGTTCGACAACACGGTTGGTGCGTAATAGTTACCCTCACCGCTGATTTTCTCCCCGCCCAGCAGCAACGTTGCCCCTTCAGCCAGGGTGGCCTGCACCTGCTGATGCAGTTCATCGCGCAGGTCAAAACGCGCCATCGGGCCAATATAGTTCTCTTCCCGATCCGGAGCACCCATCTTCAGCGCAGAAACCGCATCGACAAAACGTTGGGTAAAAGTATCCGCAATACCCTCTTCCACAATGAAGCGTTTTGCCGCCGCACACACCTGTCCAGTGTTCTGGTAGCGACCCGCTACCGCCGCCTTCACGGCAAGATCCAGGTCAGCATCGTTGAGAACGATGAATGGGTCAGAGCCCCCCAGTTCAAGAACGCATTTTTTCAGCGCCGCCCCGGCCTGGGCGCCAATCGCCGCACCGGCACGCACGCTGCCGGTTACGGTAATTGCCGCAATACGACGATCGTTAATCACCTGGCTCACGCCATCATTAGTGGCATTCACCCAACCAAAAACACCTTCAGGAAACCCTGCGTCTGCAAAAATCTGCGCAATAAGATCGGCTGAACCGAGGACGTTCGGCGCATGCTTAAGCAGATAGCTGTTCCCGGCCAGCAGGATCGGTACCGCGCCACGCAGCACCTGCCAGAGCGGGAAGTTCCACGGCATCACCGCGAGAACCGGTCCCATTGGTCGGTACTCAATCGCCGCCTTCTGGTTTTCCACCAGCGTGGGCTCCGCACGCAGCATCGCCGGGCCGTGCTCAGCATACCAGTCGCACAGACCGGCTGATTTTGCCACTTCCGCCCGCGCCTGCAGAATGGGTTTTCCCATTTCCCGGGAGATCATCTGCGCCATCTCTTCCGCACGGTTGCGCAGCGCTGCGCCAAGATCGCGTAGTTTCTGCGCACGGTGTGAAACGCTTTCGCATCGCCACTGACGAAAACCCGCGTCAGACAGTGAAATCGCGTGTTCAACCTCCTCCTGGGTTGCCCACGGCCAGGCTGCGAGCGTTTCCCCTGTTGTCGGGTTCACAGAGAGGGCATGTGTTGCAGGTGAATAAGTCATGATGTTCCCCACGTTAAAACGGTTGATCGATTGTGGCCCACTCTGCTATTTCTTAAAAATGAATAATACTAACCACCTTATTCACGAATCGAGAATGCTATGGATTTAACCCAGCTTGAAATGTTTAACGCCGTCGCACAGACGGGCAGTATCACCCAGGCGGCGCAGAAGGTGCATCGCGTGCCGTCCAACCTGACGACCCGCATTCGCCAGCTGGAAGCTGACCTTGGCGTTGAGTTGTTTATTCGTGAGAACCAGCGTTTGCGTTTATCCCCCGCCGGGCATAACTTCCTGCGCTACAGCAAGCAGATCCTGGCGCTCGTGGATGAAGCGCGCATGGTCGTCGCGGGAGATGAACCCCAGGGGTTATTTGCCCTCGGGGCGCTGGAAAGTACCGCAGTGGTACGCATCCCTGAGACGCTGGCGCAGTTTAATCAGCGCTACCCACGTATCCAGTTTGCCCTTTCTACCGGACCATCCGGGACGATGATTGATGGCGTACTGGAGGGAACCTTAAGCGCCGCCTTTGTCGACGGGCCACTTTCGCACCCGGAGCTGGAGGGAATGCCCGTCTACCGCGAAGAAATGATGCTGGTCACCCCCGCCGGGCACGCGGAGGTCAAACGTGCCACGCAGGTGAGCGGTAGCGACGTCTACGCTTTTCGCGCTAACTGCTCGTACCGTCGACACCTGGAAAGCTGGTTTCATGCAGACAGAGCCACGCCTGGCCGCATTCATGAGATGGAGTCCTATCACGGCATGCTCGCCTGTGTTATCGCGGGTGCGGGTATTGCGCTGATGCCCCGTTCAATGCTGGAAAGCATGCCGGGGCATCATCAGGTTGAGGCGTGGCCGCTGGCAGAAAACTGGCGCTGGCTGACCACCTGGCTGGTCTGGCGACGCGGTGCAATGACCCGCCAACTGGAGGCCTTTATAGCGCTGCTAAACGAACGTCCACAACCAGCGCCGCACGGTTAGCGTAAATAGATGCGCCCTTTCAGATACAAAGTCGCCTGGCCGCCAATTAACACCCGGTCACCCTTCAGTTCGCAGCGCAGATCCCCGCCGCGATACGACACCTGGCGGGCATTCAGTGAGGTTTTACCCAACTTCTCACTCCAGTAGGGGATCAGCATACTGTGAGCCGACCCGGTGACCGGATCTTCCGGCACCCCTTCACCCGGGCAGAAGAAGCGACTGACGAAATCGTACTCATCACCCGGCGCCGTCACGCAAACCATTTTATCCAGCGGGAGCATCGCCGCGATGTCCGGCGTTAGTGCTTCCACCGCCTGCTGGCTCTCCAGCATCACCATGTAATCTCGACCAACGCGCACCTCTTTCGCCTTTGTGATGCCCAGCGCACTAAACAGCCCCGCAGGTGGGTTGTCGACCACCTCCGTTGACCACGCAGGGAAATTCAGCGTCAGCCAGTCGCCGCTGCGTTTTACCGTCAGTTCGCCGACAAAGCGCGTGGTGAAGGTGATTTCGGTATGCGGATAATCAAGGTACTCGAAAATAACGTGTGATGCCGCCAGCGTGGCATGGCCGCACAGGTTAATTTCATCCAGCGTGGTAAACCAGCGCAACTCAAACCCGCCGTCGGTTCTCACAAAAAAAGCTGTCTCAGACTGGTTATGCTGCTGCGCCATTTTGAGCAGCGTCTCGTCCGGCAACCACTCTTCCAGAGGACACACTGCTGCCGCATTGCCGCCAAACGTTTTGTCACTAAAGGCATCCACCAGATAAAATTCAATTTCCTGCATTGTCTCTTCCTCTCTTGTTATGGGTATTCAGCGCAGAAAAACTGTGCCTTTCAAATAGAGTGCTGCCTGGCCGCTCATCAGCACACGTGAGCCTTTCAGTTCGCAACGGACATCCCCGCCGCGTGCGGAAACCTGACGAGCAAGCATCGTCGTTTTACGCAGTTTTTCACCCCAGTAAGGAATGAGCATCGTGTGCGCAGAGCCGGTAACCGGATCTTCCGGGACGGACACCCCCGGCGAGAAGAAGCGGCTGACAAAATCATATTCACTGTCTCCCCGTGCCGTTACCGTTACTTTATGTTCGCCTGGCGTCATCGCGGAGATGTCTGGCGCGAGCGCTTCGACCTGCTGGCGATCGTCCAGCACGATGAGCCAGGCCCGGCCTTTACGGGCTTCAGCGTAGTTGCTGATCCCCAGGGCAGAGAGCATTTCCGGCGGGGGCGTCTCTTCATGCGTTGGGCATGCCGGAAAATCCAGTGTCATCCAGTCACCTTCACGGCTTACCGTCAGGCGGCCAGATGCGGTATCAAAGTGGATCCGCGAGTCGGGATAATCCAGTTCGGTAAACAGGACATACGCCGCCGCCAGCGTGGCGTGACCGCAGAGATTCACTTCCGTAAGAGTGGTAAACCAGCGTAGCTCAATCCCCCCTTTACTGCAGACGAAAAAAGCCGTCTCCGACTGATTATGCTCTTGCGCCATTCTCAGCAAGGTCTCATCGGGTAACCATGTCTTCAACGGGCAAACTGCTGCCGGATTGCCGCCAAAAGTTTTGTCACTGAAGGCATCAACCAGATAAAAATCAATCTCCTGCATTGTCTTACCGCCTGTTTTTATTATGTTGTTCTTTTATATTCAATGAAAACGACGTTCCCGGCTACCGCTTTCATAAGGTAAATATTGAGATCTACATCACATAATAATTGAGTTTTCACCATTTAACGTTTTAAGATCGACCTCTCTTCTTTTCAGCAACGAATCTCCGACATCCCTATGACAACGAACACAGTTTCCCGCAGAGTTGCGTGGCTACGGGTGGTCACGCTGGCTATTGCCGCATTTATTTTTAACACCACAGAATTTGTTCCGGTTGGGCTGTTGTCTGATATCGCGGAAAGTTTCCAGATGGAAACGGCGCAGGTGGGCATTATGTTGACCATCTACGCCTGGGTGGTGGCGCTGATGTCCTTGCCGTTTATGCTCATGACCAGTCAGATAGAGCGGCGTAAGCTGTTAATCGGTCTGTTTGCGTTGTTTATTGCCAGCCACGTTTTGTCGTTTATGGCGTGGAGTTTTACCGTGCTGGTCATTAGCCGCGTCGGCATTGCCTTTGCCCACGCTGTGTTCTGGTCGATTACTGCGTCTCTGGCTATACGACTGGCGCCGGCCGGTAAACGTGCCCAGGCGCTGAGCCTGATTGCCACCGGTACGGCGCTGTCGATGGTATTGGGTCTGCCTATTGGCCGCATCGTAGGGCAATATTTCGGCTGGCGTACCACCTTCTTCGCCATCGGCATGGGGGCACTGATCACGCTGGTTTGCCTGATCAAACTGCTGCCGACGCTGCCAAGCGAACATTCTGGCTCGCTGAAAAGCCTGCCGCTACTGATGCGTCGCCCGGCGTTACTGAGTATCTACCTGCTTACCGTCATTGTGGTGACGGCGCATTACACGGCGTATAGCTACATTGAGCCGTTTGTACAGGTTGTGGCGGGCTTTAGCGCCAACTTTGCCACGGTATTACTGTTGATCCTCGGTGGAGCGGGCATTATTGGCAGCATTCTGTTTGGTAAGTTGGGTAACCAGCATGCCTCCACTCTGGTGAGTAGTGCTATTGGCCTGCTGCTGGCCTGCCTGCTGTTACTGATGCCCGCTGCAGGAAGTGAAAACCATCTGGCGATCCTCAGTCTGTTCTGGGGCGTGGCGATCATGATTATCGGTCTGGGCATGCAGGTGAAAGTTCTGGCCCTGGCACCGGATGCGACAGACGTCGCAATGTCACTCTTCTCGGGTATTTTTAATCTGGGGATTGGCGCGGGCGCGCTGGTGGGAAATCAAATCAGCCTGCATGTGTCGATGTCGGCGATTGGCTATCTGGGTGCCATTCCTGCGCTGGTAGCGCTGATCTGGTCGGTGCTCATCTTCCGTAAATGGCCGGTGGCGCTGGAAGAACAGCGGCAACACGGGTGACGTTTGTTTGTGCCGGGTAAGGCGAAGCCGCCACCCGGCAATGAACTTAATGGTAAGTCTTAATAATTTCCAGCACGCCGTTAATAATAAACTGCACGCCCATACAGACCAGTAAGAAGCCCATCAGACGGGAAATCGCCTCGATACCGCCCTTGCCTACCCAGCGCATAATCGCACCAGAACTGCGCAAAGACGCCCACACGATGATTCCGATCAACGCAAAAATCAGCGGCGGAGCAACCGTCAGTACCCAGTCCGGGAAGGTTGCGCTGTCACGCACCGTGGATGCGGAGCTGATGATCATCGCAATGGTACCCGGCCCCGCCGTACTCGGCATGGCTAAGGGCACAAAGGCGATATTCGCACTCGGTTCAGTTTCAAGCTCTTCGGATTTACTGGTCGCTTCCGGTGACTCATGCGCTTTTTGCGCCGGGAACAGCATACGGAAACCGATAAAGGCCACAATCAGCCCCCCGGCGATACGCAGGCCAGGGATAGAAATCCCGAAGGTGTTCATCACCAGTTGTCCGGCGTAGTAAGCCACCATCATGATGGCGAATACATATACGGAGGCCATCATCGACTGATGATTACGCTCGGCGCTGTTCATGTTCCCCGCCAGTCCGAGGAAGAGCGCAACCGTCGTTAACGGGTTGGCCAACGGCAGTAATACCACCAGCCCAAGACCAATTGCTTTCATCAAATCCAACATAGTGCGTCGTTATCCTTATCCATATTTAACACAGCAATTATAGGGGGAAAGTGTGACATTCATCCATCTGCTCAACGTAACGATTATTTTCCTCCGTGAACAATTACTCCTGGTTATCTATCTGATTTGAAAGACCTCAAAAAACGTGCATGAAACGTTTTAGCAATTCGTGGCATCGGTTAATTCATTCAGTTGACTTATACTTGCCTGAGCAATAATATCTGCCGTGACTAAACTACTTGCCAGGGCAACCATTGTGAAAAGCACCAGTGATCTCTTCAACGACATTATTCCACTGGGTCGTCTTATTCATATGGTCAATCAGAAAAAAGATCGCCTGCTCAATGACTATTTGTCACCGCTGGATATCACCGCAACACAGTTCAAAGTGCTGTGTTCCATTCGCTGCGAAGTGTGTATCACGCCGGTTGAGCTGAAAAAGGTGCTCTCTGTCGATCTGGGTGCATTAACCCGCATGCTGGATCGTCTCGTCTGCAAAGGATGGATAGAACGAAGCCCTAACCCGAATGACAAACGCGGCGTACTGGTCAAACTGACCGACGATGGCGCAGCGATGTGCGAACAATGTCATCAATTAGTAGGACAAAAATTACATCAGGAACTCACAAAAAACTTAACGGCAGATGAAGTGGCAACCCTTGAGCTTTTGCTTAAGAAAATACTGCCGTAAACAGAATAAGAGGTATGACGATGTCCAGACGCAATACTGACGCTATCACCATTCATAGCATTTTGGACTGGATCGAAGATAACCTGGAATCGCCGCTCTCCCTTGAAAAAGTGTCCGAGCGTTCAGGTTACTCCAAATGGCACCTGCAACGGATGTTCAAAAAAGAGACCGGCCATTCATTAGGTCAATATATTCGCAGCCGCAAGCTGACAGAAATTGCCCAGAAACTGAAAGAAAGCAATGAGCCGATCCTTTATCTGGCGGAGCGTTACGGATTTGAATCGCAACAAACCCTGACGCGTACGTTCAAGAACTACTTTGACGTGCCACCTCATAAGTACCGAATTACCAGCGTGCCGGGGGAATCCCGATACCTGTATCCGTTAAAACATTGTAGTTAATCATCGCCTTTAAAGACGTAACCGAGGAAATCATGAAAGCTATCGCCTCCGCCGCCCTCGCCTTGCTGGTGCTGTTCTCCAGCCAGACCTTCGCGGAGCAAACACCTCGTGCAACGCAGCAAAATAATCCTGATACGATGATTTTGCCGTCAGCACATGGCCAGTCACCTTATGATTTCAACCACATGGGTGCTGGTAGCGACAAGTCCGACGAATTAGGCGTGCCTTATTATAATCAGCACGGCCTCTGATTCGTTTTGCCCCGCAGATGCGGGGCTTTTTTTATGCCTTTCCACTGACCCGCGTCGCCCGACGCACGCGAAAGCCAAAGACATTAATATACAACCCGGCCATGATCAGCACAGCGCCAAGCAGTTGCAGCGCGCTCAGCGTTTCATTCAGTAAGAGTGCCGCACTGGCAAGCCCCACCACCGGAACCAGCAGCGACAGCGGCGCGACGCGCCAGGTTTCATACTTGCCGAGCAGTGAACCCCAGATCCCATAGCCGATAATGGTGGCCACAAACGCCAGGTAGAGTAGTGACAAAATCGTGGTGAGATCGATTTCAACCAGGCTGTTCAGCATCACATCCGGACCATCCAGAATAAACGACGCCGCCAGAAACGGGATTATCGGGAGCAGCGCACTCCAGACCACCAGCGACATAACCGCCGGACGCGCCTCGTGCTGCATAATCAATTTGTTGAAGATATTCCCGCATGCCCAGCTCAGCCCCGCCGCCAGCGTCAGCATAAAGCCGAGTAGCGCCACATCCTGACCATTCAGACTGGCTTCAATCAGTACCAGCACGCCAAACACCGCGAGCGTGATCCCCGCCAGCTGTTTGCCCTGCAGACGCTCACCAAACACAAACGCGCCGAGAATAATGGTAAAGAACGCCTGCGCCTGTAACACCAGCGAGGCAAGACCGGCCGGCATTCCGAACTTGATGGCACAGAAGAGAAACGCGAACTGGCCAAAGCTGATGGTCAGGCCATAGCCCAGCAGCAGTTTCAACGGGATTTTAGGACGGGCGACGAAAAAGAGCGCCGGGAACGCCACCAGCATGAAACGTAAACCGGCCAGCATAAGTGGGGGCATGTTGTGCAGCCCCAGCTTGATAACTACAAAATTGAGACCCCATACTACGACCACCAGCAACGCCAGCAGCCCGTCTTTACGCGTCATACCCTGCCCCTGAAATATTAATTATTTGTTAACACTTCAAGGTAACAGAAAAAAGCGCGCTGCGAGAAGATCATTAATTCTGGCAGTAAGACTAAGCACTTACGGATAAATTAGGTGCTATACAAGCCCCTTATGTCGTGATACTCCTTTTAGGACACCACAAAAAAAGCATAAGCAATTGTCGGGCAGGAATATGAAACCATCTCTCAGGCGCTCAACCGCAGCGCTGCTGGCATCGTCATTGTTGTTAACAATCGGTCGGGGGGCAACGCTGCCGTTTATGACCATTTATCTCACGCGCGTCTATAGCATGAGCGTCGAGAATATTGGTTATGCCCTGACGATTGCGCTGACTATCGGCGTGGTGTTCAGCCTGGGGTTTGGCATTCTCGCCGATAAGTTTGATAAAAAACGCTACATGCTGATCGCGATCGTGGCCTTTATCGCCGGATTTGTCGCGATCCCGCTGGTCGATAACGTCACGCTGGTGGTGCTCTTCTTTGCGCTGATCAACTGCGCCTATTCCGTCTTTTCGACGGTGCTGAAGGCCTGGTTCTCCGATGTGCTCACCGCAAGTCAGAAAGCGCGTGTCTTCTCGCTGAATTACAGCTTTCTGAATATTGGCTGGACGATTGGGCCGCCTATTGGCACCCTGCTGGTAATGTATAGCCTGCAGTTACCGTTCTGGCTGGCCGCCTTCTGTGCTGCACTGCCGCTCGGATTTATCCACTTCTTTGTACAGAAAAGCGTGGCGTTAGATACCGCAGAGGAGAAGACACCGTGGCAGCCGTCAGTATTGCTTAAAGACCGCGCGCTGTTCTGGTACACGCTCTCTGGCCTGCTGGCGTCCTACGTGGGAGGGTCGTTCGCGAGCTGTATTTCGCAATACGTTCTGGCTGCGCATGCAGACAGTGATTTCGCTGAAAAAGTGGTCGCCGTGGTATTGCCCGTAAACGCCGCCGTGGTGGTGACGCTGCAATATGCGCTGGGCCGCAAGATCTCTGCCAGCAATATTCGCCCGCTGATGACCCTCGCGACCCTGTTTTTTATTATGGGACTCGGCGGCTTCATGCTCTCCGGAGAGAACCTGATTTACTGGGGTATCGCTGCCGCCATTTTCACGCTGGGTGAGATTATCTATGCGCCGGGTGAATACATGTTGATCGACAATATCGCTCCACCAGGAATGAAAGCGAGCTACTTCTCCGCGCAGGCGTTAGGCTGGCTGGGGGCTGCAGCAAACCCGATGATCACCGGTATTATCCTGACCAACCTGCCGCACTGGTCGTTATTTGTGATTATGATGGTCGCCATTGTCATCGCCTGGCTGATGATCTTGCGCGGGATGAGCGTGAAGGCGTGGTGCGAAACACCCAACGTAGCGTAGCTCGTGTAGGCCGGGTAAGGCGTAGCCGTTACCCGGCCCTAAAGCATTAATGGTGTAACATCTCCTCCACTACCTGCTCTTTATACATTTCATTCGGATAATAGGTCGGCCAGTTATCCATCTCTTTCAGCAGCGCCTCGTGAGAGGTATTACCCATAAAGATGTGGAAATGCGAAGACGCTTTCGGCGCGATGATATGGTCGCTGAACTGGACAAACTTCGGTGCCTGACTGCTGGCATCTTTGCATTCAAACAGATAGCGAACCCCTTTTTTGCCGGATGTATAGGTCAGGATTTTGTAGCCGCTGTAATCATAATGACAGCGGCTGACTTTTTTACCTTTATGGAATTCCATGACGTTATTTTCGATGCCGATGGCCTCCACATCCGTCGCGTAACCTGTGCGGTAGTAGGCTTTCACCTCGTCGAAGGACTTACTTTTATCCTTCTGGGCTTTTTGTTTAAAGACAGGATCCAGCGCGCCATCAAGCAGGAAAGGATATACGGACTGCCAGGTACCGTCCCAGTCAGACAACATTCTGTCCCTGACGTCTTTATCTTCAAAGACACCGTTCGCTGCCTTCTGTTCCGCTTCGGTCATCTGGTGTCCATGCGAGTGGGCAAACAGCTGGCCGTTGACCAGCATCGCCGCCAGAGTCATTGCAAATTTGCCAATATGTGTAGCCAAAACAAAACCCTCACTCCGTTTTATAAGAGCGGTAATGTTATATTATAACATTTCAAATCGCAACCAGGCCGCGCACGCCCTCCTGCTCCATGTTTTCTCCCCGTCCGCGCTGAATGA
This sequence comes from Enterobacter sp. P82, assembly GCF_037053385.1. Classification (NCBI taxonomy): domain Bacteria; kingdom Pseudomonadati; phylum Pseudomonadota; class Gammaproteobacteria; order Enterobacterales; family Enterobacteriaceae; genus Enterobacter; species Enterobacter sp. P82. The sequence continues at coordinate 1,205,617 of NZ_JBALHX010000001.1, forward strand.
TGGTGCCGCGCGACATCAGCAGATAGCTGTCAGCCAGCCCGGCGGCAAAATCATAAAACTGCTCGACCAGCAGGATCGCCATATCCCCCCGGTCTGCCAGAGTGCGGATCACCTGGCCTATCTCTTTTATGACTGAAGGCTGTATACCTTCTGTGGGTTCATCGAGGATCAACAATTGCGGGCGGCTTGCCAGCGCTCGACCAATCGCCAGCTGTTGCTGTTGTCCTCCGGAGAGATCGCCCCCACGTCGCTGTTTCATCTCTTTAAGCACCGGAAACAACTGCCAGATCTCTTCCGGGACCTGCTTTGCATCGCGGGCAGAAAACCGCGACAGGCCCAGCAGCAGATTCTCTTCAACGGTTAAGCGCGGGAAAATTTCACGCCCTTGCGGGACATACGCCACGCCAGACTGCACCCGCTGGTGCGGCTTGCTATGGGTGATTTTTTTGCCCTGCCAAATCACCTCCCCGGTTTTCGCCGGGATCAGACCCATGAGACACTTCAGCAGCGTGGTTTTCCCGACGCCGTTACGCCCCAGCAAACAGGTGACTTCGCCAGTGATGGCTTCAAAGCTCACGCCGCGCAGAATATGGCTACCGCCATAATATTGATTCAGTTCGTTAACCTGTAACATCACCGCTCCTTAGCGTCCCAGATAGACTTCAATCACCTGCTCATTGGCCTGCACCTCGCGAAGCGATCCCTCCGCCAGCACGCGCCCCTGGTGCAGTACCGTCACGTGATCGGCAATGGTTTCTACAAAGCCCATATCGTGCTCCACCACCATCAGAGAATGCTTGCCCGCAAGCGTTTTGAACAACTCAGCGGTATATTCGGTTTCTGCATCGGTCATCCCGGCCGCCGGCTCATCCAGCAACAACAGATGCGGATCCTGGACCAGCAGCATGCCGATCTCGAGGAACTGTTTTTGCCCGTGCGAAAGTAGCCCGGCCAAGCGATCACGTTCGCTACTCAGCCGCAGCAAAACCAGCATCTCATCAATCTGGTCGCGTTGTTCACCGTTGAGTTTTGCCCGCAGGCTCGCCCAGACGGATTTATCGGTTTTCATGGCAATCTCAAGGTTTTCCCACACCGTCAGTGCTTCAAATACCGTCGGTTTCTGGAATTTTCGGCCAATCCCCTGGCGGGCAATGGCGGCGGGCTCAAGCAGCGTCAGGTCAATAGACTGGTCATAAATCGCTTTGCCGCTTTTCGGCCGTGTTTTGCCAGTGATCACATCCATCAGCGTGGTTTTCCCTGCACCATTGGGACCAATCACGCAGCGCAACTCACCCACACCGATATTCAGCGTCAGATCCGTCAGGGCCTGAAACCCATCGAAATTGACATTAATGGCCTCAAGTTGCAGTACCGGGTCGGTCTGTTCGCGGTAGCGATCGCCAGGTAACTGGCGGGTGAATAATCCTTCAGCTGGCTGCATTACTTCTCTCCCTTACGAAATAGACCGTAAACGCCGCGTGGTAAAAACAGGGTCACGGCGATAAAAATCATCCCGAGAAACAGTTGCCAGTATTCCGGCATCGCGACCGTGAAAATACTCTTTGCACCATTCACTAACGCAGCGCCTATCACCGGCCCCACCAACGTGCCACGTCCGCCCAGCGCTACCCAGATTGCCGCTTCTATCGAGTTTGTCGGTGACATCTCTCCTGGGTTGATAATGCCCACCTGCGGAACATAGAGTGCCCCTGCCAGGCCACACAGCACTGCAGAAAGTGTCCACACCAGCAGCTTGAACCCACGAGGATCGTACCCGCAAAACGTCAGGCGGTTTTCGGCATCCCGTACGGCAGTCAAAATGCGACCAAACTTGCTCTTCGCCAGCGCAAATCCGGTGCCTAACGCCAGAAGCAGCAACAATACGGTCGCCAGAAACAGCGCAATACGCGTGGTCGTTTCCGTCACCGAAAACCCCAGTAACGTGGTGAAACCGGTAAAACCGTTATTACCGCCAAAACCGGTTTCGTTGCGAAAGAACAGCAACATCCCTGCATAGGTCAGCGCCTGGGTCATAATCGAGAAGTAGACCCCTTTGATCTTCGAGCGGAAGGCAAACCAGCCAAATACCAGCGCCAGCAGGCCAGGCACCATGACAATCAGCACCAGCGTCCAGGCAAAGTACTGGGTTCCCCACCAGAACCAAGGCATTTCGGTCCAGGAGAGAAACGACATAAACGCGGGCAAACCGTCACCTGCGGCCTGGCGCATCAGGTACATGCCCATCGCATAACCACCCAGCGCGAAGAAAATGCCGTGCCCAAGGGACAACATTCCGGCATAGCCCCACACCAGATCCAGCGCCACCGCAACGATGGCGTAGCAGAGGATCTTACCGATAAGCGTCAGCATCCAGGTCGAAAGCGCCAGCGGATGCGTCGCAGGCAGCAAGGCAAAAAACGGTAATATCAGCAGACACGCCACCAGCAGGCTGCCGACAATCTGAATGGTTCGTGGCGCTTTACGCGCCAGCGTTAAGGTGAGTGGCTGGCTCATCAGTCAATAACCCTCCCTTTCAGTGCAAACAACCCCTGCGGTCGTTTCTGAATAAACAGAATGATCGCCACCAGAATCAGAATCTTGCCCAGTACCGCCCCCATCTGCGGCTCAAGGATTTTATTAAAGATCCCAAGACCAAAGGCTGCGGCCACGCTGCCTGCCAGCTGGCCTACGCCACCGAGAACGACCACGAGGAAAGAGTCGATGATATAGCCCTGACCCAGCTCTGGCCCTACGTTCCCAAGCTGAGATAACGCCACGCCGCCTAACCCGGCAATGCCTGAACCAAGCCCGAACGCCAACATATCAACGCGCCCCGTCGGCACCCCACAACAGGCTGCCATGCTGCGGTTTTGTGTCACCGCACGCACGTTAAGTCCCAGACGGGTTTTATTCAGAATCAGCCAGGTGAAGAACAGCACCAGCAGTACGAACCCCAGCACCACTATGCGGTTCCACGGCAACGTCAGGTTAGCGAAGACCTGCACGCCGCCAGACAACCATGCCGGGTTTGCCACCTCCAGATTCTGTGCGCCAAACGTCATGCGCACCAGCTGGATGAGCATCAGGCTGATGCCCCAGGTTGCCAGCAGCGTTTCCAGTGGACGTCCGTACAAATGACGGATCACGGTACGCTCCAGCACCATCCCGATGCCCGCCGTCAGGCAGAACGCCACCGGCAACGCGATAATCGGATAGAGCGCCAGCCACTGGGGAGCAAGCCCGGCCATCACCTGCTGCACCATCCATGTAGCGTACGCCCCGAGCATTAGCATCTCACCGTGGGCCATATTGATTACCCCCAGCAAACCGTAGGTGATAGCAAGACCCAGCGCGGCCAGCAGCAGCACCGATCCCAGAGAGAGTCCCATAAACGCCTGTCCCAGCAGATCGCCCCACATCAGGCGATGCTTAATCTGGCTAAGGCTCTCTTCTGCGGCAGCGCGAACACCAGCATCAGGCTCTGTCTGTACCTGCGCAAACGGTATTAGCTTTGATTGCACATCCGGATCGTCGGACTGGCCTAACAGCTCGACAGCCTTGCGGCGCACCTCTGCCTGCGGACTTGCCAGCTGAAGATTCGCCACCGCCAGCAGCAGCGCCTGGCGCGCCACATCATCGGTTTCACTCTCAACCCGCGTTTGCAGGAAACCGAGCATTTCGGGCTGAGCATCACGCTGAAGCTGGCGAGCCGCAGCACGCCTTTCAGTGACACTGTCACTCACAAGCTGATGTGTAGCAATGGCTGTTGCGGCAAGCACCCGCAGTCGGTTGGTCAGACGCACGGCTTTGGTTGGCCCCTCTGCAGTTTTGGTTTCCCCCAGCGGCATGATGCCGCCATTACGTTGCACAAACGCGTGCTTTTGGCTGTCGGTGTAGAGGTTTTCATCTTGCAGTGCCTGAAGCAGCGGCAACCTTGCGGCATCCGGCGTTGCAGCCCACTGCGTCAACAGGTCAGCCTGCTGACTGCGACTGGCGGCAACAAAACGATCGGCATCCGATGCCTGCGCCATCCCTGGCAGCAGACCGGCAAGCCACACAATAGCGACGATCGTGCGCATGACGTTCATGGATTATCTCCCTGCGGTAATGGCTCAGTTGCTGGCGGTTTTCATCGGCTGATCGGGCTTTTTGTCATTCCCGGCAATGAACGGACTCCACGGCTGGGCACGTACCGGCTGTTCAGTCTGCCACACCACGTTAAACTGACCGTTCCCTTCAATTTCACCGATCATGACCGGCTTATGCAGGTGATGGTTGGTGGCATCCATGGTGAGCGTAAAACCTGAAGGGGCTTTAAATGACTGGCCTGCCATCGCCGCGCGCACTTTATCTACATCGGTAGTACCGGCTTTTTCCACCGCCTGTGCCCACATATGGATGCCAACGTAAGTGGCTTCCATCGGGTCATTCGTGACCACGGTGTCGGCATTCGGCAGTTTGTGTGCTTTCGCATACGCTTTGTAATCCGCCACGAATGCCTGGTTGGTCGGGTTATCCACGGATTCAAAGTAGTTCCACGCCGCGAGGTTGCCGACCAGCGGTTTGGTGTCGATCCCGCGCAGCTCTTCTTCACCCACGGAGAATGCCACTACCGGCACGTCGGTCGCTTTCAGACCCTGATTGGCCAGCTCTTTGTAGAACGGTACGTTGGAGTCTCCGTTGATGGTCGATACCACGGCGGTTTTACCGCCTGCGGAGAATTTCTTAATGTTGGCAACGATAGTCTGGTAGTCGCTGTGACCAAACGGGGTGTAAACCTCTTCGATATCCTTATCCTCGACCCCTTTCGAATGCAGGAAGGCACGCAGGATCTTGTTGGTCGTACGTGGGTAAACGTAATCGGTACCTAACAGGAAGAAGCGTTTTGCCCCACCGCCGTCTTCACTCATCAGGTATTCCACCGCCGGGATCGCCTGCTGGTTCGGTGCCGCGCCGGTATAGAAGACGTTCGGTGACATCTCCTCGCCTTCATATTGCACCGGGTAGAACAGCAGGCCGTTCAGTTCTTCAAACACCGGCAGAACCGATTTACGCGACACCGATGTCCAGCAACCGAACACGACCGCGACTTTATCCTGGCTTAACAGCTGGCGAGCTTTCTCAGCAAACAGCGGCCAGTTCGACGCCGGGTCAACCACGACCGGTTCCAGCTTTTTACCCAGTACGCCCCCTTTGGCGTTGATCTCATCGATCGTCATCAGCGCAACATCTTTCAGCGGGGTCTCGGAGATAGCCATCGTGCCGGACAAAGAATGCATGATGCCCACTTTGATGGTATCGGCCGCTTGCACGCCAAAACTCATTCCCATAGCAACAACAGAAGCTGACAACGCGAAGGCTTTCAATAAGGTACGACGGTGCATATTTTCACTCCTGAAAAAGAACGCTGTGCGAAGACGTCCGTTACGGCGTGGACGCGGAAAAAAGGTGTCAGCTAAGCAGGAGCAAAAAGGATGCCAGAATGGAAAAAGCGCGATTGCAGGGAAAATGAAAGCAGGATGTAAAGAGAACGACTCAGAATGGCACAGCGCTGCACTTTTATAATGCAGCGCCGGGGATGAAGGGTTTACCAGACTTCGCTGGCGATCTGCGTCACCAGACGTGTCTTTATCCCTTCGGCAAACGAGAATCTTTCACGAAATTCATCTTCACAGCGCGGCAGCTGTTTCGCTGCTGGCAAAGGCGAACTTTTCATCTTCCCAGCCGGTGATCCCCCCGAGCATGATTTTGACCGGCAGCCCGAGTCGTGCCAGCTTAAGCGCCGCTCTGTCCGCGCCGTTACAGTGCGGCCCGGCGCAGTAGACAACGAAAAGCGTACCTTCAGGCCATTGCGCCATGCGCTCAGCAGTAATCTGGCTACGCGGCAGATGTAATGCACCCGGCACATGACGGTGCGCAAACTGCTCCGGACTCCCTACGACGTGCAGCAGCACAAAGTCTTGTTCCTGGTTGACGATGGCATGATGCACATCAGCGCAGTCGGTTTCGACGCTCAGGCGGCGCAGAAAATGGGTGACAGCTTCCTGCGGTTCCGCAGCCGGAAATTCAGTAACATAACTCATGATACTTCCTCATCTTTGGCGTTTGTGTTAACACTACTCTATCCACAAATTCAGCCCGTGAATGCCCGCGCGTATGCCAGAAAACAGCAAAAAGATGACAAACTTAAGACAGATAACTCGGCCGCTGGTGGTTGTGCTGGCGTATGACGGTCTGTGTACCTTTGAGTTTGGCGTGGCGGTGGAGATATTTGGTCTGCCGCGTCCTGAACTGGGGGACAAATGGTATCGTTTTGCGGTGGCGGGTATTGATAGCGGTGAACTTCGGGCAACCGGTGGGATCCGTATCATAACCGACGGCGATTTAAGCCTGCTTGAATCTGCCGATCTGATCGTGGTTCCTGGCTGGAGAGGCCTGGATTCACCTGTCCCGGACACACTTTGCGAGGCATTACGCCAGGCCAGCGCGCGAGGCTGCCAGCTACTGTCCATCTGTTCGGGGGTCTTTGTGCTGGCGGCGTCGGGGTTGCTGAACGGACGTAAAGCCACGACGCACTGGCGCTACCTTGACGCGCTTAAAGCCCGTTATCCTGACATCCAGGTGGTCGAGGATGTGCTCTATCAGGATGAGGGAGATATTCTTACCTCCGCAGGCAGTGCGGCAGGAATTGATCTCTGCCTGCACGTTGTGCGACGAGATTATGGAATGGAAACGGCCAATAGCGTTGCGCGTCGGCTGGTCATTCCCCCTCACCGGGACGGGTCTTTACCGCAGCAACTGAGTCGCCCGGTGGCGCAACTACGGGAGAGTCAGCGACTGGGCCAGTTATTTGATTTCCTGCACAATCACCTCGCCGTTTCTCACAGCGTTGACTCGCTGGCGCGTCGCGTCGGTATGAGCCAGCGCACCTTTCTGCGCCGCTTTGAGGCAGCGACAGGCACCACACCTGCGCGCTGGCTGCTCAATGAACGACTCTTGCGGGCGAAAGATTATCTGGAAAGCAGCCGTTTAAGCATCGACAGCATTGCTGAGCAAACCGGATTTGGCCAGGCCGCCACCCTGCGCCACCATTTCCGTCAGCAGTTCGCGCTTTCCCCTGCCCAGTATCGTAAACAGTTTGCCCGGCCCGCGCGCTGACGGCCCGTTTACAGGCAAAAAAAAACCGCCATTATCTGGCGGTAAATGCTTGCATGGATAGATTTGTATTTTCATGTCTACGTCCCGACACTCCATGGTCGGGCGGCGGATCAATGACAACCTAGCATGCCTGAACTCAACAAAAGCTAAACAGAGCCATTAACCCGCTTTGGTATTGATTTGCAAATAACGCATCAGCCCCTGTTCAGCACTCTCTTTTGCATCATCGTTGATTGCTTCCAGATAGAATGGGCGCGATACACCATAAGGCGCTCTGTCGGCTGAGAAAACAGCAAACTGGAATGTTTTACCTTTCGACGGATTGGTACACCCTAATTCCCAATGCTGGTCATCAATTTTCTTGCTATTACACGCTACGCGTCCGTAATCACTGGTTAAATATGAACCGACCCGTGCTTCCGCTGACTGGATATAATCCGGCTCGCCACTCCAGTTAACATTCATACCTACAACAGCACCAACGGCAACGACAAGAAGCGCTATTGACATGACTTTTTTCATTGAATCAGACCCATTCCTTTGTCAGAGAAATCTTATTATATAAGATTAGTCCTTAAATCACTGCCATATTTTGATACCAAATTTTAGGATATGACAAAGATAATTCGTATTTTAGGATAAATCCGCACCACTACCCGGAAATAAATCCTGTCGGAGACGATGACATATTCTTTGCGCTAATTTGAAAAAGCCAATAATAACCCTACGAAACTACGTGCATGCTGGCGGGGAATATTTCTCTAAGGGTAAGTCAATGCTAAAAAAGGGGTTAACGCTCGTCATGCTGGTCTGCGCCCTTTTCTCCGGCCAGCTGATGGCGGGACATAAAGGCCATGAATATTTGTGGGTGAAAAATGTCGAACATCAACTTCGTCATGAGGCAGACAGTGATGAATTACGAAGTGCAGCGGAAGAATCAGCGGAAGGTTTGCGCGAACACCACCTGTGGCAGAAATCGCGCAAACCGGACACACACTTTCGGTAATTAACGTTCCTTACGCTTCGGCAAGGTTTTCAGCAGCTCGTCCGGACTCACTGAAGCCACAATACTCCCCGGCGCTGGCATTTTGAAAATATGGTTCTTCATCTTGCCAATTACATGCATTTCACAAGGGCGGCAGTCAAATTTGAGGGTCAACACCTCGTCACCATTCACCAGTTGCATAGGTGTGGCCTTCCAGCTCTTGATGTTCCCTTTCGCCTGCTTAGGACACAGGTTAAAGGCAAAACGGAGGCAGTGCTTGGTGATCATCACCGGCACATCACCCTTCTCTTCATGCGCTTCATAGGCCGCGTCGATCAACTGCACACCGTGACGATGATAGAATTCACGTGCTTTATGGTTGTAGACGTTAGCCAGGAACGATAAATGCGTATCCGGGTAAACAGGTGCAGGGACGGCTTCGGCTTTACGACTACCACGCGGGTAGTGAGCCAGACGAGCCGCATCGAGCATTTCCGCGGTCTCACGACGGAACTGGTTAAGCAGACTGTTTGGCACAAAGAGTGCGTCCGGCAGATTTACCTCAATGTTACGCGCGTAGTAAATTGTCTGCCCCAGCTTCGCCACACCCTCTTTCAGGTTGTTTAGCGCTTTTTCCGCATTGTTGGCAACCTCAAACTGGCCATCAAGTGTATGCGTCACGCTGATGCCGTCTTCACAGGTCATGGTCAAAATCAGCTGCTCTTCCCAGCCGCCCAGTTCAATATCCACCGCGATGCGACGCTCGCTGGAGGTTTTCAGCAGTGCCTGCTGCCAGTTATGATCCAGGTTACGGTTGAGTGCCGCGTTCGGTCGCGCTTTGTAGAGATCGGCAGGCATTTCATTCGGCCACACGCGATAGCGATTTTCTCCAGTTTTTTCGACCGTATTGGCACGGAAACCGACCACTTCGCGTTTGATCATTACGTTCAGACCATCGCCGTTCGCCAGCGGCTCCGTCACTTCCACGTCCAGATGATCCTTCGCCACTTTCAGGACTTCACCGACCGGCAAGCCGATAAATTTCGGCGAGTCAAACGCACCGATGTCACCTTTACGGGCATTCACGAAATAGTCGGTACTGCCACGGTGGAAGGTTTTATCCGTTGACGGAATAAAGAAATGCTCGGTACGACCGGCTGACGCGCGTGCCAGGTCACCACGATCTTCAATAATGGCATCCAGCATCTGACGATAGTGAGCGGTGATGTTCTTCACGTAGCTCATATCTTTATACCGCCCTTCAATCTTGAAGGACCGCACGCCTGCATCAATCAGCGCACCGAGGTTGGCGGTCTGATCGTTATCCTTCATGGAAAGCAGGTGTTTTTCAAACGCCACGACACGACCCTGATCGTCTTTCAAGGTGTACGGCAGGCGACACGCCTGAGAGCAATCGCCACGGTTAGCGCTGCGCCCGGTCTGGGCGTGAGAAATATTGCACTGGCCGGAATAGGCCACGCACAACGCGCCGTGGATAAAGAACTCAATCGTCGCGTCTGTCGCCTGGTGGATATCACGGATCTGGTTCAGGTTCAGTTCACGCGCCAGAACGATCTGCGAAAAGCCGACGTCGGAGAGGAATTTGGCTTTCTCAACGGTGCGGATATCGCACTGGGTGCTGGCGTGCAGTTCAATAGGTGGGATATCCAGCTCAAGAACGCCCATATCCTGAACAATCAGGGCATCGACCCCGGTCTGGTAGAGATCGGTAATCAGACGTTGCGCAGGTTCCAGTTCATCATCATGAAGAATGGTGTTCAGAGTCACGAACACTTTCGCCCCGAAACGGTGGGCGAACGGTACCAGTTCAGCAATATCCTGCAGACTGTTGCTGGCGTTATGGCGGGCACCAAAGCCAGGACCGCCAATGTAGACGGCATCTGCACCGTGAAGGATCGCTTCACGGGCAATGGCGGCGTCGCGGGCCGGGCTTAAAAGTTCAAGATGATGGGATTGCAGGCGCATACTTCGTCGTTATCCGTTATGGTCAAAATGGCGGCTATTGTAGTCAGAAGTATGCGACAGCGAAACAGTTTTGCGTAGCGTCAGCGGGGATAATGGATTAGGGAGTGAAAATGCACCGTCCGGTCGCTGCTGTTACGGTACGCGTGGGGTTTGTCCCCGGCAAAACGGATGCCTGAATCGGCAGGAATTGTCTGCCACTCACCCTCCAGTTGCATCTCCAGCTCGCCGCTTATCACCACCACATGCTCAATCACCCCCGTTTCATGGGGCGTTGACTCGCTCAGCGCGCCGGGTGCCAGGGTAATGGAGAAATGATCAAACTTCAGCGTCTCATCCCACGGGAACAGCGGTTTTACCACCATGGCCTGCTGCTGCGGGTCAAAAACAGCCTGCTTGTCCGCCTCTGGGGTGATAAAGGTGGAAAACGGTACGTTCAGCCCGGTGGCGATTTTCCACAGTGTTGATACCGTGGGACTGGATTCATTGCGCTCGATTTGCCCGAGCATCGCTTTTGAAACCCCTGTCTCTTCTGCCAGCTTCGACAAACTCCAGCCGCGATCATGGCGCAGTGTTTTCAGTGTGGTTGCAAGATGTTGTGTGATGTCCATGTGCCCTCCTGGTGAGGATGAGCATACCACTTGTACGCTATAACGCACAGTGTTACCTTATCTCGGACGTTATAACGCACAACGGAGTTTCCATGCGCGCTTCTTCAACACACCTTGTTCCAGCCGTTCTGTCGGGTTTTGTCGCCGTCCTGGTCGGCTACGCCAGTTCTGCTGCCATCATCTGGCAAGCCGCAGCGGCAGCCGGCGCAAATGCGCAACAGATTGCGGGCTGGATGACGGCACTCGGGATCGGGATGGGAGTCAGCACGCTGGTGCTTTCCTGGTGGTATAAAGCGCCAGTGCTTACCGCCTGGTCAACGCCCGGTGCGGCGCTGCTCGCGACCAGCCTGCACGGTGTCACGCTGGCTGAAACAATCGGCGTGTTCATCTTTGCCAATGCGCTCATTTTACTCTGCGGCATCACCGGGTTATTCGCCAGGCTGATGAAGCTGATCCCCCATTCGCTTGCGGCTGCCATGCTGGCAGGGGTGCTTTTGCAGTTTGGGCTGCATGCGTTTGCCCATCTGGAGGGGCACTTTCTGCTGTGCGGCAGCATGATCGCCGCGTGGCTAATGGCAAAAGCGCTGGCCCCCCGCTATGCCATTGTGGTTACGCTTCTGGCAGGCGGCATCGTGGCCTGGGCGGGTGGTGACGTTGTCACGGATAAATTCACCCTTTCCCTCGTTATGCCAGAGTTTATTGCCCCCTCCTTCACCTTCACCAGCCTGGTGAGCGTGGGTATCCCTTTCTTCCTGGTGACTATGGCCTCTCAAAATGCCCCTGGGTTCGCCACGATGAAAGCCTCCGGCTACCCACTGGCGGTTTCGCCGCTCATCATCTTTACAGGCGGGCTGGCACTGCTGTTCTCGCCCTTTGGCGTCTTTTCCATCTGTATCGCGGCGATTACCGCCGCCATTTGTCAGAGCCCGGATGCGCACCCGGATGCAGCTAAACGCTGGCTGGCAGCCATCGCTGCCGGGGGATTTTATCTGTTAGCCGGTATTTTCGGTGGTTCTATTACTACAATCATGACGGCGCTACCGCTCAGTTGGATCCAGACGCTGGCAGGTCTGGCGTTACTGGGGACCATCAGCGGGAGTCTGTATCAGGCACTGAATCACGAAGCGGAACGTGACGCAGCGATAGTCACATTCCTGATGACAGCGAGCGGTGTGACGCTCCTGGGCATTGGTTCGGCATTCTGGGGACTGGTTCTGGGAGGAGTATGCTACGCCCTGTTATCACGCACTCGCCGCACGTAGCTGTGAGGGCGTCATTCCCGTCACGCTGCGAAAACGGTTACTGAAGTGGCTGGCGGAGTTAAACCCGCAGGCGAGCGCGATGTCCGTCAGCGGTGTCGTCGTGTGTTGTACCAGCGCTTTCGCCTTTTCCATTCTGCGCTGCATCACGTACTGATGCGGCGCCAGCCCCGTCGACTGGCGGAACATGCGGGCAAAATGGTATTCGCTGAGGGCGGCCTGCGCCGCCAGTTCTGCCAGCGTCAGCGGCTGCCCCAGGTTCTCTTCGATAAAGGCCAGCACGTTACGCAGAACGAAGGGGGATAACCCGCCCGTGACAACCGGCAGCTTCCACTGAACGTTTGAGTAGTTTTGCAGCAGATGGGTTAACAGCAGCGTAGAGGCCGTGCTCAGGGTGAGCTGGTTGGCGTGCTGCTGCCAGTCGCAGCCGAGTAAAAACTGACGGTACAGCGCAGTTATCTTCGGATCGCTGCCGAATATACGCTCGTCCAGGGTCAGCGAAAGTGGCCGCTTGTCCCAGATTTTTTCCCCCACGTCGCGCAGATGTTCATCGGTGCAGTAGAGATGCACAAACGACAGGTCATCCCGGATATCCCACGTTGATTCGCTCTCTTTGGGCATCAAACAGAAACGATCCGGACCACCGCCATTTTTCCAGCCGCCCGGCGTTTTTTGATAACTTTCGTAACCGTCAGCCACGTACAGGCTAAGGGTATGATGATTGCTTTTTACCGTTATCGTATCGTGCTTGTTGTACCACGCTGCCAGCTGAATACCCGAGTTCAGCGAGACGGTTTCCCGCAGGACTGCATTCTGTTGGCACAGCGTTTCAAAGGTATCGTAAGCGTGAGACATAACCGTTAGCGTGTTATTGATCAGAATATCAGTCTAAGAATTGTTGCCGCCGGTTGCCAGTCCCCATAAAAGAAAAAAGCGCAAGAATTTGCAAGTCTACCGCAAGGCAGTGCAAGCCCCTTGTGGATCAGCGCGCCATACTGCCCACTTCCGTGGTTTGAGAAGAGAAAAAGTATGAACGCATTATTATACGGACTGGTGGTTATTATCTGGGGAACCACCTGGATTGCAATTTTCCTGCAGCAGGGTCCTGTGGCAGCACCCGTATCCATTTTCTGGCGCTTCGCGGTTGCCAGCCTCACGATGATGGTGGTGTTACTCGTCCTGCGTCGATTGCGCAAACTGGCGCTGCGGGATCATCTGTTTTGCATACTTCAGGGATGCTGCGTTTTTTGCTTTAACTTCTGGTGCTTTTATACCGCGGCCTCGCATATCAACACCGGGCTGGAATCGGTGATTTTCTCAATGGCGGTGCTCTATAACGCCATTAACAGCTTTATTTTCTTCGGCCAACGCCCACCAGCGCGGTTCTGGACCGCAGCGGCTCTGGGGCTAATTGGTATTATCACCCTCTTCTGGGACGACCTTCTGGCCAGCGGCTGGAGCACATCACTCCTGACAGGTATTGGTCTTTCCGCACTCGGTACCTACGGTTTCTCGCTGGGCAATATGATCAGCATGCGCCATCAGCGTAAAGGCCTTGAAACTATGACTACCAACGCCTGGGCGATGCTGTATGGCACACTGGTGATGGGCTGCATTGCCCTCTTCAGAGGCGACAGTTTCACCCCGGAATGGACGGTGAGCTACATTGGTGCGCTGCTCTATCTGGCCCTGTTTGGTTCGGTGATTGCTTTCGGCGCTTACTTTACGCTGGTGGGACGTATTGGCCCTGGTAAAGCAGCATACAGTACGCTGCTCTTCCCGCTGGTCGCCCTCTCCATCTCAACGGTTTATGAAGGTTACGTGTGGCATATTAACGGTATCGTCGGATTGTTGCTGATTCTGGGGGGGAATATGGTGATGTTTACTAAACCCGAAACCTGGATCAGGCGCTTACGAACAGCGTAAATAAATAAGGCCTGCGCAATGCAGGCCTTTCCTGGTTATTTCTTGGTTATTTCATGGTCTTTTTCACGTCAAACATGGTGGCATCGGTCGCCATGTCATCAACAACCTGTTTCAGGGTTGCAAAGCCCATTGGAGTATTTTTGTTCGTCAGCTCTTTACCTTCGCCTTTACGAACCACTTTAATAACAGGTTTACCGGTTTTTGCATCAATCAACTCACCTTCAAAGTACAGGTGGGTATCCATTGTGCGGTGACCGGTCGCCATTTGCGTACCCGCAACAACCAGTGCCACTGGCACCACTTCATAGAACTGCAAACCTTCTTGCTTAGAGGTTACACCTGTAATCGCACCACGGAAGATCAGGCTACGCGGCCCTTGTGTGGTAACGATCGGTTTACGCTGACCAATCGAGGTTTTCATTTTGTTGTTGGTATAACTCAGCAGCTCATCCAGTGTTTTTTGACCAATCTGTGTGGTTGGTTTTGGAGCCGGATAATAAGTAATCGGGTTCCAGACAATATTGTCATAATTAGCTTCGTTATATGACGGATCAACCCAACGTAAGGTCGGTTTACCCGTTGCAGAAGTTGTTTCCTTTAAACCAGAATAGTCTTTTAAAAAGCCTGAGTATTGATCGGGAGCGGCCACTTTTGATGAACAGCCCGCCAAAGCCAACAGACCAGTAAGCACTGCAACTTTAAAAAAAGTTTGAGTACGCATGATGGTTTTCCATGTTATCTGCAAGTATGCATTTGAAGTTATAGCAAAAGACTGGGGGGTTTGTTGTGACAAAAAATGATGTCGGGAGCACAAATTGCAAAAAGACTGCCCGGATGCGTGCCGGGCAGTGAAAAATTACTGATGTATATCCAGTTGCCAGAACAGATGTTTACCAAACGGGTCAATTTCATAACCCGTCACCTCTTTGCGCACCGGTTCAAAAATGGTTGAATGCGCAATCATCACCGCTGGCATCTGGTCATGCATCATCTGCTGAGCCTCTTTATAGAGCGCCACACGTTTATCGTGATCGGTTATTGTTTTTGCCTCCGCAATAATTTTATCAAACGGCTTATAGCACCACTTCGCCGAATTCGAACCGCCATTTGCAGAGGTGCAGGTAAATAGCGGACCAAAGAAGTTGTCAGGATCGCCCGTTGCGGTCGTCCAGCCCATCAGCGCAGCCTGATGCTCCCCGCCCTTCACGCGCTTGAGGTATTCACCCCATTCATAGGTGACAATGTGAGTTTGTACGCCCACTTTCGCCCAGTCGGCCTGAATCATTTCGGCCATACGTTTCGCATTCGGGTTGTACGGACGCTGCACCGGCATTGCCCACAAATCAATGTTCACCCCGTTTGCAAAACCAGCCTCTTTCAGCAGCGCCTTTGCCTTTTCCGGATCGTAATCGTAATCCTTAAGTTCACTGTCGGCACTCCATACCCCTGGCGGCAGCAGGTTCTTCGCGGCGGTCCCCGTGCCATGGAACACCGCGTCAATGATGGCTGATTTGTTGATGGCGATGGCCAGCGCCTGGCGAACCTTCACGTTATCCAGCGGTGGCTTTTGGGTGTTAAACGCCAGAAAACCAGTGTTCAGCCCTGCCTTGCTCATCAGGTTGATGTCTTTGTTCGCCTTCATACGCGGCAGATCGGCTGGGTTCGGGAACGGCATCACCTGACATTCGTTCTTTTCGATTTTGGCAAATCGTACTGAAGCATCCGGCGTGATGGTAAACACCAGCCGATCGAGTTTCGATTTACCCTGCCAGTAGTCTGCAAACGCGGTGAAAAGGATGCGAGAGTCCTTCTGATACTGTGTGAGCTTAAACGGCCCGGTGCCAATCGGCTCCATATCCACCTTCTCTGGTGTCCCCGCTTTCAGCATCGCGTCGGCATACTCCGCAGAGAGGATCGAGGCAAAATACCATGCCAGATCCGCGACAAACGGCGCCTCCGGGTGTGCCAGCGTAAAGCGCACTGTGTGGTCATCGACTTTATCAATGGCGGTTATCAGACTGCCAAACTCCAGACTTTCGAAATTGGAATAGCTGCCGTTAGAGACGTTATGGTAAGGATGATTCACATCTTTCTGCCGCATAAACGAGAAGATGACGTCATCGGCGTTAAAGTCACGGGTCGGTATGAACAATTTATTGCTCTGGAATTTCACCCCCTTGCGCAGATGGAAGGTATAGACTTTACCGTCGTCGCTGACCTCCCAGCTCTCTGCCAGACTGGGTACCAGCTCCGTGGTGCCAGGTTTGAAATCGACCAGCCGGTTATAAACAGGTACGGCACTGGCATCCACGCTGGTGCCCGACGTGTATAACTGAGGATTAAAGTTTTCCGGCGATCCTTCGGAACAATACACCAGCGTTTTCGCAGCGACAGTGGAACTGACGGTGAGCGCCGCAAGAGCAAGCGTTAAGATTGTGAGTTTGCTTTTCATCATTTATTCCTGTCTTTTTAATTCGACGGCTAATTAATTCTTTTGCCATTTCATAAATAACATTAAAGTGAAGTGGCAAACACCTGAAAAATAAATAAGGAATAAATCACTATGGGCTCGCCACTTTCCAGACAATTAACGCACCGCTTTTTTCGCTATCTCTCCATCACCAGCCAGAGCGATGCCAGAGTAAAAACGTTGCCCTCTACGCCAGGCCAACACAACATGGCGCGGGAGCTTGCTCAGGAGCTGGCACAGCTGGGGTTAGACGACATTGTGATTGATGAATTCGCCACGGTGACCGCGGTGAAAAAAGGTAACGTCGCCGGTGCGCCGCGTATTGGTTTTATTACCCATATTGATACCGTCGACGTGGGTTTATCGCCCGATATTCATCCGCAGATATTAACATTTACAGGTGAAGACCTCTGTCTGAATAAAGACAAAGACATTTGGTTACGCGTAAAAGAGCACCCGGAAATTCTGGCCTACCCTGATGAGGAGATTATTTTCAGCGACGGAACCAGCGTTTTGGGCGCAGACAATAAATCAGCCGTTACCGTAGTCATGACCGTGCTGGAAAACCTGACCGCGGAGCATCAACACGGCGACATTGTGGTCGCATTTGTCCCGGATGAAGAAATTGGCCTGTGCGGCGCGAAGGCGCTCGATCTGAAACGCTTCGACGTTGATTTTGCCTGGACAATTGATTGCTGCGAGCTGGGGGAAATTGTCTATGAAAACTTTAACGCCGCGGCAGCGGAGATCCGCTTTACCGGCGTAACGGCACACCCCATGTCCGCCAAAGGCGTGCTGGTGAACCCCCTGCTGATGGCGACCGATTACCTCAACCATTTTGACCGCCAGCAAACGCCCGAGTGTACCGAAGGTCGTGAGGGGTATATCTGGTTTAACGGCATTCAGGCGGGACAAAACGAGGCCGTCCTCAAAGCGAATATCCGTGATTTTGATAAAACGCGTTTTGCCGCCCGCAAGCAGCAGATTGCCGACGTGGCCGCACTGATTGCCGCCCAATATCCAACGGCCAACGTGGATTATCGCATTGAAGATACCTACAGCAATATCAGCAATGCGATTGGCGAAGACAGGCGCGCCATCGACCTGATGTTTGAAGCGATGGAATCGCTCGGCATCACGCCTAAACCAACGCCAATGCGCGGCGGCACAGACGGTGCAGCACTCTCAGCAAAAGGACTGCTCACGCCGAACTTCTTCACCGGGGCGCATAACTTCCACTCGAGGTTTGAATTTCTGCCGCTGTCGTCTTTCGAGGCCTCTTACCAGACAGCTCTGCAACTCTGCCTGCTGGCCGCCCGTTAAGTGGGCTTACGCGCCAGCAGGGTGGCAAAGCGCAGCTTAATGCGGTTACCGTTTTCATCGGTGCGGTGCAGTTCACCAACGTCTTCGTTGTATTTGAGCAACTCCCAGCCTTCATAGTAGTTGCTCAGTTCACCCGTTCTAAACGCAAACGGGAAGCCGACGGTACACGGATAATCAGTCGTATCCATGGCGGCGACAATCAGGTTGTGGCCGCCTGGTGTAGTGCAGCGCTGCATATTGGCGATAAGACCCGGGATGGTTTTTGCATCCAGGAACATCAGCACGACGGTGGACAAAATAAAATCATATTCACCGTCGAAACTCAGGGTGTTGAGATCTTTTATCGCCGTGTGGAGGTTGTCGATCCCTTCTTCGGCCTTGATGCGCTCGATATTATCAATGCTCAGCGGGTTTTTATCCCAGGCTGTCACCTCGTGACCATTAGCGGCAAGGTAGAGGCTGTTACGGCCATTGCCACAGCCCAGATCCAGGGTTTTACCCGGTTTAACCCTTTCAGCACTGAACAGCACCTCGGAATGCGTTCGGGTTAAGCCATATTTCTCTGTGAAGTATTTCTCATCGACGGTCATTATTTTTTCCTGATCCTGCATAAATTTAAAGTGCATTTTGAATGCCATTTTAAGGCGTTTGCCGTCTGGTTGCCACCGTTCGAAAATCGAAAAATTTGCTACGTTTAGTTAAGACGGTTATCAGAGAGATCAAGATGAACAAATATCGCCTGAGCGACGATACACGCCTTTGGCAATGGAAAAATGGCGAAACAACCCACACGACCACATTACGGCAAATTATCGCCACGGCGGAGTTTAACGACGTGACGATAGGTACGAAAGGTGGATGGATTGACGATGAGCGCGCCCTCGCACAAGACGGTGACTGTTGGATCTACGACGAAAACAGCGTGGTGTTCGCCGGTGCCACCGTATCCGGCAACGCGCGGCTTACCCTGCCTTGCATCATCAGCCACGAAGCGCATATCGGCGACAATTGCTGGCTGGACGAGGCTGAAGTCAGCCATGGAGCCCGAATAAGTGACAACGTCACCATTCAGCACTCCTGTGTTCGGGGTGAATGTCATATTTATGGCAATGCCCGCGTGCTTCACAACAGCGTCGTTATTGCCGCCAAAGGCCTGACGCCGGACCATGAACAGATCCTGCAAATCTATGATAACGCGACGGTCAGCCAGTCACGCATTGTGCATCAGGCGCAAATTTACGGCGATGCGCTGGTGAATGATGCCTTTGTTGAGCACCGCGCCGAAATATTCGACAACGCAATCCTCGAAGGCAACGCTCTCAATAACGTCTGGGTGTGCGACTGCGCAAAGGTCTATGGCAATGCCCGCGTGATTGCCGGTTTTGATGACGATGCCATTCCGACGGTGCGCTACAGCTCTCAGGTCGCGGAGGATGCGGTGGTAGAAGGAAACTGCATCATAAAACACCACGTTCTGATTGGGGGACAGGCATGGCTACGCGGTGGGCCGATCATGCTGGATGATAAAGTCGTGATTCAGGGACGGGCGAGGATCAGCGGCGATGTGCTGATTGAGCACCGGGTTGAAATCACCGACGATGCGGTGATTGAAGCGTTTGCCGGTGAGAATATTCATCTGCGCGGCGAAAAGGTCATTAATGGCAACCAGCGCATTACCCGCACGCCCCTGCTGGGCGCGCTATAGCGTATAAATCTTGCCGTAGATGTTCACATCATCGAAATGACCATTGAGGAATTCCGCTTCCCGCAGGCAACCTTCCAGCGTAAAACCGTTGCGCAGGGCAACTTTGTTGCTGTGCTGATTCGCGACCCGACACTTAATCACAAAACGACGGATTTCACCGCGTTCAGCGTAGTAACGCATAAACGCCTGCAATGACTGAGAGAGGATCCCCTGCCCTTGATGCGCTTCATCCAGCCAGTAGCCGATGTACCCGGCTTTGTTGGCCGGTTCAATCGTGTTAAACGACAGCACGCCGACCAGCCCATCATCCTTAAAGATCAAAAACATTTTGGCGTAGCCGCGCTGGTGCAGCATCTGGTTACTCTGCACGTTACGGCGGGTATCTTCTTCGCTGCCAATGTGCTGCGCCCAGTCAAAGGCGGTTTGCAGAAAGGTTCTGTTTTTGACGACGAGGCTGTGCAGTTCGGCGGCATAAAGCTCTTCGACGGCGCGAAGTTCGACAGTGTCAGACACCGGGATAATTTCGGATTGTGCTGCGGTCATGACCCCTCACCCTAACCCTCTCCCTTGGGGAGAGGGTATTGATCGTTAACGCATTACCCTGTCATCAACGTACTGACGTTTGTCCGGTGCTGGCGGGAAATACTGATACAGCCAGGTTTCACTGATGGCATCGCCCTGGCAGCGCAGGAACAAACGCATGTCCACTGGATCTGTCGAATCGGATGTTGGATACCAGTCAAACAGAATGCGATAGCCGTCAAACGGTTCAACGTAAAGGATCTCAACCTGCTTCGCTTCACCGCTGGAGAGCGTAATGACCGGCTCGATGCCTTTTGGTGCAGCCGCTTTCAGGTCGCCACCGACGAAGTCGATAGCGAAGCGACGGGCCCACACTTTCGGGTAATTTTCGCCGGGTGCCCAACCTTCCGGGAAGCCACCCATACCGGTGCGGGTCGCGAAGACCGTTGCCAGCGGAGAACGCACTGGCGGCATGGCACTCCAGTAAAGGCGATATTTGAAGTCCAGCTCGTCGCCTGCTTTGACGGCTTTTTCTGGCTGCCAGAAACAAACCACGTTATCCAGCGTTTCACCCGTGGTCGGGATTTCCATCAGGCCAACTGAGCCTTTGCCCCAGTCATTGCGCGGCTCAACCCACAGGCTTGGACGTTTGTTATACCAGCCCATCACGTCCTGATAGTGCGAGAAATCGCGATCAAGTTGCAGCAGGCCGAACCCTTTCGGGTTTTTGTCCATATAGGCATTGAACTGCAGCTTCTGCGGGTTGTTCAGCGGACGACAGATCCACTCCCCGTTGCCTCGCCACATTGCCAGACGGTCGGAGTCATGAATTTGCGGGTGAATGGTGTCACACATGCGGCGTTCGTTATTGCCGCAGCTGAACATGCTGGTCATCGGCGCGATGCCGAGTTGCTTAATATCCTTACGCGCATAGAGATGGTTTTCCACCTCCATAATCACCTGGCTCTTCTCGCAGTGGATCACGAATTTATAAGCACCGGTGATGCTTGGGCTGTCCAGCAGCGTATAAACGGTAAAAGTTGTGTCGCCAGGTTTGACGGTTTCAAACCAGAACGAGGTGAAATCCGGGAACTCTTCCGGCGTGTCGGTAAAGGTATCCACCGCCAGACCACGTGCGGAAAGACCATATTGGTAGGTGTCATCAACTGCGCGGAAATAACTCGCACCGAGGAAAGAGACGATATCGCGACGCGCCAGTTCAGGAGCTTTAAACGCACGGAAGCCCGCAAAGCCGAGATCGCTTTGCCCCTCCAGCTGTTTGGTATCCACACCCGTTTCACCATAGCTGAACAGCTCCGGACGGAAGTGGATCTCGCGCGCCATAGAAGTAGACTGGTCGAGCGAGAACATCCGCACGCGGCGACGGAAGCCCATTCCCATATGGAAGAACTGTACGTCCAGTTGACGCCCTTCAATGTTATTCCACAGAGACTGCTTTTCATCGTAGCGGATGGCGTTGTACGCCTGCGGTGTCATGGTGGCCAGCGTGTCCGGCAGCGGGCGCGGCGCACCACCCCATGGGGTTTTCGCCAGGTCATGCGCCATGGATTGCAGTACGGAGAAGTCAAAACGACGGCTCTGACCGTCAGCAATGTCAGAGTCGGCAGCGTATGCCGCTTTGGAAAACAGGGAAGCAAGGCCAGATGTGCCGCTCAGGGCTGCCACTGCCAGCGAGCCTTTTAGAAAACGTCTGCGATTCATGCCTGGAAAAACGTCCTTATGGTCGTGTGAATGTGTTTCGCGCTCGGCGAAATGACGGCAAGAAAGAACGCACAGCCTAAACAAAAATGGTTAAGAATCCAATTGTTGGCCGGTGATTATATGAACAAAGTGTGAAATATTTTCTGTCGACCAGAACGGCCCGAAAGTGGTGTAAAGAAAGCCAGGAAAATGTGTATAAAAATGCCCCGTCAGGACATCAACTGACGGGGCCAATGAGGCGGTTATTTTACGCTGACATCGATACCCGGGAAGTACTTATCAGCGAGTTTAGCGATCGTGCCGTCGGCACGTACTTTATCAATCGCGGCATCAAGTTGCTTTTTGGTGACCTCATCCCCTTTACGCAACCCAAAACCGATCCCACTGCCGAGGATAGTGTCGTCAGACACCGGTTTGCCGATGAAGCCAAACCCTTTCCCCTGCGGCTTGCTGAGGAAACCTGCCTGCCCGGCCGCGGACATAACCAGCGAGGCGTCGATACGACCATTCAGCAGATCGCCCCAGGCCATATTCTGATCTTTATAAGACACCACGGTGACACCCTGCTTTTCCCAGTGCTCTTTCGCATAGGTTTCCTGAATGGATCCCTGCAGCACACCGATGGTTTTTCCCTTCAGCCCTTCGGGAGTCGCCTCTACCGCCGTTCCGGCCTTACCGACCAGCTGCGACGGAATACGGTAGATCGGTTGGGTAAAATCAATACTCTTGCGGCGCTGTTCGGTGATATTCATCGCCGAGTTGATCGCGTCGAATTTCTTCGCCACCAGCCCCGGAATCAACGCATCAAACGAGGTTTCAACCCAGGTGCACTTCAGCGCTGCGGCTTTACAAATGGCATTCCCCAGTTCAACGTCAAACCCTTCCAGTTCGCCCGCCGCATTACGGCTCTCAAACGGCGGATATTCCGCTTCCAGACCGTAACGCAGCTCGGTAGCCGCGAAGGAAGAAAAAGTACACAGCAATCCCATGCCGACAACTAACGCGCGTAATTTCATCCAATACTCCTCAGCGTGGTTTAACCCGACACAGGGCCTGGGCACCTGCCCGTAACGTCGCCTCATCTTTCGCAAAAGAGAGACGAATCAATTTATTATCCGTACCGTCCGCATAAAACGCCGACAGCGGAATGGTAGCAACGCCGTACTCAACGATGAGTCGTTTCACCAGCTCGCTGTCACACTCATCGCTAAACTGGCTGTAGTCCGCCAGCATGAAGAACGATCCGGCACTCGGCAACAGAGTAAACGGCGAATCCTCAAGCAGGCTTTGCAGCAGATCGCGCTTACGCTGGTAAAACGCCGACAGCGACAGCCAGGTTTGCGGGTCGACCATATGTTCAGCAAAGGCATGCTGCATTGGCGTATCGGCAGAAAACATTAAAAATTGATGGACTTTACAAATCTCGTCCATCAGTACCGCCGGGGCAACACAGTACCCCACTCGCCACCCGGTGACGTGATAGGTTTTTCCGAAAGATGAGATAATCACGCTACGCTCCGCCAGCTGCGGGTGGGTGGCCATCCCGTGGTGCGGTTCCCCATCAAAAACGACGTGTTCGTACACTTCGTCAGACAAAATAATGATATCGGTATTGCGCGTCAGCGCCGCCAGCTGCTGCAGGTCATTAGCTGAGAAAACCTGACCGCTCGGGTTGTGCGGCGTATTGATGATAATCATACGCGTACGCGGGGTGATCGCGGCACGGACTTCATCCCAGTTGACGGCAAAATCCGGCACCGTGAGTTTGATGGCGACCGGGGTTGCCCCCTGCAGTCGGACAATCGGGGCGTAACTGTCAAATGACGGTTCAAAGTAAATCACTTCATCGCCCGGGTGCACCAACCCGCTGATTGCCGAATAAAGTCCTTCGCTGGCGCTGGCAGTAACCAGTACTTCGCTACCCGGGTCATACTGCGTGCCGTAGAGGGTGGCAATTTTATCCGCGATACGCTCTTTTAGCGGCTGAAGACCGGTCATCGCCGCATACTGGTTATGTCCCGCCTCCATCGCGCGGGTGACACCCGCAATCAATTTCGGGTCGCAGGAAAAATTCGGTGCGCCCTGAGAAAGGTTAATCGCGTTATGCTGCGCCGAAAGCTGGCCGATAACGGTAAAAATGGTGGTACCCACATCAGGCAATTTAGAGCGTGTTTGCACCGGCGTTCGTAAAGTCATCCTCTTTCCCTTCTCATGGACATTGCATAACTATTCAAACAACAAGTGAGTTGTCGGGACAATCGAATTGTTGTCATAATAGCCATGAGAAAAATGCATAGCTGAGGTGTTTATATGTCGCGCCGTTCGCTCCCGCTCAATGCCATCGACGCATTTTTAGTCACCGCGCGTCACCTGAACCTCACCCACGCCGCCGCTGAGCTTTGCCTGACCCAGGGGGCCGTGAGCCGCAAGATCGCTTCCCTTGAAGCGTGGTTTGGCTTTCCGCTCTTTGAGCGTCATGCGCGTGGGCTGCGGCTGTCACCACAGGGAAGTGCCCTGCTTCCTGAACTGCAATCGTCTTTTGAGCAATTGCTGACGGTGGCCGATCGGGCCCGTAGCCAGCAAACCGTCATCCGCTTAAAAGCCCCCACCTGTGCAATGCGCTGGCTGGTACCCCGTCTGCTGGAAGTGGAGCGTGAACAGCCAGATCTGCAAATTGCATTGACTACCACCACCGATCACAACGTTAATTTCAAAACCGAATCTTACGACGCGGCTATTGTGTTCGGCACACACATGAGTGCTGGCGACCTGCTGTTTGAAGAGGCGTTAACCCCGGTGCTTAGCCCCATGCGCGCGAGCGCCGCACTGGGAACGCTGACATTTCTTCACCCGACGAGGGATAAGACAGACTGGTCATTATGGCTGGCAAAACAGGAAGGCCCGGGTTTTGTTATGCACAAAAATCAACACTTCGATACGATGGATCTCGCCATTACGGCGGCCATTCAGGGGCTGGGTGTCGCCATTGCCGACGAAACGCTGGTGGAAGAAGATGTCCGCGCCGGAAGGCTAACGCGGCCCTATGAGACAAGTATAAAAACCGGCGCGAGCTACCGCCTGGTGCTGCGCGAAACGCCCGGCGAGGAAAATGGGCTGGCGGCGTTTCGCGCTTGTTTGCTTAGTCGAGGCTGACGTGATGTTTCATCACCCGCTTGAAGAGACTCATACGGGCGCGCATAAAGCGGTTTTCAAGCCTGAAATCTGCATGTTTATTCACTCCGATACGTAACATAACGTCCCGCCCTTTGCGGCATGCAGGCCAGTGTGTAGGCCCCGGCAGGATGTCGCGACGCCCGGCGTCACGCGCGAAACTTACCCAGTAATCGGCAACGTGGGCAGCAAACTGGAGATCGCGTGCATTGACATACTGACGCGACGGTTCCACCTGACCGAGGGTATCAAACACATAGGGAACCTCGTTGCCGTGCCATGCACCGTTGATATAGGTGGCATGTTCCGCTTCCGCAACGTAATCAAACCAGTAACGCCAGCACAATCCGCCGATGCGCTGCTGAGCCTGCATCACCACATATCCCATTGTCGTGAACGCCATGTCGCGGCACACCTGTCGGCCCAGCTCTTCGTCCCCTTTGACGCCAGGATAGAGCAGCTTAATCAGCCCAAGACCAAAGCGACGTTCGCGTCGCAGTTTCTGGATTTGCCCGGCGAGATCGATGCCAAACACTGCCATCACGCTGGCTTCATCGCTGTTTGAGCCAATCATCACCGGGACAGGATGCTGTCGGGCGGCGAAGAAGACATCGAGCATCGCTTCCGGCAGCACGCAATCCCCGACGATGGGTGCCGGGGCAATGTTCAGCGGTGCGGTTAATGGCCAGAACGCGTCGGGCGGAATAGCGCGTAGTTCCTCGGCTGTCGCATTCTCCAGGCCAAAATGGGCGGCCAGCGCTTCCCCTTTCTGCAATGCCTGCTCGCGCGGCGTGTCAGGTAAGGTGTAACCGCTTTGTACAATCGCTTTATGGAACAACCCTTCTGCCAACGGAGAGGCCAGCAGTGAAAGCACGCTGCGTGCGCCAGCGGATTCGCCAAACAGGGTCACGTTGTTGGCATCGCCGCCAAACGCGGCAATGTTATCCCGCACCCATTCGAGTGCGGCAATCTGGTCCAGCAGGGCAAAATTATGCACGACGCGATCTTCTTCGCCCTCCAGTGCAGGATGGGCGAAAAAGCCAAGATGACCGAGTCGGTAATTGATCGTCACCACTACCACACCGCGCGTTGCCAGCGCTTTGCCGTTATAGGGCGGCAGACCCCCAGCACCAATGGTAAACCCGCCGCCGTGCAGCCAGACCATCACCGGAAGCGATTCCGCGCGCTCTTTGGGAGACCAGACGTTGAGATAGAGACAATCTTCAGAAAACTGGCCCGGATCGCCGCCCCCTAGCTCCTGACAATACTCGCTGCTTTGCCAGCTTGAGGCCGAAAAGGCGGTGGCTTCGCGAAGTCCATCCCACGGTTCAGGCCGTCGCGGGGAACGCCAGCGCCACTCGCCCACGGGCGGTGCGGCGTAGGGAATACCGCACCAGACATGGATATTTTCATCGGTTAAACCAGACAATGCGCCGCAGCGCGTTTCAACCACAGGGGCGGAAGGATTTTGCATAACGACCTTATATTTTCCATCACACCCCAGCAGAGTATCGATTTCAGAGCAAACCGCAACGCTGTTTGCTACGTACTTCAGCCTCCTGATAAAGCGTAAACTCGTCAAACACCAGGCAGCCCAGCGCTGCTTCAAAGGCATCACGGCTGGCATTTCCGTGGCTGCGCGCCTGGGTTTCATTCCCGAGATTGGACTGGAATATCCCGGCAGCACTGACCGGCAGGAAATCTTCGTAAGTAATTGGCTGAGCGACCACCCACCCGCGTTCAATCAGCGGCTGCGGATCGTCTCCGGGACGAAACGCGTGGCGATGCGCTTCCCCCGCAGGCGTCAGACGATAGCGGAAATAGGCCAGCTCCTGACGACGCATTAGCATTTCGCTGTCCGGGAAAGCGTTAAAGATCTCCCGCAAATGCAGCTGGTGGGTCAGGTTATCTTTACCGGTACCGGCCTGTGCGAGCAGGCTATCGTACAGTTCACGACCTTTCGGGGTCAGGGCTACGCCGCGCTGTTCAATCTCGCCAAAGCGCGCGGTGTGGGTGCCTTTATGTTCACCGGCAAACAGAACCGGTTCTTCCAGCGCCTTAAAGCTGGTCTGACGCAATAAGACGGGAACCTCTCGACGAGGCGGCCCTTCGATCAGAATTTTAGGTTCGATACCGTACTTCGGCATCAGCTCCTGCACCCGGTCGATATCCAGGGTACGCGGCGTGAGGTGGTTAATATGGCACCCCGGGAAGCAGACCACATCGGCAATAAGCCGGTGCTCGTTGTGCAGCGCCAGATAGGTTTCCTGATCGACCGTCGCATGTCGATGCCAACGGAAGGTTTCCAGCGCTTCCTGCACAAATTCGTGCGCCTGTGCGTCAGTAAAGTGCCCTTCCGACTCATGGAGATCGATCAGTTCCAGACAGCGCGGAGTGAAGATGTTCCGATGTGACAGGATATCCGCCGCACGTTCGCGCAGCGCAACGTTTTCAATCAGCTCAAGACGCAGCAGCGAGGTAAAGATACGAAACGGATTACGGCACAGCGCCGCATCGTCTATCGGACGAAACGCTGTTGAGTGGACCGGCACCCCCGCCTGCGAGAGATCATAATAACTGACCGGGTACATGCCCATGATGGCAAACATACGACGCAGGGTTGAAAGTTCCTGTGCCGTGCCGACGCGGATCGCCCCGTGGCGCTCCACGTTCAGGCGCGCCAGTTCATCGGCATTAGCCAGTTGTTCATGTAATAGCGGGTTATTTTCCAGAACCGCCAGGTTTACGTCCGCGACCAGTTCGAGCAAAGTGCCGTATTGCGGAACTTCCTGCTGGTACATCGCCGACATAGCCTGCGAAAAGCGTTCCCGAATGTCATCAGCCGTGATGGTGTTCGCCATGATGTCATGCCTCCAGTGAATATTACCTGGAGTGTAGAGAAACCCGTTCCTTCTGGGGGGAAGAATTTCTGATTTGTGATCTTACAACGACAGTGGTCAAACCGTGTGCTACCCACCCCTGGCCAGGCCAGGCGGAACCGCCCTTTCGCCTCGCTTTTGTTATGAGGATTATCCTTATAATTATTTAGGGTTTCGTTACCTGGCTATAAAGACATTATTTTTTACTTTATATCGGCTGCAAATCATGCAATTTATCACACCATTTCGTGAGTTTAACCGTTATTCCCGTCAGACAATGTCGTCACCAGCTCGGCCAGCGCGTAATGCACCGCTTTTTCCACCACATCCTGGCAGTCACCGGAGAAAAGCACGGTGCGGGTCTTCGTTTCGCTCCGTATGTTCCACGCAAAGCAAACCGTTCCCGCCGCCGTACCATCGTCGCCCCCTTCCGGGCCTGCGTATCCGCTGATAGCGATGCTGATATCAGCCTGGGCAATGTCGCGGATACTGGTGGCCATCTCGCTTACCGTCTGTTCGCTCACAGCAGTAAATCGCGCTAGCGTCTCAGGACACACGCGGAGGATCCGCGCTTTGGCTTCATCGCTGAACACAACGAGGCCGACATCATAAAATTCGGCCGTGTTCTCTTCTGCGCAGAACGCCACCGAGAGTTTTCCCCCCGTGCAGGATTCTGCCGTGGTTAAGCGAAGCCCGAGATCGGTTAATTTACTCGCCAGTTTTTTCGTCAGTTCACCCACTGTATTATTACTGTGGTGAAAAAGATTGCTCATCTTGCCGCCTCTTATTTCCCGAAAGGAATGATTGAAATATGTCCATTGCGTTCAAGTATGGCATATTTAATGTCGCTTATTTTTGTAATTCCATTATTTTGACGTGCTGACACCAGAATATCATCACAAGACACATCAACTTTCTCCAGTTTATCGATTAACGGCACGCCGTTCTCAACCAGAATCACAGGCGTACCATCCAGAATGTTTTCCACCGGGGAAAAATACTTCTTCATTAGCCCAAATATAATATCCACCACCACCAGCGTGGTAATGGTAATTATAGCACCGGTGACAGAAAAATCCTGCCCAAGAAGCGCCTGCTGTGTGGCTTCACTAATTATCAAGAGCAGAATGAGATCAAAGCTGGTCATCTGCAGCAGTGCGCGCCGTCCGGCCACTTTAAATACCACTACAAGGAACAGGTAAATAGCCAGCGCGCGAAAGACCATATCCATATCAGCCTCCTAGGGGTAAATAAATTGCCAGATGTTAATCTCCGGCTCGCTGTTTACGCGGATGACAGTGTTCCATTTACCGGCTCTGGTAGGCGTCGTGAAGAATAGCACAGAGAAGCAGTCTGACTTTTTCAGGTTGTTATAGACAAAAAAAAGGGTCTTGCCGTGGCTGAACATGGTGTCCGGCTGCGGCCAGATGCTGTCGGGTTCATACACATCACTGTTCTCGCTGGTCATGCTGAGGACATACTTCCCCTCGGTTTGCACTGGAAACACGAGCTGCATCCGCGTCTCTGTCTCCCGTCGGCCAAAGCGTTCATAATTTATGGTCAGTGACTTAGCGGAATTCGTTTTGACCTTGTCGCTGACCATCCCGCTTGAAAACAGACCGGCAATGGCCGCGACAATAACTCCCAAAAGAACAATAAAACCAACCTGACGAAACGCGTATTCAAACGTCAGCAAGCGATAACTCTCATCTATCCCGGGTAACTTTTCATTTTCACGTTTCATGGTCATCGTCACCGTTTCGCTTATTATCCGATAATTTTGATTTCTAACGCGAATGTTTTTAGGACTTATCACATTTGCCACATAAAGGAATAGCAACAATACTTAATAAGTCAAGAAATCAAAATGAAGGACATCCGATGAAATTATCACGCATTTCTGCTTTTTTGATATTTCTGGCTCCAGTCGCCTGGGCAGATAATAACGGCGGATTACAAAAAGGCGAAGCCCCGCCGCCACCGCATTCGCTTGATAGTGGATATCGAGGAACCGATGACGCGCGTATTATGACAATCACTCAGGCAAAACAAATGCACGATGGTGCGACAATTTCATTACGCGGTAATCTTATTGACGGTAGCGGCGATAAGTTTGTATTTCAGGATAAAACCGGAAAAATCGACGTTATTATTCCCCAGGCAGTCTTCGACGGCAGAACGGTAAAACCCGACCAGATGATCAGTATCAACGGTTCGCTTGATAAAAAGTCATCGCCTGCCGTCGTCCGTGTTGATCGTTTGCAGAAATAATTCAGCGAAGCGTTAACGCTGCAGTTATCCATCAAATCTCACCCCTTGGCTTAAGGAGTCAGCTATGAGTGATACAAAACAACGTACGAACGCTTATCCGCAGCCCCCGTTCCCGGAACAGCCGCAAACGCCACCGGGACTGGCATCCGAAATGCAACCCGTCCCCGACCACGGGGAGAAAAGCTATAAAGGTCATGGCCGACTGGCCGGCAAAAAAGCACTGATTACCGGCGGAGACTCCGGTATTGGTCGTGCGGTGGCTATCGCCTATGCTCGTGAAGGGGCCGACGTTGCCATCAATTACCTGCCGGAAGAGAAGAAAGATGCAGTGGATGTTATCGAGCTGATTAAAGCTGAAGGTCGCACTGCCGTCGCGCTTCCGGGCGATATCCGGGACGAAACTTTCTGCCAGAATCTGGTCGATGAGGCCGTCGCCCAACTCGGCGGGCTGGACATTCTGGTGAATAACGCCGGTCGCCAGCAGTTCCGGAAATCGCTAGAAGAACTGACCACTGAAGATTTTGACGCCACATTTAAAACGAATGTTTATGCGCCTTTCTGGATCACAAAAGCCGCTCTGCGCCACCTGAAATCTCCAGGCGTCATTATTAATACCTCCTCCGTGCAGGCGGTGAAACCCAGCCCCGTGCTGCTGGATTATGCCCAGACGAAAGCCTGTCTGGTGGTATTTACCAAAGCATTAGCCAAACAGCTGGGTCCGAAAGGCATTCGCGTCAACGCGGTCGCCCCAGGCCCTTACTGGACAGTGCTGCAATCCAGCGGCGGTCAGCCGATGGAAAAAGTGAAGGAGTTCGGTGGCGACACCCCGCTGGGACGTCCCGGCCAGCCCGTCGAGATTGCGCCATTGTATGTCACGCTGGCCTCGGATGAGTGTTCATTTACATCCGGTCAGGTGTGGTGTTCTGACGGTGGTGACGGAGTGATTTAAACCGTTTAACGCTCCCCCTTCACAATGCGCAATAAAAGAACAAGGACGTTCGCTTTTGGGCACCTGCCGAAAAACATGTTGTAACTCAAACAGATCAAATGTTAAAAATATTTTGCTATCAAGTTATCAAAATTAAACAACTTAACTTGTCACCCGCATCGCTCTGTTTTTAACATCGCCTATGGAAAAAAATGGTCTGTTCAGTCAGCGCATACGCTTGCGCCATTTGCATACATTTGTGGCCGTCGCTCAACAGGGAACGCTGGGGCGTGCGGCTGAAACTCTTAACCTGAGCCAGCCTGCTCTCTCGAAGACACTGAATGAGCTGGAACAACTTACCGGTACCCGTCTTTTTGACCGTGGTCGTCTGGGGGCACAACTGACCCTGGTGGGCGAGCAATTTCTCACGCACGCCGTAAAAGTACTTGATGCCCTTAACACCGCGGGCCAGTCCCTGAATCGTAAAGAAGAACACTCCAGTGAAATTGTGCGAGTGGGAGCCCTGCCAACTGCTGCGCTGGGTATTCTGCCCCCGGTCATCGGTCAGTTCCACAAACAGCAAAGACATACCACGATTCAGGTTGCCACCATGAATAACACCATGTTGCTCGCGGGGTTGAAATCAGGTGAACTGGATCTTGGCATTGGTCGAATGTCCGATCCTGAACTGATGGGTGGTCTGAATTACGAACTGTTGTTCCTGGAATCACTGAAGCTGGTGGTGCGTCCTGACCACCCTTTGTTGCAGGATACCGTGACCTTAAGCCGCGTCATGGAGTGGCCTGTTGTGGTCTGCCCTAAAGGGACAGTCCCGCGAGACACTGCCGAGACACTGCTGAAAATGCAGGGATGTTCGCTGCCTTCCGGTTGTATCGAAACGCTTTCGGCCTCGCTTTCACGCCAGCTTACCCTGGATTATGACTACGTCTGGTTCGTTCCCTCCGGTGCAGTAAAAGATGATTTACGCCAGGGTACGCTTACCGCACTGCCGGTGACGTCGCCTGGAGCCGGTGAACCCATCGGTATTTTGACTCGGGTAGATACCCCGCTTTCCACAGGCGCACAGACGCTGCTGAGCGCCATTCGCAAATCTATGCCGGTCTAGAAACCTTTCCCCTCACTCTAACCCTCTCCCCAAAGGGGACGAGGGGCAGTCCTGTGCTCTAATCAATTAATGCGAAATTATTCATTAACAATTGCGTAAAACAATTTAACAGTTTTATCATACCGGCGAATTCACCAAATGGTTCGTAAATAATTTTATAAACCCGAATTCACTCGCATTAATCATTACCCACCCTGTAATTATTACCCAACTGGTACATGCCCGGCACAGCGGGGGGATCTAAAGGAGACAGAAATGGCATTTGGCAGCGCGCCGCGCGGGATACCTCGTATTCTGCAGTGGCTTCTTGCCGGACTGATGATGCTCATCGGTCTGGCCGTCGGCGGTTTGGGCTTTAAGCTCGCCACCGTAGGTGGAAGTTGGTACTTCCTGATAATGGGCGTGGTGATGATGATTGCCGCGATCCTCATTTTTACCAGTCGCACCAGTGGGATAGTGCTTTATAGCATAGCGTTTATCGCCTCACTGTTCTGGGCAGTAAGCGATGCGGGCTGGGATTTCTGGCCGCTCTTCTCGCGCCTCTTCACGTTTGCCGTACTGGCCTTCCTTTGCGCCATCGTGTGGCCTTTTCTGCGTGCAGCAAACCATAACGCACCGAACAAGGCTCCCGCTTTCGGTATCGCGGCCGTGCTTGCGGTGGCTATGCTGGTCAGTCTGGGCTGGATGTTTAAACCGCAAACCCTCGTGGCGGCTAACGAGCCCGTTCCGGTTAAACCCGTCGCACCCGGCGAGCAGCAAAAAAACTGGGAGCACTGGGGCAACACCACGCACGGCGACCGCTTCGCCGCGTTGGACCAGATTAACAAGCAGAATGTCAGTGACCTGAAAGTTGCCTGGGTTGCACACACGGGTGATATCCCGCAGAGCAATGGTTCTGGCGCGGAAGATCAAAACACGCCATTGCAGATTGGCGACACGCTGTATGTCTGTACGCCATACAGTAAAGTGCTGGCGCTGGATGTCGACTCCGGTAAAGAGAAGTGGCGCTATGATTCCAAAGCCACGGCACCTAACTGGCAGCGTTGTCGTGGTCTGGGCTATTTTGAGGATCGCTCTTCTGTGACAACGTCACAGATTGAAACGCAGCCTGCCGCGTGCCCTCGCCGCCTGTTCCTGCCCACTACCGATGCCCGCCTGATTGCCATCAACGCGGATAACGGTAAGGTCTGCGAAGACTTTGGCGACCATGGCACCGTAGACCTGAGCGTCGGTATGGGCGAGATCAAGCCCGGATATTATCAGCAGACATCCACGCCGTTGGTTGCCGGGAATGTCGTTGTCGTCGGCGGTCGCGTCGCGGATAACTACTCCACCGGCGAACCGCCGGGCGTGGTGCGCGCGTATGACGTTCACTCCGGTAAACTGGCATGGGCGTGGGATCCGGGTAACCCGAACCTGACCGGCCTGCCGCCGGAAGGCCAGACCTACACGCGCGGTACGCCGAACGTCTGGTCGGCGATGTCTTACGACGCCAAACTGAACCTGATCTACCTGCCAACCGGCAACGCCACTCCGGATTTCTGGGCAGGTGAACGTACCGCGCTGGATGATAAATACAGCTCATCTATCGTGGCAGTTGATGCAGCTACCGGTCAGGTCCGCTGGCATTTCCAGACCACCCACCACGACCTGTGGGACTTTGATCTGCCTTCCCAGCCGCTGCTGTACGACCTGCCCGACGGTAAAGGCGGTACCACGCCTGTACTGGTGCAGACCAGCAAGCAGGGTATGATCTTCATGCTCAACCGCGAAACCGGTAAGCCGGTGGCGAAGGTTGAGGAGCGTCCTGTCCCGGCGGGTAACGTCGAAGGTGAGCGCTACTCTCCAACCCAGCCGTATTCTGTTGGTATGCCGATGATTGGCAACCAGACGCTGACCGAGTCCGACATGTGGGGAGCGACGCCTGTCGACCTGCTGCTGTGCCGTATTCAGTTCAAAGAGATGCGTCATCAGGGCGTCTTCACGCCGCCAGGTCTCGACCGTTCCCTGCAGTTCCCTGGCTCGCTCGGCGGGATGAACTGGGGCAGCGTCTCTGTTGACCCAAACAACAGCCTGATGTTCGTCAACGATATGCGCCTGGGGCTGGCAAACTACATGGTGCCGCGTGCAAACGTCGCGAAAAACGCCAGCGGCATCGAGATGGGTATCGTACCAATGGATGGCACGCCGTTCGGCGCCATGCGCGAACGTTTCCTGTCGCCGCTGGGCATTCCATGCCAGAAGCCGCCGTTTGGCACCATGTCAGCCGTTGACCTGAAAACCGGCAAGCTGGTGTGGCAGGTTCCTGTCGGTACGGTGGAAGATACCGGCCCGCTGGGCATTCGTATGCATATGCCGATCCCAATTGGTATGCCGACACTGGGTGCCTCGCTCTCTACTCAGTCTGGTCTGCTGTTCTTTGCCGGCACTCAGGACTTCTACCTGCGCGCGTTTGATACCGCCACCGGGAAAGAGATCTGGAAAGACCGTCTGCCGGTGGGCAGCCAGTCCGGCCCGATGACCTACGTGTCGCCGAAAACCGGCAAACAGTACATCATCATTAACGCCGGTGGTGCCCGTCAGTCACCGGATCGCGGTGATTACGTTATCGCGTATGCCTTACCCGATAAGAAGTAACAGATGAAAAAAGGGACCGAAAGGTCCCTTTTTTTCTGGTGGCGCAACTCAGAACGTTTCCCAGTTATCCCCGGAAACCGTCGCCGCGGGGCGTAGCGGCGTGCTCTTCGTCACTGAGGCTGGTGTAGCCACTCGGCCTGGCTTCACGCTGCTCAAACGAAACGCGCCAACCGCCTCGGTCAGACGTGCGCCCTGTTCTTCCAGAGATGCTGCGGCTGCGGAGGCTTCTTCCACCAGCGAGGCGTTCTGCTGGGTCACTTTATCCATTTCAGAAATCGCCTGACTCACCTGCACAATGCCACGACTCTGCTCATCAGACGCTGCGGCAATCTCCAGCATGATGTCAGTCACCCGTTTAACCGCCTCCACGATTTCATTCATGGTGTTGCCGGCGGCGACAACTTCACCAGAACCCTGGTCGATCAGCGAGACCGACTCGTTGATCAGGCTCTCAATCTCTTTTGCGGCATTCGCACTGCGGCTTGCCAGGGTACGTACTTCACTTGCTACCACAGCAAACCCACGCCCCTGTTCACCCGCCCGCGCCGCTTCTACCGCTGCGTTAAGCGCCAGGATATTGGTCTGGAAGGCAATGCTGTTAATCACTGCAGTAATCTCAGAGATTTTTTTCGAACTGCTGGAGATGTTACCCATGGTTTTGACCACACCGGAGACCATCTGGCCGCCACGGCTGGCTTTACCGGAGGCATCTTCCGCCAGCTTACTGGCATGGTGAGCATTATCCGCGTTCTGTTTCACCGTTGCGGTCAGTTGTTCCATGCTGGCAGCGGTCTGCTCAATGGCTGCAGCCTGCTGTTCAGTGCGCGAAGAGAGATCGGTGTTACCGGCAGAGATTTCACTGGTTCCACGGTAGATCTCCTCCGCCCCCTGACGTACGGTACCCACGGTGTTTTCAAGCGAGTGCTGCATGGTTTGCAGATCGCGCGTCAGGCGGCCAATTTCACTGCGTCCGGCCACATCGTCCGGCATCGTCAGGTCGCCTTTGGCGATATTCTCGATACGTTTCGCTGCACGCTGCAGCGGATGGATCACCGTGCGGCGCAGCACAGTAAAGGTCATTGCCGTCAGCACCAGTGCGAGCGCGAACGCGCCGATCATAAACATCAGCCCCAGTTGTGTGCGGCTGTGTGCCTGTGCCGTCAGGGCATTGGCACGGTCGGTACGGATCTTAATCGCTTTCAGCAGTACGGTATTGTAGGCCTCGTCCAACGGACGCGCAGTTTCGTTTTCGTGGTTAATAATCGCTTCGAACATGCCGTTTTTGGCAAATTTGACCATCGGCTGCAGGCCCGCGATATAGGCGTCATAGCGCGCTTTCAGGTCAGCATCCAGCGCTTCGTCCGCGGAGGTACGCACAGAACGATTCATATAAGCAGTGAAGCTATCTTCAGACTGCTTGATACGTGTTTCTGCCTCGCTGATGTTCTGCTTCATCGCATCCATCTCCGCGATACGACTGGCGGCACCAGCGTGGATCATATTGATACGTGCGGTTCGCAGATGGTTTGAGCTGTTCGACAGCCCCATACGCACCTGAATTTCGGATGTGACATCCTGCTGATCGCGATCGGCCTGTAGCAGGAAATATCCCGCCAGACCTGAGCTCAAGGCAAAAAGCAGAATAATGCCACCGAGAATGGAGGAAAACAGCGGAACCAGCCTGATGTGATGCAAGAAGCTCAGCTTGCGCTGTGCCGGCATCGAAGTAGTGTTGTCCATGACCGTCGACTCTCTTGTAGGTAAGATGCGTAAAAACACGCCTGTTAAATAGTCATCGGCACGGCAGAGATTTAGATTACGGCTAAAAACGCCGCACTGGTCACACTTTAGAGAAGATTATTAAAGAAATGCCAGCGGTGAAAAACCGCTGGCAGAAGAGTTACTTGTCGCCGAAATGAATAACGGTACGGATGGATTTCCCTTCGTGCATCAGATCGAACGCGTCGTTGATCTGCTCCAGTGGTAAACGATGGGTGACGAACGGATCGAGCTGGATTTTTCCGGCCATGGCATCTTCAACCATACCCGGGAGCTGGGTACGCCCTTTCACACCGCCAAACGCAGACCCGCGCCACACGCGACCTGTCACCAGCTGGAATGGACGAGTTTTAATCTCCTGACCCGCCCCGGCAACCCCAATAATGATGCTCTCGCCCCAGCCTTTGTGGCAGCACTCCAGCGCAGAACGCATCACGTTCACGTTGCCGATGCATTCAAAGCTGAAGTCAACGCCGCCGTCGGTCAGCTCAACGATGACATCCTGAATCGGTTTTTCGTGATCTTTCGGGTTCACGAAATCGGTCGCACCCATTTCACCCGCCAGCTTGAATTTCTCCGGATTGGTGTCGACTGCGATGATACGGCCGGCCTTCGCCTGAACCGCGCCCTGAATCACCGCCAGACCAATGCCGCCGAGACCGAACACCGCCACGGTATCGCCCTCTTTGACCTTTGCCGTGTTATGCACCGCGCCGATACCGGTGGTCACGCCGCAGCCCAGCAGGCAGACTTTATCCAGAGGTGCCTGTGGGTTCACCTTCGCCAGCGAGATCTCCGCGCAAACGGTGTACTCGCTGAAGGTGCTGGTGCCCATGTAGTGATAAACCGGCTCGCCGTTATAAGAGAAACGGGTGGTACCGTCTGGCATCAGCCCTTTCCCCTGTGTGGCGCGAACCGCCTGGCAGAGGTTGGTCTTACCGGATTTACAGAACTTACACTCGCCGCATTCCGCAGTGTACAGCGGGATCACGTGATCCCCTGGTTTCAGGCTGGTCACGCCCTCGCCCACTTCTACCACAATCCCGCCACCTTCATGACCGAGTACCGCCGGGAAGACACCTTCCGGATCGTCACCCGACAGCGTAAACGCATCAGTATGACAGACGCCGGTATGGGTTATTTTGATCAACACTTCGCCTTTCTTTGGCGGTGCCACATCAATTTCAACGATTTTGAGCGGCTGGCCGGGGCCAAAGGCAACTGCAGCGCGAGATTTCATATTGTCTTCCCTTTATGTCAGGTATGTGGGTTTATTTTAGATAAGAGCGCAGCAAATGGCCGACTTCTGCCATGCGTACAGCTCGCTGATCCGGCGTGGTTTCCCCCGCCACCAGCTCATCTTTGAGGTGAATTTCGACCATTTCGCCCATCAGGCCATTGGCAGCACCGCGCACGGCGGCGATTTGCTGCAGGATGGCCAGACAGGGCTCGCCCGACTCCAGCGCACGTTCAAGGGCATCAACCTGCCCACGAATGCGACGGACGCGGGTAAGGATACGTTTTTTGTCTTCGGGTGAATGCGGCACACGCCCTCCTGATACTATAGGGGGGTATGGTACTATCACAAACAACTGTCTGTAAACATTACGTTTTCCGTGGTTATCATGCATCAATTCTAAATTGTTAAATCTAATATTCAGCCTTCACAAAAGCTTTAGTCTATTCACATAACTTCACTCTTTCCCATTCTCTCTTAAGAATCCCCCCCACTACCTCCATTAATTCCTCTGAACCGTTTAATAAGTCTGTATAAACTTCGGTTACATTAGCCAATCCACCCGAAGCTTCATCAATAACCAATCTATTTATTGAAGTCTTTAAAAAAATCATCAATCGTTTAATTTCGTGAGTTTCTTTTTCTTTAGGATTCAAACTTAGCAGTATAAGGAATTTCATTTTATCCATTCCATTGTGAGTTGATTGAGATCTCTCCAGGCAACTTGCAAATTCATCACTTGCATCCTGATAACGAGCTCTAAAATCCTCTGAGTAATTAGTGCCTTTATAGATATCAGTTATTACCCGCAACTTACGCTCAGTAATCAGATAGCTTGAACGGGCATCGTAGTGATTGAACATTAACAAACAAAACTCAGCAATATTATCACGAAAATCATTAATCCATTTCTGCCTGTTAGCAGAAATAACTTGTGCATTAATTGTCTTTTGGGTTAGCATTTTTTGTATTTCACGTTCTTCTTTCAATGAGGCAAATTGAGAAGCACGCTCTCCCATCATAAACAACTGTTGCTTTGCCCTTTCAGATTTTAAGAACCGCTGCTGCTCATCTCTTTCTTTTCTTACATTTTTTGCATTTACGTGAAACGTTCTCCAAGCAATCAGTGCAGGAATGATACCGCCAAGAAAAGTAGCTCCAACCGTTAACCAGAGTTGACTGTAGTCAGTAGGCGTGTCGATAGTTATTTTAGGAAGAGACGTTAGTTTCAAAAAAAGCTGTTCAACACTGCCGGCTTCAAGAAGCTTGAATGGTACGCCTTGCCAAGACATAGATTATCCTTACGTCTGTATGATGATGAGGAACTAAGATAACATCCTAATGGGCATGATGGAATTGTGAACCAAATGGAAAAATGCTTTTGCAGGCCCAATAATTTTTCTGTCACATATTTTACATAATTCA
Organism: Enterobacter sp. P82; assembly: GCF_037053385.1. NCBI lineage: Bacteria > Pseudomonadati > Pseudomonadota > Gammaproteobacteria > Enterobacterales > Enterobacteriaceae > Enterobacter > Enterobacter sp. P82. The sequence continues at coordinate 1,244,734 of NZ_JBALHX010000001.1, forward strand.
GACTGCAACATATAAAAATTTCCTCGTCCAGCACATTCTCGCGCCTCACAACTCGCTTTCGTGCGAGTTACTTTTTCTATCTGGTTTAAGCAGATAAAGTTTTAATAGAGCGCATCTCATTTATCTAACTTGGGTTAAAGGGTTCTATCGCGAACATGTGGAAATGATAAATAATGCTTGATTTGGACTTCGTTCTTTATACTCCCCACCATCAGAAGCTCTTATTTTGTCATAAAATTTAAGTTAGACTGATGACTTTCACCTTACATATGAGGGCGTAATTGTATTTACCAGGCGATGTAAACCATCCATTTTGGATTGTGATAACAACAGATCATTTTCAGCATTTGATTAACTACACATATCAAATATAAAAACCAATAACCCGCTGAAATATATAATTTTTCAATAGCATTATTTGCCTAATCGGATTGAAACTCTCGTTGTTTAGTGACACTTTCATCTACAACAGGAGTTAACACATGGCATGGAACAAACACGCAGCGGCCCTGTATGCACGACAGAATGCCGGTACTTCCTCGCAAAAACGCTGTGGAGAATTTACGCGTAAGGCTATACGTGCAGGTGGCGTGGATATTGGCAATGCACCTAACGCAAAAGATTACGGCGGTAATATTGAACGGGCAGGTTTTCGAATTTTAGGACAAGGCGAAACATTACAGGAAGGCGATGTGGTTGTTATTCAGCCCTATGATGGCGGTAATCCTGCGGGTCACATGGCAATTTACGACGGCACTACCTGGTACTCAGATTTCAGACAAAGAGATATGTGGGGTGGTCCGGGATATCGTTCTGCGCGCCCTTCTTACAAAATTTACAGGAAAAACTGATGCGTAACGTTCTTTTGATGTGCCTGTTATTGGCGGGATGTTCAGCACAGATGGATTCGCCGGAAAAACGTATCAATGATTTTTATTCGTTCTACCTTACGGCCTTCGTTACAGATACCCATGAAGATAATCTCGATTCACCAAAAATGCGTGAGTATATTGCGCACGACACGCTCTTCCGTCTGAAGAAAATTCTTTCTCTCAATGAGCAGGAAATTATCGGTTCCGATTATTTTACCTATACACAAGACTATGCCGCGGAGTGGATCCCTGACCTGAGCGTAAGCAGCGCAATAAACTCAGTGTCCGGAAAAGTTGTTAACGTCGAGCTGGGTGCAGGTAATGGGCAAAAACAGCGGTTAAACGTGTATCTGCGCAATGAAGACGGTAAATGGAAAATTTATCGCGTCACCGATACGAGCCATCATTTCGAACAGTATATTTTTGACGACAGGGCGATTGCTGCCGCACAACGATATGCGGCCAGTATAACTTCTCCATAATTAGCAAGATCGGTCAGGATTCTGGCCGTTTGGTGAGGCAAAGTGGGTCATCAGGAGGATGCAATGAACGATGCAATTAAAACGGCCTACCGCGAGCGCTTCACGATGGTGTGCGACTATATCGCTCACCATCTCGATGAGCCGCTCACGCTGGAGAAGCTCAGCGCGATAGCCTGCTGTTCGCCTTATCATTTTCACCGGCAGTTTCTGGCATTCAGCGGCCAGCCGCTGTATCGCTATATCCAGTGGCTACGCCTTCGTCGTGCTTCCTGGCGACTGGCGTTTAATCCACAGGACAAGGTGATTGATATTGCGCTCGATGCCGGATTCCAGAACCCCGAATCGTTCAGCCGCGCCTTCAGAAACGCATTTGGAAAAAGCCCCCGTCAGTTTCGGCAACAGCCGGACTGGCTGAGCTGGCACCAGCGCGTACCGAAAATGACCTTTCAGGAGCAACAAACGATGGAAGTAAAAATTGTCGATTTCCCACAAACTAAAGTGGCGATACTGCATCACCGCGGCAGCCCCGATCTGGTGAATGAGAGCGCGGCGAAATTTATCGCCTGGCGCAAAAGTACGGGCTTATCGCCAGTACGCGAAAGCAGAACATTTGGCATCGCATGGGACGACCCTGCAACAACAGCAGCAGACGCCTTCCGCTTCGATATTTGTGGCAGCGTTTCTGAAGCCATTGCGGAGAATGAATTCGGTGTAACCAATGGTGAGATTGAAGGTGGACGATACGCCGTTGGGCGTCATACCGGCACGCTGGATAACATTTCCCAGACGGTCTGGGCGCTGTTCCGTAACTGGTTACCGGGCAGCGGCGAAACGCTACGCGATGCACCGGTATTTTTCCACTACCTTAATTTTATTAATGAGGTGCCGGAATATGAGTTGCAAACGGATATCTATCTTCCACTGAAATAAATTCAGTCGAAACATTGTTGATACATATGTGCGTTCAGAGACAGTAACTTGCACCACAAGTCTCAGGTTCACCACCAGCATGGAAATCATTAAAAGCCCTTCGGGGCTTTATTTTTATTTAACTAAAAATCCTAACCATACGGTCTAACTCATCTTCTTTCACAGCACGAGATAAATAATACCCCTGAAAGTTTTTGACGCCCAGGGCAGCTAATTTCTCAAATTTTTCTTCGCTATCAACTCCCTCTGCAATGCAATCCGTTCCGGTCATATCGCTATAAAGCTGTATCGCTTTAATAAGGTGATAGTCATTGTCATTTGCTACGAAGTGCTTAACAATGTCCTTGTCCAGTTTGAGCCCATCAAAATGTACCTGTCGCACCGGGAACATGGTTTGATGGTTAGAGAAGCAGTCATCCAAAAACAATCGACACCCAGTGCTCCGTAAATGTCGCATGGTTTCAGGGATCCTGGTGTCCTTCGTGACATCAATATCCTCAGCGAATTCAAAGACTAAATTTTCGGCCCAACGCGGTTTGAGTAGCATATCGATGGCTTTCCTTGCCATATCAGGCAATGCATTCCCGGAAGCCAGTCGGGGTGGTATATTAACTGAAAAATAATATTTACCGTTATATTTATTAATACCTGACACTGCAGCATGGATAACTAGCGCCGTAATCTTTAGCCATATTTCATTATTTGAAATATCAGTCAAAAAACTGGCTGGCTTGACAATTTTACCATTTTTATTCCAGCGTATAAGTATTTCAAAACCGACACCTTTCTTGTCCCGATCGGTAATAATCTGATACACAGGAAATATTTCCCGTTTAAGTAACGCATTATAAATTTCCGTTTCTTTAACCGTAAACCCTGTTTTTTGACTTTTGCGCTTAATACTATCACTCACATTGAAATTGTGTGGGTCGTTTACCCATTGCTTGATCAAATGTAATTTCTGCATACCTTCCTTACGGTGAGTATAAACCGTTTTATTTGAAAGTTCCATTTTGTCGCACAATTCTTTAACAGACATGCCTCGGTAGAAATTTAATAAAACATCAATTTCTCTTTTGGTTAGCCATTTTAAGTTTTCGTTAGAAGAAAAATTCAGATAGCGATCCCGTAATAAGCGTGAACCATCCTTAAATATATCATTGTGTATGTTGAAACAGGTCATTACATCAGAAATACGGGCGATGCGGATCAATGATAACTGACGGTTGCTATTTAAAAGGCTACCCAGGGTGCGATACAGCCAACTGTCCGGTATATCACCATACAGGGTGACGCGTTGAATAACGGGTAGCGAATTAAGTACGGATGCCAGTCGTTTCAGACTCTCAAGGAGATTGACAATACCTTTCCCCAGGAACACCACAATGTGAGCACTCTGATTTATAAGAATATTTTTTCTGTCTCGTTGAGATATCTCATCCCCGACAAAGCGAATAAGCGAAGCCTCTACCCCGTATTTTTCCAGGATCAGACGATACCCCTGAAATGTGAAACCGCAGGCTGAGATGACAAATTTTTGTTCATCGCAAGCCCCATTTCTGAGAGAAATTTTGTGGGTCATAACTTGCTCCCGGGCACCAACGCGCCATTTCCATTTGTGAATGCATAAAATGTCATGCACCTGATGTGAATATTAATTTTACCGTACAACTTCAAGGTAAGATACAGTCCTTACTGGAACTTCTTTGCGTTAATCACCTCACGCCACACAACGTGCAAATATACTTTTCTTTTCAAATAACCACGGCAAATCCTTCATTCTCAGGGTATAATGAAAATTCCGAAAAAGAAGACTGGATACTTCATCTATCGGCTCATTCAAATACGAGAAATACGCTATGGATAATCATATCTCATCCAGGGCCTTACTACATCGAAGGGATGTTATAAAGAACAACCCGCGATTCAGTGAGGCAATATTAGAGCACTACACAATTAATGACACCATCTACAAAAAACAACCTTTGTTCTACAAAACAATGCTGCAGGAATCTCGATTTAACATTATCCTTTCCATGTGTTGTTTTATTTTTGGAAATCAGGCCGAATCTGTCTCGGAAATAAAAGAGTTATGTTCTCGCTATAAAATAGCCAGCCCCAACAGCGTTATTGCAATCATTACGATACTCAGAACCACCGGGCGCATCAGCACCTGGCGCTGCACGGAAGACAGGCGTAAAACGAGAATAGCGCCAACTGAAAAAGGCCTGAATGAACTAAAGCGATATATGTCCGGGGCATTTCTGCCGGTCAGCATTCTTTATCCGGCATTTAATATTGATGTTAACCTTTTGGATAATGACGTGTTGAGAAATAATTTTTTCCGTCGCGCGGCAGAATATCTTTTTCGGGGATTAACGTTCAGAAAGGTTTTACCTGAAGTGGGATTATTTATCGATAAAGATGGCGGTCGAATGATTATGCTCTATCTATACCTGCAGGCCATAAAAAACAAATCTGCCTATGGTGCAACTATTGAATATTCAGCAAGCACACTCGCAAAAGAATTTTTTGTTTCAAGAATTCACGTCAACCGAATCATCAAATCGGCACAAGAGGCAGGCTATCTGAAAGATCGTGGCGATGGGCGTATGTCAATATACCCGGCGTTTATCGAACTCGTCGAAAATTATGCCGGATTATATTTTGCATATGTCACGCATTACATTAACGTTGTTCCTAAAGATCGCCGCCACGCTCATCACGTGACGTCAACCGCTTAACTCAGGAGGCGTTCGGTGTTCCGAACGCCATTCACCTATCGCTCTCGTAACGCCTCTTTCGCTTTATTCAATGGTTTCAACAGATAATCCAGAATAGTTTTACTGCCCGTTTTAATATCAACCGTGGCTATCATGCCCGGAAAGACCGGAAATTCTTTGCCTTGCTTATTGGTCAGATGGTTATTGTCGGTACGGATGTAAACGCGATAGTAGTAGACGTCTCTTTTCACTTCATCCTGTAAGGTGTCCGGGGAAATCATGGTCACTTCCCCTTCCAGCCCACCATAAATGGAGTAGTCATAGGCCGTAATTTTCACCAGCGCTTTCTGGCCTGGATGGATAAACGCCACATCACGCGGTGAGATTTTCGCCTCAACCACCATCTGGTCGTCCAGCGGAACCAGGCTCATCAGTTTGCCGTTGGGGGGAATAACACCGCCAACGGTTGTAACGTCAATATCCTTAACGATCCCACGAACTGGCGCATTGAAGGTCAGTCTGGTCAGGGAATCCTCACGGCCCTTCATCACCGAACGCTGGGCTTCAATTTCCGCATTGGCTTTTGCCAGCTCTTCACGGGCGCGAACGTAGTACTGGTTTTTCATCTCGGTGATTTTATTCTCAAGCTCATTTTTTTGACGCTCAAGACGTAATACCTCAACCTTACTGGCCGCCCCCTGGGTCACCAGTGGTCGGGTTAACGACAGCTCTCGCTGCACCAGTTCAGCCCCCTGACGCAAACCAGCCAGCCCTTTTTCCAGACTCTCGCGACGGGACTGGTAGAGCGCCGTTTCCTGCTTGACCAGCTCAACGTCGTCATCCAGTTCCTCAGGAAATGCGAGCTCCGTATCGTTCACTTCGGCCTTCAGGCGCGCAGCCGTTGCCAGCGCGGCATTCAGACGAGACTCACTCTCCAGCACGCTCGACTCGGTTTTGGTCCGGTCAAGCTGCGCAAGCTGCTGACCGCGTTCAACAATGTCACCTTCGCGCACCATCAGGCTGTGAATAATGCCGCCCTCAAGAGACTGAATCACCTGCTCATGCGATGAAGGTATAACTTTGCCGTTGCCGGTAGTGACTTCATCAAGCTGGAAAAGACTCGCCCAGATGATAAACACCGCCAGCAGGGCGAACAGCGACCATGCCACCAGGGACGATCGCGGTAAGCGCGGCTCCTTCAGACGACTATTGAAACGTGAGAAATCATTCATGCCGCGCCCTCCTCTGCCACCGCTGCCGGTTTCATGGTCACGGTGCGCTGAGCCGCTTTTTGCGGTGCCATACCGTGCTGATGCAGGATCGCGTCACGTGGACCGTCCATCACCACCTTACCGTTTTCCAGCACAATGATACGGTCGACCAGGTCCAGAATAGGCAAGCGGTGAGTTGCCACAACCAACGTCCGACGTTTACCCAGCCACTTGTGAAGATGTTGAATAAACTGCTTCTCGCTCACTTCATCCAGCCAGGCGGTAGGCTCATCCAGCAGCAGGATATGCGGTGAGGTGATCAGGGCGCGCGCCAACAACAGCGCCTGGCGCTGGCCGCCCGATAGCCCCGTGCCTCCCTCGTTGATGATGGTGTTCAACCCCATTTTCTGTTTGCGCACAAACTCCAGCGCACCGCTGTTGACCAGCGCATGATGAATTTCATCGTCAGTGGCGAGCGGGTTCCCCATCAGGATGTTGTCACGCACCGAGCCAAAGAACAGGCGCGCCTGCTGGCTGAGCAACTGCATATCACGACGCACGTCGGCCGGATCAAGATGGTTCAGGGCAATATCGTCCAGCAGAATGCTCCCCTGCTGCGGCTCCTGCATACCCGCCAGAAGCTGTAACAGCGTACTTTTACCGGAACCATTTCGCCCCAGCACCGCAACCCGTTCTCCGGCACGGATCTGCAGCTTGCTGATGTTGAGTACGGTGAGTTTCTCTTCTTCGTCGTAATAAAACCCGACGTCCTCAAGCCTGTAGTCGCCGCGCAGGTGCGCTTTGTGCACCTTTTTGCCGTTCTGCGGATCGTCAATCGGACGCTGCATCAGGTCGTCCAGCCCCTTGCGGGCCACTTTTGCCGACTGCCAGCGCGAGAGCACGCCTGAAATCTGCGATAACGGCGCGATAGTGCGCGACGCCAGAATCGAGGTCCCCACCAATGCGCCGGTGGTCATGTCACCGCTGATCACCAGATAACAGCCCACCAGCAGCACCACCGCATAGACAATCGACTGCACCTCCTGCGTCCAGGTGAGCAGCAGGCCCGTCAGCCAGCGCTGCTTCATACCGACGCTGGCGGCAACGTCGTTGGTGTTATTCCACTGGTTCTGGAAACGCTGCTCGGCGCGCATCAGCTTGATGTCCTCAATGCCCTGCACCGCTTCAACCAGCGTGGCGTTACGAATGGCGGATTCGCGCATCCCCTCACTGGAGAGTTTACCCAGCGGACGCTGCACCAGCAGACCCGGAATGAGCAGTAACGGTACGGCGAGCAGAACCACCAGCACCAGCGGACCGCCAATCATCCACAGAATAAAGACAAACAGCAGGAAAAACGGCAGATCGGAAAGTGCCGCAATGGTGGTGGAGGTGATCAGCTCGCGCACCGACTCCAGCTCGCGGATCTGGGCAATAAACGATCCGGTTGATTTAGAGCGCGCGCCGTTTTTAATCCGTAGCGCATGTGCAAAAACGCGTTCGGAGATGCGCAGGTCGGCACGCTTCCCCACCACGTCAGAAATATGCACGCGCAGCATACGCATGATGAATTCGAACACGATGGCGATCATGACGCCACCAAACAGCACCCACAGCGTGGCTTCAGACTGCGACGGTACCACCCTGTCGTACACCTGCATGGAGAAGACCATGCCGGAAAGCGCCAGCACGTTAGCGACCAGCGCCACCAGCATAATGTCGCTGTAGCGTCGCCAGTCCTTCAGCGCCAGTTGCCAGAACCAGTTTTTTTCATACGGTTTGATGTAGTCATCCACGCGGGCATCCGGCGCGGATTCAAGCGGGCGCAGCACCATCAGTCCTGTTAACCGTGAACCTAGCTCCTCACGCGTTAGCGTTGTCTCCAGACCTCCGTCGCCACTGAACTGCAGACTGACATTACCTTCACCGTCCATGCGAGCGATCACCGCGATTTGCCCGCCGGTGAATTCCGCCAGCATCGGCAAGCGCCACGGGTCAAGGGATACAGCATCTGCTGCGACCATACGCATCCCCAGCCCAAGCTGGCGCGCCATCTCCTCCAGCACCAGCTGGCGCGGAGACTGACTTTCATGGTTAATAGTGACCCGAACATGCTCCGCCGAAAAATCCAGCCGATAATGCTTCGCGATGATGAACATGCCCTGCAGCCAGGGTTCGTACTGTGGATGTGTCTTCATAATGCTACGTCCTGTCCAGTGCGATAATTACGCACTGAAATGATACCTTTGCGGGATGATTGAAAATCGAACCTTCTCTAAACGAGCCCGCAAAATAATCTTGTGAAATATAGGGTTATTACCATTCCTGTAAAGAAACGCAAAAAGCCGCGAGGATCGCTCCCCGCGGCGTTGTTTTACGCAATTAACAGTTGATGATTCGCCAGCAGCGTCGCCAGATCCGTCTGTACGCCGTTGAGTGTCACCAGGGTGGTTGGCGTGAACTGACCGCCGGTACCGTCCAGATCCACCTGAATTTCGGTATTGCTGCCGCTCTGCACCACGCGGATGTAATCGCTGATATTGCCCGCGCTGCTGTCCAGCGTGGCCACGCCGTTCACATAGCTCGCCGAGCCCGTGCCGGTGTAGCCGCTGCCGGAGAGCAGATCGCGCAGGTCAATACGATCCGTGTCCGCGGTCCCTTCCCACGTCCCTACCGTAAAGCCGTTTACCACATCGTGACCGTTACCGCCCGTGGCATCCGACGCGTTGATCAACTTATAGAGCAACGTATCGTGACCGCCGCTGCCGATGTTGAAGGTGTCGTTTCCGCCGCGTCCTTCGAACCGGTTATCACCGCTGTTGCCGGTGATAACGTCGTCGTAATCCGAGCCGTTAATCCCTTCAATATTGAGCAGTCGCGACGTACCGAACCCGGTGTCCTGGGCGGTTGAGAGGCGTAAGTCAACCGTAATCCCGGACGTTGCGTTGCGGTAATCCACCACGTCCATCCCGCCGGTATTGCTCCAGGTATCGTAGTCGGAATGGGTATTCCAGCCGCCAGAACCGTTCCAGGTATAGGTGCCATTCTCTGCGATAAAGGTGTCGTTATATCCGGTTCCGGTGATGGTCCCACTGTGGCCGCCGGTAGCGGCTTCGGCCGTCAGGACATAGCCCTCTTTGCCGTTGCCCGCTTCCAGGCCGCTCCAGGTGACGTTGTCCGACACGCCGTTGGTGATCTTCACAATCTCCGCCGAGTAGGTCTCATTCGGATCCAGCCCGTAGAAGCTCACCAGTGCAGAGGTATCGTTCGAACCGATACCGGACTGGGCGTTGATGATCTGCGATGCCACCAGCACGCCCGCGGCGTTATACAGATTGACCGTGTTGCCGTAGTAGGCGTTGATGCCCTCACTGTCGACAATGTGCAGGTGCATCGCGGTACCGTCGGCAATGGTTTTGCTGTTTTGTACCAGCACCACCTTGCCATTCTGCTGAGACACCAGCAGATCCTGTGCGCCGTCCCAGTTGTAGTCCACGGCCGCCACGCCGGTGACGTTCGCCAGTCCTGACGCCAACTGGCTTGAGGTCCAGGTGGAACCGTAACCGTTGTTGGTGAACAGAGTGGCTGTCTGTGAAGCGCCATAGGTACTGAGCTTGATGATGTCCATCTGCCCATCGCCGTTCCAGTCCACCGCCACTGACAGATAACCTGCCGTGGCGTTAGAGGCTTCCACCGCGCTCTTAGTCGTGGAGAGTTTCCCGGTGCCGTCGTTGTAGTAGATCACCCCTCCGTTGTTGTTGTAGCTGCTGCCCAGGTACAGATCCATGTAGCCATCGCCGTTGAAGTCCGCCCACGTCATGGATGCCGCCGTGGTGGTATTCGAGGCGTTAGTCACAAACACGTTGGTCAGGTTCTGACCGATGGAGAGCGTGCCGTTACCGTTGTTGTTGATCACGGTTAACGAGTTCGCGCCGCTGCGGTTGGTGTGCTGAACCACATCCACGGTGCCGTCATTGTTAATATCGACGCCGGAGATTTCACGCATGGTAGTGAATTGCCCCCAGAATCCCGCACCGCCGTAGGTACCATCAGGCGAGAGTACCCCATTGTTATTGATCAAATAGGTGATAGAGTCAGCTCCGGAGTCGCCGTACGCCAGATCAAGATAGCCATCGCCGGTTTTGTCGTACGCAATCACACCGCCGAACCAGATGGTGGTCCCCACCGCCAGCTGGCTGGCGTTATAGGTACTGCCATCGTAGGTCCACATCACCTGCGTTGAGCCTGAGTAGGTGTTCTCCGTCGCGAAAATATCCTGCGTGCCGTTACGGTCAAAGTCGGCGGCGGTCTGGCTCACCATGTAGTAATTACGGGTGTTGGTCAGCGTATTTCCGGCATAGCTCGAGCTATCGCTGCTGGAGTAAGACTGGCCGTTAGCAATGATATTCCACAGACCGCTGCTGTTCATGCCGAGGATCATGGTGGAGTTGTTGCTGTTCCCTGCCGTGGTTGCCCAGTCGGTATTCACCGAAGTGGTATCAATCACCAGGCTACCGGTCGCTGTACCCGTGGTATTGCCATTACCCGCGCTGCTCTTCACCTGCGCCGTCACGCTGTAGCTCGACACGCTCAGCGCATCGCCGTCCGGGATCTGCAGATACCAGGTGTTGTGATCCGGGTCGACCACTACCGCGCCGCCCGTCTGGGAGGTGTAGGTTTTGCCGTTCACCGTTACCACCAGGTATTCGCCGTTCACCAGATCGGCAGAGACGGTACCGCTGACAATCGGCGTGGTATCCGATGTGGTCTGCGCGGTAATCGCCGCCGTGGTGGTCGGGATGCTGGTATCAACGTTCAGCACAAAGCCGTCCGATTCCGTGTAGTTACCCGCTTTGTCGGTGACGCGCACAATGTAGGTGTGATTGCCGTCGCTCAGGCCGTTGTCCTGGAAGGACCAGCTGGCACTGCCGTTCATGGTCACCTGACCGAGCAGGACCCCGTCACGATAGAGCTGCACAATTTCACCGTCGTCCGGAGCGCGGTTAAGCGTCCCGTTGATCAGCGGCGAGTTATCGTCTGTTGCCACCGCGCTGCCAAAGGTGCCCTGACGCTCGCCTTCACCATCGGTATAGCTCACTACCGTGCCTACCGTGGTTGGCGGCGTGGTGTCCACCGTCACCACCTGAGAGGCGGTGGAACCCACGTTGCCCGCCTGGTCAATAATCCGCACCTGGTAGGTATAGTCCCCATCAGGCAGAACGCGGGTATCCGTGTAGCTCCAGCGCTGGTTGGTGACCGTGGTATCGAGCCAGGTGTTTCCACCGTCCAGACTGATCTGCACGCGCTCGTCGTTTGCCAGCGCACTGCCCAGCGAACCGTTGATGGTCAGCGTGGTGTCCATGGTGATGAAGTCACTGCCGGACTGGCCAGTATCTTCGCTGATGCTGTCAACTGTGATGCCGTACTGCGGCGCCTGGGTATCCACCGTTACCGCCTGCGAGGTGGTTGCCCCAACGTTCCCCGCCTGGTCGACGACCCGCACCTGATAGTTATGGCTACCGTCGGTCAGGGTACGGGTGTCGCTGTAGCTCCACTGCGTACCGCTTACGGTGGCGTACACCCAGGTGCTGCCGCCGTCCATGCTCACCTGCACGAATTCACCCGCGCCAGGCTCTGCGCCGAGCGTTCCGTGCAGCGTGTACGAGGTCGAACTGGTCAGGAAGTCGTTATTGTCGAAGCCGGTATCCACGGTGATGTTATCCACGGTCACCGTAATGGCCGCATCCGGGGCGACCGTATCGACAGTCACCTGCTGATGGGCGCTGGCCCCCACGTTACCGGCGGCATCTACCACGCGGACATAGTAGTCATAGGTCTGGTTACCCAGCGTGCGGCCGTCCACGTAGTACCAGCTGTTGCCGGTGACAATCACGTTCTGCCAGGTCACACCGCCGTCGATGCTGATCTGGGCATACTCGCCGTCCGCAAGCGTCGCGCCGAGCGAGCCGTGCAGCGTCAGGGACGTGTCGCGAGTGATAAAGTCGCTGCTGCTCAGGCCGGTATCGTCGCTGATGCTGTCGATGGCGATCGTTTTACTGGCGTCCGGTGCCACCGTATCAATGGTCACCACCTGGCTGGCGGTGGCGCTGATATTGCCCGCGTCGTCAATCACGCGCAGCTGGTAGTTGTAATCCCCGTCGGCCAGGGTACGCCCATCCACATAGGTCCAGCTCAGGCCGCTGATGCTCACATCTGTCCAGGTAACGCCACCGTCGAGGCTGATCTGCGCGTGGTCGCCAGCGCCCAGCGCCGCGCCAAGCGTCCCTTTCAGGCTGATCTGGTTGTCGCTGGTGATAAAGTCGCTGCCGGACAGACCGGTATCCTGAGTGATGGAATCCACGGTAATGGTCGTTGCCGCAGGCTTCGTCAGATCAATCACCACGTCCTGGCTGTCCGTTGCCCCCACGTTACCCGCGTTATCGATCACGCGAACCTGGTACTGATACGTTCCGTCCGTCAGGCTGCGGCCATCGGTGTAGCGCCAGGTGGTACCCGTCACCGTCAGGTCAATCCAGGTTAACCCGCCGTCAAGGCTGATCTGCGCCTTCTCGTTATTGCCGAGCTGCGCGGTCAGCGAGCCATTCACCACCACCTGATTATCGTTAGTGATGAAATCACTCGCGCTCAGGCCAGTGTCATTTTGCAGCGAATCAATGCTGATGCCCATCGACGGCGCGGTGAGATCCACGGTAACGCTGTGGTTTTCGCTGGCGCTGTTGCCGATGGCGTTGCTCACCTGCGCGTTAATCACGTACGAACCGCCGTCTGCCAGCGCGGTCACGTCTGCACTGCCGACCGTATAGCTCCAGCTGCCATCCGCCTGCACGGTCGCCGCATAGGTTTTACCATTCAGCGTGATGGTCACCGTCTGGCCCGCCGGGGCGTCGGTGGTGCCGCTGACAACCAGCGGCGTGCCGTGCTCGGCGGCGTTGACGATATCGTCCTGCGCAAAGGTGTTAATGGTGATGGTTGGGACATCGCCGTTCAGCGTCACGTCGTGCGTGGCGCTTCCCGGGTTACCCGCCTTATCGTTCACCGAGGCGGTAATCGTGTAATCCCCGTCGCTCAGACCGAGGAAATCACGTCCCGGCACGAAGACCGACCACGAACCATCTGCCCCGACGGTCGCCTGATAGCTATGTCCGTTGAAGGAGACGGTCACCGTCTGCCCCTGTTCCGCTGTGGTTGTGCCACGGATGGTCTGGCCCGCCAGCTGCTCTGCGTTGTTGACGATATCGTCATCGGCCACGGTGCTGATGGTCACGGTTGGCGCGACGGTATCGACCGTTAACGTGTGCGTGGTCTGGCCGTTGTTACCGGCTTTGTCATTGACCGATGCGGTCAAGGTCAGAGCGCCCTGGCTCAACGCAGCCAGATCGGCTGCCGGCACGTCGAGCGTCCAGGTGCCATCGTTAGCTACGGTTGCAGTGTAGGTTTTCCCGCCGAGCGTCACGGTGACGGTCTGACCCGCCTCTGCACTGGACGAACCATGCACCGTCAGCGGCTGCTGCGCTTCTGCCGCGTTCAGCATGTCATCGCCCGACAGCGTCGCAATACTCACGACTGGCGCCGTGGTATCTACGCTGATGCTGTGCGTCGCCGACGCGCTGTTGCCCGCGCTGTCCTGCGCCGACACAGACACCTGGTAGCTCGCGCCATCGGCCAGCGCGCCCACGTCGGCGGCAGGTACGGTGGTCGTCCAGCTGCCGTCGCTCTGGATGGTGGCCGTATAGCTCTTGCCGTTCAGGGTCACGGTGACCTGGGTCCCGCTGGCGAACTGGGCGCTGGAACCGTTAATCACCAGTGACGAACCGGCTTCAGACGCATTGATCACATCATCCCCGCTGAGGGTGTTAACCGTCAGTGCCACAGACGCGGTGTTGACCACCACATCGTGTGTCTGGGTGCTGCTGTTGCCCGCGCTGTCGGTAATGGTCGCACTAAGGGTCACGGTGCCGTCGGTGAGCGCGGAAATCACGCTTGCCGGAACGCCCACGCTCCAGTTACCGCTGGCGTCAACGGTAGTGGTGTACTGATTCGAACCGATGGTAATGACCAGCTTATCGCCAACGCTCGCACCGGTTGCCGTGCCGCTAACAATCTGTGCCTGTCCGTGCTCCACGCTGTTAATGACGTTATCGCCCGCGACAACGTTAAAGCTGACGGTTGGCGGCGTGGTATCAAGCGTAATCGCTTTGCCCGCGCTGCCCGGGTTACCGGCAGCATCGTTCACGCTGACCTGCACGGTGTAGCCGTTATCCGTCAGAGCTGACAGATCGGTACCCGGCACGTTCACGCTCCAGATGCCGCCCTGCAGTACCTGCGTGGTGTAGCTTTTACCGCCCAGCGTCACGCTGACCGTCTGCCCGACTTCCGCCGTGGTGGTACCGGAGAGGGTCACACCTGCGGACGCTTCGCTGGCGTTAATCACGTTATCGCCTGCGACCGTATCAATAGTCACGGTTGGCGCGGTGGCGTCCACGCTGTACTCACGACCCGCAGACGCGCTGTTGCCGTTCACATTGGTCACGCTCACCTGCACGCTGGCATCGCCGTCTTTCAGGCCCGCCAGCTCCGCAGAAGGCACGGTTGCGGTCCAGTTACCGTCGGCATCCACCTTCGCGGTGTAAGTCTTGCCGCCGAAGGTGATGGTAACGGTCTGGTTTTCCTCCACGTTCGAGGTGCTGCCGGACAGCACCAGATCCGCGCCTTTCTCCGCCGCGTTAATCACGTCGTCGGTGGCAATTGCATCAATACTGATAGCCACCGCCGCCAGGTCGACGGTCACGTCATGACTGATCGTTACCGGGTTGCCCGCCGCGCTCTGACCTGCAACGGTCACGGTTACCGTGCCTGCTGTCAGCGCCCCGACGTCTGCCGCCGGGATCGCCGCGCTCCAGGAGCCGTCCGCCAGCACCGATGCCGCATAGGTTTTACCATTAACAGTTACCGTCAGCGTGGTACCTGCTGCCAGCCCGTCGCTGGAGCCGGTGACGATCAGGTTCTGTCCGTGTTCGATGCTATTGATCACGTCGTCGCCCGCCACGGTATCCACACGCAGACCCGGCAGGTTGGCGTCTATAACGATTTCGCGCTCGCCTGTGCCGGTGTTGCCGTGGCCGTTGGTGACGGAAGCTAACGCAGTCAAATCGCCGTTGCCCAGCGCGGTCAGAACGTCGGACGGCACGTTAACGGACCAGGTGAGATCGCTCTGCACGGTTGTCGTGTACGTGTTGCCGCCAATGGATACGGTGACGGTATTGCCTGCTTCCGCGTTCGCTACCTTGCCGCTAATGGTCTGCCCCGCAGCCACTTCTGCCGCGTTGATGACGTTATCACCCGCAATGGTGTTGAGGCTAACGGTCGGCAACGCGGTGTCGACCAGCAGGTTCGCGGTGTTGCTGACGCTGTTGCCCACGGCGTTGGTCGCTACCGCGCTCAGGGTGTAGTTGGCTTCGCCCAGCGCGGCAAGATCCGCCGCCGGAACCGTGAGGCTCCAGCTGCCATCCGCCGCCGTGGTGGCGGTGTAGTTTTTACCGTTGAGGGTCACGGAAACTACAGTACCTTCTGTCAGGTTGGCGCTGGTTCCATTGACGTTCAGATCCTGACCTTTTTCCACCGCGTTCAGCACGTTATCGTCGCTGATGGCGTTGAAGTTGACCGATGGCAGACCGGTATCGACGGTCACGTTATGCGTGCCGGTGCCGGTATTGCCCGCCGCGTCGGTGACTGACGCAGTAACGGTTACGGTGCCGTCGCTGAGGCCGGAAATCACATTCGCCGGTACGCCCACGCTCCAGTTACCCGCCGCATCCAGCACAGTGGTGTAAGTCTGTCCGCCAATCGTGACGGTGACCTTATCACCCGCTGCCGCACCGGTGGCGGAGCCGCTGATGATCTGCGCCTGAGCGTGCTCAGTGATGTTAATCACGTCGTCGCCCGCCACGGTATTGATGGTCACCGCTGGCACGGTCACGTCCACCGTCAGCGTGTGATCAACCGACGCCGGGTTACCCGCCTTATCGCTGACGCTCGCCGTCACCGTGACGCTGCCGTCGCCGAGCGCGGCCAGATCCGCCGCCGGAACACTCAGCGTCCAGTCGCCATCCGCGCCCACGATTGTGGTGTACTCTTTACCGTTCAAACTCACGTTCACCGTCTGACCCGCTTCAGCGGTGCTGGTGCCGGACACGGTCAGGTTAGCCTGCGCTTCGGTGGCATTCAGGATGTCGCCAGCCGCAAGCGTATTGATGGTCACGGACGGCGCGGTAGCATCCACGCTGTACTCGCGGCCCGCCGAGGCGCTGTTGCCGTTCACATTGGTGACGCTCACCTGCACGCTGGCATCGCCATCCTTAAGGTGTGCCAGATCCGCAGATGGTACGGAGTAGGTCCAGTTACCGCTGTCGTCCACGGTGGTGGTATAGATTTTGCCGTTCAGGCTCAGGATCACGGTCTGCCCGGCTTCCACGTTGGTGGTTGCACCTGACAGCACCAGATCCGCGCCCTTCTCCGCCGCGTTAATCACATCATCGGTGGCGATGGCATTGATGCTGATGGCAACGGTCGCCAGATCCACCGTCACATCGTGACTGATGGTAATCGGGTTGCCCGCTGAGCTGTCGCCGGTAACGCTGATTTTGACGGTGCCTTCCGACCACGCGCTCACGTCGGAGGACGGGATCGCCGCACTCCAGGTGCCGTCCGCCAGCACCATGGCCGCATAGTCTTTACCGTTGACGGTGACGGTCAGCGCCGTACCTGCCGCCAGCCCGTCGCTGGAGCCAGTGACGATCAGGTTTTGCGTATGTTCAATACTGTTGATGACATCGTCACCCGCCACGGTATCCACGCGCAGACCCGGCAGGTTAGCGTCGATGGTGATACCGCGCTCGCCGGTTCCGGTGTTGCCATGACCGTTGGTGACGGTCGCCGTTACGTTCAGGCTACCGTTGCCCAGCGAGGTCAGCACGTCAGACGGCACGTTCACGGACCAGGTCAGATCGTTCTGCACCGTTGCGGTGTAGCTGTTGCCGCCAATAGTAACGGTGACAGTATTGCCCGCTTCGGCATTTGCCACCGAACCGCTCAGGGTTTGACCTGCAGCCACTTCCGCCGCGTTGATGACGTTATCACCCGCCACGGTATTGATGGTGACGGTCGGCAGCGCGGTGTCCACCAGCAGGTTCGCGGTGTTGCTCACGCTGTTGCCCACGCCGTTGGTGGCGGTCGCATTCAGGGTGTAATTGGCCTGGCCCAGACCAGTGAGATCCGCCGCCGGTACCGTCAGGCTCCAGGTGCCGTCTGCCGCCGTGGTGGCCGTGTAGTTTTTACCGTTCAGGGTCACGGTCACCACGGTGCCTTCCGCGAGGTTGGCGCTGGTGCCGCTGACGCTCAGATCCTGACCTTTTTCCACCGCGTTCAGCACGTTATCGTCGCTGATGGCATTGAAGTTAACCGACGGCAGGCCGGTATCGACGGTCACGTTATGGGTGCCGCTGCCCGTGTTCCCCGCTGCGTCGGTAACTGACGCAGTGACCGTAACGGTGCCGTCGCTGAGGCCGGAAATTACATTCGCCGGTACACCAACGCTCCAGTTACCCGCCGCATCCAGCACGGTGGTGTAAGTCTGCCCGCCAATCGTGACGGTCACCTTATCACCTGCTGCCGCGCCGGTGGCGGAGCCGCTGATGATTTGCGCCTGCGCGTGTTCAGCCACGTTAATCACGTCGTCGCCAGCGATAGTGTTGATGGTCACTGCAGGCACGGTGACGTCCACCGTCAGGTTGTGATCAACCGATGCCGGGTTACCCGCTTTGTCGCTTACCGATGCGGTGACGGTCACACTGCCGTCCTTCAGCGCCGCAACATCCGCCGCCGGGACGTTCAGCGTCCAGCCGCCGTCAGCGCCCACGGTTGTGGTGTAGTCTTTGCCGTTCAGTGACACCGTTATCGTCTGACCTGCTTCGGCGGTGCTGGTGCCGGACACGGTCAGGTCAGCCTGAGCCTCTGTCGCATTCAGAATGTCGTCAGCCGCAAGCGTATTGATAGTCACGGAGGGCGCGGTGGTATCCACGCTGTACTCGCGACCCGCCGATGCACTATTGCCGTTCACGTTGGTCACGCTCACCTGCACGCTGGCATCGCCGTCTTTCAGGTTGGTCAGATCGGCGGCGGGCACCGTGGTGGTCCATTTGCCGTCAGCGCCAACGGTCGCGTTGTAGCTCTTGCCGCCGAAGGTGATGGTGACGGTCTGGTTTTCCTCCACGTTCGTAGTCGCACCGGAGAGCACCAGATCCGCGCCCTTTTCAGCCGCATAGATCACATCGTCTGAGGCAATGGCGTCAATGCTGATGGCGACGTTTGCCAGGTCCACCGTCACATCGTGGCTAATGGAGACCGGGTTACCGGCGCTGCTCTGGCCTGCAACGGTCACCGTGACCGTGCCTGCAGCCAGTGCCCCCACGTCTGCCGCCGGGATCGCCGCGCTCCAGGAGCCGTCAGCCAGCACGATAGCCGGGTAGGTTTTGCCATTAACGGTCACGATCAACGCCGCGCCAGTCGCCAACCCGTCGCTGGTGCCGGTGATAATCAGATTCTGCCCGTGTTCGATGCTGTTGATCACGTCGTCACCCGCTACGGTATCCACGCGCAGGCCTGGCAGGTTAGCGTCGATAGCAATATCGCGCTCGCCCGTTCCGCTATTACCCACGCCGTTTGTGACGCTAGCGGTCACAGTCAGATCGCCGTTACCCAGCGCGGTCAGAACGTCGGACGGCAGGTTAACGGACCAGGTCAGGTCGCTCTGCACCGTTGCGGTGTAGCTGTTACCGCCAATCGTCACGGTCACGGTGTTGCCCGCTTCGGCATTCACCACTTTGCCGCTGATGGTCTGGCCGGCTGCCAGCTCAGCAGCGTTGATCACGTCGTCGCCCGCAACGGTGTTGATAATCACGCCCGGCAATACGGACTCCACGTTCACGGTGTGCGACGTACTGGTGCTGTTGCCGACGCTATCCGTTGCCGATGCGGTAACGGTGTAAAGCGCCTCGCCAAGTTGCCCCACCTCGTTAGCCGGAACGGTCGTGGTCCATTTTCCGTTGCTATCAACCGTAGCGCTGTAAACTTTGCCGTTGAGCATCACGGTCACGGCCGCGCCTGCAGCCAGCCCGGACGCCGTACCGGAAAGGATCAGATCCTGCGTTTTCTCGGTGCTATTGATCACATCGTCACCGGAAACGGTGTCAATGGTCAGCGCCGGTGCGGTCAGGTTGACTTCCACGCTGTGCGTGGCGCTGTTGCTGTTGCCCGCTTTATCCGTCAGCGCCGCGGTGATGGTGTAATCCCCGGCGGCCAGAGCCGTAACATCTGCTGCCGGCACGCCCACACTCCAGTTGCCAGCGGCGTCGATCGTGGCGGTGTAAGATTTGTTATTGATGGTGACGGTGACCACATCGCCCGCCGCCGCGCCGGTCACAGAGCCGGTAACAATCAATGCCTGCGCATGCTCGGCGCTGTTGATCACGTCATCGTCAGAAACGGTATTAATGGTCAGCTGTGGTACGGTTGTATCAACCAGCACATCGCGATCCGCTGAGGCCGGGTTACCCGCTTTATCAGACACGGCGGCGCTGACGGTATAGTTGCCGTCGGCAATCGCCCCCAGATCCGCAGACGGTACGGTCACACTCCAGCTGCCGTTTGCCTGCACGGTGGTGGTGTAATTCGCGCCGTTCAGCGTGACGGTAACGGTCTGGCCCGCTTCGGCGTTGGTCACACCGTTAATCACAAGATCCTGCTGCGCTTCGGCCGCATTGATGATGTTGTTATCGCTGATAATTTCGATAGACACCGTCGGTGCGGTTGCATCCACGCTGTACTCGCGGCCCGCCGACGCGCTGTTACCGTTCACATTGGTGACGCTTACCTGCACGCTGGCGTCGCCGTCTTTCAGGCTGCCCAAATCGGCAGACGGTACGGTCGCCGTCCAGTTGCCGTCCGCATCCACCGTCGCGGTGTAAGACTTACCGCCAAATGAGATGGTGACGGTCTGGTTTTCTTCCACGTTAGTGGTGCTGCCGGACAGCACCAGGTCCGCGCCTTTCTCCGCCGCGTTAATCACGTCGTCTGTGGCAATCGGGTCAATGCTGATGGCGACTGCCGCCAGATCCACCTTCACGTCATGGCTGATAGAAACCGGGTTACCCGCTGCGCTCTGGGCTTCAACGGTCACAGTGAGCGTGCCAGCATTCAGCGCGCTGACGTCTGCCGCCGGAATGGCCGCCGCCCAGGTGCCGTCAGCGAGCACCGTCGCCGCGTAGGTTTTGCCGTTGACGGTCACGGTTAACACCGCACCCGTTGCCAGGCCCTCGCTGGAGCCGGTGATAATCAGGTTCTGAGCGTGCTCGATGCTGTTGATCACATCGTCGCCGGCTACGGTATCAACGCGCAGGCCCGGCAGGTTGGCATCAATGGTGATGTCGCGCTCGACTGTTCCGGTGTTGCCGTGGCCGTTGGTGACGCTGGCTGACACGGTCAGCTCGCCGTTACCGATGGCGGTTAAGACCGTAGACGGCACGTTGACCGACCAGCTCAGATCGTCCTGAACCGTCGCCGTATACGTATTTCCGCCGATGCTAATAGTGACAGTGTCACCGCTCGCTGCGCCGCTCACTTTGCCGCTCAGGGTCTGCCCGGCAGCCACTTCCGCTGCATTAATAACATCGTCCGTAGCAACAGGGTTAATGGTGACCTGCGGCAACGCGCTGTCGACCAGTACGCTGTGGCTGGTGCTCGCGCTGTTGCCTGCGGCGTCAGTTACACTCGCCGCCACGACGTAGCTTGCTTCTCCCAGCGCAGAGACGTTTGCCGCCGGAACGGTGATGCTCCAGTTACCGCTGGCGTCAGTAATGGCGCTGTAATTGATACCGTTCAGCGTCACCGTAATGGTGGTTCCGTCCGGCTGGTTGCTGGTACCGGAAAGAAGCAGATCTTCACCTTTCTCTGCCGCATTGATCACATCGTCACCCGCCAGGGTATTGATGGCGATAACCGGTGCGGTCAGGGAGACGTCAAAATCATGCGTGGCAGTGGTGCTGTTGCCCGCTTTATCGGTGAGGGTCGCCGATATTGTCTGGTCGCCGTTAGCCAGCACGCTCACGTCCGCCG
This sequence comes from Enterobacter sp. P82, assembly GCF_037053385.1. Classification (NCBI taxonomy): domain Bacteria; kingdom Pseudomonadati; phylum Pseudomonadota; class Gammaproteobacteria; order Enterobacterales; family Enterobacteriaceae; genus Enterobacter; species Enterobacter sp. P82. Next base: position 1,266,141 of record NZ_JBALHX010000001.1, read on the forward strand.
CCGGAACACCCACGCTCCAGCTTCCGGACGCATCCAGCATCGCGGTGTAGTCTTTACCGTTCAGGGTCACGGTAATCACGTCGCCCGCCTGTGCCCCCGTAACCTTACCGGAAACAATCAGCGCCTGGCCGTGCTCGGCAATATTCACGATGTCGTCGCCCGCGACGATATTGAAGGTAATCTGCGGTACGGTGGTGTCAACCAGCACAGAAGCACCCGCACTGGCCGGGTTGCCTGCTTTATCGGACACCGTCGCCGTGACCGCCGCATTGCCGTCGGTGATGCCTGCCATGTCCACCGCCGGGACGTCCAGCGTCCAGCTACCGTCGGCCTGCACCTGCGCAGCGTACTGATTGCCGTTGAAGGTCACGGTCACCGTCTGGCCTGCTTCGGCAGTAGACGTGCCGCTCAGGGTCAGATCCTGAGCCGCCTCGGCCGCGTTCAGCATATTGTCCTGGCTGATGGTGTTGATGGTCACCGTCGGCGCGGTGGTATCGACGCTGAATTCCTGCGCCGAAGACGCCGCGTTACCGTTCGCATTGGTGACGTTGACCTGCACGCTGGCGTCACCGTCTTTCAGGCCGCTCAAATCGGCTGCCGGTACGGTGTACGTCCAGTCCCCGTTGGCATCCACCGTGGTGGTATACGTTTTACCCGCGAAGGTGATGGTTACGGTCTGACCCGCTTCAACGTTGGATGAGGTGCCGGACAGCACCAGATCCTGGCCTTTTTCCGCCGTGTTGAGCACGTTGTCATCGGTCACGCTGTTGATGGTGATAGCCACAGGTGCGAGATCGACATCCACGACAGTCCCGATAGCGACCGGATTACCGGAGGTATCCTGTGCGCTTGCTGTGATCTTCAGCGAACCGTCCGCCCATTGAGATACATCCGCCGCCGGTACCGCCGCCTGCCAGGAACCGTCCGCCAGCACGGTTGCAGAATAAGTGTTGCCGTTAATGGTTACGGTGACGATGCTGCCCGCGGCCAGATCGGTGCTGGTGCCGGACACAATCAGGTTCTGAGCGTGCTCGATCACGTTAATCACGTCGTCACCCGCCACGGTATCAATCCGCAGTCCCGGGAGCTGGGCGTCGATGGTGAAGTCGAGAGAAGAAGAGCCGGTATTACCGTGCGCGTTGGTGACGCTGGCGGATACGGTGAGGTCGCCGTTGCCGAGCGCGGTCAGCTGGCTCTCGCTTAACGGCAGGCTCCAGGTCAGATCGTCCTGCACGGTAGCGGTGTATGTCTGGCCGCCCAGGATAATAGTGACAGTGTCACCTGACGCCGCGTTCGTTACCTTACCGGTCAGGGTTTGCCCTGCCGCCACTTCCGCTGCGTTAACGATGTTGTCGCCCGCCAGCGTATCGATCGTGACAGCCGGCAGCGAGCTGTCCACCAGCACGTCGTGTGAGGTTGACGCGCTGTTACCCACACTGTCGGTGACGTCCGCCGTCACGGTGTAATGGGCTTCACCCAGCGCGCTCACCGCGGAAGCCGGCACGGTGACGCTCCAGTTTCCGCTGGCGTCAGTAGTGGCTGTGTAGTGAATGCCGTTCAGGGTCACCGTAACGGTGGTGCCTTCCGGCTGGTTGCTGGTGCCGGAGAGCAGCAGATCTTCGCCTTTCTCTGTAGCATTGATCACATCGTCCGCCGCCAGCGTGTTGATGCCGATGACAGGCGTCACGGTATTCACCACCACATCCAGTGAATGGCTTCCGGTATTACCGGACTGGTCGGTCACGGAGACGTTAATCGTCCAGGTACCGTCAGCCAGACCTTGCACCACTGACGCAGGCAGTCCCAGGCTCCAGTGACCTGCCGCATCGACCACGGTGGTGTAATCCACGTTATTAATGGAGATGGTTACCCTGTCGCCCGCAGCCGCACCGGTGACGGAGCCGCTCAGGATCTGCGCCTGTGAATGGGCGATTTGGTTAACGGTGTTGGTATCGGTGACAAAGTCGTTAATCGTCACCTGCGGCACGGTCGCGTCCACCAGCCCAATGCGATCGGCACTGCTGGTGTTCCCCGCCACATCACTCACGGTTGCCGTCACGGTCACAATGCCATCTGCCAGCGCGCCGACGTCAGCCGCGGGTACACTCAACTGCCAGGTACCGTCCGTCTGAACCGTGGTCTGATAGGTTTTACCGTTCATCGTCACAGTGACCACCTGGCCTGCTTCAGCATTGCTGCTGCCGCTTAACACTAAATCCTGCTGCGCTTCTGCCGCATTGATGATGTTGTCGGTGGTCAGATTATCGATCGTTATTGTCGGCAGCTGAGTATCTACGGTGACCACGCGCGACGCCTCGGCACTGTTACCGTTGACGTTAGTGACGCTGACGCTCACCTGCGCGCGACCGTCGATCAGGGTTTCCATGGCGCTGGCGGATACGGCCAGGCTCCAGGAGCCATCCTGCTGCACCTGCGCGGTAAAGGTCTGGTCAGCGAATTTCACCACCACGGTCTGCCCCGCTTCCACGCCCTGTGTCTGGCCGGAAAGGGTTAAATCACTGCCTTTTTCTGCCGCATTCAGCAGGTCATCGCCGGAGACGGTATCAATGGTGACCGCCACTGCGTTCAGATCGAGTTCGATCGGGTGTTCAGCCGCAACGGTGTTGCCCCAGGTATCTTCAGCGCTGACGCTGACCGTCATACCTCCCGCCGTCCAGGCCTGAAGGTCCGCCGCGGGTACGCCGATCTGCCAGTTGCCGCTGGCGTTAACCGCGGTGACATACTCGACGTTGTTAATGGTGACGACAATCTGCGTCCCCGCTGCCAGATGAGTACTGGAGCCGGTGACGCTCAGATCCTGCTGCTGCTCGATGGCGTTGATCACATCATCGCCGGAAATGGTGTTCACGCGCAGGCCCGGCAGCTCCGCGTTGATGTTGATATCACGCTCGCCGGTGCCGATATTGCCGTGCCCATTGGTCACCGATGCGCTGAAGGTTAAATCACCGTCGCCGAACGCCTGAAGATCCACTGACGGGATTTTCACCCTCCAGGTCAGGTCGCTGCCAACCGTTGCGGTATAGCTCTTTCCGCCTGCGGTAATGGAGACGGTATCGCCCGCCGCCGCGCCGGTGACGCGACCGCTGAGGGTTTGATCGACGCCCGCTTCGGTGTTATTGACCAGGTTGTCGCCCGCAAACGTATTGATAATGACCTGTGGAAGGACAGTATCCACCAGCAGATTCGCTTCTGCAGAACCGCTGTTACCTGCGCTGTCGGTACCGCTGACGCTGACGGTATAAAGCGTGTTCGCCAGATTCAGCACGTCGGAAACCGGTACCTGCACAGCCCAGGTGCCGTTTTCGACGGTCGCCTGATAGTTAACGTTGTTCAGCGTCACCGTGATAGCGCTGCCGTTCGGCAAATTGCTGGTACCGGTCAGGCTCAGCGGCTGCATCGCCTCCTGAGCATTCAGAACATTGTCCTGACTGATGGCGTCAATCGTAAATTCTGGCGGGTGTCCATTCAGCGTAATGCCGTGCGTGGCACTGCCGGTGTTGCCTGCCGCGTCAGTCACGGAAACCGAAAGTGTGTGGTTGCCTTCACCCAGTGCGCCCAACACGGACGCAGGAACGCCGACGCTCCAGCTGCCATCCGCCAGCACCACGGTGGTGAAAGTCTGGCCGCCAAGGGTCACGGTGACCACATCGCCCGCAGTTGCACCGTTCGCCAGGCCGGAAATCATCTGCGCCTGGCCCTGCTCGCTGGTATTGAGAATATCGTCGCCCGCCACGGTATTGATGGTGACAACCGGTGCGGTGATATCAACCGTGAAATCTGCGGTAACAGACGAGCCGTTGCCCGCTTTATCGCTGACGTTCACCGTCAGGGTGTGATTACCCTCGCTGAGCGCCTGTACGTCGTTCGCCGCCAGCGTGACGGTCCAGGTACCGTCACCCGCCACGGTGGCGTTGTAGTTTTTACCGTTCAGCGTCACGGTGACTATCTGACCGGCTTCCGCATTGGTTTTACCGGTCAGCGTCAGCGGCTGGTTGTGCTCAGCTGCATTGATGATGTTGTCCTGCGCGAGGGTATCAACAGACAGCGTTGGCGCGGTGGTATCGACGCCAATCGTCTGGCTTCCGCTCACGGTGTTCCCCGCCGCGTCCTTACCGCTCACGTTGACCGTCCAGGTGCCGTCGCCCAACGCCTGCGCGTCAGCTGCAGGCACGTTAACGAGCCATGCGCCGTCTGCGCCCACTTCAGCCGTGTAGGTTTTGCCGTTCAGCGTTACGGTGAGTTCAGTACCCTGCGCCAGGTTTTTGCTGGCACCGGAAAGCGTAAAGCCCTCGGATTGCTCGCTGGCGTTAAGCACGTTATCGCCCGCCGTGGTGGCCAGCGTAATAGAGGCATCGGCGGTAGAAACCGTCACGGTAATACTGCCCGCAGCGGTGGTTTTACTGCCGTCGATCTGCACGACCGACCAGGTATGCTCCCCGTCGGTCTGGGTTGGTAATTTTACCGTCCAGGTACCGTCTTTAGCGACCATTGCACTGGCGATGGTACTGCCGCTGCTGTCTTTGATCTGGATGGTTGCGCCCGGTTGGCCGGTACCACTAAAGGTTGGGGTGTTATCGTCCGTGACCTCTTTTGCACTCAGCACCCCCTGCTTGTCACCCGCTTTATCTGTCAGCAAAAAGGTGGGCGTTGCGCTTTCAACCTCTTTGGTATTATCAACAACCCTTGTTTTGGTTTCGCCGTCTCCCCCGTGAGCCAGCAGTGCCCCGATGGCACCACCGCCTAACGCAGCGCCCGCAATCCAGCCCCACGGCGCGTCGCTCAAAACGCTTCCCTGCTCGAGGAAAGGCTCAACGCTGCTAATCGGTGTGGCCTGCGCGGTTAATTCAGTTACTGCAACGCCTGACGCATCCCCGGCATCGGCAAAAGAAATATGAGTGAGTTCCTGACGATCGTTGAACACCAGCTCTGACTGATTATGCGTTTCAGGATCTTCAACAAAATAGTTATTGCAACGAATAACGCTGCCATCTTTCATATAAATGAGGAGGTCATTACCCTGGCGGACATAACGCACTACATCCTGAGCAGAGCCCTGAATTTCAATCACGCTTGGCGATGAAATAGAGACCGACAGATTTCCTTCGCCAGTTAATTTCGTTTTCTCCGCCGTTTTGCGAATGATGACATCAACAACCTTTATGTTACTCATTTTCTTCTCCTTGCAGGTGTACGGATTCCTGTGGATATGTCCACCAGATGGATGTAGCTATCCCTGGGAAAAATCACCCATTATTTTCAGACTTATTTCTCGCAACGATATGCGTATTTTTTAACTCAAATCGGGTAGTTTTGCGGCGACGTTTTTCTCTACTCCAATAAGCGGCATTAAATTATCAACCGCGGCAGCATAATTAATTGCCGAACTCCAGCCATCATACTCAGCGATTATTTTCGCTGAAGTGGCCTGCCAGACATCCTGTTCAACGCTGAGCAGATCGTTAATGCTCCGCTTGCTCAGGGTGTATTCATTTTTATAAACATCACGGGCGCGCAGTGCATTTTCCAGCTGTTGTTTCCCGGCTTCCATTCTTCCCCGTGCGCCAGTCCAGTCCGCCTGCGCTACGGAAGCTTTTTGCAGGACATCGAAACGCGCCTGATCGACCTGAGAGGAGGCCATGGCTCGTGCCCCTTCAGCCTGCCGAACGCGTGCGGAAACCGCGCCCCCCTGATACAGTGGGGCATCAATGTTGAGCTGTATCTGGTCGTCCCAGTAAGAACGGTTGTCTGATTCATAACGGGTACGCCCCCCTTTCAGACTTAGCGTCGGCCAGTGCTGGGACTTCGCCGTTTCCACGCCATACTGAGCTGACCGTTCCATGTTCTGCGCGGCCATCACCGCCGGTATCAGCGAATAATCGATGCGATTGAGCGAGTCCGGCTCCACGGCAAGATTCGCAGGCACCGGCGAATAGGCCTCAGCCTGCATTCCGGTTAAAACCGCTAGCCTGGCGCGTGCGCTGCTCAGAGCGGCCTGATACTGAGCCACCGTCGCCTGCATGCCGGCAATACGCGTGCGGGTCTGGAGCTCATCGGACGTGGAACTCACACCTGCTTCAGCGCGCAGTTTTGCCAGTTGTTCGACGTTCTTGAGCGCCTGTACATTCTCTTTTGCCGCCTGCAAAAGATCGGAATAGCGTTTGACCTCTACATAGCTCAGCGCCGTTTTTTCCGCCACATCCGAAAGCGTGCCCATCAGCTGATAGCGGTAGCTATCACGCTGGGCGGAAGACTGACTGATGCTGTTATTGGTTTTGCCAAAATCGTACAGCAGCTGCGTCAGGCTCAGCCCCCAGGCGGCTGAATTCTTCAGTGACCCGCTGGAATCGGTGGTCTGGCTGTGCCCCGTACTCCCGTTTAACGATATTTGTGGCATCCAACCGCTGCGCGCTTCATCTATTTGTGCCTCACCGATACCTAATTGCGCGGCCTGCTGACTAATTGACGGATCGCGATCGATAGCAAAAAGAATGCTTTCTTTTAATGTTGTTGTGGAAACCGGGGCAATCCCCACCTGTCCACTATTGGCACAAGCGGTATTTAAAGCCATTGAAAATAGTGCCATCGCGGCTGCATATCGAAGTAACTTAGATTTTCTCAATACCGTCATTTTATCTCCCTGACTCTGAGCGACACTCAAACAAATACCCAAAAAGAGGTATAGATAATTAGACAAATATCTTATTTGGCTTCCTCTCTGAATTTTAGGTAATACCTCCCATACCCATTTCCATTGGAGATGAGATCTGTCTGCAACTTATTTCAATTAAGAATTTACTTATTTCTTAAACTGGTTAGCAGCATAACAAAATGCGGTATAGGCAACTACACCCACAATGTTAATGTGGTGTTACAAGTAAGAAAAAACATGGGGTTTCTGGACAAAACCTCGAAAATGGACTTTCAAATGAAACATATAAACCCCCTGTTATTTAAGGAAAATTCCTAATTCGCACTATGTACATTTTTGCGTTAATTTCTTCGCGGGTCAGACACAAAGATTTTCAAAGAAGTGTCAATTTAAGTAGTGATAGCCTTCATGGCGGCATAATAGATTATTAATAAACTATTTTAAGTGATTTTATTTTTATAAATTTATATTTTGCAAAATATTACACCGCACAAACACACTGAGATAGTTACATAATCCAAATCATTAAATAAAACATAACAATAACAATGTGGTTAACATTTAAAACCGTTTACTTATAACCACTTAATAAAATTTTAATAATCACCCACCTGAACCATTACCCCATTGGCGCACCTTTATGACAACATTGTGCTTCTCTCTGCGGTGAAATGCTGTATTATGCGACCTATTGCAGTATTTTGCAGGATTACCTCATGCACAAAACCGCTCGTCAACGATATGTACTTGATATTATTAGTGAGCAAGGCCAGGCCAGTATCACCGAACTGGCAGAAAAGCTTCAGGTTTCAGCAGACACCATCCGGCGTGATCTGACTGACCTTGAAAACCAGGGCCTGGCGCAGAAGAATCATGGCGGGGCTATTGCACTTAATCTTTCCGCCATGAATCGTCAGGGCCGTAATACGTTGCTGCCTGAAGCCAAACAGCGTCTTGGGAAGCAGGTCGCGCAGGCAGTTCCACCGGGCTCCACCCTGTTTCTGGATGCCGGAAGCACGGTGATGGCTGTTGCCACCTTTCTTCAGGGGCCGCTCACCGTTATCACCACCTCGCTGGATATCGCCCAGCATTTTAGCGACCGGGAAAATATTGACCTTATCCTGCTCGGTGGGAAATGGGACCAAAAGCAACGCCTGTTTGCCGGAAGCGCCACCCTGTCGCTACTGTCCCGTTATCGTGCGGATATCGCGATTCTCGGGGCGTGCGCGATTCATGCCGAACTCGGTCTGAGTGCCAGTACAGAAGCGGATGCGGAGGTCAAGCGCGCGATGCTTGCCGCCAGCCATGCACACTGGATCGTCGCCGACCACCTGAAAGTCAATCGCTGCGAACCGTATCTGGTTTCCGGGTTATCCAACATCCAACAACTGTTTATAGATCGTCCCTGGCCTGAGCTTGGGGACCATAGCGCATTGCAGGTCACGGTTTGCGCGAATTAATGTGGAGAAGTTCATGAGTAAAGTGAAAACAATCAACATTGCACTGATCGGGTATGGATTTGTCGGCAAAACCTTCCATGCTCCGCTGATCCAGTCTGTCAATGGACTTAAGCTGGCGGTCGTCTCTTCTCGTGATGAAGAAAAAGTAAAACGCGATCTTCCGGATGTTCAGGTGGTTGCAACACCGGAAGAGGCCATTCAGCATCCGGATGTCGATCTGGTCGTTATTGCCTCTCCCAATGCAACACATGCCCCACTGGCGACCCTGGCCCTGAACTCAGGGAAACATGTGGTCGTGGATAAGCCCTTCACGCTCGATATGCAGGAAGCCCGGGATCTGATCGCTCTGGCGGATGAAAAGCAGCTTCTGCTCTCTGTGTTCCACAACCGCCGCTGGGACAGCGATTTCCTCGGCATTAAGCAGATAATTGAGCAAGGCACGCTTGGCAAAATTAAACATCTGGAGTCGCATATTGACCGCTTCCGTCCTGAAGTGCGCGTACGCTGGCGCGAGCAGAATGTACCCGGGAGCGGTCTGTGGTTTGACCTGGGTCCTCACCTGATCGACCAGACGCTGCAACTCTTTGGTCTGCCGCAGTCAGTACAGGGGAATATCGCGACACTGCGCGACGGTGCTGAGGTTAATGACTGGGCACACGTGGTCTTAAATTATCCGGAACATAAGGTCATTCTGCATGCCAGTATGCTGGTTGCCGGCGGAACTGCACGCTTTACGGTCCACGGGGACAAGGGCAGCGTGGTAAAAGCCAGAATCGATCAGCAGGAAGCGCAGCTGCTCGCAGGGGTGATTCCCGGCAGTGAAACCTGGGGTGAAGACAGCGACAGTATGGTGTTCTTTGGCGCAGACAGTGCTCAGCAGACTATTGCGACCCCGAAAGGCGATCAGCGCCAGTATTACATCAATGTACGCGATGCGATTCTTGGGGAAATCACCAATCCTGTTCATCCTGTCGAGGCATTAGCGGTAATGGCTGTACTGGAAGCCGCGGTGAAATCGTCTGAAACCGGATCAACGCAGGCGCTGGCGTTAACTACTGAAGAGCGTGCTCAGCTGCGCTAAAAAAAAGCCGGGTGGTGCTGCGCTTACCCGGCCTGTTTTCGCATTTATTGACGCTTTTTCGGCATCATGCGCAGAAGGGTATTATCTTTCCAGAAATAGTGGTGCATCAGTGCCGCCAGTGCGTGCAGGCCAATCATAAAATAGCCCAGATTTGCCAGCGTCTCGTGCCACTCTTTCAGCACGTCTACCAAGTCAAAATTGGATTCCGCCGCATGCGGCATCACCATGCCAAAAGCAAACCAGTCGCTGCCCCGGTTGTACATCATCACAATACCAATCAGCGGTAACGCAATGAAGAGCATGTACACCACCAGGTGCCCCAGATGAGACATCCCCGTCACCATCGCTTTTGGCTTCGGTTGAATCGGTGGCGCGCGGAATTTGAGACGAACCAGCAGACGCGTCACCATCAGCACCAGAATGGTGATACCGCATGATACGTGGATCATATTGATCAATGGCCGAGCGGTACGCGGGAAGAAACCTTTAAACTCCATCGCGCAATAAGCCACGATGATCAACAGAAACACCAGCCAGTGAATAGCGATTTGCAGGCTTGTATATTTAGTGCGCATGGGATTTCCTGAAAAAAACAGATATCGCGTCAACATAATCCCCTTTCCTTAAAAATTCATTAATTTTTCTGTATGGTTTTTCAAATACTTCCTCACGCATGAAGCATCTTCAATTGCCGCCCTGCCCGTCATGGTCTAAGCCTGGATGAGTTCAAACTGTCGTATCGACACGTTCACAGGAGAACACTATGAGTAAAATTGGCATTAACGGATTTGGACGCATTGGACGCCTTGTACTGCGCCGCCTTCTTGAAACCCAGGATAGCAACACCGTCGTCGCCATCAACGACCTCACCTCTCCCAAAGTATTGGCCTATCTGCTCAGGCATGATTCCAACTACGGTGGTTTCCCGTGGAGCGTGGATTTCACTGAAGATGCGCTGATTGTTGACGGTAAAACCATTGCGGTATACGCCGAAAAAGAGGCGAAGCATATTCCGTGGAAAGCCGCAGGTGTGGATATCGTTGTGGAGTGCACCGGCTTTTACACCTCCGAAGAAAAATCACGAGCGCATCTGGATGCGGGCGCGAAGAAAGTGCTTATTTCTGCCCCTGCCGGAGAGATGAAAACCATCGTTTATAACGTGAATGACGACACCATTGACGCCAGTGATACCATCATTTCCGTCGCTTCCTGCACCACCAACTGCCTCGCCCCACTGGCAAAAGCGCTGCATGATGCCTTTGAAATCAAAGTCGGTACCATGACAACTATTCACGCCTATACCGGTACCCAGGCGCTGGTAGATGGGCCTCGCGGAAAAGATCTTCGTGCCTCACGCGCGGCGGCAGAAAATATCATTCCGCATACCACCGGTGCGGCGAAAGCCATCGGCCTGGTCATCCCCGCGTTGAGTGGCAAACTGAAAGGCCACGCGCAGCGCGTGCCGGTTAAAACCGGCTCCGTCACCGAACTGGTCGCCATTCTGGGTAAAAAGGTCACGGTTGAGGAGATCAATACCGCGTTGAAAAAGGCGACACAGGGAAATAAATCGTTTGGTTATACCGATGAAGAGATTGTGTCGTCAGATGTGATCGGTTCGCACTTTGGTTCGGTATTTGATGCCACGCAAACTGAGGTAACGGAAGCGGGCGATCTGCAACTGGTGAAAGCCGTCGCCTGGTATGACAACGAATATGGTTTTGTGACGCAGCTGGTGCGTACGCTGGATAAGTACGCCGCACTGTAATGCCTTCCCCCTCTTTGCGGAGGGGGAAAACCGCAGGATGCTCAGAGAAGCGAGCGCCGGGATAAGGCGGTTTTCAGGATCGGATCCTGCTGTAGCAATGCCCATGCTTCAGCCACGGCATCAGGAAACTCAACGTGCGCGATAAAATCACGTCCGGCAGGACCATAGCCGTTAACGTCATCATACAGTCGCGGCAGTTCCCCCAGAACCAGTGACAGGTAGCGGTCAACGGGCCACAGCCCGGTGTTGCCCTCGCTAAATTCCACCCCATCTTTGCCGTTCTGCAGTGTCGGTGTAACACCCGGGTGGCTTATCCACTGAGGTGCAACGGGTTCATCCCGGCATACGCGGGCAAACGTCGCCATGGTACGTCGCTGCATCGTCGGATCCTGCACCACCAGCACCCGCCCGGTAGCTCGCTGATGTTGTTTCAGTATGTTCCAGCTAAAACGCGCGTTTTCACCACAGTTGGTGGATTGATCTTCGATCCACAAACGTCCCTCAGGGATCTGCCAGAACTCGCGCGCAATGTCGGCCAGAATACTGGCTTCCGCCCGTCCTGTGACCGGTATCGTGTGATAACGAGGGTGACTGCCAATGGCCGCATATAGAAACGCGGTCGAATGACCGATACCGCCGCTAATCAGCAACGGGATCTCGTTTTGCGCGGCGATACGGCAGGCCGCATCAATAGTCGGAATGACCGCGTTTCCTGCCAGAACCACCCCATCTGCATCCGGGTTCGGGCGGGAATCGCTCAGATCATCCTGCGCCAGCCATTTGCCGAGAGTATTAATCGCCGCCAGCGTGGCGTCCGGCAGAATGGGAAAATGGGTCTGATCCATGATGAACTCTCCTCTGAGTCTCTTCAGGGTAACGGCTACGCCTTACCGGACACGGTTTTAACCGGAAATCTGCTCCATTGTCTGCAAAATACGTTTATCCGAAATCGGATACGGCGTACCGAGCTGCTGGGCAAAGAAGCTGACACGGAGCTCTTCGATCATCCAGCGGACTGCCTGAACGTCTTCATCGTCGCGGCGTGTCGGTGGCAGTTTATTCAGCCACTGCTGCCACGCCTGCTGCACGCTCTCCACTTTCAACATCTGAGCGCGATCGCGATGTGGGTCGATAGCCATTTTCTCGAGCCGTTTTTCAATCGCCTGCAGGTAACGCAACGTATCGCCGAGTCGCTTAAAGCCGTTTCCGGTGACAAACCCGCGGTACACCAGCCCGGCCATCTGTGCTTTTACATCTGACAGCCCCAGCGCCATGGTCATATCCACGCGCCCTTTCAGACGTTTGTTGATATTGAAAACGGTGGTGAGGATTTGCTCGACCTGTTTGGCAATATCTACCACCGTGTCGTTCAGCTCCGCGCGCACCTTGTCATGAAGCTGAGCAAAACCTGCTTCCGTCCAGACCGGACCACCCGCCTCGTGGATCAGTTTGTCCACGCCGCAGGAGATGCAGTCATCGATCAGATCCAGCACTTTACCGTATGGGTTAAAGTACAGCCCCAGTTTGGCTTTGTTCGGTAACTTCTCGTGCAGATACTTAATCGGCGACGGGATATTCAACAGCAGCAAGCGGCGCAGGCCGCGCCACATCATCTGTTGCTGTTCCTGCGGGTTATCAAACAGCTTGATCGCCACACTGTCGCGCTCATCGACCAGCGCAGGCCAGGCTTTCACCTTATAGTTACCGCGCTTCTGCTCGTAGCTTTCCGGAAGCTGACCAAAACTCCAGATGTGCAATCCGCTCTGCTCGATACCGTCATCCGCAACCGCAGAGAGCGTCTCCTGGACTTTGCCTTTCAACGCCTCTTTCAGTTCGGTCAGGGAACGTCCTTCCTGCAGCTTTTTGTTTTTATCGTCCACCACGCGGAAACTGATTTTCAGATGATCGGGCACCTGATCCCAGTTCCAGTCATCACGGTCGATGGTCGTGCCAGTCATGCGTCTGAACTCTCGCTCCAGAGCATCCAGCAGCGGCAGTTCCAGCGGTGTGACGCGGGCTAAAAACGCTTCGGCATAGTTCGGTGCTGGCACAAAGGTGCGGCGCACCGGTTTAGGCAGCGATTTGATTAATGCAATGACCAGTTCGCGACGCAGGCCAGGAATTTGCCACTCGAACCCGCTCTCTTCCACCTGGTTTAACAGTGGTAGCGGAATGTGTACGGTCACCCCATCCGCGTCTGCGCCGGGTTCAAACTGATAGGTCAAACGCAGCTTGAGGTTGCCCTGATGCCAGAAGTTCGGGTAATCAAGTTTGCTGACTGACTCCGCCCCTTCCTTAATCAACATGCTCTTCTCAAAGTTGAGCAGGTCTGGCGTCTCTTTACTGGCCTTCTTCCACCAGCTGTCGAAGTGACGGGCAGAGATCACATCATGGCTGATGCGCTGATCGTAAAACTCAAACAGCGCCTCGTCGTCCACCAAAATGTCGCGGCGACGGGATTTGTGTTCCAGCTCTTCCACCTCAGCGCGCAGCTTGAGGTTTTCGCGGAAGAAGGCGTGGCGCGTCTGCCAGTCACCCTCCACCAGCGCATGGCGGATAAACAGCTCGCGGCACAGCGCCGGATCAATCTGGCTGTAGTTAACCTTACGCGCGGCAACAACTGGCAGACCGTAGACGGTCACCTTCTCAGTTGCCATTACCGCGCCCTGCGCACGCTCCCAGTGTGGCTCACTGTACGAGCGTTTCAGCAGATGTTGCGCCACCGGCTCAACCCATTCCGGATCGATACGCGCCGCAATGCGCCCCCACAGACGGCTGGTTTCCACCAGCTCGGCCACCATGGTCCATTTCGGCGGTTTTTTGAATAAGCCGGAACCGGGGAAGATGGAGAAACGGGCGTTACGCGCGCCGGTATACTCCTGCTTCTCGGCGTCTTTCATCCCGATATGGGACAACAAACCGGTCAGCAGTGCGATATGCACTTCCCGGTATTCTGCCGGTTCACTGTTGACCGGAATGCCCAGCTCTTTCACCACCTGGCGGAGCTGGGTGTAGATATCCTGCCACTCGCGTACGCGCAGGTAGTTGAGGAAATCCACGCGACACTGGCGGCGGAACTGGTTCGAGGAGAGCGCTTTCTGCTGCTCACCGAGGTAGTTCCACAGGTTCACGAAGGCGAGGAAATCGGACTCTTTGTCGTGGAAGCGGCGGTGTTTTTCATCAGACGCCTGCTGTTTGTCCATCGGACGTTCACGCGGATCCTGAATGGAGAGCGCCGAGGTGATGATCATCGCTTCACGTACGCAGCCGTGTTTTTGTGCTTCCAGCACCATACGCGCCAGACGCGGGTCAACCGGCAACTGGCTGAGCTGACGGCCCAGCGGCGTCAGCTTATAAGCCGTTGCCTGCTCATCGGTGGTAATAGCGCCGAGCTCTTCCAGCAGACGTACACCGTCCTGAATGTTGCGTTTGTCCGGCGCTTCCACGAACGGAAACGCCGCGATGTCACCCAGCCCCAGGGCGGTCATCTGCAGGATAACGGACGCCAGGTTGGTACGCAGAATTTCCGGATCAGTAAATTCCGGACGCGACAGGAAATCGTCCTCAGAGTAAAGACGAATACAGATCCCTTCTGACACACGACCACAGCGGCCCTTACGCTGATTTGCCGAGGCCTGGGAAACCGGCTCAATCGGCAGGCGCTGAACTTTAGTACGGTAGCTATAGCGACTGATACGCGCCGTGCCCGGGTCGATAACGTATTTGATCCCTGGTACGGTCAGCGAGGTTTCCGCCACGTTGGTCGCCAGCACGATACGTCGCCCGCTGTGCGCCTGGAACACGCGGTTCTGTTCACTGTTTGACAGACGGGCGTAAAGCGGCAGGATCTCCGTGTGGCGCAGGTCGCGCTTGCTGAGCGCATCGGCGGTGTCGCGAATTTCGCGCTCGCCGCTCATAAAGATCAGGATATCACCCGCACTTTCGTTACCCAGCTCGTCAACGGCATCAAAAATGGCCTGCAGCTGGTCACGCTCGGTATCATCCGCCTCTTCCACAATCGGACGATAACGCACTTCTACCGGATAGGTCCGTCCTGATACCTCGATAATCGGCGCATTGTTGAAATGCTTCGAGAAGCGTTCCGGGTCGATAGTTGCGGAAGTGATGATGATTTTCAGATCCGGGCGACGCGGCAGCAGCTCTTTCAGGTAGCCGAGCAGGAAGTCGATGTTCAGGCTGCGTTCGTGCGCTTCGTCAATAATGATGGTGTCGTACTGCATCAGCAGGCGATCCTGCTGGATTTCCGCCAGCAGAATACCGTCGGTCATCAGTTTGACCATGGTGTTATCGCTGACGTGGTCGCTGAATCGCACCTTGTAACCGATGCAGCCGCCCGGCTCCGTTTGCAGCTCTTCGGCAATACGGTTCGCGACGGTACGGGCCGCCAGACGACGCGGCTGGGTGTGGCCAATCAGCCCTTTTACTCCGCGCCCCAGCTCCATACAGATTTTCGGCAACTGGGTGGTTTTCCCCGAACCGGTTTCGCCGGCGACAATCACCACCTGGTGGTCACGGATGGCTTCGAGGATGTCCTGTTTTTTCTGACTGACGGGCAGGTTATCCGGGTAATTGATCGCCGGACGCGCAGCTTCACGCAGCACAACTTTCCCTGCCGCCTGTTCAATCTCTTTTGCCATCTCCTGGTAAATGGCCTGTTGTGCATCAGGATTTTTAACCTTCTTCACGCCGTGCAGACGGCGGGCAAAGCGCTGTTTATCACGCAGAGTCAGCGAATCAAGCTGTTGCATGAGCATCGCGAAGGTGAGTTTTTGTTGTTCTGTCATAGCGTTAACGGGCAGTGCACTGCCAGGTAAAATCTCTTTTTAATGATTGCTATAGAGTACCACATTGGTGCTTTCAGCGCCTTATTCAAAAAATTCGAACATAGACTTCGATATATTGCGCTATCTCTATGGCAGGATTGTGAATAGAGTGTCAACAAGCAACGGGGCAACCCCCTTCAATCAAATGCAATAACAGGAATCACCCATGAGCAAAGTATTAGTTTTGAAATCCAGTATTCTGGCAGGGTACTCTCAGTCTGGTCAGCTGTCTGATTACTTCGTTGAACAGTGGCGTGAACAGCATTCTGCTGACGAAATCACCGTGCGTGACCTGGCTGCAAACCCAATTCCTGTGCTGGATGGAGAACTTGTTGGCGCGCTGCGTCCAGGCGATGCACCACTGAGCCCACGTCAGCAGGAAGCTCTGGCGCTGTCCGACGAACTGATTGCTGAGCTGCAGGCGCACGACGTTATCGTCATTAACGCCCCAATGTACAACTTCAACATCCCGACTCAGCTGAAGAACTATTTCGACCTGGTGGCGCGTGCTGGCGTAACCTTCCGTTACACCGAGAACGGTCCTGAAGGTCTGGTAAAAGGTAAACGTGCGATCGTACTGACCAGCCGTGGCGGTATCCACAAAGACACCCCAACCGACCTGGTTGCACCATACCTGACCGTTTTCCTGGGCTTCATCGGTATCACTGATGTGAACTTCGTGTTCGCTGAAGGTATTGCCTACGGTCCTGAAATGGCGACCAAAGCGCAGACCGATGCGAAATCTGCTATCGACAGTTTCGTAGCCGCTTAAGATATTCCCCTCTCACCGCCCGGTGGGAGGGTTTTTCTTTTATCCGCATTTCGTTATCATCCGCCCCCACTCTCCAGCCGGGCGGCCTGATGTCTGCGATTATTGATTCTTTTATTGCCCCACCGTGTCACGACGACATCGAGATCCTTTGGCAGGATGAACATCTGCTGCTGATCAATAAGCCTTCCGGTTTGCTCAGCCTCTCGGGTAAAAATCCGCAAAACCTCGATTCTGTCCATTATCGTCTGGTCCAGACGTTCCCTGGCTGCGCGCTGGTACACCGCCTGGATTTTGGTACCTCAGGGTTGATGGTGGTTGCGCGCAATAAAGCTATCAATGCCGCACTGTGCGAACAGTTCAGCCAGCGTAGCGTGGAGAAAGTCTACAGCGCCCTGCTTTGCGGACATGTTGAAAATGACGAAGGTGTAATTGATGCGCCGATTGCCAAAGATCCGGCGCTATTCCCATTGATGTCGATCTGCGCGAAAAACGGTAAACCCGCCCGCTCCCACTATCGGGTGGTGGAACGGTTTTATCAGGAGACGGGACTGCCGTTAACACGGGTGAAACTCACCCCGGAGACCGGGCGAACCCACCAGCTGCGCATTCACTGCCAGCAGCTGGGGCACCCGATTCTGGGCTGCGATCTGTATGGTGGTCTCGAAGCGCCGGGAGCGGAAAGAACATCCCGGCTGATGCTGCATGCAAGCGTTCTGAATTTTATTCATCCCGTGAGCGGAGAGCCGGTTAACGCCCGTCACGCCGCACCGTTCTGAATCTGATTTACCACATCAAATCGTCAGGGATTTTGAAGTCCGCGTATGGATCGTCTTCATCCTGCTCTTCCTGACTCAGAGAGCTGTTTAAGACGATACTGTCGGCATCGCGCTGGGCAATTTTATCGGCCACCACTGCCGGGATTATCGCGTATTCGCAGTCACCATTAGCATTAATCACCAGACGCGCAATCGCCAGACGACCGTTGATCAGCTGAGTCTGGGTCTGCTTATCAACCTCGATTTTTTTGATCAGATTACCGTCGGTGAAGTTAAAGGTGATGTTGCCCCTTGCAACGGTGATGCGGTTCATCTCAATCAGCTGCTTCACCTGCGCCTTAAACTCTTTCGCCAGAACGGCCTGCTTCTGCTGCTCACTCAGCAGTTTATCGCGCTCGATCTGTGCTTTCTTGTTCTCTTCTACTGCTTCACGCGCTTCACGTGCCTGAACACGTGATTTCTTTGCCGTGCGCTGCACTTTCGCCGCTTTCTTGCTGCTGACCAGGCCTGCTTTCAGCATCTGCTCTTGTAAGGTGAGTTTTGTCATGATCGTTTCTAAACCGATTGGAAATTTTGGGGATTATAGCGGGAATTGCGGAGCGTGTGCCAGAGAAGTAGGCATGTCGTTTTGTTAACTGAGTCTGGCTCATTATTCATTCAACATTAACTAGCGTTAACGCCTAAAGAGTGATTAAAAATTGTCAGGTCATTTTCTTAAAAAAATCAGCAGCGCAGAAATATGATGTGAGTTGAATATCTGTACCCACATCAGGCGTAGGCTGCTTTTCTCTTATTAAAATACTAAGGAGAAAATATGGCCTTAAAAGGAACAATGCTGCTTAACGGTGCTGACTATGCGCCTTTTAACCTGCACGGCGTTGGTGTGTTTATGGCGCATTCCGGGCAGGGAATTTACAGAAACAATGGATTATGTGGTGCAGTCAAAGGATCGGGTCCAATTCCCCCAGGTAAATACTGGATTGTTGACAGAGGGACTGGAGGTTTCTTTTCAGGATTAAAAGCGAAGGTTCAGGATCGGTGGAACAAG
Source organism: Enterobacter sp. P82 (assembly GCF_037053385.1). Taxonomy (NCBI): domain Bacteria; kingdom Pseudomonadati; phylum Pseudomonadota; class Gammaproteobacteria; order Enterobacterales; family Enterobacteriaceae; genus Enterobacter; species Enterobacter sp. P82. Next base: position 1,284,557 of record NZ_JBALHX010000001.1, read on the forward strand.
GTGAGATCTGGCGCAGAATTTGGCCGCGATGAGTGGTTTGCTTTATACAAGGATGACTGGGGAATCGATGATGGTACCTGGATTGATAACGTCTACCGGGGTTTGTTTCGGCTGCATCCAGGTACGGTATCTGAGGGATGTATCACGATTGCCCATAATTTTGATTACGCATTGATCCGGAATGCTCTCATGAGTACAGAGCTTATTGAAGTTCCCTGTATGCGTTCGCTGATGGCACGCGGCTGGGTTGAGGTGAGTGAAAGTGGCTATACCAGCACTTGCCCATAAATGGGGCATCAGGCTATTGAAAACGGCCTGGTTTATATGCATCAGCATTATAGTTGGCCGCACATTGGGGCCCGCTGAACGCTATTTAGACCACGACGTCGCCTCATCTATATGTGATTTTATTTATGGCGATGTGAATGCTGAAACAATATATGACACATATACCAATATCGATATTTTAATTGTGCTGACCCTCACCACAGTTATTTATCGCTTAACAACTCTGCTATTCAATAAAATAAGGAAGTAACGAATGCCAATTCCTCCCTACATGTGGCTAAAAGACGACGGTGGAGCACATATTAAAGGTTCCGTTGATGTTCAGGACTGTGAAGGCAGCATTGAGATCATAGGGCTGAGCCAAGGCATCAACCTCCCGGCAGACAGCGCTAACGGCAAGATCACCGGCACGCGTCAACACTCATCCATGCGGATTGAAAAGGAAGTTGATAGCTCCACCCCCTATCTCTACAAAGCAGCATCTACCGGTCAGGCGCTTAAAAGCGCTGAAATCAAGTTCTATCATATTAATGATGCCGGACAGGAAGTCTGTTATTACTCCGTACTAATGGAGAACGTAAAGGTTACTGGTGTTAACTGCAGCGTGCCAAACGTGAAGATCGCTGCCAACGATAAAATGAACCACGTTGAAAGCGTAAGCCTGCAGTACGAAAAAATCACCTGGCGCATCGTCGACGGGAACATCATGCACAGCGACGCCTGGAACGAACGGCCTACAGCCTAACGCTAAGGGGCGCGATGCCCCTTCCTCTTTCACTTCACTCTCCAGCCTGTGTGCAATCCTGTTAATGAACTTCCCTCATGTTGCATTGAAATTAAGTCACTTCCCCTGCGTCGCGGGCTCAGGCATAAATTATGCATCAGTAACTTCTTGGCAACATGAACTTAGGATGCATAACCACAATGAGCAAAGCTTTCACATATACCCTTAAGCGCAGTTGCTTCGATGAGAATTACAACCCGTCTGAAAATACGCGTACGACCACCAACTTTGCCAACCTGGCGCGCGGGGAAAAGCGTCAGGAAAACCTGCGCAATACGCTGGTGATGATCAACAACCGTTTTAACGCCCTGGCGCGCTGGGATAACCCAAATGCCGATCGCTATGCGGTCGAACTTGAAATCATTTCAGTTGAGATGAACATCGGTGCTGAGAAAGCATTCCCGGCCATTGAGATACTGCAAACCACCATTGTCGACAAAAAAAATAACCAGCGTATCCCTGGCATTGTCGGGAATAACTTCTCGTCGTATGTGCGGGATTATGATTTCAGCGTGCTGCTGCTTGAGCACAACAAGGACCAGCAACACTTCAGCATTCCGGAAAAATTTGGCGAACTGCATGGCAATATCTTCCGCCATTTTATGAGCTCATCGGAGTACAGAGAGAACTTCAATAAGGCACCTGTAATTTGCCTGAGCGTCTCCAGCAAAGACACCTACCGCCGTACGGGAAACGAGCACCCTGTGCTCGGCATCGAGTATCAGCCGGATGGCGAGTCTTTAACAGAGCAGTACTTCGCGAAGATGGGCCTGAACGTACGCTATTTCATGCCTGAAAACAGCGTCGCACCTTTTGCGTTCTTTTTTACCGGCGATTTGCTGAGTGATTACACTGATCTGGAACTGATCGGCACCATCAGCACGATGGAAACGTTCCAGAAAATCTATCGCCCGGAAATTTATAACGCTAACTCGGCGGCAGGACTTTGCTATCGACCGGATCTGAACCAGCAGGATCACTCATTAACAAAAATTGTTTATGACCGCGAAGAGCGAAGCCGTCTGGCGATTGAACAGGGTCGATTTACTGAAACGTACTTCATTAAGCCTTATCAACACATTCTTGAGCAGTGGTCTGATAACTACACGCTTTAATACATCAAAAAAGGTCTTTTACTATGAAAACATTGCTCCCGACTTCTACGGCTGGCAGCCTGCCTAAGCCGACCTGGCTTGCTCAACCTGAAACGCTGTGGTCACCCTGGAAATTACAGGATCAGGAATTACTCACGGGGAAACAGGACGCACTTCGTTTATCTCTTGATGAGCAGATCCGTGCGGGTATTGATATCGTCAGCGACGGTGAACAAACCCGCCAGCACTTTGTCACCACCTTTATTGAACACCTGAGCGGCGTTGATTTTGAAAACCGCCAGACCGTACGCATTCGTAACCGCTATGACGCCAGCGTGCCGACCGTGGTCTCTGCCGTTGCGCGCCAGAAACCGGTATTCGTGGATGACGCGAAGTACCTACGCCAGCTCACGGACAAGCCAATCAAATGGGCCCTGCCCGGGCCGATGACCATGATCGACACCCTTTACGACGCGCACTATAAAAGCCGTGAAAAGCTGGCCTGGGAGTTCGCCAAAATCCTGAATCAGGAAGCAAGAGAATTAGAAGCAGCGGGCGTCGATATTATTCAGTTTGATGAGCCAGCGTTTAACGTCTTCTTTGATGAGGTCAACGACTGGGGCATCGCCGCGCTGGAACGCGCCGTTGAAGGCCTGAAATGTGAAACGGCGGTACATATCTGCTACGGGTACGGTATTAAAGCCAACACTGACTGGAAAAAGACGCTCGGCTCGGAGTGGCGCCAGTACGAAGAGGCCTTCCCTAAACTGCAGACCTCTACCATCGACATTATCTCCCTGGAGTGCCACAACTCCCGCGTACCGATGGATCTGCTGGAGCTGATCCGCGGTAAAAAAGTGATGGTTGGCGCGATTGATGTCGCCACTAACAGCGTCGAAACGCCAGAAGAAGTGGCCGATACGCTGCGTAAAGCCCTGCAGTTTGTTGATGCCGATAAGCTTTACCCGTCAACCAACTGCGGTATGGCTCCTCTTTCCCGTCAGGTTGCCAACGGTAAACTGAAGGCCCTGAGCGCCGGGGCGGAGATTATTCGCAAAGAGCTCGCATAACAGCGAATCACTCCCCCTTCCGGGTAAAGAACAGCGTCACCGTGGCGACGGTGACGCCCAGTTTCTTCATCTCGGTTTTATTGAACAGATGTGTCTCATCCTGCAGGTACATCCAGTCGTCAAACTTGAGCAGCCAGGTACTGCCGTTCGCCTTCACATTCATGCTGTAATGCCAGTTAAAGGCGTTGCCTGCTGCCTGCCCGGTGGCGACCCCTTCAATGTCCCCTGCCGTACCCTCGTAGCGATCGTTCCCCACCCGGCGTATATGCCAGATCCGCTGCTGCTTTTCACCGTCGTCATATACAAAGTGTTCATTGAGCGTTAGCGTATCGCCGATAACATCCCCGGCAATCTCAACGTGGAAACGACGGATCTGTTTGCCGCTGCGATCCTGCACCATCCCCCACGCTTCGGTTTTGCCCTGGAAATAGTGGAAGATATCGAGCCGTGGCTGCTGCTGGCGATACTCGGTCACGTCGGTGCTACAGCCGGCCAGCAGCATCAAGAATGCCAGCGCCATCATCAGGATACGTTTCATTTTTGGCCTCCGATTAACTGCTGACGCAGGTCTGGATACTGCGTGCGTGGGCCAAGCCAGATCGCCAGAAAGCGAGTACTGAATGCTTCTGACTGGCGTGGTCCCAGGGGAATAAAACTTTTCTGGGGAGTGGGTTCGCGATACCAGAACTGCCCCTGCTTATCATTGAGGACAAACGCCAGTTGCGAACCCGGTCTGACATCTGGCCACAGCGACTGAAGCATACGCAGCCAGGCTTCGCTTTGCGGCTCCTGCGCCAGGATCCCCTGAGCCTTCCACTGGTCGCGGGTCGCTTCAACCAGATCTTCGCGATCGATATCGCGCGCATAGGTAATAATTAGCGCCTGATCCTGATTTTCCCGGCTGTATCGACCATCGGGAGTACGCAGCTGAGAGGTATAGACGGTGAACGGTCCCCACGTCAGCGTGGCATCCCCTACCTTACGCCAGGCCAGCCAGTCGACCGCCTGAACCAGAGGGGACATGGTCATCAGCCAGATAAGCAAAACGACAGACCTCATTTTTGTCTCCCCAATAGCAGGTGGAAAAACAGCATCAACACCAGCCAGCCCGGCACCATCCAACTGACGACGATAAAGGTCGGCTCCAGAAACGTGATGGCACCTAGCCGCTCGCCAATCAGGTAGGCCACCGGCCCTCCTGCGGCTGCCAGCAGAGTCAGCAGCCAGCCGGGTAAGGTAGTAGTGAGCGTAAGCTGTGTCCAGACGGTGGCGAACATCAGCCACAATGCCACCATCCATAGCGGTATCAGGGACTCGCTCGTGAAGGAAATCAGCCCCGTTAACGCCCAGAGCGCATCCAGCAGGCAGCCTGCTGCGGCCAGACCGATTGCGTACAGACGGTATGCTGACGGCAACAACAGACAGGCAAGGATCGCCAGCGCGAGCCAGATCATCAGGCCATGTTCTCGAAAGAGCACCACCAGCGCCCAGTAAAGATCGAACGCGATGGCCAGCAGGAAGACCTGAAGGTATCGTTTCATACGCGCTCAGCGGTCAACTGCACCACGCTAATGGTGCGGGCGTTAAACCCGGCTTCGCAGTAGCCAAAGTAGTAAAGCCACATCCGGCGAAAACGCTCATCGAACCCGAGTTTTTCAATCTCCTGCCAGGTATGGATAAAGCGCTGCCGCCAGTGGGCCAGCGTACGGGCGTAGTCAGGCCCCATGTCGAAGAGATTGCGCACCACGAAATCGGTGTGGCGTGTCATCAGCTCATTCATCGCGGTAATGCTTGGCAAGAAGCCGCCGGGAAAAATATAGCGCTGGATGAAATCGACGCTTTTGCTGTAGTCGCGATAGCGCTGATCCTGAATGGTAATGGCCTGAATTGCCATGCGACCTCCCGGACGCAGCCGCGCCTGGCAGGTACGGAAGAACACTGGCAAGTAGCGCTGCCCTACGGCTTCAATCATCTCTATTGAGACCAGCTTGTCATACTGTCCGGTAAGGTCACGGTAATCGCAAAGCAGTACCTCGACGCGATCCTGCAATCCGGCGCGGGCGATCCGCTCCGTCGCCCAGAGATATTGCTCTTTCGACAGCGTGGTAGTGGTTACCCGACAGCCGTAGTGACGAGCGGCGTATTCTGCCATCGCGCCCCAGCCCGTGCCAATCTCCAGCAGGTGATCGGTCTCATTCAGAGCCAGTTGTTCGCACAAACGCGCCATTTTTGCCTGCTGCGCCGCCGTCAGATCCTGCTCGTCCGCGGTAAACAGCGCGCTGGAATAGAGCAGTTCCTTATCCAGAAAATGGGCATAAAAGGTGTTGCCCAGATCGTAATGGGCGGCAATATTTTCACGTGCCTGCGCGCGGGAGTTACGCCGCGTCCAGTGACGTAAGCGCTCCAGAGGCTTGCCGAGCAAACGGAATCCTTTCTCCAGACGGCCAAGTACCTCGCCGTTGAGCGCCAACAGCTCGAGAAGCGGCGTGAGTTGCGTGGTTTCCCATTCGCCGTCCATCCAGGCTTCTGCCGCGGCAAGGCTACCGCCGGTTAAGACACGCCAGTAGACGCCGGGAGAAAGGATTTGCACATCCGCATGCAGCGCGGAGGATGTCTCGCCAAAATGGAAAGTTTGTGCCCCTTCGCGCAGCGTCAGCGAGCCGCCGCGAATACCGCTTAGCAAACGAAAAAGCAGCCAGCGCGCGATGCGGACGTTGCGCGGGATATCGGGTTCAAGCGCAAAGACAGGATCGGTCATGAGCGTTCACTCCTGCTGACGGGATGGTTATACAGCGGCACACGCTTGAGCCACAGGCGCAGCGCCTGCCAGTAAATGGCGAAAACAGTTTTCAGGGTCATGAGCGGGATGCGCAATAGCAGTGAGCGCAGTGCCGGGCGTGTCAGAGGCGCCCGGCGTAGCGCCAGCGTGGCATCGAAAACTTTCCCTTCCTGATGATTTTCAATGTGCATATGCAGCGTGTTGTCCGGGGTGTTAAAGCGCCAGTGATAGACCATGTCCATCGGGTTGAAGGGGGAAACGTGAAACGCTTTTTCCGTGGGCTGCGCATTTTGTCCGTTAACGGCATAGTAATGACGTTCATTCCACGGCGTGTTGCGGACCTCCGCCAGCACCCAGCGCAGCATTCCCTTCCCGTCGTAGCAGTAGTAAAAATTGACCGGATTGAAATGAAAGCCGAAATAGCGCAACTGCGTCAGAAGCATCACCCGCCCGTCCGGGCGTTCTCTGGTCAGGCTTTCCAGCCTGTTCAGCACGTTCTCTTTGAGCGGCGAGCCGAGCGGATAGTCCGCGTCATAAAACGCGGCGGCGGCAAAGCGATTGCGCCGCACGCCGACGGAGGCCAGCAGCGGCAGTTCATCCAGATCCAGCCAGGCCATAAAGACGCTGTAGCGAAATTCATGGGTTTTCGGCTGAAGGCGACGGTGGCGCAGTACGCCATGATAGAGGCAGCTCTTCATCTCAGTTCCCCTCTCCGGACGCTATCGCATTGACCACGTCCAGCGCGCTGCGCACGCCATCTTCATGAAAACCGTTGTACCAGTAGGCCCCACAAAACCAGCTTCTCTGGTGGCCGTTGATCTCGCCCCGCCGCGCCTGTGCCCGCCAACTTTTCGGGTTAAAAAGCGGATGTTCATAAACAAAACGTTGCAGAACGAAGCGTTCATCCATCGGCGTGTCCGGGTTCAGGGTGACGCAGAACAGCGGGCTACCCACAGGCAACCCCTGCAAAATATTCATGTTGTAGGTAACACAGGCGCTGGCCTGCTCGTGTTCGCTCAGGCGGTAGTTCCAGCTGGCCCATGCCCGCTGCCGCACCGGTAGCCAGCGCGGATCGCTGTGTAAAACGACCTCGTTGCGCTGCCAGCCGATATCGCCCAGCACCTCGCGCTCTGCGGGCGTGGGGTCATCAAGCATCGCCAGGGCACTGTCGGAGTGGCAGGCAAAAATGACCTGGTCGAAGGTATGGCTGCCGTTTTCAAGCTGAAGCGTAACTCCGTGCGCGTGGCGGCTCACCCGCTGCACCGGCACGTTGAGGTGTAGCGTCATGCGGTTGCCCAATTTGTCCAGCATGGCGCGGATATACTCCCGCGAGCCGCCGGGTACCACGTACCACTGCGGGCGATGGGTGATATCCAGCAGGCCATGATGGTGAAAGAAGCGTAAAAAGAGCGGCAAAGGGAAACGCTTCATCTCCTGCAACGACGATGACCAGATGGCGGCCCCCATCGGCAGAATGTAGTGGCGAGCAAAAAACGGCGTGAAGCCGTGCTGTTCCAGAAACGTTTGTAGCGTGGCATTCGGGTCCACCTCCCCAGCCAGCGTCTCTTTCGCCAGCCTATTGAAGCGGACGATCTCCCCGAGCAGCCGCCAGAACGTCGGATTCGCCAGATTTCGACGCTGGGCAAACAGCGATGTCAGGGTGTGTCCGTTGTACTCCAGCCCCGTCGCGGGATTGTGCACCGAAAAGCTCATCTGCGTTTTTTGCCCGCTGATGCCCAGCTCGCTGAGTAGCCCCATAAACCGCGGGTAGGTGCGGTCGTTGTAGACGATAAACCCGGTATCGATCGCGTATGTGCCCTGAGGTGTCGTCACGTCAACCGTTGCGGTATGGCCGCCGGGCGTGGCTCCCGCTTCAAACAGCGTCACCCGATGGTGCCCGGCCAGGCGCCAGGCGCAGGTCAGGCCGGCGATGCCGCTGCCGATAATCGCAATGTTCATGAACGCACCATCCTGCGCAGCAGCGCGCGCTGAAGAAACGCAGGCAGTCCGGAGAGTAATCGCATAATCAGGCCGAAACCGTCAGGAAACACGATATGCATTTTTCCTGCCGCCAGCCCCGTGCGGATCGCCTTAACCGCGTCGTCGACAGTCACCCGGCCAGGCATGACAAAATCATTTTTGCGCGTCAGAGGCGTGTCAACAAAGCCCGGAGAAACAACCGTGACAGCAATCCCTTTTGGCTCCCAGTCAAGGCGCAAGCTCTCGGCAAACCAGCTCAGCGCCGCTTTGGACGCGCCGTAGGCCTCCGCGCGTGGGAATGGAAGCCAGTGGGCCATCGAGCTCACCAGCACCACACGGTTGCCGACAGCCATCTGCGACTGCAGCACCTCAAGGCAATTAACCGGGCCGAGGAAGTTTGTCGCCATAACGCGTTCCACCAGCGCCGCATCTACCTCGCCATGATCGAGGTATTCGCAGGTACCGGCGCAAAGAATGACCAAATCGGCATAGCTGCCGGCCAGGGCCTGGCGACAGGCGTCCCTGTCTGTCATGTCGAACAGGCGAACGGTAAGATTGGGGCAACTCTGGTGCAGGGCCTCAAGACGCGCCGGGTCGCGCCCGCAGGCAATCACGTGGTAGCCATCAGCGGCAAATGATTTCGCCAATCCGGCACCAATACCCGAGCTTGCGCCAGTAATGAGTACCGTCTTCATGATTTCACCCTCCGCTTCACGCCTGCACCGCCCAACCAAGCAGAGGAAGGTGTTCGTAGAGCATCTCTCCCGCATCGTAGTAATCACGTTGACGCGTGATGAGATGGTTTTCCGTCTCCACTACCGAACACCCCGGCAGTTCGAGCGGCTCTCCACCCGCAATGCGCGGGTGCGACCAGTGCATTACCCAGGTGACAGCAAAGCGACTTTCGCTGCACAGCGGAGGATCGATAGTGAAACGGCAATCTTCGACATTGGTCAGCAGATGGGTGAAATAGCGCTGAAGCGCAAAAATCCCCTGGTGCTCGCCGAACGGATCGATAAGCGTGGCATTTGAATGATAAAGCTCAGCCAGCACAGAAGGTGGCTGGCTATCCAGTGCGGTGTAGTAATTCACAAAACGACTCACGACAGTGTGCAACGTGCTCATGGGTCACATCCCGGCTGTATATAACGTGGCGTAATCGCATAATTAAAACTTACACAATTGTTGTTATTTGTCCAAGTTTGTATGGGGATTTTTTTTATATCATTTATATTTCAGTTGGTTAAAACTATACTTCGAATGACTAATTATGTAGGCCGGATAGATGCCTTCCCCCTGCTCGTTATATAGAACGCGTGCTCCCCACTAAAACAAGTGGTAGAACATTTTCGCCAGAACGCGCTAGTCTGCCTGCGACGAGTGGATGACAGACGATAAGATTTTTATGGAAATTATTTTGATGCGACATGGAAAGCCCCAATACGCAGGCGCGCCAAAAGTGTCGTGCAGGGAAATGCCGGAGTGGATCGACAACTATAATCTCTCTTCTACAGGCCGCGATATGCCACCGGAAATCAGTAAAGTCCTGACGTATCGCGCACTCACCTTCATCAGCAGTCCGCTTCCGAGAGCCCTCTCATCGTTAAAAACACTGGGGTGTGAACCCGGCTTCATTGATGACGTGTTTCGGGAGGCGGAGCTGCCAGTATTTCGTATTCCGGGATTGCGGTTATCGCCTTTTTACTGGGCAGCGTTATTTCGAGTACTTTGGCTCTGTGGCCTGTCGGGAGAGGTAGAGTGCGTAAGAATGGTAAAAAGTCGTGCCGTTAAGGCCGCAGAGCTCCTCGTGACGGCGGCTAAGGGCTCCGACGGACCCGTCTTGCTCATGGGACACGGGATCATGAACCGGTTTATTGCAAAAGAACTGATCGCAGCAGGCTGGAAAGAACAGACTCGCCCGGGTAAGGGATACTGGGGAGCCGGTGTTTACAGCATTGTGTAGTGGCGCATACGGAGGCCGAGGTTTTTTATCCTCGGCGCTCGGATCATCGGGTCTGGCTAAGAATAACGCGATCGAACAGACGGTCCCCCAACCAGACGCGCATGCGGATGAGCATCTTTGCATACTTGCCGGCAGCATAGCGTGTACGCGGATGAGGACTGTTAACGGCGCGGGCCACCACGTCCGCAATCACCTTCGGGTCGCTGCCTCTGCCATTCCCGTAAGCATTTTTGACCGAGTTCGCCACCTTCCCCACCAGATGACCATAAGGGCCACTAGCTGAACGTTTGACAATACTGCCGCAGACCACTTCACCAAAGCCTGTCTCGATTAAACCCGGTTCAACAATCACAACCTTAATTCCATATTCAGCCACTTCAAGACGCAGACAATCAGACCATCCTTCGAGTGCATGTTTCGTTGCGTGATACCAGGCTCCCAGGGGGGTGTAAATTTTCCCTCCTATCGAAGTGATATTGATAATGTAACCACGGCGTCTGGCGCGCATGGCCGGGAGCAGCAGTTGCGTAAGGCGGGCCGCTCCAAACACGTTCACCTCAAACTGATAGCGAGCTTCATCAATACCGATCTCTTCTACCGGTCCATAGAGCCCAAAACCCGCATTGTTGACCAGTACGTCAACCCCACCTGTCTGCGACACGATGGTATCTACTGCAGCCAAAATGTCTTCATCACGCGAGATATCCATCCGCAGAGCGCGCGCACCAAGCTGGGCGAGATCGTTCATTTTCTCAACGCTACGGGCAGCAGCGTAAACCTGATAGCCATCCTGAATAAGACGACGGGCGATGACTTTGCCCATACCTGACGATGCACCGGTGACCAGCGCGGTTTTCTTGTCCTGAGTAAACATAAATACCTCGGTGAGTAGACTGTCGTTATTTTGCCCTCCTTCGGCCCTACGTTAACTAGCGTACCGCGCCATATGACTCGCAAACTGCGCCATCAGAGCGATAAATATGCACCTGTTTACTCAAGACGCATGGCTGTTCTGGCCGCTTCAGGGGTCTGGCCCGTCCAGGTCATAAATGCGCGATAGAATGAGTTAGGATCTTCAAAGCCAAGCAAAAATGCGATCTCATACCCGGAAAGACGCGTATTACGAAGATAATGACGGGCCAGGTGTTCACGACAAGCATTAACAAGGTTGCGAAAGTTGCCCCCTTCCTGCTCAAGCCTGCGTTGCAGCGTGCGTTTGCTCATTCCCAGACGCTCCGCCGCTTTTTCAATAGTCGCTTCGTTACCGGGAATAAGTTCCAGGAGTACCGCACGAACGCGCTCGGCGGTTGAAGCCAGTTCATTTAACTGACTGAGACGACGCTGAAGTTCTGGTTCAAATACCTGCCACATCCCCTCATTTGCCGTTAAAAACGGCCGAAGAGCATCAGTCGAGGAAAAGCTGATGGCAGGCAGTTCTCCATATTGCACGTCAGTTCCAAAGAAATGGGAAAAGTAGCTGTTCTGAACCGCTGACGGCAGTGCAGAGACACGGACCTGTAAGGGGTTAACCGGTTCGCGGGTCCCCAGCCGCAGAAGCTTGAGCAGGAAGCCCAGCTCTGCCACCTGCAGAGACGGCGGTATAGCTATCGCATAGAGCCAGCGCGGTGAAACGGTAAGTATGCCGTTTTGTTCCACCGTTGTTTCCAGAACCATGGGTGCAATAAGCTGTTTATATCTGGCCAGACGCTGGACAGCCTGCATCATATTGCTGCTACACAGTGCGGCAAAAAGTGGTGGATCAAACACATCCGCTGAGATCAACTCAATGAGCGGTACGGGAAAGGCAGGATCGTTCGTTTCGGCCTCCATCGCGTTCCAGAAGCGGATGTATTCATGTGTATCGAGTCCGCGCGCTTTTTGCAAAAAGAGATCGTCAGGTAATCCTGCCCTGCGGAGAATGCGTACTGGCTCAAGCCCCGCGTCTTTCAGCAGCGTTTTCCAGCTTATATCGAGAGCGAAAGTACGGTTACAGGCCATTTGCTCATTTCCGGTGTGAAGGTTATTCAACGCTTAGCGTTATTGCTCATCGACGTGTGAGCTGGCGCTATGCAGTATTGTTGGCTCGCACGTCACAGGGAAATTCAGCGAGTTAGCAATAAAGCAAAGCTCATGCGCGCGGTGATGAAGTGCCACAGCGCGATCGATATCATCCCCAGGACGAAGCGTAATGTCGGGCTTGAGCACAATAGAGGTGAAACATCCCTTTTCTCCTTCGCGCATCGTTCCTTCCGCCCGGTCAATATAGGTATAAACGCTTATCCCCGCTTCAGCGCAAAGATGCAAATACCATAATTTGTGACAGGCAGAGGCTGACGCGACAAGAAGATCTTCAGGATTCCAGCATGATGCATCACCAAGAAATGCAGGGTCTGATGAACCTGCAATCGGAGATTTATCGCCCGCCGTGATGTCATAAAGCCGATCATAGGCTTTATAGGCTTCCGTCCCACGGCCTTTATTCCCTTTCCACTCAACCTTAACCTGATAATGATGTTCACGATGGCTCATCTTGATACTCCCGATAATGATATCCGATGGGTTGTACTCCCGATGTTTGTTCGCACATCCCCTGACTCGACGTAAGCTAGCAGATGGTATACCATTATTCCATCTTTTCAGGAGAAACAGTATGCAACTGAACGCCATTTCGACCCCGGACGTGCTCGCCAGTAAATTAAGAAAGATGATCAACAGCGGACGTCTGCGTGATGGAGAAAGGCTTGTTGAAAGGGATCTCGCCAGTTATTTTTCTGTCAGCCGAATTCCCATGAGAGAAGCGATCAGACAGCTTGAACGCGATGGGCTAGTGGAAATTTTCAGGAATCGCGGCGCTGTTGTCAGAACGCTATCCGTTGAGGATCTGGATGAGATTTACTCCCTACGCGCCTTGCTGGAAGGTGAAGCCGTCTTTCAGAGCGCGAAAATGGTGAACTCTGATACGCTGGCGAGAGCAGAACTGACGCATACGCTGCTCGCCAGAACGACTGAATTTGAAATGCAGGGCGCACTAAACCGGGAGTTCCACGATCTTATCTACAGTGGGTGCAAAAACCAACGCCTGCTGAAGTTGATTAATGATACCCGCAATCAGATAGAGCGATATGAATATCTCCAGCGAAAGCTCCTTTCCGAAACCCCAGTTTTTCAGGATGACCATGCAGGCATCCTTACAGCCTGCAAGGAACGGGATGCAGAGAAAGCACGGGCTGAAGTCATGCGACATATTCATAGTGCAGGAGAAATACTGAAAACGTTCATCAGCCGCCGCGTTGAGGGTTAAGGGGAAGTCTCATTAACCCTCTATCAACCCGGCTAATGCCCTCCTCAACGGAGGGATGACATCATCCGTATCCATGCCCATTTGTGCATGGATAATTGCGCCGTCAATGAGCAACATGATTTCGTTGACGACGCGCTCATCCGCGATCTTCGTCAGCAATGCGATAATTTTCTTTGTTTCGATTTTATGATCGCGGCATATCTCTTTTATTTCGCTTTCAATATCTTCCGATTTTGCCTCTGCGCTGGCATTAATAAACGCGCAGCCGTGGAACTCAGGCGAAATAAACCATTCGCAAAGCGTTTCAGATATCGCATCAGAAGGTATTTTACCTTCGACGAGATGTCGACGTAGCGTGGACTCAAACCAGCTAATCCATATTTCATGCCGATAGTGCAAATAGGCAAGAATAAGTAAACTTTTACTCGGGAAATGGCGATAGAAAGTCACCTTCGTCACTTTAGACGCTTTAATCAGCGTATCCACGCCCGTCGCCCTGAAGCCTGTGGAATAAAACAGATCGTGCGCCGTCAGTAATATTTTATCCCTGACGCTGATTTTTGTATCGTTGCTTACGGGGTCTGTTTTCACTTTTCGGTAACCTCAAAACGGATGTTGACAACGTTATTTCACAGGCATAGATTACCGCAAGTAGACAGACCTGTCTACATAATATAATCCTGAGGTAATCGCCATGAACACACGTCCTCCTTTACCGCCCTTCACGCGAGAAAGTGCTATCGAAAAAGTCAGACTGGCAGAAGATGGCTGGAACAGTCGCGACCCGGCGAAAATCGCTCTGGCCTATTCACTTGATACCCAATGGCGCAACCGCGCCGAATTCGCTACCAATCGTGAAGAGGCCCAGGCGTTTCTGGAGCGGAAATGGAAAAAAGAGCTGGATTATCGTCTGATTAAAGAGCTCTGGGCATTTACGGATAACCGGATCGCGGTTCGCTATGCCTATGAATGGCATGATGATTCAGGCAACTGGTTCCGTTCGTACGGCAATGAAAACTGGGAGTTTGAGCCAGATGGGCTCATGAAGCGCCGTTTTGCCTGTATCAACGATATGCCGATCAAGGAATCAGAGCGACTGTTCCACTGGCCGCTGGGCAGACGCCCGGACGATCATCCCTCTTTGAGCGATCTGGGTTTATAGGTTTTTCGCATCACTCCGGGCAGCCCCCGGAGTGATGAATTTACAACGCCCCCAGTTGCTTCATCAGCGTCAGGTTGTCCTCAATATGCCAGTTAGCCACAATTTTTCCGTCACTGATTTCATAAATATCCGTGGCGATAAAATCTATTTTCTGCCCCTTTCCTTTTAGCTTGCCAAATGTCCCGGTGAATGTGCCGTGAAAATGTAAATGGGATACGGCACGGTTACCCGAAATAATCATTTGCTCAACGTCACAGCGTAAATCTGGCACAGCGGTACGAAATGCCCGGGAGGCTAAAATCGCGCCTTCAGGACCTTGCTTACGACCCTCAGGGGGTGTTTTATCAATGAAATTAATCACCAGGGCATTACGGGCCAGGGACTCTTCCCCCGTATTCCAGAACGTTGCATACTCTCTGGCAACATATTCATTCGCCGCTAATTGCGTCTGCGTCAGACTTTTATCGACAATAAGATGTTCCGGTTTCACCAGTTCAATTTGGGCCGAAAATGCAGTTCCCGTGGTACCAGCAAGAATAAGCGCCATTATGCCTGGGGCAAAAATTGTTGAATGTTTCATAATCTCTCTCGACACCTTATTTAGATAACTGCAGATCATTCTCTTGCAGGTTGTATATTGGATAATCGGTATATCCCGTCGCATTGCCACCAAACAATGTGGCAGGGTCACGCACCTGAGCCAGAGGAAACTGGTGCGCCAGCCGGTGAGGTAAATCCGGGTTGGCAATAAACGGCCGTCCGAACGCAATCAAATCGGCATAACCAGCAGCAAGTATTTTTTCCGCTTTATCAAGGTCATAGTTTCCTGCGACGATAAGGGTTCCGCTAAACGTCTCGCGAAGCGATTGACGGAAATGGTCAGGCACCTGAGGCGCATCGTCCCAGTCAGCTTCCGCCAGGTGGATGAACGCGATCCCTTTTTGCTCACACCAGGCCGCGAGAGCGAGTATGGCTTCCGTCACCTGCGGATCGTTCATCCCACGTTGGGTAATAAACGGTGAAAGCCGGATGCCCGTACGCTCGGGACCAATAGCCTCCGCAATCGCGTTCAACACGTCCTGGGCAAAGCGGATCCGGTTAGCAAGCGTGCCGCCATACTCATCCGTACGTTTGTTGGAGGTTTGACGCAGGAACTGGTCGATCAGATAGCCGTTTCCGCCGTGAACCTCTACGCCGTCAAACCCGGCCTGAACGGCATTCAGTGCCGCCTGGCGGTAATCCGCGATGATGCTGTGAATGTCCTTTCGCGAGAGCGTTCTCGGTTGCGGGCAGTCAACCATTTGACCTTCCCCCTGTTCATTCACCACCCACACTTTGGCGTCCGGCGCCAGTGCTGAAGGGGCGACGGGCTGACCATCCTGATGAAAGCTGGCGTGCGACATCCGGCCGACGTGCCAGAGTTGTGAAAAAATCACCCCACCCGCCTGATGCACAGCACCCGTCGTGAGTTGCCATCCTGAAACCTGCTCCGGCGAATGGATACCGGGTGTCCATGAGTATCCCTGGCCCTGAGGCGAGATCTGCGTGGCTTCCGTGATGATCAATCCCGCGCTGGCACGCTGTCGGTAATACTCAGCCATCAGTGAGGTCGGAATATTTCCTGGCTGAAGGGAACGCGCGCGGGTCATCGGCGCCATAACGATACGATTTTTGAGGTTTAGCTCACCTAACCTGTAACGTTCAAAAAGTGAAGTACGGCTCATGATTTCATCTCGAGTGGTTTGGATGAAATCACTTTACAGCTCACACCTTCTTTTGATAATTACAGCAAAAACAGATGCGCTTTTCGGAAAAAATGAATAATGGGCAAACTTGAAGACATGGCATTACTGGTAGAAGTTGCCGAGGCGGGTGGTCTTTCCGCCGCCGGACGACGCCTGTCGCTTTCCCCTGCCACCATGACGGCCAGGTTAAAAGCGATTGAAGAGCGTTACCAGACACGTCTGTTCCATCGTTCTACGCGCGCCATTACGCTGACCCGTGCAGGCGAAGAGTTTTACCATGCCGCGCTTCGCGTGCTGGAAGAGATGCATCACGCCGAGTCGTTACTGACGCAAAAAGAAGGTGTACTCAGCGGCAATATTCGCCTTTCTGCACCCTCTGACTTTGGCAGACAGTATCTTAGCCCCGCCGTTCTTGAATTTTCCCGATGCCATCCTGAAGTGAAATTTTTCATCTACTTAAGGGAGCATGTTGAGGATCTGGTCGCTAACCGGCTGGATATGAGCATTCGCTTCGGCAACCTGCCGGACAGCAGCCTTGTCGTCAGAAATATCCGTCCGAATCATCGGGTGCTGGTCGCCTCCGGGGCGTATCTTAGCGATCGTGGTACCCCCTCCACCTTTGCCGATTTAGCCCAGCACCGGTGCCTGGCACTTGAGTCTCAGGGCGTGGTGATGAACGAATGGCGTTTTGAAAGTGAGGGAGAAGAAACCATCGTACGTATAGAACCTGCCATGGTGTGCGACGACGGAGCATTGCTTCGTCAGTGGGCGCTCAGTGGCGCGGGTATTGCAGGAAAATCGTGGTGGGACGTCAAAGACGATGTTGAGAGCGGTAAGCTCATGGTGCTGTTTGCCGACAGTTTCACCGGGTTTAGCCGTTATGACCGCAAAGATGTCGGGCTGCAGTTTGTTTACCCACAACGCAAATTACAGCCGCTTCAGGTCACGGCATTTAGTCAGTTTTTTCTCGACTGGCTAAAAAACCATTAACGTAATAAACAGTGATATACTCGCCCGTAACAACTCATTATCCCGTCTGAACGGCTTATGACTTCAAATATTGCATTTTTTGATTTCGATGGAACGATAACGTTTTCCGACACCTTCACCCCGTTTATTTATCGGTCTGTTGATAAAAAAACGCTACGGTGTGGAAAGCTGCGCCTTCTTCCCTACATCCTCGCCTATAAAATGGGCGCGTTATCGGGGTCGGTTTTACGGAAAAAAGTGGTAAAAATCGCGTTATCAGGCAAGTCTGAAACTGAATTAAAAAAGGCCGGACTTTTCTACAGTAAAACAGAAATTCCTGCCCTGTTACGGGAGGATGCCATGAAGAAAATCAGCTGGCATAAATCTCAAGGGGATACGGTGGTGGTGGTTTCAGCCTCGCTTGATTTATACCTTAAACCCTGGTGTGAGCAGAATGGGCTGGAACTCTTATGCAGTGAAGTGGCATTTTCAGGTGGAAAAGCAACCGGAAAATACAAGAAGGGTGACTGTAGCGCCCGCTTAAAAAAAACGAAGATAATTGATAATTATGATTTATCTACCTACAAAGACGTCTATGCCTATGGCGATACGAAGGAAGATTTAGACATGCTGTCTCTTGCCTCGAAAAAATTTTATCAGTGGAAAGAAATGGCGTGATCTCGCCATGACATAGCGTAAAAAATCAAAATTCATCGACACAAGGTTGGCCAACCTTATTAATGGCGTTAGTTATCCTGGCTCTGAGTTCAATTAACGCCGCTTCTTTCTCTTCCAGCTGCTGCAACTTGCGGTGCAGAGACGCTTTTTTCTGCTCTGCAGTAAATTTGTCATCGACCCAAACAGCTAAAACGTCTGATATTTCGGCTAAGGTAAAGCCCAGCATTTTGGCATGCTTGATCATTTTCAATCGCTGTAAATCAACCGCGGAATACACTTTGTAGTTGTTGCTACGATTAGGTTGCGGGATATTCTCTAGCAACCCCTGCCTTTCATAATAACGTACCGTCTCTTTTGACAATCCCGTTTTCGCACACAGTTCGCCAATTCGCATCGCGCCACCCTCACCTTGTAAAAATCACGCTTGACCGTGTACCTAAGTGCACGGTTTATCCTGTGTTGCACCTATCAGGGATACGGGATTTAAAATATGAATTCTTTTGATTATACAGGAAAAACAGCGTTGATCACCGGAGCATCATCGGGAATTGGTCGTGATTTCGCCCGGCAACTCGCGAACCGCGGCGTGTCATTGATTCTGATCGCCCGCTCCGAGAAAAAGCTACAGGCGCTTGCTACAGAGCTAGTCAAAACGCATGGTGTATCAATCGCTATTATTGTCCAGGACTTAGTGGAACCAGATGCCATTTCTAACATTACGGAACGGCTGGAAAAATTAAGACGTTACCCCGACATTCTGATCAATTGCGCCGGGTTCGCCACCTATGGTTCCTTCGAAAAACTGTCCATCGATCGTCAGCGTGACGAGATAAACGTGAACTGCCTGGCCCCCGTGGAACTGACTCACGCGATACTACCAGGGATGCTCAAGAAAGGGTCTGGGGTGATCATCAATGTGGCTTCAACCGCAGCGCTACAACCGGACCCCTATATGGCGATTTATGGCGCAACAAAAGCATTTTTGCTCTCCTTCTCAAGTGCGCTTTGGGCAGAATACCGCTCACAGGGTATTCGCATTTTGGCGCTTTGCCCCGGCGCAACGGACACGGCCTTTTTTGATGTGGTCAATGCAGAAGAAGCCTCGGTAGGTAAAAGGATGCCAGCGGATAAAGTCGTCACCCTGGCATTAAGGGCTGTCGATGCTAACCGCAGCTATCTGATTACCGGGTGTGGCAACTGGCTACTGGGGCAGTTACACCGATTCGTAACACGCAAACGTCTGTTGCTCATCGTTGAAAAAATATTACGTCCACGCTCTCCTTAAGCAAAAGACTCTCGTTTCAGTGCAAAGGAATTGCACTGAAACCTTCACACATCGCCACAGATAGATGCCATCGCGCGCGAAAAACAGTGATACACTTACCCCATCTGGTTGATCGTCCCGTCTGAATGGCTTATGACAAAACAGCAGGTAACCAAAGTATAAAATGGTCACTCGTTGTCAATCAAAGCCTGTCACGCTAAGCTTAAATAATGACTAAAAATATGAACGCCCCATCAACACGTGGTCCCCTTGACCACTCTGTCAGAGAGCAAATCGTCGAAGCGGCTTTTGAGCACTTCGGTCACTATGGCTATGAGAAAACTACCGTAGCCGAACTGGCGAAATCCATCGGTTTTTCAAAGTCCTATATTTATAAGTTTTTCGATTCCAAGCAGGCTATAGGCGAGGTGATTTGCGCTAACCGTCTGGAATTGATTATGGCGGCAGTGCTTACCGCCATCAATGATGCACCGTCAGCAAGCGAAAAATTACGCCGTCTTTTCAGGGCACTTACCGAAGCGGGAAGCGAGCTGTTTTTCCACGACCGTAAGCTTTACGACATTGCCGCCGTCGCCGCACGCGAGCAGTGGCCTTCGACAGAAAGGTACGCGGAAAGTCTGATGAAGCTTATCGAGAGCATCATTATAGAAGGCAGGCAGGCCGGCGAGTTCGAAAGAAAAACGCCGCTGGATGAAGTCACCCATGCCATACACATGGTGATGTGCCCTTTTATTAACCCCATTCAGTTGCAGTACAACCTCGAAATGGCCCCCACAGCGGCGGTACTTCTCTCCTCACTGATTTTAAGAAGCCTGGCCCCCTGATTTGTGACCATTGACAATATTGGTCACTAGTCAGAGAATGCGGATACCGTCCTGTTATTTCAAAAAGGTTTCCCATGCTCAGGCTCACTTCTGCCCGTGTTGCCGTTTGTCTCCTGCCGTTTGCCCTTGTGGCGTGCGGCGATATTTCCGCGAGTGACGACCCACGCACCAGGCCACCGCTTGTCAGATCGGCCTCCGTTGAGCTTGCGAACGAGTCTCTCCACGCTTTTACGGGGGTGGTGATCGCAAGAACACAAAGCGATTTAGGTTTCAGGGTTCAGGGAAAAATCCTCGAACGCCTGGTTGATACGGGGCAGACTGTCAAACAGGGCCAACCCTTACTGCGTCTGGATCCGGTTGACCTGAGATTACAGGCCCAGGCACAACAACGCGCGGTAGATGCGGCCCAGGCGCGAGCGAGAAAAGCATCCAGCGATGAGGCGCGTTATCGCGGCCTTGTGGCCTCCGGCGCCGTGTCTGCCTCGGAGTATGACCAGATCAAAGCGGCGGCCGATACGGCCAGGGCCGATCTCAGCGCCGCCCGGGCACAAGCCAACGTAGCGCAAAATGCTACGGGCTATGCCGTTCTGCTGGCCGATTCAGACGGCGTGGTGATGGAGACACTCGCCGAGCCGGGTCAGGTCGTCAGTGCCGGGCAGGTCGTGATCAGGCTCGCCAGAGCAGGACAGCGTGAAGCGCTCGTGCAGCTTCCGGAAACGTTGCGCCCTGCCGTCGGCAGCGCAGCGCAAGCCACACTTTATGGCAATGAAAAACACCCGGTCACCGCAACACTGCGCCTGCTGTCAGATTCAGCCGACGCCACAACCCGCACTTTTGAAGCACGGTACGTACTGGAAGGTGCAATGGCGAATGCACCGTTAGGAGCTACCGTCACGCTGAACCTTCAGGACAATAAAGCGGAAGGTCAGATCATGCAGATCCCGCTGGCATCCCTCTATGATGCAGGTAAAGGTCCCGGCGTCTGGCGCATTTCCACCCAACCGGCAAAGGTCGCATGGACGCCCGTCAGAGTACTGAGCGTGGGTGAAGATGCTGCGCAGGTCACAGGTGGTGTGAAGCCCGGCGAGAAGATTGTTGCATTAGGTGCCCATCTTCTGCATGAAGGTGAAATCGTCAGGCTTGCAGTAGAGCGTAATGCGGCCCCGGCGGAGAACACGCCATGAACGAAAATCGCTTCAATTTGTCAGCGCTGGCCGTCCGCGAGCGATCCATCACGCTGTTCCTGATCGTTCTTGTGACGATTGCCGGTATTTACGCCTTTTTTGGGCTCGGACGCGCGGAAGATCCGCCCTTCACGGTGAAACAAATGACGGTGATTGCCGTCTGGCCGGGTGCGACTGCGCAAGAAATCCAGGATCAGGTTGCCGAACCGCTGGAAAAGCGGCTGCAGGAACTTAAGTGGTATGACCGTACGGAAACCTATACCCGTCCAGGTATGGTGTTTATCACGCTATCATTGCAGGACAAGACCCCGCCTCCTGAGGTGCAGGAGGAGTTCTATCAGGCCCGTAAGAAGCTTGGGGATGAATCCCAACATCTCCCG
Source organism: Enterobacter sp. P82 (assembly GCF_037053385.1). Classification (NCBI taxonomy): domain Bacteria; kingdom Pseudomonadati; phylum Pseudomonadota; class Gammaproteobacteria; order Enterobacterales; family Enterobacteriaceae; genus Enterobacter; species Enterobacter sp. P82. The sequence continues at coordinate 1,306,043 of NZ_JBALHX010000001.1, forward strand.
GCGGGCGTCCTCGGCCCGATGTTCAATGACGAATTCTCGGATGTTACCTTTGCCCTCTTTGCCCTGAAAGCGAAAGGCGAACCACAGCGGCAACTGGTACGTGATGCCGAAGGCCTGCGCCAGCAGCTTCTGCACGTACCTGGCGTGAAGAAAGTGAACATTATTGGTGAACAGGCCGAACGGATTTATATCTCCTTCTCTCATGACCGTCTGGCGACAATGGGACTCTCGCCACAGGATATTTTCAATGCACTCAACAGCCAGAACGCGTTAACCGCTGCGGGTTCCATTGAGACCCGGGGTGCACAGATTTTTATCCGCCTGGACGGGGCATTCAATGAGTTGCAGAAGATCCGCAATACACCTTTTGTGGCTCAGGGGAAAACGCTCAGGCTGGCCGATGTGGCAACGGTTGAACGCGGCTATGAAGATCCCCCAACGATGCTGATTCGTAATCAGCATGAACCCGCTCTTCTGCTGGGCATTGTGATGCGTGAAGGCTGGAACGGTCTGGCGCTGGGTAAAGCGCTGGATGCGGAAACGGCAAAAATAAATGATAGTCTGCCGCTTGGCATGTCCCTGAGCAAAGTCACCGACCAGTCCGTGAATATTCGCTCGTCGGTCGATGAATTCATGATCAAATTCTTTGTCGCCCTGCTTGTGGTCATGGTGGTCTGTTTTGTCAGCATGGGCTGGCGCGTAGGGGTGGTCGTTGCAGCGGCAGTTCCCCTGACGCTGGCAGTCGTCTTCGTGGTGATGGAAGCCGCGGGAATCAACTTTGACCGCGTCACCCTTGGCTCCCTGATCCTCGCCCTCGGTCTGCTGGTGGATGACGCCATTATCGCCATCGAAATGATGGTGGTGAAGATGGAGGAAGGTTACGACAGAATCAAAGCTTCCGCCTACGCCTGGAGCCATACCGCCGCGCCGATGCTGGCCGGTACGCTGGTAACGGCCATTGGCTTTATGCCGAATGGTTTTGCCCAGTCGACAGCCGGGGAATACACCAGCAATATGTTCTGGATTGTTGGCCTTGCACTGATTGCGTCGTGGTTTGTCGCCGTGGTGTTCACACCGTATCTGGGTGTGAAGATCCTGCCCAATATCCCCAAAGTGGAAGGGGGTCATGCCGCCATCTATAACACGCCCCGCTATAACCGTTTTCGCCAGCTGCTTGGCCGCGTTATCGCCAGAAAATGGCAGGTGGCTGGTTCTGTTGTCGCCATTTTCATCCTGGCCGTGCTCGGCATGGGGCTGGTAAAAAAACAGTTCTTCCCGACCTCCGATCGCCCGGAAGTGCTGGTTGAGGTACAGATGCCTTACGGCACCTCAATTGCGCAAACCAGCGCCGCAACGGCAAAAATTGAAGCGTGGCTCGGCCAGCAGCCGGAAGCCAAAATTGTCACTGCCTATATTGGTCAGGGGTCGCCACGTTTTTATCTGGCGATGGCCCCCGAATTGCCTGACCCTTCATTTGCGAAAATCGTGATCCTGACGGACGGTGAAACGTCGCGCGAGGCGCTCAAGTTGCGGCTCAGAGACGCCGTCGCCAACGGGCTTGCGCCTGAAGCGCGCGTGCGGGTGACGCAGCTGGTGTTTGGTCCGTACTCCCCCTTCCCGGTTGCCTGGCGAGTCTCAGGGCCGAATGTTGATCAAGTACGGGACATTGCCGATCGGGTGAAAGCCGTACTCCAGGCCAGCCCGATGATGAGAACCATCAACACCGACTGGGGGTCACGCGTGCCGTTATTACATTTCACCCTCGATCAGAACCGCCTGCAGGCCACCGGTTTAACCTCCAGTGCCGTCGCTCAGCAGCTGCAGTTCCTGCTATCCGGGGTGCCGATTACTTCTGTGCGGGAAGATATTCGCTCGGTTGAAGTCATTGGTCGTGCCGCGGGTGAGATCCGTCTTGACCCGGCAAAAATCAATGGTTTTACCCTTGTCGGCAATGCGGGACAGCGCGTTCCGCTGTCTCAAATCGGCAAAATTGAGATTGGCATGGAAGACCCAATACTGCGCCGACGCGATCGTACCCCCACGATTACCGTGCGGGGCGATATCGCCGACAATCTTCAGCCACCGGATGTGTCTGTCGCCATCATGAAACAGCTCAAGCCGATTGTTGACGCCCTACCGCCTGGATACGGTATCGAGATGGCAGGTTCTATTGAGGAATCGGGTAAAGCGACAAAAGCCATGCTACCGCTGTTCCCGATCATGATTGCCCTGACGCTTCTCATCATCATTCTGCAAGTGCGTTCACTCTCGACCATGGTGATGGTGTTCTTAACCGCTCCGCTGGGGCTGATTGGCGTGGTGCCTGTACTGCTGGTTTTCAATCAACCGTTTGGCATCAATGCGCTGGTCGGATTGATCGCTCTTTCAGGCATTCTTATGCGCAATACGTTGATCCTGATTGGGCAAATCGACCATAACCAGAAAGAAGGTCTCGACCCGTTCCAGGCGGTAGTCGAGGCGACAGTCCAGCGGGCGCGACCGGTATTATTGACCGCGATGGCTGCAGTGCTGGCATTCATTCCCCTGACGCATTCGGTCTTCTGGGGAACGCTGGCCTATACGCTAATCGGCGGAACGTTAGGGGGAACGATCGTTACGCTCGTGTTCCTGCCTGCAATGTATGCGATCTGGTTCAGGATCCGCCCGATTGAACAACGCGTGCCGCGTCTCACCGAAAGCGTGTAAACTACCTTCAGTAGATAACTGACCCGAGGAAAGCATGGTAGTTAAGCGCTTAAGAAAAGAGGATCGCCGCGTGCAACTGCTGGAGGTTGCGCGTGGTATTGTCCGCCAGCAAGGCACGGAGGCACTGACGCTCGGTTATCTGGCCGAGCGGGCCAACGTGACAAAACCTATCCCCTACGACCACTTTGGCGATCGTGAAGGGTTGCTGATGGCGTTGTACCAGGATTATAGCGATCGGCAACTGGCGAAATTCCGTGAGACGCTGGCGGTCGACAGCAAAACCCTGGAAAAGACGATCCGCTTTTTCAGCGCTGCCTATATCGACTGCGCGATTACCGCCGGGCCTGAAACCGGGCCGATCGCCGCGGCACTGTCCGGCTCCCGCGCGTTGCAAACGTTTCGGGAAGCCTGCGTGGCGGAATGTGCCGACTGTCTGCGTACCGCGCTTTCCCCTTTTATCGTTCTGAAAGGTGTCCAGGGTGAAGCGGTACTGACGGCCATCATTGGTGCAGCAGATGCTCTCAGCACAGCCGCAGGTAACGGCGCGCTCGCCCGAAATATTGCAGAAGATATGCTCAGCGGTGCCATGTCTGGCGTGCTGGAGACCTACGTGAATAGCACAAAATGATCGCTCGGGGTGGATTGACGCCCAAGTTACTAATGGTAACATAGGCATCAATTCTTACCCATTCGAGGTCGCTATGTCTGCTACAAATGCCATTAATAACGCATTGATCGTGACGGCTCACCCTGTCGACAACTCATTATCCCATTCGCTGGCAACCCATATTGCCGGGAAATTACGTGAGCAAGGTACGCAGGTTGAAATTGCCGACCTGCATGCCGAAGGGTTTAATCCGGCCATGTCTCGTCCCGATCTTGATTTGTATCACGGCGATCCCAGCGCCCTTCCCGACGATATTCTGCGCGAGCAGCAGCGTGTTGAGCGAGCGGATAGGCTGGTGTTTGTCTTCCCGGTGTACTGGTGGTCAGTCCCCGGTCTGTTAAAAGGCTGGTTTGATCGCGTTTTGACGCTGGGCTGGGCATACAAGGTGGCAGAAGATGGCCGGATTGTGGGGAATTTACGTGACGTTCCCGTTCACCTTGTGGCAACAGCAGGCACCGATCTCAGCGGATTCGACAAGCATGGTTACTCAACGGCGATTCAGACGCAGATAATCGAGGGTATTTTCGGCTTCTGTGGATTAAAGAACGTCACGCTCGATATTCTTTTTCAGGCAGATACAGCCACACCAGCTCAGGTTGAAGATTTCCTGCAAGGACTCGAGAGTATTAAATAATAAAGCACAATGCTAACGGCACACCTACTCAAATTAGTGAATTGAAGGACATATATCACCCAAGCTATAACTGAATGGACTTCTTCGCTGAGCGCGAAATAAATAACTCAAGGTCATTATATGTATCAGTCAGTTCAGCCAACATTCACCCTCACCACCACCGACACCCTCGGCGGCGTGAGCGTATCTGTAGCGAACTACTGACAAACAGATCCTCGTTCCCCGCCACACTGGACGGGGAAATCTCTCTCCGTTCATGACGTTATAAATGGAGAAAGAAAATGATTTCCTCTGACAATGCACTCTTAGTTATCGACATGCAGCAGGGCCTCTTCCGGGGCCCGGTTCCCCCCTGGTCCGCCAACACCGTTCTGGCAAATATCCATTTGTTGATAGCTAAAGCGCGGCAAGCGCAGGTACCCGTCTTTTTTGCCCGCCATGTCGGGCCTGATAACGCACCGTTTTCTGAGGAGAGTCCGCTAACAAGCCTGGTGCCCGAACTGGAGGTGAAAGGTGAGCAGGATATTGTTTTCACAAAGCGCTACCCCAATTGTTTCCGGGATACAGGGTTGTTGCGTGAGCTTAATCAGAGAGGCATCAAACAGCTGGCCATCGCCGGAATGAAAACAGAGTTTTGTGTCGACACCACATGCCGGGCAGCACCAGAGCTGGGTTTCAGGACAATATTGATTTCAGATGCGCATACCACAATGGATAATGAACATTTATCTGCCAGTGACATTATTGCTCATCACAACAGCACGCTGTCGGGTCCGTTTGTAGCGCTCTCAACCGCAGAGAACTGGCATTTTGATCAGGTCAGATAAATCAGTTGAGATCCTCTACCGCCTACCCGGCGCTCCTTTCGGTGCGCCGGGTATTCGAAAGATCAATTACAGCGTAAAACCACCGTCACCCACTTGCGCCTGAGCGTACCATTTCATCAGATCCGCAGTGCCTGGCTCGTTTTCGGCAGGTGCCCAGGGGGCTGAATCTTGTTCGGCAACAGGCTGGTAGCCACCGTGTTTTACCTCAAAAATGACCCCGCCTTTATCCAGCGATAACACGGCATGCCAGATCCCTGCGTCCATCTCCAGCACTTTGCAATCTTCACCCAGTACGACACGTTGGGTTACGTTACCGTTGTCATCAAAATTCAGTACTAAAAAGCGCCCACTAAGAGCCGTCAGCAGCTCAAACGTGTGCGGGTGACGATGAGGACGAACATAGGTACCTGGTTCCATGGCAATAGCCAGACGCTGAACCGGATCGCTGAGCTCAGGGTGCAAATTGCGATGAGCGCGTAAGCGAGGGGAATGTGCGGCTTGCTCGCTTTGTTGCTGCAGGTCACTGAACGTAATTTGTTTCATATAAACCTTTAAGAGTGTGGTTAGCTTACGGCAACCCTATTGCCGCAGCACGTTATACCATTCGAAACAGATTATCAGCTACCAGTGGTGGTAATGACATCTTTCCCCTTATTTTTTATTCCCGGTATACAGGCCAGTGTTCAGTCATTTACCTCCCGACTCCTCCTGAGGAAATGTCAGCAGTAAATCCCTCAGCAGTGATTCAAGCTGTCTGTGTTGTTCGCCTGATAACGGTCTCAGTAGTGCATTCTGAGTTTCTGTATGAACGATCAACGCGCGTTCAATACACTCCTGCCCGTGAGGTGTCAGGCTGACGAGGGTACTGCGTTTGTCTTCCGGGTCAGCAATCCGCCTGATAAGCCCTTGTTGTTCCAGGTGATTGAGCCGGTTGGTCATCGCCCCTGAGGTGATCAACAGTGATTTATACAACTGTGTGGGCGAAAGGCAATAGGGTTCACCGGCGCGACGTAACGTGGCGAGCACATCAAATTCGCCCTCGCGAAAACCAAACGCCTCCATGGCCTGAGCTCGCTTTTTTGCAAGATGCTTCATCAGCCTGAGCATTCGGCCAAAAATTTTCATCGATGAGACATCCAGTTCCGGCATGGCACTGCCCCACTGATCAACAACAAAGTCTACGTGGTCTTTCATTTTCACCCCTGATGATGCGGGAATTTATCCTGTTGTGCGGTACATCTTACACAAAAAAGGATTTTATCTTAACGTTAAGATAAATACCTGTGGTGTTTTGCCCAGGCTGCTCACTACCGAAAGGATCTCATGTTGAAACGCACATCGCCTTTACTCTTTGCCGTTATCGCTTTTATCGTCGGGTTGAACCTGCGCCCTATTCTGGCTTCTGTCGGACCGTTGTTTTCAGTACTCCAGCGCGAAGTGGGGTTATCAGCCACGGAATTCAGTCTGCTAACCACGCTACCAGTCGCCATGATGGGGCTGGCAGCATTAAGCGGCCCGTGGCTTTTAGCCAGAGTGGGTGCCGTCCGGGGGATTATGATCGGACTTTTCATCCTGCTCCTGGCCTGTTTATTCCGCGGGTTTAGTGCTTCACTGTCGGGCCTGATGACCACAGCATTATTTGGCGGGGCCAGTATAGGCATGATCCAGGCGTTAATGCCTGCTCTGATAAAAAGGGAGTATACGCAGACGGCCAGCACGGTGATGTCCCTGTTCAGCACGGGCATTATGGCCGGGGCCGCATTAGCCGCCGCCAGTGCTGAGCCGTTATTTTCGTGGCTGGAGCTGAAGCCCGCACTGGCAATGGCAGGCGCGTTAACACTGCTTGCACTGGTACTGTGGCTGACATTGGTTAAGCATCATCACGGGGAAGCACTAGCGCAGGTAACCGTGACACTCTCCTCTTCCCGTACCGGGCTATTGCTGCTCTTTTTCGGTGTGGGGACGGGGGCCTACACGCTGGTTTTAGCGTGGCTGCCACCGCTCTATATTCAGGCGGGGTGGAGCGCACGCAGCAGCGGTTATATGCTGGCCTGGCTAACATTAACCGAAGTTGTCGCAGGATTTGTTGTTTCTGCACTGATTGGTAAATTTCCCGACCGTCGCGTTCCGCTAATCGCTGTTCTGTTGCTGTTGCTGGCGGGGTTAATGTGTCTGGTATTTTCGCCGGGAACTACGCCTGTAATATCAACGTTGCTGCTTGGCACAGGTATCGGCGCCCTCTTCCCGCTGTCGCTCATCGTCACATTCGATCACGCACGAACACCTGCCCAGGCCGGGAAATTGCTCTCTAAAGTGCAAGGTGGAGGGTATATGATTGCGGCGCTCATGCCATTAATTGCGGGGATCGTTCGCGACAATGCGGTTTCACTGACCAGCGCCTGGCTGGTCATGAGTGCGGGGGTCGTGCTGTTGATCCTCATCGCCCTTAAATTTAAACCCGTGTCGGCGAGCCCGATACAGTGAAAGAGATACCAGAATTAAGGGGCATGTTTAAACCAGCCATACCTTAAGTTCAGCACTATTTCCAGGCAATTAACGACTCGGAATGCCTCTGAAGCTAGCATTTTTGCTATCAGAATGTTTTTATTGCCAATGGTACAGAAGTGTCTATATCAACAAGTATTATGTAGAAAATAAGATAATGTCTCTAATTAATCCTTTCAGCATCAATACACAAAATTTCCTTATCAACCTGGGTTAAAGGAAGGCTCGGGCTTTCCTTTCTTTTCCACCCTGCTTTCAATAACCACCTTCAAAGTGTGGTAATAGGCTCAAGCTAAGTCATTATTTATTTTTAAACTTTTTTTCTTTAGATATAGTTATCAACCTGAATTAATCTTTATTCCCGAAGGTTCCCATACAACTAATGGTCTTAGAATGCCGGGAATTTGATTACCCATATTCAACATTCAAACTGAAGCTATTAATTTTCTTCAAAAAAGAATGAAATATTTTTCTCCTGGCTATACTCAATTTGCCATCCTAAAACTGGAGTTTCCCACATGCAAAAAAGTGTCCCCTTTAAAAGGACGATGATTGCCAGTGTGCTGACGTTGGCTGCTGGCGCTGTGTCCACTGTTCATGCTGCACCCGCAACAACAAACGCAGCGGAAAATGCGCCAAAACAAGATTCATCAAAACCTAACATCGTCGTCATTTTTGGTGATGATATCGGCTACTGGAACCTGAGTACTTATAATCAGGGCACCATGGGATATAAAACCCCAAATATCGACAGCATTGCTGCTGAAGGTGCTAAGTTCACTTCCTATTACGCCGAGCAAAGCTCAACGGCAGGTCGTTCCTCGTTCATTACCGGTCAGATGCCCTTCCGTACCGGGATGAGTAAAGTGGGTATGCCGGGGGCGCCGCAGGGTCTGCAAAAAGAAGATCCGACCATTGCGAACATCCTGAAACAACTCGGCTATGCCACCGGCCAGTTTGGTAAAAACCACCTTGGCGATCGCGATGAATTCCTGCCAACTGCGCACGGTTTCGATGAGTTCATGGGGAACCTTTACCACCTGAACGCAGAGGAAGAACCTGAGAATCCGGACTACCCGAAAGATCCAGCCTTCCGCAAAGAGTTTGGCCCGCGCGGCGTTATTAAGAGCACCGCCGACGGCAAAATTGAAGATACCGGCCCATTAACCGTCCAGCGAATGAAAACTGTGGACGAAGAAACGCTGGCGGCCAACAACGACTTCATGGAGCGTCAGGTTAAAGCCGGTAAGCCATTCTTCACCTGGTTCAACACCACCCGTATGCACAACAAAACCCACCTGAAGGATGGGAGCATTGGCGCAACGGGCCTGGGGACCTACGCTGATGGCATGGTGGAACACGACAAGATGATTGGCGAAGTGCTCAAGAAAATTAAAGATCTCGGCATCGAAGACAATACCATCCTCGTGTATACCACCGATAACGGCCCAATGACGGCCACCTGGCCAGATGCTGGCGAAACGCCGTTCCGCGGTGAGAAAAACACCGGCTGGGAAGGCGGTTTCCGCGTACCGGCGATGATTCGTTGGCCGGGCCATGTCAAGCCAGGCACCATCATTGATGGTATTTTCGGCAGTAACGACTGGTTCCCTACCCTTGTTGCCGCAGCGGGCGACAGCAACATCAAATCAGAACTGCTGAAAGGCTATAAAACACCATCCATGACCTACAAGGTTCACCTGGACGGCTACAACCAGCTCGACTACCTCCAGGGCAAAGGCCCGAATCAGCGTAAAGAATTCTTCTACTGGAGCGATGACGGCGACCTGCTGGCTATGCGCTACGAGCGTTGGAAAGTTCACTTTATGATTCAGGAGCATACTGGTCTGGATCTGTGGAAATATCCGTTCACTAAACTGCGTACGCCACTGATCTTTGACCTCGAAGTCGATCCGCTGGAAAAAGGCAGCGACGGTATGGGCTACAACTCCTGGTTCTACGATCGTCTGTTCCTGATGGGCGGCGCGCAGAAATACGCGAAAGAGATGCTGGCGACATTTAAAGAGTTCCCGCCGCGTCAAAAACCGGGGTCGTTCACCGTTTCCGATGCTTCGGCGATGCTGGAACAAGGCTCAAATATCAATAAATAACCCAAGCCTCCGGACAGGCTGTTAGACAGCCTGTCCGTTTTTTTGAGAGTAGTGACGTTTTCTTGTTAGGGGTCTGCCATATGAAGTACAGCACCACACTACCGGTTAAAGCGCTTCCGTCGGCGGAAAAATATGACGGCAAAGGACCAGAATACAAGCGTCGCTTTCATGTGATGGCCAAGCCCACCGGCTCGACCTGTAACCTTGACTGCTCCTACTGTTTTTACCTGCATAAAGAAGATTTGCTGCATCAGGACAGGCATACCGGCATGAGCGACGAGGTGCTCGAGAATTTTATTCGCCAGTATATCGACGGCCAGGACGGCGACCAGGTGGTCTTTTCCTGGCAAGGCGGAGAACCCACGCTGATGGGACTGGAATTTTTCCACAAGGTTGTCAAATTTCAAAAGCAGTACCAGAAGCCTGGTCAGCGCGTCGAGAACGACTTACAAACGAATGGCGTGTTGCTGAACGATAAATGGGCTGAATTTCTTAAAGAACATCAATTTCTGGTGGGGCTTTCCATTGATGGCCCACGAGAACTGCATGACCGCTATCGCGTTACCCGTAGCGGCAAACCGACATTCGACAAAGTGATGGCGGGCGTTGAGGCCCTGAAGCGTCACGGCGTCCCGTTTAACGCACTGGTCACGGTAAACCGCACCAATGCCCGCTTTCCGTTAGAAGTGTACCGCTTCGTCACCCGTGAACTGGGCGCGACCTACGTGCAGTTTAACCCGTGTGTTGAACCGGTCGATTTTAAGCAAACCGCGCCGCAGTTCTGGCAGGACGATGTCATTCCGGTTACCGGTAGCCGCCGTGCGCGCCCAGGCGATCTCGACTCTATCGTCACCGACTGGTCAGTTGATCCTGAAGACTGGGGCAAATTTCTGATTGCCGTGTTTGAAGAGTGGGTCAATAACGATCTGGGCCGCGTGCAGGTCAATCTGTTTGAAACGGCAGTCGCCCAGACCATGGGAATGCCCGCGCAGATTTGTACCCATTCTGAATTCTGCGGTAAAGGGCTGGCGATTGAGAAAAATGGCGACATTTTTTCCTGCGATCACTACGTCTATCCGGAATACCAGATTGGCAACATTGAACACGCCCAGCTTTCGCATCTGGCCTTCTCCGAAAGGCAAAAAGCCTTCGGCATGGGCAAACGCGACACGCTGCCCAACTACTGCAAAACCTGCCCTTATCTGAAGCTGTGCTGGGGTGAATGCCCAAAAAACCGCATTGTGCGCGCACCGGACGGCGAGTTGGGGCTGAACTATCTTTGCCCGGGCATCAAAGCCTTTTTCAACTATGCCGAGCCGATTCTGGTGGGCATCACAACCTTAATCAAACGTGATTTTGCAGGGCTACGCCGATGATAAATCGAGAAAAGTTATTGCAGCTTGAACAACGGATGAATGAACAGGTGCTCGGTCAGGAAGAATTAGTGCGCATGCTGATCATAGCCCTGCTCTGTGATGGACACGTACTGCTGGAAGGGTTACCGGGTCTGGCGAAAACCCGCGCCGTGCGCGAACTTGCGCGCCACGTTGAGGGGGATTATCGTCGTATTCAGTTCACACCGGATCTTCTGCCTTCTGACATCACCGGCAGCGAAATTTATCAGCAAAACGCCACCCGTGAAGAAGATCAGTTTCGCTTTCGCCCCGGTCCAGTGTTCGGCAATATCATTCTTGCCGATGAAATCAATCGCGCTTCGGCCCGCGTGCAGTCTGCCCTGCTGGAAGCGATGGAAGAACGTCACGTCACCGTGGCGGGCAACAGCTGGCCTCTGCCCGGTGTCTTTATGGTACTTGCCACGCAAAACCCGGTGGATCAGGAAGGGACCTGGCCACTGCCGGAAGCCCAACTGGACCGTTTTTTGATGAAGGTGCTGGTGCACTACCCGTCAAAAGAAAACGAACAGAAAGTCATGCAACTGGTGCGCACCGAGCAGCAGAAAAAATATCAACAGCTGACGAACACCGTATCTACTGCACCTGAACAACCCGATTCGCTGATGCTGAGTCAGCAGGAAATAGCCGAATGCTGGCAGGCTATTTCCGCAGTACACGTCTCCTCTACGGTCGAAAACTATATTGTCAACCTGGTGGATTTAAGCCGCCATCCGCATTCAGTTAGCGATACGCTGGCCGGTTATCTGACGTTTGGCATCAGTCCTCGCGGTACGCTGGCTCTGGAACGCTGCGGCCGGGCGCAGGCCTGGCTGGAAGGCCGCGATGCCGTGCTACCAGAAGACATTAAAAAGATCTCTCCGGCAGTGTTGCGTCACCGCCTGATGCTCAGCTACCAGGCCAGCGCTGACAACTGTACGCCGGACGATGCCGTGCGGATGTTGCTTGATGCCGTGGTGGCATAATGAGCAGCGCCATTCGCGTTGACCGCGATACGCTGCTGAAGCTCGCCGCAGATGCGCGAGCCATCGCCAATCCGCCAGGACAGATCCCGCCGGGCGCGCTCGGCGGCGAACGCACATCTCGCCAGCAAGGTCGCGGGCTGAATTTTGACAGCCTGCGCCGCTATCAGCCCGGCGATGATGTGCGACTGATAGACTGGCAAGCCACAGCACGAATGCGCACTCCGTGGATACGGCTGTACAACGAAGAAAAAGAACGCCCCGTCTTTCTGCTGGTTGACCAGCGACGGGATATGTTCTTTTCGACGCGAGTACAGACAAAATCCGTTGCTGCTGCCAAAACGGCCGGGCTTCTGGCCTGGCGCAGCTGGCACGATGGCGATCGTTTAGGCGGCATCGTCTTTGGCGACCGGGACTTTTCCCTGCGCAAATGCCGCGCGCCAAACGCTACGCTCCCCGCGTTTCTCGACGATGTAGTGCAGTACAACCACGCCGTGGCGGACAACTATCCGCATGAAGTCCCCCATTCGCTTTCGCTGGCTGACATCCTGCGCCACAGCCTACCGCTGATTCCTACTGGCTGCTGGGTGGCATTAATCAGCGACTTTCACGATTTGGATAACGAGTGCGATGCGCTGCTGGCGGCTCTACGCCGTCGGGGGGAAGTAAGTGCATTCGTGATGCTCGATGATCTGCATTTGCGCCTGCCAGCGCACGGGCGACTGGCCGCCCGCTATGAAGGACAAGAGGCGGCATTTTCGCTCTCGCCCGCGCTACAGGACGGCATCAAACAGAGCATCACCGCTCGACTTTCGGCACAGGCGTCGCGCCTCACGCGGCTTGGCGTCCAGGTTAAGCAGATTGTCGTCGCCGGGGATCTGCTCCGACAGCTACAAAAAGGGGTTTAGATGCTGGAGAAAGGATTTACGGTACCCGAGCTGGCGGAGCCGGCTCTCCCCGATTCGCCGTCATGGTTTCCCCTGCCCCCGGGATGGTTTGCTCTGGGTGGCGTCATACTGGTCGTGCTGCTGATTTTTCTCATCATTCGTCTCGCCAGATGGCGGCGTAACCTGTGGCGTCGCCAGGCTCTCACGGCTCTCGCCCAACCACACACAGTAGACAGCTGGCTATTGCTGATAAAACGCATTTTGCTGGTTCATCAGCCGCGAGAACAGGTGAGCGGCGCGCTGGATCCTGTCCAATGGTTGCAGAATGTCCCTCTGGATGACGCGCTGCGCCAGCATCTTTGTGAACGCTACTGTCAGCCAGAAAACCAGCTGAGTGATGCCGATACCGCGCGGCTGCGTATGCAGCTTCGCACCTGGCTTGAAGGATTACCCCATGTCTGAATACGTCTCACGCCTCGCCTTCGCCTGGCCGTGGGTCTGGCTGCTGCTCATCCTGCCGCTGGCAGGCCGTTTTGTGATGGCTAAAGAGCGCTCGCTGAAAGAGTATGTCCGGGTGCCTTTTTTACCTGGGCTGATTAATGAACTCCAGCTCAATAGCCAACCAGCCCGCGGCGGAAAGCTATCAACCGGGCTGTTCTGGCTGGTCTGGGTGCTGCTGGTCTGTGCCCTCGCCCGCCCGGAGTTGCTCACTCCGCCCCAGCATATTGAAAAACCGATGCGCAACATCATGCTGATTCTGGACGTTTCAGGCTCCATGGAGAAAAACGACGTTGCGGGCGGCATTACCCGACTACAGGCGGTGCAGGAATCGGTTAAAAAATTTGTGGCAGCCCGCAAATCTGACCGTATTGGGCTGGTTATTTTTGCCAACAGCGCCTGGCCCTTCGCGCCGGTAAGCGAAGACAAACAGGCGCTGGAAACCCGTATCAACCAGCTTGCGCCAGGCATGGCGGGACAACAAACGGCGATCGGTGACGCACTGGGCGTGACGGTGAAACTGTTAGATTCCAGCGGCGATAATGACGCCAGCAAACTCGCCATTCTTCTGACCGACGGTAATGATACCGCCTCACAACTGACCCCACGACTCGCCGCTCAACTGGCGGCCAGCCACCACGTGCAGGTTCACACCATCGCGTTTGGCGACGTGAACAGCAGCGGCGATGACAAAGTGGATTTAGGTCTTTTACAGGATATCGCCCATACCACCGGCGGGCGGGCGTGGACGGCGCAGAACAGTGGCGCGTCGCTGGATGCAGTCTGGCAAGAGATTGACGCTATTACGCCAGTGCAGGTGAAAAGCATCGGCTGGTCATGGCGTATACCGCTTTTTGCCTGGCCGCTTGCCGCCGCGCTGATTTTACTGTTGGCCTTCAATTTGTATCGCGCGTTCAGGGAGAGAATGGCATGAGTGATTTCCACTTCTTATACCCCTGGCGTTTGCTGCTACTCCTCCCCGCCATCGCGCTGTGGTGGTTACCCTCTGCCGGGCGTAGCGCATGGTCGCGCATTATGGATAAGCCGCTGGCGAAAGCATTGATCGTTGGTCGACAGCGCAAACTCAGCCGGGCGCTGCCGTGGCTGGCGATGCTTGGCGTCATTGCGCTAGCAGGCCCTAGCTGGCAACGTCAGCTCCCCGCCGCCCTGACGCCGGAAAGTAATGTGATGGTGATTTTGCAGCAGGATACCGCGATGTTTGCCAGCGATCTGCCTCCCAGCCGACATCAGCGGATGCAGACCAAAATCATGTCGCTCATGGAACACATGCCGGGTACACGTTTTGGCCTGGTGGTGTATAACGCCGGAGCCTGGCTGACGACCCCGCTGACCATCGACACGGCGTTTTACTCGCTGTTTCTGCATGCGCAAACCCCTGCGTTATTACCGTCTGGCGAAGGCTCGGGATTACAGCATGCCGTCTCGCTGGCAATGCACAATATGCCCGTCGCGCCCCGCAGCATTATTCTGGTCGCCGATAATCTAAGCCAGGAAGATGCAAAGTGGCTTAGTGAACAGAACACGCCGCTGCAAATCTGGGTACCGGGAACCGCTCAGGGGGGCGCACTGCCCGAGAAATATGCCGCCAGCGGTACCGATACGCGATTGAACGTTTCGCGTTTTGAACAGGTGCGTGACGGCGGGATCCCGGTCACTCTGGTGACCGCCGATGACGACGACCTGCCCGTGATACAGAGCCACATTCAGCAAAGCGTCACCGCGCAGAACAATGCCCGCAGCGATTTACACTGGCGTAACGATGGCTGGCTGCTGGCGATCCCGATGCTTGCCTTGCTGTTTTTCTTACGACGTCAGCTTTTTTGCTGGATCTTAGTTGCGCCACTGCTGTTCTGGCAGCCTTCAGGGCACGCCGCCTGGCTGGACTCCTGGATAAGCCCAGATGTACAAGGGCAGCACGCGTTTGCCGACGGGGATTACACCCGTGCGGCCCAGCATTATAGCGATCCGCTACGGCGGGGTATTGCATGGTATCGGGCAGGCAATTATCCCGCCGCCACCGCCGCGTTCCGCCAGGCCCAACAAACCCCGGAAACCCTGCTCTGGACCGGCAATAGTTACGCCCAACAAAAACAGTGGCAACAGGCGCTGAACAGCTACGACCGGGCGTTAAGTCTACGTCCGGACTGGAAGATGGCACAGGGTAACCGTGCGAAAATTGCCGCTATCATCATGCAACTGCGACAAAAAGAGCGCGAGAACAAATCTGCGCAGAGTGAAGAAGAAGATTACAAACCCGATGAAATTAAGCATGACCTGAAGCCCCACGAGGGGGCAGAGCAAAAGGATATTCAGCCCATTGCCGGCGGGAACCCGCAGGTGAATCAGTGGTATGAAAATCTGGCCGTTTCGCCTTCAGGGCTACTGGAAAGCCTTTACCGCACCCAGTCAGGAGAAAACCAATGAAGCTTATCTGGTTATTATTGCTGACGGCGCTTCCCTGCCAGGCGGCAATGACGGTCACCCGAGAACTGATCGCCCCCGAACACGTCGTCCCAGGCCAGCCGGTGCGTGTGGCTGTGACGTTCTGGACCGATTCCTGGTTTAACCCACCACCGCAGTGGCCCAGCTTTCCTGTAGAAAATGGCGATATATTGACCGGCGCTTCACCGAATCAACTGCTGACCCGACATAAAGACGGCACCAGCTGGAGCGGGGTGCGCATGGAACGTCAGCTTACCGCCTGGGATCAGGGGAATCTGCGTTTACCCGCTTTCGAAATGACATTAACCGCCTCAGGGCAGGCGCCCGTGACGGTCAAACTACCGGCGCTGGAAACCGCGGTCAGCTGGCCAAAAGATGTGCAGCAGCCAGACCGCTTCCTGCCCGCGTCAAGCCTCTCGCTCAGCCAGAAGGTCAATATTTACCGTAGCGGTGAAGATAAAACACTGCGCGCCGGTGACGTTATCGAACGCGTGGTCACCGCTCGAGCCACCGATGTGATGCCCGCTCAGATCCCCGCCCTGCTTTACGCTATCAACGGCACGCACACTCAACGCCTGACGCCAGAAAACCGTCTGCTGACTTCTGGACGTGGTGATATTGACGGCGCAGAACGTGTGGAAACTCTCCGCTACTTACCGGTTGCTGCTGGCACCATCACGCTGCCGCCGATTAAATTGCGCTGGTGGGATACAACCCATCAGCAATGGCAAATCGCGGAACTTCCCGGCAGCACTTATACGGTTGCCGCTTCGCGTACCGCTGGAGCGGAATCTGCATTAAAAGGCGGCCGCGACGACTTAACCTGGCGAAACGCGCTTATGCTGGCGGGGGGCCTCGGATTACTCGTGCTGATGTTTATTTTCCGCCGCACCTTGCAGCGTAGCGCGTATCACTTATCTCACCGCTGGCACCGATTCTGGCAGCCGCTTTCGCTGCCGGGACAAACCCCGGATAACAGGAGCTCACGATGAAGCGTACGTTAATCGCACTGACATTATGCGCCCTCTGTGGCACTGCCGCGGCAGAGCCGCTTTCGACATGGAACGATACAGCCGCCAAACGCGCCATCGAAGAGTGGGTACATAACACCACTACTCCAGACAGCCCAATGTTCATTCCTGCCGACAAACGCTACGTCGTGTTTGATAATGACGGCACCCTTTGGCCAGAAGCGCCGTTGACGTTTCAGATCCAGTTCGCACTGGATGAGATCAAACGTCTGGCCCCGCAAAATCCAGGATGGTCAGGCGACCCGCTAGTGCAGGCGGTGCTGAAGGACGACATCAAAACCGTCGCCGCTTCCGGTGAAAAAGGGCTTATGCATCTGTTGTCGCTGACGCACAGCGGCATGACGACTGAAGATTTCAATCAGCGTGTCGAAAATTGGATTTCATCGCATAAAGACGCACGTTTTGGCTGCCAGTACGACCAGTTGGGTTACCAGCCGATGCGCCAGCTGCTGGATTATCTGCGGGAAAACGGTTTTAAAACCTGGATTGTCTCCGGTGGTGGTATCGATTTTATGCGAGTACTGTCGCAAAAGATGTACGGTATTCCACCTGAACAGGTGATCGGCTCGTTCTCACTCGGCGAATTCGCATTATCCGGTGATGGGACAAAAATCACCAAGACGATGTCAGGGGCCTTCAATGACGATGCGGCTAATAAGCCCGTAGCGATCCATCTTTTCATGGGCCAGCGTCCCGTTGGCGCATTTGGCAATAGCGATGGTGATCTCGCCATGTTGCAGTACACGGCCGCCAATCCGAATGTGAAAACTTTTGGGCTGCTGGTGCACCATACGGATGCCGCGCGTGAATACGCCTATGATAGTCATCCACCCGCCAGCGGAAAACTGGTTGCTGGATTAACACAGGCAAAAGCGCATGGCTGGACCGTGGTTGATATGAAACAGGACTGGAAGACCGTGTTTGACCCAGCACAGTGCGTTGCAAAACCGGGAGCGTAGGATTTTTAAGCTTGCTCCTTAGCAATAAATCAGGGCTTCAGATGGGAGCCCTTGATAGTTTTGCTGCTGCGTTTTGCTACCCGCCTGGTGGATATGTTGATGGCTAAACATGCGAAAAATCAAATACACCTTTATAGAAAACCCACTTTATCTGGTCATTTTTATCTATAGACTATGAGAATAACAGGAATGTAGTCGTGCATTAAAAATGTGCTTTATTACAGAGTCGTCGATAAGAATACGGAGATAAAATGACTTTATTTTTTGCAATGTTTTTGTTCTCCCTCACCATGTCCATTTCGCCAGGACCAGTCAATATGGTCATTATATCATCAGGCGCGAACCATGGATTTAGAAGAACTCTCCCATTCGTCTCAGGTGCAACAATAGGATTTACTCTATTACTGATAATAATGGGTTTTGGGCTCTATGCTGCCATTGATAAACACCCACTCTTTTTCAAATACCTCAACGTGGCTGGCTCAGCGTTTATAATATATGTAGGTTATAAGATAGCCTCATCCCAGCCTGAGTTATCATTGACAAAATCAGAGGCACCCGGCTTCATCCAGGGATTTTTACTTCAATGGCTCAACCCTAAAGCCTGGATTGCCTGCGCATCTGGAGTAGTATTATTTTCTGAACCGTCAAACAATTCCCCATTGATAGTTTTCATAACAATCTATTTTTTAGTGTGTTACCTTTCATTAGCTGCATGGGCTGTTCTTGGAAAGAATATCTCAGCATTACTTAATAGCATTGGACGCATTCGCGCCTTTAATTTATGTATGGGCGGAACACTGATCATCACTGCTTCCTACATGCTTCTCGCCCAATGAACAACGCTTTCACACACTGACTGGATTTAATCCATTAAATTATCACACTTCTAAATCATTCATAATAACTGGGATTCAAAAGAGTTGTAAATATTATTAATCAACGTGTACGCGATACTGCTGGTAGATATATTTGAAGGCCAAACCGCGTAGACTTTTAGTGGCTCAAGTGACCAGTCCTGGAGAACCAACTGCATGTCTTCGCGCTTAATATCCTCTTTGCTGAGATAGCAAGGAGGAGCAGTGATTCCAACCTGATGCTTTGCAAGAGAATAGGCAGCTTCGACATTATCAACGTATACCGTTGGCGTATACTTAATTACAGCTACCTCGCCATTTTTGTGTCTGAACTCTCGACTGCTCTGCAGCATGCTAAGACCAATCCAGGGCATTTTTTCTAAATCATCAGGATGGTTGACAGGCGGGTAATTGCTCAGAAATTTCTTTGACGCAACAACGTGTCGGGGCAATACAAAAAGATGCCGGGCTTTGAGTGCGCTGTCTGGTAGTTCGCCAATTCGAAATGCGACATCAATACTATCGGCAATGATATCTTTGCGCGTGTCGCAATAAGAAATATTCAGGCAAACATCCGGGTATTCCTTTATAAAATCTGCAAGATGGCGTGTGAATACACTATTGATAAAAACTGCAGGAATAGAAAGATTCAGCTTATTGCTTGTTGAAATAGAACGCTGTTTAAACTCGATAAACCCCTTTTCATAGAGTTCCAACATAGCGTTAGCGGTTTCGAGCAAACTTGCACCATCATGTGTCAGGGATAATTTGCGCGTATTTCTGTATAGCAAAGCACTTCCCAGATTTTTCTCCAGCTTAGAAAGATGCGTGCTTGCTGTCGCGGTAGTAAGCCCTAAAGCGTCTGCGCCACCTGAAATCGATCCAGCTTGTACAATTTTTGCAAAAACTATCAGGTAACGGATATCATCGATCATTTATATTCCTGAGTTCGCTCATTAACTTAAAGCGTGAGAGTTGTTCTATCTACCGTAAAGCTATCATGTTTTTATTCACCACCAAAGGTCATTTCTTTTTTATCGAAGGTTCTCGAGTGTACGTCAGGCAACTTCCGTTTCTGGTAAATCAATGGTAACCAGTATGCCAAAGCTGCCTGGTTCTACAGTATGAGGAATACCAGCTCTCAGGTAATGCATTTGCTTCGGTTCGAAGGTCATAAAGCGTCATAGCAACATTAGCTTGTGTTACTCAGGATTTTTGCTCAATTTCTGCTGCATGAAATCAATGAGCGCGCGTGTTTTTGCGGGCAAATAGCGTCGATCTGAATAAAGTGCGAACAATTGCAATGGCGCTGGCGATTGTTCAAACTCAACCTCGATTAACTGTCCATTGTTAATGTATGGCTGACAGGCTTGTTTCGATAGAATGGCAAAACCGACACCTGCGACCGCCGCTCGCCCTGCCATTTCTCCGCTGTTTACCCGGTAATGACCTTTAACCTTAATGGTTTCAAATCCCCCTTTCTTATTAACAAACTGCCAGGGAGCACCTCTAAGTGCACTTACCGTTGTAATACAGGGTAATTCTTCAAATTGCTGTATCCGAGAAGGTGTACCATAACGTTGAATAACGGAGGGAGCTGCAACAATAGTGCAAGGAATAGTCACCAGATGACGGGCTATGTAGTCACAGTCATCCATTTGACCACGGCTAACGATAACAGCTAAATCCAGATCATCTCGCAGGGATTCAAAACCAGACAAATTTGTGACGCAGCTTATTTCCAGCTCAGGATATTGGCAAGCGAAATCGGCAACGACAGAACCCAGCAATGCAGGACCTATTTCATTCGGAATACAAATGCGTAATGGCCCCTTGAGTTGCATTTGCCGTAACGTTAATTCTGTTTCAGTTTGCTCAAGCGCCTCCAGTAGTGGCTTAGCCCGGGCATAGAGTAAGTGCCCCGCCTGCGTAAGTTTCATATGTCGGGTGCTGCGCTCAATAAGCTGAAGATTCAGTTTGTCTTCTAACTGAGAAATACAACGACTTACATTAGATGTAGGCATTTCAAGAAGCTTCGAGGCCCCAATAAAACTTTCTCTTTCAACCACAGCCGTGAACACTTTAAGGGTATTAAAATCAAGAGCCGAGCGCATCAACTATCCCAAAAATGATAATAATAAGTACCATTTTTACCATCTAATGAACTGCATTGATAGTGGTTAAACTCGGGTATCTTTCATCCACAGGTTGCTTGCTATGCCACTGGTCACCACAATGTTTAATCATAAAGCCCTTCTACGGATAGCGATTGTAATGGCTTTTATCCAGTTCACTAATGCACTGGAATATATGATGTTCAACCCTATTTTTGCTTTTATGGCCGCGGATTTCGCAGTCCCCGTATCATACTCTGGCTATGTATCCGGCATGTACACAGCAGGAGCCGTGCTGTCAGGAATTATCGCCTTTTACTGGATAGGTCGCCTCAACAGGAAACGTTTTTTAATTGCCAATATGGCATTACTAGGCCTGGTGACACTTTTGACTACATTCACCTCCAATTTTAGCCTTCTGCTTATATTACGATTCTGCTCAGGATTAGTCGGAGGTACGACAATGGGGGTGGGTATCAGTATATTGATAAACCACGCACCAACTAACTTGCGGGGGAAAATGTTAGCGACGGTGATTGCATCATTTTCGATAGTCAGCATTGCAGGAATGCCCACGATATTATTTTTGTGCACTCATTATGGCTGGCATATCGCTCTGTGGTTAATCAGTACACTGTGTTTGTTGGCATTGCCGCTGATTGTTTCCATCATCCCTCAGGATCCCGCCTCTTTCGAGACACCCCACACACTCCCTCTCGACGCTGATACTTTACTGTTTGCTTCCAGTAATGCGCTTGTACAGTTTAGTTCGATGTTGGTCATTCCCGTTCTGGTACCGGTAATGACACAGCAATTGAGCGCTTCGCAGGACCTGTTACCCTGGCTGTTCTTCGTTGGAGGGATGAGTGGGTATCTGTCTACAAAAATGACTGGCGCGTTAGCTTCCCGTATATCTGCTTTGATTTTGGCCTCAGGGTCAACCATCTTCTTTATCCTGAGTTTACTCATACCCATCCTGGGTTTTCCGCATCCGGGACTGTTTATTACTTTATTCCTTGGCGCATCATACAGCCGTCTGGTTTCGACTTCGGTGGTGACGATTCAGTTTCCTGATGACAAACAACGAGCCGGGTTCGCTTCATTACAGACATCAATAATGTATTTGACTACAACAGTCGCATTTTTCCTCTCTGCTTACCTGTTACCAGGGCACGTCATGGCACCACGAAATATCAACACGTTACTGGCAGTATCTGCAATTTTCGCATCATTTTCCCCAATGATTATTGTTATTCTGCAAAAGAAACTGGCTAAACGTCTTATCCAGACTGAGCACCCCATCACTGACTAGCATTTCATCCGTTTTTGTCTGTGTGCTGAACCTGGATGCAACATTCTGATTGGCTCTTAAGTAACTTGCATTTTGATAGTTACTATGTCAATTTGCTTGCGAAAGCCACCTACTCATCCAGGTCAGCCCATGAAAAATGAACTGCTTTGCCACGCTCCCTGCCCCATCGCCCGTAGTCTTGGGCGTATTGGTGACAGCTGGAGCATCATGATCCTGCGCGACGCCGCCTCGGGTTTTACCCGCTTTGACGAGTTCCAGAAAAGCAGTAACGTCGCGCCCAATATTCTTTCGCGCCGTCTTAAGTCGCTGGTAGATGACGGATTGCTGGAGAAGATTTGCTACAGCAGTTCACCACCACGCTACGAATATCACCTCACACAAAGCGGACGCGATTTTCGCATGGTTCTGCTGGCGATGGCGGAATGGGGTAGCCGCCACTTTTCACCCGAAGGCCGTCAGATGCAATTGGTGGAAAGTGAAACTCAGAGAACTGTGGAACCGATCCTGGTCGATAAAGCAACCGGTGAAGAGATTTTAACGGGTAAATACACCATGGTACCGGGTCCCGCAGCCTCACCAATGATGAAATACCGCCACGAATATCTGCTGCGTAAACGCGAAGGCGATAGCGGGCAAAAATTCCAACCCGAACCTTACAGAGATGCCAGCCATGAATCCGACCTGATTTAGCGGGAGGAACGAAGCAAGGCATTATCCGATGAAAATTACTTCATCATGATCGGTTTTTTGATTGTCGCGCTGCTGGTTTCATTGATGAAAAAGTCGCCGACACATTACTCATACAGGAGAGTTGTTTATGGGCGTTTCAGCTAAACGCATTGTTGTAACCGGGATGGGGATTGTCAGCCCCCTGGGCTGCGGTGTACAACACGTCTGGCAGTCGCTGCTGGCAGGAAAGTCAGGTATTACAAAGCTTAGCGAGAAGTTAGTCGAAGATATTCCCTGCAAAGTCGCCGGACAGGTTCCGTCCATTGAGAACGACCCGTTGCACGGCTTCGATCCGCTGGCAACCATCCCGGCCAAAGAACGTAAAAAGATGGATCGCTTTATCGAATTTGCGCTGGTTGCCGCGCGTGAAGCGCTGACACAGGCCGGGTGGTCGCCTGCATCAACGACAGAACAAGATCGTACTGCAACCGTCATCGCCACGGGGATTGGCGGGTTCGGCGAGATCGCCAATGCAGTACATACGACGGATGAGCGCGGACCGCGTCGCCTGTCTCCGTTCACTATCCCCTCTTTTCTTGCCAATCTCGCCGCCGGACATGTGTCTATTGCCCATGGTTTTCGTGGCCCCATCGGCGCGCCAGTCACCGCTTGTGCGGCAGGTGCGCAGGCCATTGGCGATGCTGCACGGATGATCCGCAGTGGCGAGGCCGATATCGCCCTCTGTGGCGGTTCAGAAGCGGCGATTCATCGCGTTAGCCTTGCCGGGTTTGCCGCAGCAAGAGCACTCTCCACCGCATCCAATGACCAGCCGGAAGCGGCCTCTCGCCCCTTTGACCGTGACCGCGATGGTTTTGTGATGGGGGAAGGTGCCGGGCTTATCGTGATTGAGTCGCTGGAGCACGCACTGGCACGTGGCGCCACGCCGCTGGCAGAGTTGGTCGGCTACGGCACCAGTGCTGATGCGTATCACCTGACAGCGGGTCCGGAAGACGGTAACGGCGCACGTCGTGCCATGGAAATGGCCATACGTCAGGCAGGAGTCTCAACTGAAGAGATTGACCATATCAATGCCCACGCCACCTCGACTCAGGTAGGAGACAAAGGTGAACTGGCAGCGATTAAAAGCCTGTTTGGCACGCATCCCGTTGCTATTACGTCCACGAAATCAGCAACCGGTCATCTGTTAGGTGCAGCCGGCGGAATTGAGGCCATCTTCACTATTCAGGCGTTGCGTGACCAGATAGTACCGCCGACGCTGAACCTGTCTCACCCCGATGAAGACGCGGAAGGCATGAACCTGGTGGCGCGGGTGGCTCGTCCGCAGAAGATGAATTACGCGCTGTCTAACGGTTTTGGCTTTGGTGGCGTCAACGCTAGCCTGCTGTTGAAACGCTGGGAGTAAGGATCCAGTTTCCCCGCTGGCAAAGGCCGGCGGGTTTGCTGAAAATACACGATAAGTCGATCTCTTGAATGACAGGAACGCTCAGTTCTTGAGTAGAGCAAGGATAGAGGCTTCCATTTTCTCCGGCGTCGTGAACGGTGCAAAACGCTTAAGCGGTGTGCCATCGCGACCTATCAGGAACTTCGTGAAATTCCACTTGATCCGTCCACCCAGCACGCCGGGCAATTCGCTTTTCAGGTAACGAAACACCGGGTGCGCGGCATTGCCGTTGACCTCTACTTTCTCGAACATCGGGAAGCTCACACCGTAGTTGATATGACAGGTCTGCTCGATTTCATCAGCACCGCCGGGTTCCTGTTTCCCAAACTGGTTGCAGGGGAAACCCAGCACCACAAACCCATGGCCAGCATACTTCTTGTAGAGCGCCTCAAGGCCAGAGTATTGTGGCGTGAAGCCACACTGACTGGCAGTGTTCACCACCAAAATCAGTTTGCCAGCATAGTCAGCCATTGAGATAACCTGGCCGCGCAGACTGGTGGCAGAAAATTGATAAAAGGTGGTCATATCGCGCTCCTGAGAGTAACAACTGTCAATGCCGGCACAGCCTGGAATCATTTTAAAGCAAAAATTTTATTTAGAAGCGTGCCATCATTACGTAGGTAAGATCAATATCCGGAGAATAACGTGTTCGGAAAATTTTTATTAAACTACATGCCAGGGCTACAAAATTTATTAGCCTACGATAAAAGCTGGCTAAAACATGATGTTAAAGCCGGGTTATCCGTTGCGGCTGTAGCACTACCCGTAGCGATTGCTTATGCTGAGTTGGCGGGTGTTGGGGCTATCGTCGGGCTGTATTCATGCGTTTTACCGATGATAGCTTATGCGCTGTTTGGTTCTTCACGTCAGCTTATTGTTGGCCCTGATGCCACGACCTGTGCGGTGATTGCCGCCGTCGTGTTTCCTCTTTCTGCCGGAAATCCCGAACTGCACTGGCAACTGACGATCGTCATGACATTGATGATGGGTGGATGGTGTCTGCTTGCCAGTAAATTTCGCCTGGGCGCCCTTGCTGATCTGCTTTCTCACCCTATTCTGACTGGTCTGCTTAATGGCGTAGCCGTGACGATTATTGTCGGGCAATTAGGTAAGGTTTTGGGGATCAAGCTTGATGAAGCGCAGGTTATTGAGAAAATTATTGCCTTACCGGGCCGAATTTCAGACAGCCATTTATTAACCTTCGGAATATCCATTTTAACGTTAGCTATTTTAATGGCTATTAAAACGTTTCGCAGTCACTGGCCGGCACCTTTGATCGCCATAGTGATAACGACGTTTCTGGTATGGGGGACATCTGCACAACAATATGGTATTGCCACTATTGGGGGCGAAGGTTTCCAGCCTGGATTACCCGTCGTTAACTGGGGGGCGTTCCAGCCGGGTCCGATGCGTGATTTAGTGATCCCGGCGCTGAACCTGGCTTTGGTCAGTTTTGTCAGTCTGATGCTGACCGCCCGCAGTTTTGCGGCAAAAAATGGCTATGAAATCAATGCGGATGCTGAGTTCAGAGCACTGGGTATTGCGAATATCATGTCGGGGTTATCTCAGGGGTTTGCTATTAGTGGGGCCGATTCCCGGACCGCGGTTAATGATTCCACTGGCGGAAAAAGTCAGCTGGTATCCATTGTTGCAGCCTTACTCATTGGAGTCGTACTACTCTTTTTCACTCAACCCTTACAATTTATTCCGGTCTCTGCATTAGGTATTGTTCTAATGTATGCGTCGTGGTCATTAATTGATTTGCGTGGGCTATGGAACCTGAGACGAAGAAATAAACAGGCATTTCGCCTGGCTTTTTTCACGTTTGGCTGTGTTTTAATTATCGGTGTTATTCAGGGTATCGGTCTTGCGGTGCTGCTTGGCCTGTTACAGTTTCTGCGTACAGTCTTTCGCCCCTCTGAGCACTTACTGGGAACTGATGAAAATGGCATGATCCATTCATTAGGGAATACCACCGATATTAAAATGGTTCCGGGCGTGCTGATGTATCGTTTTAACTCACCGTTGACCTATTTTAATGTGGCTTATTTTAAACGCCGCGTGTTGAACTTAGTTGAAGGTGCAGCAGAACAGCCTAAATGGGTGGTCATTGATGCCGTTGCCTGCTTCACCTATTCAGATATCAGTGTTCTGGCAACCATTAATGAGCTAAAGCGTGACCTGAAAGGTCGACAGATTAAGTTAATCCTGGCGGGCAGGAAAACGGAATTAACACGCTGGTTTAAAGAAAGTCGGCCAACAATGAATGATGATGACATGATTCTGGCGCCAGACCTCTATCTGGCACTCCGCTTCATTCAAAGCAAAGAGAGTGTGAGCGAGGATGAATCAGGGGATGTTGTATAAACCCCATTCTGGTTAAAGGCGAGTAAACTCCGCTTTTTCACAGGGCTGCTGTTGCAGCCCTGTCAGCCTCGTCTACCAAATGAACGTCTTTTTAACCCGCACGGAGGTGCGGAAGTATGGGATCCAGATACAAGCGTATATCACATGCATAATAATAGGCATTATCTGAGCCATATTCAGGGCGATCTGCGGAAAGATGTAAGACGTGGCGACCCTGTCAATTAGCATCAGAGCGATACCCGAAACAAGCAACGCACAATAAGCCAGAGGTAACTCTTTCTTTTTCCGCAAAAACAGAGAAACAATATAAATGATAAAGAGCAGGAAAACTAAGTTAATCCCACTGGCAACAAAGAGATAGGTCGTCTGGGAGAGCGGAAGACGACCTACCGTTTCCATCCCGGCACTTAACGTTACTGCCATAGAGTTAAAGTAGGCGTAAGCGATAAACAGCATATTGATAAATGGCAGATATAACAAACCACCTATTTTGCGATATCGTTTTTCTTCGCACTCAGAACAATATTCAAGATGCTGTGGGATCTCTTTATCACATTTAATGCACGTCCACTGAAACGCTGAATTGGTCATTTTATGTCCTTATTTCATAATAGCTCGGTAAGGCCTGGTTATTGATTATCGCGTCACACTCACATTTTCCAGCGTCACCAACCTTTCAGGCTTATCGCCCAGTTGCTGAGCAACAGGGACGAAGATATTGAGATCCTGCAGCCAGGCTAATTTGCTTCTGTTATCTGGTTGCCCCGCATTACTTTCATGACACTCAACTAACAAATATTTCCCACTAAACTCAGGTGCAATACGCTGCGCATCCCCTTCCCCCGTCACTTCACAGCGCATCGCTGACGATGTGACTTTCTTATCCGCATCAATATTTTCCAATTTAGCCTGATATTTTTGACCCTGTACTAACGGGAAATGCAGATCCGTCTGCAATGTGTTGAGCAACATGGCACCGCTACTGATGGACATGGCGAATTTCAGTTGTAACAGATTAGCCAGCGTTAAACGTTGAACCGTCCAGATGCCATAGTCTTCAAGCTTACGTGTATAACCATCCGATTGCGCATCCAGCTGGACTTTAATCTTACCGAGCGCGCTGACTTCGGTGTACCGAACCTGTTTAAAACGCGGCATCGCCCAGGATTTGATCAGTGCCTGCGCCTGGTGATCAATAGCAGCAGAAAGGGGGTATTTACTCAACCATTGGGGATTATTATTGCTCAGATCGGGCATTGAGGGCCCCATCAACGTAGATGCTGACTTGTTCACCGCGGGTACAAAGCGCCCTTCAGCGGTGAATGTTTTGCCTGCAGGTAGCTGGCAGAGTTGCTCAAAGTGTTGTGCCTTTTGAGCGTCAATCTTGAAGCTACTTTTGCGACGAACAATATCAGCGGTGATGAGTGAGTCCGTTACGCGACCCTGGCCATCGAAGTTCATTGCAGCGACAGCGTCGCCCTGATGGGTTTTACAGTTATAGAAATAGTGCTCAATCTTTAATTCAAGCGGCGCGTCATAAGGCGGTTCCCAGATGATATCGGCAAAATCATATCCCATGCGTACCGTTAAAATGTCGCCAACGCGATGAATGCTGTTAACATCGACAAGATCGGTAATGCCCGTTGCAGACGTGGCTGATAATCTTTCCCACAGGGGTTCTTTTACCGGTAGCTGGCAGATCTTACGGATATCCTCTGCCGTCATCAGCTTATCATCCTGTGCTGGCGCATACCGCATGTAGCTGTCGCCGTAAAAACGGACTTTGGTTAACCCTTCATCATCCAGTAAATCCTTGTACAGAAGCTCGGACTTACCCTGCTTACAATCCACTGAACGCCATTGTTGCGCTGTTTTGCCGTTATTGAAGTTTAACGACACCATATAACTCACACGATCGTGGATGCGGGTAACAGACAAGGGGTTAATGCCACCGCCAATAAGTTCAGGCTTTTCAGCGGCCTGAGCAAAAGAAAACGGCAACAGAGAAAGTAAAAACAGAGGGCGAATAAGAGGCCGTGCGTAATGCATACATGTTCCTTCATATATAACCAGAGAAAAAGATTATCGGCACCAGGGATTAAATAATTAGCCTCATTTAATTGCAACTGTACAGATAACCGCAGCATGGGTCGGTTCCATCCGCCCCTGCTTCAATATCTCACCTCACACCGCCGACTTCGGCCTTAAATTCTCATCAAACGTCAGCCGTTTCCGCCCAGGCTCCACTTCACGCAGCGGTTCTACCTGGTGCATGGTCAGCTTGCAGCGCTCCACCAGCACCTGATATTCCCTTGTACCCTGTTTTTTCCACGCCAGTTCCTGCTCGCTCAACTCGCGAATCGCTTTGGCCGGGCTGCCAATAATCAAATGCCCTGCGGGCATTTCCGCTTTCGCCTTCACAAATGCCGCCGCGCCGACGATGCTGTTTTCACCAATCACCGCGCCGTCCATCACCACAGCGTTCATTCCCACCAGTGCGTTACGGCGGATAACACAGCCATGCAGAATCGCGCTGTGGCCGATATGTCCGTCCTCTTCCACCACCGTGTCCTGTTCAGGGAAACCATGCATCACGCAGTTATCCTGAATGTTCGCGCCATCTTTCACCACAATACGGCCAAAATCTCCGCGCAGGCTGGCGTTCGGGCCGACATAAACGCCTTTGCCCAGAATCACATCGCCAATGAGTACCGCCGTCGGGTGAACATAGCTCTCGTCAGGTACGACCGGCGTCAGACCATCAATTTGATAAACAGGCATCCTCACTCCTTATGCACTCGTAAGACCACCAAAGCGTTGATAGTAGAGCGTGCCGGGCACGGGCAGTTCACCGACGGAGGTTTCGCCTTTCTCACTGACAAACGCCAGCGCCCCCGGTGCCACACGCTGATAAATATTGATGCAGAGCTGCCGGGCGCTTTGCCCGGCCCAGTGCGCTGGTAGTAACTCTTCCGGCAGCAATGGGTCTTTCAGCACCACACGACGATAAAAATGGATCAGCAACAGCTGGATCTGGAAGCAACGCTCTGGCGTCAGCTCCTCTGGTGTCGCCTCTTTCAGCAGCGGCAGCAGCGGCCGGAACGAGCTAATAAACGTTTCGTACATCGTGTTTTGTTCGGTCAGTTGCCAGCACTCTTCCACCCGCGAACGCAACGCAGCGCGGGATAAAGCCAGCGGCGAGTGAGCTTCAAAGAAGATGACGTTTTCCGCCACGCCAGCATCATGAAGCAGGGACTGCACATCTGCCAGATGCTGCGATGGTGAAGCCATCAGGCTCGGCGCAAGCGTGCCAAATCCCTGCCAGATAAGCTGTTTTTTGACGTCAGCAAGCGTAGTTTTGTCCAGACCTTCAGAGAGCAGCAATAACCATTTTCCGTCCCAGGCGGGCAACTCCGCGCGATAGATCTTATTCTCCGCGCGGCGGGTTAAACGTAGCCCTTTGTCGCTCAGGCGATAAAAGCTGCGACGTCCAATGCGCGAGACATCCAGCCAGCCCTCTTTGTTGAGGCGAAACAACGCAGTGCGCACGAACCGTTCGCCGAACCCCATTCCCTCCAGTAATGCCGCCAGGCTCCCGAGCCAAATCTCGCCCCCGCGATGGGAAAGCGCGTCACCGTATAATGAGGAGATAAGGGATGTCCCGCTGATCGGAACGGAGCTGACTGCGTGCTGGATAAAGGCGTCGAGTTTCATGTGATTCATTCTGTTGTAATTTTTGTCCCGGATGAATCATAGCATAGTTCTGCATTCCCTCTCTCCGGCGGAGAGAGGGAAGAAGAAACTCAGCTGTTGGCCGCGATTTTACGCAAATCAAACACCCGGCAGGCTTTCCCCTCTGAGCGCGGGATACTGCCGCAATTAACGATCATCACGTCGGTTGAAATCCCCACCATGGATTTAATGCGGTGGCGCAACTGGTGACACACCTGGCAACGCTGTTCGTGCGTCAGCGTCAGGCTGCTCTCTTTTAGCTCCACCTTCACGGAAAGTGAATCAAGATGTCCGCGACGGTTCACCTCCAGCTGGTAATGCGGCGAGAGATGTTCGAACTTCACAATTTCCTCTTCCAGCTGCGACGGGAAGACGTTAACGCCACGGATGATCAGCATATCGTCACTGCGACCGCTGATCCGGTCCATACGACGCATACTGCGCGCGGTTGCTGGCAGCAGGCGTGTCAGGTCACGGGTACGGTAGCGGATCACCGGCAGCGCCTCTTTGGTCAGCGTGGTAAACAGCAGTTCACCCTGCTCGCCGTCATTAAGCGGCGTACCGTCGTTCGGGTTGACGATCTCCGGATAGAAATGATCTTCCCAGATTGTCGGACCGTCGGCGGTTTCGATACACTCCATCGCCACGCCGGGGCCCATCACTTCGGAGAGGCCATAAATATCCAGCGCCGTGATCCCTAGCCGTTTTTCAATCTCACGGCGCATGGCCTGCGTCCACGGCTCGGCGCCGAACACGCCCACACGAAGAGAACAGGTACTGGCATCGCCGCCCATCTGGCGTTCCAGTTCTTCAATCAGGTTAAGGCAGTAGGATGGCGTCACCATGATCATATCTGGCTGGAAATCCCGGATAAGCTGCGCCTGTTTCTCCGTCTGACCACCCGACATCGGGATCACCGTTGCGCCTAAACGTTCTGCACCGTAATGTGCACCCAGACCGCCGGTAAACAACCCGTAACCATAGGCCACGTGTATTTTGTCTTTTGCACTGCCGCCTGCGGCACGCAGGGAGCGGGCCACCAGATTGGCCCAGTTGTCGATGTCGCCTTGCGTGTAGCCGACAACGGTAGGTTTGCCGGTGGTGCCGGAGGATGCGTGAATACGTACCACCTGCTCCATCGGTACGGCAAAGGTATCGAACGGATAGTTATCCCGCAGATCCTGCTTGGTCGTGCACGGGAATTTACGGATATCCGCCAGCTCTTTGAAATCGTCAGGGTGAACGCCCGCTGCATCGAACTTGCGTTTGTACATCGGTACGTTGTTATAGGCGTGGTGCAGCGTCCATTTCAGACGCTCGGTCTGCAACGCCTGTAATTCGTCAAGGGATGCTGTTTCGATCGGGTCAAGCTTTGTTGTATTTGTCATTGTAGGATACTCACATTGTTATTCGCTCAAACACGCTCAAGGATCATGGCAATGCCCTGACCCACACCGATGCACATCGTACACAGCGCATAGCGCCCGTTGCGTCGATGCAATTCATTGCTTGCGGCCAGCGCCAGTCTGGCACCGCTCATCCCCAGCGGGTGGCCTAACGCAATAGCGCCCCCGTTCGGGTTAACGTGAGCGGCATCATCGGGTAACCCTAACTGACGCAGTACACCCAGTGCCTGTGAAGCAAAAGCTTCATTAAGCTCGATGACGTCCATATCGTTGATACTGAGTCCGGCTCGCTCCAGCACTTTGCGGGTGGCAGGCACCGGGCCTAAGCCCATCAGACGAGGTTCCACGCCTGCCGTCGCCATCGCCACAATACGCGTACGCGGGACTAATCCCTGCGCGAGTGCCATCTGTTCACTGGCGATGATCAGCGCCGCTGCGCCGTCATTAACGCCAGAGGCATTCCCCGCCGTAACCACCCCGTTTTTACGAAACGGTGTTTTCAGTCCGGCTAGTTGTTCAAGTGTCGTATCCGCTCGTGGATGTTCATCCACGCTACATTCCGTTACCGCGCCTTTTTTACCTGGCACCAGCACCGGCACAATCTCCTGCGCCAGAATACCGTTCTGCTGCGCCCTGGCGGTTCGCTGCTGACTGCGCAGCGCAAAAGCGTCCTGATCGGCACGGCTAATATTTAACAATTCAGCTACATTCTCTGCCGTTTCCGGCATACTGTCAGTTCCGAAGTGCTGATGCATGAGCGGATTCACAAAACGCCAGCCGATGGTGGTATCAAAGATCTCTGCCTGACGCTGAAACGCGGCGGTGGCTTTCCCCATCACAAACGGCGCGCGGGACATGGACTCCACGCCGCCCGCCAGCAACAGATCGCCATCGCCTGCTTTAATAGCGCGGGCTGCAAAGCCAATCGCGTCCAGCCCCGAACCGCACAGGCGGTTAATGGTGGTGCCGGAAACCGTCTGCGGCAATCCTGCCAGCAGGGACGACATGCGCGCCACGTTGCGGTTGTCTTCCCCCGCCTGGTTGGCGCAACCGAGGATCACATCATCAATCCGCTCCAGATCAAGCTGCGGGTAACGTGCCAGCAGCGCACGCAGCGGAACGGCCCCCAGATCGTCAGCGCGAACAGCGGAAAGTGCGCCGCCGTAACGCCCCACCGGGGTTCGTACGCCATCACAAATAAATGCATCACGCATCAGGCTTCTCCTGTCACACTGCCGCCAATGCGGTGCGATTTTCCGCGAAAAAGGGCGACGGTTTTCTGTTGTTGATTCTGAATTTCAATGTCGTACACGCCGGTGAGTTTGCCCTGATGCTTTACCCGCGCGGTGGCGGTCAGCGTATCCCCGGCAAAGCCCGGACGCAGAAAATCAATCGAGCAACCGGAGGCGACCGCCACCAGCCCCTGGCTGTTGCAGGCGTAAGCAAAGGCGGTGTCCGCCAGCGAGAAAAGCTGTCCACCGTGACAGGTTTTGTGGCCGTTAAGCATCTGTGGGGTGATGGTCATCGTCACCACCGCATAGCCTTCGTCCATTTCAATGATGTCGATTCCCAGTGCCTGCGCGCAGGCATCCCGTTCGTACATCGTGCGGGCGTTATGCCAGGCGTTATGACTCATAGCTACTCTCCAGAAGCGCACGCTGGCGCAGCAGTGAACAGGGACGATAACGTTCTTCGCCGTAATGACGTTGCAGGTTCTCCAGCAGCGTCAGCAGACGTTGCCAGCCCAGACGCTCCCCCCAGGCAATCGGACCGCTCGGGTAGTTCACGCCGAGGCGCATGGCAGTATCAATATCCTTCTCGCTGGCTACCCCTTTTTGCAGGGCATCCAGCGCTTCGTTGGCGATCATTGCCAACGTGCGCCAGACCAGCATGCCCGGATAATCGGCAATTTGTATTACCCGTTTGCCCTGCTGTTGCAGGTACCAGATGGCTTTCAGCGTCGCACTCTGCGGGTTGCTGGCTGCCGCCGCAATCACCGCCACATCGCGCTCAATACGGTCAACCATCACCACCGGGCAGTTAAGGCGTAACGCCAACGCCTGAGCAGTTTCACCCTGCGTTTCCATCAGATGCACACCGTCAATTTCCGTGACACCGTCACTTCTTTTCTCCATGTGCATCGGACGATAACTGTCATCCACGGGCTCAACCCACTGCACATCAGGTTTATCCCCCTGCCAGTCGTAAACGCCCTTCCCGCTTTTTTTGCCCAGTCGCCCCGCCAGCACCAGCTCCTGCTGGACCAGAGAAGGCAGAAAACGGCGCTCCTGCCAGAAGGCATTAAAGACTGAGCATGTCACGGCAAAGTTAACGTCCTGACCAATCAAGTCAGTGAGTTCCAGCGGCCCCATCGGGAAACCGCCACCTTCGCGCAGTGCGGCGTCAATCACCTCCGGCGCGGCCACCTGTTCTTCCAGTGCGCGCCAGGCTTCAGAGTAGAACGGACGTGCAACGCGGTTCACGATGAACCCCGGCGTTGACTGACAGCGAACGGGTTGTTTACCCCAGTTCAGCGCCAGCTCGCACAGCGCATCGGCCACTTCCGGAGAGGTCGCCAGTCCGCTGACCACTTCCACCAGCTTCATTACCGGTGCCGGGTTAAAGAAATGCAGCCCCGCCACGCGTTCCGGATGGTGAACGTCCGCCGCAATCGCGGTAACTGAAATAGACGAGGTGTTACTGGTCAGCACCGTCTGTGCCGGGCAGATCGCGGCCAGCTGTGCAAACAGCGCCTTTTTCACCTCCAGACGCTCAGAAGCCGCTTCAATCACCAGATCTGCCGCCGAGAGTGCCTCGATATCGGTCACCGGAAGCAGTCTGGCCAGGATCTGGCTACCGGCATCTGCGGAGAGTTTTCCTCGCGTCACCCGGGAAGCCAGACGCTGGCGAATGCCGTCAATGGCGCGCGAGATCGCATCTGCGGAGATGTCGTATATCAGGACGTGGTGTCCATGGCTGGCCGCGACTTCGGCAATTCCGGCGCCCATCGTGCCGCTGCCAATTACGGCGACAGTGCGTATGTTCAACATCTTATTTCCCCGTAAAGTTCGGCGCACGCTTTGCCAGGAAGGCGCTTACGCCTTCACGGTAGTCGTCGCTGCGCCCGGCCAGGCGTTGATAGTCGCGCTCGAGATCGAGTTGTGCATCCAGGGTGTTAGTTTCCGCCGCGTTGATGGCCTGCTTGATCAGCCCCAGACCAAACGTCGGCTGTGAGGCAAAATGCAGCGCCATCTGTTGTGCCGTGGCGGAAAGCTGCTCGTCGTCCACCACCTGCCAGATCATCCCCCAGGCCTGCGCTTGTTCGGCGCTGAGTTTGTCCCCCAGCAGCGCCAGCCCCATGGCGCGAGCGCGTCCGGCAACGCGTGGCAGCAGCCAGGTGCCGCCGCAGTCCGGGACTAACCCGAGCTTGCTGAAGGCCATCACAAAGTTGGCGGAACGCGCCGCAATGACCATGTCGCACCCGAGCGCCAGCGTAGCCCCGGCACCGGCCGCCACGCCATTGACCGCACAGATGACCGGCTTCGGCAGTTTTGCCAGGCGGCGCACCAGCGGGTTGTAAAACGTCTCCACGGACATGCCCAGATCCGGCGCCGGGCCGTTGGGGTCGACATTGCGGTCATTCAGATCCTGACCGGCACAGAAACCGCGTCCTGCCCCGGTGATCAGCAGACAGCGAATGGTGTCATCACGCTCGGCCTGTTTCAGGCACTCCGAAAGCTGCTGATGCATCACGTCGTTAAAGCTGTTCAGACGCTCCGGGCGGTTCAGCGTAATGGTCATTACGCCTTGCTCTACGTTACTCAGGATAAATTCCACAATTAGCGTCCTTTAAAGTCGGGGGTGCGTTTCTGTAAGAAGGCATTGATACCTTCCCGGCGGTCTTCGGTCGCGGAAAGCAGCGTAAAAAGCTGACGTTCCTGTGCCAATCCTGCCTGCAATGGCACTTCCTGAGACTGACGCAGCGCCTGTTTCGCGGCCTGCAAAGCCAGCGGCGAATGACGCGCCATCAATGCCGCCTGTTTCAGGGCATACTCCAGCGTCAGGGAGGCCGGGAAGACATCGCTGACCAGACCAGCACTCAGCGCCTGTTGTGCGGAGAGACTTTCTCCGGTCAGCACCATTTTGCTGGCGAGGGATTTACCCACGCTGCGAATGAGACGCTGCGTGCCGCCCGCGCCAGGCATAATCCCGAGGGTGATTTCCGGCAGACCGAAACGCGCGTTATCCCCGGCAATCACTACGTCGCAGAGCAGTGCCAGTTCACATCCAGCCCCCAGCGCGAAACCGTTCACGGCGGCGATCAACGGTTTGTTAAATGCGTCTATCCGCTTCCACAACTGGGGACGGATATCGTTCAACGTGGCCGGCAAATCTTTATCTGCCATTTCGTTGAGATCTGCCCCGGCCGCAAAGCAGCGCTCGTTGCCATAAATGACGCAGGCAGAAATGCCGCTATCACAGGCCGCCGCCTCAAGCTGTTCCGCAATCTGCGTCAGCAGCGAATTGTTGAGGGCGTTGCGTGCCGCCGGACGGTTCAGCGTCAGCTGCAACACGCGGCCATGGCGGGTGACAATCAGTTCGCTCATGCCATCCCCTTCGCGTCGAAATCGACGATCACATCAGCGGTTAACGGCAGCGACTGACAGCTCAGCACATACCCGGCGGCCAATTCGTCCGGCTCCAGGCTGTAGTTGGTCACCATGTCCACTTTGCCGCGCAGCACTTTACATTTACAGGTGGCGCACACGCCGCCTTTACAGGCATACGGCAGATCCGCCCCCTGGCGCAGCGCGGCATCAAGAATACTTTCATCGTCCGCCGTCAGGGTGATTTCACGGTCACGGCCGTCCTGACGAATGGTGACTTTCTGCCCCTCCGCCTGCACGCTAACCGTGCGTTTAGCCGCTGAGCCTGGCGTATTAAAACGTTCCAGATGGATGGCTTTTTCCGGCATCCCCAGCGCTTTTAATGTGCTTTCAGCCTCATCCATCATCGCCGACGGACCGCAAATAAACGCTTCGTCGTACTGGCGGAAGTTGATCAGCGTTTTCGCCAGCGCCTGCAGTTTTTCCCCGTCAATACGACCATGGAGAAGATCGCTGTCCAGACGCTCCTGGCTGAAGATGGAGACCAGCTGCAGCCGCTGCGGGTATTTGTCTTTCAGGTCCGCCAGCGCCTGGCGGAACATCATGCTCTGGCTGCTGCGGTTGCCGTAAATCAGGGTGAAATGGCTGTTCGGTTCGGTGGCAAGCGTTGCGGATAAAATCGCCAGCATCGGGGTGATCCCGGAGCCTGCGGCAATCGCCAGATAGTGTCCTTCACGTTCCGCCTGCGGCTGGTAGCCAAACTGGCCCTGAGGAACCATCACCTCCAGCGCCATACCCTGTTTAATCTCATCCCGGGCATAGCGGGAGAATCGTCCGCCCTCGATGGCTTTGACCGCCACGCTGATCTCACCCGGTGCGCTGCTCCGGCAGATGGAGTAACAGCGGCGCAGTTCATCCCCGCCCAGTTTCGTTTTCAGGGTCAGGTGCTGCCCCGGACGAAAGCGGTACGCGTCCTGTAATTCCTGCGGCACCGCGAAGGTGATCGTTACCGCATCACGGGTTTCGGGTTCCACTTTTGCCACTGTTAATGAATGAAACGTTGTCATGGCAGCCTCAAATACATTTGAAATAGTCGAAAGGCTCACGGCAGGTGTTGCAGCGATAGAGCGCTTTGCAGGCCGTTGAACCAAATTCACTGATAAGCGAGGTATCGGTGCTCGCACAGCGCGGACACGTCACCTCTGCGGGCACATGGGCATGGCAGCTGTGGCCGACCGGCGGGCTGATGCCATATTCACGCAGACGCTCGCGGGCATCAGCAGTCATCCAGTCGGTGGTCCAGGCGGGTTCAAGCTGGAGCACAATATGAACCGGCGTAAACCCGTGTGCGGTCATCGTTTCGCGGATAGCGCCTAGCAGGTGTTCCGTCGCCGGGCAACCTGAGTAGGTTGGCGTGAAGCCAATGACCCAGCCTTCACCTTGCGGTGCGACGCTGCGCACCATGCCCAGATCGGTGATAGTTAACACGGGCACTTCCGGGTCCGGGATATGGCTTAACAGCGACCAGATCTGCGGGATCTCCGCAGGTGCAATCTCAGCAAAACGCTGCATCATGACCTCCGCTATTACCACTGTTGACCCGGGTACGCGCGCTGGAGATATTGCATTTCCGCCAGCATCGGGCCCAGATGTTCGGTATGTAGCCCTTTCTTGCCCCCGGTGCGATACGCCACTTCGTCGGGTACCTTCAGGTTGGCTTCTGCCAGACCGGCAAACACTTCGCTTTCCCACGGCTGCCGCAAGGTGCGCGGGTCAACCGCCACGCCGGAGGTAATCAGCTCCAGCTCAACGTCATCGGCGTCAAACAGCTCCGCCGTAAAACGCCACAGGTTATCGATGGCCTGCTGCATTTTTTGCGCGGAGGTTTTGGTGCCATCACCCAGGCGCACCAGCCAGCCACGGCTAAAGCGCAGGTGGTAGCGCGCCTCTTTAATGGCTTTTGCGGCAATGGCGGCAAGCTGGCTGTCGCTGCTGTGCGCCAGACGTTCATACAGCGCCACATTCCAGGCATCCATCAGGTACTGACGGGCAATCGTGTCGGCGAAGTTACCGTTCGGCTGCTCCACCAGCAGTAAATTGCGGAACTGACGCTCGTCACGCCCAAATGCCAGCGTGTCTTCATCGCCCTGGCCTTCCAGCTCCGCGGCATAGGTCAGGAAATTGCGCGCCTGGCCCAGCAGGTCGAGACCGATATTGGCCAGCGCGAGGTCGATCTCCAGCTCCGGTGCGTGACCGCACCAGGCGCCGAGACGCTGCGAAAGCACCAGACCGTTGTCGCCCAGACGCAGGGCATATGCAGTGACTGTTTTCATCCCCAACCTCACATGTGCTCAATGCCATCAGGGATGGTGTAAAACGTCGGGTGGCGGTAGACCTTGCTTTCCGCCGGGTCGAAGAACTCGCCGCTCTCTTCCGGCTGGGAAGCGATAATCTCGCTCGCCTTGACCACCCAGATGGAGCACCCTTCGCTGCGGCGGGTGTATGCATCACGCGCATTTTCCAGCGCCATGCGATCGTCAGCGGCATGCAGACTTCCCACGTGACGGTGGGACAAACCTTGTTTGCTACGTACGAAGACTTCGTACAGCGGCCAGTAGACATTACTCATCGTGATTCCTCTCAAGCCACTTTGCGGGCATGTTGTTTTTCTGCGTGCGCCAGTGCAGCTTCACGCACCCACGCCCCCTCTTCCCAGGCTTTGCGTTTGGCGGCCAGACGTTCGTGGTTACAGATGCCACGCCCGTTAATCACCTCTTCAAATTCCTGCCAGTCGATCTCGCCGAAACGGTAATGACCACTCTCGTCGTCAAAACGCAGGTCGGGATCGGGCACCGTCATGCCGAGCATCTCCACCTGGGGAATGGTGTTGTCGACAAAACGCTGGCGGAGTTCGTCATTGCCGAAGCGCTTGATTTTCCACGCCAGACTACGGGCGCTGTTCGGCGAGTTGTCATCGTTCGGTCCGAACATCATCAGTGCCGGCCACCAGAAACGGTTGATGGCGTCCTGCAGCATGTGACGCTGGGCCTCGCTCCCCTGCGCCAGCGCCATGCAGGCCTCAAAGCCCTGGCGCTGGTGGAAGCTCTCTTCTTTACAGATTTTCACCATCGCCCGGGCATACGGACCGTAGGAGGTCCGGCACAGCGCCACCTGGTTAACGATGGCAGCACCGTCCACCAGCCAGCCGATCACGCCGATATCGGCCCAGCTCAGGGTTGGGTAGTTGAAGATGGAGGAGTATTTCATCTTGCCGTCGAGCATCTTCTGGTAGATGTCTTCCCGCGCGCAGCCCAGCGTTTCTGCCGCGCTATACAGGTACAAACCGTGTCCGGCTTCGTCCTGTACTTTCGCCAGCAGGATCGCTTTACGACGCAACGTCGGTGCGCGGGTGATCCAGTTACCTTCGGGCAGCATGCCGACAATTTCGGAGTGCGCATGCTGACCAATCTGGCGGATCAACGTCTTGCGGTAGGCCTCAGGCATCCAGTCCTGGGGTTCTATCGCCGTCTCCTGCGCTATGCGCTGCTCAAACCGTTGTTCTTGCGTCACGTCATCACCTTTATGATTCGTTAGTTTGCAATCTAAAGCGAAATGTTGAATCACTTTGTTTTTTTAAAAGTTACACAAAGGTTAAATATAACCCCAAGAATTGTTTCCTTGTTTTGTGATGTCGCTCGCAAGGCTTTTGCAGCGCACCCGACAGTCCGGGCGTTTGCGTACTGAACTTCATCAGACTGGATCACATTGTTAACAATTCATTAAAACTCAGCTTGATTTTTATGATTCACGATCAAACTATTAATAGTGAATTTTCGTAACATTTGGAGATAAGCGATGCAGCAGTTAGCCAGCTTCTTGTCCGGTACCTGGCAGTCTGGCCGGGGCCGCGAACGCACTATTCATCACGCCATCAGTGGCGAAGCGCTGTGGAGCGTGACCAGCGAAGGGCTGGATATGGCGGCCGCCCGTCGCTATGCCATTGAGCGTGGCGGCGAAGCTCTTCACAAAATGACCTTTATCGAACGCGCTGCCATGCTGAAGGCGGTAGCGAAACATCTGCTTAGTCAGAAAGAGACGTTTTATGCCCTGTCTGCCCAGACCGGGGCGACAAAGGCAGACAGCTGGGTGGATATTGAAGGCGGTATCGGTACCCTCTTCACCTATGCCAGCCTGGGCAGCCGCGAACTGCCGGATGACACACTGTGGCCTGAGGATGAGTTGATCCCTCTGTCGAAGGAAGGTGGTTTTGCTGCACGCCATGTCCTGACGTCAAAATCAGGCGTGGCGGTCCATATCAACGCTTTTAACTTCCCGTGCTGGGGTATGCTGGAAAAACTGGCACCCACCTGGCTCGCCGGGATGCCTGCCATCATCAAACCCGCTACCGCCACAGCGCAGGTGACCCAGGCGATGGTGAAATCCATCATTGACAGCGGCCTGGTGCCGGACGGTGCCATCAGTCTGATCTGCGGTGGCGCAGGGGATCTGCTGAATCATCTCGACAGCCAGGACGTGGTGACGTTTACCGGCTCCGCCAGTACCGGTCAAAGCCTGCGTGTGCACCCAAATATTGTGGCGAATTCCATTCCGTTCACCATGGAAGCTGACTCACTGAACTGCTGCGTGCTGGGGGAAGACGTCACCCCGGAACAGCCAGAATTTGCCCTGTTCATTCGGGAAGTGGTCCGTGAAATGACCGCCAAAGCCGGACAGAAATGTACGGCCATTCGCCGGATTATCGTCCCGCAAAGCCAGCTCGATGCCGTCAGTCAGGCACTGATTGCGCGTCTTGAAAAAGTCGTGGTGGGTGACCCGGCGCAGGAAGGGGTAAAAATGGGCGCGCTGGTGAACAGCGAACAACGTGCAGACGTTCAGGAGAAAGTGGATCAGCTGGTTGCCGCAGGCTGTGAGATCCGTCTGGGTGGCAAAGCGGATTTGCAGGCTGCTGGCGCCTTCTTCCCACCGACCCTGCTGTTCTGTCCGCAGCCGGATGAAACACCGGCAGTTCACGCGACTGAAGCCTTTGGTCCGGTTGCGACCCTGATGCCGTATCGCAATGCAGCCCACGCGATGCAGCTTGCCCGCGCGGGCGGCGGAAGCCTGGCCGGGACGCTGGTCACTGCGGATCTGGCAACCGCACGCCAGTTTATTGCCGGCGCGGCACGCGCTCACGGACGTATTCAGGTCCTCAATGAGGAATCCTCGAAAGAGTCTACCGGCCACGGTTCTCCGCTTCCTCAACTGGTCCACGGTGGTCCGGGTCGCGCGGGCGGCGGTGAAGAGCTGGGCGGCCTGCGCGCAGTGAAGCACTATCTGCAGCGTACCGCCATTCAGGGCAGTCCATCCATGCTGGCTGCCATTGGCAAACAGTGGGTGCGCGGTGCTGACGTGCAGGAAGATCGCGTTCATCCGTTCCGTAAATATTTCGAGGAGTTGCAGCCGGGCGACAGCCTGCTGACGCCGCGTCGCACGCTCACAGAAGCAGATATCGTGAATTTTGCCTGCCTGAGCGGCGACCACTTCTACGCGCACATGGACAAGATCGGCGCGGCAGAGTCAATCTTTGGCGAACGCGTGGTCCACGGTTATTTCCTGATTTCCGCCGCAGCGGGATTGTTCGTTGATGCGGGGGTCGGGCCGGTGATTGCCAACTACGGCATGGAAAACCTGCGCTTTATCGAACCGGTTAAACCGGGCGATACCATTCAGGTGCGTCTGACCTGCAAACGTAAAACGCTGAAGAAACAACGCACCGCCGAGGAAAAACCGACGGGTGTGGTGGAGTGGGCCGTTGAGATTTTTAACCAGCATCAACAGGCCGTGGCGCTCTACTCTATTCTGACGCTGGTGGCGCGCCAGCAGGGTGACGCCTGACACTTTTCTCTCTCGCACGTTGACCGGGGTGTGATGCCACCCCGGTCTTTTTTTAACCTGGCAAGACTGACAAATAATCTGGCAGATGCAGGCAAACGCTTTTCTCAGGCGCCTGTCAGGATAAGGCTGTCACCACACAATAAACACAACAAGATGAGGTCTACGATGGGAAGCAATTCTTCTTTTTCTGCCCGTAGAACGGCACTGGCTATGGCTGTTGCGCTGTGTTGCGCCTGGCAATCCCCTGTTTTCGCTCACGGCAGCGAGGCGCATATGGTCCCGATGGACAAAACGCTGCAGGACTTCGGCGCGGATGTCCAGTGGGATGATTACGCACAAATGTTCACCATTGCGAAAGACGGTGCCTTTGTGAAGGTCAAACCGGGGGCGAAAACCGCTATCGTCAACGGCAAAACCCTCAAGCTGCAGGTACCGGTGGTGATGAAAGGCAAAAAGGCCTTTATCTCTGACACCTTTATCAACGACGTTTTCCAGTCAGGCCTCGACCAGACCTTCCAGGTTGAAAAACGCCCTCACCCGTTAAACGCGCTAACGGCTGACGAAATCAAACAAGCCGTAGAGATCGTCAAAACCTCTGCGGATTTCAAACCGAATACCCGTTTTACCCAGATTGCCCTTGCTGAGCCAGATAAGAC
This sequence comes from Enterobacter sp. P82, assembly GCF_037053385.1. NCBI lineage: Bacteria > Pseudomonadati > Pseudomonadota > Gammaproteobacteria > Enterobacterales > Enterobacteriaceae > Enterobacter > Enterobacter sp. P82. The sequence goes on from NZ_JBALHX010000001.1 coordinate 1,348,782, forward strand.
CAAAGTGTGGGACTTTGTGCTTAACGGTACGGCAGTGGATTCTCCCCGCCAGGCGAACGTGGTTATGCTCGACGGGAAGCACGTCATCGAAAGCCGGGTGGATCTGAAGGACAAAAAGATCCTGAGCTGGGAACCGGTAAAAGACGCACACGGTATGGTGCTGCTGGATGACTTCACCGCGGTTCAGCAGATCATCAACGAGAGCACTGAGTTTGCAGAGGTGCTTAAAAAACACGGTATCACCGATACGAAGAAAGTGATTACCACGCCGCTGACTGTCGGCTATTTCGACGGTAAAGACGGCCTGAAGCAGGAAGATCGCCTGCTGAAAGTGGTCAGCTACCTGGACGTCGGTGACGGCAACTACTGGGCGCATCCAATTGAGAACCTGGTGGCCGTAGTCGACCTTGAGCAGAAAAAAATCCAGAAAATTGAAGAAGGTGCTGTTATTCCGGTTCCCATGGCTCCGCGTCCGTATGACGGACGTGACCGTATCGAAACAGCGAAAAAGCCTCTTGAGATCGTTGAGCCAGAAGGCAAGAACTACACCATTACCGGTGATATGGTGCACTGGCAGAACTGGGATTTTCACCTGAGCCTGGATTCCCGCGTCGGCCCGATGATTTCGACTGTGACGTACAACGATAACGGCAAAAAGCGCCAGGTTATGTATCAGGGCTCCTTAGGTGGCATGATCGTCCCTTACGGCGACCCGGACGTGGGCTGGTATTTCAAAGCCTATCTGGATTCCGGCGACTATGGCATGGGCACCCTGACCTCTCCGCTGGTGCGGGGTAAAGACGTGCCGTCTAACGCCGTGATGCTCAATGAAACGATCCCGGATTACACCGGTGCGCCAATGGAGATCCCGCGCGCAATCGCCATTTTCGAACGCTACGCCGGGCCGGAATATAAGCATCAGGAGATGGGACAGCCAAACGTCAGCACCGAGCGTCGTGAACTGGTGGTACGTTGGGTGAGTACTGTCGGTAACTACGATTACATCTTCGACTGGGTATTCCATGAAAATGGCACTATTGGGATTGATGCCGGTGCGACGGGTATTGAAGCAGTGAAAGGCGTACAGGCGAAAACCATGCATGACGCCACCGCCAAAGACGACACTAAATACGGCACCCTTATCGATCACAACATCGTGGGCACCACTCACCAGCATATCTATAACTTCCGTCTTGATATGGATGTGGATGGCATCAACAACAAACTGGTGGCGATGGATCCGGAAGTGAAACCGAATACCGCCGGTGGCCCGCGCACCAGCACCATGCAGATCAATCAGTACGATATTGATACCGAGCAGCAGGCGGCACAGAAATTCGACCCGGGCACCATTCGCTTGTTAAGCAATACCAGCAAAGAGAACCGTATGGGCAACCCGGTCTCGTACCAGATTATCCCGTACGCGGGCGGTACACACCCGGTAGCGACTGGCGCGAAATTTGCCCCGGACGAGTGGATTTACCACCGACTGAGCTTTATGGATAAACAACTGTGGGTCACCCGTTATCATCCGGAAGAACTCTACCCGGAAGGTAAATTCCCTAACCGGTCAATCCACGATACGGGCCTGGGACAATACAGCAAAGATAACGAGTCGCTGAACAACCAGGATGATGTCGTCTGGATGACCACCGGGACGACCCACGTCGCCCGCGCGGAAGAGTGGCCGATCATGCCAACGGAATGGGTACATACTCTGCTCAAACCGTGGAACTTCTTTGACGAGACGCCGACGCTTGGTAAGAAGAAAGACGAACAGAAATAATCACCACCCGGGCGTAATGCCCGGTTTTTTTTGCCTTTCATTTTGATGATTCATCCAGCCTGCTTATAGTTAATGATATCTCACCTTCACGCCCCCGGACGGGTAAACAACCTTTATGGAAAAAAGAAAAAATTACACACCCGAACTAGCAACCTGGCCCACCCGACAATCCATGGTGCGCCACGGCCTGGCAATGAACCTGCCGTGGCTGGCTTTTGTGAACCTGAGCTTTGCGCTGATGATCCTGCTGCGCAACGTTTTGTTCGGCAACATTGACGGCATGACAAGTACGTCAAAACAGCTCTCGCTGATGGTTGATGCGTCAATGTTGGGTGTCATTATCCTTTCATCAGCCCTGATTATTATGGCCTGGCGGCGTATAGCAGGTATCAGCGTGGTGTTGTTCACCTGTAGCCTCCTCTGGTCGATGTGTGGTTACTGGCTCATAAGCGAAGTGCAAATTCCGCACGCATGGCCAATTTTCGTTATTCTGATCCTGGCGGGGATGACCGCGCTCTATTTTCACCCATCCGGATTGCTATCTTTTGTGTCCCCTCTTTGGATAGCTCTTCCTGTATCCAGTTTTATGCTCAATCAAGGGATTAACATTCGCTTCGCAGTGCTCTGGGCTGTCTTTACGCTGATCCTCATCTGCGGACGTTTTATCCTCCTGAGCTGGTTTGAAGAAGCCTGGCGACGTAACCAACAGAATCAGCGACTCATTCTGCGGCTGGACGCGCTGGCGCATCTGGATGCATTAACCCAGACGGCAAACCGCCGGGCCATGGAGACCGTGCTGGAAAACGCGGTTGATCAGAAAAAAGCCTTCTCGCTGATTATGCTGGATGTCGATTATTTCAAACTTTACAACGACACTTATGGCCACCAGGCGGGTGACGACTGCCTGGCGCAGGTAGCGCAGGTGCTGAAAAAGTCAGTACGTACACCTCACGACGTTGTTTCTCGCTACGGTGGTGAAGAGTTTGTGGTGATCCTGTTTGACTGCCCTGAGAACATGGCAGAACAGGTTGCTTTACGCATTCAGGAAGAGCTGCATTCCGCCGCGATACCGCACAGTGGCTCGAAGGTTAGCGGGGTTGTCACCGCCAGTATGGGGATTGCAGGGATGGAAGACGGTCTGGCGGGTCCCGAGATCATTGCCCGGGCTGACGCGGCGTTGTATCGGGCGAAAGAGGCCGGGCGGGATCGGTGGTCGCGATAATAAAGCCGGGTGAGGCGTAGCCGCCACCCGGCTTGTTTTTTAATACCGCACACACACCGACTTCGTTTCGCACCAGCCGTCCAGCCAGTCCGGGCCAAAGTCACGTCCGGTGCCAGACTGTTTCATCCCGCCGAACGGCAGGTTAGCGTCGATCAGCGTGTGGCTGTTTACCCAGACGGTACCCGCCTGCAGCCTGTCGGTATATTCCAGCGCCTTGCTGATATTCTGCGTCCAGACGCTGGCCGTAAGGCCATACTCGGTGTCGTTTGCCAGCTGTAGGGCTTCTTCTCCATCGGCCACTCGCACCAGGTTGACCACCGGGCCAAATACCTCTTCACGAGTGAGCCTCAGCGCGGCATCCGGGTTCACCACCAGCGTTGGTGAAACATAATAGCCTTTACCTTCCGGGCCACGGTTACCGGTGATCAGTTCCGCATGACGGGACTTCGCTTCATCGAGGAAAGTCTGCACCTTGTCGCAATGCGCACGCGAAACCAGCGGGTTAATAAAGGCTTCCGGCGACATGCCCGGCCCGACGCTTAACGATTTCACCGCATGTTCAAACCCGCTGACCAGCGTGTCAAACAGCGGCGCTTCAATATAGATACGGGAACTCGCTGCACAGACCTGTCCCTGGTTCAGGAAGCTGCCGGTCATCAGACCTTCGATCACCCAGGCAGGGTCGGCATCTTTCAACACGATGGCCGGGTTTTTCCCGCCCAGTTCCAGGGTCACCCCGGTTAACGTGTCCGCCGCTGTGCGGGCAATTTGCTTACCCGTTGCCGTTGAACCGGTAAAGCTCACTTTCGCAATGTGCGGATGCGAGGTCAACGCTGCGCCACACACCGCGCCGCTCCCGGTAACCACGTTGAACACCCCGTCCGGGATGCCCGCTTCGCTGGCCAGTTCCGCCACGCGCAGCATGGTCAGCGGCGTGGTTTCTGAGGGTTTAATCACAATGGAACAGCCCGCTGCCAGCGCAGGCATCACTTTCCACATCCCGATCATCAGCGGGAAGTTCCAGGGTACAATTCCGGCCACCACGCCAACCGGCTCTTTGCGCGTCCAGGCCTGATAGCGTGCCCCCTGTGGTAATGGGATGGAGAGGTCCAGCGTTTTGCCCGCGATTTTGGTGGTCAACCCGGCGGTATAGCGCATCCAGTTCAGGGTGCAGCCAACTTCAAAAGCACGGGAAATGTTAATGGATTTGCCCTGCTCCAGCGTTTCAAGCTGAGCCAGCTCCTCACTGTGCTGCTCAACCAGATCGGCAAAATGGAGCAAGATCCGCTCGCGTTCCGCCGGTAATTTTCCGGCCCAGCTGCGGGCAACAAACGCGCGCCAGCCGGACATCACGGCACGGTCAACATCGTCAACGCTGGCATCGGCAGTCGAGGCAATCACCTCGCCCGTGGCCGGGTTGTAGACATTCAGCCGTTTTTCACTGTCTGATGCGGCCTGACGCCCTTCGATCCACAGGCCATGATGTCGGTCTAAAAACTGCTGCACAGCAGGTTGGATTGCCACCAGTGATTCAGACATAGGGTACTCCTTCGTTATTATTCGTCGGGTGTTGATCCAGTCTAAGAGGGGTTTCGCATTCTCGCTTTTGTCTGTGTGACATTCGCTTTGCCACCTGTGACAGGCTCCGCAAATCGTGATAATTCCGCCTTATATCGCTGTTCCCGGTGAGTGTTCTTTCCTATAGTCAGCCTCATAGCTCTGACAAAATGCAACACAAATGCAACAATGTGAAAACGTTGACGGCGCAGTGAGAGAAACGATGGCGTGTGCAAGCGAGCAGGAACAGTATCAGCAGTGGCTGGCGCAAATTAACCAGGTTTGCGGGCGCTTTAACGCGCGTCCTCTGGAGGGAAAATTCTTCGGCGAACTGGAAACCAGCTACGCGCGCAGCCTGAAGCTCAGTACCGTTACCGCAGGCGGCGTGAATCTGTTCCGCTCCCGACAGGAGATCACACAAAGTAATGATGCCTGGTTCTATACCGTGTTCCAGCTTGAAGGCAGCGCGGAAATTGAACAGGATGACCGGCGCTCTGTGCTAAAAACCGGTGATATCACGCTGCTTGACGCATCACGTCCCTGCTCAATCAACTGGCAGGAAAAATCCCGCCAGATTTCACTACTGGTACCCCGTCAGATTATTGAACAGCAGTGTCGGTTTCAGGAGATCAACTGCGCGCTCATCCTTTCCCGTTCGTTGCCAACGGTACAGCTGAGTCATCGTCTGTTAATGGACAGTATGAACAATGCCGATCTGAGTGACCGGGAGAGTGAAGCTGCGCTCGAAGCGATGGTCTGCCTGCTGCGCCCCGCTTTCCAGCAACGCGAGTTGATTCAGCCGCGTAAGGAACGCCAGTTCCAGCATGTGGTGGCGCTGATCGACGATCATATTCAGTCTGAATCTCTGCGCCCGGAATGGATTGCCGCCGAAAGCGGTATGTCCGTGCGCAGCCTCTACCGCATGTTTGCCGAAAAAGGGCTGGTGGTGGCGCAGTACATTAAAAACCGTCGTCTGGATCTGTGCGCGCAGGTGCTACGCTCTACCAGTGATGACGAAAAGCTGGCGGGGATTGGCTACAGCTGGGGATTTACCGACCATAGCCATTTTTCCACGGCGTTTAAGCAGCGTTTTGGCGTCTCGCCAGGTGAATACCGCAAGCGCTACCGCTAACTATTTTTTCAGCCATTTTCCGTTAATGCCCTTCACATACTCGCCGGGTTGAGCACGGGCAACCAGTTTTTGTCCCGCCATTTTCGCCACTTCATCGACCGGTAAATTATTGCTGTCAGCCAGCTTCTGGTAGTTTTCCGTGCGCGCCGCATTGATACGGTTAACCAACGCCAGCGTTTCCGCATCCTGTTGGATCGGGGCAAGATACCCGCTCAGGGTTTCCCCTACACGCCCCTGCGCCCGGGCATCATTTAAGGTGAGCGCAGCCGCCTGCACGTTCATCCCCAGTGCCAGTAAAATCAGAGCTAATCGTTTCATGGCGTCCTCAGAACAGATCGCTACGCGATTTCAGCAGAGTTTCAACGTCTTTATCGACCTTAATGTGGATCTCATGTTCGATTTTGACATTCATATTGATGGTAATCGGCTCTTTCGGTGCCGCGACTTCAATACGCGGCGTACAGCCACTCAGTAGCGCAGCAACGGCAACGGTGAGTACACCAGCCATCTTTTTCATTGTTGTTCCTCACTTTCCTTGCCAGTCGAACTGCGGGGACCGGGTATCGCCGCGTGTTGCTCAAACCAGGTTTGCAGGTTGTCTCCAAAACGCAGGCTGCGCCAGAGGGTAAAGACATTCTCGTCATGGGTATAGTTCAGGTTGACGGTGCTGCTTTTACCATCGACACGACTGGTCCCCTTGATGGTGGCCTGCATGGTTAATTGCCCCAGGTTATCTAAATTGATTCTCGTCCACGAACGCGAAATTTCCATATAGCGGAGCCAGTTAATCGCGGCACCCGCGACCATATTATCGTTCACAATGGCATCTGCAGTATCTTTGTCGATACGCAGCGTCATGGGCCCGGGGTTGCTCAGCCAGCCATCTTTGATGATCCATTTTTCATTGTCCAGCCAGAACGGTAGCGCCCCGCTTACCGGGCCTGACATGGCAAACTGTTTCGGATTGACGGCGCTAATCAGTTCGCTGGAAGAGATATTGTCTACGCGCAGCAGGGCCGGATCGTGTTGCGGCATCCTCAGCTGCTGCATGGTGATTTTCCCGCCGAGGGTTTCCACCTTCACGTTGGTGAGCAGGAGCGGGTTTTCCTCGGTCCAGGGGTAGTCCCCCTGGAGATCCGCCGTGATATTTCTCGCGGTTACCAGGTTTTCCACTTCATCTATGCGCAACGTTACCGGGCCGCGCGTGCCCAGGGACCAGGTCCCTTCGCTGAAGCGGAACGGCAGCACAAAATCGACGCCATTGATCTGGTTATCCGGCATCCAAACACTACCAGACTTCAGCACGCCGTGCCCACCTGCTTCAAAGCCCTGATCGGCTGCCGCCGAGAAGGCGACCTGCGCATAGAGTTCTCCGTCACGCAGCGTCATTTTCCAGTCTGGCGGGATCAGCGGCTGAAATACGGTAAGCGACTGTTTTGGCCACCAGGCCTGCCCGCGAAGACGCTCCCCATCCCATCGACCATTCACCTGTACCGGGCCAATTTTGTCTGCATGGAGGTCGCCCTTGAACTGGAAAATCGTTGGGTCTGTCCCGTCGACGCTAAAGGTCAGTACCGACGGTGGTAACACGCTGCCGCCGGAGAAGCGGGTTTGTCCCGCATTGAGCGCCAGCGCGCCGCTGAAGGTGGGTTTTTCGGGGTCACGGAACCAGCGCACCGGTTGATCCAGCACCAGACGTGGCTTGCTGACCTCCATGGTGCCGTACTGGAGTTTGTCAAAACCGGTGGAGAGCGCAGTTAGCTCAATGAGGTTATCACGCCATTCGCCTTTCCCGGCGACATCCCAGCGCGCATTCATCGGCGTAAAGCCCCCTTTTCCCCAGTAGCGCCACTGCCACAGACCGTTGTCGGGTAAAAAGTCGTTGGCCTGACCGTCCAGGTGGAGCTCAAAATCGCCCATTTCGTTTTCATGCGCCCGCAGGATCGCCTGTAAACGTCCATCGACACCTTTTGGCGTGAGCTTGACGCCCGCCAGTGGCCAGCGGATTTCGTCGATATCCAGCGAATCAATGATGCGACCGCGCGAGCGCAGTAACGCTCCCGGCTCAAAGGCGAGTTGAGGATCGTTCAGGCCGCCGGTTAGTCTGGCCGGGAGTTTGGCGTAAAGCACCAGGTCGTCCTGTTTGGCTTCCCCGCTCAGATGAAGCGGCATGTCGCTGTTTTCCAGGCTGAGCCTGCCCGGTCCAAGATTTAGCACGGCGTTACCCTTCCCGGCATCACCGTGAGTCAGGACATTGAGGCGTCCGGTAAAGGTGGCTTTCTCCAGCCCCTGCTGCCAGTTATCCACACGAAGACCGACGCGACCACTCATCGGCATACCGGAAAGGTTCCAGTTCCAGCGCCCGTCGCTGATGTTCAGCTGTTGTGCCGTGATTTGCCATGGCAAATCAAGTAGAGGATCGGGCTTATCCCGCGCCATTACCAGCAATTGCCCCTGATTTTCCTCCCAGTCCAGATCGGCATCGACCAGCGAGGTAAGCTGTGGCACGTTAAAGGTCGCGACCGCGTGGCCTTTAACTGGCACGCCATCAGGAACCAGAGGCAGAGTGAACTCGCCCACCAGTTTTATGGGTTGAGGCTGATCGGGAAGCTGCACATCGAACTGACTCACTGAAAGCATCTGTCCACGAAGTTTCCCTTTAATACTAACCTGCTCGCCTTTATAGGTTATCTCCTGGATAGCGGGCGTCAGCGAGGCATGAAGTTCGCCTTGCCATTGTTGCCAGGGCGAGAGCGTCAGACGATGAACGGTGATCCAGGTCTTTGGCAAAACCGCCTGCCACTGGGCCAGCGTTTTGGGGGCAACCGTTGATGGCGCAGACTGAGGGATTTTGTTGAAACACACGGAATTAAGCTCAAGCGCGCCGATATCCAGTTTCCAGCGGCTTGGACGTGACAGCGTCACGTTATCGACCCGGGCGATTTCACAGTCTTCAACCAGATAGCGAATATCGGGAATGACCAGTGCGTGACGGGTGATTTTGGGGCTTTGTTCAAAAGCGATACGTGTCCCGACAGGCAGCCAGATACCGGCAAGTGTCGGAACCCACTGGGCGAGCGTCATCAGCAGCGTCAGCGGCAAGAGAATGAACAGCAGTAAAAGCGCAATTGCGGCTTTGTATTTACCCTTCATGGGCAGTTAATATCCTGATTTAGCGAAAGAATTAAGCCGACATTGCCGATCATTGTCGCATGTTTAGCCAGTCAGTTGAAGGGAATGCCATTTTTAAGGATAGATGCTCTAGAATAATTGATAGAACTTATTGAATTCAATAATATTTTAGAAATTGTAAGATAATTTTAATCATGCTAACGTGAATGCAAAATCACTGGAGAAAGTCTTATGAAACTCGCGGTATATAGCACAAAGCAGTACGACAAAAAGTATCTGCAACATGTTAACGAGGCTTACGGGTTTGAGCTTGAATTTTTCGACTTTCTGCTGTCCGAAAAAACCGCCAAAACGGCACACGGCTGCGAAGGCGTCTGCATTTTTGTGAATGATGACGGCAGTCGTCCGGTGCTAGAAGAGTTGAAAAAACAGGGCGTAAAGTACGTCGCCCTGCGCTGCGCGGGCTTCAATAATGTGGATCTCGACGCGGCGAAAGAGTTGGGGTTGAAGGTGGTTCGCGTGCCGGCGTACTCACCGGAAGCGGTCGCGGAACATGCGATTGGCATGATGATGTCCCTGAACCGTCGTATTCACCGCGCCTATCAGCGCACCCGTGATGCTAACTTCTCGCTAGAAGGGCTGACCGGCTTTACCATGTACGGCAAAACCGCCGGCGTGATCGGCACCGGTAAAATTGGCGTCGCCGCCCTGCGTATTCTGAAGGGCTTTGGCATGCGTCTGCTGGCATTTGATCCCTACCCAAGCGCTGCTGCGCTGGAACTGGGCGTGGAATATGTCGACCTGTCAACCCTGTTATCACAGTCTGACGTGATCTCCCTGCACTGCCCGCTGACACCGGAAAACTACCACCTGCTCAACCAGGCAGCATTTGACCAGATGAAAGATGGCGTGATGATCATCAACACCAGCCGCGGCGGGTTGATTGACTCTCAGGCTGCCATCGAAGCGCTGAAAACGCAGAAAATCGGTGCGCTGGGGATGGACGTGTATGAAAACGAACGCGATCTGTTCTTTGAAGACAAGTCTAATGATGTGATTCAGGATGACGTCTTCCGTCGCCTTTCCGCATGCCATAACGTTCTGTTCACTGGACACCAGGCGTTTCTGACTGCCGAAGCGTTGATCAGCATTTCGGAAACCACACTGGGGAATTTGCAGCAGTTGGAAAAGGGTGAAGACTGCCCTAACGCGATAGTGTAAACCACCTGTGCCGGGTGGGCGACGTCCTGCCCGGCCAAAAATCTACACGCTGTCCGGCGCTCGGTTAGTTTCCCATGACCGATGAGCAAAGCGCCACCAGAGCAAGACGGCCATCAGGGCAATCGCGCTCAGTACGCTGAATGCCGTCGCAAATGAGTAATGACCGGCGATCGTGCCAGTTAACGCTGGACTCATGGATGCTCCAATCCCCTGCATCAACATCACCACACTCTGCCCGGCATTGACGTGACCACTGCCGCGCAACAGCACCACAATAAACGACGGTACCACGACACCCAGGATCCCGGCGGCCAGTCCATCGAGAATTTGAACCGGGATCATCATTAACGGCGCATCGGTGGATGCCGCCAGCGCCGCGCGTACTGGCATAACCAGCAGCGCCAGCATAATTAAGCGCCAGTAACCGTAGCGTTCTGTTCGGTGTGCGACCCAGATGGCGACGGGGATCATCACGGCCTGAGAAATGATGACGGTGCCAGCCGCGTACAAACCGGGGTTGATCGAGGCAGGTGCTGCGGCAACCCTCATACTCAGCATTGGCAGCAGTGCCGCGTTCGCCAGATGGAACAGCAGAAGCGTCAGCCCGGTAACAAAAAGCGCTCGTTTTTTAAGCAACACTGCAAAACCGGGAACCGGTTGCTTCACTGAAGATGACAACCCTCGCGCGGTGTTGTTATCGATATCCTTATTGCGAATGACAAACAGCGCGCAGAGCGTGAGCAGCGTCGTGCAGGTCATCAGCAGGAAAATCCCGCCCACGCCCCAGTACCAGGCGATGCCGCCAGCTATCAGGGCGGTCATAAAGTTACCCGCATGATTAAACGCCTCATTTTTGCCCATCTGCGCACTGAACCCGCTCTGGCCGGTCAGCCCAAGCGTTATCCCGGCGATCAGCGGCCCCACAAACGCCGCACAGATACCGCTGACAATTTGCGAAACGGCAACAACACCGCTTTGCTGGCTAAACCAGAGCAGGAGCGTACTGAGGGTGATGAGCAGGCACACCAGCGCCAACACGGACCGCTTACTGCGCGAGGTATCGGTGATGAATCCCGCCGGCAACGTGGCCAGTAATCCCGCCAGCCCTCCGGCCGTCATCAATATGCCGATATCATCGGGGGTCCAGTGGCGTTCGGTCAGAAAAATACCGAGAAAAGGGCCGAGACCATCGCGGACATCTGCAATGAAAAAACTTGTCAGGCATAGCGCCCGCAGTGAACGAAGAGACATACTGCCTTCCTTTGCATAGTACATGCCTGTTAAAAACACAATGGAGTATACCGGGTATCGGTGAAAATGAGATGACATATAAAAAACTTTTTCCCGAACTTAAACAATTCATAACGAACGTTGTTTTTTCGCTTTACTCATTATCAAGCCTTATTATACTGGCGATAAATTTACACAGGAGTCCTTCGTTGGAAAGTCACCTTATATATGATACGAAGGTAAGCTAGTGCGATTTCCCGCTGCTTACCTGAACGGTGGGCAGCAATCTCTTCAACGCGATTGCATCCCGGTACATTAAGAACCGCTATAAATGTGGGTAATCGCTATGTTCATGTTTACACATTCACTCTTTCCGCCACCATCGCTCTGAAAATACGTAGTATTTAAATGACGTCATATTGTGCTTTAGCACTGACGTTTAGTATTTAATAACGTAAACAGGCGACAGGCTGATGTTCCCTTATATCTCTCATCTGCTCGCAGCAATGCTGCTGGGCGCAATTATTGGCGCAGAAAGACAATGGCGCCAGCGTATGGCCGGGCTTCGTACCAATGCACTGGTTGCTACAGGCGCGGCAGTGTTTATTTTAAGTTCCGTATCGACGTCACCCGATAGCCCCGGGCGCATCGCGGCACAGATCGTCTCCGGGATTGGATTTCTCGGCGCAGGTGTCATTATGCGTGAAGGGATGAATATTCGGGGTCTGAATACTGCGGCAACGCTGTGGTGTTCGGCCGGAATCGGTGTTCTATGCGGATTAGGCCAATTCTGGAATGCCGCGATGGCAAGTTTAATTATCCTTTGTGCTAACATATTGCTTCGCGAAGCGGCACAGCGGATTAATCAACTCCCCGCGCTTCACGAAGGCGAAAAATGCTATGTTCTGAAAGTGACCTGTAATGATGAGCATGAAGATGCCGTGCGTCAGAATGTCGTCAAAATGGCACAAGAGCTGACGTTAAGTCTGAAAGCCATTTATTCAACGGCAGCGAAAACAGAAGGAACCACCGAAATTCGGGTTGAAGTGATTACCCGGGAGGAATACCGAAAATTACTCGATTTGATTATGGGTAATATGGGTGGTAATAAAATTATCGCTTCCGTAAGCTGTCATGCTATTTGAACATAAGCCGGGCTCTGTGCCCGGCTACGCGACCACTCAGCAAGCACACGCGCCCAGACGGCTAAAATAAAATTTGCTAATTAATCCTGTCCGTGCATTAATGATCTCGTTGGTTCGATGCAATACTGAATGTAACATTTTACTAAGCAGTCCTCATAACCAGGCGCTATCGCTGATACCCCCTCCTTTTGAGTCCATACGTATCCAGTTTATACGTTTCCTGTCATAACGTTACTACTTTAAAAGCATTCAAATGGAGTATATATGTCGTCAAAAATTTTAGGTCTGGTTAAGTGGTTTAACGAAGATAAAGGCTTTGGTTTTATCTCCCCGCTTGATGGCAGTAAAGATGTTTTTGTCCATTTTTCCGCCCTTGAGGGGGACAGTTTCAACACACTTTTTGAAGGTCAAAAAGTCGAGTTTGCTATCATTAGCGGCAGTAAAGGCCCTGCAGCAGGTAACGTAACGCTTTGCGATAAATAATATCACCTGGGACCCGCGATAACGATGACGGTTTTCCTGAGTAGTCGGGTCCTTAGCATTGTTTTTTAATATTCTGGGGAAATTATTTTTTTAAAGCCGTTGAGAGGACTTAAACAGAGTGTTGCAATATGGGCAAACAAGTTGCGCGCCCTTTTGTACGCGATTATAGCTGTGCTCTGAATCTTTCGAGCAGTTTGGGCAGGGACATTTGACTAAATGATTTCGACGGAATTGCGTATTTTTACGTCCAGACATAGGCTTCTCCTGATTAAATGGACTGCCACAGTACACGTTAAGTCAGGATATTGCTTGTTTTAATTTTCGAAAAAGTTAAAACAATGAATAAATCAGTCTCTTTGGACGGCATCAGCTTAAAAAATCACGAATGATTACAGGGTGATATATGAAAAAGGTGATAGTGTTCTTTAATGGTAAACCGAGCAAAGTTATGACCGTACTTAAGGGCATTACATCCATACGTGAAGAATATCCGAATGGCGAAGAGGTTAATCTTCAGATAATGTCTGCTGGTTTTCCGTCTTTAACAGGCGATCATGATGTTATCTATGTTGCCTCAGATCGGGAACTTACCTCTCAGGAAATACTCGATGCAGCACAAAAATATTTGTGATGTCTCGGGTTCGCAGTTAATTTTTTGAATTAAGATTAGAATAACAACTATGCATCATCATTAGCGCCTGCTTAATGCAGGCTTTTTTTATGACCATTTGTCCTCAACGGTGAGCGGGTCAAGCGGGCGCTAACCCTGGATGACCCGCCAACTATGGCATTACGCGCTCAATCCGCGATTCTCCAGCATCGGTTCAATCTTTGGATCGTGCCCACGCCAGTTACGATACAGTTCCGCTAAATCAGTACTATTCCCACGGGATAAAATCGCCTCACGGAATTTTTGCCCGTTTTCACGGGTTAAACCGCCCTGCTCGACAAACCACTGATAACCATCGTCCGCCAGCATTTGCGTCCACAGGTAAGCGTAATACCCCGCCGCGTAACCGCCACCAAAGATATGAGCAAAGTAGCTGCTACGATAACGCGGCGGTACGGCGGGCAGATCCAGCCCCTCTTTTTTCAGGGCGGCAGCTTCAAACGCCTCGACACTTTCAACAGGCTCACGAATACTGTGCCAGTTCATGTCCAGCAGCGCGGCACTGAGTGTCTCCGTCATGTCATAGCCTTTGTTAAACTGAGTCGCACTCAGCATGCTTCTCCGTAGCGTTTCCGGCATCGGTTCACCGGTTTCAAAATGACGGGCGTAATGGGCAAATACCTGAGGATGGCTGGCCCAGTGTTCGTTTATTTGCGACGGAAACTCAACGAAATCACGTGGGGTATTGGTACCCGCGAGCGTGGCGTAGCGCTGGCTGGCAAACAGCCCGTGTAGCGTATGGCCGAACTCGTGGAACAGGGTAATCACATCATCCCAGGAGAGTAGCGCCGGGCGTCCATTACCCGGTTTCTGATAGTTACAGACGTTGTAGATAACCGGACGGGTGGCAAATTCATAGGATTGCACGACAAAACTGTCCATCCACGCCCCACCTTGCTTGGAGTCACGGGCAAAGAAGTCACCGTAGAACAGTGCCATACCAACACCCGTGTGGTCGAAAATTTCCCATACGCGAACGTCCGGGTGATAAACCGGGATATCAAAGCGCTCCACAAAGCGGATACCGAACAGCTGGCTGGCCGTCCAGAATACGCCATCGTGCAGTACGTTATTGAGCGCAAAATACGGCCTGATTTGCGACTCATCAAGGGTATATTTTGCCTGACGCACGCGCTCCGCATAGAAGGCCCAGTCCCAGGCCTGTACGGTGAAACCACCCTGCTCGTCCTCAATGACTTTCTGAATATCGGCCTGCTCGCGTTCCGCACGGGTACGTGCGGCAGGCACAATGCCACGCATAAAGGTAAGCGCTGCGTCTGGCGTTTTCGCCATCTGGTCGGCAATGCTCCAGCTGGCGTAATCCTCAAAGCCCAGCAAGCGAGCCTGTCGCGCACGCAACGCGGTAAGACGAAGGATCAGCGCGCGCGTATCGTTCTCATCCCCTTTCTGGGTACGTGTCCAGCCTGCGTTAAACAGATTTTCGCGCGTCTGACGATTGCGCAGCGCCGAAAGCGCGGGTTGCTGGGTGGTGTTCAGGAGCGGGATCAGCCAGCGGTCGTTGAGATCTCTCTCGGAGGCAGCCTGTGCGGCATCTGCGATCTCGTCAGCGCTAAGACCATCAAGCTGGTGTGAGTAATCCACCACCAGCCCGCCCGCTTTATCAGCAGCCAGCAGACGCTGATTAAACTGGCTGGTCAGGGTAGCCGCCTCGGTATTCAGTGTCTTCAGCTCGGCTTTTTCTGTCTCATTCAGACGTGCGCCGGCCAGAATAAACCGCTGATATGTCTCCTCAACTAATCTACGGGATTCAGCGTCCAGCGCGGCACGGTCCTGCCAGACGCTCTCCACGCGAGCGAAAAGCGTGTCGTTTAGCCAGATATCGTTCGCCAGCGCGGCAAGTTCGGTAGAAAACTGCTCTTCCAGCTCCTGCAGATACGGATTGGTGTGTGCGGAGGTCATGGCGAAGAAAACACTGTTGACGCGCGTAAGCATAGCGCCGCTTTTCTCCAGCGCCAGTACGGTGTTAGTGAAGTCTGGCGCAGTGGTCTGAGAGACAATGGCGTCAATATCCGCCCGCTTCTGGCGAAGCGCTTCATCGAAAGCCGGGCGATAGTGGCTATCGTTGATTTCATCAAAATGAGGTGCCTGGTAAGGTAAAAGGCTAATTTCAAAAAAGGGATTCGTGGCCGTCATCTTTTGCTCCTGAGTACGGGTATCCTCCCAGAGTAGGCCAGGCCGCCATACCCTGCAATGCTGTCATACAAATGTTGCCTTAACGCACCCTCGGCGACCGTGCTATGTTAGTACAACACAAAAAGCGTTGAGGAACAGTGAGATGATTATTTTAGTTACCGGGGCGACAGCGGGTTTTGGTGAGAGCATCACGCGTCGCTTCGTCGCCAACGGACACAAGGTAATTGCAACGGGCCGTCGTCAGGAGCGCCTGCAGGAGCTGAAAGACGAATTGGGTGACAGCATCCTGACCGCGCAACTGGATGTGCGTAACCGCGCAGCCATTGAAGAAATGATTGCTAACCTGCCTGCCGAATGGCGCGCCATTGATGTGCTGGTCAACAATGCCGGTCTGGCGCTGGGCATGGAGCCTGCCCATAAAGCCAGCGTTGAAGACTGGGAAAACATGATCGACACCAATAACAAAGGACTGGTCTATATGACCCGTGCAGTGCTGCCGGGTATGGTCGAGCGCAACCGCGGCCACATTATCAATATTGGTTCCACCGCAGGGAGCTGGCCTTACGCGGGCGGTAACGTTTATGGCGCAACCAAAGCGTTTGTGCGCCAGTTCAGCCTGAACCTGCGTACCGATCTGCACGGCACGGCCATCCGTGTCACCGATATCGAACCAGGTCTGGTGGGCGGGACAGAATTCTCCAATGTGCGTTTCAAAGGTGATGACGCGAAAGCGGACAAAACCTACGAAAACGCTAACGCGCTGACGCCGGAAGATGTCACTGAAACGGTGTGGTGGGTGGCGACGCTGCCGAAACACGTCAACATCAACACCGTAGAAATGATGCCGGTCAGCCAGAGTTTTGCCGGACTTAGCGTCCATCGTGGCTAACTGAGCCCTCCCCGGCCTGCGGGCCGGGTCTGTTTCGGGTTATAAAAGAATGGTAGTATGCCCAGGCTAACTCTCTGAGAAATGACAACTCATGGCCGCTGAATCGCAACTCAATCCCACCCAGCCTGTAAACCAGCAAATCTATCGCATTTTGCGACGTGATATTGTCCATTGCCTGATCCCGCCGGGTACACCGCTTTCTGAAAAAGAGGTGTCCGTGCGTTTTGATGTTTCCCGTCAGCCAGTGCGCGAAGCGTTTATTAAGCTCGCAGAGAACGGTCTGATTCAGATCCGTCCGCAGCGCGGCAGCTATGTGAACAAAATTTCACTCTCCCAGGTGCGCAACGGCTGTTTCGTTCGCCAGGCAATTGAATGTGCAGTCGTGCGCCGCGCTGCAACGCTGATCAACGACAACCAGTGCTACCTGCTGGAGCAAAACCTGCATCAGCAGCGCATTGCGATTGACCGCAAACAGCTCAACGATTTCTTCCTGCTGGATGACGAATTCCACCAGAAGCTGGCGCAAATTGCGGATTGTCAGCTCGCCTGGGACACCATCGAGAACATCAAGGCTACCATCGACCGCGTGCGCTATATGAGTCTTGATCACGTTTCCCCGCCGGAAATGCTACTCCGCCAGCATCATGATATTTTTAATGCGCTTGAAAAGCGCGATGCAGACGGTGTGGAAAAAGCGATGACACTGCATTTGCAGGAAATTAGCGAATCTGTGCAGCTTATTCGCCAGGAAAATAGCGAGTGGTTTAGCGAAGAGTAAATTCTGCATTTAAACCCGGCAGGTGAATTTCACAAAGTTGGCTGCCTGGTATGCAGTTTCTCGCTTATTCCCATTTCCCTCATATCACCAGACATCAATATTTCCCCGCCAAAACTATCAATAAACAAACGGTTCACACGGTAAATTATCGCCGTGTTCCATTAGTGCCGACAATATTGAGAAAAAAGTGTGAGTTTGATCAAAAACAAAAACAAGAAAAGCTGACAGGCGTATTTATAGTGTCCCGTAAACGGTGAACGCTGAATTAGCGCCGTAACGGATAAGTTAGAGAGGAGAATATACCATGATGACATACGACCGTAACCGTAATGCAATCACTACTGGCAGCCGCGTCATGATTAACGGCACTGGTCATACTGGGGTCATTAAAGCGATCCATAGCGACGGTCTTGATGCCGCGCAAGTGCGTCGTAGCAAAACGGTTGAAGTGGAAGGATGCGAAGGTAAGTTCGAACCGATTGAACTGATTCGCCTGGGTATGCACTAAATTGTACCCGCACATGCCGCCGCGAACGGCGGCATGAGATGAATTATCATTGCGCGGCGTACTGTGCCACCGTGGCTTTTGCTCCCTTCTGTAGCAACGTCTGATACGCGCTCATCACCGCATCCACAAAGCCAGCCTCTTCAGGTAGCTCTCTGCCAAAAATAGCCTCGATGCCAAGCAGGGCTTTCACACGGCTTTCCCCCTCGGTACTTCCCTTCACTGCCGCCTGAATCACGGCCAGTTGCGGATCGCTCACCTCAATGACATTACCCTGCTCATCCACACCGCCGACATAGCGCATCCAGCCAGCCACACCCAATGCCAGTAGCGGGAAAGGCTTTTGATGCACAAGGTGCCAGCGCACAGAATCCAGCATACGCTGCGGGAGCTTCTGGCTACCGTCCATCGCAATTTGCCAGGTTCGATGACGCAAAGCCGGGTTACTGTAGCGTGCAATCAGCAGATCAGCATAATGGCCTAAATCGACACCTTTCACTTTTAAGGTTGGCGCCTGCTCATTGAGCATCAACTTATACGCGGCGAGGCGGTAATTCTCATCCTGCATACAGTCGTTAATATGCTGGTAACCCGCCAGATAACCAAGATACGCAAGGAATGAATGACTGCCATTGAGCATACGCAGCTTCATCTCTTCAAACGGAATAACATCTGACACCAGCTCAGCCCCGGCTTTTTCCCATTCAGGACGTCCGGCAACAAAGTTATCTTCAATCACCCACTGGCGGAACGGTTCACAGGCCACGGCCGCCGGGTCGCGTACGCCAGTCAGTTGTTCGATTTTATTCAGTGTTTCTGCCGTTACTGCAGGCACGATGCGGTCCACCATCGTTGACGGGAAGGTGACACTGGATTCAATCCAGTCCGCCAGTTCCCCATCGACAGCACGAGCATAAGCACAGGTGACATTGCGCATCACATGGCCGTTCTCCGGCATGTTGTCGCAGGACATCACGCTGAAAGCAGGCAGACCCGCAGCTTTACGGCGTGCCAGCGCTTCAACTACTACCCCAGGTGCGGATATCGGATGATGGGGGTTTTGCAGGTCAGCAGCAATTAACGGATGATCGAACATCAGTTGCCCGGTCGCGGGTGAGTGACAATACCCTTTCTCGGTGATCGTCAGTGAGACAATTGCCACCTGCGGTTCACACATCGCGGCCAGCACGGTCTCCAGCCCGTCAACCTGGGCATGGAGTGCTTTTTTGACCACTCCGACCACGCGAGATGTCCATGCATCGGCAGACATCTCCGCCACGGTATAGAGGTTATCCTGCGCGTTGAGATCGGCAATCTGCTGCTCGCCGCCAATCAGGTTTACTTCACAATAACCCCAGTTGCTGCCGTGTTCCGCTGCGAGAATATCGGTATAAACCGCCTGATGTGCACGGTGAAATGCACCGAAGCCAAGATGAACAATGCGTGCCTTCAGGTCGTCGCGAGTGTACTGAGGAAGCGTGGCTTTCGCCTGTAATAACCGGTTTTCCATGATTAAGACTCGTTAAGTAGAACGCTGTGAACCACTGCCGCTCATTGACCAGAGCGGCAGTGCCTGCTGACTACACCAACTAGAATGGCAGTTGGGGTAAAAAAATAACTGCCATTAACCATACTGATACTTCAGTTTGAAATTTTGATTTATATTAACTTTTGTTCATGTGGTGTGACACACGCTGAAAGTTGTGTGACAAATTACTCAAGTTATAAACCATTAGTGCCGTGAGGAGACGGCTCCGTAGTTAACGGACTCTTCTGGCGCAACTTCCGCTGCATCCTGCGCCGCACTCAGGTCGCGGTCACGCACTTCCGGCATCAGGAAAGCAGAAACCAGCCCAATCACGGAATAGGCCACCAGCATGGCGACAATCGGCCACCAGGAGCCGGTCATATTGCAGAAGATCCCGGCCAGCACTGGGCCAAACCCGACCGCCACCAGACCACCCGCCTCTTTTGAAATAGCCATACGGGTAAAGCGATTACGTGAGCCAAACATCTCCGCCATAGTGATGTTTTCCAGTGCAAACAGCCCCAGAACGGCAAAATTATGGATAACGATGATCGAGAGCATAATCACGCCCGGCGCATAACTCTTATCAACGATGATCGACAGCATCGGGTACGCCAGAATAATGGCGGAGATATTCAGGATAATGTACGGCAGACGACGACCTACTTTATCCGACAGCCAACCTAATAGTGGGATGGTGATAAACCCGAGAATCGAACTGATCATCAGCGCATCAGTGGGAATCGCTTTATTAAACAGCAACGTCTGGACCAGATAACCGGCAAGGAACGTCTGAATCAGACCTGAATTACCCGCCTGACCAAAACGCAAACCTGTTGCCAGCCAGAAGGATTTGCTCTTAAACATGGCACCTAAAGATGTATCGGGAACCACGGTCTCTGTATCGCTGACTTTCTCAAATACCGGGCTCTCTTTGAGGTTCATCCGCAGCCAGATGGCGAAGATCATCACCACCACACTGGCAAGGAACGGTACGCGCCAGCCCCATGCGAGCAGCTGTTCACGATCGAGGGCAAAGAACATCACAGCCCAGATAGCCGTTGCGCTCAGCGTCCCGCAGTTGGTCCCCATCGCGACCAGCGAGGAGATTATTCCGCGTTTCCCTTTCGGGGCATATTCTGCCAGCATGGTCCCGGCTCCGGAGATCTCTGCCCCGGCACCCAGCCCCTGAATAATGCGCAGTGTCACTAACAGAACAGGTGCAAAAATCCCGATTTGCGCATAGGTCGGCAGGACACCGATGAGGGTGGTACAGATCCCCATCATCGTGATGGTGATGAATAACACCTTTTTACGGCCGATGCTGTCCCCCATTCGGCCAAAGATAAAGGCCCCGACGATGCGCGCAATATAACCTGCACCGTAGGTCCCCATCGCCAGGATCAGCGCCATCGCAGCAGACTGTTCCGGGAAGAAGATCTCATGGAATACCAGGGCAGCCCCCAGCGAGTAAAGCTGGAAATCCATGAACTCGAGAGCGGTGCCCAGCCAGCCGGAGACGGCGGCTTTCACCAGATCGGAGGTCGTTCTTTGAGGTTGTATTTGCGTCATAATGGCTATCTCTGAAAGGTAAGATGCGTACCACATAGAGCCTGTCTGCGCAGGCTCTTAACCGCGTGAATTATTATTTGTCGAATGTCAGCAAGACCTTGCAGCACTGCCGCTGATCTTTTTCAAACAGTTCGATGGCGTCTGTTACGTGGTGATAGTCAAAGGTGTGCGTAATCAATTTTTCAGGGTCGATAAGCCCCTTTTCCAGCCAGTCAATGACGACCGGGAATTTGTTGGCGTTCAGGCGTGAAGAGAAAATCGTCAGCTCTTTACCGGTGATGCCCTGCTGGGCAATCTGGCCTGGTTCGCTTGAGAAGCCCATCAGCACGATGCGCGCCGCCGGAGAAGCCAGCGTAATGGCCTCCTGCAAAATCGCCGGATGACAGGCGGCATCAATGATTAACGTCGGTTTGATGCCTTTTTCCTCCAGCGCAGCCTGTAAGGACTGTTCGCTGTTGTTAAATACCCAATCCGCACCACTACGCTGGGCCATTGCCAGCCGCTCCTCAATACGGTCGACGACAATAACCTGTTTGACCTGATAGACACCTTTCAGCGCCTGAACGGTGACCAGACCCATTGGACCTGCGCCGTAGATCAGGGCTACATCGTGTTCCGTCGGCTTTGCCTGCCCCGTCACGTTGGCGGCAATGGTAAAGGGTTCAACCATGACGGCATGTTTATCCGGGATCGTGTCCGGGATGGGCCAGGCATTTTTAGCAGGTACTGCCGCATAGTCGCTGAAGCCGCCATCACGGTGAACCCCCAGCACCACCAGCGAGGTGCAGACGTTCGGTTTTCCCACCGAGCACGGATAACAATGTCCGCAACTGATCACCGGATCAACCGAGACGCGCTGGCCCAGACGCGAACTGTCGACGCCCTCGCCCACAGCATCAATGACGCCAAAAAACTCATGGCCAATCACACGCGGATACTTCGCAAACGGGTTATGGCCCCGGTAAATATGGCTGTCTGAGCCACAAATCCCGGCCAGTTTAATGCTGACACGCACTTCTCCGGCAGCAGGTTCCGGGCGTGGACGCTCTTCAATCACCAGTTGGTTCGGCTGCTGGATCACTATACTTTTCATCGTTCGCTCCTCACTTACCAGTTCCACAGCGTACCGTCTTCAAGACGGGCCACCGGCAGATAGGCAGGATCGTACGGATACTTCGCTGCCAGCTTTTCATCAAATTCAATGCCCAGGCCCGGCTTATCGCCCGGGTGCATATAACCATTATCAAAGCGCCAGCTGTGCGGGAAGACCTCCAGCATCTGTTCGGAATAGCCCATGTATTCCTGCACGCCAAAGTTCGGTACCCACAGGTCGAAATGCAGCGCGGCCGCATGGCACACTGGCGAGAGATCCGACGGGCCGTGTGAACCCGTACGCACCTGGTAGAGCGAGGCAAAATCCGCGATGCGGCGCATCCCGGTGATCCCCCCCGCATGGGTAATGGTGGTACGGATATAGTCGATAAGCTGCTCCTCAATGAGCTGCTTGCAGTCCCAGATACTGTTAAACACTTCTCCCACCGCAATTGGCGTAACGGTGTGCTGGCGGATCAGGCGGAAGCACGCCTGATTTTCCGCAGGTGTAGGATCTTCCATCCAGAACATACGGAATTCCTCGATGCTTTTGCCGAAACGCGCCGCTTCGATGGGCGTCAGACGATGGTGCATGTCGTGCAGAAGATGTTCATTGAAACCAAATTTACTGCGTACCGCGTCAAACAGCTTTGGAGTGAAGTCGAGGTATTTTTCGGTGGACCAAAGCTGCTCTTCCGGCCAGTCTCCTTTCGTGGCAGGCTCATACGCCAGCCCTTTCCCTTTTGACATGCCGTAGGTGGTTTTCATGCCCGGTACGCCACACTGGACGCGGATCGCTTTAAAACCCATCTCTTTGTGACGGGCGTAATCTTCCAGCACGTCGTCAAGGGTGTGCCCGGTAGTGTGGCAATAAACCATCACCCCTTCCCGGGACGCGCCGCCCAACAGTTGGTAGAGCGGCATGTTCGCCGCTTTGGCTTTGATGTCCCACAATGCCATATCCACGGCAGAGATGGCCGACATAGTGACCGGCCCACGACGCCAGTAAGCACCTTTATAGAAAAACTGCCAGATATCTTCGATGCGGTGGGCATCACGACCAATCAACTGCGGGCAGAGGTGATCCTTCAGATAAGACGCAACGGAAAGTTCGCGCCCGTTCAGCGTGGCGTCGCCAAGACCGATAATCCCCTCGTCGGTAGTAATTTTAAGGGTGACAAAATTCCGCCCCGGGCAGGTAACAAACACGTCAGCCGCGACAATCTTCATAATTCCTTTCCTTACATCGTTGGTTATGATGCTGGAAATTTACTCAACTACACTACTACCATACAAGTATAACGATCATAAAATCAGCGAACGGTCACAAAAACCGGGCGCTCAGGCGCGCCCCCATCCTGCAACAATAATCAG
This sequence comes from Enterobacter sp. P82, assembly GCF_037053385.1. Classification (NCBI taxonomy): domain Bacteria; kingdom Pseudomonadati; phylum Pseudomonadota; class Gammaproteobacteria; order Enterobacterales; family Enterobacteriaceae; genus Enterobacter; species Enterobacter sp. P82. The sequence continues at coordinate 1,372,252 of NZ_JBALHX010000001.1, forward strand.
CATACCGCACAGGGCAATCAGCGCGCCGGCCCAGTCGTATGCGCTGAGTTTTACGCCATCCACCACGCGCAGCCACAGCAGTGCGGTACAGACATAGACTCCACCGTAAGCCGCATAGACACGCCCACTGGCAGCCGGGTGTAACGTTAACAGCCAGACAAACAGAGCCAGCGCCACGCCCGCCGGGATGAGCAACAAGACCGTTCCGCCCTTCTTCAGCCAGAGCCAGGGCAAGAAGCATCCGATGATTTCGCAGAGCGCAGTGGCGAAAAAAAGGAGTGTGGTTTTGAACATATTTAACGTTGTATGAGGATTTATTTAGACATCATACCTGATGATGTCCTTTACTTTTCCATACCCTGGCTACGGGTATGACGTAATTTTACTTTGGTGTAGAATCTGAACGGGATAACGTGATTATCTGCACTCACTTAAAAGGAAACGCGATGACTACATTAAGCAAACGCCTTTGTCTGACAGCCCTGCTGGCGCTGTCATCGTTCGCCTTTGCCGCCTCAGCAACAGCGGAAACCAGTAAACTCGTTATTGAGTCTGGTGATAGCGCGCAGAGCCGCCAGAACGCCGCCATGGACAAAGAACAATGGAATGACACCCGCAACCTTCGTCAGAAGGTTAACAAACGTGCGGAAAAAGAGTGGGACAAAGAAGATGTCGCTTTTGACGCGCGTGATAAATGCCAGCAAAGTGCAAATGTTAATGCTTACTGGGAGCCAAATACCCTGCGCTGCCTGGATCGCCGTACTGGCCGCGCGGTAGCGCCTTAATGTCAGCGTCCTGTGATATAAAACTCCGTCCGCTGGAGCGTGAGGATTTGCGCTTTGTCCACCAGCTCGATAACAACGCCAGCGTAATGCGCTACTGGTTCGAAGAGCCTTACGAGGCTTTTGTCGAGCTGTCCGATCTTTACGATAAGCACATACACGATCAGAGCGAACGTCGTTTTGTGGTGGAGTGTGAAGGTGAAAAAGCCGGGCTTGTGGAGCTGGTTGAAATCAACCACGTTCACCGTCGGGCAGAGTTTCAGATTATTATTTCACCTGAACATCAGGGAAAAGGTCTTGCTTCCCGTGCGGCAAAGCTGGCGATGGATTACGGATTCAACGTTCTGAATCTCCACAAGCTTTACCTGATTGTCGATAAAGAGAACGAAAAAGCGATTCACATCTACCGTAAGCTGGGCTTTATGGTGGAAGGTGAGTTGATTCACGAATTCTTTATCAACGGTGAATACCGCAATACTATTCGCATGTGTATCTTCCAGCACCAGCACCTGGCCGGACATAAATCCTCCGGTGCCAGCCTGCTGAAACCTACCGCGCAGTAACCTGCGCGGCTTTATGCTCAGTAGTACTCTATCGTGTTTTTGATCGTGTATTTGCGCTCAACGGCGGGTTTGACGCTGTCGTCCGTGATGGTCAGATCGCAGCTCACCGGATTATTGTGTCGATCGTAGTCGCAGCTCTGCTTCACGTTGCCCAGGGGCTTGTCGTTCAGCATGCTCACTGCCGAGTAATCCATTCTTTTGCGAACATCCTTAGACGGTGTCGACTGTACGGATAAATGCTGATCCCCGGAGACGGTGGTTTTACCCAGCGGGTAACCGTCCGCGTCGTAGCGGTACTTCACCTCCATCTCTTTGCCGTGCGCCGCCACCACAAAACCGTTATCGTCGGTATCCCACGTCACCCCGGCTGAAGGTAATTCCGCCAGCTGGCATTTCCCCTGCAGTTTCACTTTGCGCTGCTGAGTTTCCGCATCAAGGTAGTAATTGGCATCCAGCACCAGCGCCACACCGGTGTTAGCCTCGAGATCGTGCAGCTCCAGGGTATCGAAGCACCCTTCTGTCGACACGGTACCGGTGACCCGTTTAGACACTTCCCCTTTTTCGTTGAACAGCGTCTGGGTAAAGTCTTTGACCGGACCGCGCAGAGGGTCAAAATCAAACTCATTCGAAAAGCTCGCCATCTCGGGGGTAAACGACAGGGGCGCAGTGTTGTTATCACACCCCACCAGTGTCGCTGCCAGTAGCGTTATCGCTGCGTATTTATTCACATTCATTACCGTACAGAGAGATTATTCCCAATCATATTAGCAAATACAGTTGTTTACACGAAGCCTGCTAAAATTAATCTACACACAGAGATAAGGAGCTACAGATGAAACGGTTACCCTGGATTACCGCCGTGCTGTTAATGAGTGCTTCAACGGCCGCGCTGGCGGCACCGGATTCCTGCGAACGCGTGAAAAGCGACATTCAGCAGAAAATCATCAACAACGGCGTGCCTGAGTCAGGTTTTACCCTGAGCATTGTGCCAAACGATCAGGCCGACCAGCCGGGCACGCAGGTGGTGGGTCATTGCGCCAACGACACCTTTAAAATCTTGTACACCCGTACAGGCAACGGTGCTGCTGAAGCTCAGTAATTTACCTTCAATCCCCTTTGATTTGATGAGGATTAATATTTAATACCCCCAAATAAGTAACACTCACCCCATCATTAGCCCGGTTGTAATTACGGGAAAAATAATACGCAATTATAATGATGGGGTGAGCCATGTCCGATACTGAACATCACGGCGGAATTAGCCGTCGAACACTCGTGAAATCTACTGCCTTAGGTTCTCTGGCGCTTGCCGCCGGTGGTTTATCGTTGCCCTTTGGCGTGAAAAGTGCCGCCGCTGCGGTGCAAAACGCCATAAGCCCTGTGGAAGATAAAGTGGTCTGGGGCGCCTGCTCGGTCAACTGCGGTAGCCGCTGCGCATTGCGTCTGCATGTCCGTGACGACGAAGTGTACTGGGTCGAAACCGATAACACCGGTGAGGATATTTACGGTAATCACCAGGTTCGCGCCTGCCTGCGCGGGCGTTCTATTCGGCGTCGGATCAATCACCCTGACCGTCTGAATTACCCGATGAAACGTGTTGGCAAACGTGGTGAAGGCAAATTCGAGCGTATTTCGTGGGATGAAGCGCTGGATACGATCACCCGCAACCTGAAAGGTGTGGTGGAGAAATACGGTAACGAGGCGGTTTACATTAACTACTCCTCCGGCATTGTCGGCGGCAATATCACCCGCTCCTCCCCTTATGCTTCTCTGGTCGCGCGCCTGATGAACTGTTACGGCGGCTTTCTGAGTCATTATGGCACCTACAGCACCGCGCAAATCGCCTGCGCGATGCCGTACACCTACGGCAGCAATGACGGCAACAGCACGTCTGACATCGAAAACACCAAACTGGTGGTGATGTTCGGTAATAACCCGGCGGAAACCCGTATGAGCGGCGGCGGGATTACATATTACCTCGAGCAGGCTCGCGAGCGTTCCAATGCGCGCATGATCGTCATCGACCCGCGCTACACCGACACCGCAGCAGGACGTGAAGATGAATGGATCCCGATCCGTCCAGGCACCGATGCCGCACTGGTGGCTGGTATCGCCTGGGTATTAATCGACGAGAACCTGGTTGACCAACCTTTCCTGGACAAATACTGCGTTGGCTACGACGAAAAAACGCTCCCGGAAGGCGCTCCCGCTAATGGTCACTACAAAGCGTATATTCTCGGCCAGGGCGACGACCAAACAGCCAAGACACCGGAGTGGGCTTCGCGCATTACGGGCATACCGGCAGACCGCATCATTAAGCTTGCGCGCGAAATGGACTCCGCAAAACCGGCCTATATCTGTCAGGGCTGGGGGCCACAACGTCAGGCTAACGGCGAGCTGACAGCCCGCGCCATCGCCATGTTACCGATTTTAACCGGAAACGTGGGGATCAACGGCGGTAACAGCGGCGCGCGTGAGTCGACGTATACCATCACCATCGAACGTATGCCGTTGCCGGATAACCCGGTAAAAACGCAAATCTCCTGCTTTAGCTGGACGGATGCCATCGCCCGTGGGCCGGAAATGACCGCCCTGCGTGACGGCGTTCGCGGTAAAGATAAGCTTGATGTGCCCATCAAATTTATCTGGAACTATGCAGGCAACACCATCATCAACCAGCACTCGGATATCAATAAAACCCACGACATCCTGCAGGACGAAACCAGGTGCGAAACCATCGTGGTGATCGACAACTTCATGACGTCATCGGCGAAATACGCCGATATTCTGCTGCCGGATCTCATGACCGTCGAGCAGGAAGACATCATTCCCAATGATTACGCCGGAAACATGGGTTACCTGATTTTCCTTCAGCCCGTGACCGCACCGAAGTTTGAACGCAAGCCTATCTACTGGATCATGAGCGAAGTGGCGAAACGTCTTGGGCCTGATATTCATCAGAAATTCACCGAAGGCCGTACCCAGGAACAGTGGCTGCAATATCTGTATGCCAAAATGCTCGAAAAAGATCCGCAACTGCCGTCGTATGACGAACTGAAACGAATGGGCATCTATAAGCGCAAAGATCCCAATGGGCACTTTGTGGCTTATAAAAAATTCCGCGATAACCCGGAGGCTAACCCGCTGAAAACCCCTTCGGGTAAGATTGAGATCTACTCCAGTAAACTTGCGGAGATTGCGGCAACCTGGGAGCTGGCCAAAGATGAAACCATCAGCCCTCTTCCGGTTTACGCTTCGACGTTTGACGGTTGGGATGCTCCCGAACGCACCCAGTTCCCGCTGCAGCTGTTCGGTTTCCATTTCAAAGCCCGTACCCATTCGAGCTATGGCAACGTCGACGTGCTGAAAGCGGCTTGCCGTCAGGAGGTCTGGATTAATCCTGTTGATGCTGAAAAACGTGGCATTAAAAATGGCGATACAGTGCGCGTCTTTAACGATCGCGGTGAAGTGAGAATTGAAGCGAAAGTCACACCGCGCATCATGCCCGGCGTGAGTGCCATGGGCCAGGGAGCCTGGCACGACGCTAATATGAACGGCGATCGTATCGACCACGGCTCATGTATCAACACACTGACAACGCACCGCCCGTCACCACTGGCAAAAGGCAATCCGCAGCATACCAATCTGGTGCAGATTGAGAAGGCGTAGTGAATAAAGTGAGTGACCGTGGTTTATTCTATGTTGTGTATTACCGGTTAAAACAGTCGCGCGGGTAAACCCCCGTGCGAGCAAGGAAGGTTTAATGAAAGACATATCGCATCGTGAATCGTTAGCGTTTAGCGCCCGGGTACTGGGCGCGCTGTTTTATTTTTCTCCTGACAGCGAGCAGGCTGCACCTCTGGTGCACGCCCTTTGCGCTGGTGAATGGGTTCAGGACTGGCCCCAGCCATCGGACACCCTGCAACCTGTTGCTAAAACCTTCGCCACGTCTGCCGATGAGTCATTGACGGACGCCTGGCAACGGCTGTTTATCGGCCCTTACGCCCTGCCCGCTCCGCCGTGGGGTTCCGTCTGGCTCGACCGCGAATCAGTGCTGTTTGGCGACTCAACCCTCGCGCTGCGCCAGTGGATGCGGGAAAACAATATCGCCTTTGAGATGCAGCAGAACGAACCGGAAGATCATTTCGGTACCGTGCTGCTACTGGCGGCGTGGCTGGCCGAGAATGGCCGCGAGGCGCAGTGCGATCAGCTTCTGGCATGGCATCTGTTGCCGTGGAGTACCCGCTTCCTGTCAGTATTTGTCGACAACGCCGGGCATCCGTTTTATATCGCGTTGGGCAAGCTCGCACAGCTGACGCTTGCGGACTGGCAATCAAGGCTAATTATTCCGGTGGCCGAAAAAACGCTCTACCGCTAAGGGTTTTGGCTTGCTTATGGTTGAAGGAATGAACAATCGCCGAATGTCCGCTTTGTGCCAAGAGCGGCACCAATTACCTATAGTTAAAAGCTCTCAAATAAAATAGTACGTGAAAATTATTTATCTTTTCAGGAGACAGAGTTATGGCTGAACCATTTAGTTGGGAAAATTGGAGAAAAGTATACATTAACAAAAAAAATAAAAAACGAGCATCTCTTGAACGATATGGATTGAGAAATCTGCATTCTGTTGCTAGTTTGGATATGATCGTATCAAAAGTTAATGATTTATACTTAGAAAATAAACAAGAGGTTTTCATCAATGCTAGTTCTGTTTGGATAGATGGAACTCCTCAAGCAAAATTCACGACTATTAATGGTTCTATTTTAAACTGTGAATTGGCTGATCTTTTATTTATAGTACATGAAGTTGACGAAAGAAAAACAACAAAAAATTTTCGTGCTGTTTTACTGCAAGGTAAATGCTCTGAGAAACACGACCTTCTTCCAAATGGAATTTCGACAGAAAAAGAAAGAGAATTACTAGAGTCGATAGATAGAGATAAATATTTGACATTGTATCCAGGAACCAAAGCATATGGAGAAACTATTGGGGAGTATAAACTAGGGGGCGATGTCATCGGATTGACAGATTGTGCAAAATTTTTAATGATGCCAAAGAACGAATGTTGGAATTATAAAGCTCCAAACAGTATAAGCCCTTATGTGATTGGCTGGCCAGAAAATCTATCATCTAAACGTTTAATAAATACTGAAAATTATTTAAGTTCTATTCTTAGAGGCATGATCATATCGAAAGATATTGGTAAGTCTATAAAGATTTTTGATGAAAAGTATATAGACAGACGTTGTGAATGGTCAAGAATGATTTATGATTTACTAAATAATTATTTGCCGGTTACTATGAAGGGTTATAACTGTCAGCGAAGAGTATATAAGTCAAGTTCATTTGATGATAATATGCTTGAAGCGTTAGCTTTGATAAAAAATGATTACTGTGACGCAATAAGTAAACACGAGTGCGGAAAGATCCTAAACGATAAGGAACGATTTCATCTACAGTTAGGGTTAAATTTACTTTGCAACTATTCTGGGCCTGTTATTTCGACAATATTTGTACAAATTAAACAAAAGGAAGGGGAAGTTACTCGTTAACCTGCCCGTTCTTTCACTTAATCAATAATAAAATAATCGAGAATGTCCGCTCCTCGCTCAAAGCAGACCTTTGGCTCTGTTAGATCAACCGGTTCGTGATTTGAGGCATCCCAGTCCCTGTAATGTCATACGAACAGCCTCATCAAGAGGGGTATGCGGCTCGGCACCTAAAAAAGTCACGAGTTTCGTATTGTCCAGGCGGACCGATTGACGCCACAGATACCGCATTTCCAGAAGTTCGCGCAAGGTTGCGTTGAAAGGTGCTGCCAGGTACATAAACCACCACGGAAATGCGTTTATTTTGGCAACACCGCCATACTGTGCGGTGATACGTTGTATCGCCCTGACCATTTGGCTGCCGTCTGGATCCCAATGTCCTTGCATATGGAATCGCGCAAATGGCTCAAGTTCTTCACGTCGCGCCAGCAATGCAGCAATAGTTTTTGCGATATCAGGCAAATAGGCCCACTGATGACCAGTCTCAGGCGTACCTGGATTAGAAATTACCTTTGGCAACGTGCCAGGCTTGATCAAACCTTGAGAAAACCAGCTATTACCAGCGTGTGGACCGAAAAAATCCCCCGCGCGGACGACCAGAACCCGTCCGCCACGCTGTGAATAGGCCTCAAGTTCTTTCTCCATTTGTACCCTGATCGCGCCTTTCCTTGTGACTGGCCTCTGCTGAGCATCTTCTCGTAACAGCGGGAAGGCATCAGGACCATAGTTGTAAACGGTACCTGGAAGCACTATCAAAGATCCATTTCGTTCTGCTGCATTGATTGTGTTGCGCAGCATAGGCAACACAAGATGCTGCCAGTTTCGGTAGCCGGGTGGGTTGACGGCGTGAACGATCACAGAGCAGCCTTTCGCCGCAGAGGCGACGTGTTCTTTGTCGAGAGCATCGCCCGCCATCCACTGGATTTCGCCATTAAGTTCGCTTCCATGGCTTCCTCGTTTTAATGCACGTACCTCCCATTTTTCCCGAATGAGTTGTCGAGCAGTTTCACCACCAATACCGCCTGTAGCGCCAAGTATTAAGACCTTCCCTCTGGTTTCCATCGTATATGCCTCTTTGCTGATTTCAGATTGACAGCATAAGTACAGGCAGAGCTAAATGGTATTGCATATCAATATAGGGCAGGTATACAAATTTGTATGAAGACATCTATTCCATGGGAGTGGTACCGAACATTTCTTGCGGTGCTCAGAGAAGGGTCACTTTCCGGTGCATCGCGCATGCTTGGTATTACGCAACCAACGGCAGGTCGGCACATAGCTGCACTGGAATCTGCCCTCGGCCAGGTATTGTTCACGCGGTCGCAAACGGGATTGCTGGCAACTGAAACTGCGCAGGCGTTGAGGGAACATGCCGAAGCGATGGAGAGTACGGCTAACACACTGGAGCGTACAGCGGCCAACGTTGGTGCCAGCAGCGCGTCCATTCGCGGTGTAGTACGTGTCTCTGCAAGTGAGATCATTGGTGTCGAGGTACTCCCGCCACTCATTGCGCAGCTCAGGGAGTCCAACCCGCAAATCACGATTGAATTAGTGCTTTCTAATCGGGTTCAGGATTTACTGCACAGAGAAGCAGATATTGCGATACGCATGACGACGCCAATACAGGAGCAGCTTATTGCTCGTCGCGTTGGTAGCATTGAGCTTGGTCTACACGCGTCCACTGCTTATCTTGCCCGACATGGCGCGCCTGACAATACCGAAGATCTTCTGAAACACGCGCTGGTTGGTTTTGATCGGAATACGCCTTTCATCCGTAATGCATTGAAAAAATACCCGCAGCTAAATCGGGATCTCTTTTCTATACGCACCGACAGCGACGTGGCTCAGCTGAGCCTGATTCACGCCGGTGCAGGCATTGGCATATGCCAGGTACCACTTGCCAATGGACCTATTCCGCTACAGCGGATACTTCCACATTTCTTTTCTTTATACCTTGATACATGGCTCGTTATGCACGAAGACCTGCGTAATAGTCGGTGCTGCAAATTAGTTTTCGATGTACTGTCAAAAGGATTAGAGGAATATATCTACCCGAAGCGAACATAATAAAGCCATTATGGCTGCGGGATGCGTACTATTACATCATTCCGGCGGCAACTTTGTGATGTTTTTTTCGTTGTGGAAGAGATGAAAATTGCTGATGCCAGATGAAAGATTTTAATAATGTCAGAATCGGATGTTATTCGTAATGACCTTTAATTTGGGATGAGATATAACGTACCTCGAAGATAATTAACATTCTCAAAACGTAATTAGGGTTAAGCAAATGAAGCAAGTTGGTATTGTTGGCTGGCGAGGTATGGTCGGTTCTGTTTTGCTACAGCGAATGGTTGAAGAGAACGACTTCGACAATATTTCTGCACATTTTTTCAGCACTTCCAGTGCAGGTGCTGCTGGTCCTGTCATTAATGGTGTCAGCTACACGCTCAAAGATGCTAATTCCATGAGTGCCCTGGCCGAAATGGATATCATCATAACCTGTCAAGGTGGGGATTATACCAAAGCCATATACCCGGCGTTGCTTAACCATGGCTGGCAAGGCTACTGGATTGACGCGGCCTCCGCGCTGAGGATGGATGAGAAAGCCTGTATTATTCTCGACCCCGTCAACCGCACAAATATTGATCGTGCAATAAAAGAAGGTATTAAGCTTTTTGTCGGTGGCAACTGTTCCATTACGCTGAGTCTTATGGGTCTGGCTGGGTTGATAAAGGCTGACCTGATCGAATGGATGAGTGTGATGACCTATCAGTCCGCATCGGGTGCGGGTGCACAGTATGTACGGGAATTAATCACACAAAGTGCTTACATAAGTAACCATTTATCTTCGGATGAGCTGACATCCTCGGGTTCAGTGCTTCCGTTAGTTAACAAGGTCAGTGAATTAATTAACAGCGCTGATATGCCGACCCAGAACTTCGGTGCTCCTTTGATGGGCAGCATCATTCCCTGGATTGACAGCGATTTAGGCGATGGTAATAGCCGTGAAGAATGGAAAGGTGAGGCTGAAACGAACAAAATTTTAGGTCTGTCTCCCGGCACGATCCCGGTAAACGGCCTATGCATACGAGTCGGCGTAATCCGCTGCCACAGTGCTGCTATAACCCTTAAGCTCAAGCGTGAAGTTCCCGAAGAGGAATTTGCAGAATTAGTGATGAATTCCCACCCTTGGGTTAACTATGTGCCCAATAACAAGGCCGAAAGTATCAGCACACTAACACCGGCATATATCAGCGGTTCGCTTAAGGTGGGTATTGGCCGTTACAAAAAAATGTCGCTAAACAATGAACCTATCTACTCGGTGCTGACGGTAGGCGATCAGCTATTGTGGGGAGCAGCGGAACCATTGCGTCGCATGTTGAATATTCTGCTTGGCAAAGTGTAAATCATAATATTCCGCAAACACCTACTTAGTAGGTGTTTGCGGAATTTACTTTATCGATTTCGTTTCACCTCGTATTGCAGGCACACTACCCCCGACGGGAAAATATGACTCTTCACCAACATGAGTGAGGTTCTGTCTTGTATATTTTTGAACAAGGGAATGCCTTGCCCCAGCAGAACGGGATTGACGAATAGCCAATACTCATCGATGAGGTTTTCCGCCATTAGCGCGTGAGTCGCTGAGGGGCTACCAAACAATAAGATTTCGCTGCCCGCGTGATGCTTGAGCTTGCTGATTTCGTCGCTTAAGTTGCTACTGATAATTTGCGTATTAGGGTGATTTTTTTCCAACAGGGTTTTCGACAACACCACTTTGTGGGCAGATTTATACCAACGCGAATGCGCAAGGTCATGCGGGCTGGCGTCAGGCTTATCGGCAGCAGTGGGCCAGTACGACTCCATCATCTGGTAGGTGGTGCGCCCATATAAGGCGGTGTCGGTCTGCTGAATCCGCTTCTCCACGTATTCAAACAAATCGGGGCTTATGCTAATCCAGTCCAGACTCGCCAGCCCCTCAGCGTTAGATGCGACAAAACCATCCAGCGACACATGAACAAACGAAACGATTTTTCTCATGATTTTCTCTCTGATTAAGTGTTGCGAGACACCCAGGGTTTGGTTCCCGCCTTCAATCGCACCTGTTTTCTCCAACACTATCCTGGCTTTTATCTGCAGGTATAGATATCAGGTCGGGTAATGGCCCACGCGTAGTTTTTCTGATTCACTGGTTCATAGCCAAACTTTTCATAAAGCCAGGGCGCAGTGGTTGTAAATAACAAGATCCTGCGAAGTTTTTCAAATATCGGGTGACTATGAATACACTCCATAAGCCATCTTCCCAACCCGTAACCCTGGTATTCTTCAAGCACATATACATCACAAAGGTACGCGAAAGTCGCATAATCCGTGATCAGACGTGCAAATCCTATCTGAGATTCATTGTGATAAATGCCAAAGTTAAGGCTATTCGCTGCTGAAGCTGTGACGGTTTCCAGATCAATACCTTTGGCCCATGTGGATCTCGTCAAATACTGATGCACAGCCTGTAGGTTCAGTTTTTCATTGTCTGTGCTAATCAGAAAATCATTCATATGCCATTCATGTTTCACCGAAATGCTCACGTTCACACCTGTTCAACTGATGGAGGGAGACTTAACCATATCATTGTCTGAAAGAAATCATCACAATTGAATCATTAGCGCCAGAGCACAAAGACAACTCATTGAAAGATGATGCTCAACGGCTTTTTGTGACGGTAGACTTCCCGCATCGCGCGTTCGGTGAAAAAAATATGATGCTCGATCACGAATGCCGCAGATTGCTTCAAAAAAATCACCGTATTTGTTATATTGTTATTTATTGCTTATTCACCTCTGCAGTGCAAAAAAGAACAAGATTCACCGCAACCCAGGATAGAGAAATGTTAGATTACCGCTTCCCGACAGCTTTGCAGATGGTTCTCAGCGTAGCGATGGCGGAGCAATTGGGTGAACGTTCGACGAGTGCGATCCTGGCCTTCGGCCTGGAAGCGAATCCGAGCTTTATCCGCAAATTGATGGTTCCGCTCAAGCGTGATGGCATTATCGTCTCAACGCTTGGTCGCAACGGCTCTATTCATCTTGGTCGTCCGCCCGAAAAGATCACCCTTCGCGATATCTATCTCTCTGTCATCGAAGATAAAAAGCTGTGGGCGTCGCGCCCTGACGTACCCGCTCGCTGCGTAGTCAGTGCTAACGCGTGCTGGTATTTCAAGTCGATTTCCGAAGAGGCGGAGCAGGCTTCGTTAGCGGTATTAGCCCGCCATACCGTAGCAAGCGCCCTGGACGCGGTGAAAAATGCTGATGGCAGCAGATGGGATCCGCTCCCTGATATTATTGCCCAGTACCAAAAAACGTCTTAACGCTTTTCCTGTTGCGAAAAAAAACCGCCTTCACAGTGAAGGCGGTTTTTTATTATCTGCAACGTCCTTACGCAGGCAGCACTTCCCTTTCCACTTTACCGCGCGTCACGAGTTTACGCAGCGTCACGTAGAACACCGGTGTCAGGAACAGACCAAACAGGGTCACGCCCAGCATCCCGGAGAAGACGGTGATCCCGGTGACGCCGCGCACTTCCGCACCCGCACCGTGACCGAGTATCAGCGGAATTGTCCCGGCAATAAAGGCGATGGAGGTCATCACAATCGGACGTAAACGCAAACGACAGGCCTCCAGCGCGGCTTCCATAATGCCTTTGCCCTGAATTTCCAGCTCGCGGGCAAACTCCACGATAAGAATCGCGTTTTTACAGGCCAGCCCCATCAGAACCACCAGCCCCACCTGCACGAAGACGTTGTTATCGCCCCCGGTCAGCCAGACGCCAAACAGCGCGGAGAGCATCGTCATCGGCACGATAAGGATCACCGCCAGCGGCAGCGTCCAGCTTTCATACAGCGCCGCCAGCACCAGGAACGCCAGCAGTACCGCGACCGGGAAGACGATCAGCGCCGTATTGCCCTGGGTGGCCTGCTGGAAGCTCAGATCCGTCCACTCAATATTCATCCCATTCGGCAGGATCTGCTTAGACATCCCCTCCAGCTGCGTCATCGCCTGCGCTGATGAGAGCACGCGAGGGTCGGCATCGCCAATCAGATCCGCCGCCGGATAACCATTGTAACGAATCACCGGATCCGGCCCGTAGGTGGTCGTGATTTTCACCATACTGCCAATCGGCACCATTTCGCCCTGGCTGTTACGGGTGCGCAGATTAGCAATATCTTCCACGCTGTCGCGGAACTGCCCATCAGCCTGCGCCATCACGCGCCAGGTACGCCCGAACTGGTTGAAATCATTCACGTACGACGAGCCCAGATAGGTTTGCAGCGTACCGAAAAGATCGGTCAGCAACACGCCCTGCGCTTTCGCCTTATCGCGATCGACCTGCACGTCCAACTGCGGCACGTTAGCCTGGTACGTTGAGATCGGGAAATGCATCCCCGGCGTTTGCATAATCGCACCAGACATGGTGTTCACCGCGTTTTGCAGCGCGCCATAGCCCAGACCACCGCGATCCTGGATGTACAGCGAATAGCCCGACCCCTGACCCAGACCTAAAATCGGCGGTGGCAGAATGGAGAAGCCAAAGCCTTCCTGAATTTGCGCGATTTTTGCGTTGATCTCAGCGTTAATTTCCGCCGCAGTATGTTTGCGCTGGTCGAACGGCTTCAGGCCAAAGAAGACCGTCCCGGTATTCGGCGTGTTGGTGAACTGCAGCGCATTCAGCCCCGGAAATGCGACCGCATAGTCCACACCTTCGGTATTCATCCCGATTTCGCTCATTTTGCGGATCACCGCATCAGTGCGCGCCAGCGAAGAACCTTCCGGCATTTTCACACCGCCAATCAAATACAGCTTATCCTGCGTCGGAATAAACCCGCCGGGCACTGCTTTGAACATCACGCCCGCCGCACAGAGCAGCAGCAGATACACCGCAAATACCGCGCCGCGTCGTCCGAGCGTTTTCCCCACCAGCCCCTGATAACCGTTCGAGCTGCGGTGGAAAAAGCGGTTAAACGGGCGGAAAATCCAGCCAAAAAGACGGTCAATCAGTCTGGTAGGGATGTCTTTCGGTGCGCCGTGCGGTTTTAAGAGCAGAGCCGCCAGTGCCGGAGAAAGCGTCAGCGAGTTGATGGCGGAAATCACCGTCGAAATCGCGATCGTCACCGCAAACTGCTTATAGAACTGCCCTGTAACGCCTGAGAGAAATGCCATCGGCACAAACACCGCGCACAGCACCAGCGCAATCGCGATAATCGGCCCCGAAACCTCACGCATCGCCTGATGCGCCGCCGCAAGCGGAGCAAGCCCCTCTTCGATATTTCGCTCGACGTTTTCCACCACCACGATGGCATCGTCCACCACGATACCGATAGCCAGTACCAGCCCGAACAGACTCAGGGTGTTAAGTGAAAAGCCCAGCAGGTAGAGGATGCTGAATGTCCCCACGACAGAGACCGGCACCGCGATCAACGGAATGATCGACGCGCGCCAGGTTTGCAGGAACAGAATCACCACCAGCACCACCAGCACCACCGCTTCCAGCAGCGTTTGCACAACCGCACGGATCGAATCGCGCACAAAAACGGTCGGATCGTAAGGAGCCGCCCACTTCATGTCTGCCGGGAAACGCGTGGACAGTTCGTCCATTTTGGCGCGCACCGCGTTAGACAAATCAATGGCATTCGCCCCCGGAGACTGGAAGATACCAATCCCGACCGCGTCTTTATTGTTGAGCTGAGAACGCAGTGCATAACTACCCGATCCCATTTCGATACGTGCCACGTCGCGCAGGCGGACAACCGTACCGTCCTGCGTCGTTTTCAGGACAATATTGCCAAACTCTTCTTCAGTGTGCAGACGCCCCTGGGCGTTAATGGAGATCAGGAAATCACTCTCTTTCGGCAGCGGCTCGGCACCCAGTTGCCCGGCGGACACCTGAACGTTCTGCTCCTGCATCGCCGTGACCACATCCGAAGCGGTCAAACCGCGGGCCGCCACTTTGTTCGGATCCAGCCAGACGCGCATCGCGTATTCGCCTGAGCCGAAAATCTGAATCTGTCCGACGCCAGGCAGACGCGCCAGCTCGTCCTTCACCTTCAGCGTGGCGTAGTTACGCATATACAGGGAGTCGTATTTCCCGTTGGGCGAAAACAGATGCACCACCAGCGTGAGCGTTGGCGACTGTTTCTGGGTAGTAATCCCCAAACGCCGCACGTCTTCCGGCAGGCGCGCTTCGGCCTGCGCGACGCGGTTTTGCACCTGAACCTGCGCCTGATCCGGGTCGGTTCCCGGACGGAAGGTGACGGTGGTCACCAGTACGCCGTCCGAGCCCGCAACGGATTTCATGTACATCATGTTTTCAACACCGTTGATCGCCTCTTCCAGCGGCGTCGCCACGGTCTCGGCAATCACTTTCGGGTTGGCGCCCGGGTACTCCGCGCGTACCTGCACGCTTGGCGGTACAACGTCAGGATATTCGCTTACCGGCAACAGCGGGATGGCGATCAATCCTGTGATAAAAATCAGAATCGACAGGACGGCGGCAAAAATAGGCCTGTCGATGAAAAAACGGGAAAAGTCCATGGGTCGGATTCTCAGGTAAGGGATCAGTTGAAGGCGGCGCTGGCGGTCATGGCAACGGTTTTCGCGTTAACCGGCATCCCCGGCATGAACACTTTCTGTAAGCCCTCGACGATGACTTTATCACCAGGGTTCAGCCCCTGCCGCACAATGCGTAAACCGTCTGCCAGACGTCCCGGCGTGATGTCGCGACGCTGTGCTTTCCCCTCTTTATCGACGATATAAACGTACTTACGATCCTGATCGGTCAGCACCGCTTTGTCGTCGATCAGCGTGGCTTTGAATTCCGCGCTGCCCGGCAGACGTACGCGGGCAAAGAGCCCTGGCGTGAACTGACGCTGCGCGTTATCCAGCAGCGCACGCATACGGATGGTGCCGGTACTCGGCGTTAACTGATTATCCAGGAAGTCCACTTTGCCCTGATGGGGATAGCCCTCCTCGCCCGTCAGACCAATTTCCACCGGAAGCGCCATGTGATTGCTGGACGCCCCCTGCCCGCTGCGGGCCAGATTTTGGTAATGAAGATAGGTCGACTCATCCACGTCAAAGTAAACGTAAACCGTTTTCTGCGAGACCAGCGTGGTGAGGACGCTGGCGGTGTCCCCCGCAGTCACCAGATTACCGCTGGTGATCAACGCCCGGCTGGCGCGGCCATCAATAGGCGCGGTGACTTTGGTGAAATCCAGGTTAAGTTGTGCGGCGTCAACCGCCGCCTGCGCGGCGCGAATGTCGGCCTGTGCCTGGGTGGCAGCCGAACGACGCTGCTCCCATTCTTCACGGGAGACTACGTTGGTATTGACCAGTTTATCGGTACGGTTGGCCTCGCTTTGTGCCAGGCTGGCCTGCGTTTTGGCTCTCGCCAGGTTCGCCTGCGCCTGTTCCAGCGCCGCACGATAGGTTCGGTCATCAATGGTGAACAACACCTCGCCCTTTTTCACCTCCTGGCCATCGGTGTAATTCACTTTATCAATGTAACCGGAGACGCGCGGACGTAACTGAACGCTCTCCACCGCCTCAATCCGACCGTTAAAGCTATCCCACTGGCTAATGGATTTCACAACCACGTCAGCAGCACTGACGGCGGGCGCAGGTGGCGCAGCGTTTTGCGCGACACTGTTATCGCATCCGACGAGCAGCACAGAGAGCAACATGACCCCCAGCGCGCTCAGATGAAAGTTACCCCAGGTTTTTTGCAGGCTCATTATTTTTATTCCGATAATTGTAGCCGCCGGACAAGACGCCGCGGGAGATGCCGCGCCACTTCCTTTGTCCGGTAGCTGGCTTAAGGCCATTTGTGTCGTTCATCGCCACAAAACTGTAACAGTAATGAATACACTATTCGCGGCGATTGTAGGAAGGCGCTTAACTAAGTGCAAGAATAATTGTTGCACTTTATGTGCTATTTGAGTCGAAGGGAAAAGAGCCGTTTCGCTCAAGGACTTAAATGCAACAATAAAACTTGCAATTAACGCAAAAACCAGCCAACCTTTAAATGCAACAGACAAAGATACTTTTAGACGAGCTGTATGAGGGTAACCAGATGAACACTGGCGCATTTATGCATGATCTACTCGACTGGATCGACAACAACCTTGATAGCCGCCTGGACATTGAGTCCGTCGCAAGGCGATCCGGTTACTCAAAATGGCACCTCCAGCGGCTCTTCAAAGAGCATACTGGCTCCCCTCTCGCCGAGTATATTCGCGCGCAAAAGCTGCAAAAATCGGTCGAACGGCTGGCTCAGAGTGATGAACCGATTTTGAACGTGGCGATCGCGCTGGGCTTTGACTCTCAGCAATCCTTCAACCGCAGCTTTAAGCGTCAGTATGGTCAGGCGCCTGGGGCATGGCGGCGGAGTTTGGGTGGCCCGGAAACGCAGCAGCTACGCTAGCAATGAAATTGTCACGGATGCCATCCTCCCTGCTTGCGTCCCAGGCGATGCCCACCTCCCAGCTTCTTGACTCCCCCGTTAGCGGAATAATCACCAGTTCCGGCGGCGCGATATGAGTCACGCTGGTGGGCAGAATGGCCACACCGATCCCCGCAATCACCATTGCAACGATAGTTTGTATATCGTCAGTGAGTTGCGTCAACGAGATGAAATGACCGTTGTCATGCAAAAAACGGTCAATCTGAGCATTTAAACCCCGTCCCCGCTCATCATATAGCCGCAACAGAGGACGTTTCGTGAGCCACTCAGCCACAGACATTGTCGGCGACGCAGCGGGCGCAACCAGAACCAGCCGATCGGTAAATAACGGCAGGTATTCAAGCGCCACGGGGGGAGGAACCCTGACAAATCCCACCTGTAGCTCATCATTTTGCAATTGCTCGTACTGCTGGAAGGAAGGCAGATCCGTCAAGGACATCTCGACTCCCGGGTAGTCGCGACGAAAGTCTGCAATACAGCGTGGTGCCAGATAAAAGCTTGAGAGTCCGAACCCTACGGAAATATGCCCCTCAACGCCTTTCGATATCTGCTCAGCATGCTGCATAAACAGTTGGGTTTGCCTGACCACTTTTTCGGCCTCTGGCAGCAAACGCCTGCCGCCGGCCGTCAGTACTGCGCCGTGACGTCCTCGTGAAAAAAGCGAGATATTCACCTGAGATTCGAGGAGATTAATCTGTTTGGTCAATGCCGGTTGCGAGATAAACAGCGCTCTCGCCGCATCGGCATAATTTCCTTTTTCAGCCAGTACCACAAAGGCTTTAAGCAACCGGATGTTCAATTTTGCATTCCAGATGGTTATTAAAATCAGAAATGATTTGATTATACAGTTATCGGAAAGCGTTATGTAATTCAGTTTCGATGACAACTGGAGACGCATCATGAACGAACATCAATCCTTAAAGGCGGCAACTGTACAGTTTCAGCATCAGGCCAGTAATAAAAAATACAACCTGCTGATAATGGAGAAATTTATTGAACAGGCGGCGCTTGAGCAGGTGAAAATTCTCACCTTCCCTGAAATGTGTATTACCGGCTACTGGCATGTCCCCAAACTCACCTCAGCGGAGGTGTCTTCTCTGGCAGAGCCAATTGCTGAAAGCCCTTCCCTGACGTTAATTCGCTCTCTTGCGATCAAACATCAAATGCTTATTGGTGCCGGTCTTATTGAACGCGCCGACGATGGCCGCCTTTACAATGCGTATGTTGCCTGTATGCCGGACGGCTCAATGCATACGCACCGTAAACTCCATGCATTTGAACATCCGGCCATCAGCAGTGGGGACAGCTTTACCGTTTTTGATACGCCGTGGGGAGTGAAAGTCGGCATCCTGATTTGCTGGGACAATAATCTGGTCGAAAATGTACGCGCGACGGCGTTGCTGGGTGCCGATATTCTTCTCACACCGCATCAAACAGGCGGTACGGATTCCCGCAGTCCTCACGGAATGAAGCCTATTCCGCTGTCGCTCTGGGAGGAGCGGGAAACGCGCAAGGAGGAAATTACGGCCGCATTCAAAGGGGCAAGCGGTCGGGAATGGCTCATGCGCTGGCTGCCTGCCCGCGCACATGACAATGGATTATTTGTTCTTTTCAGCAACGGTGTGGGTGCAGATGATGACGAAGTGCGCACAGGGAATGCCATGATCCTCGACCCCTATGGCAGGATCATGAATGAAACCTGGGCGGCTGAAAATGTGATGGTGAGCGCTGAACTGGATTTAAGCCTGCTTGCCATGAGCACCGGACGCCGCTGGATCCACGGTCGTCGTCCTGATTTATACCAGATACTGACGCAGCCGCAGGGTTATGAACGTGATGCGATCAGTGCACGTTTTTCGAATGAGCCCCCTGCCCGCTAGAAATGTCAGCAATTTTTAGCTGCAACCTAAAACCGGAACTGTTATACTGTATATAAATACAGTATGAGGTGCGCATAATGGCTGTTGAAACAAAATTTGTTGTCGTAAGAAAAGGTGTAGAGAAAATGACTTTTGCCAGTAAGAAAGAAGCTGACGCTCACGACAAGCTGCTTGATATGGCAGACGCGTTCACTGACTGGCTGTTGCAAAGCGGAATGCAGATGGATGAAACACAGGCGGAAGATCTTGGTCTGTATCTCGCCGAGCAAAAAGAGACCGTGCTGCATATTCTGCGTACCAGCAAGCTTCCCGATCTCAATGCCGCCGTTGTTGCAGATAAAGCAGAAGCCGATGCGGTTGATGATAAAAAAATCAGAGCGGTGAAAGCGGCCTGATTGTCATAAAACATTGTCACCGTTCCTGGAGCCGTAAGCAGACATCTGCTTGCGGCTTTTTTACCAGAACATGAAAATAGTAAAGGAGATGACGTGCGACAAGGAATGAAGGAAAAAATCATCAGGATCTGTGATTCAAAAATTGCCTCTAAGGGAAGCCATGTTGGGCTTTCGTTTTATGCTTTTTTTGCTAATAAAAATGATGATCCTGAACTGCTTATGGAGGTTGCGCACTGGTGGATTATGGAAATGAAACTGGACCATTTTGAAAAGGCAGTAAAAATCAAAAAACTTTTGTTAGACTTATAATTCCTGTGTTTAAAAGATCAATTAGCCTGCTAAACTGCAAAAATTCAGTCAGCAGGCTACTCAGATCACTCTTCATCAGCATGAAGCATTTTTATCTCTTCAGCATGCCTTTTATTAAGATTGATTTGACATTGATAAATATAAGATCAGTAATCATAGGTATCTTCCCCGATTTGCGACCCAACACCTAAACAGAAGTTTTTACGATACTCTTTCCAGGAGTTTTGTGAATCGAGGAAAAACTTGCTGGAGACATCACCAATGGTTTGCTGAGGGTCCTTACCTTTGTAAACGGGACCAGTATTATTTTCCTTTATTTGCATGACTGTTTTGTTAATTAATTCGTCCATGTTTTTATTACTTTTATCACTAAGTGCATGTAAACATTCAGATGCTTTTCCTCGGCCAGCATTAGTACGCCAACATCCCTGATGAGTCAAAATAGTTGTCACTATTATGCAAAAAATGAAGTTTCTGGCGAAAAAAAGCCAGGTGTTGATACACGCAATAACGTCCGCAGATCGCTCATAGCGGACCTTTTCTGGTCAGTCCCCGGTCAGACAGTATCTGGGCGCTTGCGGAGCCAGCATCATGGAACTTGGTCAATCAACCATGGGGGCATCAGGGGTCTTTGCCTGTTGTCAGAAGACGAAGATCTCTGATTTAGCATTGCTTTGATTTTGGGCAAGGGTCATTGTAATACCTACCCCGTGGAAAATACCTGGCGTTAAGATACCTGTTAAAGCTAGCGTGTAGTTAGTCCGAGTTCTTCGTTTCATGGCAACGTCCCCCTTGATTAAGGATAGCGTTGCATCGCCCCGTTGAACTCACAGCCAAAAGCAGACGCGAACTCTACAGAAAATGTCATTGTCGGCACAGCAAAAGGGCTGACTCGACAACCTACGCAGGCTCAGGCTCAGTTCATCCCTTGAGTTTATTAATAAACAATTCTAAAGATTACATTTTTGCAGTTTTTACTATCCTTAGAAGGCATTAGTCATATTTAGTGCCAGCTGAGGATATGCTTCAGGTTCTGAAAGAAATATATCGCTGGCTTTCCGCTTACTCACTTTGGAAAGACTTATGAAAGTTCAAGTCATAGCATCTGCTGTCCTGCTGGCACTGACATTCTCTCAGCCTATCTACGCAGATGATGCCCCTCTCTCACCATTGATGAAACAACTCAATAATGGAAACTGGCTGGCTCAGGATGAGGCGCAGACTCTCAGCGACGAATTGTATTATCAGGATGCGATTCAGGCATATATCCAGACGTTGCCTCTGTTGAACACTATTGGTCTACGCGACGGCTCAGAAGCCGCATTTGGTAAAGGCTACAATGTCCTGCCCATCTGGAAAGAGCGCATGGACAGCCGTGCCGTCGTGCCGACACCAAACGGAGATGTCATCTATTCGATGAGCTACCTGGATCTTAAAGAGACAGGTCCGCTGGTTATAAAGGCCCCGGCAAATGTCATCGGCATGTTTACCGATTTCTTCCAGAAAACCATCACCGACGTGGGTGCTATCGGTCCGGACCGAGCTCGCGGTGGCCTGTATTTGCTGTTACCCCCTGACTATGAAGGGCCAGTGCCGCAGGGTTACTACGCCTTTAAATCATCAACTTATAACGTATTCCTCTTCTTCAGGACCATCATGGCAAAGGGTGACGGTAAACCAGATCCTGTCCCGGCGGTAAAAAATGCTGAAACGACGCGTATTTATCCGCTTTGGGATGTAGAGAAAGAGGTCAAGCCGATGCAGTTCCCGGACGCCAGCGGCAAGCGCATCAATATGATGTATCCAACAGACGCCAGCTACTGGCAGAAACTGAAAACCTTCGTGGACTATGAGCCTTTAACAGCGATACCAGAAGAGACTCGGAGCGCACTGTTAAGTATTGGGATAGTCAAAGGTAAACCCTTCAGCCCAACGGCAAAGCAGCAGGAAATGCTCAACAAAGCCGTCGCTACTGCACCACGTATGATTCTGGCTCGCCGACAGGTTGGACGAGATGACCAGCGGCAGCTGTACTACAAAGACAGACAGTGGGAAAACTCATGGGCGGGCGCTACTGCAGAATGGATGCAGTACGGCACACTTGATGCGAACCAGCGCGCGGCCTTCTTCCAGATTGCCTATTCCAGCGCGGCTGCGATGGTGATGCATACCACCGGAGCTGGCTCGAAATACCCTTTCGCGACCAAAGACAACACCGGTAAATTCCTGAACGGCAGTAATACTTACAAACTGCATTTACCGCCAAATCCACCAGCAGCTCTGTTCTGGGCGGTGACGGCCTACAACATCACTGATGGCACGATGCCTGAAACCGATCAGCTACTTCCTTCCACCAACGGTTACTACAACATCCCGAAAAACAATGACGGATCTATCGATCTCTGGTTTGGGCCAAACAAACCTGATGGCGTAGCGGACAGCGCATTTATTAAAACAGTCCCTGACCGTAATTTCCTTGTTGCCCTTCGCCTGTATGGAACCGAGGACGGCTTCTACGATCAGACTTGGGTACCTGACGATCTGGTTCAGACGAACAAATAATTGAGAGAAAATATGAATAAACGTTACCTTGCCCTCTTCACTGCACTGACGCTCAGCGCCGGCGTATATGCACAAACTGCACCGCTGACTATTCCGCATCCAACCCAGTTTGATCAGTTAACTCAGCCGTCTGCGGATGTAACAATGCCTGAAAGTTACGTAAAGGCAATTGCGCAGCAGGCCTACATTTGGGGCTGGCCAATGGTGAACCAATTCAACCGCCGGGAAACCATCACTAAAGCGCCTTATCCTGCGCTGAATGGTGGGATGGTCCCCGTCGCGCCAATGGGTCAGCTCAGCATGCTGACAGACTACATTAAACCAGAAGAAACCTTCGTTACCTGCCCCAACCAGGATGTCGCATATGGTCTGGGCTTCTTCGAGTTAGATAAAGAGCCGATAGTTATTCAGGTACCCGATTTTGGGGAGCGTTTCTGGGTTTACGCTCTCTATGACGCGCGCACGAATCAAATTGGTAATGTAGGTAAACCTTACGGCACCAAGCCTGGATTTTATTTACTAGTCGGACCGAACTGGAAAGGCGAAACGCCGAAGGGGATTACAGGGATTATCCGTTCATCCACTGAAATGGCCAACGTTATTCCGCGCGTGCAGATGAATGATACTCCGGAAGATCGTAAAGCGATTCAGGGTCCAATTAAAGAAATCATGACCTACCCGTTAAGCAAGTTTGACGGGAAAATGAAATCCTTTGAATACTCAACAATCCCGGCTATTGGTGATAAACCGGATGCCAGCGCAGGCGAGACCCGCTGGGTGGTACCTGAGAAATTCTTTGATCAATTCGCAAATGTACTTGAAAAAGTGCCGCCACTGCCTGGCGAAGAGGCCATGTACGCTCAGTATCGCCATCTGGTAGAGGCCGGGAAGAAAAACCCTGAAGTACGCAAATGGATGGATGAAGCGGCCATCGAGACGGATAAAACGGTTATTGCAGAATTCTTTAAATGGAAGAATAACGGCGTACCTGCCGGCAATGGCTGGAACCGCTCGAAAAATAACGCCGAGTTCGGCGTGGACTACTACAACCGAACCGGCACCTCCAAATCGAATATGTTCGATAACAAACCGAACGAAACCCAGTATTTCTACACCGACAATGATGCCGCAAACGTACAGCTTTCCGGAACCCATGACTACACGGTAACCTTCGCAAAAGGCGAACTTCCTCCTGTAAAAGGTTTCTGGTCACTCACGCTTTACAACAGCAAGCATCTGTTTAGTCCAAATGAGCTTAACCGTTACTCTCTGGGGACGAAAAATAAAAATCTGAAGTACAACGATGACGGCTCGCTGACACTGTACGTCAGCAAAAATCGCCCATCAGAGGATAAGGTGAATAACTGGCTTCCGGCACCTGACGGTAACCTGTCACTCTATATCCGCGCTTACTGGGGAGAGCAGTCGATTCTCGATGGCACCTGGCAGCCACCGAAAATTGAAACGGTAAAATAAGCCAACAAGGTGACCCCTGTTGATTGTTGATGATGGGGGCTATTTTTTTACATTTTCATGACGTTCGCTTTTCGCTCATAGCCGCCCTAACGTTACCTAAACCCCGAACTCCCCCCATAAAACCTGGTAGCTATACAAACGGACCAGGCTGTTACGTTAATACGTGTTAATCACTTAAAAAGGAAATGCGCATGACCCCACATCCGCTGCGTCAGATAATCGAATCCTGCGATCGCGCTATCACCACCAAAAACTATGACGCCCTGATGGAGTACTACGCCGAAGACGCGACTCTGGTGGTCAAACCCGGCATGACCGTTAAAGGTAAAGAAAACATCCGCAGCGCGTTTATTGCCATCGCAGATTATTTTCAGGATCAGCTGGTTGTCGAACAAGGAGAGATGCAGGTGATAGAAGGTGGCGGCAATGCGCTTGTTATCATGGAAACCATTCTGCGTTTTCCGGGTGGCAAGGGTGGAAGAACGGAAATATCACGTCGCGCCACCTATGTTTTTCGACAGGAGAGCGATGGTCGCTGGCTTTGTACCATCGACAATTCCTACGGGACGTCACTCCTGGATACGGTGAACTGATTACTTTTATCACCACGTCAAAGGGGCGCTACCGCCCCTCCATGCCAGCACCCTTAATGCGCAGTAATGCGCGGCTCCTTCACAAACTCAGCCAGCAGCCACACCATATCGTGCAGCAAGCCCGTAAGTTCTTTCGCTATGTTCGCAGGCAGCGTTCCGCCCTTAACCGCTTGTGTCAGCGCCAGAGCATAGTCCACCTGGGTCACGGTATCCTGCCAGCAGTCCGGTACGCAGGAGTTCAGTTTCTCACCCATGATCAATTGCGCGATCAGGTCTGGCGGAAGATCGACATCGCAGAGTTCCCTTAGCTTACGCAGGGCGTGCAGCAGACGCTCGCAAAGCGCAGTAAACATCGTTGCATCCTCGATTTCGACCAGCACACTCACCAGCGCGGCGCAGTTGTCGGCGACGTCAAAAAGATCGGCATCAGCCGGAAGCGGCCGGGAGATAAGTTGCAGAATGACGCTTTCGTCAGACGGGAGGTAAGTCAGGGTTGGGATCGTAGCCATCGTAAGGCATCCTCAGTGTATAAATTTGGGTGAACCACCCGATGAGTTCCTACGCTCGAGGGGGTAGCGCTGACAGAGGTAGGAATACCGCCCACAGAGAAAACGGCCAGCCTTGCGGCTGCTCCGCCAGCGCCACCGCAATTTTAGCGATTGAAACGCTGCCGCGACAAATAAATATCGCTCTGTAGATACGGGTTCCTACGCCCGATTGCGGATGTGCCGCAACGCAGGCACTTTACGAC
Organism: Enterobacter sp. P82; assembly: GCF_037053385.1. NCBI lineage: Bacteria > Pseudomonadati > Pseudomonadota > Gammaproteobacteria > Enterobacterales > Enterobacteriaceae > Enterobacter > Enterobacter sp. P82. Next base: position 1,397,625 of record NZ_JBALHX010000001.1, read on the forward strand.
CCCGATCGGTTTAAGAAAAGACATAACCCTTAATTTCACAAGGTTACTTTGCGGTTTGCGAGGCGTCTTCCAGAAACGTTCCGTCTGGTCAGGAAAAGCACTCCCCACCAAATTTTGCCCCAACCTCCTCTGCTGAACTGATGTATTGTTTTCGCACAATGAACGCCTCTAAAGGACACCTGCGCAATGATAAACATCCTCGGTAAAACCACCTCGATCAACGTTCGTAAAGTGCTCTGGACCTGCGAAGAAGCCGGTATCGCGTACCAGCAGGAAGATTACGGCAGCGGCTTTGCCTCCACCGAAACGGATGAATTTCGTGCGCTGAATCCTAACGCCATGGTGCCCGTGCTGATCGATGATAATTTCGTGCTGTGGGAATCCAACTCTATCTGCCGTTATCTGGCGCGCAAGGCAGGACGTTATGATCTGCTGCCGTCAGAGCCTCAGGCCTGTGCCAATGTCGAACGCTGGATGGACTGGCAGGCAACCGAGTTCAATAACGCCTGGCGCTATGTCTTCCCGGCACTGGGGCGTAACAACCCGGACTATAACGATGCCGAAAGGATTGCAGCGGGGATAAAAGAGTGGAACGGGTGCATCACCCTCCTTGAAGGGCAGTTACAGCGCACCGGTGCCTTTGCCGCAGGCGAAGTGTTTACGCTTGCAGATGTAGTGCTCGGGCTGTCGGTGAATCGCTGGAAAATGACCCCTTTCGACAAACCTGATGTACCCGCCGTTGATGCATGGTTTGAACAACTCAACCAGCGTCCGGCATTTTTGCGTCACGGTAATAACGGAATGGTGTAGAAATACGGCCGGCGTCGCCCGGCTTTTTCGCACGCATACCTTTTGCTAACCCCGCGATTTCCCGCCACAATATTGTATCGTTCCTGTTTAATCGCGACTCATGCAACGTCTTCACACTTATCCCGACATCCGGGCAATGTTTCGTCGACTCCTGATAGCCACCATAACTGGCGTACTGGCCGCGCTGGCCGTTGCGGTGTTCCGCCACAGCATGTATCTGCTGGAGTGGCTGTTTCTCAGTAACGACAGCGGCAGCCTGGTGAATGCCGCCGCCGCGCTCTCTCCCTGGCGGCGCGCACTGACACCAGCCCTGGGTGGGCTGGCTGCCGGGTTACTGTTATGGGGATGGCAACGATTTACCGCGCAGCGCCCTCACGCCCCAACCGATTATATGGAAGCGCTGGAGACCGGTGACGGTCAGTTTGACTACGGCGCCAGTCTGGTGAAATCCCTTGCGTCACTGCTGGTTGTTGCCAGCGGGAGTGCCATTGGCCGTGAAGGGGCGATGATCCTGCTTGCCGCCCTCGCCGCCTCCTTTTTCGCCCGCCGATTTACGCCGAAATCCGAATGGAAACTCTGGATCGCCTGCGGCGCCGCGGCCGGGATGGCCAGCGCCTACCATGCTCCGTTAGCCGGAAGCCTGTTCATTGCAGAGATTCTGTTTGGCACGCTGATGCTGGCCTCGCTTGGCCCCGTGGTTATTGCTGCGGTGGTGGCGCTGCTCACGACGCATCTTTTAGCGCCCGGATCCCTTACTCTCTATGACGTGCATCTGAGTGGCATACTCACCGCGGCAGATTATGCCCTGTTACTCGCTATGGGTCTGCTGGCGGGCCTCTGCGGCCCACTGCTGATGTGGCTGATGACGTTCAGTCATGGGCTATTCCTGCGTCTCAAACTTTCACCGCCGTGGCAACTGGCGCTCGGCGGTTTGATCGTCGGGCTGCTGTCCCTTTTGACGCCTAAGGTGTGGGGGAATGGCTACAGCGTGGTTCAGGCTTTTCTGCTCGCCCCCCCGTTGCTGTCGGTCATTGCCGGTGTGTTTATCTGTAAATTGCTGGCGGTACTGGCCAGCAGCGGCTCGGGTGCTCCGGGAGGGGTATTTACGCCTACGCTGTTTGTCGGTATGGCGACAGGTATGCTGTTTGCTCAACTTTTCGCGCTGTGGATGCCGGGTTCTGAGACGGCAATTTTGCTGGGGCTGGCAGGGATGGCAACGTTACTCGCCGCAACCACACATGCGCCCATTATGTCGGCGCTGATGGTCTGTGAAATGACCGGGCAGTATTTTTTGCTGCCCGGTTTGTTGGTCGCCTGTGTTGTGGCGTCCGTGCTGTCGAGGACATTACGCCACGACTCTATCTACGGTCAGCACGCCACCGAGGGCAGAGAGATCGATGTATTGCGCTAACTCACGCTGCTCTGCGCGGGGCAGGTACGGCAACTCACCGACCAAAGGCCCAGGCAGTTTTGTGCTCAGCACGTCGATGATTTCAGCGTAGTGCGCAAGTCCTGGGTTGATGCGGTTTGCCACCCAGCCAATCAACGGCAGGCCGTCATTGGCAATGGCTTGTGCCGTCAGCAGCGCATGGTTAATGCACCCTTCCTGGATACCCACAACCATCACCACAGGAAGTTGTTCCTGCACCACCCATTCAGACAGCGGGCGCAAATCATTCATCAGGCTGCGCCAGCCGCCCGTCCCTTCAACCACAACGTGATCAACCTTCCCGCTCAGGTTTGCCAGGCCATCAGACAGCAGGGGGTAATTAATCATACCGCTGTGCGCCACGCTGCTCTCCTCTTCGCTTAACGCAATTGGATTAACCGCGTGATAAGGCAGCTCCAGCGACGAGACGCTTTGCAGCACCAGAGCGTCTTTATTACGCAATCCCTCTGGCGTCTCTTTACTGCCTTTTGCGACCGGTTTGTACCCTGCAACGCGTTTACCGCTTGCAGCCAGTGCCTGCAGTAATGCGCGGGATACCACTGTCTTGCCGACAGAGGTATCTGTACCAGTAACAAAGAAACGCTTAAGCATGACTCGCTCCACCTCTTGGGTATGCTTCGAAATATAAACCAGGTAAATAATTCAGTGGGGGAAGTCTACGGGAAGCGTGCGCTACCCGGCTTGAGATAGCGCAATTTTTCTTACATCTGCGGAAAAGAGTTAACCCTGTAACAGGCGGATCAACAGCGAGCCGTTATACATGGCATCTTTGACCAGCGCCGCACCTGCCATCGTACCCTGGTTGGAGAATTGGGTACTTTCTACCGCAATATTTTTGCTGTACGCGGGGAGCGACTGCTGATGAATGCAGGCCGAAATAGCCGGGAAAAGAATCTCCGCCGCCTGGCTGAGCGGCGAACCAATCAGGATTTTTTGCGGGTTGAAGAGATTCACCATAATAGCCAGAATGCGGCCAACGTTATTACCTACGCCGGTAATAATGTCCTTCGCCAGGAGATCGCCCTGACGCGCGGCAGCGCAGAGGGAATCCACCGTTAAGGGTTGTCCGTGTAGCGAAGAGCTCATGGATTGGCCGAGCCTCGCCTGCGCCAGTTCCAGCACGCTTTCCACGCTGGCAATGGTCTCCAGACAGCCATGGTTCCCGCAATAACAGCGTTTACCGTAAGGATCGACCTGAGTGTGACCAATTTCAACCAGACTACTGCTTCCGGCATGCAGAAGGCGTCCGTCAGTGATTACACCTGCCCCGACGTTATGATCGATGACGACCTGAATGACGTCTCGCGCACCACGTGACGCGCCAAACAGTGCCTCGGCCATCGTCCAGGCGCTGATGTCATGCTGAATATAGACCGGTACACCGGTATGGTTTTTCAGCACTTCACCCAACGGCATCTCTTTGACATCCTCGTAAAACGGCATACGGTGAACAATGCCATTTTCGGTATCAATAATACCCGGCATGGTGATGGCTATCGCCGTTAAGCGTTCAAGCCGCTGCTGATGGCGGATAAAGAAGTTATCAATATGCGAGACAATCGCATCGAGGAGCGGTTCCTTAGCATTGAGCGGCAGTTCGAGCCGGTCTTCCACCACCAGTTTGCTGCTGAGGTCGCGCAGCGCAAGGAAGATTTCTCCCCGACTGATACGCAGTGACAGGTAGTGCCACGCTTCAGTCTCGACCACCAGCCCGACCGCCGGACGGCCACGGCTGCCCGGCTCCTGGATCTCGGTCTCCTGAACCAGGTGGGCTTCCAGCATTTCGCGGACAATCTTGGTGATACTGGCAGGTGCCAGTTGTGCCAGGCGCGAAAGATCGATACGCGAAACCGGACCAAGCTGATCAATCAGGCGATACACCGCGCCAGCGTTGGTCTGCTTAATCTGATCAATATGCCCTGGCTGACTATCAGCAACCACCTCGTACTCCCTTATTTTCGAGCTTCGAAATAAACTGTGGGCTATGGTGAAGCACTTCCATGGCCGTCGTCAAATATTTACTTAGCCATGTGATTTACTGCACATTTTTACCCGTATTTCCCTATAAATATCGCCCGGCAGAGGCGCTAATTAACTGCTGTTTAAAACGCTGTGCGGCATGACTCTGTTCATGATGTTTTGACCATACCAGCCACATCTCTGAAACGGCGTCCTCTTCAGCGATGGTAACCCAGCGCATTTCGCGCAATTGTACCCGTTTAAAGGAGGCCGGAAGAATAGACACGCCCAGCCCGGCAGCGACCAGACCAATAATGGTCATCGCTTCCCCAACTTCCTGAGTAATAACCGGGGCAAGATCGTAGCGGCGCATCAAACCCAGAATATCATCATACAGGCCCGTCCCGACCTGCGGGTCAAAAAAGACAAACGGCTCTTTTGCCAGCTCTGCCAGCGTGACAGACGGACGCGAAGCCAGCGGATGATCGTGAGGGATCATCGCCATCAGCGGTTCGCGCAGGATCACCTGCCACGACAGCGTGTCCGGCAGTTGAGTGTTACGCATCAGCCCCAGATCCAGCGAACCTTCATTCAGTGGCGCAATCTGTTCGCGGGTATTAATTTCGCGCGTCTGAATATGAACATCCGGAAAATGCCGGCGGAATGAGGAGAGTGTCTCCGAGACGGCGCTGATAAACGGTGCGGACGAGGTAAACCCGATCCGCAGTTCTCCGGTTTCCCCGAGATACAACCGTTCTGCCCGGGCCGCGGCCTCCTCGACCATACTCAGGATTTGTCTGCTGTCGGCCAGAAACTGTTTTCCCGCCGCCGTCAGACTCACGCTGCGGTTAGTACGGGCCAGAAGACGCGCCCCAACCTGCTGCTCCAGGATCTGAATCTGCTGGCTTAGCGGTGGCTGAGAGATATTCAGTCTTGCCGCCGCGCGGCCAAAATGCAGTTCTTCGGCAACGGCAACAAAGTAGCGGAGGTGACGCAGCTCAATATTCATATTTTTAACGTATCATTTGAGATTATTAATATATTAGACAGAATATTTACATTTTCCTACCCTGATCGTGTGGTCATACCCGTCACCAGAAATCACGGGGATGTTTAAGCAAGGAAACTGTGTGAGTCGTACAACTGCCATTGATATCGATCCGGCCAGAGATATCAATGATTTACCCGTAGCACCTCAGCCGGTTCAGTTCATTAAACGCGGTACACCTCAATTTATGCGCGTCACGCTGGCGCTCTTCTCAGCGGGGCTGGCAACGTTTGCACTGCTCTATTGCGTTCAACCGATCCTGCCCGTTCTCTCTCACGAATTTGGCGTATCACCTGCCAGCAGCAGCGTTTCGCTCTCAATTTCCACCGGGATGCTGGCGATTGGCCTGCTCTTTACCGGCCCACTTTCCGATGCCATCGGTCGCAAACCGGTGATGGTTACCGCGCTGATGCTGGCCTCGGTCTGTACGTTACTCTCGACCATGATGACCAGCTGGCACGGTATTCTGGTGATGCGCGCGCTGATTGGTTTATCGCTCAGTGGGGTTGCCGCTGTAGGGATGACCTACCTCAGCGAAGAGATCCACCCGAGTTTTGTTGCCTTCTCAATGGGGTTGTACATCAGCGGGAACTCCATCGGCGGGATGAGTGGACGCCTGCTGAGTGGGGTATTTACGGACCTCTTTAACTGGCGTATTGCGCTGGCTGTCATTGGCTGCTTCGCCCTTGCCTCTGCACTGATGTTCTGGAAAATTCTGCCGGAATCGCGTCATTTCCGCCCCACCTCGTTGCGCCCTAAAACGCTGTTTATCAACTTCCGCCTGCACTGGCGTGATAAAGGGCTGCCGCGCCTGTTTCTGGTCGGCTTCCTGCTGATGGGCTCCTTCGTCACGCTGTTTAACTATATTGGCTACCGCCTGATGCTCTCACCGTGGCATCTGAGCCAGGCCGTTGTCGGTTTGCTTTCTGTCGCTTATCTGACCGGAACATGGAGTTCTCCAAAAGCCGGGGCGATGACGGCGCGCTTCGGGCGGGGACCGGTGATGCTGGTATTCACAGGCGTGATGTTACTCGGCCTGCTGTTGACGCTCTTCTCCTCCCTGTGGCTGATTTTTGCTGGAATGCTGCTCTTCTCCGCGGGATTCTTCGCCGCCCACTCGGTCGCCAGCAGTTGGATAGGCCCACGCGCCCGTCGGGCCAAAGGTCAGGCGTCATCGCTTTATCTGTTTAGCTACTATCTCGGTTCCAGTATTGCCGGGACGCTCGGCGGCGTGTTCTGGCATAACTACGGCTGGAACGGCGTGGGTGGGTTTATTGCGCTGATGCTGTGCGCCGCGCTGCTGGTTGGCGCCAGTTTGCATAAACGTCTGCATTAACAATCCACCGCCTTCGTGTTTAAATCAAGCCGATGCTAATTTTTGTCATCGGCTGATTCAGACACGAGGACTTCATGAAAAACAACAACTACCAACAACTCACCCGCACCTTCCAGCGTCTCTCCCGCTTCTCGCACCTCTCCTCCATCGCCAGCTGGGACATGTTCACGATGATGCCGCCAGGTGGCAGCGCTGCCCGTGGCGAGGCGCTGGCGGAGATAAGCGTCCTGCAACACCAGATCCTGACCGATAAAAAAGTCGGCGACCTGTTAGCGGCGGCGGCAGATGAAGATTTGAATGATATCGAACAAGCCAACCTGCGCGAAATGACGCGTCAATATCAGCAGGCCTCGCTGCTGCCAGAATCGCTGGTGGAAGCCAAATCCCTGGCGGGCAGCAAGTGTGAACATGCCTGGCGCACGCAGCGCCCCGCCAACGACTGGCAGGGCTTTTCTGCAAATCTTAAAGAGGTAGTCAGGCTGAGCCGCGAAGAGGCTCGCCTGCGGGCCGAAGCCAAAGGCTGTACGCCGTACGACGCCCTGCTGGATATTTTTGAACCCGACATGACCAGCGCGCGTCTGGACGTCCTGTTCGGCGATATGAAATCCTGGCTGCCGGACTTGCTGGCAAACGTGGTGGAAAAACAGGCTCAGCGTTCGTTTGTTCCACCGCAAGGCCCCTTCCCGACAGCAACACAGCGTGAGCTGGGGCTGGAAGCTATGCAGATGCTGGGCTTCGATTTTAACGGCGGACGCCTGGACGTCAGTGCGCACCCGTTCTGCGGTGGCGTGCCGGAAGATGTGCGAATTACCACGCGTTATGATGAGGATGAACTGCTTAGCGCGCTGTTTGGTGTGATTCATGAAACCGGGCACGCCCGCTACGAACAAAACCTGCCGCGAGCGTGGGCAGGACAGCCTATCGCTCTGGCGCGCTCCACCGCGATCCATGAATCCCAGAGCCTGTTCTTTGAGATGCAACTCGGCCGCAGTGAGGCCTTCCTCAAACATCTCCTCCCTGCAGTGCACGCCCGTTTTGGCAGCCAGGCGGCGTTCAGCGAAGAGAACTTTATTGCCTGGAACCAGCGCGTGAAGCCGGGCTATATTCGCGTCGATGCGGACGAAGTGAGTTACCCGGCACATGTCGTGCTGCGCTATGAGATTGAGCGTGCGCTGATCAACGGTGAGATCGAGGTGGACGATATTCCCGCCCTGTGGGACGAGAAAATGCAGGCCTGGCTCGGATTATCCACCAAAGACAACTATCGCAACGGCTGCATGCAGGATATCCACTGGACCGACGGCGGTTTTGGTTACTTCCCGTCCTACACGCTGGGCGCGATGTATGCTGCACAGCTATTCCATGCAGCAAAGACTGCGCTTCCGGGTCTACAGGCCTCCATCGCTGAGGGCGATTTTTCCGCACTGTTTGACTGGCTGCGCCAGAACATCTGGCAGCACGGTAGCCGCTTTACGACATCGCAACTCATTACGCAGGCAACGGGCGAAGACCTGAATATCCGCTACTTCCGGGAACACCTGACTTCGCGTTATTTGTAATCCTTCCAGCCGGAGCATGCTCCGGCTACCCCCTCGCCTTTTTTGTATAAGACTATGATTTAGCACATACCGTTTTGATCAGACCTGGTGTATTACTGCGTTTCCTTGTCAAATAATTAAACCGCTATCAGACAGGGATTAACAAAATAAAGGGATGAATGATGAAAGGCATAATGAAAACGATGTTAGCCATTCTGTGTGCGACGAGTTTAAGTACCTTCGCGGCCACGGATAACACACCACAAGACGCATTCAATGATATTACCCGCTCACTGACAGATCTCCAGCCCATCACGTTTCAGGCCCCCGTGGAGAGATACAAGCTGCTGGTGTTTATTGATAATCAGTGCATTTACTGCAGCAATGTGGTGAAAAACGTTAAGCAGTATACGGATGCCGGGTTGACGATGTCGTTTCTGACCGTTGCGCCCAACGCCATTCGCGACTCGGTCATTGAAGATATGGGGCGCGTCTGGTGTTCAACCGATAAGGTCAAAAGCCTGCAAAATGCGATGGCTGGTTTTTTACCTGACAACGATACCACCGCAGCCTGCTCCGAATTGATCACACGGCAATCCGCGCTGGCTGAACGGTTGGGCGTGAGCATTACGCCCGTTATGGTGGTGATCGAGCCTGAGTCACGCACCATCATTGGCAGTCAGTCTCCGGCCGCGATTCTGACCGCACTCAAGAAATAACGCTGGCCTGAACGGACAGCGGCGCTGGCCCTGTCCGTACACCCCATCCCCGCTTTGTACATTCCGTTACACAGCGATACCAATCACTCACGGAAACCTCGAATTTACAGGGATATAGTTATTTCAACGGCCCCGCAGTGGGGTTAAATGAAAAACCAAATTCGAGGGTATGAGAATGAATAAAGTGTTAGCTCTGGTTGTTGCCGCTGCTATGGGTCTGTCTTCTGCTGCGTTTGCCGCTGAAACTACTGCAACCGCTGCACCGGCTGCCGCTCCAGCTGCAACCACTACTGCTGCTCCAGCAAAAGCGGTTCACCATAAGAAACATCATAAAGCAGCAGTGAAAAAAGAAGCCGCTGCACCAGCAACCGCAGCACCAACCGAGCAAAAAGCTCAGGCTGCCAAAAAGCACCACAAAAAAGCCGCTAAACCGGCTGTAGAGCAGAAAGCGCAGGCCGCTAAAAAGCACCACAAAAAAGCGACCAAACCAGCTGTAGAGCAGAAAGCGCAGGCTGCTAAAAAGCACCACAAAAAAGCGACCAAACCAGCTGTAGAGCAGAAAGCTCAGGCCGCTAAAAAGCACCACAAAAAAGCAGTAAAACACGAAGCTGCTAAACCAGCTGCACAGCCAGCTGCGTAAGAGTACAAGCTTAATCGTGCCCTTCGGGGCACGTTGGTAAACCGGCGCTGAACCGGAACAGGTTCCGCGCCGTTTTTTTATCCGGAGGGCGTATGCTGCGACGCTATCGGTTTGAGCTGATCCTGATCCTGCTTATTTTATGCGCGCTCATCGCAAGCCATTTTTATCTTTCCTGATTGTAGCACGCTGATTTTACTCCCACTTTAGCGCTGTCCCGTCTATAGTATTTTCATAGGGTTCACTTTTAATAATCATAATTACCCCCACCAGAGTGTGATATGCGTAAATCTGTTGTGTTGTTACTGGGAACGTTTGGTCTTTTTTCTGGATTTTCACATGCGGATGATGGCGGTGATGACACCATTAGCGCGAAAGATCTAAAAACGCTTTTTTTCGGTCATGATGACCGGACTCGCGTCACCGACCCGACCCAGTCTCCCTGGGATGCGATAGGGCAACTGGAAACCGCCAGCGGTAACTTGTGTACCGCGACGTTGATCACCCCACAGCTTGCCCTGACGGCCGGTCACTGTCTGTTGACACCGCCAAACGGTAAGCCAGACAAAGCGGTTGCCTTGCGGTTTGTGTCGCAAAAAGGAATATGGCGCTATGAGATCCACGGCATCGAAGGCCGGGTTGACCCTTCTCTCGGCAAACGCCTGAAACCCGATGGTGATGGCTGGATAGTGCCACCGGCAGCCGCCTCATGGGATTTTGGCCTGATCATTTTGCGCTACCCGCCTTCAGGTATTACGCCGCTGCCGTTATTTGACGGAGATAAAGCCGCACTCACCGCCGCCCTGAAAGCTGCCGACCGCAAGGTGACGCAGTCAGGCTACCCTGTTGATCATCTGGATGCGCTTTACACTCACACCGACTGTGTTGTGACGGGCTGGGCACAAACCAGCGTGCTCTCGCATCAGTGCGATACATTGCCGGGTGACAGTGGTTCGCCGTTAATGCTGAAAACGGATAACGGCTGGCAATTGATTGGCGTCCAGAGTTCCGCGCCTGCGGCGAAAGATCGCTGGCGCGCAGATAACCGGGCGTTGTCTGTTACCGGTTTTCGCGACAAGCTGGAAGCGCTGGCGCAACAGTAAATCAGCACTGCCTGATCTGATGTAATTCTCTGATTGATTCAATTGGCATCGGCTGGCTGAACCAAAAACCCTGCAGTTGATCGCAGCCAGCCAGCCGTAGCAGTTTCATTTGTTTCTCGGTTTCCACCCCTTCCGCCACCACCGCCATGCCCAGCGCATTGGCGATCCGCACTGTGCCGCTGACCAGCGCTGCCGCCTGTTCATCGTTGCCCACCAGCCCGGCCAGTGATTTATCAATCTTAATGGTGTCGAAGTTAAAACGCCGTAAATACCCAATACTGGAATAGCCTGTGCCAAAATCATCCAAAGCCACCGCGGTTCCAAGCGCTTTAAGATTGGCTATTGCCATGCGGGCACGCTCCGGGTTTTCCAGCACATAGGTCTCTGTTACTTCAAGCTGCAATCTGTTGGCCGGGAAACGCGTGGTCTCCAGCACACTGGCCACTTTGTCTTCAAATTCGGGATCGCGAAATTGTGCAGGAGAGATATTCACAGAGAGTTTTAACTCACTGAATGGCTCCAGATCCTGACAGGCCCGCTGCAAGACAAACTGGCCCAGTTTGTAAATCAAACCACTGGTCTCTGCAATGGTGATAAAGGTGTCCGGGCCAAGTGGCCCGCCCGGTCGACGCGGCCAGCGAACCAGCGCTTCGACACTGCTCATTTTCTGGCTGTGAGCGTCAATAATTGGCTGGTACCAGACCTCAAACTCATCGCGCTCCAGGCCGCTTCTAATCTGATTCTCAATCGCCAGCTTTCGTTCACGGGCACTGTTCAGCGCCGCGTCGTAGTGGGTGATGCGCCCTTTTCCACTCATTTTGGCGTGATACATGGCAATATCCGCACGGCGAAACAGCTCAGTACTGGTGCATTCGATCAGGGTGCCGCTGGCAATACCTATACTGGCGCCGATATGGATTGTGCGCTCTCCCAGCCGAATCGGGATGTTGAGAAAATCCAGCACCGAACGGGCAAACGCAGTAGCCTGCGCTTCCGCGCCATCACCGCCGATGGTCATGGCAAATTCATCGCCGCCCATGCGTGCCAGCATCCCTCCCGGTGGGACGCGTTCATTCAGTGTTTTCGCTATCACTACGATGAGATCGTCACCCACGCTATGGCCGTAGATATCATTGACATCCTTAAAGCCATCCAGATCGATAAACACCACGCTTTTGACGTCAATATCGCCGCGTAAACTCACGCGATCCAGGTCTTCGATCAGCGCACGTCGGTTCGGCAGATGGCTTAACCAGTCCGTTCTCGCGACCAGACGCGCCTGATTTTCTCCGCGTGCAAGTTTGTACAGCCCAACACTGCTCACCAGAATGAAGAGCAGGATCAACGCCGATGCCAGCACCACAATCTGTGTAATATCAGACGATGCTGCCCGGGCGGCTTGTGCTCCCGGAAGACGTGCCTGCCAGTTCAGGTATCCCAGTAACTCGCCTGCTGAACTGTGCAGGGGCATACTCAGATTATTGATTTTTTCAGGGGTAAAGTTGAGGTTATCAATCTGAAAGGTCGCCCCCAGATCGGATAATATTTTCGCGTTCAGGTGACGCGTAATCACCAGATAGCGGCGTGTTCCATCGGTAACCTGTAAATCTCCAATCATCGGGCGAATCAGCCCTATCCCAACAAATGCAATGCCGTTACGCGTTCGGGTGATCCCCGCATAGATATTTTTATCACCGGGCAGTGCTTGTCCGTACTGGTTAATAAGCCCTTTGAAGCCTTTGCCAAAAAAATCAAGGTTCGTCTCTTTGAACGGTTGGCTTTGAAACGATCCCCAGATGACATTGAAGTGTTCATCAAGCACGAAAGTACCGTCATAGAGGTTGTTAATTTTAAAGCCAGCGCCCCAGGTGTTATACAGCCAGTTGGGATCCAGTGTTGGACGGTACGTCTCGTGTACCGCATCGTCCCAGACGGCGTTATCCAGGACCAGAGAGGAGACTCGGTTGACGGATGTCTGAATGGCCCCCTGCACGGAAAGTGCCGAACGGTGTTCGTCAATTTCATTGGTTTTCGTACTGATAAGGTGCAGGGATAAATAGAGCAGTGCGACAATGGAAATGATTAAGCCGATCCCCGCGATGAAGACCATGGCAAACAATGTTCTCGCAGTAGGAATATTGCGCCAGCTCAATGTGCGATACATCAGCCATCCTCTTCAATGTTATGCTTTTCTAAGAGTACTACAGGCAACGAATTTCGCTGCCTGTAAATAATGGCTGTCAGTATATCAGGCGAGTTTTATCATGATCATACCAGCAAGCAGTAATATCAATCCTACCCAGCCTTTGTTATTTAAACGCTGACCGAAGAGCACCCAGCCTGCTGCCAGCGTGGCGGCGATACCAAACCCTCCCCACAGCGCATAGGCAACAGAAAGGTCGATACCTTTTACCGCCTGGGACAGGGCACTGAATGCCCCCAGAACCGCCGCAATCGACATCAGTCCGTACACTTTACGGCGAAAACCATCGGAGAATTTCAGCAGGACGTTAGCCAGAATTTCCAGCACGATGGCTAAACCCAACCAGGCCGCATGAACCCATTCAAACTGTTGCATGGTTCTGCTCCTTCTGCTGTTTTGTCGGTTTACGGGTACCCGATTTAATCAGCACAATACCCGCGACCAGCGTCGTTAACCCGGCAACCTTCATCGTGGAGAGCGTTTCGTCAAATATCATGACGCTGAACAGTGTAATCAGCAAAATACCGATCCCCTCCCACAGGGCATAGGCCACACCCAGCGCAATTTTTTTCACTGCAAATGAGAGGAAAATATAGGAAAGTGAAATCATCACCAGCATTAAAATAAAACCGGTGTTGCCATCGCTGACACTTGCCCATTTCATAGACAACGTGCCGGTAATTTCAGCGACAATAGCCAGAGCTAATAAAATCCAGTAAAACATGTTTTTCTCCTGCTTGAGAATATAATCCATCGTGGTCCACCGCGAGCAGCAAACCAAAAAATATGAAATTAAATCAGATAGCTAAGCGCGTAGCGCCAGCTCAGGCAGAAGATGTGACTATAGTGCGGTGCGCCAGTGTTGCTCACCAGAAAGCAGGCAGAAGGAAGAGGAAAATACAACAGCATTGTTTGAAAAGTACGTCCTGAACAAATTGTCCATAAAATTACAATTATCCGCGGGGTTGCTTCTCGTCTTTGCGGATCAAAATTGTCCTCGGTAGTTAAACACGCCTGATTTGTATCATAAGCCAGGATTTTACTCAAAGTCTTTGCAATTCTTTACCCACCTCGTTTGATTTTGGTTAGTTTATTTCAACGGATTTCACATTTATTATAAATAAAAAGATTATTCCGGAGTCACCATGGCTAAACCCATCATTACCCTGAACGGGTTAAAAATTGTCATCATGCTGGGTATGCTGGTGATCATTCTGACAGGCGTTCGTTTTGCCGCCGACATCATTGTCCCCTTTATTCTGGCGCTGTTTATTGCGGTGATCCTTAACCCGCTGGTGCAGCGCATGACACGGTTACGCATCCCGCGCGTGCTGGCGATCACCCTGCTTATCAGCATCATTATTTTTGCGATGGTCCTGCTCGTCGCTTACCTGGGGACCTCGCTCAATGAACTGGCGCGAACATTGCCGAAATACCGTTCGTCACTGGCGATACCGCTCCTGCAGATTGAACCCTGGCTGCAGCGTGCAGGCATAGAAGTCTCGGTTGAGGAACTCCTGAAATATATCGACCCCAATGCGGCCATGACGCTTGTCACCAGCCTGCTGGCGCAACTCTCCAATGCCATGACTTCTATTTTCCTGCTGTTCTTAACGGTGGTGTTCATGTTACTTGAGGTGCCGCAGCTTCCCACAAAGCTGCAGCAGATCATGGTTCGTCCGGTTGAAGGCATGGGGGCGATTCAACGCGCACTGGACAGCGTTTCCCGCTATCTGGTGTTGAAAACGGCCATTAGCCTGGTCACAGGAGGGGTGGTCTGGGGAATGCTCATGGCGCTGGATGTCCGCTTTGCATTTGTCTGGGGACTGCTGGCTTTCGCGCTTAACTACATCCCTAACATCGGCTCCGTGCTGGCAGCGATCCCCCCTATTCTTCAGATGCTGGTTTTCAGCGGGTTCTATGACGCGTTGATCCTGCTGGCCGGCTACCTGGCGATTAATCTGGTGTTCGGCAACATTCTTGAGCCACGGATGATGGGGCGCGGACTGGGGTTGTCCACACTGGTGGTCTTTTTGTCCCTTATTTTCTGGGGCTGGCTGCTCGGTCCGGTTGGGATGCTGCTTTCCGTTCCGCTGACCATCATTGTGAAGATTGGCCTGGAACAGACGGCTGGTGGGCAAAGTATTGCCGTGCTGCTGAGCGATATGAGCCATCAATAGCGGTCACGCCATCATCGACAGGATAGGCTTGCCGGTTCTGCCACCTTCACGGTACGCACTTAGCGCCCTCTGCCATTCCGTCAGAGGGTACACCGTGGCATGGCTGTACTGGCTATCACGCAACTGAGGCCAGATGCGTTCGAATTCGGCATGCCACGCCTCCACACTGAGCGCATCGAGATAGTTACGAATATGAAACCATGCCACGCGCGGCATGGGGCGCTGCTGACGGAAGGTTTGCCCGGAGAGCAGTCCGTAGCAAACAAACATGCCCTGCTCGGGCATCACGTTGAGAATAGCTTCCGCAAGCGCTCCTCCGGTCGCATCGTAAACAACATCGGCACACGCAGCGATAGCGCCGATTCTCTTCGTATCCTGTTGCGCGACGGGAATGATCCCCATCGCATCCAGCCTTTCAGCATGTACAGGCGAACGGTGAATACCGTATACCGCTTGCGCTCCCCTCTGACGCGCCCACTGCCCGAGCAGAATGGCACAGTCAGAACCGGCAGCCGTGAGCAACACCCGCTTTCCCTGTGATGGATAGTGAGCGAGCATCATCTGCGCCGCCAGCGGATTGATATAGGCCCGTGCGGCCAGGTGTGAGTCGATATTGTCCGGAACCGGGATAACATACTCAGCCGGGCAATCAACATAGCGCTGCCAGGTTCCCTGCCCCCGTAATGGTAAGACGCGCTTGCCCACCAGCCCCGTGAAAGGGGCTGGCGCCTGAGTCACAATCCCGACGCCTTCATACCCCGCCACCGCCGGTAGCGGCGTCCGGTGTCGATAGGCCCCGGTAATGGGGATAAGATCGGACGCGTTCACCGGGGAAAACAGCATTTGCACACGAAGATGACCCGGTGCAAGCTCGCCCAATGGCGCTGTTTCCGGCTGCAGAACAGAATCTGGCTCGCCAAAACGTCGATACCAGAGGGCCAGGTTTTCCATTACGATCTCACGGCTGATTACAGAATGGCTACTCGCGCCAGCCCATTGCCGGTGCGACATGTTTGAGAATGGACTCAATCACATGCGCATTGTAATCCACACCAAGTTGATTCGGCACGGTCAATAATAACGTATCGGCTTCGGCAATCGCCTCGTCCTTTTTCAACTGTTCAATCAGCTTGTCAGGCTCTGCGGCATAGCTGCGTCCGAAGATCGCACGCGTTTTCTCATCAAGATAACCGACGCTATCGCTGTCGCTCCGGCTGGAGCCGAAGTACATCCGATCGCGATCGTCCATCAGCGCAAAAATACTGCGGCTCACCGAGACTCGTGGCTGACGCGTATGCCCCGCTTCCGCCCACGCCTGACGGTAAGCGCGGATCTGTTTTGCCTGCTGAATATGGAACGGCTCACCGGTTTCATCGTCTTTTAAGGTAGAACTTTGCAGGTTCATTCCCAGTTTTGCCGCCCACACTGCCGTCGCATTCGAACCTGCGCCCCACCAGATACGCTCGCGCAAACCGGCGGAATAAGGTTCAAGGCGCAGCAACCCCGGCGGGTTCGGGAACATAGGTTGTGGATTCGGTTTTGCAAAACCTTCTCCACGCAATACCTCGAGCAGTACCTCGGTATGGCGGCGTGCCATATCAGATTCGTTTTCCCCTTCCTGCGGGACATAGCCAAAATGACGCCAGCCATCAATAACCTGCTCCGGGGAACCCCGGCTGATACCCAGCTGCAAACGCCCCCCTGAGATCAGATCCGCGGCTCCGGCATCCTCTGCCATGTACATCGGGTTTTCATAGCGCATATCAATAACGCCAGTACCGATTTCAATGGTTTTCGTTTTGGCACCTATTGCGGCCAGCAGGGGGAACGGGGAGCTCAGCTGCCGGGCAAAGTGGTGCACACGGAAATACGCGCCGTCTGCACCCAGCTCTTCGGCCGCCACGGCCAAATCAATGGACTGAAGCAATGTATCCGCTGCTGAACGCGTGCCGGACTGCGGTGAAGGTGTCCAGTGACCAAACGACAGAAACCCGATCTTTTTCATAACGATTTATCCTGATGGGACTTTGCATCTCACCTACTTTACGCATTACCCGGTGAGAATAAATGCCGTTTATTTAACGGAATGATTCAAATAAATTGACTGAATTGAGGGGTTCGTCATTACGCTCCATAATGGGATATAATATCCCCCACTCTTTTCATGGCAGGTAAAACCGGCAATGGCTTTGATCCCTAAAAACTACGCGCGGCTGGAAAGCGGCTATCGCGAAAAAGCATTAAAAATCTATCCATGGGTGTGTGGACGCTGCTCGCGAGAGTTTGTTTATTCCAATCTGCGTGAACTCACGGTTCACCATATCGATCACGATCATACCAACAACCCGGAAGATGGCAGCAACTGGGAACTGTTGTGCCTGTTTTGCCATGACCATGAACACTCGAAATACACCGAAGCGGATCAGTACGGTACCACCGTGGTGGCAGGGGAAGACGCGCAAAAAGACGTGGGCGTCGCCACGTTTAACCCGTTTGCCGATTTAAAAGCGATGATGAATAAGAAGAAATAAGCTCGCACCGCCCATACCAACTGTATGGGCGATTCACGGGGCAGAGTGACAGCAGTCCGCCCCTTCTGTTTTACGCCGTTGTCAACGCAAAACGGTCTTTCAGCATACGGGAGATTTCTCCCTCCGCCAGTTGCTGTATTTCAACCCCATCCGTAGTGATCGTCTTCAGCACATCACCCAGTAAAATCTCACGTCCTTCCGGGCGATGCTGTACCACCACCAGCTTCTGAACAAAGATGGCATCCGGATGCGTGGAGTTAAGGTAGTTGGCCGGAACGAAATCAATCCATTCCTGAGGCGTGAGATCAAAGCCGTATTGACGGGCCCATTCCCCCTCCACTTTTGCCTGAAGCAGATATTCGCCCTCTGCACTGCGGCTAAGCCGAAACGTGTCGAAATCCTGGGTGATATCGACATCAAGCGTGTCCAGCGCCATCGGTGCACGGATGCCGTAGCTGCCGAACCCGAGATCGCAAAGCCACTGTCGACTATCTACCTCAGCGATGAGCGCCATGTGGGTTTTCGGTCGTCGCGCAGGGTAGAACATCGGGCGTGCCGCCACGAAACGGTAAGGAATACCTACCGCCTCCAGCGCCATGGCAAAAAGCCCGTTCACCTCATAGCAGTAACCGCCGCGCCCCTGCGTTAACACCTTATCGGCAATATCGTCTGGTGCCAGCGAGACAATTTTGCCCGCCTGCACGTCCAGATTTTCAAAGGGAACTGAAAAGAGCTGATGACGCATAAGCGCATGTAACGTGGCCGTATCGGCAGCCACCGGTCCGGTGTAGTTTATGCGTTTGAAATAAGTAGAGATGTTGAAATTATTGCTCTGCATAATGCCTCCTTGTCCTGAACATGTCGGACACTATAGATGGCGCGCATCATTGGCTGTATAGTCAGTTTTATCGAAAATCAGCCTGAACAGATGCCCATGTCTGCCCCATCTCCGTCGTCCCCACATTACCGCCGAATAGCTGAGATGCTCCGTCTAACACTGACTTCAGGTGCGTTGCGTGTAGGCGACCGGATGATCTCCGCGCGTAAACTGGCCGAACGCGAACACGTTAGCCTTCCGACGGCGCTGGAAGCCCTTCGTTGCCTTGAAGCTGAGGGGCTGATTGTGGCGCGTCCGCGTTCGGGCTACTTCATCTGCCAGACCAGCATCACTCCGCGTGCGGAACCTTCGCACTCCGTACCAGGCCCGGTCCCTGTGACAATGTCCGCCGTGGCCCGCTCGCTGTTCAGCAGTGCAGAAGCCCGTCTGATACCGTTGGGCGCAGCCCTGCCTGACCCCGCATGGCTACCCGGCGATATGCTGCAACGGGCGTTGCACTCTGCCGTCCGCCGTCTGGACGCACACGGACAAAGCTATAGCCTGCCTCCGGGAAGGCGTGATTTACGAAGTAAGATTGCCGCGCGTTCTGCGCAATGGGGGGCTCGTTTCGGTGCGGATGATCTCATCATCACCGCGGGTGCAACGCAGGCGCTGCGCCTTGCCCTTCAGGCAGTGTGCCAGCCAGGTGATGTCGTAGCGATTGAGCAGCCTGCCTACTTTGGTACACTCCTGCTGCTGGAAGATTTAGGCCTGAAAGCCTTAGCGATCCCCACCGATCCCGTTGAAGGCCTGTTACTGGAACCGCTGGCTGACGCCATTCGCTGCCACCGCCCCGCTGCCGTTTTGGCCTCACCCACCGTGCAAAACCCTTTGGGTGCCAGTATGCCCGTTGCACGCAAGCAAGAGCTTGTTGCTCTGCTTGAGCAGGCAGAGATCCCTTTAATTGAGGACGATGTCTATGGTGACCTCGTTGGTGAAGGGCAACGCCCTCCGGCCTGCAAAGCCTTCGACCAGAGCGGAAACGTGATTTACTGCAGTTCACTGTCTAAAACGCTTGCGCCAGGCTGGCGAATCGGCTGGATTGCCGCCGGGCGCTACCACGCGCAGGTATTGCAGACGCGTATGGCCGGAGAGTGGGCAGGTGCGCCAATGCTGGAGGCCGCAACGAGCGAGATCCTCGCAAGTGGCGACTACGATCGTCATCTGCGGCGGTTAAAGCGCCGGATCGCAGAGGGAATAGACGCCGTCGTTGCGCGGGTCGAGACGAGTTTCCCACCGGGTACACGTGTTAACGTGCCCACTGCCGGTTTCCTGTTGTGGGTAGAGCTCCCTCAGCAGATCAACGCGCTGGAGGTGCATCGACGTGCGCTGGCGCTGGGCATAGGCGTCAGCCCTGGCCCGCTGTTTTCCCCTGGCGCAGAATTAACGCACTTTCTGCGGCTAAACTGCGCAAACGAACCAACGCCCCGCCTGCTGAATGCCGTGGAACAGATTGGCGCCTTGTGTCACGAACTGGCTGTTTTCACACCAGACTCTCCAGCCACTCGGTAAATACCCGCACTTTTCGGGAGAGGTGACGGTGTGGATAGAGAAGTGACAATTTTCGGTCCGGAGATCGGTAGTCTGGCAAGACTTCGACCAGAAGACCGCGGTCAATGTAAGGCTGCAGAAAGAGATTCATCCCCTGCATTAATCCCAGTCCGGCCAGACCTGCCGCAATGTAGGCTTCGGAGTTATCCACCACAAGTTTTCCGGGAAGTTTAATCTCAGCAGTCCCTTCTGGCGTTGTAAAAGTCCACGGATAAATTTGTCTGTTGTTGTTGTTAACCCAGTTGATCGCCTGATGTTCGCGTAAATCATCCAGCGTTGCAGGCGTGCCGTTTTTCGCAAGCCAGGCCGGGCTGGCGCAAGTCGTAATCTTAATATTCCCGATTTTACGCGCGATATAGTCACCATCGTCGAGTTCTCCCACCCGTAGCACACAGTCCAGGCCCTCTCGTAGCATATCCCGACGACGGTCAGAACTGCTCAGGATAATATCGATTTCAGGATGCTGGCGATAAAAATCAGGCAGATTAGGTATCACCCGCAACGCCGCAAAAGAGATGGGCATATCCACACGTAACTGACCGTGTATTGCCCGGCCACTGCCAAACGACTCCAGTAATTCATCCGCCTGCACCAGCAGAGGTTTACTCTGACGGTAAAACGCTTCCCCATCAGGTGTCAGACTGATACGACGCGTTGTTCGTTGCAGTAAACGTGTGCCGCTGTGTTGCTCCAGAAGCTGTAATGCTTTGGTGACTGCCGGACGATGGATTTGCAGATTCTCCGCCGCCTGGGTAAGACTCCCTGACTCGATAATTTCAATAAAAATCCTAATAGATTCAAAGAGGTTTATTTGCATAAAGGATGTTTTTGCCGCAAGCAGGATAAAGTTATTGTTATGAATTTTATAACAGTGATGAATCTTTTTGGCTATTTTTCCTAACAATATTGAGCCCTACACTCTCCCCCATTCAAACGTGAGGGAGAGTCTGCTATGAAAAATAACCGTATCTGTCAGATCCTGGGTATCGAAAAACCTGTTATTCAGGGGCCTTTATCCTGGCTCACTGATGCACGATTAGTCGCCGCAGTCAGCAATGCCGGAGGGCTCGGTGTGCTGGGACCAAATGCAGGTTTAACCGCCGATACCGCGGTCTCTACGCCGAAAGAGACCGCTGAAAAAATGCGTGAGGAAATTCGAAAAACCAAACGGCTGACCGAAAAACCCTTTGGCGTGAACCTGATCCCCACAGCCGTTAATGACATCTGGACCGGGCCTATCCTTCAGGTGGTGAAAGAAGAAGGTATCAGGGCCGTGGTGTATACGGGTTATGGGGAAGGCAGCATTATTCCAGCGCTTTTTAACGAGTTAAAAGAGGCAGGTATCACCATTATCTACCGCGACATCAACCCAACACCTGAAAACACTCGTCTCGCAGAAGACCTGGGAGCAGACATTATCGTCGCCACCGGTTTTGACGAAGGGGGCACATTGCCCGCAACGGTGCTTGGCACTTTTTCCATCGTGCCGCTGATTGCCGATGCCGTGAAGCACATTCCAGTGATGGCTGCGGGGGGTATTACCGATAACCGCACCGCCAGAGCGGCTCATGCATTAGGCGCTGAAGGCGTGTTTGCCGGTTCTGTCTTTATCAGCACGGAAGAAAGCCGCGTGCCGCAGGGGGTCAAAGATAAAATTATTGCCGCCAACGGTCTCGATTTGCTGCTTTTCCGCACCGTGCCCCATTACTACCGTTCTCTTCCTGGCAAGCTGGCGGAAAAACTGGCGTTGATGGATAAAACAGGTGCAAGCAACGAAGAGTTGGGCAAGGTGATGGGAGGATTACGGGGTTTACGCCTGGGTATGCTGGAAGACAACACCGATGAAGGTTATATAGCGCTTGGCACAGGCATCGGAAATATCCGTAGTGTTAAAAGCGTCGCCGACGTCGTCAATGCGTTAACAGTTGAGTAAGTGTCCCCGCGTCCTGGCTTGCACCAGGACGCCCTTACAGTCAGGGAATAATACGTGCCGCTCTCAGCTGCGCGAACAGGTTGAAAAACATCTCATCAGTTGCCTGCATTCGCGTGAAGCCAGACCGCCGAAGCTTGCTGCCATCACCGAACATGTCGTAATTCCAGCTAAAGACGAAATCGGCAAAATGTCCGTCATTCAGCTGCAAAATATCCGTTTCTACCAGCCGATCTCTGGCAAGCTCGCGCCATACCTCACGATAATCCTTAAACAGCTGATGAAATGACAACCTCACGGGCGGAGCAGATTCCAGTTCAAACCAGCGTGCGATGCGCGGCCATAGCTCACTCCAGCGCCAGATATCGCCGTTATTCACGTTGAAAGCCTGATTCTGCGCCGCAGATGTCGTGGCAGCCCACAGCGTTGCCTCGGCCAGCAACCCGGCGTCGGTATGATCAACGATACTGTGCCAGGTCTGCTCGGTACCTGGAAAGCGCAAAGGTAGCCCCTGAGCCTTACACAAAGACGCATACAGAGCGATGCTCAGCGCCAGATTCATCGTGTTGCCGGGCACGGTACTTCCCACCACGCCCGGTCTGATGGCATTCCAGTGCCAGCTTTTCCCACGCTGAAAATCGCTGAGCCACGTGAGCTGAGCGGCGTTAAATTCTGCACCCGGTACGCCAGGATCGCTTTCACGTGCCGGGGTTTTGAACGGTCCCAGATGTGCACCATAGACTTTGTATCCCTGCATCAGGCTGACCGTCTGCAGAGGTGCTGTTTTCTCGATATGACTGACCAGATGACGCAGCATCGTAACGTTCGGCTCGACCATGTCAGTCCAGTTAGCTGCGTTCGCCCAGGCGCTGTAAAAAATATGGGTGATACCACTCAGGGGTTGCAGCCCCTCTGCGCTGTTCTGCGCATCCAGTAAATCGACGTTCACCATCGGAATAGCATCCGGATGGTTCACTGCATGGCGACTGAGACCGATCACCTGCCATTTATTGTGCAGGAGCGTTTTGACGAGCTGTCTGCCCACAATTCCGCTGGCACCAGCGACCAGCGCGACGTTTTGTTGCGGCATATTATTCATGAGGTTTCTCCAGAAAGGGTGACAGGCGCAGTGTCATATATTATTTTTTTATTGGATATCCCCTTAAACCGATGGCACTTATCAGAAAAATCATTAAATGAATAATAAACTCAACGCCATTTCCACCTTTCTCAGCGTTGCAAAAGCAGGTTCCTTTTCTGCCGCCGCCCGCCAGAGCGGGATGAAGCAATCTGCGGTCAGCCAGCAGATTGCCGCCCTTGAACAAGAGCTTGGTGTCGTATTGCTGCATCGTACAACGCGAACAATGAAGTTGACTGAACAGGGAGAGCGTTACAGCCGCGATATGCAACTTGTGCTGGATGCCATGCGGGAAGCTGAGATGCGGCTGGATCCTGTCGATCAGCAATTTCAGGGAAGAGTACACGTCCAGTTGCCGAGCGGGCTGGGTCAAATCTTTTTGCCACATTTGCTTTCGCTGCAACGCCTGCATCCAGAATTGCACCTGATGCTTTCCCTCGATGACCGCATTGCCGACCTGGTGGCAGAAGGGGTGGATGTCGCAATACGACTAAGCAGTGAGCCTCCTCTGGCGCATGCGGCTCGCGTGCTGGCGCGTATTGAAACTGCGCTGTTTGCCGCCCCCAAATTTCAGGCGGTGCACAGCGTCAGCGAGCTGGCGACGCTGCCACATGTACGATTTAGTGGTATCCCGCTGGATGCCCCATTGCGGCTACTTTCTCAGGAAGAAACCCTCGACGTGAAGGTGAATACCGTTTTCCGCGCCAATACCAGCGACGCGCTATTACAGGCGCTGGAGTCAGGCATCGGAATCGGAGGCATGCAGCTACCGCTTGCGGCCAGCGCATTGAAAAATGGCACACTGGTGCCGATCTTACCCGCCTGGCGGTTACCCGACCGATTCCTCTATGCCGTTTTCCCTGATGCCCGCTTTATTCCACAGCGCGTCCGACGTGTCGTCAGCGTGATTGAGCAATTACTGCCTGAGATTGCGACGCATGAGACCTCAAAATAGCCGCCTTCTACCTCGCCACCGGCAAATCCGCGTATCGCGTGGTATATGCCGGAGACAGCATCTCGCGTTTCATCGCCCAGGATTTCTCAATCCCCTGTCCGGCAAACCATATCTTCCCTTTGCCGGAGTGGTTGACGCTGTCGATCATCTCCATCAGTGCCGCACTGTTGGCGCGCAGACGGTTATCATCAAACAAATTAAGCTGGGCAACCCCCGTACTGAAAAAGTCCGCCAGCATGACCCCCGCTTTCATGTAGCGATACCCATCAAGCCATATACGCCCCAGCGCCTCCGTGGCAGCACGGATGATATCGCGTGAGTCATTGGTCGGCGTCATCAGGATGGTTGAAGCCTGATTGCCGTAAAAAATTTCGTTGTCGGCATGAGGGCTGGTGCGCACAAACACGCTGATAAAGCGGCAGTATTGATGCTCGCCGCGTAGTTTTTCTGCGGCACGTTCCGCGTAGGCACAAATGGCCTGATGCATCTCTTCGTATTGCGTAATCCGGTGTCCAAACGAACGGCTACAGATAATTTGCTGCTTTGTAGGAGTAAACTCTTCCAGATCAAGGCAGGGTTCGCCGCGAAGCTCTCGCACCGTGCGCTCCAGTACCACGTTAAAATGTTTACGAATGACCCAGGGTGAGGCATCCGCCAGCGCCAGTGCCGTGGAGATCCCCATCGCATTGAGTTTTTTCGTGATGCGCCGTCCAACGCCCCACACCTCGTCTACCGGTACATTCGCCAGCAGTTTGCGCTGCCGCTCGCGATCCGATAAATCCACCACGCCACCGGTACTCGACCACCGCTTGGCCGCATAGTTGGCCAGCTTCGCCAGCGTTTTTGTCGGGGCAATACCGACGCCAACCGTTAAGCCCGTATTTTTAAGTATCTGCGCGCGCATCTGACGACCAAACGCTTCCAGCGACATGCAGTGGCTGACACCTGACACATTCACGAACGCTTCATCAATGGAATAGATCTCTATTGCCGGGACAAGATCGGTCAGGGTTTGCATCACCCGGCTGCTGAGGTCGGCATAGAGTGCATAATTCGAACTAAAGACGTACACCCGGGAGGGGTAGCTCTTCTCTTTGAATTTGAAATACGGCTCACCCATTTTTATACCGAGCTGCTTTGCCTCCCGCGACAGTGAAATAATGCAGCCGTCATTATTCGAAACCACCACGATGGGCTTCCCCTCCAGATCGGGACGGAACACCTTCTCGCAGGAGGCATAGAAACTATTCACATCAACCAGCGCGAACATGTTTATGCGTTTTGAGTGTGTGGGTAACAACCCCGAAGATTTGCAGCTCCTCTTCGGACTGAAAGGTGATCGGCTGATAGCGGACATTATGCGGCAGGAGTCTCAGGACCGGACGGGTCTGCAGCTCTTTTACGGTAAATTCACCGGCGACCGACGCCACCACGATATCGCCATGTTCAGCATTTAACGAGCGGTCAACCACCAGCAGATCGCCGTCGCCGATCCCGGCGCCAGTCATCGAGTCTCCGCTCACCTTGACGAAATAGGTTGCACTCGGGTGTCTGACCGCCAGCCTGTTGAGATCGAGACGATCCTCCACATAATCCTGCGCAGGGCTTGGGAAACCACAGGCAACACGCTCCAAAAATAGGGGTAATTCAATGTATTGCTTTGGATGATAAGAAAAGAGAGTGTTCATAAATGCCTTTCTCGCCACATACTGTATATAAATACAGTATTACGGATAATGCCCCAGGATCAAGGTCATTTCCGCAGACGATCCCAAACGCATTGAAGTTTGAGAGGATTTAATTCAGCTGCAGCTTCTGCAGGTTACTCCACCACCACTTTCACCTTCGGCTTCGACAACAAAATATGAATAAGCTCGGTAAAAGGAACCGGTTTAAAAAAGTAGTACCCCTGCTGAAAGACGATGTTATTGCGATTGAGGTAGTCTAGCTGCGCCTTCGTCTCTACGCCTTCCGCTACAATGCTGATGGAGAGTTTACGCGCCAGATCCAGCACACAGTCGAGGATGCGGGTAGAGTCCGCATGCTCGTTCACCCGGCTGACGAAGCTATGGTCAATTTTGATATAATCAATATGCAGATCATGCAGATAAGAGAGTCCAGAATAGCCGGTACCAAAATCATCCAGTGCAATAGCGAACCCTTTGTCATGGAGCACATTCAGGGTCTGGACAAGGTTTTCATCAATATCCAGCGGTTCCCGCTCTGTCACTTCGATCACCAGATTCAGATCTTTTCTGACGAAACTATCCTTGTACTTCAGGCACTCATCCAGGAAGGTCGGCATCGCAATGTGGGGGGCACTGAAATTCAACCCGACGTGAAACCCTTCCGGTAATTTCGTGGAAATCGCGTTCATCTGTGTCGTCACCTGCGCCATCAGGCTTTGCGTCAGAGGAACAATCAGCCCCGATTTTTCAGCAATGGGAATGAATGTGGCCGGAGAAATATAGCCCGCCTGCGGATGCTTCCATCTTGCCAGCACCTCCACGCCCCGCAACGTGCCTTCTCTGCCATTCACCACAGGCTGGTAAAACGGAACGATTTCCCCCCGGGCAATTGCGGTACGAAGTGACTCTTCAGGCAGGGTGTTTTTGTTCAGATACTTATGCAAAACGTAAGCGGCAGTACCGGAGATCAGCAGTAAAAACAGCATGATGCCTGCCCCGTGTTCGATCAGCCTTTGTACGCTAAACAGAGGAGGAAGATTATATCTGACGCTATAGGGGTAATTTCCCGACCGGGCCTGCCCGGCCTGCGTTTCCTGGCGATGAGTGATGGTGAAATTGCCGGAAGCATCAAGAGCGTAACCGCCCACCACCAGTGCGTAATTAACATGCTCCAGAGGCGTACTCAGAGCGTCACGGATATGGCTATCGCTCACGCTGACCATAATACGATTGGTGGCAAAGTGGGTCTGAAATAACAGAACAGGTCGTCCATTTACCGTATCGCTCGCCGGCGTGAGCAGTAATTCTGAAAAAGGTATATCATTAATATTTAATAATAAAATACGATTCCCCGGCAGAGATGAACACCAGGGTTGCCCCTTTTTGAGAATAACGATGGTTCTGAGATGGGGTTGCAGAGCGGCCTCCGTACCAAGCTGATACTGCCCATCTGCATCACATCCCTTCGCAATAATTTCCGTCGCGGTTCTGGCTGCAACCCGTGCTTCATCAAGAATGGAATTGATATTGTTAACGGCGTATCTGGCTCCCGACGAGCTATCAACCCGAGCTGAATACCAGAGCTGTATATTGAGGATAAAAACGCCAGCAATAAAAATAGCCACTGCTGTTATGACAGGAATAAAGACATTGCGCATTGCCGTCTCAACTGTACTTAGCATTATCAGTACAAAGAGCATGGTCGACAACATTAAAAATAACCACTGAAAAAAGAGACAAATCTCAGGGTGTTGCAAACAAAACCCGGAAATTTTCCGGGCTTTGCTTATATCAGGTTTAGTCCACCAGCGAATTTAGCGTTTTAACGGCTTCAGGCGGTAGGTGCAGTGCCCCCGCCGCAAGGTTTTGCCGCAAATGCGCCACGGAAGAGGTTCCGGGGATCAGCAAGATGTTCGGGGAACGTTGCAACAGCCACGCCAGCGCCACCTGCATTGCCGTTGCGCCCAGTGAATCAGCAACGGCCTGCAGCCCGGAAGATTGCAGTGGCGTAAAACCTCCGAGTGGGAAGAACGGTACATACGCAATGCCCTGCTGTGCCAGCCCATCCACCAGCGCATCGTCCCCCCGGTTTACAATGTTGTACATGTTCTGCACGCACACCACCGGCACCATCTTCTGCGCTTCCGCAACCTGAGTGGCCGTCACATTGCTCAGACCAATATGACGCACCAGCCCTTGCTGTTGTAACTCTGCCAGGGTGGAAAGCGGTTCCGCAATCGACCCTTCCGCAGGCCCGTGTGTGCTGAACATAATTCGCAAATTCACCACGTCCAGCACGTCAAGCTGCAGATTACGCAGGTTGTCATGCACCGCCTGAGTCAGTTCCTGCGCGGAAAAGGCCGGCAGCCAGGCACCTTTACTGTCGCGACGGGCACCGATTTTGGTCACGATAGTCAGATCGTCCCGGTAAGGATGAAGTGCTTCGCGGATCAGTTGATTGGTAATATGCGGACCATAAAAATCACTGGTATCAATGTGGTTCACCCCCGCCGCGACGGCTTCACGCAGCACGTCCAGCGCGGCCAGCTTATCCTTCGGTGGGCCAAACACGCCCGGCCCGGCAAGCTGCATCGCACCGTAGCCCAGTCGTTTAACCGTCCGCGTCCCGAGCGCGTACGCCCCGCTTTTATCAATGTTGCTCATATTTAACTGCCTCAGAAAAATGATCCGGATTTACAACAGGTTCCCTGAGAGAACCCTTGGTTAAGCGCGAGTTAAATTAAAGTTTAAATTCTCTACGACGATAGTATTGGAGTACCCCTGCATCTTCTCTAACGGACGACCGCTATGCTGAAAAATCTGCACGTGATTACCGGTATTATCTTTGCCCTCACCATATTCTGTCTGTTGCAAGTTGTCACGGGAGGGTTGTTCTACTCTGCTGTCAGCAACGATCGCCATAACTTCCAGAACTCCGGGGTGCTCAATGCCCAACAGGAAAGTCTGAGCGACAGCGTGAACACGCTGGTGAAAACCCGCGTCACCGTCACCCGCGTGGCGATCCGCTACCTGAAAAACCAGCGTGACCCGGCTTCCCTTGCGGCGATAAACAAACTGCTTGGCACCGCAGGCGACTCGCTGGCAAAAGCCGAGGCCTACAACAAAGAGTGGCAGAAACTGCCGCAGGTTAACGGTCAGGATGCGGCATTAACCGACGAAATGCAGAAGTCCTGGAACCAGATGCACGAAGTGATGCGTTTGTCTATTGAGTACCTGCGTGCCGATAACTACCAGGCCTATGGCGATCTGGACGCTCAACAGGCTCAGGACGATATGGAAGCGGTCTATAACCGCTGGCGTGCCGAAAACAACACCCTGCTGAAGGCCGCAACGGAAGAGAACCAGAGCAGCTTTACCCAGATGCAATGGACGCTGGCGGCTATTTTGCTGGCCGTTATCGCGGTACTGGTGGTGATCTGGCAAGGTTTACAACATCTGCTGTTAAAACCCCTCAACAACATTATGAACCATATTCGCGCCATTGCAGGGGGCGATCTGACGCAGGATATCGTCATCACGGGTCGCAATGAGATGGGTCAACTGGCCGCAGGGCTGCAGGAGATGCAGCAGTCGCTGGTGACCACCGTCAGCGCCGTACGTGGGAGCACTGATTCCATCTACACCGGCGCAGGTGAAATTGCCGCAGGAAGCAACGATCTCTCTGCCCGCACCGAGCAGCAGGCCGCCTCGCTCGAAGAGACCGCCGCCAGCATGGAAGAGCTGACCGCAACGGTTAAACAGAACTCCGATAACGCTCGTCAAGCTACGCTACTGGCGAAAAACGCCTCTGAAACCGCAGCCCGTGGCGGTCACGTGGTGGATAACGTGGTTCGCACCATGACCGAAATTGCCGACAGTTCGCAGCAAATTGCGCATATTACCGGCGTGATTGACAGCATCGCTTTCCAGACGAACATTCTGGCGCTAAACGCCGCGGTGGAAGCCGCACGCGCCGGGGAGCAGGGTCGTGGTTTTGCGGTGGTCGCAGGCGAAGTCCGTACGCTGGCGAGCCGCAGTGCGCAGGCGGCGAAAGAGATCAAAGGGCTTATCGAAAACTCCGTCAGCCGGGTGAATACCGGTTCTGAGCAGGTTAGCGAAGCAGGCACCACCATGAAAGAGATTGTCGCTGCCGTTACCCGCGTGACCGATATTATGGGCGAGATTTCATCGGCATCCGATGAACAGAGCCGTGGTATCGAACAGGTGAGCCTGGCCGTTTCGCAGATGGACAGCGTGACACAGCAAAACGCAGCGCTGGTACAGGAGTCCGCCACGGCGGCCGCAGCACTGGAAGATCAGTCTGAACAGCTACGCCAGGCCGTGGCGGCGTTTCGCCTGAACGGCAAAGAAACAGTCGCAGCCCCGCGCCCGGCCAATGTGAAGACACCGCAGTTGCTGCGTCCGGCAACGACAACCGCCTCTACCGACAGCAACTGGGAAACGTTCTAAGTCTATGGCGGGCGAGGCTATCGCCCGCTAGCGGCTGCGCTTGGCGTGCCGCTCCCAGTTTTCCTGTTTCGCTTCATCGGATTTTCGCAGTGATACATAACATGCCCCGCTGCCGCCGTGATGCGGCAGCGCCACGCAGAAAGCCTGCACTTCCTCAAACTCGGTTAACCAGCGCGCCAGATAGCTGCGCACCACATTAGGATGGGAGTTCTGCTCACGTCCTTTCCCGTGAATGATAATCAGGTTACGTAACCCGTCACGTCCGGCCTGGCGAATAAAAGAATACAGCATCTGGCGGCAGCGTTCGGCGGGCTGACGCAAGAGATTTAAGCTGGCCTGACGGGCATATTTACCCGAGCGCAGCTTATCAATAACGCCCTGCTGTACCCCTTCGCGCTGGAACGCCAGCGCTTCTTCAAGGGGCAGAAGCTCCAGAAAGCCCAGGGTCAGGAAGTTATCCAGCTGTTCGGTATCCATCTCCTGGCGTGACCGCGTATTGCGGCTTGGCTGCCAGTGAATATCCGGGCTGCGCTTCAGGGGCTGGACATCCTCCATGGCGTCAAGAAAAAAGGATTTGTCGTCAGGGTTCATGGATATCCTCCGGCTACATCTGAGGACTGTACTATACCTGTGCCAGACAGGGGCCTCAATAACCGTTATACCGCGATGTTCGGTATAAATATTAACCTGATGAATAGAGATAATAATAACCACACAAACTTAAATCATACTTAACTAAAATTTTAGCAAAGATAAAATAAATGATTTGTGTTAAAAATTCGTGAAATCAATCACTCACCCAGCTTTCAATTTTCAGGAAAGGTGTTATAACTAAATAAACCTGCCCCATGGATATAACACTCAGGATCTGCGAAAGGACGCACTGCTGTGTGTACTGTAGGGGCTGCCTGATGTCGGGCAGACCCTGTTTTTTTTATTATATAAAGTTCACTCTACGACTATTTTTCTCGCTTCTCTTCTGAATTGCGTTATTAACGATTCGGTAAGAGGAGTCTGGCGTGAATCACGGCGCTGAATTAAATAATATGCCGCTTTTGGTAGCGACTCGACAACCGGGATCATGACCAGACGGTGCGCCAGCAGCGGGTCACAGCCCAGTTCCTGTGGTAATATACTTAAAAAATCACTTTGCGCGACAAGGCTAATACAGGAAGTAAACGTTTCACAGACAACACCAATCCGCGGTATTTGCGAGCGATGGTTAAACACATCCTCTAATTGCTTATAATAACTTCCTCGTGGCGTCGGCATCGTCCAGTTATAATGCAGAAGTTCATTGATAGAGGTTGCGCCTGTCGCCGGATGCCCTTTCCGGCAGAATACGGCAAACGATTTTTCGAACAGCTTTTCAAATGTAAATTCATGATCGTAAGGTCCCTGATAATAGGTGTTGATGGTAAAGTCCAGCTCCCCCTGGCGTAATTCATTGATCATCGACACCAGTTGCCCTTCCATAATCCTTACTTTGACCTGCGGATGCTGCGCATGAAAACGGGTGATCACGGCAGGCATGAGGCTACGTGAAACACTGGCCCCCATCCCGATGTTGATCTGCCCGGCCAGTTCCCCCTGCCGCTGGCGAATATCATCCTGCGCCGCACGTAACTCCTCCAGAATCAGCCTGGCGCGCTGGTAAAAACCTTCACCACATTCGGTCAACGCCACGCCCTTACTCCTGCGCACAAAAAGCTGCGCCGCCATGCCCTCTTCCAGCTCTTTGATGGATTTGGTCAGCGCCGGTTGTGACAGATTGAGCGCCCTGCTGGCACCACGAATACTGCCCTGGCGCGCGACTTCAACAAACGCCCGGATTTGATGAAATTTAATCTGAAATGACATAGCCCAACCGATAACCGTTGTTTATCAGAGTAAAGAAACTGTCATCTACTTTAATAGAAAGGGATGTGCGAGGGTAATTCCTGAACGGTTAAAACTGTGAAAAATCGGTTAGTGATAAGTAAAAACTATCACAGCGTGAAGCAGTTCACAAATTTTAATGATGACAGGAACAGATATGGACACACTGGCGCAGTACATCCAGACATTAACGCCGCAGTTGAGAGCATGGCGTCGCGATTTTCACCATTTTGCGGAATCCGGCTGGGTGGAGTTTCGTACCGCCGCGAAGGTCGCGGAAATCCTGGATTCGCTGGGTTACGAACTGGCGATGGGCCGCGATGTGGTGGATGCCGAAAGCCGTATGGGACTACCTGATGACACCACCCTTACGCGGGAGTTTGACCGCGCCCGCGCACAAGGCGCGCCTGAGAAATGGCTCGCGCCGTTTGAAGGCGGATTTACCGGGATTGTGGCAACCCTGAATACCGGCCGCCCAGGACCGACTCTGGCGTTTCGCGTGGACATGGATGCGCTTGATTTAAGCGAAGCGCTCGACGAAAGCCACCGCCCGTACCGCGACGGATTTGCCTCCTGCAATCCAGGGATGATGCACGCCTGTGCGCACGACGGCCATACCACCATTGGTCTGGGGCTGGCGCAAGTACTTAAGCAGAATGCATCGCAACTCAATGGTACCCTCAAACTGATCTTCCAGCCTGCCGAAGAAGGGACGCGCGGCGCACGCGCCATGGTCGCAGCCGGAGCGCTGGACGACGTGGACTATTTCACGGCCATCCATATTGGTACCGGCGTGCCTGCCGGTACGGTTGTCTGCGGCAGCGATAACTTTATGGCGACAACCAAGTTCGACGTGAACTTTACCGGCGTTGCCGCACACGCAGGCGGTAAACCGGAGGACGGGCGTAACGCTCTGCTCGCTGCGGCGCAAGCCGCCATCGCCTTGCACAGTATTGCACCGCACAGCGAAGGCGCATCCCGGGTGAACGTCGGGGTGATGCAGGCGGGCAGCGGACGCAACGTGGTGCCCGCCAATGCGCTGATCAAGGTTGAAACACGCGGTGAAAGCGAAACCATTAATCAGTATGTCTTTGAACGTGCTCAGTCTGTTATTACCGGCGCGGCGGCACTCTATGGCGTGACGGCGGAGATACGCCTGATGGGAGCCGCCACCTCCAGCGCCCCCACCCCCGCCTGGGTTGATTACCTGCGTGAGCAGGCTGGCAAAGTGTCCGGCGTAGTGCACGCCATTGATAACGTTAAAGCCCCGGCAGGTTCCGAAGACGCCACGCTGATGATGGCCCGCGTGCAGCAGAACGGGGGTATGGCGTCGTATATGGTGTTTGGCACGGATTTGAGCGCCGGACATCACAACGAAAAATTCGACTTTGATGAGCAGATAATGGCTGTTGCCATCGAAACGCTGGCGCGGGCTGCGCTTAATTTCCCGTGGACACGAGGTGTGTGATGCAGGAGAACTACGCTTTTATTGCCGATGTGATCGACACGCAGTGTCAGATGTTCACCGATATTGCCGACGAGATTTGGGATCATCCCGAAACGCGTTTTGAAGAGTTTTGGTCAGCCGAACGGCTCGCCAGTGCGCTGGAGACCGAAGGCTTCACGCTAACCCGTGAAGCGGGTGGCATTCCGAATGCCTTTATCGCCAGCTTCGGCAGCGGGAAACCGGTTATCGCTCTGCTGGGCGAATACGACGCGCTGGCCGGGCTGAGCCAGCAGGCGTACTGCGCAACGGCGCAATCCGCCACGCCGGGCGCTAACGGCCACGGCTGCGGGCATAATCTCTTAGGTACTGCAGCATTTGCGGGAGCAATGGCGGTAAAAAGCTGGCTGGAACAACACGGTGGTAGTGGGACAGTGCGTTTTTACGGCTGCCCCGGTGAGGAAGGCGGTTCCGGAAAAACCTTTATGGTGCGTGAAGGTCTGTTTGATGACGTCGATGCCGCCGTCACCTGGCACCCGGAAGCGTTTTCTGGCATGTTTAACGTCAGTACGCTGGCCAACATTCAGGCCGCCTGGCGTTTTCACGGCGTGGCGGCGCATGCAGCCAACTCTCCCCATCTTGGACGCAGCGCGCTGGATGCCGTGACGTTAATGACCACCGGCACCAACTTCCTTAACGAACACATCATCGAGAAAGCGCGCGTCCATTACGCCATTACTGACACCGGGGGCATTTCACCTAACGTGGTGCAGGCGCAAGCCGAAGTGTTGTACCTGATCCGCGCTCCGGAGATGGCCGATGCACAACAAATCTATGAACGCATCGGGAAAATCGCCCAGGGCGCAGCGCTGATGACCGAAACCACCGTCGAGTGTCGCTTTGATAAAGCCTGCTCCAGCTACCTGCCAAACCGCACACTCGAGGCGGCAATGTATCGCGCGATGCAGCACTACGGCACGCCCGAATGGACCACCGAAGAGCGCGATTTTGCCCACGAGATCCGCGCCACGCTGACGCCAAACGATCTGCAAAACAGCCTAAAAAATATTGCTGCAACAGGCGGGGACGCCGGTAAAGCCTTTGCTCGCCGCCACCAGGAGACGTTGCTGGTGGACGACGTCGCACCGTATGCCATTACTGACAACGTGCTGGCGGGTTCGACTGATGTGGGGGATGTCAGCTGGAAAATGCCCGTTGCACAGTGTTTCAGCCCCTGTTTTACCGTCGGTACGCCGCTGCATACCTGGCAACTGGTCGCTCAGGGTCGCACCTCCATTGCCCATAAAGGCATGCTGCTGGCCGGAAAAGTGATGGGAGCTACCGCGCTCAATCTGCTGCAGGATACAGAACTGCTGCAAAAATGCCGGGAAGAGTTTGAACAGCAGATAGCAGAAAGACCGTACGTGTGTCCGATCCCACAAGGCGTGACACCGTCACCTTTAAAATAAAAAAACACAACACAACAACACAACAGTCCCGAGGAACGCCCATGAGTATGTCATCCATACCTTCGCATTCCCCATCCGGTAAGCTCTATGGCTGGGTTGAAAGGATTGGCAATAAAGTGCCACACCCTTTCCTGCTTTTTATCTGGTTGATCGTGGTTTTGATGGTCGCCACTGCTGTGCTCTCCGCCTTCGACGTCAGCGTACGAAGTCCGGCTGATGGCAGCCTGGTGGCGGTGAAAAACCTGCTCAGCGTGGAAGGATTACACTGGTTTTTACCCAATGTGATTAAAAACTTCAGCGGTTTCGCCCCGCTGGGTGCCATTCTGGCGCTGGTTTTGGGTGCAGGGCTCGCGGAACGCGTAGGACTGTTACCGGCCCTGATGGTGAAAATGGCCTCTCACGTCAGCGCACGTTACGCCAGCTATATGGTGCTGTTTATCGCCTTCTTCAGCCATATCTCTTCCGATGCTGCACTGGTCATTATGCCACCCATGGGCGCACTGATTTTCCTCGCGGTCGGACGTCACCCTGTAGCGGGTCTGCTGTCGGCGATTGCGGGTGTCGGGTGCGGTTTTACCGCCAATCTGCTGATTGTCACCACCGACGTCCTGCTCTCGGGCATTAGTACCGAGGCGGCGAAAACTATCGACACCGCGATGCACGTCAGCGTCATCGACAACTGGTACTTTATGGCCAGCTCCGTGGTGGTCCTGACTATCGTCGGCGGGCTGATAACCGATAAGATCATCGAACCGCGTCTGGGAAAATGGGAAGGTCGCAGCGATGAAAAGCTGGAGACACTAAGCAAAGAGCAGCGCTTTGGCCTGCGCGTGGCCGGTATTGTGTCACTGGTCTTTCTCGCCCTGGTGGCACTGATGGTGGTACCGGAAAACGGTATTCTGCGCGATCCGGTTAAACATACCGTCCTTCCCTCACCGTTTATTCAGGGCATTGTGCCGCTGATTATTCTGTTTTTCTTTGTCGTGTCGCTCGCGTATGGCATCGCTACCGGTAAAATTCGCCGCCAGGCCGATCTGCCGCAGTTGATGATCGAGCCGATGAAAGAGATGGCGGGCTTTATCGTGATGGTCTTCCCGCTGGCTCAGTTCGTCGCCATGTTTAACTGGAGCAACATGGGCAAATTTATGGCCGTCGGCCTGACCGACGCGCTGGAAGCCGCCGGGTTAAGCGGCGTCCCGGCGTTTGTCGGTCTGGCGCTGCTGTCATCCCTGCTCTGCATGTTCATCGCCAGCGGATCGGCCATCTGGTCAATTCTGGCGCCGATCTTCGTGCCGATGTTTATGATGCTGGGATTCCACCCGGCATTTGCCCAGATCCTGTTCCGTATCGCTGACTCCTCCGTCATCCCGCTGGCACCGGTTTCGCCGTTTGTTCCGCTGTTTTTAGGCTTCCTGCAGCGCTATAAACCGGAAGCCAAACTGGGTACCTACTATTCGCTGGTTTTGCCCTACCCACTTATCTTTTTAGGAGTATGGCTGGTCATGCTGGTGGCGTGGTATCTTGTCGGCCTGCCAATTGGACCGGGGATCTACCCGAGGCTGAACTAAAGGAACGAGGATGCTGAGATTACTCGAAGATAAGATTGCGACGCCACTTGGTCCGCTGTGGGTGATCGCGGACGAGCAGTTTTGTCTGCGTGCCGTTGAATGGGAAGAGCACAGCGATCGCATGGAAGCGCTGCTCGATATTCATTACCGCTCACAGGGGTATGAACGTATCAGTGCTACCAATCCTGGTGGACTGAGCGACAAGCTTGCGGCGTACTTTGAGGGCGATCTCAGCATCATCGACACCCTACCCACCACCACGGCCGGAACACCTTTCCAGCGCGAAGTGTGGCAAGCGCTGCGGACTATCCCGTGCGGTCAGGTGATGCATTACGGCCAGCTCGCGGAGCAGTTAGGCCGTGCCGGAGCGGCACGGGCAGTGGGTGCCGCGAATGGCTCCAACCCGGTCAGCATCGTGGTGCCCTGCCATCGGGTGATTGGCCGCAACGGCACCATGACGGGCTATGCCGGAGGCGTACAGCGCAAGGAGTGGTTACTGCGTCACGAAGGGTATCTTCTGCTGTAGATCCCAGGCTTTTTGTGCTTAATTTTCTACCGGTTAGGCTAAAAATCCATAATCAAGCTGTGGAATTTCAAGAAGATGGCAACACGTTGCCGTCACTTGTCCTTATTGATGGTTTGTCAGGCTTACGTACTTACCAAAAAGATGTTAAAATTGACCAATATCAATTAAGGCTTGAGCAAACCTATGATCCCGGAAAAGCGAATTATACGACGCATTCAGTCTGGCGGTTGTGCTATCCATTGCCAGGATTGCAGCATCAGCCAGCTCTGTATCCCGTTTACCCTGAATGAGCATGAACTTGATCAGCTTGATAATATCATCGAGCGCAAAAAGCCTATTCAGAAAGGGCAGACGCTGTTTAAAGCGGGAGACGAACTGAAATCGCTCTATGCTATCCGTTCTGGCACCATCAAGAGCTACACCATTACCGAACAGGGTGATGAGCAGATCACCGGCTTCCATCTGGCGGGTGACCTGGTTGGCTTTGATGCCATCGGCACTGGCCACCACCCGAGCTTTGCTCAGGCACTCGAAACCTCTATGGTTTGCGAAATCCCGTTTGAAACTCTGGATGACCTGTCCGGAAAAATGCCTAATTTGCGTCAGCAGATGATGCGCCTGATGAGCGGTGAGATCAAAGGCGATCAGGATATGATCCTGCTGCTTTCCAAAAAGAATGCAGAAGAACGCCTGGCTGCGTTTATCTACAACCTCTCCCGTCGCTTCGCTGAACGTGGTTTCTCTCCGCGTGAATTCCGTCTGACCATGACGCGTGGTGATATCGGCAACTACCTGGGTCTGACCGTGGAAACCATCAGCCGTCTGCTGGGCCGTTTCCAGAAAAGCGGTATGCTGGCCGTTAAAGGTAAATACATCACAATCGAAAACGGTGAAGCACTGGCCGTTCTTGCCGGGCACGCCCGCAACGTGGCATAAAGCCCATATGTATATTGCCAGGCCGATAAATTTTCTTGATTTATTGGTCTGGCATATTAACACTTCCGTTATCTGACATTTTCACCGTAGCACGTCCCCACACAGCGCCCGAAAGGTTCTCGTTGAGGTTATGAATTGAGAGAAAGTTTATTTTTCGTTTCAGTCGTGATTGCCTCAGTGACCTTTATCTTCATCTGGATCATGCTTGTCGGCCCGATGAAGGGGGAGGAAAAAACCTACGTTCAGGATTCCACGACCTTTGCGATAGCAGTGATGGTGCTGCTGTTTATTGCATTTATTGCGGTGACAACGACCGTTCTTTTCCTCTGATAAATTTTCATGAAATATTGATCTGGCAAAACCTCCCCCCTGTTTCATTCAGGATATATAGGTTACTCTTTTAATTACAGACTGTGGTGACAGTAGTAAGGAGACCTGTATGGCAAAGTATCAAAACATGCTGGTAGCTATCGATCCGAATCAGGACGATCAGCCGGCATTACGGCGTGCTGTGTATTTACATCAACGGATTGGTGGCAAAATCAAAGCGTTTTTGCCGATCTATGACTTCTCGTATGAGATGACCACCCTTCTGTCGCCTGACGAGCGCACCGCTATGCGTCAGGGAGTGATCAGCCAGCGTACCGCGTGGATCCGCGAACAGGCGAAGTATTACCTGGAAGCGGGTGTTCCTATTGATATTAAAGTGGTCTGGCATAACCGACCTTTCGAAGCCATTATCCAGGAAGTCGTTGCCGGTGAGCATGACTTGCTGCTGAAGATGGCGCACCAGCACGACAAGCTGGAATCCGTGATCTTCACCCCTACCGACTGGCATCTGCTGCGTAAATGCCCTTGCCCGGTCTGGATGGTGAAAGACCAGCCGTGGCCTGAAGGTGGTAAGGCCGTCGTTGCAGTCAATCTCGCCAGCGAAGAGGATTACCACAATGCGCTGAACGAGAAGCTGGTTAAGGAGACCATCCAGCTTGCCGATCAGGTGAATCATACCGAAGTACATCTGGTTGGCGCATATCCGGTGACGCCGATCAATATCGCCATTGAACTGCCTGAATTTGACCCGAGCGTGTATAACGACGCCATCCGTGGTCAGCACCTGTTGGCCATGAAAGCGCTGCGCCAGAAATTCAGCATTGATGAGAAAATGACCCATGTGGAAAAAGGGTTGCCTGAAGAGGTTATCCCGGATTTAGCCGAACATTTGCAGGCCGGGATTGTCGTGCTGGGCACCATTGGTCGAACCGGTATTTCCGCCGCATTCCTCGGCAATACCGCCGAGCAGGTGATTGACCATCTGCGCTGTGACCTGCTGGTCATTAAACCGGATGAGTATCAGACGCCGGTTGAGATGGACGACCCGGAAGACGATTAAACAGCGTTGGGGATAAAAAAAGCCGCCAGAGTTGGCGGCTTTTTCATTTAGTACAACTTACAGCGCCTTCAGAATCGCATCCACGCTGGCTTTGGCGTCGCCAAACAGCATATGGGTGTTCTCTTTGAAGAACAGCGGGTTCTGAACCCCGGCATAGCCAGTGTTCATGGAGCGTTTGAAGACAATGACGTTCTGCGCCTTCCACACTTCCAGAACTGGCATACCGGCAATTGGGCTACGCGGATCATCCTGTGCCGCCGGATTCACGGTGTCGTTAGCACCGATGACCAGCACGGTGTCGGTCTCGGCGAAATCATCGTTGATCTCGTCCATTTCCAGCACGATGTCGTAAGGCACTTTCGCTTCCGCCAGCAGTACGTTCATGTGACCAGGCAGACGCCCTGCCACCGGGTGAATACCAAAGCGAACCTTGATCCCGCGCGCGCGCAGCTTCTCAGTGATCTCCGCGACCGGATACTGAGCCTGTGCTACCGCCATGCCATAGCCTGGGGTGATAATGACTGAATGCGAGTTTTTCAGCATATCAGCAGTATCTTCCGCGTTAATCTCGCGGTGCTCGCCCACTTCTTCGTCAGAACCCGTCGAGGAACCATCAGAACCAAAACCACCGGCGATAACGCTGATGAACGAACGGTTCATCGCTTTACACATGATGTAAGACAGGATCGCACCGGAAGAACCCACCAGCGCACCGGTGACGATCAGCAGATCGTTGCTCAGCATAAAACCTGCCGCCGCTGCTGCCCAACCGGAGTAGGAGTTCAGCATAGAGACGACCACTGGCATATCCGCACCACCGATGGAGGCTACCAGGTGCCAGCCGAATGCCAGTGCAATAATGGTCATCACCAGCAACGCCAGTACCTGCAAGCCCACGCTTTCGGTACGCACGAAGACCACCATCAGTACAAACGACACCACCAGCGCCGCCAGGTTCAGCTTATGACGGTTTGGCAGCATCAGCGGTTTAGAGGAGATCTTCCCGCGCAGTTTACCGAACGCAACAATGGAACCGGTGAAGGTGACCGCACCGATGAAGATACCGAGGAATACTTCCGTCAGGTGGATATTCACCAGAATCGGTTCCAGACCCGGGGTGTGGTACAGGTAGCTGTTGAAGCCCACCAGCACCGCCGCCAGACCGACAAAGCTGTGCAGAATCGCAACCAGCTCCGGCATCTCGGTCATTTCAACGCGTTTCGCCAGACGAATACCAATCGCACCACCGATAATCATCGCCACCAGAATCCACGCAACGTTGCCGGTGTCCGGCCCGAAGATGGTGGCAATCAGCGCAATCGCCATCCCGGCGATACCAAAGTTATTACCCTGCTGAGACGTTTCGTGTTTGGAAAGTCCCGCCAGACTGAAAATAAACAGGATTGCAGCAACAATGTATGCGGCTGTCACTAATCCTCCAGACATATGCTACCCCTTAGCCTTTACGAAACATTTTCAGCATGCGCTGAGTCACGGTGAAACCACCGAAAATATTGATACTGGCGATCAACACCGCAACAAAGCTCAGGAAGCTGATCCAGCCGCCGTGACCAATCTGCAGTAACGCCCCAACCACGATAATCCCCGAGATGGCGTTGGTGACCGACATCAGTGGCGTATGCAAGGCATGGGAAACGTTCCACACCACGTAGTAACCCACCACGCAGGAGAGCGCGAAGACGGTAAAGTGGCCAAGGAACTCTTTCGGCGCAACGTTAGCCAGCCAGCCGAACAGAATAATCGCCAGCGCCATGATCGCGTATTTGCGCCACGGAGAAGCAGGTTTGGCAGGTTCTTTAGGTTCTGGTGCCGCTTTCGGTGCAGCCTGAGGCTGAGCAGAAACCTGAATAGGTGGCGCAGGCCAGGTGATTTCACCTTCACGAACCACGGTAACGCCACGTACGACCACATCGTCGAAATCAACGGTGACGTTGCCATCTTTCTCTTTGCAGAGCAGTTTCAGCAGGTTAACGAGGTTGGTGCCGTACAACTGAGAAGACTGCGTTGGCAGACGGCCTGGCAGATCGGTATAACCGATCACCTTCACACCGTTCGCGGTCGTTGTCACCTGATTCGGGACGGTATATTCACAGTTACCGCCGTTTTGCGCCGCCAGGTCGACAATCACGCTGCCAGGCTTCATGGAATCCAC
The DNA here is from genome assembly GCF_037053385.1 of Enterobacter sp. P82. Taxonomy (NCBI): domain Bacteria; kingdom Pseudomonadati; phylum Pseudomonadota; class Gammaproteobacteria; order Enterobacterales; family Enterobacteriaceae; genus Enterobacter; species Enterobacter sp. P82. The sequence continues at coordinate 1,439,132 of NZ_JBALHX010000001.1, forward strand.
CATTTCACGGGTGATCAGCTTCGGCGCGGGTTTACCCGGGATCAGAGCGGTGGTCACAATAATGTCGACATCTTTCGCCTGTGCGGCGAAGAGCTCCATTTCCGCTTTGATAAAGGCTTCAGACATGACCTTGGCGTAACCATCACCACTGCCCGCTTCTTCCTTGAAGTCCAGTTCAAGGAATTCGGCACCCATACTTTGTACCTGTTCCTTAACCTCAGGACGGGTATCAAACGCGCGCACGATAGCCCCGAGGCTATTTGCTGCACCGATTGCAGCAAGACCTGCAACGCCCGCGCCAATCACCATCACTTTCGCCGGAGGGACTTTACCCGCCGCAGTGATTTGACCGGTAAAGAAGCGACCAAATTCATGGGCGGCTTCAACAATGGCGCGATAACCCGCGATGTTTGCCATGGAGCTTAACGCGTCCAGCGACTGCGCACGCGAAATACGCGGCACAGAATCCATGGCCATTACTGTCACGCCACGGGCCGCCAGCTTCTCCATCAGCTCAGGATTTTGCGCAGGCCAGATGAAACTCACCAGCGTCGTACCTGGATTGAGCAGCGAAATCTCACTCTCTTCCGGTGCGTTCACCTTCAGAATCACAGGTGACTGCCAGACTTCAGCACTGTCCACCACTTCCGCGCCAGCCTGGATGAAGGCTTCGTCATCGAAACTCGCCAGTTTGCCTGCGCCGCTTTCAACCGCGACGGTAAAACCCAGTTTAAGCAGTTGCTCCACCGTTTTCGGTGTTGCCGCTACGCGGGTTTCATTGGCTAACCGTTCTTTTGGTACCCCAATACGCATAGTTTTCCCTTCCATCGGTTTTTGATGATGGTTTGTCGATAAATGCCCGCGGTTTGTATCAATTTTCGCCATCACGATAGCGACGAGATATGATTAACCCCGGAAAATAAAACAGTAACAAACTGTCTATAACCTACTGAAAATAGCGCCCGTGATCTACCGCCAGAAAACACTATTTCTTACTTTATCTGTGAAAAATAAGCGATCGGCGTCACTGACAGTGATATTTACCTTAAATTCATCCCCGAAGCCGATAAATCACGCAAGCGAAGCGGTAAAAACATGATATAGCGCCATAACAGAACAAGTTATTAACATTAAATTAACTTGTAAAAGTCATAAGCTTTATCAGTTTTACTTGTCAAACGCCTGTTTTTTCAACATATCACTAAATGTTATCGAATTCGGTGATTCAGTAAGCACTGACAGTGAAAAATGCCGCAGACAGCGACAGGTTTTAAATGCCATAATCGGGACCGTCTCAAATTAACAACAATACCAGTGCATGGTTTGCGCAAGGCGAAGGATTATTTTTATGAAGCTTAAGAACACACTCCTGGCGTCCGCACTTCTCTCTGCGACCGCCCTGTCTGCGAATGCCGCAACAGAGTTAACGCCGGAGCAAGCGGCAGCGTTAAAACCTTTTGACCATACGGTCATTGTGGGTCGTTACAATTCCATTGGCGATGCCGTCGCCGCCGCATCAAAAGCCGCCGATAAAAATGGTGCGGCCTCGTTTTACGTTGTTGACCAGTCTGATTATGGCAACAGCGGTAATCAGCGCGTAACCATTGCGCTGTTCAAAGATAATGCACCGAAAGCTGATGCACCGAAAAACCGCGTGATTAATGGCATCGTTGAACTGCCAAAAGATCAAGCGATCGCATTGGAACCTTATGACACCGTCACCGTTCAGGGCTTCTATCGCAGCCAGCCTGAAGTAAACGATGCCATCACCAAAGCGGCGAAACAGAAAGGTGCGTACTCTTTCTATATCGTGCGTCAGGTAGATGCTAACCAGGGCGGCAACCAGCGCATTACCGCGTTCATCTATAAAGAAGATGCGAAAAAACGTGTTCTGCAAAGCCCGGATGTTATCCCGGCTGATTCCGAAGCAGGTCGCGCGGCAATAGCGAAAGGCGGTGAGGAAGCGAAGAAAGTTGAAATCCCTGGCGTAGCAACATCTGCTGCACCAAGCGCTGAAGTGGGCCGTTTCTTCGAAACGCAATCCACGAAAGGTGGCCGTTATTCCGTGACGCTGCCAGACGGTACCAAAATTGAAGAGCTGAACAACGCCACTGCTGCGCAGATGGTGCCGTTCGACAGCATCAAGTTTACCGGCAACTACGGCAACATGACGGAAGTCTCTTATCAGGTCGCGAAGCGTGCGGCGAAGAAAGGGGCGAAATACTACCACATCACCCGCCAGTGGCAGGAACGTGGCAACAACGTGACGATCAGCGCCGATCTCTACAAGTAACAAAATCATTGATCAAAGGCGGCGCAATGCCGCCTTTTTTTGTTACTTTTTTTGAATTTCTGCCACACGTCATTGCATGCTTTCGTTACACTCCGTAAAATCCCGCGCCTTAGTGTGATCCACCATTTTTATGCGCCTGTGCGAAATAATTATTCTGGATTTGGACTTTTCATAACAGGAAGCCAATGGAAAAGAAACTTGGCCTGAGTGCTCTGACTGCACTCGTTTTAAGCTCAATGCTGGGCGCGGGCGTATTCAGTTTACCGCAGAACATGGCGGCGGTGGCTAGCCCAGCCGCACTACTCATTGGCTGGGGTATCACCGGTATTGGGATATTGCTGCTGGCGTTCGCAATGTTGCTGCTGACCCGCATCCGACCGGATCTGGACGGCGGTATTTTCACCTATGCACGTGAAGGTTTTGGTGAGCTGATTGGCTTCTGCTCCGCATGGGGATACTGGTTATGCGCGGTTATCGCCAACGTCTCCTATCTGGTGATCGTCTTCTCGGCGCTGAGTTTCTTTACCGACACGCCTGAACTGCGTCTCTTTGGCGATGGTAACACCTGGCAGTCTATTGTGGGTGCCTCGGTACTGTTGTGGTTCGTTCACTGGCTGGTTTTACGTGGTGTACAAACAGCAGCCAGTATTAACCTCGTGGCTACCCTCGCGAAGCTGGTCCCGCTTGGTCTGTTTATCGTGCTGGCCTTTATTGCGTTCCGTATGGACGTATTTAAGCTCGATTTCACCGGCGTTGCGTTGGGCGTACCTGTCTGGGAACAGGTGAAAAACACGATGCTCATTACCCTGTGGGTGTTTATTGGTGTTGAAGGCGCGGTCGTGGTTTCCGCCCGGGCACGTAATAAACGCGATGTGGGCCGTGCAACTCTGCTGGCCGTACTGGCCGCGCTGGGGGTTTATCTGCTGGTGACGCTGCTGTCGCTGGGCGTGGTAGCACGTCCTGAGCTGGCCGGAATGCGTAACCCATCAATGGCAGGGCTGATGGTAAAAATGCTCGGTCCCTGGGGTGATGTGGTGATTGCTGCGGGGCTGATCATCTCCGTCTGTGGCGCATACCTGAGCTGGACCATCATGGCCGCTGAAGTCCCGTTCCTGGCCTCCACGCACAAAGCGTTTCCACGCCTGTTTGCCCGTCAGAACAAAAACAGTGCGCCGTCCGCGTCACTCTGGCTGACTAACATCAGCGTGCAGGTCTGTCTGGTGCTGATCTGGCTCACAGGTTCTGACTATAACACTCTGCTGACCATCGCCTCAGAGATGATTCTGGTACCCTATTTCTTAGTGGGCGCGTATTTGTTAAAAATCGCCACACGCCCGGCGCACTATGTTGTGGGTGTAGGAGCCTGTATTTACGGTCTGTGGTTGTTGTATGCTTCCGGGCCTATGCATTTGCTGCTGTCTGTAGTGTTATATGCACCGGGTTTGCTGGTGTTTATCTATGCACGCCGCACGCATCAGCTGGAAAACGCACTTAAACGCCGCGAGATGGCCTTAATCGGACTGTTACTGGTTGCAGCTTTACCGGCAACCTGGATGTTAATGGGATAGCATCGCCTTTCCCATTGTTGAACTGTAAAGGAGAATACGATGGGAAATGCACAGCTTCGCCCAATACTGATTACCGGTGGAGGCCGCCGTATCGGCCTCGCCCTTGCCCATCATTTTCTCAACCTTCGCCATCCGGTCATCGTCAGTTATCGTACTGAATATCCCTCTATCGAAGGATTACGAAAAGCAGGAGCTGTTTGCATTCAGGCGGATTTTTCGACCGATGAAGGCATTCTGGCCTTTGCGGATAAAGTGAAGTCCACCACAACGGGGCTGCGTGCCATTATCCATAACGCCAGTGCATGGCGTGCCGAAAAGCCCGGCACATCGCTCAGCGAAACGCTCTCTGCCATGTTACAGATCCACGTTAATACGCCCTATTTGCTTAATCACGCGCTGCAGGATCTGCTGCGCGGCCACGGGCATGCTGCGGGCGACATTATCCATTTTACCGATTATGTGGTGGAGCGAGGCAGCGACAAGCACATTGCCTATGCCGCCAGTAAAGCCGCACTGGATAACATGACACGCTCATTTGCCCGCAAACTCGCGCCCGAAGTGAAGGTAAATGCCATCGCCCCGGCAATGATATTATTTAACGAAACCGATGATGCGGAGTATCGCCAGCAGGCGCTGAACAAGTCGTTGATGAAAATCGCCCCAGGCGAAAAAGAGGTGATTGACCTTGTGGATTACCTGCTCACCAGTTGCTACGTCACCGGCAGAACCTTTGCCGTAGACGGGGGCCGACCACTGCGCTAGTGAAAGCGGCTCCAGAAGAAGATTAACACCCAGGCGCTGAGCCCCCAGCAGACCACTGCCCCGCTCAGCGCCAGGGGAAGTCGCAGAAAACCAGTGAAATACCAGAGCGATAACAGGTAGAGGAAATACGGGATGATAGACCACATGCCAAACACGATGGTCGTTCGCAATGCTTCTGTGCCCCGTTCAGAGGCCACAATATAGTGTGCAATGAGCGCAAAAGTCGGGAAGAGTGGGATCAGCCCGGCAATATAATAATTTTTGGTTTTAGCCAGGATGCCAATCAATAACACCACCAGCGCCCCAAGTGCGGCCTTAATCACCAGCCCCATACTTTTCCCTATAACAATCAAGTAACAATATGAGTCAGAATAACGGAACTGACGCTAATTTTGAAAGATTAATGGAAGGTTAAGGTTCTGCGGTGTATGTTGGCATTTTTCACGATAACAGACGTTGTATGAATAAGATTGTTTATGTTGAAGACGAACCCGAAGTCGGGCAATTGATTGCCGCCTATCTGGGTAAACATGATATGGACGTCATTGTTGAACCTCGTGGCGATCGCGCCGAAGAGGTTGTCGTGCGTGAAAACCCGGACCTTGTACTCCTGGATATCATGTTGCCAGGAAAAGACGGCATGACGCTCTGCCGTGACCTTCGCGCCCGCTGGGAGGGGCCAATCGTCCTGCTCACTTCACTGGACAGCGATATGAACCATATTCTGTCGCTGGAGATGGGTGCCAATGACTACATTCTGAAAACCACCCCCCCTGCCGTTCTGCTCGCGCGCCTGCGTCTTCATTTACGCCAGCACGCCAGCATTGAACGCGAAGCGCCTGCTCCGTCACTGACGCCGCACAAAGCGATGCGTTTTGGTACGCTTTCCATTGATCCGATCAACCGTCAGGTACTGCTTTCCGACGAGCTTATTGCGCTCTCGACCGCAGATTTTGACCTGCTTTGGGAGCTGGCAACCCATGCCGGGCAAATCATGGATCGTGATGCGCTGCTGAAAAACCTGCGTGGGGTGAGTTATGACGGCATGGATCGCAGCGTTGATGTTGCGATATCGCGTCTGCGCAAAAAGTTGCAGGATAACGCTACCGAGCCGTACCGTATTAAAACCGTGCGTAACAAGGGCTACCTGTTTGCTCCGCACGCCTGGGAAACCTGATTATTTCATCATCCGGAATCGTTAATGAAAAAGCTGTTTGTGCAGTTTTATCTTCTGCTGTTTGTCTGCTTCCTGGTGATGACCATGCTGGTCGGGCTGGTCTATAAGTTCACCGCCGAACGTGCAGGCAGGCAGTCGCTGGACGATCTGATGAAAAGCTCGCTGTATCTGATGCGCAGCGAGCTGAGAGAGATCCCACCGCACGACTGGGCGAAAACCCTGAAAGAGCTGGATCTGAACCTGTCGTTTGATTTACGCATCGAGCCGTTGAAAGATTTCGATCTGGACGCGCCCACCATGCAACGTCTGCGCGACGGGGACATTGTCGCGCTGGATGAGAAATATACCTTTATCCAGCGCATTCCGCGCAGCCATTACGTGTTGGCTGTCGGGCCGGTGCCCTACCTCTATTATCTGCACCAGATGCGTCTGCTGGATATGGCGCTGATGGCCTTCATCGCCATTTCACTCGCGTTTCCGGTTTTTATCTGGATGCGACCACACTGGCAGGACATGCTGAAACTGGAATCCGCCGCACAGCGTTTTGGCGAGGGACATTTTACCGAACGTATTCACTTCGACAGCGGTTCCAGCTTTGAACGTCTGGGTGTGGCCTTTAACCAGATGGCCGATAACATCAACGCCCTTATCGCCAGTAAGAAGCAGTTGATCGACGGGATTGCACACGAACTGCGGACGCCGCTGGTTCGCCTGCGCTATCGTCTTGAGATGAGCGAGAATCTGACGGAAGCGGAATCTCAGGCTCTGAATCGCGATATTGGCCAGCTTGAAGCGCTGATTGAAGAACTGCTGACCTACGCGCGCCTCGACCGCCCGCAGAACGAACTGAACCTCAGCACGCCGGATCTGCCTGACTGGCTGCAAACTCACATTGATGATGTGCAGAGCGTGAACCCACAGCGCACGCTGTTGACCCGCGTTACCTCAGGTGATTATGGCGCGCTCGATATGCGCCTGATGGAGCGCGTGCTGGACAACCTGATCAACAACGCCATGCGGTACAGCGATAGCACATTGCAGATTAGCCTGGATCTGCAGGGCAATCAGGCCCGCCTGACTGTAGAAGACGACGGGCCGGGAATTGCCCCGGAAGCGCGAGAAACGGTGTTTGAACCGTTTGTGCGTCTCGATCCCAGCCGCGATCGCGCCACTGGCGGATGCGGCCTGGGGCTGGCGATTGTCTACTCTATCGCACAGGCGATGGGCGGCACGGTGCATTGCGAGGAGAGCGAGCTCGGCGGCGCGCGCTTCTGCTTTAGCTGGCCGGTATACCATAGCATCGCCCTTCCCGTTCCTGCCTGACCTCAACCGCACGCTGGCCTGACCCGGCGTGCTGTGCTATATGATAAGTATGTTGTAACTAATGAGTATGTTTATGGCGACTTACGATCTCATCGAAAGGCTCAACAGCACCTTTCGCGAAATAGAACATGAGTTACTTACGCTGACAGAACGCTTTCAAACCTGCCGCCTGCTGGCCGCGCGCGTCTTTACCCTACCGGATGTGGCCAAAGGGGCAGAACATGATCCGCTGGATACCATCGACGTGAAACAGCATATCGGCAAAGCCGCATTTGAACTGGCACTAAAACATTATCGTCACCTATTTATTCAGCAGCAGTCAGAACAACGCAGCAGTAAGGCGGCCGTTCGCCTGCCAGGCGTGATCTGCCTGCAAACCGATGCGACAACGCGTGAGGCGCTGGAAAGTCAGATTGCGTATATCAACGACCTGAAAGCGGCATTTGAAAAGATCATCACTGAAGAGTCAGGCCTGGCCCCTGCCGCCCGGTTCGAGTGGGTGCACCGCCAGCTTCCGGGGCTGATTACCCTGAACGCCTATCGCACGCTGACGGTACTGCGTCACCCCGCCACGCTACGCTTCGGCTGGGCCAATAAGCACATCATTAAAAACTTCACCCGGGATGAGATTCTGGCGCAACTGGAAAAAAGTCTAAAGACGCCGCGCACCGTAGCCCCGTGGTCGCGGGAACAGTGGATTGAACGCCTGGAGCAGGAGTATCACAGCATCGCCTCGCTACCGGCGGACACGCGCCTCAAAATAAAGCGCCCGGTGAAGGTCCAGCCTATCGCGCGTGTCTGGTATTCCGGTCAACAGAAACAGGTGCAGTATGCCTGTCCGACACCGCTGATTGCGCTTTACGATGCCGATCAGGGTGCTATCGTGCCGGATATCGGTGAACTTCTGAATTACGATGCTGAAAATATCCAGCACCGTTACAGACCTCAGGCGCAGCCGCTACAGCTGATTATTCCGCGGCTGCACCTGTATGTGGCGGGATGATTATTTCAGACTGCCGACCATCGCTTCCGGACGAACCCAGGCGTCAAATTCCGCCTCCGTCAGGTAGCCCAACGCCAGGGCGGAGGCTTTCAGCGTCATCCCCTCTTTATGCGCTTTTTTGGCGATCTCAGCGGCTTTATCGTAGCCGATATGGGTATTGAGCGCGGTCACCAGCATCAAAGACTCGTTGAGCAACTGGCTGATGCGCTCGCGGTTTGGCTCAATGCCTACCGCACAGTGCTCGTTAAAGCTTTCCATCCCGTCCGCCAGCAGCCGAATGGATTGCAGAACGTTGTGGATCACCATTGGGCGATAAACGTTCAGCTCGAAGTTACCGGATGCGCCTCCCATGTTAACGGCCACGTCGTTGCCCATCACCTGACAGCAAAGCATAGTCATGGCTTCGCACTGGGTCGGGTTCACTTTACCTGGCATGATGGAGCTGCCCGGCTCGTTTTCCGGAATGCTGATTTCACCGATACCGCAGCGCGGCCCCGAAGCCAGCCAGCGTACGTCGTTGGCAATTTTCATCAGCGAGGCCGCCAGCCCTTTCAGCGCGCCGTGGGTGTGGACCAGCGCATCGCAGGTCGCCAGTGCTTCGAACTTATTAGGTGCCGTCACAAACGGTTGTCCGGTCATGGCGGCAAGCTCCTCAGCCACGCGCACCGCATATTCAGGGTGAGTATTTAACCCGGTGCCCACCGCCGTACCACCGAGCGCCAGCTCCGCCAGATGTGGCAGGCTGTATTCAATGTGCTTCAGGTTATGCTCCAGCATCGCCACCCAGCCGGAAATCTCCTGGCCGAGGGTCAGCGGCGTGGCGTCCTGCAGATGGGTGCGACCAATTTTGACGATATCGCGGAAAGCCTGTGCTTTTTCGTTGAGCGTGGATTTCAGAAGGTTGAGCTGCGGGATAAGCTGCTCGCGAATAGCGATGACCGCCGCCACGTGCATTGCCGTCGGGAACACGTCGTTCGAACTTTGGCTCTTGTTCACGTCATCATTCGGGTGAACCTTACGCTCCATACCACGCACGCCGCCCAGCAGCTCGCTTGCGCGGTTTGCCAGCACTTCGTTCATGTTCATGTTGCTTTGCGTGCCGGAACCGGTCTGCCAGATGGCCAGGGGGTATTCATCAGGGTGCTTGCCTGCCAGCACCTCATCAGCCGCGCTGATGATGGCCGAGGCTTTTTCTGCCGCCAGCAACCCTAAGTCCTGATTCACTTTGGCTGCGGCGCGTTTCGTCAGTGCCAGCGCCTGAATCAGCGAAACGGGCATTTTCTCAGTTGAGATGCGGAAGTGTTCCAGCGAACGTTGGGTTTGTGCGCCCCAAAGTTTGTCGGCCGGGACGTCGATCGCGCCCATAGAATCTGTTTCGCGACGATGCGTTGTCATTACTTTCTCCTTGATAACAAAGATGGGATTGCTCACATGCTTAAGAGATAAGTATTGATGGCTTCTGAATTACTGTATGGCGCTTTGTGCGCTCTTTTTTAGTGTCGGGTGGCGTTGACGCCACCCGGCTTTTTATCTTACTTCACACACGCCGAACACTGGGAAGACTGGATCTGTTTGAAGAAGTCGTTACCTTTGTCATCCACAAGGATAAACGCCGGGAAATCTTCCACTTCAATTTTCCAGATCGCTTCCATACCCAGTTCCGGGTATTCCACGCACTCCAGGCTCTTGATGCTGCCCTGCGCCAGCACGGCTGCCGGGCCGCCGATGCTGCCGAGGTAGAAGCCGCCGTGCTTGTGGCAGGCGTCCGTCACCTGCTGGCTGCGGTTGCCTTTCGCCAGCATGATCATGCTGCCGCCGTTGGCCTGCAGCTGGTCAACGTACGAGTCCATACGGCCTGCCGTGGTTGGGCCTAACGAACCGGAAGCATAACCTTCTGGCGTTTTCGCCGGGCCTGCGTAGTAGATCGGGTGATCTTTAATGTACTGCGGTAATCCTTCGCCGTTGTCCAGACGCTCTTTCAGCTTCGCGTGCGCGATGTCGCGTCCGACGATAATCGTGCCGTTCAGGGAGAGACGCGTCGACACCGGATACTGCGAAAGCTGCGCCAGGATCTCTTTCATCGGACGGTTCAGATCAACGCGAACCGCTTCACCCTCACCTGCTTTACGCAGTTCTTCCGGAATGTACTTACCTGGGTTGTTTTCCAGTTTTTCGATCCACACACCTTCGCGGTTGATCTTGGCCTTGATGTTGCGATCCGCAGAGCAGGACACGCCCATCCCGACCGGGCAGGATGCGCCGTGACGCGGCAAACGGATCACGCGTACATCGTGAGCAAAATATTTGCCGCCAAACTGCGCCCCCAGGCCCAGATTACGTGCTTCTTCCAGCAATTCCTGCTCAAGCTGCACGTCGCGGAACGCCTGGCCGTGCTCGTTCCCTTCCGTTGGCAGGCCATCGTAGTATTTGGTTGAGGCCAACTTGACGGTCTTCAGCGTGCTTTCAGCCGAGGTACCGCCGATCACGAAGGCAATATGGTACGGCGGGCACGCTGCGGTGCCGAGGGTGCGCATCTTCTCAACCAGGTAGTTCTTAAGCTTGCCCGGAGTGAGCAGCGCTTTGGTTTCCTGGTAGAGATAGGTTTTGTTGGCTGAACCGCCGCCTTTGGCGATGCAGAGGAATTTGTACTCGTCACCGTCCACGCTATAGAGGTCAATCTGCGCAGGCAGGTTGGTGCCAGTGTTAACCTCTTTGTACATATCCAGCGCCGCGTTTTGCGAATAGCGAAGGTTATCTTCGGTGTAGGTGTTGTAGACGCCGTGCGCCAGCGCCGCTTCGTCACCGCCGCCGGTCCAGACGCGCTGGCCTTTTTTACCGACAATGATTGCCGTGCCAGTATCCTGACAGGTCGGCAGAACGCCTTTGGCTGCGATATCGGAGTTACGCAGGAATTGCAGGGCAACGTATTTATCGTTCTCACTGGCCTGCGGGTCGCTCAGGATATCGGCAACCTGCTGCTGATGCGCAGGGCGGAGCATAAACGAGGCATCATGGAACGCATGCTGCGCCAGCAGCGTCAGCGCCTGTGGGTCCACCTTGAGGATCTCCTGTCCTTCAAACTCAGAGACGGAGACGTGATCGCGGGTTAACAGGTAATACTCGGTCTGATCCTTACTCAGCGGGAAAGGATCCTGATAATGAAAGGGTTTATTCGACATTGTTCTCTCACTTACTGCTTCAGTCTGATTATTTGGGCAGATGTTCCGCTGCCCGCTTAAAAGCGAGTCAGCTTATCCTACACAATTTTTTAACAAAAACTGAGACTAGTACGACTTTTTACATCCGCAGGTTACTTCCACGTGGTTTATTGCTTTAATACCCGGAGTTAATTCCACATTTGAATCAGGGCTTGATAATGCAAAAACTCATTAACTCAGTGCAAAACTACGCCTGGGGAAGTAAAACTGCGTTAACGGATCTCTACGGTATCGCGAACCCGAACAACCTGCCGATGGCAGAACTGTGGATGGGGGCGCACCCGAAGAGCAGCTCAAAAATTGAAGATGCCAGCGGCCAGATTCGCGCTCTGCGCGACGTCATTGATGCCGATAAAGGCGCGCTGCTGGGCGACAAGGTTGCCAGCCGTTTTGGTGAGTTGCCGTTCCTGTTTAAAGTACTGTGCGCCGACCAGCCGCTCTCCATTCAGGTTCACCCGAATAAGAAAGCCTCTGAGATTGGCTTCGCCAAAGAGAACGCAGCAGGTATTCCGTTAGATGCCGCCGAGCGTAACTATAAAGATCCTAACCATAAGCCGGAGCTGGTCTTTGCGCTGACCCCGTTCCTGGCGATGAATGCGTTCCGCGAGTTTTCAGAGATCATCTCCCTGCTGCAACCTGTCGCAGGTGCCAACAAGGCTATCGCCCACTTCCTCAATAACCCGAACGCAGACACGCTGAGCCAGCTGTTTGCCAGCCTGCTTAACATGCAGGGTGAAGAGAAATCGCACGCGCTGGCGGTGCTTAAAGCAGCGCTAAACACGCAGCAAGGTGAACCGTGGGAGACTATCCGTCTGATTTCCGAATTCTACCCGGACGACAGCGGTCTGTTCTCTCCGCTGCTGCTGAACGTGGTGAAGCTGAACCCGGGCGAAGCGATGTTCCTGTTTGCCGAAACGCCTCACGCCTATCTGCAGGGTGTCGCCCTGGAGGTAATGGCCAACTCCGACAACGTGCTGCGCGCGGGTCTGACGCCGAAATACATCGATATTCCTGAGCTGGTTGCCAATGTGAAGTTCGTGGCGAAACCGGCCGGAGAACTGCTGACTCAGCCGGTGAAAAACGGCGCAGAGCTGGACTTCCCTATCCCAGTTGAGGATTTTGCTTTCTCACTACACGACCTGAGCCAGAAAGAAACGACCATCGCGCAGGAGAGCGCGGCGATCCTGTTCTGCGTAGAGGGCGAAGCGGTGCTGCATAAGGGAGAACAGCGTCTGGTGCTCAAGCCGGGCGAATCGGCTTTCGTTGCGGCCAATGAATCTCCGGTTAGCATTAGCGGTAAAGGCCGCCTGGCGCGCGTTTTTAATAAGCTATAGGGACTTACTGAATTTTTTAACAACTCTTGCTAAGCTAGTTGCTGGTTTTATATCTCCGGGCGGTGTCTACCGCCTGGTTTCATTTTAGGGATAGTCGCAATGAAAAAATCGGTCGTAGCGGTTGGAGTGATTGTAGCGTTAGGCGTGGTCTGGACAGGTGCCTCCTGGTTTACCGGGAAACAGCTGGAAGGCCGTCTGGCTGAGATGGTGGCACAGGCTAACAGCGAGCTTAAACGCAACGCGCCGGAAGCCGGTCTTGAGCTGAGCTACCAGAATTATCAGCGCGGTGTATTCACCAGCCATATGCAGGTTGTGGTGAAGCCGGTTACCGGTTCTGAAAACGGCTGGCTAAAACCTGGCCAGAGTGTGGTGCTGAATGAGGTGGTGAGCCACGGTCCGTTGCCTCTGGCGCAGTTGAAGTCCTTTAACCTGATCCCGTCAATGGCATCCGTTCACACCGTACTGGTGAACAACGACCTGACCAAACCGCTGTTTGACCTGGCGAAGAATGAATCACCTTTCGAGATTAACACCCGCATCAGTTATGCCGGTGACACGAGTTCCGATATTGCCCTGAAAGCGCTGAACTACGAGAAAGAGAATGAGAAAGTCGCCTTCAGCGGCGGTAACTTCAAGCTTGATGCTGACCGCGACGGAAACGTGTTCTCCCTGACGGGTGAAGCGGAAAGTGGCCTGGTCAATGCCGTAAACGAATACAACCAAAAAGTTCAGCTCACCTTCAATAATCTGAAAGCCGACGGCAATAGCCGAATGACTGATTTTAAAGAGCGTATCGGCGATCAAAAACTCTCAATTGCTAAGATTGCAATTGCGGTTGAAGGCAAGGAAATGGCCGTACTGGAAGGTATGGATGTCGATGGTAAATCTGACGTTTCCAAAGACGGTAAGAGTATCAATACTCAACTGGATTACACGCTGAAGAGCCTGAAAGTGCAGAATCAGGATCTGGGAACCGGCAAACTCTCACTGAAGATCGGCAATATTGACGGTCAGGCGTGGCATGAGTTTAGCCAGAAATACAGCAAAGAGAGCCAGGCGCTGCTGACCGATACCGCGCTGCAGCAAAACCCGGAAGAGTATCAGCAGCAGGCGATAGCGGTGCTGTTCAATAACCTGCCGATCCTGCTGAAAGGCGAGCCGGTGATAACCGTTTCACCGCTGAGCTGGAAAAACAGCAAAGGTGAAACCAACTTTAACCTGTCTCTTTTCCTGAAAGATCCGGCAACTGCCACGGGTGAACCGCAAACGCTGGCACAGGAAGTGGATCGCAGCGTGAAGTCTCTCGACAGCAAGCTGACCATCCCTATGGAGATGGCAACCGAGTTTATGACACAGATTGCGAAGCTTGAAGGCTACGGCGACGAAGACGCCGGCAAACTGGCGAACCAGCAGGTGAAAGGCCTGGCGGCGATGGGCCAGATGTTCCGCATCACCAAAGTGGAAAACAACACGATCTCTACCAGCCTGCAGTACGCCAACGGCCAGGTCACGCTTAACGGCGACAAAATGCCGCTGGAAGACTTCGTCGGCATGTTTGGTATGCCTGCTCTGGGGATGCCGGACCCGGCTGAACCGGCAGCGCCAGCCGAACCGACTGCACCTCAGCAGTAAACAACAAAAACCCCTCGCAAGAGGGGTTTTTTATTGCCGGGCAGCGCTGACGCTTCTATTTCACCGTCACCAACCGCGCCGCCACAATCTGGTGCCCGGCCTGGACATCCGTATTCTCGATGCGCTGCATGATCCTGTCTGCCAGCGTGTAGCCCATCTCCCGCGCGGGCGTCGTGGCCCAGACGATTGGAAGATCGTCCAGCGCGTTTTCGCCGACGTCGGCAAATGCCCCGAGCGCCACCTGATGGCCGAAGAAGGTTTCTACCCCGCCCTCGCCGCTCTGACGACCGGCGCGGATCAGCCCAAACCAGGCTCCCATGGCAATCACGTCGTTATAGCAAATCACGGCGCTGATCGTCGGGCTGCTACGCAACAACGCGCTTATCGCTTCCGCCGCTTTCTTCTGGCTGGATTCGCACTCAACGACCCATTCACTGTGGAATGGCAGGCCGTATTTAATCAGCGTCGCGCAGTAGCCGCCTACCCGCTCGGCGCGCGTCAGGGACGAACTTTTGCCGCCGAGCCAGGCAATGCGCTGATGACCGCGACGAATAAGATGTTCGGTTAACATTTGTGCGGCCTGCATATTGTCCGGGCGCAGCGTATCAGCCTCATCCAGGTAGCTGGCGCGCGAGGCAAAGACCAAAGGCACACCTTTTTCGGCGGCTCGTTCACACAGCTCACTGCCCACGCCTGACGCCCCGGCGACGATCACCCCGTCGACACCCTGGTTAAGCAACATATCCAGGCGGGAAAGCAGCTGATCGGCTTCACGACCACCGTGCAGCAGGAAGACCATCCGTCCTTGCGCTTCAAGCGCCTCCGTTAACCCTGCGGTCAGTTCTGCATAGAAGGGAGACGTCAGGTCGCGGACAATCAAACCGATCACCCCGCTTTGCCCACCGCGCAGCGCCGATGCCTGCCGATTACGCACAAAGCCCAGTTGCTCAACCGCCTCGTTCACCCGCTGGCCGGTCGCAGGAGAGATCCGCCCTTTCCCGCTCAGCACCAGAGAAACGGTACTGACGGAAACACCCGCCGCCAGCGCAACATCGTTGATGGTGATTTTTTTCGCTACAGCCATGTGTTGGCGTGACTCCCTGAAATGAGATCGGTAAAACGTTTTATCAAACTGTTATCTTTATACTACCAGTCAAAGCCAGAGAATGTGATTTAGCGCGCACTAAACTTTGATAAAACGTTTTATCTTCTCGCAGCATTGAAGCAGATAAACTGATTTTAACAATAAAGGAGTCGTTTTATGACGGCGAAAGCAGCACAAAAAATATCGCTGTGGGAGTTTTTCCAGCAACTGGGTAAAACCTTTATGCTGCCCGTGGCACTCCTCTCGTTCTGCGGGATCATGCTCGGGATCGGCAGTTCACTCAGCAGTAAAGACGTCATCACGCTGATCCCGTTCCTCGGCGCGCCAGTGCTGCAGGCGATCTTTATCTGGATGAGTAAGGTCGGCTCCTTTGCCTTCAGTTTCCTGCCCGTGATGTTCTGTATTGCTATCCCGCTGGGTCTGGCGCGCGAGAATAAAGGCGTGGCCGCATTTGCCGGTTTTGTGGGTTACGCGGTGATGAACCTGGCCGTTAACTTCTGGCTGACCGCGAAAGGCATTCTGCCTACCACCAACGCCGCGGTGCTGAAAGCTAACAACATACAGAGCGTGATTGGTATCCAGTCTATTGATACCGGGATCCTCGGTGCGGTGATCGCCGGGGTGATCATCTGGATGTTGCACGAACGCTTCCACAATATCCGTCTGCCGGATGCGCTGGCGTTCTTCGGTGGTACCCGCTTTGTGCCGATTATTACCCTGGTGGTAATGGGTCTGTTTGGTTTGATCATTCCGCTGATCTGGCCAGTCTTTGCGATGGGTATCAACGGCATTGGGCGCATCATTAACGGCGCGGGAGATTTTGGACCGATGATCTTCGGTACCGGTGAACGCCTGCTGCTGCCGTTTGGCCTGCAACATATCCTGGTGGCCCTGATCCGCTTCACCGAAGCGGGTGGTACCATGGAGGTGTGCGGTCACGATGTGAGCGGTGCACTGACTATCTTCCAGGCACAGTTAAGCTGCCCAACTACGCACGGCTTCTCCGAAAGCGCAACCCGCTTCCTGTCTCAGGGGAAAATGCCTGCCTTCCTCGGCGGCCTTCCTGGCGCTGCGCTGGCAATGTACCACTGTGCACGCCCGGAGAATCGTCATAAAATTAAAGGCCTGCTGATTTCCGGCGTGATCGCCTGCGTGGTAGGCGGTACCACTGAGCCAATCGAATTCCTGTTCCTGTTCGTCGCACCGGTGCTGTATCTCATCCACGCCGTGCTGACCGGTCTGGGCTTTACCGTGATGGCGGTACTGGGCGTTACCATCGGCAACACCGACGGCAACGTGATCGACTTCGTGGTGTTCGGTATTCTGCACGGCCTGTCCACCAAGTGGTATCTGGTGCCGGTCGTGGCGGCTATCTGGTTCGCGGTGTATTACGGTATCTTCCGCTTCGCCATCACCCGCTTTAATCTGAAAACGCCAGGTCGTGATACCGATACAGCGAGCAATGTTGAGCAGGCTGTTGCCGGGACCGTGGGTAAATCCGGCTATAACACCCCTGCTATTCTGGCGGCGCTGGGCGGTGCGGATAACATCACCTCTCTGGATAACTGCATTACCCGTCTGCGTCTGTCGGTGGCGGATATGTCGAAAGTAGACACCAACGCCCTGAAAGCCAACCGGGCCATCGGCGTGGTGCAACTAAATCAGCACAATTTGCAGGTGGTTATCGGCCCACAGGTACAGTCAGTGAAAGATGAGCTGGCGACCCTGATGCGAACTGTCGAAGCCTGATGCCTCAGCCCCCTCACCATGAGGGGGTTTTACTTTAAGGACGTACGTCATGTTTGATTTTTCTACCGTCGTGGATCGTCACGGCACTTGGTGTACACAGTGGGATTACGTCGCCGACCGTTTTGGCGCGGCCGATTTGCTGCCCTTCACTATCTCGGATATGGATTTCGCCACCGCCCCCTGCATTACCGATGCGCTGCAACAGCGCATTCATCACGGCGTGTTTGGCTATAGCCGCTGGAAGAACGAGGAGTTCCTGGCAGCCGTCGCGCACTGGTTCCAGCAGCGGTTTAACAGCCAGATTGATACGGAAACCGTCGTTTATGGTCCTTCCGTCATTTATATGGTCTCTGAATTGATTCGTCTCTGGTCAAACCCCGGCGACGGCGTGGTGGTACACACCCCGGCATACGATGCGTTTTACAAAGCCATTGAAGGCAATGCTCGTCATGTGGTGCCCGTCGAGATGGAAAAGCATGCCGCAGGCTGGCAGGGAAATATGGCTGCGCTAGAAGCGGCCCTTGCAAAATCTGAAAACAAAATTTTGCTGCTGTGCAGCCCGCAAAACCCGACCGGTAAGGTCTGGACGCGGGATGAGTTGACCCACATGGCGGAACTGTGCGCACGCTATGACGTGGCGGTGATCAGCGATGAAATACATATGGACATGGTGTGGGGAGATCGTCGTCACACGCCGTGGAACGCGGTAGCACGGAGCAAATGGGCGCTTCTCACCTCCGGTTCGAAAAGTTTCAATATTCCGGCGTTGACCGGCGCTTACGGCCTGATTGGTGATGAAGAAAGCCGTAACGGTTATCTTAGCGCGTTGAAAGGCCGGGACGGACTCTCTTCCCCTTCCGTGCTGGCACTGACGGCACATATCGCCGCCTATCAGCAGGGAGAGCCGTGGCTGGATGCCTTGCGGCGTTATCTGGAAGAAAATTTGTCGTATATCGCGCAGGAAATAAACAGCGCTTTTCCGAAACTGAACTGGCAGCCACCAGAAGCGACCTATCTGGCCTGGATTGACCTGCGCCCACTGAACATTGACGACCGGGTCCTACAAAAAGTGCTGATCGAGCAGCAAAAAGTCGCCATCATGCCGGGGTATACGTACGGCAAAGAGGGAAATGGTTTCGTGCGCCTGAATGCCGGCTGCCCGCGCAGCAAGCTGGAACAAGGGGTTCAACGCCTTATCGCCGGGATTAACACGTTACTGTAATTCATTTGCGCAACGGAATATTCCCTTGCGCAAATAGCTTTTTACCTCGTTTTGTTTTTATAATATGGCGCACTTTAACCAGAAAAGAGTGCGACCATGATTGATACACGCCTGCCATTAACTGATATTCATCGTCACCTTGACGGTAACATTCGTGCCCAAACCATCCTCGATCTTGGCCGCCAGTTCAATTTAACGCTTCCTGCTCAGACACTTGAGTCCTTGATCCCTCATGTTCAGGTCACCTCCAATGAACCTGACCTGGTCAGCTTCCTGAGCAAACTCGACTGGGGCGTGAAGATGCTGGCCTCGCTGGATGCCTGCCGCCGCGTGGCGTTCGAGAATATTGAAGATGCCGCCCGTAACGGTCTGCATTATGTCGAACTGCGTTTCTCACCAGGTTATATGGCGATGACCCACAACCTGCCCGTTGCAGGCGTAGTAGAAGCCGTCATTGAAGGCGTCCGCGAAGGCTGTAAAACGTTTGATGTCCAGGCCCGTCTGATTGGCATCATGAGCCGTACGTTCGGTGAGGCCGCCTGCCTGCAGGAACTGGAGGCGCTGCTGGCGCACCGCGATGCCATCACTGCGGTCGACCTCGCCGGTGATGAGCTGGGTTTCCCGGGCAGTCTGTTCCTGTCCCATTTCAACCGCGCGCGTGACGCCGGGTGGCATATTACTGTTCATGCAGGTGAAGCGGCAGGCCCGGAAAGCATCTGGCAGGCCATCCGTGAGCTGGGCGCCGAGCGTATCGGCCACGGCGTAAAAGCGGTAGAAGATCGCGCTCTGATGGATTTCCTGGCGGAACAGCGCATCGGGATTGAGTCTTGCCTGACATCTAATATTCAGACCAGCACCGTAGCAACGCTGGCACAGCACCCGCTGAAAACGTTCCTTGAGCACGGTGTGCTGGCGTCACTGAACACTGACGATCCGGCGGTTCAGGGAGTGGATATTATTCACGAATATAATATTGCCGCACCTCAGGCGGGTCTGAGCCGCGAGCAGATCCGTCAGGCGCAGATCAACGGGCTGGAGATCGCTTTCCTGACGCCTGAAGAGAAGCAGGCGCTGCGGGATAAGGTGGCAACCGCGTAAGCCTTTTTGCCGGGTAGCGGTTGCGCCTTACCCGGCATACAAAATATCTGTACCTTATGCCAGACAGAGCGTAGCGCGATGTTTGGCTGATTCGATGCCCAGCTCAATCAGCTCCATAATCTGAATGGCCTGGCTTGCCGGAACCGGATTTTCCCCCGTTCCGTTCAGCGCATCGCGGATAGCCGCATAATAAGCCGGGTAGTTACCCGGAATAGTCAGCAAGGTTTCCTCCACCAGCTCCTCACCTTCAACCCGCGTCACGACACCGTCTCGCATATCATAGCCCCAGTCTTCCTGTGGCAAACGCTCCCCGTTTTTTAAGCGATCTTCCTGCGGGTCGAGACCGAACTTCACATAACTCCCGCGTGTACCGTGAATGATATAACGCGCGGATTCTGCGGCCGCCACCATCGTCCCGTGCAGCACAATTCGACGCTGTGGGTAACTCAAAACCGCGTGGAAATAATCCGTTGTCTGCGCTCCGGGTCTGAGTTGCGCCAGATCGACCGTCATACTCACCGGCAGGCCAAACAGATTCACAGCCTGATCCAGAAGATGCGGGGCCAGATCGTACCAGATGCCGCTGCCCGGACCGGCCTGCTCGCGCCAGCGGTTTCGTACCTGCGGGCGAAAACGGTCAAAATGCGATTCAAAAAAGAGGATCTCTCCTAACGTACCTTCGCTGAGAAGTCTTTTTACAGTCAGAAAATCGCTGTCCCATCGGCGGTTATGGAACACCGAAAGTAGCCTGCCCAGACTCTTTGCCAGCGCCTCCAGCTCGCGCGCTTGTGACAACGTCACGGTAAAGGGTTTATCAACAACCACATGCTTACCGGCTTCCAGCGCCGCCTTTGCCAGCGGAAAGTGCGTGTCGTTTGGCGTGGGGATGATAATTAAATCAATATTCGGATCGTTGAAAAGATGTTTAGGTTCAGAGACAACCGGCACGGAAGGCCAGTCGGCATGGACTTTAGTTGCATCACTACTGGATACGGCAGCCAGCGCCATTCCGGGCGTCCCGGCGATCAGAGGCGCATGAAACGTTTTTCCCGCATATCCATAACCAATAAGCCCGACGCGGATATTATCACTCATAGTGTCATCCTCTTTTATGGCGTTCTTATTTCACACTGGCTAGCCTGGCATTACCACAGATTAATAATGTGCCATATGACTTAAAATAGCAGGTTGTACGGGTTGTTTTTGTTACATAGTATTAACCACCTGATTTTGCTTAAGGGAACCGTTCCCAAAGCACTTGCCGCCGGGGAAACGCCGCTGTAACATCTGCTCCCTGTATTTATGGATAAATTACAACTACGAATCATGACGTCAATTATTAATCGAATCATTGAATTAGCGGGATGGATTGTCCTTGGGGTTTCGGTCATTTTGCTGGGTGTTGCCAGCCATATCGATAACTACCAGCCGCCGGAGCCTGTCACAGTCGCCCAACCTAAGTAACCGGTTACTGCAATAAAGAGTGACATAATATGTCAGTTACGTATTGCCAGCCCTGGTGAACACGGTTAACCTTCTCTTCCAGGCATCATCTGATGCCTGAAACTTTCAGAAAAGAAAACTCCTAATTTCGTCGCGTTACCTGTGTGGGCTGTTTACGTCTTTATTAATCCGTTTATTATTCGAACGAATTACCTTAACTGGTATTACTCACTTTTATATGGAAACTTATTAATATGACAGTTCAGGACTATTTATTAAAATTTCGCAAGATCAATTCGCTTGAGAGCCTGGAAAAACTGTTTGACCATCTGAACTACACACTGTCGGATAATCAGGAAATCATCAACATGTATCGTGCCGCTGACCATCGCCGTGCAGAACTGGTATCCGGTGGCCGTTTGTTCAACGTGGGTGAAGTGCCTAAGTCTGTCTGGCGTTACGTTTTATAAGAAAGTAGCCATCAGCGCGAAATGTTATATACTCTCCGCCCTGCAAACTGGCTGTACAACATTTCGCGCAGATTATGGGAGAGTTTATGACCGCAACGCCTGGAGTACGCATTGGAGGCTGGTTAATCGCCCCACTGGCATGGCTGCTGGTTGCCTTATTAAGCGCATCACTTGCGCTGCTGCTTTATACCACCGCACTGATTACTCCGCATGCCATCCAGACGCTGATGTCGCAAAGTGTGCTTAATATTGCGATGTGGTTTGTATCGTTCGTTTTCGCGATAGGGATGTGGTACTACACGCTGTGGCTGACCATCGCTTTCTTTAAGCGCCGTAAAAGTGTGCCTAAGCATTACATTATCTGGCTGCTGATTTCGGTTCTGCTGGCGGTAAAAGCTTTTGCTTTTTCGCCGGTTTCTGACGCACTGGCCGTCCGCCAGTTACTTTTCCCTTTACTGGCCGCTGCGCTGCTGGTGCCCTATTTCAAGCGTTCGAAGCGGGTGAAAAACACCTTCGTGAACCCGTAATAACCTTACAGATAACCTGTTGTCGCCTGCGTTGGTTTATCCGATAATAGGCGGCTTTTTTATTTCAGGCTAAATAATGACCGATTACTTACTGCTCTTTGTCGGCACAGTGCTGGTTAACAACTTCGTCCTGGTGAAGTTCCTTGGTCTGTGTCCGTTTATGGGCGTTTCCAAAAAACTGGAAACTGCGATGGGCATGGGGCTGGCGACCACCTTTGTCATGACGCTGGCGTCTATTTGCGCGTGGTTGATTGATACCTGGATCCTTATCCCGTTGGGGTTAACCTATCTCCGTACGCTTGCCTTTATTCTGGTTATTGCCGTGGTTGTGCAATTTACCGAAATGGTGGTGCGCAAAACCAGTCCAGCGCTTTATCGTCTGCTGGGTATTTTCCTGCCGTTGATCACCACCAACTGCGCCGTGCTCGGCGTAGCGCTGCTGAACATCAATCTTGGCCATAACTTTATGCAATCGGCACTGTATGGTTTTTCTGCGGCCGTCGGTTTCTCTCTGGTGATGGTGCTGTTCGCCTCTATTCGTGAGCGCCTCGCCGCAGCGGACATCCCTGCGCCGTTTCGCGGTAATGCGATTGCGCTGGTGACCGCAGGTTTAATGTCTCTGGCCTTTATGGGCTTTAGTGGTCTGGTGAAGTTGTAATGAATGCTATCTGGATTGCCATCGCCTCTATCAGCGTCCTGGGACTGGTGTTTGGCCTTATCCTGGGTTACGCCTCCCGCCGTTTCGCGGTAGAGGACGATCCTGTTGTTGAAAAAATTGATGAGCTTCTTCCACAAAGCCAGTGTGGACAGTGTGGCTATCCCGGTTGTCGCCCCTATGCCGAAGCGGTAGGTATTCAGGGTGAAAAAATTAACCGCTGTGCACCGGGTGGTGAAGCGGTAATGCTGAAAATTGCGGCTCTGCTGAACGTTGACCCGCAGCCCATTGATGGCGATGCAGACGTCCAGGAGCCGGTGCGCGCTCTTGCTGTGATCGACGAAGCGAACTGCATCGGCTGCACCAAATGTATTCAGGCCTGCCCTGTAGATGCCATCGTTGGCGCAACCCGCGCCATGCACACCGTCGTCGCGGATCTGTGCACTGGCTGTAACCTCTGCGTGGCGCCCTGCCCGACGCAATGTATTGAACTGCGTCCGGTTGAAACGACTACCGAAAGCTGGAAGTGGGATCTTCAAACCATTCCGGTCCGCAACATTCCTGTGGAACAACATGCTTAAGTTATTTTCTGCTTTCAGAAAAGAGAAGATTTGGGACTTTGACGGCGGGATTCATCCGCCGGAGATGAAAACCCAGTCCAACGGCACCCCACTGCGTCAAATTCCGCTGGCGACGCGTTACATCATGCCTCTCAAGCAGCATATTGGCGCGGAGGGCGAGCTGTGTGTGAAAGAAGGCGATACGGTTCTTCGCGGCCAGCCGCTGACCTTTGGCCGGGGACGAATGCTGCCTGTACACGCGCCAACATCTGGCAAAGTGGTGGCAATCGCCCCGCATACGGTGGCTCACCCGTCAGCACTTTCAGAACTGAGCGTCATTATTGAAGCCGACGGTGAAGATCGCTGGATCGAGCGTGACGGCTGGGGCGACTACCGCAACCGGAGTCGCGATGAGCTCATCGAGCGTATTCATCAGTTCGGTGTTGCCGGACTGGGCGGCGCAGGCTTCCCTACCGGTGTCAAACTGCGTGGCGGTGGCGATAAAATTCAGACGCTGATTATCAATGCTGCTGAATGCGAGCCGTATATTACCGCAGACGATCGTCTGATGCAGGATTGCGCCGCCCAGGTGGTGGAAGGTATTCGCATTCTCGCGCACATTCTGCAGCCGAAAGAAGTACTGATTGGTATTGAAGACAATAAACCACAGGCCATTTCAATGCTGCGCGCCGTGCTGGCCGGTAGCCATGATATCGCCCTGCGCGTCATTCCGACCAAGTACCCTTCTGGTGGCGCAAAACAGCTGACGCAGATCCTTACCGGTAAACAAGTGCCGCACGGTGGACGCTCCTCAGATATCGGTGTGCTGATGCAAAACGTCGGGACCGCGTACGCAGTGAAGCGCGCAGTGATTGACGGCGAGCCCTTGACCGAGCGCGTGGTTACGCTGACCGGAGAGTCTGTCTCGCGACCGGGGAACGTCTGGGCGCGACTGGGGACGCCGGTTCGTCACCTGCTGGAACAGGCTGAATTTTGCCCTGGCAGCGACCAGATGGTGATCATGGGCGGCCCACTGATGGGCTTTACCCTGCCGTGGTTGGATGTCCCGGTGGTCAAAATCACTAACTGCCTGCTTGCGCCTTCCCCAACCGAAATGGGCGAAGAGCAGGAGGAGAAAGGTTGTATCCGTTGCAGTGCCTGTGCCGACGCTTGCCCGGCGGACCTGCTTCCGCAGCAGTTGTACTGGTACAGCAAAGGTCAACTGCACGACAAAGCACAAGCCCATAATCTGGCTGACTGTATTGAATGCGGGGCCTGCGCCTGGGTTTGCCCAAGTAACATTCCACTGGTGCAGTATTTCCGCCAGGAGAAGGCTGAAATTTATGCCATCTCAATGGAAGAAAAACGTGCAGCTGAAGCAAAAGCCCGCTTTGAAGCACGCCAGGCTCGACTGGAGCGCGAAAAAGCGGCTCGTCAGGAGCGCCATAAGCAGGCTGCTGTTCAGCCAGGCGAGAAAGATCAGGATGCCATTAACGCGGCACTGGCGCGCGTTCGCGAGAAAAAAGCGACCGCAGCCCAAACCGTGGTGATCCCGGTGGGTGAGAAACCGGATAATAGCGAAGCAATTGCGGCCCGCGAAGCGCGTAAAGCAGCGGCTCGCGCCCGTCAGGCGGAAAAAGCGCAAACAGCTCAGGCGGATGTCGAGGTTGATCCACGTAAAGCTGCCGTTGAAGCAGCAATTGTCCGAGCTAAAGCCCGTAAAACCGGAGAGCAAAACGTGGTGGTCGAGAAAGAGGCCGTGGATCCACGCAAAGCTGCCGTCGAAGCGGCAATAGCCCGTGCCAAAGCCCGTAAGACAGCACAACAGACGCAAACTACCGAACCCGAAACGCCGGTCGACCCGCGCAAAGCCGCCGTTGAAGCAGCAATAGCCCGCGCCAAAGCACGTAAAGCGGCGCAACAGGAAGAGCAACCGAAGGCCGCAAATGACGACCCGCGCAAAGCTGCCGTCGCCGCTGCCATCGCGCGCGTCCAGGCGAAGAAAGCCGCACAGCAAGCAGTTAACGAGGATTAAATGGTTTTCAGAATCGCAAGTTCCCCTTACACCCACAACCAGCGCCAGACATCGCGCATTATGATGCTGGTCTGCCTGGCCGCGCTGCCAGGCATTGCCGTTCAGTGCTGGTTTTTCGGCTGGGGAACCCTGTTCCAGATAGTCCTGGGCTGTGCCAGCGCCTTAGCCGCTGAAGCCCTGGTACTTAAACTGCGCAAAATGGCAGTTTCCCGCATCCTTGCCGACAACTCCGCGCTACTGACCGGCCTATTGCTGGCCATCAGTATTCCACCGTTTGCGCCATGGTGGATGGTGGTACTCGGTACCGTCTTCGCAGTGATAATTGCCAAACAACTGTATGGTGGGCTCGGTCATAACCCGTTTAACCCGGCAATGATCGGCTACGTGGTGCTGCTGATCTCCTTCCCGGTACAGATGACAAGCTGGTTGCCACCGCATGAGATTGCAGCAACGGTTCCGGGCTTTATGGATGCCCTGCACGTGATCTTTACCGGCCATACCGCACTCGGCGCTGATATGAACACACTGCGTATGGGCGTGGATGGTATCAGCCAGGCGACGCCTCTCGATACGTTTAAAACATCCCTGCACGCTGGTCATAGCGTTGAGCAGATTATGAAATCAGCCATCTACAGTGGCGTACTGGCAGGCGCAGGATGGCAGTGGGTTAACCTGGCGTATCTGCTGGGCGGTCTGTTCCTGCTGCAACAAAAAGCCATTCGCTGGCATATCCCGGTGAGCTTCCTCGTGACGCTGGCGGTTTGTGCCACGCTTGGCTGGGCGTTCTCCCCTGAGTCAATGGCCAGCCCGCAGTTGCATTTGCTCTCCGGCGCGACCATGTTAGGTGCATTCTTTATCCTGACGGATCCGGTTACCGCGTCAACGACCAACCGTGGCCGCCTGATCTTCGGTGCGCTGGCTGGGTTGCTGGTATGGTTGATCCGCAGCTTTGGTGGCTATCCGGATGGTGTGGCATTTGCCGTCTTGCTCGCCAACATCACAGTTCCGCTCATCGACTATTACACACGCCCACGCGTGTACGGGCATCGTTAAGGGTTTCGCCATGTTAAAAACTATGCAAAAACACGGTGTTACGCTGGCTGTCTTCGCCGCGATCCTGACTGGTCTGACGGCACTGGTGAATTCATTGACCAAGACGACCATCGAAGAACAGGCGTCGAAGCAGCAAAAAGCGCTGTTCGATCAGGTGATCCCGTCTGATTTCTACGATAATGACCTGCAGCAAAGCTGTGTCATCGTCCAGACGCCGCAGTTAGGCAAAGGCGCACATCGCGTCTTTATCGCTCGTAAAGGGGATAAACCGGTCGGCGCGGTGATGGAAGCAACAGCGCCCGATGGCTATTCCGGCGCCATTCAACTGCTCGTTGGCAGCGATTTCTCCGGCACGATACTGGGCACCCGCGTGACGCAGCATCATGAAACGCCGGGTCTTGGCGATAAAATTGAAACCCGTCTAAGCGACTGGATTTTGCATTTTGCCGGTAAAGTAATTCATGGCGAAGGAGATACTGCCTTTGCGGTGAAGAAAGATGGCGGCGAGTTCGACCAGTTCACCGGGGCGACCATCACCCCACGCGCCGTGGTGAATGCCGTAAAACGAGCCGGGCTGTATGCTGAAACGCTGCCCGCGCACATCAACAATCTTCCGGCCTGTGAGGAGTAATCATGAGCCAGGTTAAAGAGGTTATTGTCCAGGGGTTGTGGAAGAACAACTCCGCGCTGGTACAGCTTCTGGGAATGTGTCCATTGCTGGCGGTCACCTCCACCGCCACCAACGCGCTTGGTCTGGGTCTGGCGACCACACTGGTACTTACCCTGACCAACCTCTCCATCTCAGCCCTGCGCCGCTGGACGCCGTCGGAAATCCGTATTCCGATTTACGTCATGATCATTGCCTCGGTCGTGAGTATCGTCCAGATGCTGATTAACGCTTACGCATTCGGTCTGTATCAGTCGCTGGGCATCTTTATTCCGCTTATCGTCACCAACTGTATCGTGGTTGGACGCGCGGAAGCCTTCGCGGTGAAAAACAGTCCGGCCATGTCGGCGCTGGATGGTTTTTCGATTGGTATGGGTGCCACGGGAGCCATGTTTGTACTGGGCTCAATGCGTGAGATCCTCGGCAACGGTACGCTGTTTGACGGTGCAGACGCGCTGCTGGGTGGTTGGGCTAAAGTGCTGCGTATTGAAGTATTCCACACCGATACACCGTTTCTGCTGGCCATGCTACCGCCAGGCGCATTTATTGGCCTCGGCATGATGCTGGCGATAAAATACCTGATTGATGAGAAACGTAAGCGCCGCGCGGCAGAGCGCAGCGTCCAGGAAGGGATACCCGAGAAGGCCTCATGAATAAAGAAAAGCGCATTGCGATCCTGACTCGTCTGCGGGACGAGAACCCACACCCGACGACAGAGTTGAACTTTAACTCCCCGTTTGAACTGCTGATCGCCGTGCTGCTCTCTGCACAAGCTACCGATGTAAGCGTCAATAAAGCTACCGCCCTGCTCTATCCTGTTGCCAATACGCCGAAGGCTATGCTGGAACTGGGCGTGGAAGGCGTGAAGTCTTATATCAAAACCATCGGTCTGTTTAACAGCAAAGCTGAGAACGTGATTAAGACCTGCCGGATCCTGCTGGAACAGCACGGTGGCGAAGTGCCGGAAGATCGCGCGGCACTCGAGGCGTTACCCGGCGTAGGCCGAAAAACTGCGAACGTTGTGCTAAATACGGCATTTGGCTGGCCGACTATCGCTGTCGACACGCATATTTTCCGCGTATCTAACCGCACCAATTTCGCACCCGGCAAAAATGTTGAGCAGGTTGAAGAGAAACTGCTCAAGGTGGTTCCTGCCGAATTTAAGGTTGATTGCCACCACTGGCTGATTCTGCACGGGCGTTATACCTGCATTGCCCGTAAGCCTCGCTGCGGCTCCTGCATTATTGAAGATCTCTGCGAATACAAAGAAAAAGTGTATCCCTGATCAGCCAATCCCCTCATCAAAAGAAGGGCTACCAAACGCTCTTCTTTTGGCCGTTATTTGTCCGCCTTTTACTTGCCCAGGCCTATCACTTGTTCGGCTGTTTAACGCTCAAACAGGTTAATACTTTTTTTATAGTCAAAAATTTCTATACATCTGTGATCGCGATCACCCTGATAACTTCATGTTGATTTTTTGTTGTCAAAATCGGCCTAAACCCTTTATCTGACAAGACACATCCCTTCCGACGCCGTAGATAAGACCAGCTATTTTTCAGAATATGGGCTATATCACTGCAATAAGCGGCATGTAGCAGAACATATCGCCAAAACCCCATCATGGCGAGTCGTTATCAGTCGAAAAAACTACCTTTACTCATCGTATGAAATTTAACTCTGAATAACATTTATATAAACCGATGATTATACCATTCAAGATATATGTAACAGATTATTACAAACGTATTGCCAGATGGAGCAGGATAGTGAACATTACCCGCCGTTTCTCCTCCCAAAATAACTATAAGGCGTATGGACTACGGCCATCACGCTATGAACACCCCCGTTAATATGGGATGTAAAAAAAGAGGTATATGTGTCTACTGCAAACAATAAACCAACAGATGAAAGCGTAAGTCTTAACGCTTTTAAACAACCAAAAGCGTTCTATCTCATCTTCTCTATCGAGTTATGGGAGCGTTTTGGTTATTACGGCCTGCAAGGGATCATGGCGGTTTACCTGGTGAAACAGCTGGGTATGTCCGAAGCCGATTCCATCACGCTGTTCTCCTCCTTCAGTGCTCTGGTGTACGGTCTGGTCGCAATCGGCGGCTGGCTGGGTGATAAAGTTCTCGGTACTAAACGCGTCATCATGCTGGGTGCCATTGTGCTGGCAATCGGTTATGCGCTGGTTGCATGGTCAGGCCATGATGCTGCTGTCGTGTATATGGGCATGGCGACCATCGCCGTGGGTAACGGGCTGTTCAAAGCCAACCCGTCTTCCCTGCTCTCCACCTGTTACAGCAAAGATGACCCGCGTCTGGACGGTGCATTCACCATGTACTACATGTCCGTGAACATTGGTTCCTTCTTCTCCATGCTGGCAACACCGTGGCTGGCCGCTAAATTCGGCTGGAGCGTGGCGTTCTCCCTGTCTGTGGTCGGTATGCTGATCACCGTTGTCAACTTTGCCTTCTGCAAACGCTGGGTTAAAAACTACGGTTCAAAACCTGACTTCGAACCCGTACATGTGGGCAAACTGCTGGCGACCATTGTAGGTGTTGTGATCCTCGCAGGAATCGCTACCTGGCTGTTGCACAACCAGGGTATCGCGCGTGCTGTTCTGGGTGTGGTTGCACTGGGTATCGTGATTATCTTCGCGAAAGAAGCCTTCGCCATGCAGGGTGCTGCGCGTCGTAAGATGATTGTGGCGTTCATTCTGATGCTGGAAGCGATTATCTTCTTCGTACTGTACAGCCAGATGCCAACCTCTCTGAACTTCTTCGCTATTCGTAACGTTGAGCACTCAATTCTGGGCATCGCATTCGAACCGGAGCAGTATCAGGCCCTGAACCCGTTCTGGATTATGATTGGCAGCCCAATTCTGGCCGCTATCTATAACAAGATGGGTGACCGTCTGCCGATGCCGCATAAGTTTGCTATCGGCATGGTGTTGTGCTCCGGTGCCTTCCTGGTGCTGCCACTGGGTACTAAATTCGCGACTGATGCAGGTATCGTTTCCGTTAACTGGCTGATCCTGAGCTACGCTCTGCAGTCTATCGGTGAACTGATGATCTCCGGCCTGGGTCTGGCGATGGTTGCACAGCTGGTGCCACAGCGCCTGATGGGCTTCATTATGGGTAGCTGGTTCCTGACCACTGCCGGTGCAGCAATCATTGCAGGTAAGATTGCGAACCTGATGGCCGTTCCGGATAACGTCACGGACCCACTGGTCTCTCTGAACGTCTACGGCACTGTATTCATGCAGATTGGTATCGCTACAGCAGTCATCGCTGCTCTGATGCTGCTGACGGCACCGAAACTGAATCGTATGACTCAGGACGACGACGAGACCGCTAAAGCGACTAAAACCGCTACCGCGTAATATCATTGAGAAACGACATAACAGAAGCCGCTAATGCATTAGCGGCTTTTTTTTTACCCGTTCGCGCACTAACATAGCTGAAACCTCAGCAAAAAGGAGTTACCGATGAAACTGTTCTACAAACCGGGCGCGTGCTCTCTTGCTTCCCATATCACCCTGCGCGAGAGCGGCAAAGATTTCACGCTGGATGGCGTTGATCTGATGAAAAAACGTCTGGAAAACGGTGATGATTTTCTTGCCATCAACCCGAAGGGACAAGTTCCGGCACTGTTGCTGGATGACGGTACTCTGCTGACCGAGGGCGTGGCGATTATGCAGTTTCTGGCAGATAGCGTGCCCGATCGCCAGTTACTGGCACCGGTAAGTACGGTTTCTCGCTATAAAACGCTGGAGTGGCTGAACTACATTGCAACTGAGCTGCACAAAGGCTTTACGCCGCTGTTCCGTCCGGATACGCCAGAAGAGTACAAACCCACCTTGCGTGCGCTTCTTGAGAAAAAGCTTCAGTACGTTAACGAATCTCTGAAAGACGACCAGTGGATTTGTGGCTCGCGTTTCACTATTGCCGATGCGTACCTGTTTACCGTACTGCGCTGGGCGCGCGCGGTTAAGCTGAACCTGGAAGGGTTAGACCATATCGCATCGTATATGACGCGCATGGCAGAACGTCCTGCGGTAGCTGCAGCGCTGAAAGCGGAAGGGTTGAACTAACCGAGCGGCCTGTGTTGCCGGGTGGCGCTGACGCTTACCCGGCCTACAAATTCCGCAGGCCCGTGCAAGCGCAGCGCCACCCGGCATCTTTTAAAGCTGAGTGGCGCTAAAATAGTGCTCCGGTTTAGCGATACGATCCTGTGCCGCAACCACCTGTAATTCATACTCCTGCATTTCTTTCGTCGCAATCATGATTTCGTACACCGCCGCGGTGACATGCTCCAGGGCATCTCGCAACGTTGCACCCTGCAGCAATTTCACCAACAGCAGACCGCTGGTCACATCCCCAACCCCTACCGGCTGACGCAGGCCAAAATCCACCAGAGGACGGCTGATATGCCAGGCATCATCTTTCGTCACCAGCAGCATCTCAAAACGGTCCTTGCTTATCCCTGCGCGCGCGAGATGTTTCACCAGCACAATTTCTGGCCCCTGGACTATCAGCTCGCGAGACGCGCTTACCGCCTCTTCTACGCTGTTAACGGGATGCTCACAAAGGATCTCCAGTTCGACCAGATTTGGCGCAATGATATCGCTGGCGGGCAGCGCATGACGGACATGAAACTCTGCGACACCTGGTGCCACGATGCAGCCTTTCTCCGGATGTCCCATAACAGGGTCACAGAAGAATTTTGCCGACGGATTTGATGCTTTCACCTGACGTACGATGCCGAGGATATGCTCCCCCTGCTCCGCTGAGCCGAGATAACCGCTCAGTACGGCGTCACAACGTTTGAGCTGACCGATATCGGCAATACCTTGCACAACTTCCGTGAGGTGTGAAGGCGGCATTACGCAGCCGGTCCATTGGCCGTATTGCGTGTGGTTGGAGAACTGTACGGTGTTGAGGGGCCAGACGTTGGCACCGAGGCGGCGCATTGGAAATTCCGCGGCGCTATTGCCAGCATGTCCGAAAACAACGTGGGACTGAATGGCGAGGATGTTCTTCATTTTTTCTTACCAAACCCTGTAAAAACAAAAGGGGCGTGGTTTCCCACGCCCCTGGCTACTTTTAATTATTTCCAGCAGACCAGACAGTAATTTTTCTTGCCGCGACGCAGCAGCGTGTAGCGACCATACAGACGATCGCTGTCAGTGAAGGTGTATTCCGGGTCGGACTGCTTCTCGCCATTGATGGTGATCGCGTTGGACGCGATAGTTTTACGCGCCTGACCACGGGAAGGCTGCAGCTCAGAGTCCACCAGCGCCTGCATCAGGTCAGCCCCTTTCTCCATCTCAACCATTGGCACGCCGTCCTGCGCCAGCTGTTCGAAGTCCGCTTCGCTCAGATCGCTCAGGGTACCGTTGAACAGGCTTGCAGTAATGCGTTTTGCCGCGGCCAGACCTTCTTCACCGTGAACCAGTTTGGTCACTTCATCTGCCAGCACGTACTGCGCGCGTGGCGCTTTACCGCTGTTCTTGTCTTCTTCTTCCAGCGCATTGATTTCTTCAATGTCCATAAAGGTGAAGAACTTCAGGAAGCGGTAAACATCGGCATCCGCCGTGTTGATCCAGAACTGGTAGAATTTGTACGGGCTGGTTTTCTTCGGATCAAGCCATACCGCGCCACCTTCGGTTTTACCGAATTTGGTCCCGTCGGCTTTCGTGATCAGCGGAACGGTCAGACCAAAGACCTGGTTCTGGTGCAGACGACGGGTCAGGTCAATACCGGAGGTGATGTTACCCCACTGGTCAGAACCGCCAATCTGCAGGGAAACGCCGTGCAGTTTGTTCAGGCAGGCAAAGTCATACCCCTGCAGCAGGTTGTACGAGAACTCGGTAAAGGAGATACCCTGATCGTCACGGTTCAGACGCTGCTTCACGGCTTCTTTGTTAATCATCTGGTTAACAGAGAAGTGCTTGCCGATGTCACGCAGGAAGGTCAGCACGTTCATGCTACCAAACCAGTCGTAGTTGTTCGCGGCAATAGCGGAGTTATCACCACAGTTGAAGTCGAGGAACGGCGCAACCTGTTTGCGGATCTTATCCACCCACTCCTGCACGGTATCTTCGGTATTCAGTTTACGCTCAGCGGCTTTAAAGCTTGGGTCACCAATCAGACCGGTCGCGCCGCCCACCAGGGCAACAGGCTTATGCCCCGCCATCTGGAAGCGTTTCAGGCATAACAATGGAACAAGATGCCCCAAATGCAAGCTGTCAGCGGTGGGATCGAAGCCGCAATAGAGCGCGATCGGGCCTTGCGCCAGTCGCTCTGCTAACGCTTCCTCGTCCGTCACCTGGGCCACAAGGCCCCGCTCTTGCAATTGTTTAATCAAGTTACTGCTTGCCATCAAATTCTCCATGTATAAACGACTGCACCTTTGCCGGTACACGACTTTTCGCCTGATGCGAAAGGACCATAGAATAAAGCGCAAGCGCGGTGTGCGCTAGCGCTTAAATCAACAAATTTCGGGGATTACGGTGCCAGTCTGTCGATTTTCCAGCCGCCATTGTCGCGCTGGTATAAAAAGCGATCGTGCAGGCGATGTTCGCCCCCCTGCCAGAACTCCATCTGCTCAATCGGGATGCGGAAACCGCCCCAGAAACTCGGCAGAGGGATTTCACCCTGCTGGAACTTCTGTTTCAGCTCAAGAAATTTGCTTTCCAGCACGCCGCGAGCTGAAATTCGGCTCGACTGTTTTGAGACCCAGGCGCCAATCTGGCTGTCGCGCGGACGGCTGTGGAAATACTTCACCACTTCCAGCGTCGAGAGTCGTTCCGCTTTGCCTGTCACCATGACCTGACGCTCCAGCATATGCCACGGGAACAACAGGCTGATACGCGGATTGTTTTCCAGATGGTGTGCTTTGCGACTGCCCAGGTTGGTGTAGAACACCAAACCTTTCTCGTCATAATGCTTGAGTAATACGATACGCTGATACGGCTGACCGCTTTCATCGACCGTCGCGACAACCATCGCCGTCGGATCGGCCAGTTTCGCTTCGCAAGCCTGTTTCAGCCAGCGTTCAAAAAGCTCGAGGGGTTCAGCGGGAAGGTCCTGGCGACGCAGGCCACCTTTGGTGTATTCACGGCGCAGATGCGCGATTTGCTGCAGTTCGTCGTTATCTGACATGGCGTTAGCTGACATTGAGATTGGGTGGCGCTATTGTGCGCCGCCCCTGTAAAAATCTCAACGCTTCGGATTTTCGAGCTGACAATTGTTCAACACGATACGATCACGTTTGTAGACCGTGGCGCTGTCCCCTTTCGACCAGAAGACATAGATACCATCGGTATAACGTGCACCGGAGGCCGAGATGCCTTGCTTCAGGGTCAACAATTTATTGTCGTACACAAAACTGGCTTCCTGGCGCGGGTTATTCAGCTTAACGGTCAGCGGCTTTTCATCGCAACGATACTCCAGCGTATCAGTCTGCATACGCTCAACGAGTTGGTTATAGACGCTGCATCCTGACAGCAACAAAGGCGCGACAATAAGAAGAAGTTTTTTCATGGGCGTATTCCGACGACTTTCCTGGTCCTGGAGGGCGTGACTGCCCTCCTGTTTTTATTCCATTCTAACGACAATACGCGACGCTGAATTTCAGTTAACTCTGATTCTGACGAGGGTTGGCCGGGAAAATGGCCCCAAGGACGCTCGCCTCACGCGCACCGGTTACCGACGGTAAATTGCCCGGTAGCCCGGCAATCGTGCGCCAGGCAAGCCAGGCAAAGGCCAGCGCTTCCATATCATCCCCACTGATGCCAGCCTCATCTGTCGTCGTGACTTCTGTCCCCGGCAGTAGCCCGGCAAGACGCGCCATCACCAGCGGATTTCGGCTTCCACCACCACACACCAGCAGACGTTCGCATCCGCCACTGAGAAGCACCTGTTCAGATATCGACACGGCCGTTAATTCGGCAAGTGTTGCCTGGACATCCTGCGGTGCGAGTGCCGGGAATTGCGCCAGCTGGCGCTCAAGCCAGCCATAGTTGAAATATTCGCGCCCCGTGCTTTTCGGTGCCGGAAGGGCAAAATAAGGGTCGCTTAGCATGGACTGCAACAGCGGAATAATCACTTTACCCGCGCTCGCCCACTCCGCGTTTTTATCATACGGTTGACCGCACTGACGCCAGATCCAGGCATCCATTAACATATTGCCCGGGCCGGTATCATAGCCACGAACGGGCTGTCCCGGGATGAGCATGGACAGATTGGCGATACCCCCAATATTAAGCACCATACGGCGTTCTGAAGGGTGCGCCAGTAAAGCCTGATGGAACGCTGGCACCAGCGGTGCGCCCTGGCCTCCAAGCGCAATATCGCGACGACGAAAATCACCCACCACCGTTACACCGGTCTTTGCCACAATCTGGTTGTTATCACCAATTTGCAAAGTGTGCGGTGCTTCGCCACCTGGCTCATGCCAGACCGTTTGTCCGTGACACCCAATGGCAACCACATCCTGTGGACGAAGATGTTCTTTGTGCATTAACGCCTGTACCGCATCCGCAAAGAGCGCCCCCAGGCGTACATCGAGCTGCCCTAGCTGGGAAAGGGTGAGTTGCTGCCCCTGACAGATGCTCAGAATATCCTCTTTCAGTGAAATGGGGATTGGCCAGGTCAGGCTCGCCTGCTGCGCCACCATGTTTTCGTCAATAGCGGCCAGAACGACATCTACCCCATCCAGACTGGTGCCTGACATCACACCAATGTAGCGACCCGATTTCATGCGCTTTCCTTACGTTGCGTGGGCTAAGAGTATCCACTCAACCATAAACAGCGCCGCTTTGCTATCCGGCGATAATATTTTTTAACAATGTCAGACGGGTAACACGTGCGAAGACTGTTTATGTCTCGTTAAGTCAAATTCAAGTACAATTTTCCTATTGTTAGTGCAAAGATATGAACTATGGCCCCTTATGCCATATAATTTAGCCATAACGGATGCCTTCAATTGGGCGTTTTTGGTGAACAGGAGATTCAAATGATTTTACGTGTACTGGGCGTTTCGCTGATTGGTTTAACCCTGGCTGGCTGTGTGAACGACAGTTCACTTTCTGGCGACGTTTACAGCGCTTCTGAAGCGAAACAGGTTCAGAATGTGACTTACGGTACCGTTGTTAATGCCCGTCCTGTACAAATCCAGGGTGGTGATGAAAACAACGTGATGGGCGCAATCGGCGGTGCTGTGCTGGGTGGTTTCCTGGGTAATACCGTCGGCGGTGGTACAGGCCGTTCACTGGCGACCGCCGCAGGCGCCGTTGCCGGTGGTGTAGCAGGCCAGGGTGTTCAGGGCGCGATGAACAAAAGCCAGGGTGTAGAGCTGGAAATTCGTAAAGATGACGGCAGCACCATTATGGTTGTTCAGAAACAAGGTAGCACCCATTTCTCAGCAGGCCAGCGCGTTGTTCTGGCGAGCAATGGAAGCCAGGTTACTGTGTCTCCTCGTTAATTCTTTTTTGGATGTGGTCATCAGGCCACATCCATTTACAAAAACATAGATATAATAAATACTTTCACACAAATACTCACTTAACTTATTATTAATTAGTCTTGATATTGTTCCTGCGCAAAGTATTTACCACACTCATCAGTTAAACTCATCGCAATTACTTTTTTGCTATTTATTATAGATTTGTTAAAACTTATATGCTTGCGATGAATCATTATGTGAAGAACCGTTATTTCTTGTTCTGCGTCGGTTGCGTGGTCGTCATTGCGCTATTACAGGGCTTATTTTTAGAGCTCGTCGAACGAGTTCCCACGTTTTCACCTCTCTTATTCCCTACACTCACCATATTTTTACTGGTATTCCATCTTTTTATTGCCTGTTTTATGACAATGAAATATTGGTGTGACCGAAAAAGGTTGTATCTGATTGCGATTGCCTTAGCCTTCGCTGGCTCGGCTATGCTGATGGTCGGTACGCTCTCCAGCTTCCCCGCATGGTTGGATCTCTATCAGTTCAACGTCGTCAATTATAATGATGCCATGATATTCTTTATGTTCCGTCATCTTTTAATGGCGGTACTGATAATCCTTTCAGCCCTACTTTATACCATCCGGGATTACCCCCTTTCACGTACGGTGCATATTTCCATTGTTACCAGCGCGTTTATCTTTACTGCTTCTATGGTGGCTCTGGCCTGGTTCTGTTCCAGCCATTCATCGTTGTTATTACTGGATCTTGTCGATAATGAAACCCGGCAATTTATGGTTCTCTGGAGCCAGGCCATTAATATTCTTCTTATTGTTCTCTGGATAGTAACGTTAGCAACACTAATGTTTATTACCCGGGTACGTAACCTTTTCTGGGTTGGCGGTAATTTCTTATGCGTCTGTTATATTGTGACGCTGATAATGCTACTGGCTGGCGGACACGCTGAAGATATCGCCTGGTATCGCGCCCGTTTATTTGAGACGGTTGCTACGCTGCTTATTATTTTTGTTCTTCTCTATGATGTTTTCAGGTTGTATCGTGACTCACACTTAAAGTACCAGCAATCCTATCAGAACTCGATCCGCGATCCACTCACCCGCCTTTATAACCGAAGTTATTTCTATGAATCATTAAATCAGGCCCTGAGTATCGCCAAAACCAACCGGCCTGTTTCTGTTATCGTCAGCGACCTCGATCGTTTTAAACGTATCAACGACAACTATGGGCATCTCCAGGGAGACAAAGTGTTGCAGTTTGTCGCTAATCTGATGATGGATTCCGTACGCCCACAAGATATTGCGGCCCGTATCGGTGGCGAAGAGTTTGTTCTGATGCTGGCTAATACCTCTTCAGAGGAAGCTTACAAGGTGGCTGAACGCATACGGTTAAATCTAAGCAGCTTTGATAAAGCCAGCAGCGAGGGGCAGTTACCGGAACCGATCACTATCAGCATGGGAGTATTTGCGGCAACCTCATCAGGAATTACTGCAGAAGAGTGCGTGGAAAGTGCCGATAAGGCAATGTATGAAGCAAAAGAGACCGGACGTAACCGCGTAGTTGTCTTTAAATGAAAAAGGCCTTGCTGTTGCAAGGCCCTTTGTAGTGTCAGTCGCGTGCCTGCAGCTCATGGATGTTTTGTTCCAGGCGTCCAATAAGACTGATGAGCATTTCAAGCTCCGCCGGAGAAACACCCGAGAGGATTTCACCCCGCGTTTTGGTAATCACGGCTTCCATTTCAGTGATGATGGGAGCCGCTTTCTCTGTGAGTTTAATCCGCTTTGCGCGACGATCGCTGGCGCAGGTTTGTCTGGAGATAAGTCCCTTCTCTTCCAGCTGGTCAAGTGTGCGCACCAGGGACGGTTGCTCAATGCCTATCGCTTTTGCCAGTTGAATTTGCGACTGTTCAGGTGGCAGCTGATGAATGTTATGCAGCGTAACCCAATGTGTCTGTGTCAATTCCAGAGGTTTCAGGCGATGGTCAATCAGAGCACGCCAGACGCGTACCAACCTTGCCAGATCAGAACCTAATGGCGATTCCAATTTCATCTCCTTATAATTAGCTTGCTAAGTTATTATACTGATTTTAGAATAGTGTGCAGCATTTATATTGCCAAAACAAATGCAATACTGCATTCATGGAACTTAAAAGTATGACTTACACTGAATTGTGATACCTCATCATACTAAGACAAGCCATTGTGACATTCTGTTCACTGCAAAGGATTTCTACCTGTGACGTTTTTTCATCACTCAAAGGGGTTGCCCCTTCAGGACTTGATCTTCGGTGCATCAGTCTACTTTCCGCCTCTGTTTAAAGCCGTACTGGTAGGTTTTATTCTCTGGCTCATCGCACATCGTCTGCTTCGCGACTGGATGTATTCCGGCGAAATCTGGCATCCCATGTTGATGGATCTCTCCCTGTTTGCCCTCTCCGTGTGTCTGGGCCTTGCTGTCCTGGTGGTGTGGTGAATATGCCTCTGAAAACATTGAAGTACTTTTCAACGTTGTTTGTCCTTGCCCTCGCGCTGGTTGCAGGCTGGTGGCTGTGGAATTTTTATATGCAGTCCCCCTGGACGCGTGATGGCAAAATTCGCGCTGAACAGGTCAGCATTACTCCCCAGGTTTCAGGGAGTATCACGGCGCTTCTCGTTAAAGATAACCAGTACGTTAAAAAGGGAGACGTTTTATTCCGAATCGACGATACGCCGTATCACATTGCGATTCTGAATGCCCAGGCTCAACTGGCGAAAGCGCAGTCTGACTTAGCAAAAGCCAACAATGAGGCAAACCGCCGCCGACACTTATCGCAAAACTACATCTCTGCGGAAGATCTAGATACCGCGAATATCAACGTTAAGGCCATGCAGGCAAGCGTCAATGTGGCTGAGGCTACGCTGAAACAAGCCCAGTGGGAGCTGACCCAAACCGTTATTACGTCGCCTGTCGATGGCTGGGTGACCAATCTTTCAGCGCGTGTGGGTAACTATGCCACAACCGGACAGCCTGTGTTTGCGCTGGTCGACAGCCACTCCTTCTATGTCGTGGGCTATTTTGAAGAGACCAAACTTCGCCATATCCGCGAGGGTTCTCCAGCAGCCATTACCCTTTATAGCGGCTCGCAAAAGTTACAGGGTCACGTATCCAGTATTGGTCGGGCAATATACGACCAAAGCGTTGAAACGGATTCCGGTCTGGTACCGGACATTAAGCCGAACGTTCCCTGGGTGCGTCTGGCTCAACGCGTTCCGGTTCGCGTAGAGTTTGACCGTTTACCGCAGGGCATCACCCTGGTATCCGGCACGACCTGTACCGTCTCCATCGGAACCCGTTAATGAAACTGCAGGCGCTCTCCTGGCGTAACACGCCGTGGATGAAAGCGACGCGTCCCCAGTGGCGTTACGCGCTGCGTAATGGCATCGCGATGTGTCTTGCGCTGACCATCGCCTATTACCTGGATCTTGATGAACCCTACTGGGCGATGACCTCTGCGGCGGTGGTGAGTTTCCCCACGGTCGGAGGCGTTATCAGTAAAAGCCTTGGTCGTATTGCAGGCAGCCTGCTGGGTGCCACTGCAGCGTTAATTATCGCGGGTCATACGCTGAATGATCCATGGCTCTTCTTGCTGAGCATGGCGGCATGGCTTGGATGTTGTACCTGGGCCTGCGCTCATTTTACCAACAACGTCGCCTATGCTTTCCAGCTGGCGGGCTATACCGCCGCCATCATTGCCTTTCCGGTGGTTAACGTACTCGATACCACCGAACTGTGGGATATCGCGCAGGCGCGCGTCTGTGAAGTGATTGTCGGTATTCTCAGCGGCGGATTTATGATGATGATTCTGCCCAGTACGTCCGACGGCACCGCGCTCCTCACCGCGCTGAAAACCATGCATGCCCGATTGCTGGAGCACGCAAGCCTGCTGTGGCAACCCGATACCAACGATGAGATCCGTCTCGCCCATGAAAAGGTTATCGGGCAGATCCTGACCATGAATCTGTTACGCATTCAGGCCTTCTGGAGTCATTACCGCTTTCGCCGTCAGAATACCCTGCTTAACTATCTGCTACACCAGCAGCTGCGCATGACCAGTGCTATCTCCAGCCTGCGCCGGATGCTACTCAACTGGCCGACGCCACCTGAAAACACCCGCGCGGTGATTGACGTACTGCTCGCAACCCTTGCACGCCCCGATGCGGACATCTACACCGTCGCGAAGATCATTGCGCCGCTCGCACCGGTCGATGAGTACGATTATCGTCATCGTGCCTTCTGGCAGCGTCTTAATTATTTCTGTCGGCTGTATCTGCGCAGCAGCCGCTGGATTAGCGCCGTCGAGAATGCCACCCCGGTGACTGAATTCAACGTCCCGGGTAGTCCAGCGCTCGCACGCCATACAGAC
Organism: Enterobacter sp. P82; assembly: GCF_037053385.1. Lineage (NCBI taxonomy): Bacteria > Pseudomonadati > Pseudomonadota > Gammaproteobacteria > Enterobacterales > Enterobacteriaceae > Enterobacter > Enterobacter sp. P82. The sequence continues at coordinate 1,479,905 of NZ_JBALHX010000001.1, forward strand.
TATCTCGAAGCACTGTGGAGCGGCTTTCGCACCTTCTGCGCACTGATGCTGGTGGGGGCGTGGAGCATCGCCACACAATGGGACTCCGGTACAGCTGCCCTGACGCTCGCTGCCATCAGCTGCGTGCTTTACTCCGTCGCAGCCTCACCGTTTAACTCTCTTACGCTGCTGATGCGCACGCTCGTGTTGCTGTCGCTGTTCAGTTTTGTGGTGAAGTTCGGCCTGATGGTGCAGATAAGTGACCTGTGGCAGTTCCTGCTGTTTCTGTTTCCGCTGTTAACCACCATGCAGCTTCTGAAGCTGCAAATGCCCAAACTGGCTGGGCTATGGGGACAGTTGATTGTTTTTATGGGGTCGTTTATTTCCGTGACGAATCCACCGGTTTACGATTACGCCAGTTTTCTCAATGACAACCTGGCGAAGATGCTCGGTGTCGGGCTGGCCTGGCTGGCCTTCGCGGTGTTACGCCCCGGTTCAGATGCGCGCAAGAGTCGTCGGCACATCCGGGAGTTACGCCGGGGGTTTGTCGACCAACTCAGTCGTAAACCGCATCTGAGTGAAAATGAGTATGAATCGCTGGTTTATCACCATGTCAGCCAGTTGAATAACAGCCAGGACGCACTTTCCCGTCGCTGGCTGTTGCGCTGGGGCGTAGTACTGTTGAACTGTTCGCACGTCGTCTGGCAACTTCGCGTGTGGGAAACACGCTCCGATCCCCTCTCACAGGTTCGGGATGTTTGCCTCTCCCTGCTACGCGATGTCATGAGTGAACGCGGTGTTCAGCAGCGCCCCCTGGAAGCCACACTGACTGAGCTACAGCGGATCTGCGATACCCTCGCGCGGCACCACTTGCCTGCCGCACGTGATTTGGCCTCGATCATCTGGCGTCTGCACTGCTCGCTGTCACAGCTGGAGCAAGCGCCTCCTCCGGGAACCATTGGGGATCAAATTACGCCGCAGGCATAACGCACCCCGCCACCGCCAAGCGGTTTAGGCTGATCGGACATATTGTCACCGCCAACATGGATCATCAGTGCTTTGCCTTTAATCTCAGCCAGCTTTTTCAGCCGCGGCGCAACGACGGGTTCCGTGGCTTTCCCGTCGTTATTCACCACCAGAACAGGGAGATCGCCGAGATGCCCCATCCCGTTCGGACCTTCATGTTTACCGGAGTGTTGGGGATCAAAGTGGCCGCCCGCTGATTCCGCCGCCGAGGCTTTCCCCTCTTTCAGCGCAGGCTGACAGCTACCGTTGGCATGAACATGGAAACCATGTTCACCAGGTGGGAGTGCTTTGAGGTTGGGTGCGAACTCCAGTCCCTTGTCGGTTTCGGTTATTTTCACCGTTCCGATGGACTGCCCCACACCCTGAGAGGTGACAAGATTCATTTCCACTTCATCACTGGCCGCCTGCGCGCCTGTGCAGACAACCAGCGTTACGAGAGCCAGAACAATACGCTTCATAAGACCTCCACGGGTTATTTTTTGCCCCTTAAGCTTATACCAGGGGCAAAGATTTCACCGGAAAGTCACTTTTTTCTGGTTTACGGTACGTCGTAGCCGAGTGCGGCTTTACGGATGCGGAACCACTGCTGACGAGTCATCTGCAGCTCTTCTGCCGCAATCGCAGAGCGTACGCGTTCAATTTTACCGGAACCAATAATTGGCAGTGGTTTTGACGGCAGGCGCAGGATCCACGCGTACACCACTTGTTCGATGCTTTCAGCATTGAGCTCGCGGGCGATGGTTTCCAGTTCATTGCGCAGCGGCTGGAATTCATCGTCGTTAAACAAGCGCCCCCCTCCCAGGCACGACCACGCCATCGGGCGAATACGCAGCTGTTGTAGCTGGTCAAGTGTCCCATCCAGCAGCAGCGGCTGATGAACCGGGGAGATCTCGACCTGGTTAGTGGCCAGGGTAAATGGCAGGCGCGACTGAAGCAGCGCAAACTGTGCCGGGGTAAAGTTTGAGACGCCAAAATGACGGACTTTCCCGCTCTGATGCAGATTCAGGAATGCTTCAGCCACTTCATCGGCATCCATGAGCGGATCGGGACGGTGGATTAACAGCAGGTCGATATGATCCGTCGCCAGATTAACCAGCGACTGCTCAGCACTTTTGATGATATGCGCACTGTCGGTGATGTAATGACCGAGAGCGTGCTCAGGTTTTGCCGTGGTGGCAATACCACACTTCGTGACGATCTCCATGCGATCGCGCAGGGCCGGAACCAGCTTGAGCGCCTCGCCGAATGCGGCTTCACACTGGTAGCCACCATAAATATCGGCATGATCGACCGTGGTGATCCCTAAATCGAGATGCTCTTCAATAAAGCTCGCCAACTGGAGGGGGGACATATTCCAGTCCATCAGGCGCCAGTAGCCCATTACAAAACGGGAGAATTCTGGCCCCTGGGGGGAAAGGGTAATTCGCTGAACCATAACATTTTCCTCAAGGATGTAATGTCATGAGTATACGCAATTACCCGTTTAAAACAGTGAAGGTTGCTGGGGTTCTTCTGCCTCACCCGCTTTGTTTGCGCGTATTTTGCGCAAAAGTCGCTGTCGGCAAAGTCGAAGCACCTCCTGTTTTTGCGTGTCGCTAAAGTTTTGCCAGTGAAAACGCTCATCACGGGTACGCATACACCCGCGGCAATATCCGCGTTCATCCACCTGACAAATACCCCGGCACGGGCTCTGGATGGGGAAAAACTCCAGCTGCTCTGCCACACTCACCTCCACATTACCGCTATCACTTACAGTGAAGACGTTAAACATCCCGCGTGCAAGGGCTTTACCACAGATTTGTGGCATTAAGGTTTCACTAATCTTCCCTCTCTATACTCGCCCCATCATTAAAATGACAGGTTTTTCATTCGATGCGGTTAATTAAAAAGTTACAGTGTAACGATATTAAATTTACTCTGGGCTGTGCACTCTTCTTTACTCTGGTGAACGGGCTATTTATACAACGCAGTTGGGCAATTATCGCCCCAGTCCATCTTCACGACATCCTCTTTGCCGCAACCGTACCGCTGGTGCTTTTTTGCGGTTGGGTGATTGTGTTTAGCCTGCTCAATATTCCCTTTATTCGCAAGCCGCTGCTGATTGTGCTGACGCTCGGCTGCGCCGCTGCAACCTACTTTATGTACACCTACGGTGCGGTTATCGATCAGAACATGATCGTGAACGTGTTCGAAACGAACTCCCAGGAAGCCACCGCCCTGGTAACACCGCAGATGATTTTATGGCTTGTGGTTGCCGGCCTCATTCCATCCGTAGTGCTGGTGCTGACCCGCATTCGTACCGGAAAATGGTGGCATGCCCTGTTGATGCGTGTTGTCGCGATGCTCGGAGCCCTGATGGTGATTATCCTCATCGCCGCCGTATTTTATAAAGATTACGCGTCGCTGTTTCGCAATAACAAAAGCATTGTCAAAATGGTTACCCCCGCGAACTACGTCAGTGCCGTGGTGAAGTACAGCAAAATGCGCTGGTTTGCAGGCGATCAAACGCTGGTGCGGATTGGCGAAGATGCTCACAAGGGGACATTGATTTCAGGTCAGCAAAAGAAAACTGTTCTGGTGCTTGTCGTCGGCGAAGCGTCACGCGCGGCGAACTACTCCCTGAACGGCTACGAACGCGAAACGAACCCGGAACTGAAAAAGCAGGATGTGATTAATTTCCCGCAAGCCTCCTCATGTGGTACTGAAACCGCGGTATCCGTTCCCTGCATGTTCTCCGGCATGACGCGCAGCAAATACGATGCTGACCTGGCTCACCACCAGGAAGGGCTGCTTGACGTGCTCAACCATGCGGGGGTGAATTTGCTGTGGCGCGACAACGATGGCGGCTGTAAAGGCGCCTGCGATCGCATTCCGCATACCGACATGACGCAGTGGAAACTGGATCAATTCTGCAAAGACAAATCCTGTATCGACGACGTGAATTTCTATGGTCTGGACAACGTGCTGGATGGCCTGAAGCAAGATACTGTTCTGGTTATCCACCTGATGGGCAGCCACGGTCCCGCGTACTATCGCCGATATCCGGATAATTTCCGTAAATTCACCCCAACCTGCGACACCAACGAAATCCAGGATTGCGATCATCAGGCGCTGATAAACACCTATGACAACACCATCCTGTATACCGACAGCGTAGTCAGCAAAACAATTGATACGTTGAAGGCGCGACAGGCAAGCATGAACACTGCGCTGATTTACCTCTCAGATCACGGTGAGTCGCTGGGTGAAAGCGGTATCTATCTGCACGGTACACCGTACATGCTGGCACCGGAACAGCAAACGCACATTCCGTTTATGTTCTGGTTATCTCCGGACTATGCGAAAAACTTTGGCATCAACGAACAGTGTTTACGTGATCATGCTGCAAAAAATGCGGTTTCTCAGGACAATTTGTTCTCGACTGTACTGGGTATGATGGATGTGAAATCAAAGGATTATCAGCAGCAATTGGATATACTGAACGCGTGTCGTCAATAAACTCACTTGCATTAGACCGAACGGTCTACTAGAGTGCGGCCATGAGCAGAAATACTGAACACGATACCCGCGAACATTTACTGGCGACCGGCGAGCAACTTTGCATGCATCGCGGGTTCACCGGTATGGGTCTGAGCGAGCTATTAAAAACCGCCGAGGTACCGAAAGGGTCGTTTTACCACTACTTCCGGTCCAAAGAGGCATTTGGCGTCGCAATGCTGGAGCGTCATTATGCTGGTTATCACCAGCGTCTGGTGTCTCACTTTGCATCGGGTAAAGGTAACTACCGCGATCGTGTTTTGAACTACTATCAGGAAACGCTGAACCAGTTCTGCCAGCAGGGCATTATCAGCGGATGTCTGACGGTAAAACTTTCTGCTGAAGTGTGCGATCTCTCTGAAGACATGCGCACGGCAATGGATAAAGGTGCCAGCGGTGTTATCGCCCTGCTGGCTCAGGCACTGGAGAAAGGCCGCGATGAAAAAACGCTGGCCTTTCCCGGTGAACCTTTAACTCAGGCGCAGGTTTTATATGCCCTCTGGTTGGGCGCTAATCTGCAGGCCAAGATTTCGCGCAGTGCCGTGCCGCTGGAAAGCGCACTGGCACATGTGAAAAACAGCATTACTACGCCTGGCGTTTAACAGGCGTTTTTATTTACTTTATTACTAGTCGACTGGTCTACTCAGGAGTCTTTATGTCAGCTGAAAAATTATTTACCCCATTGAAAGTGGGTGCTGTCACTGCCCCAAATCGTGTATTCATGGCTCCGCTGACTCGTCTGCGCAGCATTGAGCCAGGTGATATCCCAACCCCACTGATGGGTGAATATTATCGTCAGCGCGCCAGCTCTGGCCTGATCATCACTGAAGCCACGCAGATTTCTGCACAGGCTAAGGGTTACGCAGGTGCACCAGGTCTGCACAGCCCGGAGCAGATCGCCGCATGGAAGAAAATCACCGCGGGCGTTCACGCTGAAGAGGGTCGTATTGCGGTCCAGCTTTGGCACACCGGTCGTATCTCTCACAACAGCATTCAGCCTGGCGGTCAGGCACCGGTTTCCGCTTCCGCCCTGAGCGCGAATACTCGTACCTCTCTGCGCGATGAAAATGGTCACGCAATCCGCGTTGATACCTCTATGCCACGCGCACTTGAGCTGGACGAGATCCCGGGTATCGTTAACGACTTCCGCCAGGCCGTAGCCAATGCGCGGGAAGCCGGGTTTGACCTGATTGAACTGCACTCCGCGCATGGCTACCTGCTGCATCAGTTCCTGTCACCGTCGTCTAACCATCGCACCGATCAGTATGGCGGCAGCGTCGAAAACCGTGCCCGTCTGGTACTGGAAGTGGTTGACGCCGTATGCCAGGAGTGGAGCCCTGAGCGTATCGGTATCCGCGTCTCCCCGATTGGCTCTTTCCAGAACGTCGACAACGGTCCGAACGAAGAAGCGGACGCGCTCTATCTGATTGAAGAGCTGGCGAAACGTGGTATTGCCTATCTGCACATGTCCGAGCCAGACTGGGCCGGTGGTCAGCCTTACACTGAGGCTTTCCGTCAGAAAGTACGCGAGCGTTTCCACGGCGTGATCATCGGTGCGGGAGCCTATACTCCTGAGAAAGCCGAAGACCTGATCAATAAAGGTCTGATCGACGCCGTCGCATTTGGCCGAGACTACATCGCCAACCCGGATCTGGTTGCCCGCCTGCAGCAGAAAGCGGCACTGAACCCACAGCGTCCGGAAAGCTTCTACGGCGGTGGTGCAGAAGGTTACACCGACTACCCTTCTCTGTAATCCCTCCAATGAGCATTGATAGCGGCGACAATTCGCCGCTATACTAAAACATCGTTTCTGTTCAAAAACATATTCTATTCCATAGGTTAATGAGGAAATTATGCGCCTACTTCACACCATGCTGCGCGTTGGCGATCTGCAACGTTCTATTGATTTCTACACTAACGTACTGGGTATGAAACTGCTGCGCACCAGCGAAAACCCGGAATACAAATACTCGCTGGCGTTTGTAGGTTATGGCCCGGAAACGGATGAAGCGGTCATTGAGTTGACTTACAACTGGGGCGTAGACAGCTATGAGCTGGGTACGGCCTACGGTCATATCGCGCTGGAAGTGGACAACGCGGCCGAAGCGTGTGAGCGCATTCGCAGCAACGGCGGTAACGTGACGCGCGAAGCGGGCCCGGTCAAAGGTGGCACTACCGTGATTGCGTTTGTGGAAGATCCGGACGGTTATAAAATCGAGCTGATTGAAGCCAAAGACGCTGGTCGCGGTCTGGGCAACTGATCCCTCAGGGCGCAATATGCGCCCGTAGTTTTACTGCATACCCTTCCAAAATTTGCCATAATGCGCTCTGCTTTTTCCCCCATGTAAGAGACCCTGATGTCCGATAACGCTCAATTTAGCGGTCTGTGCGACCGTTTTCGTGGTTTTTATCCTGTTGTCATTGATGTAGAAACAGCCGGATTTAACGCTAAAACCGATGCGCTGCTCGAAATTGCCGCCATCACGCTGAAGATGGATGAACAGGGCTGGCTTACACCGGACACCACGCTGCATTTCCACGTTGATCCTTTTGAAGGGGCAAACTTACAGCCAGAAGCACTGGCGTTTAACGGTATCGATCCGCATAACCCGCTGCGTGGTGCAGTCAGTGAATATGATGCGCTGCACGCCATTTTTAAGATGGTGCGTAAAGGCATGAAAGAGAGCAACTGCAGCCGCGCGATCATGGTAGCCCATAACGCCACATTCGATCACAGCTTTACCATGGCCGCCGCAGAGCGTGCCTCGCTCAAACGAAATCCCTTCCACCCATTTGTCACCTTCGATACTGCCGCCCTGAGTGGCCTGGCGCTGGGGCAAACGGTGTTATCCAAGGCCTGTATCACGGCAGGTATTGAGTTTGACGGTACGCAGGCGCACTCTGCCCTGTATGACACGGAGCGCACTGCAGAGCTGTTCTGTGAGATCGTCAACCGCTGGAAACGTCTGGGCGGCTGGCCGCTACCGATGGGCGACAGCGAAGAGTAAAAAAAAGCGACCTGAAGAGGTCGCTTTTTTATTTCGGCAGAAAGTTACTCTGCGTCCGGCTCTTCAGTTTTGTACTTAGCCGCCGTCTCTTTGATCAGCTGCTGCAGTTCACCACGCTGATACATCTCAATCAGGATATCGCAACCGCCAACCAGTTCACCGTCTACCCACAGCTGTGGGAACGTTGGCCAGTTAGCGTACTTAGGCAGCTCAGCGCGGATGTCCGGGTTTTGCAGGATATCAACGTAAGCAAAACGCTCACCACAGGCAGACAGTGCCTGAACGGCTTGCGCGGAGAAGCCGCAGCTTGGCAGCTTCGGAGAACCTTTCATATACAGCAGAATCGGGTTTTCAGCGATCTGGCGCTGGATTTTTTCAATAGTGGTGCTCATGTCTTGCTTCCTTTAACTTCTGTTACGGCATTAGTCTGACATTGTAGCGGTTCAGACTGGCATCGGAAAATAACATTTTTGTCACGTTTATTTATTTTACCGCGGCTCATGAAAAGTTGCATTGCAAATGGTGTTTAACCCTGCTGCACTCAGGGTTTTGCTTAGGGAGTGAACAAATGTGCGACAGAACGATGAATTTTTTTGCACTTGCTAACGAAACACGATTGTAGATTGAAAAATGCTATTAACTTCTCGGGTTTTTATGGATTAGAATCGACGGGCTTTGTAAATCATACGCAGGTACTATAGATGGCCTGCATTTATCAGGGGACTGCCCAGTGGCGCGGATAAATAAAATCTCGATCACGCTCTGTGCTTTACTGTTTACATCACTCACTTTCACGCCAGTGGCAAACGCCTCTCAGCAGGCGCGGCATTCTGCTGTGCAAAAGAACCATCTGGTGAAAGCCACAGAACGTAAGAAAAAAACCACCAGTAAGAACGACAAGAAAAAAACAACTGCTCAGACTAAACAAACCGCTTCCAGCAAGACAAAATCAAAATCTTCCCGCACTGCTCACACATCCAAAAGTAAAGCCTCGCAGACTGCCGCCAACCTCGTGACTGAAAAATGCATCACTCGTAAAGGACATAAGGCGAAATGTACGAAGGTCACCAAACTCGCAGAAGTGCATAAAGTTCGCGTCCAGAAAGCGCAAAAGACGGCGATGAACAAACTGATGGGGCAGATTGGCAAACCTTATCACTGGGGTGGAAGCTCCCCGCGTACCGGTTTTGACTGCAGCGGCCTCGTCTATTACGCGTATAAAGATCTGGTGAAGTTCCGCATTCCACGCACCGCCAATGAAATGTACCACCTGCGCGATGCTTCTCCGGTTGACCGTGGCGAGCTGGAAAACGGCGATCTGGTCTTCTTCCGCACACAGGGTCGCGGCACGGCAGACCACGTCGGTGTCTATGTCGGTAACGGGAAATTCATTCAGTCACCACGCAGCGGCCAGGATATTCAGATCACCTCGCTGAGTGAAGACTACTGGGTTCGTCACTATGTTGGCGCGCGTCGCGTCATGACGCCTAAAACCATTCGCTAATCCCTGCCCTGCCGCATCGCGGCAGGGTAAGTTCCTCTTTTGCATACCCTTTCAATTTGCTATTCTCTCCTCGTTGTCTGTGTGGTTATTGGCAACACAAAATACAATAAGGAGAGAAGCAATGTCGTTCGAATTACCTGCACTACCGTATGCAAAAGACGCCCTGGCACCGCATATTTCTGCGGAAACCCTGGAATATCATTACGGCAAACATCATCAGACCTACGTCACCAACCTGAATAATCTGATCAAAGGCACCGATTTTGAAGGCAAAACGCTGGAAGAGATCGTCCGCAGCTCTGAGGGGGGGGTATTTAACAACGCTGCTCAGGTGTGGAACCACACTTTCTACTGGCACTGCCTGGCACCAAATGCTGGCGGCGAACCGACCGGTGAACTGGCTACCGCGATTAACGCCGCATTTGGCAGTTTCGCTGATTTCAAAGCGAAATTTACCGATGCAGCTATCAAGAACTTCGGTTCTGGCTGGACGTGGCTGGTAAAAGAAGCCGATGGCAAACTGGCTATCGTTTCCACCTCTAACGCGGGTACCCCACTGACCACCAGCGCTAAGCCGCTGATGACCGTGGACGTTTGGGAACACGCTTACTACATTGATTACCGTAACGCGCGTCCGAACTACCTGGAGCACTTCTGGGCACTGGTTAACTGGGAGTTTGTGGCGAAGAACTTCGCCGCATAAGAGACACGCAGAAGGGTTCGCCCTTCTGCGTTTTTTTGCTTATTCAGCAGCGCAGGCTGTTTCTGGCTGCTTACGACCGGACATCATCACTAACAGCAGACCGAGCGCGGCAATAATCGCCCCCATCACCGGTACAAAACTGTATCCCAAGCCCCCAGAAATAACCGCGCCACCGGCGGCTGCACCGAGCGCATTACCAAGATTGAACGCGCCAATATTCACTGAAGACGAAAGCCCCGGCGCCTCATGGGCGACACGCATCACGCGCATCTGCAGCGGTGGAACCACAGCAAAGGTGGCAGCTCCCCAGACGACCATCGCGATGGCTGCTCCGAACTCATTACGTGCCAGCCACGGAATAGCAATCATGATGACAATCAGCAGGGTTAAGAAGCCCTTCAACGTCCCGCTTACGGAACGGTCGGCAAATTTCCCACCCAGATAGTTACCAATCGAGAAGCCCACACCAATCAGCACCAGCATCGCAGTGATAAAGATCGGCGTTGCGTGAGTGATGTCGTGAAGCACGGGAGAAATGTAGGTATAGAGGGTAAACATCGCCCCGGCCCCCAACACGGTAGTCAGCAGCGCCGAGAGCACCTGCGGGCGTGCCAGCACAGATAACTCTTTACGCACGTCAGGACGTTCCCCCGCACTGCCTTTCGGCAGGGAGAAGAACAGTGCCACCATCGCGATCACACCCAGCCCGGCAGTCGCAAGGAAGGACATACGCCAGCCAATCACTTCCCCCAACCACGTCGCGGCAGGTACGCCGCCAATGTTGGCAATGGTTAGCCCCATAAACATGGTGGCCACGGCGCTCGCCTGCTTGTGTTTTGGTACCACGCTTGCTGCAACAACCGACCCCAATCCAAAGAACGCGCCGTGGTTAAGGCTGGTCAGAATGCGTGACAACATCAGGGTGGTGTAGTCCGGCGAAATGGCGGAAAGCACGTTGCCCAGGGTGAAAATCGCCATCAGGAAAATCAGCGCATTGCGGCGCGCGCGGTGTGAAAGCAGGAGCGTCATCAGCGGTGCCCCAACCATCACGCCGATAGCGTAAGCGCTGATTAACATCCCTGCGGCAGGGATCGAGACATCCACGCCTCTGGCAATAACAGGCAGTAAACCCATTGGGGAGAATTCAGTGGTACCAATCCCAAAAGCGCCAATCGCCAGGGCCAGCAGGGGAAAATTGATTTTCATACGTCAACTCCGGATGCCGTGTCATGAGGTGACACAGAACAAAGAAGCGGAAAGCATGACATCAATCACAAAAAATGAGAAGTTAACAAAATAGCAAAAGATTTTTGCCAGAGAAGTAACAATCCGGGGAATCGGGAGGGAGAAGGCTCTCCCTCCGCGTAAATCAGTGCAGTGCGGCCGTCAGACCCGCTGCGACAATCAAAGCCAGCACAATAACGGTGGTGAACAGCGAAAACTTCAGATCGGAACTCATCAATTTTTCTCCTTTTAATCCCCCCACGAAAAGTGAGCTTGCTCATTTTTGCACAATTTACGTCAAAAATCTTCCTGGATTTAAACGGATAACCACTTTACCTCTTCCCCTTTTCATCAAGATAGGACAAAATTCCACGCTAAATTTATTAGCGTACCGGCCATTGACCCCCTCCTGACGTCCTGTGTCGTTTTCCCGGCGTGTCGCAATTCAAAATTGCGTGATAAGGGTGAGAGAAGGCAAACGTTTACCTTCAAGTTTTTCAGGAGTTTAGGATATGGTCTGGAGTGACATTTAATGGCAACAATTAAAGATGTAGCAAAACGCGCAAACGTTTCCACTACAACCGTATCACATGTAATTAACAAAACCCGCTTTGTGGCGGAAGAGACGCGCAACGCCGTCTGGGCAGCGATCAAAGAGCTGCACTATTCGCCAAGTGCGGTTGCGCGTAGCCTCAAGGTTAATCACACCAAGTCTATTGGTTTGCTGGCGACCAGCAGTGAAGCGGCCTATTTTGCCGAGATCATTGAAGCGGTTGAGAAAAACTGTTTTCAAAAAGGCTATACCCTGATTCTGGGCAACGCGTGGAACAGCATTGAAAAACAGCGCGCCTACCTGTCGATGATGGCGCAAAAGCGCGTTGATGGCCTGCTGGTGATGTGTTCCGAGTATCCGGAAACTGTGCTGTCCATGCTGGAAGAGTATCGCCATATCCCAATGGTGGTGATGGACTGGGGTGAAGCCCGCGCGGACTTCACCGATTCCGTTATCGATAACGCCTTTGAAGGCGGTTATATGGCGGGTCGTTACCTGATAGAACGCGGTCACCGCGAGATCGGCGTGATCCCGGGTCCACTGGAGCGCAATACCGGTGCAGGTCGTCTGGCTGGGTTTATGAAAGCGATGGAAGAAGCGCTGATCACCGTGCCGGAAAGCTGGATCGTGCAGGGCGACTTCGAACCGGAGTCGGGCTACCGCGCGATGCAGCAGATCGTCTCCCAGCAGCACCGTCCGACCGCCGTTTTCTGCGGAGGCGACATCATGGCAATGGGTGCCCTCTGTGCGGCCGATGAGCTGGGTCTGCGTGTACCGCAGGATATTTCTGTGATCGGGTATGACAACGTGCGTAATGCGCGCTTCTTTACGCCGGCATTAACGACCATTCACCAGCCGAAAGACTCACTGGGTGAAACCGCCTTCAATATGCTGATGGACAGGATCGTCAACAAACGTGAAGAGTCGCAGTCCATTGAAGTTCACCCGCGTCTTATTGAACGCCGCTCCGTTGCGGATGGTCCATTCCGCGATTATCGCCGGTAATCTCTTCACGGGGGCCAGTTAACCTGGCTCCCGTAACCATTCCCGGTTTAGCGTTTCGCTGTCTCCCAGATAATCCAGTAGCCAGGCCATCGCTGGCGAGACATCATTTTGTTGCCAGGTGAGGCAGCAGGCCGCATCCGGGAACGGGTTTTCCAGTGTCAGTTCAACCCATTCTCCGGTGTCGATTCGCGGCCGCGCAAAATGAACGGGCACCATCGCGACACACAAACCAGCACTGAGACACGTCGCCGACGATTCCCAGTCGGGTGCAACCACCCGCCGCTGGTTGTCCAGAAGCCAGGTGATACGCTTGGGTAATGAACGGGACGTATCCTCCAGTACCAGAGACGGCCAGTTGCGTAGCGTATCGTCGCTCAAGGGTCCTTCCAGAGCCGCCAGTGGATGATCGCTTGCCACCACGCATTTCCAGCTCAGCATTCCCATATCACGAAAAGCGTACCGCCCCCCGACAGGGATTGCCTGCGTAGCGCCAATGGCCATCTCCGCCCTGCCGTCCGCCAGTGCATCCCAGACGCCGTTAAACACCTCCTGCGAGACCCGCAATTCGACGTCAGAAAAATGACGATAGAAATCGACAATCATTTGCCGGGTACGCACAGGTTTGACGATATTATCCACCGCGATGGAAAGATGCCCCCGCCAGCCGTTAGCGATCTGCTGACACTGTTCGCGGGTGATCTGCATTTTTTTGATGACAGAACGCCCTTCTTTCAAAAACCACGCGCCGGCGGGCGTTAATTCCACATCACGATGTCGCCGTTCAAACAGCGGAACAGCCAGCCACTCCTCCAGCTGACGCACCGTGTAACTGATAGCTGAAGGCACGCGGTGTAACTCCTGCGCCGCTCCACTGAAACTGCCGTTACGCGCGACAGCATCGACCACTTCAAGAGAATAATCTGACCACATTTTCTGCCTGCAAAAAATTTGAATGCAACCACCAAATATTAGCGTTTCACAAGCCGCTTTGCACTCCCTACACTCAGCGCCAATGTATACCTGCCTCCTCAGGAGAATAAAACAATGCAACCCAGGAAAGGTTTTTTAGTCTGGCTCGGCGGCTTAAGCGTGCTGGGTTTTTTGGCCACTGATATGTACCTGCCGGCTTTCGCCGCCATGCAGGAAGATTTGCAAACCCCAGCCGCGGCCATCAGCGCCAGCCTGAGTTTGTTCCTCGCCGGTTTCGCCTTCGCGCAGCTACTTTGGGGGCCGCTATCAGATCGTTTTGGCCGTAAACCAGTACTGTTGCTGGGTCTGGGCATTTTTGCCGTCGGCTGTCTGGGTATGTTATGGGTACGCGATGCGACCTGGCTGCTGGTGCTGCGCTTTGTGCAGGCCGTCGGCGTCTGTGCAGCAGCGGTGACCTGGCAGGCCCTTGTTACCGACTACTACCCAGCCAACCGCACCAACCGGATTTTCGCCACCATTATGCCGCTGGTAGGGCTTTCACCTGCCCTCGCCCCGCTCCTGGGCAGCTGGATCCTGGTGCATTTCGAGTGGCAGGCTATCTTTGCCACGTTGTTTGCCATCACACTGGTACTCATGCTGCCGGCATTCGCGCTCAAACCAGCGCATAAAAAAGAGGCACATGCGGATGCGAAGCCCATTACCTTTACCTCTTTACTGAGTGCCAAAGCGTATCGCGGTAATGTCCTGATTTATGCCGCCTGCTCGGCGAGCTTCTTCGCGTGGCTGACCGGTTCGCCATTTATTCTGCACGATATGGGGTACAGCCCGGCGGCGATCGGCCTGAGCTACGTTCCGCAAACCATCGCATTCCTGGTGGGCGGGTACGGCTGTCGTGCGGCGTTGCAGAAATGGGAAGGTCAGCAGATGCTGCCGTGGCTGCTGGTGCTGTATGCATTGAGCGTTATCGGGACATGGGCTGTTGGTTTTATCCCGGGCACCGGTCTGGTAGAAATCTTAATGCCATTCTGCGTGATGGCCGTCGCTAACGGGGCAATCTACCCGATCGTTGTGGCGCAGGCATTACGTCCGTTCCCACAAGCGACGGGTCGCGCGGCTGCTCTGCAGAACACCCTGCAGTTGGGTCTGTGCTTCCTGGCAAGTCTGGTGGTCTCTGCGCTGATTGCCACACCGCTCCTGACCACCACCACCGTGATGCTGGTGACCGTTGTGCTGGCCTTTGTGGGCTACCGTATGCAGGCTGCCGCACAGCGTGAGCTGAGTGACAGCACCCCGGTTGAAACGTCGCATGCGTAATCGCGCCGGAAATTATGTTAACTTCCAGTGATTAGGTTGCTAAGAATTTTTTATTGAATCACCAAATTTTGAGGCCTATACTAAATTTGGTTCGATTAAATACGATAAATATTAAGTGTTAACGGGAGCCGGAGTGCTCCCGTTTTACCATGGAAGGCATTTCGGCAAGGGTTATCTCCCTTCCTCTGTTCTACGTCGGATATTAGCCTCGCGGTATTTACCGTGAGATTTCTCACAAACCAAAAAAAGCGTCTACGCTGTTTGAAGGTTCTGATCACATCAGGGTGATGGAGAAGCTATGAGTTCATCGTGTATAGAAGAAGTCAGCGTTCCGGACGATAACTGGTCCCGGATCGTCAGTGAACTGTTGGGTCGAGCAGGCATCACTATCAATGGATCGTCACCAGCTGATCCCCAGGTTAAACATCCCGACTTTTTTAAACGCGTGTTGCGGGAGGGATCGTTAGGCCTGGGAGAAAGCTATATGGATGGCTGGTGGGAGTGCGAACGGCTGGATATCTTCTTCTCCAGCGTGTTGCGCGCCGGTCTGGAAAATCAACTCCCCCGCAATCTGAAAGACACACTGCGCGTCGCCTCAGCCCGGCTGTTTAATCTGCAAAGTAAAAAACGCGCATGGATCGTCGGCAAAGAGCATTACGATCTCGGCAACGACCTGTTCAACCGTATGCTTGACCCCTTCATGCAATATTCCTGCGCTTACTGGAAAGAGGCTTCGACACTGGAAGAGGCTCAACAGGCTAAGCTGCATCTGATTAGCGAGAAACTGAAGTTAGAACCCGGAATGCGCGTGCTGGATATCGGCTGCGGCTGGGGTGGGCTGGCCTGGTTTATGGCGAAGCACTACGGCGTCAGCGTGGTGGGTGTCACTATTTCCGCTGAGCAGCAAAAGATGGCGCGAGAACGCTGCCAGGATCTCGATGTGGATATCCGGCTACAGGATTACCGCGATCTTAACGAACAGTTTGACCGTATCGTTTCGGTGGGCATGTTCGAGCACGTGGGGCCGAAAAACTACAACACCTATTTTGACGTGGTGGATCGTAATTTGAAACCGGACGGCATCTTCCTGCTGCATACCATCGGCTCTAAGCGAACCGATAACAACGTTGACCCGTGGATCAATAAATACATCTTTCCGAATGGCTGTTTACCGTCCGTTCGCCAGATTGCCAACGCCAGTGAACCCCATTTCGTGATGGAAGACTGGCATAACTTCGGTGCGGATTACGACACCACGTTGATGGCATGGCATGCTCGTTTTCAGGAAGCCTGGCCTGAGATTGCGGACAACTATTCTGAACGATTCAAGCGGATGTTTAGCTATTATCTGAATGCCTGCGCGGGGGCGTTTCGCGCGCGGGATATTCAGCTCTGGCAGGTGGTATTCAGCCGTGGCATTGAACACGGTTTGCGTGTCGCCCGCTAAAAAAATAACCCCGGTTGCCCGGGGTTATTTTTTATTCTTCTTCTGCTGTTTTAATTATTGCGGCTTCTTTTGCCGCCAGCACACGCTCAACGGTATCCACCACCGCCTGAGTTTGCGGATCGATTTCGATATTTACGCGATGCCCCAGTTTTTTCGCCCCCAGCGTGGTGCGCTGCAGCGTTTCAGGAATTAAATGCACACAAAAACGCGTGGGCGTCACCTCCCCAACGGTCAGACTAATCCCATCAATACCAATAAACCCTTTATACAGGATGTATTTCATTAATGTAGGATCCTGCATTTTAAACCAGATTTGACGGTTATTTTCCGAGGTCACGATTTTCGCCACTTCGGCAGTGGTCATGATATGCCCCGACATCAGATGCCCGCCAATCTCATCGCTGAACTTCGCCGCACGTTCAACGTTGACGGTATCGCCCACCGCCAACTCGCCCAAGTTGGTGATACGCAGCGTCTCTTTCATTAAATCAAAGCTGATCTGGTTGCCGTTAATTTCGGTCACGGTCAGGCAGCAGCCGTTATGCGCAATCGAGGCACCGGTTTCAATGCCCTCAAGCATATATTCCGGCAGCTCAACAACATGAGTTCGGAAATTAGGTTTTTCATCAATGGACACCACTTTGGCGGTACCCTGCACAATACCAGTAAACATGCTTACAACTCCTGTTTTTTCCGGACGGTGGTGACACCGTTTAATCCCATCACAATAACAGTTGGAAAAACAGGTTGCCAGCGGAGCGCATTTTCTGGCGATTTTTTCACTAGATAAATAGCTAAAGCCCGCTACAATAGCTGGCACCCCCCTGCATTTTCTTCTTGCTGCCAGTTACGGCGGCTTTTTTAGTCTCTCAAATAACAACAAAATAAAGGTGTTCACGTGCAGAAGTACATGAATGAAGCGCGCCAGTTATTGGCACTGGCTATACCAGTGATCATCGCGCAAGTGGCCCAGACCGCAATGGGATTTGTGGATACGGTAATGGCGGGCGGCTACAGCGCCACCGATATGGCGGCTGTTGCTATCGGCACGTCAATCTGGCTACCGGCTATCCTGTTCGGCCACGGTCTGCTGCTCGCGCTCACGCCTGTTATCGCTCAACTCAATGGTTCCGGGCGACGCGATCGCATTGCCCATCAGGTCCGCCAGGGTTTCTGGCTGGCTGGGTTTGTCTCTGTGCTGATCATGCTCGTGCTCTGGAACGCGGGTCATATCATTCGCGCCATGCATAACATTGACCCGGCACTGGCTGACAAAGCCGTGGGTTATCTGCGCGCCCTGCTCTGGGGCACCCCTGGCTACCTCTTTTTCCAGGTGGCGCGTAACCAGTGTGAAGGTCTGGCGAAAACCAAGCCCGGGATGGTGATGGGCTTTATTGGTTTGCTGGTCAATATTCCGGTTAACTATGTCTTTATTTACGGTCATTTCGGAATGCCAGAACTGGGTGGCGTCGGCTGTGGCGTAGCGACGGCGGCAGTTTACTGGGTGATGTTCTTCTCGATGATCGCCTTTGTAAAACGCGCCCGTTCCATGCGCGATATTCGCAACGAGAACAGATTTAGCACGCCAGACTGGAGCATCATGACGCGTCTGGTACAGCTAGGTTTGCCGATTGCCCTCGCTCTGTTCTTCGAGGTGACGCTTTTCGCCGTGGTCGCCCTGCTGGTCTCCCCGCTGGGCATTGTGAACGTGGCCGGGCACCAGATTGCGCTGAACTTCAGCTCGCTGATGTTCGTCCTGCCTTTGTCGCTGGCGGCGTCAGTGACTATCCGTGTCGGCTTCCGTCTGGGGCAAGGTTCGACGATAGACGCACAAACAGCCGCGCGAACCGGGCTGGGTGTCGGTGTCTGCATGGCTGTCTGTACGGCGCTCTTTACCGTCACGCTACGCGAACAAATCGCCCTGCTCTACAATGACAACCCCGAAGTCGTGGCTCTGGCGTCGCATCTGATGCTGCTGGCAGCGGTCTACCAGATATCTGATTCCATTCAGGTGATTGGCAGCGGTGTGCTGCGTGGATATAAAGACACGCGTTCCATCTTCTTTATCACCTTCATCGCCTACTGGGTGTTGGGTCTGCCGTGTGGTTACATTCTGGCCCTGACCGATCTGGTGGTTGACCGCATGGGGCCGGCCGGATTCTGGATGGGCTTTATCATCGGTCTGACCTCTGCGGCAATTATGATGATGATGCGCATGCGCTTCCTGCAACGTCAGCCATCAACGGTCATTTTGCAACGCGCAGCACGTTAAATACGCAGTAGCCGCCAGCTGGCGGCTACTTTCTCTTCACTTTGCGCGGTAATACAGCAATCGCGTGAAATCAGAGAGAAAAATGCATTTTCCCTCTTGCCTCATTGGTGCTGTACCGCTAATATTCGTCCCCGTTGTCACCGACAACACGTTGCGTTCATAGCTCAGTTGGTTAGAGCACCACCTTGACATGGTGGGGGTCGTTGGTTCGAGTCCAATTGAACGCACCATTCTGCGTCCGTAGCTCAGTTGGTTAGAGCACCACCTTGACATGGTGGGGGTCGGTGGTTCGAGTCCACTCGGACGCACCATTTCAGTCCTGAAATGGTGCAAATCCTCTTCTGCTTTCCTGAATTATCCTAATCCCTTATTTTCATCACTGTTCTCCTGCTACGCTTTTCTCATGAAAAAAAAGAGGAAAACCGTCGATGAAGAAAATCGCCATTATCGGTTCTGGCCCAACAGGGATTTATACCTTTTACGCGCTTCTTAAAAACCCTCAGCCGCTTTCGGTTTCCGTCTTTGAACAAGCTGATGAAGCGGGTGTGGGGATGCCCTATAACGACGACGAAAACACTCGTCTGATGCTGGCGAACATCGCAAGCATTGAAATTCCTCCGCTATTTATGACCTACCTCGACTGGCTTAAAGGCCAGAGCGAAGCCCATCTGGCGCACTTTAGGGTGGATAAATCCCGTTTGCATGACCGGCAGTTCCTGCCCCGGATCCTGCTGGGCGAGTATTTCCGTGACAGCTTTCGTTTAATCGTAAAAGAAGCGAAAAATCGCGGGTTCCATGTTGAAATCCATGAGTCTGCCCAGGTGACCGACATCGTGCCCACGAATGACGGCGTCACGCTTTCCGTCAACGACAGCAGTTTTCCTGAACGCTTTGACCTTGCAGTTATCGCCACTGGCCACGTCTGGCCTGAAGACTCCGAAGCCTCTCGTACGTACTTCCCAAGCCCGTGGTCCGGTCTGATGGATGCCAAAATTCCGCCCTGCCGTGTTGGTATTATGGGAACATCGTTAAGCGGTCTTGACGCGGCAATGGCGGTAGTGATGCAGCACGGCGCGTTTCGCGACGATAAATTCGTTCTGGATACAGGCAGCGAGGCGTTAAAGATTGTCCTGATGTCCCGAACAGGTATTCTCCCGGAAGCCGATTTTTACTGCCCTATTCCTTACGAACCGTTGTCAGTGTTGACTGAGCTCGCGGTTGAACGCGAAATTGCCAAAGGCCAGGATGGTCTGCTTGATCGCATTTTTACCCTCATGGTGAAAGAGCTTGAACTTGCTGACCCAGCGTGGTGCGCGAAAGCTTCGTTACGTAAGCAAACAGCTGACAGCCTTCGTGAGGCCTGGTTTGAAGATCGTAAACGACACGACCCGTTCACCTGGGCAGAAGAAAACCTCGACGAGGTTGAGAGAAACAAACAGGAATACCGCACCGTGGCCTGGCGCTACACAGTGCTCCGGCTGCATGAAGTGGTTCAGGCGATCGTGCCACATCTCGACGAACGTGACAGTAAACGCTTCAGACATGGTCTGGCTCGGGTCTTTATTGACAATTATGCGGCCATTCCTCCACAGTCTATCCGCAGGCTACTCGCACTTCGCGAAGCCGGCGTTATTAGCGTGGCAGCCCTCGGTGACGATTACACGCTTGATGTTGGCAGCGATCAGACAATGATCACCACAAAAGAGACCGTTCACCGTTTCGACGTTTTTATTGATGCTCGTGGACAAAAGCCGCTCAAAACGAAAGATCTGCCCTTCCCGACGCTGCGCAAACAGCTGGAGGCAACAGGCGAAGAGATCCCCGAGATTAGCGAGGATTACACCTTAAAAGCACCTGAAACCGTTCGCGGACGCATCGCCTTCGGCGCAATACCGTGGCTGATGCATGATCATCCCTTCGTTCAGGGGCTGGCGGAGTGTGCAGAGATTGCAGAGGCGATGGCGAAAGCGGCAGAAAAAACCGCGTCGGGGTCACGGCGAAGATTACCGTACATTGAGGAGTGACAGGGCGTCCATGCCCTTCTGGAATCGATTACTCGAAGAACACTTCCGGGTTTTCAGACAGCGAAACGAAGGTTTTCGTCGCTTTATCCAGCGCGCGAATTTCGCCGCTTTCAATGTCATACACCCAGCCGTGCAGTCGGATAGAATTATTACGCAGGCCCACCGCCACGGATGGATGGGTCTTAATGTTGCTCAGCTGCGCAAATACGTTTTCCTGCACCATCGCGTTGACTTTATCGATCGGCTTATCCCAGGTTTTCTTCTCAACCACCGCTTTTGCCGCATCGGAATAACGCAACCAGTGAGAAACAGCAGGCATCGGCTCCAGGTTTGCGTTATCAGCAATCGCCTTCATCGCTCCACAGTTGGAGTGACCGCAGATCACGATATCTGTCACACCCAACGCCACAACAGCGTATTCGATGGTCGCGGACACACCGCCAGGCTCGGGTCCGAACGGCGGCACAATGTTGCCAGCATTACGAATGACAAAGAGTTGTCCTGGCTCTTGCTGGGTGACCAGTTCCGGGACCAGGCGGCTGTCGGAGCAGGAGATGAACAGCGCTTTGGGATTCTGGCTGGACGCTAAACTGCGAAAGAGTTCTTTACGTTGCGGGAAAATTTCTTTTTGAAAGCTGAGAAAACCTTCAATGATATGTTGCATAGCAATTTCTCTTTTATCTGTTTTAGTTTAGGCATGATCGAGATCACACTCGTAAAGTTTACCCATCGTGGTTTACTTCAGACAAGCAATATATTTCTGGCCCGACCGCTGCACAATCTCGTCCGCGAAGGCCTGGATGTTCTGCCCTTCGAATGCGCCGTACAGACGTGCAAACGTTCTGTCTTTCAGATGACTCACTACCGACGCTACGGTCCGGGCCGGCAGCGGAAGATAATTCGGGTAACTCCACATAAACGAGACAGCGTCTTTCCCCGGCGTAACCTGCAGAATATCGCCCACCAGCAATACCCCCGCACCTTCCTGCCAATGCAGCACTGTCCCGCCAGCAAAATGACCGCCGAGGCGCAGCAAAGTAACCGACGGGAAAATTTCCAGCGTATCGTCCTGCCAGAAGTGGATTGCCGGGCTGTCGCGCATGATCCATTCCCTGTCGCTGGCGTGCAGATACAGCGGTGCATCAAACGCCGCAGCCCATTCCTGCATCGTGGTGTAATAGTGCGGGTGTGAAATCGCAATCGCGCTGATGCCGCCGAGCGCAGTGATGAGTGTTTTAGTTGCCGGGTCGAGATTAGCGATACAGTCCCAGAGAATATTGCCGTGCGGGGTACGCAGGAGCAATGCCCGCTGGTTGATAGCAAATGCGGGCACCGTTTTGATACTGAACAATTGCGGCTCCAGCTGCTGCCATTTGTTGCTGTGCGTGGCGGTTACGGTGTCGAAATCTGTCCATATCTGGCCCGTGACGGGCACATACTGGCGGTCATCCTCGCAAATTGGGCATCTGTCCGGCTGTGCATCATAGGCGGTTCCGCAGGTTTTACAGAGGGTAATCATGTGTTTTCCTCAGCAATAAAGCACTGAGTATGGCAGGGATTATCCTTATGTGCTGCGAGGTACATTGCTGGCTTTTTTTGCCCTATACTGTGCCAGTATCAAAAAACTGAACAGAGTAGGTGCCACATGGAAATTGATCTCGATAACTTAGTCTTTAACGGTCTGGATGAAGCAGAAGAGCGTAATGCGGAACGTCTGGAAGACGCGGATAAAAAAGCGCAGGCGATTGTCGCCGACGACGACTGCGGCGACGCCTGCAAGATCTGATAAAAAAGCACCGGTTTCCCGGTGCTTTTTTGTATTACTTTTTGAGCCCGTCAATGGCAGCCTGAGCGCAGGCTTCATCAAGATGACCGCCCGGCGCACCGCCAATACCAATCGCCCCAATGACCTCATCGCCCTCTTTCACCGGCAAGCCACCTGCCAGCAGCAGGAAGCCCGGGATGTCTCGCATGTTCTGCGCTCCCGCATTGCTCTGCGCCGCTTCCATCACTTTGCCTGACGCATTCTTTGCGCTAAGCGCCGTGTAGGCTTTCATTTCACTGGCTTTAACCGTGTGTGGACCGGCATTGTCCGTGCGCTGCACCGCTTTTACCACGCCCGCGCGGTCAACTACAGTGACCGTCACCTGGTAGTTTTTTGCTGTACACGCCTGAATGGCGGACGTTGCCAGCGCATTCGCCTGCGCCAGTGAGAGATTTTTTTGATTCAATGTATCGGCCTGCGCCGCCAGACTCAGACTACCCGCGGCCAGTGCCGCAACCATCATTAATTTTTTCATCGCACTTCCTCGAGTGTTGGGGGACGTTGCAGAGATTACCCCGCCGCGCGATGAAACATAATTCGGTTGAATACGCATTCAACCTGGTAGTTATACGGATTGCAATTTGTCGTATTCCCGGATTGCCTGGATCAGGCTGCTGACGCCAAGCTTAGTAAACGCTGCTGCACGATGCGCCTCAACGGTACGCGGTGAAAGGTTCAGCCGCGCAGCCACTTCTTTGTTACTGAGCCCTTTCATCAACTCGGCCAACACTTCATGTTCCCTTACAGTCAATTGCGCGAAGTGGGCTTTTATCCGTGAGGTTTCCTTCCAGTCGGAAAAACGACGCTGGCTTTCTTCAAAGGCTAACCCTACCGTTTCTATAAGCTTATCGGCGTCCAACGGCTTGGTGAAAAACTCAAACACACCGTTGCGAAAAGCCCGACGGCAGGCATCAACAGTACCGTGCCCGGTCATGATAATCACTGGCAGCAGGGGCCAGGGCCATTCGCCCTCCTCAAGCCAGGTAAGCCCACCCTTACCGGGCATCCGCATATCCAGCAGCATACAGCCCACCAGCGCCGTATCCCGTGCATGGACAGCGATAAAAGCATCGACACTTTCAAACGTCTCTACCGGCCACCCCATACCCGAAAGCAAAAATGCCATTGACTCTCTGATGGATTCATCATCATCAATCAGCCAGATTGTCTTATCCATTCGTCGCCTCTTTTCCTTGCGCCAGTTGTAGTCTGATCTGCGCCCCACCCTGCGGCGCATTTCCCAGCGTAATCGATCCATTCATACGCGTCATTAATGATTCGGTTAAGGTCATCCCCAGACCGATACCCACTTCTCTGCCGCTATAAAATGGCATAAAGGCATGCCGTAACGCCTCCTGGCTAAAGCCAGGGCCACCGTCTGTGACGGTGATCAGTACGCCACTCTCGGTTTTTTGACTCTCAATTTTTACCCATCCGGCAGCATCCAACTGCTGGGCCTGAATCGCATTGCTGAGCAAGTTATGCAACACCTGCTCCAGCCAGAGACGGTCTGCCAGTACTGTTGTTGCCCCGGGAGCAAACGCATGGCTGACCGTAATATGTTCGGCCCTGCGCTCATGCTCAAGCAGGTTCACCACCTGCAGCCAACAGTGCACAAGATCGGTTTCACGCAGGATCACCTTCTCCTGTACAACGTGTTCACGAAAACGGGTCAGCAATGCGCTAATACGCTGCATTTGCGTCAGAGCAGCCGCCAACGCCTGCGACACTGCC
Organism: Enterobacter sp. P82; assembly: GCF_037053385.1. NCBI lineage: Bacteria > Pseudomonadati > Pseudomonadota > Gammaproteobacteria > Enterobacterales > Enterobacteriaceae > Enterobacter > Enterobacter sp. P82. The sequence continues at coordinate 1,503,990 of NZ_JBALHX010000001.1, forward strand.
TGCCCGTTATCCTGCTGTAACTGGCGCTGAGCGCCCTGGATCCACGTCTGCGCAGCGGTGAGCGGCTGGTTTATCTCGTGCACAATCCCAGCAGTGATTTCTCCCAGAGTATTGAGTCTGGCGTGTTGATAATAGATCGCCCTTTGCTCAGCATCTTTACGCGCTTTACGCTGCCAGAGCACCACGCTCGCCAGCGCAATCACAATTCCCCATCCAATAAAGAGTAAGGGGTAAATAACCCCATTGACGCCGAACCAGTTAGGCTGTGAATCGGCCTCCAGCGTAAAAGGTTGAGTATGCTGCGGGAAGGTGCGTTGCCAGTGCCAGAAGGCATCAGACACCTGCTCGTCCCCGTTCGGCATGAAACGGATCCCGAGATGGGTAAAGGGATGATGTGCAGTCAGGATTGGACCAAGATCTACCAGCACGCGGATTTGGCGCCAGGGGTTGTAAAGCCAGTACTGAACTTCATGGGCAGGCTCAACCCGGGGGGCATCAAGCGCTCGTCCCGTTGTTTTTTCCAGGGTAAGAAGCTGGGGGAATTTTTTGCGAAGGGAGACGATATCTTCATCGCCATTCAAAAGCGGCAGTACGGATTCATTTTGCGTCAGTACTGCGCTTAGTTCAGAGAAAAGTGCCGTGAACTCACGGTCGCGCTCCCAGAACTGGCGGCGGATTTGTTCGGCATAGAGCAACACGCCGCTGATAACGCAGACTATCGTCCAGATAATAATGCCGCGCTTGATAAAGGGGTTTTTCATTCCGTTAACTACGCTGACTCAACAATCTGTCAACATTAACAGCTATCCAGCGTCAGAACAAAACTCAGCACAGCTCGTTCCAGTACATTTCGCGCGTGCGGCGCAGCTCAGCGTGACGTTTTATCATGGAACCACTCCGGGTCAATGTTGGCAACATCCACGCCATACAGGCTGGCGACAGGCAGGATTGACTCAAGAACACGTTGCGCGCTGTTCTCCGCATTCACTGGTCGGGTCGCAAAAAACCGCCGTAACGTGCTGATCCATTTTTTCATCGCCTGCCTCTCTTTCGCCGTATTTCCCTTAAGTTAAACACCCAAATTCCGCGCAGGTGAAATGCCAATATCGACTGTCGATGTGCAGGATCTGCAAATAGCACCCTGTCCTTTTCACTATTCATTAACACCTTGTTCACTAATGCTTTTTTGCTCATAGCAAAGAACGATTTCTTATTTGGCGATAGCTTTCCCTTATGGGAGCGTAACGGGGCAAAACAAAAACAACGGGATGATTTATTACTATGGCAGCAAACATGAACGGATTTAAAAAACGGACACTGGCACTGGGATTACTGGTGGCTGGCAGTCTGCTCTCAGCACAGGCACAGGCCGATCAGCTGGCGGATATCAAGGCTGCAGGGGTGGTGAAAGTGGCCACATTTGATGCCAACCCGCCGTTTGGCTCGATTGATGCCAAAACGCATGAGATCGTGGGTTACGACGTGGACTTCGCCAAAGCGCTGGCTAAATCACTCGGCGTGAAGCTTGAACTGGTTGCCACCAATCCGGCCAACCGCATTCCGCTGCTGCAGTCCGGCAAAGCCGATCTGATCGTGGCGGATATCACCATCACCCCGGAACGCGCACAGGTCATTGATTTCTCGACGCCTTACTTCGTCACCGGCCAGCAGTTCCTGGTTCCGGCGAAATCACCGGACAAACTCGATGACTATAGCCGGGCGCGTATTGGCGCGGTCAAAGGAACAACGGGCGAACAGGCGCTGCACCAGCGTTTCCCGCAGTCCCGCGTGCTCTCTTATGACGATATTCCACTGGCGCTGACGGCACTGCGCAATGGGAACGTGCAGGCAATCACCCAGGACAGCACTATTCTGGCTGGTCTGCTGGCGCAGGCACCGGATAAAGCCAACTTCAAAATCCTGCCCGATCTGCTTAGTAAAGAAGAGATTGGCGTGGGGGTGAAGAAAGGTGAAACGGCGCTGCTGAAAGCCGTCAACGACGAGCTGGTTAATCTTGAAAAGAACGGTCAGGCAGCAAAAATCTATGATGCCTGGTTTGGTCCAGACACCCCTGCTCCACAGCCTCGTGCCTTTAAAATAGAAGCCCAGTAATATGCTCTCAGGTTTATTTTCACACTCCGCGGTCACTGCCGCGGATTTTTCACATCTGGAACAGGCCAGCGTCGAGTTTCGTCATGTGGACAAACGCTACGGTGACCATCAGGTTTTGAACGACATTAATCTCACCATCACGCCCGGTGAAGTGGTTGCTATCCTCGGCCCTTCGGGTTCCGGTAAATCCACCCTGATTCGTCTCATCAACCAGCTTGAAACCCTGAGCGGCGGGGAGATCCTTGTCGACAACAAACCGACCGGTAAGCTATCTGGTACCGGGCTGCGTCAACTGCGCAGCCGCGTGGGGTTTGTGTTCCAGCAATTCAATCTTTATGCCCATCTCACCGCCAGCCAGAACATCACACTGGCGCTGGAGCAGGTTCACGGCTGGAAGCCGCAACCTGCCCAGGAGCGCGCGCTGTCCCTGCTGGAGAAAGTCGGAATGCTGGAAAAAGCCCACCATTTCCCGACAGAGCTTTCTGGTGGTCAACAGCAGCGCGTGGCGATAGCCCGTGCTCTGGCCTCTTCGCCGCAAATCATTCTCTTCGACGAGCCGACATCGGCTCTCGATCCTGAGATGATTGGCGAAGTGCTGTTTGTGATGAAAGCCCTCGCCCACAGCGGGATCACCATGATCGTCGTGACCCACGAGATGCAGTTTGCCCGGGAGATTGCCGACCGGATCGTCTTTATCGACGGCGGGCAAATTCTCGAGATTGCGCCGCCGGCGCAGTTTTTTAGTCAGCCCTCACATCCGCGCGCGCAGCGTTTCCTGCAAAAGGTGCTTAACCCACTGCATCAGGAGCATCTGTAATGCCCGCGCTCGACTGGCACGGGGTACTGACCGGACAGCCCCTGCAGTGGATATTCTCCGGATTTCTCACCACCCTGTGGGTCACGATTATGGGGGTCATGCTGGCAAGCCTGCTGGCATTACTTTTTATGCTCCTGCGCCTTTCCGGCGGACGCCTCGGGAGCGCCATCGTCAGTGGCTGGGTATCGCTGTTTCGCAATACGCCGCTGCTGGTGCAACTGCTGTTCTGGTATTTTGCCGCCTGGAACGGATTACCACAGGCGTTTCGCGACGTGGTTAACGCGGATCACAGCTGGTCAATTCTGCCCGGCGACGTCTGGTGGTTTACGCCCGAGTTTTTATGTTCCGCCTGGGGGTTGGGCGTCTTTACCTCGGCGTTTTTAATCGAAGAGGTGGAGTCAGGGTTACGTTCTGTGCCTGCCGGACAACGGGAGGCCGCGCTGGCTCAGGGTTTCTCTTCGTGGCGTTTGTTTCGTCACATCCTTCTGCCGCAGGGCCTGGCCAACGCCTGGCAGCCCGTTGTGGGGCAGTACCTTAATCTGATGAAGCTCTCCTCGCTCGCCAGCGGGATTGGCTTTGCCGAACTCACCTACCAGGTCAGGCAGATTGAAAGCTACAACGCGCATGCGCTGGAAGCATTTACTGTCGGTACCGCACTCTATCTCCTGACCGGTCTGGTCATGGGAATGGTGCTGGTTCGTATTGGACCTCAGGCGAAACGTAAACGCCCCATCGCTGTCACCGCAGGGAGTGAAAAACATGATTGCCGGACTTAATGTCATCACCGATAACCTCGATTATCTGCTGTGGGGACGCGCGGCAGCGGGTGAACCGGGCGGCGTATTGCTCTCGTTGATGATGGCGACTGGAGCCGCCGCCATCGCTCTGCCCGGTGGGATAGTTCTCGCGTGTCTGGCCTGGCGCTTTACCGGGCTCCTACGCAAGCTGCTCTTCTTGTGGGCAGAGCTGATCCGCGGTATCCCGCTCATCTTCGTGATTTTCTGGATGTGGTATCTGCTGCCGCTCATTACCGGAGGCGACATGCCGGGAGCGCTTACCGTCACGCTGGCCCTGGCCTGGTTTACGGCGGCAACCGTGATGCACTCGGTGCTGGCCGGACTTAACGCGCTACCCTCCGGGCAATATGAGGCTGCCCTGTCTCAGGGATTCAGCACGCAACAAACGTTGTTGCGCGTACTGCTGCCGCAGGCGCTGAGGAATATTCTGCCGTCACTGGTGGGGATTTTTATCAGCCTGCTGAAGGATACGTCGCTGGCGTTTATCGTGAACGTACCGGAACTGACCACAGTCGCGGGACAGGTCAACAACCGGGTGCAAATCTACCCGGCGGCCATTTTTATCTTTACGGGTGTGGTCTACTATCTGCTCTGCTGCTCGCTGGAGCAGCTTGCGAAACGCTGGCGTATTACCCGGCCAGCGCTTTAACCACCGTTTCCATCGCTTCAGTTGTCAATTCACTGCGTTTAACGCGCTGGTTCGCCAGCGCGGTACGCAGTACTCCGGCAATGACAATATGCTTTGGCTCCTGCCCTAAATCACGCATCTCAAGCACCACCTTACCGACTACCCGGCACATCTCCTGATACAGCGCTTCATCTTTAGTCACATTACCCATCGTCATCACTCCATTGCCTGTTAAACGTTGAGCTTAAATGATTCTCCTGCCGGATACAAAAAAGAAGCCCGGCGAGATACTCGCCGGGCTTCATCTGTAAAATCAGCTAATTAGTTGTTTACTGGAATGACTGCGCCTTTGTACTTGGTGCGGATCCAGTCCTGAATCTCTTTCGAGTGCAGCACGTTCACCAGCGCAACGATATCTTTCTTCTTCTCGTCACCGCGATGGACGGTGATGATGTTGGCGTACGGGTTGTTTTCACCGCTCTCAACCGCAATCGGGTCGTGAACCGGATCCAGACCGGCGTCAATCGCGTAGTTGGCGTTGATCACCACAGCAGCGCCTTCATCATTGTTGTACATCTGCGGCAGCAGAGAGGCTTCAACGTTAGGGGTGAACTGCAGCTTTTTCGGGTTTTCTACGATGTCGCTGATGCGCGCGGTCACTTTGTCGATGCCCGGTTTCAGCTTGATCACGCCCTCTTTTTCAAAGATAGAGAGGATACGACCCTCTTCAGAAACAGCGTCACGCATGATGATCTTGCCGCCTTCCGGCAGATCTTTCAGCGACTTATATTTTTTAGAGTAAATGCCGATTGGCTCAATGTGGATCGCGCCTGCACTGACAAAATCATAATCCTTGTCGCCCGCATGATCTTTCAGAACGCTGTTCAGGTAAGGGATGTGCTGGAAATAGTTCGCGTCGATATCATGACCCGCCAGCGCAGTGTTGGGCAGAATGTAGTCCTGGAACGGTTTAATCTCCAGGTCGATACCCTGCTTCGCCAGAATCGGCTTAGCCTGCTCCAGAATTTCAGCGTGTGGCGTGTTGGATGCCCCCACGGTCAGGGTATCGGCCCAGGAGGCAAAGCTCAGGGCACTCAGGGTTGCTGCAGCGATCAATGTCAGTGTCTTTTTCATGATGTGGTTCCTGTGTGTATTTATTAGCGTTTATCTAACAGTGAAGTAATGATGTCGCCGCAGAACTGAATGATGAAAACGATGATTAAAATAGTCACCGTTGCCACCAGCGTGACGTCACCATGGTTGCGCTGGAATCCTTCCAGATAAGCCAGATTTCCCAAACCACCGGCGCCAATCACCCCTGCCATCGCGCTGTAACTCACCAGCGCAATCAGCGTCACCGTAATACCTGATACCAGTGCAGGTGATGATTCCGGCAGTAAAACCCGAAACACTAACGTGCTCAGTCGTGCGCCCATCGAGCGAGTTGCTTCGATGACGCCTTTATCCACTTCACGCAGGGCGATCTCCACCAGGCGTGCGTAGAACGGTGCGGCGCCGACAATCAGTGCCGGCAGTGCCGCGTTGGCGCCAAGGATGGTGCCAACAATGGTCTTGGTGAACGGGATCAGCAACACAATCAAAATGATGAACGGAATAGAACGGAACACGTTCACCACAATCGAAATGACGCTATACACCGTGCGATTGTGGAACAGCCCACCGCGTGCGGTTAAAAACAGCGCCAGCCCCAGCACAATACCCAGCACAAACGTCGCCACGCCTGAAAGCGCCGTCATGTACAGCGTCTCCAGCGTCGCCGCCCAGAGCTGATCCCATTTGAGATGCGGAAAGAGATTCTCAGCCATGTTTAATCACCTCGCCTTCAATATCGCTGTGCTGCAGGTCGGCGAGGATATTGTTCAGTTGTTCGTCAGATGCCACGACGTGCACCCAGAGCTGGCCAAACACGCCGTGGGCGGTTTGCGTCATTTTCCCGTGCAGGATGTTAAACGGCAGGCCGTAGCGGAGGGTCAACTCACCCACGATCGGCTTATGCGTGCTGTGCCCGGTAAACGTCAGTTTGATGACCGTGCCTTCCAGATCGTTTGCCAGCTCGCTATTGAAGGTTTCCTCCTCGGCATACTGGCTTACCTGGCGGACAAACTGCTGCGTAATGGGCTGTTGTGGATGGGTAAAGACGCTCAGCACATCCCCTTCTTCCACCACTTTACCGTTCTCCATTACCGCCACGCGGTCGCAGATTTTGCGCACCACGTGCATCTCGTGGGTGATCAACACGATGGTCAGTTTGAAGCGGCGGTTAATATCCAGCAGCAGATCTAGGATCTGATCGGTAGTCTGCGGGTCGAGCGCTGACGTAGCTTCATCACAGAGCAGCACGTCGGGGTTATTCGCTAGCGCACGCGCAATGCCTACACGTTGCTTTTGCCCGCCGCTCAACTCCGACGGGTACGCATTCTCACGCCCTTTCAGCCCAACGAGCTCGACAAGCTCGGCCACGCGCGCCTTGATTCTCGCTTTCGGCACACCTGCAATTTGCATTGAAAACGCGATGTTTTCTGAAACCGTGCGCGACCACAGCAGGTTGAAATGCTGGAACACCATACTGATTTTCAGGCGTGCCTGGCGCAGCGCCTCGCCACTGGCGGCAGAAATGTTCTGCCCATTAATGGTGACACTTCCGGTGCTGGGTCTTTCCAGACCGTTCAGCAGACGAATCAGCGTGCTTTTCCCGGCCCCACTGTAACCAATAATTCCGTAAATCTGTCCCTGCTCTACCGCCAAGTTGACGTCATCAACGGCAGTCAGTGCCACTTTTCCGTTGTCAAAAACCTTCGAAATATTACTCAGTACAATCATTCTTATTCGTTATCCGTCCCGCGCATAGCGGTTTAGAAGTATGGATGTCCAAACGAGTGTAAACAGGCGTTATCAGCTTTTAAATGAATAAAAAGGTATGTGTTATAACCGTGGGGAATAAACAGCGGATTTACCGGGAGGGAAGCATTTAGACCAATTTCAGCAATGATTATCTGCCAAATGTATATCTGCTGGCTGACACCCTTAAAAATCGGTCATTTTTGCAGCATTTCTCACTAGTATAGCCATCCTCACATCCAGACAACTTTACGCCTTGCTATCCTGACATCCAAAAACGGCATTTATATTCCTTTCAGTTCTAAACGGCAGTGAATGGTTCTTTATTGCGAAAATTACACCGCCCTATCATCCCGTCATGACATCCAGAAAGGAAAATATCATGACGATTTATCACTCCGTCACCGAATTGATTGGCCGTACGCCACTTATCCAACTGCATAAGCTTGATACCGGTCCCTGCTCGCTGTTCCTGAAGCTGGAAAACCAGAACCCGGGCGGTTCTATTAAGGATCGCGTTGCGCTGTCGATGATTAACGAAGCGGAGCGTACCGGCCAGCTGCAGCCGGGCGGCACGATTATTGAGGCGACGGCAGGGAATACCGGTCTCGGCCTGGCCCTGATCGCCGCTCAGAAAGGCTACTCGCTGATCCTGGTGGTACCGGACAAAATGAGCCGCGAGAAGATTTTCCACCTGCGTGCGCTGGGTGCTCAGGTGGTACTGACCCGCTCCGACGTTAATAAGGGCCATCCCGCCTACTACCAGGATTACGCCCGACGTCTGGCTAACGAGATCCCCGGCGCGTTTTACATCGACCAGTTCAATAACGACGCCAACCCGCTGGCGCACCGCACCACCACGGCACCGGAACTGTATGAGCAGTTGGACGGCAAGATCGACGCTATCGTCGTGGGCGTGGGTTCAGGCGGGACGCTGGGCGGTCTGCAGGCCTGGTTCGCCGAGCACTCTCCGCACACGGAATTTGTGCTGGCAGACCCGGCAGGATCCGTTCTGGCAGACCAGGTAGAAACCGGGAAATATCACGATGCCGGCTCCTGGCTGGTTGAGGGGATTGGCGAAGACTTTATTCCGCCACTGGCCCACATTGAAGGTGTGAATCGCGCCTGGCGCATCACCGACCGGGAAGCCTTCACTACCGCGCGCGAACTGCTAAAAACGGAAGGCATTCTGGCGGGCTCCTCCAGCGGCACACTGCTGGCGGCGGCGCTGAAATATTGCCAGGCGCAGACCACGCCAAAACGCGTGGTCACCTTCGCCTGCGACAGCGGCAATAAGTATCTCTCGAAGATGTTCAACGATGACTGGATGCGTCAGCAAGGCCTGATCACGCGCCCGCAGGCCGGCGATCTCTCCGACTATATCGCCTTGCGCCACGATGAAGGGGCTACCGTCACCGCCGCCCCGGACGACACGCTTGCCACCGTACTGGCACGCATGCGTCTGTATGACATCTCCCAGTTGCCGGTACTGGAGAACGGCAAGGTCGTCGGCATTATCGACGAATGGGATCTCCTGCGGAATATCGACGGCGATGGCGATCGCTTCGCACTTCCCGTAACTGAGGCCATGACCCGTCAGGTGGAGTTCCTCGATAAACGCGCTCCAGAGAGCGACCTGAATACCATTTTCGACCGCGGTCTGGTGGCCGTGATCAATGACAACGACCGTTTTCTCGGTCTGATTACGCGCAGCGACGTTCTGACCGCCTGGCGCAACCGCCTTCAGCAATAAAGGAATAAAAGATGAAAAACCTGGCAACCCTGAGCGTACATAGCGGCGAGTTTAACGATCAACATGGCGCAGTTATGCCACCGATTTACGCCACATCGACGTTTGCGCAACCGTCTCCCGGGGAACATACCGGCTATGAATATTCCCGCAGCGGCAACCCAACCCGCCATGCGCTGGAAACCGCCATAGCTGAACTGGAAGGTGGCACGCGCGGCTACGCGTTTGCCTCCGGTCTGGCGGCCATCTCCACGGTGCTCGAACTGCTGGATAAAGACAGCCATATTGTCGCCATTGATGACGTTTACGGTGGGACCTACCGCCTGATTGAAAATGTGCGCAAGCGCAGTACCGGGTTGCAGGTCAGTTGGGTTAAACCTGATGACTTAGCCGGGCTTGATGCCGCCATTCGCCCGGATACACGTATGATCTGGGTCGAAACGCCAACCAACCCACTGCTTAAGCTGGCGGACCTGGCGGCCATTGCAGCTATCGCCCGTCGTCATAACGTCATCAGCGTGGCGGATAACACCTTCGCGTCGCCGGTGATCCACCGTCCGCTGGAATCGGGTTTCGATATCGTGGTGCACTCCGCGACCAAATACCTTAACGGCCACTCTGACGTCGTCGCCGGACTGGCGGTGGTAGGAGATAACCAGGCGCTGGCGGACAAACTTGGCTACCTGCAAAACGCGGTCGGTGGCGTACTGGATCCGTTCAGCAGTTTCCTGACGCTGCGGGGTATTCGCACGCTGGCATTGAGGGTAGAAAAGCACAGCACCAACGCGCTGGCGATTGCGCAATGGCTGGAGCAACATCCGCAGGTTGAAAAAGTGTTCTATCCAGGACTGGAATCGCACCCACAATATTCGCTTGCCCGCACGCAGATGGCATTGCCCGGCGGAATGATTTCTGTTGTCGTAAAAGGCGATGCGCAACGTGCAGCAGAAGTGATTCGCAACCTGAAGTTGTTCACCCTTGCGGAAAGCCTGGGCGGCGTTGAGAGCCTTGTGAGCCAGCCTTACAGCATGACGCACGCCTCGATTCCGCTGGAGCAACGCCTGGCAAACGGCATTGTGCCGCAGCTGATCCGCCTGTCAGTGGGAATTGAAGATCCAAAAGACCTGATTGCCGACCTCAGCCAGGCGCTGCAAAAATAAGCAAAATGCGGCAGGTTAATCCCCTGCCGCCATAAGTTGTCATTATGGCTTAACGCCTTGATAACAATATTATGTGAAACTTCACAGATTATTTCTGAAACACCGTTTCCATTTTCCTTTTAGCTAAAAATCAGCGTATAATGCGCGCCTAATCCCTGGTGAATGGTTTCAGCGCTTGGAATACAAAAAACAACGTACAACTTCTCCTCTCCTTCGTTGGGCTGTCACTCAGGCACACTTTCTTCTGCACGCTCATTTGATGTCTCCTATCCTTAGTGCGTGTCATATACTCTTTTGCAACACAGGTTTGACTCCGCGGCGGTGCGCCCCCGGAGCGAGATTTCCATATCCTTCCCAACTTAAAGACTAAGACTGTCATGAAAAAGACGAAAATTGTTTGTACTATCGGCCCGAAAACCGAATCTGAAGAGATGCTGAGCAAAATGCTGGATGCCGGCATGAACGTGATGCGTCTGAACTTCTCCCATGGTGACTACGCAGAACACGGACAGCGTATCCAGAACTTGCGCAACGTGATGAGCAAGACCGGTAAAAAAGCCGCGATCCTGCTGGATACCAAAGGTCCTGAAATCCGCACCATCAAACTGGAAGGCGGTAACGACGTCTCTCTGAAAGCGGGCCAGACTTTCACCTTCACAACTGACAAATCCGTTGTCGGCAACAGCGAAATCGTTGCAGTGACCTACGAAGGCTTCACCAGCGACCTGTCCGTCGGTAACACCGTACTGGTAGACGATGGTCTGATCGGTATGGAAGTCACCGCTATCGAAGGTAACAAAGTTATCTGTAAAGTGCTGAACAACGGCGACCTGGGTGAAAACAAAGGCGTTAACCTGCCAGGCGTTTCCATCGCGCTGCCAGCACTGGCTGAAAAAGACAAACAGGACCTGATCTTCGGTTGCGAGCAAGGCGTTGACTTCGTTGCGGCCTCTTTCATCCGCAAACGTTCCGACGTGGTTGAGATCCGTGAGCACCTGAAAGCGCACGGCGGCGAGAAGATCCAGATCATCTCCAAAATTGAAAACCAGGAAGGCCTGAACAACTTCGACGAAATCCTCGAAGCCTCTGACGGCATCATGGTTGCACGTGGCGACCTGGGCGTTGAAATCCCGGTTGAAGAAGTGATCTTCGCGCAGAAGATGATGATCGAGAAATGTGTTCGCGCGCGTAAAGTGGTTATCACTGCAACGCAGATGCTGGACTCCATGATCAAAAACCCACGCCCAACCCGCGCAGAAGCAGGTGACGTGGCAAACGCCATCCTCGACGGTACTGATGCAGTTATGCTGTCTGGCGAATCCGCGAAGGGTAAATATCCGCTGGAAGCGGTGACCATCATGGCCACCATCTGCGAACGTACCGACCGCGTGATGAAAAGCCGTCTGGATTACAATAACGACAGCCGTAAACTGCGCATCACTGAAGCCGTGTGCCGTGGTGCAGTTGAAACTGCAGAGAAGCTGGAAGCGCCACTGATCGTCGTAGCCACCCAGGGCGGTAAATCTGCTCGTGCTGTGCGTAAATACTTCCCGGATGCGACCATCCTTGCACTGACCACCAACGAAACCACTGCTCGTCAGCTGGTACTGAGCAAAGGCGTTGTGCCTCACCTGGTGAAAGAAATTGCCTCTACCGATGATTTCTATCGTCTGGGTAAAGAAGTGGCTCTGGAACTGGTTGATCGTGGTCTGGCGCAGAAAGGTGACGTTGTGGTCATGGTTTCTGGTGCACTGGTACCAAGCGGAACCACCAATACAGCATCTGTTCACGTGCTGTAATAATTCCCGAACGAATTAATTTTGATAAAAAGCGCCCGCCGGGCGCTTTTTTTATTCCTGCCGTTAGCCAAAGTCATTCAAAATGCAAATCGGGTTTTTCTATTTAATTGCGATTTATCTAAGATGAATCCGATGATAAATGCCTTTTTTTACATAGATTTTTGCCCGAAAAGGGCTGATTCGATGCTTCTTTGAGCGAACGATCAAAAATAGGGGTATTCCCATCAAAAAAATATTCTCAACCCAAAAAACTTTGTGTAATACTTGTAACGCTACATGGAGATTAACTCAATCTAGAGGGTATTAATAATGAATCGTACTAAACTGGTACTGGGCGCGGTAATCCTGGGTTCTACTCTGCTGGCTGGTTGCTCCAGCAACGCTAAAATCGATCAGCTGTCTTCTGACGTTCAGACTCTGAACGCTAAAGTTGACCAGCTGAGCAACGACGTGAACGCAATGCGTTCCGACGTTCAGGCTGCTAAAGACGACGCAGCTCGCGCTAACCAGCGTCTGGACAACCAGGCTACTAAATACCGTAAGTAATAGTACCTGTTAATAAAATGGCGCACATTGTGCGCCATTTTTTTTGCCTGCATTAAACAGCTACTGCGTCACCTTCTCCCCTTCATCTTCCGCTACTGCAGCAGACGCCTGACTGTTCTGCACCGACAACACATTATTACTGGCTGATGGCGCGCTACCCGACGATACAACAACCGGGATCCCGGCACGGCGTGACAGGGCCTTATTGATAAGCGCTTTATCACTTCCCGCCTGAGAAACAAACGTCGCAAAGTCTGCGGAATGCGTGATTGGCGAAACCTGCGGGTTTTCCCCCTCAACCTGCGCCAACGGACGGTGGACTTCAATATAGCGTTTACCATCGGGCTCGACGGAAAACTTCACGGGCTCATTGATAATCTGTACCCGCGTGCCAACACGCACCTGTTCGAACAGAGCTTTAATGTCCGGGGCATTCATCCGCATGCAGCCAGAGCTGACCCGCAGGCCGACACTGTCCGGCGCACTGGTGCCGTGGATCAGGTATTCCCCATTACCCACGCCTAAACGCAGTGCGAAGCGTCCTAGCGGGTTATTTGGCCCGGCGGGTACAACCGGAGGCAATTTAATCCCCTGCTCCAGCGAGCGTGCTCTGATGCCCGGTGTTGGTGTCCAGGTGGGATTAGGGATTTTCTGGCTCACACGCGTAGTCGTGACCGGTGTTTCCAGCCCCAGTTGTCCGATGCCGAGTGGAAAGACCTGAACCCTGTTTTCACCCGGTGGGAAGTAGTAGAGACGAAGTTCAGCAAGGTTTACCACAATACCCTCACGCGGCGTATCCGGGAGTAGCATCTGCGACGGGATAGTGATAACAGTTCCCGGAGCAGGGTTCACCGGCGCAATGGTATTATTTGCTTCAAGGATGACCTGGGCTGCAGTATTAAACCGGCGGGCAATGGTCTGCAGCTTATTATCCCCTTCCTGTATCGTGTAAGTTTGATTTTGCCCAATCAGACGACTGCCTGCGGGCGGCAACGGGTAATCCATCGCACGAGCCGAATGAAGAGCACCGAGCGAACCAAGGAGTAATAGAGTTATTAGAGACGCGCGCTTCATGCTGAGATTCCTTATTCACTGACAGAACGCCAGAAAGCTGAAAAACCAGCGAGGCGGGAACCACCTCGCGAAACAGAATGAATGCTGTTTTGTAAGTCTAGCTAAGGATTGCAGCTTTAGCGCGAATGGCGCGAATCATCGCTTCGAGTCCCTGGGAACGGGAGGGGGTGAGGTGTTGAGTCAGGGCCATTTTTTCAAACCACGGGCGGACATCAAACGCAACAATGTCCTGCGCAGACATCTGGTGATAAAGAATAAACACCACGGCGATAAGCCCTTTCACAATTGCCGCATCACTGTCGCCGTGCAACTGGATTGTGCCGTCGCGAGATTGCTCCATCACAATCCATACCTGGCTCTGGCAGCCCTGAATAGTATTCTCCGGGTTATGCGCCTCTTCACTGAGCGGGGGTAAACGCTGTCCCAGCTCAATAATATAGAGATACTTCTCTTCCCAGTTCGCGCAACGCCCGAAGTTACGCAGCAATTTATCTTTATCCGGCAACTCTGCCATATTTAGCCTCTCCGTTAGCCCAGCAACTGGTGAATACGTTTTAACCCTGCCACCAGTCTGTCGACCTCTTCCATTGTGTTGTACATCACCAGCGAAGCACGACACATTGCCGGCACCTGGTAAAACGCCATCAGCGGCATGGCGCAGTGGTGTCCGGTACGGACCGCCACGCCGTAGTTATCGAGGAAACTGCCCACGTCATAGGCATGGTGTTTCCCGAGGTTAAACGCGATCACCCCTTGCCGATCGGCAGGTCCATAGAGGGTCAGATCCGGCACGCTGGTAAGCTCCGCAAGCGCATAGTGCATCAGCAGCTGTTCGTACTCCTGAATACTATCAAGACCGATCGCGGAGACATAAGAAACCGCTGCCCCCAGCCCGATAATCCCGCCAGTGTTAGGCGTCCCCGCCTCAAAACGCCACGGCGCACGGGCGTAGGTAGTCCCTTCCGACAGGCTAACGGTGGCGATCATCGACCCGCCTCCTTCCCACGGCGGCATCGCCTGCAGGATGTCCTCTTTCACATACAACACTCCAATCCCCGTCGGGCCGTACAGCTTATGCCCGGAGAAGACATAGAAATCACAGTCCAGCGCCTGAATATCAACCGCGTGGTGCATTACCGCCTGAGCACCGTCAATCAGCACCTTCGCGCCGGCCTGATGGGTTTTCCCGACAATCTCTGCGACCGGGTTTTCCGTACCCAGCACGTTGGAGACCTGAGTCACCGCCACCAGCCGGGTTTTATCGTCGAGCAGTGCGTCAAACTGCTCAAGCTGCAGCGTCCCGTCTTCATTCAACGGAATGACCCGCAATTGCGCCCCCACACGCTCACAGAGCATCTGCCACGGCACAATATTGGCGTGGTGCTCCATCTGGGTGATGATGATGTTGTCACCTGCGTGGACCTGCGCGTTGCCCCAGCTGTTGGCGACAAGGTTGATCCCCTCCGTGGTACCCCGCACAAACACCAGCTCTTCCGGTGACCGTGCATTGAGAAAGGCGGCAATTTGCGTACGCACATTCTCCATGCGTTGAGTCGCTTCCGCACTCAGCGTATGGATCCCCCGATGCACAGCGGCGTAGCCGTGACGGTAGAACTCGGCTTCCGCATCCACCACCTGATTCGGCTTCTGCGCGCTGGCCGCACTGTCCAGGTAGGCCAGAGGAAGACCGTTCACTTCACGGGTCAGAACCGGAAAATCTGCCCGCACTTTCTCTACGGGAAAACTCATACTTCGCCTCCAGGCAGACGCTGACCAATACGGGTCAGCACCTGCTGTTTTAACAGGCCATCGTGCAACGCTTCCGTCAGTTCGGCGGCAAACGCATAAATAATCATTTTCTGCGCCGCCTGCCGGTCGATGCCGCGGGAACGCAGGTAGAACATCTGCTCATCATCAATCCGCCCGACTGTCGCACCATGGCTGCATTTCACGTCGTCGGCATAGATCTCCAGTTGCGGCTTGGTATCCACTTCCGCCAGTCGTCCCAGCAGCAGATTGTTGTTAGTCATCTGCCCGTCAGTTTTAATCGCGTGTTGTGCCACATTAATCAGGCCATTAAACACCGCACGTCCTTTGTCGCTGACAATGGTTTTGTGCAACTGGCGGCTGTTGCAGTAGCCTTTGTTGTGTTCAAGCCAGGTACGCGTGTCGCACACTTCCGATTTGACCGGCATCGCCAGGCTGTTGATGCGCAGCGTGGTGTTTTCACCGTTAAGCTGCGTGCTGGTGTTATGGCGCAGCACGGAACCCCCGAGCAGAAAACTGTGGCTGTAGGCTGCGGCATCCTGACCGAGTAAAATATCGTTATGGGCGAAGTGGTGACTCTGCGCATTCTCAAACGCCAGCTTGATATGGTGAAGCTGGGCATTGGCGGCAACGTTCATCGTCAGACGTGATCCGGTAAAGTGTCGGGTATCGTTGAGGCTGACGTAGTGCTCAATCACCGTAGCTTCCGCCCCCTCAGCCAGTTCAAGATGATGGCGGTAGTGAGCCGTGTTGATCTCATCACCGTCCAGCCCCTGGGTGATATGCATCAGCAATAGCGGTTTGGCCGGACGCTGGTTACGCTTCACATGAATATGCGTCACAGACTGCGCCAGACTCTCGGTGAGATGCAGAAACACTTCCGGCTGAACTGCTGTCGTCAGGCTCTGACGATCGTCGTTAATCGCGATGCCGAACCCGCTCTCCTGCGTGTCATCACTCAGTTCCGGGCGGAACTGACCATCGACAAACACCAGACGCACGGCATCCACGCTTAGTGCCAGCGCATCGCGCTGCACCGGGGTGATATCCGCCAGACGGGTGACAAACTCACCGTTCATCAGGCCATCTAGCGGAGTGTATTTCCAGTTCTCATGCTTGCGCGAAGGCAGGCCGAGACGCAGCATCTGCTGTAAATGCTGCTGCGCCTGCTCAGAGCGTCTCTCTCCCTGGGCTTCAAACAGCCTGTGCCATTGCTGGAGTGCATTACTGCTGTTCGGTAAGCCAGCCATAACCCTGCTCCTCCAGTTGTTTAACCAGCGTAAAATCACCCGATTTCACAATGCGCCCCTGGTAAAGCACGTGGACGTAGTCCGGTTTGATGTAGTCGAGAATACGCTGATAGTGGGTGACGATAATGAACGAACGCTTACCGTCGCGCAGGGAGTTAACGCCGTCAGCGACAATCTTCAGGGCATCAATATCCAGACCGGAGTCGGTCTCATCCAGAATGCACAGCGCGGGTTCCAGAACCGCCATTTGCAGGATGTCATTGCGTTTTTTCTCCCCCCCAGAAAAACCAACGTTAACCGAGCGGGTGAGCAGATCTTCCGGCATTTTCAGCAGTTTGATCTTCTCTTCCATCAAATCCTGGAAATCGAAGCGGTCCAGCGCCTCCAGGCCGCGATACTTGCGCACCGCATTCAGCGCCGTTTGCAGGAAGAACTGGTTACTGACGCCAGGGATTTCTACCGGGTACTGGAAGGCCATAAAGATGCCCTCTCCCGCACGATCTTCCGGGGACATTTCCAGCAGATCTTTGCCGTTAAATTCGACCGATCCGTTGGTCACCTCGTAATCTTCGCGTCCGGCCAGCGTCGCTGAAAGCGTACTTTTCCCGGAACCATTTGGCCCCATGATGGCGTGAACTTCACCCGGTTTGACATCAAAATTGAGGCCACGCAGGATCGCTTTATCTTCCACGCTAACCTGTAAATCTTTAATACGTAACATGTGCTTTCCTTAACCGACGCTGTGTTCAAGACTAATGGCGAGGAGTTTCTGAGCTTCAACGGCAAATTCCAGAGGCAGTTCAGAGAACACGTCCTTACAGAAGCCGTTCACAATCATCGAAATAGCATCTTCTTCGCTGATCCCTCGTTGCAGGCAGTAGAAGAGCTGATCTTCCCCAATACGCGACGTCGTCGCCTCGTGCTCAAGCTGGGCGGTATTGTTACGACACTCAACGTACGGGAAGGTATGCGCCCCGCAGTCCGCGCCAATCAACATCGAGTCACACTGGGTAAAGTTGCGCGCATTGGTGGCCGTCGGCATGATTTTCACCAGACCACGATAGCTGTTCTGGCTGTGTCCGGCGGAGATGCCTTTCGAGATGATGGTCGACCGGGTATTTTTCCCGATGTGGATCATCTTGGTCCCGGTATCGGCCTGCTGATGGCCACTGGTCAGCGCCACCGAATAGAACTCACCGATGGAGTTATCCCCACGCAGAATGCAGCTCGGGTATTTCCAGGTGATAGCCGAGCCCGTTTCTGATTGGGTCCACGACATCTTGCTGTTTTCACCTTCGCACAGCGCACGCTTGGTCACGAAGTTCAGGATGCCACCGGTATTGCCGTCGCCCGGGAACCAGTTTTGCACCGTCGAGTATTTCACCTCGGCATCTTTATGGATGATGACTTCCACTACCGCCGCGTGCAGCTGGTAGCTGTCTCGCACCGGGGCTGAACACCCCTCAATGTAGCTGACGTAGCTGCCCTCGTCGGCCACCAGAATGGTCCGTTCAAACTGGCCAGTTTTTTCGGCGTTGATGCGGAAATAAGTCGAGAGCTCCATTGGACAGCGCACGCCTTTCGGCACATAGATAAAGGTACCGTCAGAGGCCACCGCCGCGTTGAGCGCCGCAAAAAAGTTGTCGTTAGAGGGCACCACAGTCCCAATGTACTTTTTCACCAGTTCCGGGTGCTCGTGAATGGCTTCACCGAAGGAGCAGAAAATGATCCCCTGCTCTGCCAGCTTTTCACGGTAGGTGGTTGCCACTGAGACGGAGTCAAAAATGGCGTCCACCGCCACCTCTTTGCCCTCACGTACGGGCACGCCCAGTTGGTTGAAGGCTTCTTCCACCTCTTTGCTGAGGAAGCTGTTTTCAGCGCCAGTCTGCTGTACGGCACCTGGCTGGGAGGCACAGGTATCATCGCAACTGCCGCAGGAGGGTGCGGAGTAGTAGCTGTAGTCCTGATAATTCAGCTTGTCATAATGCGCTTTCAGCCAGTGCGGCTCTTCCATCTCCAGCCACACGCGGTAAGCGCTCAGGCGAAACTCCAGCATCCACTCGGGTTCATTACGTTTGGCCGAAATCGCCCGAACGACATCTTCGTTGATGCCTTTCGCCAGTTCATCGGTCTGCAACTGGGTAAAGAACCCCTCTTTATAGTTGAGGTGCCCCCCGCTCCAGGTATTTACTTCACTCGTTGCTTCAGTATTACGAGACATAGTTCCGCCTATACCCCAAAGCTTTCGCCGCAGCCGCATTCGTTCTGGGCTTTCGGGTTGTGAAATTTGAATAACTGATTTAAACCTTCCCGTACGTAGTCCACTTCTGTGCCGTCGATAAACGGCATAGCTTGCAGGGCAACATACAGTTTTGCGCCGTCGGTTTCGAAGACCAGATCATCTTTTTCGGGTTCTGTGACAGTGTCGAGCACGTATCCAAAGCCCGCGCAGCCAGTCTGTTTGACACCCAAACGCACACCGAGGATCTCAGGTTTTTTCGCCACCAGCTCGTGAATATGTGCCGCCGCCGCTGGCGTGAGCGTTAAACCGCGCCAGGTAAAATCGGCAGGATTGAAGGTTTCTGAATGCAGTTCCATAGGTCCACCTCATCTGATTAGCCATCAGGGCATAACACCATGTTAGTGATAACGATTATCACTTCAACCCTCTGACAGCAGGGGCATTCGGCTAAACCGCCCTTTTTGGCTACTTTTATTAAGCATAGACCCTGTCAGGGGATGCGTGGGGGATGGATTTAATTGTTCAATGCTTTGATAAATAATGGATTATTCATGCAGAAAAACGGGGCAGAGAGTAAATGTAAAATATGCATCGGAAATGCCTATTTTTGAGATAGATGATGCCCGGAAAGCGACACTGATAAAAAAAGGCCTTCAAGGCCTCTGATTATCAGTGATGAAATGTGACAGAGAAACCCTGTTCCCGCCAGTGATCGAGTTGTTCCTGCTGACGAGGTGTTGGCGATTTCCCCGTCCAGACGAAGATTTTTTGCCCCGGGAAAAGCTCCGGACGCGGTGAGTCAATAGGATCCGCCAGCACATCAATATGCCAGCCTTTCTGTGTTAAGCGTGCGGCCTCAAGCCACAGATGAGTACGGTCCTCGCATTCCCAGCCAATAAGCAGCGCGTCTTTACCCGCTTTCTTGCGCGACTCTGTCAGGCTTGCAATCGCGAATTCAATCAGGACGCCGTCAAGCAGGCTTGCCATGTGACGCACGGTATTCTGGTCCTGATTCATTCGCTGGCGGACGGGAGAGATGATGTTATCAATTAGCGCATCCAGCGCGTGATCGCGACGGAATTCACCTATTTTGGCACGCAATTTTGCCGGACTGGCGTAACGCAAAACGGTCATCATCTCTTCCTGGAATGAAACCCAGTTACCCGGAGTCAACACGTCCTTATTTTCCAGTAAGGCTTTGACTTTTCCGACCGAGACGCCGCTTTTCATCAGGCGCTTGATCTCTTCAATACGCAGGATATCTTCATCGTCAAACTGACGATGGCCCCCTTCGCTGCGCTGCGGCTTCAACAATCCATAACGGCGCTGCCAGGCACGCAGCGTAACGGGGTTGATACCGCATCGTTCGGCCACTTCGCCGATACTGTAATAGGCCATTAACTCCCTCACGCACAGTACTTCCATACCTAACTGCACCAACCTTATCAGATTGTACAAACCATTTGTATAACTAAGACCTCGTTTTAAGCAGGTGATTGCGTTACAAGCCACTTACCTGTTAATACATTGTTGTATAAATTTTACCGTTCGTACAGTCACGTCAGTCGAGCTGTGTACAGCTTTTTCAGAACTCGGACTTTTTCTCTGGCCACGCAATAGCCGGAATTCCGCCATGCCGGGGGCTGGCAAAAAGGTGTCCCTGAAACTGAGAAATTCCCGCAGATTCCAGCCACATCCACTCTTCCGCCTTCTCCACGCCGACCGCGCAGAACTGAATTTCAAGGGAGGTACAGCACTTGATGATCGCCTGAATAATGGCCTGTCGGGGACCGCTTTTGTGAACGTTCGCGACCAGATCGCGATTAATCTTAATTCTGTCCGGCTGGAACTGTGCCAGTAACTGTAACCCTGCAAAACCGGCACCAAAGTGATCGATCGTTACACTGATACCCGCACTTTTTAACTGTCTGACCGAATGGGTAAATTCCTCGAAACGGGAAATGGCTTCGCTCTCCGTAAACTCCACCACAATTTGCTCGGGCACAAAGCCATTTGCATCAATCGTGGTGAGCAGGAAGTCCACGGCGTTTGGGACATTCACCAGCGTCATGGGTAGCAGGTTGAGGGATAATGTCTGCTCCTGTAGCCCCAGCGCGCTGGCCATTGAGAGCGCAACTTGCTTGCTGTGCAAATCAGATGCGTACACGTCATCACGTGGGCGATTGGCGAAGTACACACCTGGTGAATCCCCGGAAGGCGTGCGGAGAAGCGCCTCCCAGGAGACGACCTGCTGCATGAACGGATCGACAATAGGTTGAAACGCAAAACTGCAGTCCGCTCCTTTTGCCACCACCTCAGGTTGCGCAGATAGCGGTGTTTCTTCGGGGATAAAATCCCATGAATCCGCCGGAGGCAATTCAAAATAGTTGGCTTTCTCCGTGGCCTCGACAAAGGTGCGGAAAAATTGCAGGGGACGGTCATTGTACGTCAACTGATAACGTGTGGTGCCTTTGTTGAGCACCTGCTGAAGTACCTCTTCCCTGTCGAACTGGCGCAAATCAAACAGCTCCATGCCCACGTTACCAAAACGCCGGGTAGGCCCGTGATCGCGCATCAATTCAACCACGTTATGGTGACGTGCGTCCTTACAGATCTGCTCATAGATTGACGAAACGTGTTCCACTGGCCCTTCGAGCAATTGAAAAAAATGTGTGCCGTTAAACAGCAAGATCCCCGTGACATTGGATTGCCGGTTTTTACTATTTGCAGCAGCGACCATTTTTTCCAGCGCTTTCACTGGAACGTCCTCGCAGATATGACTGCGGTAAATGATGGTTGTAAGCATGCTATTCCTGGGGGGTTAAGGTTCTGACCACAAAAACATGTGGATAAGGATCTGTTATAGCACATTAATTGCCTGACAAATAATTTACATCTCAATCATTTACGCCATTTAATGACTCCATTTTCTGCTCTGTACAACTTAACCGTGCCACTCTGATTTGTACAATATATCTTGTAGAGATACCGTTTCACGATAATCAAATAAAACATTGAAATAATAGAAAATAATTAAAAATATCACAAATAAATCCTAAATCTGTACATTTTTAATGTACAGATTTAGGATTTATGTATACCTTAAATGTAACGTTACTGATTACGAATTTTTACAGGAGTGAAACATGCAACAGAACGGTTATGTCGCAGATTCGGCAGCAGCGATTGCACAGTACTTCGAAAAAGCAGCACTTCCTACTCAGCAGGAAACATTGGGTCAGGTCGTGGTTGAGATTCTTAGCGACGGGCGAAACCTCAATCGCAAATCGCTCTGTACCAAACTGTTAAGCCGCCTCGAAAGGGCCGATGGCCCGGAAGAGGAACAACATTATCACATGCTGCTTGGTCTCCTCTTCGAGCGGTAATGCCATGAACAGCAGTGACGCAGATCGACTGATAGACCAGCTTATCGGTGAAGCCGTCCTTTCTCTTCTGAAAGAGCGGGGGCCAGTGACAACCGAAGGATTGCTACAGCGTCTGCGGGTCATGAAAAAACATGAAAAAGATCCCTGGCGGCGGGAGACACTCGCGGAGCTTATTGCTGAGATCAGCTCAAACAGCAACGCCTTTATACGTCGCAGAGCCGCGCAAGGACGAACGAAAAGAGAGGGATCTCTCAACGAGAACAGAAACAATGTTGTGCCGTTATTTGGAAAAGGAAAACCATCCGATCCCCAAAAAATACATTGACTGTCATTCAACAGCTACGGTGAGAACAAATGAGACAAAATATTCAGCTTCAACCCGAATACCATTCTGCTTTCCTGGAAAGTGCACTGTCGGAATATTTCCGTCACGCAGGCGATCGTTTTGCTGAAGAGTCCGCTGTTTTTTCTACTGCAGTACGCTGTGTTCTGGCCTCCGAAGGGCATCTGTCCAATAAAGCGATCATTCTCTGGCTTATTCAGACGCTGGAAGCGACCAACGACGTCGTTCAGGCAGATGTCATTCGTAAGACTCTGGAGATCGTAGTGGGTTACACGATGGATGATCTTTAATCACCCTCCCCTCAACGACGACTAACGTGTCATCGTCAAAACTGACGACAGGTCTGACGATGACACGTTCCTTCTATGAATAACTCCCTGTAAAACAAGCAAAGTAAACCTGGCATAGTTCCTGCTAATCACCGTTTACGGGGCTGGGTTTCCCAGTCAACTTTGCTTCATTTCTTAACAGGTCTGTTATTGATGAAAAAGATCGCCAGCGTCTGCCCCTACTGCGGTGCAGGCTGTAAATTAAACCTTGTCGTTGAAAATAACCGTATTATCCGTGCCGAAGCGGCAGAGGGCGTCACAAATCAGGGCACCCTGTGTCTGAAAGGATTTTATGGCTGGGATTTCCTCAACGATACCCGTCTCCTCACCCCACGCCTGACCCAACCGATGATCCGCTACCACAAAGGAGAGGCATTTACTCCCGTCACCTGGGAAGAGGCAATCCGCTATACTGCCCACAAACTCAGCAGTATTAAAGAGCAGTACGGCCCACGGTCGATCATGACCACCGGCTCCTCCCGTGGTACCGGGAATGAAACCAACTATGTGATGCAGAAATTTGCCCGTGCGGTGCTGAACACCAACAACGTAGACTGCTGCGCACGCGTCTGTCACGGTCCTTCCGTTGCCGGCTTACAGGAAACGTTGGGCAACGGGGCAATGAGTAACTCCATCAACGATATCGAAAATTCAAAATGTCTGCTGGTTTTTGGCTATAACTGCGCAGACTCTCATCCTATCGTCGCCAGACGTGTGCTGAAGGCCCGAGAAAACGGCGCGAAAATCATCGTCTGCGATCCGCGTCGCATTGAAACGGCACGCATTGCCGATCAGCATCTGCAACTGAAAAACGGCAGTAACATGGCGCTGGTGAACGCCTTTGGTTATGTGCTGCTGGAAGAAGAACTCTATGACAAAAACTACGTTGCGCGTTTTACAGAAGGGCTTGAGGCCTATCGTCGGACGGTAAAAGACTATGCACCAGAGAATGTCGAACATCTTACCGGCATTCCCGCCCGCGATGTTCGCCAGGCGATGCGCACTTTTGCGGCGGCACCTTCAGCCACCGTGATGTGGGGCATGGGTGTAACGCAGTTTGGTCAGGCTGTTGATGTGGTTAAAGGACTTTCCAGCCTGGCACTGTTGACCGGCAACCTTGGACGACCTGCCGTCGGCGTGGGCCCTGTACGCGGCCAAAATAACGTACAGGGCGCCTGCGATATGGGGGTTCTGCCCAATATGTTCCCGGGTTACCAGGACGTCACGGACCCGGCAATCAGGCAGAAGTTCGCTGATGCGTGGGGGATTGACGTCAACAAAATGGACGATCGTGTCGGAACACGCATAACTGAAGTGCCACACCTGGCACTGGAAGGTAAGGTCAAAGCCTATTACATCATGGGGGAAGATCCGCTTCAGACCGAGGCCGATCTCGGCCTGGTTCGCAGCGGTTTTGAGGCCCTCGACTTTGTGGTGGTTCAGGACATCTTTATGACCAAAACAGCGGAAGTGGCGGATGTTCTTCTCCCCGCCACCTCCTGGGGCGAACACGGCGGCGTATTTACCTGTGCCGACCGGGGGTTCCAGCGTTTTGGCAAAGCCATCGAGGCCAGCGGTAACGTGAAGCGCGACTGGGAGATCATCAGCCTGCTCGCAAGCGAAATGGGCTACCCGATGCATTACGAATCTAACCAGCAGATCTGGGACGAGATGCGTGAGTTGTGTCCTCTCTTCTTTGGCGTGACATATGAAAAAATGGGCGAGATGGGCCATGTGCAGTGGCCGTGCCCGACGCTGGATCATCCGGGAACGCCGTACCTGTACAAAGGCAATCAGTTCGACACCGCATCCGGTAAAGGGAAGCTCTTTGCCGCCCCGTGGCGCGCGCCGGCGGAAACCCCGGATGCGGATTTTCCACTGGTGCTCTGTACGGTACGCGAGGTGGGGCACTACTCCTGCCGCTCCATGACCGGGAACTGCGCCGCGCTGCAAAGCCTGGCCGACGAGCCTGGCCGCGTGCAAATGAACCCTGCCGATGCAGCTAAGCTGGGCATTACCGACGGGCAACTGGTCTGGGTGCGTTCGCGTCGTGGTAAAGTGATTACCCGCGCCAGCATTAGCGAGCGTATCAACGCCGGGGCGGTCTATATGACCTATCAGTGGTGGATTGGGGCCTGTAACGAACTGACGCAGGACAACCTCGATCCCATCTCCAAAACGCCGGAGACGAAATACTGCGCGGTGCAGCTGGAGGCGATTGAGGATCAGTGCTGGGCGGAGGACTTTGCGGCTACCGCGTATCAAACGATGAAAACGCGGTTGATTAGCGCAGTTAACGTGTAAGGAAAAAGAGGCTCACTCCGTGGGCCTCTCACACTCTGGGCGTTTATCCAATCAGCAACAGGCAGGATAAATCATCGCCGCCGTTGATTTTATCAATCGCAAAGTCCATACGCGCATCAATGGTCTGATTGTGCATGGTCTTTTCTGAGAGACTGGCAATAGTTTTCATCACCACCCGCTGGTCTATTTCACCCTGCATCGATCTTACGCTGAGGATGCATTTGATATAAAAAAAGTCCAGCACGATACGATAAAACTGACGCATGATGGTGGCCGTATTTTTTCCGGGGAAATAGCTGCTGTAGAGTTTGTACAGCAGGTAATTGCGTAACACATAAGGTTCTGACAAACAGGAATGATCACACAATTTGTGCCACTGCTGATTAATCGCGTCGAATTTATCCTCCAGTTCCGCAGCGTCGCTTATACCGGCAACATCCAGATACGAGGCGATTTGCTGATGCCTTTCAAGAATGAAACCATCGCGTGCTGAATCCTTCGCCACGTTCGTTCCCATCACGGATAATGCCAGATATTTCATCGTGTTTGACTTCGCAAGATTACGGGAATCAATCAACGATTTTCCGCTTTGCAATTCATTGAGTAGTGTTTCGTAGAAATTTTCCACTTCAGCAAATTTATTATGCAGATCAAAGTTAACGTACTGTAGACAGAGAATAAACTGCGCCAGCGCCATCAAATTTTCTTCAATATTACGGGATGGTGACTGGATTAAATTCCAGGCAAAAAGATGGATCACCTGCTGTGTTTGCGAGACAGACTGACGCTGCCCAATCAGGTTTGTTTTGTAGCTCGCCACTAAAGCATCCTGCTCCTGAAGCAGCATTGCATCCGGGTCAAACAGCACCCGCCGAACCACTTCCGGACAGGAGAGCGTCATTGTGTGCCGTGTCTCATCCTGGTAGCGTGTTGAACTCCTGGGGTAGGTGCTACAGGTATGAGAGAGTGCTTCTTCCCCTAAATCGCGGTGCACCATGCAAAGCTTGTTTTCATCGATAAAAGGACAATCCCCCTTTTCGTTTAGCTTCACTCTGGAATAGCTATTCTTACCCTTTCTCTGAAGGATGAGATTCTCTTTGGCAATGGTGGCAATGTCTGCGTGAGAGGACAGGACATATTTCTGGTGAGTTTTCTTGTCAATATTGATCGTCCAACCACGACAACATGACATTAAGCACTCTGGCCCAACACACTGAAACTTACAGACGAAAATCGGCTTAATAGTTTTATGAATTTGCATAGCGAAGGTGTCATTATATAAAGCATAAAAAGTACCATGACGTGCATGCTATTCTATAGGTTCATAACCGTTCACTATGTTTTGTAATTCACGGCATAAAAATGGTGCACTACCCGTAATTTTTGAGCAGATAGTCACGTAACCTGCTCTGATCACTCTTTTCTTCCACCATGCTGTGAATCAGGGCAATCAATTCAAAATCACTTCGCAGATTGAATTTCTGCATCATCATATATTTATGCGAAAATACGGTTTTATCGTTGATCTTTAGTGCATGCGCTACCGATAACCCGTCAGTTCTGCGCTATACCATGGGGTGATTAACATCAGGCTTATCCTTACAAGGCGAGCACAACGCGAAATAAAAAATATTTTTAAAACAGGATGGCTTTACTGAAAAATAATATTCGTATCAACTAGCCCTATTAGAATATCTTTTTAGCACGCATGTAATTCAGGCGAATAAATAAACGCCTTCCCGATAAAAAAATTCCGGGTACAAAAAAGGCCGCAATCGCGGCCTTTTCATTTACATACACTCAATGGACGTGAACGCCCAACCGCCAGGCAAAGTAGATCTCTTCTTTCAGTTCATTCGAAGAGAGCGCCAGCAAATCTGCAAATTCCAGCTCAAGCTGTTTCAGCTTTTTCAGGTACTGCGCCGGAGACAGGTTGCTTTTATCGCGACGTAAATATTCAATTGCCAGCTGTGTTGGGGTTATTTCAGTATCCATGATGTCCTCGCTTATGTACAAAACCTGACCACTATATCACAACGCAGTGGCTAACTTTTGACCAAAGGCAAAACATCTGAAAACTTTACACAACCGCCGTCGTCAGCCGCGACGAGCAGCACAAACGATCCTGCTCATCGAGAATGTCAATTTGCCACACCTGATGGCGACTTCCGGCGTGCAGCGCGCGGCAAATCCCGCGCACACGACCGCTACGCACCGAGCGAATATGGTTAGCATTCACCTCCAGCCCGACGACCTTCAGCTCCCCTACGGTACAGAGATACCCTGCCACTGAGCCCAGCGTTTCAGCCAGCACGACGGACGCTCCGCCGTGCAATAAACCAAACGGCTGATGAGTACGGTGATCGACAGGCATTGTAGCCTCAATCTCATCGTCACCGATGCGGGTGAACTGGATATCCAGCAGTCCCACCATATTCCCCTCGCCCATGGCGTTGAGCGCCTGCAGCGTTACAGCACGTTTCCAGATCATCCAATTATCTCCAGTAAAGCCTGCAATGGGTGGCGTACCCCGTTACCTTCTACCCGTTTCACCTGACTACGACAGGAGTAGCCTGTCGCCAGACAGCGGTTTCGCGGCAAACGCTGCATCGCCTGATGCCAGGACAACTCGTAGATACCGAGCGAGTTCGCGTGATTTTTCACTTCGTGTCCGTAGGTTCCGGCCATGCCGCAGCAGCCCACATTGACGCTCTCCAGCTTCGCCCCGAAGCGGGCAAAGACAGAGGCCCACTGGGCAGGAGCGCCCGGTAGCGCGGTAACTTCCGTACAGTGACCGAACAGATACCACGGTTCACCGCTGACATCCTGAACAGCCTTATCCTCCAGGGCCATCGGCAGCCACTCGTGCACCAGCATGACGTGGAAATCACCACGTTTATCGCCCAACGTCTGCTTGTATTCATCGCGATAGCAAAGCACCAGCGCCGGATCGACGCCAACCATCGGTATACCCAGTTGCGCCACACGGTTTAAGAAATCAGAGGTTTTCTGCGCGGTCTTCGCAAAACGCGTCAGGAAACCTTTAATGTGCTGCGCCTTACCATTCGGAGAGAACGGCAGAACCACTGGCTGATAACCCAGCTTCTCTGACAAGCGGATGAAATCCGCGACCACTTGCGCATCGTAGTAACTGGTGAACGGATCCTGCACCACCAGCACCACATTCGCTTTTTGCTCAGGGGTTAACGCCTCAAGCTGTTCAAGGGTCATGTTCGCAGAACGGTGCCCGACAAGCTGTCGTTGCAGCGACGGTACAGACAGCAGCGGCAGATCGACCATTCCGATATGTTTTTCGGAGAGCTTGCGCACCAGTGGTTGGTTAATAAAGAAGTTAAAGGTCTTTGGCGCACGCGCCATCAGCGGTGCATAACTTTCAACTGTCGCCACCAGATGGTCACGTACCGGACGCAGGTATCGGGTGTGATAAAGCTGCAGAAAACGCGAACGGAACTCCGGCACATCTATCTTAATCGGGCATTGGGTTGAGCAGGCTTTGCAGGCCAGACAGCCAGACATCGCCTCTTTCACCTCATGGGAGAAATCATACTCGCCCTTGCTGGCATGCCAGCTGTTGCGGGTACGTTCAATCAGCGAACGCAGGCTGGCACGTTTTTCCGGTAGCTCCTGCTCAAGCTTGAGCGGATCAACACCACGGTCGGCCAGCAGACGCAGCCATTCGCGAACCAGCGTCGCGCGCCCTTTCGGAGAATGGATACGGTTACTGGTGATTTTCATCGACGGACACATCGGGCTTTTCGCATCGAAGTTAAAGCACAGGCCGTTGCCGTTACACTCCATCGCGCCGCGCCATGAGGAGCGGACCGCGATTGGGATCTGTCGGTCATAGGTGCCGCGTTTAACGGCATCCACCCGCAGCATCGGCGCATCCACACCTTCAGGCGGACAGATTTTCCCCGGATTGAGGCGGTTATCCGGGTCAAAAGCCGCTTTAACTTTGCGTAACTCTGCATAGAGCTGCTCGCCGAAAAATGCCGGACTGTATTCAGCGCGGAAGCCTTTACCGTGCTCGCCCCACAGCAGGCCGCCATATTTCGCGGTTAACGCAACGACGTCATCGGAGATCTGTTTCATCAGGATCTCCTGCTGCGGGTCGCACATATCCAGCGCCGGACGCACGTGCAACACCCCGGCGTCGACGTGGCCAAACATGCCATAGCTCAGGCCGTGGCTGTCCAGCAGGGCACGAAACTCAACGATATAATCCGCCAGATGCTCAGGCGGAACGCAGGTATCTTCGGCAAACGGAATGGGCTTGGCCGCCCCTTTCGCATTGCCAAGTAGCCCCACGGCTTTTTTCCGCATCGCGTAGATACGTTCAATGCCGGCCAGATCGTTACAGAGCTGCCAGCCAATCACCCCACCTTCACCCTGCGCAATAAGTTCATCCAGCCGCTGACAGAGTGTCGCCACCTGGTTTTCAATAAGCGCCGCGTCATCGCCGGCAAATTCAACGATATTAAGGCCAAGCATTTCTTTATCTGGCACATCGGTAATCAGCTCACTGACGGAGTGCCAGACGATATCTTCCCGGGCCAGGTTCAATACTTTGGAGTCGACGGTTTCGACCGACAGCGCTTGTGCTTCAACCATAAAAGGTGCATTACGCAGCGCAGAGTCGAAAGAGTCGTATTTGACGTTCACCAGGCGACGCACCTTTGGCAACCGGGTGATATCCAGCCGTGCCTCGGTAATAAACGCCAGCGTTCCCTCGGAGCCGGTCAGTATGCGGGTTAAATCGAACTGGGTCAGATCATCGTTAAACACATGACGCAGATCGTACCCGGTCAGGAAGCGGTTCAGTTTGGGGAATTTGTCGAGGATCAACTGACGGTTTTCGCGGCAGCGCTCCAGCACGGTACGATAAATGCGCCCGCTTGCGGTATTGTCTTTGCCCAGCGTCTCCGCCAGTGCAACCGGCATAGGCTGGGTATCGAGGATATCGCCACCCAGCAGGACCGCACGTACACCCATAACGTGATCGGACGTTTTACCGTACACCAGCGAGCCCTGACCGGAGGCATCCGTGTTGATCATCCCGCCGAGGGTCGCGCGGTTGCTGGTGGAGAGCTCAGGGGCAAAAAAGTAGCCGTAAGGCTTGAGATACTGATTCAACTGATCTTTGATAACACCCGCTTCGACCCGCACCCATCCCTCTTCAGGGTTGATCTCAATAATGCGGTTCATATAGCGGGACATATCAACAATGATGCCCTGGTTCAGCGCCTGACCATTGGTTCCAGTGCCACCGCCACGTGGGGTAAAGACCAGAGAAGCAAACCGCTCCTGCGTTGCCAGCCGGGCGATAAGCGCGACATCGGCCGTTGAACGAGGGAAAAC
Organism: Enterobacter sp. P82; assembly: GCF_037053385.1. NCBI lineage: Bacteria > Pseudomonadati > Pseudomonadota > Gammaproteobacteria > Enterobacterales > Enterobacteriaceae > Enterobacter > Enterobacter sp. P82. Next base: position 1,534,532 of record NZ_JBALHX010000001.1, read on the forward strand.
AACGGCATCGGGAAGAAGCTGGTAGATACTGTTATCAGTCGCCATCGTCAGCCTGTCGGCATAATTCGTGGCGGTATCACCTGTAAAACCCTGTTGCTCCAGTGCCTGCAAAAAATTAAGCACCAGCTGAACGACGCCAGGTGCCTGAGAAATCTGTGGGATCATGACTGTCGACCCTAATTAGAGTAATTTGAAATCGTTTGCGTTGTGTCTGGAAAGTTTTATCACATTTTTTTCTTATGTGCTTCGTAGAATTACGGGCAAAATCCGCCTGTCAAAAATCGCCGAGATCACTAATGATTAGAGAGACGCGGTTTTCCGTTCCCGCCAGCCACGCTGGTGTTCATTAAAGGAAGTTTCAAATATGGTCAATCTTCGCCAGCCCAGGGATGTTGCGCAAATCTTGCTGTCGGTGCTGTTCCTGGCTCTCATGATTATTGCGTGTCTGTGGATTGTTCAACCCTTTATTCTCGGCTTCGCCTGGGCTGCGACCGTTGTCGTTGCCACGTGGCCTTTACTGTTGCGTTTGCAGAAGCTGCTGTTTGGCCGCCGCGGGTTAGCCGTGCTGGTTATGACACTCTTGTTGTTCCTGCTGTTTATTATTCCCATTGCTTTACTGGTGAATAGCCTGGTGGATTCCAGTGGTCCGATAATTCGAGCCATTACCAGTGGCGATCTGACGTTACCGGATCTCGCCTGGCTAAACAGTATTCCCGTGGTGGGTGCCAAACTCTATAGCGGCTGGCATAGCCTGCTGGAGATGGGCGGCAGCGCGTTGATGGCGAAAGTGCGCCCTTATATTGGTACCACCACCACCTGGTTTGTGGGACAGGCGGCGCATATCGGTCGCTTTATGATGCACTGTGCCCTGATGCTGGTCTTCAGTGCCCTGCTCTACTGGCGTGGTGAGCAAGTTGCTTTGGGTGTTCGTCATTTTGCTACCCGTCTGGCGGGCAAACGGGGTGACGCAGCGGTACTGCTGGCTGCACAGGCTGTGCGCGCGGTTGCGCTTGGCGTTGTGGTAACGGCGCTGGTGCAGGCGATACTGGGTGGTGTCGGTCTGGCAATTTCCGGTGTGCCGTACGCCACCGTCTTTACCGTTGTGATGTTGATGACCTGTCTTGCGCAACTGGGACCGTTGCTGGTACTGGTCCCCAGCATCATCTGGCTTTACTGGACAGGTGATACCACGTGGGGAACGGTTCTGCTGGTGTGGAGCTGCGTGGTTGGCACGATGGACAACGTCATTCGTCCAATACTCATCCGCATGGGTGCTGACCTGCCGCTGATCCTGATCCTCTCAGGTGTTATTGGTGGATTGATTGCCTTTGGCATGATTGGCCTGTTTATTGGCCCTGTGCTTCTCGCCGTGACATGGCGTCTGTTCTCCGCCTGGGTGCATGAAGTTCCGCCACCGGGTACTGACCCGGACCTCATCCTGAATGAGCTGGAAGAGCTGGAAGATAAGAACAGTCAGTAACCGTAGTGCCGGGTAAGCTATGCTTACCCGGCATCTTTAACACTTAAACAATGCTAAACAATTTATTCATTAAGCACTGGTCAGACCCACCTTCCCTGTACTAAATCTGCTGCTAACCTCAAGAAATCTTTACGTCTCTTTAACTATTGAGACGAATCTGATCGACGCTAAATAACACAATGCCTAGTATTAGCACACGGTTATAAATCAACACCTTGGTTTATAAGCATGGAAATCCCCTGAGTGAAACAACGAATTGCTGTGTGTAGTCTTTGCCCATCTCCCACGATGGGCTTTTTTTTGTCCTGACTACGCGCGCTTAACCTGACAGGTACTGAGCATCCGCCACTCCGCAGACAACACCCGCGTTTCACCTGTCACATTAACCGTCACCACCTCGCGGATATCCGTCGACGATGCGCCAATCTGCAACTCAAACTCACCCGGCTCAACAATGCGTTTTCCGTCCCGACGGGTGAAGTTGAACATCTCAACTGGCAGCATAAAGGTGAGCGTGGCGGTTTCGCCCGGCGAGAGCGTGACGCGCTGGAATGCCTTCAGCTCCTGAAGTGGCCGTACCTGCGTGGCAACCTTATCCCTGACGTAAACCTGCACCACCTCGCTGCCACTGCGTTCTCCGACATTGGTGATGTCCACACTCAGTACTACCTCACCGTCGACCGGCACGTGGGATCCGGCCACACGCGCCGTTCCCCAGTTAAACTGCGTCCAGCCAAGGCCGAAACCAAACGGATAACGAGACCCGAAATGGAACGCAAACGGCGTACCGCCGCTTTTGAGCTTGTGATTGTAGTAATACGGCATTGCCCCGGCACTTTTCGGTACACTCACTACCAGACGCCCTTGCGGTTCCGCACGCCCTGTCAGTACGTCCGCAATCGCCCAGCCCCCTTCCTGCCCTGGAGCCCAGGCCATCATGAGCGCCGCTACTTTATCTTCCAGTCCCTGAAGGTTGTATGGTCGCCCTCCGGTCATCACGACAATCACCGGTTTGCCAGTGGCTACCAGCCCCTCCAGAAGTTGCTGCTGCACACCCGGCAGATTCAGAGAATCGGTATCAGACCCTTCCCCTACCGTGCCGCTCTGGAACAATCCGGCGAGGTCGCCAACGCAAGCCACTACCACATCACTCTCTTGCGCAACGTTCACAGCCTCGGGGATCAAATCAGTACATTGAGAAACCGGTGACTGCTGCATCGGTTTGCCGCCGCTGTCGCCCGGGAAGACCGGCGCACCTGCCATCCGTTTTTCGATGATGTGACACCCTTTGGCGTAGCGAACCCGCGAGGCACCGAGATAATGCTCCAGCGCCGCACGCGGGGTCGTGACCTGCGAGGTCTCTTCTACCATATCGCTGATGATCAAATGCACCGGAAAACTGTAACCGCTGAGCAACGCCAGCGGGTCGTCTGCTGTCGGCCCCACCACCGCCACGCGGGGTTTACCACCCAGAGGCAAAATGCCGTTATTCTCAAGTAGTGTCAGCGAACGGGTCGCCACATCCCGCGCGACCTGGCGGGTGACATCATTCTGCAGATCAATGCCATGTTCATCGGCATACGGTTTTTCAAACAGACCCAGACGGAATTTTTCAGTCAGTAAGCGGCCCATGATTTCATCGACTTTGGCCATGGAGATCAGTCCACGCTCAACGGCTTCTGCCAGATGGCGCGCGCAGTCGTCTTTCGGCAGTTCGATATCAAGCCCGGCGTTGAAGGCCAGTGCGGCAGATTCAGTCGCATCATGTGAGACACCATGATGCTGATGCAGAAGGCTTACACCACCGTAATCCGCCACGATAATCCCGTCGAATCCCCACTGTTCGCGCAACACAGTAGTCAGCAGGAAGTGGTCGCTGTGGCCAGGTTGATTATCAATATCGTGATAGGCTGGCATCACGGAACCGGCATTAGCCAGCTTCACCGCCATTTCAAACGGTAACAGGAAGGTATCATTAAGCTCGCTAAAGCCAAGGTGTACCGGCGCATGGTTGCGTGCGCCTTCGCTGAACGAGTGACCCACGTAATGTTTCAGGGTCGCCAGCAGATCGCGTTTATCGCCCTGTAAGCCCTTCACGTAGGCAGTGGCCATCACGCCCACCAGCCAGGGATCTTCGCCAAAGGTTTCTTCAGTACGCCCCCAACGGACATCGCGAGAGACATCCAGCACCGGCGCCAGCCCCTGCTGGCAGCCCACAGACCGCGCCTCTTTGCCAATCTGTTCTGCTGCTCGCTGCACCAGGTCCGGGTCCCAGGTAGAGCCGTAGTTCAGAGACGACGGGAACAGCGTGGCCTCTTTGCACAGCAGCCCCACCAGGCACTCCTCATGGAACAGCGCCGGTATGCCGAGACGCGTCTCTTCCATCATCATCCGCTGCAGGCGGTTAGCGGCGCGCACGCCAGTTTGTGCTTCAACGATATGGGTACCCAGCGGACGGGTGATCTGCCCGACGCCCAGCTTTAACCGTTCGCTCAGCGCAGCCTGCTCGCTCACGCCGGAGAATTCATCACTCAGATCGCTGCGCTCACGATGGTTACCGTTTTCATCGAGGATCAGCCAGTACGCATGCATCTGGGCGAACTTCTCTTCCGGGGTCATACGTGCCAGTAAGTCGGCGACGCGCTCGTGCACGGGACGTCCCGCGTCCTTATAGATAGCTGTCATATTTTACTCCTGTAGTGCGGAAGGGGTTGCCGGGCTGAGCTGCCCCGGGTCAGGTCTCACCTCACGTTTGCTGGCCAGCTCCCGGGCAATGGAATCCACCAGCCGGCTGTTAAGTTTGTAGATAGCAAGCAGCGCGACCATGCAGAGGAACAATGCGCAAGGGATAAGGGTGAACAGTGCATTAATGGTAGAGAGAACATGCGGTGCCTGAGTTGCCTGTCCCGGGGCGTAATCCACCATACCAAGGACCCAGCCGACGACCGCCCCACCCAGCGCCAGGCCAAATTTGATGGCAAACAGCGCGGTGGAAAAAACCAGCCCGTCCAGGCGACGACCGCTGCGGTGCTCTTCGTAGTCGACCACATCGGAGAACATGGTCCACTGGAGCGGTGTGGTGAGGTTTTGCACAAAGCTAAAGACAATATTGAGGCCAAAGATCAGCCAGACCTGCGAAGGGGGAAGGAAGAAAATCAGCGCGCCGAAGATGACGAAGGAAATAATGGTCCACTGGTAGGCCCGGACGCGGTCAAATTTGCCCAGCAACCGTTCGGATAATAATGCGCCGCTTAAGGAGGCCACCATTCCGGAAACAATAAAGGCAAAAACCAGCTCCGGACGCAACAGCACATAGTTGACGTAATACATGGTGGCGGAACCGCGCGTCACCACCGCCGTTAACAGCAAAATATTAAACACGAACACAATACGCCACTGGCTGTTTCCGGCCAGCAGTTTTAAATCGGTGAGCATGGAGCCGGAGGTATCATTGCGCGGAGAATAACGCTCGCGAGTCATCAGGAAGCAGCAGAAGAACAGTACAATCCCGAGTAGTCCCATCAGGCTCATGGCATAGAAATAGCCTTTCTGCACGTTGCCCTGTCCTAACAATGAGACCAGCGGCAGGGCAATAACCGTAACAATCAACCCACCGATAAACGACAGGCCAAAGCGCCATGACTGCAGAGAGTGACGCTCGCGCGGATCCAGCGTCAGCGCGCCGGGCATGGCGCAGTAAGGTACGTTAATCGCGGAATAAATCAGGCTTAAGATCGCGTAGGTCACACAGGCATACGCAATTTTCGCCGTAGGTCCCACGTCCGGAACATAGAAGGTGATGAGGCAGCTCACGCCAAACGGAATGGCGAACCACAGCAACCAGGGACGGAAACGGCCATGACGCGTTTGCGTACGGTCGACCAGTGCACCAATGCACGGGTCGACAAACGCATCGACCACACGTACCACTAAAAACATGGTGCCCATAATCGCGGCGGGCAACCCAAAAACGTCTGTATAGAAATAAGCAAGAAATAACGTAGCCGTTTGCCAGACCAGCGCGCTGGCCATATCACCTAAGCCGTAACCTATTTTATCTTTGGTACGCAATACAGAAGAAAGTGTCATTGTTATTTGCCTTTTTATCAGGTTAAAACGTATTTCAACCAGTTGCGCATCATCGGTAGGGAAATGCGCAGTAAGGCTCAAGTATTAGCAACGGTTTGCGCGCTAACAATTGTCTAAATTAACAGACAAATTATGATATTTGGTTTTTTACTTTATTTGTGATGGGGAGCAAATAAGAGGAGAAATAAAAAAGGCGAGGAATAATCTCCTCGCCTTTTCGGATTATGGTGGTGTTACTTGTTCAGTTCTGCCAGGCTCAGCCAGGTTTGCACCACGGTGTCCGGGTTCAGGGAGAGACTATCAATCCCCTCTTCCATCAGCCATGCGGCAAAGTCTTCATGGTCGGATGGACCCTGACCACAAATCCCAACGTATTTACCCTGTTTCTTCGCCGCACGAATGGACATCGACAGCAGCGCTTTTACCGCCTCGTTACGCTCATCGAACAGCTCAGAGACCACGCCGGAGTCACGGTCCAGACCCAGCGTCAGCTGTGTCATGTCGTTCGAACCGATTGAGAAACCGTCGAAGTGTTCCAGGAACTGCTCGGCCAGCAGGGCGTTGGACGGGATTTCACACATCATGATGATCTTCAGCCCGTTCTCGCCGCGCTTCAGCCCCTGACGCGCCAGCTCGTCCACAACGGCTTTCGCCTGATCCACCGTACGCACAAACGGGATCATGATTTCGACGTTAGTCAGTCCCATGTCGTTGCGCACGCGTTTCACCGCTTCACACTCCAGCGCGAAGCAGTCGCGGAAGCTGTCGGACACGTAACGTCCAGCCCCACGGAAGCCCAGCATTGGGTTCTCTTCTTCCGGCTCATAGCGCTCGCCGCCCACCAGGTTGGCGTATTCGTTAGACTTAAAGTCAGACAGACGCACAATCACGCGTTTCGGGTAGAAGGCGGCACCCAGGGTGGCAATCCCTTCGGTCAGACGGCCGACGTAGAACTCTTTCGGCGAGTCATAGCCTTTCATCATCTCGCGGATTTCGTTCTGCAGTTTCGGATCCTGATCATCAAACTCCAGCAGTGCACGCGGGTGAACGCCGATCATACGGTTGATGATAAATTCGAGACGCGCCAGGCCCACACCTTCGTTCGGCAGGCAGGCGAAGTCAAACGCGCGGTCCGGGTTACCAACGTTCATCATGATCTTCAGCGGCAGATCCGGCATGGTTTCAACACTGGAACTTTTCACGCTGAAGTCGAGGATATCGGCATACACGTAGCCAGTATCGCCTTCGGCGCAGGAGACAGTCACATTCTGTCCGTCTTTCATGCGCTCAGTGGCATCACCGCAGCCGACAACCGCAGGAATGCCCAGCTCGCGGGCAATGATCGCTGCGTGACAGGTACGACCGCCACGGTTGGTGACGATAGCCGCCGCTTTCTTCATGATCGGTTCCCAGTCCGGGTCGGTCATGTCGGTCACCAGCACGTCGCCTGGCTCAATACGGTTCATCTCGCTGATGTCGTGGATCACTTTGACCGGACCAGCACCGATGCGGTGACCGATAGCACGACCTTCCGCCACGATTTTACCCTGCGCGTGCAGCGTATAACGCTCCATGACCTGACCGCGTGAGCGGACGGTTTCCGGACGAGCCTGGACGATAAACAGCTTGCCGGTGTTCCCATCTTTCGCCCATTCGATATCCATTGGACGACCGTAGTGTTTTTCAATCTGTACCGCCTGCTTCGCCAGTTCCTGAACTTCAGCGTCGGTCAGGGAGAAGCGGTCACGCTGCTCCTGCGGCACATCTTCAATCTTAACCTGCTTGCCATGCTCCTGGGTTGGGGCATAGATCATGCGGATTTTTTTCGAGCCCATGGTGCGGCGCACCACCGCCGGGCGACCAGCAGCCAGCGTTGGTTTGTGGACATAGAATTCATCAGGGTTGACCGCCCCCTGAACCACCATCTCACCCAGACCCCACGCGGAGGTGATAAACACCACCTGGTCGAAGCCGGATTCAGTATCAATGGAGAACATCACGCCGGATGAGCCCACGTCCGAGCGCACCATGCGCTGAACACCTGCAGAAAGTGCTACGCCGCGATGGTCATAGCCCTGGTGCACGCGATAAGAGATAGCACGGTCGTTGAACAGGGAAGCAAACACGTGCTTCACCGCCACCAGCACGGCATCGTATCCCTGCACGTTCAGGAAGGTTTCCTGCTGCCCGGCAAACGAGGCGTCTGGCATATCTTCTGCGGTTGCAGAAGAACGCACGGCAAAGGAGGCCTGCGCATCGTCAGCAGAGAGCTGGTTGTACGCATCGTGAATGGCTTTTTCCAGTTCCGGCTGGAAAGGTGTGTCGATAATCCACTGGCGGATCTGCGCCCCGGCTTTGGCAAGCTCGGTAACGTCATCAATATCCGTTTTATCCAGCAGGTCGTAAATGCGCTGGTTCACGCCGCTCTGGTCTAAAAACAGGTTAAACGCATCGGCAGTTGTGGCAAACCCGTTTGGTACGGAGACACCCATACCCGACAGATTTGTAATCATTTCACCCAGGGAGGCATTTTTGCCCCCAACTCTGTCTACATCATTCATGCCGAGTTGGTTATACCAAAGCACCAGCGGTGACGAGCCATTGTTGGACATCGAAACAATCCTTTTGTGATATTTGATCGGAGTAAGTAACACCTGACTACGTATTTATAGTGGCATATTTATTAGCGCTAAAAAAACGGTGAATCGTGTAAGCAATTTAAATTTTCAACTTTTCGGATACTTTCCCATCACCCACGAACCCGATGATTCCTATATATTCAGCCAGAAACCACAAAAATAAAGTCGCTATTTGAAAAATGAAATCCACTTTTCAGGAAAATCAAAAACACCGTTTCATTTATAATTAAGATAAGTTCTTTGCTGTGTAATTTACTTTTTTAATTTATGCTTTCAGACAATTAGGTATGATATTCAGGGTGAGTAAAATGGATAATGCTGTCGATCGCCACGTTTTTTATATTTCTGATGGTACGGCGATCACCGCCGAGGTGCTGGGCCATGCGGTGATGTCGCAGTTTCCCGTTTCGATTAACAGCATCACGTTGCCGTTTGTCGAAAATGAGAGCCGCGCCAAAGCGGTGAAGGACCAGATTGATGCCATCTACCAGCAGACCGGCGTCCGCCCGCTGGTGTTCTACTCGATCGTGATCCCCGAGATTCGCTCCATCATTCTGCAAAGTGAAGGCTTCTGTCAGGATATCGTCCAGGCACTGGTGGCTCCGCTGCAAAGCGAGCTTAAGCTTGACCCGACCCCGATCGCTCACCGTACCCACGGGCTAAACCCCGGCAATCTGACCAAGTACGATGCGCGTATTGCTGCCATTGATTACACCCTGGCACACGACGACGGTATCTCGCTGCGTAATCTTGACCAGGCGCAGGTGATCCTGCTTGGCGTGTCGCGCTGCGGCAAAACGCCCACCAGCCTCTATCTGGCGATGCAGTTTGGTATTCGTGCCGCAAACTACCCCTTTATTGCTGACGACATGGATAACCTGGTGCTGCCTGCCGCCCTTAAGCCTCTGCAACATAAATTGTTCGGTCTGACGATCAACCCGGAACGTCTGGCAGCGATCCGCGAAGAACGCCGCGAGAACAGCCGGTATGCCTCAATGCGTCAGTGTCGAATGGAAGTTTCCGAAGTGGAAGCGCTGTACCGCAAGAACCAGATCCCATGGCTGAACAGTACTAACTATTCGGTCGAAGAGATTGCCACCAAAATTCTCGACATTATGGGACTTAATCGCCGCATGTACTAATATGCTAGTACATTAACTCAGATTCAGGTATCATCACCCACAACCACGGGGCAGAGTCGCCCCGAACTTGAAATCAGCAGGGATTGGTTTAAGGTGATGCCCATCACTTCCCGGTAGTCTGCCGATGAAGCAAAAATTTTCTGAGACATTCCATGAATAAAACCGACGAACTCCGCACTGCGCGCATCGACAGTCTGGTTACCCCGGCTGAACTGGCACTGCGGCATCCTGTTTCCGCCACCGTTGCGGAACATGTCACGGCTTCCCGCCGGCGCATTGAAAAAATCCTGAATGGTGAAGACAAACGTCTTCTGGTGGTGATTGGGCCTTGTTCCATCCACGATCTGGATGCCGCAATGGATTACGCCAAACGACTTCAGGGGCTGCGGGACAAATACCAGCATCGCCTTGAGATCGTGATGCGAACCTACTTTGAAAAACCGCGTACCGTGGTGGGCTGGAAAGGCCTGATTTCCGATCCTGACCTGAACGGTAGCTACCGTGTGAACCACGGTATTGAGCTGGCGCGCAAACTGCTCCTGCAGGTCAACGAACTGGGCGTACCAACGGCGACCGAATTTCTCGATATGGTGACCGGGCAGTTTATCGCCGATCTCATCAGTTGGGGCGCAATTGGCGCACGTACCACCGAAAGCCAAATCCACCGTGAGATGGCCTCCGCCCTCTCCTGTCCGGTCGGCTTTAAAAACGGGACGGATGGCAACACCCGTATCGCGGTAGATGCGATCCGCGCTGCCCGTGCCAGCCACATGTTCCTGTCGCCGGATAAGAGCGGTCACATGACCATCTACCAGACCAGCGGTAACCCGTACGGGCATATCATTATGCGTGGTGGGAAGAAACCCAACTATCACGCGGAAGATATTGCGGCCGCCTGTGAAACGCTGGCAGAGTTCGACCTCCCGGAACATCTGGTCGTGGATTTCAGCCACGGTAACTGTCAGAAACAGCATCGCCGCCAGTTAGATGTGTGCGATGAAATTTGCCAGCAGATCCGCAGCGGCTCAACCGCTATCGCGGGGATTATGGCCGAAAGTTTCATCAAGGAAGGCACGCAGAAGATTGTTGCCGGACAGCAGATGGTGTACGGACAGTCGATCACCGACCCGTGCCTGAGCTGGGAAGACAGCGAACTGCTGCTGGATAAGCTAGCTGCGGCGGTGGATACGCGCTTCTGACGTCGTTCAGATCAGCCTTCTCATCCCCCCTGACCAGGCTGATAAAAATCCTTCAGTGTTTCCAGCAGGGCACGCGCCGCTTTTGAAAGCTGCGTGTGCCCTGGGTGGATCACGCCAATGCATTTTTCAATAAGCGGGTTATCCAGCGGAATACAGACCGCTCCTAACGCTGCCATCTGCGTTTCGCACAATGCCGGAACAGCGCTGCCGCCCAATCCACTGGCGACCATCCGCCCCACCGTCACCAGTTGATGACTCTCCAGCGCCACATCCAGTTTTCTGCCGCTTCGGGCCAGCTCCTCTTCCATCATCAGACGTACCGCTGAGGGCCGCTGCAGGGTGATGAAGTCCAGCGCCAGCAGCTCTTCCCATGACAAGCGTTTTTTACTGGCCAGAGAGGAATCTTTCGGCACAATGGCAACAAATCTGTCGAGACCCAGTGGCGTAAACAGCAGGTTATGCGTGGGTGCTGGTTCAAACGCGATCCCCATCTCCACTCGCCCTTCCCGAACCATCTCAATCACATGTTCGTTGATGACATCATGCACGGTAACGTTGATCCCGGCGTGGCGATCGCGAAAAGCTTTGAGTACCTCCGGTAAGACATTCGCGGCAAAAGACGGCATGGCCGCGACCGAGATTTTGCCACGTTGAAGCGTAAAACATTGATGCATCGCCTCTTCGACGTTATCCCAGTCGGCAAGCAGTTGCCGTGCCATGGGTAAAAACGTCTCACCTTCCTGCGTCAGCGCTACTTTACGCGTGCTCCGCTGCAGCAACGGCCCTCCCAGCGCATCCTCAAGACCTTTAATCGTCAGGCTCAGTGCCGGCTGGGAGAGATTTAACCGTTCGCTGGCGTGCGCGAAATTCAGAGTGTGAGCTACCGCTAAAAACGCACGTAACTGTTTGACACTCATTCTCATTTTTTATCCTGTTAACTAATTGAAAAATTTTAGTTAACAGGAAATTAATAAAAAAACCAAATGAGTGGGTCACAAATTCAAAATTAACAAATGAGTCACCGCCCCTAATGATACCTGCACGGACAACGGGAGAGATGACGATGGCGGGACTGGATAAACGCGTCAGTAGCTATGCGCAGGCGCTGGAAGGGCTGACGAACGGGATGACATTGCTGGCAGGCGGTTTCGGCTTGTGCGGGATCCCTGAGAACCTGATTGCAGAGGTCAGACGCCGTCAGGTGAACGACCTGACGGTGGTTTCAAACAACTGCGGCGTGGATGGTTTCGGCCTCGGAATACTGCTTGAGACGCAGCAGGTACGCAAAGTGGTGGCGTCTTACGTGGGTGAGAACGCGTTGTTTGAGCAACAGGTATTGAGCGGCGAGCTGGAGATTGAACTCACGCCTCAGGGGACGCTGGCAGAAAAAGTGCGCGCGGGTGGCGCGGGCATTCCGGCATTTTACACCGCCACCGGCTATGGCACTCCCGTGGCGGCAGGCAAAGAAATTCGCCAGTTTGCAGGTAAACACTACGTCCTCGAAGAGGCCATTACGGGTGATTTCGCGCTCATCAAAGGCTGGAAAGCGGACTGGTACGGCAACGTTATCTATCGCCATACCGCGCAAAACTTTAATCCGCTGATGGCCACGGCGGGCCGGATAACTGTTGTGGAGGTGGAAGAAATTGTGCCACCAGGTGAACTGCCTCCGTCTGCCATTCACACCCCGGGAATTTACGTCGACAGGCTGATTGTCGGCCAGTTTGAAAAACGCATTGAACAACGCACGCTGCGCGCGGAAGGAGTCTGACAATGTTGACCCGTGAACAGATGGCAATGCGCGTCGCTCGCGAGTTGCGCGACGGTTACTACGTCAACCTGGGGATCGGCATCCCTACCCTGGTGGCGAACTACATTCCGCCGGGGATGGATGTGATGCTCCAATCGGAAAACGGTCTGCTGGGAATGGGGGAATTCCCGGATGAACGGAACCTCGATGCCGACATGATTAACGCCGGTAAACAGACGGTGACCGCGCGGATCGGTGCTGCCATTTTCGACTCGGCTCAGTCATTCGCCATGATCCGTGGCGGTCATGTCGATCTGACCATATTGGGTGCGTTTGAAGTGGATGTCGAAGGAAATATCGCCTCATGGATGATCCCCGGGAAGATGGTGAAAGGGATGGGAGGAGCAATGGATCTCGTTGCCGGGGCACAGAACATCATAGTGGTGATGACTCACGCCTCAAAAAGTGGTGAATCAAAACTGCTCCCCCGCTGCACGCTGCCTCTCACGGGCGTGGGCTGCATCCGTCGGGTCTTAACCGACCTCGCGTTGCTGGAGATCAAGGACGGCACCTTCATTCTTCGGGAATACGCTCCGGGGGTGAGTATCGACGAGATCGTGGCGAAAACGGCCGGGAAAATAACAGTGGCGGACGACGTTCGCGAGATGCGCTTCAACTGAGGACTCAACATGAAAAACGTCATGATTGTCGGGGCAGCGCGAACCCCTGTGGGTGGTTTTCGCGGTTCGCTCGCCTCCCTTTCTGCAGTTGAACTGGGGGCAGTAGCGGTACAACACCTGCTTGCGACCAGCGGTTTGCATGCATATCAAATAGACGAGCTGCTTTTTGGTCAGGTGCTAACGGCAGGTTGTGGACAAAACCCCGCGCGCCAGACGGCAATCCGCGCCGGGTTACCTGTCAAAACGCCCGCCACCACGGTCAATCTGGTGTGTGGTGCGGGCTTAAAAGCGGTGCAACAGGCCGCGCAGGCGATCCGCTGTGGTGATGCCGACGTGGTTATCGCGGGTGGTCAGGAGAGCATGAGCAACGCGCCTTATCTGCTGGACGGTGCGCGCTCAGGGTTGCGTTTTGGTCATACGGGCCTGCAGGACAGCATGATTACCGACGGGCTATGGGATGCGTTCAACGATTACCACATGGGGATCACCGCAGAAAACATCGCCCGACAGTACGGCATTTCGCGCGAGCAGCAGGACGCCTTTGCCGCCCGGTCGCAGCAAAAAGCTGCATCCGCGGTTGAATCCGGTCGATTCGACGCCGAGATAGTGCCAGTGACGGTGAAACAGGGTAAAAAGCCGCCCCTGATTGTCAGCCGTGATGAACAGCCCCGGCCGGGAACCACCGCAGAACAACTCGCGCAACTGCGTCCCGCGTTTTTACACGAGGAAGGTACGGTCACGGCGGGTAATGCCTCAACGCTCAATGATGGTGCCGCTGCGGTGTTGTTGATGAGCGAGGAAAAAGCGCGGGAAAGCGGTTTGCCGATCCTGGGCCGCATCGTGAGTTACGCCGTGACGGGCGTTGACCCGTCTGTGATGGGCATCGGTCCGGTCAGCGCCTGTCAGACGGCACTGGCGCGGGCTGGCTGGACGCTCGATGACGTGGATCTCATTGAAGCCAATGAAGCCTTTGCTGCGCAAGCGCTGGCGGTGGGCAAGCTGCTCGGCTGGGATGAGCGTAAGGTGAATGTTAATGGTGGCGCGATTGCGCTGGGTCATCCGATTGGCGCATCCGGCTGCCGCATTCTCGTCACGCTGCTGTACGAAATGCAACGTCAGGGGGCTAAAAAAGGGCTCGTCACCCTGTGCGTAGGTGGCGGACAAGGTATCGCTCTGACCGTCGAGCGTTAAACATCTCGTTGGTACCCGAATATAACAATGATAGTGAGGAGTCGTAATGAGTGTGTTAATTGCCCTGGCGGCACTGGCATTGCTGATGCTGGCGGCCTATCGCGGATATAGCGTTATTTTGTTTGCGCCGATTGCGGCACTGGGTGCAGTGTTGCTGACCGACCCGGGGGCTGTCGGCCCGACGTTTACCGGTCTGTTTATGGAAAAAATGGTGGGCTTCGTCAAGCTCTACTTCCCGGTGTTTCTGCTGGGTGCCGTTTTTGGCAAGCTGATTGAGCTTTCCGGTTTCTCACGCTCGATAGTCGCCTCCGCCATTCGGATCCTCGGTCGTCGCCACGCGATACCGGTCATAGTCCTGGTGTGTGCGCTGTTGACCTATGGCGGTGTTTCGCTGTTCGTGGTGGCATTTGCGGTCTATCCGTTTGCCGCCGAACTGTTCCGCCAGAGCGGTATCCCCAAACGGCTGATCCCGGCCACTGTGGCGCTGGGGGCATTTTCGTTTACCATGGACGCCCTGCCCGGCACGCCTCAAATCCAGAACATTATCCCCACCAGCTTCTTTGGTACTAACGCCTGGGCCGCGCCGTGGCTTGGGGTGATCGGTTCCCTGTTTATTATCTGTTTTGGCCTGCTCTGGCTGGAGCGTCAGCGCCGTAAAGCACTCAATAACAATGAAGGTTACGGCTCGGACCTCAAAAATGAACCAGAAACGCCAGACAACATAAATCTGCCACATCCGCTGATTGCTATCTCCCCTTTGCTGCTGGTGGGTATCCTCAACCTGCTGTTTACCCGCTGGATCCCTGGCTGGTACGGTACGAGCCATGAGCTCACCCTGCCAGGTCTGGCGAAACCGATTGTGACCGAGGTGAGTAAAATCACCGCCATCTGGGCCGTGGAGGCGGCGCTGATCTCCGGCATCATGCTGGTGCTGATTTTTGGTTTTCGCAATATTCGCGGGCGTCTGGCTGAAGGCAGCCGGACGGCGGTCAGCGGCGCTATTCTGGCAGCGATGAATACGGCCTCTGAATATGGTTTTGGGGCCGTTATTGCTGCACTGCCTGGTTTTCTGGTGCTGTCCAAAGGGCTGGCTGCGATCCCAAACCCACTGTTAAACGAAGCGATCAGCGTGACCGTCCTCGCCGGGATCACCGGTTCCGCCTCCGGGGGGATGAGCATTGCACTCGCAGCAATGTCTGACACGTTTATTGCCGCCGCACACGCCGCCAATATTCCTCTGGAAGTCCTGCACCGCGTGGCCTCAATGGCAAGCGGTGGTATGGATACGCTTCCCCACAATGGCGCGGTGATTACCTTGCTGGCAATCACCGGCCTGAGTCATCGTCAGGCCTACGGCGGTATTTTCGCCATCACCCTCATAAAAAGTCTGGCAGTACTTTTTGTCATTGCCGTGTTCTATCTGACCGGCATTGTTTAAGGAGAGAAAAATGAATCTGAAGGGTAAAACCGCTCTGGTGACCGGTTCGACAAGCGGTATTGGACTTGGGATCGCCCGCGTGCTGGCGAAGGCCGGGGCGCAGCTGATCCTCAACGGTTTCGGCGACAGCGAATCAGCAAGAGAAGAGATTGCGCAACTCGGCCAAAAGCCGGGCTATCACGATGCAGACCTGCGTGACGTACTGCAAATTGAAGCCATGATGCGCTACGCCGAATCGCAGTTTGGTAGTGTGGACATTCTGATTAACAATGCCGGAATACAGCATGTGGCCCCTGTTGAGGTATTTCCGGTAGAGAAATGGAACGACATTATCGCACTGAATCTCTCTTCCGTGTTTCACACCAGCCGGCTGGCACTGCCTGCCATGCGTGAGAAAAACTGGGGCCGTATCATTAACATTGCCTCCGTTCATGGGCTAGTCGCGTCAAAAGAAAAGTCAGCCTATGTCGCCGCCAAGCATGGCGTGGTGGGCTTTACGAAATCCCTGGCGCTCGAAACCGCGCGCACGGGGATTACCGCCAATACGATCTGCCCGGGCTGGGTACTGACTCCCCTGGTACAACAGCAAATCGACAAACGCATTGCCGATGGCGTCGCACCAGACCAGGCACGAGACCAGCTTCTGGCGGAGAAACAGCCTTCAGGTGAGTTTGTCACCCCGGAACAGTTGGGCGAACTGGCGCTATTTTTGTGCAGCGACAGCGCCGTAAATGTCCGGGGCGTCGCATGGAACATGGATGGTGGGTGGGTCGCACAGTGACGGGTAAGCCGGGTGAGCGTCGCGTCACCCGGCAAAATGACTAACTTGAGCAGCTTACCTCCAGCCGCTTGCCCCAGTCAGGCGGGCGGCTGACGTAATCGTCATCCCTGTCGGCAAACGGCGTGCGTAACGCCACATGCAGACGGTGTAACTCGTCATACTCACCCTGCTCTGCCTGCTCAATCGCCCGTTGGGCCAGCCAGTTGCGTAACACCATCGCCGGGTTCGCCGCGTTCATCTGCGCGTGCCGGGTGGTATCGTCAACCTGCTCTTGCTGCAACCGCGTGCGGTACCGGGCAAACCAGTCGTCAAACGCCTGCCTGTCGATAAACTCGTCCCGCAACGGTGAGGCGGCACTGTGCTGCTCCGTCTGGCCCAGCATCCGGAAAGTACGGGTATAATCACTGCCTTCACGCGCCATCAGGGCAAACAGGTCATTGAGGATCTCGTTATCCCCCCTTTCCTGGGTCATCAGCCCCAGCTTGTTGCGCATTAACATGCCGTATTCACGCAGCAAAATATCCTGATAGCTATCGAGCGCGTCATTCAGGGCATCAACGTCGATAAACGGTGACAGCGTTTGCGCAAGACGTTGCAGGTTCCACAATCCAACCGCAGGCTGATTGTCAAAGCTGTAACGGCCCTGGTAATCGGAGTGATTACAGATATATCCCGGCTGATAATCATCCAGGAACCCAAACGGACCGTAATCAAAGGTGAGCCCCAGGAGCGACATGTTGTCCGTATTCATGACGCCGTGGGCGAATCCTACCGTTTGCCAGCGCGCGATCATTGATGCAGTACGGGCAATCACATCCCGGAACCAGAGAACGTATTTATCATCCTCATCCTGCAAATGTGGCCAGTGGTGATCGATAGCGTAGTCTGCAAGCTGACGCACCTTTTCCGTCTCGCGGCGATAGTAAAAGTGCTCAAAATGGCCAAAGCGCAAATGACTTTGCGCAATGCGCATCAGCATCGCCCCTTTTTCCATCGTTTCGCGTGCAACCGGCGTGTCGCTGGTGACAATCGACAGCGCACGGGTGGTCGGGATCCCCAGCGCATGCATCGCTTCAGATGCCAGGCATTCACGAATCGTTGAACGTAATACCGCACGCCCATCCCCCATCCGCGAGTAAGGGGTAAGGCCTGCGCCTTTCAGGTGCCAGTCAACCGTCTCCCCGTTGGGAAGCTGTTGTTCACCAAGCAGGATCCCCCTGCCGTCGCCCAGTTGCCCCGCCCAGATGCCAAACTGGTGTCCACTATAGACCTGAGCCAGGGGTTGCATGCCTGCGAGCAGCGTTTCGCCCCCCCAGACGCTAGCACCGTCTGAAAGCTGGAACATGGCAGGCGGGATCGCCAGCTCCTCTGCCAGCCGATCGTTGTGCCAGATAAGACGCGAATTTTGTAAGGGTGTTGGTTTGAGTGCGGTGTAAAAACCAGGCAACTCGTCATGCCAGTGAGCAGTAAAAGACAGGGTCATAAGTCCTCCTGCTTTTAGTGTAGAGGGTTTACCCGCTCTTAAACACGGGCGAAAGCAAGGGTTATCGCTGGACCAGTGTGGTGACGTGCTCTGCACTGACCGCTGGCCAGAGCGCACCCTGCATGGCGCCGACGTTAAAGGACAAGACGCGTTGCAACAGGTTGTGATCGTCAATGCCGGATAAGATGACAGACTGGCAATGTGGTGTTATCTGCCAGAGAATTGCGCGCATAAAAGGTTCAAAAGAAAGCTCCGATGCACGCTGCTGAATGAACCCTTTGTCGAAAATGACCCGTTTAAATAATCCATCATAGACCGCTTTGAGGGATGCGGCACCAGCACCAAAGTTTGCCAGAACCAACGGGAAATGGATCGCCATTCTCGCCAACTGGAGATCGTCCTTTCCGTTATTTAAACCTGGATAGTTCTCATTAACAGTAAACTCAAGAAACGGATAACGCTCGAGGATTGAAACAACGTTCCCATTGCTTAATAAAAACTCAACAATAACTGGTGTAATATTGATCCATGCAATTAACTGATGCTGAATAAAAAACAGTTTGCAGGAATCAATCAATTGCAGTTTCTCGTTAAACAGCGCTAACTCTTCTGTCGCTGTAAGACGAGGGATAACGAGGTCAGTGGGGATCCTTACATCAGTGCCAACGCCAGTAAAGTTAACCAGAACGTCTAAACCTTTAAGCTCACCTGCACTATTACGGGCAGGCAGGAGAAACAGTTCAGACTGGTAAGCATTATCTAGCGTAATTATCATTGCACTCGCCCCGCATTAAAGATGAGAGAGGACATCCTGGAGCAATTGCCGACACAATTCCACTGTCTTGATTTTAATAAGATTAATTTCATTAGTTCCGTATTAATTTTCAGATTTATCCCTGAATCTAAAATAATCTTATCCTGGTTACTGAATAATAGCCAGTTTTAGATAAAACAGACACATGCGGGCTTAGCTAATTTTAGGTAAATTTAACTTTAATCATCTTATTTGCGAAAAAACGGCATGATTTATTCGCTACCATGCCGTCATAAAGACACATCCGGGGCAGACTAAATACGTCGTGCCTGCCAGAAGTTTTTACGCCAGTACACATTATCGAGAGAAGATCGCATCACTCCGCGGCTGGTCGAGGCGTGAATAAACTGGTTGTCTGTATCATAAATACCAACATGAAGACCGCTTTCACCCGACCCGGTTTTGAAAAAGACCAGGTCTCCAGGGAGCAGCTCATCTTTATCAATTTCAGTCCCTATTTCTGCCTGCTTACGCGTTTCGCGCGGAAGCTGTAAGTCAAATTTGTCGCGGAACGTCATCAGGACAAAACCGGAACAATCTACACCGCCACGGCTCATGCCGCCATAGCGATAAGGCGTACCGCGCCAGTTGCTCAGTTGATCGTTGAGGCTGGCAATAACGGTGATAGAATCTGAAAGCCGTGGGTTAGGCGGTGGCGCACGATGGCTACTGCATCCCGCGAGAAATAACGCTGCCATCAGGAGAAACCAGAATCGCATTTTCAGACGAATCCTCTGCTTTTTTTGTTCTTTTCGTAATTTAGCGTGCAATTGTGCTAACAGGCAAGAAACGGTTACTCCTGCCCGGTAGAAATCAGCATCTTATGTCCCTCTATATCCAGCCTGCGGAACGACATATTGTACGCAAGGGCAAGATTTGGCGGTGTAAGAACCTGATCCCGCGTCCCGCTGGCGATCATCTTTCCACGTGACAGCAACCACACTCGATGGGCATGTCGCAAGGTATGGTTGAGGTCATGACTGCTCATTACCACGGCAATACCCTTTCGGCTCAGACTACTTAACAGCGAATCCAGCGCCGCCTGCTGCGCCACATCCAGACCGCTCATCGGCTCATCCAGAAGCAGCATCCGCCCGTGAGGGTTACCTGCCGGGTGAATCTGAACAATGACCGCCGCCAGGCGCACCCGCTGCCATTCTCCGCCGGAAAGCTGGCTGGCGTGCCGGGACAGTTTATCTTCTAGCCCCAGGGCCGCAGCCACTTCAGTCAGCAGTGTCGTATGTTGTTTGTCGTGCAAATGCAGCATCAGATAATGCCAGACGGGCATCGCAAAAGGCGGCATTTGTTGCTGCACAAGGTAACTGCGCCTGTGCGCCAGCGAGACCGGCGACCAGTCGGTAAGGGCATGTTCCAGCAGCGATATCTGCCCTTGCCCGGAAGTTAGCCCCGCCATACGAGCCAACAGCGTACTCTTCCCTGCGCCGTTGGGTCCGACAAGATGCAGGATCTCTCCCGCATTGAGGGCACCGGTTATCGGCCCCAGACGTCCCTTCTCAGCAACGTCCGTGAGCTGCATCAGCAACGACATTATTTCGCCAGCGCCAGCTTAATAGACTCCATGACAATCGGATCTTCAGGCGTCATATCCGGAGAAAAACGTTGAACCACCTGACCGTCGCGACCAATCAGGAATTTTTCGAAGTTCCACAGAATGTCATCCGGGTAGAGCGGCGCCCGACCTTTGCTGGCCATACGCTCATAAAAGCCACTTCCTTCCGGCGCAACGGCCTTCGGCGCGGCAGCAATCAGCTTCGCATACAGCGGATGGCGATCTTCGCCGTTAACATCAATTTTGCTGAACAGCGGGAACGTCACACCGTAGGTCGTACTACAAAACGTTTTGATCTCTTCTTCGCTGCCCGGCTCCTGGCCCAGGAACTGGTTGCAGGGGAAACCCAGCACGGTGAAACCGTCTTTCTCCCACGCTTTCTGAATGTTCTCCAGCTGCTCATACTGTGGCGTCAGGCCACATTTGGATGCCACGTTGACGATCAGCAACACATTGCCTTTGTAGCCTTCCAGCGTGGTGTTATCGCCATCAATGGTGGTCACTTCAGTTTTCAGGATATATGACTGCATAGCATTCCCTCAGGTTGTTTTACGGATCGTGATTTAACGTCCAGCTTTTAATAGTAGCCAGATAAATACTGGCGCGCCCAGCGTGGCAGTCACTACACCAATAGGCAGTTCCGCGGCTGTCAGGGCAAGTCGGGCGATGATATCTGCCACCAGCAATGTTACCGCCCCGGCGACTGCCGAGGCCGGAAGTAAGGTTCGATGGTCGGTGAGGCCACACAGGCGAAGCATATGCGGAATAACCAACCCGATAAAACCAATCGCCCCCGCCAGCGCCACGCTGACCCCCACCAGCCAGCCAATGGCAATAACCAGCACATTACGCCAGAACACCAGTGGCATCCCGAGCTGGCGAGCGGATGTTTCACCCAGCGCGAGCATGTTGAGTGGTTGTGCCTGCATGGTCGCCCACAATATGACCGGGATCAGAAGGACCATCAGCCAGCCCTGGTGCCAGTCCACGCCCCCAAAACCGCCCATCATCCAGTACATCAGTTGCCGCAAGTCAAAAGAAGTCGAGAAGTAGACTGCCCAGGTCATCAGTGCGCTACAGATGATGCCCAGCGCCACCCCGGCAAGCAGCAGACGGCTTGTCGATAAGTGCCGTCTGGCGAAACGCAGGAGAATGAGCGTTATCAGCAATGCGCCAATAATGGCGCTCAGGCTGATACTCCAGCCGGAGAGTGCTCCCCCGCCGAGCATGACGGCCGCAATCAGCCCCACGCCTGCACCGTTTGATACGCCGAGCAGCCCGGGTTCCGCCAGCGGGTTGTCGAACAATGCCTGCATAATGGTGCCGCATAGCGCCAGTGCAGCTCCCACCAGGATCACCGCCACGGTGCGCGGCAGACGAATTTGCCAGATGAAGATCTGCCCGTCAGGGCTCAGCCAGCTTTCAGGCCCTATCCATCTGTCGCCCGCGCACAGGCTTATACCGGTGGCGACAATGAGCAGCAGCACCAGCAAAAACAGGCGACGTTGATCGGAACGGTGCTGGCGATAGGCGTAATCAAGCATGTGTACAGTTTTATTGACGTGAGATGTAATTGATTTTACGGCGGGTTTGCCAAAGAGCGCAAAGAAAAAAGGCCGCGTGAGCGGCCTTTTTAGTTAGTTCATATTACTCTGCTTTGGGCGTTGCGTTTTCGACACGGCTTTTTAACTTCTGTCCGGGTCTGAAGGTCACCACGCGGCGGGCTGTAATGGGAATATCTTCCCCCGTCTTCGGGTTGCGGCCCGGACGTTGGTTTTTGTCTCGCAAATCAAAATTGCCAAAACCGGAGAGTTTTACCTGTTCACCATTTTCCAGAGCACGACGGATCTCTTCGAAAAACAGCTCTACCAGCTCTTTGGCATCCCGTTTGCTAAGCCCAAGCTTATCAAACAGATATTCTGACATTTCAGCTTTTGTAAGCGCCATAGGTTCAATCCCTCAATGATGCCTGGAATCGCTCTTTTAATGCCTCTACACATTTGGCGACGGTAGCGGCAATCTCCTCTTCTTCGAGTGTACGGCTGGTATCCTGAAGGATAAGGCTGATAGCAAGGCTCTTGAAACCTTCTGCTACGCCCTTGCCGCGGTACACGTCAAATAAGTTTACGCCAACTACCTGATTTACGCCAACTTTCTTACATTCGGCCAAAATATCTGCTGCGGGCACATTTTCCGCGACCACAACCGCGATATCACGGCGGTTCGCCGGGAAGCGTGACACGTCCTGCGCCTGAGGAATGACGCGGTCTGCAACCGGGTTCCACTCGAGTTCGAACACGATGGTACGGCCATTCAGATCCAGTTTACGCTCCAGCTCAGGGTGAACAACACCAATGAAACCAACACGTTTGCCGTCTAAATAAATGGCTGCACTTTGCCCCGGATGCAGTGCCGGAATGGCTTCTGCACGGAATTCAATTTCAGATAATTTACCGGTCAGATCGAGAATTGCTTCCAGATCGCCCTTCATATCGTAGAAATCAACCGTCCCTTTTGCCAGATCCCAATGCTCTTCATAGCGGTTACCGCTGATGGCACCAGCCAGCATAAGATCCTGACGGATGCCTAAATTTGCCTGATTATCCGGTACAAAGCGTAAACCGCTTTCGAAAATTCGCACACGGTTTTGCTGGCGATTCTGGTTGTAAACAATCGTACCCAGCAGCCCCGTCCACAGAGACAGGCGCATCGCGGACATTTCGCTGGAGATTGGGCTTGGCAGGATCAGCGCTTCCTGGCCCGGATGGATCAACTGCTGCAGCTTCGGATCAACAAAGCTGTAGGTGATCACTTCCTGGTAACCTTTGTCATTGAGCATGGTTTTCACACGCTTCAGGGACAGGTCAGCTTCACGGTGGGTGCCCATCACCAGACCCGCCTGTACAGGCTCATCAGGGATGTTGTTGTAGCCGTATACGCG
This sequence comes from Enterobacter sp. P82, assembly GCF_037053385.1. Lineage (NCBI taxonomy): Bacteria > Pseudomonadati > Pseudomonadota > Gammaproteobacteria > Enterobacterales > Enterobacteriaceae > Enterobacter > Enterobacter sp. P82. The sequence continues at coordinate 1,557,729 of NZ_JBALHX010000001.1, forward strand.
AGCCACTTCTTCCACCAGGTCTTCTTCGATCTCCATGTCGAAACGCCATGATGGCGCAACGGCCTTCCATTCGTCCTGACCTTCGGTGACTTCACAGCCCAGGCGCTTCAGAATGTCGGTGACCTGCGCATCGGCAACGTGGTGCCCAATCAAACGATCCAGCTTGCTGCGACGCAGAGTGATGGTTGCGCGTTTTGGCAGAGTGTCTTCGTTTGTCACATCAATAACCGGGCCAGCTTCGCCGCCACAGATATCGATCAGCAGGCGCGTTGCACGTTCCATTGCTTTGTATTGCAATGCCGGGTCAACGCCACGCTCGTAGCGGTGGGAGGCATCGGTATGCAGGCCGTGACGGCGTGCGCGACCGGTGATGGAGAGCGGGCTGAAGAAGGCGCATTCCAGAAGGACGTTTTGCGTCTCGTCGTTCACGCCTGAGTGCTCGCCCCCGAAGATACCTCCCATCGCCAGCGCTTTACCATGATCTGCAATCACCAGGGTATCAGCGTTCAGTTTTGCTTCGCTGCCGTCCAGCAGAACCAGGGTTTCACCCTCTTTCGCCATGCGCACAACAATTCCGCCTTCGATACGATCTTTATCGAACGCGTGCATTGGCTGGCCAAGCTCCAGCAGAACGTAGTTAGTGACGTCAACAACCGCATCAATGGAGCGAATACCACAGCGACGCAGTTTCTCTTTCATCCACAGAGGGGTTGGCGCTTTAACGTTAATGCCTTTCACAACACGCCCCAGGTAACGCGGGCACGCATCGGCGGCTTCAACCTGAATTGGCAGAGTGTCGGTAATGGTTGCAGCTACTGGCGTGATGTCTGGTACGTTCAGCTCAACCTGGTTCAGCACCGCAACATCGCGCGCTACGCCGATGATACCTAAGCAATCAGCACGGTTTGGCGTGACGCTGATTTCAATGGTGTTGTCATCAAGCTTCAGGTATTCACGGATATCGGTGCCAATTGGCGCATCCAACGGCAGCTCAATGATGCCATTGTGATCGTCGGAAATACCCAGCTCGGAGAACGAGCACAGCATGCCTTCAGACGGCTCACCGCGCAGCTTAGCCGCTTTAATTTTGAAATCGCCCGGCAATACCGCACCGACGGTTGCCACAGCAACTTTCAGCCCCTGACGGCAGTTTGGCGCACCGCAGACGATATCCAGCAGGCGCTCGCCGCCCACGTTCACTTTTGTTACGCGCAGTTTGTCTGCATTAGGATGCTGGCCGCATTCAACTACTTCACCTACGACCACGCCATTAAAGGCACCTGAAACCGGCTCAACGCCGTCAACTTCCAGGCCAGCCATGGTGATCTGGTTAGAAAGCGCTTCGCTGTCCAGCGTGGTGTTCACCCATTCGCGTAACCACAGTTCACTGAATTTCATTGTTCTGTCCTGCCCTTATTTAAACTGTTTGAGGAAACGCAGATCGTTTTCGAAGAATGCACGCAGATCGGTCACGCCGTAACGCAGCATGGTCAGACGCTCCATGCCCATACCGAACGCAAAGCCGGAGTAAACTTCCGGATCGATACCTACGTTGCGCAGTACGTTTGGATGCACCATGCCGCAACCCAGCACTTCCAGCCACTTGCCGTTTTTACCCATCACGTCAACTTCCGCAGACGGTTCAGTGAACGGGAAGTAGGACGGACGGAAACGAACCTGCAGATCTTCTTCGAAGAAGTTATTCAGGAAATCGTGCAGCGTGCCTTTCAGGTTGGTGAAGCTGATGTTTTTATCAACAATCAGACCTTCCATCTGGTGGAACATTGGCGTGTGGGTCTGATCGTAGTCGTTACGATATACACGGCCCGGTGCGATAATACGGATTGGCGGTTCCTGATCCTTCATGGTACGGATCTGAACACCGGAAGTCTGGGTGCGCAGCAGACGCGTGGCGTCGAACCAGAAAGTGTCGTGGTCAGCGCGTGCCGGATGATGGCCAGGAATGTTCAGGGCATCGAAGTTGTGATAATCATCTTCAATTTCCGGGCCAGTCGCCACGGTAAAGCCGAGCTCACCGAAGAAACTTTCAATGCGATCGATGGTGCGGGTAACCGGGTGCAGACCGCCGTTTTCGATGCGGCGACCCGGCAGAGAAACGTCGATAGTCTCTGCAGCCAGACGCGCATTCAGCACTGCACTTTCCAGCTCAGCTTTGCGTGCATTCAGCGCCTGCTGCACCTGCTCTTTGGCTTCGTTAATTACCGCACCCGCTGCCGGGCGTTCTTCTGGCGGCAGTTCACGCAGGGTTGTCATTTGAAGGGTCAGATGCCCTTTCTTACCAAGATATTCGACGCGGACATTGTCTAACGCGGCAACATCTGAGGCCTGATTAATGGCGGCTGTTGCACTGGCAACCAGCTCTGCGAGATGTGACATGATTTTCCTCATTATGTCGGTGCAGACACCGATTTGGTGGAGTTATTCTCTCAAATTCAGGCACAAAAAAAGCCTCCATCGGGAGGCTTATCTGGCGCTGTTTTTCGTTTCATCTTTCACGCGCTAGCCTCCTGAATTCAGGTGCTAAAGTAAAAGAAGAAGCGGAAAATAGCAGCATTCATGCTTGCGTTACCTTGTGTGGTAAATACCGTTAAGACCTTATTGAAAAGGTTGCACCGGTAAAAGTCAATCTTCTGATGGTGTTAAATGAAAAGAGGGAGCTAAGCCCCCTCTCTCAACTGGCTTATGCCAGTGCTGCTTTCGCTTTTTCGACCAGAGCGGTGAACGCTACTTTGTCGAATACTGCGATGTCAGCCAGGATCTTACGGTCGATTTCAACAGAGGCTTTTTTCAGGCCGTTGATGAATTTGCTGTAAGAAATACCGTTCTGACGTGCTGCTGCGTTGATACGCGCAATCCACAGTTGACGGAACTGACGCTTACGCTGACGACGGTCACGGTAAGCGTACTGACCTGCTTTGATAACAGCCTGGAAGGCAACGCGGTATACGCGTGAACGCGCACCGTAGTAGCCTTTAGCTTGTTTCAAAATTTTCTTGTGACGTGCACGTGCAATTACACCACGTTTTACGCGAGCCATGTGTGCTCTCCTGTATCTATTCTAAGTTAAAAAAGTTAAACGTTAACGACTTATGCGTACGGCAGGCACGCGATTACCAGGCCCAGATCGCCTTTAGAAACCATGGCTTTTGGACGCAGGTGACGTTTACGCTTGGTAGCTTTCTTAGTCAGAATGTGACGCAGGTTAGCGTGCTTGTGCTTAAAACCACCTTTACCGGTTTTTTTGAAGCGCTTAGCAGCACCGCGTACGGTCTTAATTTTTGGCATCTTAATAACTTCCACTTCGCATTGTTAAATAAACGAAACATAGGCGAACAAAACCTATGAAGCCCGAAGGCTCCACAGATTTTGCTGCTTGAAGGCCTTACTGTTTCTTCTTAGGAGCGAGCACCATGATCATCTGGCGGCCTTCGATCTTCGTAGGGAAGGATTCGACTACTGCCAGTTCACTCAGATCGTCACGGACGCGGTTAAGCACTTCCATACCAATCTGTTGGTGGGCCATCTCACGACCGCGGAAACGCAGCGTGATCTTGGCCTTATCGCCATCTTCCAGAAAGCGAATCAGGCTGCGGAGTTTTACCTGATAATCGCCATCGTCGGTACCAGGACGGAATTTGATTTCCTTAACCTGGATAACTTTTTGCTTTTTCTTCTGTTCCTTAGAAGACTTACTCTTTTCATAAAGGAACTTGCCGTAGTCCATGATACGACAAACTGGCGGTTCGGCGTTAGGGCTGATTTCAACTAAATCTACTCCAGCTTCTTCAGCCTTTTCGATTGCTTCTCTCAGACTCACAATCCCCAGCTGCTCGCCTTCCAGACCTGTTAAGCGAACTTCCTGGGCGCGAATCTCGCCATTGATACGATTCGGACGTGCCGTTTGAACTCGTTTTCCGCCTTTAATACCTTATTCCTCCAGTTGTTGAAGACTGCGGCTGCGAATCTCTTGTTGCAGCTTCTCAATCACTTCACTTACGTCCAGGCTGCCCAGGTCTTTACCACGGCGGGTGCGAACGGCAACTTTGCCTGCTTCCACCTCTTTATCACCACAGACCAACATATACGGGACACGACGTAAAGTGTGCTCGCGGATTTTAAAGCCAATCTTCTCATTTCTCAAGTCTGCTTTTACGCGAATGCCCGCATTTTGTAGTTTCTGCGTCAATTCTTTAACGTAATCCGCCTGAGAATCGGTAATGTTCATCACCACGACCTGCACTGGCGCAAGCCAGGTTGGGAAGAAGCCGGCGAACTCTTCAGTCAGGATGCCGATGAAGCGCTCCAGAGAACCGAGAATTGCACGGTGAATCATTACCGGAACCTGACGCTCGTTGTCTTCGCCAACATAAGAGGCGCTTAAACGCTGCGGCAGGGAGAAGTCTAACTGTACAGTACCGCACTGCCATGCGCGATCGAGGCAGTCATACAGGGTAAATTCAATTTTCGGACCGTAGAATGCGCCCTCGCCCAGTTGGTATTCGAACGGAATTCCGTTCTCTTCCAGCGCCACGGCGAGATCCGCTTCTGCGCGATCCCAGGTCTCATCGCTGCCGATACGTTTTTCCGGACGCGTTGAGAGTTTGACCACGATCTTCTCGAAGCCAAAGGTGCTGTACATATCGTAGACCATACGAATACAGGCGTTAACTTCGTCACGTACCTGATCTTCCGTACAGAAGATATGCGCATCATCCTGAGTAAAGCCACGAACACGCATCAGACCATGCAGCGCACCTGATGGCTCATTACGGTGGCAGCTACCGAACTCTGCCATACGCAGCGGCAGGTCGCGGTAGGATTTCAGACCCTGGTTGAAGATCTGAACGTGGCCCGGGCAGTTCATTGGCTTGATGCAGTATTCACGGTTCTCGGAAGAGGTAGTGAACATCGCATCTTTGTAGTTGTCCCAGTGGCCGGTTTTTTCCCACAGCACACGGTCCATCATGAACGGGCCTTTTACTTCCTGGTACTGGTACTCTTTCAGCTTGGAACGAACGAAGGTTTCCAGTTCACGGAAAATGGTCCAGCCGTCGTTGTGCCAGAACACCATACCCGGCGCTTCTTCCTGCATGTGGTACAGGTCAAGTTGCTTACCAATTTTACGGTGGTCACGCTTCGCGGCTTCTTCCAGACGCTGCAGATATGCATTCAGCGCTTTTTTATCGGCCCAAGCGGTCCCATAGATACGCTGCAACATCTTGTTGTTGCTGTCGCCGCGCCAGTAGGCGCCTGCGATTTTCATCAGCTTGAAGTGATGACAGAAGCGCATATTCGGCACGTGCGGTCCACGACACATGTCGACGTATTCTTCGTGATGGTACAAGCCAGGCTTGTCATCATGGGAGATGTTTTCATCAAGAATAGAGACTTTATAGTTCTCGCCACGCTTCACGAAGGTTTCACGCGCTTCGTGCCAGCTGACTTTCTTCTTGATGACGTCATAGTTCGTTTCGGCGAGCTCGTGCATACGTTTTTCGAGCGCGTCGATATCTTCCTGAGTCAGGGTGTGATCAAGGTCAACGTCGTAGTAAAAACCGTTGTCGATAACCGGACCGATCGCCATTTTAGTATTTGGCCACAGCTGTTTGATGGCATGACCTAACAGGTGTGCACAGGAGTGGCGAATGATCTCCAGACCTTCTTCATCTTTCGCTGTAATGATTGCAAGCGTTGCATCATTTTCGATCAGATCGGAAGCATCAACCAGCTCACCGTTAACACGGCCGGCGATGGTCGCTTTCGCGAGTCCAGGGCCGATGTCCAGAGCAACATCCATTGGGCTAACAGCGTGGTCGTAATGGCGTTGGCTGCCATCAGGAAGAGTAATTACAGGCATTTTATATCCTTATTTGCAGTGATGCCCCACACATAAGAGCATATACAAAGAAAATAATCGTGATTTGACAATAGATTACGACACCATCTGACCAACAATCGTCAAATTGGTTCGTCATCATTCACCCGCAGAAAAATCAGATAACGTCCAATTTACGGCAAGCCTTGCAATGTTAACACTAACAAAAGGGAGATTGCACCCTCTGCTGGCAGATTGGTGTGCTGGCACTTTCGCATGAATTTGCCGGTTGCATATCCCTGGTGCTCGCATTCCAGAGATGCTGGGCTACTCTTGAACAAGTCATTAAACCCAAAGGTGCATACCATGAACGTATCCAGTAGAACGGTTGTGATATTGAACATCCTTTCAGCCACAGGTTTATTGTTGATTCTCGCCGAACGATTCCACTGGTTCTGAGCCTCACCTAAGCGGGTATAACCTAATCGCGCCCTGCGACGGGGCATTTTTCTGCCCTGTTTGATAGACTATGCGTATCAAGGAACAAGGATTAGGTTATGCCAACAAAACGATTTGCCGTAAAACACTGGAAAATGGTGCTGGTGCTGATAGCCATCTGCGGCGCTATGCTATTGCTACGTTGGGCGGCAATGATTTGGGGGTAAATGCGGATGACACTTCAAAAACGGGCCGATATTTTTATCGGCCCGTTCTTATTACATTCTATAACCCAGGGAAACCGTGGTTCTGCGGTCGGTATGATCCGGCGCAGTTTCTGGCGGTGAAGAGTTCCAGGTCACGTTGTAGGCCACTTTCAATCCAAAGTGTTCGTTGATAGCCACGTTCAGCGCTGTCTCAGAGTTCAGCGTCGTATCGTCGGCACCATATACAGAAACGCCTTCGGTAAATTTGGTGTTGTCAGTCATCTGCCAGGCATAGGTACCGGAAGCGTAACCGAGCGGTTGGGTTTTGGTATCGCCATCGGTGTACTCGTCATAACGTACACCAGGACCGAATTCAAAACGGAAGCTGTGTACCGGGCCATTCAGGAACTGACGACCATAACCCGCGGTGAACACATCACGCTGACGATAACCGTTGTAACGGTCAGTCAACCAGCTTGCCTGACCAAACAGGTAGTCATAATCAGTCATGTTGTAACGGCTACGTCCGCCCACCGCATATTTCTCGGAAGAGCGTTCATCATTAGCGGAGGTGTTGCTGGCATTTCCCCACAGAGACCAGGCGGTGGTGTTACCGTACCAGGTGAGGGTACTGTCCGCTGTCAGAGAGGAGCTTTTCGTGTTACCAGATTGTGCCAGGTACCCGGCGTTCAGGTTACCTTCAAACGGTTTTTTCGCGGTGGTGGGATCGTCCATGACAGTAAAAACGGTATCATCGGCGCTCGCGTTCATTGCCACAAACACGCCACCCGCCAGCATCAGTGCAGCGGGTACTGTCTTCAAAAGCTTCATTTTATTAAGGAGTCCGTACAACAGAAAAAGAGACCACACGGTCCCGGAATCTTTCTTGAGGATCAATGACAAGGCGTCCAGAGAAAGGTAACAAATTATAAAAAGCCGCAAATAACATAGCAATGTTTTCTTATTTCATTTTTTGAATAAGAACGATCTCAAATTGCGTTTTATTTTATATATCCCACAACTGTTTTTTCATCCGTATTCATATTTAAAATCATACTGTTATTTACATTGCCTTCCTGATAAATGGTGCCAGACTAATAGGAACCCATGCTAAAAGGAGGTAATGATGGTTGCTATCTATACTCTGACGCTCTCCCCTTCCCTTGATTCCGCCACTCTGACGCCCCAGATTTACCCGGAAGGTAAATTGCGTTGCACGACCCCTGTCTTTGAGCCTGGCGGCGGTGGTATCAACGTAGCGCGCGCTATTACACACCTCGGCGGTAAAGCGACAGCAATATTCCCCGCAGGGGGGGCCACCGGAGAACACCTGGTCTCTCTGCTGGCAGATGAACATGTTGCCGTAGAGACAGTCGATGCCAAAGACTGGACACGACAAAACCTGCATGTACACGTGGAGTCAAGCGGAGAGCAATACCGTTTTGTCATGCCTGGCGCGAAGCTCAGTGATGATGAATTTCGTCAACTGGAAGAGAAAGTGCTGGCGATAGAAAGTGGTGCACTGCTGGTAGTAAGCGGCAGCCTGCCACCCGGCGTGAGCACGGAAAAATTAACCGCGCTCATTCAGGCTGCACAGCAACGCGGGATCCGCTGCATTGTCGACAGCAGCGGCGACGCTCTGCAGGCTGCATTAGTGCCAGGCAATCTTGAGCTGGTTAAGCCCAACCAGAAAGAATTAAGTGCACTCGTGAACCGTGAACTGACACAACCAGATGATGTTCACACTGCCGCACAGGAGTTGGTGCGCAGCGGTAAAGCGCGACGCGTTGTGGTCTCCCTTGGTCCTCAGGGGGCACTGGCAGTCGATGAAACGTCGTCCGTTCAGGTTGTCCCGCCACCGATGAAAAGTCAGAGCACGGTAGGCGCTGGCGACAGTATGGTAGGTGCAATGACACTGAAACTGGCACAGGGCGCGTCACTGCTGGAAATGACACGCTACGGTGTGGCGGCGGGGAGTGCTGCAACCATCAACCAGGGCACGCGTCTCTGTTCACTGGCCGATACGCAAAAAATCGTTGATTACCTGTCACGCAATTAACACCCTTTCCCCTTCTTTATGGAGGGGAAATTCACATCGTAGTCGCCAAACACAGACTATCGACTATGCTAAGAAAACTTTCATGATAACAATGAGGTGAATTATGAGCAGTGGTGACATCACCCGCTACGTTGTAACCGTCAACCTTCATGAAGCATCGCTCACCGAGCTGAATGAGCTCAACAACGCGTTCACCCGGGCTAATTTTCTCCTCACGCTCACGGATGACGAGGGCAATGTTCATGATTTAGGCACGCTGACATTCGGCATAATCAGTCCCCTGAGCCAGGAAGAGGTACATGCGCTGGGCACCAGTCTGGTGGAAAGCGTGACCGACAAGTCTGCCGAAATTGACGTGGAAACCTGGGAAAGCTGGAAGAAAAAAGAACAATAAGTGCCCTGCATGAATTTAAACCGCTCAGGTGTGCGTTAGTTCGTATTTTTTTACCGCAATTATGCGCTAACTTTATGATCTGGCAGACAACATGGGAGAGACAACATGTGGCAGGCTATCAGTCATCTTTTAAGTGAGCAACTGGGTGAAGGTGAAATTGAACTGCGTAACGAACTGCCAGGCGGAGAGATCCACGCCGCGTGGCATTTACGCTACGCTGGACGCGACCTTTTCGTTAAATGTGATGAGCGGGAACTGCTTCCGATCTTTACCGCCGAAGCTGACCAGCTGGAACTGTTGTCGCGCAGTAAAACGGTGACGGTCCCACAAGTTCTGGCCGTGGGGAGTGACCGAGTCTACAGCTTTCTGGTGATGGAATATCTCCCAGCCCGTCCGTTAGATGCCCATAATGCTTTCATTCTCGGCCAACAGTTAGCGCGCCTGCATCAATGGAGCGACCAGCCGCAATTTGGTCTCGATTTTGACAACGATCTCTCCACTACCCCACAACCTAATGCCTGGCAGCGTCGCTGGTCGACGTTTTTTGCTGAGCAACGCATTGGCTGGCAACTTGAGCTGGCCGCAGAAAAAGGGCTGGAATTTGGCAATATAGATGCCATCGTTGAGCACGTTCAGCAGCGTCTGGCATCTCACCAGCCTCAGCCTTCTCTACTACACGGCGATCTGTGGTCAAATAATTGCGCGCTAGGCCCCAACGGCCCTTATATCTTTGACCCGGCCTGCTACTGGGGTGACAGAGAGTGCGATCTGGCAATGCTGCCGCTGCATCCGGAACAGCCACCGCAAATATACGATGGGTACCAGTCGGTTTCGCCCCTGCCGCCCGGCTTCCTTGATCGCCAGCCAGTGTATCAGCTTTATACGCTGATGAACCGTGCCATCCTGTTTGGCGGAGAACATCTGGTTAACGCACAACGGGCCCTTGAACGCATACTTGCCGCGTGAAGACAGATAAGGGTGGCTCTCGCGCCACCCTTATCTGTTACAGAAAACCGAGCACTGAGAAGAAGAAGTACCCCGCCACAATGATGATCACCGGGAGGATATAGAGCGGGAAAATTTGCAGAAAAATGGTGTGACGCGGCACAACAATGCGGGATTCAATCTGCTCCCGACTCATGCCTTCCGGGCCTTTAGCTTGCTCCAGAATTAACTGGTCCTCAACCCCTTCGCGTAGAAAGCGCGTCTGACGGCTCATTCGTGCGCCAGAGGCCTGCAATGCAAGGGCGATAAAGATCAGTGCATAAATGACCCAAAAGCCGATATTCAGTTGCTGATGAAAATCCGGGGTGGGTGAGTTGAACCAGAAGACATTCAAGAATGGGGTGTTAAAACGCATCATCTCAATCATGACATGCGCAAAATCAAGCATTACCGCATTGATACCCGGCTGTTTTTCGCTGTGATCGTACATAAATTTCAGTACAGAGATCAGCGTAGAAATGACAGCTGGAATAAAAATCACCCAGCCAGCAATACGTTTTAAGACCGCGATGCGTCCAGCTTGTTGATACGTCATCAGTTCCTCTTCATAAAGACGCGTTATTTGTGCCTAAGTCTACCTGCTGGTCATCAATTTCGCCCGATCTTTAAAGGCAATATGCTAAATTGCAGGTTGTGCTTAGCACTTATCGTCTGTCGAACACCCTGGATAAGGAGACGTTGTGATGTCGACACCGCGCCAAATTCTTGCCGCAATTTTTGACATGGATGGATTACTGATTGATTCCGAACCGTTGTGGGATCGCGCCGAACTGGACGTCATCGCCAGCCTTGGCGTGGATATCAGCCGCCGTAATGAACTTCCTGATACGCTTGGCCTGCGCATTGATATGGTCGTCGATCTGTGGTTTGCCCAACAACCGTGGGTCGGCCCGGGTCGTGACGAAGTGACCGCACGCATTATCAGCCGCGCCATCTCGCTGGTAGAAGAGAACAAGCCACTGCTGCCTGGCGTTCGTGAAGCCGTCGCACTGTGTAAAGCTCAGGGGCTGAAAGTCGGTCTGGCCTCTGCTTCACCGCTGCATATGCTGGAAAAAGTGCTCATCATGTTTGAACTGCGCGACAGTTTCGACGCGCTGGCATCAGCGGAAAAATTACCTTACAGCAAGCCGCACCCGCAGGTCTATCTGGACTGTGCCGCTAAGCTGGGTCTTGATCCGCTCAACTGCGTTGCGCTGGAAGACTCCGTAAACGGTATGGTGGCATCGAAAGCCGCACGTATGCGCTCCATTGTGGTGCCTGCTGAAGAAACCCGCCACGATCCCCGGTTTGCCCTTGCCGATGTGAAGCTTACTTCACTGGTCGGGTTGACGACGCATCACCTTCAGGGCGGTTAATGCCTGCGTTGGGTTTGTGACAAACAGTTACACCGTCACCTCTTCCGCCTACTGTATAAAAACCCTATACTGTATGAATTGACAGTTTTGTGGGTTTTATCATGACGGCGGAAGGCCACCTGCTTTTTTCTATTGCGTGCGCAGTATTTGCCAAAAACGCTGAACTTACCCCCGTGCTGGCGCAGGGGGACTGGTGGCATATTGTCCCTTCCGCCGTATTAACCTGTTTGCTGCCCGACATAGACCACCCCAAATCCTTTCTTGGGCAACGCCTGAAGTGGGTCTCGAAACCCATCGCCCGCGCATTCGGCCACCGGGGGTTTACACACAGCCTGCTGGCCGTGTTTGGCCTGCTGACGCTCTTTTACTTAAAAGTGCCCGAAAGCTGGATTGTCCCTGCGGATGCCATCCAGGGGATGGTGCTGGGCTATTTAAGCCATATTCTCGCCGATATGCTAACGCCTGCGGGCGTGCCGCTGCTTTGGCCTTGCCGCTGGCGTTTCCGTTTTCCCATCCTTGCACCGCAGAAAGGTAACCAGCTTGAGCGCGTATTGTGCATGGCACTGTTTGCCTATGCTGTCTGGATGCCGCAAACATTGCCCGAAAACAGTGCAGTCCGCTGGTCTTCCCAGATGATTAATTCGCTGCAATTTCAGTTCAATCGTTTTATTCATCACCAGATTGAACAGTAAACAGACAAAACTATCTCATTTGTCATAACCCATTCCATTTGGATATAAGCGCTACATCACACTTCTGCTAACCTTCCGCCAACAGGATCGGTAAAAACCGACCCCATAATAAATCAGGAGAACGGGGATGAATTTTCCACTCATCGCGAACGTCGTTGTGTTCGTTGTATTGCTATTGCTTCTCGCGCAGGCGCGCCACAAACAGTGGAGTCTGGCGAAAAAAGTACTGGTTGGTCTGGTCATGGGTGTTGTATTTGGTCTGGCATTACAGGCGATTTATGGCTCCGACAATCCAGTTCTGAAAGATTCCATTCAGTGGTTCAACATTGTCGGTAACGGCTATGTCCAGCTGCTGCAGATGATTGTTATGCCACTGGTGTTTGCCTCTATTCTGAGTGCCGTTGCCCGCCTGCATAACGCGACCCAACTGGGGAAAATCAGCTTCCTGACCATTGGTACGCTGCTGTTTACCACGCTGATTGCAGCGCTGGTTGGTGTACTGGTCACCAACCTGTTCGGCCTGACTGCCGAAGGGCTGGTTCAGGGAACGGCTGAAACAGCGCGTCTGACCGCGATTCAAACTAACTACGTGGGGAAAGTAGCTGACCTCACCGTGCCGCAAATGGTGCTCTCCTTCATTCCGAAGAACCCGTTTGCTGACCTGACCGGCGCCAACCCAACTTCCATCATCAGCGTGGTTATTTTCGCCGCGTTCCTGGGTGTGGCGGCACTTAAACTGCTGAAAGACGATGCACCAAAAGGTGAACGCGTGCTGACCGCTATCGATACCCTGCAAAGCTGGGTGATGAAGCTGGTTCGTCTGGTAATGCAGTTAACCCCTTATGGCGTTCTGGCACTGATGACCAAAGTGGTTGCGGGCTCTAACCTGCAGGACATCATCAAGCTGGGTAGTTTTGTGATTGCCTCATACCTGGGTCTGGGCATTATGTTTGTGGTGCACGGTATCCTGCTGGGTGTGAACGGCGTTAGCCCGCTGAAATACTTCCGTAAAGTCTGGCCGGTACTGACCTTTGCTTTCACCAGTCGTTCCAGCGCCGCGTCTATTCCGCTGAACGTTGAAGCACAGACCCGCCGTCTGGGCGTGCCAGAGTCTATCGCCAGCTTCTCAGCCTCTTTTGGTGCCACCATCGGTCAGAACGGTTGTGCGGGTCTCTACCCGGCGATGCTGGCGGTGATGGTTGCGCCAACCGTGGGTATCAACCCACTTGATCCAGTCTGGATTGCTACACTGGTTGGTATTGTGACCGTAAGTTCCGCAGGCGTTGCGGGTGTTGGTGGTGGCGCAACCTTCGCCGCGCTGATTGTGCTGCCTGCACTGGGACTGCCGGTAACGCTGGTCGCGCTGCTGATCTCCGTTGAACCGCTGATCGACATGGGCCGTACTGCGCTGAACGTAAGCGGCTCAATGACAGCCGGTACGCTGACCAGCCAGTGGCTGAAGCAGACTGACAAAGCGATTCTGGAAAGTGAAGACGACGTCGAACTGGCGCACCGTTAAACACTGACAAATAAAAAAACCGCCTGATGGCGGTTTTTTTATGGCTGTTATTCTTCAACCTCTTCATCCTGGCGGATCTGCATCGCCCACCGTTGCGCGGATTCCGGCACTGTAAAAGTAGGTGAACGACGGAAATGTTCGCCGATCAGGACAAACGCAACATATTTCCCCCGCAACTGCCAGACGTCGCGAAAACCCTCCACTTTCAGGGCATGGTCAGGCGGCGCGGGTTCAACGCGGGGCACATAGCTAATAACCTGGCGGTTTTGTTGACGAAGAGGTTTCATAAGCGGCTGGTTCACTAAAACAAATTCTTGAAGCAGGAAAATTCTATGATAGCCGATCCTGCTACCTTCCGTCGCGCCCCGAGTGGGTGAGATGACTCCTTTCGTTAATGGCGGTATGTGAAAACTCTTAGTTAGCAAACCATCCTGCGACATTGTCCTATCCTTAAAAGGTCTTTTAGCAATGAATCAAGGAGAATCGTGCAATGTCGAACAAAGATAAAACACATCTATCACCGATTCATGGCACTGAAGAATCTCAACCGGGGATGGACTCTCTCGCCCCTGCTGACGGCTCTCACCGCCCCTCACCTGGCCCTTCTGCTCCAGGCGAACAACCTACCGCACCGGGAAGCATAAAATCACCGGACACGGGAAATGAGAAGCTGAAATCTCTTGAGCCACACCGTAAAGGCGGCGAAGGTTTTGCGCTCACCACCAATCAGGGGGTGCGCATTGCTGACGATCAGAACTCCCTTCGCGCAGGCGCACGCGGGCCGACCCTGCTGGAAGATTTTATCCTGCGGGAAAAAATCACTCATTTTGACCACGAACGGATACCGGAACGCATCGTCCACGCGCGCGGTTCCGCGGCCCACGGCTACTTTCAGCCCTATAAGAGTCTGAAAGCGATCACCAAAGCGGATTTCCTCTCCGACCCGGATAAAATCACACCGGTGTTTGTGCGTTTCTCCACCGTACAGGGTGGCGCGGGTTCAGCAGACACCGTACGAGATATCCGTGGCTTTGCCACCAAATTTTATACCGAAGAGGGTATTTTCGATCTGGTGGGCAATAACACCCCCGTGTTCTTCATTCAGGATGCGCATAAATTTCCTGACTTTGTCCATGCGGTAAAACCGGAGCCCCATTGGGCCATACCGCAGGGACAAAGTGCGCACGACACCTTCTGGGACTATGTCTCCCTGCAGCCGGAAACCTTACACAACGTGATGTGGGCGATGTCCGACAGGGGCATTCCGCGCAGCTATCGCACCATGGAAGGATTCGGCATCCACACTTTCCGTCTGATCAACTCCGAAGGTAAGGCTACGTTTGTCCGTTTCCACTGGAAGCCGGTGGCGGGTAAAGCCTCACTGGTGTGGGACGAAGCGCAGAAGCTCACCGGACGCGATCCGGACTTCCATCGCCGCGAGCTGTGGGAGTCCATTGAAGCGGGCGATTTCCCGGAATACGAACTGGGCCTGCAGCTCATTCCGGAAGAGGACGAATGCAAGTTCGATTTCGATCTCCTTGACCCGACCAAACTGATCCCGGAGGAGCTGGTGCCGGTTCAACTGGTGGGTAAAATGGTGCTCAACCGCAACCCGGATAATTTCTTCGCCGAAAACGAACAGGCCGCGTTCCACCCGGGGCATATCGTGCCGGGGCTGGACTTCACCAACGATCCGCTCTTGCAGGGACGCCTGTTCTCATATACCGATACGCAGATCAGCCGTCTTGGTGGACCAAATTTCCACGAAATCCCGATTAACCGTCCAACCTGTCCGTACCACAACTTCCAGCGGGACGGGATGCACCGTCAGGATATTGATACCAACCCGGCGAACTATGAACCGAACTCCATCAACGATAACTGGCCGCGCGAAACCCCACCCGGGTCGAAACGCGGTGGATTCGAATCGTATCAGGAGCGTATTGATGGCAACAAAATTCGCGAGCGCAGCCCATCGTTTGGCGAGTATTACGCCCACCCTCGCCTGTTCTGGAACAGCCAGACGCCGATTGAGCAGCAGCACATTATCGGCGGCTTCAGCTTTGAGCTCAGCAAAGTGGTGCGCACCTATATCCGCGAGCGCGTGGTCGATCAGCTGGCGCATATTGATATTCAGCTTGCTCAGAGCGTAGCCGATAACCTGGGTATTACGCTCACCGATGACCAACGCAACCTGGCGCCGCCAAAAGCGGTTAATGGGGTGAAAAAAGATCCGTCACTGAGTCTGTATGCAGTGCCGGGTGGCTCAATTAAAGGCCGCGTGGTCGCCATTCTGCTGAATGATAAAACCCGCGCCAGTGATGTGCTGGGAATTATGCAGGCGCTGAAAACCCAGGGCGTGCATGCGAAACTGCTTTATTCCCGCATGGGGGAAGTGACCGCCGATGACGGCTCTGTGCTGCCGGTAGCGGCGACCTTTGCCGGTGCGCCATCGCTAACCGTCGATGCGGTAATTGTGCCGTGCGGGGATATTAACAGCCTGCTGACCAACGGTGACGCCGTCTATTACTTGCTGGAAGCCTATAAACACCTTAAACCGATCGCGCTATCAGGCGATGCACGACAGTTTAAAGCGCAGTTGAAGGTGGCGGATCAGGGTGAGGATGGCATTGTGGAGGGCGATAACGTCAATGACGCGTTTATGACGAAACTGTTTGATTTGCTCGCTGTTCATCGCGTCTGGTCACGCAGCAGTAAGATTGACCAGATCCCGGCGTAAAAAATGCCGGGTAAGGCGAAACCGCCACCCGGCACTTCTTACAGATCCCTGAACGTTCCCAAGCGATATCCGCGCTCGGCAATCGCATACTTGAGCGATGCCGACGTCAGCACATCCAGTTCCGCCAGTCGAGGCCAGCAGTAGGCGCTCTTGCGTACCGTGTTATCAACAAAAGCAGGGTGCGCCATCACTTCCACCGACTTTTCACCTCGGGCGGCTGAATCATCCAGCACTTTCAGGAACAGTGCTTCACTGATCTCTTCGCCGTAAAACGCACTACTGAATCCGTCCGTTGTGGGCACAGAGAAGAATGACAAGCCGTGCAGCACCTGCACGTCACGATCCACGCGCATTGCTACCCCTTTGCGTCGCGCAAACTCTGCGACAATTGGGAAAATTGCCGGGATCATATGCACGTGATGGTGACTGTCTATGTGCGTCGGCTCCTTGCCAAACACATCAACAAAGCGGTTGAACTGACAGTCCAGCTCACGGGTAATTTCTTCGAGCGGCAGAGCATCCTGCTCCGCCAGTTCCCAAATCCACTTACCCAGCTGTCCGTCGCGAGTCAGACCTGGCATCTGCGAAAGCGGCATCCCAAGTGTCAACACAAAGTGCATGCCGACGCCCAGCGCCGGAACGTCGCGGCTCAACTGCGCCGCGTGTTCAACAGCTTCACCATTAACCAGTGCCGTTGTAGAGGTTACGATCCCCCGACGGCAGGCTTCAATAATGCCGTAGTTTTGACCTCTGGAGAGACCAAAATCATCAGCATTGACGATCAGCAGGTTTTCCATTGCGCATCCCCTTAACGGTGTTTGAACTTCAGCTTCTCTATTGTTGCAGCAAAGTTCGGCAACCATTTTTCATGCGCCAGAATCATTTCACTGGCCAGTTGCTCCGCATCGCGATCAGAATGGACCAGCGGGCTGAGGTTCAGCGCCAGCAGCACGTCATTAAGCTCACCGCTTAACGCCGCATGACTGGCAGCCACTTCAAATCCTTTGATGGTGTGAATCAGGCCCATGACTTTGTCATCAAAGTGAGTGATGCGCGGATGTGGTTTCGCCCCATCACGCCCCAGAATACAGGTCATTTCGATGGCCCAGTCAGCCGGAATGTTGTCGATATGGCCATGATGCGGCACATTAACGTAATGCTCCGCTTGCTTATCGTTGTAAATGGCATTGATAACTTCACATGCTGCATCGGAGTAATATGCCCCGCCGCGCTGCTCCAGCTCTTTCGGTTTGACGTTCAGGTTCGGATCTTTATACAAATCGAACAGCTGCTTCTCCACTTTCTGGACTATCTGAGCACGCGCGCCGCCCTTATAGTACTCGCCCATTTCGATAGCCAGCATCTCTTTCTGCTTAAAGTAGTAAAGCAGGTACGAGCATGGCAGCAGATTCAGCGAGCGGATCAGCCCTTCACTGAATGGCAGGTCAAAGATGTTTTTCACTGACGCCGCGGTCAGGCGGCCGGAAGCCACGCCGTCGAGCAGTTCGGCAAAGCGCGATTTTCCGTTCACAATGACATCTTTGATAAACACCATGTGGTTCAGGCCGAACAGATCGATGGAGAGATCGTCATTGTCGGTCAGTTCCAGAACATCGCGGATAAACATCTTCATGCCAATCGGAATATTACAGACGCCGATAAAGCGTTTGAAACCCGTATGGCGGTAGACCGCCTCGGTCACCATCCCGGCCGGGTTAGTAAAGTTAATCACCCATGCGTTCGGGCAAATCTCTTCGACATCCTTGATAATGTCGAAAATGACTGGGATGGTACGCAAACCTTTGAACAGGCCGCCCGCGCCGTTGGTCTCTTGTCCCAGATAACCGTGACTCAGTGGAATGCGTTCGTCCAGTTCACGTGCCTTTAACTGACCCACGCGTAGCTGGGTGGTAACGAAATCCGCATCTTTCAGCGCCAGTCGACGGTCCAGGGTTTTATGCATGGTTAAAGGCACACCGGCTTTCTCAACCATGCGCTTGCACAGGTCGAAAATAATATTCAGTTTCTCCTGGCCTTCCTCAACGTCAACCAGCCATAACTCGCTAACCGGTAATTCATGATAACGTTTCAGGAAACCTTCAAGTAATTCCGGGGTATAACTGCTGCCGCCACCAATAGTTACGACTTTTAATTTCTTTTGCATAATATCTCCCTTAGCGTATCAGGTTAATCGCCTGCAAGGTATAGCGTACTCTTCCCGCTATTTGGGCAAGCAATCAAGGCAATATTCGTGGCGGGTAAATCCGCCGAAAGTTAATTAATTACCGTCAAGTTTTTCCGGTAACTGTTCGGGGTGAACGATGTCAATTTCTTAAAGGTTTTAATAAACAGACTGGGGCTACTGTATCCGGATTCGTAAGCAATATCGGTGACAGAATAGTTGGTAATTTCCAGCTGTTTTTTGGCAAAATTAATGCGGATTTCATTAATAATTTGCACAGGTGTTTTACGATAATAACGCTGTGTCGCGCGAGTCAGATATTCCTGCGATTTTCCCGACAGTGAAACCATATTCTCCAGCGCATTTTCACTAAACTGCCCTTTATCGTGCATCAGTTCCACAGTACCGCGCAGCCATTGCGGAACATCATCCGTCACCTGCTGCTCTTCGCGATGATGGCGCAGCCGGTTCATCACATAGAATGTCACCGTTTCAATAAACTCATCAAATTCATTGTCGCGGAAGTTAAGCGAGGCGATAACCGTTTCAATCCAGGTCATAAACTCGTTTTTGACGCGATAGACCTGTGATGCCACAA
Source organism: Enterobacter sp. P82 (assembly GCF_037053385.1). Taxonomy (NCBI): domain Bacteria; kingdom Pseudomonadati; phylum Pseudomonadota; class Gammaproteobacteria; order Enterobacterales; family Enterobacteriaceae; genus Enterobacter; species Enterobacter sp. P82. The sequence goes on from NZ_JBALHX010000001.1 coordinate 1,576,753, forward strand.
AGCAGAACGGTACCAGCGGCAGATAGTGCTTCTCAAAGAAGCGTCTGCTGACGCCCACATTCAGAATGCGTGTGGCACCAAATTCGTAGAAACTCTGGTGATAGGATCCCATCGGCAGGAAGACAAAATCTCCCCGTTCAAGCAGGACGCGCTTACCGTTGATTTCCTGGTAGTAGCGGCCGGTCAGAACAATCGTGAACTCATAGTAGTCATGCTGGTGCAGACCGCTGGCGCTCTCCGTTTTGTTGTAAATGACCACGTGAAAATTCTTGCCATTAAACAGTTGCTGCTCAAGTGCGGTTTTAATTTCCATCGTGCTGACCTCCTGCTGCCTGACCTGACTTACTGCATTTTCTCGTGAAGCTCAATTAACTCCGCCACCAGCTCGCGTGCCAGCATCGACGTCATCAGATGATCCTGTGCGTGTACCAGCACCAGGCTAACCTTCATCTTCCCTTCCCCCTGGTCACCTTCGATGAGCTTCGTCTGCACCAGGTGCGCTTCATTCAGCGCCGTACGGGACTGATCCATCATGGTTTTCGCGGCGACGAAATCACCCTGTTTAGCCTGCTTGAGGGCAGCATAGGCCAGGCTGCGGGCTTGTCCGGAATTGATGATGAGCCCCATCACCACTTCTTCGAGATCGTTCTCTGCGCTTTCTTCTGCAACAATACTATCCAAATCTAACATGTTTAAGCTCCTTGTGGCTGGCGCGGGTTTCCCCGCGCCGGTCAATCTTAGAATTTCAGTGAGAGGGCAATATCCTCTTCGCTCTCTTCTTCATCAATGATGGTTGCTGCTTTGTTCGCAATCGCCACGAATGGCATGTAAAGCAGTGTTGCAATCCCGAGGTTGAATATCGCCAGCAGGAAGGCCGCCACGCTACCGTTGGTGTTGAAGAACGCGCCCAGACCCGCCGGCATTGTCCATGGTGCAATGTTGGTGATGGGTGGAATGATCCCCATGTAATAGGCCGTCAGGGTAATGGCTGCCAGCAGCGGCTGAATCAGAATGAACGGGATGAACATCACCGGGTTCATGATGATTGGCAGACCAAACAGGATCGGTTCGTTAATCTGGAAGATACCTGAAGGCAGCGCCAGTTTGGCCACCTGACGGTAGTCAGCACGACGAGAGACAATAAAGACCGCGATGATCAGACCCAAGGTCGCCCCGGTACCGCCCAGGAAGATATAGGAGTCAAGCATCGGCTTCGCCCACACATGGAAGGTTTTACCCGCTGCCAGCGCCGCGTCAACGGAGCCGTACTGCTGGTAAAGTGCAACGTTTTCCAGTGCCCATGGGGTCATAATCCCGCTGTCCAGCGCAGCCAGTGCCAGTGAACCATGCACGCCAAAGAACCACAGCAGAGAAGTGAAAATCACATACGCCCAACCGACCACTCCACCCATTGACGCCAGCGGCGTAGAGATAGAGTCCATGATGATCTGATGGAAGTTAGTGCCCCAGTGAGAAAGCGCCCAGGCGATAATCCCCATGATGGAAAGAATAATGAAGCCTGGAATCAACGCGGAAAATGAACGAGAAACCGAAGCCGGAACGCTATCTGGCAAACGGATAACCCAGTTTCGACGAATAATAAAGGTGAACATCTCCGCCACCACCAGCCCGATAACAATACCGGAGATGATGTTAGCTCCGCCCAGCCAGTTGGCGCCTACTGCATACGCTTCACCGACACTGTAAGGAGTCACGGTCATAAATGCGGCAACGGATAATAAACCAGCGGCCAGTGGATCCACTTTCCGCTCTTCAGCCAGCGCCATCCCTATAAAGAAAGGCGCCATCAGCGACATAATACCTAACGTCCCGTTATAGACGTTGCCGCCGATGGCTTTAAAACCGTTAAGGGTTTCAATAGTCGAAGCGTCTAACCGAATTCCTAATGAATAAAAGAAGGAACCTTCACCAAAGCTCAGAAAAACGTTGTTAATTAAAACGAACATTGCCCCGGCCAGCGTCAACGGCATTAATTTAATAAAGCCGTTTTTGATGGCATTAACGTGAGGCTGCTTTCCTATTTTAACAGCAAAAGGAAGGAGTACCTTTTCAAGTGAAGCGATGACTTTACTCATAGGAAAATACCCTTAAATGCCGCAACACAAGTTACGGCGTATTGTGTGTGAAATAACTCTTTGACGGGAAAAATAAAAATTAATTAGCAGCTTTTTTAATGGCTGCCACAGCAGCTTTCAGTACACCTAAACCATCAATCTTGCCGTACAGCCCTGAGTCGATCACTTCGACCGGTTTATTCGGTAACAGTCGTTGAATTTCGGGTAACATATAGGCGATTTGCGGCCCCAGTAAAACGACGTCGGCTTTCTGGCCTTTTTCGCCCGCCAGCGTCTCAGGAAACGCTTCAATCACCACAGGGACTTCATACTTTTCAGCTTGTGCACGCATCTTTGACACCAGAAGCGAGGTTGACATGCCCGCTGAGCAGAACAGGTAAATATGTTTCTTTTCCATCATAATTTCCCTCTTGTATGACTACCTGCCATCTTGCTATCACTCGACTCGCTGTCCCGGCAGACAGGTAGCTTGCGTATTGTTGTTTGTCGTTGGAGTGAGTATACGCAATGGTACAGACAGGAGATAATTCTGAACAGACTGAAATTGTCTCTCATTGACCTGGCTTGTTGACTCCCTTCACATTTCGGGCAAATAATTCGCGCAAAGAAATAAGATTTTTATATGCATAAAAAAACCGACCCGCAGGTCGGTTTGTTAACATCCTCAGGTAAGCAGGGTTGTTACGCCTTAGGTGCCTGCGGATCGGTGTCGTATTCAGCACAGGTCTGATAGCCGGAGTTAATAACATGGCCGGTATCATCCAGGGCGACAAAGTAGGTCTCTGCCTTACCATCACGTTGACCCAGGATATAGGTCTGGCAGGTTCCTTTCGCATGGATCATGGTCACTTCAGAAGAAGGTTTACCGGCAATCGCAGCCACCTGCGAACGGGTCATGCCTTTTTTGACATCTTTAACCACTGGCTGTGTGAACTGATCTTTGGTGCGATCGTAAGCTGTACACCCTGCCAGCATAGTCAGTACTGCCGCTGCGCTAAGAATTCCTGCTACGTTCTTGTTCATATTCCGTCCTCTTGTTTATCAGCGTGTTATCTAAGCATGGAATAAAAAGTACGATTGTTCAACTTTGTGAATTACGCCAGAGGAATTTCGGAAAATTCTAATAAAACAATGATAACCTGCTAAATCGCCGCAAATTAGCGCACTCAAAACTGTGATCCTTGTCGTTTCTCGCCCAAAGGGTTAGTTTTAGCAGTAAATACTTTCGGTTTATGTTCTGCATACGGAGGGCATGATGGCTCTGCAACAAGAGATTATTCAGGCGCTGGGCGCGAAGCCTGCGGTCAATGCACATGAAGAGATCCGCCGCAGCGTGGATTTTTTAAAAGCTTATTTAAAAACGAACCCTTTCCTGAAATCCCTGGTGCTGGGCATCAGCGGGGGCCAGGACTCTACCCTGACCGGTAAACTCTGCCAGATGGCAATTTCAGAGCTTCGCGAAGAGACCGGTGATGAGAAACTGCAGTTTATCGCCGTGCGTCTTCCGTATGGCGTACAGGCAGACGAGCAGGATTGCCAGGATGCCATCACGTTCATTCAGCCGGACCGCGTGCTTACCGTGAATATTAAAGGCTCCGTGCTGGCAAGCGAGCAGGCGCTGCGCGAAGCCGGCATAGAATTGAGTGATTTTGTTCGTGGGAACGAGAAAGCCCGCGAGCGCATGAAAGCGCAGTACAGCATCGCCGGGATGACCAAAGGTGTAGTTGTTGGAACCGACCATGCGGCAGAAGCAATCACCGGTTTCTTCACCAAATATGGCGACGGCGGCACCGACATCAACCCCATCTTCCGTCTGAACAAGCGTCAGGGTAAGCAACTGCTGGCCGCGCTGGGCTGCCCTGAGCATCTGTATAAGAAAGCGCCAACGGCGGATCTGGAAGACGATCGCCCTTCCCTGCCGGATGAAGCGGCGCTTGGTGTCACCTATGACAACATTGATGATTATCTGGAAGGCAAAAAACTGGATGAAGGTACCGCGAAAATCATCGAAGGCTGGTACCTGAAAACAGAGCACAAGCGTCGCCCGCCAATTACCGTATTTGACGACTTCTGGAAAAAATAAAAGCAAAACGGTAACCCACATTATATAGGCCGGGTAAGGCGTAGCCGCCACCCGGCTCTTTTTTAACCACCACACTCCTGCTACACTGTATACATGAACAGTATAGGGAGTGGTATGTGAGCAGGCGTCAATCCGCCCCGCGTCTTGAGTTTGAAGCGGCGGCTATCTACGAATATCCCGAACACCTTCGCCCATGGCTGGAGGCGCTGCCTAAACAGCCAGGCGTGTACATCTTTCACGGTGAGAGTGACACCCTGCCACTCTATATCGGTAAAAGCGTCAATATTCGCAGCCGGGTATTATCCCATCTCCGTACGCCGGACGAGGCCGCCATGCTGCGCCAGTCACGACGCATTACCTGGGTTCAGACCGCAGGAGAAATGGGCGCGTTGTTGCTTGAAGCCCGACTGATCAAAGAACAACAACCGCTGTTCAATAAACGCTTGCGCCGCAATCGTCAGCTTTGCTCCCTGCAGATAACCGCAGGCAAACCGCAGATTGTCTACGCACGTGAAGTCGACTTTTCACATGCCCCAAATCTCTACGGCTTATTCGCAAATAAACGTGCGGCACTTCAGGCTCTGCAAACGCTGGCGGATGATTTACAGCTTTGTTACAGCCTGTTGGGGCTGGAGGCAACCACCCGTGGGCGCGCCTGCTTCCGAGCTGCGCTGAAGCGCTGCGCAGGTGCTTGCTGTGGGAAAGAAAGCGTTGAGGAACATCATGCCCGGCTTCTCAGCGGGCTGGCGGCCATCAGTGTCGCCTGCTGGCCGTGGGAAAGTGCCGTTGCACTAAAGGAAGTGGGTGAAGCGATGACCCAGTATCACATTATCAATAACTGGCTTTGGCTGGGCGCCGTTGACAATATAAACGACGCAACAACCTTGTTACGCACACCCGCCGGATTCGATCATGACGGCTACAAGATACTCTGTAAGCCGGTATTAACCGGCAAATATGAGATCATTGTGCTGAGTGACCCGGCAGCCAGTTAATTTCACTGAACAATAAGGTGCCCTCAGACTCCAGCAGACGGAGTGTATGGGTGCCCTCTTCCCAGAATGCTCCCTGATCGGCTGTCAGCAATTTATCACCTAACTGCCACGCGCCACTTAACACGAACACCACGCCGCCCCGGGAACCAAAGGTGGTAAAAGTACGGTCAGCAACACGAACTTTTGCCTGACAGCAATCGCGCCGGGTCATGATGTTGAAATCCATTGCCATCCTTCCATCCGCCAACAGTGCTTTTACCGGTAGATCGCCAGGAAAGCTGTAAGGCTGATGCTGTTTCAGGGTATGGCAAAATGCCTGACCGGCATCCAGCGTCACCTCCCCCCCTTCCAGTAACGTAATCACCCGGTCAACACCGGGAAAAGAGGAGAATTCACCGTTGCTGGCGATAGTCGCAATACTTGCACGCCAGAAAAAATCCCGCGTAGCGGGAGGAAAACAACAAATTTCTCGCGTTTCGCCAGCACCATTGCGCCAAAGACTGACCGGCATCTTACGGATATCAAAGTACTCCATCACAACTCCTGAATGGCACAACCTGTACCAGGGCAAGGATATTGCTATCGTTGCTGTCTTGTTTGTTATCGTTAGGGATCCACAGACACAGTATCGGCAGCAGAGCGGGCAGGCATTAACGGAACGTTAATAAAAATTCTAACGTCATGACTCTGCGAGCATTCTCTGAAGCGACTACAGGAGCATACCGCGCCCACGGCGGCAGACAAGAGGGAAGGAAAGAAAAACCGCCGGTCCTGTCCACAGCGGTAGCGCTTTTGTGGACAGGATCCCGGCGGTCTTAAGATGTTGAACCGATTATTCGGTTGGTGCTGGCATTTTACCTTCCATCGCCGGACGTTCTGTCAGACGCTTCTCAAAATTCGCATTAAATTGTTTTTTCTGTTCCGGAGTCAGAATGTTGTAGATCTTATTCTGGGTTTCCATGTGAGCCAGCATGCGGGCTTTGTGCTGCTCAGCCATTTTGTCAATCTGCGCTTCAGCTTTCGCCTTATCGAAGCTATCGCTGGCGATGATCTCATGCATCGCGCGACGCTCTTCAAGCGACGGACGCTTCATTTCGTCGCGCTGACTTTTTCTGATATCGCGGATCTGCTGCTTCTGCGCATCCGTCAGGTTCAGATCTTTGAACATCATCATCTCGTTGTGCATACCTGGGCCTTTATGATGCATCATCATTTTGCCTTCAGCAGGCGCGGCAGGTGCAGTGGTCGCAGTATCTGCGGCGAACGCCATGCTGGTAGCGCCCAGAGCCAGGGTAGAAGCAACAAACAGTGCAGTAAGTTTACGCATAATTTATTTCCTTTCTTTCAGTTTTTCTTCGGCGCTATGCCGTGTTGACGAGATTAACTTTACGGGCTTTATCGTCAATTAGTCAGAGCAACGGTAAAACAATGAAAGTGTAAAAAACAAATTTTCGCCAAATATGGAGGAAATAAGAATAAAGCGTGGAGAGTTGCAACAAAAAAATAATCAATATACTGATTTTAAAACAACTTGGTGGAAGTATAGCGAAGTGAAGATTAATAATAAAGCAATTCACCAGGAATAGTCTGCAAAAGAAGTACGAACGCTTTAATCGTTAAGAAAAGGTTTTTTACTTCCCCCCTCAGAGGATGAGAGGGGAAACACTCAGGAGATTTTTTCCAGCATCAACCCGGCTCGCAAACCAAACGCCACTGACGGGTTAGGAAACAACACATATTCGGTTGTCTTCTGTACTTCATAACGTTCCTCGCCATCTTCCGCCAACAGGACACCTTTACGGAATGGGGTGAAGTTAAGCGTGTGTGCGGCCATATGAAGCAGGAAGGCATCGCTGCGGCGTGTGATCTGCTGTACGACCCGATACCGCTCAACGGGCTGATGCACATGCTCAGGTGTTGTTCCTCCCAGCAGTGCCCTAAGGGCAAGATGCGTAGGCGCAAAGCGGGTTAGATCGTTCTCGCCGAACGGGAGTGCTTTTCCCAGCTCCAGCGTACACGCCAGCGCAGCGAAATGTTCGCAGGTAAAATGGGTAAACGTTCCGCCCGGTGACTGATGAAAGACCAGCGCCTCCAGTCCGGCGTCCCCCAGCCAACTCAGGAACGCTTCATCCCACGGCTGATTACGCTGCGGCAGAACACCAAAGCGAACATGGTAAGACGCGCGGATCGCCGTATGCAGATCCAGATGCCAACGCGCAGGCCCCGCAGCGGCAAAAAACGCGCTCACGACGTTCTCCAGCCACTCTGCCCGCGCCGTTTCGTCACTCTGTGGAAATTGCGACCAGCGGCCACCGAACATACGGTTAATATCACTCACCAGATACCGTTTGTTTTGTGCCAGCGCTGGCGGGTTGCCGAGCACCACCAGCACACGACACTTAAGGGTGATATCTCCGCGATACAACGCGCGCAACAGCAGATCGACAATCTCAACGGGTGCCGTTTCATTCCCATGAATCCCCGTTGAGAGCAGCAGTGACAGATCGCTTTTTGCAGTCGGCGTCAGCTCAAGCACTCCGCGCCCCAACCAGCGCCAGTGGAATGAGGGGCCCTCCCCCTCACTCTGCTCAGGCGTTTCGTCAGCCAGGGTCAGCGCCAGTAGATTTTCCATACTCACTCCTTTAGCGCTGGAACGGATAAACCGATCCCAGTTGCAGGATTGATGTCAACGCGTCCAGCGCCTCACGGCCTTCGCGCAGCAGCTGAGGGTCGACCAGGTCGGCCTGCGTTAACCGGTCACGATAGTAACGATCCACCCAGTCGTTCAGGGTGTTAAACAGCGTCTCGTTCATCATCACTGCCGGGTTAACGGCCTGCATTTCATTCTGCGTCAGTACCACGCGCAGACGCAGACAGGCTGGACCACCGCCGTTGGCCATACTTTCACGCAGGTCAAAGACGCGCAGTTCGTCAATTGGGTTATCGGCATTAACCAGGTCCGACAGATAACGCCACACCCCTTTATGATCCCGGGACTCTTGCGGCAGCACCAGCATCATGCTGCCATCGTCACGGCTCAACAGCTGGCTGTTGAAGAGATAGGTTTCCACTGCATCCTGCACGCTAACCGCCTGCGTCGGCACCTGAATCGGCATAAAACCCGGCACGCGTTCATGTAACGTAGCGAGCAGCTTCTCCTGATGGGCAAACGCCTGCTCATGGCAGAACAGTACCTGGCGGTTGGAGACGGCAATCACATCGTTGTGGAACACGCCCTGGTCAATCACCTGCGGATTTTGCTGAGCAAAAATCACCTGCGAAGGATTGACCTGATTCAGGCGGGCAACGGCCTGACTCGCCGCCAGCGTCTGACGGGCCGGATAGCGAACGGGTTCGGAATGACCGCCCTCCTCACGCCCGTAAATAAACAACTGCACACCAGGGTCGCCATAATCACCTCCCAGCCGGTTATGGTTGGCAGCCCCTTCGTCGCCAAACATCGCCACCTGTGGCAGAGCCTGATGCACCACAAAATGAGCGTCATGACTGAAAATAGCGCGCAGTACGCGCTCGGTGGTTTCCGCTTCAGTGGCGCGGTGGAATTTGTTATTCAGGTTCGCCACCGTCAAATGGACTTTGCCATCCAGCGTATCGGCTGACGGTGCGACGGTTGCCGCGTTGGCCACCCACATTGATGAGGCAGAGCTTGCCGCAGAGAGCAGATGCGGTGTCTGTGTACCCGCTTTTTCAACCACCTGCTCATCGCTGCCGGTGAAACCAAGTTGACGCAACACTGCCACGTTTGGACGCTCCTGCGGCGGAATAACCGCCTGCGGGAAACCAGCATCCGCCAGCGCTTTCATTTTCAACAGCCCCTGCTTCGCCGCCAGTTTCGGGTTGGAGACATGAAAACGATGCTTCGTCGAGGCTTCATTACCAAAAGAGAGACCCGCATAGTGGTGCGTCAGCCCCACCAGGCCGTCAAAGTTGACTTCACGCGCTTTCATGACGATCCCCTCCGGTAAAGTCCAGACCCGGATTGAGCGTTTCCGGCAGCGTCAGGGCCGGGGTTTCCAGGCTTGCCATCGGCCACGCGCAGTAATCCGCGGCGTACCACGCGCTGGCGCGATGGTTGCCCGACGCACCCACGCCACCAAACGGTGCAGTGCTCGCTGCCCCGGTCAGCGGTTTATTCCAGTTCACAATCCCGGCGCGCGCTTCCAGCAGCAGTTGGTCAAACTTCTCGCGATGAGGAGAAATCAGCCCACTCGACAGGCCGTAACGGGTGTTATTGGCCATTGCAATCGCCGCATCAAAATCGTCATAACGCCAGACGCACAGCAGCGGACCAAAGACCTCTTCGTCCGGCACGTTGCTCGCACCGCTCATCTCAATAATGCCCGGCGTCAGCAGCGAGGTGCCAGGCTGGACCAGCTTCGGTTCCAGCAAGGTTTTTGCACCACGCGCGACATGATCCTGCCAGGCTTTCAGCACATTTAACGCCGCCTGCTCGGAAATCAGACCTCCCATAAACGGCTGCGGGTCGGCATCCCACGTTGCGGGTACCAGACGCGCGCTCACTTCAACCAGCCGTTTCAGGAAGGCATCCCCCTGCGCACCACGTTTTACCAATAAGCGACGGGAACAGGTACAGCGCTGTCCGGCGGTAATAAAGGCGGACTGAATGGTCAGATGCACGGCAGCGTCAATATCGTCAGGGTCTTCCACGATCAGTGGATTGTTACCGCCCATCTCCAGCGCCAGAATTTTTTCCGGCTGCCCCGCCAGTTGGCGATGCAATTGATAGCCCGTTCCGGCGCTGCCGGTAAACAACAGACCGTCAATATCGCTCAACGCACTCAACGCCTGACCAGTTTCACGCCCACCCTGCACCAGATTCAGCACGCCTGGTGGCAATCCAGCCTGTTCCCAGAGTTTCACCACCGCCTCGCCGGTTAATGGCGTTAACTCGCTCGGTTTGAAAATCACGGTATTGCCCGCCAGCAGCGCGGGCACAATGTGGCCATTCGGCAAATGCCCCGGGAAGTTGTACGGACCGAACACCGCCAGCACGCCATGCGGACGGTGGCGCAGCGTGGCCGCACCGTCCGGCATCTCGGTGTGCTGTTCACCGGTACGGGTGTGGTAAGCCTTCACCGAAATGGCAATTTTGTTGATCATCGCCGTCACTTCGGTTGTTGCTTCCCAGCGCGGTTTACTGGTCTCAGAGGCGATAATGCGCGTCAGTTCGGCTTTGTTCGCCTCCAGCAAACCGGCAAACTTTTCAACAATGGCCTGACGCACGGCGAAAGGCTGTTTTGCCCACGCCGGAAACACTCGGCGCGCGGCATGACAGGCTTGTTCGACCTGCGCGGCGCTGGCGTCATTCCCTTTCCAGAGCACCTCTTTTCCTACCGGATTGGTCTTTACTCGCTGTTCGCCTTCACCCGTAACCCAGTCACCGTTAATCCATAATGTCATGCTGTTTTCTCCTCAGGGCAGAGACGCACCAGGCGAACCGTATCGCCGGCGTTACATTTCAGGGCATCCAGTTCTGCAGCCGTCAGCACCAGACGTTCACATTTCGGGTTGGTACGTACCAGCATGGCACGGAAGTTGGTGTAATTCTCATTCGACACCAGACATGCCGGCCAGTCACCCGGTGCGGGCTGACCTTCAGCGACCTCAACCAGTCGGCTTTTACGAATCGCACGCACGCGGTCGATATCACACTCAAGCGTAGGCCCGCCGTCAAAGATGTCGACGTAGTTGCGGTAGCGGAAGCCCTCTTTCTCCAGCACCGCGCGGGCTGGCGCAGTTTGCGGATGCACTTCGCCAATCACCGCCTGCGCTTCCGGGGTTAAGAAATGGGTATAGATGGGGTGCTTCGGCATCAACTCGGCGATGAATGCTTTCTGCCCGGTACCGCACAGATAGTCTGCCCGGCTGAACTCCATCGAGAAGAAACGTTCGCCCAGGCTCTCCCAGAACGGTGAGTAGCCTTTGTCGTCGATCACGCCGCGCATCTCGGCGACCACCTTTTCGTTAAAGCGGTCGCGGAAGGCGGCCATAAACATAAAGCGTGATTTGGAGAGCAGGTAACCGTTGCCCTCTTTGCGCCACGCCGGGTCGAGGAACAGCGTGCAGAGCTCGCTGGCGCCCGTGTGGTCATTACAGAGAAACAGCGTCGGCAGCGCGTTATAGACGTTCAGCTCTTTCGAAGCGTGAACCATCGTGCCGACGCGGTAGTTGTACCACGGGTCGTTTAACCCAACAGCCACCTCGATGGCGCAAATCCCGGCCACAGCACCGGTGTCAGTATCTTCAAGAACGAACACATAACCCTGTTCGCTTTTTGGCAACGTCCCCTGCCAGGTTTGCAGGGCGCGCTCAATGCGCGCCGACAGTGTTTTTTCATCAGCGGGAAGTGAGGTCAACCCACCTCCCGTCTTACCGGCAAGTTTCATGAGCCCGGCGAGATCGCCGCGCTCAACGGGACGGATGACCATCATGATGACACCCCGGATTTCACATGTTCACAGGCCAGCGCAAAGCGATCTAAACCGGTTTGCACCTCTTCCTGGCTGACAATCAGCGCAGGAGCAAAACGCACCACATTGGCACCGGCGATCAGCACCATCACACCCATTTTTGCCGCTTCCTGCGAAATAAGTTTCGCTTTTCCGGCAAACTCAGCGGTGAGCTCGCAGCCAATTAACAGCCCCAGACCACGAATTTCTTTGAACAGGCCGGTCTTACTGTTGATGGCATTCAGGCGCTCAACAAACCAGTCGTGGCGCTGCTTAACCCCTTTCAACACCTCAGGAGTGTTAATGATGTCGAGAACCTGTCCGGCCACGGCGGTGGCCAGCGGGTTACCGCCGTAAGTGGTGCCATGGGTCCCCACGGTCATCACGCTGGCGAATTTATCGGTGGTCAGCATTGCCCCAATCGGGAAGCCGCCGCCCAGCGCTTTGGCAGTCGAAAGGACGTCCGGCGTCACACCGTAGTGCATGTAGGCATACAGTTCACCGGTACGGCCCACACCTGTTTGCACTTCATCAAAAATCAGTACCGCATTATGACGATCGCACAGTTCGCGCAGCCCCTGCAGGAACGCTTTTTGCGCCGGAAGCACGCCACCCTCGCCCTGCATCGGCTCAACAATTACCGCGCAGGTGGTGTCGTTGATCAGCTCGCTGGCTGACTGGAGATCGTTATAGATACCGTGACGAATATCGGGCGGCAGCGGTGCAAAATCCTGCGAATAAGAAGGCTGACCGCCCGCACTGACGGTAAAGAGCGTACGACCGTGGAAGGCGTTCTTAAACGCCACAATACCGCTCTTGTGCGTGCCAAACTTGTCGTGTGCATATTTGCGCGCCAGCTTCAGCGCCGCTTCGTTCGCTTCCGCCCCCGAGTTACAGAAAAAGACCTTTTCGGCAAATGTCGCATCGATCAGTTTTTTCGCCAGACGCAGAGCGGGCTCGTTGGTAAACCCGTTACCGGTATGCCAGAACTTCGCCGCCTGGTCGTTCAGTGCCTGACGCAGTGCCGGATGAGCATGGCCCAGCGCGTTCACCGCAATCCCACCTGCAAAGTCGATATACTCTTTACCCTGCTGGTCCCACAGGCGTGAGCCTTCCCCACGAACCGGAATAAAAGCCGCCGGAGCGTATACTGGCATCATCCATTCATCGAAATTTTCACGCGTAATTGACAGAGACATAGCGACCTCATCCGGTAAATAAAAAGTTATTTGAATGTTAAATAATTGAGTGTTTGCACTGTGAATGTAGATTGCAGCCTTCGTGCCAGCCAGCGATAAAAATGCATAAACGGGTTAAGCCAACAGAATATCAATAAGTTACAACATGGAGTTATTCACTGTTATTGCATAAAAAGTGAATATTTTTACGGCAAGCGGCGCTTTGCCGCATGAAAATAAGAAAGAGTATGCAGAGGCCAAATATAATTCTGGAATTGTGATCGCTCGCGAAATTTATCTGTCATTTACGCCCTGTTTGAGGGCGAGACGCGTCAGAATGGTGCAAATATTGCACCACTGGCATTATCTGTCGCAGTTATTGGTCAATCCCCGTAACAGTTGACGCAAATTCTGCTACCATCCATGCACTATTCACCTTGCACTGGCAGCGACTATGAAATTTGTCTCTTTTAATATCAACGGCCTGCGTGCCCGTCCTCATCAGCTTGAAGCTATCGTTGAGCAACATCAGCCAGATGTGATCGGCCTGCAGGAGACAAAAGTTCACGACGACATGTTCCCCCTCGAAGAGGTGGCGAAACTCGGCTATAACGTCTTTTATCACGGACAGAAAGGCCACTATGGCGTAGCGCTGCTCACTAAAGCGCCACCGGTATCCGTTCGCCGCGGCTTCCCTGGCGATGGTGAAGAAGCACAGCGTCGCATTATCATGGCGGAAGTGCCTTCTGCACTCGGGAATATCACGGTCATTAACGGTTACTTCCCGCAGGGTGAGAGCCGTGACCACGAGACAAAATTCCCGGCCAAAGCAAAGTTCTACCAGGATCTGCAGGACTACCTGACCACCGAACTGAAAAAAGAGAATCCGGTGCTGATTATGGGCGATATGAATATTAGCCCGACGGATCTCGATATCGGTATTGGCGAAGACAACCGCAAGCGCTGGCTGCGTACCGGTAAATGCTCCTTCCTGCCGGAAGAGCGTGAGTGGATGGCGCGTCTGTTGGACTGGGGTCTGGTGGATACGTTCCGCAAGGCCAATCCGGAAACACAGGACCGCTTCTCCTGGTTTGACTACCGCTCAAAAGGCTTTGATGACAACCGTGGCCTGCGTATCGATCTGCTGCTGGCCAGCTCGCCACTGGCAGAGCGCTGCATTGAAACCGGTATCGACTACGATATCCGCAGCATGGAAAAACCGTCCGATCACGCGCCGGTCTGGGCAAAATTCAAGCTGTAATCACGTGTGAACATTCGAAAAAGACTCTTCCTGTGCGCCCTTCTGGGCGCATTTATTCTGACATTTATCGCTCTTCCTCCGGGCACACTCTCCCTGGATGGAATTAAAACTCACCAGCAGGCGTTACTCTCTCATGTTGAACACGCGCCGCTACAAAGTGCGCTCATCTTTTTTGCGCTCTATGTGGTGGTTTCCGCCCTGTCGGTACCCGGCGCGGCGATACTGACCCTGCTGGGTGGTGCGCTGTTTCCTCTGTGGGAAGGCACCATACTGGTCTCGTTTGCCTCCACGCTCGGTGCCACGCTGGCGATGCTCGCCAGCCGTTATCTGCTGCGCGACTGGGTCCAGCGGCGGTTTGCTCAGCAGATGAAAACGGTGAACGCCGGAATGGCGCATGACGGCGCGGGCTATCTTTTTGCTCTGCGTCTGATGCCACTGTTCCCGTTTTTTCTGGTGAATTTGCTGATGGGTCTTACCCGCATTGGGCTACGTCGTTACTGGTGGGTCAGCCAGATCGCCATGCTGCCCGCCACGGTTGTCTTTTTGAACGCCGGGCGCGAACTGGGAAAAGTGTCAACGCTGCACGATATTTTGTCGCCGGGTATGGTATTCGCCTTTACACTACTGGGGTTATTTCCGCTGGTCACTCGCCGGCTATTTACCCGTTATACCCCTTCGTCTAAAAAGTGAGGCATTATGCGCCGTGTGCGTTTTTGCACGTTTCTGACCAGCCTGCTGCTGGCAACCCCTTTGTATGCCGCAGACAGCTGGCAATCCATCCAACAACAAGCCAAAGGCCAGACGGTCTGGTTTAACGCCTGGGGCGGCGATCCGGCGGTAAACCGCTACCTTGAGTGGGTAAGCGGTGAGATGAAAACGCACTACGCCATTACCCTCAAAATTGTCCCACTGGCAGATGCCGCCGATGCGGTAAAACGTATTCAGACGGAAGCCAGCGCTGGACGTAAGGCCAACGGCTCAGTCGACCTGCTGTGGGTTAATGGCGAAAATTTCCGCACGTTAAAAGAGGCTAACCTGCTGCAAAGCGGATGGGCGCAGTTACTACCAAACTGGCGCTATGTCGATACCCGCAAACCCGTAACGGAAGATTTTACTGTTCCCACTGACGGGGCGGAATCGCCGTGGGGCGGCGCGCAACTGACCTTTATCGCACGCACAAAGAGCATGCCGATGCCGCCGGAGGATCCGCAGGCGTTGCTGGCTTACGCGCGGCAGCATCCGGGTAAAGTCAGCTATCCACGCCCGCCCGATTTTACCGGGACGGCGTTTCTTGAGCAGTTACTCCTGACACTTACCACACTGCCGGATGCGCTGCAAAAGGCACCCGATAACACCTTTGCCCAGGTAACAGCCCCGCTTTGGGATTACCTCGACAAACTCCACCCACTACTGTGGCGCGAAGGCAAAGACTTTCCCCCTTCGCCTGCACGTATGGATGCCCTGCTTGCCAGCGGCAGTCTGAACCTGTCGCTGACCTTTAACCCGGCACATGCGCAACAAAAAGTCGCCAGTGGTGAACTGCCTGCCGACAGCTACAGCTTTGGTTTTCACACCGGGATGATCGGTAACGTCCATTTTGTCGCCATTCCGGCTAATGCCAAGGCGAGCGCAGGTGCGAAAGTGGTCGCCAATTTCCTGCTTTCACCACAGGCGCAAATTCGCAAAGCTGACCCGGCTATCTGGGGAGACCCGAGCGTACTGGATGTAAAATTACTCCCTGAAGGTGAAGCGAAACAGTTGCAAGCCCACACGCCTGAAGGGCTGCCGCAGATGCTGGCGGAGCCGCAATCGGCCTGGGTTAACGCGCTGGAGCAGGAATGGCTGCGTCGTTACGGCACCCGTTGAGTTGGCTTGTCTGGCTGGCAATGGCGGCTATCTATGTGCCGCTCCTGCCCGCTGGCGCCATGCTGCTCGCCCCGGCATTTTCGGTGACTCACTGGCAGTCGCTGTTTAACGACCCGCAACTGCCTCAGGCGACCGTCGCCACGCTGGTCTCAACGCTCATTGCGACGCTGGGTTCCTTGTTAATCGCTCTTGCCCTGCTGGCGCTTCTCTGGCCCGGCAAACGCTGGCGGCGCCTCAACACGCGCCTGCCGTGGCTGTTAGCCATTCCCCACGTGGCGTTCGCCACCAGCGCTTTACTGCTGTTTGCGGAAGGTGGTCTTTTTTACCAGGTCTGTACCGTCTGTACACCTGCGCTGGACCAATACGGTGCAGGGCTGGGCCTGACGCTCGCCGTCAAAGAGAGTGCGTTTGTGCTGTGGGCTATTTACGCCGTACTACCGGAAAAACGTCTTGCACAGCAAAAAGTTGTACTGCAAACCTTCGGTTATGGACGTTTTCAGATACTCAACTGGCTGCTCCTTCCGGCTATCGCCCCCATCCTCGGGGCGGTGATGCTGGCCGTTCTTGCATGGTCAATTTCGGTCGTGGATGTGGCAATCGTTCTTGGGCCAGGCAACCCTCCCACGCTGGCCGTGCTGGCCTGGCAGTGGCTCAGCCAGGGCGATGCACAACAACAAACAAAAGGGATGCTGCTATGCCTGCTCATCCTCCTGCTGCTGGCTGCACTTGCCGCGCTGGGTTACGGTGCCTGGAAGGTATGGCGTCGCACGCTTGCGGATCTGCCGGGGACGCGTCGCACGTCTCCTGTCCCACTGCCCGAGCGGTCGATAAGCAGGCTGTTACCCGCGTGCGGCGTACTTAGCGTAGCAGTACTGCTGATGCTGGCACAGTGGGACGAGATGGGCTCCGTGGGTACCAGCCTTTCCTTCGGCCTGCTTTCCAGCCTGATGGCCCTGGTCCTCATTTTTCTCTGGCTTGAATGGGGGCCGCAGCGAGGTACGCTGTGGGTGTGGTTACCCCTCGCCCTTCCGGCGCTACCGCTCGTCACCGGGCAATATTTTATTGCGTTGCGACTGGGTATCGACGGGCAGTATATCGCCGTGCTCTGGAGCCATCTGCTGTGGGTGTTACCGTGGATGCTACTGGTGCTGCAACCCGCCTGGCGCAGGATCGATCCCCGGCTTATCCTTACCGCCAGAACGCTCGGCTGGCGACGGTTAAAAATCTTCTGCCTGCTGAAATGTCCCCTGCTGGTGCGCCCGGCGCTGCTGGCTTTTGCCACCGGTTTTTCCGTCAGCATGGCGCAATATATGCCAACGCTCTGGCTGGGCGCGGGCCGTTTCACCACGCTCACCACGGAGACCGTCGCACTCAGCAGCGGGGGCAGTATCCCGGTTCTGGCTAACCGGGCGCTGGGGTTATTGCTGGTCACGGGCATGGTGTTCGGCCTTGCCGCACTGCTATCACGGCTCGCGGGCCGCTATCGTCAGGGATTACGTTAATGCTGAAGGTAAAAGATCTCACCATCGAACCGCTTTTCCGCGAGGTCAATTTCTGTGTGCCTCGCGGAGAGATTGTCACCCTGATGGGACCGTCAGGTAGTGGGAAATCGACTCTTTTTGCCTGGATGGTGGGCGCGCTGTCTGACGATTTCCAGGCACAGGGCGAGTTATGGTTAGACGAGCGTCGCTGCGACAGACTTCCCGTAGAATCCCGCGGGCTGGGTATTCTCTTTCAGGATGCCCTGCTGTTTGACCACTTCACTGTTGGTCAAAATTTGTTGCTGGCATTACCCGAGCGGATTGTCGGACGCGCACGGCGGGATGCGGTCGAGCAGGCACTGAGTTCCGCCGGGCTTAAAAACTACTACGCCAGCGATCCGGCGACTCTCTCCGGCGGGGAGCGTGCCAGGGTCAGTCTGCTGCGGGCCCTGCTCGCTGAGCCACAGGCGTTACTGCTCGATGAACCGTTCGGGCGCCTCGACAAAACGCTACGCGCGACGTTTCGGACATGGGTGTTTGACGTTGTCCGGGCACGCGGCATACCGGTTATTCTGGTCACGCATGATGAGGAAGACATTCCACCCAGCGGTGAAGTGATTGCGATTTCTCGCTGGCAATAATGTGCTAACGCAATGTTTTACATTTCGGGAGAGACGACAATGCCCCCCTCTTTTACTGACGTCAGGTTATACGATGAAACGTGTTTCTCAACTGACCGCGCTGGCTCTGTGTTGCAGCCTCGCTTCCCTTTCCTCTCTGGCGGCTGAAATGCCTGACACAATGACGCTGTCTCAGCTTCAGGAACAGCACGGTGTGGTGATCGATACCCGTGCCAGTGCTTTTTATAACGGCTGGCCACAGTCGCTAAGCGGCACCTCCGGCCATGAACCTGCCGCGCTCAATCTTTCCGCCTCCTGGCTTGACGCAATGAGCGACGAGCAGATTGCCATCTGGGCAAAACAGCATCACCTTACGCCCGCAACCTCCCTCGCACTCTACGGCGGCGATAACACAAACCAGGCCGTGAAAGCCCGTCTGGAGAAAGCCGGATACACTCATGTTTCGCTTCTCAGCGATGCCCTGCAAACGCCTGCTCGTCTACAGCGCCTGCCTCACTTCGAACAACTCGTCTACCCGCAGTGGATCCACCAGCTCCAGCAGGGTAAACCCGTCACTGCCGCTCCGGCGGGAGACTGGAAAGCGATCGAAGCTGCCTGGGGTGCGCCGAAGTTTTATCTGCTGAATCACATTCCCGGTGCGGGCTACATCGACACCAACGAAGTGGAAAGCGAGCCGCTGTGGAATAAAGTCTCTGACGACAAGCTAAAAGCGATGCTGGCAAAGCACGGTATCCGTCATGACACCACGGTCATTTTGTATGGCCGTGATGTGTATGCTGCCGCGCGCGTGGCGCAGATTATGCTGTATGCAGGTGTGAAGGATGTCCGTATTCTCGATGGTGGCTGGAAAGCGTGGTCAGATGCGGGTCTGCCCGTCGAACGCGGTATGCCTGCAGAGGTGAAACCTGCCGCTGATTTTGGTGCGCCGATCCCCGGTCAGCCGCAGCTGATGGTGGATATGGAGCAGGCGCGCGGGATGTTGCATCGCAAGGATGCCTCGCTGGTCAGCATTCGCTCGTGGCCGGAGTTTATTGGCGAAACCAGCGGCTATAGCTACATCAAACCGAAAGGTGAAATTGCCGGTGCCCGCTGGGGTCATGGCGGAAGCGACGCCACTCATATGGAGGATTTCCATAACCCGGATGGCACCATGCGTAGCGCCGACGACATCGCCAGCATGTGGAAAAGCTGGAATATCCTGCCGGAACAGCATGTCGCATTTTACTGCGGTACCGGCTGGCGAGCCTCTGAGACCTTTATGTACGCCAGGGCGATGGGCTGGAAGAACGTCGCCGTCTATGACGGCGGCTGGTACGAATGGAGCAGCCACCCGCAAAACCCGGTCTCAACTGGCGAGCGCGGGCCCGAGAGTTCCCTCTAAGAATTGAGTGACTTCAACGTCACATAACCGCTCCAGATGCGCGTTGTGGTGGTCAGCCAGCACAACGCGCCGAATACCCACGCGAAAAGCGTAAAGTGCGCCGGAAACAGGCAGCACAATACAAACAGCGCAATGGTCTCTGTCCCTTCTGTTAAACCACCGATGTAATAAAACGATTTGTGCGCGTAGCCCGGGTTGTCGATATCGTGCTTCGCCGCCAGCGCGGCAAAGGCCAGAAAGCTGCTGCCGGTGCCGATAAAGGCGAACAGCAGCCAGGCGGCGGCCAGCGCATTCTCTTCGGGAGCTGCCAGTGCGAAGCCAAACGGCACCAGGGCGTAGAACAGAAAATCGAGAGCGATATCGAGAAAGCCTCCAGCATCCGTCAGCCCTCTCCTCCGTGCCAGCGCGCCGTCCAGACCATCCAGCAGGCGGTTAAATACGATGGCGACAAGCGCGGCAAGATACCAACCGAGGGCCAGAAATGGTAGCGCCAGCACGCCCACGACAAACCCGGCCACGGTTAATCCGTCGGGCGTAATACCGGGTTTATCCAGCCAGGCCGCCAGCCGGTTAAGGGCGGGCTTTATCCGTGGATGGATATGTCGATCAAGCATGCGGCTTTCCTCTTAGCGTGTCGCACAGTCCCTGCGCCGGGATATCGAGAGCGGCGTTGAAGCGGGCGGAGAGATTTTGAAACGCAACCAGTGCCGTCATTTCGGTAATCGTCTCATCGTTGAAAAGACGTTTGAGGTCGCGTTTGAGCGCCTCATCCACCTGCGGCGGCGTGGCGGTAACGGCCTCCGCGTAGGCCAGCGCCGCGCGCTCCTGCTCATTAAAAAGCGTGGAGTCACGCCAGTGACTGACGGCCTGGACTTTATCCAGCGCGCCCACGCGTTCAGCAAGGCGCAGACTGTTGGCATCAATACAAAAAGCACAGTGGCATATCTGCGACACCCGCGTCATCAGCAGCGAGCGCAGCACGGGCGTCAGGCGTGCATGACGCCGTTCGAGGAAACCGACAAACAGCGCCACCAGCCAGAAAAGACGCGGCATACGCCCCCACCATCGCGTGGGGTTAAGCACGACACCGAAGTGTTTTTTCTGCATGGCGGCAATCGGTTTTAAACTCGCCGGAAGGGTTGAGATGGGCGCTACCCAGGTGGAGGTTTCTTTCACCTGATTCTCCTGATGACTGGACTCTGACAAAGGGCAAGATAATATGGTGGTTTTCGCTTTCAAGTATTGACGACCATGCTTAAAACAGTCGATGTCGTTGCGGCAATCATCGAAAAAGACCATAAAATTTTACTCGCACAGCGCCCCGCACATGCTGACCAACCCGGTATGTGGGAATTCGCTGGTGGAAAAGTTGAAGCCGGAGAGACGCAACCCGAGGCGCTTGCCCGTGAGTTGTGGGAGGAGCTCGGTATTCAGGCCCAGCCGGGGCAGTATGTGGCAAGCCATCAGCGGGAAGTTTCGCAGCGGTTAATCAACCTTCATGCCTGGCACGTTCCCGCGTTTAGCGGTGAGCCGACGGCGCACTACCACAGCGCGCTGGTGTGGTGTACGCCTGAAGAGGCGTTCGGCTACGCCTTAGCCCCCGCGGATATTCCCCTGCTGGAAGCGTTTATTGTTTTACGCGACGCCAGACCAGTGGGTTCGTGCTGATCGTGCGCTCATCGCGCTGGCACTGCAACAGGACGCCATCCGCCTTCACCACAGCCCCTTCCGAATAGTTCTGATCCTGATAGATGCAGCACTGATTGCAAGGCTGGGAACTTTGCCCGCCGGAGCTAAAGACCTCCGGCGGCACATTCACCTGAACATCCGGGCGAATACGGTCAGCCTGGGCACCTGCGGTAAACATCAAACATAACGCGGTCATCACGTAACGGTTCATAGACTTGCCTTCCTGTTGTGTTCTGTTAACAACTATAACGGTTAACCGAAGCAGAACCTTTAATTTATCTCGTCATCGATTTTTGTTATGACACACTGCGCATGATTAATTTCCCTTTCCGCATAAATTTCTGCTTGCCTGACAAAGCCGTGCGGGTGGTATAGTCAAAAAAACAACACAAATCGCATAAGCAATAACCATAAAATACCATAAGGGGTTCTTATATCTATGGATCAGACACGTTCTCTGGAAAGTTTCCTTGCCCATGTTCAACAGCGCGACCCGCATCAGAGTGAGTTTGCGCAGGCCGTACGTGAAGTGATGACCACTCTGTGGCCCTTCATTGAAGAAAACCCGCGTTATCGTGAGATGTCTCTGCTTGAGCGCCTCGTAGAGCCAGAGCGCGTGATCCAGTTCCGCGTGACCTGGGTGGACGACCGCAATCAGGTCCAGGTCAACCGCGCGTGGCGCGTGCAGTTCAACTCCGCCATCGGCCCGTTCAAAGGTGGGATGCGCTTCCATCCTTCGGTGAACCTGTCGATCCTGAAATTCCTTGGCTTTGAGCAGACGTTTAAAAATGCGCTAACCACCCTGCCAATGGGCGGAGGTAAAGGCGGAAGTGATTTCGACCCGAAAGGCAAAAGCGAAGGCGAAGTGATGCGTTTCTGTCAGGCGCTGATGACCGAACTCTATCGCCATCTTGGTCCGGACACCGACGTCCCGGCGGGGGATATCGGCGTGGGTGGCCGTGAAGTGGGCTTTATGGCCGGAATGATGAAAAAACTCTCCAACAACAGCGCCTGCGTCTTTACCGGCAAAGGATTATCCTTTGGCGGGAGCCTGATCCGCCCGGAAGCGACCGGATACGGCCTGGTTTACTTCACCGAAGCCATGCTCAAGCGTCACGGCTTAGGTTTTGAAGGTATGCGCGTCGCCGTCTCCGGATCCGGTAATGTGGCGCAGTACGCGATTGAGAAAGCAATGCAGTTTGGCGCTCGCGTGGTGACTGCCTCTGACTCCGGCGGTACGGTGGTGGATGAAGCGGGCTTTACGGCTGAAAAACTGGCGCGCCTGTGTGAAATCAAAGCCAGCCGCGACGGGCGCGTGGCGGACTATGCCCGGGAATTTGGCCTGACCTGGCTGGAAGGCAAGCAGCCGTGGGGCGTGCCGGTGGATATCGCCCTGCCGTGTGCGACACAGAATGAGCTGGACGTGGAAGCTGCCCGAACTTTGATTAGCAATGGCGTGAAAGCAGTGGCTGAAGGCGCGAATATGCCGACCACCATCGAAGCGACCGATCTGTTCCTGGAAGCAGGCGTTTTGTTTGCACCGGGTAAAGCGGCGAACGCGGGCGGCGTGGCAACATCAGGTCTTGAGATGGCGCAAAACGCCGCACGTCTCGGCTGGAAAGCAGAGAAAGTGGATGCGCGTCTGCACCATATCATGCTGGATATTCACCATGCGTGTGTGGAGTACGGCGGTGAGGCATCGCAAACCAACTACGTGCGCGGCGCGAATATTGCCGGGTTCGTGAAGGTGGCGGATGCGATGATTGGGCAGGGTGTGATTTAAGTTTTTAGCCGGGTGGCCGCTACGCCTTACCCGGCCTATAAACTCATGCCGCACTCTTCTTCTTTTTAAACGGTTTCTTCGCGCCAGCACCTGGCGCAACCATCCCTCTGAACCGCTTCACCGGCGTGCTGCGCGCCTGATCGATCAGCTGGTACAGCGTCCCCACCAGCGGCTGCATAAAGTCCTGATAGCGGCACTGCTTTTCGCTGATTTGCGTCAGCACGGACTCCCAGTGCGCCGTCATGTCAGGCCTTGCCGCCAGCTCAGGCAGCGAATGAATCAGTGCGCGTCCGGGTTCCGTTGAATGGATGTAACGCCCTTTTTTCTCCAGAAAACCGCGCTTAAACAACAGTTCTATAATACCTGCACGCGTTGCTTCGGTACCCAATCCGTCGGTTGCGCGCAGGATCTTCTTCAGATCTTTATCCTGCACAAAACGGGCTATCCCCGTCATGGCTGAAAGCAGCGTCGCATCCGTGAAATGGCGTGGCGGCTGGGTTTGACGTTCAACCACTTCGCCCTTCTCACACAGCAGTTCATCATCTTTGGCGACGACAGGCAGCGGCGTGCCGTCATTCTCTTCATCACGCTCTTTGTTCCCCAACAGCGTACGCCAGCCTGCTTCTGCAAGGAAACGCGCTTTGGCGACAAACTTGCCTTTGGCAATCTCCAGCTCAATAACGCACTTGCGGAACACCGCGTCCGGGCAGAACTGCATCAGGTACTGACGGGCAATCAGGTTATAAACCTTCGCTTCGTTATCGGTCAGATTGACGTTGCTGGCGCGCGCCGTCGGGATAATCGCATGGTGAGCATCCACCTTTTTATCGTCCCAGCAGCGGTTATGGCTATCCGGGTTCACCGCTGGTTGCGGCAGCAGATCCGGTGCGTGGACGCTAATGGCGTTCATCACCGCATGACGTCCGGCAAAGTGCTCTTCCGGCAGATAACGGCTATCCGAACGCGGATAGGTGATCAGCTTGTGGGTTTCGTAGAGTTTCTGGCAGATGTCCAGTACGTTCTGGGCGCTGAGGCCAAAGCGCTTCGCGGCCTCGATCTGCAGGGCTGATAGCGAGAATGGCAACGGTGCCGGTTCTGATTCCCGTTTATCGTTATAGCTGGTAACGATAGCCGGCTGACCTGTAATGCGGTTAACCACATGATCCGCCAGCGGACGGTGCAGCAGTCGCCCCTCTTCGTCCTGATACGATTCACAGGCATCGCTCGGCTGCCAGACAGCGGTAAAGCGTTCGTCTTTAGGCGTGACGATATGCGCTTTCACTTCAAAGAAATCTTTGGCGACAAAGTTCTCAATCTCCTCGTCGCGACGCACAACAAGCCCCAACACCGGCGTTTGCACACGGCCCACAGAGAGCACGCCCTGATAACCCGCGTTACGCCCCAGAATGGTATACGCGCGGGTCATGTTGATCCCGTACAGCCAGTCCGCACGGGCGCGGGCCAGCGCGGAGACGCACAGTGGGATAAACTCGCTGTTGGCGCGCAGACGGGAGATCGCTCGTTCAACGGCCTGCGGGTTGAGGTCGTTAATCAGGCAGCGCTGCACCTGCTGACGCTTTTCCGGTGCCAGTTCCAGATAGTCCAGCACTTCATCGACCAACAGTTGCCCTTCTCTGTCCGGGTCACCCGCGTGGACGATTTCAGCGGCCTCATGCAGGAAGCGCTTGATCACGTTGAGTTGTTTGGTAACGGAGGGCCGGGGTTGCAGACGCCATTTCTCTGGCACAATGGGCAGATCGTTCAGATTCCAGCGGGTATAGCGGCTGTCGTAGACATCCGGCTGCGCCTGCTCAAGCAGGTGACCAATACACCAGGTGACCACCTGCCCATTGCCACATTCGATAAAGCCGTCGCCTTTGCGGTGCGGTTTAGGCAGCACATCGGCGATGGCACGTGCCAGGCTCGGCTTTTCGGCAATAAACAACCGCATCGAATTAACGGATCTCGATCATCGGTCGGCCACCGCGCGCGGTCACCAGCTCACCGATCGCCGTCAGGGTAATACCAAACTCGGCGGCAGTGGCCTGTACCTCTGCTTCTGATTCCGGTGTGACCGCCAGCAGCAGGCCGCCAGAGGTTTGCGGATCGCACAGCAGGTTACGCCATTCTTCAGGCATCTCGCCCATCAAATGACCATAGCTGGCGAAGTTGCGCTGCGTACCGCCCGGGACCGCGCCCTGAGCAATATACTCTTCCACGCCCGGCAGCTTCGGCACATCCTGATACCAGACCTGTGCCTGCACGCCCGCCCCCTGACAGACCTCGGAAAGATGCCCCAACAGACCAAAACCAGTCACGTCGGTCATCGCCTTCACGCCGTCAATATTGGCGAAAGCCGCACCGGCGAGGTTCATCTGACACATGACTTCCGTTGCCAGCCCTTTGTGCTCCGGTTTGAGCAGGGATTTTTTCTCAGCGGTAGTGAGTACGCCAATGCCCAGCGGCTTGGTGAGGAACAGTTTGCAGCCTTCCTGCGCAGTGCTGTTGCGCTTCACGCGTTCAGTGGGAACCACGCCAGTGACGGCAAGGCCAAAAATAGGCTCAGGCGCATCAATCGAGTGACCGCCGGCCAGCGCAATCCCCGCCTGCTGGCAGGCAAAACGCCCACCCTCGATCACCTCGCGGGCAACTTCCGGCGGGATGGTGTTGATCGGCCAGCCCAGAATGGCAATCGCCATAATCGGCTTACCGCCCATGGCGAAAATATCGCTGATGGCGTTGGTGGCCGCAATGCGCCCAAAATCGAACGGATTGTCGACAATCGGCATAAAGAAGTCAGTCGTACTGATAATGCTGGTGCCGTTACCTAAATCATAAACTGCAGCATCGTCACGCGTTTCATTGCCGACAAGCAGGTTCGGGTCGACAAACTTCGCCTGTTCACTGTGCAGGATGGTCTCCAGCACTTTCGGGGAAATTTTACAACCGCAACCGGCTCCGTGGCTGTACTGCGTTAAACGAATGGTTTGCTCGCTCATGGACGTCTCCTGTCATCTCAATCGCGCTATGGTAGCGCTCATTCCATAAAGAGGTAAGTATGACTGTCTGAATTCTGCGGCAGATGCTCAGAATCCAGACAGTTTAGCGTGCGTTATCAGAAACGGCTGACGAAAGGCGTGGTGTCCGGCACGCTGATGGTGCTGGAGGCTTTAAGCTGCGGGGTGCCGAGATAGAGGAAACCGACAATTTTGTCATGCTCACCGCACTCAAAACCGTCACGGACCACCGGGCTTTCGGTTAATGCACCGGTGCGCCAGATACCGTTAAATCCTTGTGCGACGGCAGCCATTTGCATCGCCATCACTGCACAGCCTGCGGACATTTCCTGTTCCCAGACCGGCACTTTATGGTCTGGCTGGCATTTTGCCACGACAGCGATGATCATCGGCGCGCGGAACGGGGCACTGCGCGCCTTGTCGATACCTTTCTCATCCTGCCCGGCGGCAATCGCGCCCTGCTCCAGCAGTTGACTGAAACGATCGCGACCTTCGCCTTCAATCACAAAGAAGTGCCACGGCTGCAGTGTGCCATGATCCGGGGCACGCATGCCGGCACGCAGAATGTTCTCCAGTTGCTCGCCTGCCGGAGCAGGTTCGGCCAGACGGGAAGCGCTACGGCGGTTAACAAGCAGTTCGAGAGCGTCCATTGGTTAACTCCTTTCTTGAAATTTACTCACAAAATTAACACGGCGGCAGATTTTGTTACAGCCTGGCAGGCGATTCCTGCTGACAAGTGGCGGTTGGGTCATTACGATAACCCAACATTACCGTCCAGTGGCGACGGAAACAGTCATTTTCTGGTTAGGGAGAATACATGCGAACCCTTTGGCGAATCTTTGCCGGTTTCTTTAAATGGACGTGGCGACTGCTCAACTTCGTCCGCAACCTGGTGATGAACATCTTTTTCATCTTCCTGGTTCTGGTTTGCGCGGGCCTCTGGATGCACATCAGCAATGCGAATCAGGCGCAACATTCGACTCGCGGGGCGCTGTTACTGGATATCACTGGTGTCATCGTCGATAAACCGTCCACCAGCAACCGTCTGGGGGCGATCAGTCGTCAGCTGTTTGGCGCAACATCAGACCGCCTGCAGGAAAACTCCCTGTTCGATATTGTTGATACTATTCGTCAGGCGAAAGACGACCGTAACATCACGGGGATCGTGCTGGATCTGAAAGATTTTGCCGGAGGCGATCAGCCATCCATGCAGTACATCGGTAAAGCCCTGCGCGAATTCCGCGACAGCGGCAAGCCGGTGATTGCCGTGGGGGACAGCTACAGCCAGGGGCAGTATTACCTGGCGAGCTTCGCCAATAAGATCTGGCTCTCTCCGCAGGGTACGGTGGATCTGCACGGTTTTGCCACCAATGGTCTGTACTACAAATCCCTTCTCGACAAGCTGAAAGTCACCACCCACGTCTTCCGTGTCGGTACCTATAAATCTGCCGTTGAGCCATTTATTCGCGATGATATGTCCCCAGCCGCCCGTGAAGCGGACAGCCGCTGGATTGGCGAGCTGTGGCAGAACTATCTGGGCACCGTTGCCGCTAACCGCCAGATTACGCCTGAGCAGGTGTTCCCTGGCGCGCAAGGCGTGCTGGAAGGCCTGCGCAAGGTTGACGGTGATACCGCAAAATATGCGCTCGATAACAAACTGGTTGATGCCCTGGGCACAAGTGCCGAGATTGAAAAATCTCTGAGCAAGCAGTTTGGCTGGAGCAAAGAGGACAAAAATTACAGCGCCATCAGTATGTATGATTACTCGACGAAAAAACCGGATGACAGCGGTGACAGCGTCGCCGTGGTGTTTGCCAACGGAGCCATCATGGACGGTCAGGAAACGCCGGGGAATGTGGGCGGCGATACCACCGCGTCACAAATCCGTGATGCTCGTCTTGATCCGAAAGTGAAAGCGATTGTCCTGCGAGTAAACAGCCCTGGTGGCAGCGTCAGTGCTTCAGAGGTGATCCGCGCTGAACTGGCAGCAGCGCGTGCCGCTGGCAAGCCGGTCGTCGTCTCAATGGGCGGAATGGCCGCCTCCGGGGGGTACTGGATCTCCACTCCCGCTAACTATATCGTGGCCAACCCAAGCACACTGACCGGCTCGATTGGTATCTTCGGGGTGATCAACACCGTAGAAAACAGTCTGGATTCGTTGGGTGTGCACACCGATGGCGTTGCCACCTCTCCGCTGGCGGATGTGTCGGTGACCAAATCCCTGCCGCCGGAAGTTTCTGAGATGATGCAGCTCAGTATTGAGAATGGCTACAAACGTTTTATCACTCTGGTGGCAGATTCCCGTAAAAAGACGCCGGATCAGATCGACCAGATTGCACAGGGTCACGTCTGGACCGGTCAGGATGCGAAGAGCAACGGTCTGGTCGACAGTCTGGGCGACTTCGATGACGCGGTGAAGAAAGCCGCTGAACTGGCGAAGCTCAAGCAATGGCATGTTGAGTATTACCAGGATGAACCGTCGTTCTTTGATCTGGTGATGAACAGTATGTCCGGCTCGGTTCGCGCCATGTTGCCTGAGGCATTACAGGCGTATCTGCCTGCACCGGTCGTGACGGCAGCAAAAGCGATGAAAGCGGAAAGCGATAAACTCGCGGCCTTTAATGATCCACAGAGTCGTTACGCGTTTTGCCTGACCTGCGCGAACGTCCGTTAAAAAACCGTCCCCTCTTCCTGTGAAGAGGGGATTTTTTTCTTTTGAAGAACAAGAACTCACTACCATGCAGAAGAAATCGATTTATGTAGCCTACACTGGCGGTACCATCGGTATGCAGCGCTCTGAAAACGGCTATATCCCTGTCTCCGGCCACCTTCAGCGCCAGCTTGCGTTGATGCCAGAATTCCACCGTCCGGAAATGCCTGACTTTACTATCCACGAATACGAGCCGCTGATGGACTCCTCCGACATGACGCCGGAAGACTGGCAGCACATCGCGGATGACATTAAAGCCCATTACGACCAGTACGACGGTTTCGTGATCCTGCATGGTACAGACACCATGGCCTTTACCGCCTCGGCGCTCTCCTTCATGCTGGAGAACCTGAGCAAGCCGGTTATCGTCACCGGATCGCAAATCCCGCTGGCGGAGCTGCGCTCCGACGGGCAGATCAACCTGCTTAATTCACTGTACGTGGCGGCGAATTACCCGATTAACGAAGTGTCGCTGTTCTTTAATAACCGTCTGTATCGTGGCAACCGCACCACTAAAGCCCACGCCGACGGTTTTGACGCCTTCGCCTCCCCTAACCTGCAGCCACTGCTGGAAGCCGGTATTCATATCCGTCGTCTGGGAACGCCTCCGGCACCGAACACCGCTGGCGAGTTGATTGTGCATCCGATCACTCCGCAACCGATTGGCGTAGTCACCATTTACCCGGGTATTTCTGCGGACGTGGTGCGCAACTTCCTGCGCCAGCCAGTGAAAGCGCTGATTTTACGCTCTTATGGCGTGGGCAATGCGCCGCAGAACGGCGAGTTCCTGAAAGAGTTGCAGGAAGCGAGCGAACGCGGAATTGTGGTAGTGAACCTGACCCAGTGTATGTCCGGAAAGGTCAACATGGGCGGCTATGCCACCGGTAACGCGCTGGCGCATGCGGGGGTGATCAGTGGCTTCGATATGACCGTTGAGGCAACACTGACTAAACTTCACTATTTACTGAGTCAGGATCTGGATATTCAGTCCATTCGCAGCGCGATGATGCAAAACCTGCGCGGCGAACTGACGCCTGACGAATAAGGAGGTCTCATGAAGCAACGCGCCCTGCTCCTGGTCGATTTGCAAAATGATTTCTGCGCGGGCGGTGCGCTGGCCGTCGCCGAAGGTGACAGCACGGTTGATGTGGCAAATACGCTGATCGACTGGTGCAAAGCCCGCGGTGAAGCGGTTGTCGCAAGCCAGGACTGGCACCCGGCGAATCACGGTAGTTTTGCCAGTCAGCACAACGTAGAGCCCTTCAGCCAGGGTGAACTTGACGGGCTGGCGCAAACCTTCTGGCCGGATCACTGCGTGCAGCAGACGGAAGGTGCGGCGTTGCATCCGCTCCTGAATCAGAAGGCCATCGACGCGGTGTTCCATAAAGGGGAAAACCCGACTATTGACAGCTATAGCGCGTTTTTCGATAACGGGCATCGCCAGAAAACAGCGCTGGACGGGTGGTTACGTCACCACGAAATCACGGAACTGATCGTGCTGGGTCTGGCAACGGATTACTGCGTGAAGTTCACCGTGCTGGATGCGCTCCAGTTAGGTTATACCGTCAGCGTCATCACCGACGGCTGCCGTGGGGTGAACATTCAACCGCAGGACAGCGCTCAGGCGTTTATGGATATGGCAGCGGAAGGCGCGACGCTGTATACGCTCGAAGACTGGCTGGAAACACAGGCGTAAGCCTTTTTAGCCGGGTGGCGTCAGCGCCCCCGGCAATCCCCCTCCGATCGTCCATAAAGTGAACTCCCTCGCATCCTCAGCGAAGCGGCAATGCTATTCTCTTTAGGCTGTTTTTTCGCCACGCCTTTTCCGTGGCGTGGTTAATTTTATTAAGTCAAAGAGGAACTTGTATGAAACGTTTGCCCTTGCTGGCAGCATTACCCTTGCTTTGCGCGTCACTTGCCTCCGCCAGTTCCCTGATGTCCGTGGGCTACTTTAACGGGGGTGGCGATGTCACCGCCGGACCGGGTGGTGATATCAATAAACTGGACGTTCGCCAGATCACCCACCTCAACTACTCGTTCGGTCTGGTCTATAACGATGAAAAAGACGAAACCAACGCAGCCCTGAAAGATCCGGCGAAATTGCATCAGATCTGGTTATCACCAAAAGTTGCTTCCGATCTGGCCCTGATCCCTGCCCTGCGAAAACAAAATCCAAACCTTAAAGTGCTACTCTCCGTTGGCGGCTGGGGGGCGCGTGGTTTTTCGGGGGCAGCTGCAACCAAAGAGAGTCGCGCTGTGTTCATCCGCTCCGCACAGGAGATTGTCGAAAAATACGGTCTGGACGGGATCGATCTCGACTGGGAGTATCCGGTCAACGGCGCATGGGGACTGGTTGCCAGCACGCCTGCTGACCGGGATAATTTCACCGCCCTGCTGAAAGAGATGCGCGACGCCTTCGGGCACAAAAAACTGGTTACCATTGCCGTAGGCGCCAATGCGGAAAGTCCGAAAAGCTGGGTGGATGTGAAAGCCATTGCGCCCCTGCTCGACTACATCAACCTGATGACCTATGACATGGCGTACGGTACACAGTACTTCAACGCCAATCTGTATGATTCCAGCGCCTGGCCGACGGTGGCTGCTGCAGACAAGTACAGCGTCGATTTTGTGGTGAACAACTATCTTGCCGCCGGGTTAAAGCCACAGCAAATGAACCTTGGGATCGGCTTCTATGGCCGCGTGCCGAAACGCTCTGTTGAACCGGGTATTGACTGGAGCAAACCGGATGCGCAAAAAAATCCTGTCACCCAGCCGTACTTTGGGGCTCAGGAGATCGAGTTATTTAAGTCACTCGGCTACGACCTGAGCAAAGATACCTACGTGAAGTACAACGATATCGTGAAGAAGCTGTTGAACGATCCGCAGAAGCGTTTTACCGAGCACTGGGACGACCAGGCGAAAGTGCCGTGGCTCTCGGTGAAGGGCACCGATGGCAACGCGCTGTTTGCGATTTCGTATGAGAACCCGCGTTCCGTTGCGATCAAAGCGGACTACATCAAAGAGAAAGGTCTCGCCGGGGCGATGTTCTGGGAGTACGGGGCTGACGACGAAAACCTGCTAGCGGAACAGCTGGCGGAGTCGCTCGGGATCCCACACTAAGGTGTAGTGTGCCGGGTGGCGCTAGCGCTTACCCGGCCTACACCGAGAGCATTATTTGAAGGTCGCAATCGGCTTCGGCGTGATGCCGAAGTCTTCTTTCAGCTCGCGCTTGCTCTTCATCACCATCTGACCCTGGGTGTCGATAGTCATGTGCTGCGCATCCGTGTTATTGCGCGCCTGCCACAACATCACCAGTTGCAAACTGTTCTCTTTTTGATCCGGGGTAAGCGCGACGCCATCAGGCCATTTTCCCAGTTCTACGGCGGTAACCAGACGCTGATAAATTTCCGGCGTCATACCGTTAATCATGTCATCAATATTCACGATCTCTCCTTTTCAAAGGAATAATTTGCTGAATCGTTTTTTCAACCTTTGATCTGGTCGCCGTTTTCGTCATCGGTAAAGCTCATAGAGGCCGAGTTCACACAGAAACGTTCACCCGTTGGCTGAGGGCCATCCGGGAAGACATGACCAAGGTGTGCGTCACAGTTTCCACAACGAATTTCGGTGCGCACCATGCCGTGTGAGGAATCTGTCAGATAGCGGATTGCGTCATCGCTTACCGGCTCATAAAAGCTCGGCCAGCCGCAGCCGGAATCAAATTTCGTTTGGGAATTGAACAGTGGGGCATCGCAGACCAGACAGTGGTAGACGCCGTCTCGCTTGTTGTGCAGTAAACGCCCGGTGAATGGCGGTTCTGTTCCGTGATTCTGGGTCACGTAAAACTGCATTTCTGTGAGGTTTTTTTTCAAATCGTCAGGGTTACGTTGGTTCGACATATGCTTACATCTCGCTGTAGAAACAGACATCTTTTAACCCGGATTCTAACAAAACATTAACACCCTTGCGTGCACTTTTGTTCTAAACTTATGTGTCGCGAAAAAGCGGTCAGGCAATTGTGATCTTGTTCACATTTTTATCCTGTGAGGACTTTAAAATCCCGGGCGCAGCCCCCATTTGGTTGCAAGCTCAAAGGGAAAGTGAGGCGAGTCAGTCGCACAAACGTTAGTCACAGGATTGATTTGTCGCAATGATTGACACGATTCCGCTTGACGCTGCGTAAGGTTTTTGTAATTTTACAGGCAACCTTTTATTCACTAACAAATAGCTGGTGGAATATATGACTATCAAAGTAGGTATCAACGGTTTTGGCCGTATCGGCCGTATTGTTTTCCGTGCTGCTCAGAAACGTTCTGACATCGAAATCGTTGGTATCAACGATCTCCTGGACGCTGAATACATGGCGTACATGCTGAAGTACGACTCAACTCACGGTCGTTTCGACGGCACCGTTGAAGTGAAAGACGGCCACCTGGTTGTTAATGGCAAAACCATCCGCGTTACTGCTGAAAAAGACCCAGCTAACCTGAAATGGAACGAAATCGGTGTTGACGTTGTTGCTGAAGCAACCGGTATCTTCCTGACCGACGAAACTGCGCGTAAACACATTACCGCGGGTGCGAAGAAAGTTGTTCTGACTGGTCCTTCCAAAGACAACACCCCAATGTTCGTTCGTGGTGCAAACTTCGAAACTTACGCTGGCCAGGATATCGTGTCTAACGCATCCTGCACCACCAACTGCCTGGCACCGCTGGCTAAAGTTATCAACGACAACTTCGGCATCATCGAAGGTCTGATGACTACTGTTCACGCGACCACCGCTACTCAGAAAACCGTTGATGGCCCGTCTCACAAAGACTGGCGTGGCGGCCGTGGCGCGGCTCAGAACATCATCCCATCCTCTACCGGTGCTGCTAAAGCTGTAGGTAAAGTACTGCCAGAACTGAATGGCAAACTGACTGGTATGGCGTTCCGCGTTCCAACTCCTAACGTATCCGTTGTTGACCTGACCGTTCGTCTGGAAAAAGCTGCTTCTTATGAAGAAATTAAGAAAGCAATCAAAGCTGCTTCCGAAGGCGCAATGAAAGGCGTTCTGGGCTACACCGAAGACGACGTTGTATCTACCGATTTCAACGGCGAAGTGTGCACTTCTGTGTTCGATGCTAAAGCTGGTATCGCACTGAACGACAACTTCGTTAAACTGGTATCCTGGTACGACAACGAAACCGGCTACTCTAACAAAGTACTGGACCTGATCGCTCACATCTCCAAATAAGTTGGGATGAGTGCTTGATCCAAAAAGGCGACTTCGGTCGCCTTTTTTATTGCTTTAAAGACAGAGGATTGCGTAATGATTAATAAAATTTTTGCACTTCCGGTAGTCGAACAACTTACCCCTGTGCTCTCCCGCCGTCAGATCGACGGTGCCGATATTATCGTCGTTGACCATCCGCGCGTAAAAGCCGCCGTAGCGCTGAACGGCGCCCACCTCCTCTCCTGGAAACCAGAAGGAGAAGTTGAAGGTTTGTGGCTGAGTGATGCAACCTCTTTCAAAAAAGGGGCCGCGATCCGCGGTGGCGTGCCGATCTGCTGGCCGTGGTTCGGCCCGTCCGCGCAGCCGGGTTTGCCTTCTCACGGTTTTGCCCGTAACCAGCAGTGGACGCTAAAAGCGCATAATGAAGATGACAACGGCGCAGTGCTGACCTTTGAGCTGCAGGCTAACGATGAAACCCGCGCCCTCTGGCCGCACGATTTCACCCTGTACGCCCGCTTTAAACTGGCTAAAAGCTGTGAAATTGAACTGGAAGCCCATGGCGAGTTCGAAACCACCTCTGCCCTGCACACCTATTTCAACGTGGGTGATATCAACGCAGTGAAGGTGAGCGGTCTTGGCGATACCTTTATCGACAAAGTGGACAACGCCAAAGAAGGCAAGCTCAGCGACGGGGTACAAACGTTCCCTGACCGTACCGACCGCGTATATCAGCACCCGGAAGCCTGCAGCGTGATCCACGACAGCGCGCTGAATCGCGGGATTGAAGTTGTTCACCACCATCACAGCGACGTGGTGGGCTGGAACCCAGGCCCGGCACTTTCTGTTAGCATGGCAGACGTACCTGACGACGGTTACAAAACATTCGTCTGCGTAGAAACGGCTTGCGTGACGACGCCGCAGAAAGCCAGCGAAGAAAAACCATCTCGTTTAGGGCAAACCATTCGCATTGTTAAGCGTTAATCCGGTTGCACCACCATGAAGCAAACGGGGCGCAAGCGCCCCGTTTTGATGCACTAACTGCACCATATTAATGCACAATCAGAACTTGTAGGTCACACCAACAGAGAAAATGCCCGCCCAGGACTTGTCGACCATTGGGCTATCTTTCACTTCGTCGCTCAGACGCTCGTAACGACCAGTACCGTATACGTTCCAGTCACCGAGGAAGTTGTAGCTCGCGGTCAGCTCCAGGTACGGATCCCAACCATCATCTGCGCTGTAGCTTTTCAGACCGCTACGACGGGACTCGTTTTTAGAGACGCCGTAATAGTAGTCGTTGTAGTTCTCACTGTTGTACTGCACACCAATACCTGGCGTCAGGGTCAGCGCACCGTTGGTGTAGCGATAAAGCCACGCCAGATCCCAGATAAAGCCGTTGCTGTTATCCAGTGTATCTCCCGCCAGCGCGGTACGCAGGAAGCCATACTGGGTGTTATGCACATAAGAGAGACCGGCCATCATGGTGCTCTTACGCTTGTCGAGCTGACGCAAGGCGTGACTGTCACTGTCACCTGGTTTGAAGTGCGTCGGATCGTAGTAGGCCATGATGGAGAGCTTATCGGCCGTATCGTTCCACAGATAATAGCCGCCGCCCAGACCGCGGAACCAGAAATTATCGCCTTCATAGGTGACAACCGGAACGGGGTAAAGATCACGGTCATACTGTTTGTATGGGCTGTTAATGACGCCAACGCCCGCCCCAACCGTCCACTGACTTTCCGCCTGTGCGGTGCTAACTGCGGTTACGGCGAGTACGCCTAATGCCAGAAGTTTGAGTTTGGTCACAATCCATTCTTTCCTGTAGTCAAATAATCAGCGGGTGAAGTGTAACCGCCAGACCCGTACTTCCCCAAATTTTTTGCCTGCTAATCACTTTGATTAACCCGTTATTTTTCATTTTTCAGATGACAGGCCGTTTTCATTTATATGACCACCATGTGAAGAATGCCCTTATGACTTATATCGGCAATGGAAATTTTTGGATGAGTTATTGATATGTCATTGAAATTAGATTTTATCGGCATGCAAGTTTTGCAAATGCCATCTACGCTTTAATTTAAGAAGAGTTTTCCTGAACACCCTGCGGTTCTTAGCGTCTGACCTGGCACACAGGTTGCTGCTCTGGCAGTGAGGTGCGAGAGATTCTCTTCCGGGAGCCTCCACTACTCATACGAACGGCTCTTATCCTGTGCTAAAAAACGAAAGGACGGCATGCCATGAATATATTCGATCACTATCGCCAGCGCTATGAAGCTGCCAAGGACGAAGAGTTCACACTGCAGGAGTTTCTTACCATCTGTCGGCAAGATCGCAGTGCCTATGCCAATGCGGCAGAACGGCTATTAATGGCTATTGGTGAGCCAAACATGGTTGATACTGCCCTGGAACCCCGGCTTTCCCGTCTCTTTTCGAATCGGGTGGTCGCCCGATATCCGGCGTTTGAAGAGTTCTATGGTATGGAAGATGCCATCGAACAGATTGTCTCGTACCTGAAGCATGCCGCCCAGGGTCTGGAAGAGAAGAAACAGATCCTCTATTTACTGGGTCCGGTTGGGGGCGGTAAATCATCTCTGGCTGAACGCCTGAAATCACTGATGCAGCGCGTCCCTATTTATGTGCTGAGTGCGAATGGGGAACGCAGCCCAGTAAACGATCATCCGCTGTGTCTGTTTAACCCGCAGGAAGATGCACAAATTCTGGATAAAGAATTTGGCATCCCGCGTCGTTATCTTGGCACCATTATGTCGCCGTGGGCGGCAAAACGTCTGCATGAGTTTGGTGGCGACATCACCAAATTCCGCGTAGTGAAAGTGTGGCCATCCATTCTGGAACAGATTGCTATCGCCAAAACGGAACCCGGTGATGAGAACAACCAGGACATCTCAGCTCTGGTGGGGAAAGTCGATATTCGCAAGCTGGAAAACTTTGCGCAAAACGACCCGGATGCCTATGGCTATTCTGGCGCACTGTGCCGGTCAAACCAGGGGATCATGGAATTCGTAGAGATGTTTAAAGCACCGATTAAAGTGCTGCATCCTCTGCTGACGGCCACCCAGGAAGGTAACTACAACGGGACGGAAGGTATCTCCGCCCTGCCGTTTAACGGCATCATTCTGGCGCACTCAAACGAATCAGAATGGGTGACTTTCCGTAACAACAAAAATAATGAGGCGTTCCTTGACCGTGTTTATATCGTCAAAGTGCCTTATTGCCTGCGGATCTCTGAAGAGATCAAAATTTACGAGAAACTGCTTAACCACAGTGAGCTGGTACATGCCCCTTGCGCTCCCGGTACTCTGGAGACCCTCTCACGCTTCTCTATCCTGTCGCGCCTGAAAGAGCCGGAAAACTCCAGCATCTACTCGAAAATGCGCGTTTACGATGGTGAAAGCCTGAAAGACACCGACCCGAAAGCGAAGTCGTATCAGGAATACCGTGACTACGCCGGGGTCGACGAAGGGATGAACGGTCTGTCTACGCGTTTCGCGTTTAAGATCCTCTCCCGCGTCTTTAACTTCGATCATGCGGAAGTGGCCGCCAACCCGGTTCATCTGTTCTATGTGCTGGAACAGCAAATCGAACGTGAGCAGTTCCCGCAGGAACAGGCTGAACGCTACCTTGAGTTCCTGAAAGGCTACCTGATCCCGAAATACGCCGAGTTCATTGGCAAAGAGATCCAGACGGCCTACCTGGAATCCTATTCAGAATACGGGCAGAACATTTTCGACCGTTATGTCACCTATGCTGACTTCTGGATCCAGGATCAGGAGTACCGCGACCCGGATACCGGCCAGTTGTTTGACCGTGAATCCCTCAACGCAGAGCTGGAAAAAATCGAGAAGCCTGCCGGGATCAGCAACCCGAAAGACTTCCGCAACGAGATTGTGAACTTCGTGCTGCGCGCCAGAGCGCATAACAGCGGACGTAACCCGAACTGGACCAGCTACGAAAAACTGCGCACGGTTATTGAGAAGAAAATGTTCTCCAATACCGAAGAGCTGTTGCCGGTTATTTCGTTTAACGCCAAAACCTCAACCGATGAGCAGAAAAAGCACGACGACTTTGTCGACCGTATGATGGAAAAAGGCTACACCCGCAAGCAGGTTCGCCTGCTCTGCGAATGGTATCTGCGTGTGCGTAAATCGTCTTAAAACAAGTGCCCGGTAGGCACTCGCGCTTACCGGGCCTACAAAATGCAAGTTGGCAAATGCAGTACGGGGGGTATATGACCTGGTTTATTGACCGGCGTCTTAACGGCAAAAACAAGAGCACGGTGAACCGCCAGCGCTTCTTGCGCCGTTATAAAGCGCAAATTAAACAGTCTATCTCCGAGGCCATCAACAAACGCTCGGTGACCGACGTCGACAGCGGCGAATCTGTCTCCATCCCCACCGATGACATCAGCGAACCGATGTTTCATCAGGGGCGTGGTGGACTGCGCCATCGCGTACACCCAGGTAATGACCACTTCGTTCAGAACGACAGAATTGAGCGTCCTCAGGGCGGCGGCGGTGGTTCAGGAAGCGGTCAGGGACAGGCCAGCCAGGATGGTGAAGGTCAGGATGAGTTTGTCTTCCAGATTTCGAAAGATGAATATCTCGACCTGCTGTTTGAAGATCTGGCGCTGCCGAATCTGAGAAAGAATCAGCATCGTCAGCTTAACGAGTACAAAACCCATCGCGCGGGTTATACCGCCAATGGCGTACCCGCCAATATCAGCGTCGTGCGTTCATTGCAGAATTCGCTGGCGCGACGCACGGCCATGACGGCAGGTAAACGTCGCGAACTGCGCGAACTCGAAAGCAACCTGAAAGTCGTGGAAAATACGGAACCGGCGCAACTGCTGGAAGAGGAGCGCCTGCGTAAAGAGATTGCCGAGTTGAGGGCAAAGATCGATCGGGTTCCCTTTATTGACACCTTCGACCTACGCTACAAGAACTACGAAAAACGTCCGGAGCCATCCAGCCAGGCGGTGATGTTCTGTCTGATGGACGTCTCCGGTTCAATGGACCAGGCCACCAAAGATATGGCGAAGCGTTTTTATATTCTGCTCTACCTGTTCCTGAGCAGAACCTATAAGAACGTGGAAGTGGTCTATATTCGCCACCACACGCAGGCCAAAGAGGTGGATGAACATGAGTTCTTCTACTCCCAGGAGACCGGGGGAACCATCGTATCAAGCGCACTGAAGCTGATGGATGAAGTGGTGAAAGAGCGTTACGACCCGGCGCAGTGGAACATTTATGCCGCGCAGGCCTCGGATGGCGATAACTGGGCAGATGACTCTCCGCTGTGTCATGAAATTCTGGCGAAGAAAATTCTGCCCGTCGTGCGTTACTACAGCTATATCGAAATTACCCGTCGTGCGCACCAGACCCTGTGGCGGGAATATGAACATTTGCAATCTATGTTCGATAATTTTGCCATGCAGCATATCCGTGACCAGGATGACATTTATCCGGTGTTCAGGGAGCTGTTCCACAAGCAATCTGCAACCAGCAATGCCTGACCCTACAGCCAGCGAATTCGCTGGCTGTTTTCTTTCGACCCCGTTCATCCCGTGCTAATGTAGAAAACTGCATACTGAATTATCACCGGGAAAATCGTTATGTCTGACGACGTTATTGGGACAGGGACTCACCAGCAACTGATTACTTTACTCACCGAGCAGGGCGCGCGGTTTCGCGTCATGGAGCACGAGGCGGTGGGGAAATGTGAGGCGGTGAGTGAAATTCGCGGGACCGATCTCAGGCAAGGCGCTAAAGCTCTGGTCTGCAAAGTGAAGGGAAACGGTGTAAAAAAACACGTTCTGGCGATCCTGGCCGCCGATCTGCAGGCCGACCTGAGCCAGCTTGCCAGTCATTTTGGCGGATTAAAAGCGTCGCTCGCCAGCCCGGCCGAAGTTGATACTCTGACCGCCTGCGTTTTTGGCGCTATCCCACCTTTCAGTTTCCATCCCGATCTGACGCTGGTTGCCGACCCGCTGCTGTTCGAGCGTTTTGACGAAATCGCGTTCAACGCCGGTCTGCTGGAAAAATCAGTGATTATGGATACCCAGGATTACCTGCGTATTGCTCGTCCTGAGCTTGTGACGTTCCATAAAACCTAATCACAAAGGCTGGCGATCCTGTCAGCCTTTTCTTTCCAGAAACAGAACAGAAGCGACGAGAATAATGGCAACAGCGAAAAACGATGAGGAGATAATGAGTGTCTCAACAAACATGTGATCGTTCATGATGGCGATCCTTTTGTGATATCTGACCTCGTTTTAGTCCCTGTAAATGACAGGGTTATGACAGTGATAAGATCTTTTAAAAACTGTCCTCCGTCATTTTTCCGCGTAAAGTAAGCAGGATGATTTTTTTGGCAAGGATTCCCTATGTTTGACCCTACTCTGCTCATTCTTCTGGCACTCGCCGCGCTCGGTTTTATCAGTCATAACACCACCGTCGCCATCTCGATTCTGGTGCTTATCATCGTGCGCGTGACACCGTTAAATACCTTTTTCCCGTGGATAGAAAAACAAGGCCTCACTATCGGGATAATCATACTCACCATTGGGGTAATGGCTCCCATCGCCAGCGGTACGCTGCCTGCATCGACGCTGCTGCACTCGTTTGTAAACTGGAAATCGCTGGTGGCGATTGCGGTCGGCATTTTTGTCTCGTGGTTGGGTGGTCGTGGCGTCACGCTGATGAGCAGTCAACCCTCGCTGGTGGCGGGTCTGCTGGTGGGAACCGTGCTGGGTGTAGCGCTGTTTCGCGGCGTGCCAGTGGGCCCGCTGATTGCAGCGGGGCTGGTCTCACTGTTTATTGGGAAGTCGTAGTCAGGTTAGCCATATAACGCGCCGGTGTCTGGCCAAGACCCTTCCTGAACATGGTAATAAATGCGGTGGTAGAGTCATAACCCAGTGTCTGTGCCACCTGCTGTACCGACTTCCCGCTAATCAAATGCTGTAACGCCACAATTAACTGCAGCTGATGACGCCAGCGGCGAAAGCTTAAACCGGTTTCTTTCACCACCAGCCGCGCCAGGTTGCGTTCGCTCATGGCAAAGTGGCTCGCCCACTGTGCCAGCGTCTGCCAGGCGGCAGGCTCTTCCGCCATCTTTTCACTCATCAGCCGGATTTTGGGGTGAGGTGAAACGGGTAACTGCAAATGCTCCTGACGCTGCAGCGGCAGTTCATCAAACAGGACATCCACCAGGCGCGATGTGGCCGCAAGATAAAGCTGCTCACGCGATTTCTCTGCCAGAGATAAAATCAGTTCCCGTACCAGGGGGGAGATTTTCAGGGTACAGCAGCGATCGGGCAAACTGGCAGCACCGGGTTCAATGAATAAAAAACAGAGCTGTGCTCCCGGTGTGGCCCTGTTACTGTGCGGCATCTGGCCGGGGATCCAGACAGCATACTGAGGCGGTACCATCAGCATGGCATTTTCCACTTCGCAGGTGATAGCACCACCCAGGGCCAGAATCAGCTGCCCCTTACGGTGATGATGCAATGGAGTATATTGTTCCTCCGCCACCACGCGAATGCGGAACGCGACGGCCGCATCGTGCTGGCTATCAGGATCGTAGCCATCCAGTCCCAGACCAATCATCATGTTGTCCGATATTAGCGATAAACTGTCATTTTAGCCTGATTTCAACCACTGAGAAAATCGGTATTGTGTGCCCTCGCTTGAACGTATGAGAACACAATGACAACTGCTATTCGCATCTCTGGAAAACAAAGCGCGCTGTTGATCGCAGGCATCCTGATGATTGCCACTACACTGCGCGTTACCTTCACCGGGGCAGCCCCGCTGCTCGACGCTATTCGCCTTGATTATGGCTTAAGCACGGCACAAACCGGTCTGCTGACCACCCTGCCTCTGCTGGCTTTTGCGCTTGTCTCCCCGCTTGCCGCAGGTGTCGCCCGGCGTATCGGCATGGAGCGAAGCCTGTTTATTGCCCTCCTGCTGATTTGCGCCGGGATTGCGGTTCGTTCCCTGCCCTCCGCAACATTACTTTTCATGGGTACGGCGGTGATTGGCTGCGGTATTGCGCTGGGGAATGTTCTGCTGCCGGGATTAATTAAACGTGATTTTCCAGGTCAGGTAGCCCGTCTCACCGGGGCCTATTCCCTGACGATGGGGGTCTCTGCGGCGTTAGGCTCTGCGCTGATTGTTCCCCTGGCGCAAGGTGAAGCAGGCTGGCATGGCGCGCTGCTAATGCTGATGGTGTTTCCGCTGATCGCGCTGTTGCTCTGGCTGCCACAGTGGCGTCAGAAACACGTCGCGACGGTAACGGGCGCTGGGGCGTTGCATAATCGCGCGATCTGGCGCTCTGCTCTTGCCTGGCAGGTGACGCTGTTTTTGGGGATTAACTCGCTGATTTACTATGTCATCATCGGCTGGCTGCCGGCGATATTACTCAGCCATGGATACAGCGAAGCACAGGCCGGCTCGGTGCATGGTCTGTTACAACTCGCCACTGCCGTACCGGGTCTTGCTGTGCCGTTGATCCTCCATCGTCTGAAGGATCAGCGGATAATCGCCGGGGTTGTGGCCCTGATGTGTGCAGTCAGCGCGGCAGGATTGTGGTTTGTACCTGAGATGGCAGTCCTGTGGACACTGGTGTTCGGCTTTGGCACCGGCGCAACGATGATCCTCGGCCTGACGTTCATCGGCCTGCGCGCCAGCTCCGCACACCAGGCGGCGGCGTTATCCGGTATGGCGCAGTCAATTGGCTATCTACTCGCTGCCTGCGGTCCACCGTTGATGGGAAAAATTCACGATACTGCGGGAGACTGGCGCATCCCGCTTCTGGGTTGCGCGTTGGCTGCGGTGGTCATGGCCATCTGCGGTATGCTCGCCGGGCGTGACCGGGAGATCACGCCCCGTTAAACATTGTGGCAGGCCATCGGGCCTGCTTTTTTAGCCGCGTGCCGCGCGCAGCATCGCCTGTACCAGTACCACCGGGCGACCTTCCAGTGCCGCACGCTCATGCTGGAATAAGGTGATCACAAAGAATGGGTGAGTAACCAACTCTGCAGCACGGATCTCACCCTGCTCATCCCAGCCAGTAACGCGCATATCACCGTTTTCAAGCGCCTGTGCAAACGCCGGCGATACGCCATAGTTACAATGATAGCCCTCTTCAATTTCCGGCTTACCATAGGCTTTCGCGATCAGCGTGTTATTACGCAGCTCAATGGCATCGGTTTTTTCCACCAGCGAACAGGCCAAAGGTGCAATCACCATGGTGCCTTCGGTATCCGTTTCGGCATGTGCCGCATCGCTCCAGCCCAATACGTTACGGGCATACTCAATCAACGCATGCTGGAACCCACCGCAGGTACCGAGGAACGGAATGCTGTTTTCACGGGCGTAGCGTGCAGCGATAAAGGCAGCTTCCGTGTTTTTATAGGGGCTTGCAGGAACCAGCCAGATGGCATCGTAGCCCACCAGATCTTCAGGACTGGTCAGTTCGGTCGTGGCAAGCCAGTCGTAATCGGCGGTGAGGTCGAGGACTGCGGCGGCGTCGTCAATGGCCAGCGGAATCGCCTGATGTGCAATAACATTAGGATTGTAATCGCCAACCAGCGCAATGCGCAGCGTCGTTTTTACCGGGAGGTGTTCCATGAAAGGTTCCTTATGCCAGGGAATTATCAGATAACATAAGGAACCTCAGACTACCGATCTTCTGCAATTATCACAATACCTTAAATTAGGAGGGTGGAAATATGATTCAATGCAAACGGGTCTATGAGCAGGCAAGCCCTGACGATGGTTATCGGGTTCTGGTTGACAGGCTCTGGCCGCGAGGGGTTAAAAAAACGGACCTCGCGTATGATGAATGGTGTAAAACGCTCACGCCATCAAATGAATTACGCAAGGCCTTTCACGGCGAAACCATTGATTTCGATACCTTCAGTCAGGCCTATCGTGAAGAGTTGGCGCAACATCAGGACGAAGGGATGCGCCTGGCGGCGCGGGCAAAAAAGCAGACCGTCACCCTGCTCTACGGTGCAAAAGACAAGACACAAAATCATGCCCTGGTATTAGCCGACTGGCTACGCCATCTGTAATCAGTCGATCATCAGCTCATCAAGGGTTTGTGGTGCTTCATCCGGGGTAAGTGGCATCAGGTGTTCAGGGCGAACAAACGCAAAGCCGTGCTGATTGTCAAAGGCGTAGACATCTCCCGTTACCAGCCATAACGCGCGATCCGCCGTCGCGGGTAACTCCGTCATAACGCCATTGACCGGGTTAACGAAACGCAAGCCGGGCTGACAAAGACCAAATAATTCAACGGATTTACCAATATTGCGACGGCCAGAGGCTGTGCGGGCACCGATGATCATCGCCATGCTGCCCGGTTTAAGCTGAAACATACTTCTCTCACGGTAAAGGTGGCCAGAAATTGGCTAAGAATAATCCTAAAGAGAAGTGTATCGCAGTCAATATGTCATTGTCACCTGATGGATTGCGGATGATCGCGACGATAAAGCGTCCATTCATCGATCACTTCGCCACCCGGTAACTTGCACTCCGTACGGACACCCTGTGGGCTTTGAACCGGGATCTGTTCCCCGCCTTTCTCCAGACAATAAACGGAGGCCGGGTTCGCCATACCGACAACGTGAGGCGGTTTCGGGGCATCAGGTGGTGGTGTTTTGGTGGTGCAGGCGGCCAGGGGAAGTGCCAGCGCCAGAAGCAGAAATCTCATCTTATTGATCCTTTTGACATCATCAATAGTGTAAGGGTAACGGGTCACTCGCGCTTTCTCCATGGTTTCTCCATTTTAACTGCACTTTTCAACGCTATAGTGTGACGTGTTCTCAACATGACCAGAGAACATCATTCCGTAATCAAGATGTCTTTGCCC
Organism: Enterobacter sp. P82; assembly: GCF_037053385.1. Taxonomy (NCBI): domain Bacteria; kingdom Pseudomonadati; phylum Pseudomonadota; class Gammaproteobacteria; order Enterobacterales; family Enterobacteriaceae; genus Enterobacter; species Enterobacter sp. P82. The sequence continues at coordinate 1,621,533 of NZ_JBALHX010000001.1, forward strand.
CGGTCTCAACAACGGGGCTTTTTTTCACCTGCGCCCCTTCCCCTGCATATATTAAATTTTCTATATTCATGTTTTACTATGCCAGAAGTCTAAAAATTCAGCATAACATGCAGATGCAGACGTCTTCTGCATGGGAGTCATTCTACGTCATGTCGGATATCATCCTTGCCCGTGTTTCAGAAACCCTCGCCACTGAACAATCCCTTGAAAGTCTCGTTCGTCAGCTGCTGGAGATGCTGGAGATTGTGACCGATATGGAGTCAACTTACCTGACGAAGGTCGATATCAAAGCACGACTGCAGCATATTCTCTATGCCCGCAACAGCAAGCAGATGGAGATCCCGGAGGGACTGAGTGTCCCATGGGATGAAACACTGTGTAAGCGCGCACTGGATAGCAACACGCTATTCAGCGACGATGTTCCTGAGCGTTGGTCTGATTGCGACGCTGCGAAAGCACTCGGCATTACCACCTACATGAGTATTCCTGTCCATCTTGCTGATGGTTCACTTTACGGTACGCTCTGTGCCACCAGTACGGCAAAGAAACCACTCAGCGAACGTGGTGAACAGGTTCTGAAATTGTTCGCCGGGTTGATTGCCCAGTACATTCAGAAAGAGTCTCTGGTTGCCCAACTTCGGGAAGCCAATGCTGCGCTCATCGCGCATTCTTATACCGATGCCCTTACCCGTTTACCCAACCGTCGGGCCATTTTTGAGGATCTGACGACCCTCTTTTCTCTGGCGCGACACCTTAAACGTAATGCCATCATCGCGTTTATCGACCTGAATGATTTCAAACTGATTAACGATCGTTATGGGCATGAAGCTGGCGACCAGTTCCTGGTGGAAGTGGGCAAGCGTTTGACGGAAGAAAAACAGCAGGACGATATTATTGGCCGGTTGGGCGGTGATGAGTTTCTGGTGGCTTCTCTGAGTAAAACCGACAATGAAGGGGATAACACGCAGATAAACCAGTTAAAAACACGCCTCAATGCCTGCATTGCGGGTGAATACTGGCTGGGCAGTGTTCATATCATTTACCCAGGAGCCAGCATTGGTGTTATCGAAGTGGACCCTGATGTAGCCGATCCGGACAGTGCGTTACACGCAGCTGATATCGCAATGTATCAGGATAAGAAAGGAAAAAGCAAAACTCGCTTTCTCGCTAAGGATTAACGCCGTACACTCTACGGCATTACAGAAACCGAAACAGGTGATGATATGAGAATAGGGATCCTCTTCCCGGTCGTTATTTTTATAACGGCGGTGGTTTTTCTGGCATGGTTTTTTGTCGGTGGTTACGCGGCTCCAGGGGCATAAATGAGAAAAACGACCCTCATTATGTTGATCGTTGCCATTGCTGCTTTTGCCGGGACGCAACTCGGCTGGTGGTAAACGCGCTACGTAAAAAAGGCTGCCAGAGGGCAGCCTTTTTTAACGCGTTCAGATTTAACTTTTGATTTTTCTGTAGGCAAACAGAACAACCAGCGCACCAATCACAGCAACGACGAAACTGCCGAAGTTAAAGCCATCGACCTTGCCAAAACCGAACAGTGTACTGATCCAGCCACCGACGACCGCGCCGACAATCCCCAGTATTACGGTAACAATAAACCCACCGCCATCTTTGCCCGGCATGATCCACTTAGCCAGAATACCCGCAATAAGCCCAAAGATAATCCAGGATAAAATACCCATAACTTTCCTCTCTGTATGGTTTTTGTCATTAAATCAACGACACAAAAAAGAATAGCACAGGATCAGAGAAAGAAAATTTGTGATAAGTATCACGGTGAGAGAGCGTCTATTTATTCATCAACAAAAAAGAACGTTCCACATAAACTGTGGGGTTGAATCTTTTGTTGAGAAAGATTATCTTTCTCAATGCTGAGTAGTTGAGTAAAAAGCTCAAGTATTCAGTACGACATTGCTCACATTGCTTCCAGTATTTCTTGCCCACTCTTGAGTGGGCTTTTTTTTATGGTCATACCCCAACAAAAGCGTACTGGTTACGGCCGCCGCGTTTTGCCTGATAGAGTGCCTGGTCTGCAGCAATGATAATATTCTGCTGGCTACCGGCTATTTCTACAGCACGTGCAGTGGAGACCCCTACGCTTACCGTTACCCGCCCAAAAGGACTAAAAGCATGTTCAATTTGCAAAGAGAAGACATTGCGAATGATCGTCTGAGCAATGCGCCGCGCTTCCTGGATATCTGCATCAGGTAAGATCAGCGCAAACTCCTCCCCGCCATACCGCGCCACAATCTGGTTATCACGAGTGAGACTTTTCCTGAGACTGTCCCCCAGTTGAGTCAGGCACCGATCCCCTTCAGGATGGCCGTAGTTATCATTGTATTTTTTGAAGTAATCCACATCCACAATCAGCACCGAAATCGGCGCACCGCGTGCCACGCAACCCGCAATTTCCGAGAGTATTTTTTCATCAAAACTGCGGCGGTTGAAAAGCCCCGTCAGCGCATCCTCAGAGGCAATAATCTTCAGCTCTTTGTTATCTCTGGTTTTTCGTGATAAATCCGAATACAGGAAATACGACGCTACAATGAGTATTACGGTAAAAACGAAAATAAGAACGGCAAGCTGAATAGCCTGCTTGCGCCAGGGAGAGAGTGCCTCATCGGTGCTGACGGCCACCGTGGTGACCAGTCCGTAACGTGTGTTTTTCTCATAGGCATAAATGCGTTCGATTTTATCAAACCGGGAAATAGAACTGGCGATCCCGGTATTTTGTACCTTGAGATATTTTCTGAAGAGAGGCGAATCAGAGACAATCGCGCCAATATAGTTATTTTTAAAGGGATAACGGACCAGCAAGACGCCTGACTGTGTCGTTAAGCCAATGACGCCAGAATGACCAATATTAATCTGCCCGTAGAGAGCCAGAAAGTTTTCGATGCCCAGTGTCACAACGACGACACCATTAAACGCTCCGGTATGGGTTTCAAGGCGTCGGCTAATGGTGATAACCCATTTACCATTAGTTCTGCTTACCACAGGCTCACCAATAAAAATCTGCTGACTCTTATTATTCTTGTGGTAGATAAAAAAAGCCCGGTCCGCTCCTTTCCGGGGGCCAGAAAAAGTTTCGTGCAATGCGGTAAAGAGTTCGCCCCGGGCATCGTAAACAACCACATTATTAATCTGGGTAAGGAGATTATCCTGGTTACTTATCATCCGCTGGATATTGGTCGCCTGTTGTGGGTTCATGCCATAAATTTCGATTATGTCGGAAACAGTCGTAATCAGCATTTCACTTTGGCGCATGATCCCCTCAGTATACACATCCAGGGTATGGCTCAGGTTGGCAACACTGGTATTAATTTGCTGGATTGACTGCTGTCTGGATGTGGTAATTTGGACAGCAAGCGACAGCGAGATGATCAATGAGACAATGATGACGGTAATGGTTGTTGTGTAGAAAGTATTTTTTATATGCACGAGCTTTTCCACCTTATCACGCCTGACATCCCCGGCTGACAGCTATTGTCACTGTAACAAAGCTCAGGATAAGAGGAAAATGAATTGCACTTAAGCATACAACAGAAGCTGGCCTTAATTTCGTTTTACAAACTGACAGCCTCCCTGGGCTTGGATAAGATGACTTTAATAAAATCGATATAAGAGACAGGCTTACCAAAATAGTATCCCTGTAAAAGGGTAATTTCATTACGATTGAGATACTCCAGTTGCTCCTGCGTTTCTACGCCTTCAGCCACAATGCGCAATGACAGTTTTTTAGCCAGATCAATAACACAGTCCAGCAGAATTGTTGAGTCCTTCTCCTCAGAGACCCGGTTCACAAAGCTCTTGTCAATTTTAATATAATCAATGGCCAATGCATTAAGGCACGAAAGCCCTGAATAGCCCGTCCCAAAATCATCCAGTGCAATGACAAAGCCAGCGTTATGTAGCGTGTTGAGATTTTCCACAAGATGAGGATTATCGATCAACGGTTCACGCTCCGTTACCTCGAGGACCAGTTTAACTTCTTTCCCCTGAAACCCCTTTCCGAAGACACGACAGTCACCAATGAAAGAAGGTGCATTGATATGTCTGGCACTGATGTTAACCCCGATATGAAATCCGTCAGGTAGCTTCGGCAGAAGCGGCTTTAGCTGGGTAACCACCTTCGCCATTAACCCTTTAGTCAGAGGAATAATCAAACCGCTCCTTTCCGCAATCGGAATAAAGACATCCGGCGGGATAAAACCCGATTTGGGATGCTTCCACCTTGCTAACACTTCAACACCGTACAGCCCACCGGTATCGCCATTTACGATCGGCTGATAATAAGGAACGATCTCTCCGTGCAAAATGGCCTTACGCAGATCGTCTTCAAATGAGGTGCTTTTCCTTTTGTAACGGCGGATCAGAACCCCGACCGTAACGGACAACCCAAGAATAAGCAGTATCAGGCTCCATCCTTGTTGCAGTAATCGCGTCAGGCTGAAAAAAGCGGGTGGCTGCCAGACCACGCTAAATGGGAAATGTGCTGATGCGGTTATCCCCCCCTTCCACGAGGCTGCCTCCCAGTCAGTCACATCACCGGTACGCGCAAGCATTCTTTTACCGACAACCAACGCCATGTCAGCGCTATTTGTTGCGCTCGCAATCACATCCTGCAAATGTGCGTCACTCACGCTGACAATCACGCGCCCATCCGCGATCGGCATCTGGAAAATGAGAACCGGAATGCCATTCACCAGTCGATTACCCGGTAACAGCATCAATGTTTCGTTAGATAATGTTTGAGGATTAACAATTAAAACGCCATTTCCCGGCAGTGAGGTACAGATAATCTGACCTTGCAGTTGGATCATAATGGCACGCAGATGCGGTTTCAGTGCGGCTTCTGTTCCCAACCCCAGTTGTCCGTCACGGGTACACCCTTGCGCAGCAACCTGCTTAGCGGTATTGGCAGCACTGACAGCTTCAGCAAGAATGTTATCTATTTTTTGGGTACTTGCGGTGGCGGTATGGGTATTACTGAGTGTTGCCAAATGCCACAACTGCCAGTTAATAATCAATAGGCCACTCAGAAAGAGAAATAAAGCGCAGAGGATGGGCATCATAAGGTTGCGCATGATTTATTCCTTACCATAAAAACAAGCAGGGTTCCTGTAGAAGACGCTATGGCTAACTCAGCGTTGCATATAACAATGAAAATAGCTTAACCAAGATTTATCTTAAAAAAACTGATGCTTTAGCATGAGTTATCGTTCTGAATGTGATCACCTGCCGTGACTATCAGGCTTGTGCCTCGTCCTGGCTGTGTTAAGATTTGTGAAATCAGGGAGCGGACAGGATAACTGGATAATGAAAAAGATCATTGCCGTTGCTATCATTTCAACGCTTCTGGTCATCCTGTCTCTTTATGCGGTCAATGCGGTTATCGTTAGCCAGCAGAAGAGCAAACAGCTTGAGATTTCCCATGCTCTTCTAGAATATTCAGAAGACCTGTCCCAAAACGTGGCACTGGCTCTCAAAAGCATCACTACAAAGGGATGTGATAAAACCAGTCTTGATAGTTACAGGCAAATAAAACTCGACAGCCTCTATTTTGGTGATGTCGGATTCATAGAGAAAGGAAAAATAGTCTGTACTGCTTTTTGGGGTAAACTCGCTACTCCTGTTGCACTTCCTACAGAACTGCATAAAACCCCAAGGGGCTTTCTCCTGGCCCAGTTTGACAAAAAAGAGTTCTTTACAGGTAACGCGGCAATTTATCATAACATTATTATCTTCACCTCCCGCTACGCTTACGATAAATTCTCTCCGGTTACAGCGAGTTACTCTCTGAGTGCAACCACCAAAGACTTTGGCAGAACATTTTTTTCGACCCCCCCTGCGTTTAAGCAACAGGACTTGCTGCATTCGACATTGTTTACCATCACCCTCACGCAATGCAGCGCTTTCTGGGATTTATGCGTCATTGTGAAACATCACAATGCAGGGCTTGCTTCGCTACCTCCCGTTGTGTTTACGTTTCTTGTGGTCATTTTGTATTTTATCTGGGTAGCGATAACGTTCTTTTTCTTCCGCATTTATGAAGACCGTTTTTCTCTCGAACGAACGCTGGTCAAGGCTGTCATCACCAATACCATCAGTGTTAAATATCAGCCAATCATTCGAATTCAGGATAAAAAAATAGTGGGTGTTGAGGTTCTGTCGAGATGGCACGATCAAAAACACGGTGATGTCTCCCCGGAGCTTTTTATTCCATTAATCAAGAAGATCGGCCTGTATAAAAAATATTACATTAATATTATCGAAAAATCTCTTTTAGAAATTGCACCACTTGCAACAAAACATCAACTGGTCGTCTCACTCAACGTTGGCCGAACGGAAATTGAAGACGGGCAATTCATTACTATCTTACGTCGCGCGTGTTTAATTCATCGCATTCCACTCTCCTTGATAAAAATCGAACTCTCTGAAAAGGCCGTTTCCACTGTAGATATTCTTGAAGAATTCTGTCGGGAATTAAAATCTCTTGGCATAAAAGTATCAATAGATGATTTTGGTGTACAAAATTCAAACCTGGCCAGATTGTCACTTCTTGAATATGATGAAATCAAAATCGACAAATCGCTGGTCGACGGCATCAGTGAACATTATAAACAGAACATCTTTGTTATTTTTAGTGATGCTCTCGCCCGACTGAATAAATCCCTTGTTTTTGAAGGGGTAGAGAATGAAATACAATATCGTTTTATTGCCGACAGATATCCCGATGCCCTGGTTCAGGGATGGTATTTCTCAAAATCACTGACCCGCAGTGAGCTGGCGCAGAAACTTGTCGGAGTCGCGCGGTAGCCTCTGATGTCTGGCGTGCCCATGTTTTTTCGGATCAAGCATTTTCATTCCTCACCCAAAAACATATAGTTGTCACAATCAGACGGTAGATTACCCTGAAGCACACTCTTATTTTGGTTAAAAACGTGAAATTATCCTTACTATTACCAGTGGTACTTTTTTGTCTGACCGTTATTTTCGCGTTATTTGTCGACGCCCCTGCTTCACATATTCTGCGTAAAAAATGCATGTGGTCTGATAGCGTGATGCTGAGCTGCATAGCAAAGCATCAGCATAATGGCTTTTGAGGAAGACTATTCATTCCCCCACTGATTGAGGAAATTCGCAATATCATCAATGCGAGTAGCATGGATCCCGGCCTCTGTGGCCATCTCCTGCTGAGCTTCCTCGCTGATCTCTTCGTTATTTGATAAACGGGTGAGCAGCAGCTGGAAATAACCTGCCAGCGGATCACGCTCTGAATCACTGACTTGCTCTGCGGCTTCCGTCGCGTACTCATCGACGATGTCATAATACTTCAGTGGGATTTCGTTGTTCATAAGCAGTCTCGTATCTGGCTTGTCATAAGTGGCGTAGTGAGTATATCGAACGACGGACGTCGACCATAGCATTGCTTCAGACCAGTAGGGCCAGCAAGGCGGCAACAGCGGGCAAGGCCTGCACATACAGAATTTTTCTGCTGGCGGTCACTGCACCAAATATACCGGCAGCCACCACGCAGACAAGGAAAAAGACCGTCACGTGGATACCCTTTTCGCCGAGCCAAAGGCTCCAGAGCAGACCAGCCGCCAGAAAACCGTTATACAGCCCCTGATTTGCGGCCAGCACACGGGTTTCACGGGCAAATTCAGGACGGAGATTAAACGCTTTATGCCCGGTTTTTGTGTTCCACAGGAACATTTCCAGCACCAGGATGTAAAGATGGATGAACGCAACAACAGCAACCAGGATGGTGGCTAACATCATGCTTCTCCTGTAAGCAGAGACAAAAAAAACGGGAACCCTCAGGCCCCCGCTCTTGTTTAACCCAGAACCTGGATTACATGTTCGCGATAATCGCGTCGCCAAACTCTGAACATTTCAGCAGCTTAGCGCCATCCATCAGACGTTCGAAGTCATAGGTCACGGTCTTGGCAGCGATAGCGCCTTCCATGCCTTTAACAATCAGGTCTGCAGCTTCGAACCACTCCATATGGCGCAGCATCATTTCTGCGGACAGGATGATAGAACCTGGGTTCACTTTATCCTGGCCCGCATATTTTGGTGCAGTACCGTGGGTCGCTTCGAACAGGGCGCACTCATCACCGATGTTCGCGCCCGGGGCAATACCAATACCGCCAACCTGTGCCGCCAGGGCGTCAGAAATGTAGTCACCGTTCAGGTTCATACAGGCGATCACGTCGTATTCAGCTGGACGCAGCAGGATTTGCTGCAGGAACGCATCGGCGATCACATCTTTAATGATGATCTCTTTGCCGGTGTTCGGGTTCTTGATTTTCTGCCACGGGCCGCCGTCGATCAGCTCACCACCGAACTCTTCTTTCGCCAACTGGTAACCCCAGTCTTTGAACGCGCCTTCGGTAAACTTCATGATGTTGCCTTTGTGAACCAGGGTCACAGAGTCACGGTCGTTGGTGATGGCGTACTCGATGGCCGCGCGTACCAGACGCTTGGTGCCTTCTTCGGAGCACGGCTTGATACCGATACCGCAATGCTCAGGGAAGCGAATTTTCTTCACGCCCATCTCATCACGCAGGAATTTAATCACTTTTTCTGCGTCTGCAGAGTCAGCTTTCCATTCGATACCTGCGTAGATGTCTTCTGCGTTTTCACGGAAGATAACCATGTCGGTCAGTTCAGGGTGCTTAACCGGGCTTGGGGTGCCCTGGTAGTAACGAACCGGACGCAGACACACATACAGGTCCAGCTCCTGACGCAGTGCAACGTTCAAAGAACGGATACCGCCACCGACAGGTGTGGTCAGTGGGCCTTTAATAGCAACGCGGTAGTCGCGGATCAGGTCCAGCGTTTCCGCTGGCAGCCAGACGTCCTGGCCATAAACTTGAGTAGATTTTTCACCGGTGTAAATTTCCATCCAGGAAATTTTACGCTCACCTTTGTAGGCTTTCTCAACAGCGGCATCAACCACTTTCAGCATTGCCGGGGTAACGTCTACACCGATACCGTCACCTTCGATGAACGGGATAATCGGATTGTGAGGAACGTTAATCTTGCCGTTTTGCAGGGTGATCTTTTTACCTTCCGCCGGAACAACTACTTTGCTTTCCATTAACCTCTCCTTCGAGCGCTTCTGGTTGTTACTGATCTTATGTTAATAAATTGTAATGAGCCCTTCGATAGTACCTGATTGTCCGACGCCATGAAAGGTCTTCGTTATTAGGCTATAATGCGGCAATTGATAGAGCCTGAAAATACCATGAAGAAAACTTCTTTTACAAAACACCGGGTTGAGCGATTCAGCTCGCGACAAGCCGCCAGAAGACCGCAAGAAAGCCAGCCGAAGCGGGTTATTTTGTTCAATAAACCCTACGATGTTTTGCCGCAATTCACTGATGAAGCCGGGCGCAGCACGCTTAAGGATTACATTCCAGTCCAGGGCGTCTACGCCGCCGGGCGTCTGGATCGTGACAGCGAAGGCCTGCTGGTCTTAACTAACGACGGCGCCCTACAGGCGAAGCTCACGCAGCCAGGGAAGCGCACGGGTAAAATTTACTTCGTGCAGGTAGAAGGTGAACCGGATGAAGAGACGCTGGCAACATTACGCAGCGGCGTCACGCTGAACGACGGTCCAACTCTGCCAGCAGGTATTGAACGCGTGAATGAACCGGAGTGGCTGTGGCCGCGTAACCCGCCCATCCGCGAACGCAAATCCATTCCGACAAGCTGGCTCAAAATCACCCTTTATGAAGGCCGCAACCGTCAGGTGCGGCGTATGACCGCACACGTTGGCTTCCCTACCCTGCGCCTGATTCGCTACGCCATGGGCAACTACACGCTGGAGAGCCTGGCTAACGGTGAATGGCGGGACGCTACCTCCTAAGGAGTCACTATGTTCAAACCTCATGTCACTGTCGCCTGTGTCGTTCACGCGCAGGGTAAATTCCTGGTCGTCGAGGAGACGATTGGCGGCAAAGCCTTATGGAACCAGCCCGCAGGGCACCTCGAAGAAAACGAAACGCTGCTGCAGGCCGCAAAACGCGAGCTGTGGGAAGAGACGGGGATCCATGCCGAACCTCAACACTTCATCCGCCTGCATCAGTGGATAGCGCCTGACCACACGCCGTTCCTGCGCTTTTTATTCGCCGTTGAGCTTAACGAAATGTGCGCCACAGAGCCGCAGGATGATGATATCGACCGCTGCCTGTGGGTCACCGCTGACGAGATCCTGAACGCGCCAAACCTGCGCTCGCCGCTGGTTGCAGAAAGCATTCGCTGCTGGCAGTCTTCTGGCCGCTTACCGCTGGATGTCATCGGAGAATTTAACTGGCCGTTTACAGAGGGTGTCAATGGTGGGGGGGCGTGATAGAATACGCCGCCTTGAAGTTCAATGTCGTGAGTATTCCATGTCAGATAACAGCCAGAAAAAAGTAATCGTCGGCATGTCCGGCGGTGTCGATTCCTCCGTTTCCGCCTACCTGTTACAACAACAGGGCTATAAGGTGGAGGGCCTGTTCATGAAGAACTGGGAGGAAGATGATGGCGAGGAATACTGCACTGCCGCTGCGGATCTCGCCGATGCGCAGGCTGTATGCGACAAGCTCGGTATTGAACTGCACACCGTTAACTTTGCCGCAGAATACTGGGACAACGTTTTTGAACTGTTCCTGGAAGAGTACAAAGCAGGCCGTACGCCAAACCCGGATATTCTGTGCAACAAAGAGATCAAATTTAAAGCCTTCCTGGAATTCGCGGCGGAAGATCTGGGCGCAGACTTCATTGCGACCGGTCACTACGTGCGTCGTGCCGATGTGAATGGCAAAAGCCAGCTGCTGCGCGGTCTGGACAGTAACAAAGATCAGAGTTACTTCCTCTATACGCTGAGCCACGAGCAAATCGCCCAGAGCCTGTTCCCGGTCGGCGAGCTGGAAAAGCCGCAGGTACGTAAAATCGCCGAAGAGCTGGACCTGATCACCGCTAAGAAAAAAGACTCTACCGGTATCTGCTTCATCGGCGAGCGCAAATTCCGCGATTTCCTGGGGCGTTACCTGCCTGCGCAGCCAGGTAAAATTGTTACCGTAGACGGGGAAGAGATTGGCCAGCATCAGGGGCTGATGTACCACACCTTAGGCCAACGTAAAGGCCTGGGTATCGGCGGGACGAAAGAAGGTAGCGAAGATCCGTGGTACGTGGTCGACAAAGATGTCGAAAACAATATTCTGGTTGTCGCTCAGGGTCACGACCACCCGCGTCTGATGTCCGTTGGCCTGATCGCGCAACAGCTGCACTGGGTCGATCGCGAACCGCTGAAAGGCACGCTGCGCTGCACGGTGAAAACGCGCTACCGTCAGACCGATATTCCTTGCACCATTACCGCGCTGGATGACGATCGCATCGAAGTGCGTTTCGACGAGCCTGTTGCTGCTGTCACCCCGGGTCAGTCTGCTGTCTTCTATAGCGGCGAAGTCTGCCTGGGTGGCGGGATCATTGAACAGCGCCTGCCGCTGACCGCTGTTTAACACGATTGCACACATAAAGGAGACCGTGTGGCGAAGAACTACTATGACATCACCCTGGCACTGGCGGGAATTTGCCAGTCTGCCCGTCTGGTGCAACAGCTGGCGCATCAGGGTCATTGCGACGCTGATGCGCTGCACGTTTCACTCAACAGCGTTATCGACCTCAACCCCGGCTCAACCCTGGGTGTCTTCGGTGGGAGTGAAACTAATCTTCGTCTCGGTCTTGAAACCCTGCTTGGCGTGCTGAACGCCAGTAGCCGTCAGGGATTAAACGCAGAGTTGACCCGCTACACGTTAAGCCTGATGGTGCTTGAGCGTAAACTGAGCGCAGCGAAAGGTGCGCTCAATACGCTTGGTGACCGCATTGCCGGGTTGCAACGTCAGCTCGACCATTTTGATCTGCAGTCCGAAACGCTGCTGAGTGCCATGGCTGCCATTTATGTTGACGTCATTAGCCCACTTGGCCCGCGTATTCAGGTCACCGGTTCCCCTGCTGTTCTGCAAAGCCCTCAGGTCCAGGCAAAAGTGCGTGCCTCCCTGCTGGCCGGGATCCGCGCCGCTGTGCTGTGGCATCAGGTTGGCGGTGGCCGACTGCAGTTAATGTTTTCTCGTAATCGCCTGACTACTCAGGCAAAACAAATTCTTGCTCATTGTTAACCTCCCGGAGTTGCGAATTATGGAATTATCCTCACTGACCGCCGTATCCCCTGTCGATGGACGCTATGGCGATAAAGTCAGCGCGCTGCGCGGGATCTTCAGCGAATATGGTTTGCTGAAGTTCCGTGTTCAGGTTGAAGTACGCTGGCTGCAAAAGCTGGCCGCCCAGGCAGCAATCAAGGAAGTTCCTGCTTTTGACGCCCAGGCAAACGATTACCTTGATAAAATCGTTGCTGACTTCAACGAAGAAGATGCCGCGCGTATCAAAACCATCGAGCGCACCACCAACCATGACGTGAAAGCGGTTGAGTACTTCCTGAAAGAGAAAGTGGCTGCTGTGCCTGCTCTGCATGCCGTATCTGAATTCATTCATTTCGCCTGCACATCAGAAGATATCAACAACCTGTCTCACGCGCTGATGCTCTCTACCGCGCGCAAAGATGTGGTACTGCCTTACTGGCGTAAAATCATCGACGCGGTAAAAGCGCTGTCCGTGGAATACCGCGACATTCCGCTGCTCTCCCGTACCCACGGCCAACCAGCCACCCCATCCACGATGGGTAAAGAGATGGCGAACGTCGCGTATCGTATGGAACGCCAGTATCGTCAGCTGGAACAGGTTGAAATTCTTGGTAAAATCAACGGTGCGGTCGGTAACTATAACGCCCACATCGCTGCATACCCGGAAGTGGACTGGCATCAGTTCAGCGAAGAGTTCGTCACCTCTTTGGGTATTCAGTGGAACCCGTACACTACCCAGATTGAGCCGCATGACTACATCGCCGAACTGTTTGACTGCATCGCGCGCTTCAACACCATCCTGATCGACTTTGATCGTGACGTGTGGGGCTACATCGCGCTGAACCACTTCAAACAGAAAACCATCGCCGGTGAAATTGGTTCTTCTACCATGCCGCACAAAGTGAACCCAATCGACTTCGAAAACTCTGAAGGCAACCTGGGTCTGGCAAATGCCGTGTTGCAACATATGGCAAGCAAACTGCCGGTTTCCCGCTGGCAGCGTGACCTGACAGACTCCACCGTTCTGCGTAACCTGGGCGTGGGTATTGGCTACGCGCTGATCGCTTACCAGTCCACCCTGAAAGGCGTGAGCAAACTGGAAGTGAACCGTGACCGTCTGCTGGACGAACTGGATCACAACTGGGAAGTTCTGGCTGAGCCGATCCAGACCGTGATGCGCCGTTACGGTATCGAAAAACCGTACGAGAAACTGAAAGAGCTAACTCGCGGTAAACGCGTTGACGCTGAAGGCATGAAACAGTTTATCGACAGTCTGGCATTGCCAGAAGAAGAGAAAACCCGCCTGAAAGCGATGACCCCGGCGAATTACATTGGTCGCGCCATCACCATGGTTGATGAACTGAAGTAAAGGCCCTCTACCCTCTTTCCGCCCGGAAAGAGGGTTGCTTTCCCCCGGTTTACTAAATGTTTATCCCCACAACAACATAATCAGCGTTAGACTGCACAACGAAAAATACAATCATCGCCAAAACAACAAGTTATATATTAATCAGCGACTTACAGAAATTGCAATGCGGACATTATCGGACAATATTGGTCATTTTATCGCCCCAAATCATGCCCCCAGTTCAATTTTGCCCCCAAATTTGCCCCCAAAATTGATTCTTTTTCGTGGCATTTTTTCTTTGATTTAGAAGTGCAATTTTTTAACCAGCGTTGACATAAAAATGATTTTTTCCCATACCACCTATTTCGAAAACAGCTTGCCCGTGGCCCGCCACCCTCTTATGCCAGGCGAAGTGATTATGAGCCCAGATTCATACCTGGAACATGTGATCCGCTCAGGCTTTGTGGTGATGCCATGCGATGAGGCTGAAAAATTCATCCTGGGGCAGATTCAGGAAATGATTGCCATAGCTCGTCGAGCACGAAATCGCAGGTCATAAGATTCATGCCGCCGCCCGTTCTTACATGTAACGGTCGGCGGTTTCTTCGGTTTGTAGCCTATAATGCGTCTATCTTTAGCATCGCTTTACTCCAAAAGAATGCATTTTCAAGAGATAAAATTTAACCGCCATTGTAAAATGTGTCGTTAATTCTACGAATAATCCAAAGGAATCATGGATGTACGAACAACTAAAAGAATCCCTGATGGTAGAGGTTCAGAAGGGTGGAAAGTCTTTTTCATGGTCAAAAACTATCAGGCGCGCAATGAAGTGTGTTGATAGACGATTTTACTTCTGGTTCAGAATCTGGTGTTACCTCTATCAAACCAATAAGTATGGCCTACGTGAATACGCCAAGCATCGGATGATCAAACTCAATAGATGCTACTCCACAGATATAAACCCAAAGGCTGTGATCGGTCCAGGGCTAAAGATAGTCCACTTCCCTGGCATTGTGATCAGGGGTAATACTGTCATAGGAAAGAATGCGATCATTCGCCAGGGTGTGACCATTGGCGCGAGAAATGATACTGACGAAGGGTTTAGTCGGATCGGGGACAATGTTGAGATAGGTGCTAATGCTTGTTTAATTGGCGATATTTCAATAGGAGACAATGTTAAAATTGGTGCAATGGCCTTCATCAATAAAAATATACCGGACGATACCGTTGTTTTTTCGAAAAACGATATCGTCCTAAAGACATATACTAAGTAACATAGATTATTCGTTTGATGGTTTCACTGGCCAATCTATGCTATTAAAACTATATTCGTCGATTACAGCAACAAAATCCATTGCTTTAAGCTTCTTGATATAGGCCATCCATTCAGTAAGGCTGGCCCTATCATCTTCAGTTATAGTTCCCAGCTGTAGTTCGATTTTCCAGTTATCTATCTCACCGTAACTTTCTGAAAGCAAAACCTGCCGCTGGTCCTCTGCCTTTGAATTCCAGTCTACTTGTACGTCTTTAAGTACGGGATATCCATATTCATTAGCCGAAATTTCCTTTCCGCTGCCTTGATTTTTGACAAGATAATCATGCCAGTGCTCGGAAACTTCGACAGCATCAGCAGGCCATTCACCACCTAGTTCATAGGATTGTTTCCAAATCTCAGGATAAAACCCGTTTGTCGTTGCGCTGTAGTAAGTTGTCATCGTTTATTTTCCCATAGCGATCCACATAACGGTTTCAGTGCCACCGCCCGCGATTCTTAGATTCCAGCCGGTTGTATTGACGTTATATGGTTGCATAGCTGCTCCTTGTCCTGAGTCATTATTACGTGTTGGGATTACACCGAAACATTTCGATGCAAAAGCAAAGGGGAATGTTACTCGGCCGCTATTCGCCACGCCCGCGGTTTGCCCCATCATCGTAATGACACCTGTTGCGGTGTTTTTCCACCACAACACATTACCGCTAATTCCGGAGGTGTCCGGCAAGGCGTAACTCCCCTTAGGTTGATATCTACCGTCACTCTCTGCTTTGGTGTAAGCCCCTGTTTTAGGCATGTACCCCGCATCAGATTGCGCCTTGGTATAATAGCGGTTGTCAAAATTTGCGTAATTGGTCGGTATTATTTGTCCAGAGAATGAAAAGGTTGTTTTATTCCAATACCCAACCATCGCGCTGTTTGACCATAAATCTACCTGTCCATCGACAGAACTCCGCAAACCAGAATCATTGTCGCCGATATTCAAAATCGCAGAGCCAACCGAACCTAACTGAAGAGGTTTTCCCTGAGCTGGATTGATACCGATTGAACCATCTTCTGCAAGAACTAAACCATTTAATCCCTGATAGTTGTATAACGCAACATTGTTATTGGCACCGCCTCGCCCAACATACCAGGTATTTCCTCCATTATACCCCTTACCAAGTAAATAACTTGCTTGTTGATCTACAAGCGGCTGTATCGTTATAGATGCACCGTTGCCTTTTACAATAATTGATTTCTGGAATGTTCCTCCGTTAGTAGCTGATACTGCATCGCAATCCGTGGCCTCTGGTTTGTTAAGCGATGTGTAATGAATTGCCCAGGGCGTATCAACATCAAGCGCTACATCAGAAAGGGAAAACCTTGAATAGAATATCCCTGAAGTGTTCATGAAAGCCTGGGCGCGACGGGAAAGGCCATATGCTGATTGCCATCCAGCGCCATTGGCTGGCACTTCTTTCAAATCAGCAGCCGCATATGCAAGGAATTGCGATACCTGTCCCATCCGAAATTGAGTTGCTGACCCCAGCCCCTGCCAACCCACCACCGGAACACGATCAGCTGTTGTATCGGTCGTTGATGTAACGATATCTTTCTGCGCCGCAGTTTTAAGCTGCAGATTTGCCCGAGCCAGCGCTTTATCAGCCAGATCTGAAAGGTTGTTCTTTTTCAGGAGTGCATCGGGAATTTTGGATGCGATAATTTTGACGATCGCTTTATAAAGCTGGTCGTGCTGATTTTTGTCCAGTGCCAGGCCTGACTGTTCTATTACTGCACAAATCTCCTCCTGAACGGCATCCCACATGTCGCTGTTCAGGTCAGTGGCACGACGGCCTGTCGACGGGTCACCATTCGTAAAACCATTTTTACCTGGTCCAAATTTATCGGCCTGTGCCGTGGGTGTATCAATTCGATGCATTGTCTGTTCCTTCCGGGTATGCAAAAACAACGACGGTATGCGAGGGCGCGAGTTTTTCTATGACGCACTCTGCAACTGTGTCGCCCCATGTTCTGATTGCGGAATTGCACGCACTGGTGCAGGTCTGCCAGCTGACATTGGCATCAGCCGGAATATTTACGCGCCAGTAGTAGCGCCAGAATTCACCCCACTCCGGATCGGGGGAGCTGTCGAGGTTCTGAAACTGTTCGATTGTGGCCGTGGTGTAGCCCAGGGCGTCCAGCTGGTTTCGGTAAAATTGTTCGTTGATACCGCCAGCCACGTTGGCCTTAGCGTCAAGACGCTGCTGGCGCTGTCGTAGCGACTGCACCCCGTCCGGAGTACAGGAATCAGGCAGGCCGTAGACGGTTTCATAACGGTCTATCAGTTCTGTCGTCTGCGCGGGATCGATTTCCTTCATCAGTGCATCAGCACGCAGATGCACGCGCGTAAGCGACGGGGCCAACCCTTCTATCAGCGGGTTATCACCTTCCCACGCCGGGCCGGGTGGTAACAGCTTATAGAGAAGCTGCTCATATTCATCCTGCAGAGCCATCAGCTACTCACCCCCGTATAGGTCGCCCAGGTGATGGTCCCGACAACGGGTAATTCTGTTGCCCCCAGAGCAACATCAGTTACCGGCGCACGTAACTGATGTGCAACTTCACCCGTTGCCAGGCTTATCGCCTCGCTGATGCGTGACAGGTACACTTTTCCGGATGGCACTCCATCGCGCAGCATCAGGGAATTCAGTTCCGCCGTGACGGCTGCGCGGATTTCTGCGGTATCTTTCGCCAGCGCAATCGTCATCGGAATAACTTTTTCAGTCGCGGCAAAGACCGTCAGTCCGGCTCCGGCGACTGGTGCCAGCGGTAGAATATGATTGCGAACGGCCTGGACAAGGTCATCACCGGGGGCGGGATGTGTCGGGTCACTGGTTGCCACCATCACGCCAACGGTACCAATCCCGCTGTAGTGGCGCAGCGTCCAGGCTCTGGTAATACCGGCGATCTCTTTTGCCCAGATGACATAATCGGAATCAGCACCGCCCTGCGGTATCCAGTAGTAGCGCTCCATGACGCGTGCGCGCCAGGTCTCCAGCTCTTCCACATCATCACCGCCTGTAACAGTGTCAGCGTATCCGGTTGAGGGAATGCCGCTGACTGGCGTACCCAGACGCAACGCAACACCATCATCAGTATTGCCTGCCGCCCCGGCGTTATCGGCCACCAGCGGCACGCGCAAAACGCCACCGGACGCTTTGACGGTCTGGGTGGTAGTAAAGGTCACCTGGTCATCACGCTGCACCTGTGTACCGGCGGGCAACGTGGGCGTACCGCTTATCCCATCCCAGCGCACAAAACCTGTCGCGGCCACAGCATCCTTGCGCGGACATCGTTTGATTCTGCCGTGGCGGTATAACCAGTCCTCATCGCACAAATCAGGTAACATATTGCGCGCCAGATAATCTATGTACCCGTAAAGGGTATGAACTGCAGCGGCCTGCGCCCGCGCGTAAACCTCTGCATCCATCCTGCGCAGCAACACATCCTCCTGGAAGCGCGTCAGCAAATCACTGCGAATGGTGGCAATCAGTTGCGGGAGTTCAGGCCGTGAAAATTGACTGTCAGCCATCGAGTTCACTCCAGATGTCGTCAAAAGTAATGTTGTGAATAGTGCCGTCGCGCTGGTAAATCGTTACCCCGGCAGCCAGCACATCTATTCCCGTTCGTTCTGCGGTAACGTCAACTCGCGCGGCCACACCGTCCTCAGTCATCCACGCCAGTGCCTGCTGAATGTATTCGCGGGCGTCCTGTGGTGTTTTGTTGGTGAGTTTCCGGCGTTTAAGGAGATACAGACGGGAGCCGATCCGGTCGTTCTGTACTGTTGGCCAGGTATCGCCCCACCAGCCATAGGGTTCTGGTGTCCGGTCGTCGCTTTCAGCACGCCGCCACGAAAAAAGAGAGATCACGACAGAACGCGTTAAAAGGTCGAGCGGATCCGTGGACTCCTTCAGAAGCCCGTTAACATAGAGGATCATGATTTAACTCATCGGTTGGTTGGGTTTATCCGTCGTACCGCCGCCGTCACCGTTTTCTTTGTGGGTGTGGCCGTTGTATGTCGCGCGCATTGCAGACATCGTTTTTCCTGCGCCATCGCAGAGATCTTTAATTTGCCCGGTGGACTCGATATCCATTTCGAAACGGGCTTTAGTGGCATTGGTGAAAATAATTGGCTTACCGCCGCCATTAACGACAATCCCGGCGCGCGTAAGGGTGACAGACTGTCCCTGATCGTCATAAACGGCCACCTCACCGCGCGCCAGACCTTTCAGACGGTACCTGCGGTCAGCAACCACCACGGCAACACCGTGCGAGCGATCGCCACCTGGGAACAGCATCACAGCCTCTGCACCGTTCTGCGCAGCGGACGTAAAGCCATACGGTTCAAGGTGCTCAACGTTTTCTTTCTGTTCACCGGCGATCAGCTTCAGCCCTACGGCCTGGCATTTTTTTGCGGTATCGAGCGCGGTGATAACAGCGCGCGTGACAATATTCTGAAGAGAAGATCCAGCCATCAGAATTCTGTGCCTCCCGATGTCTTTTTCTTTTTCGGCGTTGCCGGTTCGGGCAGATACGCATCAGCCGGCCCTACACGAATTTCCGTTGTGGTGCCGTTGTTGTCCTGGCTGTACGTCACCTCGGCGATCACCAGCAACTCGTTATCGAACCCGTTCAGCGGGTCGTAAACAATGACAGAGAGATTTGGCCGCCACAGTTCGCCGTTACCCTGCCGCCAGCCCTGAACGGTGTATGTGGTTTCACGGGTTTTTGCAGCACGTTGTCTGGCCTCAAATTCACACCGCGCTTTGCAGCTGTCGGTCGTCGCCGTGCCGGACTGCTGCACGGTGTGCGGACGGTAGCGCGTCACGCCGGAATCAGTCGTGCTCTGCCGGATAGCGGCGATCGTCGCTTCACCGAAATCATCATCGGTACCAGGGCGCTGGCCGGTAACCTGATAACTGGAAAAACGTTCGCGAACGCTGCGTTCGGTATCGCATGAAAGGATATTTTCCCCCAGGACCAGAGCTGTTGCAGCTTTCTCGCTTCCCGGTTTTCCGAGCACCAGCCTCCCCTGAGCATCATCGTAGGCCAGCGCCTGCACCTGGCCCAGCAGACGATTCAGGCAGTCCACCACCGTTTCACCGTGTTCCGGCTGTGCGTCTATGACTGCAGTAGCAGGCGCACCAGCATCAACCACGTCAACGCCAAACGGTTTAGCCAGCGCACTGGCTATGCGGAAAAGATTTTTTCCGTTGTGCTGTGCTGGCGCAGCTGAGCAATCAATAAGATCTGCCGTTTTGCTACGACCAACTATCCCCATGGTGATGGCCGCGGCATCGTAGCGTAGCGGCAATGCCTCAACCCAGCCGGTAATGACCAGGTCATCCCCGATCATCACTTCAACGAGATCGCCATTTTTAATCTGTGGCACGCCATCATTCCCCGGCCATTGCCGGGTAATCGACACATTAAAATCACGGGCAACGCGATCAATACCTGCGCTAATGCGGGCCGATGTCCAGCCGCCCCACTCGCGGCCGTTTACACGTAAAAAAACGGTATTGTTCATCGCACTGGCACCCTCAGAGGTTTAACAGGAACGAACCCAGGATGACGGACCAGATTTCGCGAAAGAATATCTTTTTCCCGATCTGCATCGTCATACCAGTTAGCCGCCAGCACCAGTGCGGGAAGCACATCAGGAGGGGTTCGCTCTGCAGTGATCTCCACCTGCGCAAGACGAGCAGAAATATCCCGGTTGAGGTCTGTTCTCAGTACCGTGATTTGCTGAAAAATTCTGTCATCGGTAATTCGCAGCTGCTCCTGGTCGATGGCTGCATTCAGCGCGCTGCGGATTTCGGTTAATTCGTCCCAGGTTGGCGGGTCTTCCGGCGCGACGGTGGTACCGGAGCCGTCGAGCGCAGGATGAGAGATATTAATAATGTCATTGCTGGCCGCGCCGCCAGAAATCTTGCCAGCCTGCCCCTGCGGCGCCGCGATGGTTTTGGGCTGCGCCAGCGTGGAAACCGCCTGTGACGCGGTACTGATTGCCGAAGATCTGATGACCGAGGCGATCATATTACTCCTGGCCTTTTGCACCTCAACAGAACCGGAATCTGTCGGCCAGGTTCCCCGTGGTGCCAGCCCCGGATCAAGCGTTACGCCGGACATCGTTTTTATCATCGTCACAAGGTCTGACGTATCGCCCGTCAGCCGATCACCCGCACGCCACGCTTTTTGCAGTTCACGCACAAAATCACTGGCCGCGCTTGGCGGCATAAGGATGACCGACAGATCGCCCTGTAGCAGACGCATCGCCGATGAGACGCCGGAATCAACCATCCGGAATGCGTCTGCAACATCGCCGAGCATCGCGGCTGCGTCCGCCAGCACATCATTCTGGATGAAGTCAGCAATGCCGGAGAGCGAATACGCAGAGAACATGCTTTCAATCGCATCATCAAACAGGCCGCCAGATTGTTTCAGCCGCTGCGCCGTCGCCATACCCGCCACCGGGAATGACAGTTCGCCGCTTTCCACGAACTGGAAAGAGACGCGACACATACGCCCCTCAGCATTGCTGTGCGTGAGTCTCACCTGCCCGTCGATACTTCCCTGCATTTCTCCGTACTGGGGGTGAACAAGCGTACCCGGACCGGCTGTTTCAACAGCACCAATAAGACGATCGCGCTTATCGGCATAATCATCCCCGATTAAGTAGGCGTTGATCGTCATTCTCCGCGTGGCCCGGCCTAAATCCTCCGTAAAGGGTTTATCGCGGTTGGGATACTCGTGCACCTGGACACGGCGGCCAAAGGTACCTTCATCATCCTCCACAGAAAACGGTACGCCACGAAACGACGCCTCACGCAGCCTGTCGCGCCAGTCAGTTGAAGAAAAAAAAGCCATATTGCCCCCAAAAGAAAACCCGCTTTACGCGGGCTTAACGTGGTGTGCGAAACGGGGAATACCCCACATCATGGGTAATGTTCATCAGTGGGTCACCGCTTTTCGGGATCTCCTGCACGCGCATTCCCGGTGGGGCGTTATCGAAAGTCACTTTAAGCTCGCCGCGCTGAGTAACAGGGGAAGTAGCACGCTCAAGATATTTTCCGGACTGAGGCAATACAGGCGGGTAAATACCTCCTGGTTGCATTAAGGCCGGATTGCCCTGCTCTGAACGGAAGACCCGAGGCGCTACGGGTGCTTTTAGCGGCTCTACCGAGATATAGGAATCACCACGCGGCATCTGCCAGCCGGTTTTTTCAAATACAAAATCGTGGAGATCCTTGCCCCACTCATCCATTTTGTCATTCAACCCAAACCCGCTGTTTAGTGCATCCGCTGCGAAGTTTTTAATCAGCCAGGGATGTTCTTTTTCGAACTTCTGAGCCATCAGACCGAGTTCAACCAGCCCACCAATAAGACTGATTTTACCGAGGCTTTTAAGAACCCCGCCTGTTGCACCCGCAGCCGCCGTCCACTGTTTCTGCGTCGCGATGGCCGTTTGAAGATTCGTTACCATTTTGATGCCGATATACACAGCTGAAATCGCGGCAACCGCTTTGATAGCCGTTTCCCAGCCACCAAGTTGCTGCACCACACGATCCAGCTCGTGCCAGACCGCCTTTATCACCGGCCCGACTTCATCCCAGTTCTGGATGATCAACATGGCGCCAGCCGCCAGCGCTGCGATCGCAACTTTGGCCGGGGACAGGTTGATTACCGTATTCAGGACCTTTATTGCTCGGGATAACACACCGATAGAAACACCAACGCCCAGCAGCGCGGCACCAAATTTTGCCGCAGTCTGTACCAGTTCAGGATTCGCGCGAACGAAGGTCCTGAGCTGCTCCAGGTAAGGCATCACCGCTTCTGCAGCTTCGTTGATGGCGGGAAGGAAAGTGTCGCCCAGCGTCACCGAAATCGCATTCACGCTGTTTTTCAGCAGTACCAGCTGGTTTTCAGTTGTGGCCGCGCGGGATGCGTATTCCTTCTGCATCGAGCCGCCATATTCCTGGGCATCAGCCACGCGGTCAAAGTTAGTGCGTAACAGATCCAGGTTGGTCAGAAGCGGGGCAATCGCGCTTAAGGACTCCTTACCAAACAGCGCGTTCATGACGGCAGCCTGTTTAGCTTTTGGAACCTTCGCGAGCGAGTCCAGTACCTTCAGCATCGCCCCGCGCGAATCCTTTTGCATATCCTCAGCGAGTTTCTTCGGATTCAACTTCAGGAAAGCCATAGCCTGTTTCTGGGCTTTGGTTGCCGAATTACCTGCGGTAAGCGACAGCATGAAGTTTTTGATGCCGGTTGAGGCGATTTCCGATTCAACGCCCATCCCGGCGATCGTGGCTCCCATAGCTGCAATTTCGCCCGAAGCCACACCAGCAACGCTGCCCAGCGGACCAATTCGGGTAACGATTTCAGAGATTTTCTTCGCGTTTGCCGGACCGGTATTCCCCAGATAGTTGATCTTGTCAGCAAGAACAACCACATCATCCTGTGTCAGTTTGAACGCCGTTCGCCACTGCGCCATCATCTGGCCTGACTCTTCGGCTGTGGTGTCGAACGCGACGCCCATTTTTACGGCATCGTTAGCGAACTGCATCAAATCACTACGCGCGATCCCCGCCTGGCCGCCTGCCGCCACAATCTCTGCGATCCCCTCCGCCGCCATTGGTAACTGCGTGGACAGCGTCAGGATATCGTCACTCATCTGCGCAAACGCTTTTTTATCATCGAGACCGTCAACTACCTTTCGGATGTCGGCCATTTTTGACTCAAACCCGATCGCAGAATTAATGGGCAGCGCCAGCGCGCCGAGGATGGCAGTTCCTGCGGCTGCCGCCCCCAGCGCAAGACTGCCCATTTCCTTCTGAAATCCCTTAAGCTCGCGCTGCATCCCTTTCATCGGCCCGGTCAACTGGTCAACGGCGGTGATGATTGCCTTTAACTGGAAACTGTCAGCCATGTTTTACTTCCTCGTTGATGCGGACGGCCTCCGCTTCCAGGTCCAGGAAGTCAGATATGGCCGCCCGCCGTAGCTCAAGGGGGTTTAATTTCCAGAACCAGGCGACGTTGTAGAGTCGTCGTCTGAGGTTTGTTCCGTCTCCGACTGGGTAAAAAAACTGAGGATTTGCATACAGGATTTGAAAATATCCAGCTTTGCCATCTGCGCTGCAGACGAGCGGGGGATCCCCGCCAGCACCGGGATATATTTCAGTGCCACGGAACTATCCAGTTTGATCGCGCCGTTACCGGAAACTGTAAACGGGAAGCCTATCGCCTCAATCTCGTCGAATGTCGGCTCGCGCAGCTCCAGCACGTGCAGCTTTTCGTTATGAGCCGTAATCGGCTTTTTAAGGACCAGTTCTTTTGTCATTGGTAAAATCCTTCTTCACCGTGGAATTCCAGATCCACCGTGCCCTCTTCGGGATTATGGTTTGCCTCACCATGCAGCCAGGCGTTTGAAAGGACATAAACCTGCCCGTTCGCCAGTTCAGAGGTAATGGTCATATTTTCGGACGTTGTGATTTTGTCCACCGGGAAGTTTTTCGGCACCTTCGCTGTCACTTTCGTGTAGGGGGCGCGGTGCGTTTCCTTAAAATCTACGGACCCGTCCAGCCCGATAACGTCATCCCGCACACGGGTGTTCATCGGTACTTCGATCCCGCCGGTGATGGACAGCTGCTGCCCGTCGATTTTGAAATAAGTGGTACCCGCAATCTTTGCCATTATGCGGCCTCCTCGTTGTATTGCAGACGGAACTGATTAAGGACAGCGAACACGCGCAGCTGGTTGACGTAATCCGGCGGGAACAGAACATCCAGGCGGTTTGGATCATTCGCGTTACGCTCAACAATCAGGTATTTCTGGAAGAGATCGAAGTTTTCAACGATACCCTCACGCTCCAGTTGACGGTAAATCGCCCCCAGTTCCCCCCGAATGACCGATGGCGTAACAATCGCCTGGCCCGGGCCGAAGCGGGTGCCGTCATTCGCCAGCTTGTGACGACCGTATTTGCTGGTGATCACCGACTTCAGGCGTCGCAGAACGTAGGCACTGGTATGCAGCGTTTCGCTGTCCAGGTAGCTGTTATCTGTCACACCGTAGGCGTTTTTCCTGTAGGTAGTGATGTCGCGCTGAATACGCAAAATGCCAGATTCTGTGTACGCCGTCGCAATGCCGTGCGTCAGTAATGACTGCTGCTCCGTGATGGTGAAGCGTTTTCCGGTCGGCGCAGGGAGAGCGCCGGTCAGTTCACCGGTCTGCGTCGGTCGCGCCGGATCGTTACGTAAGAATACGGCCTGACGTGCCAGACGATACGCCACCAGCTCATCAACTGCGGTTTGTACCTCCGGTTCATACCCCGCGATGGTGATGTGTTGATAATTAAACGTATCGCCATAGGCCACCAGTTCTGACAGTGAACCGGTTCGGGCCGTATACACGTGGCCGTAAAGCTGGCGAATATAGCTCCAGCGCCCGGAACTGTCGTTCATCTCCGTCGCCATCAGCTGCAGCGATGCGCTGTCGCTGAACGGCAGACCGATATAATCGAACGGCTCATCCCCCATCGCGGCGATCGTTCCGGTTAAATCCGGGTCGCCCGCCCCGCCACTCATTTTGCCGATCTGAATGCTTAACCCGGCTGGAACCTCTTCACCGCTGGCCGTACCGTAATAATTGATGGTTAACGGGATATTGTTTCCGCTGACACCACCATTTACAGCCGTAAGCTCAAGCGTGCCCTGGTCAGGGCCGGCAGACGTCACTTTGTACTGTGCCGTCACCGGCAAATCAGGGTTGGCATTAATCGCAGCCAGTAAAGCCTGTGCGGTATCCGCTCCCGTGTCGTTTGCCGCGGCGGTTACCTGTACGCGGGTCGTACCGATATACAGATTTACCGAACCGGCGTCTGTCGCGGTGCCGGAGAAAGTGATCGTACCGGTTGCCGCCTGCCCGTTGTCAGGTACTGCGATAACCCACACCTCACCGAACGGATCGACACGTCGGTAAGCTTCCACCATACGCGCCAGCTGGCTACCGCGCCCTGCCATTTTTTTTGCCAGGTCTTTGGACGGCATGATGACCAGTTGATTAACGGGCATGTCAGAGTCTGACAATGCCATGCCAATCAGCAGGGAAGCTGCGCTGTCCTGTGCGGTATTTGCTGCGCTGTTATCCATTTCGGCATAAAACAGCGGTACCCGGTTATCTGCCGGGATGTAATTAAAGCTTACGGTCATCTTTAACCCCTTTTTGTTGAACTACTTCGATTTCGCCTGCGGCTTTTCGGCGGAACCAGTACGCAGACGCTTCGACATTTCGCCCTTTTACGGGCAATACATCTCCTCGGGCCGGATCCGGAACAGATCGCCCTTTTACGGGTTTCACAAACATGAATTAATCCTGAAAGGTTATTTCGGTGTGGTGCTCAATGTTGCCGTCTGGCCCGGTACCGGGTTCGATAAAATCAACATCAATACTGAGCGTTTTAAGGTCTGGTAATACGTCCAGGTCGTCCTGCTGGCGGGTGTCCTCTTCGGTAATCTCATACTTCACCGTAAAATCGAACTGGTAATACAGTTCGTGGCGGTTCAGATCGAGAAGCATCCCACCGGCATACTGGATTTCATGCGCCTCCGGATCCGGTTCCCAGCCCAGAAGCGCTTTCCAGACAATCTGCCGGACGTCATGGACGGCGTCATACGATGCCCACTGCCCTTTTTCATCCCGTTCGTTGCTGAGTACGACGATGACGGAAAAACCCTCCGTCAAATCCTGCCAGTAGTCCGTCTGTGATTTTTGCTCACCCGTGACGTCTTCGGCTGGCACAACATACGCAGCTGGTAGCCTGAACTTTCCGGCTTCAGGTATCGCTTTAAACTGCGCAGCGCCACCCACACGGTTTTCGAACAGAGGGCAGCGAGCGCGAAGCGCCGCAATAATCGGGGTAAGTTTCATTTTTTCTTCCTGCGTTGAGGTCGGAGGGATTTACGCAACTCTCGGGAGAGCACGTAACGTGTCCAGCTACGGCGTTTATCCAGAACCTCAGTCATGTAGTTATTACGCGGTGCCACGCGCCAGCCGCTACCGCCTGATGCGCCGCGGTGATGGCCTTTCTTACGCTTCGCCCCACGACGAACACCGTAGAACAGAAAGGCGGGATAAAAAGCGCCGTTGATATGGCGGTTACCCTCGCCGTTTTTCTGGTTTGGCGCGATCTTCACCATGAGACCCGGACGTTTTTTAGACGCGCGGGGAACGTAGTAGCCTATAGAACGCGCCAGCTGGCCGGTCCGGTACGACGGGTTTTCGTCTGGCTTCGAGCGGCCACGTTTCATTACCAGCCGCCGCGCATCGCGCATGTGAACCTGACCGAGTTTGACGAAAGCCCGCCGCATCCTCGCCCGGTTAAAGACCAGCTCTTCAGGCTGTTCAAAATCAACGTGTAAAAATGCTTTCTGCTGCATAGTCACTCCCGTTGTCGGTACCCAGTTCTTCGCACTCGAGCAGCAGGAAACGGCGTTTACTGTTCAGGTCCCGGACGCGTTTGACCCGATAAGAAATATCGTCGTGGAGCACTTCAT
Organism: Enterobacter sp. P82; assembly: GCF_037053385.1. Classification (NCBI taxonomy): domain Bacteria; kingdom Pseudomonadati; phylum Pseudomonadota; class Gammaproteobacteria; order Enterobacterales; family Enterobacteriaceae; genus Enterobacter; species Enterobacter sp. P82. Next base: position 1,648,962 of record NZ_JBALHX010000001.1, read on the forward strand.
GATCGGCGGTGATACCACGGCGAAAACGGATAGTGAAATAGTGCGTCACCCTGTTTTCTACCTGTACTGACCCCTGATATGCAGCCGCGCCGGGTTGCGCTTTTTTGGCCCACGTCCGGATTTGCTCCGGATAGGTTGGCGTCACGCCAAAATCATCGGCCGGGACATCGACACGCCGACGAATAGTGATGCGCTGGTCAAGTTCGCCCGGGTCTGGCAGAAGGTATGTTGCGCTGGCCTGCGCCTGTCTGAGCTTCATAGCGGGATGTGCCTGTATGGACCGACAAGCCAGTTAAAGCTCATTGGAAGTTCAACTTTTTCCACTTCGGTGACGGTAGAACGGTTTTCGTAGAAGTGCGTCAGCAACAGCAGCATTCCCATACGGATATCGTCAGATAGAATCAGACCTTCCGGATCTTCTTCCGGAACCCCGCCACCATCCGCCGCGTAAAGCTTGCGATTCAGGTAGTTTTCAGTCCTGGCCTGTACCGCCCGCCCCAGTAGCTCAAGAAAGTTGTCTTCATCGGTATAGTCCTCATCCAGCCTAAGCTGTGCCTTGATTTCCTCCGGAGAAAGCAACATAGAAATCCTCCTGTGCCCGCCAGATGACGGGCACAAAAAAACCGCTTAACGCGGCATGGTTTGTTCAGTGATGAGGTTTATTAGCTGCTTGCAGAGCCCTTGCCCACCAGCGCTTTAATCGCAGATGTATCTTCGAGGATACAGTCAAAGCGATGGAACGCCAGGAAGCCGGTCTGGTCGAATTCTGCGTAACGCTCGACCAGACGCTTCAGGATCATGTAGCGCACACGACGGATGATGAAGCGATCGAAGTCGCCGCAGTACATAAATTTCTGACCCGCGCCGATATCATCAATTTCCTGGTCGATGACATACGGAACGTTGAGCACAGACGCTGGCGCCACGCCGACAATATCCGGCAGCCACAGAGGGCGCCCCTGACCATCTTCCATCTCGCTGATGAGTTTCAGCGTATTGTCATTGAACGCCAGGCGGAACTTCGGACCGCGTCGGTACGCAGGATCGATGCTGTGTTTCAGCGCCAGAATTTCCTGCCATTTCACGGCAGTAGCGGCGGCCGTCTGAGTGGTACCAGTTACGGATGTTTTCAGGCCTTTCGGCTGTTTTGGCGTGCCGGTACCGGTGCCCTGAATAAGATAACGTGCTTCACCGCGGCCAATACGCTCAGCGATACGGCGGGAAAGATAGGCCTCCATGTCGATCGCGCTGTCCTGCAGCAGCTCGTTGGAAACACGGATGATTTTGGACGTCATTTTCACCGCACCCAGGGAGTCCATACCAAGCTCGGTATCTTCTTCACCGGCTTCTTCGTTCTCACCCAGCAGAACGCCCACTTCAGCGGTACCGTCAGCGGTGGCCCACTCAATAGTGCGACCGTCGGAAGTCGTCAGGATTTGCGCCACGCTGGCAATACCGCCATAGGCTTTCATCTGCTCTACGACTTTCGCCAGGAAGGTATCGGGCACGGTATAGCCGCCCTTTTCATCCGGTGCGACACCCTGCGCACGCAGTTCACGTAAAGCTTTTTTCTCTTCTGCACTCAGTTCGCTGGCACCGTGGCGCATCCATTTATCAAAAATCAGCACACGTTTTTCGTCCTGCTGCTGGCCTTTATCCGGATCCAGATTACTGCGCTGCTCTTCCTCGTTTTCGTCAACGTAGGTCTGGTCCTGGCGGCGCAGCTCTTCTTCGCGGGCAATGCGCTCATCGAGGGCTTCCAGCTCTGACTTCGCTTTATTCCACTCGGTGCGCTGCTCTTCGGTCCATGCGTTATCGCCGATTTTCTCGTTCAGCGCGCGCATATCGATCGCGATGGTATTACGTTTTTGTTTCAGTTCATGCAATTTCATGGTTTTTCCTTACGCGTTAAGAAGGGTCAGGACGCGCTCACGCGCCATTCGTTGGTTAATGGCTTTCTGCAGCGCGCCACTGTCGCGTGCCTCCTGCCAGGCTTTCATGGAACGGACTGCAGAGTCCGCTTCCTGATATGCCGGGTAAGTCACAGGACTGACATCCAGCAGACGGGAAAAGCGGGTAATTTCCCGGATAACGACACCGTCATCATCCTGGTACCACTCCTCGCCATCACGGGCGACCCGGAAGGCAAACGAGGACTGGTTAATATCACCGCGTTGCATAGGAGCCAGCACCAGATCACGGATTGTCTGAGTTTCGGGTGCGGTAATGTCATAACGCAGGCCGCGCTCATCCACGGTCAGTGCCAGTGTGTCCGCACGGGTACGCCCGAGAATAAAATTGGGATCGTGGTTAAACAGTGCCCGGACATCGTCCTTCAGCACATCATCAAACGCACCGGGCCGGATAATTTCGCGAAACGAACCGAAAATCAGTTCGGAACGGCTGTCAAAAACTGAACCGTATCCGATGATCCTGCTGGGTTCGCTGTCGCGCGTTTCAGCGCGCACCTCGCCGCTGTAACAGCGAATTTCTCGTTCACTCATCTGGAGTGTTCTCCTGGGTTTTGGTTTTGACTGGCTGGGAGGCGTTGACGCTGACAAGCATTTCATCAAGGCCGTCTTTCGGATTCATATCCTCAAAGGCGCGCGCCTCGTTGCGGCTCATCCAGCCATCGGTGATGGCGTAGTGATAGAACTCTGCGCGCTCTTTTGCGGTACCGCGCAGCAGACCGGCCAGATTAAACCGGACGTAATACCCTGCCGCCCGTTCGGCGCGGGTAAATAACCGACGATTAAGCTCCTGCTCCCAGTTCGTCACCCACGGCATCATCGTGTAGCGGACAAACTGAATCGCCTGTTCGGAGATGTTGGAGAAGGTGGCTTTTTCGAGGTCGTTTATCATGTGCGCCGGCACGTTGAAAATTCCGGCGATCATTGAGCGGTTGAGCTTCATCATGTCGATGAGCTGGGCATCGACCGGAGAAACCGTCAGCGCTTTATAATCCAGCTCAGCCGGGAGCAACATCGTCCTGTTTTCCTGGCTGCGCAGCATCGCTGTGGCTTTTTGCCACATCTCTTTCAGTCTTTTCCAGGAGTTGTCATTCAACTCCCCTTTTACTGAAACAATGCCTGCTGGCCTGGCATTTCCGCTGAAAAAACTTTCCGTGTACTTCTGCCCGCTCATGCCCATTCCAATGGTTTCAGCGTGTTGCAGTACCGGACTGAGCCCCATTTTCTGATCGTTGCCCAGTGCCCTGACGTGGATCATGTCGTCAGGGTTGATGGCGAAAGACCCCTCTTCGTTATAAACACCGTAGGTGTAGCGCCCGCCGGTGTTCAGCAACGTTGTTTCCCACGGCATACAGGCTTCAAGGCCGGTGACTTCACCCGTTCGCCGGTGGCGATTAACACGTGTGTAGCCGTTTCCCCAGCCCAGAATGTGACGTTGTTTCAACTCGCGCCATTTATAGCTGGTCTGCCAGGTATTAGGCTCGTCGTGAACCAGATAAAAGGCCGGATGATCGCGTGCTGTTTCAACCTTTTTCCCGGTACGCCGCATGACGTGCAGGGGCATCTGCGCAACGTTGGACGAAATAACGTAGATACAGGCATACACAGCCGCCAGTTTCATCGCTGTCCGGGGATTGACGATCACGTCGCCGTTAAAAATCCCGTCGTTTTCGGCGGCTTCAGCCGTAATCGGTACTGCAGGGTTTTCCAGCGAGTTGCTTCTGAAAATGGCGTCAATCAGCATGATTTTGTTCTCCTGGCCGCCAGCAACGCCCACATCAGCAGGCCACTACCACCCGCCATGAGAGCAACTGCCACGCCAAATTTGAGGTAAACGCCTCCCACCAGCGCGCCGAAGCCTGCCAGCCCGGCCACATCAATAATTAGTGATTTCACAGGAATAACAGTTCCTCATCAGGATCGAGGTTAGAAAGGAAGTCTTTAGGCTCATTCAACATCGCGCGGCCAACCCCCATCATCAGGCCAACTGCGCCATCGATTTTGTTGCCAGCTCCTTCTTTCACCGGACGCACAACATCATCACTACCCGGTAAATACTTGCCGACAACGTTAGAGATACACCAGGTCATCAGCGGATTACCGTCATGATGGAAGCGGCCAGCGGCGATCGCAGCCTCAATCTCTCGCATCGGGTCGCTCATGTTGGTGTAGTTCTGGGTGATGGTGACGGGCTCCAGCCCTTCATCCTGCAACATATGGGAAAGGCCTGTTGCGCCATAGGGGTCAATCGGGCTCGCTGCTATTTTCACAGTTTCACGTAATTTAAGGATCGCTTCGTAAATAAGGCGGTAATCCACTTCTGCACCGTCTGATGGAACCAGCACGCCCTGATTAACAAAGGACTGGTAACGGTCGGCGATCGTTTTCAGCGCCGGGTCCGTGGCGTAGACAGTGTCTTCCGGCACCCAGAACAGAGGCGAAACGCAGTAATAATGGCTTACTCCGTCGATTTCCCGGCGGAACACCGGCACCACCGCGTTCAGGTCGAGTTTTGATGCCAGGTCTATACCGAGATAACACTCTTCTCCCGCAAAATCGGACAGTTTGAGCGTTTTGTCTGCCGCAGCTATCCACTTCTGAAGGTTGTAGTATGCCGCTTTAGAGCTCACCCATTTATTGAAATGCTTGGTGAGTATTTTGTTGGTCTGGCTCGGCGTGGACATCGCCAGCAACTGCTTAGCCTTGAGGAATCCCTCTTTCACCGAAATGTTGTAATTAGGGTTGGCTTTTATCAGTGCTTCCGGCTGTGTCCAGTCATCGTCATCATCCAGGGTATAGATGATCCCGAAAATTGCCTCGTTTTCACCACCTTCTCTGATGCGCTCAAGTATCTCGACCACCTGAGTGCGCTTCTCATAACACGGCGAGGCAATATCGAAACCCGCCGTGGTGATGATAAGTGTGATGGGCTGTTCCCTTGCCCCCATCCCGGTGGTCATTGTGGTATAGAGCGCGTCAGTATCATGCTCGTGGTACTCGTCGATGATGGCGCAGGATGGTGAATCACCGTCGCCGGGGTCGCCGATAACAGGTGCGAACAGGGAACCATCCGGGCGTGTCATTTTCTTCGCCCAAGGTTTGATGCTGAACTTCTGACGCAGGGCAGGAAGCTTCTTCACCATTGCCAGAGCAGGTGCAAAAACTTTCCAGGCCTGTTTTTCCGTCGTGGCGCCACAGTAAACTTCCGCTGCGTACTCGCCATCGGCACAGAACATATAATTACCAACGGCCGCCGCGATCGCAGATTTGCCGTTTTTACGTGGTACCTCGATGTAAATCTCAGTGAAGCGACGAAACCCATTATCCTTCCGCACCCAGCCAAACGGCACGCCAAGCGAAAATTTTTGCCAGGGTTCAAACTCTATGCGCAGCTTACGGCGAGCCCACTCACCGGATGTGTGCGGCATTTTCTGGGAGAAGCGAAGGAAACGTTCTGCTTTATTTTTATCGAAGCGGTAAGGCCAGCGTGGATCTTTGGCGCGTTCCAGGTCGTCCAGATGTCGCTGACAGGCAAGAATGGTTAACCGGCAGGCCAGTATCTTCCCGTTCACGACGTCCCGCGCATACTGGTTCGCCGCATTGACGTTCGGATATGTAGCCATCAGTAAAACTCATCAAATTCATTCCCTTCATCGTCCGGATCATTTTTACCGCTGGTCATTCTTATGCGGCTAAGCGGGTCTAACCCGAGAAGTGACCCCAGACGGGCGAGCTGAGAAACGGAGTCATTACGGACGTTAACTGCAGGGTGTTTTTTCTCACCCCCCATCTCGCTTGATACCGTCAGACCGTCTTTTGCGATGACTTTTTCGGCCTCAACCATCAAGTGAAACGCATTGCAGTACGCCAGGAGTAGCGGCGCATCCTCCAGATCAAGGACGCCACGTTCGATTAAAATTTTGCTCTGCGTTTTCCAGATGCGGATCGCAATGTCGCTCATTAATTCTTCCGGCGGCGTAATCCTGGTCAGTTTGCTTTTCAGGGTCGAGGGTAAATTACGCTTGCGTCCGCCACCAGAAGATCGCACAACACCACCCATTAAAACCTCCAATTCAATAGGCGAAACCTTCCGGGAAAAAGTTTCTTATTTTGGGCGCGTAAAAATTTGATGAGGCGGGCAGTCCGGAGGGGCAAAGGCTGGAGAGATTTACCCTCCCCCCCGCCTGCCTGACAGGCGCTCTCGCGCCGTCTTCGCCCGATGACATGGGGTGCACAGGCTTTCCAGGTTGTCGTCACTGTCGCTGCCTCCGTGCGCCAGCGGCAACCTGTGGTCTACGCTGGTCGCCTCAGTTATTGCGCCACGGCGCAAACACTCCTGACATAACCCTTTGTCTCTTTTGAGAATGCGGAGACGAGTCTTATCCCATGACGCACCATAGCCGCGCTGATGACGTGACACACCGGGTTTGTACTGTCGCCAGCCCTCGCCCCGGTGGTCATCGCAGTATCCGCTGCGGTCCGTTGTGGTCTGCCTGCAACCTCGTTTACGACACGCCTTAGGCGTTCTTGCTGGCATTGCTGACCCTCCGGAATGCATAGCTGCTGATGCCGTCGCGCCCCAGCATGCTCTCAATGGTGTTGTGTTCAGCGCAGACAAAACCCTGCGCGTCAAACCAGCGCCGGATGCCTTCGTCGGTGAAATACCAGATGTGCTCATCCTTGCGGTAATGCCGGGACGTCAGGATATGTTCTGCATTTTTGAAGACAGGCAGAGACACAAACACCCAATTACCGGCACGCGCAACAGCTGCTTCTGGATCGTCGATATGCTCCAGCGAATCCCAGAACGTCAGTGCAGGGAAATCACCGTCAGGAAAATAAGGGTCGTAAAGGTTCGCCCAGCGGCCACAAGCTTTTAGCCAGGCTATCCCTTCGGGATTAACGTCATAACCCCATGTATCAGTCCGTGTCTCCACAAACTGACCAGACCCGATCCCCACGTCGAGCACTTTGCCCTGATGATGGCGGGCCACCAGCTGGATACGTGCCGCATTCAACTGAATCCCCATGTTGGTCTGCGCCATCTGCCGATACTTTGCAAAATAACTGGCGTCGTATGGCCTCTCTGGTGGTACCGGGAAACGGCCAATGCCCAGCTCGGGCAGCCAGACAAGGCCGTTTAGCATTTCATGTGAGAACAATGTCATGTAACCAGCCTTTGAATTTATCGAGGAAGCCGGAGATGTGCTTACTGCAGTCGTGATCCATGCTCGCGCACATGCAGTAATCATCCGGTTGCGCCCAGCCGACGCGGGAAAGATCCATATCTGGATCGGTAACGATGTGCGGGGCATTGTGCGCACCGCATCCGCCCTGAATGATGAATACAGGCGTTTTGTAGCAGACAGCTGCTGGCAGTGCCCAGCCAACCCCTGAAACCACAACGGCGGCATGTTCCACTAGTGCCAGCATTTCCGTTAGTGACAGATCGCCTTTGTGCAGATAGAGATCGGCCTCCGGAAGTTCTCCCACCAGCCACTCCTCACCCTCTTCAAGGTCAGCCAGACTCACAACGTAAAAATGTTTACGCAGCTCACGTGCGGCTTCCGCCAGGTATTTGGGGTCAGGATTTCGCGCGGGGTTCGCCCACTCTTTGCGAACGGTGGCAGGACGGATAACTGCAACCGGCTTATCAACCTGCACCGGCGATTCACCGAATGACGGCAGATCAAACACGCTGGCCATCTTGCCAAACTGCCAGGTCATGGCGTCAATGATGGACCCTTTACTCAGCTCTTCGGGGCCATAAAAAATAGTCAGTATCTCTGACGGCCGCGATGGCTCAGGAACAAACTCCACGTTGGTTTGCTCTTCGTTTTTTCGCTGAGTCCTGAGTGCAGTATTCGAGCGAACAAATTTCACATCGAGATCGCGATAAAGCTCCGGCCAGGGTGTACGCAGAAACGCACCGGAGAACTGGCGTACAAACGCCCGCTGGTAAATAGAGTCACCAAGCCCGTACATCCCGCGGATGCAGACCTTTCGTCTTTTCATAAATTTCCTACAGAGAAAATGCAGTCTCGAGGGACTGTCGGGGGAAGCAGGTAAGCCGCGTAAAGCGAGAACAGTTAATTATCTCGACACCACCAGCAACAGCACGGAGGCGGGAAAATTCATCCTGCCAGCGCGTTACGCTGAATTTGTCCGGGTTGGACAACAGAGCATGGTTGCCGTGCCAGTGGGTGCCGTGACGTATTGAGCAGTCATAGCCCAGCAACAGAACGCGGCTGGCGCCAAGGTGGATAGCAAGCTCAATGGCGCGCTGACCAGAATTAAACGAACCGGGGATTGCAGACGGTAGCCAGTTAATGCCGAACCGCCTGGCCGTGAATTCATCTCCACACCAGCGGGCCGCCTGTGATGTTATTCCCTCGCCATATTCTTCCCACCAGCAACAGTCTGCGGCATAAATGTGCTGGCAACTTGGCACTGTAGCCCAACTGTTGTTGACGGCGATAACTGGCTGACCGGAATCGTTGGCACGTAAGCAGTCATCCGGTGTCAGCGACGGACCGCTGCCGATGCAAATTATTGTTTGCATGATGTGTATTCTGCAGGCACTAAGCGCATAAAAAAGCCCCGCTTAAGCGGGGCTGCTGAAATATTCAAGGCAAAGATTAGAGCAAGTTTTCTTTGGCCTGAACAATTTCACGTTGATTTAGATGGCGATCAGTAACGTAAAAACATACCTCAATTACATCTTCTCCGGGATATCTGTACGACATGATCTGAAGATCTACCTTCGTCTTGTCGGGGTACTCAAGACGAAGAGTATCAAGATGCTCTCCTACTTCGATAACGTATGGATCAATGCCATTAAAAAAAACGATGAGTTTTCTCATATGAATCATTCCGCTGCTTGCAATGACAATGACCTTATCACAGGAACTCAGTGCTTGCCTGTTGTAATACCTATCACCGATAAAGGGTCTCGATTTTGTCACCTATAAGAGACTGAAAATCTCACCTCATAATTAGTCGACACAATAGATGCCTCACAACGAGGCGCAACCATCCTTTCAACTTTTGGAGGTAACTATTGTGACCATTAACGAATTCATTGATCTTTCTAACGCCTTATCCTCATTAATGCAGCCCCTTATTGATACTCTATCCCTTGCTTGTAATCTATGGCTTCTTAAGCAATACGGCATTATCAAGCCCACCAGCAGGTGAGCTTTGTAATGATTAACCAAGCTTGGCACGTACCAGTGCATCCTTAGCCTCTAGCAGTTTGCGTAAGCCTGCTGACTTTTCCGCACTGTCTGGCAGAGTTTCGTCCATCAGTGCCGCGAGATCGCCGATTGGCTTACTCACTTCCTGCAGGTGAGCTGGTAGATGCTGATATGCGAAATACTTCATGATTGGAGATGACATTTTTTATCCTCAGTCCATATAGAAATCGTCGTTAAGATGACGACGGTTAGAGCTGCTGGCGTTGTGCGGACAGGCGTTAGAATTGTGACCTGTTGCACCGCAGTAACTGCAGCGCATGTGCACCCGGCGAGCGCTGCCGCTCCACGTGTGGGGGCAATTCTCACGGGTGTGTAAAACCGAACCGCAAAAGGTGCATCGTGTGTAACTCATTGCACGGCTCCCGATGGTTTTTGACGCTGCTGCTCAATATCACGGATTCCCGCAAAGTTATTGTTGCCCTTCTCAATGGCGGCCAGCAGCGGCTTAATCCAGAGCACAGCCTGGCAGTACGTTATTGCGTTGGCGGTAGCGGTACTATCATTGGCTGCGTCAGGTCTGTTGGTATCGGTGTGCAAGGCACTGGCACGTAAACGGTGCGCGTATTCGAGCAGCCCACCAGCAATGTCAGGAGGAACAGGCAGATCACAGGTTTTTTCACGGCGGAGAATCTCCCGGTATTTGATGACGGTTTCTTCAGTGCTGATGTCTATCAGGGAATTCAGCCTGTTGGCATGCTCAGCGATTTGATTGAACCGGTTGAAGTTGAACGCCTGGGTAGCGATAACCTTCCCCTGTAGCTGGTTGTCAGATGCCAGAACGCGATTATCTGCCTGGGTGTGTGCCAGTCGTATGGTGAGGATTGCAATTATCCCCACCGCGGCAACTATGATTAGCATCACTGCCCACACGCGCCATGACGATTTCAGCGCAGCAGGGAGTAACGGGATCATGATTCTTTTACCGAACTGGCGGCACTCATCACCAGCAATGGTCTGCTGTCCAGAGGTTCGTTAACAGGCCAGCGATAGCCGGTGACGCGGGAACGGGAAAATGCACGAATGTTGATGGCATCAGACTGATTACCGCCCAGCACCATCAAATCACCGTTATCTGCCTGTCCAACGACAAACCCCACATGCCCGCCGCCGTCGCGACTGAATACAACAATGCATCCGTAAGCTGGTTCGCGAAGCTGTACTCCCCAACTAAGGTATGATTTTGCAGATTCGAATCGGGTTGACCGGATGCCGACGCGTTCGAGCATTGACCCGACGTAAGCAGCGCACCAGGGGGTTTCGTCATCTTTGATACCGCCTCGTTTAATGTCCTTCCAGAACTGGAGAATAAGCGGGTTATGGCGAGGGCCTTTGATTTCCATCTGCCCGATATATTTGCGGCCTTCAACCAGCCAGCGTAAATCATTTTGCTGCATTACCACCTCCCAGGCGGGTGTTTAATATGCCAAGCAGAAAACGACGGAACTGCTCAACACCGATAAAGCCGATACCGCCGCCAATAGCAATCGACAGCGATTTAGGCCATTCCATGTATTCCAGCCCGGAGGCGACCGTCAGGGTCAGCGCCCCGCACAGAAGACCTTCGAGAAGTATCTTTTTCCAGCCTCCGCCCGTGTAGGCGATTCGAAGCGCGGCCATGATGAATGCCATCAGTACGGCACCCAGCGGTGTTTCTCCGCGCCACCAGCTCTGAAAGAGTTCGAGCCAGTCAGGCCAGTTGTTTGGATTGTGTGGCATTTTCATCGTCTCTCACCTCGCTGTGGGCGGGTGCTGTGTGGAGGAAATAAAAAAGGCCACCGGATGGCAGCCTTGATGGAAAAGATGGATTATTACGTTAGCCTTAAATTTATATATTCGTGGCAACCAAATATAAAATTATTTTGAGAATCTATAAACTCTTGTTTTTCTTCAGGTGTAAAATACCCTTTTATAAAACACTTCCTTAAAGCCTGTTGTAAATTCGCTGTTAAGCCAACAAGCTTACAACCTTCTTCATCCGGTCTAATCAGTAGGAGAAATTTATTTTTGCTAATCTCCGCTGATTTCATTGGCTTCTGTATTTCGTCGGGGAAAATGCCTTTAGACAATAATGAAACATCTTTTTTGCCTACCAAATGCCACTGTTCAAATGTCGTAGCTAACATTATTGCATCCGTCACGACTTCAGCGCCTGCCGTTCGGATTAGTTGGGCCAACTCTTTATTTGCATTTAACTGGGTTTGCAGTCTCGCCAATGCAAAGTTCTGTTGAATTGCTCTATATGCGACCCAGCCTGTAATCGCTGCTGCCAATACACCAGCAAGGGCAGTAATCAGGGTTTCGACAGGGAAAGCAGAATTAATTTCAATCGGCGGAAGCTTTTCTAAAGCCAGCTTTAACACACCAGTTGATTTTTCACATGAGAAAGGTACAACTTGCCAATCCATGAAGCCTCCTTGGTTGCACAGGCATCATAGCAAAAAACCCCGCCGAAGCGAGGTTTTGAATTTTGTAACGTCATGGGCGTAATAACCCAGCGTTGGAAAGACATTAGCCATTTTCCGCCAGTTTTGCAACCCCCAGAAATTAAATAAACCCGCAGGCGTGATGGCCGTACCTGTTATCGAGTTACTTGGCTAAGCACCTTTTCAGCAAATGATTCCTCTATGTAGCAGTGCTCAACCAGCTGATCAAAGAAGAGTTTATAGTTGCGGCGCCACGTGGTCTCGGTGATACCCAGAGCTTTAAACACTTCTGTATCTTTCAGTCGCGGATATCCCCTACCGGAGCAGCGTGGGCATTTTTTATAGACCGGTACACCCTGCAACTCTGATTTCTTCTTATCCACTACCTCACCACGACCTCGACAACGGCACTCGTTTTTAATGTGCCCTTTGCCGGTGCAGGTCTTACACACAATACGGACCTGTTCGCGTACCTCTTTCCATACCTCCCAGTCCGATGGAGATATGCCTTTAGTGTCTCTAACCCATTTTGGTGGCTTACCATCCGGATAAGTAACTTTATTCGTGAATATCTCTGCCGCTATGAACTTCTCCCCGGCGCAGCTGCTGCACGTGATCAGGCTGGCCGCGCTCAGCGAATAATCGCGGAAAATGTATCTTGCCAGCGTTTTGATGAACGTAACCCTGTCCTCTTCTGGCATTTTACGCAATGGTGCATGCCGTTCCGCCCGTTGCAGTGCCAACTGATGGATGTAGGCGATGATATTATCCGACGACATAACCCCAGCTTTCGCCAGATAAAGCTCAATACCAACAGCAGCTTTTGATGTAAGCAGGCCAAGTGAAGCCATTACATCTGTGATGGTCAGAGTATCAGCTGTTTTACCGCAGGGAACGGCACCGGGTAACATCGATTTTGGTGAGAAATACTTCGGTAAACTTTCCAGCTTCATTTTATGTCCTCGATAATTATCATTCCGGTTTCGCCCCATACTTTTGATGTCCTGGCGTCCCAAATGTGGGAATCATCCTCAAACAAGGCGTCCAACAGAGATTTTTTTAAGTTATCCAGATCGGGCTTTTGCTGATGAGGTTGACCGTCCATAGCTGCGCGTTTTTTCTTGCTCCAGCTCTTCGGCATCGGCAAAACGAAAGTGATATGGGCCCCGCTCTCCGGTACCTGGATTCCATGAAGACGGGCTTCATCGCAAAACAGGCGATAACGCATCACCGGCGGACGCTGTTTCCATTTATCACGGCGAGTCATGCGGGGTTTTCCTACTGGGGTGATGATGTATTTAGGCACGCAGAGCCTCCTGGATGCGGGAGCCAATCCAGCGCATAACCGGCACCGCCATTGAATTGCCGATCACTTTATAACGTGGACCATCAGCGGCAAGCCGGAAAGCCTGCTCTGCAGTCAGTTCGGGGCGGTGGTGGCGCAGGTAGGCGTATTCTTCAGCGGTAATCTGTTTGCATTTTTGTGTCGGGATCAGAGTGTGGTTATCCGGGAAACCCTGCAGACGTTCGCACTCCACAGGCGTGAGGCGACGAACGGCCATATTTTGCATCATTGCAGGAGCCTGATTGCTCCCACTATTCGCACTTGTCAATGTTGGGGCTTGTTCGGCTGCGTATCCTATGCCGTGAGCTTTTGCCCCCTGCCCCGCCTTAAAGCCATATGCAACGCCGTGACAATCAGCAACGGTCAGACATGGAGACACATCATGCATAGGCTCTACTGCATTTCCTCCGTTTTGCGGAGCGCGGCCTATCCAGTTTCCTGGAATGCCGTAAGCTATTGCTGGAGGTGCGCCAGCGTTCTGATTGCTGTTGCTGCTATTCCCTGCGCGAAGCGTTGGTGATATGTCGCTGGCTGCATCATGGCCGCTATCTTTCGAACTGAATGCGATAACCGCGTTTTCTTGCCCGTGATTGCGGCCCAGGGTGTGAGCCATATCGTGAAGAGTACCCGGGTCCTGGGTTCCATGTATGGCAAAAGTTTCTAAATCTTCAGCCATGCTGCAATGAGGTTTTCCCAAAAGTGTGCGGCTAGTGTTTGCATACGTGCCGACAATCCCGCTTCCGCGCTGGCTGAATAATTCCTGGTTACTTGCACCAATACCGCCAGTGTTGAATGACTGATTCAGTGTTGGGTGTGGGTTCAATGGATTATCCCAGTGACTACCAACCACTTGCATATAGCCACCAGCGGCAAGTTCTACATCTTGTCCCCAGCAACCTGAATTAGCGCGAGCCTTAAAAGTTCCGGCAACTTCTTCCGGCGAATTTCTGCGCGGCGCAGTATCCCGGCGCAGGCCTTCGGACTCAAAAAGAATTTTTGCGGGATCGATATCCCCTCGAGCTGTTGCGACAACAAACACACGTCTGCGTCGTTGGGCCACTCCGAAAAATTGAGCGTCGAGCACTCGCCAGGCAATAGCTCTTTCTGGTCCCAGCACATAACCAGCGTTTGACCATCGCTTCCCTGGTGATTCCAGCGCGCAGCTTTCGCCGGCAAGCCCTGCAAGAAAACATCCGAAAGCGTTATCTTTGCTGCTGAATACGCCGGGGACGTTTTCCCAGACGACGATGACGGGAGGTTTTCCCTGTTCTCTGCGCTTTTCATCGATAGCATTAACCAGTTCCACAAAAGCCAAAGTTAACTGGCCGCGTTCGTCAGCCAGCCCATTACGTATACCCGCTACGCTGAACGCCTGGCAAGGGGTTCCCCCCACCAGCACATCGGGTGCGTCGATTTTTCCGGCACGGATTGCCGCGGCGATTTTGGTCATGTCGCCCAGGTTGGTGATGTCCGGCCAGCGGTACGCCAGAACAGCAGAGGGGAATTTTTCTATCTCAGCGAACCATGCTGGCTGCCAGCCCAGACAATGCCACGCCACGCTGGCGGCCTCGATGCCGCTACACACTGAGCCGTAACTGACTGGGTTATTCATCGGTAGGCTCTCCCAGCAAATAGAGAACCTGGACCAGCAGCTCTGTTTCAGTGCCGTATTTCATTTCCCACGCACGGCGGCCAGCATGAATCGCTACACCGTAACCGCCGTTGCGATGGTGCATATGGCACAGGGGAATTGATTTTCGATGGTCAGCGCGTTGGCTCGTTCCATGTCCGGTTCGGATATGGTGAATTTCCGCTGGCGTTTCGCCCAGGTTCTGATTTCTGCACACGATGCAGCCCAGTGCGGCCACACGCGAAAGATGGAGGCTATCTGCTTTCTTCATGCTGGACCACCAGCATAAGCAGAAACACCGCGCACGACGGGGCGGTGTGGATAATTCTTGGTGTTTCTTTGCGCCATCACTTTTCTCCGGTGATGGTGCGACAGGTGCTGATTGTTCAGGCCAGCTTGATTATTATAAATCAGTTGTCTGTGTTGCGGAAGCGCTCGGAATGGTGCTCAAGAGATTCGCGGGTAATCAATATTGCTTCAAGCGGGATGGGTATCACGATAAAGGAACCATCGTCTCGAGTCACCACCTCATAACGTCCAGCGGGGCGAACGGCAGCTATTAATTCTTGCTCATTCATAACGAAAAATCCTATTCAATTCAGCTATCCCCCGAGGAATCGGGGCCGTCCCTTTTCTCCCTTCACACTCACCTCATTAACGGTTCCGCTTAGCCTGATGTCTAATAGGTTGCATAGATCATCTATGTCACCGATCGGTAGTAGCTTCAACTGCGTGAGGGAAATGGCGGGGGCTAAATTGTTGGCAGTTCGTCGTTGTTGATTTCTTTAATCAAAAAGATAACCACTCCGGCCACCCGCACATCGTCCAGTGCATCACCTTCTATCACTTCACCATCAGGGGTAATTAATGACTTGCCCTGCACTCTCGCAAGCTGCATGCCGCCGCAGAACGAGAACGCAACAGTATCTCCCGGCTGGGGGTGGCGGGTTATATCTACGACAACAAATCCCGGTGAGATTTCGATTGCGCGGTATTTGGCATCTAAGCGGCAAAGACTGGCAAGCGTCATAGGTGTATCTGTGTTAGCGAGCACTGAAGATGTATACGACATAAAGCCTCCTGAACAATAAACTGTATATTTATACAGTACACTCAGGAGTAAGATTGATCAACGGCTTAACAGCACGAATTGTTAAATCATTTTAGACATTGGGCATAAAAAAACCCGCCGAAGCGGGTCTTGAAAACCAGTTATACGGTTGACTATCTCGTAGACAGCTTCATGGGCAAGTTGTCTCTTAACTCGATGAGATGCTCCGGTTCCGAGGCAAACCACGCATATGACCCCCAAGCTAATTCAGTGATTGCCTTTTTAAATTGGGCAACACTTCGATCTGAAAATGCTGTCAGGAAAGCAAGATTTTTCTCACTGAATCCTGCTTCTAAAGCTAATCGAGTTAACACGATTTTACGTTCGCGATTGATGGGTCCATCCGTAGCAACAACTTCAATAAATACGACAAGCATATCTGTACCATCTTCATCATCTCCCAAGTCCACGAGAATGATATCTGGTAATGCTTTCGAAGGTTCAATAACCAAACCCAACTCAGTTGCCAAAACTTCATCCCGTGCAACAACTTTATTACCAGATTCTGACAACCAAAGAACTGCTGGATTCTTGAGAAATCTTAATGCAAAACTTTCGATAACAGCTTTTGCTATTACACTTGACGGCCCCGGCGCAAGTATCCGCATCTCGCCGTTTGGAAATGTTACCGTCACTGCATCAGACGCAATTGCAGCACCTGATTTTAGTAATCTAATCCTTGATAAAGCTGCTTTGTTTAAGTAACTTTTCTGCCAGTTATCAATAGCTAATTCCAATTCATCTCCTGAGAGATTTTCATCAAAGAGATTTGCAAAAGCCTTATTAAGACAGTAACGAGGTGCGGAAGAAGTAGTCGGGATTCCTTCACGTTTTAGAACAGCCCGACATGGAATGAGTCCATTCTTGAGTGTCTCATCACGGATAGGCTCACGAGTATTCTCAGCGTACCAAGCATCAGCAGGCTGAAATCTTTTTTTCTTACTCTTAAGAGAATTTTCGATCCATTGAAGCCTCTCATCTTCAGAAGTTTTTGCTGTCTGGGAGTCTCCCATGTTTACTACTTGATTGGGGCGAATCCACCTTCCTTCCCCTTCAATCGCCCCAGCATAAAACATGACGAAAATTGTCTTTCCGGCCATTTCTCTGATGAGATAGTTACGATTTTCTGTACCTTCCGGGAAAATCTTCGGCAACCTTTCCAAAATAATGCTCATTGATGGAACGCTAAATAAGCTCATAAAGAAATTACTCCATAGAAGCTGGCGATCGCTTTTTCGATATCATCCTTTTCAGCACCTGAAGCCAGCATGTTATCTATAACAATAAGTTGCTCAGGTGCAGGCAGAGGGATTGAGTTAAGCTCAAAAGCAGATACAGCAACGCTCCCACTGATACATCTGAATGCTCTATCAACTACTCGTGAATTTAACAACTCCGCAATAACGCCTGAGTCAATTTTAGTTAGCAGGCCATTGGAATACACAATATTAATATGGTTTTCAATAACCACTCCACCTGATTTATCTATAAAACTCTGAGGCAAGAGAGCAGCTAAGATCCGCTTGTTCTGTTCTTTAGACGTTGTTCTTTGCACTAAAACACATTCTGAGGAAGTTATGAGGTACTCTTGTTTCTTTTTAACTTCAACATATGGAACATGGTTTTTACGTACAGCGCTAAAACTAAAACCAGCAGGCGTAATAGATTCTGCCCAAATAAGCGGGTATGAGTTGGCATTTTTCGTAGCACGTAACTGATCTTTAAGCCTATTCCAAACCAATTGCCCAGTTGAAACAGAGTACCCTAAATCAACCAAGCGGGTAGGCATTTTTTTCAAATTATTCAAGAAAAGTAAGTCATCCTTACCACGCGGCAATAGCCAAGTTTTACCGCCTTTTTCTATAGATACAGTACCGATTTTCTCTACTTTAGCCTTATTAAGGCCCTTAGGAATTAGTAAAGACACTCCTGTCTGTTTATTATGTTGACCTGCTTTAAAAACAGTGAGCATAGTTTCTTGCAAAACATCGTCAAAAACGCCATCTCGGTCAGCAACGAAATCAAACGAAATAGGTGTCATTTCTTCAGTCAGCAGTGTTCTCAATGCAGTGAAGTATTGACCGCCTAAGAATGAGGTTGGTGTCAGGAATGCAACAACCCCTGTGTCTTTGAAAGCAAATCTCGTTGCTAGATCAGTGAATAAGCCGTAGAGATTTGCATGGCCGAATAATGAACGAGAGAATTTACTTCTCATATCTGGCTCAAGAGTGACCCTTCCATATGGAGGATTGCCTACAACCAAATCGAAGGTACCTACATGCTCCTGCTTTAGCGCATCACCGACGATGATGGTACCAGCAGGTAATCTTCTCTTAGCTTTGATGCAAAGCTTAATTAAAACCGATTCAAGCAATACGGCACTCATCCATGCAGCAAAAGGATCGAGTTCAATACCTTTTAGCCTCTTTACTAAGCGGCGAAAAATCCATTCGGGTGAACTACCTTTTTCTTTGCTAAGCATTCTTAATGCAACTGGAGCAAGAAAAGCACCTCCCCCACACGCAGGGTCGATGACACTTGCTTTTGCGAAATCTACCCCTGCTTTTTCTGACAGATCCAGCAGTCTTGATACTAAAGGAGGAGGGGTATAATAAGCCCCCATTTCCGATCTATACGCAACCGGTAGCATGACAGTGTAAATCGAACCAATCAGATAGCCTGCATCCTCAGGAGGGAAACGAGTAATCATTTCACCTGTCGCTGAAGCCAAGTTCTTGACTTCACTAGAAAGTTGGCAGAAATCTACAGTTTTTGGCACCGTTCGAATCCGAATAGCACTCCTGTACTTTGTGCACAGAGCTTGCCAGTAAGCGGCCACAACGGTGGAACAGTACGATCGGGCATAAATCAAACGCTCTTGGTCTGTCTTTATGGCATTAGCATAGTTTCTAGCCATGGCTTTGCACGTTTGATATTTTTGCAGAATAGTTGTCTCTTTTTCTGTTAAAAAATCAAATAGTTGCGCACTCATAATTAAAGTCCCAAAAAATCAAGTATGCGGCCATGGTATGTGATGGTAACGCTGAAAAGTTGCCAAGCAGAATAACATGCGCATAACCAATCACATACCAAGATGACGTTTAATTAAGTTATTCTTTAGCCATTCAGAAGGCTATAGGTATACGACTTATGCATCTGATGCTTTATAGTTAAACTATTTTTTTGCCGTATAACGTTTAAGATCAAAGTCAATGATCGCACGTAAGTCCCGAAACACCCCACATCGCCCGTAACGAATCAACCCACCCCGTTCAACACCTATTCGTATGTATTTCTCAGCGGTTGTGCGATGCAGGTCGAACATCGCAACGACATCTTTCGTCGTGATGCGACCATCCTCTTTCACCAACTCGATAATCCGATTTATAATCGTGGTGCGCTCTTCATGCGTTTTTGGTCTTGGCATCGTTAAGCCCTCCCACCAGCTTTTGCCATTTTTCTTTAAGCACCTTTCTGGCCGCTGCCTCTCCATCAGGCGGAAACGAAAATCCCGCGCGGACGCCAGGGCAACCGTTCGAACAGCGTACCTCTGCCGAACCCCAGTTCATTCCCCGGCTGCGAACCCTCAGTGCAGGAGACATGCCGCATACAGGGCATTTCGGTAAATCAGTCATTCCCCAGCCCCTCCAGCAGATGCTTATGGCGGCGCAGCTCGCGAACGGCACTCTGAAGACGCTGCAGATTAGACAGCTTCGCTTTCGTGCGGCGAATTTCACTGGAGATATAACGGGAGGACGGAATAATCAGGTCATCGGGGCGAGAGGTGAATGCCGGTATAGTCTCAATAATTTCGGCAGTTGTTTTTTCTGGCTGTGCAGATTCGACTGTATCGGCTACGGCCTGGCCGGTTTCAGGGAGAGACCATGTCACGCCCTTCCCCTGGCCGTTTTTGATAACCACGCCCTGGCGCTCAAAAGACAGCATTACAGAGACCATGCCGCGGGAATTACGTTCGACAGCTTCAGCCAACTCAGCGGTGGTCATCGCCCCGTTCTTGCCAAGCAGCTGGCGGACAACATCCGGATCAACAGTTGTCGGTATATCACCTTTCAGACGCGGTGCCTGATGCACTGACGCCACACTTGGCGCTTTTGCCAGTTCCCTGGCCTGCTCTTTCGCGGTACCGACTGACCATGCCCCGTCGAAGAAATCACACAAACCCTGCTGTTTGTGCTCGCGCAGCATGTTCAGCGCTTCTACGGGTTCAATATCAAGACGGGCGGCAACCTCACGATATGTCGCTTTTTTCATGGCTTTCAGTGCGTCGATTACAGATTCCATAATTTTCTCCTCAAAATTTACTTAACAGGTCTCAGGTGGCTAACGTTTCCGCGATAGCTCTCCCAGTCAAAGTTCACCCAAATGCCGTTATCCATGCGCAGGCGGTCAACAACCCTTTCACCCAGGGTTTCTACCAGCGCGTCGTAATTCAGGTTGGTCAGAACGCCAACCGGGCGCATTGCGGCCAGGCGGCGATCAATAATCTGGTTCAACAAAACTTTCTCGCCGCGGCTGTCGCGCTGAATACCGACTTCGTCGAGCACCAGCAGATCAACTTTGCAGAGGTCGTCCAGCAGCGCGGCTTCAGAACGCCCTTCGTCATAACAGGCCCTGGCGCGAAGGGTCAGATCCGGAACCGTCACAATCAGGACCGTTCGCCCCTGTTTCAGCAGATAATTTCCAATGGCTGCTGAGAGGTGGTTTTTGCCAGTGCCCGGCTTTCCGGTGAAAACGAAACTCGCAAAGCCGGTTCCAAAATTTTGCGCATAGCTCTTTGCCATACTCAGGGCGTGGCGCTGGCCATCGCCGTTCACCGTGTAATTCGCGAAGCTGCAGCTGCGGTGCAGGTTCTGGATCCCGGATCGCCCGAAAATTTTCTCTGCACGTGCCTGCTGGTTGAGTTTGTCCACCTCAGCGGCACGCTTTAGCCCTTCCTCGCGCTGCCAGGCCATCAGCTCTGCGGCGCTCTTGAATTTGGGTTCTACGCCCTGCGGAATTACGCGGCGAAGGCGATCGAAAATGGAACCTGCGTTTTGCATGCTTACCCCCTGAATCCTGGTGGAACGATGCTGTCAGGACGGGAGATCCGATTGATATCCCGGAAACCAGCCTGATTCTGAGCCGCCCCTGCCGATGGCAGCCGTAGAATTAAGTCATCCCATTTTTCGCGCAATTTTGATGGCGACATCACGTTTCGGCACCAGAACGGATCACGCTGTACACGCGAAAACATTTCGCAAATTTGCTTATGTGTTCTGCCATCAATGGCACACATCAGCCGGATTTCGTTGGACCATGCAGCCCAGTTAGGCTCTTTGGGGCGCACCAGTTCCCCGTCTGTCTCAGCGGCTTTTTCATAAAGCTTGACGATGCGGTTCCACATCCACTGAGCGCAGGTCAGATCTTCCTTGCTTCCCCACTGCCGTTTTCCTGCATGGGCAACCACGGCCTCTGGATGACGATTTAAAAACGCATCTTTGGTCAGCTGTTCGTCCGACAGCGAAGCGTCCGGACAAGAATTATTTTCTGGTTCTTTGACTGATTCAGAAGAGTGACTGATTCTGGGTGAATCTCCTTCACTATCCCCTGGTGAAAGTGTTGCACCATCTGGTGAATCTCCTGCACCAGCCCCTGGTGAATTTGCTTCACCATCCTGGTGAATCTCCTGCACTACCCTTACGCTGGTATTTGCACCGCTCAGGGTTAGTCGGTAGAAATTACTGCCGTTACCTTTCGGCCCCGATCTGGTCTCTTTTCGCATCAGTCCAGACTCGCAAAGCGCGGCAACATGATTCATGACGGAACGACGGCTGATCTCACACTGATCAGCGATATGCTGATAGCTCGGCCAGCACTCGCCCTGGTCACTTGCGTTATCGGCCAGCTTAAGCAGGACCAGCTTACGAAGCGGGTTTCCTACTTTGACCTTCATCGCCTGAACCATCAGTTCCATGCTCATAGAACACCTCGATACAACTGAACTAGGCTGCGTTCGAACAAGTCGAAACCAGCTTCACTTTGACGCCGACCAACTGCGCCAGCGCGTCGATCGCTTCCAGAGTCTCGCGTCGGATTACTGGTTGTGGTTTACCGGTGAAGACCGCATTGGTGGCTTCGATACACTCTTTGTTAACCCTGGCCGCCCGGTAATGCAGGCAGTCCTTCTGCGCCAGTTCGTTATCAATGGCGGTACGGATGGCATAGCTCAGGGCTTCAGCCTGTTTCAGGTAGTTCGGCGTATCGTTGCGGAACGCACGCTGAATAATCTGTTTGTTGTTGTGCAGACGCCGCGCGTACTCGTCCGGATCCGATACGTCATCCAGTGACTGAAGCAGATCACCAAAGTGATGCGGGGTTATCAGCTGCGTCACCGTCTTCCAGCCCTTTTCCTGCGCCCAGGACTCCAGCTCACATGCCAGTTTTTTGATTTCCATCAGTCAGACTCCTTTTGCTCGCGTGGGATATCCTGAACAGGAATTCCACTGGTAGGGGTTGGATGCAAGTCCGGTCGTAACTCGTGTGGGGTTACACCTGTTAATTCATAAATTTGGATAAGTCGTTCTGGCGGAACACGCCCCATGTATTGTTTGACCCACTTATTCAAAGAAGACGGCCTCATGTTGAGCGCAAGCGCCAAGCGTCGCTGATTACCCATCGCTTTGATGGCCTTGTCTAAACCTGTCATTGAAAGATCCTTTGTTAGGTAACTCGAAACCATTGTTAGCCGCAAGCGTACATTTGTCAACTAAAAGAGAAATTGAGCGAATTAGCCAAAGGCTTATAATTAGTGAATGAAAAAGAAAACGTACGACACACCACTAGCAGCCAGGCTGGAAGAACTCATGCAGCGAAACCATCTGTCCGGTGCAGATATGGCGCGCATAGCTGAGGTGAGCAGATCTTCCGTAAATGGTTGGTTCAAGCGCGGCACCATCAGTAAAGACTCAGCAGCCAAGCTGGCTGCTGCAACTGGTGAGTCGTTGGTTTGGATTTTGACTGGCACAGAAGATAGCGAGAATAAAGTCAGTGATGATGAGCAGGAATTGCTTAAAGTTTACAGAGAGTTACCTCCAGTAGAGCAGCGGAACATGTTGGCTGCTTTTCAGATGCGACTGAAGCAATTACAGGAATTTTTTGCAGACCACGTAGATCCAGTAACCCGAAAAAAATAAATTATTATTTACATCAAATAGATACCGCCTTCATGGCGGTATTTTTTTACCCGCATGATAGCCAAAGGTTGACATATGTTAGCCTATAACGAATACTTGTCACATCGAAGCACAACAGGTGCGACAGGTAAACGTTCCGCCTACCCGGCGATAAGGGTGAAGAGGAGATAGGTGATGGAAAGAAAATTCATGATTTATCAGCGCCGCGATGGCTTTCAGATCGCAGAAGAAGCAACTGGGACCCGCCTTGCTAACGGAATGGACATGCTAGCCCGTCCGAACAAATCAGCAGACTGGTGCTTTGCTGCATTTAACATCGATCTCACTGACGGGGAGGATGGCTACGAACTGGTAGGTGAAGAGTCGATTGATTGTTCGGTTACCCCTGCGCAAATGATCGAGTTCGTGGATGGTGTGATGAAAATCACCAACTCCTTCGCAGAAGAACTTGATATGGGAGAGGCCCACGCCGAAGCTCTGGAAATCAACGCAGCAATCGACATTATGATCGAAGCCCGGCAGCAAATCGCAAATAAAGAACCCGATTTTTTACAAGAAACCTGGGAACTTGTTCGCCTCGGGAATTCTTACAAAGAAGCAGGCCGTGAATGGTACCGCTGGGCAAAAGCTACAGCTCTCCGACTATGGGAAAGCAATTTAGCTCCGCGTCAAATACTTCAGGCGCAATAAGATTTGATCGCTTGGCGGTATATGCGTTCCCGTGGTCCATGCTTATACCGCCCTTTTTATTGTGAAGTGCAAAGTGGAGTATTCAGAAATGGATAAGACACAATTAACACCGGAACAACAAATTGCCTGGGCACAGGGAAAGCTCGTCACTTCAGTATTTCTTCGTGATGTAGCCGGTTGTCATGCCGCCTGGAAAGTATTACGTAAATACAGAAATTTTGTTGTGCATCGCCAGCCGCATCAGGAATGGCGGAATAATTTAAAAGCAATTTAATTCTTTCTATTTAAAAACCAATGCCTTAAACGGCAGGGATTTTAACACCCTGAACCAAGGAGTTCTAAATGAAAGTTAGCGTTACAACCGTTGAGCTGAATCTTGTTATCGTAAATAAAGAAATTGCTACCTTTAATATTAACGGTGCTATTTCAGGCGTGGTTCATTTGCCATCTTCAGGCCCTGTAACCGTTGTTCTTGACGGTGGCTACGTACTCGGTGAGTTTCATTGCCCGATTTGCGCTGTTAAGCACATTAGCTTGCTGTCTGTGAATTTCTCAGAAGCACAGAACGCTTGTGGCATGTCTTATTACGACCACAAGCGCCAATATCTTAACTGATATGGAAGACACCACCTGTCATTGCGCTGTTTGCTGCCACGAATATAATAAATTGGAAATGCATGAAAGGAAAACAGATATATACCCCTTTAAGCGCACGATTTATTTATGTGAGCAATGCTATGAAAAAAGAGAAAGGCGTGACGCTTTAAGAAAGGTAAAACGCGGCATCCGCAAGCCATTTCATTCAACATCATTTTTCAAATATTAAACGAGGTTATTATGTCTGTTGAGTTAAAAGTATTTGGTGGTGCTTACTTCCCAAAAGATAAAGCATTAAAAAAACATCCCGATTTAAAACCACTTGCCACCGCAGTTAATGCGGCCACAAAAACCATCGCTGAGGCCGTTATTTTCGGTAAGCTTGCGGCTGAACATCCTGAACATATTGATGATTATTTTAAGGTGAAAATCTGGGAGCACCATGATGATCTCCCCTGCCCTGAGCTTGATGTGTTTAGCTCTGATTTCTTTGGTGATCACGTTGTCTGGAATACCAACCGCGGTGAACCAGCTGCTGCACCACAGCCAGAAACTGAAGCAAAGGAAGAACGGGAGGACAACAAGAATCAGGAAGAAATTAAAATCGTTGCGCAGCTCGACCAGGCATCCCGCGCAGCT
Source organism: Enterobacter sp. P82 (assembly GCF_037053385.1). Classification (NCBI taxonomy): domain Bacteria; kingdom Pseudomonadati; phylum Pseudomonadota; class Gammaproteobacteria; order Enterobacterales; family Enterobacteriaceae; genus Enterobacter; species Enterobacter sp. P82. The sequence continues at coordinate 1,673,816 of NZ_JBALHX010000001.1, forward strand.
TGTCTGGCACTATTCGGCCCGGTCCCTGGAATCACTTCAGCGCAGTATGGCCAGATCGTCGATTTGAAGAATGATGATGAACCCAGCTTTGCCCGCGAGCTTGCTGAAGCACTGGCAAAAGAGCGCCGCGCGCTTGAGCTGGCGCCGGAACGCCAGGAGCAATTGCTCTCCTGGTTACGTGAGAACACCAAAGAAACTGCGCAGTGGCCGGACATCAAAAAGCAGATCGCTAAATGGATCGATACACCAGTTGATAAGCGACCTCAGTCTGCCAGCACTAACTCAGAAGAAAACCGTACAGACACCGGTTCCACGCTGGGCGGTGACAACAAGACAGACCGCAGCCCGGATCTGGTTCATAACCTTTCTACGCTGCGTATCGAAGTGGCTGTTGCCATTCTGAGCATGTACGACGAGATCGACATCTACTCTATCCCAAATAAATTCTTCATCCCTGCCAAAGCAATGGCTGAATCAGAACAGGACACCCGCTTTAATGCATGGTGGAAAAAGCTTCGGGCTACCCCAGGAATTCTGGACTATTCACGCGCGGCCATCATCGCACTGATTAAATCCGCTCCGGAAGACCTCTGGATGGATCCTGTAGCCTTGCGTGAGTACATCAATCGCGAGCTGGTTGAATGTGACCATGCGAAACCTGACCGGAAAACGGTTGATATAGCCTGTCGCCCTAAACCTCGCACTAATGCTGAGAAAAATGAAAATGATGAAACCGAATCGACTGTATCGGGCGAAACTCTGCCACCAGCAATTTGCCCAGTCAAAGCTGCGCAACTCAACAAAGAACTCAACGAGGCATTCGCTCAGAGCAAAACACCTGAAAAGCAAGCCGGTGATCAGCCGCGGGTGGAGAACCTGGGCGGCGGAGTCTTCTCTGTTGATGCACTGATTAATAATCCCCCCTCAAATGAGGTCGAAAAAACGGAAAATCGTCCGGCAATGAGCGAGCGGGAAATCGAAATTGCCTACGCCCTTAACGATCTGATGTCGGGTCGCACCCGGGAACTATCTCCTGAGGAAGTTGAATGCGATGTAATGATTACGGGGCATTCAGTCGCGTACCTCGTGACCTTAATGATCGCGGATATTGCAGCAACTGAATTTTGCCTCTCTCCAGATCTTGAGGTTGATGAAATTCAAATGTTGGCAGCCTGCATCCTTGATAAATGGTCTGATGATGTCAGCGTTCGCCAGAAAATCGCTCTTGATGCGATCGTGGAATACCGCCGTCCGGAACCACCAAAATCTGTCGTGCTAGATCCGCCAGCCGTTACTGCAAAGCCGAAAACCGAACCCGAACCAGCGCCTGAAACATCCGCGCCGTTTACGTCTGTTACCTACCTGCAACAGCTGACCATTGCAGCACTGCAGGGCTTATGTTCCAACCCGGCATATTGCAATCAGTATGAGGAATTACCGGCTATGGCTTCCGGGCTTGCCCACAGTGTTATCACCTATCAGGAAGGCTCCTGTGCGTCTGATTAACCGGAGCAAACGAGACAGCATCGGCGGGCCAGCATGTGCCGCCGCGCTTAAATGCCATTTTGAGAAATATGGCGAGCATGGTCGCAGCGACAAACAGACGTTTTACACCATCAGGATCCAGGGGAGAAAAATTACGGTTGAGGTTGTAAACCGCCCACGTAGTTACGTGGCCACGGCTATGACCCATGCTAGGAGTCTCCAATGTCTACCCGGACTTGGTCGGTGATTTTTGACAATCAAAATACTATCTGCCGCTGCGGTATCGTGGCGGCGTCATGGAGTTAAGCATGGCGCAAATCATTTTTGATGAAGAGTGGATGGTGGCGGGAAAGCTCACGGAGAAAACGGGGCTGGATGACAGGCAAATAAAAGCTTATCGCCTCGGATGCTGGATTGAAGGGGTTCATTTTAAGCGAGTACCCGCGGTACCCGGTGGAGAAAGCAAACGCGCTTTGGTCTGGTACAACTTTCCGCTGATTAATAGATTTATTCAGGAAGCATGATGAACTTTCCAACCGGCGTTGAGCTTCATAACGGAAAAATCAGGATCACGTTTACCTATCGCGGCATTCGCTGCCGCGAAGTTCTCCGTGGCTGGGTGGTTAACAGCAGCAACATCAAGAAGGCGGGAAACCTTCGCGCCATCATCGTGAGTGAGATCCAGTTCGGCCAGTTCGACTACGCGGCGCGATTCCCTGAATCAAAGGCGCTTAAAAAATTCTCATCAACCAAGCGGATCACGACATTTAAAGAGCTGAGCGATTTTTTCATTGATACAAAGTCACTGGAGGTGTCGGGGGCTACGCTGCATTCACTCACATCTGCCGTTAACACCCTGAAACGTGTTGTGGGGGAAAATACCCCCCTGGCTGATATTCAGCACGCCGATATTCTGAATTACCGCAAAGAGCTGCTGACCGGCAGCGTATTAAACCCCTCAATGCCTAATCTGGTTAAAAAGGGACGCGCGCCCTCAACAGTCAATAAACAGATGGCGGTTTTATCAGAAATGCTGAAGCTTGCGAATCGAAGTCAGTTTATATTACACGCTCCTTATGAGGGCGTATCTAGGCTTAAGCTATCTAAGGCAGACCCCGATCCGCTTCTACTTCATGAGTACCAGGCACTGATTGCCGCCCTTCCCCGAAAGCTGGCTTTGATCATCATTGTAGCCGTCCACACGGGAATGAGACCCGGCGAGATTTGTGCTCTGGCGTGGGAGGATATCGATCTGAGAAAAGGTGAGATTCACGTATCAAGAAGTCTGACGAACAAGCGGGTGTTTGTGCCGCCGAAAACAGATGCTGGCATCAGAACGATTACTCTGCTTAAGCCTGCTCATGATGCGCTGCTCGAGCAGTTCGAAATCACCGGCAATTACCCAAGACAGCAGATCATTTTCCATCACCGGGAAATCGGCAAAACCGAGCCACAAAATCTGCGTTTTGTGTTTTCTCCTGAAAAGAAATCGGAAGTGAATGAGAGTTTTTTTTCCAAAAACTCGATTTCGTATGGATGGAAACGAGGCACTAAACTTTCGGGAATACGTGAGAGAAATCCTTATCAGTCCCGACACACATTCGCGTGCTGGACGCTTATGGCTGGTGCTAACCCTTCCTTTATCGCCAGCCAGATGGGCCATGAGGATGCGCGCATGGTGTATGAGGTTTATTCAAAGTGGATCGGCGATATGAACCAGGACCAGGTCAACATGCTGAACAATAAGATGCCAACAGCTTTGCCCCCAGGACGCCCCCAAGGTATTGGGAGTATTAAAAAAGTCATTTAATTTCATGACGCTGGTTTCAAACTCCATAATCAGCGTTAAACTATTCATACCATTAATTTAGGGAGAAGAGATGATGCGCGTATTGGTTGTTGAGGATAATGCATTGCTACGCCATCACCTGAAAGTACAACTTCAGGAGATGGGACATCAGGTGGACGATGCCGAAGATGCAAAAGAAGCCGATTATTATCTCAATGAACACCTGCCGGATATCGCCATCGTCGATTTAGGGTTACCTGATGAAGACGGTTTGTCGTTAATTCGTCGCTGGCGCAGCCATGATGTTTCTCTCCCGGTTCTGGTTCTGACTGCCCGTGAAGGCTGGCAGGACAAGGTTGAAGTGCTCAGTGCGGGTGCAGATGATTACGTCACCAAGCCGTTTCACATTGAAGAGGTGGCAGCGCGCATGCAGGCACTGTTACGCCGCAACAGCGGGCTGGCCTCGCAGGTCATTTCTATCCCTCCATTCCAGGTTGATCTCTCCCGACGAGAATTAGCCATCAACGATGAAGTGATCAAGCTGACTGCCTTCGAATACACCATTATGGAAACGCTGATCCGTAACAATGGCAAAGTGGTGAGCAAAGATTCTTTAATGCTCCAGCTTTATCCAGATGCTGAACTGCGCGAGAGCCATACCATTGATGTGTTGATGGGTCGTTTGCGTAAGAAAATTCAGGCGCAGTACCCACAGGACGTGATCACCACCGTCCGTGGTCAGGGCTACCTGTTCGAATTACGCTAAATGAGACGGATTTTGCGCCACATACTGCCCCTCTCGCTACGGGTTCGTTTTTTACTGGCAACGGCCGCCGTTGTCCTGGTCTTGTCGCTTTCGTACGGTATGGTGGCGCTGGTGGGCTACAGCGTCAGCTTCGATAAAACGACTTTCCGGCTGTTGCGCGGTGAAAGTAATCTGTTTTATACCCTGGCAAAGTGGGAAAACAACAAAATCACCGTTGAAATGCCGGAAAACCTCAACCAGCAGAGTCCAACGCTGGCCCTGATTTATAACGAAAAGGGAAAATTGCTTTGGGCACAGCGCGATATTCCCTGGCTGGTCAACAGCATTCGCCCTGAGTGGCTTAAAACCAACGGATTTCATGAAATTGAAGCCGATCTCAATATCACCAGCTCGCTGATTCGTGAAGATCGCTCTCTGCAACAGAAACTGAATGAGATCCGCGCCGATGATGCCGAAACGGAAATGACCCATTCCGTTGCAATCAATATCTATCCGGCGACGGTGAACATGCCGCAGTTGACTATCGTGGTAATCGACACCATTCCGGTCGAACTAAAACGTTCTTATATGGTCTGGAGTTGGTTCATCTATGTTCTGGCCGCGAATCTGCTGCTGGTGATCCCGCTACTGTGGGTAGCGGCGTGGTGGAGCTTGCGCCCCATCGAATCACTGGCGAAAGAGGTTCGCGAACTTGAAGAACATCACCGTGAAAAGCTCAACCCGGCAACCACGCGTGAACTGACAAGCCTTGTGCAGAACCTAAACCGCCTGCTGAAAAGCGAGCGCGAACGCTATGACAAATACCGCACCACACTTACCGACCTGACACACAGCCTCAAGACACCGCTGGCGGTAATGCAAAGTACGTTGCGTTCAATGCGCAGTTCAAAACTCAGCGTCGATGATGCCGAGCCAGTGATGCTTGAGCAAATCAGTCGTATCTCTCAGCAAATTGGCTACTACCTGCATCGCGCCAGTATGCGCTCGGGTAGCGCGTTATTAAGCCGCGAATTGCATCCGGTAGCGCCACTGCTGGATAACCTCACGTCCGCGCTGAACAAGGTTTACCAGCGAAAAGGGGTAAATATCAGCCTTGATATCTCGCCGGAGATCAGCTTCGTCGGCGAGAAAAATGATTTCATGGAAGTGATGGGGAACCTGCTCGACAACGCCTGCAAGTATTGCCTGGAGTTTGTTGAGGTGTCGGCGCGTCAGACAGAGGACGAACTACACATTATTGTTGAAGATGACGGTCCGGGTATTCCACGTAATAAACGTGAAATGGTGTTCGATCGCGGCCAGCGTGCCGACACATTGCGTCCCGGGCAGGGCGTGGGATTATCCGTCGCACGTGAGATTGTGGACCAGTACGATGGCAACATCGAAACCGGTGACAGCTTACTTGGCGGTGCCAGAATGGAAGTGGTTTTTGGTCGTCAGCAACCCATATCGAACGATAGTTAACCCGTTATGTGAAAAATGCGAGGATCTCGCACCCAGGCTCCTGAGCTTCCGTTATAATCCGAGTCAGTAAGAGCCTGCGGAATAAAAAAATATGGACTATCACTTAACACTTAACTGGCCCGAGTTTATTGAACGTTACTGGCAAAAACGCCCGGTGGTTCTGAAACGCGGGTTCAGCAATTTTATCGATCCCATCTCGCCTGACGAGCTGGCCGGTCTGGCCATGGAAAACGAAGTCGACAGCCGCCTGGTCAGCCACCAGGACGGGAAATGGCAGGTCAGCCACGGTCCATTCGAAAGCTATGATCACCTGGGTGAAAACAACTGGTCACTGCTGGTACAGGCGGTCAACCACTGGCACGAGCCGACTGCCGCATTAATGCGTCCGTTCCGTGCCCTGCCCGACTGGCGAATGGACGATCTGATGATCTCCTTCTCTGTACCTGGCGGCGGTGTGGGGCCGCATCTGGATCAGTACGACGTATTTATCATTCAGGGGACTGGCCGCCGCCGCTGGCGTGTGGGCGAAAAAGTGCCAATGAAACAGCACTGCCCTCATCCGGACCTGCTGCAGGTAGACCCTTTTGAAGGGATCATCGACGAAGAGCTGGAGCCGGGGGATATTCTCTACATTCCACCTGGATTCCCGCACGAAGGTTATTCGCTGGAAAACTCACTTAACTACTCTGTCGGGTTCCGTGCGCCAAGCGGTCGCGAGATGATTAGCGGCTTTGCTGACTATGTTCTGCAACGCGAATTGGGCAGTTATCGTTACAGCGATCCCGATGTCCCAGCGCGCGAGCATCCGGCTGATATCCTGCCAGAAGAGCTGGATAAACTGCGCGGCATGATGCTGGATTTGATCAACGAGCCCGAACATTTCCGTCAGTGGTTTGGTGAGTTTATCAGCCAGTCGCGTCATGAGCTGGACGTTGCGCCGCCAGAACCGCCGTATCAGGCCGATGAAATTTATGATGCGTTGCAACAGGGCGACAAGCTGGTTCGTCTGGGCGGGTTGCGCGTTCTGCGTATTGGCGAAGATGTGTTCGTCAATGGCGAGAAGCTGGATTCACCACACCGTCCTGCCCTCGACGCCATCGCCAGCCATCTGGTGCTAACTGCTGATACCTTCGGCGATGCGCTGGAAGATCCCTCTTTCCTCGCGATGCTCTCTGCGCTTGTAAACAGCGGATACTGGTTTTTTGAGGACTGAGTCATAAGCATTTGCCCGGTGTTGCTTCGCTTACCGGGCAATGTCTTACTGCTTCGCGGTTAACTCCGCTATCCGCACAATCACCTTCACTGCTTTTTCCATCCCTTCCAGCGTCACAAATTCGTGTTTGCCATGGTAGTTGTAGCCACCGGTAAACAGGTTCGGACAAGGCAAACCCATAAATGACAGCTGGGATCCATCAGTGCCGCCACGAATCGGTTTTAAGATCGGTTCAATGTCGCAATCGCGCATCGCCTGCTGGGCGATATCAATAATATGCGGATGCGCCATCACCTTCTCACGCATATTGTAATAGCTGTCTTCGATGATCAGCTCAATATAGCAGTCAGGGTGCAAGCCCTTCCCGACCTTCTTCGCGATCTCCATCATCTTACGCTTGCGCGCTTCAAACGCTTTGCGGTCAAAATCGCGGATGATGTAGTGCATCTGCGCGCTGTCGACTGTGCCCTTAATGCTGGTCAGGTGATAGAAACCTTCATAGCCTTCCGTCTGCTCCGGGCTTTCTTCTACAGGTACTTCCGCATGAATGCGTGATGCCAGCGACAACGCATTCACCATCACCCCTTTGGCGGAGCCTGGATGAACATTGTTCCCGACAATCTTGATCGTCACCGATGCGGCATTGAAGTTTTCATACTCCAGCTCACCTACACCACCACCATCGACGGTATAAGCCCACTTCGCGTTGAAGGCCTCCACATCGAAATGTTTCGCCCCCTTTCCGACCTCTTCATCAGGCGTGAATGCCACGCGAATATCACCGTGTGGAATATTTTTGCCCTTCAGTACCGCCAGCGCGGTCATGATTTCCGCGATTCCCGCCTTGTCATCCGCCCCCAGCAACGTTTTCCCGTCGGTGGTGATCAACGTCTGGCCGAGTAACTGGTGCAGAACCGGAAACATTACAGGAGAGAGCACTTCATCACCAATGCCCAGCGCAATATCACCGCCGCGGTAGTTTTCAACAATCTGCGGGTTCACGTGTTTGCCGCTAAAGTCCGGAGAGGTGTCGACATGGGAGATAAAACCAACCGCCGGAATATCGCCCGGGACATTTGCAGGCAGCGTTCCCATCACAGTGCCTTTATCGCTTAACGTGACGTTAACCAGCCCCATGGCGTCAAGCTGCTCTTTAAGCAGGTTTAATAACTTCCACTGGCCTTCGGTGCTCGGCACCTGGCGGACACCCGGTTTAGATTGGGTATCCAGCGAAACGTACTGTAAAAAACGCTCAAGTAATTTATCCATGCAGTCACCCTCACTTTTTGTGACAACATTATCAATAAGCATCAAAACGCAAATATTGCGTCAGGTCACTTTTATCCCGCAAACGAGAATATTTTCCGTTTATATCGTTATACGCTAGTAAATGTAGCTTATGAATCAGTGACAAGGATTGGCGATTCCAGTGGTTTACCGTAGAATGTCCGCCCTCATTACGAGTCACCAAGGTGGTTACACACAAACCCCGCTTCAGTCTGCTGCCTGAGGCGTCTATATGGGACAGCGCAAAAATTGAATACACAATCCCGTTCACGTTCACCGCTGGTGCAACTGGAACGAATTCGTAAGAGTTTTGATGGTAAAGAGGTTATTTCAGAGCTCAACCTGACCATCAATGACGGTGAGTTCCTCACGCTGCTTGGCCCCTCTGGCTGCGGCAAGACAACCGTACTACGCCTTATTGCCGGGCTGGAAAATGTCGATAGCGGCACAATCCATCTTGAAAACCAGGATATTACCCAGGTCCCCGCTGAAGATCGTCACGTTAACACCGTCTTTCAGAGCTATGCGCTTTTTCCGCATATGACCGTGTTCGAGAACGTGGCATTTGGTTTGCGCATGCAAAAAACGCCGGCCAACGAAATCCCTCCGCGTGTCACGGACGCGCTGCGTATGGTGCAACTGGAAGAGTTCGCACAGCGTAAGCCCCATCAACTTTCCGGCGGTCAGCAGCAGCGTGTGGCCATCGCCCGCGCCGTGGTGAATAAACCGCGTCTACTCCTGCTGGATGAGTCTCTTTCAGCGCTGGATTACAAATTACGCAAGCAGATGCAGAACGAGCTTAAAGCCCTGCAGCGCAAGCTTGGCATTACCTTTGTGTTCGTGACCCACGACCAGGAAGAGGCGCTGACCATGTCGGACCGTATTGTGGTCATGCGCGACGGCAAAATCGAACAGGACGGTACGCCACGCGAAATCTACGAAGAGCCGAAAAATCTGTTTGTCGCCAGCTTCATTGGTGAGATCAATATCTTCAATGCCACGGTGATTGAACGCCTGGACGACCAGCGCGTGCGCGCCAGTGTTGAAGGTCGCGAGTGCAATATCACGGTGAATTTCCCCGTCGAAAAGGGACAAAAACTCAACGTTCTGCTGCGGCCGGAAGATCTGCGTGTCGATGAAATTCACGGTAATACAGAGGCTGAGGGGCTTATCGGCTATATCCGCGAGCGGAACTATAAAGGGATGACGCTGGAATCCGTCGTCGAACTGGAGAACGGCAAAATGGTGATGGTCAGCGAGTTCTTTAATGAGGATGACCCTGACTTCGACCACTCTCTCGACCAGAAAATGGTTATCAACTGGGTAGAAAGCTGGGAGGTTGTACTGGCTGATGAAGAACACAAGTAAATTCCAGAATGTGGTGATTGCCACTATCGTCGGTTGGCTTGTGTTATTTGTCTTTTTACCCAACCTGATGATCATTGCCACCAGCTTCCTGACCCGTGACGATACAAACTTCGTTTCGCTGGTCTTTACGCTGGAAAATTACGCGCGCCTGCTCGATCCGCTCTATTTTGACGTGCTACTTCATTCACTCAATATGGCGCTGTTCGCCACCGTTGCCTGTCTGGTGCTCGGTTATCCATTTGCGTGGTTTCTGGCGCATCTGCCGCAAAAGGTCCGCCCGGTGCTGCTATTTTTACTGATAGTGCCTTTCTGGACCAACTCGCTCATTCGCATCTACGGGCTGAAAATCTTCCTGAGTACTAAAGGCTATCTCAACGAGTTTCTGTTGTGGCTGGGGGTGATTGATACGCCAATGCGCATCATGTTTACGCCGGGCGCGGTGATCGTTGGACTGGTCTATATCCTGCTGCCGTTTATGGTCATGCCGCTCTACTCCAGCATTGAAAAGCTGGATAAACCCCTGCTTGAAGCGGCTAAAGATTTGGGTGCCAATAAACTGCAGACCTTTACCCGCATTATCATCCCGCTGACCATGCCCGGCATTATCGCGGGCAGTCTGCTGGTGATGCTGCCGGCGATGGGGCTATTTTACGTTTCTGACCTGATGGGCGGAGCGAAAAACCTGCTGATTGGTAACGTCATTAAAAGCCAGTTCCTCAACATCCGTGACTGGCCGTTCGGCTCGGCCACCAGCATTACCCTGACGGTGGTAATGGGCCTGATGCTGCTGATTTACTGGCGCGCTTCAAGGCTGCTGAACAAGAAGGTAGAACTCGAATGATCGGTCGACTGCTTCGCGGCGGTTTTATGACCGCCATTTACGCTTACCTTTATATCCCGATTATCATTTTGATCGTGAACTCGTTTAACAGCTCGCGCTTCGGGATTAACTGGCAGGGGTTTACCACCAACTGGTACAGCCTGCTGATGAACAATGACAGCCTGCTGCAGGCCGCTCAGCACTCGCTGACGATGGCGATTTTCTCCGCCACCTTCGCGACGCTGATTGGCTCCCTTACCGCTGTGGCGCTCTACCGCTATCGCTTTCGCGGCAAACCGTTCGTCAGCGGCATGCTGTTTGTGGTGATGATGTCACCCGATATCGTCATGGCGATTTCGCTGCTGGTGCTGTTTATGCTGCTGGGCGTGCAGCTTGGCTTCTGGTCACTGCTGTTTTCCCATATCACCTTCTGCCTGCCGTTTGTGGTGGTGACCGTCTTTGCGCGCCTGAAAGGTTTTGACGTGCGCATGCTGGAGGCGGCGAAAGATCTGGGTGCCAGCGAGATGACCATCCTGCGCAAAATCATCCTGCCGCTGGCGATGCCCGCCGTGGCGGCTGGATGGCTGCTCAGCTTTACCCTGTCGATGGATGACGTTGTCGTCTCCTCCTTTGTGACCGGGCCGAGCTATGAAATTCTGCCGTTGAAAATCTATTCGATGGTAAAAGTCGGCGTTTCACCTGAGGTGAACGCGCTGGCGACCATTCTGTTGGTGTTCTCGCTGGTGCTGGTGATCGCCAGCCAGGTTATTGCTCGTGATAAAACAAAATCTCAGGGGACAATGAAATGAAAAAAATGCTCGCCGCTGCGGCGCTGGTGCTTGGCATGGGTGCGGCACACGCTGATGACAGCAAAACGCTCTACTTCTATAACTGGACCGAATATGTGCCGCCGGGCCTGCTGGAACAGTTCACCAAAGAGACGGGCATCAAGGTTATCTACTCGACCTACGAATCGAATGAAACCATGTACGCCAAGCTCAAAACCTACAAAGACGGCGCGTACGATCTGGTGGTTCCTTCCACCTACTTTGTCGATAAAATGCGCAAAGAGGGCATGATCCAGAAGATCGATAAAACGAAGCTAACCAATTTTTCGAACCTCGATCCTGAGATGCTCAACAAGCCGTTCGACCCAAATAACGACTACTCCATTCCATATATCTGGGGAGCAACTGCGATTGGCGTTAACAGCGAGGCCGTCGATCCGAAATCGGTGACTAGCTGGGCCGATCTGTGGAAACCGGAGTATAAAGGTAGCCTGTTGTTAACCGACGACGCACGCGAGGTATTCCAGGTTGCGCTCCGCAAGCTGGGCTACTCTGGCAACACGACGGATCCAAAAGAGATTGAAGCGGCGTATACCGAGCTGAAAAAGCTGATGCCTAACGTGGCGGCCTTCAACTCTGATAACCCGGCAAACCCGTATATGGAAGGTGAAGTGAACCTGGGCATGGTCTGGAACGGCTCAGCGTATGTCGCCCGCCAGGCCGGTACGCCGCTTGAGGTGGTCTGGCCGAAAGAAGGCGGTATCTTCTGGATGGATAGTCTCGCAATTCCTGCCAATGCGAAAAACGTGGATGGTGCTCTGAAGCTGATTAACTTCCTGCTGCGCCCGGACGTGGCTAAACAGGTTGCTGAGACGATTGGCTATCCGACACCCAACCTGGCCGCACGCAAGCTGCTGAAGCCTGAAGTGGCTAATGATAAGTCGCTCTACCCGGATGCCGAAACCATAAGCAAAGGTGAATGGCAAAACGATGTCGGTGACGCCAGCCGCCTTTACGAGGAGTACTACCAGAGATTGAAAGCGGGCAGATAAACACACCGCGTACTTCCTCACGCCGTCTGTACGGCGTGAGGAAGCGTTTAACTCACAGCATTCTCCCCCGCCCAGAGTGTCGCCCTTCGCATTGCCTCGACCACATCCTCATCTGAAAGACCGAGCGCCTGACAAACCCTGGTCGCATCGTCCCACCGCTGCTGCTCATAATAACGGCAAAGCGTAACCATATCCGATAACTGTCCTTCATGATGGCACAGCGCATTGCTCACACTCTGTGGCACCGCGATTTGCTTCATCAGCTCAGCCATCGGCAGTTCAAGAAGGGTATCAAGCAGTGAAAACAGACCGCACATGAAGGCATTTTCAGCCAGCGTCGGTTCGTTCATCTTCTCTGCAATCAGTTCACAGAACTTTCCGCGCATCATGCTCAACGGGTAAAGCTCGCTGACGGTATCATTCCCCGCACTCGCCAGGACCACGACGGCAACAAACCGCCTGAGCTGGTTTTCCCCGAGATATCTGAGCACTTCACTCAGGGTTAACTTACTGAAATTACAGGCGCCGACATGTTTAAATGCGGTGTGCTTCATATAGCGCATGATTTTATACGACAAGGTGAGATCGGTTTTTATCAACGACTCGATGATCCGAAAATCAGGTTTATTGCGTCCCACTTCCATTTGCAGACGGAAAATAGCCAGCTGATTTTGCGACAATCTTTTATATTTAATCACCTCCGGACGGCAGAAAAAATATCCCTGAAAAAGAGAAAAACCTTCATCCCGGTATAGTTTGAATTCCTCTTTAGTCTCAATTTTTTCAGCGAGATATTTAATATGTCCGGTCAGGTGTTTACGTTCATTCAGATACTGTTTAATTTGCGCTAAGGAATAATTTCTGACATCGAATTTCAGTATTGAAATATAGGGTAAAAAAGCATCCCACTCCGGAGCAAGGGTGAAATCATCAAGTGCGAAGCGGTATCCGTGCGCATGCATTTCCCTGACGGCCAGCAATAACTCTTCCCCCGGAACAGCATCTTCCAGGATCTCGATGACCACTTTCTCTTTATCTAGCGCCTCTCCACTGCGGTCAATGACCATCCTGGAAGGAAAATTAATAAACGACACATGCGCCCCGGCGATGCGCTGAGAGGGCACACATAAAAACTGGTCGGATATCATTCTGGATGTGGCATATTCCGCCGATACATCCGGAAAACGGTTTGTCATCCCATCTCTGAAAAGCAGCTCATAAGCTACCGTATTCATATCAGGATTAAAAATGGGTTGTCGCGCGATAAATCCGTACATATCCCATCCTCCTCTACAACTTTATATTTATTAGCATCCTCTTTCTACACGACGATAACGAGCATTATCGAGTACTATTTTGATTGAATGCACAAAATAAAAGCATCCACACTAACTAACTGGATTTGAAATCCTGAAATTTAAATTAAATATACCTGGTACTCTACAGAAAGGAGGCGATATATCCGATAAGTAATGTGTGCCTGCCCGACAAGCACAACATTACGGGAGATGAGAATGAAAGACGCCATGGTCCGAAGACAAAAAATGAGAGTCAAGACGTTGATGCTATTGTCCATTTTCCTCACCGTGACGGTGGGCTTTACCGCAACGATCGGGTTTATGATGTGGCAGTGGATGGCACAGCAAGACATTCTCGCCAAAAAACATATCCGGCAAATTGCCGAAGTGCAGTCTTTGCAGGTCAGCAAACAGCTGGATTCCGCCCTGTCAGCCGCCCGGGATATGGGCAACAGCGCTCTGGCGCTGCACGATGCGGGCGTAACCGATCGTCAGAGCCTCAATCAGTTGCTCACCCATTATCTCTCGGCTCACCCACAGTTTCTCTCCATGTCGATGGCCTTTGAACCCAACGCTTTCGACGACAAAGACGCCACTTTTGCCGGGCAGAGCGGTGAAGACCCTTCCGGGCGTTACGCCCGCTACGTCGACCGCGACGCCACCGGCAAACCCGCATTGCACTTGCTGACGGATTTCGAATCGCCGGGCAGCGGCGATTATTATTTGCTGCCGAAGCAACGGCATAAAGATGTGATCATCGAACCTTATATTTATCCCTACAACGGCGTGAACGTGATGCTTACCTCGATTGCCGCGCCCATCATGCGTGATGGTCAGTTCCTGGGATCAGTCACCTCTGACTTCTCGCTTGCCACGCTGCAGTCGATGATCGGGGCGATTAAACCGTGGAACGGCACTGGTTACGCCCTGCTCCTCTCCGCGGGTAATAACGTGGTTTCCAGCCCGGACAAACGTGCCACAGGCAAGCCTTACGCGGGCAAGATTGCCGGTAATGACGTCATCCGGGCGGACGATCCGCTACTGAAAGAAGAAGTGTTTATCACCTGGCAGGACATTGTTATCGGCAACAGTCAGACACCGTGGAAACTGGCTATTGTCACACCGATCAGCGAAGTGATGGCCGAAGCAAGGGCATTTTTACTGAAAGCTATCATTCTGATGGTGTTAAGCATCGTTGCTGTCAGTCTGGTGATGGCGCAGATATTTACCCGTAAAGTTGACCGTCCGGTTGGAGGCGAACCGTCGGAGGCCGCGGGGATCGCCCTGGCTGTTGCCCGAGGGGATCTGAACAATACCATCCCGGTTCGTCCCGGGGATACCAGCAGTATTTTTTACGCGCTGCACACTATGCAGATGCAGCTCAAGCGCATCGTCGACAATATCAGCGAAGCCAGCCATTCCGTGCACGGCGGCACCAGCGAAATTTCGGCGGGTAATCTTGATCTCGCTTCACGTACCGAAGAACAGGCGGCAGCGATTGTTGAAACAGCCGCCAGCATGGAAGAGATTTCGGTCACGGTGAAGAACAATGCCGATAATGCGCATAAGGCGACAACGTTGACCGACCGCGCCGCCACGCTCGCCGGTCACGGGGAAACACTGGTGAACGACGTGGTCGTTGTGATTGGAGAGATTGATGAGAGCGCACGTAAGATCGGCGAGATTAACAGCATCGTCGATGGCATTGCTTTCCAGACCAATATCCTGGCGCTCAATGCTGCCGTTGAAGCGGCCCGGGCTGGCGAACAGGGGCGCGGTTTTGCGGTAGTGGCAGGTGAAGTCCGCAATCTTGCACAGCGCAGCGCTAACGCGGCAAAAGAGATCTCCCAGTTGATTGCCGAGTCGTCCGGTCGCGTCAGCAAAGGTGTTGAGCTGGTCAATGAGACGGGGGTCATGATGAAACAGGTCATCGAGGCCGTATCGCATGTCCATCTGGTGATCAACGATATGGTTCAGGCCCTGGACGAGCAGAATCGGGGAATTAGCCAGGTGAGCACCGCCGTCAATCAGATGGACAGTACGACCCAGCAGAATGCTTCTCTGGTTCAGCAAATCTCTGCGGCTGCCCTCTCTCTGGACGAACAGGCTAAGTCGCTGGAGAAAACGCTGGCGTTCTTTAATTCATAACAAAAAGGCACCCGGGAACGGGTGCCTTTTCGGATTACAGCCCTTTCAGCAGCTTGTCGACAAATTCCGGTACAACCGTACTTGCCAGGCCGTAGTGTTTCTCTTCAAACTCACTTCCCACCTGGCTTGGCTCCAGGTTCAGTTCGACCGTATGTGCGCCATGCAGCCGCGCCTCGTGAACAAACCCGGCCGCCGGGTAGACATGGCCTGACGTGCCAATAGCGATAAACACATCCGCCATCGCCAGCGCACTGTAGATCTCATCCATCCCCAGTGGCATCTCACCAAACCAGACCACATGCGGACGCAGCCGCGCGGGGAACTGACAGCAGTGGCACTTATCCTCTGGCAGCACGTCCTCTTTCCAGTCCAACACCTGACCGCTCCAGGCACAGCGAACTTTCAGCAGCTCACCGTGCATATGGATGATGTTGTGGTTACCGGCCCGCTCATGCAGATTGTCGATATTCTGCGTAATCAGCAGAAAGCGATCGCCCAACGCCTCTTCCAGCTTCGCCAGCGCCAGATGCGCCGGATTCGGGGCAATCTCAGGCTGCTGAAGCTGGCGACGGCGGGCGTTGTAAAACGCCTGCACGAGATCCGGGTCGCGGGCAAAGCCTTCCGGCGTGGCCACATCCTCCACGCGGTGCTCTTCCCACAGCCCGTCCGCCGCGCGGAAGGTTCGAATTCCTGACTCGGCGGAGATCCCCGCGCCGGTCAGCACCACCACTCTGGGTTTATCCATCGCTTCTGGCATCATTCTGTCTCTGAAAAAGATCCGCTGGCGCAAGCGCTCACGTAAGCGGCGTTTGTTTTTGCGAAAACGGCTGAGTCGACCCTGGCGACGCGACAGCATAGAAACCTCGTAAACTAATCGGTGAGATGAAGGAATGCGGCTCCGCGCATGCCTCCTGCATCCCCGTGTCGCGCACATTCAATACGTGGCACGCGGGCAACCGGTAATAAATGTCGGGGCAAACGCCCGGACAGCTGTTCCGTTATTGCGCTAAAGTTTGAAAGCCCTCCTCCTATCACCAGCAAATCAGGGTCAACGATGGTGAGAATATTGCCCAAACACACCGCCAGCAGATCCAGATAGCGTTCGACGTGCTCACGTGCCTGTGCATCCCCTTGCTCCCACAAGGTAATGATTTGAGGGGCCTCAAGTTTCTGATGATAGAAGTGTTCGTAAAGCCATGCAAACCCACGGCCTGACAGGGTGTTTTCAATACAGCCGTGCTGACCACAGCCGCAGCGGGTCAGCGGGAAATCACGTCCTACCACCTCCAGCGCATCCACCGGTAGACGGATATGGCCGAACTCGCCTGTGATGTAGCTGCGCCCGGTGATGGGCTTACCGTTGAAAATGATCCCACCACCAACGCCGGTGCCGAGGATCAGCCCCATCACCAGGGGATACTGTGTAAATTCTTCGTCCCAGGCTTCCGAGAGCGCAAAGCAGTTGGCATCATTGTCTAAACGCACGTCGCGTTCAAGGAGAGCAGAGAGATCGGCGCGCAGCGGTTTACCGCTGGCGGCAGGCACGTTGGCCGCGTAAAGCGTACCGTCGTCTGTTTCAGGCATGCCCGGAATACCAATGCCGACGCTGCCTTTCACGCCGAAACGTTCATCCGCCTGAGCCACCAGCGCGGCAATGGCGGTTAAAAATTCGTCGTAGCTTTCGCGCGGTGTGGGAACGCGGGTTTCCCACTGCAGTTTGAGATCTTTATCAAACACGCCGAGCGCAATCTTGGTGCCGCCAATATCAAATCCATAATACATAATGCATTCCTCTTTCTGACATAGCGGCCTCAAAACCGCTACACCATGACGTAATTACTGGCCACTTAATACCCTCGCCGGATCAATTCGGCTTGCGCGACGCGCCGGATACCAGCTTGCCAGCAGACTCAGTAAAAGTGCTGTCGCCAGCACATAAAAAACGTCCAGCCAGTGCAGTTCAGACGGCAGGAAGTCAATAAAATAGATATCACCCGACAGGAACTGGTGGCCAATAAGTTTTTCAATCCCGTTGATAATCGGCGTAAGTTGCAGAGAAACAACCACACCAATCACCACGCCGCACAGGCTGCCAAACAGCCCCGCCAGCAAACCGTACCAGACAAAGATGGCGCGGATAAGACCGTCTTTTGCGCCTAAGGTGCGCAGCACAGCAATATCGCCACTCTTGTCTTTGACTGCCATCACCAGCGTCGAAACGATGTTAAAGCACGCCACACCAATCACCAGCACCATCGCCAGGTACATAATGGCGCGGATCATCTGGATATCACGGTACATATACCCGTAAGTACCAATCCAGCTTTTGATGTAGACATAGTTATTGGTCACACCGCCTGCGTCACGTACCAGTTTGTTGGCGTTAAAGACGTCGTTAACCTTAATGGCAATGCCCGTCACGCTGTCGCCCATATCGAGATACTGACGCGCATCTTCCATCGGCACCATCGCAAAGCTGTGGTCAAGCTGGCCGCTCAACTGAAGAATACCGGTGACATGAAGACGAACGCGTTTAGGCTGCTGCAGTTTGTGGTCGGCACTGGCGTTCGGGATCATGATTGACACCCAGTCGCCCTGCTTCACTTTCAGGGCATCGGCAACGCCTTTACCCATGATGATCTGCTGTTCACCGGCCTTAAAGTTCGCCCATGCGCCGTTCTGTACATACTTCGGAAGCGCGCTCAGACGCTCCTCCTGCGCGGGGTTCACCCCTTTTACCTGAATGGCGCGCAGGTTTACCCCGCTCTCCACCAGCCCGGTAAAGTTAATGTAGGGAGCGGCGGCGGCAATGCCCGGCACTTTTTCCACTTTGGTCAGGGCATCGCTCCAGTTGTTCCACGGTTGGTTAACCGGCTCGATCTCCCCGTGCGGTACCACCGCCAGAATGCGATTGTTGAGCTCACGCTCAAAGCCGTTCATGGCGCTCAGCCCCACAATCAGCACGGCGACCCCCAGCGCAATCCCCACGGTAGAAATTACCGAAATAAGCGATACCATGCCGCCACGACGGCGACCGCGGCTAAAACGTAGCCCAATGAGTAACGATAACGGTGAAGCCATTACTCCGCTCCCATCAGGGTCAGCTCGGCGTTCAGATGACCGTCGCGCATCTCAAGCTGGCGTCCCATGCGTTTTGCCAGCTGCAGGTCGTGGGTCACCACCAGAAATGCGGTGCCCTGCGAGGCGTTCAGCTCACCCAGAAGCTGGAAAATACTGTCCGCATTGCGCGCGTCCAGGTTCCCGGTCGGTTCATCTGCCAGCACCAGACGAGGGTTATTCACCAGCGCGCGGGCAATCGCCACACGCTGACGTTCCCCACCGGACAACTCTGAAGGACGGTGATTACCACGATGCCCCAGCCCTACCGCTTTCAGCATATCGCTGGCGCGGGCGTTAATTTCTGCCGGTTTCTTTTTGCCAATCAGCAGCGGCATCGCCACGTTTTCCAGCGCCGTGAAGTCCGGCAGCAGGTGATGGAACTGGTAGATAAAACCGAGCTCACGGTTACGTAACTCGGCCTTCGCCGCTGAGGACATTTTGCTCATCGGCTTGCCGGAGAAAATCACGTCTCCGCTGGTTGGGGTATCCAGCCCGCCCAGCAGGTGTAATAAGGTACTTTTGCCGGAACCAGAGCTACCGACAATCGCCATCATCTCGCCTTCACCCACGCTGAAGCTCACATTGTGCAGCACGTCAGTCTGCACAGTGCCTTCCTGATAGCGTTTGGACAGGTTGTCGCATTGCAACAGGATCTTATTCATAACGTAAAGCCTCAGCGGGTTGAGTGGCGGCAGCGCGCCAGGAAGGATAAAGCGTAGAAAGCAGCGCAATTGCCATCGCGGCCAGCGCAATTCCGATCACCTGTAGCGGCTCAATCGCCACAGGCAGCGCCGCACCATCGAGCAACGCACCGATGATCGGCATTAAGTTGTTAAGCTGGCTGGCAAGCAGTGCACCCAGCACCGCCCCAAGCAGCGCGCCGATAATCCCGGCGCTAGCACCCTGTACCATAAAGACCGCCATGATCTGGCGCGGCGTGAGTCCCTGGGTTTGCAGAATAGCGACCTCGCCCTGCTTTTCCATCACCATCAGTCCCAGTGAGGTAATGATGTTAAACGCGGCAACGGCCACGATCAGGCTCAGCAGCAGCCCCATCATATTTTTTTCCATGCGCACGGCCTGGAACAGTTCGCCTTTGCGCTCACGCCAGTCCTGCCATTTGGTCCCTTCCGGCAGTTTTTGCTGGCTGAGGGTATCAACTTTCAACGGTGCGTCGAGCCACAGGCGCCAGCCGGTAATATTCCCTGCCGGGTAGCGCATCAGGCGCGAAGCGTCCTGGATATTAACCAGCATCTGGTAACCATCGACTTCGCTGTTGGCGGCAAAGGTACCAATCACGTTGAACAGACGCTGGCTTGGCAAGCGCCCCATTGGCGTGAACTGGCTGGCAGACGGCACCATCACACGCAGCTGATCGCCGCGGTTGACGCCAAGCTGCCCGGCAAGCTGTTCGCCCAGAATCACGTTGTATTTACCCGCTTCCAGATCGGTCTGTTTTACGTTAACCAGATACGGCGTCAGAGGATCGTTTTGCGCCGGGTCAATCCCGAGCATCACGCCAACCGCCACGCTGCGGGCGCTTTGCAGTACCACATCGCCTGTAGTTAACGGCGCAACGCGCGTGACACCCTGTAACTTCGCCGCGCTTTCCGGCAGCTGTTGCGGGTTAACCGAACCGTTGGTTGATGAGAGAACGGCCTGCGGCATCAGCCCCAGGATGTTGTTTTGCAGCTCGCGCTCAAAGCCATTCATGACGGACAGTACCGTCACCAGAGCCATCACGCCAAGCGTAATGCCAATAGTCGAAAGCCAGGAGACAAAGCGACCGAAGCGGTCCGCGGCGCGCCCACGCATGTAACGTAAGCCTATGAAGAGTGCGACAGGTTGATACATGAAATCCGTCTGTTTGCTGATAGCAGACCCACGAGTATATAAGCGAATCCGTTAAGCGTAAATGACTGAAACAGTAAGCTTTGGTAATCATTTTTCCGAAAAATTCAGATAAATCAGAGTGCTATTGTCTGAATACTCACCTTGTAACCTCCACCTTTTCCGAAAAAGCTCCTGATACAGACTGTTACCCGTTACATCCAGGTGTCGTTTCACAACAATTGTTCGTTCGTTTATGGCAATAAGGTAGTTGCGAACAATGAAGCAAAAAGCATTATGGATTAACCAGATAAAAGGGCTGTGTATCTGCCTGGTGGTTATTTACCATTCGGTCATCACGTTTTATCCTCACCTTACGGGGCTGCAGCACCCGCTGTCCGGTCTTCTCGCCAAATGTTGGGTCTATTTTAATCTTTATCTCGCTCCGTTCCGTATGCCGGTTTTCTTCTTTATCTCCGGCTATCTGATCCGTCGTTATATTGCTGAGGTGGACTGGCGAACCAGTCTCGACAAACGGATCTGGAGCATTGTCTGGGTCCTGGCGCTGTGGGGCATCCTGCAATGGCAGGCGCTGACCCACCTGAATGCCTGGCTGGCGCCCGAGCGTGAACTCGCCACATCATCGAATGCGGCCTACGCCGACTCGCTCTCAGGATTTGTGCTGGGGATGCTCACCGCCAGCACCAGCCTCTGGTATCTGTATGCTCTGGTGGTGTACTTCACGCTGTGTAAACTGCTGAGCCGATGGAAGCTGCCGGTACTGGGGCTGCTGGCGCTGGCAAGCATCGCGATCAACTTCCTGCCGCTACCGTGGTGGGGGATGAATAGCGTGGTACGCAACATGATCTACTACAGCCTCGGGGCGTGGTATGGCGCAGAGCTGATGGCGTGGATGAAAAGCGTCAACCTGCGCCGCATCTGGCTGGCAACCGGCGCTTTCGCCGCCGTCTCCGTGGTGCTGTGGTTTGCTAACGTCCCGCTACTGCTCTCTCTGTTGTCGATTGTGTTGATCATGAAGCTTTTTTATAACCTTGAGCAGCGCTATGCCGTGCATCCTAACAACCTGCTGAACGTGATTGGCTCAAACACGATCGCGATTTATACCACCCACCGCATCTTAATCGAGGCCTTTAGCCTGTTTCTGATTAGCGAGATGAATCGTGCCTTGTGGCCGGTCTGGGCGGAATTGGGTTTAATTTTGATCTACCCGTTTGCCAGCCTGCTTATCTGTACCCTTGCCGGGCTCGGGGTGCGTAAACTCTCTACCACGCTGTTCGGGGACGTTTTCTTCTCCCCTCCGTCAACGCTGACCCTGTCGCCATCCTCCCGTTGATGGCTCTCTTCGCCCCTGCCGGGGCGAATTTTCCCCCTGTGCGGTTCTGGTTTGCTTATACAAAACGATCGAGGATAATAAAGACATTGCGTATCAGTGATATGCCCCAATACTGTTGGTATATCCATAAGAGACTCTGACATAGCCATGCCTGAACACTATCGTTATTCCTTGCCTGTCAAAGCGGGTGACCAGCGCCAGCTGGGTGAACTCACGGGCGCGGCGTGCGCCACGCTGGTAGCGGAAATCGCTGAGCGTCATCCTGGCCCGGTAATCCTGGTTGCCCCGGACATGCAAAACGCCCTGCGTCTGCACGACGAAATTCGCCAGTTCACCGATAGCCTGGTGTTCAGCCTGGCCGACTGGGAAACGCTGCCCTATGACAGCTTCTCTCCACATCAGGAGATCATCTCCTCTCGCCTGTCGACGCTGTATCAACTCCCGACCATGCAGCGTGGCGTGCTGATTGTACCGGTAAATACCCTGATGCAGCGCGTCTGTCCGCACAGCTATCTTCATGGGCATGCACTGGTGATGAAAAAAGGTCAACGCTTGTCCCGCGACACCCTGCGCGTGCAGCTGGACAGCGCCGGATATCGCCATGTTGATCAGGTGATGGAACACGGAGAATACGCCACCCGCGGTGCGTTACTCGATCTCTATCCAATGGGGAGTGACCAACCGTATCGCCTGGACTTTTTCGATGATGAAATCGACAGCCTGCGCGTGTTTGACGCTGACACGCAGCGTACGCTGGAAGAAGTGGAATCCATCAATTTACTGCCCGCGCACGAGTTCCCGACGGACAAAACCGCCATCGAACTGTTCCGCAGTCAGTGGCGCGATAAATTCGACGTCAAACGCGATGCCGAACATATTTATCAGCAGGTCAGCAAAGGGACGTTGCCCGCAGGTATTGAGTACTGGCAACCGCTGTTCTTCAATGAACCCCTGCCTCCGCTGTTTAGCTACTTCCCGGCAAATACGCTGATTGTTAACACCGGAGATATCGACGCCAGCGCCAGCCGCTTTGAAAACGAAACCCGCGCCCGCTTTGAAAGCCGGGGCGTTGATCCGATGCGCCCGCTCTTGCCCCCGGAGGCACTCTGGCTGCGAACCGATGAACTCAACGCCGAGCTGAAGCGTTGGCCGCGTATGCAGCTTAAAACCGATTCGCTTGCCGCTAAAGCCGCCAATACCAATCTCGCCTTTAAGACGTTGCCAGATCTGGCCGTTCAGGCGCAGCAGAAATCACCGCTGGATAATCTGCGTAAGTTCCTCGAATCCTTTACCGGCCCGGTGGTGTTCTCAGTTGAGAGTGAAGGCCGTCGCGAAGCACTCGGAGAGCTGCTGGGGCGTATTAAAGTGGCGCCGAAGCGTATCCTGCGTCTGAGCGAAGCCACCGGAAACGGTCGTTATCTGATGATTGGCGCCGCCGAACATGGGTTTATTGATACGCTCAATAACCTTGCGCTGATTTGTGAAAGCGACCTGTTGGGTGAGCGCGTCGCGCGTCGCCGTCAGGACAGCCGTCGTACCATCAACCCGGACACGCTGATCCGCAACCTGGCCGAGCTACACCCGGGCCAGCCGATTGTTCACCTGGAGCATGGCGTCGGGCGTTACCAGGGAATGACCACGCTAGAAGCGGGCGGTATCAAAGGTGAATACCTGATGCTGACCTACGCGAACGACGCCAAACTGTATGTTCCGGTCTCTTCCCTGCATCTGATCAGCCGCTACGCGGGTGGCGCAGAAGAGAATGCGCCATTGCATAAACTGGGTGGCGATGCCTGGGCGCGCGCGCGTCAGAAGGCAGCGGAAAAAGTGCGAGATGTGGCGGCTGAGCTGCTGGATATCTATGCACAACGCGCGGCCAAAGAGGGCTTCGCCTTTAAACATGATAAAGAACAGTATCAACTGTTCTGCGACAGTTTCCCGTTTGAAACCACGCCAGATCAGGCCCAGGCCATTAACGCCGTGCTGAGCGACATGTGTCAGCCACTGGCAATGGACCGCTTAGTCTGTGGCGACGTAGGCTTCGGCAAAACCGAAGTGGCGATGCGCGCCGCCTTCCTTGCGGTTGAAAACAACAAGCAGGTAGCGGTGCTGGTGCCAACCACCCTGCTCGCTCAGCAGCACTTCGACAACTTCCGCGACCGTTTCGCCAACTGGCCGGTACGTATTGAGATGCTCTCGCGTTTTCGCAGCACCAAAGAACAGACGCAGATCCTCGAACAGGCAAGTGAAGGCAAAATCGATATTCTGATCGGCACCCACAAGTTGCTGCAAAGCGATGTGAAGTGGAAAGATCTTGGGCTGCTGATCGTCGACGAAGAGCACCGCTTTGGGGTACGTCATAAAGAGCGCATCAAAGCGATGCGTGCCGATGTCGATATCCTCACTCTGACCGCAACGCCAATCCCGCGAACCCTGAACATGGCGATGAGCGGCATGCGCGACCTGTCGATTATTGCCACCCCACCGGCGCGTCGTCTGGCGGTGAAAACCTTTGTCCGCGAGTACGATAATCTGGTGGTACGTGAGGCGATTCTGCGTGAAGTACTGCGCGGAGGTCAGGTCTATTACTTATACAATGATGTGGAAAATATCCAGAAAGCCGCGGACAGGCTGGCGGAGCTGGTACCGGAAGCACGCATTGCTATCGGTCACGGGCAGATGCGTGAGCGCGAGCTGGAAAGGGTGATGAACGACTTCCACCACCAGCGCTTTAACGTCCTGGTGTGTACCACCATCATTGAGACCGGGATCGATATTCCGACGGCGAATACCATCATCATCGAACGAGCCGATCACTTTGGTCTGGCGCAACTCCACCAGCTGCGCGGCCGCGTCGGGCGTTCACACCATCAGGCCTACGCCTGGTTGTTAACGCCGCATCCGAAAGCGATGACCACCGATGCCCAAAAACGTCTGGAAGCGATCGCCTCCCTGGAGGACCTTGGCGCCGGCTTTGCGCTGGCAACACACGATCTGGAAATCCGTGGTGCCGGTGAACTGCTGGGTGAAGACCAGAGCGGCTCCATGGAGACCATCGGCTTCTCCCTGTATATGGAATTGCTGGAAAACGCGGTCGATGCCCTGAAGGCCGGACGCGAGCCGTCGCTGGAAGATCTCACCAGCCAGCAGACCGAGGTTGAATTGCGTATGCCTTCCCTGCTGCCGGATGATTTCATTCCGGATGTAAATACCCGTCTGTCCTTCTATAAACGCATCGCCAGTGCGAAGAGTGAGAATGAACTGGAAGAGATTAAGGTGGAGCTGATCGATCGCTTTGGTCTGCTGCCAGACGCGGCGAGAAATCTGCTGGATATCGCGCGCCTGCGTCAGCAGGCACAGAAGCTGGGAATTCGTAAGCTCGAAGGGAATGAAAAAGGTGGCGTGATTGAATTTGCCGAGAAGAACCACGTCAACCCGATGTGGCTGATCGGTCTGTTACAAAAACAGCCGCAGCATTTCCGTCTGGATGGCCCAACACGCCTGAAATTCACCCAGGAACTGACGGAACGCAAAACCCGCATGGACTGGGTGCGTCACTTTATGCGTCAACTGGAAGAGAACGCGATCGCTTAACCCGCTCTCCCCCTGCTAGCTAGCGGGGGGACAATTTACAAACACTTTGCACTTCACCCGATCTTCCCGACACACCCATTCGCCATAATTATCATTAACGCCTTATAAAACAATAACCTTATCATTTATATGGATTATGGTAATGATGACCTCTTCGCGTTTTACTCGCTGGATAACATTGTTTGCGCTGGCAGCCTCCGTCGCGGTTGCGCTTCCTGCTCGTGCAAATACCTGGCCACTTCCACCACCGGGCAGCAAGGTCGTGGGGGAAAACCGCTTCCATGTAGTTGAAAACAATGGAGGCTCACTGGAAGCGATTGCTAAAAAATATAATGTCGGTTTTCTGGCCCTGTTGCAGGCGAACCCCGGCGTAGACCCCTATGTACCGCGTGCGGGCAGCGTATTGACCATTCCATTGCAAACAATCCTGCCGGATGCCCCGCGCGAGGGGATCGTGATAAATCTGGCAGAGTTACGTCTCTACTATTACCCACCGGGTAAGAATGAAGTTACTGTCTACCCTATCGGTATTGGTCAGTTGGGCGGTGATACCCTGACACCAACGATGGTTACCACCGTATCAGATAAGCGCGCTAACCCAACCTGGACACCAACGGCTAATATTCGTGCTCGTTATAAAGCACAAGGAATCGACCTTCCGGTCGTTGTTCCTGCGGGGCCAGACAACCCGATGGGCCACCACGCGATCCGCCTGGCGGCTTACGGTGGTGTCTATCTGTTGCATGGAACGAATGCAGACTTTGGGATTGGCATGCGCGTTAGTTCCGGCTGTATTCGTCTGCGAGATGACGACATCAAGACGCTTTTCAACGTCATCACACCGGGGACTAAAGTGAATATTATCAATACGCCGATTAAAGTCTCGGAGGAGCCGGGTGGTGTGCGACTGGTTGAAATTCACCAGCCATTATCGAAAAACATCGGCGATGATCCGCAGACATTGCCCATTAACCTGAATGCCGCAATGGTAAGTTTTAAAACGAATGCCAGCACCGATGGCGTAGTCATGGAGCGCGCAATGGAGGCCCGGTCGGGAATGCCAACCGATGTCACCCGACATCACAACGTCGCTTCCCAGGCGATGTAAACGCACAGATAAGAAAAACGCCCTGCTCATGCAGGGCGTTTTTTATTGCAGTGGCATAAATGAGGGTTCAGCCGGGCTTATTTGTAGATAACAGCAGTGCCGTGCAGCGTGTTAGGACCGGTAACAGAGGTGATGCGGTAAGATTTTGCACCCATCTCTTGTGCTTTTTGCGCCAGCTGATCTTCCAGGGAGCCCAGGTTAGTACCGGCAGACGCAGAGATAGTGCCAACTTTATGCTGATCTACAGGGGTGGATTGCACCTGTACAGCTGCAAAGCTTGCGAATGAAAGTGAACTCAGGACTGCGGCAGCGATGAGGGTTTTTACGTTTTTCATGATGTTTTCCTTTAGCAGATGAATTTGGAGGTCGTCAGTTAATTACTTAACGATCGATAGGTAAATCATAAATGTGATCCACGTCACGCGTCAACATAATTTTATAACGAACATTAAGTTATTTTTAAAGTCGTTATTTTTCATACATATATGATTAATTTATTTTTAAGCATTCTGCACTGGTGGTGGGTTGCGTTTATTTTTATAATGGTCATTCACCAAACCAACAGAGGACCAACGGCAAATGACAACCGATGTCACGAGTTGTGCGAAGAAAAGCCGTGGCCGACCAAAAGTGTTTGACAGGGATGCAGCGCTTGATAAGGCCATGACTCTCTTCTGGCAACATGGGTATGAAGCAACTTCGCTTTCTGATCTGGTAGAAGCTACCGGAGCCAAAGCGCCGACGCTGTATGCCGAATTTACCAATAAAGAGGGGCTGTTCAGGGCAGTGCTGGACAGATATATTTCGCGCTTTGCAGCGAAACACGAAGCCCAACTTTTTTGTGAAGAGAAAAGTGTTGAACAGGCGCTACGGGACTTTTTCACTACCGTCGCCACCTGCTTCACCAGTAAAGATACACCTGCTGGCTGCTTTATGATTAACACCTCTGCCACCCTTGCGGCGTCCTCTAAAGAGATCGCTAAAACGGTGAAGTCGCGTCATGCCATGCAGGAGGAGACGCTAAGCGCGTTTCTGGCACAGCGTCAGCAGCGTGGTGAAATTCCCGCGCATTGCAATCCTCAGATACTGGCGCAATATCTGAGCTGTATTTTGCAGGGGATGTCGATAAGCGCACGTGAAGGCGCCACGCTGGAAAAACTGCAGAGTATTACTGACACCACCCTACGACTGTGGCCTGAACTACTCAAAATCTGAAGCAAAAAAAAAGCTCCTCAGCCTGAGCGCATGAGGAGCTAAATTCAGAGAACATCTTTTTTACACTTTGTTATTCAGAACCAGCTGGCCATTTCCATCCAGTGGAATTTGTGTGCCAGGATCTTTATCCATGCGGATTTTGCCCTGCTGATCGCCAATTTTGTACGTCACGTCATAACCCAGCATTTTTTCCGACTTGTCATAGACGGTTTTGCAACGTTGCTGAGTCGTGGTGTAGGTGTCATTATCCTGCATCGCTCCCTGCACCTGGTTACCGGCATAGCCGCCGCCCAGCGCGCCGACTACGGTCGCCACATCTTTACCCCGACCGCCGCCAAACTGATGACCAATCACGCCACCTGCTACCGCCCCCAGAACAGAACCGGCAATGCGGTTTTCATCCTGTACAGGACGACGGTGAGTCACGGAGACGTTGCGGCACTCCTGACGAGGGGTTTTCACGGTTTCTTTAATCGGTGTAGCAGAAACCACTTGTGCATATTGCGGGCCGCGGTCTAATACGTTGAGACTGGCAACGGCAGCCACACCTAACGCAGCCGCAACACCAATCCCTATACCCGCCAACATTGATTTATTCACGGGACTTCCTCCTTTGTTGCTATTGGTAACAATTTTGCAATGGAGGCAAGGCTTCGCCAATCAGATAAAGGATCAAAAAAGGGGCGTTGAGAGGAGATAACGTGTATTTAGGAGAACTCTTAAACGCTCAATCTGTGATGAGCAGCATGATATGCTAAAAACTCCCTCCGGAGAGCCCGGAGGGAGTGAAAGATTAGTGCAGCTTCAGACGCGGACGGATCACACGGTTGATTCTGCCCACCAGCATCATCAGCCCGGTTTTGAAGTAGCCGTGCAGCGCAATCTGGTGCATACGGTACAGGGAGATATACACGAAGCGTGCAATGCGCCCTTCTACCATCATTGAGCCACGCATCAGGTTACCCATCAGGCTGCCGACGGTAGAGAAGTTTGACAGCGATACCAGAGAACCGTGGTCTTTATAGACATAGCCTTTCAATGGCTTGCCTTTGTACTGCGCCAGAATGTTGTGCAGCACCAGGCTTGCCATCTGGTGAGCAGCCTGGGCGCGCGGCGGCACGAATCCACCTTCAGGACGCGCGCAGGAAGCACAGTCACCGATAGCAAAGATTTCAGGATCACGTGTGGTTTGCAGCGTCGGCTCAGTCACCAGCTGGTTAATGCGGTTCGTTTCGAGGCCACCGATATCTTTCATAAAGTCAGGTGCTTTGATACCCGCTGCCCAGACCATCAGATCCGCTTTGATGTATTCGCCGTCCTTGGTGTGCAGACCGCCTTCGTCGGCGCTGGTCACCATGGTTTGCGTCAGCACCCGCACGCCCAGTTTGGTGAGCTCATTGTGTGCCGCACCGGAAATACGTGGCGGCAACGCAGGCAGAATGCGCTCACCGGCTTCAACCAGCGTGACGTTCAGCGCTTCGTTGGTTAACCCTTTGTAACCGTAGCTGTGCAGCTGTTTCACCGCGTTGTGCAGCTCCGCAGACAGCTCAACACCCGTCGCGCCACCGCCGACAATGGCGATATTAACCTTACCGTTCGCACCCAAATTGCTGGTGTACTTCAGGAACAGGTTCAGCATTTCCTGATGGAAACGACGCGCCTGGTGCGGGTTATCGAGGAAAATACAGTGCTCTTTCACGCCCGGCGTGTTGAAGTCGTTGGAGGTACTACCCAGCGCCATGACCAGCGTGTCATACGCCAGTTTACGCTCAGGAACCAGCAGCTCCCCTTTCTCATCGCGCAGCTCTGCCAGGGTAATGGTTTTGCTTTCACGGTTGATATCCACCACCGAGCCCAGCTGGAACTGGAAATGATGGTTGCGCGCGTGCGCCAGATAGCTCAGCGCATCCACACCTTCATCCAGAGAACCGGTTGCCACTTCGTGCAACAACGGTTTCCACAGGTGGCTGTGGTTACGATCTACCAGCGTAATTTTGGCTTTTTTACCGCGACCCAGCTTCTTGCCCAGCTGTGTAGCCAGCTCCAGCCCGCCAGCACCACCGCCTACAATCACTATCTTTTTCAATGGCGTAGTCAACGTGACCCCCTCAAATTATTAACCAATTGTTAATTAAAAGTTATAAAAATAACCCTTAATTAACAACAGGTTACAGCACTGAAACCATTCAGGTGCATTGAGAATACCACGTCAGGCGCATTGGTCATACCAAAATTGATATGCATCAAGTTTTGATGGCTTAAAAGTAGACAATTCTGGTCAAAAAGAAAGCCCGGTACGCTTTCGCGGCCGGGCTTTGGCGCCTGCGGATAAGTGGTTAACCCAGCGTTTTAAACGCTTTGATACGCTGCAGGTGCGGTGAGATGTTTTTGAATTTGTGCGTCTGTTCTTCGTCCCAGACAATCTCATAGTAATGATGCAACAGTTCAGCAGCCCGATGGCTGTTGAGCGCCTCATCTTTACGTGAAAGGATCACCAAACAGCGGTCGCGGTTTTTCTCACGAAAATTGCTGACGCACTTGGTCGCAATATCGACGTACTCTTCCGGGCGGTCAATTTTGCCTTCCATGTTCTCGTTCGGGAAAAGGTTAGGATTGAAAACCACCTGGCGGATGTCACACAGGAAGCCAATGCGCTCCGCCCAGTAACCGCCCAGCCCCACTCCGCAAATCAACGGACGGTCATCGACGTTGAGCTGCAACATCTTGTCCACCTCTTTGAGAAGATGTTGCATATCATGCTTTGGATGGCGCGTACTGTAACTGATCAGCCGAACATCCGGATCGATAAACTGCAGTTGCAACACCTTCTCATGATTACCAGGGCTGTTTGAGTCAAAACCGTGTAAATAGATGATCATTGTCTTCTCACCACGCTACGCCTTCCGGGAGGGTTTACAGACTGGCTTTATGTGCCTGCCAGCGCTCATTCAGGTCTTCAAGCCGGGCGTTGACCGCCTTCCAGCGCGCCGAATCCATCAACTCCTGACGGCTAAATGAACCTTTATGATACAATTGTGTAACACGCTCTGCATTGATCGGCGACAGGTTATCCAGCACGCTAACTGCACCTTTACGATTATTGCAGACCAGGATCATATCGCAACCTGCATCCAGCGACGCCTGACCGCGTTCCGCATAGCTGCCCATAATCGCGGCCCCTTCCATCGACAAGTCGTCTGAGAAAATCACGCCATTGAAACCCAACTCCTGTCGCAGAACAGTTTTCAGCCAATGCGGAGAGCCGCTGGCAGGACGTGGGTCGACGTCGCTGTAAATCACGTGCGCGGGCATAATGGCGTCCAGCTTGTTATCGGTGATAAGCGAGCGGAACACCGACATATCTTTGGCACGAATTTCCGCTTCCGGGCGCGGATCGCGTGGGGTTTCTTTGTGCGAGTCCGCGGTCACTGCACCGTGGCCCGGGAAGTGTTTCCCGGTGGTTTTCATTCCTGCATCATGCATGCCGTCGATAAACCGGGTCGCCATCGCCAGCGCAATACGCGGATCTTCATGATATGAGCGTTCACCAATGGCAGCGCTGATATGTCCCACGTCCAGAACCGGAGCAAAACTAATGTCGATATCCATGGCAGTCATTTCACTGGCCATCAGCCAGCCAGCTTCCTGCGCCAGTTTCCCCCCCTCATCCGTGCCCAACAGCGCAGCAAAAGACTGGGCTGCTGGCAGGCGGGTAAAACCTTCACGAAAACGCTGTACGCGTCCACCTTCCTGATCGACGGCCACCACCAGATGGTTACGCGATGCGTCGCGGATCTGACGCACCAGTTCACGCAGCTGTGCCGGATCGTGATAGTTGCGGGTAAACAGGATCAGGCCACCCACCAGCGGATGCGCCAGAATCTCACGCTCCTCCGCATCCAGTTCAAACCCTTCTACATCCAACATGACTGGACCCACACCAACCTCTCTTATCCTTTAGTTTGTAACTGACGCCAGGCATCGTCTGCCAGCGCAATAAATTGTTTGTCTCTGGACTGCTGAAAGCGCATTTCAAACCAACCAGCCATCAGCATCACGACCCATGGCCGCCACCGCCTGACCTGACGCGCCAGCGCTCCTTCATCAAGATGTGCCACCCTGGCGTAGTCTCTGATGAGGTTTTGCCGCGCGGCTTCACTCTCTGTCCAGACTGCCGCCAGTTCAAGCGCTATATCGCCGTCTCCGGCATATTCCCAGTCGATAAGCCTGGCCCCCACTGACGTATGAACAACGTTTCCGACATGAACATCCATGTGCAACGGTGAGAGCCGAATCGGCTGTGGCTCACCCGCTTTACGCAGTCGTTTGAGATGTGCAAGCCACATTGGGGTACGTCTGTCTGGCAGGGATTGCTGCCAGTAGTGCTCAAGCAACGGGAGCAGCGCGATTCGCCACCCCAGACGCGGCTGCTGATGCAAATGATACAACATAGCCGCAAGCACAGGGGTGTCCGGGAGCTCGCTTTTGATCTCACCCGCCAGATACGCAACAGCCATCCAGCCCTGCCGGAAAAAACAGGGTTCAGGCACAAGATCCGACGGAAGACGCTTCAGGGCGCGAAACTGGCGACGAAAATGGGAAGCTGGAGCGAAAGGATCATGATTCTGCCGCAGCACCAGCCGTTGTTCGCCATGCTCTATAATGCAACTCGCGCCGCCAAGCCCGGAATGGGCCTGCGGCGCGATAAGGCGATACTGGGGAAAATAACGCGTCAGGATCTCTTCACGCGTAAATTCACTGTTGCGTAACGGCACCTTTACCTGACCAGATAATTTCACCTGTCTGAACCAGCATCAATTGCATCTGCAGAGCTGGCGTATTCACATTACCGGTGGCGTTAGAGTACAACACGTACTGCGCACCTACGTTACGGGCAATACCGATCGCCTTGCTACGGGTACCGAGACTATCCTGTGGTGACAGGCCCAGTTGCTGTTTAGCGACCGCGAGCTGCTGAGCCGAGACCAGCGTAAACTTACCGTTGTTAGCCAGAGCATTGCGCAGCGTCTCTGTCGCTTCACCCGCGTTCAGTGAACCGTTGGTGCGGTTGTTCACGCTATCAACCAGCAACACGCTACCTGCCGTCACGCCTTGAGCCTGCAACATTTTACCGACCATCGGCTGCATCGCACCGTTCCAGTCATAATGACGCACGCGTGGCGCTGGTTGTGATGTCTGGTCCGGATGTTCAATCGGGCCCGGCTGCGACGGAATTGACGGAACCGACGGCACGGTTGGCTCCGGCTGCGTGGGTTGTGTCGGCTGCTCAGTACCGGGTTTAGCTTCTTCCACAGGCGCAGGCTGCTCAGTACGGGTCACACACCCTGCGAGGAATAAAGCAAAAGCTGTCACGAGCGCATAACGGCTCATATTTTTAATCAAGGTTCACCCCTTACAGATAAAGATAAAGTCTCACCTTATGTGCACCCAGATAGTTGGCGCTGCCATAGAGCGTTACCGACGACCTTGCCGGAATGGTGACGCTACGTGGCGCCTCCAGCGGGTGCATTTCAAGACCTCTTACGTCATACCAGAAAAAACGGTAATGAACCGTCACGGGTTCATGTCTTTCATTAAAGAGCGCAGAGGAAGCAGAAGAGTTGATTTCACTGATAGTCAACGCAGGTTGTTGCGCTGTGATGCCCGCAGCAAGCACAGAGGATTCCATCACCAGTGTCTGTTCATCACTCACGGGGATCGCCGGACGCGAGCTGCACCCCGCAATCATCACCATCAGTATCAGCGCTGCAATACGCCCTTTAAGCATGTCAAAGACCTTTATGTGCCAGCATCGGCCCCAGAGGACGTCCGCCCAGCAGATGCATGTGAATATGATAAACTTCCTGGCCACCATGACGATTACAGTTCATGATCAGACGGTAGCCGTCTTCAGCAATCCCTTCCTGTTCAGCAATTTTCGCGGCCACCGTCAGCATACGACCTAATGCCACTTCGTGCTCGGCTTTTACGTCGTTTACAGTTGGAATCAGAATATTAGGAATGATGAGGATATGAGTCGGTGCCTGAGGGGAAATGTCCCGGAAAGCCGTCACCAGTTCATCCTGATAGACGATATCCGAAGGAATTTCGCGACGGATAATTTTACTGAAAATCGTTTCTTCAGCCATGACCTTTTCCTTTTTTGTTTAATCTGACGTGGTGCGTCCGCTGTTAACACACTCTCTCAACGATCGTGTGACATAACGCAAGAGTATGAGCGAGTTTCTCCTGTCCTTTCAACCTTCTCCCCCGATTTCTTTCCCGAATGTTCTTCTGCTGTATGAAGAGTGACCGCTCGCGCGCCTTAGTGACGTTTTTTAAGACATAAAACCCGCACCAATAAAAAAGGCAGCCATTCGGCTGCCTTAGTCTCCCCTGGTCACAACTTAGTGGCCGCGGATGTACTCATCCATTTCGGTTTTCAGGTTATCGGATTTAGTACCGAAGATTGCCTGAACACCAGAACCAGCCACAACCACACCTGCTGCACCCAGTTTTTTCAGGCCAGGCTGGTCTACTTTCGCAACGTCGGCAACGCTCACACGCAGACGAGTGATGCACGCGTCCAGGTTAGTGATGTTCTCTTTACCGCCGAACGCGGCAACCAGTGCCGGAGCCATTTCGCTGGTTGCACCTGCTTTGCTGTCTTCTGTTGCATCTTCACGACCTGGAGTTTTCAGGTCCAGTGCTTTGATCAGCACACGGAAGATGGTGTAGTAAACAACGGCATAGCACGCACCAACGATTGGGAACAGCCACAGTTTGCTGCTGTTACCGGACAGTACGATGAAGTCGATCAGGCCGTGAGAGAAGGACGTACCGTCACGCATACCCAGCAGGATACAGATTGGGAACGCCAGACCCGCCAGAATCGCGTGGATAACGTACAGGATCGGCGCAACGAACATGAAGGAGAACTCGATCGGCTCGGTGATACCGGTCAGGAACGAGGTCAACGCTGCGGAGATCATGATACCGCCCACTTTTGCACGGTTCTCTGGTTTAGCAGAGTGCCAGATAGCAATCGCCGCAGCTGGCAGACCGTACATTTTGAACAGGAAGCCACCTGACAGTTTACCTGCAGTTGGGTCACCCGCCATGTAGCGTGGGATATCACCGTGGAATACCTGGCCTGCCGCGTTGGTGTATTCACCAATCTGCATCTGGAAAGGTACGTTCCAGATGTGGTGCAGACCGAATGGTACCAGGCAGCGCTCAACGAAGCCGTAGATACCGAACGCAACAACTGGGTTCTGGTAGGCTGCCCACTGAGAGAATGCCTGAATCGCGGAACCAATTGGTGGCCAGATGAAGGACAAGATCACGCCAGTGAAAATCGCTGCCAGACCAGAGATGATCGGAACGAAACGCTTGCCCGCGAAGAAGCCCAGATACTCAGGCAGCTTGATGCGATAGAAGCGGTTAAACATATAGGCCGCAATCGCACCGGAGATGATACCGCCCAGAACACCGGTATCTGCCAGGTGTTTCGCAGCGATCTCTTCTGCAGGTAAGTGCAGAACCAGCGGTGCAACCACAGCCATGGTTTTCACCATGATGCCGTAGGCAACAACTGCTGCCAGCGCAGAAACGCCGTCGTTATTAGTGAAGCCCAGAGCCACACCGATCGCGAAGATCAGAGGCATGTTAGCAAAGACAGAACCGCCTGCTTCGGCCATCACGTGGGATACTACGGCTGGCAGCCAGCTGAAGTTTGCAGAACCGACACCCAGCAGGATACCTGCGATAGGCAGTACGGATACTGGCAGCATCAGCGATTTACCGACCTTTTGCAGGTTAGCAAATGCATTCTTAAACATAATTGAGAGTGCTCCTGAGTATTTGTGCTTTTTTTACGCTTTCACGCATTGGCCCGGGGGGAGTACCGTGCCGTGGACGGGACATCTAAGCGCCCTTTATTTATTACACAGAGTAAAATAATTCCCTCTGGGTTTGTTTGACGGCTATCACGTTTCAGCTTAAGGCGGTCGAAAAACTTTCAGTTATTTACAAAAAGCATGTCCGGATGTGTCTAAAAACACCCTCACCGCCCCAAATGAGGCGGTGAACTTTACTCGTTTTATTTATTAATTACGAGCCTAAAAAAAACAGGTGTATCAAACAGATTGCAGGCGGGCGGGGTCGATATGAAACAGCGTAGAGAAGTTTTCGGTCGTGACGCGGGCCAGTTCTTCAATACTGACACCTTTTAGCACGGCCATGTACTCAGCTACATCTCTCGTCATGGCTGGCTGGTTCTCTTTACCGCGATGCGGTACCGGTGCCAGATAAGGAGAGTCTGTTTCCACCAGAATGCGATCGAGCGGAACATAACGCGCAGCATCTCGGAGCTGCTCTGCATTACGAAACGTCACGATCCCAGAAAACGAAATATAAAACCCCAAATCAAGCAGTTTACCCGCCGTTTCTCTGTCTTCTGTGAAACAGTGTAGTACGCCACCACAATCCGTCACGTTTTCTTCCCGGAGGATCGCCAGCGTATCCGCACGCGCATCGCGGGTATGAACAATGACCGGCTTGTTAAGTTCGCGGCCAATGCGGATATGATGACGGAAGGACTCCTGCTGGCGAGATTTAGTTTCAGGTGTGTAGAAATAGTCCAGCCCTGTCTCACCCATCGCGACAACACCCTCTTCCGCCGCCAGGCGACGTAAGTCCTCTACGTCGTATGCTTCATCCTGATTCAACGGATGTACGCCACAGGAAAATACGACGTTATCGCGAACGCCCACCAGCTCGCGCATGGTGCGATAGCCCGGCAACGTGGTTGCGACAGCCAGACAGAATTTCACATCGCGGGCGGCAGCTTTCGCCAGCACGTCATCCACGTTTTTATGCAGAGATTGATAATCCAGGCCATCAAGATGGCAGTGTGAGTCGACTAAAAACATAATGTCTCTCTCAGAGATGGGAAACAGGCGGTGTGATGCCTGGTTGCAGGTAATGTTCGATACGCAGTAACTGGTCGGTCAGTAACAGCTCGCGATTAAGACCAGTGACTGTCAAAAGCTGTTCACGGTTCTGGCAAACCTCATGAAGGATAGCGTGCAGAACCCTACCTGAGAGGCGGTTTGCCAGTGTGTTCACCAGCGGCCACACATCCAGGTTGGTCAGTAGTGTTGCGCCTTGCTGGATCTTGAGTGCATCCAGAAGTAAGGAAGCCAACCAGTGCAAACGTTCAACGGCCTGATCGCTATTCAGTGCAGGCAGTAAACTTAGCCAGTCATGGCTGTTGAGTGAAGAGTCAACGGCCTTACAGAGCGTCTCTCGCTGTGACCAGACATCAGGTTGCAACAGTGCCAACGCCGCAGCAGGTGCACCGCTGCTCAGACGCAATGCGGCCAGCGCACTATTTTGTGACGTTGTCACCTCTCGCTCCAGCCAGCTTAACGCCCACGATTCCTGAGGCACTGCAAGGTGGTGAAGCCGACAACGACTGCGCAGCGTCGCCAGTAATCGTCCCGGGTCACGGCAAGAGAGGAAGAACCACGTTTTTTCCGGCGGCTCTTCCAGGGTTTTCAACAGTGCGTTCGCGGCCGCCTCAGTAAGCAGTGTGGCGTCTTTAAGCCAGACCACTTTTGCGCCGCCCAGTCGCGCATGTTCGTACAATTTTTCACTGACTTCACGCACGGCATCAATACCCAGCGTGTTTTTGCCCTTCTCAGGTTCAAGCGTATAGTAGTCAGGATGCGTGCCCGCCTGCATCAGCTGACAGCCACGGCATTTACCACAACTCTTGTGCCCTTCCGGTTGCTGGCACATCAGAAAACGGGTGATGGCATAAATCAACGCATCATCTCCCATCCCTGGTAACGCCTGAATCAGTAACGCATGATGCCCCCGACCCGCCTGATAGCTGTTGATCAGCTGTTCAAAGTGTGGGCGCAACCATGGATACCATTTCATGCCTGTTGCTCCCGAAGCCACTGCGACACAGTTTGCTGAATAGAGCGGGTAACCTCTTCCAGCGATTGGGTCGCATCAATAGTGCGAATAGAACTATCCTGCGCTGCCAGCTCCAGATAACGCGCACGAGTGCGGTTAAAGAAATCGAGAGATTCCTGCTCAATACGGTCTAGTTCACCGCGCGCACGGGCACGTTTCAGACCCACTTCCGGGGTCACATCCAGATAGAGCGTCAAATCGGGACGAAAATCACCGAGCACGGCATTACGCAGCGTGGCCAGCATCGTCTGGTCAATACCACGCCCACCGCCCTGATACGCTTGAGTAGACAGATCGTGACGGTCGCCGATTACCCACTTGCCAGCGGCCAGCGCGGGTTTGATTACCGTCTCAACCAGCTGTACGCGCGCGGCGTAAAACATCAAAACTTCAGCTTTGTCAGTGATAACTTCGTCGCCAACGGATTTAATATCCAGCACCAGGCTACGCAACTTCTCAGCCAGTTGCGTACCGCCCGGCTCGCGGGTAAAGACCATGTCCGCAACGCCGAGCGCGTTGAGTGTATCAACCACCACGTTGCGAGCAGTGGTTTTACCCGCCCCTTCGAGTCCCTCAATGACAATATATTTACTGCGCATTTTTTTCCTTAAGTGCCTTCAGATAGTCCTGAACAGAGCGATTATGGCTGGCAAGGTTGGTGTTAAAGGTATGTCCCCCTTTTCCATCAGCCACAAAATAGAGATACGGTGTCTTAGCCGGATGTGCAGCCGCACGCAGAGAAGCTTCACTTGGTGTGGCAATCGGGCCTGGCGGTAACCCGCTAATCACGTAGGTATTATACGCCGTTGGCGTCTCAAGATCTTTTCTCGAGATCTTACCCGCATAACTCTCGCCCATACCGTAGATGACAGTAGGGTCGGTTTGCAGACGCATACCGATGCGCAGACGGTTGATAAACACCGATGCAACCTGATCGCGCTCGGCCGCGACGGCCGTCTCTTTCTCTATGATTGAGGCCATCGTGACAAACTGGTTTTGATCTTTATATGGCAGCCCTTCCATTCGCCCTTCCCAGGCGGAATCCACTGCGGCGACCATTTTTTTATGTGCCCGCTTCAAAATCGCCACATCGGTGGTGCCCGCCGCGTACATCCAGGTATCAGGCCAAAACCAGCCTTCAACCCATTCCGGGTGTTCGAATTTCAACACTTCAGCAACTGTCTGGTAGCGATCATCTTTCAGGGTATGTTTGATATACGGCGCATCACGCAGCTGTTTGAGATAATCGCTCAGGCGCATCCCTTCCACAAAACGCAGCGGGAATTGAGCCTCTTTACCGCTTTCCAACAGTTGCAACATGTCTCTGACGGTCATGTCAGGTGTAAAACGATAGGTACCGGCTTTGAAATGTGACAGCTCAGGTTCGATACGCAATAGCCACTGGAAGACACGCGGACGGTTAATGATTTTATCGCCGTAAAGCTGTTCTCCCAGCGCCAGACGTCCGGTTCCTGCTTTAAGGGTAAATATTGTCTCTTCTTTGATCAGAAGCTTGCTGTCCGCCATCTGACGAACCTTCCACACTCCGACTCCGCCAGCAATCGCCAGCACAACAACCAGGAGCAGGATAAAGCGCAACATTTTCTTCATGACGTTCTGGTTTGCTCACATAACGGGGCTAAAAAATGATACAGCTCGCGCGATGACCAGCGATGTTGGCCGCAGGCGCGAACAGGTACAACTGGCATTAACGCATTACAGACAACGACCTCTTCTGCTGTTATCAGCGCATTCTCAGTTGCGTTAACTTCGACAACGCGAAATCCAGAGTGTGCCAGTTGCTGTAGACAAAACTGGCGCATGATGCCATTTACGCCAGCCTGATCAAGCTTCGGCGTAAAGACATCGCTGTCCTGCCGCCAGAATAAATTAGCCGCACAGCATTCAGTAATGAACCCTTCGCTGTCAAGGACCAGTGCCTCGTCTGCGTCTGACTGCTCAAGATGAGCACGGATCAAGACCTGCTCAAGACGGTTAAGGTGTTTTATTCCGGCAAGCGCTGGGTTTCGCCCAAGACGTATTGGGCTTAATTCAAGCGTGATACCGTCCTGACGCCAACGTTCATAATGTGAAGGATATGCAGAAACGGAGAGGATCCGCACCGGATGCTGGCAGTTCGCGCCACTGTAGCCCCGGCCACCACTGCCACGGCTGATGATCACTTTCAGTACGCCGCTGGAATGCCCTTTTGCCCGTTGAGCCATCTCGCCGGCAAGTGTGTCCCAGTCCTTGAAAGGGATCAGCAGTTTTTCACAGGCACCCTGCAATCGTCGGATATGTTCTGCAAGTAAACAGACATCGCCATGACGAATACGCGCCGTGGTGAAGCAGCCGTCACCAAACTGAGTCGCCCTGTCGCTTGCAGGCAGCGTGTCCTGCTCAAGGCCATTGATTAGAAACATACTGGTCCTTATGCGTGGTCGTACAGTCTGGCAAGGTGAATAACATCGGACAAGGGGATAAAACCGAATAAAAAAGGTCCGACAAGCGGACCTTTTTATCGCCATCAGGCAGCCTGGCTCAGACCTTTTTAAAGATCAGTGAACCATTCGTACCACCGAAGCCGAAGGAGTTACACAGGGTGTACTCCATGCCACTGACCTGGCGCGCTTCGTGAGGAACGAAGTCCAGATCACAACCTTTATCCGGGTTATCCAGGTTGATGGTTGGCGGAACAGCCTGATCGCGCAGGGCAAGAATGGAGTAGATAGATTCTACTGCACCCGCCGCGCCCAACAGGTGGCCGGTCATGGATTTCGTGGAGCTCACGAGTACGCGGCTGGCAGACTCGCCGAAGATAGACTTAACAGCCTGAGCTTCCGCTTTATCGCCTGCTGGCGTAGAAGTGCCGTGCGCGTTAACGTAGCCGATTTGTGCTGGGGTAATACCCGCGTCACGAATCGCGTTCTCCATGGCCAGCGCAGCACCTGCACCGTTCTCTGGAGGCGACGTCATGTGGTAAGCATCGCTACTCATACCAAAGCCAACGACTTCAGCATAAATTTTCGCACCGCGTTTTTTAGCATGTTCGTACTCTTCCAGCACGAGCATACCCGCACCATCACCCAGTACGAAACCATCACGGTCTTTATCCCACGGACGGCTTGCCGCCTGAGGGTTATCGTTGCGGGTAGACAGCGCACGCGCGGCACCGAAACCACCAACACCCAGCGGGGTACTGGCTTTTTCAGCACCACCCGCAACCATAGCATCTGCATCGCCGTACGCAATGATACGCGCGGCCTGGCCGATGTTATGCACGCCGGACGTACATGCGGTCGCGATAGAAATGCTTGGCCCACGCAGGCCAAACATGATGGTCAGGTGACCCGCCACCATGTTAACAATCGTGGACGGAACAAAGAACGGACTGATTTTACGCGGGCCGCCATTCATCAGAGATGTATGGTTTTCCTCGATCAGGCCAAGACCGCCAATTCCGGAGCCAATAGCGGCACCGATACGGGTTGCGTTCTCTTCCGTAATTTCAAGTCCAGAATCCTGCATGGCCTGAACGCCAGCGACAATTCCATATTGAATGAAGGCATCCATCTTGCGCTGTTCTTTACGCGAGATGATCTCTTCACAGTTAAAATCCTTTACTAAGCCAGCAAATTTCGTTGCATAGGCGCTAGTATCGAAATGGTCGATTAGGCTGATGCCGCTCTGACCGGCAAGGAGAGCTTTCCAGGTGGACTCTACGGTATTGCCGACAGGAGACAACATGCCAAGTCCGGTCACAACTACACGACGCTTAGACACGTTTGTCCTCCAGGGAGGGATAAAAAAGGGATTCGTGGGACAAAAAAGATAAAACTCAGGCGGTCGAATGACCGCCTGGAGATGTTCACTTACGCCTGGTGACCGTTGATGTAATCAATGGCAGCCTGAACGGTGGTGATTTTCTCAGCTTCTTCGTCCGGAATCTCAGTATCAAACTCTTCTTCCAGAGCCATTACCAGCTCAACGGTGTCAAGAGAATCTGCGCCCAGGTCTTCAACGAAGGAAGCGGAGTTCACAACTTCTTCCTGCTTAACGCCCAGCTGTTCGCCGATAATTTTCTTAACGCGTTCTTCGATAGTGCTCATACTCTTAAATTTCCTATCAAAACTCGCTTTCGCGATGGTTTTCGTAGTGTATAAAATGTTGAAAAATTTGCAACTAAATCCCGGCAGTTCTTACCACGATTTTACGTTATTTTGAGGCCAATCCCTACAATAACGCAAATATTTTTCATCGTGATTAAACCATGTACATCCCGCCATTGACGTGGAGGGTCTCACCAGTGATGTAACCCGCTTCGTCAGAGGCTAAAAATGCAACCGCACTGGCAATTTCTTTAGGGTCACCTAAGCGACCTGCAGGAACTGCTGCCAGTGTACCCGCACGCTGTTCTTCAGTCAGCGCACGCGTCATGTCCGTTTCAATAAAGCCCGGAGCAACAACGTTCACAGTAATACCGCGAGACGCGACTTCACGCGCCAGCGACTTACTGAAACCAATCAGACCTGCTTTCGCCGCAGCGTAGTTAGCCTGACCAGCATTTCCCATGGTACCAACCACAGAACCGACAGTGATAATACGACCATGACGCTTTTTCATCATAGCGCGCATTACCGCTTTTGACAGACGGAATACAGATGACAGGTTGGTTTCGATAATATCGTTCCACTCGTCGTCTTTCATTCGCATTAACAGGTTATCACGAGTGATCCCGGCATTGTTTACCAGAATATCCACTTCGCCGAACTCTGCGCGAATATTTTCCAGAACAGATTCGATGGATGCAGGTTCAGTCACATTCAGTACCAGACCTTTACCGTTTGCACCCAGATATTCGCTGATGGCCTGAGCGCCATTCTCGCTGGTTGCTGTACCAATCACTTTCGCGCCGCGCGCAGCCAGTGTTTCAGCAATTGCACGCCCGATACCGCGGCTTGCACCCGTCACCAGGGCGATTTTTCCTTCAAAACTCATGGTATTCCTCTTTTATTGCGAGAGTGCCGCTGACATCGCTTCTGGCTCGTTAATCGCCGAAGCTGTCAGGGTGTCAACAATACGTTTTGTCAGACCGGTGAGGACTTTACCTGGACCGACTTCATACAGATGCTCAACGCCCTGTGACGCCATAAACTCAACGGTTTTGGTCCACTGTACCGGGCTGTAGAGCTGGCGAATCAACGCGTCACGGATAGCGTCCGGCGCTGTTTCGCATTTCACATCGACGTTATTCACAACGGAAATTGTCGGTGCGTTAAACGTAATTTTTTTCAGCTCAACCGCCAGTTTGTCGGCAGCAGGCTTCATCAGCGCACAGTGTGACGGCACGCTCACTGGCAGTGGCAGAGCACGCTTCGCGCCCGCGGCTTTACAGGCAGCACCCGCACGTTCAACCGCTTCTTTATGACCGGCGATAACCACCTGGCCCGGCGAGTTGAAGTTAACCGGAGAAACGACCTGACCTTCGGCTGATTCTTCACAGGCTTTCGCAATGGCGGCATCATCAAGGCCGATGATGGCAGACATGCCGCCCGTGCCTTCTGGTACGGCTTCCTGCATGAATTTACCGCGCAGTTCCACCAGACGTACCGCATCAGCAAACGCGATCACACCGGCACACACCAGCGCAGAGTATTCACCGAGGCTGTGACCCGCGAGCAGCGCTGGCGCTTTACCGCCCTGCTGCTGCCAGACACGCCACAGCGCAACGGATGCAGTCAGCAGCGCTGGCTGAGTCTGCCAGGTTTTGTTCAGTTCTTCAGCCGGCCCCTGTTGAGTCAGTGCCCACAGATCATAACCCAGTGCATCTGAAGCTTCACGGAAAGTCTCTTCAATTACCGGATAGTTTGCTGCCATTTCAGACAACATCCCAACGGTTTGAGATCCCTGGCCCGGGAACACAAAAGCAAATTGCGTCATTTTTTATTCCTTATCCTAGAAACGAACCAGCGCGGAACCCCAGGTGAACCCACCACCGAAGGCTTCAAGCAAGACCAGTTGGCCCCGTTTAATTCGTCCATCACGTACCGCTTCATCAAATGCGCACGGTACCGATGCCGCAGAGGTGTTGCCGTGACGATCCAGCGTCACCACAACGTTATCCATCGACATGCCCAGCTTTTTAGCGGTCGCGCTGATGATTCGCAGGTTCGCCTGATGCGGCACTAGCCAGTCGAGTGCGGTGCGTTCAAGGTTATTGGCTTCCAGCGTCTCGTCGACAATGTGCGCAAGCTCAGTCACCGCTACTTTGAAGACTTCATTACCCGCCATTGTCAGGTAAATGGAGTTATCCGGGTTAACGCGATCGGCGTTAGGCAGCGTCAGCAATTCACCGTAGCTTCCATCGGCATGCAGATGCGTGGAGATGATGCCCGGCTCTTCGGACTGGCCCAGCAGTACCGCACCCGCACCATCACCAAAAATAATGATCGTACCGCGATCGGTTGGATCGCAGGTACGCGCCAGCACGTCAGCGCCAATGACCAGCGCATATTTCACGGCACCGGATTTTACATACTGATCGGCAACGCTCAGCGCATAGGTGAAACCTGCACACGCAGCAGCGACGTCAAACGCCGGACAGCCCTTAATGCCGAGCATGTTTTGCACCTGGCACGCCGCGCTTGGGAAAGCATGCGTGGCTGACGTCGTGGCGACCACGATCAGGCCAATCTCTTCTTTATCGATGCCCGCCATTTCGATAGCACGCTGTGCGGCTTCGTAACCCATGGTGGACACGGTTTCGTCTGGCGCGGCGATACGACGTTCACGGATACCTGTGCGCGTGACAATCCACTCGTCAGACGTATCTACCATTTTTTCCAGATCGGCGTTGGTACGCACTTGTTTTGGCAGGTAGCTGCCGGTACCTAAAATCTTCGTATACATGTACGCTCAGTCACTTTTAGCTAATACAGATTCCAGGCGAGCGGCAATCCGCTGAGGGACTTGTCGCTGCACCGCCTGCACTGCCTGTTCAATCGCGACAGCAAATGCTCGCTGATTGGCGGCGCCATGACTCTTAATCACGATGCCGCGCAATCCTAACAGACAGGCGCCATTATACTGGTCGGGGTTGAGGTGACTGAATCGCCGCGTCAGGCTTTTTTGTAACCAACGCTTCAATAAAATCAACCACCAGGCGCTTTTTTTGCCTTCTCCCTGAGATTTCAGCAGAGAAAGAAACATGCGCACGACCCCTTCCATGGTTTTTAACGTTACGTTTCCGGTGAAGCCATCGCACACCAGAACATCCGTTTT
Source organism: Enterobacter sp. P82 (assembly GCF_037053385.1). Classification (NCBI taxonomy): domain Bacteria; kingdom Pseudomonadati; phylum Pseudomonadota; class Gammaproteobacteria; order Enterobacterales; family Enterobacteriaceae; genus Enterobacter; species Enterobacter sp. P82. Next base: position 1,718,783 of record NZ_JBALHX010000001.1, read on the forward strand.
ACCCGTCAGCAACTCATTGGCTTCGAGATAACCAATATAGTTGATGGAAGGAACCTGTTTGAGCAATTCTGCAGCTTCGCGAATGCTGTCCAGGCCTTTGGTCTCTTCTTCACCAATGTTCAGTAACGCAACACGGGGATTGTTGATCCCGACCACTTCTTCTGCCAGCACCGAACCCATCACGGCAAACTGAGCCAGCATTGTACTATCACAGTCGACATTCGCGCCCAAATCGAGCACCACTGTCTTGCCCTTCTGTTGATGCGGTAATACCGTCACCAGCGCCGGGCGCTCAATACCCTCAATAGGCTTGAGCAACAATTTCGACAGCCCCATCAGCGCACCGGTATTTCCCGCACTGACGCAAGCCTGCGCTCGCCCTTCTTTCACCAGCTCAAGCGCCATCCGCATTGAGCTACCACGGCTATTGCGAATCGCCTGCGAGGGTCGGGCATCACTGGCAATAACTGACTGCGCAGGAATAATCTGCAGACGCGAACGTTGTTCAAAGTCAGCTTTTGCAAGTAATGGCGTGATTGTGTCGGGATTGCCGACTAAAAGAAGTGTGAGTTGCGAATTAGAATTCAGTGCCTGCAATGCTGCAGGCACTGTCACAGAAGGGCCAAAATCTCCCCCCATGACATCTAACGCCAGGGTTAGACGTGTCAAGGTATCGTCGCAGCCTGGTTCGGTAAATTCCCCGTTTGCACGGGGAAATCCTCACTAAGCCTAATCACGCTGACGCGTGATTACTTAGTGATAACCTTGCGGCCGCGGTAGAAACCGTCAGCGGTGATGTGGTGACGCAGGTGTTTCTCACCAGAAGTCTTGTCTACAGACAGGCTGGTAACTGCAGTCAGCGCGTCATGGGAACGACGCATGCCACGTTTGGAACGGGTTGGTTTATTCTGTTGTACGGCCATGGACCTTACTCCTCAATTACTTACGCTTTAAGCTGGCTAATACGGCAAATGGGTTTGGTTTTTGCGCTTCATCAGGCAGTTCCCCAAAGACCATGTCCGCCTCGGACACTTCACAGTGTTCAGAATCATGCACCGGAACCACTGGCAAGGTGAGGATGATTTCATCTTCAACCAGAGCCAGAAGATCGATTTCACCGAATTCGTTAACCTCAATCGGCTCATACGCTTCCGGGAGTGCTTCAGCCTGTTCGTCAGAACGAACCGGACTGAAACAATACGTTGTGTGAACATGCTGTACAAACGGTTTCCCGCAACGCTGACACTCGAGCGTTACCGTTACCTTTGCATCACCGGTTAAAACGGCGAGACGCTGGTTATCGATAGCGAACGACATGGAGCATTCTACATCACTGTCCACACTGACTACGGATTCGGCAATACGCTCGGCCTGATCGGAAGTATAGATACCTTCGTAATCTAGGCGTTTTTGAGCCGTACGAACCGGATCAAGAGTCAGGGGTAATTTTACCTTTTGCATAGGGCGCGCATATTAACTTTGTAACGTCATATAGTCAAAGAAAAAGGCAACCTGGGCTGCCTTTTGCCAATTATTCGCACACATTGCGGCCTGTAGTTTAAAATGGCTGGCATCGATACGCTATATCTGGTGATAAAAATATGCCAAATCTCGTACTTGCTTCCACTTCTCCCTACCGCCGAATGCTGCTGGAAAAGCTCGGGATCCCGTTTGAATGTGCTGCACCAGACGTTGATGAGACGCCACAGCCGGGCGAATCACCGCGTCATCTGGTGACGCGTCTTGCTAAGGAGAAAGCACAATCACTCGCCGCACATTATCCTTCGCATTTGATTATAGGCTCCGATCAGGTTTGCGTGCTTGATGGCGTTATCACCGGGAAACCCCATACCGAAGAGAATGCCATCCAACAGTTGCTGAGCGCACGCGGCAATATCGTCACCTTTTATACTGGCCTGGCGCTGTACAACTCGGCCTCTGGCCATCTGCAAACGGAGTGCGAGCCTTTCGATGTGCACTTCCGCCATCTCAGCGAGCAAGAGATTGTGGATTATGTGCGTCGTGAGCGACCGTTGAACTGTGCGGGGAGCTTTAAAAGTGAAGGATTGGGGATTGCGCTGTTCAACAAACTCGAAGGTCGAGACCCGAACACGCTGGTTGGGTTACCGCTGATAGCCTTGTGTCAGATGTTAAGGCGAGAAGCGTGTAATCCGCTGACGTCGTGATAAAACCGTTGCGTCCTGGAGCCCCCTCACAGAGAGAGGGCACCAGGCAAAATCAGCCGCGCAGAGCCTTCAGACAGCGTTTCAGCTGCTCATCCAGCGGTGCTTCAATACGGATGGTTTCACCCGTATTTGGATGGGTAAACTTCAGCGCTGCCGCATGCAGGAACAGACGAGACAGCCCCGTGCCCGCCAGCTGCTTATCGAACTCCCGATCGCCATAGCGATCATCAAACGCGATAGGATGGCCTGCAAACTGTGTATGCACGCGGATCTGGTGGGTACGACCGGTCACCGGACTGCAGCGCACCAGTGTGGCAAACTCATAGCGCTCTTCAACTTTGAAACGCGTCTCTGACGGTTTCCCTTCCTGGCTCACGCGGACAATACGCTCGCCGCTTTGCAGAATGTTCTTCAGCAATGGCGCCTGCACCACTTTCACATGGGACTGCCACTGACCGCGAACCAGCGCCAGATAATCTTTCTGCATCCCTTTTTCACGCAATTGCTCATGTAAAGAACGCAGTGCAGAGCGTTTTTTCGCCACCAGCAGTACGCCGGACGTGTCACGGTCAAGACGGTGCACCAGTTCGAGGAAACGCGCCTCCGGGCGCAGGGCTCGCAAACCCTCAATCACGCCGAAGCTCAGACCGCTACCACCATGAACAGCTGTACCTGATGGTTTATTTAGCACCAGAATGTAGTCATCCTCATAAAGGATCACATCGCTCAGGGCCGCGACTTTTTGCAACTTAGGTGAAACGACCTCTTCTTCACGTTCTGCAACGCGCACTGGCGGAATACGCACTTCATCGCCAGCTTCGAGCTTATACTCAGGTTTCACGCGCTTTTTATTAACCCGCACCTCACCCTTACGCAAGATACGGTAGATCATACTCTTTGGCACACCTTTCAGTTGAGTGCGCAAAAAGTTGTCGATACGTTGCCCCGCTTCATCTTCGGCGATGGCGACCATTTTTACGGCTGGAGTCTCTGTTTTCATGGTTGGCGATTCTAAATATCGTCAGCCATTAGCGCCACTCATTTTTCTATGCTTATATTTACTTTTATCCGGCCTGTCCCCCGTTTCACGCAACCGATTTGGTGGTTATTAAACCAATCACCATTCAGAAGTGAAGAAACTGTGAGTAACCGGGTGATAATTGGTAAAAGTCATCTTGCTATAACCCGGCGAGCAGTGGAATAATGAATCCGTTTTCCGTGTTTAATCCTGGTTAAGTAAGGATGTTGACGGAATGACCAATTTTGTCTGACCGATCATCCACGCAGCAATGGCGTAAGACGTATTGATCTTTCAGGCAGTTAGCGGGCTGCGGGTTGCAGTACTTCCCGGTATAAGGATTGTTCTCTGGAGAGTTCTACCCAGGCAATTCCCCTGATAATTGCGCTGTGTTTCCGTATGAAATACAGGCAACCGACACTCTGCGCCTCTTAAGCGAGCGACAACCGTGAGGTTGGCGACGTGAATAGACACGAGGCCATCGGTTCATACCCCGGAAAGCGTCACCTTGCCCGCAGCTTTGTCGTCAATGTAAGAATAACGAGTAAGTTACGATGAAAAGAATGTTAATCAACGCAACTCAGCAAGAAGAGTTGCGTGTCGCCCTTGTGGATGGGCAGCGCCTGTACGATCTGGATATCGAAAGTCCTGGACACGAACAGAAAAAAGCGAACATTTACAAAGGTAAAATCACCCGCATTGAACCAAGCCTTGAAGCTGCATTTGTCGATTACGGTGCTGAGCGTCACGGTTTTCTCCCTCTGAAAGAAATCGCCCGCGAATATTTCCCTGCAAACTACAACTCTCATGGCCGTCCAAACATCAAAGATGTTCTGCGTGAAGGTCAGGAAGTTATCGTTCAGATTGATAAAGAAGAGCGTGGCAATAAAGGCGCCGCACTGACTACCTTTATCAGCCTGGCAGGGAGCTATCTGGTTCTGATGCCAAACAACCCGCGCGCGGGTGGTATCTCTCGCCGTATCGAAGGTGATGATCGTACCGAGCTGAAAGAAGCGCTGGCTAGTCTCGAATTGCCTGATGGCATGGGGCTTATCGTGCGTACCGCAGGCGTAGGCAAATCTGCCGAAGCATTGCAGTGGGACCTGAGCTTCCGTCTGAAGCACTGGGAAGCCATCCAGAAAGCAGCGGAAAGCCGCCCTGCTCCATTCCTGATCCACCAGGAAAGCAACGTAATCGTACGTGCCTTCCGTGATTACCTGCGTCAGGATATCGGTGAGATTCTGATCGATAACCCGAAAGTGCTTGAGCTGGCACGCCAGCACATTGCCGCATTGGGTCGTCCGGATTTCACCAGCAAAATCAAACTGTACACCGGTGAAATCCCGCTGTTCAGCCACTATCAGATTGAATCCCAGATTGAGTCAGCCTTCCAGCGTGAAGTGCGTCTACCATCCGGTGGTTCTATCGTTATTGATACCACTGAAGCGCTGACCGCTATCGATATCAACTCTGCGCGTGCAACACGCGGCGGCGACATCGAAGAGACGGCCTTCAATACCAACCTTGAAGCCGCTGATGAAATCGCCCGCCAGCTCCGCCTGCGCGATCTGGGTGGTCTGATTGTTATCGACTTCATCGACATGACCCCGGTTCGTCACCAGCGCGCGGTTGAAAACCGTCTGCGTGAAGCGGTGCGCCAGGACCGTGCGCGCATCCAGATTAGCCATATCTCGCGTTTCGGCTTGCTGGAGATGTCCCGTCAGCGTCTGAGCCCGTCACTGGGTGAATCCAGCCATCACGTCTGCCCGCGCTGCTCCGGCACCGGTACCGTCCGTGATAACGAATCTCTGTCCCTCTCTATCCTGCGTCTGATCGAAGAAGAAGCGCTGAAAGAGAACACCAAAGAGGTTCACGCCATTGTTCCTGTGCCAATTGCGTCCTACCTGCTGAACGAAAAACGTGCAGCGGTAAGTGCCATCGAAGCACGTCAGGGTGGCGTTCGCTGCATTATCGTGCCAAACGATCAGATGGAAACCCCGCACTATCACGTGCTGCGTGTCCGTAAAGGCGAAGAGACAACCACGCTCAGCTACCTGCTGCCGAAGCTGCATGAAGAAGAGATGGCTCTGCCTTCCGATGAAGAGCCTGCCGAACGCAAATTGCCTGAGCAACCTGCGTTAGCCACCTTTATCATGCCTGAAGCACCACCTGAAACGGCGCTGGAAAAACCTGCTGCAAAACCTGCGGCACAGAAACCAGCAGCTACAGTGGGAAAAACCCAACCGGATCAACCTGGTCTTCTGAGCCGCTTCTTTGGCGCGTTGAAGAAAATGTTTGCCGGCGAGGAAGCTCAACCAGAGCAACCGAAAGAAGAGCCAAAAGCGACCAAGCCTGAGCGTCAGCAGGATCGTCGCAAGCGTCAGAACAATCGCCGCGATCGCAATGACCGCAACGACCGTAATGACCGCAGCGAGCGTCGTGACAACCGTTCAGACAACGGTGAAGGCCGTGAACAACGCGAAGACAACCGTCGCAACCGTCGCGAGAAACAACAGCAAAATGTTGAAGATCGTGAAATTCGCCAGCAGGCGGGCGATGAGTCTGAGAAGAGTAAACAGCGTGACGACCAGCAGCCGCGCCGCGAACGTAATCGTCGTCGTAACGACGAGAAACGTCAGGCACAGCAGGAAGTCAAAAACCTGAACCGCGAAGAGCCTGTTGAACAACAGGACGGCGAGCAGGAAGAACGGACTCAGGTTATGCCGCGTCGTAAGCAGCGTCAGCTTGCGCAGAAAGTACGCTTCACCTCCGAAGCTACCGAAGAGTCAACCATTGTCGCCGCAGAAACAAGCGAGAGCGCAACCGGTACCCAACTGGCGAAAGTTGATCTGCCGGCTGTGGTAGAAAACACGGTTGAGCAGGATGAAAACGGTGAAAACCGCGATAATGCCGGTATGCCGCGTCGTTCACGTCGTTCTCCACGCCATCTGCGCGTCAGCGGGCAGCGTCGCCGTCGTTATCGTGACGAGCGTTACCCTGCTCAGTCTCCAATGCCATTAGCCGTGGCATGCGCATCACCTGAAATGGCATCCGGCAAAGTCTGGATCCGCTACCCGGTCGCTCGTCCGGAGCAGGTTGTGGAACAACAGGTGGTGACAGAAGAGTTGATTGCGCCAGTCGCAGCAGTGGAAGAAGCCGTAGCTGAAGCAGCCATCGTGGTTGAACCGCAAGCTATTGAGGTTGAAACCCCGCATGCCGTGACGGTAGAAACCACGCATCCGGAAGTGATTGCCACCCCGGTTGATGCTGCACCGCAGCTGATCGCTGAAGAAGATACCGTAGTGGCAGAAGAGGTTGCTGAAGAAGTACAACCTGCAGCTGCTGTTGAAGATTCCGCAGAAATCGTGGCCGAGACCGTCACTGAAAATGTGGTTCAGGATGTTGAGATTGTCGCTGAACCTGTTCGTGCAGCCGAAGAAGTGAAAGCACCTGAGGTGAAACCGGAGCCGGTTGTGTCTGCGCCAGCTTCTGCCCACGTGGCGACAGCTCCTATGACGCGCGCTCCGGCACCTGAGTACGTGCCTGAAACCCCGCGTCACAGTGACTGGGTACGCCCTGCTTTCAACTTCGAAGGCAAAGGCTCAGCAGGTGGTCACAGTGCAACGCATCAGGCGACTGCACCGGCAACTCGCCCGCGCTCTGTCGAGTAACGGCATCGAAAGTAAAAAGCCGACCTTCGGGTCGGCTTTTTTATTGCTTGTTTACAGGCTTTCTCATTCCGGCAATGTCCGGCATCACCTGCTTCATCATCTCAAGAAAACGACGTAAACGCGCCGGATAGTATCGCGACCAGGGATAAACCAGATGGACTGGCAGAGCCGCAGGTTGCCACTCAGGAAGAAGATGAATCAGGCGCCCTTCCTCAATATCCTCTTTCACCGTCCAGCTGGAGACCATCGCGACACCCAGCCCGGTTAATACCGTATTGCGCGCCACGTACAAACTGTCAGTACTGAGACGCGGTGTAATGGCGATACGCGTTGGCTGTGCCGAGCCGTCAAATAACTCTATATGCCGCTGATAAAAGGTACTGATGGCGATCCAGGGGAGTGCCTGCAAATCCTCTGGCGTTTTGACCTCCGGAAAACGCGCCAGCAGTGCCGGGGATGCCACGACGGAGCGCGGCACCTCTGCCAGTTGCACTGATACCGTCGCCGGATCGACCTCAGCCCCCACTCGGATCGCGCAATCAATGTTGTCACTCAGGAAATCTACCGACCTGTCATGCAACATCCACTCAACGGACAACTGCGGATAACGATGCAAAAATTCGGTTAATGGCTTCAGAAACTGATCCTGCCCGAAAGCGTGCGGTGCGCGCACCCGTAATACCCCCACCGGTTCATCCTCAGCCTGTCCGACTTCATCCTCAAGTGCCAGCCAGCTGTCAATCACGCGCCGGGCGTGTTGATAGCAGCGCTCACCATCGTCAGTAAGCCGGGTCGCATGGGTTGTACGCAGCAGCAAGCGAGCCCCCAGCAGGGTTTCCAGAGACTGCAAACGTCGACTAACCGTGGCCTGAGTGGTTGAAAGCTGCCTTGCCGCTGCTGATAACGACCCGGTTTCAACGATACGAACAAACGTGCGCATCAATTCCACTCTGTCTAAACGCTCAACTCGTTTCATACACCTTCCTGACATACGTTTAACGTATAAGCGTTTTACCACCGGGCTGGCTACCCTCGCAAGGCAGACTGATAAAAAATAGCCCCACACGACGAATGAGGTACATCTTATGAACACAACGACTTCCCCCCACGCAGCCAGCCGCTGGGTAATTTTCATGCTGGCGCTGGGCGCTGGCTTTAGCGTGGCATCCATCTATTACGCCCAGCCCCTTCTTCCGCTAATGGGTGCCGATCTTCATCTGAGCATTGAAGGCATGGGGTTAGTACCAACCTTAACTCAGGCAGGTTATGCGCTCGGCATTCTGTTTCTGCTTCCACTGGGCGATCGTCATGACCGCAGGACATTAATCCTGATTAAAAGCGCGGCGCTGGCGCTGTTCCTGCTGGGCTGTAGCCTGACCGGGCAACTCCATTCCCTGTTGCTGGCAAGTTTGCTTATCGGCATGGCCGCCACCATGGCACAAGATATCGTTCCGGCGGCGGCTATTCTCGCGCCGGAAGGGAAGCTGGGTAAAACCGTGGGTACGGTGATGACGGGGCTGCTGATGGGCATCTTATTGTCGAGAACTGTTAGCGGTGTTGTGGGAGAAGCCTTTGGCTGGCGCGTCATGTACCAACTGGCTGCGGTGAGCATTGCGTTTATCGGGGTGATGATGTGGATTGTACTTCCCCGTTTCGCCATTCACTCCACGCTGAGCTACCCCGCGCTGATGCGTTCTATGGAACATCTGTGGCGTCGTTATCCGGCATTGCGCCGTGCAGCGCTGGCACAGGGTTTTCTGTCGATTGCCTTTAGTGCCTTCTGGTCCACGCTGGCGGTCATGCTGCTGGAACGCTATCACCTTGGCAGTGCCGTAGCCGGTGGTTTTGGTATTGCGGGTGCAGCAGGTGCATTAGCCGCACCGCTGGCGGGTGGACTGGCGGATAAACTGGGAGCCGGAAAAGTCACACAGCTTGGCGCATTACTTGTGACTGTCTCGTTTGCCTTGATGTTCCTGATGCCAGCTTTGGGAATTCACGGGCAGCTGATTCTGATCGCTGTCTCTGCCGTTGGGTTCGATCTGGGTCTGCAGTCCAGTCTGGTGGCCCATCAGAATCTGGTCTACAGCCTTGAACCACAGGCCCGGGGACGCCTTAATGCTCTGCTCTTTACCGTTATCTTTATCGGCATGGCACTGGGCTCAGCCATAGGCAGTAATATTTACTCGCTGGCAGGCTGGACGGGCGTGGTCGCTCTGGCGACAGTCTGTGGCGTGATTGCACTGGCAATCCGTCTGGTAGAAAGCGCACGTGTCGCCTCCACACAGGCAGAAGTTGCATAAAAAAATGCCCAATCCAGACGGATTGGGCAGTAAAACATGCCCAGTTTCAAGACATGTTCTAAGAGGTCAAGATGTTATTTGTTCAGCTGGAACAGAGACATGCCCTGCATATCGCTAAACGCTTTATAAGACGCCTGCAAGGCCGCCTGCTGCATGGTGTAAGAGGAAATTGCTTCGTTCCAGTCTACATCAACCAGGTCACTCATCTGCTTAGTCTGCCCAAGCGCACGATCGTCACCCAGCGTATCGAGTTTTTCCAGCTCGTTCATCTTGGTGCCCACGTCCGCAACAACGGTAAGAATATTGTTCTGGGAGTTTTTGATACCAATTTGCGCATTGGCAATCACCTGGCTTTGCGCAGTTGCAGCAGCCGGATCGTTTTCAATCGGTGTCTTCAGCGATGCAATAGCAGAATCGAGGATCTTGAACATGTTTGTTTCACCATATCCACCGCCTGGCAGCTGTTCCGCATTACTGGTAATGCTTTCGAAAATCTGCTGTCCTGTATGGCTGATGGCCATGTTTCGCGCCGTATCGACCTGCTGAGTGATCGCTTCAGCGCCACCGTTGTAATTCCCGGTCGCGGCATCAAACGGTGCACTTTCGGTTTTGTATCCCGCGAAGATAAAGCGACCATTACCATCCGTCGTGTTGGCCAGGTTCATGAGCTGATCGCGGATCCCCTGAATATCAGTCGCCAGAGAAAGACGGTCATCATCGCTTAATGTCCCGTTCGACGCGTAGACTAATTTCTCGCGCACGCTGGATATCGCGGTATTCACCTGGGTTAACACATTATCTTCCAGCGAAACCTTTTGCGTAGCAAAGGTGCGCGCTAACGCGAACTGGCTATTTTGTGACTGCGATTGTGACAGAACAATGGACTGAGAAGCCGCGATAGGATCATCCGACGGACGATTGACGCGCTTACCGGTGGACATTTGCTCACCGTAGTTCAACCACCTGCTCTGGGAATCAGTGATCCCACGCATGTTCTGCTCATACATCATCTGGGTACTAACACGCATTGTTCACCTCAACCTTATCGAATGTTGATAATTGCATCGAAGAGCGTACTGGCAGTCTGGAGAACCTGCGCATTAGCCAGGTAATACTGCTGATAACGCTGCAAATTGCCATACTCTTCGTCGAGGTTTACCCCAGAGATGGTCTGCTGCTGCTTGGTTAACTGTGTTTCCACATTCGCTTTCGTCTGGCTGCTCACTTTCAGTGACGCCGTCGAGCTACCGACAGTACTGACGAGAGAAGCATACGCATCGTTGAAGGTTTTGTTTCCACCCACCACTTTGGCGTTTTGCAGATCAAGCAGTTTTTGACCGTTACGGTTGTCACTCTCACCGCCGTTCTGCACCGATGCCATCGCCAGTTTAGACTCGTCACTGATTGCCAGATCCATGTTCATGATGACATTGGATACAGGCTTCACGGTGAAACTGTCTTTGGTGTTTGCTGTGCCGCTCACATTGACGTTAAGACCGTCAAACGACAGATTGCCGCTTGCATCCGGGCTCATCGTAAAGCTGGTTTTATCGGAGGTACGGGTGACCGTCCAGTCGGTGCCATTAAATTGCAGTTTGTAGTCAGTTGCCTGGACTTGTTTGCTGTCCGTTACAGAAGCCGTGACAACGGCCGAACCGCCATTCTTACTATTGGACAGAACCGCCGGAGAACCGAAGTCAAACAGCTTACCGCCCGCATCACCGTTTGCATCAAAACCGGCTTCATGCTGCGTGTTCATTGCATCGGCAAAGGCCAGTGCCATTTGGTTCAGGGTGTTACGGGCTTTATCCAGATCTTCATTACGGAATGTCAGCAAACCGCCTAAAGAGCCGGTGGTGATCATCTTTTCCGGGATCTCAATATTACCCGCAACATCGTCGACATAGGCGACGGTCGTACGAGCCGGATCTGCGCTCGACTTAACGGCCGCCAGTTGGTTGGCTTTGCTGCCCTGCACCAGGCTGTAACCGTTGCCGAAAGAGATGTTAAACGTACCACTATCCTGAACAGAAACTTCCACACCTACGATTTTGTTCAGCTCGCTGACTAACTGATCGCGCTGGTCGAGCAGATCGTTAGGGGATGCGCCCGCACCGACGCCAGTCAGACGGGAAATCTGATCGTTTAGGTTCGCAATCTGTTTGGCGTAGTTGTTGATCTGAGAAACGCTGGTCGAAATCGCAGTATTTACCTGCGTATCCTGATCACGGAGATATTGATCGTTAGTTTTAAACTGATTGACCAGACCACCCGCCTTTCCCAGCACCGTCTGGCGTGCAGCTGGATCTTCCGCGTTGCTTACCAGCGTTTGCAGGCTCTTGAAGAAGTCCTGCAACGTCGTAGAGAGCGAGTTGGTCGTATCGGAGAGCACATCGTCGATTTTTGACATCTGCTGATAGCGCGTCGTCAGACCGCTGCTCTGCGTCTGCGCGGCACGCAACTGGTTGGTGATGAATGCGTCATACTCACGCTGGACACCGGAGACATAAACCCCGTTACCCACCCAGCCACCGCCGGTCAACGTGCTGTTAGAGGCGCCCAGCACCGTGGTCTGGCGGGTGTAACCTGCCACGTTATAGCTTGAAATATTATTACTGACGGTATTGAGTGCCGACTGCGCAGCACTGAGGCCACTCATGGCGCTGTTAATCAAACTGGACATGGGGGTTCCTTTTATACGTTCAGACACGAGTCCTGATGAAGGTTATCGGCAACCTCCACCGGGACTTGAGAACTTTCAGAACAGATTTTCAATATCTGTGCTATAGGCTTTGCTGACCTTCTCGCCCATGGATTTCAGCTGCTGGATCATACTGGTGAGCTTACGCGCATAGTTCGGGTCGGTCGCGTAACCTGCGTTTTGCAGGGCCTGAGCACCCTGCTCCGCCGTCGCCGCCTGGGTAACAGCGGTATAACGCGGATTTCGGCTCAACAGCCCCACATAATCGGACAACGCTTCCAGATAAGAGCTGTACACGCGGAATTTTGCTTTGACCTTCACCGCCGCACCGTTCTCGTATTCGGTGGTCGTGATCTCCGTGGTTGGTCCCTTCCAGCCGGAAGTCGCCTTCACGCCGAAGATGTTAAAGCTCGGCTCGCCGTTTTCCTTGCGGATCTGTCGCTGACCCCAGCCCGACTCCAGCGCGGCCTGTGCCAGAATCAGGTGGTGTGGAACACCGCTCTGTTCACTGGCAAGCCGCGCAGGCAGAGAAAGCTGCGCCAGGAAGTCTTTGCTGTCACCGGAGAGGGGTTCATCACCGTCCCCCGTTGTTTTCGGGATCGCCTTACGCACCATCTGCGTCAGCGCCTGGTTCTGATAACTGGTCACCGTTTCCAGGTCGAACTTCATCGGCACTTGCGGCGTCTGCTCTTGCGGCTGAATACCTTGCGCGGCTTCGGTCTGTTTCACAATCATGTCAGCCAGACCGAGACCTTTACCGGCAGTCATCTGCTGCGCAATCTGCTGGTCATACATGCTGGTGTACAGACGCGTTGAATCACTGCTGAACATCCCGTCTTTAGGCAGGGTTTCACGCATGCTTTTCAACATCATCTGTACAAACATCCCTTCCACCTGGCGGGCAACCGGGCGGATATTCGCCGCCGGGTCTTTACCTGCTTTGGTTTTCAGTTCGTTGAGCGACTGGGCGTCCCAGGCGGCACTGGTCAACAGTTTGCTATCGGTCAGCATTAGATGATTTCCAGTTTGGCACGCAAACAGCCCGCACTTTGCATGGATTGCAGGATGGACATCAGATCCATCGGCGTTGCACCCAGAGCGTTCAGGGCACGCACCACGCTGTTCAGGTTGGCGCTGGAGCGAACGCTCTGCAACGACCCACCGCTCTGACGCATATCAATCTGCGTTTGCGGTGTCACCACCGTCTGACCACCACCAAATGGCGTATTCGGTTGACTCACGTTCGCGGAGCGGTTCACCGTCACAGAGAGGTTACCCTGTGCCACAGCACAGCTATCCAGAGAGACTTCCCGGTTCATCACCACCGAGCCCGTACGGGAGTTAATGATTACCTTCGCATCCTGCACCGGGACATTCACTTCCATATTCTGGATATCTGCCAGCATGCGCACCTGGTTGCTGCTGCCGGTGGAGGTACGGATCTGCACGGTACGCGCATCCAGTGCCGTTGCATTACCGTAACCGCGGCTGCGGTTGATGGTATCGGCAATTTGCTGCGCCATGGTGAAGTCTTCATTATTCAGTTGCAGGTTGATGGTGTTACCCGCGCCAAACTGAGTCGGCAACTCACGCTCAATGATGGCACCGTTAGTGATACGTCCACCGTTCAACTGGTTCACCTGCACACTGCTTCCGCCAGCAGAAGCACCCGCCCCGCCGACCAGAATGTTCCCCTGCGCCAGGGCATACACCTGACTGTCGACGCCTTTTAGTGGCGTCATTAACAGCGTACCGCCACGCAGACTTTTGGCGTTACCCATGGAGGAAACCACCACGTCAATGGTCTGCCCCTGACGCGCAAACGCCGGGTAGGAGGCGGTGACCATAACGGCGGCCACGTTTTTCAGCTGCATGTTGGTTCCCGCCGGGACCGTAATGCCGAGCTGGGAAAGCATGTTGTTCAGGCTTTGGGTGGTGAAAGGCGTCTGGGTGGTCTGGTCACCCGTGCCATCCAGACCAACCACCAGACCATAGCCAATCAGTGAGTTTTCGCGTACGCCCTGAACACTGGTGAGATCGCGAATACGGTCAGCCTGGGCAAACGTTGCCACCAGCGCCAGCGCCACGGCGAAGATCGATTTAAACATGGGTCACCTCGCTTACATCGGCGATAAATTAAGGAAGAAGCGTTGCAGCCAACCCATATTTTGCGCTTCGTTGATGTAGCCGTTACCGACGTACTCAATGCGCGCATCCGCCACCTGGGTGGACGGAACGGTGTTGGTGCCGCTGATCGTGCGAGGGTTAACCACGCCCGAGAAACGAATGAATTCAGTACCCTGGTTGATGGCGATCTGTTTTTCACCCACAACGTGCAAGTTGCCGTTAACCAGAACCTGGTCAACCGTGACCGTCAGCGTGCCGCTGAAGGTGTTGCTGGCGTTCGCGCCACCTTTACCGTTAAAGGTATTGCCGCCGGACGCGTTCACATCAGCACGCGCGTTGCCGAACAACCCTTCGAGATAGCGTGGCACGGTATCGAAGCCAAAATTGGTTTTGCCATCGCGGCTGGCGTTCGCCGACGAGCTCTTGCTCGCGCTGACGTTTTCCTGCAGCACAATGGTCAATGTATCGCCGACGTTACGCGGGCGGCGATCTTCAAACAGCGGCTGATAGCCGTAATTAATCGGCTGCGCGGTCTGGAAAATGGAGCCGTTTACCACTGGCGCGGGGCCAGGAACGGGTTGGGCAGTCGTCGCACCCTGGACCAAAGGTTTAGACGGGATCCAGGCACACCCGCTGAGGGTGACAGCCAGAACAGTCAGTATCGGATAACGAAACGCCGCGTTTTTTTGCATTGCCTTCATCTTCGAAAACAGGGAGCCGGCGCGGCGTTTACCGCACCGGGCTACACCTTAGAGTTGCGTCAGTTTCTGCAGCATCTGGTCGGTCGTCGACACTGCTTTACTGTTAATTTCATACGCGCGCTGGACCTGGATCATATTCACCAGCTCTTCCGCCACGTTCACGTTGGAGGTTTCAACATAGCCCTGATACAGCAGGCCCGCGCCGTTCAGGCCCGGGGTGCTCTCATTTGGCGTACCGGAGGATTGCGTCTCGGTGTAGAGGTTCTCACCAATGCTTTCCAGACCAGTATCGTTCATGAAGGTGGTCAGGTTGAGCTGCCCGACCTGAACCGGCGCGGCCTGTCCCTGCTGGGTCACACTGACGACGCCGTCGCGCCCGATGGTAATGCTCAGTGCGTTCGCCGGGATGGTAATCGCAGGCTGAACCTGGAAACCGCCCGCCGTGACCAGCTGGCCGTTCTGATCGACCTGGAACGAACCGTCGCGGGTATAGGCAGAGGTACCGTCAGGCAGCTGCACCTGGAAGAAGCCCTGGCCTTTGATCGCCACGTCTTTACTGTTGTTGGTCTGAGACAGGTTGCCCTGGCTGTGCAGACGCTCGGTGGCTACCGGACGAACGCCGGTACCGATCTGTAAACCCGACGGCAACGTCGTCTGTTCAGAAGACTGTGCACCCGGCTGGCGGATGGTTTGATAAAGCAAATCTTCGAAAACGGCGCGCTGACGCTTGAAACCATTGGTGCTCACGTTTGCCAGGTTGTTGGCAATCACGTCCATATTGGTTTGCTGGGCGTCCAGGCCTGTTTTCGCGATCCATAAAGAACTGATCATAAGGAGTCCTGTTAACTCATAGCCAGAAGTTGGTTAGCCTTGCCCGCGTTTTCATCCACGCTGCTGATGATCTTCATCTGCATTTCAAAACGACGGGCGCTGGCAATCATGTCGCTCATGGCGGCTACCGGCTTAACGTTGCTGCCTTCCAGAACGCCGGACATCACGCGGATGCTCGGATCGGCCTGTAACGTGGCACCACGCGTCGCCTGAGCCGCCTGGGTCAGACGGAACATGCCGTCATCGCCGCGCTGCACCTCTTTGCCTTCCGCCTTAACCAGCTTCAGACGACCGACGGGCGCAACGGTATTGGCCGGGTCGCCCGGGTTCAGCGCCGAAATGGTGCCGTCCGCGGCGATAGTCAGCTCCGAGCCTTCCGGCACGGTCAGCGGACCCGCTTCCCCCATCACCGGATGACCCTGAATCGTCAGTTGGCCCGTCGCGCTCACCTGGATATTGCCGTTACGGGTATAACCTTCCCCACCGTCAGCGGTTTGCACCGCCAGCCAGCCGTCCTGCTGCAGAGCAACATCCAGCGGGCGTGACGTGTAATCCATCTGCCCTGGCGTCATATCTGCGCCAGGGGTTGATGCCGTCACCAGCGTACGGGTTGGCAGGGAAAGCCCTTCAACCGGCACCGCGCGCAGCGCATTAAGCTGCGCACGAAAGCCCGGCGTTGAGGCGTTTGCCAGGTTGCTGGCGGTAACGGCCTGCTGATTGAGCGTCTGACTTGCCGCGCCCATCGCGGTATATATTGCGTGATCCATTGCGCTTTCCTGTTAGCCGCTTAACGCAGGTTAACCAGCGTGTTGAGGATCTGGTCCTGGGTTTTGATGGTCTGCGCGTTCGACTGATAGTTACGCTGCGCGACGATCATGTTCACCAGTTCTTTACTCATATCCACGTTGGAGGCTTCCAGCGCGCCGTTGGTCAGCTTACCGAAGTTACCGGTACCTGCGGTACCCAGCAGCGCCACGCCGGAGGACTGGCTGGCAGACCAGACGTTATCGCCTTCCGATTTCAGACCTTCGTTGTTGGCAAAGTTTGCCAGTACGATCTGACCCAGAACCTGAGACTGTTCGTTAGAGTAGCTTCCCACCACGGTGCCATCGTCGTTGATCTGGTAGCTCACCAGATCGCCAGGCTTGTAGCCGTTCTGATTGGTTGCCACCACGCTGTTCGCACCGGTGTTCTGCTGCATGGAGTTCAGGAAGCTCAGGGAGAAAGTCGCCGCCGTCGCACCGCTGACAGAACCGGTGGTGATGTTGATTGCAGGGGTTGCGTTTGGCGTTGCGCTCAGCACACCCGCAGCGTCGTAGTTATAGACACCCGCCAGGTTACCGTTCGCATCAAAGTTCATCTGCGCCGCTTTCGCTGCTGTAGAACCCGCAACGCTGCCGTCCTGAGTGTAAAGATCCCATTTATTGTTGGCTGTCTTAACGTAGTAGACATACATGTTATGGGCGTTACCCTGGCTGTCGAATACGGTCACGGTCCCTTTTTTGTTGTAGGTATCCGGGTTAGTCGCATCGAAGGGAGCGGTTTGAACAGGATCGGTTGAGTTCAGGTTGATCTGCTGCGTCGCGGTGGTGGTCGATTTCGCCGCCATCAGGGTATTCGGGATAGTAATCGCCTGAGGGTTTGCACCGGTCTGAACGGTCGGAGGCGATCCGGCTACCGGATAGCCCGTCAGCTGCATGCCCTGCATGTTAACCAGCGTGCGGTTTTCGTCCAGCTTGAACTGGCCGTTACGGCTGTAGAACACAGAACCGTTGGAATCGACCATACGGAAGAAACCGTTCTGGCTGATGGCGACGTCCAGACCACGACCAGTGTTGGTGGTGGTGCCGTCGGTAAAGTCCTGAGTGATGCCCGCAACTTTTACGCCCAGGCCGACTTTGGAACCGGCAAACATGTCTGCAAATGAGGCAGAACCGGATTTAAAACCATAGGTCGCGGAGTTGGCGATGTTGTTGCCAATGACATCCAGGTTGGTGGCCGCAGCATTCAGGCCGCTGACCGCTTGAGAAAAGGCCATGACTTACTCCTGATAAGTGTTAAGGCTTAGATAATCTGCCGAACTTCGTCGAGTGTGGTAGTACCAGAGGTACCCAAATCCAGTTTGTTGCCGTCGCTTCCTTTAATCACGCCCTGGACCAGCGCGAACTGCAGCGGTTGCGCCACCAGCTGGGTTGTCCCATTGCTGGCACTAATCGCCACTTTATAGGAACCGTTTGGTGCTTTGGTGCCGTCGGTCAGGGTGCCGTCCCAGGTAAAGGTGTGAACGCCCGCCTTCAGCTCGCCAATATCAATGGTACGGACAACCACACCAGTGGAATCCGTGATCGTGGCAGTGACCTTCTCAGCCGCCTGCTGGAGCTCAACACCAAACGGTGTGGTGGTCGTTGTGGTGTTGCCTTCGGTGGTGCTGGAGCCCGCCAGAATGGTGGTGCCCGGGATCATTACCCCATGACCAATCAGGCTCGCGGCCTGCAGAGACTGGCTGCTACCAATCTGACCAGATACGGAACCGAGGGTGGTGTTGAGTTTCTCAATGCCGCTAACGGTGCTGATCTGCGCAAGCTGCGTGGTCAGTTCGTTATTTTGCATTGGGTTCGTGGGATCTTGGTTCTTAAGCTGTGCCACCAGCAGCGTCAGAAAGCTGCCCTGAAGATCGGCGGCGTTACTCCCCGTCAGGGAGTTGGACCCCGTTGTACTCTTGGTGTTATTCACACCCGAGTTCGTGGGATCATTCACATTTACGGCGATGGACATGCATGTCTCCTTTACTGGCCGAGAGTGAGTGTTTTAAGCATCATGCTCTTCACGGTATTAAGCACTTCGACGTTGGCCTGGTAGCTTCGAGAAGCCGACATGGAGTTCACCATCTCACCCACCACATCCACGTTAGGCATTTTCACGTATCCGTTAGCATCCGCGAGTGGGTTGCCGGGCTCATACACCAGTTTGTCGGGTGCCTGGCTCTCTACCACATCAGACACTTTCACGCCGCCCGTTGCCGCTCCTGGCGCCGCATCAACCTGAAAGACAACCTGTTTAGCGCGATAAGGCTGGCCGTCTGGCCCAGTCACGCTGTCGGCGTTCGCCAGGTTACTGGCAGCCACGTTCAGACGTTTGGACTGCGCGGTTAACGCCGAACCGGCGATATCAAAAATATTCAGCAAGGCCATCTATCAGTTGCCCCCCTGCAGGACGTTCATCATGCCTTTGATTTGTCCGCCGAGTAGGGTCAGGCCCGTCTGATACTTCAGGCTGTTATCGGCAAACTGTGTACGCTCCCGGTCCATATCCACGGTGTTACCGTCGAGTGAAGGCTGATCGGGAATGCGATAAAGTAAATCGGTCGTTGGCGCGGTCATCGCCTGAGCAGGAATATGGCGAGAGGATGTCATGGCGAGTGCAACACCCGTTCCTTCGGCACGTCCACGCTCCATCACCTTTTTGAGTTCACTGGAAAAATCAATATCGCGCGCCTGATACCCCGGTGTATCGGCGTTGGCGATGTTGGCGGCTAAAATCTCCTGCCGCTGGGCGCGTAAATTGAGCGCTTCCTGCTGAAAACGTAACGCGGCGTCGAGTTTATCGAGCATGTCTCCTCCGCTGATGGCAAAATTTCAGTTCACAGCTTAAATCTCACCCGGTCTCCCCTATCGACGGAATAAGCGCAAAATGCGTCGCTATTTATTCCGTTGATGCAAAACCACTGCAGGTAGAATTCACTCAATTCTGGAAACGGTGGAACTTGCGATGCAAACGTTAAAACGTGGCCTGGTGGCAACTTTCTTGCTGTTTAGCCCGCTGGTGCAGGCTGAAGGCTTACAGGATCAGTTGACGGTTTTCTTTGCGGAAAAGCTGGCGGGTTTTAGCGATGACGTCACTGTTACCGTACGCACGCCGCCGAATCTCTACCCTACGTGTGATCAGCCTTCATTTAGCGTGGTGGGGTTCACAAAGCTCTGGGGGAATGTGAATGTGCTGGCACGTTGCGCCAACGAAAAACGCTATTTACAGGTTGCAGTTCAGGCGACGGGCAATTATGTTGTCGCCGCCGTGCCCATTGCGCGCGGCAGCGTGCTGCAGACAAACAGCGTGACGTTAAAACGCGGCCGTCTGGATCAGTTGCCGCCACGCACGATGCTGGAAATAAACCAGGCACAGGACGCCGTCAGCTTGCGCGATGTCGCCCCCGGCCAGCCGATACAGCTCTCAATGCTGCGCCAGGCATGGCGGGTAAAAGCGGGTCAACAGGTGATGGTTGTTGCCAACGGAGATGGCTTTAGTATCAACAGTGAAGGGAAAGCGTTAAACAATGCCGCAGTGGCGCAAAACGCCCGCGTCAGAATGTCCTCAGGCCAGGTGGTTAGCGGAACCGTCGATTCTGATGGGAATATTCTGATTAACCTATAATCTTTTTAAAGATTTCGCGACGCTTGCCGATAAATATTCAACTAATGATGATGTCAGGCGCAAACGCCGCGAACCCTCGATGAGGACAACACTATGAGCATTGATCGTACATCAGCCCTGAAGCCGGTAAGCGCTGTACAACCTCGCGAAACGAATGACACGCCAGCGCAGAAAACGCGTCTGGAAAAACCGTCAACGTCCAACAGCACCAGCGTGACCCTGAGCGACGCGCAGGCAAAACTGATGCAGCCAGGCAGCAACGATATCAATATGGAACGTGTTGAAGCGCTGAAAACAGCTATTCGTAACGGTGAACTGAAAATGGATACCAGCAAAATTGCTGATGCCCTGATTCAGGAAGCACAGAGTTTCTTACAGAGTAACTAACCGTATGAGTCGACTGTCAGAAATACTGGATCAAATGACGGTTGTCCTGAACGACCTGAAAACGGTAATGGACGCAGAGCAACAACATCTCTCTTCCGGTCACATTAACGGCAGCGCGTTGCAGCGTATTACTGAGGATAAAAGTTCGCTGCTGGCGACACTGGATTATCTGGAGCAACAACGCCGCGCTGAGCAAGATCCTAAGCGCAGTGCAAATGACGATATTGTTGAGCGCTGGCAGACCATTACTGAAAAAACCCGGCATCTGCGCGATCTCAACCAGCATAACGGCTGGCTGCTTGAAGGTCAGATAGAGCGTAATCAGCAAGCGCTTGAGGTGTTGAAACCTCATAAAGAAACCGGACTGTACGGTGCGGATGGTCAGACTGCTACTGCACGTATTGCGGGTGTTAAAAAGATCTCGATTTGAAGCAACAGCGACAAATCATGCAGTGGGGAGCACCATAAGGTGAACTCCCCTTTTGGCGTTTATGCCGTACGACGGGTGAATTCTTTCACCTTGAACCCCAACACGGCGAGCGTGGCAAAGTAAGCCACTACACCGACCACCACCACGGCCATCAGCCGCATCAGACGGTATGGCATGGTTCCCTGGGACCACTCCGGCATGACATACATCATGCCAATTAACGCCGCTGACATCACCAGCACCGCGACGATCAGTCGCACAAGGAAACGTGACCAACCCGGCTGCGGCGTGAAGATATCCTGCTTGCGGAGTTGCCAGTACAACAGCCCGGCATTCAGACAAGCGGCCAGACCGATAGACAACGACAAGCCCGCATGCTTCAGCGGACCAATAAACGCCAGGTTCATCAGCTGGGTCATAATCAGCGTCACAATCGCAATTTTCACCGGTGTTTTGATGTCCTGCCGCGAGTAGAAGCCCGGGGCCAGCACCTTGACGACGATCAGCCCCATCAAACCAACCGAGTAGGCAATCAGGGCGCGCTGCGTCATGGCGGCATCAAACGCGGTGAATTTCCCGTACTGGAAGAGCGAGACCGTCAGCGGTTTGGCCAGAATACCCAGCGCCACCGCGCTTGGCAGCGCCAGCAGGAAGCAAAGACGTAACCCCCAGTCCATCAACCGACAGTACTCATCGTGATTGCCACTGGCAAAACTCTTCGACAGCGACGGCAGCAGGATTGTCCCCAGCGCCACCCCCAGCACCCCGGACGGAAACTCCATCAGACGGTCGGCGTAGTACATCCAGGAGACCGAGCCGGACACCAGGAAAGAAGCAAAAATGGTATTGATGATAAGTGAGATCTGGCTGACGGAGACGCCAAGGATCGCAGGTCCCATCTGCTTAATAACACGCATTGCACCGGCATCTTTGAGATTGATACGCGGCAGCACCAGCATGCCAATTTTTTTCAGATGCGGCAGCTGATAAGCCAGCTGCAGCACGCCACCCACGGTCACCGCCCATGCCAGCGCCAGTACCGGCGGGTTGAAATGCGGTGCGGCGAACAGGGCAAAGCCGATCATGCTGACGTTAAGAAATGTCGGGGCAAATGCCGGAACGGAGAAACGGTTCCAGGTGTTCAGTATTGCCCCCACCAGTGAGGCCAGCGAGATCAACAGAATATAAGGGAAGGTAATGCGAAGCAGCTGTGAGGTCAGAGCAAATTTATCTGCAGTATCGGCAAAACCAGGCGCGGTCACCATAATCACCCAGGGTGCTGCCAGCATCCCGACGACAGTCACCACAGCCAGGGCCAGCGTCAGCAACCCGGAAACATAAGAGACAAATACGCGCGTCGCGTCCTCACCCTGCTTACTTTTATATTCCGCCAGGATCGGAACAAAAGCCTGAGAAAATGCCCCTTCTGCAAAAATACGACGCAACAGGTTTGGCAATTTGAACGCGACGAAAAAGGCGTCCGTAGCCATCCCTGCACCAAAGACCCTTGCCACAATTGCATCGCGCGCAAAACCGAGTACGCGGGAAAACATGGTCATCGAGCTGACGGCTGCCAGCGATTTTAATAAGTTCATTAATGTGAATTTCCACAACCCTACGGATTTGTAAGCCGGGTAAGCGTAAGCGCCACCCGGCGAAACCAACAACCGGCGCTTAGTCTACCCGGATTTCAACGAATTACTATCCGCAGATGTTACAGCGAATTATTCACTCATCGCCTCTCGCCAGAGCCGTTCCACAATGCGTTGCGCCATAATGGCCTGCTCGCCAGACGTTTCAGGAACCGTCTGATTTTGCACACAGGTGATAAAGTGGCGGGCACATCCTGCGAACCCGCGCTGCTCAAGGGTACTCTGCCAGCCGGGCGCCGGGAGCGTCACCACGCCGTTGCCCTTCTCTTCTCGCCACTCACGCATGTCCGTAATGTCGTAAAGCGCACCGTCAGTCACCGCCTGAACGGACTCACGCTGACTGCCCGCACGACGATGCATGCTGGTCGTTACCTGCAGATGGTCAATCGCGAAGTGATGTTCGGCATAGACCATCTCGCCCTGCTCATTTGTCAGGAGCGTCCCGCTTTGCAGTTGCGCATTGCCGTTACTGAGCCATAGCGCGGTGTCCACGACGTGCAGATAGTCATCCAGCAGCGTGAAACGTAAATCGTTGGGTCCGATACTGTCGGTACGGTGTTTATCCATACGGAGCGAGGCCAGACTGTCGGACTGTGCTTTCAGCTGTTGGTAAAGCGGTGCGAAGCGGCGGTTAAAACCCACCATCAGCGTCAGTTTTTTACGCGCCGCCAGCTCAATCAACCGTTCCGCGTCCTGGACATTTTCAGCCAGCGGCTTATCCACACATACATGAACCCCTGCATGGAGTAGCTCACTCACCACCTGATAGTGGGTTGCCGTTGAGGTATGAACAAAGACCGCATCGCACTCGTGGGCTAAATCCTGAAGAGAATTGGCATAAGGGATGCGCCACGTTTCACAGATCCGCTCGGCTTTCTCGCGAGTGGGTGACCACGCCCCCTGAAGCGTCCAGTCCGTCGCCGCACCCAATACAGGTAGCCAGGCTTTTTGCGCGATACCGCCCAGCCCTACCACGCCTACGCGTAATTTTTTCATCCTTAGTCTCCCAGGTGTGCCAGCAACGCATCCAGACGCTGTTTCAGCCCTGCGACCTCGTCTTCCAGCGCTGCCACGCGTGTAACCAAATCATCTTGTTCAACAGTTACATCGGTTGCCAGAGACTTTACTGAAATATCGACTTCACCGCTGAACAGATGCATATAGCGGCTTTCACGTTTACCTGGCTCGCGCGCCAGACGCACCACATAAGGCCCCTCTTCACGCGAGGCCAGCCCTTCCAGAACCTGCTCAACTTCCTGCATATCCGCAAACTCATGCATGCGGGAAGCGCGGGTACGCAGCTCACCCGGCGTTTGCGCCCCGCGCAGCAAAAGCGTGGTAATCACCGCGACTTCTGCGGCGCTCAACTTCAGATTGCCAAATTCGGAGTTACAGAAACGCTGCTCATATTTCGTCACACGGTTACCGAAGCCGCTGACGGTCCGCAGGTAATGACGTTTAACCAACTCATCCAGCACGTCCTGGACCTCATGCTCACTCAGATTCATGACTGGCTCACGGTTGGTTTTCTGATTGCAGGCCATCGTCACAGCATTGACAGAGAGCGGGTACTGCTCTGGCGTGGTGACCTGTTTTTCGAGTAAGCACCCAATCACGCGCGCTTCGGTACCGCTTAGCTGATATTTCATCTTTTCTCCTTAACGACCTGCAGTCCAGTCCCGGGTGGTTAATGCTGTCAGAACGTGGTCACGCCATTCTCCGTCTATCAACAGATAATCTTTGGCGTAGCCCTCTTTCTCGAACCCTAATCGCGCCAGCAAATTACCGCTACGCTGATTATGCGGCATGTAGTTCGCCATAATGCGATGGATATGTTGCGTGCGCTGCATATAGCGAATAGCCACCGTTAACGCCTCGTACATTAGCCCCTGCCCCTGCCATTTCTGGCCGATGGAGTAGCCAAGGTAACAGGCGTGAAACGATCCCCGCACCACGTTGGAAAAATTGGCAATCCCAATGATCTCTTTCTCCTCGGGATCCAGCAGCGCAAAATAGAACGCACTTCCCTGCTTGTGAAATTCCGCAATCATGCTGAGACGCGCCTGCCAGCCAGAAGGGTAACAATGGCTCTCATCCCGAACGGGTTCCCAGGGTTTTAAAAACTGGCGATTCTCGGCGTAATAGTCCGCCAGACGCCAGGCATCACGCTCATGCACCAGACGAACGACCAGCCTGTCCGTTGTCAGACGCACTTTTGGCACATTACTGCGATAGCCAAACATCGATACCACTCCTTCCCGTCACTTCTGCTTACCCATTAGCTTTACTATACCTGCGCCTGCGCCGTCTGTGAAAACAGTGACATACCATTTTGCCCTCTTTTCACCATTTTCGATGAGAACTCTCTATCAAAGCACCCTTTTGATAAAAAAATATTGTCACGTACAGGGGTGGGAAAAAGCGGAATGACACCGCAGAATGTTAGCGTGCTCACCTTCTTATTTTCCCCGGAGGGAAAATGTCCCGCGTATCACAGGCCAGGAACCTGGGTAAATATTTCCTGCTCGTCGATAACATGCTGGTCGTGCTCGGCTTTTTTGTCGTATTCCCCCTTATCTCGATTCGTTTTGTCGATCAAATGGGCTGGGCGGCATTGATGGTTGGCATTGCCCTGGGGTTACGCCAGTTTGTCCAGCAGGGTCTCGGTGTCTTTGGTGGCGCAATCGCTGACCGCTTTGGCGCGAAACCGATGATCGTTACCGGTATGCTGCTGCGCGCGGCAGGTTTTGCCACGATGGCGGTCGCTCAGGAGCCGTGGCTGCTGTGGTTCTCCTGCTTCCTTTCCGGTATCGGAGGCACGCTATTTGATCCGCCACGTACTGCGCTGGTGGTGAAACTCATTCGCCCGCAGCACAGAGGGCGTTTCTTCTCGATTCTGATGATGCAGGACAGTGCGGGTGCGGTTATTGGCGCACTGCTGGGAAGCTGGCTGCTGCAGTATGACTTCCGTCTGGTGTGCGCCGCTGGCGCGCTGCTCTTTATTCTGTGCGCACTGTTTAATGGCCTTTTCCTGCCTGCCTGGAAACTGTCGACGGTCAAAGCGCCCGTCCGGGAAGGCCTCGGTCGTGTGCTGCGCGACAAGCGTTTTGTCACTTACGTGTTAACCCTGACGGGCTATTACATGCTCGCCGTGCAGGTGATGTTGATGCTGCCGATCATGGTTAACGACATTGCAGGAACACCTGCTGCGGTTAAATGGATGTATGCCATCGAAGCCTGCCTGTCGTTGACGCTGCTGTATCCGATTGCCCGCTGGAGCGAACGGCGTTTTCGTCTGGAGCATCGCCTGATGGCCGGGCTGTTCCTGATGACGCTGAGCATGATGCCGATCGGCCTGGTGAACTCCCTTCAGCAACTGTTTACGCTGATTTGCACGTTCTATATTGGTTCTATTATCGCCGAGCCCGCCCGTGAAACGCTGAGCGCTTCGCTTGCGGATGCGCGGGCGCGTGGCAGCTATATGGGGTTCAGCCGGCTGGGGCTGGCGCTTGGCGGCGCATTAGGTTACACCGGCGGCGGTTGGTTATTTGATGCCGGTAAAGCCCTGAATCAACCCGAACTGCCCTGGATGATGCTCGGCGTGGTGGGTTTAATCACACTGCTGGCCCTGTGGTGGCAGTTCAGCCAGAAACGCAGCGCGAGCGGCATGCTCGAGCCTGGCGCGTAGCACTTCACTTGAGCGGGAGTACACTCCCGCTCCCATTTCTCAGCTTTTTCTGCTGGTTTCTGCAATTTCACACTGACATACTGACGTCACAGGACAGAAGCGCCGATTTTTAGTTGAGGAACACTATGAAGAAAATTGTTTTCGCCGCAGCATTAATTGTCAGCGGTCTGCTGGTTGGCTGTAACCAGCTAACGCAATATACCGTCAGTGAACAGGAAATTAATCAGGCGCTGGAAAAACATAACAATTTCTCTAAAGACATTGGCGTGCCAGGGCTTGCCGACGCACATATCGTCCTTTCCAATCTCACCAGCCAGATTGGGCGTGAAGAGCCAAACAAAGTCACTCTGGCAGGAGATGCAGATCTTGATATGTCTTCCCTCTTTGGCAACCAGAAAGCTAACATTAAGCTGAAACTGAAGGCCCTTCCCGTTTTCAATAAAGAGAAAGGCGCGATTTTCCTTCAGGAGATGGAAGTGGTCGATGCTCAGGTTTCCCCGGATAAGATGGCTCCGGTTCTGCAAACGCTGATGCCCTATCTGAACCAGTCGCTGCGTAATTATTTTAATCAGCAGCCTGCGTATGTCTTAAGTGAAGACAAGAGCAAGGGTGAAGCCCTTGCGAAAAAATATGCAAAAGGGATAGAGGTGAAACCGGGAGAAATTGTCATTCCTTTCACCGATTAACCTGAAGGGCGCTGAGGCGCCCTTTTTTTTACGGAAAAGTGTGCAAACGAAAACGTTTCCGCTTATGATTTGTGTCCGGCAAAAACAGCCATCCTAATGACTGATTCCTGACAAGCCGGAGCTTCCATGACTGCACAACCCCAGGTTCTTAAAATCCGCCGCCCAGACGACTGGCATATCCATCTGCGTGATGGCGATATGTTGAAAACCGTCGTGCCCTATACCAGCGAAATTTATGGCCGCGCGATTGTCATGCCTAACCTGGTTCCACCAGTCACCACCGTCGATGCCGCAATCGCATATCGCCAGCGCATCCTTGATGCCGTTCCCGCAGGACATGATTTCACCCCGTTGATGACCTGTTACCTGACCGACTCACTGGATCCGAACGAAGTGGAGCGCGGTTTTAACGAAGGTGTATTCACCGCAGCAAAACTCTACCCGGCAAATGCCACCACTAACTCCAGCCACGGTGTCACCAGCATTGATGCCATCATGCCGGTTCTGGAACGCATGCAGAAACTGGGCATGCCGCTGCTGGTACATGGTGAAGTCACCCACGCTGAGATTGACATCTTTGACCGTGAAGCCCGCTTTATTGAGACCGTGATGGAACCACTGCGCCAACGACTGCCTGCGCTTAAAGTCGTGTTCGAACATATCACCACCAAAGACGCGGCAGAGTATGTGCGTGACGGCAACGATCTCATTGCCGCCACCATCACCCCTCAGCATCTGATGTTTAACCGTAACCACATGCTGGTGGGCGGTGTACGTCCGCACCTGTACTGTCTGCCGATCCTCAAGCGCAACATTCACCAGCAGGCCCTGCGCGAGCTGGTAGCCAGCGGGTTCTCCCGCGCGTTCCTCGGTACCGATTCCGCGCCTCACGCCCGCCATCGTAAAGAGGCAAGCTGCGGCTGCGCGGGCTGCTTCAACGCCCCAACCGCCCTCGCAAGCTACGCAACCGTGTTTGAAGAGATGAACGCACTGCAGCATTTTGAAGCGTTCTGCTCCCTCAACGGCCCGCGCTTCTATGGTCTGCCGGTCAATGACACCTTCATCGAACTGGAGCGTAAAGCGAGCCAGGTTGAGGAATCCATTGCCCTGACAGATGACACCCTTGTCCCATTCCTGGCGGGCGAAACCGTTCACTGGACAGTAAAACGCTAAATATTCAGTGCCCCTTGTTGTCAAACCGATAATATACCTGTATAAATAAACAGTATATTACACAGGGGGCATTTATGCGTATTGAAGTCACCATAGCCAAAACTACCGTCCTGCCTGTTGGCGCGCTGGATGCGCTGGCAGGGGAATTATCCCGTCGAATTAACAACACCTTTCCTGACAATATGGGTGCCGTAACGGTTCGTTATGCGGCAGCAAACAACCTCTCCGTCATTGGTGCTGCGAAAGAAGATAAAGATCGCATCAGCGAAATTCTGCAAGAAACATGGGAAAGCGCTGACGACTGGTTCATCACAGATTAATACTGCTCCCTCATTGCGTTTTTTTTGCCGGGTCGCCCCGGCTTTTTTTTCGCCTGAAAATTCTGAAAGTTCAAATTATTCCGATATCTTCTTTAAAAATCGTGAACGAGATGGTGTTTTATTGTTCGATCAATCCTAAAAAGCAGAAAAATGTGTTGCTACCTGTTTATTTTTCCCGTCGGAACCCTTATTACTTGGTATACTGAAAAAGCTTCAGAAAAACATGCATTGAACCTCAGAGCCGTTGTCTTCTAACACGCATTAAGGGGGTTATAATGGAAAAGAATAGTGAAGTCATCCAGACCCATCCGCTTGTAGGCTGGGATATCAGTACCGTAGATAGCTACGATGCACTGATGCTGCGTTTGCACTACCAGACCCCGAATCAACTCAACCGTGAAGAAGCGGAAGTTGGACAGACGCTGTGGCTAACAACAGACGTCGCTCGTCAGTTTATTTCTATTTTAGAGGCAGGTATTGCAAAAATAGAATCTGGCAACTATCAGGAAAATGAGTATAAGCGGCACTAATCGTATGCCACCCTTTCACTCAACAGGCACCCTTGCGGTGCCTTATTTATTTCATCCTTGTCTAAGCCCACGTTGTTAATTACTCTGCTCACATAAAGTGAGTTTACGAGATGCATATGAGATACGACTTAATCATTATTGGTAGCGGCTCCGTAGGTTCCGCCGCCGGATATTATGCGACACAGGCAGGGCTGAAGGTCCTGATGATTGATGCCCACCGCCCTCCTCATACAGAGGGTAGCCATCATGGTGACACCCGACTCATACGCCATGCGTATGGTGAAGGTGAGCGCTATGTTCCGCTGGTGC
Source organism: Enterobacter sp. P82 (assembly GCF_037053385.1). Taxonomy (NCBI): domain Bacteria; kingdom Pseudomonadati; phylum Pseudomonadota; class Gammaproteobacteria; order Enterobacterales; family Enterobacteriaceae; genus Enterobacter; species Enterobacter sp. P82. The sequence continues at coordinate 1,747,921 of NZ_JBALHX010000001.1, forward strand.
TCCGCGCACAGGCGCTGTGGGATGACCTGGCGAAACAGACTGAAGATCGCATTTTCGAGCGCACAGGGGTGATCAACCTCGGCCCGGCCAGTTCTGATTTTCTCGCCAACGTCGAACGCAGCGCGAAAGCGTTCAACCTTGATGTTGAGAAGCTGGATGCGATGGACATCTCGGCACGCTGGCCTGAAATCACTGTTCCGGACGATTATATCGGCCTCTTTGAAGCCAACTCAGGTGTGTTGCATTCAGAAACGGCAATTAAAACCTGGATCGATCTGGCCGCCAAAGCTGGTTGCGCGCAGTTGTTTAATTGTCCGGTCGATGCCATCACCCATGACGCGAATGGCGTCACAGTGAGTACCATTGACGGGGAATATTCAGGTTCCCGTTTGCTCATCAGCGCCGGAACCTGGGTAACCCGTCTGCTGCCAGACCTGCCTGTCCAGCCTGTGCGTAAAGTCTTCTCCTGGTTCCAGTCAGATGGTCGCTACAGCGCGCAGAATAAATTCCCGGCCTTCACCGGCGAATTACCCAACGGCGACCAGTTCTACGGCTTCCCGTCAGAAAAAGACGCGCTGAAAATCGGTAAGCACAACGGGGGCCAGGCTATCTCCTCCCCTGAAGAGCGTAAACCCTTCGGCGCCTACCCACAGGATGGGTCAGAGGCATTCTCGTTCCTGCGCAATATTCTTCCAGGCGTCGGCGGCTTGCTGTATGGAGCGGCCTGTACCTACGACAACACGCCGGATGAAGACTTTATCATTGATACGCTGCCGGAGCATGACAACACTCTGCTCATCACAGGACTGAGCGGCCATGGCTTTAAGTTTGCTTCCGTGCTTGGCGAAATCGCCGCGCAGTTTGCTCAGGGAATAACACCGCAGTTTGATCTGAGGCCCTTCTCACTCTCGCGTTTTAACGGATAATCCCCAACGGGTTCCGGACGTCCTGGAGCCCGTTTCATTCACACTGCATTGCGGAGCGTTATGCGCAGGATTGTTAACTTTCTTATGAATAATATTCGCGAGCATTTTATGCTCTATCTCTTATTGTGGGCACTGTTGGCCATTATTGATTTTGTTTACATTGTATTTTATTGAAAAGCCAGACTGACAATAATTGACATTAATTTAGTTTTATTGAAAATCTAAATTTCATCTTGCACGAAGAGATTGAATTACCTTTATCGATCCTTTTCAAAATCACTGAAATAAATAAAATAAAAATCAATATACATTTATTTCAGTTGCAATATCACACCTTCCCGTTCATTTTTATCCTTCGGTTAATTTGAAAATGGACATTCTGATGCAATTACGTAATTCATCCCGACGCTATGGAGTAATATCCATAAGTTTGCACTGGATATTTGCTATTGCCGTCTATGCGATGTTCGGACTGGGGCTATGGATGGTAACACTCAGCTATTATGATGGCTGGTATCATCAGGCACCAGAGTTACATAAAAGTATTGGCGTCCTGTTGATGCTGGGACTGGTTATTCGTGTAATTTGGCGACATATTTCTCCACCGCCCAGCGCACCGAAGACCCACAGTAAATTGACGCGCATTAGTGCCGTTGCCGCGCACATTGCGCTCTATATACTGCTCTTTGCCATCCTCATTAGCGGCTATCTCATCTCGACGGCAGACGGCAAACCTATTAGCGTCTTTGGTATTTTTGACGTCCCGGCAACGCTTACCGATGCGGGTTCTCAGGCTGACACTGCTGGGGTCGTTCACCTCTGGCTGGCATGGAGCGTCGTGATCCTGTCTGCACTGCACGGGCTTGCCGCCCTCAAACACCACTTTATTGATAAAGACGATACGCTAAAGCGCATGCTTGGCCGCTCGTCTGTTGACTCTGGAGTATAAAATGAAAAAACACCTGCTGGGTATCGCACTGGGTTCTCTGTTATTCACCACCGGTTCCGCCGTGGCGGCTGATTATAAAATTGATAAAGAGGGCCAACATGCTTTCGTCAATTTCCGTATTCAGCACCTTGGATATAGCTGGCTGTACGGTACCTTTAAGGATTTTGACGGCACATTCAGCTTCGACGAGAAAAACCCTGCGGCCGATAAAGTCAATGTGACCATTAATACCAACAGCGTCGACACGAACCATGCTGAACGAGATAAACACTTGCGCAGTGCAGAGTTCCTGAATGTCACTAAATACCCACAAGCCACCTTCACCTCTACGGACGTGAAAAAAGCGGGTGATAAGCTGGATATTACCGGAAACCTGACGCTTAACGGCGTAACAAAACCCGTCACCCTGGATGCGAAATTAATTGGTCAGGGAGATGATCCCTGGGGCGGCAAACGTGCAGGTTTTGAAGCAACAGGTAAAATTCATCTGAAAGATTTCAATATCACAACAGATTTAGGCCCGGCATCTCAGGATGTCGAGCTGGTTATTTCTGTGGAGGGGGTTCAACAGAAATAATAAATTCGCCCGACAGGTTTTCACCTTGCCGGGCGTTACCATTATTCCGGGTCGGGGATACCCAGTTTGGTATTCAGGCGGCCACGAGATTTATTGAAAATCTTATTGCCATTTTCCCGTCCAGCCCGACGGCGACGCTGCTCTTCTTCCGGCAGAATGCTCTCTTCACTGCACAGTTCGCTACAGCAGCCGTTAAACTTCTCAGCACAAGTCGGACACTGAATGAACAGCAGATGACAACCGTCATTTTTGCAGTTGGTATGGGTATCGCACGGTGCGCCACACTGATGGCACTGAGCAATCACGTCTTCAGAAATACGCTCACCCATTCGCTCGTCAAAGACAAAGTTTTTACCGATAAAGCGCACCGGCAAGCCCTGCTCACGGGCACGGCGGGCGTACTCGATAATGCCCCCTTCAATGTGCCAGACCTTATTAAACCCGTTGTGTTTCATCCATGCGCTGGCCTTCTCGCAGCGGATGCCACCGGTGCAGTACATAACGATCTTTTTATCTTTATGTTCCTGCATCATCTCAACCGCTTTGGGCAGTTGCTCGCGGAAAGTATCCGCCGGGATTTCCATCGCATTTTCGAAATGCCCCACTTCATACTCATAGTGGTTACGCATATCAATGAACACGGCATCCGGATCGTCCAGCATCGCATTCACTTCTGCGGCCTTCAGGTAATCACCGACATCCGCCGGGTTAAAATCAGGATCGTCAATGCCATCCGCCACGATGCGTTCACGCACTTTCATACGCAGCACCCAAAACGATTTTCCGTCATCATCCAGAGCAATATTCAGGCGTAAGCCATCAAGTGCCGGATCGAAGCGGTAAAGGAAATCACGGAAAGCATTCACTTTACTTTCCGGTACGCTAATCTGCGCGTTGATCCCTTCGTGAGCGAGATAGACACGTCCAAAGACATTCAGCGTGGTGAATGCCTGGTAAAGTTCATCACGGGTCGCTTGCGGATCATTGATCGTGAAATATTTGTAGAATGAGATGGTTGTGCGCGGTTCGGTTTCAGCCAACATACGCGCTTTTAACATCTCATTCGAAACGCGGTTGTGTAACACTGGCATGGTGTACAAGTCCTGGGATCGTTAGAGAGAATGAAAAATCGGTCGGCATGATATAGCAAACAAAGTTAATTTACATCCACACAATTTACGCTACATTTCACTCGCCCTGGTTAATCAGGCTTAACAATTGCTGTATTCGTGCACGTTTCGAACGCAGATATTTTGGCTATGTCTCAAAAAATGAGACAATAGCGAAACAGGACGTTAGAACACAGGAAAGACATGACCCAGTTACCCAAATTTACTGTCGCCCTTTTGCATCCCCGCTATTGGTTGACCTGGCTTGGCATTGGCTTTTTATGGCTTCTGGTGCAACTTCCCTACCCTGTTATTTTCTGGTTGGGTAAATCTCTGGGCCATATCGCTCAAAAGTTGATGAAGCGTCGTGCCACAATTGCGTACCGCAACCTTGAGTTGTGCTTTCCGCAGATGAGCGAGTCAGAACGTCATGACATGGTCTCGAAAAATTTCGAATCTGTTGGTATGGGGCTCATGGAAACCGGTATGGCGTGGTTTTGGCCAGACAAACGTATGGCACGCTGGAGCGAAGTGACAGGAACCGGCATGGAGCCAGTGCATACGCTTCAGGCGAATCAGACAGGTGTCCTGCTGATTGGCGTACACTTTCTGACGCTGGAAATCGGGGCGCGAATGTTTGGCATGCAGGCTCCAGGCATTGGCGTTTATCGCCCAAATGACAACCCGGTTATTGATTTAATCCAGACCAACGGCCGCATGCGTTCCAACAAAAGCATGATCGATCGTAAAGATCTGAAGGGCATGATCCGCGCGCTTAAATCAGGTGAAGTGGTCTGGTACGCCCCTGACCACGACTATGGTCCGCAATCCAGCGTATTTGTCCCCTTCTTTGCTGTTGAAGAAGCCGCCACAACAACCGGCACCTGGATGCTGGCGCGGATGTCCAAAGCCGCCATCGTGCCTTTTGTTCCCCGTCGTAAACCGGATGGTTCTGGTTACGAGCTGATTATGCTGGAACCTGAACTCGCGCCACCGCTGGATGATGCAGAGACCACCGCTCGCTGGATGAATAGCGTGGTGGAGAAGTGCATTATGCTCGCGCCGGAACAGTATATGTGGTTGCACCGTCGCTTTAAAACGCGGCCACAGGGCACGCCTTCCCGCTATTAACTCGCATGCGGTCTTCCTGGCCGCATGCTGTTTTAGCATTTAAAGCTCCTCCTCATTGCAGCAACCATAACCCAGGCGCATAATTAGCAGGCTTATTACTTCATGCCTCAGGTGTTCTGCACCTCATTATGCGGATTGTTATGTCACCCTCAGATGCCCCCATAAACTGGAAACGTAACCTCACAGTTGCATGGTTTGGTTGTTTTCTTACCGGTGCGGCGTTTAGCCTGGTCATGCCTTTCCTGCCTCTCTACGTCGAGCAACTGGGCGTATCGGGCCATAGCGCACTCAATATGTGGTCTGGTCTGGTGTTCAGCATCACGTTTCTCTTTTCCGCTATTGCCTCGCCCTTCTGGGGCGGCCTTGCTGATCGTAAGGGGCGTAAAATTATGCTGCTACGCTCGGCGCTGGGGATGGCAATTATCATGGCATTGATGGGTATTGCGCAGAATGTCTGGCAGTTCCTGATCTTACGCGCGTTACTGGGCTTGCTCGGTGGATTTATTCCCAATGCGAATGCCCTGATCGCCACCCAAATTCCGCGTCACAAGAGTGGCTGGGCACTGGGGACGCTTTCAACGGGTGGCGTGAGCGGTGCCTTACTGGGGCCACTGGCCGGTGGATTGCTGGCGGATAATTACGGCTTGCGGCCCGTCTTTTTCATCACCGCCAGCGTGCTTTTCCTGTGCTTTGTCGTCACGTTGATCTGTATTCGGGAAAACTTCACGCCTGTCGCCAAAAAAGAGATGCTTCATGCAAGGGATGTTCTTACCTCACTGAAAAATCCCAGACTGGTGCTGAGCCTGTTCGTGACGACCCTGATCATTCAGGTGGCTACCGGTTCGATTGCCCCAATTCTGACGCTGTACGTTCGCGATCTGGCGGGTAATGTCAGCAATATTGCGTTTATCAGTGGACTTATTGCTTCCGTACCTGGCGTGGCGGCGCTGCTTAGTGCCCCGAGGTTGGGTAAGCTGGGAGACCGTGTGGGCCCGGAAAAGGTCCTGATCTGTGCGCTGGTGATTTCCGTCCTGTTGCTTATCCCCATGTCGATGGTGCAATCCCCATGGCAACTGGGCGTGCTGCGCTTTTTGCTGGGCGCTGCCGATGGGGCGTTACTCCCCGCCGTCCAGACCCTGCTGGTCTACAACTCCACGAATCAGATAGCCGGGCGAATCTTTAGCTATAACCAGTCATTTCGTGACATCGGTAACGTCACCGGGCCGCTTATCGGGGCAGGCATTTCTGCAAGCTTCGGTTTTCGCGCCGTCTTTATCGTGACGGCGGGCGTGGTGCTGTTCAATGCAATTTATTCGTGGTTCAGTTTATCCCGCGCGTTACGACCGGTGGCTGAATAACACGAACGCCTGACAGCTTATTTTTGCATTCATACTTGCAGAATACGATATTCAGCTATTCTTTCCCTGAAACCTTCTGGAAAACAGGGAGACACCAATGACCATGTACGCCACGCTGGAAGAAGCTATTGATGCCGCTCGTGAAGAATTCCTCGCCGATAACCCTGACATTGAGGAAGAAGATGCTGACGTGCAGCAACTAAATATCCAAAAATATGTTCTGCAGGATGGAGATATTATGTGGCAGGCCGAATTCTTTGCTGAAGAGGGTGAAGAAGGGGAATGTTTGCCGATCCTGAGCGGTGAAGGTGCGCAGGCCGTCTTTGACGGCGACTATGACGAAATCGAGCTACGGCAGGAATGGCTGGAAGAAAATACCCTTCATGAGTGGGACGAGGGCGAATTTCAGCTCGAACCACCGCTGGATACGGAAGAGGGTCAAACCGCAGCCGATGAGTGGGACGAACGTTAATTTCCGCTATTCGTAAGGGCCGTGGCTGGCATCGATGGGCAACAACAGCGTGTCGAAAATCAGCGAGAATGGTAGATCGAGCACGGTCAGGTAGCGCCATGCGGAATCACGGACATCCCATTTCACGCCCGGGTAATACTGATTTCCATGGCCTTGCCCTGGAATGGTGCGACTGATAATACTGCCGCAGCCGCTAAGCAGGCATACCATCATGACGACGATGATAATTCTCATCTCTAACCTCTAAAAAAATACCGGCGATTAAGCCGGTATTTTATTTGGCGGGTGGCGCTTCGCTTACCCGCTCTATTTAACAACTTACTTCGCCTTCAACGCCAGCGGGTTCAGTTTCAGTTCTTTATAGTAATTTACCCACGAAGAGTATCTCTCCGGAGCGGACCACACGCGGTAGTGAAGACGCGCCATCGTGACCGGGTCGCTCAACAGGACCAGACGGCGGTCGCGGTTGAGTTTTTCCGGGGTCTCGTTCAGCGCCTGCTCAACGTGACGATCGCGAGCAATCTCCAGCACCTGGCTGGCACGGTGGCGTGCAGTCGCCATCGCCGTTGCCAGGGCGTTGAACGACGGGTTAAACACGGCGTGCATAAAACCATCATCCAGCGTGCGATTTCGGTTCTGCTCCAGATATTTGTCGGTATCGACGAGTACCTGCGGCGGGGAATACTCTTCCGGGATCAGGAACAGCTTCCAGCGTTTGGTACGCAGGCCAACCGTTGAGCGGCTGGAGATGACCGATACAAACGGAGACAGAATCAAGGAGAATACAATCGGTGCCAGCCAGAACAGGAAGCGCAGATCCAGCCACGCCATCCCGGCCGCCCACACCAGGCCCAGCAGAAGTTGCGAGCCATGGCGCATAAAGGCTTCACTCCACGGCGTCGAGTCGTCATCACGCTGCGGTGAATTCCAGACCACTTCCCAGCCCAGGAACGCACTGACCACAAACACGGTGTGGAACAGCATACGCACCGGCGCCAGCAGTACGGAGAACAGCACTTCCAGCAGGAGAGAAAGGGTCACGCGGCAGAAACCGCCGTACTCTTTCGAACCTTTGCACCAGATCAGGATGATACTGAGCAGTTTAGGCAGGAACAGCAGCACCATAGTGGAGGCAAACAGCGCAATAGCCAGTTCCGGACGCCACTGCGGCCACACCGGGAACAGCTGGCGCGGTTGCAGGAAGTATTGCGGCTCCGTCAGGGCATGCACTACCTGCAGCGCTGTAGAGAGCGCAAGGAACATAAACCACAGCGGTGCGGAGAGATAAGACATCACGCCCGTCAGGAATACCGCACGGTGAACCGGGTGCATCCCTTTAACCAGGAACAGGCGGAAGTTCATCAGGTTACCATGACACCAGCGGCGGTCACGTTTGAGTTCATCCAGCAGGTTTGGCGGCAACTCTTCATATGAACCCGGCAGGTCGTAGGCAATCCAGACGCCCCAGCCAGCACGACGCATCAGCGCTGCTTCCACGAAGTCATGCGACAAAATAGAACCAGCAAACGACCCTTCACCCGGCAGCGGTGCCAGCGCACAGTGTTCGATGAACGGTTTCACGCGGATAATGGCGTTGTGACCCCAGTAGTGCGATTCACCCAACTGCCAGAAGTGCAGACCCGCGGTAAACAGCGGCCCGTAAACACGGGTGGCGAACTGCTGACAGCGCGCATAGAGCGTGTCCATACCAGATGCTTTTGGCGATGACTGAATAATACCGGCGTTCGGGTTGGCTTCCATCAGACGCACCAGACCGCTCAGGCAGTCACCGCTCATGACGGAGTCAGCATCCAGCACCACCATATAGCTGTACTGATTACCCCAGCGACGGCAGAAGTCATCAATGTTACCGCTTTTACGCTTCACACGACGACGGCGGCGGCGGTAGAAGATCTGACCTTCGCCCTGCACTTCCGCAATCAGCTCCATCCAGGCTTTTTGCTCTGCAACGCAGATATCCGGGTTGTAACTGTCGCTCAGGATGTAAACGTCGAAATGCTCCGCGTTTCCGGTCGCCTTAACGGATTCCCAGGTCGCACGCAGCCCCGCAAATACACGGTCAACGTCTTCGTTACAGATAGGCATAATCAGCGCGGTACGGTGCTCAGGATTAAGGGGTTCATCCCCGACCGTTGACGCCGAAATGCTGTATTTGTCACGCCCCATCAGCAGCTGCAGGAAGCCCATCAGCGCGGTCCAGAAACCGGCCGATACCCAGCAGAACAGGACAGCGAACAGCAGAAGAATGCCACTCTGAAGGATATACGGCAGCAACTGCATAAAGGAGACCCAGAGATCCTGTCCCATCATGTCAGTCGGGTTGATGAACGCCCAGCCCTGGTAAGGCAAAATGGTTTTCATATACCAGGTCGCGACAACCGTCTGTGCCAGCGTCAGAAGCAGCAGGATGTAACGACGGATTGTCCCCACGGTACGCCATTTCTGTTCGGAGGCCTGCTCTTCTTTCGTCAGGCGAGACAGATAGCGCGGTGTCACATCACGTCCGCGCAGGCGATCCCAAAAGCGGCCAACCGGGTTGGTGCGCCACGGATCGGGGAACATTGATGAACGCGTAGCCTTCGGCATCGCCTGAAGCTGATCGCGTCCTTCGTCGTCTTTAATCAACTGCCCTTCTGCCAGCGAGTCCGGCCATGCCTGCTCCAGACGAGCCTTAACTGACCCCAGCGGCGTATCATCATCCCGGGAAAACTGATGATGTTCACCATCCAGCGCGGTATGAACCGCGCGGATGTCGCTCTTAGGCAGTGCCGCTTTTTCGATATCCGTCAGCGGCATGGCATCAATATATTCAGATGTATTATTCATTGGCAGGTAGCTGATAGCTCCAGGTTTCACTCAGCGGCTGATCGTCACTGACCAGCGCAGCACGCATTTCAGTGGTCTGCTTCGGATCTTTCACTTTCACACGCAGAGTCAGACGCCAGCCTTTCGTTACCGGGTTGTAACGCACGGTATTCTCAACGATTTCACCGTTATCACCGATGCTGGCCTGAGCGGCAACGGCGGTATCTGGTGACAGTTTCTTCATGTCCTGACCTGTGAAGTCCACGACGAAGGCCACTGTGCCGTCAGGTTGACGAATAAGATTAGACTGTTTCACATCACCCGTTGAGCGACGAGTCTGCATGACATATGCGTTATCCGGCGCATGCAGCTTATCTTCATCGCGGCTGAAGGTAATGGCGTACTTGAAGTTCATCTCTTTACCGGCTTCCGGCAGTTGATCCGGTGTCCAGTAAGCGACGATGTTATCGTTGGTTTCATCGTTGGTTGGAATTTCAACCAGCTCCACCTTCCCTTTACCCCAGTCACCTTTCGGTGTGACCCAGGCACTTGGACGCAGGTCATAGCGGTCGTCCAGATCTTCAAAGCGGGAGAACTGACGACCACGTTGCAGGAGGCCAAAACCTTGCGGGTTTTCCATCGCAAAACTGCTTACCGCCAGATGTTTCGGGTTATTCAGCGGGCGCCAGATCCACTCGCCGTTACCGGCATGAATAGACAGGCCATTGGAATCGTGCAGTTCCGGGCGGAAGTTAGTCGCCGGTGACGGCTGGTTTGGCCCAAACAGGAACATGCTGGTCAGTGGTGCAACGCCCAGTTTGCCCACTTTATCACGCAGGTAAACTTTAGACTGCACGTCAATGACCGTGTCACGTCCAGGCATAATCACAAAGCGATACGCACCAGTCGCACGTGGGGAATCCAGCAGAGCATAAATAGTCAGACGTTTGTCCGTTGGTTTTGGACGTTCAATCCAGAACTCGCGAAAACGTGGGAACTCTTCACCTGATGGCAGCGCGGTATCAATAGCCAGACCACGCGCAGAAAGCCCGTAAACCTGCCCCGCGCCAATCACGCGGAAGTAGCTGGCACCAAGCATGCTGACAATTTCGTCGTTTTTATCTTTGCTGTTGATCGGGTAAAGCACCTTGAAGCCTGCAAAGCCCAGGTCTTTAACCGTATCTTTGTCGTGTTGCACATCGCCGAAATTAAAATAATCCGGGCTGTACTTGATCTTACGTACAGCTGTTGCCGTCACTTCATTGATGGCAACAGGCGTGTCGAAGTACATACCCTGATGATAAAACTCAAGCTTGAACGGGGTCTTAATATTGTTCCAGTACGCTTTGTCGTGATTGAACTGGATCTGCTGATAGTCCGCATACTTCATGTCGCGGAAAACGGAGGGCAAGTTACTTTTTGGCGCTTCGTAGCTCTTGCCTGCCATCGATTTTGCCTGTTTTGCGACATCATCGATGTTAAAGGCCAGTGCCGATGAGGTATACAGTGATAACACGACTGCAGCACCTAACCAACGCATTTTCATCATCTGTGGTTTATGTTTCATAATAAGTAAGCACTTCCCCCTTTGTGTGCTTATATCGATCCGATCCATTTTAATGGAAACTCAGGCAATCCGACAACATTATCACTGCTTTGTTCAGCTGCTGGCTCATGGATTAAGCAAATGAAAGAACCCGCTATTCACTTTGCGTGCTTATCCTGGAGACAGGGTGTCGGTCTTGGTGTAGGGTTGGCTTCGAATGTAACCATTATGAGTCTTAGGGATAAGGCGAAAAGTCTGAGAATGCACAAAGTTATATGAGCACAACACCGATAGAACGTGAATATTTCCTCGACTCGATCCGGGCATGGCTGATGCTATTGGGGATCCCCTTTCACATTTCGCTGATTTACTCCAGTCATACCTGGCATGTGAACAGCCTGACGCCTTCATGGTGGCTGACACTGTTTAATGACTTTATTCACGCCTTCCGCATGCAGGTGTTTTTTGTCATTTCAGGTTACTTCTCTTATATGCTGTTTCTGCGCTACCCGCTCAAACGCTGGTGGAAAGTGCGCGTGGAGCGCGTGGGTATCCCCATGTTGACCGCCATTCCGCTGCTGACGCTACCGCAGTTCATTATGTTGCAATACGTCAAAGGCAAGGCGGAGAACTGGCCGAATCTGTCTCTGTATGAAAAGTACAACACGCTGGTTTGGGAGCTGGTGTCCCACCTTTGGTTCCTGCTGGTTCTGGTGGTGCTCACAACGGTCAGTATGTTGATTTTCAGCCGTCTGCGCCATCATTTGAGCAACAGAGCCGATACCTTCTTCGCTGACATTACGCTGGGTAAACTGTCCGTACTTTTTTTGCTGCTGGGGATCGCCTATGCCGCCTTGAGACGTACCTTGTTTATCGTCTATCCGCCGATTTTAAGTGATGGGTTATTTAATTTCGTGGTGATGCAATCGCTGTTCTACATTCCATTCTTTTTGATCGGCGCACTGGCATTTATTCATCCGAAGCTTAAATCGCTGTTTATCACCCCGTCACCGTGGTGCGCATTGGGGGCCACCCTCGCGTTTGCAGCTTATCTGCTGAATCAGCGCTACGGTAGCGGCGACGCCTGGATGTATGAAACGGAGAGCGTGATCACCATGCTGCTGGGCTTGTGGATGGTCAATGTAGTATTCGCTCTGGGCCACCGCTTGCTGAATTTTAAGTCCAGCCGAGTGACCTACTTCGTGAATGCATCGCTGTTTATTTATCTTGTGCACCATCCCCTGACGCTGTTCTTCGGGGCTTACATCACACCGCATATTGCATCCAACACACTGGGTTTCTTTACTGGACTGGTGTTTGTGGTAGGGGTTGCCATCGTTCTCTATGAGATCCATCTGCGGATCCCACTCCTGCGTTTCCTGTTTTCAGGAAAGCCACCCGCGAAAGCGTCATTAACAACGGCGGCGCACTGAATGCGCCACCCTTGTTTCAGGCGTCTGATTCCTGCCCACGCTGAGTCAGAAGCCGTTGATAAAGATGTGTGGTTTCTTCATCAAAACAGACAAAGATAACCTTTTCCGGCATCGGTTTGAGCGACAGATAACGGTAAACGGTTTCTACAGCGATAGTCGCTGCAGCCGCTTTCGGATAGCCATACACGCCGGTGCTGATGGCCGGGAACGCCATCGTCTTATAGCCATTGTCGGCGGCCAGGCGCAGACAGTTTCGGTACGCCTCTTCCAGAAGACTTGCTTCATGCTGGTCACCACCATGCCAGACGGGACCTACAGCATGAATAACCGCTTTGGCAGAAAGATTACCCGCAAGCGTGATCACCGCATGACCCGGCGGGCATTCACCCTGCTGTTGACGCACGACTTTGCAGGCCTCCAGTAACTGTGGCCCCGCAGCCCGGTGAATAGCACCGTCCACCCCACCGCCTCCCATCAGGGATGGATTAGCCGCATTGACGATGACGTCGACGTGCATGGTCGTAATATCGCCATGAATGATTTCAATTTGCGGTTTCATAAAACCCCTCTGCAACCCGCCTTTTTCTTAAGTGTATCGCAGAGGAGCCAGGGAGAAAAAACTATCAGACAACATCCTCTTCTGCCGGAGAGCGAAAGAGTGAATTAGCGATACTGAATCTGGACAACCGCGAGCGTTTTTTCAGGATTAAGGTATTTCATGCTGAGAGTGGCGAGGCTGGAATCGGTCACCGTGCCATTAAGCGCCTCTTCATAACTGACCATCCGCGTTTGCATACGGTTTTTTTCCGGACATGACATTGCAAACTGTCGCTGTTGCGGCGTGACTTCACAAGGGTCTGCAACAATGGCACCACGAAAATGAATTACCCCACCATTTGCAATGGTGGCTGAATAAGCGGGGAGAATGAAAGCAGAAGCGATCAAACCCAAGCCTGTAGCAAGCTGAGCAAAATATTTGGTCATTATATACACTCCTCAATGAAAATCGTCCTTGAGGGGTAAACGCGCTTCATTAAGGCAAACGAAGGCTCGCGTTACGGAACATCACTACTCAGTTCCTGATATCAGCATAGCTCAACGCCGCAGGCCCGCCACATTCATAACATATTGATTTAATGAATGATTATAAGCTCTTCTCCGCCGGAGACCATTGTTGTGATAAATGAAGCGACTTTCCATCAGTAATGGTGACAACGATTTTTACCGTATCCCCCGCGTCAATATTTAAACTCAACCGCATTAAATCAATCGTCTGATTAGCGGGAATAAAAAGTGTATTTTGCTGCCGCGAAGAACTTTGCCCGCTCTGCCCTTCTCGCTCAGAGACAATCTGAACCTGGCAATCGCACGACTCCGTCAGAGTGACCTGCGGAATAATAGTGGTCATATTTTCCTGCTGTGACGTTTTAAACGTGATTTGGCTGGAAAGCGCGGCGAGGAGAATTAAGGTATTCATGATGAACTCCCGAAAAAAAACAGGGCAAATGCCCTGTTTTTTTGTAGCACAGATTTCAGTATCAGTACTGATGAGCTGTCGCGTGGTTACCAAAACCAATCTGGGTAACGTTGACAGTAGAGTTAGAAGCAGTCTGGTCGACCAATGCGCCGTTAAGGCCACCGTACTGGCTAACATTCATAGTCGATTTTTTACTGTTCCACTGATCAAGTGTTGCACTGTTGCCGAAACCGTTCTGGGTCAGGTTAATTGTACTGTCATCGGAACCCTGACCAACATCAGCACCGTTACCGCCACCGGTCTGGCTAATATTCAGAACTGAATTTCTGGCATCTGTCTGCAAAGCCACAGCAGAGTTACCGCCACCGTTCTGGTAAATATTCAGGGTTGAATTTGGACCGCTGTATCCGCCATGTCCATGACCATGTCCATGACCCCATCCGCCCTGATCAATCAGGCCAGCCATTGCACTACCAGAAACAACGATTGCTGCGAGTGCTGCCACTTTGAAAAATTTCATGGTAAACCCCCATCGGATTGATTAAAGTCGTCGCGAAATAGTTAGCGTTGGATGACGCGAATTGCCATTTGCGACTGTTTCTGCACTACAACTGCGGTTTTCTGTGTACCGTACTGCGTAATATTTGCTCTATTACCCGACCCTTTCTGGATAATTTTCGCACTATTACCGTATCCATCTTGCGTAATACCTGCATCGTTCCCGTTGCCGCTTTGATCGATCCAGGCCATGTTGTAACTTCCTGATTGATCAACTCTCGCTCTGTTACCTGCCCCATCCTGGGAAACTATGGATAATAGTTTTGAACCGTCCTGGTTAACCTGTGCGTCGTTAAGAATGCCTCGTTGACCAATAATGGCTGCCTGATTTAAAGATGAAAGACTTAATTCGTTAACCGCGAAATTATATTCAGCTCTCGCTAAATCTGAATTAGCCGCGGTTACAAATCCAGGCGCACCCAGTAATGTAAACATCATAAATAACGATGTGTTTTTCATGTTGTCACCCTGGACCTGGCTATTTAAGTACTCCATAACCATGTAACAAAGATATTGTTAAAACGACTCGTGATACGTTAACGCGTCGTTACGGTGAAGAGTATGTCCGCTGAAACATTTTAAATATCTCACCCACGCGGATTATTTTTATTTATCGGGTCACCACAAAGTAGTAATTTACGTAAAAATTCGCTTTAAACAGGAGCGTTTACTTTTTATTGAAGGATTCTTTCTGTCAGGTTGTACAACATGGAAAAGGCTGTCCACGCTTCATTCCGCTTTGTTTAAACGTAACGGCAGGATGTCATTTTTTTCATCTCGTGACGCGAAGCGTGTTTTCTTAAGACAGAAACTCGCTCATTCCATGGCTTAGAAAAAACCGGAAACTCATACCTAATCGCAATCAAATTAGAATAATTAATTTATAATTAAATCAATTACATATAAATATTTGTATGATTTTTAAAATCTGTGCATACATATTTACGTGTACAACTTTCCTATCAAATACCAATGTTCCAAAACGTCAAATTTCACAAATTAATATTGATTTTTACATTATGTTACATGTTTAACACTTGCTTTAAACTTCGTAAAAGCTAGATTGAAATTAGATGTACGAAATTGGTTTTATATTTACCTCCCTGTGGAGGTTATGGTCTGATTCTACACACAGCAGTGCAACATCTGTCAGTACTTCTGGTGTCCTCTTTTCGCAGGAGGACAACTGTCAGGTGCCTAAAAAAAGTGGGGTTTCATCATGTATAATGAAGTCCATAGTTTACATGGTCATACATTACTGTTGATCACAAAACCTTCTTTGCAAGCGACAGCTTTATTACAACATTTAAAGCAAACTTTATCACTGAACGGGAAATTGCATAATATTCAACGTTCTTTTGATGATATTGCACCTGGCAGCATTATTCTTCTCGATATGATGGAAGCTGATAAAAAGCTTATCCATTACTGGCAGGATATTTTAAGCAGGAAAAACAATAATATCCGCGTGCTATTGTTGAATACGCCTGATGAGTATCCTTTCAGAGATATTGAAAGCTGGCCGCATATCAATGGCGTTTTCTACGTCACTGAAGAAGAAGATCGGGTGGTGGAAGGCCTGCAGGGTATATTGCGCGGGGAGTGTTATTTCTCGCAAAAGCTTGCCAGCTATCTCATCACACACTCCGGAAATTATCGCTACAACAGTTCAGAATCAGCACTGCTAACGCACCGTGAGAAAGAGATCCTGAACAAGTTACGCATTGGTGCTTCAAATATTGAAATCGCCCGTTCGTTATTTATCAGCGAAAATACGGTTAAGACGCACCTTTATAATCTTTTCAAGAAGATAGCTGTAAAAAACCGAACTCAGGCGGTTTCATGGGCAAACGATAACCTCAGGCGTTAATCACATGAAGCGCACGTTAAGTTGGATCGCCGCAGCGGGTTTCTTGCTCGCTGCCGGGAACCTGAAGGCCGTCGAGGTCGAAGTTCCCGGATTGTTAACAGACCATACAGTCTCCTCTATCGGGCACAGTTTTTACCGTGCCTTCAGCGATAAATGGGACAGTACTTATACCGGAAACATAACAATCAACGAGCGGCCCAGTGCACGATGGGGAAGTTGGATCACAATAACGGCTAATCAGGACGTTATTTTTCAAACGTTTTTATTCCCCACAAAAATGGACTTCGATAAAAACGTCGCCATAGCACTGGCTCAATCAGAAGACGCTATTAATCGCCTGCAAATAGATAAAGCCCTATTAAGCACCAGCGATTTAGCAAAAGACGAGTTCTAGCGAACCGATATGCGGAGGCTGTCATGCGTATTGCATATGCAGTTGTTTCGATAATGCTAATAACACCCATAAGCTGGGCCGGAAATATGACGTTTCAGTTCCGAAACCCTAATTTTGGGGGAAACCCTAATAACGGTGCCTTCATGTTGAATGAAGCTCAGGCACAAAATTCTTATAAAGATCCAAGCTTTAAGGATTTTAGCGTCGATACCCCGTCCGCACTGGACAACTTCACCCAGGCTATCCAGTCGCAGATTTTAGGTGGGTTACTGACCAACATTAATACCGGCAAACCCGGTCGAATGGTGACGAACGACTTTATTGTCGACATCGCCAACAGGGACGGACAGCTCCAGTTGAACGTTACCGACCGTAAAACCGGAAAAACCTCAACGATTCAGGTTTCCGGTCTACAAACTAACTCAACTGACTTCTAAACAACAGCAGAATAAGGACAATGATCATGCAGCGCTTCCTGATATTTGTTGCAGTGTGCTTATTGAGCGGTTGTTTAACTGCTCCACCTAAAGAAGCTGCAAAACCAACATTAATGCCTCGGGCCCAAAGTTATCGCGATTTAACACATTTACCGTCACCAACCGGTAAGATATTTGTCTCTGTTTACAACATTCAGGATGAAACCGGGCAATTTAAACCTTACCCGGCAAGTAACTTCTCTACGGCGGTGCCGCAAAGTGCCACTGCCATGCTGGTTACCGCACTCAAGGATTCACACTGGTTTATTCCTCTGGAACGCCAGGGGCTACAGAACCTGTTGAATGAGCGGAAAATTATTCGTGCAGCGCAGGAAAATGGCACCGTCGCGGACAATAACCGGATGCCTCTGCAATCTCTGGCAGCCGCGAATGTCATGATTGAAGGTTCGATTATCGGTTACGAAAGTAACGTTAAATCGGGTGGTGCAGGAGCGCGTTACTTCGGTATCGGCGCTGATACCCAGTATCAGCTCGACCAAATTGCCGTTAACCTGCGTGTGGTTAACGTCAGTACGGGCGAAGTGCTCTCTTCGGTGAACACCAGCAAAACCATTCTGTCTTATGAAGTACAGGCTGGGGTATTCCGCTTCATCGACTACCAGCGTTTGCTGGAGGGTGAAATTGGTTACACCTCTAACGAACCGGTCATGATGTGTCTGATGTCTGCCATTGAAACCGGCGTTATCTTCTTAATCAACGATGGTATCGATCGCGGGTTGTGGGATTTGCAAAACAAAGCAGATGTGCAGAACCCGATACTGGTGAAATACCGCGATATGTCAGTTCCTCCGGAATCCTGACAGGAAGCGCATAAAAAAGGCGAGATAATCATCTCGCCTTTTTTTATTCACTCACCGCAGTGATGCTTTGCGCTTTTTCCCGCCGCGACGCCAGCCAAAGACCGCTGTTCTTCATGGCGTAGCCAAACAGCAACCCCAGCGCCAGCGAGGGGACAACCAGCTTCCAGTCACCCTGCCCTGCAAAAGTCGCGCACGCCCCCATAAAGGTTCCCGGCACGAACGAAAGCAACAGATGTTTTGCCTGGATGCACATCAAAAAAGCAACCACGCCCGTCATGACATACCCCAGTATCTCCAGATGCGGGGCCAGTGCGCTGCCTTTCATAATCACCAGCGCCCAGATAACACCGCTCATTAGCGTGGAGCCTGAAATAAAGAGTCCTTTGACACCACCCTGTGGGCAGGCGAAATAGGCCGTGCAGCCAAGAAACCCAGCCCAGCTGAGCAGCCCGAGAGACACAGCGACCCATCCCCAAAGTCCGGAGAGAATGCCAGTGGTTAATGCGATACAAAGTAATATGTTCATGGTGCGCATCTTAGCAGAAGCGCACCATAGAAATGAGATCACAAGCACATTACGTGCAAGTAAAAATATAGAGTTGCATAATAAATGTGATTTAGATCACTCTTCGTTTTCTTCTTCCAGCTCATCCCACATTGCCGCGATGGCGTCTCGGGTCAGCGGAGCCAGCGTTCTCCAGAATGGAGAAGTCGCATGTGCTTCGACTTTGCCAAGGAACGTTCCGACCCATGGCAACAGATACGTTTCGAACAAGGTTTCGATGGCTTCATTCTCATCATCACCGGCGTTATCTTCGATCCAGGATGCGGCCAGGAGAAGCGTACCAATATGGTCGGCTGGGGTATCGCTCAACGGCATACCGCGCGTAGAGAGGAAAGCACGGACTTCCGCTTCTGTCGCCCCTTCCTGCCAGGCAGAACGGTAGGGTGAAACACGACACTCTTCACCAACGAACAGCGCGTTGTAATCCGTTGAGATCTGCTGCATATCGCAGCTTTTTTGCAGACGTTCCAGTAACTCATCCTGTTCCAGCGGCCAGTTCTGCGCCAGTTTACCTTCACGAATTAACGTAAAGAGGGGAACCAACAGCGGGTCTTGCGGCTGGCGATAATAAAGCGTACCCAGCACGCGGCAAAGGATGGAAAACTCATTCATTTTTTTATTCCATTACTCAATTAAAGATCGGCAAATTCGGCAATCGGTTCCATTCCGCGAGACACCAGGAAATCAAGCATACGGCGTGGTGTCACGTTCAGGATCCTGTCTTCCGGGAAATTAACGTCATTAAGCACTTTCAGGCACTCACTAAAATCCCCCAGTGTAAACGCGGTATGGGAATCAGAGCCCAGCGCCAGCATGCCTCCGGCATCACGCACAGCAGCGGCCACTTCACGGCAGTTTGCTTCACTGCCCTTACGCGAGTGAACAAAGGAGGAGTTATTAATCTCCAGCGCTACGCGGTGTTTCGCTGCCGCCTGAGCGACAGCCTGAATATCAATTGGGTACTTCGGGTTACCCGGGTGGCTGATAATATGCACATTGCCGCTGGCAATAGTGGCAATCATCGCCGTGGTGTTCGTCTCTTTATCCTGGGGAGGGAAAACCGGCTCATGGAAACCGGCGAGGATAAGATCAAGGGACGTCAGCATCGGGCCGGTGCAGTCGATTTCACCGTCGGTATTTTTGATGTTCGCCTCAATGCCACGCAGTATCCCAATGCCGTCAACCAGACGCGGCCAAATCCGCATATTCACAAAATGCCAGTAGTGCGGCGCATCTGCCATATCCGGGCCATGATCGGTGATCGCAAAAAGCTTGATGCCCTTAAGCTTTGCTTGCGCGATATAATCATGGAGGTTGCTATACGCGTGGGTACTGGCGACAGTGTGCATATGCAGGTCAACGGGATACATCTCTTTCTCCTCTGCGGTTTTTCCAAAGGATAGCAGTTATCTGCTGCGAATATTAGCAAAAACCCGGCTATCGCCGGGTTTCTCTCAGTAACCGCGCTGCCTGTCAACCTGTCCGGTCACCGCGCTGCCCTGCTCTATCTCACTGATGGTGTGCGTAATATAGGCCACCGCTTCTGCCGGACGAGTCACCGCGGCGACGTGTGGCGTCATCGCCACGCGCGGATGCGCCCACAGAGGGCTTTCTGCCGGTAACGGCTCACGGCTGTACACATCCAGCATCGCGCCTTTCACCTTGCCACTATCGAGGGCTTTGAGCAGATCGGCCTCCACCAGATGGACCCCGCGCGCCAGGTTCATCACGTAACTGTGATCTGCCAACTGATTGAGAAGCGCACTATTAATAATGCCGACCGTTTCCGCCGTATTTGGCAGCAGGTTGATCAGCACACGCGTGCCCTTCAAAAACGCCGGGAGTTCATCTGTTCCGGCAAAACTCTCAACGCCAGGATAGTTCTTACGGCTGCGACTCCAGCAACGCAGCGGGAAGCCCCACGGCGCCAGCGCTTCAGCCACTTTTGAGCCGAGCACACCAGCCCCGAGAATACCGATAGTAAAATCTTCACGTTGATACTCTGGCAGCGGCTCCCAGTGGGATTGCTGTTTTAATGCCTGATAGTCATCAAAGCGACGGAACCAGTGCAGTACCTGGCTCACGGCATACTCCTGCATTTGCTGACCCATACCGGTGTCTTCGAGGCGAAAAAGAGGAATATCTTCCGGCAGCATTTCAGGGTGCGCTTTCAGTTTGCTCAGAATGGAGTCCACACCGGCCCCCAGGGCAAAGACAGCCTTCAGTTTACGGCCCTGCAGCATTTCTACCGGCGGATGCCAGACCAGCGCGTAGTCAGCATGTTCGTTATCACCCCGCTTCCATTCGCGAACGCGTGCACCAGGCAACGCCGCCGAAAGTGCCTTAATCCAGTAAGCGGTATCAAACGTAGGGTGATAGAAGAGTATATCCATGGTCATTCCTGCCTTTTATTGCGCTGTTTTGTTTTCGTTTTCAAGTGGATTGCCAGCATAACAAATTTATGGGGGAACAGTGTTGCTGATAAAAGAGGCGCTTTCAGCACATTTAGGAATCAGGTTGTCTGAAGTTTGTCTAAACGCGCTAAATTACTGAAAAAGTGGGTTGACGGCGGTTCGGCTTTTCCTTACATTAGCGCCCGTCCCGACAACAACGGGATGACAATATGGTGAGGTGTCCGAGTGGCTGAAGGAGCACGCCTGGAAAGTGTGTATACGGCAACGTATCGGGGGTTCGAATCCCCCCCTCACCGCCATATTTAAAGAAGAGCTCGTACGAAAGTACGGGCTTTTTTTTCGCATGTTGCACTCTGCGGGGGGTGAGAATCCTGACACTCCCTGCGCTCTTTATGTCGGGTGGCGCTGCACTTACCCGACCTACAAAAAACTATTCTTCAACCATCTTCGCATACTCTTCGGTGAGAAAATCCACCAGCGTCCTGACAGACGGCAGCAAACCTCGTCTGGAGGGATAAACGGCGTGAATCACTTCCCGTCTGGGTTCCCACGCTTCAAGTACCCGAATCAGTTCACCTGAAGCCAACTGATCCTTAACCATCAAAATCGGTAGCTGTACCACCCCCACACCCGCCATCGCCGCTTCCCGTAGCGCCAGCATATCAGTGGTAATAAAGCGCGGAGTGTAATGGATCTCGGCTTTTGCCCCTTCCGGCCCGGTGAGCTCCCATTTATGCACCTGCTTTCCGGCTCCCATACTTAACCCAGGCCATTCGCTGAGTTCAGAGGGCATCACTGGGTTACCCCTGCGTTCAATCAACTGGGGGCCTGCTACCAGGCAATGTCCCCTGTCCGCCAGGACACGTAATACCAGATCGCTGTCATCAAACGGACGCGGACGAACACGGATCGCCACATCAATGCCCTCCCCGACCAGATCGACCCGCCGATTGGTCGCCTCGAGTTGAAGATTGATGCCCGGGTAACGAACCATAAATCGCGCAAGCATGGGTCCCACGTGAACATGCAGCAATGTCACCGGACAGGTGACCCTGACAATACCGCGCGGTTCAGCCTGCAACGCCGCAACGGCTTCCTCCGCAGCCTCCGCCTCCACCATCATCGCTTTACAGTGCTGATAGAAGGTCTGCCCAACCTCGGTCACCGTAAACTGTCGGGTGGTTCGATGGATGAGCCGCACGCCAAGTCGCTCTTCCAGCTGCGCTATCCGGCGGCTTAACCTGGATTTTGGCAGGTCAAGCGCCCTTCCTGCCGCCGCAAACCCACCGTAATCCACCACCTTCACAAACCACACAAAATCATTGAGATCCTGCATACGCCTCCATTGTTCTATTTTCAGAACAGTGAATGTCATTTTCACTATCTACCGGGATATTAACCCTGAATATAAGCTAATTACATCAACAGAGCAGCAGGAGTTATTCATGAAAAACGTAACAGGTGTTTATACCGCTCCCCGTCAGCACTGGGTTGGCGATGGTTTCCCGGTACGTTCGATGTTTTCTTACCAGACGCACGGCGAACCTCTCAGCCCGTTCCTTCTGCTGGACTACGCGGGCCCGTACACCTTCCCGGCAGATGGTGCGAAACGCGGCGTAGGCCAACACCCTCACAGGGGTTTTGAAACGGTCACCATCGTCTATTCCGGTGAAGTGGAGCATCGCGACTCTACGGGCAAAGGCGGCGTGATCGGCCCTGGCGATGTGCAGTGGATGACCGCAGGTGCAGGCATTTTGCACGAGGAGTTCCATTCCAGTGCGTTCTCCCGGAAAGGCGGAGAACTGAAAATGATGCAGTTGTGGGTCAACCTGCCTGCGAAAGACAAGATGGCGACGCCGGGCTATCAGAGCATCACGAAAGACACGATCCCGGTTGTTACGCTGCCGGATAACAGCGGCACGCTGAGGGTTATTGCCGGTCGCTACCAGGATGTGACAGGCCCGGCGCACACCTTTTCACCGTTAAACGTCTGGGATATCACGCTGAATCAAGGCAGTCATCTCACGTTCAATCAGCCGGAAGGCTGGAGTACCGCACTGGTGGTACTGGAAGGCAACGTCACGGTAAACGGCACGGCTGAAGCGGGTGAAGCGCAACTTGTCGTCTTAAGCCAGCAAGGCGACAAAGTGCATCTGGAAGCCAGCAGCGATGCAAAAGTGCTGCTGATGGCGGGTGAGCCGCTGAACGAACCTATTGTGGGCTATGGCCCGTTTGTCATGAACACGAAAACGGAAATCGCGGAAGCCATTCGTGATTTCAACTCCGGTCATTTCGGCCAGATCTGATCAACATTGAGGAGAAGAAAATGTCTACACCTGCCAATTTTAAAGGAGCACGTCCGGTCATTGATGTTAACGATGCGGTGATGTTGCTTATCGATCACCAGAGCGGTCTGTTCCAGACCGTTGGGGATATGCCAATGCCAGAGTTACGGGCCCGAGCGGCAGCGCTGGCTAAGATCGCAACCCTGGCGAAGATCCCGGTCATTACCACTGCTTCCGTACCACAGGGGCCGAATGGACCGTTAATCCCGGAAATCCACGCCAACGCGCCGCATGCGCAGTACGTACCACGTAAAGGAGAGATTAACGCCTGGGATAACCCGGAATTTGTGGCGGCAGTAAAAGCCACCGGGCGCAGCACGTTGATTATCGCGGGCACCATCACCAGCGTTTGCATGGCTTTTCCGTCGATCAGCGCAGTTGCGGATGGCTATAAAGTCTTTGCAGTGATCGATGCGTCCGGTACCTACAGCAAAATGGCTCAGGAGATCACACTGGCTCGTGTCGTCCAGGCTGGCGTGGTGCCAATGGATACAGCGGCAGTTGCCTCAGAAATCCAGCGGACCTGGAACCGTGAAGATGCCGCCGCATGGGCTGAAGTGTATACCCATATCTTCCCGGCCTATCAGCTGTTGATCGAAAGCTATGGCAAAGCACAGGACGTGGTTAAAAACAGCGAAGTGCTCGATTCACAGCGTTAATCCGGCTCTAAGCGACATGAGCTGATTAAGGCTTAACCGAACAGGCACTAAAGCGGAAAATCTGCTTGACCGTTATAGCGCAACTCCCTATAGTAGCGCCCCGTTGCCCCCCAAGCGGTCAGGCAGCAAAACAATATGGTGAGGTGTCCGAGTGGCTGAAGGAGCACGCCTGGAAAGTGTGTATACGGCAACGTATCGGGGGTTCGAATCCCCCCCTCACCGCCATATTTAAAGAAGAGCTCGTACGAAAGTACGGGCTTTTTTTTTCGCATGTTGCACTCTGCGGGGGGGATGAGAATCCCCGACCGGGGTTCGACAACTGGCGACAGCCAGTTGGACAGACTGAGAGCGCAGCGAACAGGCTGCCCGCAGGGCGAGCAAAGCGAGTCAATCCCCCCCTCACCGCCATATTTAAAGAAGAGCTCGTACGAAAGTACGGGCTTTTTTTTCGCATGTTGCACGCTGCGGGGGGATGAGAATCCCCGACCGGGGTTCGACAACTGGCGACAGCCAGTTGGACAGACTGAGAGCGCAGCGAACAGGCTGCCCGCAGGGGGAGCAAGGCGAGTCAATCCCCCCCTCACCGCCATATTTAAAGAAGAGCCCGCATGAAAATGCGGGCTACCACGATTAACTGTTCAGTTTCCCTGCGTTCTGCTCACTCACGAGAGAAGACGTCTGACCCGGATTCGCAACGGGTTCATTGTTACGCTCTTCCAGCCAGTAATCGGCATTTTTAATCCCGAGGCGAATCGGATCAAATTGCGGATCAAGACCTTGCGCATTCTGAACTTCATAATCCTTCAGACTGGCAAACGCTTTTTTATGCAAAAGCACGATAGCAATAATGTTGAGCCATGCCATCAGCCCTACTCCAATATCCCCCAGCCCCCATGCCAGATCCGCCGTGCGGACTGTGCCATACACCGTGGAAGCCATCAGACATAGTTTGAGCAAGAAGGTCAGCCACGGACGGTGAATTTTACGGTTGATGTAGGCGATATTGGTTTCAGCAATATAGTAGTAGGCAATAATCGTGGTGAAGGCGAAGAAGAACAGCGCAATCGCAACAAAGTAATTACCAAAGCCTGGCATCATACTTTCCATCGCCGTCTGCACATAGCCAGGCCCTGCCGCCACACCTGAAATACCGGTGTAGAGGGCTGCGCCATCAACGCCCTGAACATTATACAGACCGGTGATCAACAGCATAAAACCGGTCGCGGAACAGACAAACAGCGTGTCGATATAGACCGAGAATGCCTGAACCAGCCCTTGTTTCACCGGATGGCTCACTGCCGCCGCAGATGATGCATGCGGCCCGGTACCTTGCGCCGCCTCATTGGAATAGACTCCGCGCTTAACCCCCCACATGATAGCCTGACCCAGGATGGCGCCAAAGCCAGCTTCAAGACCAAAAGCACTTTTCCAAATCAACAGAATAACAGCAGGGAGCTGGGTAATATTAATGGCGATAATCACGCAAGCCACAATAATATAACCGAGCGCCATAAAAGGAACGACCATACTGCTAAAACTGGCGATCCTTTTCACGCCACCGAAAATAATAAAACTTAACAGTACAGCAAGTAACGCCGCCGTGACATTTGTATCAAGCCCAAAAGCAATATCCAGACTGGCACCAATCGAGTTTGCCTGCACTCCCGGTAGTAATAAGCCGCAGGAGAAAATCGTGACTACTGCAAATAACCATGCATACCATTTTACCCCTAATCCTTTTTCAATATAAAAGGCAGGACCGCCACGGTATTCACCGTTAATTTTTTCTTTATAAACCTGGCCTAATGTAGATTCGACAAAAGCAGAACTGGCCCCCAAAAACGCTACGATCCACATCCAGAAAAGTGCGCCTGGTCCGCCAAAGGTGATTGCGGTGGCTACACCAGCAATGTTCCCGGTCCCTACACGCCCTGCCAGCGTCATCGTCAAAGCCTGGAAAGACGATACGCCTGCATCAGTAGGACGCCCCTGGAACATCAAAGTAATCATATGTTTTATATGACGTAATTGTAAAAAACGACTACGCAATGAGAAATAGAGACCGACACCCAGACATAAGAATATTAACGCCGGGCTCCAGATAACACCGTTAATTGCACCAACCAGTTCGTTCATGTACGACCCTCAACGTGATGTTCCAGGGAAACGGTTCCCCAGGGGATTTTCTTTTTAGAATGTTGTTTGAATCAGTACGAAACATAGATAATCGCTCACAAGACACCAACTTAATTTTTACATCTTAGCAACATTATGTGACAGCATTCACGTTTAAATTTGAGCAAAAAGTTAGCGAGATCATGATATTCATAGGTATTTTGTGGATATCACAAATAGACATCACATTTCGGTGAGAGTGATAAAAATCAAGCGAGAGTATTGCAAGGAATAAACGAAACTTCCCGGCATTACGCCGGGAAGGGATTGCAGAAGAGAGGTAAAACGGTGATGTTTTACCTTTAGTCGGAATAGACTTGCAGCGTGCGCTGACACAGCGCCGATCGCACGCAGTCATCTTTGGTGAAGCGGACCACCCCAATCATCTCATCTTCCTCAAAACGTGACATAGCGTCGCTCAGTCCGGATTTAACGCCGGATGGCAGGTCACACTGGGTAATATCGCCGTTAACGATAACCGTCACGTTCTCCCCGAGGCGCGTCAAAAACATCTTCATTTGCGCAGCGGTCACGTTCTGAGCCTCGTCAAGAATGACGACCGCATTTTCAAATGTACGTCCGCGCATATAGGCGAACGGCGCGATTTCCACCTTGCCAATCTCTGGCCGCAGGCAGTACTGCATAAAGGAAGCCCCCAGTCGCTTCACCAGCACGTCATAGACAGGCCTGAAGTATGGGGCAAACTTCTCCGAAATGTCTCCGGGCAAGAAGCCGAGATCTTCATCAGCTTGCAGTACCGGACGGGTAACAATAATCCTCTCCACGTCCTTATGGATCAGCGCTTCCGCCGCTTTGGCTGCACTGATCCAGGTTTTCCCGCATCCGGCTTCACCGGTTGCAAAGATGAGCTGTTTACTCTCGATAGCATTCAGGTAGTGCGCCTGAGCCTCATTGCGCGCCACAATTGGAGAATTGTCACGGCTGTCCCGCGCCATGCCAATTGCTTCTACGCCACTCATCTGCACAAGCGAGGTGACCGATTCTTCTTCACGCTGTTTATGGCTACGTGAATCCCGTCTCAGCACACGTTTTGCTTCGCGACGAGCTTTGATCACTGCTTTTTGTCTTCCCATGGATAGCACCTTGAGTTGTTGGTATTCATCACACGCGCCAGTTTCAGCACGATTATGCGCACGAACATCAGAGGGTTGGCTTCCTTGTAAGCCATTGCTTGCTTTATCGGATGACGATACGGAACAGCTACGCGCACCGTTCTGCACGTCGGTCGAATGAGATTCTTGAGGAAGGGGGCAGAATTTAGTGGTGAGGAAATCGCTGCCGGAGTCTGAGCCTCCGCGCCGGGTGCTGCGGTTGTTGTGTTTACCATGTCCAGTACAGGACGCAACCATTCGCGATCTCCATAGTGATTCAGCATCACTGCCGGGAACTACCGCTGTCTTATCTTAATTACATCAGGTGTTATCATAAATGCAACATTTATTTTACCTGATTGCAACCTTTAAGACTGTCCCTACAGTTGAAATCAGTCTCATACAGAAATATTACAGAAATATAACAACAGAATCGTCATATGAAAAAATAATGTCCCTGCGAACGTGGCGCAGGGACAGCGATCAGGCCTCAATCAGCCCTTGAGCGAGATACGCGTGTTGATCGCGTACGCCAGGCAGGGCAAAGAAATAGCCGCCGCCGATAGGTTTAATGTACTCTTCCAGCGCTTCGCCGTTTAACCGCTTCTGCACGGTCAGGAACCCTTTCTCCAGATCATGCTGGTAACAGACAAACAGCAAGCCCATATCGAGTTGCCCGGAGTTGGTTACGCCCAGAGAGTAGCTGTAGCCACGGCGCATCATCAGGCTGGATTGCGTCTCTTTGGTGCGCGGATTGGCCAGACGAATATGGCTGTCCAGCGCAATGACATCACCATTGGGATCGCTGGCGTAGTCGGGCACATCATGTTCGTTCTTCATGCCGAGCGGTGCCCCACTCTGCTTATCACGACCAAAAATCGTCTGCTGCTCTTTAAGCGGTGTGCGGTCCCAGAACTCCACGTGGAACTGAATAATCCGCACTGCCTGATAGCTTCCCCCAACGGCCCATGTCGGTTCGCCCTGATCGGCAGTGACCCACACCACCTCCTGCATGAGCGCACCATCATGGCTGTCCGGGTTGGCCGTACCGTCCTTAAAGCCCAGCAGGTTAACCGGCGTCTCTTTCCCTTTGCTGCGGGCAGCATGATCTGAGATAAACCCTTCCCGCTTCCAGCGCACGCTCAACAGATCCGGCGTGTGCTTGATGATGTCGCGCAGGGCGTGGATCACCGTGTCCTGGGTATTGGCGCAAATCTGCAGAAGCAGGTCACCGTGACAGAGAGCCGCGTCCAGCGAGTCATTCGGGAAACGCGTCATTTTCTGCAGCGCTTTTGGCTTCTGTTTTGCCAGTCCGTAGCGCGCATCAAACAGAGATTCACCGAGCGAAACGGTGATCGTCAGGTTATCCGGGGCGATATACGGCCCCAGGATACCGGAATCCATGGGAGGAAGACGCGGATTTGGCGTTTCCGGTGCCGGCCCGCCTGCGGTGAGAAACGCGATACGTGTCGTCAGCATACGGAACAGACGCTCCAGATCCGCTTTATCACTCGCCAGTGAGTCAAACGCCACCAGCATCATCGACGCATGCTGCGGTGTCAGAATGCCCGACTGATGTTCACCGTAAAACGGCTGCGTCTCCATGCGAGCATTAGGGGACAGCGTGCCGGGCGCGCTTTGCCCTTTTGCTGCATGCGCCACCGGACATCCTCCGGCCAGAGCAAAGGCGCCCCCCAGCGCCCCTACTCCTTTCAACAACCGACGACGTGAAGGTTCAGCCACGTCGTTCTCGTTATGTTTATTCATCGTGCTTAGTCCAGACCCAGTACGCCACGTAACAGAGAGAGATCTTCCGCCAGGGCGGTAATCGGGCCTTTCAGCGCATTACGGTCGGCATCGGTCAGCTTATCGTAGGTTTCAAAGCCGTCTTTGGTACGATACTTCGCCAGAATGGTGTCGACTTTTTTGAAGTTAGCATCCACTTTAGCCAGCAGTTCGCTGTTCTCTTTCTGCAACTGAGGACGCAGCAGATCGACGATTTTTTGTGAACCGTCAACGTTGGCCTGGAAATCCCACAGGTCGGTATGGCTGTATCGATCTTCTTCACCGCTGATTTTGCTCGCGGCCACTTCTTCAATCAAACCGGCCGCGCCGCCCACCACTTTTGACGGCGGGAAGGCCAGCTCGCTGATGCGCTTTTGCAGCTCCAGCACATCACCGTTCAGTTGCTCAGCGTATTTCTCCATCCCTTTGGTGGAGTTGTCGCCAAACAGGGCTTTCTCCAGACGGTGGAAACCGGTGAATTTCGGAGCGGCGGCTTTCTGCTCGAAATCGTCTTCGCGGGCATCAATGCTGCCATCAAGGTCAGAGAACAACTCGGCAATCGGCTCGATACGCTCGTAGTGCTGACGGGTTGGCGCATAGAGGGATTTCGCTTTTTCGATATCACCTGCTTTCACCGCATCGGTAAAGGCTTTAGTACCCGCAACCAGGTCGGCCGTCTCTTTGGAGACATACGCTTTATAGGCGGTAATCGCCTCCCCCAGGCTCAGCACCGCCGCACCTTTCGTCGCATCGGCCGTTGCTTCACCTTTGACGATCAGCTTACCTTTAGGGTTAGTCAGCAGACCGCAGGTCATCTCATACTCGCCCGGCTGCAGGTTGGCGGTCATCTTCTGGCTGAAGCCAGGAGCGATATTTTCGCGCTCTTCCACCACCAGTACACCCTTCAGAATTTCCCACTCCAGCGCCTTCTGGCTGTGGTTCTGGATAATAAACTGGGTCTTGCCGCTGTTAACCGTGAGGGTCATCGGCTCACACTGCTTGTCATTGACGGTGACTTTAACCTGAGGAACATCCGCACCCCAGGCGGAGAATGCAGAAGCGAACAGCGCGGCGATGCCTGCGCATAATGCACTACGACGGAACTGAATTGCCATGGCTCTTCCCTTTAAAAGTATGTTGTAACTAAAGCAAATATTATGGTGTAACGCGCGACGCCTGCGTGCCGGTACGCGGCGGCATTGCGAACAGCACCAGCGCCGGAATGAGATAGATAAAGTACATCGCCACTTCGCTGACGCTCGGGGTTTCCTGATAGCCGAAGATGCCTTCGAGCAGGGTGCCGGTCAGTGAATGAGTGGAAAGAACGTTGCTGAGATCAAACGCCACGTCCTGGAAATGGTTCCACAGGCCCGCCTCATGGAAGGCGCGAATCGCCCCTGCTGCCAGCCCAGCAGCCACCAACAAAATAAACAGACTCGTCCACTTGAAGAAGGCCCCCAGGTTAAGGCGAATGCCGCCCCAGTAAAGCAGGAAACCCAGCACCACAGCCGTAGCAAGGCCCAGCATCGCACCTAACGGCGGCCAGATGCCGACATCCTGCTGAAACGCCGCCAGCAGGAAGAAAACGGACTCCAGGCCTTCACGCGCGACGGCGAAAAAGACCATCATGATCAGCGCCCAGCCGTGGTTATTGCTCTTTTGCAGGGCGTTATCCACCGCCTGCTCCAGCTGTACCTTTACGTTACGGGAGACTTTACGCATCCAGAACACCATCCAGGTGAGGATCACCACCGCGATCACCGCAACGATACCTTCAAACAGCTCCTGCTCTTTCTGCGGGAATTCACCGGTGGTTTCATTGATCAGGATGCCCAGGCCCAGACAGAGCGCCGCGGCAAGGAACACCCCCACCCACATGACGCCAATCCAGCGTCCGCGCTGGGTTCGCTTCAGATAACTGGCGATGAGACTGACGATGAGGGCAGCTTCGAGCCCTTCACGCAACATAATGAGAAATGGAACAAACATGCCGACACCTTAAATGTTTATCGCGGTCAACTGATGCAAAGAAAGGTAAATTCTTGTGATAGTGATTATCATTACGGCTGAGAGAAAAACAAGCAAAATGTGTGTTGTTTTGATGACGAGTTGTAAACGCAAAGCCTGGTAATAGTTGCTGTCGTTATCGTTAAGTTTATAAGTTATAACGAAAATGCCCATTTACGGTTAACCAGGGCTGTGGCTAAATATCTGCCTCAAACACCTGGTGAAAATTAATTATGTTTAAGATTGTCCATTTCCTGCTCGCGCTGGTGATTATTCTTGCGCTAGCCTGGCTGGTGAGTTTCGACCGCCGAAAAATTCGCATTCGTTTTGTTTTACAGCTGATTGTCATTGAGATTGCTCTGGCGTTCTTTTTCCTGCACGCCGAAAGCGGGTTATTCCTGATTAAATACGTCTCAGGGTTCTTTGAATCACTGCTGAAATTTGCTGCCGAAGGCACCAATTTTGTCTTTGGTGGGATGGGTGAAAAAGGACTGGCGTTCATTTTCCTCGGTGTACTTTGTCCGATTATTTTTATTTCCGCGCTGATCGGTATTCTGCAACACTGGCGAATTCTGCCGATATTTATTCGGGTGATCGGCACGCTGCTGTCAAAACTGAATGGCATGGGCAAACTGGAATCCTTTAATGCGGTGAGTTCATTGATCCTCGGCCAGTCTGAAAACTTCATTGCCTACAAAGGCGTGCTGGGCGATCTCTCCTCACGTCGTCTCTTCACGATGGCGGCTACAGCTATGTCGACGGTCTCTCTGTCGATTGTTGGCGCCTATATGACCATGCTCGATGCCAAATTTGTGGTGGCGGCGCTGATTCTGAACATGTTCAGCACCTTTATTATTCTCTCCGTTATCAACCCGGCGCGCCCGGAAGCGGAGCCGGATATCAAACTTGAAAAACTGCATGAATCCCAGAGCTTCTTCGAAATGCTCGGCGAGTATATTCTGGCTGGTTTTAAAGTGGCGATGATTATTCTGGCGATGCTGATTGGCTTTATTGCCCTTATTAGCGCCGTTAACGCCCTCTTCTCCAGCCTGTTTGGCATGAGCTTCCAGCAAATCCTGGGTTATGTATTTTATCCCCTGGCATGGCTGGTGGGCATTCCTCTGAGCGATGCCTTAAATGCGGGCAGTATTATGGCGACCAAACTGGTGGCGAATGAATTTGTAGCGATGATTGAACTGCAAAAAATCGCTCATTCGATGTCACCTCGTGGGCTGGGAATTTTGTCTGTTTTCCTGGTGTCGTTCGCGAACTTTGCATCCATCGGCATTGTGGCCGGGGCGATTAAAGGCCTGAACGAACAGCAGGGGAACGTGGTGTCGCGGTTTGGTTTGCGTCTGGTGTATGGCGCGACGCTGGTGAGCCTGCTGTCAGCGAGTTTTGCGGGTTTAGTGTTGTAAATGAGAACGGCGGGATATCCCGCCGTTGTGATTAAAACTGCACGCAAACCGGCTGGTCGACACGCATCACCGACTCCTGCGCGAAGCGGGATTTATAAATCCCGCGTAACGCTTCGATGTTCTTTTCACTCTGCGCATCTTTACCGTGGATCAACATCAATGCTTTACTCGGTTCACGCGCCACTTTCCCGTCGTTCCCCAACCACTGCCCACGCGCATCAAATACCGTCAGACCATCACGAAAACGCGGTGTGACGTCCTGATCAACAAACTGCTGCCACTCGTTACTGGTGATCTGCGCCCCGGCCGGACGGTTCAGGCCGAAATAGAGCGTGGTTTGCTGCATCTGGTTATCCGCTTTGCAGGTCTCTACCGCCGCGTGTTGCGATGGCGCAGTGCAGCCAGCCAGCATCAAAAATGCCGCTGCCATTACCCCTGTTTTGATTGTCATGCTTCACTATCCTCATTGTTATAAGCACATGGATATCACAGGAAATTACGGATTTTGGCAAGAAAAAAGCCGGGCAGCGCTAGCGCTTGCCCGGCTTTCAGTGTTCCGAGGAAAAAATTATTCCGGCTGCAGCTTAGTCGGCGGTGCAGAGCGGTAATGCGCATCTGCTTCAGCAAAGCGTTTCTGCATGGATGCTGACGGCGCTTTACCCAGCAGGCTGAAGACCACAATACCAATGCTACCGAAAATGAAGCCCGGAATGATTTCATACAGGCCCAGCCACGCGAACTGTTTCCAGACGATCACGGTAACCGCACCGATAATCATCCCCGCCAGCGCGCCGTTACGGGTCATACGTGACCACAACACGGAGAAGAGCACTACCGGACCAAATGCTGCACCAAAGCCCGCCCACGCGTAGCTCACCAGGCCCAACACGCGGTTTTCCGGGTTGGCCGCCAGTGCGATGGCCACCAGCGCCACCAGCAGAACCATAAAGCGCCCTACCCACACCAGCTCTTTCTGGCTTGCACCTTTGCGCAGGAAAGCTTTGTACAGGTCTTCGGTGATGGCACTGGAGCAAACCAGCAGCTGGCAGCTCAGGGTGGACATCACCGCCGCCAGGATCGCGGAGAGCAGAATACCGGCAATCCACGGGTTAAACAGAATCTGCGCCAGCTCAATGAACACACGTTCGGCGTTCTGGTTCACCGCGCCCGCCTGAGCCGGGTTATTGTTGAAGTACGCGATACCAAAGAAGCCTACCGCACACGCCCCCGCCAGACACAGGATCATCCACGTCATACTGATACGACGCGCATGCACGATGGTGTGGTGAGAATCCGCAGCCATAAAGCGCGCCAGGATATGCGGCTGACCAAAGTAACCCAGACCCCAGCCCATCAGCGACACGATGGCAACGAAGTTCAGCCCTTTCAGCATGTCGACGTTTTCGATGCTCTTCTGCTTAATCACTTCCAGCGAATCACCAAGACCGCCGACGGTGAAAATCACAATCACCGGGGTCAGGATCAGGGCGAAGATCATCAGGCTCGCCTGCACGGTGTCTGTCCAGCTTACGGCCAGGAAACCGCCCACGAAGGTATACAGGATAGTCGCCGCAGCACCGGCCCAGAGGGCGGTTTCGTAGCTCATGCCGAAGGTGCTTTCGAACAGACGCGCGCCCGCCACAATGCCGGAGGCACAGTAGATGGTGAAGAACAGCAGAATAACCACCGCAGAGATAATGCGCAGGATGCGGCTGTTATCTTCAAAGCGTCCGGTGAAGTAATCCGGCAGCGTCAGGGCGTTATTATTGGCCTCGGTATGCACACGCAGACGGCCTGCCACCAGTTTCCAGTTGATCCATGCCCCGACAGTCAGGCCGATGGCAATCCAGCTTTCTGAAATACCGGAGATGAAAATCGCGCCTGGTAACCCCATCAGCAGCCAGCCGCTCATGTCCGATGCCCCCGCAGACAACGCGGTCACCATCGGGCCTAAACTACGCCCGCCCAGAATGTAGTCGTCAAAGTTCTTTGTTGAACGCCATGCCAAAAACCCTATCAGGATCATGCCAAAAATATAAACGAGAAATGTCACCAGCATCGGTGTGCTAATAGCCATTCAAATTCTCCAAAAAGTCGAGCGACAACCGTCCGGGTTGCCTTGTTATATGATCACCGGAACGTGGTGAATGTATCTTGTGTTTCTGTTGGGCGCGCTATCCTGCCGTATGCGCACCCCGCTGACAAACGATTTAACACTGCATTTACATCAAATTCATCCCTGGTTTGATACAACTTTCCTATAGGTTGCACTCGCTCACACTTATACGGGTTGCACCTTTTAAAAATGTTAAGCACCGCATAAAAACAGGCTTTGGATACGGAAGCCAGCTCTTTTTTCCAGCTAACCATTCATTAACAATCCATTCATTTTCCGGGTTGCAAACCAGGTCACATTTAACACGGTTGCACAAAGTTGCAACATGGTGGATATTTCACGCTAACGACAGAACACTATTAAAGAACAACAGGAGCTTTGGCATGGGTATGACCACCATGGGGGTTAAGCTGGATGACGCAACGCGCGAACGGATTAAGTCCGCAGCCACCCGCATTGACCGCACACCGCACTGGCTAATCAAGCAGGCAATTTTTAACTATCTGGAAAGACTGGAGAGTGAAGACGGTCTGCCAGAGTTGCCTGCCCTGCTGGCTGGCGCGGCGAATGAAAGCGAGGAAGCGCTGACCGCAGGCGATGAAAGTCATCAACCCTTCCTCGAATTCGCCGAGCAGATCCTGCCGCAATCCGTCAGCCGTGCCGCCATCACCGGCGCCTGGCGCCGTGCCGAAACCGACGCCGTGCCGATGCTGCTGGAGCAGGCTCGCCTGCCAGAAGCGATTGCCGCGCAGGCGCACAGCCTGGCCTATCAATTAGCCGATAAGCTGCGTAACCAGAAAACCGCCACCGGCCGCGCCGGGATGGTTCAGGGCCTGCTGCAGGAGTTCTCCCTCTCGTCACAGGAAGGCGTGGCACTGATGTGCCTCGCGGAAGCGCTGCTGCGTATTCCGGATAAAGCCACACGTGACGCGCTGATCCGCGACAAGATCAGCAACGGTAACTGGCAGTCACACATTGGCCGCAGCCCGTCGCTGTTCGTTAACGCCGCTACCTGGGGTCTGCTGTTTACCGGCAAGCTGGTCTCGACCCATAACGAAGCCAACCTCTCCCGCTCTTTAAACCGCATCATCGGCAAAAGCGGCGAACCGCTGATCCGCAAAGGCGTGGATATGGCGATGCGTCTGATGGGCGAGCAGTTTGTCACGGGTGAAACCATTGCCGAAGCGCTGGCGAACGCCCGCAAGCTGGAAGATAAGGGTTTCCGCTACTCGTACGACATGCTGGGTGAAGCGGCCCTGACCGCCGCCGACGCGCAGGCCTATATGGTTTCTTACCAGCAGGCGATCCACGCCATTGGTAAAGCGTCAAACGGTCGCGGGATTTATGAAGGCCCGGGCATCTCCATTAAGCTGTCCGCGCTGCACCCGCGCTACAGCCGCGCGCAGTACGACCGGGTGATGGAAGAACTCTACCCACGACTGAAATCGCTGACCCTGCTGGCGCGCCAGTATGATATTGGTATTAACATCGACGCCGAAGAGGCCGACCGTCTGGAGATCTCTCTCGATCTGCTGGAAAAACTGTGCTTCGAGCCAGAGCTGGCGGGCTGGAACGGGATTGGTTTCGTTATTCAGGCATACCAGAAGCGCTGTCCGTTCGTCATTGATTATCTGATTGACCTGGCAAGCCGCAGCCGTCGCCGCCTGATGATCCGTCTGGTGAAAGGCGCCTACTGGGACAGCGAAATCAAACGCGCCCAGATGGACGGTCTGGAAGGCTATCCGGTCTATACCCGCAAGGTGTACACCGACGTCTCTTACCTCGCCTGCGCAAAAAAACTGCTCGGCGTGCCGAACCTGATTTATCCGCAGTTTGCTACCCATAACGCCCATACGCTGGCGGCGATCTACAGCCTGGCCGGACAGAACTACTACCCGGGCCAGTATGAATTCCAGTGCCTGCACGGCATGGGTGAACCGCTGTATGAGCAGGTCACCGGTAAAGTTGCAGACGGCAAGCTGAACCGCCCATGCCGTATCTATGCCCCGGTGGGCACCCACGAAACCCTGCTGGCGTACCTGGTGCGTCGTCTGCTGGAAAACGGTGCGAACACCTCCTTCGTTAACCGCATTGCCGATACCACGCTGCCACTTGATGAGCTGGTTGCCGATCCGGTGCAGGCCGTTGAGAAGATGGCGGCGCAGGAAGGCCAGATTGGTCTGCCACATCCGAAAATTGCCCTGCCGCGCGAGTTGTACGGCAAAGGCCGCGTGAACTCAGCGGGTCTGGATCTCGCCAACGAACACCGTCTGGCGTCCCTCTCCTCTGCCCTGCTCAACAGTGCGCTGCAGAAATGGCAGGCCAAACCAATGCTGGAGCAACCTGTCGCTGACGGTGAAATGCAGCCAGTGATTAACCCGGCGGAGCCGAAAGATATCGTCGGCTACGTGCGTGAAGCGACTGACGCGGAAGTGGATCAGGCGCTGGACAGCGCGGTGAATAACGCCCCTATCTGGTTCGCCACCCCTCCTGAGGAACGTGCCGCCATTCTCGAACGTGCTGCGGTGCTGATGGAAGATCAGATGCAACAGCTCATCGGCATTCTGGTGCGCGAAGCGGGTAAAACCTTCAGCAACGCCATTGCCGAAGTGCGCGAGGCCGTCGACTTCCTGCACTACTATGCCGGCCAGGTGCGTGATGATTTCGATAACGAAACCCACCGTCCGCTTGGCCCGGTCGTCTGTATTAGCCCGTGGAACTTCCCACTGGCGATCTTCACCGGCCAGATTGCCGCGGCGCTTGCGGCGGGCAACAGCGTGCTGGCAAAACCGGCAGAACAAACCCCGCTGATTGCCGCCCAGGGCATCAACATTCTTCTGGAGGCCGGCGTTCCGGCGGGCGTGGTTCAGCTGCTGCCTGGCCGTGGTGAAACGGTCGGTGCGAAGCTCACCGCCGATAACCGCGTGCGCGGCGTGATGTTCACCGGCTCGACCGAAGTGGCCTCCCTGCTGCAGCGCAACATCGCCACCCGTCTTGACGCGCAGGGTCGTCCGACGCCGCTCATCGCGGAAACCGGCGGCATGAACGCCATGATCGTTGACTCCTCCGCGCTCACCGAGCAGGTGGTGGTTGACGTTCTGGCTTCCGCCTTCGACAGCGCCGGCCAGCGCTGCTCCGCCCTGCGCGTGCTGTGCCTGCAGGATGACGTGGCCGACCACACGCTGAAGATGCTGCGCGGTGCAATGTCCGAATGCCGTATGGGCAATCCGGGCCGTCTCACCACCGATATCGGGCCGGTGATCGACGCGGAAGCCAAAGCCAACATCGAAAACCACATTCAGACCATGCGTGCCAAAGGCCGTCCGGTGTTCCAGGCCGTACGTGAAACCAGTGAAGATGCCCGTGAGTGGCAGACCGGTACCTTTGTGCCGCCAACGCTGATTGAACTGGCGAGCTTCGACGAACTGAAAAAAGAGGTCTTCGGTCCGGTACTCCACGTGGTGCGCTACAACCGTAACAACCTGAACGCGCTGATTGAGCAGATCAACGCTTCCGGCTATGGCCTGACGCTGGGTGTACATACCCGTATTGACGAAACCATCGCCCAGGTCACCGGCAGCGCCAAAGTAGGCAACCTGTACGTAAACCGTAACATGGTGGGTGCCGTTGTGGGTGTGCAACCGTTCGGCGGCGAAGGCTTGTCCGGTACGGGTCCGAAAGCGGGTGGTCCGCTCTATCTGTACCGTCTGCTGGCGAACCGTCCGGAGAACGCGCTGGGCGTCACCCTGGCACGTCAGGACGCAGACTATCCGGTGGATACGCAGCTGAAAACCGTGCTGACGCAGCCGCTGGAAGCGCTTATCACGTGGGCGGAAAAACGTCCTGAACTGCGTGCTCTCGCGCAGCAGTATGGCGAGCTGGCGCAGGCAGGTACGCAGCGTCTGCTGCCGGGTCCAACCGGCGAGCGCAACACCTGGACGCTGATGCCGCGTGAGCGCGTGCTGTGCGTGGCGGATAACGAGCAGGATACGCTGGTGCAGCTGGCTGCTGCCGCGGCGACCGGTTGTGAAGTGCTGTGGCCGGAAGATGCGCTGCATCGCGACCTGGCTAAACAGCTGCCGAAAGCAGTCTCGTCCCGCATTCACTTCGCGAAAGCGGATGCATTGCTGACGCAGCCGTTTGACGCCGTTATCTACCACGGTGATTCTGACCAGCTCCGTGAACTGTGCGAGCAGGTTGCAGCCCGCAGCGGGGCGATTGTTTCGGTGCAGGGCTTCGCCCGCGGTGAAACCAACCTGTTGCTGGAGCGTCTGTACGTTGAGCGCTCACTCAGCGTCAACACCGCCGCCGCAGGGGGTAACGCCAGCCTGATGACAATCGGCTAACGCTGTGCTAATAAGGCTCCGGAGACGGAGCCTTATTTTATTGGGGAGTGTATGAAACGAATTCTTATTGCAGGTGCAGCACTGATGCTGAGCGCCAGCGCATTGGCCGACGAGTGCGGCAAAGCGACTACCCAGCTTGAACTGAACACCTGTAGCGCGCAGCAGTATCAGGCTGCCGATAAAAAGCTCAACCAGACGTATCAGGCCGCTATCAAGCGTGCGGCAGCCCCCCAGCGGGAGCTACTAAAAAAAGCACAACAGGCTTGGATCACCCTGCGTGATGCGGACTGCGCATTTATGGGGTCAGGAACCGAAGGTGGCAGCGTTCAGCCAATGATCATTAATCAGTGTCTGGCGGAAAAAACCGTGGAGCGTGAAGCGTTTCTGGCCTCGCTGATGCAGTGTGAAGAGGGCGACTTAAGCTGCCCTCTCCCGCCGGGGAACTAACGCACGCGGATCCCTTCAATGATCATCTGCTGTACGTTTTCCAGCGTGCTCTGGAAAAACGCCTCATCCTGGAGCGTTTTTCCGGTCACCGCCTCAACCTGGGCCGCAAAGTCAGCATAATGCTGAGTGGAGGCCCAAATCATAAAGATCAGATGATGCGGGTCGACCGGTGCCAGTTTCCCGCTGGCGACCCATCCGGCAATAATGGCTGATTTATCATCAACCAACTGCTTTAAATCCCCTGTCAGTTCCGCCTGCAACAGCGGCGCGCCCTGCAGCATCTCCAGACAGAACAGCCTTGATGCCTGCGGGTAATCACGCGACACCTCCAGTTTCAGGCGGATGTACTCCTTGATAGCCACCAGCGGAGCCAGCTCTTCACGGAATGCCTTGAGGGGTGCCAGCCAGATATCAAGGATCTGCTGCATCACCGCTACATAGAGCGCCTCTTTCGACGGGTAGTAGTAGAGCAGATTGGTTTTGGACACTCCGGACTGCTCCGCCACCTGCTCCAGGCGCGTGCCGTGAATACCAAACTGTGAAAAAGTCTCCAGCGCCGCGCTGAGGATCGCCTGCTTCTTGGCGCTCACGGCCTGCGAACGTTTACCGGGTGTTTTCACTGCGCCTTGTGTCATTCCTGCTCTCCTTATTCTGCATTGCCCTCAGCATAGCAAAACCCCTGTCTCGCCACGACATTCTGCACTCCGA
The DNA here is from genome assembly GCF_037053385.1 of Enterobacter sp. P82. Lineage (NCBI taxonomy): Bacteria > Pseudomonadati > Pseudomonadota > Gammaproteobacteria > Enterobacterales > Enterobacteriaceae > Enterobacter > Enterobacter sp. P82. Next base: position 1,787,941 of record NZ_JBALHX010000001.1, read on the forward strand.
TCGCGCATGAGTGCCTGTTTTCTGTGCAATGTTTTTGACCATTTAGTCCACATTTTCCAGTACCAAATCACCAACCATCAGTTAACACATTAATAACAAAGTCATTTTAAAAACTGGCACTCCCTTTGCAAAACCATAATCACCTGCAATGTAGTGAAGAGAGGTTCGTGATGAAAATTGGCGTATTTGTACCCATCGGCAACAACGGCTGGCTTATCTCGACCACCGCACCGCAATACATGCCGACCTTTGAGCTGAATAAAGCCATCGTGCAGAAAGCGGAGCACTACCATTTCGATTTTGCGCTTTCGATGATCAAACTGCGCGGCTTTGGCGGCAAAACCGAATTCTGGGATCACAACCTGGAATCCTTCACCCTGATGGCCGGGCTGGCTGCGGTGACCTCGCGTATTCAGATCTACGCCACCGCCGCCACCCTCACTCTGCCACCTGCAATTGTGGCGCGTATGGCCTCCACCATCGACTCCATCTCCGGCGGGCGCTTTGGCGTCAATCTGGTGACCGGCTGGCAAAAACCGGAGTATGAACAGATGGGACTCTGGCCGGGTGACGATTACTTCTCGCGTCGCTACGACTACCTCACCGAATACGTGCAGGTCCTGCGCGATCTGTGGGGCACCGGTAAAAGCGATTTCAAAGGTGACTTCTTCACCATGAATGACTGCCGCGTCAGCCCGCAGCCTTCCGTGCCAATGAAAGTGATCTGCGCCGGACAGAGCGACGCGGGGATGGAATTCTCTGCTAAATACGCTGACTTCAACTTCTGCTTCGGGAAAGGCGTAAACACGCCTGCCGCCTTCGCCCCGACCGCCGCACGGATGAAAGAGGCCGCCGACAAAACCGGGCGCGACGTCGGTTCCTACGTGCTGTTCATGGTGATTGCCGACGAGACCGATGACGCCGCTCGCGCCAGATGGGAGCGTTACAAAGATGGCGCAGACGAGGAGGCGCTGAGCTGGCTCACCGAACAGAGCCAGAAAGATACTCGATCCGGCTCAGATACCAACGTGCGCCAGATGGCCGACCCGACTTCTGCTGTCAATATCAATATGGGCACGCTGGTCGGCTCGTATGCCAGCGTCGCCAGAATGCTGGATGAAGTGGCCGCAGTGCCAGGCGCTGAAGGCGTCCTGCTCACCTTCGATGATTTCCTTACCGGCGTGGAAACCTTCGGCGAGCGCATCCAGCCGCTGATGCAGTGCCGCGCCCATATTCCCGCTATCACAAAGGAGGTCGCGTAATGACAACACTTGCTGCACGTCCGGAAGCCATCACGTTTGATGCACAGCAAAGCGCCCTGATTGTGGTGGATATGCAAAACGCTTACGCCAGCCAGGGCGGATATCTGGATCTGGCGGGGTTCGACGTCTCCGCCACCAAACCGGTGATTGAGAACATTAAAACCGCCGTTGCTGCCGCCCGCGCCGCCGGGATGCTCATTATCTGGTTCCAGAACGGCTGGGACGATCAATACGTGGAGGCTGGAGGCCCGGGCTCGCCCAACTTCCACAAATCGAACGCCCTGAAAACCATGCGCAAACGACCCGAGTTACAGGGCAAGTTGCTGGCAAAAGGCGGATGGGATTACCAGCTGGTGGATGAACTGGTTCCTGAGCCAGGCGATATCGTGCTGCCCAAACCACGCTACAGCGGCTTTTTCAACACCCCCCTCGACAGCCTGCTGCGCAGCCGGGGTATTCGTCACCTGGTCTTCACCGGTATTGCCACCAACGTCTGTGTGGAATCCACGCTACGTGACGGCTTTTTCCTTGAGTATTTCGGTGTCGTGCTGGAAGACGCGACGCATCAGGCCGGGCCGGAATTCGCCCAGAAAGCGGCTCTGTTTAATATCGAAACCTTTTTTGGCTGGGTGAGTAATGTGGCTGATTTCTGCGACGCCCTGAATCCCCCACTCGCCCGTATTGCCTGAGGAGAAACATGATGCCGAAATCCGTGATCATTCCCGCTGGCACCAGTACGCCAATTGCCCCGTTTGTTCCCGGCACGCTTGCCGATGGCGTGGTGTATGTCTCCGGCACGCTGCCATTTGATAAAGACAATAATGTGGTGTTTATCAACGACCCAAAGGCGCAAACGCGCCACGTGCTGGAGACGATCAAGACCGTGATCGAAACCGCGGGTGGCACGATGGAGGATGTGACGTTCAACAGCATCTTTATCACCGACTGGAAAAACTACGCCGCGATTAACGAAATCTACGCCGAGTTCTTCCCCGGTGATAAACCAGCCCGGTTCTGCATTCAGTGCGGGCTGGTGAAGCCGGAGGCGCTCGTTGAGATTGCGTCCGTTGCGCACATTGCGAAGTGAGGCCGCCATGAAACTCTCTGTCTCACAGCCCCCGTATGAGGGGGCACCCGTGGTGGTGCTGATTGCCGGACTCGGCGGCAGCGGCAGCTACTGGCTGCCGCAGTTGGCCACACTGGAGAAGGAGTATCAGGTGGTGTGCTATGACCAGCGCGGTACGGGCAATAATCCCGCCACCCTGCCGGAAGGTTATAGCCTTGCTGAGATAGCCGACGAGCTGGCGCAGGCGCTGAATGAAGCCGGGATCACGCGCTACTGCGTGGTGGGCCATGCGCTGGGAGCGCTGGTGGGTCTGCAGCTGGCGCTCGATAGACCAGAATCGTTGACTGCGCTGGTGTGCGTCAACGGCTGGCTGACCCTAAACGCCCATACCCGCCGCTGCTTTCAGATCCGCGAGCGTCTGCTGCATGCGGGTGGTGCGCAGGCGTGGGTAGAGGCACAGCCGCTGTTCCTCTACCCGGCTGACTGGATGGCCGCCCGCGCGCCGCGTCTTGAGGCAGAAGACGCCCTGTCGCTGACTCACTTTCAGGGTAAAGCCAACCTGTTGCGCAGGCTGGACGCACTGAAAAAGGCCGACTTCAGCCGCCACGCCGCACGTATTCGCTGCCCGGTACACATCATCTGTTCTGTTGACGACATGCTGGTGCCTTCGGTGTGCTCCACGGAACTGCAGGTAGCGATCCCACACAGCCACAAGGCGGTGATGCGCCAGGGCGGCCATGCCTGCAACGTCACCGAACCTGACATCTTTAACACCCTGCTGCTGAACGGGCTTGCCAGCCTGCTGCACAACCCTGAACCCGCTTTATAAGGAGTTTTGATGAGCGAAGCCATTAACCCCACCGCGCTGGAGACGTTGTTTACTGCCGCGCGCACTCACAACGGCTGGCAGGACATTCCGGTCAGCGACGAGACGCTGCGCGAGATCTACAACCTGATGAAATGGGGCCCCACCTCTGCCAACTGCTCTCCGGCGCGGATTGTGTTTGTACGAAGTGCAGAGGGAAAAGAGAAGCTGCGCCCGGCCCTCTCCAGCGGCAACCTGGAGAAAACCCTCACCGCCCCTGTTACGGCCATTGTGGCCTGGGACGGGGAATTCTACGAGCGCCTGCCCGAACTGTTCCCGCATGGCGATGCCAGAAGCTGGTTTACCTCAAGCCCGGCACTTGCCGAAGAGACCGCCTTTCGCAACAGCTCAATGCAGGCCGCATACCTTATTTTTGCCTGTCGTGCCCTGGGGCTGGATACCGGCCCAATGTCCGGCTTTGACCGACAAAAAGTCGATGAGGCCTTTTTCACCGGCACAACGCTTAAAAGCAATCTGCTGATCAACATTGGCTATGGTGATACGAACAAACTTTACGGACGCCTGCCGCGTCTGGACTTCGACGATGCCTGCGGGCTGGCGTAAGGAGCGATGATGACAGTACCGGATAAACAAACCTTTCGCGACGCCATGGCCTGCGTCGGGGCAGCAGTCAATATCATCACCACCGACGGCCCGGCAGGGATGGCAGGCTTCACCGCCAGCGCCGTGTGCAGCGTCACGGATTCACCGCCCACTTTGCTGGTGTGCCTGAACCGTGGCGCATCGGTCTGGCCGACCTTTAGCGCAAACCGCACGCTTTGCGTGAATACCCTGAGCGCCGGGCAAGAGCCACTATCCAACCTGTTTGGTGGTAAAACCCCCATGGAGGAACGTTTTGCCGCCGCCCGCTGGCAGACGGGCGACACGGGTTGTCCGCGTCTTGAAGCGGCGCTGGCCTCGTTTGACTGCCGGATCAGCCAGGTGGTCAGCGTGGGTACCCACGACATCCTGTTTTGCGACATTGTTTCGATTATTCGCCACCCCGCGCCGCAAGGGCTGGTGTGGTTCGACCGCGGCTACCACGCGCTTATGCGACCCGCCTGTTAACCCTCCTTAAGGAGACAGCTCATGGCAATGTTCGGATTTCCCCACTGGCAGTTGAAATCGACCTCCACAGAACCTGGCGTGGTCGCGCCGGATGAAAGGCTCCCTCTCGGGCAAACCCTGGTGATGGGCGTCCAGCACGCGGTCGCGATGTTTGGCGCCACGGTGCTGATGCCGATGCTAATGGGGCTTGACCCCAATCTCTCCATTTTGATGTCAGGTATCGGTACGCTGTTGTTCTTTTTTGTCACCGGCGGGCGCGTCCCCAGCTATCTGGGCTCCAGCGCCGCTTTTGTGGGGGTGGTCATCGCCACTACCGGGTTTAACGGCCAGGGGATCAACCCTAACCTGAGCGTGGCCCTCGGCGGCATCATCGCCTGCGGTCTGGTCTACACCCTGATCGGTCTGGTGGTGATGAAGATCGGAACACGCTGGATCGAGCGAATGATGCCGCCCGTCGTGACCGGGGCCGTGGTGATGGCGATTGGCCTGAACCTTGCGCCAATTGCGGTCAGAAGTGTTTCCGGCTCGCCGTTTGAAAGCTGGATGGCGGTGATCACCGTGCTCTGTATAGGTCTGGTGGCAGTGTTCACCCGGGGGATGATCCAGCGGCTGCTGATTCTGGTCGGGCTGATTGTCGCCTGTCTGGTCTATGCCGTGCTGACCAATGTTTTTGGCCTTGGCAAACCGGTCGATTTTACCCTGCTTCATCAGGCTGCCTGGTTCGGCATGCCGCAGATCACCTCTCCCACCTTTAACACCCAGGCGATGATGCTCATCGCGCCTGTGGCGGTGATCCTGGTGGCAGAGAACTTAGGCCACCTGAAAGCAGTGGCGGGGATGACCGGGCGCAGTATGGACCCGTACATGGGTCGCGCATTTGTCGGTGACGGGCTGGCAACTATGCTCTCCGGCTCGGTGGGCGGCAGTGGTGTGACCACCTATGCCGAGAATATCGGCGTGATGGCGGTGACTAAAGTCTATTCGACACTGGTCTTTGTGGCGGCAGCGGTGATGGCCATGCTGCTCGGTTTCTCACCGAAATTCGGGGCTTTGATCCATACCATTCCGTCGCCGGTGATTGGCGGGGCATCCATTGTGGTGTTTGGGCTTATCGCTGTGGCCGGCGCGCGTATCTGGGTACAGCATCGCGTCGATCTCAGCCAGAACAGCAACCTGATTATGGTGGCGGTCACGCTGGTACTGGGCGCGGGCGATTTTGCCCTGACGCTGGGCGGGTTTACGATTGGCGGAATAGGTACGGCGACCTTCGGGGCGATTCTGCTTAACGCCCTGCTGAGCCGCCGGAAAGCGGCCGCACCGCAGGGTGAGGTCGTGCATCAGGAGTCGTGAACCCTGTATGTCGGGTAATGGCTACGCCTTACCCGACCTGCATGTTCAGTAAGAACAACAGGATGTTGCGTAATCACTCTTGCTCAAACAATCGTTCGATAGATTTTGTAGGGAAGAACAGAGAATTGCTGTTATCCCCTTGCAGCGGAATAAAACCTTGCTTCAGATAGAACCTTTTTGCCTGCTCATTAAGCGCATCAACAAAAAGGCCATGCACACCCACAGCCTGTGAAGCCAGGTAAACAACCCGCATAGCATGCGTGACGAGTGTTGTCCCCCATTCATTTCCCTGTAGTGTTTTATGAACAGCTAAACGTCCCAAAGTCACACTGGGTACGTTGATATAGGGGATCCTGCGCTGCTGGGTCTTAGAAGGGAGCATCGCTTTTTCAAAGCAACTTCCAGACAACGTGTAGTAGCCCAGCACGTGTGGATGGTCACGATCTTTTAGCAGATAGCCGCGCAAAATGCGCCCATTGTGCTGGCGCACCAGATGCTCTCTCAGGAAGGCATTTAGCGAGGGCTCACCACAATCGAAATCCTCGAAAGCGTATTCGGTTCCCTCTGAAAACATTTCGATCGTGAGATTTTCCACGACGCTTCACTCCATGTTTTTAAGACGCTTCGCGGCTCGCTTCAGGCGTTCATTCGGCTCTGGTGGATTGTCGATGGCATCCATTACGGCATTCCACGATGCTTCGTTTAATACGAGACGTCGATGCTGATCGATGACTTCTGCAGCACGTTCCGAAGCACTGTTCACCATAAACTGGGTGATCGTTTGATTCGTCATCGCCGCCGCTTCTTCAATCATTGTTTTGTCTTCGTCTGTTAAGCGAAGATCGATACGCTGTTTTTTAAGTGCTGGCATGATTTACTTTTCTATGTACGGTATTTATCCGTACATATCCTGGAGAAATCTGTGCATTTTTTCAATCAAAACCTTTTTCAACCGTCAAATCACTCACCTCTCTTTGGCGCTTGCGGAGCTTTAGCTCACTCACCAACACCCCAACGACGATAAACGCCGCACCAACCAGCGCCAGCAGCGGTAAACGTTCTCCAGCGAGACGCCCGAAAATCCCGGCCCAGACGGGTTCTCCTGTATAGATCACCGTCGCGCGCGTCGGGGATACGCTGCGCTGCGCCCAGTTCATAGTGACCTGAATAATGGCGCTAAAAATGCCCAGCCCCAGCGCGACCACAATCAACCCGGTGGACATCGGTGGCACGGACTCCCCTGCCGGAACCATCGTCGCAAACGCCACCAGCGATGCCGTAGCGAGCTGCACCACCGTCACGCGCTTAACGTCAACCTTGCCCGCCCAGGCGCTGATCAGAATAATTTCCGCGGCAATGGCAATGGCCCCCACCAGGGTGATGATCTCCCCCGGCCCCAGAGCCAGCAGGTTGTTTTCTGGCCCGGCAAGTAAAATCAGACCAATAAACGCCAGTACGATGCCAATACAGGACATCAGCCCCGGTAGTCTCCCAAGACACAGCCACTGCAGTAACGGCACCAGCGGTACATACATGGCGGTGATAAACGCCGATTTACTGCTGGATATCGTCTGTAACCCCCACGTTTGCAGGCTGTAGCCCATCGCAATTGCCACCCCGATTGCGATACCCGCCTTAAGCTCTTTAAGCGTCAGTCCACGCAGCGTTTTAAGCGATATCAGCCCCACGGCAATCGCTGCCGTCGCAAAGCGCAGACCAACAAAAAAGAACGGATCGCTGAGGGTCACCGCGTACTGGACGGCCAGAAAGGTCCCGCCCCAGAACATGGTGATAAGAATGAGGATGGCTTCCTGCGGTTTAACGGAGAATTTGAAGCGTGAGACAGACATGCGGCACCAGAAATTTAACTCAATTCTGTAGTGTGCGTTGCCTTTGGTTACAGTTCAATGTTGCAGAAATAAAAAAACCGCCGGGAAACCCCGGCGGCAGGGGTACAGCCCGGCGTATTACTTGTTACTGCCATGGCTGTTTTTACCCCCTTTTTTGCCAGCCTCTGATGCACGCTGAGGGTCATTTTTGAAGTTACCCCCGCTGGACTGGCCACCTTTACGACCTGCTTCTGATGCTCTTTCACGGTCTTCAGCGAAATTACCTGAACCACCACGATGGTTTGCCATCTCTAACCTCCAGGATGTGAAACATTAGACATCATATTGCATTCAGTAAAAGAGGATTCTTTCACCTCGCGACACCAGGTGAGTACCTTTATCTGTGTCACGTGAGACTAAGCTTAGTGGAGTGAGGCGATCAGGCAAGTCAAAGGTAATATTCTGCAACATGATCTCAGTCTTTCGTATGAGATCGCGTAACGGCCATTAATAAGCCTTTCTTATCGTTTCAAAAATCGACCGCCAAAAAGTTGTTTCATTTTGCTACAAAGCATTTTCTCATCCATTTTGTTATAAATCAAAGAAATGCCGTTCATTTTTGCAGTCTGGCTGTGATGGCATATCTTTAAATGAACGCAGCGATCCGCTGCCAGAAAAAACCAACGAGGAGTGATGCAAAATGGCAAAAGTTCTGGTGCTCTACTATTCCATGTATGGACACATCGAAACCATGGCTCACGCGGTAGCAGAAGGTGCAAACAGGGTGGATGGCGTTGAGGTTGTGGTGAAGCGCGTACCGGAAACCATGCAGGCAGAAGCCTTCGCCAAAGCCGGGGGAAAAACACAGAATGCCCCGGTTGCCACGCCTCAGGAGCTGGCAGATTACGATGCCATTATCTTCGGGACACCTACCCGCTTTGGCAATATGTCCGGCCAGATGCGCACCTTCCTCGATCAAACCGGCGGGTTATGGGCCTCAGGCGCATTGTACGGCAAGCTTGCCAGCGTCTTCAGCTCCACCGGAACCGGTGGCGGCCAGGAACAAACCATCACCTCAACCTGGACGACCCTTGCTCATCACGGAATGGTGATCGTGCCGATTGGCTACGGCGCACAGGAGTTATTTGATGTTTCTCAGGTACGTGGCGGAACACCTTACGGTGCAACCACCATTGCCGGTGGCGATGGCTCCCGACAGCCGAGCAATGAAGAGCTCACTATCGCCCGCTATCAGGGTGAATATGTTGCTGGCCTCGCCAAAAAACTGAACGGCTAACCCTACAGGAGGACAAGTATGCCTACTCAAGAATCAAAAGCCCACCGCGTGGGTGAATGGGCAAGTTTACGCAATACCTCTCCGGAGATTGCCGAAGCCATTTTTGAAGTCGCAAAATATGACGAGAAGCTGGCAGAGCAGATTTGGGAAGAAGGCAGCGATGAAGTGCTAATGCGCGCCTTCGAAAAAACGGACAAAGACGCGCTCTTCTGGGGCGAGCAAACCATCGAACGTAAAAACGTCTGAAACAATCCCCCCGCCAGTGCGGGGGGTATCTTCTATTTCGCCGCGTTGTTGATTACCGCATTGAATTTATCGACCGGACAGAAACCGTTGGCATCAACCGGACATCCCTTCAGTTCCAGCGTCACGCGCTGCGCTGGAGACTGCAGCGACAGCACGCTGGCGTTTCGCAGTTGCTCCGAACTCTGATAGACATACTCAATTTTCATCAGCTCCTGATTGGCATTTTTGTCATGCCAGCGCTGGAAGACAATCTTGCCGCCAATCGGGGTACGTTCCTGCTGGTCGTGCAGCTGATACGGTTTGAAATCCAGCGCGGTGAGCAGCGAAGCAATGTTCGAATCATGCCCCACCAGCACGGTGATTTTTGGTGCTTTGGCCTGTTCGGTGACCAGCGTTTTATCGATATATTTCACCAACGGTTTCGCCACGTTTTGCGCCACTTCGGTGGAGGTAAACAGCGAATCCTGATAGCCGTTCTTCAGCTTCGACAACACGCGCCACTGCTGGTCGGTTTTGATTTCGCCCCAGGCCACCTTATCGGCCGGGAAACCTTCGTAATACTGCAGCGTAAACGCATCGACCAGCGAGTTCCCCACTTTCAATGGTCCGGATACGCCGGGCTCTTTTTCAAAGTCTGCGCTGAAGGTATCTTTCGCGTCCGCCAGCGAGCATATTTTCTTCTCTTTGCAGGACGGCGAATCAGCATAATTGGTCATCTGCTCCAGCAGCTTATAGCTTTCTCCGAGCTGCATTTTCTGCCGCTCCGCTTCCATCGCCTTCAGCGCTTTTTCACGGAACTCCGGCGAGTTATCGGTAATCACCGGATTAAAGGTCGGATCCATGGTGCCCATTTTTTCCTGGTGATGCACAGGGATATCGCATCCAGGGAACGCCCCCGTGATGAAGAACTGCGCGGTGGCAACAGTACGTTGCAGACTGTTGGCATAGGCGTAGACGCTATCCGCTGGCGGACATTCTCCCGTCTTCACCATCCCCTGCTCAGCCAGCCATTCCCGCATGTAATGGCCCATGTAGACTTCAAGCACGCCACCTTTGGTGGTGAGCTGACCGCCTGGCACCTCCCATTCCGGCCACTGCTTCGGCGTCGATTGTTCCAGTACGCTGCCGTTATTGGCGAGCGGCGCGCGTAGGTTATGACGACTCATAATTAAAACTTGCTCCAGCTGATACCCTTCCGGCGTCTCTTGCGCCTGCACGCCAAATGTCGCTGAAATGGAACCGGCGATTGCCAGCGCGAGTAGTGCTTTTCTCATCCCTAATTCCTCACTCGTTTTAAATGTCGCGTTTAGTGTGACAGATTCGTGACACTTTTCCGGGAAGCATTTCTCAAACTGATGAATAACAGACTTACCCGGTAGACAGATTAGTTTTATAATAAAACCATACCCCGCCGGAGAATTTACTGTGAAACGTACCCGTCTTGAAGAGAGCACCTGCCCTGTAGCCCGTTCGCTGGATATCATTGGCGACTGGTGGTCATTGCTGATTGTTCGCGATGCGTTGCGGGGTATCACGCGCTTCGGTGAGTTCCAGAAAAGCCTCGGTATTGCGAAAAACATGCTGACCACGCGTCTGAAACTGCTGGTCGATGAAGGTATCCTCACGCTCCAGCCGGCATCCGACGGCAGCGCCTGGCAGGAGTATGTCCTGACCGATAAAGGGCACGCCCTGCAGACGGTACTGGTTGCTCTGTCGCAGTGGGGCAATGAATTTTTGTTTGCTGAAGACGAATTCGGCACCGTGCTTGTCGATACCGAACAGCGTAAACCTCTGCGTAAACTGGCACTTATCGCCGACGATGGCCGCGAACTGACACCTGAAGAGATCGTGCCAAAACTTCCTTCCTGACCCGCTTCGCCAGGCAAAAACAAAAAATTGCCAGCAAAGTGGTTGCATTATAAAACCAAATGGCAGAGAGTAAATTAAGTTTCATATTGAAACCAAATAACCCACTTTGCTCAGAGGTAACACACGATGACTACGCAACTCACTACCGCCCTGATTACGGGCGCCTCTTCCGGAATTGGTGCTGTTTATGCCGATCGCCTGGCTGCACGTGGCACCAATCTGGTGCTGGTCGCCCGACGTGAAGCACGTCTGCAAACGCTGGCCGCGGATCTTCGTAAGCGCTATGGCGTCTCAGTCGATATTCTGGTCGCCGATCTGACCGAGGAAACCGGGATCCGCGCCGTGGAAGAGGAATTGCGCAGCAATACCGCTATCGACACGCTGATTAACAACGCAGGCACGGCGCAGATGGCGCCCTTCCTCGCGGTCGATGTAGCGCAGCATCAGGCGATTAATACCCTTAACACCACGGCATTGATGCGTTTGACGTATGCGATCCTGCCGCGTCTGGCGCAGAACAATCGCGGTGCGCTGATCAACATCGCCTCGGTATTGTCCCTGCATGTGCGGGCGGGTAGCACGCTGTACAGTGCCACCAAGGCGTGGGTGCTTAGCTTTACCCGAGGGCTACAGGAAGAGTTTGCCGACAGCAATGTGCGTATTCAGGCTGTTTTACCTGCCGCCACGGCTACAGAGATCTGGAGTCATTCTGGCGTGACGGTTAACGATCTGCCGGAAGGCTCGGTGATGACGACCGACGATATGGTCGACGCATCGCTGGCGGGTCTGGATCAGGGCGAACTGATCACCATTCCACCGATGCATGATGTCAGCCTGTGGGATCGCTACGAAGTCGCACGTCTTGAGCTGTTTAACAGCGCGCGCACCGGGATTCCGGCACCGCGCTATGTCAAACAGTAGTCTATCGTTTGAGCTGGTCGCCGTATTCACGCATCCAGGCGGCCAGCGGCGAGAGCGCGCCCTGTAGGGTTAACCCCAGTTCAGTTATCTGATACTCCACACGCGGCGGGATCTCCGGGTAAATCGTGCGCGACACCAGCCCGCGCTGCTCGAACAAACGCAATTGTTTCGTTAGCTCTTTTTGCGTAATGGGAGCGGCGGCGCGCAGCAGATCGCCAAAGCGAACCGGTGTATTCAACACAATCAGGCGATAGAGGATCGGGATCGCCCATTTACCCGAAATCAGGTTCACAAACTGGGTCATCGGACATAGATAAACGTCAGATTTTTTTTCGCCGGGAACATCGAGTAATTCCGCCATCGCACACCTCTTGCCTCATTAGTATCCAAACGGTACCTGGTTTCCTTTCGATACTAACGTTTCTATAGTGCTTTCTCCAGAGTCATTTCAGGAGAAGAACATGGGTCGTTTAGCAGGTAAATATACGCTGATTACCGGCGGGACCAGCGGCATAGGTCTTGCCACCGCGCAGGAGTTTATCGCCGAAGGGGCATACGTGGCCGTCACCGGACGTCATCCGGAAACCCTTGCTGAAGCGCAACGTATTCTGGGCGACAAAGCCTGGGTGCTCCCCTCGGATGCAGGAGATATCGCCGCACAAAAAGCGCTGACGGAGACGCTCGCCTCGCGTTGGCCGCGGCTGGATGCCGTCTTTATCAACGCCGGAGACGTGACGCACGGTCTGCTGGAAGAGTGGCAGGAAGATGCCTGGGATCGTCTGATGCGCATCAACCTGAAAGGGCCGTTTTTTTTGATTCAGGCCCTGCTACCGCTGCTCAATAATCCTTCCTCAGTGATCCTTTGTGGGTCCGTGAGCGCGCGTATCGGTCTGCCTACCAGCAGCGTTTATGCGGCAAGCAAGGCGGGCTTACTGTCGCTGGCCCGCACGCTATCAGCAGAGCTGCTGTCGCGCGGCATTCGCGTCAACGGTTTAAGCCCGGGTCCGGTAGAAACCCCGGCGCTCAATAAGCTGGGGTTAAGCGACGAAGCGCAGAAAGCCTTACAGGGGGATATTGCAAACCTGGTACCGCTGGGAAGAATGGGGACGCCGAAAGAGCTGGCGAAAGCCGCACTCTATCTGGCCTCTGACGAATCGAGCTATACGGTAGGTACGGAACTGCTGGTCGACGGCGGAACAGGAAACCTGTAGTTCAAAAGGCGCTGATGCCGGTAACAATGCCGACGTACAGCGCCGCCCATACGGCCGCAGAGAACAGACTGACGACGTATACCTTCGCCACGTTAAGCCTGAGCATACCCGCTGCCAGCGGCACGATATAGCGCAGCACCGCCAGAAAACGCGCAGTGAACAGCACCAGCACGCCGTTTTTCTGTAGCTGATGTTGCACCCGTAAAAATTTGCCGGCATGTTTTGCGGTGAAGCGTGCCACCCACCGCGTGTTCCCCATCAACTGACCGATATGGTAATTCAGCACCGAACCCACCGTTGCGCCCATCACCACGGCCAGCCATGCCAGCGCAGGATGCATGCTAGCCTGGCTGACGGTAATGCCCGCCAATAGCATCACCGAGGCAGGCGGCAGCACGGAAGAGATCAGCACCGTCGATTTACTCAGTGCCATGATAAACAACACCGCAAAAAGGTGTGCCGGATAAAGCGCAAAATGATTCAGCAGATTGTCGAGCCATGTCATTTTCCCCTCCTCCATTTTTCTTTTCACTCTCCATTTAAAATGAACAACCTTAAATAAACCTTCAACATTCCATTAATAAGATTCTCCTAAACCATTCTTAAACATTATTTAAAATTCTGAGCGGCAAAATAAAATAAGCGTATTATTTCTTTCGTTTTACAACGATCTCGTTATGGCGAGGCTCCTGTACAAATACACGTTATCGCTCTGGTGGGTTCGAGAGAACCGGCACAGGGTAAAACAGGCACTGTCGAATCAAGGCTTTGTCAGTATAACTTCCCTCGCGGGATACGGTGTACAGTGCTGAAACCAGGACGTGGGGATCTCCTCTTCGACATGCCCTGTCTTGCTCGCCCCTGAGAGATTTTATTATTCAAAGGGAATTCACTATGTCTTACGCTATTCACAACCAAAACCTGGCATTCAATGACAGCGCCATCGCGCAATATATGAATACCGATTTTATTGTCCTCGATATTTCATTATGCGTGGCGCTGGCACGCGAGCAATTCTTCGAGAAATTAAAAGATGATGATATTCCGTCACATATTTTTATTGAAGATAATGGTCGCCTGGCGGGCATGATTGCGGTGCGCAAATTACTGCAGACCACCGATACGGTACAACCGGTGAGGGCGCTGATGATCTCGCAGTTTCTGCAGGTCAAACCGGAGGATGAACGCGCCGATGTCGCCGGCCTGCTGGCGCACGGCGGTGCGGATGTCGTGCCCGTGGTCACCCATGGAAAGCTGGTTGGCTGCCTCACCGAGCGCGAAATTGCGCATCTGCTGGAAGATGACGTCACCGAAGATGCTCAGCTTCAGGGGGCGACGCTGCCGCTGGAGAAACCCTATCTGGAAACCAGCGCCTTCAGTCTTTGGAAGAAACGCTCCGTCTGGTTGCTGCTGTTGTTTGTCGCAGAAGCTTACACCAGCTCGGTGATCCAGCATTTTGAAGAGGCGCTGGAATCCGCCATCGCACTGGCGTTCTTTATCCCGCTGCTGATTGGTACCGGTGGTAACAGCGGAACGCAGATCACCTCCACGCTGGTGCGCGCCATGGCGCTGGGAGAAGTGCATCTGCGTGATGTTGGCCGCGTGCTGCGTAAAGAGATGAGCACCTCGCTGATGATAGCCGCCACGCTCGGCCTGGCCGGGTGTATTCGTGCCTGGATGATGGGCATTGGGATGGAAATCACGCTCATCGTCAGTTTGACCCTGGTCTGCATTACGCTGTGGAGTGCGATTGTCTCGTCCGTCATTCCGATGGTGCTTAAGCGCTGTGGCATTGATCCGGCCGTCGTCTCCGCGCCGTTTATCGCCACGCTGATCGACGGTACCGGGCTGATTATCTACTTCAAGATCGCGCAATATACGCTGGGGCTGGAGTAACGTAGTTCCTTGCCCGGCAGCGCTACGCTTGCACGGGCCTACGGGAATGGCAGGACGGGTAAGCACAGCGCACCAGGCAAAACTCAGTTCGCGCCAAGCTTTCTCACCGCCAGCCCAAACGCCTCAATCGCCAGCGCGACATCTTCAGCCATCACCGACTCCGCCGGATGGTGGCTGATGCCCCCCTTGCAACGCACGAACAGCATCCCGACCGGCCAGTGCTCTGCCAGGGCGATAGTGTCATGCCCGGCACCGCTGGGCAGGGATAACGAGCGCCCTTGTACCGACTCAACGGCCTCCCCCAGCAGACGCTGCAAACGCGTATCGCACGGCGTGGCAGCGATGCGGTAAAACTCTTCGGCAGCAAAATGCATCCCGCGTCGGGCCGCTATCGACTGCGCCTGCAACAGCAGTTCACCGAGCAGCGCATCAAGCGGCGCATCCTGCGGGCCACGAATATCCAGCGAAAGCGCAACCTCGCCGGGGATCACGTTCACCGCACCGGGAAAACAGCGCAGCTCACCGACCGTCGCGACCAGATTACCGCCGTGTTGCAGAGTGGTGTTTTCAATCTGCACCATCCATTCAGCGGCCGCAGCCAGTGCGTCTTTGCGATGATTCATGGGTACCGTCCCGGCATGGCCGGCCTCACCGGTAAAGCGACAGTTCAGGCGGCGAGCACCGTTAATGGCTTCCACCACCCCCAGCGCCAGACCTTCCTGCTCCAGACACGGCCCCTGCTCGATATGCAATTCCAGACATGCGCTGAAATCGTCCTGATGTCGCGCCGCCAGTGCCACGCGTGAAGGATCGAGTCCTGCCTGCACCATCGCCTGCGCCACGCTGATGCCACCGGCATCACACGTCTCCAGCCAGCCCTGCGGCCAGGTTCCCGTCAGACCACGGCTACCTAATAGCGTGATGCCAAAGCGGGTGCCTTCTTCGTCGCCAAAGCCAACAATCTCGATAGCCTGCGCCAGGCGAATCCCCTGCTGATGCAGACTGTCCACCACTTCGATGGCGGTGAGCACCCCAAGCATGCCGTCGTAGCGCCCGGCATTGCGCACGGTGTCCAGGTGCGAACCCAGCAACACCGCCCGGGCGCCCTCTCGCTCGCCTTCGTAACGTCCGCAAATATTACCCACGCTGTCCTGCCAGACGGTCATCCCCGCCTGGCTCATCCACTGCCCAACCAGCTGGTTGGCCTGTAAATGCTGCGTGGAGAGATATACCCGTGTCAGCGCATCCGGGCTTTCGCTGATGGCAGCCAGCGCGTCGGCGCGCGCCATCACACGTTCTGCCGCCGGGCTCATTCTGGCGTCTCACTGCGGTAGTGATCCCACGCGGCCTGCATCGCCGCACCCTGCGTGGTGGTAAATTTCAGGTAGTTCAGCACCGACTCCAGCGCGCTCAGGGTGGTCATCACGCAATCTTTACGCGCGTTGTAGCCCATGGTGCCAATGCGCCACACCTTGCCGTGCAGCGGACCAAACGACGTGCCGATTTCAATCCCGAAATCCTCCAGCATCAGCTTGCGCACCTGATCGCCATTCACGCCCTGAGGGATCACCACACCCAGCACGTTGTTCATTTTGTGCTTCAGATCGCCGAAGGTTTCCAGCCCCATCGCCTGAATGCCTTTCAGCAGCGCATCGCCGTGCAGCTTGTGGCGAGCGATGCCGTTATCCAGCCCTTCCTGCAGGATCAGACGCGCGCATTCGCGGGCGCCGAACAGCGCGGTGGTCGCTTCGGTGTGGTGGTTGAGACGCTCTGGCCCCCAGTAGTCCATCACCATACCGAGATCGAAGTAGTTGGAGTAGATCATCTCCTCGTCGCCGTCGCGGTGGGCGTCGGTACGAATGCCCTCCTCCACGCACTTGCGGCGGCGGATCGCCTCCTCCATTCGCGCGCTAAGGGTGATCGGCGATGTGCCCGACGGACCGCCGAGGCACTTCTGCATCCCTGCCGAGACCGCGTCCAGCCCCCAGGCGTCAGTCTCCAGCGCGTTACCGCCGAGCGATGCCGTGGCATCGGTATAAAACAGCACGTCATAACGGCGGCAGATGGCACCCAGCTCCGCGAGCGGCTGCAGCATGGTGGTGGAAGTATCGCCCTGCACGGTCAGCAGCAGGCGCGGGCGAATGCGTTTGATGGCATCTTCAACCTGGTCCGGGGTGAACACCTCGCCCCAGGGTACTTCGATGGTATGCACCTCCGCGCGACAGCGGCGGGCAATTTCGCACAGCAGATGGCCAAAGCGACCAAACACCGGCACCAGCACTTTGTCCCCCGGACGAATGGCCGACACCAGAATCGCTTCAATCCCCGCGCGGGAAGTGCCATCCACCAGCATCGTCCAGCGGTTTTCGGTGCGGAACACCCCACGGTAGAGCGCCATCACCTCATTCATATAGTGAGTCATGGCCGGATCGTACTGGCCGATCAGCTGGCTCGACATGGCGCGCAGCACGCGCGGGTCGGCGTTGATCGGCCCCGGCCCCATCAGCAGACGCTGCGGCGGATTGATTTGCGGAAAATGTGCGATGTCCATATTGGTGTCCTTAATTAGTTGAGGCCGCGTACGGAGGAGATAAATTGCTTCAGTTCTGTGGTCTGTGGGTTGGCAAACAACGTTTTGCTGTCTCCCTGCTCCCACACTTTTCCCTGATGCATAAACACCACGCGGTCGCCCACTTCGCGGGCAAAATTCATTTCATGTGTGACAAGGATCAGCGTCATCCCTTCGGCCGCCAGTTGCTCCAGCACTTTGAGCACTTCGCCCACCAGCTCCGGGTCAAGCGCGGAGGTGATCTCGTCACAGAGTAAAACTTTAGGCGACATCGCCAGGGCGCGGGCAATCGCCACGCGCTGCTGCTGGCCCCCGGAGAGGCTCGACGGGTAGTAATCCAGACGGTCACCCAACCCGACTTTCTCCAGCATGCGCTGCGCCAGCTCCCGACATTCGGCGGCGCTTTTCTTCAGCACCCGACGCGGAGCGAGCATCACGTTTTCCAGCGCCGTCATGTGCGGGAACAGGTTGAAGCTCTGGAACACCATACCGACCGAGCGGCTGATTTCACGCGCCTGGGAATCCCGGTCGGTAATGGTCATGCCGCCGAGTTTAATGCTACCGTCCTGATACCCTTCCAGACCGTTGATGCAGCGCAGCAACGTGCTTTTCCCCGACCCGCTGCGCCCGATAATCGAAATGACCTGGCCCATGTCGATATCCAGATCGACTCCCTTGAGCACGTGGTTATCGCCGTAGTACTTCTGCACCTGATTAATGGTGATGAGAGGCATTGAATTTCGTCTCCAGATAGCGGCTGTAGCGGGACAGCGGATAACACAGAATAAAGTAGCCCAGCGCCACCAGCGCAAAGACCTTAAACGGCTGATACGTCACGTTGGTCAGCATCGTCCCGGCCTTGGTCAGCTCGATAAAGCCGATAATCGACGCCAGCGCAGTACCTTTGATCACCTGCACGGCAAAACCGACCGTTGGGGCGATGCCGATACGTAGCGCCTGCGGGGCGACCACGCGAAACAGCGTCTGGCCAAACGTCAGCCCGAGACAGCGCGACGCTTCCCACTGGCCTTTTGGCAGGGCGCGAATGCTGCCAAACCAGATATCGAGCAAAAAGGCACTCGTGTAGAACGTCAGCGCCAGCGAGGCGGCGGTCCACGGCGACACATCAATGCCAAACAGCGCCACACCAAAGAAGGCCAGGAATAGCTGCATTAGCAGCGGCGTGCCCTGAAACAGCTCGATATAGCCGCGGATGATGCGCTTCACCGTGCGTCCACCTGTGAGGCGCAGCAGCAGGAGCGGCAGCGTCACCAGCGCCCCGCCGACAAACGCCACCAGCGACAGCAGCACCGTCCAGCGCCCGGCCAGCAGCAGGTTGCGAATAATGTCCCAGTCGGTAAAGGTGGTCATCATGCCTGCACCCCCAGCCATTTCCGTCCTGCCGCCATCATCAGCTGGCGCAGGGTAATCGACAGCGCTAAGTAAATGCCGGTTGTCACCAGGTAAACCTCAAAGCTCAGAAACGTTCGGGACTGGATGAGGTTGGCGGCGAAGGTCAGTTCTTCATACGAGACCTGCGACACCACCGACGAGCCGAGCATCACGATGATGCACTGGCTCACCAGCGCCGGATAAATGCGCTGCAGCGAGGGCGGCAGCACCACGCGAATAAAGGTCTGCAGGCGGGTGAGCCCCAGCACGCGTCCGGCCTCCCACTGCCCTTTCGGCGTGACCTGAATGCCTGCCCGGATAATCTCGGTGCTGTAGGCGCCAAGGTTCACCACCATCGCCAGCAGCGCCGCTTCCCCGGCGGTCATTTTCAGCCCCAGATTAGGCAGGCCGAAAACGATAAAAAACAGCTGCACCACAAACGGCGTGTTACGAATAATCTCTACGTAACCGCCCCAGATCCGGCTGAACCACGTCGCCCGCCCGCTGCGAATGGCCGCCCCAAAAATACCGATTGCCAGGCCGCCGAAAGTTGCCATAACGGTCAGTTGAATGGTGACCCACAACCCCGCCAGCAACTCCGGCCAGTGTGGCCAGAGTTCGGAGAAATGAAGTTGCTCTGTCATCGGCTCAGACGCCAAGGTTTGCCGGCAGTGGAGCTTTCAGCCATTGCTCAGACAGGCCGTTCAGCGTGCCGTCTTTGATGCCTTGCTCAATCAACGCATCCACTTTTGCTTTCAGCGCCGGTTCATTCTTTTTCAGCCCAATAAAGCACGGTGAGTCCTTCAGCATAAAGCTCGGTACCGGGGCTTTAGCCGCGTTCTGGCGGGAAATGGCCGCCACCACCAGGTTGCCGGTGGCCACATACTGCACCTGCCCGGAAAGGTAGGCAGACAGCGTGGTGTTGTTGTCTTCATAGCGTTTCACGTCAGCGTCTTTCGGTGCCAGGCTGGTCAGCACCATGTCCTCCACCGCCCCGCGCGTCACGCCGATGGTTTTTCCGCTCAGCGCGGCGGCATCTTTCAGCTCTGCCCCTTTCGGGCCAAACACGCCGAGGAAGAACGGTGCGTAGGCGCGGCTAAAGTCGATCACCTTCTCGCGCTCCGGGTTTTTACCGAGGCTTGAAATGACCAGATCCACCTTATCGGTTTGCAGGTACGGCACGCGGTTGGCGCTGGTCACGGGCACCAGTTGCAGCTTGAGCTTCATCTGTTTAGCCAGATAACGCGCCATGTCGATGTCATACCCCTGCGGCTGCAGATCGGTACCCACCGAGCCAAACGGCGGGAAATCCTGCGGAACGGCGATGCGGATGGTGCCGCGTTTCTCAATATCCTGAAGCTGGTCCGCCTTTGCGGGCAGTTGTGTGAAGAGACATACGGCCCCGGTCAGTGCAATCAACAGTTTTTTCATGGTGCTTCCCCGTAACGTTAACATGAAACAAAAGATTCTTTGAATGTGATTTTGCAACTAATGTGCCAGATAAGGCGAAGCGGGAAATATTCTTATAAAGCCTTATAAAACGAAGGCGGGTCGAAAAAACGTGTGTTTTCCCGCCCCGCCTGATGCACTATTTAGATGCAAAGCACCAGCCTGATGCCCCATTATCGTTGTTCGAGTTCGTCCAGTTGCTGGTAGAGGGAGGCAATCTCGTGAATGCGCGGACGGCCTTTATCGAGAATCTCATGCAGGAAGGCATTCGCCAGCAGGTTGATCAGGCTGTTGACCGAGGAATAGCTGTCATAGGCCGAAACGCTGTCCAGCGGGGCACAAAGCTGCCAGCTCGCCAGCGGAAACAGGCTGTGCGCCTGCGGCTCGCACATCAGCAGCACCGGAATTCCGCTTTGCTGAAGCTGCTGCATCAGCGGGCGGACAATACGCGGGCGACGGCGAAAAGCCATCATGATAACCAGGTCGTCAGCGGATAAATCTACCAGCTCTTCGCTCAGGCTCTGCCCGGGCTGCGGCAGCACCAGCACCTGTCCGCGCGCCTGCAGCAGCTGCTGGCGGAGATGCAAGGCTGCCGGATAGGCGTTACGCATACCAATAATGATAATGCGCCGCGCCTTCACCATGCAGGCCATCGCCTCGGCAAACTGCTGCGCGTCGAGGGTATTGACCCACTGGGTCAGGTTCGCCATCTCCTGTTTATAGTGACGTGCCAGCAGCGTGTTACCCTGCACCGCATCGCGGTTATCGGTGAGCGGCATCCCGCTCTGGCGCAGCGTGCGCAGCTCATCGCGCATCTCTTTATACTTTTCATAGCCCAGACGCTTAAACAGGCGGCTCACCGTGGCTTTCGACACCCCGCTAAGCTGCGCCAGCTCGGCGCTGTTGTAGCTAATCAGGTCATCAAAGTGATCGAAAATAAAATCCGCCACCCGCTGCTCCTGCGGCGACAGTGACGGGTATTGTGCTTTCAGACGTTCATCCAGTTGTTCCATAGCGCCTCTGTAACTTTTGTTTCATCACATTTTGCCTTTGATTCTACCTTTCATTATACGTGCCAGTTTACTGAAACTTTTCTTTCAGAACTGGAACAGCTTTTGCAGCACCTTGTGACTTTCAGAGTTACGAGGACGCTTCATGCAAAGTAATGTCTCCACGCACGGCATGGCCGTTGCGCCCCACCATCTTGCCAGCCAGAGCGCGCTGGCAGTACTGCGCGAAGGCGGCAGCGCGATAGAAGCGATGGTCGCAGCGGCAGCCACCGTTGCCGTGGTTTACCCACATATGAACGGGCTGGGTGGTGATGGCTTCTGGCTTATCGTGCCGCCGGAAGGTGATCCGATCGCCATTGACGCCAGTGGCGCGGCGGGTTCGCTGGCAACACTCACCGCCTACGACGGGCTGACGCATATTCCCCATCGCGGACCTCAGGCGGCGCTGACCGTCGCCGGTACGGTCAGCGGCTGGGACGAGGCACTTAAGGTCTCGCGCGAGATGACCGGCAAGGCGCTACCGCTGGCTCGCCTGCTGGCCGACGCCATTGATTACGCGCAGAATGGCACGCCGGTCACTGCCTCTCAGGCCAGCGCCACGGCCAGTAAATACGAGGAACTGAAAGAGATCCCAGGATTCGCGGAAACCTGGCTGGTGGACGGCAAACCGCCGCAGGTCGGGAGCCGTTTTTACCAGCCCGCCATGGCCTCAACGCTCAAACGCCTGGTAGAGGACGGTCTGGACAGCTTTT
This sequence comes from Enterobacter sp. P82, assembly GCF_037053385.1. NCBI lineage: Bacteria > Pseudomonadati > Pseudomonadota > Gammaproteobacteria > Enterobacterales > Enterobacteriaceae > Enterobacter > Enterobacter sp. P82. The sequence goes on from NZ_JBALHX010000001.1 coordinate 1,809,993, forward strand.
ACCGCGGCCCGCTGGCAGAGTGCCTGGCGCGGGGAATGGCGAAACTGGGTCTGCCCGTTACGCTGGCCGATTTACACGCGCATGTCGCCCGGCGCACCACGCCGCTGCGCTTGCAGCATCAGCAGGGAGAAGTCTTTAACCTCGCCCCGCCGACGCAGGGGCTGGTCTCGCTGGCGATACTCGGCATCACCGACCACCTGAAGATGGCGAAGGCCGACGACGCCGAAACCATTCACCGCATCGTTGAAGCCACCAAGCTGGCCTTTGACCTGCGCGATGCCCACATCACCGACCCGCGCGAGCTGAAAACCGATATCCAGAGCCTGCTGGAACCCGCTGCCCTTCAGACGCTTGCCGGACACATTGACGACAGCCGCGCCGCACCGTGGGGCACCGGAAAAGGCCCCGGCGATACGGTGTGGATGGGGGTAATGGATAACAGCGGGCTTGCCGTGTCGTTTATCCAGAGTATTTATCACGAGTTCGGCAGCGGCGTGGTGCTGCCCGATACCGGCATCGTCTGGCAGAACCGGGGCGCCTCTTTCAGCCTCGACCCCGATCATCTTCTGTCGCTTGCCCCTGGCAAACAGCCCTTCCATACCCTCAACCCGGCGGCGGCACGGCTGAACGACGGGCGCGTGATGGTCTACGGTTCGATGGGCGGAGACGGGCAACCACAAACCCAGGCCACGCTCTTTACCCGCTACGTCGTTCAGGGCGTTCCGCTGCAGGAGAGCATCTCCCGCCCGCGCTGGCTGTTGGGACGCACCTGGGGACAAACCTCGGACACGTTAAAACTGGAAGGCCGCTTTACTGCTGAGACTGTCTCTCAGCTCCGGGCGCTGGGTCATGAGGTGGAAATGTTCCCTGACTTCAGTGAAGCCATGGGTCACGCGGGCGCGATTGTCCGCCACCCGAACGGCCTGTTCGAAGGGGCATTTGACCCCCGCAGCAACGGCGCGGCTGCCGGATTCTGAGGAGAAAACAATGACGACACAACAACCCGACTGGCATGCGTATCTGGCGCAAATGGAAACCGTGCTCGGCGTGACGCTGGACGCCACCCGTCGCGCCGAGCTGCAATTACAGTTCAGCCGCATTGCCGCCATGGCCGCGCCGCTGATGGCGCTGCCGCTCGACGACCGTCTGGAGATTGCAGGAGTGTATAAAGCATGACGCTACACGATATGAGTATCAGCGCGATCCAGCAGGCCCTGAGCGCGGGCGAGCTGAGCGCGAGCGAGATTGCCCGCCAGACGCTTGAGGCGATTGCCCGCGTTAACCCGCAGATCAACGCCTGGACCGCCGTAACGGAAGAACGCATGCTGGCCGAGGCCGAAAATATCGACACCCTGCGCCGGGAAAAACGCCCGTTGCCACCGCTGGCAGGCGTGCCCTACGCGGTGAAAAACCTGTTTGACGTTGCCGGACACACCACGCTTGCAGGGGCGGAACTGTTCAGCCAGCGCCCTGCCGCTGCCGCAGACAGCTTTGCGGTACGTCAGTTGCGCAGTGCCGGCGGGTTGCTGACCGGGATGGTTAATATGGATGCCTACGCCTACGGCTTTACCACTGAAAATAGCCACTACGGCGCGACGCATAACCCGCACGATCTGGCGCGCATTGCGGGGGGATCGTCCGGCGGATCTGCCGCCGCCGTTGCCGCCGGGCTGGTGCACTTTTCGCTCGGAACCGACACCAACGGCTCCATTCGCGTTCCGGCTTCCCTGTGCGGGATATATGGCCTGAAGCCCACTTTTGGCCGCTTATCGCGCTCCGGTAGCCATCCTTTTGTGGCAAGTCTGGACCATATCGGCCCCTTTGCCCGCCGCGTGAGCGATCTGGCGTCGGTATACGACGCGCTGCAAGGGCGGGATACCAGCGACGGTTTTCAGGCAGAAAGCTCGCGCGAACAGACGCGTCCCTTGCTCGAGCGCGGGCTTGATGGTCTGCGCTGCGCCGTGCTTGGCGGCTATTTCACCACCTGGTGCGACGCGGACGCCCGCGACGCCTTAGCGCGGGTGGCAAAAGCGCTCGACGTGCAGGATGAACTGCATTTCACGGATGCCGAACTGGCACGTTCCGCAGCGTTTATCATCAGCGCCTCCGAAGGAGGAAATCAGTACCTGCCCGCGCTTCGCGGCGTGCCTGAACGATTCGAACCACACTCTCGTGAGCGGCTGCTGGCCGGGGCGATGATCCCCTCCGCCTGGTACATCCAGGCCCAGCGTTTTCGCGCGCACGCCCGGCAGGCGTTCAAAACCTTATTCGCCCAGGCTGATATCCTTATCGCCCCGGCAACGCCACGCAGCGCCACGCTGATTGGCGAGCAATTCATGGAAATCAACGGTCAGCAGCTACCCGTTCGCGCCAGCATGGGGATGCTGACGCAGCCGATTTCGTTTCTGGGTTTACCCGTCACCACCGTTCCGCTACGCACCGCCGTAGGTGCGCCGATTGGCCTGCAGTTGATTGCCGCGCCGTTTAACGAGCAGGCCTGCCTGCGCGTGGCGCGGGTTCTGGAAGAGAGAGGAATAACCGATGCCCGTCCGGCGGAGCGTGCAGCATGATAAATCACGATGACATTAACCTCCCGTGGGTGGTTACAGAGGTGACGGCCGCGTTTTACCGCTATGAAGACGCGCTGGTGAGCAACAACATTGCGGTGCTGGACGAGCTGTTCTGGCATGACAAAAATACGGTGCGGCTGGGTGCGGGTGAAAACCTGTACGGCATTGAGGAAATCCGCGCCTTTCGCGCGGCACGTCCGTCCGCCGGGTTGCAGCGGACGTTGCGTCACACGGTGATCACCACCTTCGGTGAAGATTACGCCGTGTGCAGCACCGAGTTTACCCGCGAAGGCACAGAACGCACTGGACGCCAGCAGCAGACGTGGGTGCGGTTTGCGTGCGGGTGGCGGATCGTGGCGGCACAGGTGAGTGTGATGTCGTAAGATAGCTGGCCGGGTAAGGCGCAACCGCCACCCGGCTAAACACGACACATTACTTCTGAAACGGATGCACTTCCCGCCAGTGGTCGGCAATCTGCTGCCGGGTACAGACCCACACCCGCTCATGCTGCTGCACATAATCAAGAAAGCGCTGCAACGCGCGAAAACGCCCCGGACGCCCCAGCAGGCGGCAGTGCATGCCGATAGACATCATCTTCGGCGCGTTTTCCCCCTCTTCATACAGCACATCAAAGCTGTCCTTCAGATACGTATAAAACTGCTCGGCCGTGTTAAACCCCTGCGCGGTCGCGAAGCGCATGTCGTTGGCATCCAGCGTGTACGGCACAATCAGGTGTGGTTTACGGGTGCCGTCGCTGCACGCCACTTCCGTCCAGAAGGGTAAGTCATCGCCATAGTAGTCGCTGTCGTAGTCAAAGCCACCGTGCTCCACCACCAGCTGACGCGTGTTAGGGCTGTCGCGTCCGGTGTACCAGCCGGTCGGCGGCTTGCCAAACAGATCGGTCAGCACATGCACCGCTTTCTGCAGATGTTCGCGTTCCTGGCTGATGTCCATATTCTGATAATGGATCCAGCGCCAGCCGTGACTGACCACGTCGTAATCCGCCGCTTTGATCGCCTCAACGATCTCCGGGTGACGCGCCAGCGCCATCGCCACGCCAAAGACCGTCAGCGGCAGACCGCGCTTTTGAAATTCATTGTGGATCCGCCAGAACCCGGCGCGGCTGCCGTATTCGTAGAGGGAGTCCATGGACATATGTTTATCGGGATAGCTGGCTGCCCCGATGATATCCGACAGGAATTGCTCTGAACCGGCATCCCCGTGCAGAACGTGGTTTTCCGCCCCTTCTTCATAATTGAGCACAAACTGCACGGCGATGCGCGCCTGATTCGGCCACTGCGCGTGCGGCGGGTTACCTGCGTAGCCACGCAGATCCCGCGGGTAATCCTGTTCAAAAAGCCCCATTGCCACCCCCCAAAATTAAAATGGATTTAATGCCTGAAACTGTCCGCTTAACGTTTTGTTCTCCGGGAACGCCAGGTCCCCATGCTTACTGGTCGACAGCCCCAGCGCCACCAGCGACTCCACCATTTTCACCGCCGCGCTGACGCCGTCGATGACCGGCACACGCAGCTCGCGCGTCAACTCCTGCGCCAGTGTCGCCATACCTCCGCAGCCCAGCACAATGGCCCCGCAGCCATCTTCTTTTAGTGCCTGTATACAACGCGCGCGCACTTTTTCCTGCGCCAGACCGCTACCGTCTTCCAGCGCCAGCACCGGGAGATCGATGGCGTGCAGCGCTGCACAATGATCCTGAAATCCATACTGGTGCAGCAGGTGACGGGCGATGATCAGCGTGCGCGGCAGCGTGGTGACCACCGAAAAGCGTGTCGCCACCAGCGTGGCCATATGCATGGCGGCTTCAGCAATACCGACAACCGGCCCCTGCGCCAGCTCGCGCGCCGCCAGCAGGCCCGGATCGCCAAAGCAGGCAATCACGTGACCCGATACGCCCTGCTCTCTGCCTTTTTTGATCTGCTCAAGGACACCAACGGCGGCAATGGCCTCATCAAAATGGCCTTCTATCGACGGCACGCCTGCAGTTGGACAGACCGCGAGGATCTCCGTACCCGGCGAAGCCACCGCCCGGGCCGCAGCGCTGATGGTTTCCGTCATCGCGAGGCTGGTGTTGGGGTTGATCACTTGTATACAGACAGACATTACGACTCCTTGTGGCCGGCAAACAGCCGGGCAAAATCAGGCAGGCACTCGCCCGCCCGCTCGAAGCAGAGGCTGGTGACGATATGTTCAAAATGGTGCATCAGGGCATCGCTTAGCGGCTGGAGCGCTTTCTGGCGCAGCAGCTCCACAAGCTGTTCGTGATCGTTACAGCGGCAACCCTGACGCCACGGCGCGCCCCAGGTGGCAATCACCAGCGACGAGCGCTGGCTCAGGCTGGTCACCATCTCCGTCAGCACCTGGTTGCCGGAGATGGCCTGCAGCTGAATGTGAAAATTGGCGGAATGGCGGATTGCCGCCGGGCCGTCGTACGCCTCGTGCGCCTGCTGCTCCTGACGAATAATGGCTTCCAGTGCCGCCAGATGTGGCGGCTGGCAGTGGGCCAGCACGTCCGGCAGGTTGGCGACCTCCAGCAGAGCACGTGTGCGAAAGATATGTTGCGCCTCTTCTACTGTCGGGCTGGCGACATGTGCACCACGTTTGGGCGTTAACGTGACCATTTGCACAGCCGCGAGTCGTTGCAGCACCTTGCGGATGCCCGTGCGGCTCACGCCGAAGACCTCGGCCAGCGCTTCTTCCGGCAACTTACTCCCCGGCAGCAACTGATGTTCGACAATCGCAGTCATCAACGCCTGAAAGATGGATTCGTCTTTGTCTTGCAGGTCTGGCGCGGCGTGCAGACTGTTTACGTTGTTCATTACCCACTCCACTTTTTACTTTTCGATATCGAATCGTATACATAAAAATAAAATATTGCATACAAGATTTATTATTTTGGCCTGGATCCTGCAACACCCGTTGCACTCCCACTTAACGGGTTTTCATTCACAGGAGCAGGTTTCATGCCAAACAGACAAAATACGCAGCAAGGTACGGCCGCTGATTCCGGTGCGGTTTACAGCCCACGGCTTTGCAATGAGGATCTGGCACCGACGCGTGACCAGAACTGGAGCTGGTACAACATCTTTTCTTTCTGGATGTCGGACGTTCACAGCATGGGGGGTTATGTTGTCGCCGCGAGCTTCTTTACGCTCGGGCTGGCAAGCTGGCAGGTGTTGCTCTGCCTGCTGGTGGGGATTTGCATTGTGCAGCTGTGCGCCAACCTGGTGGCCAAACCGAGCCAGATGGCGGGTGTGCCCTATGCGGTGATCAGCCGTCAGGCATTTGGTGTCTTCGGGGCGAACATTCCGGCGGTGATCCGCGGGCTTATCGCCTTCGCGTGGTACGGCATTCAGACCTATCTGGCTGCCAACGCCCTGATGCTGGTGGCGCTGAAGTTCTGGCCATCGCTCTCTTCGCTCACCACCGGCGCGTTCCTGGGTCTGTCGCACCTGGGTTGGATCTGCTTTGCCATTATGTGGGTATTGCAGGCGATGGTCTTCTGGCACGGCATGAGCGCCATCAAGCGCTTTATTGATATCGCCGGTCCGGCGGTGTACGTGGTGATGCTGGCGCTGGCAGGCTGGATTGTATACAAGACCGGGTTCGACGGGATCTCCTTTACCCTTGCCAGTAAATCCCTGAGCGCGGGTGAGCAGACCTGGCAGATGATCACAGCGACCGCGCTGGTGGTCTCTTACTTCTCCGGCCCGCTGCTCAACTTTGGTGATTTCTCACGTTACGGCAAAAACATGGGTGAAATTCGCCGTGGAAACCGTTGGGGACTGCCGTTTAACTTCCTGCTGTTCTCCATCGTTACCGTGGTGATTGTCTCCGGCACCCAGTCGCTGTTTGGCCGCATGATCACCGACCCAATTGAAACCGTCAGCCGCGTGGGCAACGATCTGGCCGTGGCCATCGGTCTGCTGACGATGATCACCGCCACCATCGGGATCAACATCGTGGCGAACTTTGTCTCCCCGGCGTTTGATTTCTCTAACTGCTCGCCGCAGAAAATCAGCTTCCGCACCGGGGGGATGATTGCCGCCGTTGGTTCGATTCTGCTCACTCCGTGGAACCTGTTCAACTCTCCGGAGCTTATCCACTATACCCTGGACGTGCTCGGGGCGTTTATCGGCCCGCTGTTCGGTATTCTGATTGCGGACTTCTACCTGATTAAGCGCGGGAAAGTCTCTGTGGACGATCTGTTCGACGACACGCCAAAAGGCAAATACTGGTATCGCAACGGCTTTAACCCGAAAGCCATCGCTGCGCTGCTTCCATCCGTTGGCATAGGGCTGGTGATAAGCTTCATCCCAGCCCTGCACGAAGTGGCGAACTTTAGCTGGTTCATCGGCGTCTTCCTCGGCGGCGTGACCTACCGCTGGCTGGCGCGAGAAGAGCGCGAAGTGGCTGCTGCCCCGCAATTTAACTCCCGCGTGGCGACGCAAAAAGAGTAACCCTTCCTTCTGGCCGCAGGTTTCCTGCGGCCTTCCTCAAGCTGGCACCCTTTTTGCTCATTCTCATGACTCCGCTACGCAAACATAAAGGCAGGAACCATGATGGAATACCAGACAGCGATCCGCGGTGCATTTTTTGATATTGCCCAGGTCTGCGACAGTGCAGACGCTATCGCCCAACACGCACGCTATCTTGAGGACGGACTGCTGTTCATACAGAACGGTAAAATTCAGGCGCAAATGGCGTGGCAGGATGGTGAGCAGTATCTTGATCCTCACAAAGGCTACACCGACCTGCGCGGCAAACTGCTGATGCCCGGTTTTGTCGATACCCACGTCCATTATCCGCAAACGGAGATGATCGGCGCGTTTGGCGAGCAGCTACTGGAGTGGCTGACCACCTACACCTTCCCGGTGGAGAGCCAGTTTTCCGATGAGGTGTATGCGAAAGAGATTGCCGAATTTTTCATTAACCAGCTGGTGAGCCATGGCACCACTACCGCGCTGGTGTTTTGTACGCTGCATCCCGAATCGGTCGAGGCGCTGTTTACCGAAGCCCTGCGCCTCAACATGCGCCTTATCGCCGGCAAGGTGATGATGGACAGGCACACCCCGGACTATCTCAGCGAAGACGCCAAACAGAGCTACCGGCAGACGCGGGAGCTGATCCAGCGCTGGCACCACCGGGGACGGTTGGGGTATGCCATTACCCCGCGTTTTGCACCGACGTCTTCACCCGAGCTGCTCGCGGCGGTGAGTTTACTCAGAGAAGAGTTTCCGGATACGTGGATGCAGACCCATCTGAGCGAAAACCCGAATGAAGTGGCCTGGGTGAGCGATCTCTGGCCAGAGCACGAACGTTATCTGGATGTGTATCACCACTACGGCCTGACCGGCGAGCGCAGTGTGTTTGCCCACGGGATCCATCTGCATGAAAGCGAATGGCGCTGCCTGCATGATACCGGCTCCGCTGTCGCATTTTGCCCCACCTCCAATCTGTTTCTCGGTAGCGGGCTGTTTCGCCTGCCCGCCTGCTGGCAGCACAAGGTGCGGATGGGCATCGGCACTGACGTCGGCGCAGGCACCACCTTCAGCATGCTGCGCACCCTGGGGGAAGCCTACAAAGTGGGTCAATTGCAGAGCTACCGCCTGCGCGCCAGCGAAGCGTTTTATCACGCCACGCTGGGTGGCGCGCACGCGCTCAGGCTGGACGACAAGATTGGCAACTTCACACCGGGTAAAGAAGCCGATTTCATCGTGATCGACCCTGACGTGACGCCGTTACAACGCCTGCGCAATCGTCGCTGCAAAGATATCTACGAGCAGCTTTTCGTGCTGATGACTCTGGGCGACGAGCGCAATATCAGCGAGACCTGGGTCAACGGCGAGCAGGTCTGGTCAACTGCCCCGGTAGGTTGACCACCCACCGGGCGCAATCACAAACGGCAGATGGAAGTGCTCCTCTGCCGTTCCTCCCGTCACAAAATCAATTTGCGCGCAGGGATAGAGGGTGTCGCGGCCAGTTTCGCGAAACCAATCGCCGATCTCCGCCACCAGCCGATAACGGCCTGCGGGCAGAAAGGGAACGAACGTGGTAATGCGCCCCTGCGCGTTGGTCACGTCCGTAGCCAGCGTTTTTCCTTCCTGTTGCAGATGAACCGTCACCCCCTGTGCCGGTTTTCCCGTCGAAATATCCAGAATATGCGTACTTAAGGTGCTCATTAGTTTATGACTCCTTCCAGCCGTAGTAGCGTGATTTCCCGCAGCTGTTCCAGCGCGACCTGCACTTCCTGCGCATCGCTGTTCTCCAGCCGCGCATGCAGCGCCTGTAAAATGTCCTCCCCGCTGCGGCCTTTGGCGCGGATCAGAAATACGCGTCCGAAACGGGCTTCATAACGGGCATTGCCTTCGCGCAATGCCTGCGCAAGGGTTGCGTCGCGATCATTCACCGCCCCCTGCTCCTGACGGGACAGCGCTGCCTCGGCCTGTGAACCGGTGGGTTTTTCCCCGATGCGCGGATGCGCGCTCAGGGCTTGCGCTAACGCCGCATCATCCCAGGTTTGCGCCTGTGCCGTGGCCGCATTGAACAATGCCCCCCGGCTCGGGTAAGGACGCCCGCGAACCAACGCCTCGGCCCAGGCAAGAATGGCTACGCAGGGGCGTAGCAGCGCAAGTGCATCTTTGTCAGGAAGATGATTGAAGTCGTGCAGTGCGATCATAGTGGCTCCTTTATCACAATCCTTCTGGCTGTTGCACAAATCGCGCCACTTTTACCGCGCCAGCGCACCTTAGCAGTGCAACGTCACCTCTCACAATGCCCTTTTCGCAGCTCTGCAGCCTGGTACGCAAATTGCTCACTCTCATTACACCCTGCAAAAGGAGAGAAGCATGAGAGCAATCGTCATTGGCGCGGGTATTGGCGGCCTGAGCGCCGCCGTCGCGCTGAAGAAAGCGGGCATCGACTGTACCGTGTTTGAAGCCGTAAAAGAGATCAGGCCCGTCGGGGCGGCCATCTCCATCTGGCCTAATGGGGTGAAATGTATGCAGCACCTCGGCATGGGCGACATCATCGAGACTTACGGCGGTCCGATGCGCTTTATGGCCTACAAGGATTACCGACGCGGCGAGACCCTGACCCGCTTTAGCCTTGCCCCGCTGGTTGAGCGTACCGGAGGGCGTCCCTGCCCCGTCTCGCGCGCTGAACTCCAGCGCGAAATGCTGGACTTCTGGGGGCGCGACAAGGTTCAGTTTGGCAAGCGCGTCGAACATGTCAGTGAAGATGACGCTGGCGTCACGGTGACCTTCACCGATGGCACTACCGCAACCGGGGATTTCCTGATTGCCGCCGACGGCAGCCACTCGGCGGTTCGTCCGTACGTGCTGGGATATACGCCCGAGCGCCGCTATGCGGGCTACGTTAACTGGAACGGGCTGGTGAAGATTGATGAAGAGATTGCTCCCGCTCACCAGTGGACAACCTTCGTGGGCGAAGGCAAGCGCGTGTCGCTGATGCCCGTCTCCGGCGGTCGTTTCTACTTCTTTTTTGATGTTCCGCTTCCCCTCGGGCTGGCGGAAGACCGCACGACGGTGCGGGCCGATCTCACCGGCTACTTCCGCGGCTGGGCGCCGCCGGTGCAGAAGCTCATCGCGGCGCTGGATCCTGAAACGACCAACCGCATCGAAATTCACGATATCGAACCGTTCGACAGCCTGGTACGCGGCAAGGTGGCGCTGCTCGGCGATGCCGGGCACAGCACCACGCCGGATATCGGCCAGGGCGGTTGCGCCGCCATGGAGGATGCGGTGGTGCTCGGGGACTGTCTGCGTGACAACCATAACATCATGCTGGCACTGCGACAGTATGAAGCGCTGCGCTGCGACCGGGTTCGTGACCTGGTACTAAAAGCCCGCAAACGCTGCGACGTCACCCACGGGAAAGACATGACGCTGACACAGGCCTGGTACCAGGAACTCAAAGAGGAGACCGGAGAGCGCATCATCAAGGGTCTGTGCGACACCATTCAGGGCGGACCATTAGGCTGAACACAAGAGGGATAACGATGAAAAGAGAACCGACTCCACCCGCTCATTGTACCTTTGAGCCAGAGGACTGGCTGCGTCTGGCAAAATGCTGGCACCCCGTCGCCCGTGCCTGCGACATCGGCCCGGCGCCGGTCAAAGCAACCCTGCTCGATGAACAACTGGTGATTTACAGGATTAACGATCAGGTTGTGGTCGCCCGGGATGTTTGTCCTCACCGGGGTGTGCCGCTGACGCTGGGCTTTCATGATGAGCACGGGATTATCTGCCCTTACCACGGTTTACGCTTTGGGGAAGACGGGCGCTGTAACCGCATTCCGTCCAGCCCCGACCAACCCGTTCCGGCGAAGCTGAACCTGATTAACTACGCCGTGGAGGAACGCTTTGGGTTGATCTGGACCTGCCTGGCGTTTGACCCGGACAATCCTGCGCCGCTGCCCACCATGCCGCACTGGGATGACGACGGATTTCAGCAGATCAACTGCCCGGCGTTTGAGGTGAACGGTTTCGCCGGTCGCCAGGTGGAGGGTTTTCTGGACGTGGCGCACTTTGCCTGGATCCACACTGATACCTTTGCCGATCCCAATAATCAGCTTGTACCCGCCTATCAGCCGCAGGAGACGCCGTTCGGCTTCGTGGCGGATTACTGGAGTTCAGTCAGCAACTATCCCGCCAGCTCGGACGTGCAGGCGCCGGAAGGGTTCCAGTGGTTGCGCCATTTTGAAATGCATCTGCCGTTTACCGCCACCCTGACGATTCATTTTCCGGGAGAATCGAGGCTGGTGATCATGAATGCAGCGTCGCCCGTGTCATCACGCGTCACCCGCATGTTCGCCCCTATAGCGCGCAACTTTGACCTGCATATTCCGGTGGAGGATGTGCATGCCTTCAATCTGCGCATTTTTGAAGAGGATCGTCTGATGGTCGAAACCCAGCGCCCGGAAAGCCTGCCGCTGGACCTGACCCTTGAAGCCCATATTCCGGCGGATAAAAGCTCGATTGCCTACCGCCGGGGACTGAAAAAAATGGGTTTTGGCGAGTTTTTCCTGGTCTGATGGAGGCCGATATGTTGAGCGTGATTGTTGACGGGATATGGCGTGAAGGGGATAAAAGTCTCGCCGTCAGGCTGGTGGCTGAAAACGGCGAAGCGCTGCCGGCATGGCAGCCCGGGGCGCATATTGACGTGCACCTGCCCTGTGGGCTGATTCGTCAGTATTCCCTGACCGGAGCACACGAAAGCGCGAGCTATCTAATCTGTGTGGGCCGGGAAACCGCCTCGCGCGGCGGGTCCCGCTATGTGCACGATACGCTGCGTCCCGGACAGAAATTATTGATCTCTGCCCCGCGCAATCTGTTTCCGCTTCTTCCGGCAGAACGGATTTTGCTGCTGGCGGCAGGGATTGGTATTACGCCGCTGTATGCGATGGCTCTGCAACTGAAGGCGTCCGGAACACCGTTTACGCTGCACTATTACGTCAGAAACCGCGAAAGCGCGGCGTTTGCGCGCGAACTCTCGCCGTTTGCTGAGTGCATCATTCATACCGCCAGCCCGCGCACAGCGCTGGCAGATCATCTCCCGGCGGCCGAAGCGGGGTTTCACGCCTGGATCTGCGGTCCGGCAGGATTCATGGAAAAAGTGCGGGAGGTCGCGACGGCGAAGGGTTGGGAGGACGCCCAACTTCACAGCGAGGCGTTCCAGCCTGTTGCCCCCCTCTCCTGCGGTGAAACGGGTGAAATTTTTACGGTCAAACTGGCCTCCACCAGCGAGCGCTGGCCGGTGCCAGCGGATAAAACTATCGCCCAGGTGTTACAGGCAAACGGCGTGGACGTACCGCTATCCTGCGAAATGGGGATCTGCGGCGCCTGCCTGACGCCGGTGATTGACGGCGTGGTGGATCACCGGGATAGCGTGCAGTCGGAAGCGGAAAAAAGCGCGGTAAATCAGCATGTGGCGCTATGCTGTTCGCGGAGTCATTCCGGGGAGCTGGTGATCGGGCTGTAAAACGAAATAAATAGCCTCCGGCATAGCCGGAGGTTTTTCAAACAAGTTGTCCGGATAAGGGGTAATTAATATGACTGGCCTGCTCGCGCGCCAATGTCTCATCGCCCTGTAATCGCGCCGCCAGGGTAAAGGCGAAATCAAATACGTTACCCAGCCCGCGGCCACTCAGCAGATTGCCGTCTTCCACCACGTCGGCATCAACGTACATGCCATCGCTGACGGTTTTCCACAAATCGCCGGAACAGACATAGCGACGCCCCTTGAGCAGTCCGTTGCCGCTCAGCACGCGGGCGGCGGCGGAGCAAATCGGGCAGATATATTTGCCCGCTTCATCATGCCGCCGAATGAAGGCGATCGCCTCCGCGCTTTTCCTCATGTTAACGCCGCCTTCCGGGCCGCCCGGTAACACCACGGCGTCAAAGGTCTGATCAACGCTGGCCTTCAGGGTGCTATCCGCCACCATTGAGATGGCGTGATAGCTCACCACGTCGCGACTTTCGCCGCAGGCAATCGTCTGCACCGTAATATTCAGGCGGCGCAGGATATCGATAGTGACAATCGCTTCCCCCTCTTCAAAACCGGGGGCTAATAGCACGGCTACGCTTTTCATCTTGCTCTCCATGGCTTAAGGGTTACCAGTACGGATGCCAAATCTGTCGCAGCCGCGCCAGCAGCTCAAGATAGAAATAGTCCCCCCAGCTACAGCACTGATCGACGCCCTTACCGCTGCCCATATGATAAACCGAGTGCTGCAGCAGCCCTTCGGTCGGATCGTCGTCACGAGCAAGGTAGTTATCGGTCAGCGACAGCGCAATGCGCAGCGCCATCTCTTCATAATACGCACGGTTTGCGTCGAGCGTCGGCAGCGCCTTGACCAGCTCCAGCAGACCACAGGCGGCAATCGCCGCCGCTGAACTGTCGCGCACGGCGTCGGTACCGAGCAGGGCCAGATCCCAGTGGCAAACATCATCTTCCGGCAGACGGTTGAGGAAGTAATGCGCCAGGCTGCGTGACAGCTCAACCATCTGCTTATCGCCGGTATGCTGATAGCTGAGCAGAAAGCCGTAAATGCCCCACGCCTGGCCGCGCGACCAGCACGAGGTATCGCTGTAGCCCTGATGGGTGTTACCAAAGCGCGGCGCACCGGTCTGCACATCCATATAGTAGGTGTGATACGTCGAGGCATCTTCACGCACGATATAGTTCGCGGCCTGTCCGGCGTGAGCCGTCGCCGCGTGCGCATAGCGCGGATCCCCGGTCTGTTCGCTGGCCCAGTACAGCAGCGGCAGGTTCATATTGCAGTCGATGATCATTCGCCCCTGCTGCTCCGGGTCGTTTAAATCACCCCACGCCTGAATAATGTTGGCCGTCGGGTTAAAACGCTCCATCAGGCGCTCGGCAGCCAGCAGCGCCGACTGGCGAGCGGCTTCGTTGCCGGTGAGCCGCCAGGCGCTGATGCAGGAGAGCGAATAGAGGAACCCGAGATCGTGCGTTGCGGTGTCGATACGCTGCTCAATGCGCCTGGCGAACGACGGTAAATAGCGCTCAGCAGCTTCGCGATAATGCGCTTTGCCGGTCATCTCCCAGGCCAGCCACAGCTGGCCAGGCCAAAAGCTGGTGGTCCACTCCACGTTATCGGTGCGCGGCCAGACCCCATTCTCACAGGCTTCGCCGGGGAACTTATCGCCGAAGGCGACAATATTGTTGTCGATCTTGCGCGTTACGCGGGTTAAGGCCGCTTCCAGCTTCTGGCTCAGCGCCAGGCGATCGACCTGATGCAGTTCGATTGGCCGCAGCGCTTCGGTGATAACAGATTTGGTCATAACAACTCCTGAATTAATGTTTGGCCGGTTCAACCGGGGCGGTCTCTAAAGCCGGAGCAAAGGGGCGTGAGGAATCGCGCGTCGACTGGCAGCGCGACAGCGTAAAGGCGGAAATCAGCGTAAATATCAGGGCGCAGCAGCCCATCAGCAGATAGGTATGCTCAAAGCCTATCTTGTCGTACAGATACCCGGCAGGCGGAGCGACCACAATCGAGCCAACGTAAATCATCGCCTGGTAGCCCAGCAGGTACATCGTGGCGTTAACCCGACGATGGAAATGTTCGGCGATGTATTTGAAGACCGATATCAGCAGCAGCGCGATCTCGACGCCATAAAACGGTTTGATGATGGAGATAACAATCGGGTCGCTGGTCAGTCCGGAGGCGATCAGCCGTGCTCCTACCACGCAGCCGCAGAACAGCAGGCCGCGCTTAGCGCCGTAGTGGTTCACCAGCCACGGGATAAACATCATCATTACGAACTCCATCCCCGACTGGACGGTGCTCAGGTAGCCGTACCAGGCATTTCCCTGCTCTTTGGTGGCGAAGAACGATACGAAGTAGCGCGGGAACTGCTGTTCGGCAATAAACATCATCCACGCCACCCCGGCGACGTAGAGGCTGAACATCCAGAATTTGCGGTTTTTCAGCAGCATCAGCACATCGGCAAAAACGATCTTATTGGCGGAGATGACGCTGTTATTGCGCAGCTGCTCATCGCCGATTTTAAGGCTAATCAGCACCAGCAGCATCAGTACCGAGGTACCGCTGCTGAGCAGAAAGTTGGCCAGCGGCGTGAAGTTAAACAACAGCCCGGAGACCGAAGCCGCCATCGCCCAGCCCAGCGAACCCCACATTCTGATGCGGCCAAACTCCAGCCCGTACAGGCGGCTAAATCGGTCGGCATAAGATTCAGAAGCCGCCACGCCGGCGTACCAGCCCAGGCTCAGATACAGCGCGCCGATGATAATCCCCGCCATCGCATGGCTTTGCAGCAGCGGCTGATACACCAGCGCGAAGAACGGCGCCATCAGCGCAGAAATGGTGCAGACAAAATAGAGCAGCCACTTGCTCATGCCGATTTTGTCCATGATGTAGCCGTACACCGGCTTCAGAACCACCGCGAAGACGCCATTGATGGCGAACACGCTGCCGATGGTGATGCTATCCAGGCCCACTTTCTGGCTCAGCCACAGGGCGTACAGGCCAAAGCTGGATGACCACGTGAAGAAGTAAAGGAAAATAAAGGTACTCATTTTGTACTGTGCGGCGCGTACGGACGATGATGTGCTCATAGCGATGCCTCCTGGGCCAGAACGAGCGTCGTTTCTTGTCGTGCCGTCACGAAGCGTACCGCGTCATCGCTAATGATGGCCTGTGGGCAGCGTTGCGGATCGAAGTCGGCGGCATTTCCCGCCCACACCGCGCTTATCAACACATGCTTACCGGGGTCGAGTTCGCCGCGCAGCAGCGGCACCGCCGCGCGCTCGGCGAACAACAGATTACTGTTTGGCGGCGTCAACACCGTCTCGCCACGGTGGGCGTGCGGATGCAGACAGAAAATGGCTGATACATCCTGGGTATTGCGTAACCAACAGGCGCTGTCGCTCTCGTGTACCTGCGGCTGCGGGCGGTTCGCCAGGCTAAAGCCCCCCTCCGCGCAATCCAGCGCGCGCCGGGTATTGATACGATGGACGCGCAGCTGCCAGTCGCCCAGCGCCAGCAGCCAGCTCTCAATCACCACATCGCGCCACGGCAGCCAGAGGCTGTAAATGGTGCCGTTTGCGGTGACCACATGCTGGCATTCGCGGCGGCCGCGCCAGTAGTTATCCTTTTCAGACAGCAGCAGCATCGAATCGGGCGCGGCGTGGTTCAGGCCGTAGCGCCCGCGTTCGATGGTGAAGCCAAAGCGGGTGGAATAGGCAAATTTGCAGTATTTCGCTTCGGTATTGACGAAGTTGTTCAGCTCCAGCTGGCCGGAAGTCAGCATCCACAAGTGATCGGCCTGACGCACCACCACCTGATCCGCGTGGGCTATCGTGTGCTGCACGGGCAGCGGCGGCAGCGGCAGCTCTGCCGCCTGCCAGAAGGCATCGCCCTCATCTAATGCCAGCACCAGCAGGGTCTTCAGGCCCCAGTACGGCGAACCCGGTGCGTTGTAGTCTTCCGCCATCGCCAGATTCGGGTAGCTGTAACCGACACTCAGTACGCCGTCGCGGTCGAACATCGGCTGCTTCAGCCACCAGCGCAGATGGCGCAGAACGATGCCCTTAATCACCCCAGGCGAAAAGACCTCCAGCCCGGCGAAGGCCGCCGCACTCCAGAACGCCGCCTCGGCAAAGCGGTAGGTCAGGCTACGGCCAAACGGGATCGCCGCGCCGTCTTCGGCGAAGAAATGGATGAAGTCAGAGGAGAAACGCGCGGCCCGGTGACGCAGCGTTGCACAACGCTTTGGATCGACATCGGCCATGAGCCTGGCGTAAATCAAGCCATAGAAATGGAAGCCCATCGAGATGTAATAGTCGCGCGGCCGGCCCGGACCATCGGCGTACCAGCCATCGCCGAGGTAGTAGTGCTCCATGGCAGCAAAATGGTCCTCCAGCGCCTGCGGGTTGGTCGGCATGCCACAATAATGGAAGCCGACCTGCACCAGAATCGGAAAGAAGTGCCAGTTGTTATCAGGGATCTCCTGGGTCTCGCACTGCTTTAGCCAGCGCCATAAATTCACTTTCTCGGTCTCAGAGAAGTGTGCCAGTACGGTATCGCCAGCCAGCGCCAGCAGCAGCCCGTAGGCCGCCATCTCGACGATTCGCTGATCGTAAGGCGCGACGTCACCCCAGTAATCGGCATGCTGCGGATTGGTTCCGTTTTTTATCGCCTGTAAATAAAAGGAGAAGTGTTGCGGCTCACTGCCGCCAGCCAACAACGGCGTCACGCCCCACAGGAGACGGGAAAACGTTTCCATGCTCGCGACCTGCTGGCCGTAGTGAGCGGTAAAGTTCGCTAAATCAATGCGGCTGGCGTCGTTTTTAAAGTAAGGCGCCACCGCGTTCAGCATATCGTTGACCAGCCGTAGCACCTCTTCCCGGCTTGTCAGGGGATTATCCAGATGAATGTTTTCAGGTTGCACAGGGTCCTCCCGCATTACACGAGGGTAGAGATAACTTATTGTTATTAGGCTTTTTAAAGCCACGAGTGCGACGTCTGGATGAAGAGTAACTGCTTTTATTCCCGGCACTGAGTGAGCGGACTCACAAAATTGAACCGCTATTTCATTTTTGCTGGATTTTATCGATCGTGGGGAGGATAAATTACAAATGATGGCCTAAAAATTTAAATCTGTTGTCCTGGAGGTAAAATGGGTGAAACGCAGCTGCTGGAACGCATTACGCTCGATCGGCAGGCCATTTCTTTTAACCGCATGTACGCTACCAGCGCGATTTACTACCACTGGCATCAATGCGTTGAATTGCTCTACATTTCCAGCGGCTATGGCATCGTGGTAGTGGATAATCAGCACTACACCGCCCGTCCGGGGCGATTATTTATCTTCCCGCCCTTCCGTTTGCACAAAGTGCAGGTCGATCATAGCGATAAAAACCCCTATCACCGTACCACTATGCACATTGAGCAAGCGGTCGTCGAAAGTGCGCTTAGCGCCTTCCCACGCCATCAGGCCAGGTTCGCCGCGCTGGCCGCCAGCAATCTGCCCGCGCAAATCTACGATCTCAGCGAGCACGCGGTGTTTATCGAGAGGATCCTTGAGCAGTTTCAGCGCCTGGAGGGCAACGAGCAGACCGAGGCCTGCGAGGTGGCATTTCTGATGATGCAGCTCATGACATTTCTGCCCGAGCAACCTCAGCCCTACCCGCCGCGCCAGCAGACCGTCGCCTCGCGGATTATGAGCTGGATAGAAGCCCACTATGCCAGCAAGTTTTCGCTCGACCAGCTAGCGCACGACCTGGGGCTTTCGCGCAGCTATACCTCACGCATTTTCCGCCAGCAGACCGGCGGCAGCATCCACGAATATTTGCTGACCCGGCGGATAAAAAGCAGCTGCGATCTGTTACGGTACAGCGATGAGAGTATTGACACTATTGCCCTGGCTGTCGGGTTTAGCGAGGTGACCTATTTCATCACCTGCTTTAAAAAGATGATGCGTCAGACGCCACTGCAGTATCGACGTCGTATCCTCAGCACCAGAATGCCCTGTTAACGAGGTTTTGATTGCTGGCCCAAAACTGAACGCTTTCCGGCTACCTGTCGGGCTGAGGTTTCCTGTACACAAAAAACCCTGCGATACTGCTATCGCAGGGTTTTTACTTTTCCGTCATGCCGGAACCGGCAACTCAATGCCGCTTTGCGCCAGTTGCCCCATCTCGCAGTACATTGCGCAGGCCGCACTGACGATAGACATAGCCAGCGCGGCGCCGCTCCCTTCGCCAAGACGCATATCAAGATGGATAAACGGCGCCAGCCCAAGGTGCTCCAGCGCACGTCTGGCACCTTTTTCGGCGGAAAAATGAGAGGGAATACAGTAGCTCTTAACTTCTGGTGCAATCTGACAGGCGGCGATGGCCGCGGCATAAGAGAGAAAACCGTCTAACACCACTGGCAATCCGCATGCGCCAGCGCCCAATATCACCCCGGTCATGCCCACCAGGTCATAGCCGCCGACTTTGGCCAGAACATCAACCGCATCGCGCGCATCCGGCTGGTTAATGCGTATCGCCTGACGGACAATGGTTTCCTTATGCTGCACCCGGTCCTGCGGCAAATTGGCCCCAATCCCCACCACATCATGCGGATCGCTGTCGGTCAGTACGCTGATGATTGCCGAGGCCGGTGTCGTGTTGGCAATACCCAGCTCGCCAACGCCAAAGATGGAGATCCCCTCCTGAGCACGTTGTTTAACGAGGCTGGCGCTCGCCAGCAGCAGGTGTTCAGCATCCTGACGGCTCATCGCCGGACCCTGGGCGATATTACCGCAGCCACGAGAGAGTTTAAGGCTGAGCATATTGTCGATAGGCTCGCCGTCAATACCGATGTCAACGGGCAGTACCGACGTCTGGCTATTGCGGGCCAGCACGCACACCCCGGTCAACCCCTTTTGCATATTGACGGCCTGAAGCCAGGTCACCACTTTCGGCGTCACGGCCACACCTTCATCAAATACGCCATGGTCGGCGCACATGACGATAATCTCTTTTTGCAGATTATCGAGCCTGTCGATTCCCCACATTCCCGAAAGCTGTACAGCCAGACTCTCCAGCCGACCGAGGCTGTTTGTCGGCTTTATTAAGCCATCAACATGCCGCGAGGCCGCCTGAATCTTCTGTTTATCAAGCGGTCTGATGGCCGCCGCCAGCTCCTTCACTGTCCCCATCCTCACACCCTCATTCCTCAGTTTGCCAAACGTTTCTGCCATTAAATACGCGTAACACCCAATGCCCGGCCCGATTTTCAACGACCGTGTAGGCATCGTGACTGAACGGGAAATGCCACATTGCCGCCACGGGCATCCCTAACCAGGTT
Organism: Enterobacter sp. P82; assembly: GCF_037053385.1. Lineage (NCBI taxonomy): Bacteria > Pseudomonadati > Pseudomonadota > Gammaproteobacteria > Enterobacterales > Enterobacteriaceae > Enterobacter > Enterobacter sp. P82. The sequence goes on from NZ_JBALHX010000001.1 coordinate 1,829,940, forward strand.
GCCAGCAGCAGGCTCAGCACACCCTGATGCGCCACAATGAGCGTGTCTTCGCGCCGCTGTAGTTGACTCATCTCATCCGCCGCCGCCCTGACGCGCGCGGCGAAATGTGGGAACGCCTCGCCGCCGTCGGGCGTGGCGTTTTGCCAGTCATCCATCCAGCGCTGCCACGACGCGGGATATTCTTTTTCGATGTCGCTGAAGTGCCGCATCTCCCATTCACCAAAATCCAGCTCATTAAGACGCGCATCAACATGGACATCATGGGCTGTCGGTACGATAAGCCGCGCCGTTTGCTGCGAACGCTGGAGCGCGCTGACGCGCGTTTGTCCGAACGCGACTTCGGACAGGTACCCGGCAACACGCTGGCTTTGCGCAATGCCCTGCGGCGAGAGCGACAGATCGGTGCTCCCGTAAAACACGCCGCTGATGTTCGCGGTTGTTTGACCGTGTCGGACCAGAAAAATACGCATACATCAGACCCACAGAAGCGCCAGAAGGAAGGCCATTTCGCCGATCTCCTCCATCGCACCCAGAGTATCCCCCGTCAGCCCGTTCAGTCGGCGGCTTAAAAAGATCTTTACCACGTTGACGACAATCCAGGAGATGACGCTGGCGACAAGCCCCTGCATACCCGCCAGCAGCCCCACGAGCGCCACGCCGATGCAGAGGGTGATGAGCGTCTCTTTGCCGCTGATATGGCCGAGATAGGCGTTTGCCATCCCTGCACCTTCGCGCGCGTAGTGCTGCCGGTACATGGCCAACACCATTCCCGTTCGCCCGACGATCGGCGCGCACACCAGCAGCGCAAACAGGGTATTAACCGGAAGGTGAGCCAGGGAAATCACCGCTGCGACCTTGATAAGAATGCAGAATACGATAGCCAGACCACCGTAGGTCCCCAGCCGGCTATCGCGCATAATCTCCAGCATCCGTTCACGGGTGCGGGCAGAAAACACGCCATCACAAGTGTCCGCCAGACCGTCCAGATGAAACCCACCAGTTAGCAGTACCAGCGCCAGTACCCAGGCGACGGCACCGATATAAATCCCCCCGCCGGTTTGGCTCACCGCCAGATAACCTAAGGCGGCCAGGACCCCAACGATCAGGCCCACCACGGGGAACCAGGGGACGCCACGGCCATACTGCGAAAATTCAACACCGTCGCTCCATTTTTGCGGCACCGGAATGCGGGTAATAAATCCCAGCGTCGCCCACAACATTTTTAACGGCATTTAATCTTTACTCCAATTCCCGAGACAACCAGCCACACTTCCTGCGCTGCCTGCGCCAGCTTTTGGTTCGCACGCCCGGCAATATCAACAAAATGACGCGCCAGCCGATTCTCTGGCGTGATGCTCATGCCCAGCTCATTGGTCACAATATAAACCGGTGCCACCGACTGCTGGCAAGCCGCAATCAGGTCGTCCACCTGCTGTTGCAGCACCGCCTCAAGCGCGGAAAAATCGAGGGTCTCCGGCGCAGCGCCGCCGCTGGCGTCATAGAGCAGGTTCGACAACAGGGTGGTGACGCATTCCAGGACGACACCTTCGCCCGGCTGCACCTGATGGCGAATCACGTCGCCCAGATCGCGATACCCTTCCCAGGTTCGCCAGTGCGCAGGACGCTGGGCGCGGTGCTTGTCAACGCGCAGCGCCATCTCTTCATCGGTAATCACTGATGTCGCGATATACAGCACACGCTCGCACTGCGCCGCCGCCAGTTGTTCGACGTGCGCACTTTTCCCGCTGCGCGCGCCTCCGGTGACTAAAATCATGCGCCCACCTCCTGATGCTCCTGCATTATTTGATAGATCTTTTTAATATCAATATGTTCTCTCATCGCGCTCGCCAGGATATCAAACTGTCGCGCTTTGTAGCCCGCGTAATCTACTGCAACGTCTAAGGGCGCCAGTCCCTTGCGCTGGCGTAAGCCATCCACCATCGCGCGCGTGAAGGCATCGTTATCGAATAACCCATGGAGATACGTCCCTATCACCTGTCCGTCAGCGCTGATGGCACCGTCCGCTATGCGCTCGCCCTCTTTTACCAGAAACAGCGCCGGGCTACCGTCGGATGTCAGTTGGGTCTCTCCCATATGGATCTCGTAGCCCTGCACCTTAATACCCGATGCCAACGTCAGCCACGCCGGAAGTGCCGACGCCATCTGCGCCGAAACCTGCGTCGTGGTTTTTCGCTGCGCGAAGCGGGTCACGGTATGGAGTAGACCCAGCCCTGGCTGGGTTCCCATACCAGATTCCACCTCATCGATGATGGTGTCGCCAAGCATCTGGTAGCCGCCGCAAATGCCCATGATGGGTACGTTCTGCTGGTGTGACTGGAGCACAGCGTGTGCCATACCGCTTTCCCGCAGCCAGGCCAGATCCCCCAGCGTATTTTTACTGCCGGGTAGAATCACGAGGTCCGCCCCCGCCAGTTCCTGGGGATAACGGACATAGCGCACGCGAACATCGGGCTGCGCCGCCAGGGCGTTAAAATCGGTGAAATTGGAGATATGCGGTACCTGTACCACGGCGATGTCGATATCGCGCCGCGCGGTTCGCAGGTATTTTCCCTTTTGCAACGCCACGCCGTCTTCATCTTCCAGATCGACATCCAGCCACGGCATAACGCCCAGTACCGGCACGCCGGTCAGGTTTTCTATCTGCTCAATGCCCGAATAAAGCAGCGCAACATCGCCACGAAATTTATTGATGATGACCCCTTTCACGCGCGCCCGCTCGTGGTCGTGCAGAAGCGCCAGCGTACCGTAGATGGCGGCAAATACGCCGCCTCTGTCAATATCCGCCACGAGGATCACCGGGCACTGCGCCATTTCGGCCATGCCCATGTTGACGATATCGCGATCACGCAGGTTAATCTCCGCCGGGCTGCCCGCGCCTTCCAGCACCAGCACGTCATACTCTCCGGCCAGGCTGTTATAGACATCGCGGATCTGCTCCCGCAGGCGCGGTTTGTACTCGTGGTAGCTGACTGCGTCCATATCGGTTGCCACCTGTCCCATCAGCACCACCTGCGCTTTACGGTCGCTGGTTGGTTTTAACAATACCGGGTTCATCCGTACGTCCGGCGTAATCCCCGCCGCCTGCGCCTGAAGGATCTGCGCGCGCCCCATCTCTTTTCCCTCCGGCGTGATACCGGAGTTGAGCGCCATATTCTGCGATTTAAACGGCGCGGTACGCAGGCCATCCTGATAAAAAATCCGGCACAGCCCCGCCACCAGGACGCTTTTGCCGACGTCAGAAGCGGTACCCTGCAACATAATTGCCTGCGTCATGAGGCCTCCTTCATTACGTTTTTTTGTCGCATACGGCTGAAAAATTCATCTTCGGTTTTACACAACGGCAGGCCAAGCTGCGCGTGCAGTTTGACGAGCCAGGGCTGCGTTAATCCGGCCCGTTCCATCAGTTCATCGCGGGCGAAGACCTCACCCGGCGCGCCGTGCGCCAGCACTTCTCCCTGGCGCAGCACGTAAACGGCATCGCTGACTTCGTAAATCAGGTCAATATCATGGCTGGAGATCACCACGTGGTTCCCTTGCGCCACGATACGTCTGATGATCTCGATCATCTGCGAGCGTCCTGAAGGATCAAGCCCGGCCGTGGGTTCGTCCAGCAGAAGATAGCGCGCCCCCAGCACCAGCGCCCCGGCAATAGCGACCCGCTTCTTTTGCCCATGGCTCAGGCACTGGATCGGCTGCTGGCGAAAACGCTGCGCGTCGACCAGCGTCAGCGCATCGTCGACGCGCCGCGCAATCTCCGGCTCCGCGACGCCCAGGTTACGCAGGCTGAAGGCGATGTCGCTATCAATATCGGTATAGAAGATCTGCTGATCGGGGTCCTGAAACACCGTTGCGACCTGCTGACGAAGCGCCAGCAGTCCGCGCTTGCTGTAGTCCAGCGGCTTTCCCTGCCACAGCACCGCCCCCTGCTGCGGCTTCAGCAGACCGCTCAGGTTCATAAATAACGTCGACTTTCCGCAGCCATTGGCCCCCACTAGCCCGGTGACGGCATGCGTCGAAAAATCCAGCGTCAGCCCTTTGAGTACATGCGTCTCCTGATAGCGAAACCAGAGATCGGCGGTGGTAAGCATGGTGCGATTCCTTACAGGGGAAAATCACCCTGGTAGAGTTTAATATCCAGCGTGGTCGCCATCTGCTGATAGCGAATCAGCACCCGGGTAAACAGCAAACCGACCAGCATCGCCAGCGAGCGATAACTTTTTGGCAGGCTACGATAGCCAAAACGCAGCGTCTGCGCGCGGTGAATCGCCAGCGCTTCGTCTAACAGAATAAAAATAAAGCGCCAGGTCAGCAGGATCTGCTCGGTGAGCAGGCGCGGCACGCGCGCCCGCTTAAGCAGCACAATCAGCTGCGGAAACGGCAAGTTCAGCACCAGCCAGAAGGTTGCCGCCAGCGCGGCAAGGCTGCGCCAGAAGGTTTCATTCGCGGCGGTCAGCCCGGAAGCGGTTATCCCCAGCCAGTAGTGCCCCACCGGAACGCTCACCGCCAGCGTATGCGGGTCACGGGTGACGCTAAAGAGGATCGTCAGCACACCAACCAGCAGAAAGCCAAACGGCAGCGACATCCAGCGACACCAGCGCCAGAAGGTCATACGCAGCAGCCAGCAGGTCAGCCCCGCCGTCAGCGCCAGGACGATCCCCTGCCCCAGCGGCGGCAGCGCAAACGCCAGAGTCATCAGCGCCAGCCAGAGCAGAAACTTGCGTTCCGGCGCAACCTGAGCCCAACGGCTCTGGTAGCTCAGCCTGTCAAGCCCGGTCATCACGGCGCTGTCTGCCTTTGGTGTAGCCCAAAATATAGAAAATCACCGCTGCGCCAATGGACCCCTGGAGCGTAAACAGCAGACTTTCTATTTCGCCGCTGGCGGGTTCATAGAGCGGCGTGAACCATGGCGTGTACTGAGGCGCCACAACCTGGATTTGATTTTCGGCTTCACCATCCGAGCCACCAAATTCGCCACCGTGATCGATAAAAAATGGCATTACGATCAGGGCGAGCACCATCGCTAACAGCATCAGTGTCTTTTTCATCTCAGTATCCTTGCGCGGTAATCAGCCGACGTTTGGTCAACTGGTCATAAATCATTACGGTTAACAAACCCTCCGCGATGGCAATGGGGATTTGCGTCAGGCAGAAAATGCCCATGAATTTCACCATCGAGCCCGCGGCCCCCGTTGCCGGGTCCGGGAACGCCGCACCAAGCTGGACCGAGGTCACAAAATAGGTCACCAGATCCGCCAGCATGGCGCACAAAAAGACCCCAACATCACGGCGAAGCCCGGCACGGCAGGCCATCTTCCACACCATGTACCCGACAACCGGCCCAATCACCGCCATCGACATGCCGTTCGCGCCAAGCGTGGTTAACCCGCCGTGCGCCAGTAGCAGCGCCTGAAACAGCAACACGATGGCGCCAAGAATGGCGACGACGCCCGGCCCGAACAGAATAACGGCGAGCCCCACGCCAGTCGGATGCGAACAACTGCCAGTTACCGATGGGATCTTCAGCGCCGACAGCACGAAAATAAACGCCCCGCACAGCGCCAGCAGGATTTTCTGGTGGTTATCCTCCTGCACGATACGACGCAGGCGCACCAGCCCGTACCACAGGCACGGTAAGAAGAGCAGCCACCACGCCAGCGCCCACATCGGCGGTAAAAACCCTTCCATGATGTGCATCGCGAACGCCTGCTCCGGCACCACCATCAGCAATAGCGCCGCCGCCAGGCCACTTAATGACAGCTGTTTAAGCTGTTGTTCGAGTTTCATTGCGCATACTCCCACTGTTTGTTGACCAGAATGGTCGAGAAATAGGGTAACGGCTGTTCATCAGCAACCTCATCCAGATGCCGCCAGCACTGCTCGCCAGGGAGCGTGGCCTCTGACATCATCAGTGCACAGTTCAGTAGTCCGGCCTGCGTCAGTAGCGCTTTGATGCGCGCAAACCGGCCATAGACCTTCATCAGCACCAGACTGTCGTGTTGCTGCAGCGCGTGCGCAATCTCCGCTTCCGGCGCGGTACAGGAAATCACCGCCAGCGACTGCTGTTCCATCGCCAACGGCATTTTTGAACGCGCGGCAATCGCGGCAAACGACGTCACGCCGGGCACAATCTCCAGCCAGTCCGGGCTGCCAATGCGCTGAAGTAAGAACACCCAGGTGCTGAACAGCATGGCATCGCCCAGGGTGATAAAACCAACCTGTTTCCCGTCGTTCACCTCACGCACTAACGCGTCGGCCACCGCATCCCACACCGCCTCCTTTTCAGCACTGTCGGCGCTCATAGGAAAGTGGCAGCAGCGGATTTCGGTCTGTTCGCCGATAAACGCCCGGACGATAGAAAGCGCCAGGCTATCGCCGCCTTTGCGGCCCGCCGGGGCGTAGAGAATATCCAGCGAACCAAGGATCCGTGAGGCACGCACGGTGATAAGATCCGACGCGCCCGGCCCGGTACTCAGGGCGTACAGTTTGCCGCTCATGCCGCCTCCTCCAGCGCCATACTTAGCGCCTGCTGTAAATGGGCGACGAACATTGCGCGTACCGCCGGGTTTTCACCCAGCCCGCTCAGCCACGGCGTCGCCGGGATCCCGGCGGCGTTAAACAACGTCTTCCAGGAGTCCTCGTCGTCAGAGGCCATATCGTTGATGGCGTGATCGCCGGCCACCAGCATCAGCGGCATCAAATGCACGGCGGTGACGCCTTCTTTACCGAGGCTCTCAATCAGGATGTCGACTTCCGGATAGCTCTCCACCGCGCCGACGCGGGCCGGGAAGCCCTGGGCCATCATCATGTGGTCGAGGCAGGCATAGGCCGCAAAGGCATGATGGCTGGCACCGTGGCCCATAAACACCACTTTTTCCGTGGCCCCAAGCGTCGGCATCTGCTGTTGCAATGCGCGCATCAGCTGCGCGTAATCGTCGTGGCTGCTCAGTAGCGGTACCCCCAGCGTCAGGCGGGTAAACAGCGGTCGCAGGCTCTGCACTTCACGGACGATTTTCTCGTACTCATCGCCGTTGATGATGTGCAGAGACTGAATTGCCACATCCTGATATCCCTGAGCCGCAAGCTTTTTCAGCGCCTGCAGCGGCGTGTCGATCTCAATGCCATCACGCTGTTTGAGCTTGCGAATGATCATTCCGGAGGTGAATGCCCGAAACAGCTCGCGGTCAGGGCAGCTTTCCGCCAGCGCACGCTCGCACGCCACAATGTTCTTCTCGCAGGTATCGTGGTAGCTGGTACCAAAGCTGACCACCAGAAGCGCCTTTTTCATCTCTAACTCCTTAATCAGCGGCCAGCCAGCGCGCTAAACGCCCGGCGAATGCGGCCTGACTTTCCAGTAGTTCCTCTCCCGTCACCAGCGGTGCCGGGCGTGTAATCACGATGCAGGGGATGCCCGCATCCAGACAGGGTTGAACCTTCTCCTGATAGCCACCTTCCGCACCGGAGGCTTTGGTTATCATCACGTCAGCCTGGCACTGACGATAAAACGCTGCGTTAAATTCAGCGCTGAAGGGCCCGCACATAGCAAAGATCTCGGTGACGCCAAAGCCAAGTCCGGCGCATTGCTCGATGACCTCGGGCACTGGCAAAACCCGGGCCAGCAGCGTTTTCTCCGGCAGACCAGCGCGCCAGCGCGCCAGATCTTTACTGCCGGTGGTCAACAGCACCCGTTCGCCCAGCCGCCGCGCGATGTCGCAGGCCTCTTCAATTCCCGGCACGCTGTAGAGCAGCGGATGCGTCAGCTCGCTGAGTTGTTCGGGGCGTTGATAGCGGCTAAGCAACACCCCCACTGTTTCACAGGCCGTCAGGATGTTGCGGCTGACCACCTCAGCGTAGGGATGCGAAGCGTCAATCACCCAGCGGGTCCTGTTTTCCGCCAGCCAGTCAACCATCTGCTGCGTCTCCAGGCGGCCACAGCGCACCCGACCGTTAATGTCGCCCGCCAGCCGCTGCCCGGTGGGCGTCGCCACCGACAGGGTGTAGGCCACGCCCGCCGCATCCAGTTGCTGGCAGATCGCGCGGGCATCGCTGGTGCCGCCCATGACCAGCACGTCGCCATAGTTCACAGCACATAGCCCCGGGGGGTGATCATCAGCCCCTCCTGAACGAAGGTGGCTTTATTTCCTACGATCACCAGGCTTGTCATATCGACCGGTTCAAAGTCCATGTCGCCCAGGGTGGTTAACCACTTCTCCTGCTTTTTACGCCCGGCAGACTTCACTACCCCTACCGGCGTTTGCGGGCTTTTGCTGGCGGACAGCAGCTCAAACGCCCGTGCCAGATGGCCCTCGCGCCCCCGGCTGCGCGGGTTATAGAAACAGATGACAAAGTCCGCCTCTCCCGCGGCGACAATACGTTTTTCGATGACCGGCCACGGCGTCAGCAGATCGCTTAAGCTGATGTGGCAAAAATCGTGCATCAGCGGTGCGCCAAGCAGAGATGCGGCGGCGATACTGGCCGTCATTCCGGGGATCAGGCGAACCTCAACGTCCAGCTTCTGTTTGCTGACCAACTCCAGCACCAGCCCCGCCATCCCATAAATACCGGCGTCGCCGCTGCTGATAAGCGCGACGTTATGCCCGGCCTGCGCCAGCTCGATTGCCGCCTGACAGCGTTCAATCTCTTTGCACATACCGGTTTTGATCACCTGTTTGTCGCCGGTGAAGGCCTTCACCAGATGGGTATAGGTTTTGTAGCCAACGATGATTTCTGCCGCCTGCAGCGCGTCTACGGCTTCCATGGTCATCATGGCCTGCGAGCCAGGGCCGATTCCAATTACGGTTAACATCAGTGTGAAACTCCCAAAGTGATAGTGACGCCCTGTTCGCGCAGGGTTTCGCCTCGTAGTTGCCCATGGCTCAGCAGCCACGCTGCCGGTCCCGAGACGCTCCCCACTCCAACCGTCTGGCGTACAAACGGTGAAGCCGGAAAGCGATGTTCGTGCTCACGCAGCGCGTCAGCGGTAAAGGTTTCAAACGGCACACCCCAGCAGGCGGCAAGCTGGAGCAGGCCCGCTTCGTCTTTTTTAAGGGAGACGCTGCCAATCGCTTTTAGGGTCAGCGGGTCGAACCGTTGCGCCTCAAGCTGACGCGCCAGCAGCGTCGCCAGCAGCGGAAACGGCGTGTCGCGTCGACAGCCGATGCCCGCCACGACCCGCTGAGGGACCAGCTTCCAGTGCGGCAATGGCAGTTCCGGCAGTGTGTTTCGCAGCGTAATACACACCAGCGCATCCAGTTCCGGGAGGTGCTGCAGGTCACTCACGGTGATAAACCCGCGCCGATCACACTGACTGACGTCATCATCGAGTTCCGTATCCCACCACAGCCCTACCCGCTGGTGGCTCACCAGCATCTGGTTGACGATTTTTACTGCCGTTCGGAAATCGCTCATTCGGGCGTTCAGCTGGATGGCCAGGGTATCCAGCGCGGCCATCTCGTTGACGTCCGTGGCGGTGGTAATCACCGGGTCAGCCCCCAGTATTCCCGCCAGATAGCGGGTCAGTGCATTCGCCCCGCCAGCATGGCCGGAAAGCAGGCTAATCACGTGCTGCCCGCGTTCATCGATCACCACCACCGCCGGGTCGCTCAGTTTGTCGTGGATTAACGGTGCCAGGACGCGCACCGCAATGCCGGTTGCGCCGATAAAAATCAGCGACGGGTAGTGCATGAACGCCTCGCGAACCGCCGGGGCAAAGCCGCCGTCGAAGGGAACAAAGCCCTCTTCCTGCAAACGCTCGCTGGTAAAGCAGGTTACCGGCAGCATCGCCGCCAGCCGCTTCGCCAGCCGCACGCCGCCCGGGGTCAGGCAAAAAAGCGCGATGGACTCAGGCTTTACGGTATTCATGGCTAAAATCCGCGGCATAGAGTTTTGAGTAGTGATACTCCTCGCCCAGGAACTTCCCGACCAGAATGAGCGCCGTTTTGCGGATCCCCGCCTCGCGTACTTTGTCAGCGATATCTGCCAGCGTGCCGCGTACGGTCTGGCTTTCCGGCCAGGTCGCTTTGTAAATGACGGCAACGGGCGTGGTGTCTGGATAACCGCCTTCAATCAGACGTTCCGCCACCCGATGAATACGCTGGACTGAAAGATAAATCGCCATTGAGGTCTGATGGCTGGCAAATGACTCCAGCTGTTCACGCTCGGGCACCGGCGTACGGCCTTCGAGGCGGGTAATAATCAGGCTCTGCGAGACTTCAGGTACGGTGTATTCGACCCCAAGCTCCGCCGCAGCACCGAGGAAGGCACTGACGCCGGGCACCACCTGCCAGGCAATGCCGAGTTTGGTCAACTCTTCACCCTGTTCCCGGACGGAGCCGTAGAGCGAAACATCACCAGTCTGTAAACGTACCACCGTCTTTCCGGCCTTCACGCCCGCCGCCATCAGGTCAATGATCTGTTCTAAATGGAGTTCCGCGCTGTCGTGGCATTCGGCTCCCTGCGGGCAATAGGCCAACAGTTCGGTATTGATAAGCGAACCGGCATAGATGACCACCTGCGCCTGCTGCAGCAACCGGTATCCCTTGAGCGTAATGAGCTCTCGATCGCCGGGACCAGCACCGACAAACCACACGCAACGGGAATCAAACGTCTCAGACATGGTGTTCTTCCTTCTGACAGGCGATAACAAAAACGGGATTGTTCGGTTTGAAATAGTGGCCGCTGCCGAGCGGGGCCAGTGCGGAGACCTGCATTTGCAGACAATCAATGTCCTGCGCGCCGATCTGCTGCAGATGGGCCAGCGCGGTTGTGAGGTTTTCCAGCAGGATAAACGTCATGACCAGACGTCCGCCCGGATGTAACTGGCGCATGGACCAGTCAATAAGCGATGTCAGATGGCCACCGCTGCCGCCCATAAATACGGCATCGGCCTTATCTGCCACCGGTAATGGCGCTACGCCCGGCAAAATAGCGATATTGTGACAGGCAAAATGCTGGCGATTTTCCGCAAGCAGTTGCAGAGCCGCAGGGTTACGTTCAATGGCCGTCACGCGCAGCGAGGGAAACTGCAGCGCCGCCTCTATCGACACACTCCCGGTCCCCGCGCCGACATCAATCAGGTGGCTGGCGCGGTGCAGCGCAAGCTTCGCGATGGCCAGGGCGCGAACCGCCTCTTTGGTCATCGGCACCGTTTCGCCGCGCAAAAACAGTTCATCTTTCATCGAGGATCACCACAGCATTCATTTCATAGTCGGCACTGACCTCACTGACGGGCAGCCAGTGGATCCGTTCGTTTTCCATCGCCAGGTTTTCACCAATGACCATCCAGCGATGGCCCTTACCACGTGCCACCAACTGCGCGGCAATCTCTTTCGGCCCGCACTGGTTATCGGTGACCATCGCCACTTTGCGATGCCGTGCCAGCTCATCAACATTCACGCTGCGGCCATGGCTGCTGGTGAGCCACATCTCATTCATATCAATGCCCGCCTGCGCACATAGGTACTGCACCGCGCTGATGCCGGGAATAACGCGTACGCGCGCAATACCGAAATGCGCCACCATTCGCGATCCGATGCCGTAAAACAGCGGATCGCCGGAGGCGACAATCACCACCTTTTTCTCCTGACGCGCCTCAATCCAGGCCAGCAGCTCCGGAATGTTAGCGCCCAGGACAAATGTCTCTCCGCAAAACGCCGGGAACTGCAGCAGATGACGTTTTCCGCCGACCAGCGCATCGGCATGTTCAATGGCTTCACGCGCAGCGGGCGTCATCAGATGCAATCCCGCAGGTCCCATTCCCACAACCGTTAACATTGCAACTCCCGGGCAATCGCCTCGACCGGGCGGTTGCTACCCAGCACCTGGTTATCAAAGGAAAACAGAATGGCGTCACAGGTCGGCGGAGTTTTGGTAAAGCGCAACATCTGCATCACGCGCAGGCAGATACGTTTGGCGAGGTGGTTGTAAATAGCCTCAAAACCCCAGGTTTCGATATGCTCCATCGCCGCCTCGGTGGTATCGCAATCGCTGACGAGGGTCAGTAACTCCAGCGGCGCGCCGAGCAGCGCCAGATGCGCCACCAGGGTTTCCATGCGCGCATCGGCGATATGGCTGTGGGTGTGAAAAATCCCGGCGGCAATTTTGATGAGCTTGCCGGGATGGCCGACCAGCACTACCTGGCGAAATCCCAGCCGCACGGACTCTTCGATCATGTAGCCGACAAAGTTGCTCATGGTGACCACGACATCTTCATCAATGCCCATCTGCTCGCGAACAAATCGCTCACCATGATTGCCCGGCACCAGCACGACCCGCTCCAGCCCCGCCGCGCGTTTAATCTCCAGCTCCAGAGAGAGCGAGCGTTTCCAGCTCTCTTCTGACATCGGTGTGACAATGCCGGTGGTGCCGATAATCGAAATCCCGCCCAGGATCCCGAGGCGTGAGTTGTAGGTTTTCTGCGCCCGCGCCTGGCCTTCAGGCGCAAAGATTTCAACGTCAGCCCCACGCGTCGGACCAATCGCCTCGCGCACTGCGGACTCAATGGTGTGACGCGGCGTGCGGTTGATCGCCGCGCTGCCGATGGGCAGGCCAATTCCTTTACGCGTGACAGTCCCCACGCCTTCGCCACCCGAAAGCGTAATCTCGCCACTGTCGTTGAGCGTCACGCGGGCGAAAATCAGCATGCCGTGTGTGGCATCGACGTCATCACCCCCGTCTTTGCGGATGGCCGCAATCGCCTGCTGACCTTCAATGTGCGGCGACTCCACGTTCAGACATAGCGTGACGCCGGAGGGAGTCACAATGGAGATCTGATGAATAAGATGCTGGCGCAGCACCATCAGTGCGGCGACTTTCGCTGCCGCGGTTGCGCAGGAACCGGTGGTGTAGCCTTTACGTAACGCCTTCCCGTTATGCCATACCGGGGCATCGAAGGTTGAATCGCTCATCTCGCCCCCTGCAGGTAATAGAGCATGGCGTTCACAATCGCCGCCGCCACATTGCTGCCGCCTTTGCGCCCAAGAGCCGCAATCGCGGGCAAGTTGCTGTGCGTCAGCGCCTCTTTCGATTCCGCCGCCCCCACAAACCCCACCGGAACACCCACCACGCCGCTGACAGCAACATCATGCTCAAGCAGGCGAAACAGCGCCGTTGGCGCGTTACCAAAGACGAAGACCTTCTCACTTTCTTCTGTTACCGCGATATCCACCGCCGCCATCGAGCGGGTTATTCCCTGCGCTTTTGCCTGCGCCACCACCCGCGGGTCGCTGATATAGCAGCGACATTCCCCCCCGAATGTCGCCAGCAGCGTTTTGTTGATCCCGGAGAGCGCCATCGTGGTATCGGTATAGATAACTGACGGGCGACGGAGCGCCGCGCAAAGCTGTTCCAGCGCATCATCTGAAAACCAGAGAATATCCAGCCAGTCAAAATCTGCGGTGGTATGGATCACCCGCTTGACGATCGCCTCATGCAGCGGGCTGGCAAACCGGTATTCCGGCCGCGTTTCGCAAATGATTTCGCCAATGATGTCGAAACTTTTGGCTTCAATCGCCTGGGGTTGCTGGATGTATTGCATTGTCTCTTGTCCTCAGGCCACGCCAACCATCAACCAGCGTGCTGCGATAAACAGCGCCAGCGCCAGGGTGGAGGAAACCCACATCAGTCGAATCGTTCGGGAAATGTCGTCTACCGCAATCGGGCGCTGCGCGTCGCCAATCCACGGCTTTTCTACGCGCTGACCAAAATAGTCGTTGGGTCCGCCAAGCCGGATGCCCAGCGCGCCAGCGACCGTCGCTTCTGCCCACGCGCAGTTGGGGCTACTGTGGTTGTAGCGGTCGCGCCAGCCGACGCGCAGCGCGCAGGAGAAATCGTCACGGCATAGCCACGCCGCGATGCTTAACAGAAACCAGCTCAGACGAGCGGGGATATAGTTCGCCAGATCATCCATACGGGCGCTGACCATGCCGATCGCACGGTATTTTTCGTGCTTGTAGCCCACCATTGAATCGAGGGTATTCACCGCCTTATAGGCCATCGCCAGTGGCGCACCGCCCAGCATGAGGAAAAACAGTGGGGCGATAACGCCATCGACCGTGTTCTCCGCGACAGTCTCCACCACCGCCCGGTTGATCTGTTCCGGCTGAAGTTGAGACGTATCGCGTCCCACTATCCAGGAGAGTTTTTCGCGGCTTTCATCAAGGTCGCCTGCTCGCAGAGGGCGCTCAACGTCCCGTGCAGCGTTTGCCAGGCAGCGCCCGGCCAGCACGGTAAACATCATCCACACTTCAATCGCCCAGCCCAGCCAGGGATGAACCATCCGTCCGAGTGCCAGTACGCCCCAGGCCATGCCCCAGGTTAGCCCCACCACTACCAGCCACATGACGCCGCCACCAATGCGTAACGCCGTGTCGCTATGACAGTAGCGGCGAATACTCCGCTGCATCGCATTGATCAGGTTGCCTATCCAGCGCACTGGATGCGGCCAGTTTTGCGGGTCGCCGATGATGACATCGAGCAGCCACGCGACGCACCAGGCCAGCAGGGTCATAGCGCCCCCCTCGCCGCCGTCAGCCAGCGGTTGAGTATCATAGGGCGTTGGGCAAAGTGGAGGTGCAGATAGCTTGCGAACGTGTTGCCAACCTGCCAGCCGCCTGCCCACTCCTGCATCGTTACGCCATCGCGTACTTTGCGACACGCCAGTACCGCGGGAGTTTGGGGAGAGAAGTCGGAATAGTGAAATTCATGCCCACGCAGCACCTCTCCGCTATCGGCCAGCAGCGTGGGCTGGCGCGCCTGCGCCTCACAATAGCCAAAACGGGTCAGTCGTTTACCCATCCTGCTGTGGCCAGGGATAACATTGGCCATCCGGTGCGTGGCCCCCTCGCTATCTTCGAGCGTGCTGCCGAGATACATCAGCCCACCACACTCGGCGTAGATCGCCACGCCTCGCCGGTGCGCCTCCCGCAGGCTGGCAAGCATCGTGGTGTTTTCCGCAAGCTGTGCCGCGTACAGCTCCGGGTAACCACCCCCAAGCCAGACCATCTGGCAGTCAGGTAAATGGGTGTCGCGCAGCGGGCTGAAGCGGATAATGTCGACCCCGGTACGTTCGAGCAGCGTGATGTTATCCGCGTAATAGAAGTTGAAGGCCTCGTCATCGGCCATCCCGAGCGTCAACCCGCGCCCGGCGTCCCCGTCAGGGAGCGCGGGCCAGGAGCCCTGCGGCAGTGACACCATCTGGCTGAGCGAGAGAAGTTGTCCGATGTCCAGCGTACGTTCGAGAATGGCGGCAAAATTCTGCCAGGTCTGCAGGTTCGCGACCGACTCCCGGGCGGTGACCAGTCCCAGATGGCGCTCGGGCAAACCGACGCCTTCAACGCGCGGCACATAACCCAGGACGGGTACCGTGCAATAGTGTTCAATTGCCGTTTTGAGCAACTGATAATGTGATTCGCTGTTGACGCGATTGACAATCACCCCGGCAATATTGAGGGTGGGATCAAATCGCTGAAAGCCCATTACCGTGGCGGCAATTGAAGTCGAGACCGCCTTGCCATCCACCAGCAGAATCACCGGGCAGCCCAACTGTTTTGCCATCGCGGCGGTGCTGCAATAGTTCGGATCGGTGCCGTAGCCGTCATACAGCCCCATCACACCTTCAATCACTGCGATATCCGCCTGCTGCATATGCTCGCAGAACAGCGCGTTGAGTATCGGTTCAGGGAGCATGAAGCTGTCGAGGTTGCGGGAGGACGTACCGCTGACTTTGGTATGCCAGCCGGTATCAAGGTAGTCAGGGCCCACTTTATATGGCTGGACGCGTAACCCACGCTGTTTTAACAGACTCAACAGGCCTAGCGTGACCGTGGTTTTACCACAACCGCTTCCGGTACCTGCAAGAACAAACGCGTACTGCTTTGCCGCCATGGCCCTGATCCTGTCCAGGGTGGTCGGGAGGTATAGATACACGTAACCCCAGTCTTTCGACTGTATGATGCATCAGTACAACCCACTTCCCACCGAAGTTGTTGAACGTTCCCGACAGGCAGGTCTTCTGGCTTAGCGTCCTCCTCGCCCGTCCTTCCCAATCTCACGATCAGTGGTCATTACGGGGTCGTCAGCATCACAGCAGCGGGGGCTGCGGGGGATTATCACCCCCTTCCCTACCACAAATGTGGCAAACCGGTCGGCTTACATAATGAGAAAATAGCGCGTTATAAAACAGCAATGCTATTTACGGCGTTTCACTTCACCTTAGGCAAATACTTAACCGTAATGAAATACATGCTGTGTAAAACGTGGCGCCAGAATAATTGACACCTTCCTCAATAACTCAACGTTTTATCACAAAAAATTAAAAGCAAAGATAATTACGCTTAAAATCTCAATATTTATTGCGCTATGACAAGTTATTGCACCACTTGATATTTTTTCATTTTATTGTGATCAAAATTCATTAAGGTATTAAAACCTGGCTATTACATAATATTGCTATTCAACGTAAGTTCGTGTGGCTTTATTGATGCGTTACGTATTCAGCAGAATCGCAGAATAATATGTAGATTATCCAGGCGGGAATTTGCGGTATATCAAGGTACGAGGGATATCCTCATGACACTATGCTTCAGAATTTGCAGACCAGAAAGGTGGAAACGTGGCTGTTGCGCAATGCCCCGCGTCGTGCGGTGAGCTTATCCAGGGCTGGATTTTGGGCAGTGAGAAATTGGTCTCCTGCCCTGTCGAATGGTACAGCACGGTTGAGGTGAGCTACGGCTCAGCCCTGGCGGATGAACGCCCGCTGTCGCGCGCGATGGTCGAGCGGTTATTGCAGCACTGGCACTACCCGGCGCAGTTGAGCCAGGATATCCGCATTGATGTGCATTCGACCATCCCGATTGCCAAAGGGATGGCCAGCAGCACCGCAGATATTGCCGCCACCGCCATCGCCACCGCCCACCATCTGGGGCATCAGCTTGACGAAAGCACACTGGCAACGCTTTGCGTTTCGCTCGAACCCACCGACAGTACCGTGTTTCGTCAGTTGACCCTTTTTGATCATAACGACGCTTCCACACAGATTTCATGTGACACCCAGCCCAACCTCGATCTGCTTGTTCTTGAAAGTCCGCAAACGCTGCGCACGGCCGATTATCACCGCATCCCACGTCAGGCTGGATTACATGCCGGCGCGCCAGCGCTGAAGCGTGCATGGGAAAAAGTACAGGAATCCTGTATGACGCAAAACCCTTACCGAATGGGAGAAGCGGCAACCCTCAGCGCCATCGCCAGCCAGACACTGCTACCTAAACCGGATTTTGACGCACTGCTCTCACTGGTGGAGGAGTGCGGCATCTACGGGGTGAACGTGGCGCACAGCGGCAGCGTCGTGGGGCTGATGCTGGACAGAAATAAAGACGATGTCGATTATGTGAAATGGCTGTTAGCAAAAAAACAGCTCACCCGTCACTGGCCTGAACAGCACCTGCTGCGGATGGTAAAAGGCGGTGTGACGCTACTCTGACAGCAACTTATGCTGAATGAGCCACTCGACCTGCTGCTTAACCTCTTGCTCATGTTCCTGCGCTAAAGCCTGTTGCAGCGGAACATGCCGGAAGAATGCGGCCCAAAATGCGCGCTTGCGATCCCGGTCAACGCATGCGCCGTTCACCCTTTCACGCAGCGCCCCCGCCAGCCGCACGCTTTCCCGCATGCCAGGAGGAAGATGGGCTGCGACATGTGCTTTGAGGATCTTACTGTAGACCGGCGCGTTGCCCCCGCAACTCAGTGCAATAATGACCGGCGAAAGGTCAATAATGGCCGGTGAGATAAAGGTGGCAGCAGAAGGGTCGTCTGCGACATTGCAAAACAGACGCTCCGCGCTGGCGGCCCCGGCGACCTGACGGTTCACCTGCGGATCGCTGGTTGCGGCAATAACCAGCCAGCATGATTGCAGATACTGCGGCGCAAACGTCGCCGGGACCCACTCGATGTCACCGCACGCGTGCAGGCTGGCGAGTTCCGGCGTCAGGGAGGGCGCAACCAGACGCAACTCTGCCCCGGCAGCCAGCAGCCCCTTTGCCTTATGCGTCGCCACCTGCCCACCACCGACGATCAGGCAGCGTTTACCCTTCAGATTGCAAAAAATCGGGAAATAGTCCATCGCCTAGCCTTGTAAAACGTCAGTCAGCGCGGCAATAAACCGACGGTTCTCCGCTTCAGTACGCACGGCAATCCGATAGTAGTCGCGATCGAGCCCTGGATAGTTTTCGCAGTGGCGAATAAGGATATGATGACCAAGCAGTGCCGCTTTCAGGTCGAACCCCTGACGCAGGCAGCGGAAGAAAATAAAATTGGCCTGCGGCTCCCAGACCACCAGCGATGAAAAACGCGTCATCGCCTGCCACAGGAAATCCCGCTCCCGGGAGATAAAGGCATGGCTGCGAGAAATATAGTCCTCATCCAGCAACAAATGTTGCCCCACAAGTGCCGAAAAGGCATTCACGGACCAGGGCTCACGGGTGCGTTTCAGCTGGCGAATAATCTGCGTATTTCCGCTCAGCAGATACCCAAGGCGCAACCCGGGAATAGCAAAAAACTTGGTCAGGGAACGCAGCAGGTAAAGATAACGTGACTCAGCCAGCCGTGGCGCCAGCGTGGATCCCTGCGGCAGAAAATCAATAAAAGCTTCATCAACAATCAGCGAAATCTCCAGCGCTTCGCACAGCGAAGCCAGCCGGTTGAGAAGACCGGCATCAGGCATGAGTCCGGTAGGGTTATTCGGCGTTGCGATGAACAGGCAATCGGGCCTGTGCGCGCGAACGGCGTCCAGTATGGAAGCATCCACCTGGAACCCGTTCTGCTCACTCAGCGCGTAGTCGATTATCTGGCAACCCTGCTGCTGTAATGCCCGGCGATATTCGGCAAAACCCGGCACCAGCAGCATCGCCCGGCGAGGGGCAAGCGTTCGCACCAGGCCATAGATCAACTCCGTTTCGCCATTCCCGGCAATTGTCTGGTCGTAGTCACACTGACTGGCGCTGGCCAGCGCCTGATGAAGATGGCGGTATTCAACGTCCGGGTACTGCGTGATGATATCCAGATGGGACACAATGAGCGACCTGACGCGCTCGGGCAGCCCTAACGGATTGATGTTCGCGCTAAAGTCCAACAACAACTCGGGAGCGATCCCCAACTGCAGCCCCGTTTCCAGGACATTACCACCATGCTCACTCATTCGTTTCACTCGGCCATTTCGAAAATGTCAGGATAACATCAGACAACAACCTGATTCAGCGCGATATGCGATGCAGAAAACGCCAGTATCTCCTGCAGGTTGACCACCTCACCGACGACAATCAGCGCAGGAGCATGCAGTTGTTGACGCTCAACCTCGAGGTGGATATCGGTCAGCGTACCTTTGGCAATCTGCTGACGAGACTGGCTGGCATACATCACTACCGCCACCGGCGTCTCAGCGGACATGCCTCCCTCAATGAGCTGCTGGCAAATTTCCGTCAGCCGGGTCATTCCCATCAGAATGATCAGCGTTCCGTTGATTTTCGCCAGCGCATGCCAGTTTTGCGGATCGTTCCCCTGGCACATATGACCGGTCACAATATGAAAACTGGAGGCGTAATGACGGTGCGTGACCGGGATCCCGGCATAGGCCAATCCGCCAATCGAGGAGCTGATCCCCGGCACGACTTCAAACTCCAGACCGTCTTTCGCCAGTTGCTCGGCCTCTTCACCCCCGCGGCCAAAAACGTAGGGGTCACCGCCTTTCAGACGCACCACCTGCCGCCCTTCCCCGGCATGCTTAACCAGCAAGGCATTGATTTGTTCCTGAGGTACCGGATGATGACTTGGGGTTTTGCCAACATCAATAATCAGACAGCTTGCCGGAGCCTGGGCCAGAAGCTCAGGGTTAACCAGGCGATCGTGGACAATCACCTCCGCATGGCGGATACAGTGCAGACCTTTTACCGTTATCAGAGACGCATCACCAGGCCCTGCCCCTACAAGCCAAACCTTCCCTTTACTCATCGTTATATCCTCAGATTAAATATTCAAAGATGCAAGAAAACGGATAATTAAAATTAGCGCTGAATTATACCCACCTCCACATGCCAAAAATTTGATGTATTTATCACTCTCCCTTAATTGTACGAATGGCGTTTATGACCAATATCAATAAAACAGTAAATATCTTCTCGCCAATGTCTGCATGGCAATAGACCTCCACTGATAAAAGTCAAAAAAAATATATTTACCACCCTCAACAATAAAACAGGCGCTCGATCACAAATATTACAAAGATTTTGTTATCAACGTTTACAGATAAATATCAAACCCAAAACCAACTACACGCAACAGGTTGAATTTAAATGATTTTAAATGAGGAATCATTACCATCATCATTTTTGGAAGGATTTTTTGAAAATAGATCAATTGCTTCCTTTTCGTCTTCAAAAGACACTCCAACACCATTAACAGACCGAATACCCATTAACTATTTTTAATACCCATAATATTTTTACAATCAGCCCTACAGAGGATTACCCATGAAGAAATCAACACTTGTTATTGGCGTCATTGGTGCTGACTGCCATGCGGTAGGCAATAAAGTTCTGGACCGTGTTTTTACTTCCCATAATTTTCACGTAATCAATCTTGGTGTGATGGTGAGCCAGGATGAATATATTGATGCGGCCATCGAAACCGGGGCTGATGCTATTGTCGTTTCATCCATCTACGGCCATGGCGACATCGACTGTCTGGGGCTGCGTGAGCGCTGCATCGAACGCGGTATCGGCGACATCCTGCTTTTTGTGGGCGGTAATCTGGTCGTGGGTAAGCACGATTTTGCCGACGTCGAAGCCAAATTCAAAGAGATGGGTTTCAACCGCGTTTTCGCCCCAAGCCACGACCTGGAAGACGTCTGTCAGCTGATGGCGAACGATATACAGCAGCGTCAGCGCGTTGAAGAGCTTTGTCTCGAAGAGGGCTTCTGATGCAAATCGTCTCAGTCGACATTGGTTCGACGTGGACCAAAGCAGCACTCTTCACACCGGAGGGTGATGCGCTAACGTTGGTCAACCACGTTCTGACCCCGACGACGACCCACCACCTGGCGGAGGGGTTCTTTACCAGCCTGAACCAGGTGCTAAACGTTGCCGATGCGCGACCTTTGCTGAACAGCGGGGACGTTACGCTGAAATACTCCTCGTCGGCAAAAGGTGGGCTCGCCGTTGCCGCAATGGGTCTGGTGCCGTCGATCACCCTGGAATCGGCCAAAGTCACCGCCCATTCGGCGGGTGCCAAAATCGCCCAGTACTACTCCTACAAACTTAACCGCCACGATATTCGGGCGCTGGAGGATTCTCCACCGGACATTCTGCTGTTCACTGGCGGTACGGACGGCGGAGAAGAGAGCTACGGTCTTGCCAATGCCCGCGCGCTGGCAGCGTCAAAGCTGGATTGCGCCATTATCTACGCTGGAAACCGCGATATTCAGGACGACGTGCAGGCTATTCTTGGCCACAAAGATCTGATTACGGTCGACAACGTTTTGCCTGACCTCGATCACCCGAATCCGTATGCCGCCCGCAAGGCCATCTGCGATGTCTTTCTGTCCCGCATTGTGAAGGGAAAAGGGCTGGACGTTATCGTCGGGGAAACCGGCGAGGAGCCGATGCCAACACCGTGGACCGTCTACGAGCTGGTGAAAGCGATCAGCGACGTCGACAGCGCGTGGAAAGAATTCATGCTGATCGACATGGGCGGTGCCACCACCGACGTCTATTCCGCCAGCGCCAACATGCTCTCCCCGGATACCGTTCTGCACGGCGTGCCTGAGCCATTTGTGAAACGCACCGTAGAGGGAGAGCTCGGTATGCGCGTCTCGGCGGTGGTGGTCGGCGAAAGTACACACGAACTGGTGAACGCGGTGTTTGCCCATCAGCCTCAGCGCAAGGAAGCGTTTTATGGCTATCTGCGCCATCTGGTCGCACATCCGGATTATCTGCCTGTCACCGAAGAAGAAAAACATTTCGACACGCTGCTGGCCGGGCTGTGCGTTGGGTACGCCAGTGAGCGCCATGCTGGCACCAAAAAACAGGTCTGTACCTGCGTAGGTAACGTCGATTTGCAGGTGGGGCGCGATCTGACCACCGTGCGCAAAGTGGTCGGCTCCGGGGGATGGCTCTCCCGCGCCAGTCAGTTTGATGTTCACCGCTGGCTGAAGTACCGCGAGCTGGACGACAGCAGCAGACGCGTGCTTTTACCCGGGCAGTTTGATTATTACCGCGATGCAAAAGGTCTGCTTCCTCTGCTGGCGAATGTCGCCAGGCTGGACCCGCAGGCGGCGGCTCGCACCAGTATTCATTGTTTAACCCTATAAAACCTAAGGCAGCAACGAATGGAACTTCGAAATAAAAAGCTAACCCATGACGAATTCATGACTGAGCGGCAACAGGTCTTACAAACCTGGCATACCGGCAAGGACGTTGAGAACTTCGAAGATGGCGTGAAGTACCAGCAAACCATTCCTGAGCAAAAACGCTTTTCTCACGCTCTACTGAAGGCGGACCAGGAAGGTAAAACCCTGAGCCAGCCGCGCGCTGGCGTAGCGCTCATGGATGAACATATCGCCCTGCTCAAAACGCTGCAGGAAGAGTGCGATTTGCTGCCCAGCACCATTGATGCCTACACCCGTCTGAATCGCTATGAAGAGGCAGCGGTAGGGATCCAAAAATCCATCGAAGCGGGCACCTCCAAACTTAACGGCTTACCGGTCGTTAACCACGGCGTCGCCGCCTGCCGTCGCATGACTGAAGCGCTGGAGAAACCGATTCAGGTACGTCACGGCACGCCGGATGCGCGCATGCTGGCGGAGATCGCAATGGCCAGCGGCTTTACCAGCTATGAAGGCGGCGGTATCTCGTACAACATCCCGTACGCTAAGCGCGTCACCCTGGAAAAATCTATCCGCGACTGGCAGTACTGCGACCGCCTGATGGGCCTGTACGAAGAGAACGGCATCCGTATCAACCGCGAACCGTTTGGCCCGCTGACCGGCACCCTGATCCCGCCGTTTGTGTCCCACTCGGTGGCGATTATCGAAGGTCTGCTGGCGCTGGAACAGGGCGTGAAGTCAATCACCGTCGGCTACGGCCAGGTCGGTAGCCTGACGCAGGATATCGCTGCTATTCAAGCTCTGCGCGAACTCTCCCACGAATATTTCCATAACCACGGCTTTGACGATTACGAGCTGAGTACCGTCTTCCACCAGTGGATGGGCGGCTTCCCGGAAGATGAGTCAAAAGCATTTGCCATTATCTCCTGGGGTGCAGCGGTTGCCGGTATGTCCGGAGCGACCAAAGTGATCACCAAGAGCCCGCACGAAGCGTTCGGTATTCCGACCGCCGCCGCAAACGCCCAGGGTCTGAAGGCCTCACGTCAGATGCTCAATATGGTCAGCGATCAGAAATTCCCTCCGTGCGCCGCCGTTGAGCAGGAAGTCGAGCTCATTAAGAGCGAAGTCCGCGCCGTGCTGAAGAAAGTCTTCGAGCTGGGCAACGGTGATGTTGCGCGCGGAACAGTGCTGGCGTTTGAAGCTGGCGTGCTGGACGTACCGTTTGCTCCTGCCTCCTGCAACGCGGGCAAAATCCTGCCGGTGCGTGATAACGCCGGTGCGATTCGCGTCCTGGAAGCCGGTGCGGTTCCGCTGCCGAAAGATATTCTCGCCCTGCATCACGATTACGTCGCCGAGCGCGCGCGTTTTGAAGGACGTAAACCCTCATTCCAGATGGTTGTTGATGACATCAACGCGGTATCCCACAGTAAATTAATAGGAAGACCATAATGAAAATTAAACAGGCCCTTTTCACCGCAGGCTACTCCTCATTCTATTTCGACGATCAGCAGGCCATCAAAAACGGTGCCGGGCATGACGGGTTTATCTATACCGGCGCTCCGGTAACGCCAGGATTTACGTCTGTTCGTCAGGCGGGTGAATGCGTATCCGTACAGCTGATTCTGGAAAACGGCGCAGTGGCGGTGGGCGATTGTGCAGCGGTGCAATATTCAGGTGCAGGTGGCCGTGACCCGCTGTTCCTGGCTGAACACTTCATCCCGTTCCTTAACGATCACATCAAACCGCTGCTGGAAGGCCGTGACGTTGATCGATTCCTGACGAACGCCCGTTTCTTTGACGAACTGCGTATAGATGGCCATCTGCTGCATACCGCCGTACGTTATGGCCTGTCGCAGGCGCTGCTCGACGCGGCGGCCCTGGCGACCGGTCGTCTGAAAACGGAAGTCGTTTGTGACGAGTGGCAACTGCCGTGCGTCCCGGAAGCCATTCCATTATTTGGTCAGAGCGGTGACGACCGCTATATCGCCGTCGACAAGATGATCCTCAAAGGTGTTGATGTACTGCCGCATGCGCTTATCAACAACGTGGAAGAGAAGCTGGGCCTGAAAGGGGAAAAACTGCGTGAGTATGTACGCTGGTTATCCGACCGCATCTTAAGCCTGCGCACCAGCCCGCGCTATCGCCCGACGCTGCACATTGACGTGTACGGCACTATCGGTCTGATTTTCGATATGGACCCGGTCCGTTGCGCCGCGTATATCGCCAGCCTCGAAAAAGAGGCCCAGGGCCTGCCGCTGTACATTGAAGGGCCGGTGGATGCGGGTAATAAGCCGGACCAAATCCGCCTGCTGAGCGCCATCACCCACGAGCTGAGGCGCCTGGGTTCCGGCGTGAAAATCGTTGCGGATGAGTGGTGTAACACCTATCAGGACATTGTGGATTTCACCGATGCGGGCAGCTGCCATATGGTGCAGATAAAAACCCCGGACCTGGGCGGTATTCACAACATCGTTGATGCGGTGCTGTATTGCAACAAACACGGCATGGAAGCCTATCAGGGCGGTACCTGTAACGAAACGGAGATCAGCGCCCGCACCTGCGTGCACGTAGCCCTCGCCGCTCGCCCGATGCGCATGCTGATCAAGCCGGGCATGGGCTTCGATGAAGGTCTTAACATCGTGTTTAACGAAATGAACCGCACCATCGCACTGTTGCAAACTAAGGATTAAAAGATGGCACGTACATTTAAGATCTTATCGCCAACGGCAATCCTGGGCTATGGCTTCCCGGAAGAGAGTTTTCGTAAAGCTATGGAAGAATCGCCGGATCTTATTGCTGTTGACGCGGGCTCTTCCGACCCTGGTCCCCACTACCTGGGGGCAGGTAAACCTTTCACCGATCGGGCGGGGGTAAAACGCGATCTGCGCTATATGATCGTGGCTGGCGTTAAGCACAATATTCCGGTGGTGATCGGTACCGCGGGTGGCTCCGGTGCCGCGCCGCATCTGGAGTGGTGCCGGCAGATAATCCTCGAGATTGCTCAGGAAGAGAAACTCTCATTCTCTATGGCGCTGATCCCCTCGGATGTCGATAAAGCCACCGTGCATCAGGCGCTGGATAACGGGAAAATCACTGCCCTGGACTTCGTCCCGGAGTTGACCCACGAGGCCATCGAGGAGAGCACCTATATTGTCGCGCAGATGGGTATCGAGCCTTTCCAGCGGGCTCTTGCGGCCGGGGCGCAGGTGGTACTGGGCGGACGAGCATACGATCCGGCCTGCTTTGCCGCACTGCCTATCATGCAGGGCTTCGATGAAGGTCTGGCGCTGCATTGCGGTAAGATCCTTGAGTGCGCGGCGATTGCTGCTACGCCGGGTTCTGGCTCCGACTGCGCGATGGGCATCATTGACGATAACGGCTTTACGCTGAAAACGTTTAATCCGAAGCGTAAATTCACCGAAACATCGGCTGCAGCGCATACCCTGTATGAGAAATCCGATCCGTACTTCCTGCCGGGACCGGGCGGCGTCCTGAACCTGAAAGGGTGCAGCTTCAAAGCGGTCAACGAGGGCGAAGTGTACGTCAGCGGTTCCCGTCACGAAGAAACGCCGTATGCGCTGAAACTTGAAGGTGCCCGCCGGGTCGGCTTCCGCTGTCTGACCATTGCCGGTACGCGCGACCCGATCATGATTGCCGGGATCGATAACATCCTCGAAGAAGTGCAGGTCAGCGTGAAGCGCAACCTCTCGCTGAATGACGACAGCATCCGCATGACGTTCCACCTGTACGGAAAGAATGGCGTGATGGGCAACCATGAGCCAATGCAGTCTGCCGGGCACGAACTGGGAATTTTGCTGGACGTGGTGGCACCCACCCAGGATATCGCCAACAGCGTCTGTTCGCTGGTGCGCTCTACCCTGCTGCACTACGGCTACGAAAACCGGATCGCCACAGCGGGCAACCTCGCGTTCCCGTTCTCCCCTTCCGATATTCAGAGCGGCCCGGTGTATGAGTTCTCAATCTATCACCTGATTGAAGCGAGTGACGCGCTACGGTTTGATTTCCACATCGAGCAGGTCACGCCAGAAGGAGTTCAGTTATGAAACACAGTATTTGCTCACTGGCGCAGGTCATTCGTTCTAAAAATGCGGGGCCGTATGAGCTGGTTCTGGATATTTTATTTAAAACGCATGAAGACTATCAACGGGTAAAAGCCTCGGAGCAATTAACGCCACAGCTTATTGCCCGTTTATATAACGTTAAGCCTGACTTTATACATCGCATTATCTGGTTCGACCCGGCCAATGCGGTCAAAATTGTCATGCCTCGCGATATTATCTCCGGCAACGTCGGTGACAATGATGTTTATGGTGCCCAGCAGCATGCGCCGTTATTAAGTATTGAGTTTGAGCTGTAACACTACAAATACAACAACGTCCATTGGGATATAGATATTTGCTGTATCACTGTATTCCAGATAATTCATGCGGTTGGTCACAACAAACGTGCGTCTGAGCGGTTCGTCATGGCTCAGACGCACGCGACCCTACACATTAACCAACCTTTATCCGATGGAGTAAACATGAAAAAAATAAGCTTAACGAAAATGATCATATTAGGTTTGATACTCGGCATGATAGCCGGGGTGGTCATTAATAATATGGCATCAGCAGATACAGCAAAATCGTATTCACAAGATATTTCTATTTTCACCACCATATTCTTACGTATGGTGAAAATGATTATCGCCCCACTGGTCATTTCAACCCTGGTGGTTGGTATAGCCAAAATGGGTGATGCTAAAACACTCGGCCGTATATTCTCCAAAACCTTTTTCCTTTTTATTTGTGCCTCGCTGCTGTCGATCGCGCTGGGGCTGGTTATCGTCAACATCTTCCAGCCTGGCGCAGGCATTAACTTTGTCGCCCATGACGCCGGGGCCGTTGCGGCCGTTCAGTCCGAACCGTTCACGCTGAAAGTGTTTATCTCTCACGCGGTACCGACCAGCATCGTTGATGCTATGGCCCGCAACGAGATCCTGCAAATCGTGGTGTTCTCGATTTTCCTCGGCTGCAGCCTGGCGGCCATTGGCGAGAAAGCCGAGCCCATCATTAAGGTGCTCGACTCTCTGGTGCATGTGATGCTGAAGCTGACGGGCTACGTCATGCTGTTTGCACCGCTGACCGTGTTTGCCGCGATCTCCGGACT
This sequence comes from Enterobacter sp. P82, assembly GCF_037053385.1. NCBI lineage: Bacteria > Pseudomonadati > Pseudomonadota > Gammaproteobacteria > Enterobacterales > Enterobacteriaceae > Enterobacter > Enterobacter sp. P82. The sequence goes on from NZ_JBALHX010000001.1 coordinate 1,857,496, forward strand.
GATTGCCGAACGCGGTCTGGGTGTGATGGTCAGCGCAGGTATTTTCATGGGCGAGTTCTACATGACGCTCGGCCTGCTGTGGGCGATTCTGATTGGCCTTTCCACGATGATTGTCGGTCCGTGCATCAGTCGTCTGACAAAAGCGATCCTTGAACCTGCGCTGCTGGCCTTTACGACCTCAAGTTCAGAAGCGGCTTTCCCGGGCACGCTGAACAAACTGGAAAAATTCGGCGTCTCCTCGAGGATTGCCAGCTTTGTCCTGCCTATCGGCTACTCCTTTAACCTGGTCGGCTCAATGGCCTACTGCTCGTTTGCTACCGTGTTTATCGCCCAGGCGTGCAACATCGAACTGAGCGTTGGCGAGCAGATCACCATGCTGCTGATCCTGATGCTGACCTCGAAAGGGATGGCGGGCGTGCCGCGTGCATCGATGGTGGTTATTGCCGCCACGCTCAACCAGTTCAACATTCCGGAAGCGGGCCTGATTTTGCTGATGGGCGTCGATCCGTTCCTCGACATGGGTCGTTCCGCCACCAACGTGATGAGTAACGCGATGGGTGCCGCTATCGTCGGGCGCTGGGAAGGCGAACACTTTGGCGTCGGCTGCCGCGGCAAGGTTCCTGCCAAAGAAAGTACCACTTCAGACACAGAAATCGCCATGTATTGATTACAAAGGCCAACCGTCGTTGGCCTTTTATCTTCCGATTTACAGGATAGCCCCATGAAGATAAATATTTTCGGCGTCAGCCTCTTATCCGTCAGCCTGTTGTTTAGCGCCGCCGCGCTGGCGCAACCCACGCCGGACTACACGCAGCTGCTTGAGCAGGCTCACCAAAAATTTAAAGGTAATCATGAGGGGAAAGTCGCCGATTACATCCCCGCCCTGGCGACCTATAGCCCCAACAATTTCGCCATCACCCTTGCCACGGTCGACGGCAACATTTATCAGGTCGGCGACGTAAAAAAAGCGTTTCCAATGGAGTCGCTGAGTAAAGTGTTCACCCTGGCGCTGGCGATGGAGCAGCGTGGTCCGCAGGAGGTGCTGGATAAACTCGGTGCCAGTGCGACCGGTCTGCCCTTCAACTCCGGCTTAGCGGTTGAGCTGACCAAAGGTGCGCCGGAAAACCCGCTGGTAAATGCGGGGGCGATGAGCACGGTAAGCCTGATCGAGGCGAAAGATAAGACCGACCGCTGGAACAAAATTCTCAATAACCTGAATGCGTGGGCCGATGCCTCGCTGGCCGTCAACGAACCGGTGTTCAAATCTGAAATGGAGACCAATCAGCATAACCAGGCGCTGGCGATGCTGATGGCATCCTACAACAGCTTTTATGGCGATACCCGGGAAGCCGTCGAAATCTATACCCGCCAGTGTTCCGTAGACATCACCGTTGAGCAGCTCGCCAAAATGGGCGCGGTGCTGGCAAACAAAGGCAAATCACCTTTCAACGGTAAGCAATTGCTGAATGAACGCTACGTACCGCAGGTTCTGGCGGAAATGGCGATTGCCGGGCTGTACGACAGCAGCGGTAAATGGCTGTACACCGTTGGGATCCCGGCGAAGAGTGGCGTCGGCGGCGGCATGGTTGCCATCGTGCCCGGGCAATACGCCATCGCGGTCTATTCGCCACCGCTGGATGCCGCCGGGAATAGCGTCCGCGCCCAGCAGACAATTGCGTACGTCGCTGAGGCGACGCAGGCCAATCTCTTTTTAGCCCATTGATCCCAACCGGCTGTGATTTTGTAAGCCGGGCGTGGCAGCTGCGCCAGCGCCCGGCAAAAACGACCACAAAGTGAGAAGTATTATGTCTAAACCATTTGTCTGGCAGGAATTGTTTGTTCAAAGTAACGATACGACGGAATATGAACTCCTCAGCACGCAACACGTTACGGTGACGGAGTTAGAGGGCGAGGAGGTCATTAAGGTGGCGCCTGAGGCATTGACCCTGCTGGCTCAGCAGGCCTTTTATGAAGCCTCATTTTTCCTGCGCGCCGGACATTTAACGCAGATAGCCAGCATCCTGCACGACCCGCAGGCCAGCAGTAACGATAAATATGTCGCCCTGCAGCTGCTGCGCAATGCCGAGGTATCGGCAAAAGGCATTCTGCCAAACTGTCAGGATACCGGCACGGCCACCGTTGTAGCGAGCAAAGGCCAGCACGTCTGGACCGGCGGTGATGACGCCGAAGCGCTGAGCAAGGGAATTTACGCCACCTTTAGCGAGTGTAACCTGCGCTACTCGCAAAACGCACCGCTGGACATGTATACCGAGGTCAACACCCAAACCAACCTGCCGGCACAGATAGACATCAGCGCCACGCCGGGGAGCGAATATCGCTTCCTGTTTGTCAATAAAGGCGGCGGTTCGGCTAACAAAGCCGCGCTGTTCCAGGAAACGAAATCCATTCTGCAGCCGGAGAAGCTCACCGCGTTCCTGATCGAGAAGATGAAGTCGCTCGGTACCGCGGCCTGCCCACCGTATCACATTGCCTTTGTGGTCGGCGGTCTCTCTGCCGACCAGGCGCTGAAGGTGGCGAAGCTGGCCTCAACGAAATATTATGACAACCTGCCTACCAGCGGAAACGAACTGGGCCAGGCGTTCCGCGACACGGCGCTGGAAGCCACGCTGCTCAACGCCAGCCGCGAATTCGGCATCGGCGCCCAGTTTGGCGGCAAGTACTTCGCGCACGATATTCGCGTCATCCGCCTGCCGCGCCACGGCGGTTCCTGTCCTGTCGCCATGGCACTCTCCTGCTCAGCCGACCGCAATATCAAAGCGAAAATCAACAAACACGGTATCTGGCTGGAGAAGCTGGAGCATAACCCAGGGAAATATATCCCGGAGGCCAGCCGTGAGGAAAACGACGCCCGAGCCGTACAGATCAACCTGAACCGCCCGCTGCGTGAGATCCTGCGCGATATGTCCGCCCTGCCGATCGGCACCCGGCTGTCGTTAAGCGGCCCGATTGTGGTCGCCCGCGACATCGCCCACGCAAAAATCAAAGCGCGGCTGGATAACGGCGAGCCGATGCCGGAGTACATGAAAAACCATATCGTCTATTACGCCGGGCCGGCGAAAACACCGGAGAATCAGGCCTGCGGCTCCCTCGGCCCAACCACCGGCGGGCGCATGGACGGCTATGTCGATGCGTTTCAGGCCGCGGGCGGAAGCCTGATCATGCTTTCCAAAGGTAACCGCAGCCAGCAGGTCACCGATGCCTGCCATAAACACGGTGGCTTCAACCTCGGCAGTATCGGCGGTGCGGCGGCTCTGCTGGCACAGCAGTTCGTTAAAAGCCTGCGCTGCCTGGAGTATCCCGAACTGGGCATGGAGGCGGTGTGGATGATGGAGGTCGAAAATCTGCCCGCCTTTGTGCTGGTTGACGACAAAGGGAATAATTTCTTCAGCCAGTTTGAGCAGCAGCATCGCTGTGCATCCTGCCCTGCCGGACATTAAGGAGCCATTATGGAAGCGCGAGCTAACGCAGACAGACACCGCCAACGGCAGCAAAAGCGTAAAGAGCAGGTTGATACCCGCGTAGCGGCGGCGACAGAGAAGAGAGGAATTCTGATCGTCTTCACTGGCAACGGAAAAGGCAAGTCCACTGCTGCCTTCGGCACGGCAACGCGTGCCGTCGGACACGGTAAAACCGTTGGCGTCGCGCAGTTTATTAAAGGTCAGTGGGATAATGGCGAATACAACACCCTGCATCCGCTCGGCGTCGAGTTTCACATTATGGGCACCGGCTTTACCTGGGAGACACAAAACCGGGAGACGGATATTCAGGCCGCAACGGCTGTGTGGCAGGAGAGTAAACGCATGCTGGCTGACCCGAGTTACGACCTGGTAGTTCTGGATGAACTCACCTATATGCTGGCTTATCACTATCTGGATACTCAGGAAGTGATCGCGGCGGTTGAGAATCGTCCGGTGCAGCAGACCGTGATCGTCACCGGACGCGGTTGCCACTCGCAATTACTGGCGCTTGCCGACACAGTTAGCGAAATGCGCCCGGTAAAACACGCATTTGACAGCGGTATTCAGGCACAGGAAGGCATTGACTGGTAAGCATGCCGGTACCGGATGGCGCGCTATGCTGTCGCCATCCGGTATTTTTACTCCACCGGAGACAGTACTGATTTTTGAAGTAGCCACTCGCGGAAGGTCTGTAACGGCAGGGACTGAGCCTTTTCCTCCCGCCATGTCATGATGAAGCGGTTACCGGTGCGGATAGGAACATCACAGGGGATAACCATCTCGCCACAGTCCAGGTCATGCTGGATGGCGAAGCGGGGAAGCAGCGCGACCCCAAGGTTCGATCGTACTGCGGCAATCAGCATCGAGAGGAGGTCAAAACGCGGGCCAAGATTCACATCCGGACTGGTAATACCGGAAAGCGCAAACCACTCCTGCCAGCCATTGACGCGAGTGCTTTGGTGTAACAGTGGAAATTCCCTTAGCAGCTCCTCAACCCCCAGTTTCTGCTCCACACTGGGGAGCAAGCTTCGGCTGCAGACCGGCAGGATCTCTTCTTCAAATAAATAATCGACCTCCGACCACGGAGGACAAAAATCTGCGCGCATAATAGCCGCATCGTACTCACGATTTAAAAAATCGCCGATATTAGCCAGCGAGTGAATGTTAACAATAATATCAGGATTTAATTTATTAAACTCCCATAAATTAGGGATCAGCCAGTGCGTGCTGAAGGTGGGATTTACCGCCAACTCCACCACCTGAACGGCAGGCTGCCAGCTCATTATCATATTTGTATCGCGCTCCAGCCTATTAAACGTCTCTTTCACGATATTCAGATAATGCTTTCCAGCTGCATTTAGAAAAATCCGTTTTTTAGCATGGTTAAATAATGAGGTGTGTAAAAACTCCTCCAGGGCCGTCACCTGTCTGAACACTGCACTCTGCGTTAACGCCAGCTCTTCTGCGGCGCGGGTATAGCTTTCGTGACGCGCCACAACTTCGAACGTCACCAGCAACTCGCTCTTGGGGATTTTTCCTCTCATCATGTCTTCCATTCATGGTGGGTAATAGTAATTTTTTGAAGCGAATAAACCCTGCTTCAGAACGATACCGCCATTATATTTTAGTTATGTTCTGTCGGCAGTGATCCACACCATGATTTAATCAGTTTTGCGTGTCAGACCAAACTATTTGCAGAAAATTAAATGAAACATGAAAAATTATTAAGAACCTGTTCACTTTGATGTCTCACGTAATGGAGACAGCGTCTTATTATACGAAAAAACGTATGGGCATTAAAAATAGTAATAGCCAGGGCTGGACGTTAAAAAATATAAAACAAATCATTATGCTAAAATTTGAGCAGGATTTTGTGCGTCCTGTTGATAACGCGCTGCGCACCCAGGTTGCTGGGACGCGCCGCTGCGGTTGATATTCACCGGTATGCCAGAACGCCGTTCCAGCGTCACATCAGCACGACTGAATCGCATGCTGAAACCGGCTAAAACAAAAAACCCAGGTCGCATAACGACCTGGGTTTCGAATTTGGCGGAAGCGTAGAGATTCGAACTCTAGAACCCTTTCGGGTCGCCGGTTTTCAAGACCGGTGCCTTCAACCGCTCGGCCACGCTTCCAAAGTGAGGCGCACTATAAACATCTATTAGCGCCTTGTAAAGCAGGAATTTTTCTATTTTTCCTCACAGGCGTTTAACTGCGCAAAAAGTCACCCAGATGCTTACCTCGCATCAGCCTCTGCGCCCTTGTACATACCGTAACACAGCAACGCTCATCCGTTTAATTCGCTCTGGTATAGAATGCCATAAAAACAGACGGCCATTTGTTGTGTAATTGTTATAAATCTGAATGACAACAGACTTTAAAAAATTACTGTCATGTACTCTTACTGGTTGATGATGAAAATCAAAAATTCGCTTTGCTTACACATCCTGATGGCGACCCTGGCCATTTTGTTCCTGTGTGTTCACCCGTTGGTGACAAGCTTCGATCCGCCCCTCACCTTCCAGCCGCTGATTAAATCAATGGCGGGAACGCCTAAAGAACAAGCGGAAAAAATAACCACCATTTCCCATGCCTTAGAAGGGAATGCTATTTTCTTCATCGGTGCATCAGAGGTCGCCACCTCTGAAGATGAGCATTACGCTGTATATAATTACTTTAATAAGCAATTGCACAAACCCGTCGTGGCGTATGGTGATGCGTTTGTCGACGACGAAACGCAATTCTTACTGTTCTCACGTTTTAAAAATAGCCTTAACGCAAACAGTAAAGTTGTTTTGCTTCTGGCACCAGACAGTTTTTACTCAAAAGGTCTGCCTCCTGCTATCTATGCCGATAATTTCCCGGGTTCTATTTTTAATCCGCTGATGAAAGATCCGCAGGCACGCCCGTTACTGGTCAATTACTTAAAGCATATTGATGCGAAAGAGATAAGCCATTTAACCTTTGGTCAAATGCGTGTCTTTGGCTGGCATCCTGACCTCATTTGGGATGAGGTCAGTTTTCAGTTTGCCAACTTCTGCACCATGATCAAAAACGACTGGCTGGCGATGCTCAACGTCACACCCCAGACGGTACAGCCCTGGCCGCAGCAGCCAACAACCCACATTACCCCTGACTGGGATAAAGAGCTGGCGAATGCGCGCGAGTTAAATAAAACACGCCAGCAGAGCGCGGCCACGCTGTGGATGGACAAAACGATTTACGATGAAGACGGTAAACCGCAACAGTGGGATGACACGCCGGTCGTGCCTGCGCAAATCGCCGCGTTCAGTAAAACCGTTCAGCTGCTGAAAGAACGTCACGTGCAGGTGATTGCTATCGTCGACCCGGTTAATCCCTGGGCACTTTACAATACCGATACCTTCCGCCCGGTTGATAAGCAAATTATAACCATTCTGGAAAAGAACCAGATCCCTTATTTAGATATGTACGCCATGCCTTATCAGAATGGCTGGAACTGGGATCGTTTGCACCCTTCCGAACTGGCCTGGGTTCCTATGATTCGCTTTATTGCACAGAGTTTTAAATAATGAAAATCGCGATCCGTCTTTTTTTCCTTTATCTCCTGCTGGCGATCACCATTGTCGCGTGGACCTCTGTTGATGACAGCATGAGTATGCAGCTGCATTTTGAATATCAAAAGTTCTGAGGCCAAACGATGTATAGCTCAGGAATGTTTTTTGTCTATTTGTTCTCATCCGCCCTGGTGTTTGCGGCGGTTAACTGCGTATTACGCCATCGTCTGACTTATTTATCTGCGTTATCCGTTCTGGCCACATTAGGTTGGGGTTATATTTTTCAGGGTGATTACCTTGTTCCCGTGGCCGTGTTTTTCAGTTTTTATGCTTTCGCCACGTTAAAAGCGAAAGGATGGTTAAAAACGTGGCAGGCGGTCGTTTTAACATTATTGCCGTTGTTCCTGGTGAAGTTACACCTAAATAACCACTGGGGCATGATCGGCCTCTCTTTTATGACGTTTCGCGCAGTGGATGTATTGCTCTATCGCAGTAAAAAAGAAGGCCAGAATTTCCTGCATTATTTCTGCTATCTCTTTATGCCTTTTATTATCCTGGCTGGCCCTATGTACCGCTGGCGGACATGGATGAATGATGTCAGCAAGCCCGTGTTTGCGCTGAACCGTGAACAGTTTTTAGTGGCTTTAGAGCAAATCATTACCGGCATTGTCCAGAAGTTCCTGTTTGCCATGCTGATTGATTCGCTTGTCGTGCAGCCCTGGAGCCATAAGCCGTTTACGCTGACCGTGGGTGTGGTGATGTCGATTGCCTATAGCGCCTACCTCTACTTTGATTTTGCGGGTTACAGCAATATGGCCATCGGCGCAGGCCGCCTGTTTGGCCTGAATATTCCGGCAAACTTCAATATGCCGCTTCTTGCGAAAAACCCGCAGGATTTCTGGCGTCGCTTCCACATCAGCCTGTCTGAATGGCTGCGTGATGTGGTCTTTATGCCCGTCTATATGAACCTGATGAAGTTCAATTTTTTCCGCCAGAACAAAACACTGGCGCAAAATATCGGTATTTTTTGCACCCTGTTTTGTATGGGGGCATGGAATGGCCTGGAGCGCCATTACGTCATCAGCGGCGCGTTGTTTGGCGTCATTTCTGTTGCTCATAACATGCTGCTGTGGTCAGCCAAACGCAGCCCGGCATTGAACCGGGGATTACAGTATCCGGCTGTTGCATTTTTGGGGCGAATTCTGACGCTGGGAAGCGCCGCGGGCTCCCTTTACATCTTTAGTGGAATGTCACCTCTATGAAAAATCACTCTGACCTTCAGGAACTGCAGGATTTCTTACGTGCGGCGTTGTTCGATCCCGCCGCCCCGCAGCAACTGGCCATCACCGGCAGCGACGACGCCTTAAGCTGGTTGCAACTTTCCTCCGCCGTGGCGGACTGGGTACAGCGTTATCGACGCTGCCAGCCTGTCGACGGTACACCGGTCGTATTGTACGGTCATCAGCAGGCTGAGTTCGCGGTGGCTATTTATAGCTGCCTGCTGCACAACATTCCGTACATCCCAGTGGACTGTATTTACCCGCAGGAACGACTGCGTGAGATCTGCCATCTGGCCAGTTCCCCTTACTACTATGACGTGGCAACAAAGCAGTTCATTGCCACCGGCGAAGCGGGCAAGGTTCTGGAGGAGCAGGATCTGGCCTATATCATGTTTACCTCAGGCAGCACCGGCAAGCCTAAAGGGGTGCAGATAGGACGTGAAAGCGTGTGGCACTTCATGAAATGGGTCAGCCAGGACTTTTCACTGCCGGAAAAACCGGTCCTGATGAACCACGCGGTGTTCAGCTTTGACCTCTCCTTGATCCCTTTGCTGGCGAATCTGGCAATGGGCGGACACATCGTGCTGAATGCCAAAGACGATATTCAGAAAGAGAACTGGCTGGAGCGACTGAAAATCAACGCCGTTTCGGCCTGGGTTTCCACCCCCTCTTTTGCATACCAGCAACTGCTTTCCCCGCAGTTCAACAGCGAATATTTGCCTGCACTGAACGTCTTTATCTTTATTGGTGAAGTGTTAAATAAAGCGCTGGTTAAACAGTTACGCCGCCGTTTCCCGCAGGCCAAAATCATTAACTCCTATGGCCCCACAGAAGCGACCATCGCGACAACCGTGGTCGAGATAACGGATGAGATCCTCAACAGCGACAGCGCCGTGCTGCCGGTTGGGGTCATGATGCCCGATAGCAGAATGGAAATTTCCGCCGAGGGCGAGCTGATTATCTGGGGTAAAAACGTCATGCGCGGCTACCTCGGTCTCCCACAGGAGAACGCTGCAAAATTACTGCGTCGGGAAAGTGAAATGTTCCGCGGTTACCGGACAGGCGACCTGGGCTATGAAGATGGGCTCATCTATTGCCAGGGCCGCAACGATAGCCAGGTCAAGCTGAATGGTTACCGCATTGAGATCAACGAGATTGAAAACCGTCTGCTGGCTATGTCCGGCATCAACGAAGCCGTGGTGCTGCCGCTGATGAAATCCTGCGGCAGCGTGCTGCGCATTGCCGCGTTCTGCGTGACGGATATGGCGCCGGAGGCGATCAAAACCTCGCTGTCGAAAGTGGTTCCACACTATATGGTGCCTTCACAAATTATCGTAAAAGACGCTTTGCCGCTGAATCCTAACGGCAAAATTGACCGCAAGTTGCTGGACGCTTACGCCCGCACAAATTAATGACTCCAGGAAAAATTATGGAACAAGAAATTCTCGCCCTGTTCGAAAAAGTGTTATCCCGCAAAGTGGGCTTTCACGATGAACTGATTGAATCCGATATTCTCGACTCCATTCTGGCGGTCGATATGGTACTGGAAGTGCAGGACGTCTACGGCTGTATGATCCCGCCGACCGACGTTGCAACGGTGTTGAAAACCCCGGCGGAGCTGGCTCGCTATATTGAAGAGAACCGCTAAACACCCCTGACGTTAACGTTGTTCTGAAGGCTCTGGAGGGTAGCTCCAGGGCCATGCCGAAACCTGAGTAACATGAAGGTTTCGCCTCTCATTGCCCGCTTACAGCCCGGTGCCCACGTTGAAATAAACCGCCTGTTCATGGTCGCTGAAGGCAATATCAATCCCCGAATGCAGGCCATATTCTTTGGCAATCACATAGCGAAACCCGGTTCCCCAGGCGACTTCCGCCGTTTTATAGATATCACTGGCGCGGTCTGCTGCGCTACCTGCGCCGACGAACCCTTGTACCACCCACTGCGGTGTTGCTTGCCAGGCAATTTGAGTCTGTACCGTGCTGACATCTTCACCCTGATAGCGGTAGCGAGAGATGCCGCGAAGCGCAATATAGGGGCGAGCCATGGGCGGCAGGTGTTTGTCCTGATTTGCCAGCATTTGATAGTTAGCAGCAAGGGATAAGTTCCAGCGGGGCGAGAGCGGGATAAAAAATTTGCTATCAAGCGTCATTAAATCGTAGCGATAATCGCCCCCGAGGTAGTGGCCATAAAACTGGTATTCACCGCTAAGAGAAATCCCCTGACTGGGCCAGAAGAAATTATCGGTGGTATCATACTCCGCCACGATACCCAGCCCCGATGACGTGCTGGTTTCACCCAACACCCGTTTCCATACGTTATTGATAGCCGGATTGTCCGGTGACGAAATATCCATTTTTGCCCAAAACTGTGACGCGCCAAAAAAGAAAGGCGTATCCTCCATGCGAAACAGCAACTTTTGCGTTCCGCCATAGCCGCGGGTCTCAGCTTCAACAGAGCGATCATGACTAAAGCCGTCGATGTCACCTGAGTAGATTTCCAGATTAATATTCGCGTAGCCCCCTGCCACCAGATAGCGTATGCGGTCATCCTGCCAGGTATGACGGTGGCCACCCCCAACAAACCAGGTGCCATTCTGCGTCCCACCTCCACCAAAGCCTGTCATAGCCGGGGGGATAAAGCGGTTGTTCACCTGCTTGCCTTTTCCGTGCAAAAAAAGCCCAAACAGGCCACCACCGAAGCCTACCGCCGGTTCCGTAATCACCATCGGTATGGGCAGAAATCCATAGGGGGAGTCCTGCAGGTAATGGCTCATATCCATTATGCTATTCTCCTCCTCCGGGCGACTGTACCGGTGATATCATTTGCACCTTAAACAAGCAGTTTAAACACATTAATTTTGCGTTGCCGTTTGTTGCGGGTCGTAGTTGATCTTCGATTTATTAACTTCACGGATGATCATCGGACTTATATCGCGGTATTTATTATTTTCAGTTATATTTCGATTATATACCACAATAGATAATTTATTTTTAAGCCTGTAATTTTCAATTGCTTCATTAATAACCAACATACTTTTCATTCGGATATGATTAGTTTCATTTCTGAACTGGTTATTTAAGTTTGTCATATCAACAAAACGGTTCTCGCGCCGGAGCGGTTCGGGCATATTGGCGTAAGCATTTTCAAGGTTCTTCATATCATTCTCAAGACGTTTCTTGATAACCTCACTCTGGGCCTTTTCCTGCGTCAAAATAGTGGATTCTGTGAGGACGCGCTGCACATCAACATAAGCCAACGCATTATTATCCTGATGTCGCGTATGTATTTTTTGCACGAAATAGACCGCTAAGACAGAGAAGATGACGACGGCGAGCGTTTTCTTTTTTTCTAAAAGTTTCATAGTTCCTTACCGGCTCCTTTATACGCTTACCGCTTTCATTTACCCGGCTCCGGCTACAAAAAGTGAACCTGAATCAGGATGAATGCCAGCAACGAAATGGGATACAGCATCAGTATAGACATTTTTATTTACCTCGCGAGTTACCGTGAAAAATCAGTCATACGTGTGCGAAGCAGGTCAAGAATCAGAGTGTTTTGTCAGGGTACAGGCGAACCGACTCGACCTGGGAAGAATACGTTGTAAAAAAATCGCCATGATTTCGCGTTGTCGAAAGACCTTCGCCAGTGAGCGATGATCATGGATATGGCAAGGAAAAGTAGTGCAAAGTGGAAGGAGGCCAATATGTTACTTCGTACCAGACCCATTAAAATTCAAAATTTCTATTTTTTTAAATTTATATATCAACACTATCAGCAAGCAGTCTTCTTGGTATAACCATACAAATCATGTAAGTTAGATTTTAGACAAACAAGGAGTGACGTCAAAAAGGGAAAATAGAAGACAAACACACAGCAATAGTCAAACCTCTGAAAGAAGAACGATAAAAAGTGACATTTATTTACCAATAACTGCCACCAAAGGATTATCAATATTTCAACTTAAACCACCCCTAATTTATTAGGATAAAAGGAAAATAAGGAAAACTATGAAATTAATTAAAACGACCCTGGCTTTCGTTGTAACCGCAGCAATTTCTTCTGGCGTAGTACACGCAGCAGAAACAACCGTATCAGGCGGTACTATTAACTTCACAGGCCAGGTTGTCGATGGCGCATGCGCCGTCTCTGCTGACAGCCTGAACCAGACGGTAGCATTGGATCAGGTTCGCGCTTCTCGCCTGCAAACTGCCGGCCAGGCCGCGGGCCAGGCAAAATCCTTCAACATCAAGCTGGAAGATTGTGACACCACCGCATGGTCAAACGTTGCTGTGACTTTTAACGGTCAGTCAGACGCGAACACAGTTGGAGCCTTAGCCAACACCGCCGGTGCCGGTGCAGCCACAAACGTTGCTTTGCAACTGTACGGTCAGGATGGTAATGCCATGACTCTGGGCACGGCAGGTAATGCTACCACCATGACTACCGGCGAAAACATCCTGCCATTTAGTGTGGACTATGTTGCCACTGCCGGTGCTGCTACCGCAGGTGGCGTAGCCGCTGTTGCCACCTTCACCACCACCTATTCCTGAGTGAATGGTAAGCCCCGTTGGCGGGGCTTTTTCTCTGAAGACGTATATCAATATGAAAATATTCAAAATAGCCATCACGGCAACCCTGCTTAATCTCACAGGTTTCAGTGCTGCTCATGCGGGTGGAATTGCACTCGGCGCGACGCGAGTAATCTATAGCGAAAATGAAAAGCAAATTTCATTACCGTTATATAATACGTCAGAAAACATGAGTTTTCTTGTACAAACCTGGATTTCACGCGCAGATGGTTCAAAGGCGGCTAACTTTGTCGTCACTCCGCCATTATTTGTCCTTAAGCCTAAAAAAGAGAATAAGTTACGTATTATTTACACCGGCCCAATGCTGCCTCAGGATCGGGAATCCGTTTTTTATATCAATAGTAAAGCCATACCTTCAGTCCCGAAAGAATCGCTTAAGGGTAATACCCTGCAGATTGCTACACAAAGTGTCATCAAATTGTTCATGCGTCCGGAAGGTTTACCGTCACGTTCTGTCGATGCCCCTGCAACTATAACCTGCCATGTCGAGTCCGGGAAAACAGTGATCAATAACCCTTCCCCTTATTACGTGACGTTAGTACAGCTCAGCATCGGCGGAAAAAAAATGGCGAACAATATGGTCGCCCCAAAATCCTCATTAACAGTGGCAGGCCAGGGCGACGTCAAATTCAGCACCCTTAATGATTTCGGTGCGAATACGCCACAACAGCACTGTCGCTCCTGACAGGAACTCCGCTTTGCCGAACTCGTTAAAAGGAAACTTGTCGACGATGGTTAACAAATATTATAAAAGAACTACACTTGCGTTTTTTATATCGCTTGCCACCATCAATTGCTACGCAGAAAATATTTTCAACCCGGCATTTCTCTCTGCCGACCCTGATGCCGTAGCCGACCTTTCCCGATTTCAAAATGGTAATCAGGCTCCCGGTCAATATCGCGTAGATATATGGGTAAATGATATTTTTCAGTCCTCGCAAGATATTACCTTTGTAGTTGATACCAACGACCAAGCCTCACTGGACGATACCGGTCTTCGGCCTCAACTTACCCTGAAAATGCTTAAATCGATGGGATTGAATGTCACCGCGATCCCTGAACTTACTGCATCGGACCCGAACGCGACCATCGACATTGCCCGGGTTATCCCTGGTGCTCGCACGGAATTTGCCTTCGACCAACAACGCCTGAACATTACCGTTCCCCAGGTTGCCATGCTTAATACCGCCCGTGGCTATATACCTCCCTCGAACTGGGATGAAGGTATTACAGCACTGATGTTTAATTACACGTTCTCGGGATCGGATACGCATGATGACGAATCAAACAGAAATTATTTCCTGGGGCTGAATAGCGGGTTTAACTATGGTCCCTGGCGTCTGCGGGATTACGCTACCTGGAACTACAGCGACGGGTCATCTGGTGAAAACCACTGGAACCATATTAATACCTATCTGGAGCGCGCGATCATTCCACTGCGTAGTGAACTGGTGATCGGCGACAGCACGACCCCATCAGATGTGTTCGACAGCATTGGTTTCAGGGGCGTCCAGTTAGCGTCTGACGATAATATGCTCCCCGATAGCCTGCGCGGTTTTGCGCCGGTCGTGCGAGGTATTGCCAAAAGTCACGCACAGATCACCATTAAACAGAACGGTTATACCCTTTACCAGACTTACGTTCCGCCCGGTGCTTTCGAAATTAATGACCTTTTCCCCACCTCGTCAAGTGGTGATCTTGTCGTGCAGGTAAAAGAAGCTGATGGCAGCGTGAACATTTACAGCGTGCCTTATTCCAGTGTGCCGGTTTTACAGCGAGAAGGTCACATAAAATATGCCCTGACCGCCGGGGATTACCGCAGTAATAACGATCAGCAAGACAGCGTTGGGTTTGTACAATCTACGTTGATCTACGGTTTACCCGCCGGTGTGACAGCCTATGGTGGAACGCAGCTGGCCAGCCAGTACAAGGCCTTCGCATTAGGTCTTGGAATCAATGTCGGCCAATTTGGCGCCATTTCAGCTGATGTGACACAGGCCAAAAGTAGGCTTATCGACGGAAGCGACCACAGCGGTGCTTCTCTTCGTTTTTTATATGCGAAGTCCCTGAATGAGCTGGGTACAAACTTCCAGTTACTTGGTTATCGCTATTCGACAGAAGGTTTTTATACCCTCGAAGAAACGACCTGGAAAAAGATGTCCGGGTTTATCGAGGATGAAAGCAATACGGATAATAACGACGAGTCACCGTATGTCGACTATTACAATTTAAATAACAATAAGCGTGCAAAGTTCCAGGTTAACGTGTCGCAACAATTAGGTCAGTACGGGTCGATTTATCTCAGTGGCAGCCGTCAAAGCTACTGGAAAACGAATGAATCCAATACGTTGCTACAGGCGGGTTACAGCGGAAACCTCAAGGGTGTCTCCTGGAATGTCAGCTACAGTTACAACAAAATTCCGGGGTTAGGCGATGCCGACAAGCGTATTGCGTTCGGTTTCTCAGTTCCTCTGAGTTTGTGGCTCTCATCAGGCGACGATATTACCCAGCAGCATCACGAAGCCTACGCCAGCTATAACTTCAGCCATGACCAACACGGTAATTCTTCTCACAGCGCAGGAATTAACGGGACGTTGCTGGAGGACAATAATCTCAACTATAGCGTCCAGCAAGGATATCAAACCGGCAGTGAAAACAACGCAAACGGTGCGGTGAACATCGGCTACGACACCTCCTGGGGAAGCTCCAGCATGGGATACAACTACAGCGATAACGGCGACTACCAACAGCTTAATTACAGTTTGCGTGGCGGAATTGTCATCCATGACGAGGGTATAACCTTCAGCCAGCCGTTGGGTGACACCAATGTTCTTATCGCCGCACCAGGAGCGAAAAATGTCAAAGTCGATGATGTTGAGGGCCTTAAAACGGACTGGCAGGGTTATGCCGTGGTGCCTTTTGCCACAACATATCGCCGTAACCGAATGTCCCTGGATACCACTAATATGCCAGCTAACGTTGAACTGGAAGAGAACGTGGTCAACGTTGTCCCTACCCGTGGTGCGCTGGTGCGTGCCGAATTCAATCCTCATGTGGGTGCCCGCGCGTTAATTAACCTCACACACAATGGTAAGCCGCTTCCCTTCGGAACAATGGTTAGCACAGACCAAAACAGCAGCATTGTTGGCGATGCCGGCCAGGCCTATTTGTCAGGACTGTCGCTTGAGAGTGATATCGTTGCCAAATGGGGTGCGGGAGACCAACAGACATGTACTGGCCATTACCGTCTTCCTGAGGATGCTGCCGGGAATACAATAAATACATTGAACATAGAGTGTCGATAATGAAAGCCCTGAAACATACTCTCATCGCAAGCGGACTCTTGTTCGTTGCCTTATCACTGCAAAATGCCTGGGGTTATACCTATACCTGTTATTCCCGTACGGGAACACCTAACCCCATCATCGCCAGTTTTGGGACTTACACGATTACAGTCCCCTCCGAGAACGTGCCGGGTCAGACCTTTATGTCGGCAGCCACCTGGAGCCAGAGCGTCAGTAGCCACATTCGATGCGATGAACCGACTACAGGCAACCGTTATCGTTACTTCTCTGCAGGCTCCACGCTAACACCGACCACCAATGATGGACACCAGTGGTACTATATCAATGAGTACCTGGACAGTACCGTCGCACTGAATATTATGGGGGCTGCACGCTACGTCCCCTTCAGGAATGTTCGCGGTGGTTTGGCGAATGATGCGGCCACAAATACCAAGGTCAACGGCGGAGGGTCAGGTAAACTCGATCTCCGTTTCAAGAAAGCCGTTATGGGTAGCAGCGATTTTGAAAATGTCCATGTGGCCGATTTTTATGTCACCAAGAGTACAACTGCCACCAGCCCTGAGCCCGTCGCACAGATTTTCTTAAGCGGTACGGTGGTGGTACCCCAGAATTGCGTCATCAATGCCGGAACGGTGATTTCACTGGATCTGGGGGAAATGTACAGTTCGGATTTTATCTCCGTGGGCGAGAAGCCACGTAATGTAAATGCCAAATCCTTTAATGTTCCCGTGTCATGTAACTACGGGGCGTCGCTGGCGAATCTGACCTTGCGTGTGGACGGAACGCCTGCCACCAGTGTACCCGATGCCCTGGAGACCACGAACCCGGATGTCGGCGTCAAAATCACCGCGTCTGATGGTATGACGCTACGCCCCGCAGATACCAGCAGCGCCATTCCGATTACGTTGGACATGGTCGACAGTGATACTTACACCACCAACATCTCGCTACAGGCCTATCCTGTCAGCACCACTGGCATGCCTCCCGCCGAGGGGACATTTACGGCCCTCGCGATACTGCGCATTGATTTCGCCTGAGGATAAAAAATGAAACTTAAACATTATTCAATGGCAGTTCTGGCCTGCGTGATATCAACAGGGTTAAGCGTACAAGCCCTTGCCAGCTCGCCTAATTTGCAGATCACTGGCACGATATTGTCACGGACCTGCGATGTTGCCAGCGATAGCCAGAATATGGACGTCGATATGGGGCAATTCAACGCCAGCTCGTTCACCTCTACCGGTGCCACCTCGCCAGCCACTCAGTTCAACATCCATTTAACTGGATGTGGCTCGAAAGCATCTGGGGCAAAAATGGTGTTTTCCGGCACATCCGATGCCACTAACCCGTCATTACTGGCTCTGTCGGATACGTCTGGTCAGGGTGGTATGGCATCAGGTGTCGCCATAGAGATACTTGATAATACACAGCAACCTATCGCAGTAAATACGGTAACGTCGGGTAACTTTCCTCTTACACCAGGGGACGTCATGCTGCCGTTTTATCTGCGTTATAAATCCACACAAAACAGTGTCACTCCCGGAAATGCCTCGGCAGTGATGTATTTCGATATTCAATATCAATAGGACGATCACGTGACACGCTTTTCTGTGAGTTTATCCGTCTCTGCAACATTGCTGCTCTTTACGCTGACCACGCATGCCTATGATGGCACGGTAAATATCACCGGCAGGATCACAGATAATACCTGTGTTGTTTCGGCAGATTCGACCACCCTGACCGTAGATATGGGAAATATTGCAAAAGCGCAGTTTACGCGTGCCGGAGAAGGGGGGCCCTATCAACCTTTTACACTTCATCTTGAACGATGCGGGGATGCTGCGAAGCGAGTAAGCGTTACCTTTTCAGGTATCCAGGACACGGTGGCACCGGACTTTCTGAAACTGGACACGAATACATCTGGCGCACAGGGCGTTGCTCTCGGTCTCTATAATAGCGATCAGACCCTTATTCCGTTAAATACGCCGTCAGCGGCGACCGATCTGGTGACGAACCAGGCAAACGTCACTCTCTCTTTCTATGCTCGCTTCCTCGCCAATGGCAGCCCGGTTCGCTCTGGTTCTGCAACGGCCTCCACGACTTTCACCATGAATTATGATTAAACTTCTCACCGCAGTATTTTTGACCGCTTATACCACTACCGCCCTTGCTGGCGTCAGCATTGGTGGAACACGTTTTATATATAGTGAGAAAGCCCGTGCGTTAACAGTACTTGTCATGAACAGCAGTACTGAAACCTGGTTAATTAACACCCATATCACCTCGGGTGGGACATGGAACGGTGTCCGCCCCTCACCACAACCCGCACCGTTTATTATTGCCCCTCCCCTGTTTGCGTTAAAAGGGAAGAAACAAGGTACGCTGAGAATTCTGAAAACCGCGCAGACGTTGCGGCAGGATAGGGAAACGCTTTTTACACTCAGCATTGCAGCTATTCCTGCCGGAAACGCCACAGGCAATAGTGTGCAGGTTGCGCCCCGTTCCCTGTTGAAATTGTTTTACCGCCCGACAGGGCTACAGGGTAAGCCCCAGGACGTTAATAAACAGCTACGCTGGAGACAAGTGGACCGAAAGGTTGAGGTCAACAACCCTACGCCCTATTACGTCACACTGGTTAATCTTAACGTTAATGGGCTGATTGTTCGTGACCCAGGCATGGTCGCCCCCTTCAGTACCCGCCAGTTGGCAGAGTGCGACCCAGCTTCACGTTGTGTTTTGAGCTGGCAAAGTATTAATGATTATGGCCGCGTGATGCCCAAAACTACCGTTGAGCTATCAGATAAATAGTCAGGAAACTACCATTTGCCTCTTTGATCGTGACGTCTAAATCCACGCACTTATTGAATATAAATAATCTTTGTCTGCTGAGTATTGATAACGCTGTTCATCAACATCCTTCAGCATTTTAAATATAACTATTTTAAAAAATCAAACAACCCGTCACAGATTTTAAAAAAAACAATCAAACATCATTTAAACATTTAAAATTAAAGGGTTGCGCTAAATCCAACAATGAAAAGATAACGCTGAAAATTTAATTTTAAATAATTTTTTTGGAGAGGCGAAGGTCATTTCTCCTGCCCATACCATACAAAAAGAAAGTATTCATACACTCTTAGTTCAAAATTAAATTAGCAGTACATTGAAATGTATTTTTAAAAGAATTTAAGTTAAAAAATAACCTTGAGTTACATAGCGTTAGCCTCGGTAAATTACAAATCGCCATGCATAATTTTTAAAAGCATATTTTTATTGTTGTTTTTTTTAAAAAGTCGAGGTTAGAATTATTACAAACATCACAAGCTAAATATCAATTATCCTTTCAGTATCTGGCGGTTTGATTCAAACGCTGCGCATCCAACTATTAGTGAGAGTGGCATGAAAAAAGAAATAGATATAAAACTACTTAACATCATCAATACCCTCGTCGTGACGCAAAGTGTCACTAAAACGGCTCAACAATTAAAATTGAGTCCGGGCTCCATCAGTTATGCGTTGAAAAAAGCACGTAGCATCACAGGTGCTCATCTTTTCATTCGTACACGGAATGGTATGAAACCTGATACGACAGCTAAAGAACTAAGTCAGCGGTATCAGAAATTTACAGGTAACAGTATGCCCCCCACTTTTAGCGAAAGTGCGACAGGCAAAAATACCTTGAATATTATGACGTTCACACCTGTTGAAATGATGTTAGCGAAAATCGTTAAAGAGAGTCGCTTTTGGAACAGCGATCTACGCTTCAACTTTTTTCCCTATGATTCCAATAGCAACGATCGCCTCGAAAGAATAAAAAATGGTCTGATCGATATTGATATTGGTTCCAAGCTGCCAGCCGACAAACTCGTTAATAAGATCAAGCTGTTTTCGACTCCCGTCTCTCTCCTGGCGAGTCAACATTCAGGGTTAGAAGATACGGTCACGCTCGCCGACTGGCAGGAGAGAAAACATGCGGTTTGGTCAGTTTTCAGCGATTACTATTGCGATAATATTTTATCCTCACAAAATGTTGTCAGATATATGGATGAGCGAAAAATCGCCATGATTTCCGCCAGTATCATTAACATGGTTGCTTTTTGTGCAAATAGTAAATGCATTATGATGATCCCTGATTATTTTGCGCCCGTTTTTACGTCGACGTTTCCAGTAAAAAAACTGTCCATGCCACCGGAACTGTCTCTTAAATACGATTGCTATTTCCATTTTAGCAATACGCTTTTTGATTACGAAGAGATGAAACTCACCGCTAATGAGATCGTTTCTCATTTTAAAAATATAAATCAGGTCGATCAAGACGCTTTTATAAGCCCTCCTTAAAGGATTTATTCAATGTGCCAGATAAATATGCGGCAATTAAAAATCATCAATGCACTTATTGAACAGAAGAGTGCTGTTAGTGCAGCTAAAGAACTTAATATTTCACCGTCATCAATCAGCTATGCTCTTAACCAACTGAAAAAGCAAACTGGTCAGGTGTTATTTTTACGCACGCGCCAGGGATTACGCCCTACCGAATATGCAGTCAAGTTACAGGAAAAATACGCTGAAATTGCTGAAATTAATGCCGAAAAGAGTGAATTTGTTATCGCCACCTATTCCTTGATAGAGATGTTGTTAGCCGATCACTTGCACCCTAAAACTGATTCCTTAATGCACTTTACGGTGATGGGAAGCACAGAGGAAGAGCGCCTTAAAAAGCTAAAACACCGAGAGGTGGATATCGATATTGGTGGCAGATTGCCTGATGATCGTGCCATTGTCTGCAAGCGGCTGGTTATCTCGGATATATGTACGTTGGCTAACCGGGATCACCCTCGGATAAAGGATAGCATACTACTGGATGACTGGAACGAGTATGAATTTATCAACTGGCAACGCGGGTTAGACAGCATCAGAGGGTTTGTCGAGCAAATAGATTATGATCTTTTTATGCAACGCAAAGTCGTCTGGACGAGCCCAAATCTTCTGTCACTAGCATGGCATTGCGCTATATCAAAATATCTTATGGTAGTACCAAAGGTGTTTTTAGCACCATTGCAAAAGCGCTTTCCTCTTCAGGGATGTCAATTGCCAGAACACTTTAACATGTCATTCGACTGTTTTATCCATTATCATCAGGCGATGGAGAAAAATATCTCCATGCTGGCCCTTGATCGTATTTTGGATACATTGACTATTCAACACCCATAGATAGCAGGTCTGAAAAAAGTGCTCACGCGATTTGCGATATTTAAATTTAAAATTTAAATAATCTAAACATTAAACACTTCCAATTATAATTTTTCACTTTAGTATCATTTCGCCACGGCAGATAAAAAAGGGGTTGATTTATGATATCATTTGTGAGCGACAATTATTTTTTGTGCAAAGGAGTTCCCTCTACTGGATTCTTTGTTAAATATGTGAACGATATTCTAGAGATAAAGGAATTAAGTTATTTAAACAACACAAGCTCCGTCATCGTTGCTATTGAAAATGAAGTATTACGAGACAGAACTACAAGTCTACTACGAGATTTGAACACACCACATATTGTTATGCTAGATGAGATAAAAAAAGACACAGCGGTCAAGATCGACAGTGGTATTTACTCATCATTACGCTCTTCCATGAAATATATCAGCAACCTGGCCAATAACAGAGAAAAAGTCAAACAAACGTATTTGACGAACAGAGAATATGATTTTTTTAAACTCGCTCATTTAAGCAATAAACGTATCGCCAGACTAATGAACATTTCAGAAAAGACCACCAGTGCGTATCGCATCAAAGTGAGAAATAAATTGAACTTACGTTCATCAAATCACCTGTTGATGTACCGGGCACTAAACACAATCAATGTAGCTTCAGAATCAGAGTGATTGTGAGACAGGGAAACTTGCCTACCGACTTATCTTTGAGATCGATGCTAAGATTTGGACATAAAAAAAGCCCCTGCGATAAAACTATCACAGGGGCTCTAATTTGGCGGAAGCGCAGAGATTCGAACTCTGGAACCCTTTCGGGTCGCCGGTTTTCAAGACCGGTGCCTTCAACCGCTCGGCCACACTTCCTAAGTGAGGCGAACTATAAACACCTCACCGCGTGCTGTAAAGAGTACAGCCATTCGTTCGCTGTAAAAATAGTCAAAACGCGTTTAATCGCTTGAACTGACGACACATCGACGATTTTATCAGCACGGACTTAATGTTTTTTGATGTACATGTCTTTGGTGAAATAGTACCCCAGCTTATCCGGCGTAAATCCGCCTACCCAGGGTTTTACCAGATGCGTACGGACGTAGTGATAAACCGGAATAGCCGGCACATCGCGTCCCAGTAAATCTTCCGCCTGCTGGTAGAATTTGCCGCGCTCAGCCGTGGTTTTGGCTTTTGCAGCGTTAACCAGGGCCTGATCGTATTCCGGGTTGCTGTACTGACTGGTGTTTTCGCTGTCGCCCGTGCGGAAGTTGTTCAGGAACGTCGCCGCGTCGTCGTAATCGGCAATCCACGCGTAACGCACCGCGTCAAAGTTGTGGGTATGCATGGTATCCAGCATGGTTTTCCACTCCTGATTTTGCAGCTTCGCGTCCACGCCGAGATTTTTCTTCCACATGGAGCTGGCCGCAATGGCGATACGCTGGTGCGATTCAGAGGTGTTGTAGAGCAGGTTGAAGCTCAGCGGATGGCTGGCGTTATACCCGGCCTCGTTCAGCAGCTTTTTCGCCTCAGCGATGCGCTTGTCCAGCGGCCAGCTGGCGTAATCCGGATTCTGTAGCTTAACGCCGCCGATATCGGGCTGGCTGATAAGCCACGCCGGGCGCTGCCCCTGCCCTAATACTTTCCCGGCAATAATGTCTTTATCCAGCGCCATGTTCAGCGCCTTACGCACGCGTGCGTCGTTGAACGGCGGCCGGGTGGTATTGAATTCGTAGTAATAGGTCGCCAACTGCGGAGAGACATCCAGTTGAGTGCCCAGGGTTTTCTTCAACTGCGCAAACTGGTTGATCGGCACCGTGTACACAATATCAATTTCGCCCGCTTTATAGCGGTTCACATCCGAGGCCTCGGACGAGATGGGAAGATAGGTTACTTTGTTGATGACGGTGTGTGCGTTATCCCAGTAGCGCGGGTTGCGCTCCGCCACGATGCGTTCGTTGACCACCCACTGCGACAGTTTATACGCCCCGCTGCTGACGAAATGCTCTGGTTTGGTCCACTTATCGCCGAAACGACCAATCAGCACTTTATCCACTGGCACCAGTGACGGGTGCGTCAGCATTGCGAGGAACGCTGCATTTGGCTGCGTGAGCGTCACCTCCAGCGTCGTGTCATTGATTGCTTTTACGCCCAGCGTATCCGGTGCTTTTTTTCCCTGGGCGATATCGGCCGCGTTAGCGATATGCATGTTCCCCGGGTAACTGGCATACGGTGAAGCGGTTTTCGGGTCGATCAGGCGCTGCCAGCTCCAGACCACATCTTCTGCGGTAATGGCCGTGCCATCGCTCCAGGTGATGCCCGGGCGCAAATGGAACGTCCAGACGGTGTTGTCCTTGTTCTCCCATTTTTCCGCCAGGCGAGGCTGAATTTCACCTTGCGGTGAAACGCTCACCAGACCTTCGAATAAATCACTGATAATATTGAATTCGACATCGCTTTCGACTTTGTGGGGGTCGAGCGAAGCCGGTTCGCTGCCATTATTCCTGACCAGTTCCTGTTTCTCTGCCAGTTGGGTTCCTGCTGGCACGTTAGCCGCCCAGGTTGCCGTGCTGGCGCACAGGATCCCGGCGGTTAACAAAGAGAGCGTAAAGTGAGTGCGTGTTTGTGGTTTCATTTCCTTCGCCTTATTGTCTGTTTTATGACGATCCGGAGATAACTCTTAGCGTTCTAATGGTAATAACGCAATATTTTTCAGTAACCTATAAGAGGTTGATCTGGTAAATACCTGCAAACCGCTGTTCATACTGGTGAAACGGACTTCTGCAGAAGAAACAACCACCTCGAGCGCTAACGTGCTGAGTAAAGATGGGTAAAACCACTTTGAGACTGGCGTGCCGTTTCCTATTCTTTCCGTTAATTACATCTGTCATAAGAGAGTGACTCATGGATCGTATTATTACTTCCTCACGCGACCGCACATCGCTACTCAGTACCCACAAGGTGCTGCGCAATACCTACTTCATGCTTAGCCTGACACTGGCGTTTTCAGCGATCACCGCAACCGCCAGCACCGTGCTGATGCTGCCCTCTCCGGGGCTGATCCTGACGCTGGTGGGCATGTATGGTCTGATGTTCCTGACCTACAAAACCGCTGACAAACCCGTCGGTATTCTGTCCGCGTTTGCCTTCACTGGCTTCCTGGGCTACATCCTGGGGCCGATGCTGAACGCGTATCTGTCTGCCGGAATGGGTGACCTTATCGGCATGGCGCTGGGCGGTACCGCGCTGGTGTTCTTCTGCTGCTCGGCCTACGTGTTGACCACCCGTAAGGATATGTCCTTCCTGGGCGGCATGCTGATGGCGGGTGTTGTGGTGGTGCTGGTGGGTATGGTGGCAAACATCTTCCTGCAGCTGCCGGCCCTGCATCTGGCGATTAGCGCGGTGTTTATTCTGATTTCTTCAGGTGCGATCCTGTTTGAAACCAGCAATATCATTCGTGGCGGTGAGACGAACTATATTCGCGCTACCGTGAGCCTGTATGTGTCGCTGTACAACATCTTTGTCAGCCTGTTGAGCATCCTAGGCTTCGCCAGCCGCGATTAAGCAGAGTTGCTGAAACGAAAAGGAGAATGCCGGCGGCATTCTCCTTTTTTTATGTCCTACTCACCCCGGCAAATATAGGTAGGGTAACGCCGATCCTGAATCAGCCATACTGAAGGCGAGAGTTCAGAGATCGTCAGATAGTAGCGTGCAGTCGGATAGGCGAAGCTACCCCACTGGGCATCCGGCGTATTGTCATTATGCCGAGGCCAGGTTTTGGTGTAGCTCAACACAATGACGTTATCATCATCCCGCTGCTCCCAGGTAAAATCCACATCCCTGTCAACGATCAAATTTTGCCCGCCAGCCCTTGCCGCGCCTTTATAGGTGGTCACCCCTGTACCGTCCCGATGAAAATAGAACTGGGCAACGGTATTGACCTTCACTTCACTGGCTTTTCCCTCATTGCGCGTAAAGTTAAATTCAGTGCTGCACGCCAGCATATCCTTTTTAAACACGCCGCCAGAGTAGTAAAAATATGCCAGCGAGCTACCAACCAGGACACCGCCCACGCCAAAAAGAAGTTTTATTTTCATTTTTGTGCCCCGCTTTTATAACGTATGGTTTTGCACAGGCTAGTTTTACTGACCGGACAGGCGCCAATGAACACTTCATCTGCTGCGGAAATAGAAAAACGGGCGCTGAAATAATAAATGTCGTACTCCTCGCGTTCGCACGCCACGTTATTGGCCTCCAGCCGCTCCGCTAATTTCGATAGCACCAACGGACGTCCGTGATCGTTAATAATCCAGATACTGCAACGCGCGATTTTATCGTTAACCGGATTGAGCTTCGCCGGAACGAAAATCCCCTGCTGTCGGCTAAAGTAAAGGCTCGCCCCCAATGCAACGACGATCGATACGGCCACGAGCGCCCATCTTTTCAGAGACAGCCGCTGCGGCTTTACCTCTTTCGGCGCGGATGAAGGCTGAGGTGCGGCGGATTGAATAGTCTCTCCAGGCTGAAAAATCACATCTGCCTCAAAACGGAACCCGTAACGGGGCACGGTCACGATAAATTCGTATCCCTCTCCCAGAGACTGGAAGCTTTTACGTAATTCGCTAACCGCTTTATTGAGGTTATTTCCCGATGGCGTAAAGCCAAATTCTTCCCACACGCGAGTAATCAATTCCTCCCGACTCAGGTCGCGTCCTTTGTATTTAATAAATTCCTGCAAAAGCCGAACGGCTGGTGCCGAAAGCGTTAATACAGATTCTGGTTGTCCAACAAGGCTTATTGCATGTGCTTCAGGATCGAATAACAACGAATTATTGCATATGAAAAACATCTTTTATTCTCGGTTGTTACCGCAGGCTTTTTTAATCCCTGGTACATCGACATGAAAACTGCCTCCCGAACTGCTTATTTTGCAATCAGAAGGAATTTTCTCGCCATCCTTGGTCGCGGTATTTTCGCTTAACTATACAACCTTAAAGCCAGTAAAGCAGGATAAAAAACTGTATTTTACGAGTTAACTAATACAAATTTTCACAAACCGCTGTTCTGGTTAAAGTTTCCCTGCCCTGAAGCGATACGAAAGCAGACGGTGTCCTGGTGTTAACGCGCCGCCGATGAACTCAGAGCAGGCAAACTGAATGTGAAACAGAAAAATAGAGTGAGTATGACAACCGCCTTTTATGTCTCCGTGCTGTCATTGCCATTTTTCTCAGAAATGACAATGGCCAATATGAGCGTGTATCCCATGGAACTTAACGTGGATAAGTCCGGTGCGGCGCAAATTAAGGTGGCGTCAAAAACTGATGATATTCAGTTCATTCGGGTGAGGCAAAAGAAAATTCTTAATCCCGGTACGGCCCTGGAAAAAGAAATTGATGTGGCCTCATGGAAAGAAGGTGGCGTTGTTGTCACGCCCGAAAAATTCGCCCTTGCGGCAGGCGCAATGCGTGTGGTTCGCCTGGTATCGCTTACGCCCCCGGAAAAAGAGACGACCTGGCGCGTCTATTTTGAAGGCGTTAAGCAACCCGACAGCATTATCCCGGGCAAGGCAGAAAGCCCTGCGGCGACGGCAAGATTGGGCGTCAATGTGATCTGGGGTGCCCTGATCCATCTAGCACCGGAAAAAAGTGTGGTTTCACTGTCGATTGACCCTTTCAGTGGAACGTTAAAAAACAACGGCACGGTGCGCGTGCCGCTCAGAGAGATCGGTATTTGTGATGCAGATTCATCGTGTAAGTGGATTAAAGAAGACGCGACGATTTATCCGGATACCGAACGGAAATTAAAAACGCTCACGAAGGTACAAGGCCAGAAATATAAATTCCGCTACTTCAACTGGCTGAATAAAACCGCTGAAGAAGCTGATTTACCCGTCGTGCAATAACACGGCGTCACCGTAAAAAACCCGCTGGGTTTGTTTAAAGAGCCAGGGTGCTCATTTGTAAATATGGAGATATCAATGCGTAAGTATTTTAAACCTCTAATGATTGTTGCCGCGATGACCACGTCCGTTAGCGCGCTGGCGATTCAAAAAGATATTACCGTTAACGCCAGCGTTGATTCACAGCTGGATATGACTCAGGCCGATAACACCCCGCTGCCGGCAAGCATCGATATGCAGTACCTGCCTGGACGTGGCCTGGAAAGCTACCGTCTGAATACCAAGGTGTGGTCTAACTCCGCCACCAGCAACGTAAAAGTCCGTCTGGTTAGCGCGGCTAAACTGGCGAATGCCGACGGTGCTGAGGCCATCCCAATGACGGTGATGCTGGGCGATAAAACCCTCTCCACCACCGATGTTGAATACACCGGCACCGAGCTGTTCCCAGGGAGCATTGAAAACGGTTCAGCGGTACTACCTCTGACCATTTCTCAGACAACCAAAGGCATTCTGAAAACCGGTCAGTACAGCGGCGTTGTCAGCCTGATGCTGACGCAGGCGACGACCACGGAAGGCGGTGCGTAACACCACAGCACCTAAGGGATAACGTCAGAGGGTGCCCACCCTCTGACGTCAGGATGATGTCGAGGCTTGTTCATGGCGTTTCACAGAAATACTCTCCTCTTTGTTGCTTTGCTCCCCGCATCCATCCAACTCGCCTGTGCAGGGATGGCCGTCCCACCGGGTTTTGAAGATCTGGCGAAGACGCAGCGCCTGTGGACAGAGGTGAACCTCTACGGCGAGTCGCTTGGCTTGTTTGAAACGGATATCACGCTTGAAACGGTAAGCTTTGTCGCACCTGAAACCGTAATAGCGGCCATCAAACGCCGGTTTAATAACGATCCTGCTCTGGTGGCCACCGTGTCTGCCGCGCTGTCCGTTCCGCTTGCCCGTAACGGCAACCTGGCCTGCAGCAGCAATGGCTCCGCAGCTGGATGTGACTACATTGATACAGACCGCGCGGCCATTATTTATGACGAGAATAACGCCCGCATTAGCCTGTTTCTGGATAAGAAATTTTTACCTAAACCGAAAACAGAAAATCAGTGGTATCAACCCACGCAGGACACCGAAAATGCGCTGATCCATCAACAGAACATTAACTTCGTTGCCGACAGGGATTATCAGTCGGCTACCGTGCAGGGCAACGGCGCGCTGGCGTTCACCCGGGATGGTTATCTGAATCTCGACTGGACCTGGCTGGGGCAGCGTTCAAGGCACCAGCAGCTGCAGGAGGTAACCGTCAACAACGCCTGGTTCCGCCAGGATATCCTGCGTCAGTACTATGTCCAGCTCGGCGAGATGGACACCCGCGATCTGTTCAGCAATGCCGGGGGAAATATCAACCTCAGCCAACTGCCGTTGGGCAAAATTCGTGGTCTGCGCACCGGTTCGACAAGGGCGTGGATTAATCCAGTTCAGCAGTCGAAGGGAACCCCCATCACCGTGCTGCTTTCCCACGACGCGCGTATCGACGCCCGCCGCGGCAATCAGTTGCTGGCCAGCTTTTACCTGAATGCAGGGGCGCAAACCCTGGACACGCGCGCGTTCCCGGACGGGAGCTACACCGTCACGCTGTCCGTCTATGAAAATAACCGGCTAACGCGAACCGAGCAGGTGCCGTTTACCCGAACCGGTATTACGCCATTCGACCGCGTCGAGTGGTTCCTGCAGGCGGGCGAAACCGACAATAGCGATCAAAACGAAGAACGTAGCGCGGTTGCGCAGGCAGGCGTACGCCTGCCCGTCACCCCGACGCTGGCGCTGACCAGCGGTGCAACGATAAAGAAAAACCAGCGTTTCCTGGAAAATGCGCTCGACTGGAGCCGGGGCTTCAACGCGGGCCCGATCGACGGCGTGCTGAGTACCCGGTTTAGCTACCTTTACGGCAGCGAAGGCCAGCGCGGCAATATCCAGCAAATCAGCTACAACGACGGCTTTTCACTGAGCCTCTATCGCAACGCGTTATCAGCGGAAAACTGCAACACCCGAAGCGCGGGGTTTGACGCCGTGAACGGCTGTTATCGAACCCTCTCGGTGATGTTTTCCGTGCCTGTCGGCGCCTGGTATGCGAGCCTGGGGTATTCGGATAACCGTAACGAAGGACGATACGTTTCACGTCGGGAGCTCCCGGATAGCGACGATCGCCACGATGCGGGTTTACCGTGGGAATCGGTCTATATGACCCGCACGCGCACGCGTGCCTGGCAGGGAGGCCTGAGCAATGCCTTTAGCACCCATGGCCTGAACATTAACAGCAGCATTAACCTGTTTATGCGTAACGATGATTCCCGCGAAGGCAGGGATAAAGGCGGCTACCTAAGCATGAGCCTGTCCATGGCGCATAACCGTCGGGGTGATGCGTCAAGCTACACCTCTCTTGGGGCGACATGGCAGCACCAGCAGCGTGAAAAAAACCAGCTGAGCTATAACGTTGCGCATAACTGGTATGCCGATGCCCGCGGCGAAAATGAGTACGGCCTCAGCGCGTCTGGCATCAACAGCGACTCGATGAATACCTCAGCCTATACGCGCCAGGGTGGGCGATACGGCAACGGTAGCCTGACCGTAAGCGATGCATGGGATCGTCAGGACAGCCGCCACACGCTGAGCAGCAGCGGCAACTACAGCTCGACCCTTGCGCTGTCTCGTTCTGGCCTGTGGCTGGGCCGCTGGAGCGACGGTCGTCCTGCTTCCGCCATCGCGGTTAACGTTGCTACACCGGAAGATACCCAGGCTTCAAGCGTCGCCGTGTCGCTGGATAACAGCGGCAGTGCAGACATTCCGGGTAATAGCCGCGCTCTCTTCGCGGTACCGGGCTATCAGCAGACGACGCTGACGATTAACGAATCGCTGGATGTCTCGCGGGGGGCCAGCAGTGAGATTACGCAAGGTTCAGGCAGCAGGACGCTGTTTATGGTGCCAGGCAAACTGCTGCGCCGGGACGTGCAAACTACCGCAAGCTACACCTGGCTCGGCCAGTTAACTGACGAGCACCATTCGCCGTTTATTGGTGGCGTGCCCCTGAACGTGAACGGCTGGAGCGACCTTGGCAACGGCGGGTTTAGCGCCCAAAGCGACGCCCTGCTGCATAACCTCTACCTGGTGCGTCAACAGCAGTTTTATCAGTGCGCGCTCAACGTGAAGAGTATGCGCGACGTGGTGCGCTATGTGGGTTCAATTCCTTGCCGGGAGTTAACCTTCTCTGCCCTGCCGGATGCCGTCCAACAGCAGGCACAGCTGATGCTCGCCGGACGATCGGTACCAACCGGTCCAACTGCCATGAACGCCGACAACCTCACGAAAGGGAAATGATGTGATTAAGTACCTCTTTTTTTTACTGTTCTTAAGCCTGTGGGCCGGCCAGACGCTGGCGGGCGCCCCCGCGGGACGAAACACCAGCGCAGGGATCAGCTTCGACCGCACGGCACCGCCCGCGCGTTTCGATATCTGGCTTCATGAATCAGGCGGTTATGATACCGCCGATCCGCAAAAGTGGGGGCGTAATACACTGACCTGTCTTTCCAGGACTGACACCACGTACGGAGCCTGCATGAACGCTCCCGTCTGGTTCTCCGGGAACCCGGCCGCGCCCTACGCCATCAATTTACGTTTTACGCATGCCCTCACCAGCAAAACGGTGGATATCAAGGTGTATGGCGATCACTACATGTTTATCAACAATAAAGTGTTTACCTTCGCCAGCTTTGTCACGGGTGGAACGAACGATCTCAGCGCCTGGAACAGAGAGCCCTACTTCGATTTCTATATCGTGAAAAGCGAGCTGGATAAGCTCGCCCTGCCGGGGATTTGGACAGCAACGCTGAAGCAGAACCTGCGTCAATGGGGAAGCGCCGACTGCGGCGGGAACTTCAATGACGTTAATGTCGGTTGTCCTGGCTATCTCACCATCGCCAACTGGCAGGCAAATATACGCATTGAAGTGGTCGATCCGGGTAATCAGCAGATTTATTTGCCGGCATTTCCGCACTCAACGCCCATTGTTAACCTCAACCTGACCAATTTTCCGGGACGGCCAGGGGGCAGCGAGATCCAGGGGGAAAACACGCTGGATATGTGCCTGTACGACGGCAAAAACAGTACTAGCACCCGCGCCTATCTTCGGTTTGAGGACGATGGACTTACGTCTGCGGACCGTGCCGAAGGCGCGTTTTCTATCAGGCGGCGCGGTGGTAGCCAGATGGATGCGCGGGATCGTCTCGATTATCGGGTCTCCGTCACCAATCCAATAACAGGCGCAACCGAATCCGTCGCGAACGGTAAAACGATGGTCTGGCAAGGCACTAACGATCCGCAGTATTTGCGCCAGGTCGTGCTGCCCGGCGGACGAGAAAGCGTACTGTGCATTCCTGCGCCTATTATCCTGAAAACCCCTGCGTTTGCTGCCAGCAGCAAAAACGCGGGCGACTATACCGGCACTCTGCGCGTTATCTATACGCCCAGCACGTTATAACGAGGTCACCGTGAGTTACGCCATTCTCGACAATAATCGATTTTACGCCGAAGGGTTGCGCTACGCGCTGCTTCGTCGGGGCGTTCAGTTAGAGGTCCAAAGCGACACCGTACAATGGCAACCATCGCTG
The DNA here is from genome assembly GCF_037053385.1 of Enterobacter sp. P82. Classification (NCBI taxonomy): domain Bacteria; kingdom Pseudomonadati; phylum Pseudomonadota; class Gammaproteobacteria; order Enterobacterales; family Enterobacteriaceae; genus Enterobacter; species Enterobacter sp. P82. The sequence goes on from NZ_JBALHX010000001.1 coordinate 1,889,449, forward strand.
CTTACCCGCCGCGTGCTTGTTGTGCGCTGCCGTTTTTCCGTGGCGGCTACGCATCAGGCGCTGATAACCATTTTGCTCAGACTGGAAACCGCCCGCTGGAAAGGCAGCCTTTATCTGGTCTGCAATGAAAAGGGGTGGGCGCTGGCGACGCATTTACGCAAGCGTTTCAGTACGTTAACCCTTTATATCATCGATGACAGGATCGCCGTCGCAGATGCGGCATATTTGCTGGCAAAAGAGCCTCGCCGCGTTCGAAGTCTTGACTGCTGTCTTACCGGCCTTGAATTCAACGTGCTCGATCTCATGCTTACCGGGTTGCCGGTACGCCACATTGCCATCGTGACGGATATGTCAGAGAAACAGGTTTCGACCCATAAATGCAACGCACTGAAAAAGCTCAATGCCAACAATCTGCTACAGCTACTCCTGTAGGTCACGGTTTATCCTGCGGCCGTTTTTTTGCTACACTGTTGCCGGTTTTTTCACACACGACAGAAGATTATGTTGATTTTTGCAGGCCAGGAAATTGAGACCGATAGCGAAGGCTATCTGAAAGATACAACGCTCTGGAGCGAGCCGCTGGCGGAGAGAATTGCGGAAAACGAAGGGATTACCCTCTCCCCCGAACACTGGGAAGTGGTGCGTTTTGTGCGCGAGTTCTACCTCGAATTTAACACCTCTCCGGCTATCCGCATGCTGGTCAAGGCCATGGCCAATAAGTTCGGTGAAGAGAAAGGTAACAGCCGCTATCTGTATCGTCTGTTCCCTAAAGGCCCGGCAAAGCAGGCCACCAAAATTGCCGGCCTGCCAAAACCGGTGAAATGTATTTAGTAGCGAATACCGAAGTTAACGTAGTCCCGACCGGGTTGATGCGGTTCTGTTAACACCTTATCAACCCGCGCGCTGCGCGGACCGCCCGCTTTCAGCCACGCCACCAGCTTATCGACCTGCTCCGCTTCGCCGCAGGCGACCACCTCAACGCTGCCGTCATCCATGTTTCGCGCGTATCCCGTTAGCCCAAGCTCAATCGCTTCGCGCTGGGTGCTGTAGCGGAAGCCGACGCCCTGAACGACACCGTGAACCCAGGCGATGGTGCAGACTTTTGCCATTTTGCTTCTCCTTAACGTAGCGTTTTCGGTAAACAGCCATAGTGTTGCCGAAAACGAGCGGTGAAACGAGAGCTGGAAAGATACCCACATTGTAATGCGATTTCGCCAATCGGTAATCGGGTTGACTGTAACTGTGACAGCGCGACGGCCATCCTCACCTCCTCCACAATCTGGCGAAAGCTCTGCGACTCTTCACGTAACCGTCTGCGAAGCGTCGGCACACTCAGGGCCAGACGGCTGGCGATGTCCTGCGCGGTCCAGGCTCTGGCGGGCGACAGCATGATGAACTGCCGTACCTGTTCGGTCAGGTTAATATTTCGCTCAATAAGCAGCGGACCTGCCACGCCATCATGCAGCAATGCCAGTAAAAGACCGAAGGCCTGATGCTTTTGTAACGCCTCTGGTAAATCCTGACGCACGGCATGCAGCAGGTTATCCCACATAAACGCCAGCCCCTCGCTCAGTGGGGCACAGAGCGAATGTAGCGTCGTGCGCGGCCAGGATTTCAGATAATGCGCTTTAAACTCGGCAACGATCTCCGGAGACAACATCAGCAAGTCCGATCGAAACATGCCGTTCGCGGGCTGATTGATAATCTCCATCACCGTATTAGCAGGGATAATGATGAGCTCATCCCGTGTCGCCACCAGCCGGTTGTCATCCTGAACAATTATCTTACTGCCGTGAGTGATGTGACAAATAGCCGGAAAAAAGAGCTTAACCTGGTGCAGGCGATGCATTTTGCTGGCACTCACTTCACCCGCCGTGAGATGTTTATGTCGAAAATGGAACTCCTGCACCCCGCCATCCTTATCTGCTGTAGGTTGCTGTTAACTGAGCCTTTGCCAGAACGTGACTATTGATCATAAAGCCGACCAGCGCGCCGCTGGCATTTTTGTCGACGGGCAGTTTATCTACGTCCAGAGCCGAGACGGTAATCTGATAGCGATGAGGCTTATCCCCTGCGGGTGGACATGCACCGCCGAAACCAGAATAACCGAAATCATTACGTCCCTGCACAACGCCGGCAGGTAATTTCTCACCATTCGGGTTACCCGCCCCGGCTTGCAGCGTATGCATCTGCGCGGGAATGTTGGCTACAGTCCAGTGCCACCAGCCGCTACCGGTGGGCGCATCCGGATCATATACCGTGACGGCAAAACTTTTCGTCGCGGCGGGCGGATTTTTCCACGCCAGCTGTGGAGAGCTATTTCCACCGTGGCAGCCAAATCCCTCAAACACCTGCTGTTGCGCCAACCGGCGTTCGCCAGAGATATCCTGGCTGGTGATGCTGAAAGGTGTTGCTGCTAAAACCTGAAAACTCATTGCCGCCAGAGCGGTTATTGCGATTACACTGTGCTTTTTCATGGGGTTTCCTTTGCCGAACCGGAAGCCCTAAGGTAAAGCACGCGACAATGCCGTAATGTGCTTAAGCGATTTGATTTTGTGCCGAAACGCTCAATGGTATCCGCAGATGATTGCGCCTTGCTGAATGTGCTACTCTACGCGCCATTTCCTGAAATCGACAGAACAGCAAATTATGAGTGTACGTTTAGTGTTAGCCAAAGGGCGCGAGAAGTCATTACTGCGCCGTCATCCCTGGGTCTTTTCCGGCGCGGTTGCCCGTATGGAAGGTAAAGCCAGCCTCGGTGAAACCATTGATATCGTTGACCATCAGGGGAAATGGTTAGCGCGAGGTGCTTACTCGCCTGCGTCCCAGATCCGTGCCCGCGTCTGGACCTTCGATAAAGATGAAACCATCGACATCGACTTCTTTGTTCGCCGTCTGCAGCAGGCGCAGCAGTGGCGCGACTGGCTGGCAAAACGCGACGGACTGGACAGCTACCGCCTGATTGCCGGCGAGTCCGACGGCCTGCCGGGCGTCACCATTGACCGCTTTGGTCACTTCCTGGTACTGCAACTCCTGAGTGCTGGTGCTGAATATCAACGTGCGGCGTTGATTAGCGCGCTGCAAACGCTGTTCCCGGAATGCGCCATTTACGACCGCAGCGATGTGGTCGTGCGTAAAAAAGAAGGAATGGAGCTGACCCAGGGTCCAGTGACAGGCGAGCTGCCGCCTGCCCTGCTGCCGATTGAAGAGCACGGTATGAAGCTGCTGGTGGATATTCAGGGCGGGCACAAAACGGGTTACTACCTCGACCAGCGCGACAGCCGCCTGGCTACGCGTCAGTACGTTGCCGACAAACGCGTGCTGAACTGCTTCTCCTACACCGGCGGTTTTGCCGTTTCGGCGCTGATGGGCGGTTGTGCCCAGGTGGTCAGCGTGGATACCTCGCAGGAAGCGCTGGACGTGGCAAAACAGAACGTCGAGCTGAACAAACTGGACTTGAGCAAAGCCGAGTTTGTTCGCGACGACGTCTTCAAGCTGCTGCGTAAATATCGCGATCAGGGCGAGAAGTTCGACGTCATCGTGATGGATCCGCCAAAGTTTGTGGAAAACAAAAGCCAGCTGATGGGCGCCTGCCGTGGGTATAAGGATATCAACATGCTGGCCATCCAGCTGCTGAACCCGGGTGGGGTGCTGCTCACCTTCTCCTGCTCCGGGCTGATGACCACCGATTTATTCCAAAAAATCATCGCCGATGCCGCAATAGATGCTGGTCGTGATGTACAATTTATAGAGCAGTTCCGTCAGGCAGCCGATCACCCGGTGATTGCTACCTACCCGGAAGGGCTCTATCTGAAAGGGTTTGCCTGTCGCGTCATGTAACTTGAAAAGAGAAATATTGCCCGCACATAACGTGTAAGTCGTATTTCCCGGGAGGTGACTATGATTGCCAGCAAATTCGGTATCGGCCAGCAGGTCCGCCACACTTTGCTAGGGTATTTGGGTGTGGTCGTGGATATCGACCCGGAGTATTCTCTTGATGAACCGTCTGCAGACGAGCTGGCGGTCAACGCCGAGCTTCGCGCTGCGCCCTGGTATCATGTGGTGATGGAAGGTGACGATGGACAACCCGTTCACACCTATCTTGCTGAAGCGCAGCTGAGTAGCGAACTACAGGAAGAACATCCGGAGCAACCCACGATGGATGAACTTGCTCAGACTATCCGCAAACAGTTACAGGCTCCACGCCTGCGGAACTAAGCGTGTAAGAAAGCCCGATTATCGGGCTTTTTTTTATTACTTCGCCAGCCCCAGGCGAGGGATTTCAATCGCCGGACAGCGGTCCATCACCACGTTCAAACCGGCCTCGCGAGCCAGCACAGCAGCCTGCTCGTTAATAACCCCTAACTGCATCCATAGCGTTTTCGCACCGATAGCGATGGCCTCTTGCGCCACTTCCCACGCCGCCTCAGAATTGCGGAAAACATCAACCATATCCACTTTTTCAGGTACGTCGTTCAGGGTGGCGTATCCCTGCTGGCCCAGTAAGCTTTTACCGGCCACCTTCGGTGACACCGGGATAACGTGATAACCCTGATCGAGAAGGTATTTCATGACCCGATAGCTTGGACGTTCCGGTTTATCGCTCGCGCCCACCAGCGCAATGGTGCGCGTGGAGGTCAAAATCTCGGCAATATCGTTCTCTCTCATGGTTTGTCTCCTGGTTTTTTTCAAAGTGTACGCCAAAGCGCACATCTCAACCATCCATCCCATACAGATGTATGAGGGCAAAACCGTGAAATATGTCTATATGTTAGTAAAGATGATTTTCGAAAGATTTAGATACATTAATGCAACATCAGTATTTCTGACAGGAGCCTTCTATGAAAACCGGAATTGCCACTGCTGTGATTGCATTAGTGATGCCGGTTTGCGTCTTTGCGACCACGCTCCGGCTCTCTACCGACATTGATCTGCTGGTTCTGGACGGAAAAAAAGTCTCCAGCTCATTATTACGCGGCGCAGACAGCATCGAGCTAGATAACGGGCCTCATCAGCTGGTCTTCCGGGTAGAAAAGTCGATCGGCCTTGCTAATCATGAACAACGGATGTACATCTCCCCGCCGCTGATCGTCAGTTTTAATACCCGGCAAATCAGTCAGGTGAACATCACCCTGCCCCGCCTTGAAACGGAGAAAGAGTCTGCGGCCTTTGACACCTCACCACGCGTTGAGCTGCTGGATGGCGATGCGATGCCCATTCCGGTGAAGCTTGATATTCTGGCGTTGACCACATCCCCTAAAGGGCCGGATTATGAGGCCGCAACCCAGACCTACAACAAAGCAGGTAAACGTGCATCGCTTCCCCAGTTTGCCACTATGATGGCAGACGACAGTACGCTGTTATCCGGGGTGTCTGAACTGGATGTCATTCCTCCTCAGTCCCAAACCCTGACGGAACAACGCCTTAAATTCTGGTTCCAGCAGGCCGATCCGGATACGCGAGCCCGCTTTTTACAATGGGCGAAGCAACAACCTTCATCATAAGCCACATTTTTTTCGCCTTTCTCTTGCAGCGTCAGACAGTTCCCGTCATCGTGTAGCCAGTTAACCTGATGGATACGATTATGGAACTGACAACACGCACGCTACCTGAACGCAAACACATTGCGCTGGTTGCGCACGACCACTGTAAACAAATGCTGCTTAACTGGGTTCGCCGCCATCAGTCTTTGCTGGAAAAGCACACCCTATCTGCGACCGGCACAACCGGTAACCTGATCCAGCGCGAAACGGGTCTTGAGGTCAATGCCATGCTAAGCGGCCCGATGGGTGGTGATCAGCAGGTAGGTGCGCAGATTTCTGAGGGGAAAATTGATGTGCTGATTTTCTTCTGGGATCCGCTGAATGCGGTTCCGCATGACCCGGACGTGAAGGCACTGCTGCGCCTTGCCACTGTCTGGAATATTCCAGTGGCGACTAACCTTTCAACGGCAGATTTTATCATCGAATCGCCGCAGTTTAACTCGCCGGTTGATATCCTTATTCCGGACTATCAGCGTTATCTTTCAGAGAGATTGAAGTAGCTTTTTTTGCCGGGTGGCGGCTACGCCTTACCCGGCCTACCCATCCTTGCCCGGCGGCGTTATGGCTTCCGCGCCACCGGCACATCAATATTCTTCAAAATATCGACAAACACGGATGGTTCCTCTTTATTGAACAGCAGCCACACGCGATGACGCGCGCGGGTGATGGCCACATACAGCAAACGTCGTTCCTCGGCATCCGGGAAATCTTCCGGTATCGGCAGTAAAGCCTGCTCCATGACTGACTCACGAGCCGGAGCCGGAAAACCGTCGCTACCGTCTTTCAGCCCTATCACAATCACATAGTCGGCCTGCTGGCCTTTACTGGCGTGGATCGTCATAAATTCAAGCTGCAGTTTCGGCCAGCGCGTGGCCGCTTTCTCCAGCGCTGCGGGTTTGAGATGATGGTATCGCGCCAGCACCAGAATACGTTCATCAGGCTTTGCATAGCCGCTGAGCTTGTCCAGCAGCGGTTCCAGCTGGTCATCCGCCAGCAGGGTGACCGCTTTTTTATCTCCTGGCCGCAGGCTATTAAGCGGCTTGGCCAGCTGATGCGGGTTCTGCTGGATAAAGCGATTGGCGATTTCACCAATACGGGAGTTGAAGCGGTAGGTGGTATCCAGATCGCTGCGATCGCCTTCGCCAAAATAGTGGTGAAATGCGGTCGTCAGTGAAAGCTGCGCACCGCTGAAGCGATAGATGGCTTGCCAGTCGTCACCCACGGCAAACAACGACGTGTGCTTGTTTTGTGCCCGTAACGCTGAAAGCAATGCTGCGCGTTGCGGCGAGATATCCTGGAATTCATCCACCAGAATATGTTTCCACGGGCTGACAAAGCGCCCCTTCTCAAGAATGATAATGGCCTGATGGATCAGGCCAGAGAAATCGACAGCATTTTCCGCTTTCAGGGCAGTTTTCCAGGCTTTTAGCATCGGAGCCATCAGTTTAACCCGCTTTGAAAACAGATCGCGGATCTCCTCCGGCGCACTTTCAATCATTTCAGCCTGCGATCCGCCGTGCATTCGCATCAGGCTTACCCAGCGGTCAAGTCTCGAGCCCAGCCGCCGCGCCAGTTTTTCATCCTGCCAGAAACTGCCCTCAGGCACCTCCCAGTTGAGTTCTTCCTCCAGCCACTGACGCCATCCTTTTGCCTGCGCCTTTTTCTCACTGCACTGCTGACGCCATGTTTTGATAAACAAAGCCTGACGCGCTTGCGTGTCGTTCTCCAGTTTACTCACCGCAGGCACTTTTTTGCTGCCCTGCTGAATGATGTGCAACGCCAGAGCATGGAAGGTTCTGGCCGTAATATCCTGGGTGTGCAGGCGTTCCTGGATACGCTCGTCCATCTCCTGGGCAGCCTTGCGGCCAAAAGCCAGAAGCAGTATTTGTTCAGCAACGGCTTCCCCGGTTGTCAGCAGCCAGCCCGCGCGCGCCACCAGCACCGACGTTTTACCGCTCCCGGCTCCCGCGAGCACCAGCAAGGACTGCTCACCGTTAACCACCGCACGCGCCTGGGCAGGATTGAGTGGTGAAGATTCAACCGTACTGAAAAAATCGGCGTATCGGGTGAGCATGGTGTCAGTCCAGGCCTGGTTATGGGCAAACCGGCTCTTATCCATATCGCTTAGCCAGGCCTGACACTGACGCCAGGCATCGCGGCAATTGTCGAACTCATCGAGACGCGTCACGGATACCGGCAGCGCGGAGAGCGCCTGCCTGATTTTTTGCTGTAACCCGGCGGTCTGCTGGCGGGTAAGCCACGTGTTTTGCGCGTTGCTTTGCGCGATATCATCCAGCACCTGCTGCAGTACCTGGGCGGCAATCACGCTCATGTCCTGGCTCCACTGCTGCCAGAGCGCATTCAGATGATGATGGAAACGCTGGGTCTCCACCCACTCGGTGCCGTGAAGACGCACGACTTTATCATCAGGCAGAACGAACTCCAGTTCCCCCCACACCAGCCCACGTTTGCAGTGGATAGCCAGAAGTTGATTAAACGGAATAAGGTATTCATGGCGTTCTCCGGAGACTTTCACCCCGGCATTGAGGAGAACAACCCTGTCATAGGGGTGTTGCGCCAGGCGTTTGCCTAATGAAGTTGCTTTAAGTTCCATGTCCCGCCAAATCCACGAAGAGATAATTTACCTGACAGTTTAACTGCCAGTTTTAAGGTGCTCCAGCCTAAAAAAACGTTACAATCATTGGGCGTTAATTTTATCGAAAGGAAGTGAGGGTTTATGCGTACCGTTCTGAATGTGTTGAATTTTGTGCTGGGCGGTTTTGCCACCACCCTTTCCTGGCTTTTTGCCACGCTGGTGAGCATCGTCCTGATTTTCACACTCCCCCTGACCCGCTCATGCTGGGAAATCACCAAACTCTCCTTCATCCCGTATGGAAATGAAGCCATCCACGTTGACGAGCTGAATCCCGAGAGCAAAAACGCGTTGATGAACACGGGCGGCACCCTGCTCAACATTCTGTGGCTGATATTCTTCGGCTGGTGGCTGTGCATCATGCATATTTTTGCGGGTATTGCCCAGTGCATCACGATTATTGGTATTCCGGTCGGGATCGCGAACTTTAAAATCGCCGCGATCGCCCTTTGGCCCGTCGGGCGCAGGGTTGTTCCGGTTGAAGTGGCTCAGGCAGCACGTGAAGCAAATGCTCGTCGTCGTTTTCAGTAAATAAGGACTGGCCGCGCTTATGCTAAGCCCACTGCTTCGCCGTTATACCTGGAACAGCACCTGGCTTTATAACGTCAGGATTTTTATCGCGCTTTGCGGCACGGTAGCTCTGCCGTGGTGGTTGAATGATGTCAAGCTCACCATTCCGCTCACGCTGGGGGTGGTTGCAGGGGCGCTGGCGGATCTGGACGATCGTCTGGCCGGACGTTTGCGTAACCTGGTGATTACGCTGGTCTGTTTTTTTATTGCGTCCGCTTCCGTTGAGTTGCTCTTTCCGTGGCCCTGGCTGTTTGCCCTGGGTCTTACGCTCTCAACCAGTGGCTTTATTTTGTTGGGCGGCCTTGGGCAGCGCTATGCCACCATCGCGTTTGGTGCATTGCTGATCGCCATTTACACCATGCTGGGCGTTTCCCTGTACGACCAGTGGTACCAGCAGCCGGTTCTGCTGTTGCTGGGCGCCATCTGGTATAACCTGCTGACGCTAACCGGTCATCTGATCTTCCCGGTACGCCCTCTGCAGGATAACCTTGCCCGTAGCTATGAACAGTTAGCTCACTATCTGGAGCTAAAATCCCGGCTTTTCGACCCGGATATCGAAGAAGAAAGCCAGGCCCCGCTCTACGATCTGGCTCTGGCAAACGGCCAACTGGTTGCCACCCTTAACCAGACCAAAGCGTCACTGCTTACCCGTCTGCGCGGCGATCGCGGTCAGCGTGGAACGAGAAGAACGTTACACTATTACTTCGCCGCTCAGGATATACATGAGCGTGCCAGCTCCTCGCATGTTCAGTATGCCGCCCTGCGCGAGAAGTTCCGCTACAGCGACGTGATGTTCCGCTTCCAGCGACTGCTGTCCATGCAATCCCAGGCATGCCAGCAGCTCGCACGCTCTATTCTGCTGCGCACGCCTTATCAGCATGACCCACGTTTTGAACGTGTGTTTAGCCATCTTGATGCAGCCATTGACCGCGTTCAGGCCAGCGGAACAGCACCGGAACATATTAAAGCTCTGGGATATCTGCTGAATAACCTGCGGGCGATAGATGCTCAGCTGGCGACCATTGAGTCAGAACAGGCAATGGCGTTACCCGGCAGTGATGCGGAAAATCAGCTTGCGGATGACAGCGTCCACAGTTTTAGCGATATGTGGTTGCGACTGAGCCGCAACTTTACGCCGGAGTCGGCTCTCTTTCGTCACGCGGTGAGAATGTCGCTGGTATTGTGCGTCGGTTATGCCTTTATCCAGATAACCGGGTTGCAACATGGCTACTGGATCCTGCTGACCAGCCTGTTCGTTTGCCAGCCGAACTACAATGCCACCCGACACCGCCTTGCGCTGCGTATTCTCGGCACGCTGGTCGGTGTCGCCATTGGACTGCCGGTCCTCTATTTCGTGCCGTCCGTTGAAGGCCAACTGATCCTGATCGTGATCACCGGTGTGTTGTTCTTCGCCTTTCGCAATGTGCAGTACGCCCACGCCACCATGTTCATCACGCTGCTGGTTCTTCTCTGCTTTAACCTGCTTGGTGAAGGGTTTGAGGTCGCCCTGCCACGTGTGATCGATACCCTTATTGGCTGTGCGATCGCCTGGGCGGCTGTCAGCTTTATCTGGCCAGACTGGCGTTTCCGTAATTTGCCGCGCGTGTTAGACAGGGCTATGAATGCCAACTGCCGGTACCTTGATGCCATCCTTGAACAGTACCATCAGGGCCGCGATAACCGTCTGGCTTACCGGATCGCACGCCGCGATGCGCACAACAGCGATGCTGAACTGGCCTCGGTTGTCTCTAACATGTCAACAGAGCCTCGTGCCACCGCAGAGATTCGTGAGACGGCGTTCCGCCTGCTCTGTCTGAATCATACCTTCACCAGCTATATTTCCACGCTGGGTGCCCACCGTGAGAAACTCACCAACCCGGGTATCCTCACCTTGCTGGATGATGCCGTCTGTTATGTCGATGACGCACTTCATCACCGGCCAGCCGATGAACCGCGTGTTCAACAGGCTCTGGACGAACTGGCCCAGCGCATTATCCATCTTGATCCAGGAAACGACAGCAAAGCGCCACTGGTTCTTCAGCAAATTGGTCTGCTTATCGCTCTGCTGCCAGAAATTTGCCGACTGCAACAGCAAATCGCTACCTGGAGGAGTGATTCTCCTGTGGTTCAGGCAGCGCATTAAACCACTCCGTCAGCTCCCGGCGTATTCCCGCCGGGAGTGCCGCTTCATGAAGTCCCTCAATAGCACCTTCCAGCGCGAAAAGCACTTTAATACTGAGTGCTTTATTTTTTGCCCGCATCTTCAGCCAGCTCGCTTTCGCACCAAGTGTCCGAAGTGTTTCTTCATCGGTAATACCCGCTTCAAAAAGCAAGACCTCAAGCTGAAACGTCAGGTTCGGAAGATCCTTAAGCCGGTTTCGTTGATGGCGCTGAAAGCGCTCTTTTCTTGCCGCTCTCAGTGCGAACGAGGAGAGCTGGAGCAAACGCTCCCTGTCCTGCCATAATCCGTCATCCACTCGAAAATAGTTCAGAAGCACCGGACGTCCCCGTTTCATGAGTGTCAAAAACGAGGCGGCATTCTTTACACAGTATTTCGCACTTTCCTCACAGGCGCGAAGGTAGAGTTCTCCCTCTGACACCATGGCAAAGACCGCATCATCCACAGCTAGTGTATAGCCACCGAACAGTGCCCGATGTTGAATGTCCCCCAGCGGAGACAGATATTCCTGGGATTTATAGATCCGTTCATAAGATATCTTTTTCATGATATTTCCTTATAAATCATAAATTAACAACGAAGTTTCTTACTAGCGGATCCGTTAGCAGGAAAATAGGCAACTTATCGCTGTTGGGCAAGATGATTTTTCAAGGGGCATCAATATTGAATGAATTTTGCGAGTCGCTTTCCGAAAATGAGGTTGATCTTTATGCATACAGGGGTTACTGTATATCCATACAGTAACCACAGGGCTGGAATGAATATGCACACTTCAGGCTATGCAAATCGCTCAACCTTTATCACTTCTACCGCTGGCAACGTAGCGCAGAACACCGTTGGCAGTGTTTCGACAGGGCTAATTAGCGAAGTGGTTTATCGTGAGGATCAGCCTCTGTTAACTCAACTACTGCTGCTGCCGTTATTACAGCAGCTTGGTCAGCAGTCTCGCTGGCAGCTTTGGCTGACGCCACAGCAAAAACTGAGCCGTGAATGGGTTCAGTCCGCCGGACTTCCACTGACAAAGGTCATGCAAATTAATCAACTCTCTCCTTGCGATACCGTCGAGTCGATGATCCGGGCTTTACGCACAGGAAATTACAGTGTAGTGATTGGATGGTTACCAGAGGAATTGACGGAAGAGGAACATTTTCGTCTGACTGAAGCGGCTGAAGAAGGGAGTGCGATCGGGTTTATCATGCGCCCGGTTCGTCCAGATTCTTACCGCAGAGGACAACTTTCTGGGCTAAAAATTCACTCAAATTTGTATCATTGAGTGAAATTAAGATTTTTCCTGGAATTTTTTTTGACCACAAGATGTGTTTTTAGTTCCCTGCCTCAAAATTGCGGCAAGGCTTGTCTGGTGCGGTTCTCCTTAATTTTATTGCACAAAATTCGCGCAAAAAATGTTAAATAAAAGGTATACGGAACTTTTTTTTTCATATGCCTGACGGACTTCACACTTGTAAGTTTTCAGCTACGTTGTAGACTTTACATCGCCAGGGGTGCTCGGCCTAAGCCGAAGATATCGGTAGATTTATATTTGACCACGCCCCCCGGTGAAGGATTTAACCGTGATTCTCTCTTGAGATTTTCATGGCGAATTTTGGATGATAACGAGGCGCAAAAAATGAAAAAGACAGCTATCGCGATTGCAGTGGCACTGGCTGGCTTCGCTACCGTAGCGCAGGCCGCTCCGAAAGATAATACCTGGTATGCAGGTGGTAAACTGGGCTGGTCTCAGTTCCACGACACCGGCTGGTACAACAGCAAACTGAACAACGATGGCCCGACTCACGAGAGCCAGCTTGGTGCAGGTGCGTTCGGTGGCTATCAGGTTAACCCGTATGTTGGTTTTGAAATGGGTTACGACTGGTTAGGTCGTATGCCATACAAAGGCGACACCAAAAACGGCGCTTTCAAAGCACAGGGCGTTCAGCTGACCGCTAAACTGGGTTACCCAGTAACTGACGATCTGGACGTGTACACCCGTCTGGGCGGCATGGTATGGCGCGCTGACTCCAGCAACAACCAGTCTGGTGACGACCATGACACCGGTGTTTCCCCAGTATTCGCTGGTGGCGTTGAGTGGGCTATGACCCGTGACATCGCTACTCGTCTGGAATACCAGTGGGTTAACAACATCGGCGACGGCAACACCGTTGGTGTTCGTCCAGACAACGGCATGCTGAGCGTAGGTGTTTCCTACCGTTTCGGCCAGCAGGAAGAAGCAGCACCAGTTGTTGCTCCAGCGCCGGCTCCAGCTCCAGAAGTACAGACCAAGCACTTCACTCTGAAGTCTGACGTTCTGTTCAACTTCAACAAAGCAACTCTGAAACCAGAAGGCCAGCAGGCACTGGATCAGCTGTACTCTCAGCTGAGCAACCTGGATCCTAAAGATGGTTCTGTAGTGGTTCTGGGCTTCACCGACCGTATCGGTTCTGACGCTTACAACCAGAAACTGTCTGAAAAACGTGCTCAGTCTGTTGTTGATTACCTGATCTCTAAAGGTATCCCAGCTAACAAGATCTCCCCACGTGGTATGGGCGAATCTAACCCAGTTACTGGCAACACCTGTGACAACGTGAAAGCTCGCGCTGCACTGATCGACTGCCTGGCTCCAGATCGTCGCGTTGAGATCGAAGTTAAAGGCATCAAAGACGTTGTAACTCAGCCAGCGGCATAAGTTATCGTCTTATAAAAAAACCCCGCAATGCGGGGTTTTTTATTGTCTGAAGAAAACAAAAGTCTATTTTTTGCCCAACAATGCCTGAAGGTCGTTCTTCAGCGTCGACATCTGGTTAGCGTACTTCTCTTTATGCTCCGCATCCTCAATCAACTGCACAATCGTTTCCGACAGCGTTTTACCACGCCGTTGTGCCAGACCCGCCAGGCGCTGCCAGACCACGAACTCAAGGTCGATTGATTTTTTGCGAGTGTGCTGATGCTCCGCATTAAAATGTCGTTTGCGTCGCGCACGGATAGTTTGCTTCATTCGGTTTAACAACGCAGGATTGATGTGCTTCTCAATCCAGCCGTTAACCTGTACCGGTTCATTTTCGAGGGTCAGCAAAATATCCACGGCTTCTTGCGCTGCGCTGGCTTCGATGTAGCAGGTGATCAACTCCCCTTCACGGTGCTTTTTGACCAGGTACTTCCATTTCCAGCCGCTTTCGAGATTTTCCAGTTGTTGATATTTCATTGCGATCTCAGTGTTACCACGTAACTCTGTTCAGAATATCAGTTTTTTAGCAATCTGCTGAAAAGAAATCATATCTGTGAGTGAATGCAGGCAATCCCCCTGTCGAAATCCCCAATCCTGCTTGGGTAGTCCCCCTCGCTTACGGTATACTCCACGCTTTTACATCTGACTAAAAAACATCAACTTTGACCATTACGAAACTTGCATGGCGTGACCTTGTTCCGGATACCGAGAGTTATCAGGAACTGTTTGCACAGCCAGATCTCGCAAAAGAACACGAATTCATCCTTAGCGATACGCAACCACGTTTGCATTATGCGCTGGAGCAGGTGTTAAGCCCATGGGCAACAGCGCCCTTCATGCTGCTTAAAGCCCCGGAAGAAGCGGAATACCTGACGCTTCTTGGGGACGCCATGCGCCAGTTGCAGCCGGAAGCGAATGCAGTCTTTGGCGGCGAATATCGTATCGCGGGACATGATGTCACTTTCGAACCAGCAGCTCAGGCTGATGGACGTTTTGCCGTTAAAGGTGAAGTGATTACCGCTAACTGGGTCGAGGCTGAACAACTCTTTGGTTGTCTGCGCCAGTTTAATGGTGAACTTTCGCTGCAACCGGGGTTGGTACATCGCGCAAATGGCGGTGTGCTTATCATCTCACTGCGTACCCTACTCTCGCAGCCGCTATTGTGGATGCGTCTGAAAACGATTGTGAACCAGCAACGTTTTGACTGGGTCGGCTACGATGAGTCCCGTCCTCTGCCTGTCTCTGTTCCCTCTATGCCTCTGTCACTGACCGTCGTGCTGACGGGTGACCGCGAATCTCTGGCAGACTTCCAGGAAATGGAACCGGAACTGGCTGAGCAGGCGGTCTACAGCGAGTACGAAGACAACATCCAGATTGCCGATGCCGACGATATGGCGCAGTGGTGCCAGTGGGTAATGGCGGTTGCTGAACGTTTTTCGCTGCCAACACCTGCGGCTGACGCGTGGCCAGGCTTGATTCGCGAAGCGGTGCGCTATACCGGTGACCAGGAAACGCTGCCCCTCTGTCCACTCTGGATCAGCAAACAGCTGCGTGAAGTGGGTGTGATCAGCGGTAACGGTGCGTTCACCGGAGAACAGCTCACACAGATGCTGGCTCAGCGTGAGTGGCGAGAAGGCTATCTTGCTGACCGTATGCAGGATGAAATTCTGCTGGAACAAATTCTGGTCGAGACCGAAGGCGAACGCGTCGGACAGATCAACGCCCTGTCGGTGATTGAGTTTCCTGGCCATCCGCGCGCTTTCGGCGAACCGTCCCGTATCAGCTGCGTTGTCCATATTGGCGATGGCGAGTTCACCGATATAGAACGGAAAGCCGAGCTCGGCGGAAACATTCACGCAAAAGGCATGATGATCATGCAGGCGTTTTTGATGTCAGAGCTGCAGCTTGAGCAACAGATCCCCTTCTCCGCCTCGCTGACGTTTGAGCAGTCCTACAGCGAAGTCGATGGTGATAGCGCCTCTATGGCAGAACTGTGCGCCCTAATCAGCGCCCTGGCCGAAGTGCCCATCAATCAGAACATCGCGATCACCGGTTCGGTGGACCAATTTGGTCGTGCCCAGCCAGTGGGAGGCCTCAATGAAAAAATTGAAGGCTTCTTCTCTATCTGTCAGCAGCGCGGTTTAAATGGCAAACAGGGTGTGATTATTCCTGCTCCCAATGCACGCCATTTGAGCCTCAGTCAGGATATTCTGGATGCGGTGGAGCAAGAGCAATTCGCCATCTGGGCCATCGAAGGGATTGAGGATGCACTACCCTTACTGACAAACCTGGTATGGGATGGCGAAGGGCAAACCACCCTGATGCAGACTATTCAGGAACGCATTGCTCAGGCGACACAGCAGGATGCTCGTCATCGTTATCCATGGCCGTTACGCTGGTTGGGCTGGTTTGGTTCGAACTGATCGGACTTGTTCAGCGTACACGTGTTAGCTATCCTGCGTCCTTCACTAAAATAAGGCTTACTGAGAACATGGTAGATAAACGCGAATCCTATACAAAAGAAGATCTTCTTGCCTCTGGTCGCGGTGAACTGTTTGGTGCGAAAGGCCCACAGTTACCGGCCCCGAACATGCTGATGATGGACCGTGTCGTGAAAATGACCGAAACCGGCGGCAACTTCGATAAGGGTTACGTAGAAGCAGAACTCGATATCAATCCGGACCTGTGGTTCTTCGGTTGCCACTTTATTGGCGATCCGGTAATGCCTGGCTGTCTGGGCCTGGATGCAATGTGGCAGCTGGTTGGCTTCTATCTGGGCTGGCTGGGTGGTGAAGGTAAAGGCCGCGCACTGGGTGTTGGCGAAGTGAAATTCACCGGTCAGGTTCTGCCTACTGCGAAGAAAGTGACCTATCGTATTCACTTCAAGCGCATTGTTAACCGTCGCCTGATTATGGGCCTGGCGGATGGCGAAGTGCTGGTCGATGGTCGCCTGATCTATAGCGCGAGCGACCTGAAAGTGGGTCTGTTCCAGGACACTTCCGCGTTCTGATATTGCTTTTCGCAATCTCCAAAAGGCGAAACCTCCGCATTGCGGAGGTTTCTTTTTTTAAAGAGACGTTATCAGGCTATGAGTGCCCTGTCGCCGATGGCTTCTCGCCAGCCTCCAAGCCATTGTGACCTTTGGTTTATCGTCTGATAAGGACACATTTCTTTAGAACGTCCAGCGATGCCGGCCTGATAACCACGTTGATGAGCCCGTTCCAGGCGATCTCGTTTCTGTCTCTTCATGCCTCGTTTCCCTCATTCTTTTGTCTGGTGGAAAGAAAACAGTGTCTGCACAAATGCACAGGCACAGATAACGAATACCTTGAATTAGTCGCAGCGTCAATGTTCAAAATTCATACGGGTGTCATATTTGTGAGCTAGCTGGAAGATCATTTGTACAAAAATTGTGACCCGGCACAAGTAACAATCTGAAGTGAAAACGAAAAAAAAACCGCAATCAGTGGCAGACCGATTGCGGTTTTTGACGATGAATTTTACTTATGGAAGCCGGGAAATTTCCCTGGCAATACTGGCCGATTCCTGTGCCCAACCCTGAGCCAGGACTTTCACCATTTCGTCATAGCCATCTTTCTGCTGCTTCAGCTCCAGATGGAAAGGACGCTTAATCAGCTGCCCCTGATGATTCAGCAACCACTCACCGCTGATCACCACCGCACCGTCATAACGGCCGTGGAAGCCTGTTACGGTGACGTTCAGCGTATCTTGATCGTTACCCAGCGGCTGCGAAGCGACAACCCAGCCCGGAAGCTGACTGCCCAGATTGGCCACCAGCGTGTTGCGCAGTTGCTGATCCAGCGGGCTGGCCCACAGGTTGTTGGTCGCAATCACGTATTTAACGTCGCTGGTCTGATAGACCACGCCGTTTCCTGCCAGATAATCAGGCACGGCAACCTGCTCAACCCAGAGCTGACGATTTCCCTGACTGGCCGTACTTTGCCCGCTATTCTGCGTACTAACAGGCAACTGGTAGTAGCTTTTATTCTCTACCCCTGAACTGCACGCCGTTAATAGCAGAGCGCCAACCATCAATAGCCACTTATTCATTCTTTTGCCCTCTTAGGCTCAGGATCCTTTTTATCTTTCGCTTCGAACACCAGCGCGTTGCTCTTCTCATTGAGCGTCTTCAGCACTGGTTGCAGTTCACGTAAGACCTGATCAAGGCGCTGCATATCAGCCACCATCTTGTTGTAAGCCGCAGAACCCGGCTGGAAGCCCTGCATACTGCGGTTCAGCTCACGCAACGTTTTCTGCATATCCTGTGGCAGTTGCTGCATGCTCTGGCTCGCTGTGATCTTGTTGATGTTATCCAGCGTGGCTTGCAGACGTCGCATTGTCTCCTGACTCTGATGCAACGAGCCTGTCGCCGCTTCAATCATCGGATTCAGTGGCAGATTGTTAATCTTATCCAGCGTTTCCATCAGGCGCTGCTGGATCTGCGCCAGACCGCTGCTCACCGTTGGGATAATCTTGTAGCCACCGAATTCACGGATACCGGTAATCGGCGGAGCTTTCGGGTAGAAGTCCATATCCACATACAGAGCACCTGTCACCAGGTTACCGGTTTTCAGCGACCCACGCAGACCGCGTTCCATCAGTTGAGAGATATGGGTGGCAATATCCTGATTTTCGCCAATCTGATTTAGCAAACGTTCCGGCTCAATGCGGATCAGCACCGGAATGCGGTAATCATCATCCAGCATCTGCTGAAGTCCCGGAACGAAGAACGGAACCTGCCCAACCGTACCAAGACGAATGCCGCGGAACTCAACGGGTGCCCCCGGCTGCAGCCCACGAACGGAGTCTTTAAAGAACATCAGGAAGTCAACATGATCGGTATAGAGCGCATCCTGAATGCTTTTTTGATCGTCAAAGAGACGGAAAGCGGTGTTCTCTGTAACTGGCTGCCCCAAATCCAGGCCTTCCGGCACGTCAAAACTCACGCCGCCACCAAACAGGGTGGTCAGCGAGCCCATTTCAACGCGCATGCCTGCCGATGTCAGATCCACCGCGATCCCGCTGTCTTTCCAGAAACGGACGTTGCTGGTGACCAGTCGATCGTTTGGTGCATTGATGAAGAGTTGATAGCTGATCGCGCGTTTCTGCGGATCAAACGTGCTTTTCTCAACCGAGCCGACGCGGTAGCCACGGAACAGGACCGGGTCACCCGCCGTGAGCTGACCTGCTTTTTTGCTGTCGAGGATCACGCGGATACCCTTGGCATCAGGCGGTGCAAGCGGCGGTGAATCCAAAAGCTGGTATTTGGCTGGCTGGTTACCCTTAGCGCCAGGTTGCAGCTCAATGTAGGCGCCCGAAAGCAGCGTCCCTAAGCCACTGATCCCCTCACGCCCCACCTGAGGCTTAACCACCCAGAACACGGAATCGCCATGCAGCAGTTTTTCCATGCCAGCATTGAGGCGCGCCTTGATTTCTACATGCGTTAAATCATCGGTCAGGGTTGCGCTTTCAACCACACCCACATCCACGCTGCGGCTCTTGATGGTCGTTTTACCGCCCTCAATCCCCTCGGCATTGGTGGTAATCAGCGTCACTTCCGGCCCCTGATGGCTGTAGTGATAAAACAGGATCCATGCCCCGATCAGCGCCGTCACGATGGGGAAAATCCACACCGGTGACCAGTTCTTGACCTTCTGCACTTTCGCCTCTCCACTCTTATTTTCCATGCTCTTACTCTTCCTCATGGCTTGATTCAGGCTCACGATCCCACGATAAACGAGGGTCGAAGGTCATGGCCGCAAACATAGTCATAATCACGACCAGTGCAAACATTAATGCCCCCATCGCGGGATAAATACTCATCAATCCGCCCATCCGCACCAGTGCAGAGAGAACGGCAATAACAAACACGTCAATCATTGACCAGCGTCCGACAAACTCGACCACTTCATAAATCAGGTGCATGCGTTCGCTGTCGCGTTTACCGTGACCTTTCGCATCCCAACAAAGCCAGGCGATCGCGATCATTTTCAGGGTTGGCACCATAATACTGGCGATAAAGATCACACCGGCAACCGGATACGAACCTTCACCCCACAGCAATATCACCCCGGCCAGGATCGTCGAGGGCATTTTGTCGCCCAGCAGATCGGTGATCATAATCGGCAAGATATTGGCTGGTAGATACAGCATGACAGAGGTCACCAGTAGTGCCATCGTCCACTGCAGGCTGTTTTTACGCCGCACGTGCCCTTTCGTTTCGCAGCGCGGACAAACGTCGAGATCGGCGGGCAGCACGGCGGTACAGCACGGACACGAGCGTAGCCCCTGACGAATACCGGGCACCCCGACCTTTACCGTCTGCGCAAGCGTCGGTGCTGGCGCGATATCGTCCCACGCCCAGCGCCTGTCCACACACTGGAAGGCGCGCAGCTGCAGGACGCAGTACAGACACCAGGGGATAAAGCTGCTGCCAATCCCCACGTCGCCATACGCCATCAGCTTCACAAAACTGACCAGAATCCCCGCCAGAAAGATCTCGGCCATCCCCCAGCTTTTAAGCTGAAAAAGGATGCGCGCGAGTTTGATTTTCAGTGACGACGGCATCCTGACGCGGTTCACCAGCAGCAGGATAACGACCAGGCAAAAAGCCGGGACTATCTGGACGAAGAGCAGAAAAAAGGTGCCGAGGCTGGCGTAATCTTCTGAGAACATCACGCCCGGGATTTCGAGTAAATCCACCTGGCTGGTAATTCCGCCCACTTTCATATAGATAAACGGGAAAAGATTGGAGAGTAGCAGCATGAACAATGCTGCCAGAGCGTAAGCAGTGGGACGCTGCCGCGGCGCGTCCCACTCGGTTGTCAACGTTGCGCCGCAACGTGGACACAGCGCTTTATGTCCGTGACCAAGCTCTGGCAACGCCACGAGCATATCGCATTGCGAGCATAATATATGCCTGTCGGCATGGTGCTGGTCACACATATGTTATCCCTGTTTATGCGCCGTTTTTCAGAGACTCAAGGTACTCCCAGCGCTCAAATGCTTCTTCCAGGGCCTTTTCAGCCGCGGACAGTTCAGCCAGTATTTTCTGAGTATAGTCGTGCGATTGGGTAAAGAATGTCGCATCAGCAACCTGAGCTTGCAGATCTTCAAGCGCGGCCTCCAGCTCTTCCAGACGCTGCGGTAGCCCCTCCAGTTCGCGCTGCAGGTTATAGCTTAGTTTAGCCGAGCTTTTCTTGACAGTTTCTGCTTTTGTTACAGCAGGTTCAGAACTTATTTTGGACTTTGACTGTTTCTGCGCCAGAGACTGCGACTGCTGCCCTTTTGCATCGTGATAACCGCCGACATACTGACCAATTCGCCCTTCACCTTCGAAGATCCAGCACTCGGTCACGGTGTTATCCACGAATTGACGATCGTGGCTAACCAGCATCACCGTCCCCTGATAACCGTCGATCAGTTCTTCCAGCAATTCCAGGGTTTCGACATCCAGGTCGTTCGTCGGTTCATCGAGAATCAACAGGTTACTTGGCTTCAGGAACAGACGTGCCAGCAGAAGACGATTGCGCTCACCGCCTGACAGCGCACGTACCGGCGTCATCGCACGTTTCGGATGGAACAGGAAGTCCTGCAGGTAGCCCAGCACATGGCGCGGCTTGCCGTTTACCATTACCTCTTGCTTACCTTCAGCGAGGTTATCCATCACCGTTCTGTCCGGATCCAGCTCTGCGCGGTGCTGATCGAAGTAGGCCACTTCAAGCTTGGTGCCGCAGTGGATACGACCGCTGTCAGCCTGCAATTGGCCCAGCATCAGTTTCAACAGCGTGGTTTTGCCGCAACCGTTCGGACCAATCAGTGCAATTTTGTCACCACGCTGAACCTGCGCCGAGAAGTCTTTCACCAGCACTTTACCGTCAACCTGATAGTTAACGTTTTCCATTTCGAAGACAATCTTGCCGGAACGGGACGCCTCTTCCACCTGCATTTTGGCGCTGCCCATCACTTCGCGGCGCTCGCTACGCTCACGGCGCATTGCCTTCAGCGCACGAACGCGACCTTCGTTACGTGTACGACGGGCTTTGATGCCTTGACGGATCCAGACTTCTTCCTGCGCCAGCTTGCGGTCAAACTCCGCATTCTGCAGCTCTTCCACGCGCAGGTTTTCTTCTTTCTCCAGCAGATAGGTGTCGTAATCGCCAGGATAGGTAACCAGTTTGCCACGATCGAGATCGACAATGCGCGTCGCCATATTGCGAATAAACGAACGGTCGTGAGAGATAAAGATGATGGTGCCGCTGAAGGTTTTCAGGAACCCTTCCAGCCAGTCAATCGCTTCGATATCCAGGTGGTTCGTCGGTTCGTCCAGCAGCAGAACCTTCGGTCCGCTGACCAGCGCGCGGCCCAGTGCCGCTTTACGCAGCCAGCCGCCGGAGAGCGCTGACAGCTCCATATCGGCTTCCAGACCGAGCTGTGCCAGCACTTCATTAATACGGTTTTCCAGCTGCCACAGACCGTGGTGATCGAGCATCTCCTGCACTTTCGCCAGTTCGTTGAGATTCTTATCGCTCGGGTCAGTCATCACCAGATGTGAAATCTCGTGATAACGCTTCAGGTATTCTGCTTGCTCAGAAATACCTTCAGCCACGAAATCGTAAACGCTTCCGGTCACATGACGCGGCGGGTCCTGCTGCAGGCGAGAAACGATAAGATCCTGCTCGTAAACAATACGCCCGTCATCCAGACCCTGTTCACGGTTGAGGATTTTCATCAACGTGGATTTGCCCGCGCCATTACGGCCCACCAGACAGACACGCTCGTTATCTTCGATGTGCAGTTCTGCATTATCGAGAAGCGGTGAGTCGCTGAAAGAGAGCCACGCGCCGTGCATACTAATTAAAGACATTTATTTTTCCTTTCAGGCCGCGGTAATCAACCAGCAGTTATGGATTTGACGGTTACGGGCGAAATCCTGAGACAGCGTTTTTTGGCTGATTTCTTGTGCTTTTAGCCCCAGGGCTGCTAAGCCGTCATGATCCATACGGAAGCCGCGTTTGTTGTTCGAGAACATAATCGTGCCGCCTTTACGCAGGAGGCGCTTCAGGTCGGTCATCAGGCGCAGGTGATCGCGTTGCACATCAAAGCTATCTTCCATACGCTTGGAGTTGGAGAAGGTAGGCGGATCGATAAAGATCAGATCGAACTGTTCATTGGTGTCACGCAACCAGCCCAGCACATCGGCCTGCATCAGACGATGCTGACGCCCGGTGAGGCCGTTAAGACGCAGGTTACGCTCCGCCCACTCCAGATAGGTGCGGGACATATCCACCGTGGTCGTGCTCCGAGCGCCACCCAGCCCCGCATGCACGCTGGCGCTGCCGGTATAGGAGAACAGGTTGAGGAAATCTTTGCCCTTGCTCATCTGTCCGAGCATGCGGCGGGCGATACGGTGGTCAAGGAACAGACCGGTATCAAGGTAGTCAGTCAGGTTAACCCACAGACGAGCGTTGTATTCGCCCACTTCAATGAAGTCGCCCTTCTCACCCATTTTCTGGTACTGATTTTTGCCTTTCTGACGTTCGCGGGTTTTCAGCACCAGTTTGTTTGGCGCAATACCCAGCACGGCGATGGTTGCCGCAATGACGTCCAGCATACGCTGACGCGCTTTTTGCGCATCAATGGTTTTCGGTGGGGCGTATTCCTGAATCACCACCCAGTCCGCATAGCGGTCAACCGCCACGTTGTATTCCGGCAGATCAGCATCGTACAGGCGGTAGCATTCAATACCTTCCTGCTTCGCCCATTTCTCGAATTTCTTCAGGTTCTTGCGCAGACGGTTGGCGTAATCTTCCGCCACGCCCGACGGTTTGCTGTCCGCCGCTTTCTCTGCCAGGTGGTAGTTCTTCTGCACGCAGTCCAGAGGACCGTTTTTCGCCTTAAACTGGCGATCGGCACGCAGCTGCAGGCAGCTCAGCAATTCAGGTGAAGCACTGAACAGGGAGAGATTCCAGCCGCCAAAGTAATCTTTCATATTGCGGCCCAACAGGCTGTGCAGGGCAATCAGCGCCGGTTCGCTGTCCAGACGCTCACCATATGGCGGGTTACTGATAACGGTACCGTATGGACCTTTTGGCAGCGGGTTGGTCAGGTTCGCCACGTCTTTCACTTCGAAAGTGACCAGCTCGCCAATACCGGCGCGACGGGCGTTGCTGCGGGCACGTTCAATGACGCGCGGGTCGCTGTCCGAACCATAGAAATGGGAGGTGTATTCCGCCAGGCCCTTACGCGCACGGGTCTGCGCGTCGTCTTTGACCTCTTTCCACAGTGCTTCATCGTGCTGTGCCCAGCCCTTGAAGCCCCAGTGACCACGGTGCAGGCCCGGGGCACGGTCGGTGGCCAGCATGGCAGCTTCAATCAGCAATGTACCAGAACCACACATCGGGTCCAGCAGCGGGGTACCCGGCAGCCAGCCGGAGCGCATCACAATGGCTGCGGCGAGGGTTTCTTTGATTGGAGCCATACCCGTGCGGTCGCGGTAACCGCGCAGGTGGAGGCCTGCGCCGCTCAGATCCAGAGAGATGCTCGCGGTGTCGCCGTTCAGCCAGACGTTAATACGCAGATCCGGATTTTCGCGATCGACGTTCGGACGTTCCTTATTTTTACGGGTGAAGCAGTCCACAATGGCGTCTTTAACGCGCAGGGCACCGTACTGGCTATTGCGGATCTCATCATTCACGCCGTTGAAATGCACCGCAAAGGTGGCATTCGGAGTGAAGATCTCTGTCCAGTCGATCATCTGTACGCCGGTATAGAGATCAAGGTCGCTATAGACCTTGCACTCTTTCATCGGCAGCATGATGCGCGACGCCAGACGGCTCCACATCAGGCTCTGGTAAATAAGCCGCGTGTCGCCCTCAAAATGGACACCACCCTGAACTACCTGGCACTCTTGCGCACCCAGGGCTTCCAGTTCAGTTTTTAACAGCTCTTCCAGCCCACGGGCCGTACTGGCAAACAGAGAATTCATATCGTCACTTTTACTCTTAGAAAATTGTCGCGCATTATAGCTAATATGGCGTGTATGTCATAAAGTTGAAGGCTTATTTTCATTCGAGGGAGTGTGCAGTGGCGACGTTATCCAGGCTTTTTATTCATCCGGTGAAATCCATGCGCGGCATTGGCATTTCTCACGCACTTGCCGACATGAGCGGATTTGCCTTCGATCGTATCTTTATGATCACTGAGCCTGACGGTACGTTCATTACTGCACGCCAGTTCCCGCAGATGGTTCGCTTTATCCCTTCCCCCCTTCATGACGGTTTGCATCTTACCGCGCCGGATGGTTCCAGTGTGGTGATCCGCTTTGCTGATTTTGCGCCTGTGGATGCGCCAACAGAAGTGTGGGGCAATCATTTTACCGCGCGTATTGCCACAGACGAGATTAACCGCTGGCTTAGCGGCTTCTTCTCGCGCGATGTGCAGTTACGCTGGGTAGGCCCGTCGCTGACGCGCCGCGTGAAGCGTCACGACGCAGTTCCGCTCTCATTTGCGGACGGTTTTCCTTTCCTGCTGACCAGTGAAGCCTCCCTGCGCGACCTGCAGCGCCGTTGTAAAGCCAGCGTTCAGATGGAGCAATTTCGCCCCAATCTGGTGGTAACCGGTACAGAAGCCTGGGAAGAAGACACCTGGAAAGTGATTCGCATCGGCAGTGTGATTTTCGACGTCGCGAAGCCATGCAGCCGCTGTATCTTTACCACCGTAAGCCCGGAGAAAGGCCAGAAGCACCCTTCCGGAGAACCGCTGAAAACCCTGCAATCGTTCCGCACTGCGCAGGACAATGGCGATGTGGATTTTGGCCTGAACCTGATCCCCCGTTCCAGCGGCGTGATCCGTGTCGGTGACGAGGTAGAAATTCTTGCCCGTGGACCCGCAAGAGTATATGGCTCCGGTCAGGAAGACGAGTTCGTAGACCTTGAGACACAGGTCAGCTCATCAGTGGATATTCACTGGCAGGGCAACATAATCCGGGGCAATAATCAGCAGGTTTTACTTGAACAGCTGGAACAAGCAGGGATCCGCATACCGTATTCCTGCCGCGCAGGGATCTGTGGCTGCTGTCGAATCAAGCTGGTTGAGGGTGAAGTCAGTGCGCTGAAAAAATCCGCAATAGCCGACGACGGGACAATTCTGTGCTGTAGCTGTATCCCAAAAACATCAGTACAACTGGAAGCTTAAACAGCCTGTTCCAGGCTGAAAGAATCCACACGAAGTTGGGGTTTCAGCCTGTCATTCATGACTTTGATGGCATCCCCAAGTTGCATCGTCCGCCCGGCAATTGTCACGCCGGGCTGAGCCAGCAGACAGAGCGCGGCATTTTCCCCAGGCTCAACCACCAGCAGGCTTACCTCTTCTGCGCTTTCACTCAGATTGACACTGGCCGCGTCGCCCGTTGCTGGCGTCCAGCTCATACCATGCGGCAGGAAATGCCAGCTTTTTGGCATTTGTGGTTTCAGGAAACGAATAGCCACCAGTGCATTTAATACCAGTTCGGCACGCTGCTCTTTAGAGAGCACCAGATCGCGACATTTTTCTTCAAAGGAGAAATAAAGCGCAGCATCGTCAACACAGAATCCTGACGGAGAAAAAGCGTCCGGGGTTAACATTCGGCGGGCAAAACGAGAACGAAACAACATACCATTGGCTAAATCGAGCATCATACGGTCATGCTCGTCGCAAAAATACCAGCGCCAGTTATCGTCAGGTTTAATTCGCATGTTTCTCTCCCGTCCCAAACGTCCTGTACTAAAAATGTCCTGCTCGTCGCTTCGTTTTTAACACCATTTAATAAAAGACTATAATGTCTAAATAAGCAACAATGACGGAATATAAAACAACCAGGGCCGGAAATAAAGCCCTGGTTGTCTGATTAAGAGAAAAGATTAGATATGAGTAACGATTTCTTTAATCAGCGGCGGTCCTTTAAAAATAAAGCCGGAATAGATTTGCACCAGTGACGCACCTGCCGCCATCTTCTCACGCGCAGCAATCACTGAGTCGATACCACCGACACCGATAATCGGTAAACGACCTTTTAATTCCGCTGACAAAGCACGAATAATTTCGGTGCTTTTTAATTGTACCGGGCGTCCACTTAACCCACCCGCTTCGTCACAGTTTTTCATTCCCTGAACCAGGGAGCGATCGAGTGTGGTATTGGTCGCAATCACACCATCAATATTATGGCGAACTAAACTGTCGGCAACCTGGATCAATTCTTCGACAGAAAGATCCGGGGCGATCTTAACCGCGACGGGAACATATTTATGGTGGATCGACTGGAGCTCATTTTGTTTATTTTTAATGGCACTCAGAAGATCGTCCAGCGCTTCACCATATTGCAAAGAACGCAGCCCCGGGGTATTGGGTGAGGAAATATTCACCGCAATATAACCAGCATAGGCGTAGACTTTTTCCATACAAATCAGATAGTCATCTTTACCTTGCTCTACCGGAGTGTCTTTATTTTTGCCAATATTGATACCTAATACGCCATCAAAATGGGCTTTTTTTACATTCTCAACGAGGTGATCGACACCGAGGTTATTAAAGCCCATGCGGTTGATCAAGCCTTCCGCTTCGACCAGACGGAACAGACGCGGCTTGTCATTTCCCGGTTGTGGGCGCGGCGTGACGGTACCGATTTCGATAGAGCCAAAGCCCATCGCGCCCAGGGCATCAATGCACTCGCCATTTTTGTCCAGACCTGCCGCTAGACCCAGCGGGTTTTTAAAGGTCAATCCCATGCATTGCACAGGTTTTTCCGGCACATTTTGACGCACCAGAGCGACCAGAGGCGTTCCTGTAATACGACGTAATTGCTGGAATGTAAATTCATGAGCGCGCTCAGGGTCGAGCTGGAAAAGGGCTTTACGAACGAAGGGGTAGTACATGAACTCTCCTGGATTCCCGGTGTGCAAACCGGGAGGGGATTATGGGCGATCCGACGCCGAAAGGGAATTGACCTGCGGCAAAAAATCAGCGTAAAACGCAATCGTTTACCTGCCGTAGTACTTCTTATGCTGTTTTTCGCATTTTAATTGCAGATAAATCATTTAGTGGAATAACCGCGCGGTGTCACACTCCTGAAAATTGTTATGAATGTTAGATAAAAGCAAACAATTGGTTATAAGGAGGAAGTATGCGCGTCATTACTCTGGCCGGAAGTCCACGATTCCCTTCGCGTTCCAGCGCCCTGCTGGAATATGCCCGTGAAAAGCTCAATGCCCTGGATGTGGAAGTGTGCCACTGGAACCTGCATAACTTCGAACCTGAGGATCTGCTCTACGCCCGTTTTGACAGCCCGGCGCTTAAAACCCTCATTGAGCAGCTTAAAGGCGCTGACGGCTTAATTGTGGCAACGCCTATTTATAAAGCCTCTTTTTCCGGTGCGCTGAAAACCCTGCTTGACCTGCTTCCCGAACGCGCACTGGATGGCAAAGTGGTGCTGCCCCTTGCCACAGGCGGCACGGTGGCCCATTTACTGGCGGTGGATTATGCCCTGAAGCCGGTCCTGAACGCGCTGAAAGCCCAGGAGATCCTCCACGGCGTCTTCGCGGATGACTCCCAGGTCATTGACTATCAGCACAAACCTCACTTTACGCCGAACCTGCAAACCCGCCTCGATAACGCCCTGGAAACCTTCTGGCATGCCCTGCACCGCAGGGATATCCAGGCTCCGGCGTTTGGTCAGCCTCAAGGAGTCGCCCATGTTTAAAACGTTAACCCGCATCGGCCTGGCAGGTTTGATGGCGCTTTCGTCGCTGGCCCACGCCGCCGATACGGCACCTGAAAGTTTACGCATTGGCTATCAGAAAGGCAGCGTGAGCATGGTGCTGGCGAAAAGCCACCAGCTTCTGGAAAAACGCTTCCCGGACACCAAATTCTCCTGGGTTGAGTTCCCGGCTGGCCCCCAAATGCTGGAGGCCCTGAACGTTGGCAGTATCGATATCGGCAGTACGGGCGATATCCCGCCGATATTTGCCCAGGCCGCCGGAGCAGACCTCGTCTACGTTGGCGTAGAGCCGCCCAAACCGAAGGCCGAAGTGATTCTGGTACCGGAAAAGAGCGACATTAAAAGCGTCGCCGATCTTAAAGGTCATAAAGTCGCATTCCAGAAAGGTTCCAGCTCGCACAACCTGCTGCTGCGCGCCCTGCAGGAAGCCGGGCTTAAGTTCACCGACATTCAGCCCGTCTACCTGACGCCTGCCGACGCGCGCGCCGCCTTCCAGCAGGGCAACGTTGACGCCTGGGCTATATGGGATCCGTACTACTCCGCCGCACTGCTGCAGGGCGGCGTTCGCGTGCTGAAAGACGGCACCACGCTGAAGCAGACCGGTTCGTTCTACCTTGCCGCAAGACCGTATGCGGAAAAGAACGGCGCATTTATTCAGGGCGTCCTGGAAACCTTCACCCAGGCCGATGCGCTGACCCAGAGCCAGCGTCAGGAGAGTATTGCCCTGCTGGCAAAAACCATGGGTTTACCTGAACCGGTGATCGCGAGCTATCTCAGCCACCGTCCACCAACCACCATTACGCCCGTAGACGCGCACGTCGCCGCACTTCAGCAGCAAACCGCTGACCTCTTCTATCAAAATCACCTGGTTCCTAAGCAGGTGGATATTCGTGAACGCATCTGGCAACCCGCTGGCAAAGAAGGAACAAAATCATGAGTCTGAATCTTTTCTGGTTTTTACCCACCCACGGTGATGGACACTATCTTGGTACAGAAGAGGGTTCACGCCCGGTTGACCATGGCTATCTGCAGCAGATTGCGCAGGCGGCGGACCGAATCGGTTTCACCGGGGTGCTGATCCCGACCGGACGGTCGTGTGAAGATGCGTGGCTGGTTGCTGCGTCGATGATCCCGATCACCCAGCGTCTGAAGTTCCTGGTTGCGCTGCGCCCGAGCGTCGTCTCCCCCACCGTGGCGGCGCGTCAGGCGGCAACCCTGGACAGACTGTCTAATGGTCGCGCGCTGTTTAACCTGGTAACGGGCAGCGATCCGCAGGAGCTGGCGGGCGACGGCGTGTTCCTCGACCACACCGAGCGCTATGAAGCCTCCGCCGAATTCACCCGCGTCTGGCGACGCCTGCTGGAAGGGGAAACCGTCACCTTCGAAGGCAAGCATATTCACGTTCGCGATGCGAAGCTCTACTTCCCGCCGGTGCAGCAGCCGCGCCCGCCCCTCTACTTTGGCGGATCGTCGGATGTGGCGCAGGACCTGGCGGCGGAGCAGGTTGATCTTTATCTGACCTGGGGCGAACCGCCCGAGCTGGTGAAAGAAAAAATTGCCCAGGTACGCGCTAAAGCGGCCGCCCATGGCCGCAAGGTACGCTTCGGTATCCGCCTGCATGTGATTGTGCGTGAGACCAACGAAGAAGCCTGGCAGGCGGCCGATCGTCTCATCTCCCATCTGGATGATTCCACCATCGCGAAAGCTCAGGCTGCGTTTGCCAAAACCGATTCCGTTGGGCAGCACCGGATGGCATCCCTGCACAACGGCAAGCGCGAGAACCTGGAGATCAGCCCAAACCTGTGGGCGGGTGTTGGTCTGGTTCGCGGCGGCGCGGGCACGGCGCTGGTTGGCGACGGTGCGACCGTGGCAGCCCGTATTAATGAATACGCTGACCTGGGCATCGACAGCTTTATTCTCTCCGGTTATCCGCATCTCGAAGAGGCGTACAAAGTGGGTGAGCTGTTATTCCCGCATCTGGATGTCGCCATCCCGGAAATTCCTCAACCGCAACCGCGCCAGCTTCAGGGCGAAGCCGTGGCGAACGAATTTATTCCACGAAAAGCCGCACAAAGCTAAGGAGTGACCATGTCTGTCATCTCACAAAAATGGCTCCTGCGCGCCGCCCCGTGGTTTTTGCCCGTCGGTATCGTGGCCGTCTGGCAGCTCGCATCGTCTATCGGCTGGCTGTCGAGCCGCATTCTGCCCGCACCTATGGGCGTTATCGAAGCGTTCTGGTCGCTGAGCGTCAGCGGAGAGCTGTGGCAACATCTGGCGATCAGTTCCTGGCGCGCCGTGATTGGGTTTTCCATCGGCGGCAGCATCGGCCTGATTCTGGGTTTGATCAGCGGTCTTTCACGCTGGGGCGAGCGGCTGCTGGATACGTCCATTCAGATGCTGCGCAACGTTCCGCATCTGGCGCTGATCCCGCTGGTGATTTTGTGGTTTGGTATTGATGAGAGCGCCAAAATATTCCTCGTCGCGCTGGGCACTCTGTTCCCGATTTACATCAATACCTGGCATGGGATCCGTAACATCGATCGTGGTTTGGTCGAAATGGCACGCAGCTATGGTTTATCGGGTTTCGCCCTCTTTACCCACGTCATTCTCCCTGGCGCCCTGCCCTCCATTATGGTCGGGGTGCGTTTTGCGCTTGGCCTGATGTGGCTAACGTTGATAGTGGCGGAGACCATCTCAGCCAACTCTGGCATCGGTTATCTGGCGATGAACGCTCGCGAATTCCTGCAAACGGACGTGGTGGTAGTCGCGATCATCCTTTATGCCCTGCTCGGCAAACTCGCCGATGTCAGCGCCCAGTGGCTGGAACGCAGCTGGCTGCGCTGGAACCCGGCCTATTCCCTTCAGGAGGCGAAAGCATGAATACAGCACGACTGAACCAGGGGACGCCGTTACTGCTGAACGGCGTGACCAAACGCTATGGCGAAAACACCATTCTGAATGCGCTGGATCTGCACATTCCTGCCGGACAATTCGTAGCCGTTGTCGGACGCAGCGGCGGCGGTAAGAGCACGCTGTTGCGCCTGTTAGCCGGACTGGAGGTTCCAAACGGTGGTGAGATTCTTGCCGGTACAACACCGCTGGCAAATATTCAGAACGATACCCGCATGATGTTTCAGGATGCGCGCCTGCTGCCATGGAAAACGGTCATTGATAACGTCGGGCTGGGGCTTAAAGGCAACTGGCGAGAGGAGGCCCGCCAGGCGCTTGCCGCCGTAGGCCTGGAAAATCGCGCGGATGAATGGCCTGCGGCGCTGTCAGGTGGACAGAAGCAGCGCGTAGCGCTGGCGCGGGCGTTAATCCATCGTCCGGGCCTGTTGTTGCTTGATGAGCCGCTTGGCGCACTCGACGCCCTGACACGAATCGAAATGCAGGATTTGATTGGATCCCTGTGGCAGAAGCACGGCTTTACGGTGCTACTGGTGACGCATGACGTGTCTGAAGCGGTAGCGATGGCCGATCGTGTGCTGTTAATAGAAGAAGGGAAAATGGGTCTGGATCTGACGGTGGATATTGCGCGCCCTCGCCGCGTAGGTTCGGCAAGACTGGCGGAGCTGGAGGCAGAAGTGCTGGATCGGGTGATGAAGCGCGGGGGCACGGAGTTACAGCGAGCTAAGGCTAATGCCTGATGCATTCACCCCGGCCCTCTCCCGTTGGGAGAGGGAGGGTTAACTTTTATTACGCTAACGCTTTAGCAATCTTCTCGTACAGATCGCCAGAAAGGTTTTCCAGTCCTTTCAGCTGCTCAAGCGCGGCACGCATTTTCGCCTGGCGCTTCGCATCGTAGCGATTCAGACGGATAAGCGGCTCGATCAGACGTGATGCCACCTGCGGGTTACGGCTGTTCAGCTCGGTCAGCATTTCAACCATGAACTCATAGCCGCTGCCGTCTTCGGCGTGGAACGCGGCCGGGTTGCTGCTGGCAAACGCGCCAATCAGGGAACGTACGCGGTTCGGGTTGCTCATGGTAAACGAACGGTGCTTCAGCAGGCTGCGTACTTTGCTGAGCGCGTCTTGCGCCGGGCTGGTCGCCTGCAGGATGAACCATTTATCCATCACCAGGCCATCCTGATGCCACTTGTCGTCATACTCCTGCATCAGCGCATCACGGCACGGCAGTTCGGCGGCTACGCTTGCAGCCAGGGCAGCCAGCGCGTCAGTCATGTTATCCGCGTCATGATACTGCTTGCTTACCAGCGTGTTCGCCAACTCAGCCTCACCAAACGCCAGATAGCGCAGGCAGGTATTACGTAGAGAACGCTTACCGATGTCCGCGTGCTCTACGCGATAAGCATCAAGTTTATTGGCGTTATAAATCGCCAGGAACTCATCGGCCAGTTCTGCAGCCAGCGTACGGGTCAACGCTTCACGCACCGCGACGATGGCAATTGGGTCGATGATGTCAAACAATTCGGCGATTTCAGTCGCTGACGGCAGAGTCAGAATTTCAGCGGCCAGCGCCGGGTCAATCTTCTCATCCAGCAGGATCGCGCGGAACGCGTCAGCCACATGAGCAGGCAGCGACAGCGGCTGGCCCTGCTGATGACGGTTTACGTTGAGCTTAATGTAGGTCGCCAGCAGACTTTGCGCGGCATCCCAACGGGAGAAGTCGTTACGCGCATGACGCATCAGGAACGTCAACTGCTGATCGCTCCATTTATACTCCAGTTTCACTGGTGCAGAGAACTCACACAGCAGCGCAGGGACCGGCTGGAAGTAAACGTTGTCGAAGATGAAGGTCTGCTCTGCCTGGGTCACATTCAGCACGTGGTGTACCGGGTGGCCGCCTTTCTGAAGAGGAATGACTTTGCCTTCGTTATCATACAGTTCAATGCTGAACGGAATGTGAAGCGGATGTTTCTCTTCCTGCTCCGCTGTCGGCGGCGTGCGCTGGCTGATGGTCAGGGTGTACTGTTCGGTTTCCGGGTTGTAATCGTCTTTGACGGTGACAATCGGCGTACCGGCCTGGCTGTACCAGAGGCGGAAGTGAGAGAGATCCACATTGGAGGCATCTTCCATCGCCTGAACAAAATCGTCGCAGGTGGCCGCGCTGCCATCATGACGTTCGAAGTAGAGCTGCATCCCTTTCTGGAAGTTCTCTTCACCCAGCAGAGTGTGGATCATGCGGATAATTTCAGAACCTTTTTCATACACCGTCAGGGTGTAGAAGTTGTTCATCTCAATGACTTTATCCGGGCGGATCGGGTGCGCCATTGGGCTGGCATCTTCCGCAAACTGCAGACCGCGCATAGTACGCACGTTGTTGATGCGGTTAACCGCACGAGACCCCAGATCGGAACTGAACTCCTGGTCACGGAAGACGGTCAGTCCCTCTTTCAGACTCAACTGGAACCAGTCGCGGCAGGTGACGCGGTTACCTGTCCAGTTGTGGAAATATTCGTGACCTATAACGCGTTCGATATCGAGATAATCTTTATCGGTGGCAGTATCAGTGCGGGCCAGCACGTATTTGGAGTTAAAGATGTTAAGGCCCTTATTCTCCATCGCGCCCATGTTGAAGAAATCGACAGCCACAATCATATAGATGTCGAGATCATATTCGAGACCAAAGCGCTCTTCGTCCCACTTCATGGAGTTGATAAGCGACGTCATCGCCCACGGTGCACGGTCCAGGTTGCCACGGTCAACAAACAGCTCGAGTGCCACTTCGCGGCCGGAGCGTGTTTTAAAGGTGTCGCGTAACACATCGAAATCACCCGCCACCAGCGCAAACAGATAGCATGGTTTCGGGAACGGATCCTGCCATTGCACCCAGTGACGGCCGTTCTCCAGTTCGCCTTCTCCCACACGGTTTCCGTTGGAAAGCAGGAATGGGTAGAGCGTTTTATCGGCGATAATTTTCGTTGTGAAGCGTGCCAGCACATCCGGGCGATCGAGATACCAGGTGATGTGACGGAAACCTTCCGCTTCACACTGAGTGCACAGGGCCACACCAGACTGGTAAAGTCCTTCCAGCGCCGTGTTGGCGGCCGGGCTGATTTCATTCACGATGCGCAGAGTAAAGTGTTCCGGCAGGTTGTCGATCACCAGCTGGTTGTTTTCTTCTTTATAGTCAGACCAGGCTTCATCATTAATATGCAGGGAGACCAACGTCAGGTCTTCACCATCAAGACGCAGCGGCACAGCAGTCGCACTGTGGCGCGTCACCTGACTTACCGCCGTCACAACGGTTTTAGTGGCATCCAGGTCAAAAGTCAGATCGATATCGCTAATCAGGTATTCCGGCGCACGGTAGTCGTGGCGGTATTTGGCTTGTGGCTGTTGTGTCATAGAAAACCTTATGCATCGTTTGTCGAGTAACGTTTCAATATATTCCTGTTGTGTAAAACGCGCTACGCAGAATGTTCATCTTTTCAGGTACAAAACCCTTTTTTGCTACATTTATATAACATGGGGCACAAAATGCCCTCGACCATAAAACGCGCTTATGTTGTGATCGGGGTTCAATAAATCACTAAACAAGGTATACTCCGGAGTTGTTTATTGTACTAAACGCTCCTGTGAGAGGATGCTACTGCGCACCTATGACTCAATTCGTTTCTCCTGTTCTGCATACGTTGCTGGATACTGACGCGTATAAACTGCATATGCAGCAAGCCGTTTTCCACCATTACTATGACGTTCATGTCGCGGCCGAATTCCGCTGCCGTGGCGACGACTTGCTCGGTATCTACGCAGACGCTATTCGTGAACAGGTCGATGCTATGCAGCATCTGACGTTGCAGGACGATGAATATCAGTGGCTCTCTGGCCTGCCTTTCTTCAAAGCTGACTACCTGAACTGGCTGCGCGACTTCCGCTATAAGCCAGAGCAGGTCACTGTACTTAATGATAATGGTAAGCTGGATATTCGTCTCGAAGGTCCGTGGCGTGAAGTGATCATGTGGGAAGTGCCGCTTCTGGCGGTGATCAGTGAACTGGCCCACCGCTACCGCTCGCCAGAAACCGGTGTTGAACAGGCGGTCGCAGCGCTGGAAACCAGGCTCGCGGGCTTCACCACGCTGACCGAAGGGCTGGATATGTCCCGCTTCCGCCTGATGGACTTTGGCACCCGTCGCCGTTTCTCTCGCGACGTTCAGGAGGCCATCGTTAAGCGTCTGCAGCAGGAACCGTGGTTTGTGGGCACCAGCAACTACGATCTGGCCCGTCGCCTTAATCTCACGCCTATGGGCACCCAGGCGCATGAATGGTTCCAGGCGCATCAGCAGATAAGTCCAGACCTGGCGAACAGCCAGCGCGCGGCGCTGGCCGCATGGCTAGAGGAGTACCCAAATCAACTGGGGATCGCCCTCACCGACTGTATTACGATGGATGCCTTCCTGCGCGATTTTGGTCCCGAGTTCGCTGAGCGTTACCAGGGGTTACGTCATGATTCCGGTGATCCGGTTGAATGGGGTGAGAAGGCTATTGCCCACTACGAAAAGCTGGGTATTGATCCAATGAGCAAGGTTCTGGTCTTCTCCGATAATCTTGACCTGCCGAAAGCTGTTGAGCTCTATCGCCAGTTCAACACCAGAGTTAACCTGAGCTTCGGGATTGGTACCCGTTTGACCTGTGACATCCCTCAGGTGAAACCACTGAACATCGTCATAAAATTGGTGGAATGTAACGGCAAGCCGGTGGCGAAGCTCTCCGATAGCCCGGGTAAAACCATCTGCCATGACAAAGCGTTTGTCCGCGCGCTACGTAAAGCGTTCGATCTTCCCCAGATCAAAAAAGCCAGCTAAGTGCTTAAGGGAGCCTTTATGGCTCCCCTCTCCTTATTTATTTCTCAATTCTTCTCTTTTGACTGCGAAATTTACTTGTCTGATAGCAGATGGCAGGTAACATAGATATCCCCCCATAAGGGTGGACAAGTGTCTATTTTTTCCGACTATTAACAGAGAGAATATTATGAGCGTTGTGCCTGTAGCCGACGTACTCCAGGGCCGTGTCGCCGTTGACCAGGAAGTCACCGTGCGCGGATGGGTGCGTACCCGCCGAGATTCTAAAGCTGGCATCTCCTTCCTTGCCGTCTATGACGGTTCCTGCTTTGATCCTGTACAGGCCGTCATTAATAATTCTCTGCCCAATTACAATGATGACGTTCTGCATCTGACGACGGGTTGTTCCGTTATCGTTACCGGTGTCGTTGTGGCATCACCGGGCCAGGGCCAGAGTTTCGAAATTCAGGCATCCGCAATCGAAGTGACCGGCTGGGTTGAAGATCCGGATACTTATCCGATGGCGGCCAAACGTCACAGCATTGAGTATCTGCGTGAAGTCGCTCACCTGCGCCCGCGTACCAACCTGATTGGTGCAGTGGCGCGTGTGCGTCATACCCTGGCCCAGGCACTGCATCGTTTCTTCGATGAACAAGGTTATTTCTGGGTGTCTACCCCGCTGATCACCGCGTCCGATACTGAAGGCGCAGGTGAAATGTTCCGCGTCTCGACGCTGGACATGGAAAACCTGCCGCGTACCCCAGAAGGTAAAGTGGACTATGACAAAGACTTCTTCGGCAAAGAGGCTTTCCTGACGGTTTCTGGCCAGTTGAACGGTGAAACCTACGCCTGTGCGCTGTCCAAAATCTACACCTTTGGCCCAACCTTCCGCGCCGAAAACTCCAACACCAGCCGTCACCTGGCGGAATTCTGGATGCTGGAGCCTGAAGTGGCATTCGCCGACCTGGACGATGTTGCGGGTCTGGCGGAAGCGATGCTGAAGTATGTCTTCAAAGCGGTCCTGGAAGAACGTCCTGACGACATGAAATTCTTCGCAGAGCGCGTAGACAGCGATGCTGTAGCGCGTCTGGAGCGTTTCGTTTCTGCTGACTTTGCACAGGTGGATTACACCGACGCGGTAGCAATCCTTGAGAAATGCGGTGAGAAGTTCGAGAACCCGGTTTACTGGGGCGTTGACCTGGCGTCTGAGCATGAACGCTATCTGGCCGAGAAACATTTCAAAGCACCGGTTGTCGTGAAAAACTACCCGAAAGACATTAAGGCCTTCTATATGCGCCTTAACGAAGACGGTAAAACCGTTGCAGCGATGGACGTACTGGCGCCGGGCATTGGTGAAATCATCGGCGGTTCTCAGCGTGAAGAGCGTCTCGACGTACTTGACGCGCGTATGGAAGAGATGGGTCTCAATCCGGCTGACTACAGCTGGTATCGCGATCTGCGCCGTTACGGTACCGTTCCGCACGCCGGTTTTGGTCTGGGCTTTGAGCGTCTGATCGCCTACGTTACCGGTGTTCAGAACGTACGTGATGTTATTCCGTTCCCACGTACTCCACGTAACGCCAGCTTCTAATCCACAAAAACATCAATGGCCAGCAAATGCTGGCCATTATTTTATTCTGCATTGTCAGTTTACGTCAGCGTAAAGTCAGCATTTTTAAACCACCACCCCGTCACAACCGCTACCTGTTACGTATTGTTTCCGTGAAATATCCAGCCACAAAAAACAAACTCCATTCTTATTGCGATTATTACATCCTCAAGCAATAGCACAAATTTCAACCACTTTTTTGGCCATCCAGATGTCTTTATTGCATCATAAGAAAAAATGAGTCGTTTAACATCTGTTTATATGAATTGCCTTTATCCAAATTAATTATAAGGAATTCATATATATAGAATAGATGCTGACGCTTAATTCGCCAGGGAGTTCTGAAGTTTGAGGTGGTTCACAAAGTTCCGAAAAATACATATTTAGTTACACATATTTTCTTTTGGTTGCTTAATCTTGAGAATTGTAGCACTTTCAGGCTAGCGAAACGCTTCGGTGAATGGAAAGATGCCTGTCAGATACATAAAGACACCAAACTCTCATCAATAGTTCCGGAAATATTTATTGACAGAATTTATTGACGGCAGTGGCGAGTGTCATAAAAAAACCAATGAGGGTAATAAATAATGATGAAGCGCAATATTCTGGCAGTGGTTATCCCTGCTCTGCTGGTAGCTGGTGCAGCTAACGCTGCAGAAATCTACAACAAAAACGCTAACAAGCTGGACTTCTACGGTAAAGCTGTGGGTGAACACATCTGGACCACCAACGGTGACACCAGCAACGAAGATACCACCTATGCCCGTATCGGCTTCAAAGGTGAAACCCAGATCAACGACCAGATCACTGGTTACGGTCAGTGGGAATACAACATGGACGCGTCCAACGCAGAAGGTTCTCAGGGTACTAAAACCCGTCTGGCATTTGCTGGTCTGAACTTTGGCGACGCGGGCTCTCTGGACTACGGTCGTAACTACGGCGCTATCTATGACGCGGCAGCATATACCGATATGCTGGTTGAATGGGGCGGTGACTCATGGGTTGCGACTGATAACTTCATGAACGGTCGTGCTTCTGGCCTTCTGACCTACCGTAACAAGAACTTCTTCGGTCTGGTTGATGGTCTGAGCTTCGCCCTTCAGTATCAGGGTAAAAACGAGCGTAGCAATGCTGTCGCTGCAACCTACACCGCCGATGGTCAGCTGATCAACGTTGGTCGTGGTGGTAACGGCGCTAAAGGTAACGGTGATGGCTTCAGCTCCTCTGTTCAGTACGAACTGGGCGAAGGCTTCGCACTGGCAGCCGGTTATGAAACTGCTGACCGTACCAATGA
Source organism: Enterobacter sp. P82 (assembly GCF_037053385.1). NCBI lineage: Bacteria > Pseudomonadati > Pseudomonadota > Gammaproteobacteria > Enterobacterales > Enterobacteriaceae > Enterobacter > Enterobacter sp. P82. The sequence continues at coordinate 1,928,534 of NZ_JBALHX010000001.1, forward strand.
GCAGGTTGCTGCTGGCAACTCCGCTGATTGGGCAAGCGCCGGTGGCGATCGTGCGGAAGCATGGTCTACTGCAGCGAAATACGATGCGAACAACATCTATGCAGCAGTTCAGTATGCTGAAACCACTAACATGACTCGTGAAGCTGATAACAACTTCGCGAACAAAACCCAGAACATCGAAGCTGTTGTTCAGTACCAGTTCGACTTCGGTCTGCGTCCATCCCTGGGCTACGTCCAGTCTAAAGGTAAAGACCTGAAAGCACGCGGAACCTTCAACGGTGGCGATGCTGACCTGGTGAAATACATCGAACTCGGTACCTGGTACTACTTCAACAAGAACATGAACGTGTACGCTGCGTACAAATTCAACCTGCTGGATGACAACGCTTACTCTGAATCTGCCAAGCTGGCAACAGACGATCAGGCAGCAGTTGGTATCGTTTACCAGTTCTAATCAGTACACCACTTTGTTATATGCTTAATGAACAGGGCTTCGGCCCTGTTTTTTTATGCCTGACAGAAAATAATGGCGACTTTTGAAAAGCCGCACGCTTTTCGTCGCAAACGGTTGGCATTTTGTAAATCTACCGTTAACCTGATAGCGGATTTCACTTCTGTAATCACAATGGAACTTCGTCATGTTTGAGAACATTACCGCCGCTCCTGCCGACCCTATTCTGGGCCTGGCCGATCTGTTTCGTGCCGACGACCGCCCTGGCAAAATCAACCTGGGTATTGGTGTATATAAAGATGAAACCGGCAAAACTCCGGTACTGACCAGCGTTAAGAAAGCTGAGCAGTATCTGCTGGAAAACGAAACCACCAAAAACTACCTCGGTATTGATGGTATCCCTGAATTTGGTCGCTGCACCCAGGAGCTGCTGTTCGGTAAAGGCAGCGCAATTGTGAGTGACAAACGGGCCCGTACAGCACAGACCCCTGGCGGTACCGGTGCGCTGCGCGTGGCGGCAGATTTCCTTGCGAAAAACACCTCTGTTAAGCGTGTCTGGGTAAGCAATCCAAGCTGGCCGAACCACAAGAGCGTCTTTAACTCTGCGGGTCTGGAAGTGCGTGAATACGCTTACTACGACGCAGCAAACCACTCTCTCGACTTTGACGGACTGCTGGCCAGCCTGAGCGAAGCACAGGCGGGTGACGTGGTGCTGTTCCACGGTTGCTGCCATAACCCAACCGGTATCGATCCGACGCTTGAGCAGTGGGAACATCTGGCGAAGTTGTCCGTAGAAAAAGGCTGGCTGCCGCTGTTTGACTTTGCCTACCAGGGCTTCGCCCGTGGTCTGGAAGAAGATGCAGAAGGCCTGCGCGCGTTCGCTGCCGTACACCAGGAGCTGATTGTCGCAAGCTCTTATTCCAAGAACTTCGGTCTGTACAATGAGCGTGTAGGTGCCTGTACGCTGGTCGCGGCAAACGACGAGACCGTCGATCGTGCGTTCAGCCAGATGAAATCGGTTATCCGTGCTAACTACTCTAACCCACCAGCACACGGTGCGTCTGTTGTTGCCACTATCCTGAGCAACGATGCGCTGCGCGCCATCTGGGAACAAGAGCTGAATGACATGCGTCAGCGTATTCAGCGCATGCGCCTGCTGTTTGTGAACACCCTGGCTGAGAAAGGCGCTGACCGCGACTTCAGTTTCATCATCAAACAGAACGGTATGTTCTCTTTCAGTGGCCTGACCAAAGAGCAGGTTCTGCGTCTGCGTGAAGAGTTCGGTGTGTACGCAGTGGCGTCTGGCCGCGTGAACGTGGCAGGCATGACGCCTGACAACATGGCACCACTGTGCGAAGCGATTGTCGCCGTACTGTAATTTGCACCCATAAAAAAGCCTGCGTTTGCAGGCTTTTTTTTATTCTGGTTACCAGACGGGCATTTCATCCTGAAGGAACGGGTTATGGAGCCGTTCATATCCCAGCGTTGACATCGGACCGTGTCCAGGGATAAACGTCACATCATCGCCCAGCGGCAATAACTTCTGTTTAATCGACTGAATCAGTTGCCCGTGGTCACCACGTGGAAAGTCGCTGCGTCCTACGCCACCTTTGAAAATCACATCGCCGGAAATCAGCAGACGGGACTGGTCATCAAAGAAGACGATATGACCTGGCGTATGCCCAGGACAATGCAACACCTGTAAAGTCACATTCCCTACGTTCACACGCTCTCCTTCATTCAGCCAACGATCGGGCGTCAGAGGTTGACACTCATCAAGGCCAAACATGCGACTTTGGGCTGGCAAACCCTGCAGCCAGAACTCATCTTCTTTTTCCGGACCGATCACCGGCACACCATAGTGCTGTGCCAGTTCCGCCGCTGCGCCGACATGGTCAAGGTGACCATGCGTCAGTAATATCTGCATCAGCGTCACACCGCTATCTGCAACTTCCTGTTTGATCTTCTCAGCGTCACCGCCGGGATCGACAAGCGCGGCCAGTTTGGTTTGTTCACACCAGATTAATGAACAATTCTGGGAAAACGCCGTAACCGGAATAATACGATAGTTCATACTGCTCCTGTGTTTCGTTATTACCAGTGCCGAACTGGACCGGTATCAATATGTACAAAGTTGCTGCTGGGGTAATATCCTACACCACCTGCACGCATAGATAACGCAGCTTTGCGAATATTGGCTAACGAAACGCCTTCAATGTGGAAATCCATTGCCTGTCCCTTCGTGTGATAGCTTTTTTTCGCTACCCCGCGACTATGGGCGCGCAGTTCATTGTTAGTATCAATTGAGCGATAACCAGAAATAAGCTGCACCGGCTTGCTGGTACCCAGCAGGCCCTGAAGGCGGAAAAGCTGATCAAACAGTCCTGGGTCGATGGCTTTTATTTTATTCGCGCGGTAATCACGGAAAAAGTGGTTAAGTCTTGCTAATTCATCCTGAATATAGCCTCTGCCATCGAAGAATTCCGCTTTTAGCGACTCACCGGTATGGAGATTGTTGAGCGTTAAAACTCGCGGACGAGGTGTCGAGAGGGTGGCAAATGCTGGCGTCGGCAAGATGGCCGCTGCGCCGAGCGCAACACCACCTAACGCCAGCAGTTTGCGGCGATTAGCGTCAAATTTGTCCATGATAATCAGGTCTACAGGTCAATGTTTATCGTAATATGCTTAGCGCACGAAGGGCACCTTAACTGGCAAAACCGGGTACGTCAAGGCGCCCAACCCCAGTGAATACGCGGCTTACAGCGATATTGCCCCTTATTCACCATAACTTACGACAATCATTTTTCCCGAACTGCTTCATTTACCTGATTAATTGTTCGGCTTTTGGCAAAATTTGTGCGCCGGATCGCGCGGTGAGATCATAATTGTAAATATCTGTACGATACTGAGTACGCCCGTCTTCGCCAACAAACGCGGTCAGATAGTAAAGATTGACCGGAATATTGTGTCGAATGTTAACGTACCGTGTATCCCCCTGTTTCAGGGCGTCAGAAATACGCGTATCGTTCCAGCCCGCATCCTGCAACAGCATATTGGCAAGCTCGGAGGCTTTGTTCACGCGCACACAGCCAGAACTCAGGGCTCGAGTATCTTTCTGGAACAGGTTGTGGTTCGGCGTATCGTGCAGATAGATAGCTTCTGAACTCGGCATATTGAATTTGTAGCGTCCCAGCGAGTTATGCGCCCCTGGAGCTTGCTGGAAGCGGAACGGCAAATTAGACGCCGTAATCGTCGACCAGTCGACCATATACGGATCGATGGCCTCTTTGCTGTTCCATCCCCGCATAACCGTATAGCCATGACGTTCCAGGTAACCCGGATCGTTCCAGACTTTAGGCAGAATATCTTTGCGTGCCAGTGTCGGCGGCACATTCCACGGCGGGTTAACCACCACGTTATTCAGCGCACTGCTCATCATCGGTGTTTTACGATCGGGACGTCCGACAATCACGCGTGACGCCAGTACTTCACTACCGTTCTGATAATAGACCAGCGAATACGCAGGAATGTTAACCATGATCCCGGTAGAGAGCGTTCCCGGCAGTAAGCGCAAACGCTGAATATTGAGCGCCAGCACCCCTGCCCGCTGCGCAGGTGATACGTTCAACCAGTCACGCGTCGACTGACCAATGACACCATCGGCCCCCAGCCCCTGAGCGGCCTGGAATTGTTTAACTGCCGCAACCAGTTCGCGATCGTAAGGCGCCGGTTTGTCGCTCACAACCACCGCTTTCTTTTCTTTCACAGAGGCTGACGGACTGACCACGACGTTTTGCGGATCATCACCAGGCAGGGCAATCTTTGGCCCGCCGTCCAGAATACCGGCACGCTTTAAGATCTCACGCAGGGCAGGCACATCGCTGCTCCACTGCCCCGGACGCAGCGTCGCACTGCCGCGCATTTGCGGCCATGGACGCGAATCCCCCACCAGTTCAAGAAGCGACTGGTGCAGGGTGGCATATTGCGGATGCGCTGGCGCAAGACTGGCTATAAAGCGGGGTAGATCGCCATTATCGAGGGCCAACTGCCACTGATTAATCACCGACAGTGCCGGCGTCGCCAGCTTATAAGGCTTATCACTATACAACCAGCGGTTGCCATTAACCGGAATACCAGCCACAAACTGCAGGTAGCCCATCATGGCATCAGAAAGCACCACGTCCCGCGCTTGCCCGGTGACTGCAGGATCGGTTAACAGCTGAACCCACGCTGTAAACTGCGGCTGGAACCCGGCAATCGCCACTTCCGCAAGCTGTTGCTGAAAGGCGCGTACTGCGTCACGGTTGTCCCACATCGGTTTCATATCGCGGGCAGCATAGAGCAGAGTGAGCTGATTGATATAGACAGGTGTGTACCCTGAAGGCAGCCCGGCGTGTAGCTGCTGACGGAGAGAGTCGACGTCAATGCCTTCGGGCAACGGTTTAATACCGGCCATAATTGCCGTTGCAGGTGACTGTTCCAGCGGTTGAGACAACGACGTTGGCTGTGCGCCTGTCGTTGCGGAGCTGTCAGTCGGCACAATTTCAGGCTCATCGGCCTGAGCGGTTAACAGCGGAGCAAACATCACTGCCAGGCATAAGCTGAGCGCAGACAGCTGACGACCACATTTTTTCTTTAGCAACATCCCTTGCCCCCTGTTTTCACGACATGCCCATCACGGTGGGGCTTTCTTCTATTATAGGTAGACGGCAAATCAGTTGCCTTACCTTATGTAAAGAAGTTTAAAGATAACGCAGCCCTAAGCACAAGTTAAGTTTAAAAAAAAAGCGGCGCCAATGCGCCGCTCCTGATCAGGAGACGCTTCAGGAAGCGTCCGCCGTGGTTTCCGGTAATGACTCTGGCGGCTGAGGGGCAAAACCACGCAGCCCAACAACGTGAACGTGTTCGCTGTTCTGGAACACCTTACGCACCAGCTTATAAGTGGTCCCTTTTTCAGGACTGATGTTTTCCGGTGCCGCAATGATGAGCTGCATATCAAGACGCTCGCAAAGCTCAAACAGCGTAGCAATAGAGCGGGCATCAAGACGCGCCGCTTCATCCAGGAACAACAGTCGACATGGGGAGATGTCTTTGCCGCGCAGGCGGCGTGCTTCATCTTCCCAGCTCTGTACCACCATCACCAGAATTGACATCCCGGTACCGATCGCTTCCCCCGTAGAGAGCGCCCCGGATTCCGCACGCAGCCAACCGTCGGAACCACGGTTAACCTCAACTTCCATTTCCAGGTAGTTACGATAATCCAGCAACTCTTCACCGATGGTTTGCGGTGTGCGTTGCCCCATATCAATCTGCGGGTTCAGGCGCTGATACAACTTCGCCAGGGCTTCAGAGAAGGTCAGACGGTTGCTGTTGAACAGATCCTGATGCTGTTCGTGCTGCTCTGAGAGCACTTCCAGCAGCGTCGCGTGGGCTTCACGCACATTGACGTTAAGACGCACACTGTTCACCTGGCCAAACGACACGCTCTGCAGACCCTGGTTCAACTGACGAATACGGTTCTGCTCGCGCTGAATGGTTTTGCGGATGATATTCGCCACGCTGCGAGAGCTGATCGCCAGCTTCTGCTCACGAGAGGTCAACTCTTCCGTCAGACGACCCAGTTCAATTTCCATCTGTTCGATAGCTTCAACCGGATCATCGGTACGAATGATATCCTGACGAATACGTTCACGCAGGTGCTGATAAACCGCCACGAAGAACTGAATTTTACGCTCTGGACGCTTCGGATCTTCCGACATACGCAGTACATCGCGCAGGTGTTCGTTATCCGCCACCGCCAGGCGCAACGCACCCAACGCCTTATCCGACATGGAGCGCAGTTCATCGGCAGAGAGGTACGCCAGTTCACGACGGTGCAGACGACGTTCAACGTTATTGTCTTTCACCATCCGCATTACTGCGCACCAGCCCGCCTTCGCGGTCACGACCTGCTCGCGCATTTCATGGTAGTCGCGCTCCAGTTTACGCAGGCGACGCGTCAGGTTATCCATTTCTGCTTCGCAGAAGGTCAGCGCTTTTTCCAGCTGATTGCGGCGTGCGCGGTTATTACTGAGCTGAGAATGCAGTTCGTCACGGCGAATACGCGCCCGTTCTTCTGCGCCGCTGTCGGCACGAACACCGATGTCCTGAAGCTCTTTCTGCAGGTCGTTTAACAGCTCTTTCTTGGTGTCGAAGGAGCTTTTCAGCGAGGCCAGCACCTGATTGTACTGGTTCAGCTGTGCCGAGTGGCTACGCATCGCTTCGCGGGCACGCGTACGTTCCGCTTCAGCCTGCTCAAGGCGCTGACGCAGCTTTTCATTCAGGTCGCTGTTGCCGCTCAGCATCTCAGCCGAATCGGAATAGCCGAAATGCGCACGACGCTGCACGACTTCCGTCAGGGCAAATGCCTGCTGACGCGCTTCGCGCTGCACCTGTTGCGACCAGGCATAGTCTTCTTTTAACTGCTCAAACTGTTCCGGGTCACTCTGCAGAACAGAGACAACCGACTCCAGCTTCGCCAGTTGATTACCATGCTGCTGAATGAAACGCGCGGCTTCCTGGGCTTCATCCAGACGTTCCTGGATCTCATCCACACGATCGGCCAGGGTTTCATCCGCCAGCAGATTCAGGCGTGGCAGAATGCGGTTAAGAGCAGCAACGCCCTCTTTCGCTTGTTCGAACTGAACACGGCTCTGCTGGTTGTCATTTTCATGACTGGCAATAGCTCGTTCCAGTTCACCGCGACGGGTATTGAGCTTTCGGATTTCCGCTTCCGGGTCAGCATCAAACGCCACGCCCAGGTGGCTGCCGATAAAGCGGCTAAATGCCTGGTGCAGACGCTGGGTTTTCTGGACGTCAAACGACAACGTCGCAAAACGTTCAGACAACGTTTCTCGCTCGGCGTGCAAACTTTCAATGCGGCTTTCACGAGCAGCGCGGCCAAACAGAGGCAGCTCAGGGAAGCGGGAATAACGCCACTGACGATCAGCGATTTTCACCACCACCGCTTTTTCCAGCTCGTCGACACTGAAGACGCTGTCATCGAACGACTGCGGATCCCCTTCGATCAGGTAGAGATCTTCCGGGCAATCTTCCAGACCTGCAAGCTGCTCGGAAACCAGTGACAAATCCGGCACCACAATCGCGTTACGCGATGGGCCATAGAGTGCTGAGAAGTACGGGGCATCGTCCAGTCCGACATCGTCGTAAATCTCGGACAACAGCACACCGCCGAAACGTTCAGCCAGGGTATTCAGACGCGGATCTTCCGCACCACCCGGCTGGCTTAAGCGTTCAATCTCTTCATCAACGTCACGCTTACGCGCGCCCACTTCATCACGCTCAACTATGGCCTCGCGCTCGCGCTCCAGCAGTTGCTGCAGGTATTCGGTCACTTCCTGGCTGGATGTAAACTCTTCGCCGCACTGCTCGCTGAGCTGGTTCAGGCTGCTCTGCGCCGCCAGCCAGACGGGTGCACGCTGCAACAGAGTTTGAGAACGAGACTGAAGCTGCTCCATCTCCTGACGCAGGGTCATACGCTGTTCGCTGGCGCTAGAGACGGTGTCGGAGAGTGCGGCGATACGCGCTTCCAGCTCCTGATGCAGAGCCTCGAGATCGTCGATATCGTAATTTTTACCCTGACGCTTGCAGAACTCCGCCAGCAGACGCTCCGCTTCCTGTTGCTCGCGCAAGCGCTGTTCCAGCTCGTTCAGACGCATACGCAGTGGCTGCATCTGCTCAGCCAGATGTCGCTGGTTCACGCCGTCGCGCAGCAATTCTCGGGCAATGTCCCATGCTTCATTGCGCGCCAATGGACCGTTAATCGCCACCACCAACTGATAAGCTTGTTCAAACTGGCTGTGTGCCGTTTGCGCGACGCTCATTTTCTGTTCGAGAGAGAGCAGCTTCTCGGTTGCTTCCTGCTCTTTAGCCTGGAAGGTATCCAGCCACTCATCTGCGCTTTCTGGTGTCAGATCAGGCAGGTGGCACAGCTCTTTTGCACGCTGTAACGCCTGTAATGCCTGTGTGTATTGAATTGCACGCGTCTGCTGCACATCCAGCGCCTGCTGATAATCAGCAAGCTGGCTTTTCAGCTCATCGACTTCCAGTTCGGCGGCTTCAGCGCGGGCTTCGTTCTCTTCCTGCATGTCGGCGGCTTCAGCCACCACTTCATTCTGTTCTTCGAGACGAATTTGCAGCTCATCGAGGTCCGCTTCGTAGCGTTCGATTTTCTCCTGCTGGCGCAGTGCGGTCTGCACCAGATTCAGGTGATCGCTGGCAGCCTGGTAATCCGCTTCCAGATCGCCCTCAGCACCGGTGTGCTCGCCCAACTCGCGCGCCATTTCGACGTGCTTATACTGCTCGGCCACCAGCTGTTTACGGGAGGTAAACAGCTCGCGACGGTACTCTAATGCCTGATCGAGATGCACGCGGCGCTCGTTGGCGTGACGCATATAGTCCGCCGCCACGTAGTTAGTGGCCTCGCTGATCAGGTGTTTAAACAGGTCACGGTCAGACTGGGTAACGCGAATCGCTTCCAGCGTCATGCGGTTTTCACGCAGTGCGGCTTCCATATCCTGGAAGGCCTTACGCACGCCGCTGTTTTCCGGCAGCAGGTAGTCTCGCAGCGAGCGGGTAATGGCGCTGGAGATACCACCGTACAACGACGCTTCGATCAGACGATAGTATTTGCTACGGTCTGATGCCGTGCGCAGACGACGCGCCACCACGCCCAGATCGAACATCAGCGAGTGGTAGTCGGTAATAGAATTGAACTGCTTGAACTGCACGCCTTCGATGGCTTCGAGCTTGTCTTTCAGCTCCTGCAGCGTCAGCACGCGCGCCTGGCGCTCGTTCAGGGTTTCCGTTAGCAGCGCCGTCGGCTGCACAGATGTTGGCAGCCCCTGGATCGCAAATGGTTTGATATCCACTTTACGGTCGCGACCCGCGACCTGCTGCAGGCGTACGCCCACTACCACACGCTGATGACGGGAGTTAATGACGTCCAGCACCGAATAGCAAACGCCAGCCTTCAGCTTACCGTGCAGACCTTTATCACGGGAGCCGCTTGTTGCCCCCGCCTCTGTGGTGTTACGGAAGTGCAGCAGCGTAAGGTCGGGAATCAGCGCCGTAACAAACGCCGCCATAGTGGTGGATTTACCCGCACCGTTACCGCCGGAGAGCGTCGTGACCAGCTCATCCAGATCGAACGTTCGGGCGAAGAAGCCGTTCCAGTTAATCAGCGTTAGTGAGCGAAATTTACCGCGTTCAATCATTACTCTTCCTCCCCGCTATCCGGCAGATTCTCTTCATGCTCATCATTGAGCTGCAAATGGTTTTCCACCGGCATCGCTTCACCATCGCGGATCATGCGAAGCTGCGCCTCACGCGCGTCATCGCCCGTACGCACATCGGCGCCGAAGCGGAAGACAGATTCCGTAATGCGGAATTTGCTGCTGTCGTGGCCCATAAACCAGACCATACCCAGACGACGCAGACGGTTCAGGGATGAACGAACCTTTTCCTGTAATTTCTGACGATCGAGATCCGACCCCGTGGAGCGGTTGTTCACCAGCTTAAGCAGCTTGCTCTCATCTGCCAGCGTCAACAGCTCGTCGTAAAGTTCCTGCTGGGTGAAGATCCCTTCATTCGCCAGACGTTCCGGGCTGAGATAGAGATAGCAAAGAATTTTGCCGACCATCATATCCAGCTCGGAGAGCACGGAGCGCGGAATCAGCGTCGTGGAGCGTGGGCGCAGGTAGAAAAACCCTTCCGGTGCGCGGATAAGCTCCACGTTATAGCGTGCATAAAACTCTTCCAGGTACTCCTGGAAATCCATCAAAAAGGCGTGATTATCCAGCTCGTCTAAGCCAATGTGACGACCGGCACGCAGCTGGCTGTCCAGCGCCGGAAATAACGGATTCGCCAGCGCCTGTGCCAGCTTAACTGGCATCACTTGTTCAATATTTGTCAATGACATGCGCCTGTACCTTGGCTCCGTAATCGTTAATTGGCTGCCACTTCGGCGGCAGTCCGGTGAAATCTGCTTGTGCGACACCCAGGCGCACCGCCTGGTCTACCACAATGCGGGCAACATCGAAGTGGCGTGCACGAGGATATTGCGCCAGATAGTCGCGCACCACGAGACCAAGATCCAGCGGCACTTGTCTGGTTTTGTAGACAGCGAGCTGTTCTTCGATCATGGCCGCAAGTTGCTCACGAATTTCGTTGAATTCTTCGTATTCCAGATCCGGTGGCAGTTCACCGGTAACCTCTTCATCACGCAGCGCCATCTCTTCGTCGCGCATATCCAGCAGACGATCGGCATTGGCGTAGGTCAGCGCCCACGGCGCATCGAAATAGGTCTGCACAGACTGACGCAGACGCTGGGCAAAGACGCGGTTTTTATCCATATCAATCGCGGTACGGATAAATTTATGCACATGGCGGTCGTAGCCGATCCACAGGTCGATCGACTGCTGTCCCCAGCTAATAATGCGATCGAGTTTACTCTGCAAATCAAAGACCAGACGGTCGACAAAATGCAGATCGTCATGTGCCATGGTCGCATCCTGAATGCGTAGCAGGTTGGCCTGGAGCTTATCCCCTGCGGCTTCCAGCGTATCCTGCAGCTCACGCAGCGTGCCGGAGGTTTCCGACAGCAGCAGTTCGCAGCTGGAGATGGCCGCGCGCCAGTCTTTGTTCAGCAGTTGCGCGATATCGTCCTTCACCTGCTGCTGCTGTTCGTCCATCAGACGCTGAGTCAGATCGATACTGTCGAAAATCTCCGCTACCGAGTATTTCAGCGGCGCGTAAACATTGCGGTGCCAGTGGAATTCGTCACCGTTTTCATCCGCCGCGTCGGCGGCACGCTTAAGTTCACCCGCCACGATCGAGAGCTGCATGGAAAGACGCAGCGTGGAAAATTCACGCTGGCGAATGTAGTAATCGGTGATGCCGATGCCCAGTGGCGTCAGGCGATAGATGGCGTTTCCTTCCGCCTGCTCGCTGGTAAAGCGGTTCAGCAGACGTTGACGCACCATATCGTTGATTGCGTTGTTGGCACGCACGCTAATGGTTTCGCTGGTTTGCTCAAACGCATCACTTACATGGCGGAACGCGTCCACCAGTTCACCCTCGCTCATTTCACCATCCAGCCGTTCGCCGTTCAGCGTGGCAACCGCCAGCAGGAAAGAGAGTCTGTCTACCGGCAGCGAGATGGAGAAATCGTTTTTCCTGGCCCAGGCAACCAGTTCGGGGACTGTCTGGGAAAATTCACTCATAGGTTATCCTTGCATCTGCGGCTTGTGCGCGGTGACGTGAATATAGCGGCCAAGGCTGATAAAAGGCTCCTGACGGCAATACCGCGTTTCTAATTCTGTTAAGGTGTCAAAACAGTCACGCTGTTTGTGTTTTTCACGCAGATAATCATGAAACACCCTGACGCCCGTCTTCCCAACGATCTGCCAGCCAATCTCTTCCAGCCAGCCGTACACCTGCTGTGGATCACGCGGATAGTCCGGGGAAAGCGTGCGCTTTTTCTTTTTTGGCATCCCGACCTGAACATAGTCGAAGTTACCTGCAACCATGTTATGCATCAGGAAGCCGTTAGCATTGTAGAACATCAGCGACAGTGTGCCGCCCGGGCGTAACATCGACCACAGTGTTTGTAACACGCTTTGCGGATCGGCAACCCACTCCAGCACCGCATGAAACAATATCAGATCAACCTGGGTTTCCAAATGCTGTGAGATATCCTGAGCGGCGCATTGTATAAAATGCATGTTGTCGCTCACACCTTTCTCTTCTGCTGCACGCGTCGCACGGGCGACCATTTCAGCAGAAAGATCGCAAAGCGTGACGTGATGACCGCGCTCGGCCATTTTTATCGCCGTCTGCCCTTCACCGCCTCCGGCGTCCAGCACACGCAACGTTTGACCGCCAAAGGTGGCAAGAATGTTGTCCAGATCCTGCCAGAGGATCGTCTGACGTAGCTGCCCTTTCGTGGTGCCATAAATGTTGCGCGAAAACTTTTCCGCGATGTCATCAAAATTGCGATCCCGCATTGGGAGAGTTCCACTCGCTAACTGCAAAACCGCTATTTTGTCACACCCGCGCGGAGAATGAACCTCTCTGGTGTAATATCACGGGTAATCATCTGCTATATGGTCAAAAAAGGAACCAAAAAGGATGCTTTTTACCCTTAAGAAATACATTGGAGGGATGATGCTTCCCCTTCCTCTGTTGCTCATCGTCATCGCGCTGGGGCTGGCACTGGTGTGGTTCAGTCGCTTTCAGAGAAGCGGCAAAACGCTTATCACGCTAGGCTGGTTTGTCTTGCTGCTGTTGAGCCTGCAGCCGGTCGCGGATGGCCTGTTACGCCCTATCGAAAATAAGTACCCGACATGGCAGGGAAATCAGAAAGTGGCGTACATCGTGGTACTGGGCGGCGGATATACCTGGGATCCAGACTGGGCCCCAAGTTCTAACCTGATCAACAATAGCTTGCCACGGTTAAACGAAGGTATTCGCCTGTGGCTTGCGAACCCGGGATCAAAAATGATCTTCACCGGCGCGGCGGCCAAAACGAACCCGGTGAGTACGGCTGAAGCAGGTGCCAGAGTCGCGGAATCACTCGGCGTGCCACGATCCGCTATCATCACTCTGGACAGCCCAAAAGATACCGAAGAAGAGGCGGCAGCAGTGAAGCAGGCGATTGGCGATGTCCCGTTCTTACTGGTGACCTCCGCCTCACACCTGCCACGAGCGATGATTTTCTTTGAAAAACAAGGTCTGCACCCGCTTCCTGCACCAGCAAACCAGATGGCCATTGATGCCCCGCTCAACCCATGGGAACGGGCGATCCCGTCCCCGGCGTGGCTGATGCACAGCGATCGCGTCGGCTATGAGACGCTCGGTCGCCTCTGGCAGTGGCTGAAAGGTTCCTCAGGCGAGCCAGGGCAAGAGTGATTTTGTCGCCAGATCGAAGTTTGCGCGATTGAAACGCCCGGTATTGACCAGTTGCGCGACTTCGTCCCAGAGCAGATAAAGCCAGCGTCGCCAGAGAAACGCTTCTGCAACGGGCGCGCGTTGAAGGTAGTGCCACAGTAAACCTTCCGCCGCCCCGCTGTCGCTGAGCCTGAATAACTCATATTCGCGCGGAGCCCAGAGCATGATCCCCGGCCCGACCATCGCCAGAAGCTGATCGCTGCGGGAATCTTTCAGCATACTACGCAGGGTAAAATTACCGTGGATCAGCACGCAGTTATCATTAAAGCCTTCAAACAGCGCCGGTAAACACTCGCGGGTGCGAAACAGAATACGTTTGTCCTGCATAGTTAAACCGGTGTTATTGAACTGGTTAAGCGTCCCCCACAGCACTTCAACCCGCTGGCGATACCACAGTGGCCACAGGTTTTCCTGGGTACTGTCAACCGGACCGACAAGTCCACGGCTATCCTGACGGTGCCAGGCCAGCAGCGCTTCGACTATCTGGTCCTTCAGCTGTTCCCAGCGTTCCGGCGTACGCGCCGGTGCTTCAACAGGTACGCCACGCAAACGCTCTATCAGCAGTACGTCCGGGCCGGGGTGTTCCTCATGGGTCATCACGCCGTACACCGTTGGCATACGGACGGTCCCCTCCCGTGCCAGCATCGACATTTTCCACGCAAGCTGCCTGGCAACACCCGGTGAGGTAAAACTTCTGGCCATCAGTGGCATTGGGTTACCCTGACTGTCATATAACGACCAGAGCGCGGTATCGGCCTTTTCACTCACGCACTCAACCCGGCTTAACTTCTCGCCCAGCAGATGGCTAAGTTCGGCACGCAGCTGTTCCATATGAGATTACCCCCATCAAGACTACTGCTTTTATAATGAGCGCGCAGAATGAAGATGTCACCCGGAAGAGATCAATTATGGAAAAGAAAGGGAAAAAATAGCAGGGAGAGAACATCCCCCCGAAAGGAGGGATGAAGGCGATATTAACGCAATTCGGCGCGGACGCGCTCAAGATCTTCTGGTGTATCAACGCCCGTTCCAGGCACTTCCATGGCAACAGCAACGTGGATTTTTTCACCGTACCAGAGCACACGAAGCTGCTCCAGCATTTCAATATGTTCCAACGGGCTGGGTGCCCAGGTGACATATCGACGAATAAAGCCGGCGCGATAGCCGTAAATCCCCAGATGGCGCAAGAATGAATCACCGATAGTCTCTTTAGAGAGCGCAAAGCGATCGCGATCCCACGGGATCGTGGCGCGGGAGAAATAGAGCGCATAACCTTCGGCATCCATCACCACCTTCACCGCATTCGGGTTGAATGCTTCTTCAGCGTGGTGAATGGGTACTGCGAGTGTGGCCATACCGACCTGACGTTGTGCCAGGTTTTCCGCCACCTGACGGATAATAACCGCCGGGATCATCGGCTCGTCGCCCTGGACGTTAACGATGACCGTATCGTCACTAAAACCGCATTTCTCAACCACTTCCGCCAGACGTTCAGTGCCGGACTGGTGATCGGCACGGGTCATGCACACCTCTCCGCCGACTGCCTCCACCGCGCGGGCGACGTCCGGATGATCGGTAGCAACGATAACGCGATCAGCACCCGATTCACGTGCACGCTCAAGGACATGCACAATCATCGGCTTGCCGTTGATATCCACCAGTGGTTTACCCGGCAGTCGCGTTGACGCATAACGCGCAGGAATAATGACAACAAAACTCATGGCTTGCTCTCTTCTGCCACCAGGGAGCGGGCTTCGTTTTCCAGCAATACCGGAATGCCGTCACGCAGCGGGAAAGCCAGACTGTCCAGCTTGCAAATCAGCTCTTGTTTGTCCTGGCTATAGTAGAGTTTGCCGTTGCACACCGGGCAGGCAATAATTTCAAGTAAACGGTGATCCATAGTTCCTCCGTATGGGTAATCATTAAAGCTTACCACATTCCCTTTTCAGAGAGTGCCTGTTTCCCAGCCACTTCGGCAGGTTGTAAACAGTCCGTCAGGTACCCGCCCCAAAGTTACGTTACTGGCCCCCTGCCAGCGAGCAAAGTCGCTTATAGCGGACGCTAACCCTCTTTCCAGACTCGCTGACACTCTGATACCCTCTTCCAGATAGAGCGCGATGACCTCAAGCGTATCGGTTTTACGGTGCATTTTGGCGTCCATGCGCCCGACAAGCTGCCCCTTGTGCAGCAGAGGCAGAACAAAGTAACCATACTGGCGCTTCGGGGCTGGAGTGTAGCACTCCAGTCGGTAAGTAAAACCGAACAGTTGCTCGGCTCTTTTTCTGTCCCAAACCACCGGATCGAAAGGAGACAGCACCGCGCTATGTGTTGCCTGAAGTTTTCCTTCCTGAGCCTGAGGCAGAAGCGGAAGTAGCTCCGAATGCAGCCACATTTCTCCCAGTGTTTCCACTGTGACGGGAACGACTCGCTGTTCGCGCTGCCATATTTCCAGCAATGGTTTCAGCGCGGGCTGGCGCAGGCGGTAATAATCTGCCAGCCACTGTGGGCGGAAAATACCCAGACTGCGGGCACTATTCTCCAGCATGACATCCTCAGCCGCTTCCTGAGTCAATAAGTCACGCTCATCGTCCCAGTGAGGCATTACACGGTGAGTCAGATCATATACACGCTGAAAATTACGCCGTTCAATTACCATGACCTGGCCTGACGTGAACAGTCCTTCGAGATGGCGTTTGTGCGGCTTCCACTCCCACCAGCCACTTGTACCTTTTCGCGGATGCTCAAAATCGGCAGAACGTACAGGTCCGTTTTCCTGAATGTGGCGGATGAGTTGCTCAATCTCAGTTGCATGTTCCAGCATCCACTCTTGCCGGTACTTCCAGCCCATTTTCTCCGGAGCAAGCATCCGGTGACGAACCAGAGCAAAATCATTGCGAGGCAGGAAACAGGCTTCGTGCGCCCAGTACTCCATTAACTCCCCTTTGCTGAGAGCCTCATCCAGCCATTGCGAGGGATAATTCCCCAGACGGCTAAACAGCACCAGATAAGGGCTACGGGCCACGATGTTAATGGTGTCGATTTGAAGTAGCGACATGCGCTGGATGGTAGAGAGGATATCGGCAGATTGCGCGCGGCGACGGGGTTTTTTGAGTAACCCCTGCGCAGCAAGGTGCAAATTACGTGCGGCTGAAAGTGAGAGTTGCGGTAAAGACATGCGTTTTCCTGTCAGTCAAAGCGCCACCAGAACCGCGTAAGCCTTCACTTCACCAACGCGATCAGTTCCTTGAGTAATTGTTCCGGCTGCTCGCCGCTGAGTTCAGCGTCAACCGGCAGGTACCACCAGTTTTCTTTTGCAAAGGCACGGCATTTCACCGCATCTTTTTCGGTCATGATCAGCGTCTGTCCCGGCATAGTCAGGGCATCGACCTGCTCTTCCACCAGCGCCTGATGGTCGGCCAGCGGCACACATTTTTCAAGCTGTGCACCACACAGTTCCAGCGTCGTGAAGAAACGTGGAGGATGGCCAATACCAGCCATCGCCACCAGAGCGGGAAGTTGTGCGACTTCCCTTCGTTCCCCGGTCAGCAAATTCACCGCCAGACCAGGATGGAGATGCATAGGGATTTCACCCGTTTTTGCCACACCACCATTCACAATGACCGCATCTACGGATTTCAGACGTGAAGCGCGTTCACGCATCGGCCCGGCCGGCAGCCACCAGCCATTGCCAAAACGACGAACGCCATCAATAACCACAATCTCTTTGTCACGTGCCAGAGCATAATGCTGCAGGCCATCATCAGTGATGATAATGTTAACTGCGTGTTCTGCAAGCAGTGCCTGCACGGCGTCGCTGCGCACCGGAGACACCGCAACCGGAGCGCCGGTCCGCTGGTAAATTAAAACTGGTTCATCACCCGCTTCAGCAGTCGATGTTTGATCCGTAAGCAACAGTGGGTAATGCGTTGCCTTACCACCATACCCGCGCGACACTACGCCGGGGCGTATACCGCGTTTTTGCAACTGTTCCACCAGCCAGATAACGACTGGCGTTTTACCGTTACCACCTGCGGTGAGGTTACCGACAACCACAACCGGAACCGGCGCACGCCATGCGCGTTTGAGCCCCAGACGATAAAGAAGACGAATGACACCGCTCACCAGGCCATACAGCCAGGAGAGCGGCAGAAGCAGTAGCCACAGCGGTGATTCACCGGACCAGATGCGTGCAATCATGCGCCAAACTGCATCTTATGAAGCTGGGCGTACACACCACGGTGCTCCAGCAAATCAGTATGGCTTCCACGTTCAACAATGATGCCATCTTCAACCACGACGATTTCATCAGCCTGCTCGATAGTTGACAGACGGTGTGCAATCACCAGTGATGTACGGTTCTTTTGCAGTTCATCCAGAGCTGACTGAATCGCGCGTTCCGATTCTGTATCCAGTGCCGAGGTCGCTTCATCAAGGATCAGAATCGGGCTGTCACGCAGTAACGCACGCGCGATGGCAATACGTTGACGCTGCCCACCAGAGAGTAGCACCCCGTTCTCACCGATTATGGTATCCAGACCGTTATCCATCTTGTTGATAAAGTCCATTGCGTACGCCATACGCGCGGCGTTTTCAATCTGCTCGCGGCTGTACTCATCAGTGCGTGCATAAGCAATGTTGTTTGCAACAGTATCGTTGAACAGATGCACGTTCTGTGAGACCAGCGCAACCTGGTTACGCAGCGACTGCAGGGTGTACTCTCGCAGGTCGTGACCATCCAACAGAATCTCACCTTCGTTGATATCGTAGAAACGGGTGATCAGGCTGGCAATGGTCGATTTACCAGAACCGGAACGACCAACCAGCGCAACGGTTTTCCCCGCCGGAATGGTCAGGTTTATATTGCGCAGGGCCGGAGCTTCGCGGCCAGGATAGGTGAAGGTCACATTGCGGAACTCAACGTCGCCGTTCGCACGCTCAATGACACGTTTACCTTCATCCTTCTCCTGCTCGGAATCCAGAATACTGAAGAGAGTCTGACAAGCAGCCATCCCACGCTGGAACTGGGCATTTACGTTTGTCAGCGATTTCAGCGGACGCATCAGCGCAATCATCGAGGAAAAGACCACGGTGATAGTACCTGCCGTCAGCGTCTCCATCACGCTAGGGAAGCTGGCCGCATACAGAACGAATGCCAGTGCCAGAGAGGCAATCAGCTGAATGACAGGGTCAGAGATTGAAGAGGCCGACACCATTTTCATCCCCTGCAGACGCATTTTATTGCTGACTTTATCGAAGCGTTTGGTTTCGACTTCCTGCCCGCCGAAAATCAACACCTCTTTATGTCCTTTCAGCATCTGTTCTGCACTGGTCGTCACCTGCCCCATGGTGTTCTGCATATTCTTACTGATATTGCGGAAACGTTTTGAGACGACACGAATCGCCACAGAAACCACCGGAGCCAGAACAATGAGAATGAGCGACAGCTGCCAGCTGTAATAGAACATCATCGCGAACAGGCCGATAATCGACGCTCCCTCACGCACAACAGTAATCAGTGCACTTGATGACGAAGACGCAACCTGCTCTGAATCATAGGTAATACGGGACAGCAACGTCCCTGTAGACTGCTTGTCAAAGAACGAGACCGGCATGCCCATCATGTGACTGAACAAGCGGCGACGCATAGTCATAACCACTTTTCCTGATACCCAGGAAATGCAGTAACTGGAGATATAGCTGGTGATGCCGCGTAAGATCATCAGTCCGATAACCACCAGAGGCATCCATAGCAACACTGAGCGATCCGTTTTACCAAAACCGTCGTCCAGTAACGGTTTAAGAAGCGATAGCATAAAAGTATCGCTGGCTGCGTTGAGGATTAACGCTACACCCGCCACGATCAAGCCTGGTTTAAAGGGCGCAATCATCGGCCAGAGTCGGCGGAAGGTTTGCCACGTGGAGAGATCTTTGTCGTTATGCATTCAAAAAACCAGCATTTGTTGAAATAGCCGCATATTCTACCCGTTATCTACGGGCGCGCCAAACCACTGATGATACCAACGTGGTAAAAATTGATCTCGCAAGCGCAGGATTTGCCAGCGATGTTGCGAAAATGTCACTGATATTTGTCCAGAATGGGGGGTATCGTGCCAGATATACCCCTCTTTTCGGTAACGTCGAACCACTTTAGCCGACGGGAATCGCCATGCGTTATAGCGTGCCGCCGAATCCAGTGCAATTTGCCCTTCTACACGTTGAACCAGTGGCAATGAAGAAGACGTATTGCTGCCATGATGGGGTACCTGTATGAGCGTGGACGTCACATTGCGCCAGTAATGGCTAAGCATTGCCTGTTCCGCTTGCGCTTCAATGTCCCCCGTCAGCAGAACACTCTGCTCGCCGTCGTCAATTTTTACCACACAGGAGTGGTTGTTCCCTTGAGCAGGATAATTTTCAGGTGGCCAATGGACGGTGAAAGTTAACTTCTGCCATACCCATTTCTGCCCGCGGAAACAGGGGTGATGTCCTGCCAGGCGTAATGGACTTCTTATCCACAGCTCAGTCCATGCTTTTTGCAGCGATACCAGCCCTCCCGCATGGTCAAGATGCTCATGACTGAGAATTACGCCTTCTGGTCGCAGGTGATGCCAGCGAAGCCACGGAATAATTAACCGCTGCGCACTATCGCCACCTGGCCAGGCGAGCCCGGTATCATAGAGAATCGCTTTTCCCTGCCGTTCAATGACCATTGCCAGCCCCTGCCCCACATCCAGCATATGCAGCGTCCAGCTCTCGCTTTTTGCCGTTCGCCAGAGTGGAAATGTGAGTAAGACACTTCCAGCCAGACAAATGGCCGGGACACTGCGCCATGCATGGAATCGCCAGCCAACAATGATAAGCCAGGGGAGTAATGTGAGGGACTGCCAGCGTTGATCCACATCCTGCCAGCCATCAGGCAAGCGCATCAGCAGCCAGAACAATACCGCCAGAGACTTATCGGCTGCAAACCAGATAGCACTTTCCAGGGCCGTCAGTGGCAGCAGATGGAGCAGCATACCAAGCAGAATCAGTGGGACGGAGACCAATGTCACCAGAGGTACGGCAAAGAGATTCGCAACCAGGGAAGAGATGCTGAAGCCATGGAAAATCAGAACCTGCAAAGGCATAAGCAACAGCAGCATTCCTATCTGAAGATAAAGCAGATTCAGTAGTGGCCGCATCCAGCGAACCCTGCGCCCGTGAGGAAGAGGCAACCACTGAAACCAGAAAATTAGTGCAGCAACGGCAAAGGCTGACAAGAGCAGACTCTGTGAAAGCACAGCTAATGGATCGCTTATCAGGATCGCCGCAACACAACTACACCAGACCTGCCATGGGGACCATTGACGGGCGGCGATCCGCAACGCCGCCAGCACAGTAATGGCGGTGACTGTTCGCAATGCCGGGGGTTGCAGACCAGTAAGCCAGGCGTAGAAGGCAGCAAAAACCACCCCAGCCAGCAGAGGCATCTGCCAGCGGACCCAGTGGCAGGGTAATAAAAACTGGAACCCACGTGCGAGTAACCAGGCGATGGATGCCGCCATCGCGATATGCAGGCCTGAAATTGCCATCAGATGGAGTGTGCCAGTTTCCCGCATCAGGTCTTTTATTTCCTGGGGTACGTTCAGACGTTCGCCCATCCCCAACCCGAGAATAACAGCCCCCCAGTGATAAGAAGAAAGCCGGTTTTGCAGTGATATCAGGTATTGAGCACGCAGGCTACAGCGTCCATCGACGAGTTCCGCATGGGTGAAGCGCCCACTCAGTGTTTGATGTTGGGCAAACGCGCTTCGCTGAAGATCGTAGCCCCCGTCGTTTAATTCTCCATGTACAGGCCTGAGTTTGAGCGTCATGGCCCAGCGCTGGCCGGCACAAACCGTTTGCGGCAGTGCATTGCCATACAATGTTACGCCAGCAGATGTCCACCCTCGTTGACCATCTACGCTGAGAATCTTTCCCTGATGCATTGTTTCACCATCAGTGGCAGTAATCTCTACCTGAGCACGTACCGCATCTGACGTTAAATGTTGCATCGGCCAGATGCTCTCTTGAGCAGCAAGAATCCCCCATACGCAAAATAATAAACCGATCCCCACATATTTCAGTCGTACGCGCCGCTGCGCGGCAAGCCCTATTCCGCCAACAATCATTATCCACACGAAATAGCGTGATGGCAGTTCAGGTAACCAGAGTAACGGTGTTATCGCCAGAATGGCGCAGACGCTCATAGCGGGAATACCCATTGCTACCTCCCAGTCTCAGGAGAGGTAGTATCCTGGCAGGCAGGATGAGCCGTCAGTTGAGAAAAATGCGTTTTACAGCAAGCGCTGTAATGATTTTATCGGTTTGCAGAATACAGAATGGAAAATGCGTGGTGTCTTCAGAATTGATGCGACAAAGACAAAAAAAGCACCCGCAGGTGCTTTCTTTCGAACCCAGTTTAACCCGATAGTTAAACTCAGTTGCCGTAAATGTTGGCGCGATCGCGCAGTTCTTTACCCGGCTTAAAGTGCGGAACGTACTTGCCTTCCAGCTCGACTTTATCACCAGTTTTCGGGTTACGCCCGGTACGTGGAGCACGATAGTGCAGAGAAAAACTACCGAAACCGCGGATTTCAATGCGCTCGCCCTGGGCAAGAGTGGAGGCCATATGCTCCAGCATCTCTTTTACGGCATCTTCCACTGCCTTGGCAGGGATATGCGGTTGCTGACTGGCAAGTCTTTCAATCAATTCTGACTTGGTCATGATTCCTCCGGTTCCTTTCAAACCAATTAGCTGAATAGCTCATTAAACAAGGGCGGCCGTAGCCGCCCTTTGTTATTGATTACAGGACGAATCCTGCAATCTGTCAAGTTTGCTCCTCATCCTTCGCGCTGTAAATGCGTTACAGCTCAAATGATGCTGAGAACTTGATATTACTCGCCTTTAGCTGCTTTGAAAGCTTCAGCCATTGCGTTGTTAGAGAAGTTTGCATCTTCCTGTTTGTTAACAGTTGCGATTGCATCTTTCTCATCAGCTTCGTCTTTAGCACGAACAGACAGGCTGATTGCACGGTTCTTACGATCAACGCCGGTGAACTTAGCTTCAACGTCGTCGCCTACGTTCAGAACCAGAGTGGCATCTTCAACGCGGTCACGGGAAGCTTCAGAAGCGCGCAGGTAACCTTCAACGCCGTCAGCCAGTTCTACGGTTGCGCCTTTAGCGTCAACTGCAGTCACTTTACCGTTTACGATTGCGCCTTTCTTGTTCAGTGCAACCCAGTTGTTGAACGGATCTTCTGCGAGCTGTTTAACGCCCAGGGAGATACGCTCACGCTCTGCGTCAACCTGCAGAACAACTGCAGCGATTTCGTCGCCTTTTTTGTATTCACGAACTGCTTCTTCGCCTGCAACGTTCCAGGAGATGTCAGACAGGTGAACCAGGCCATCGATGCCGCCGTCCAGGCCGATGAAGATACCGAAGTCAGTGATAGACTTGATTTTACCTTCAACACGGTCACCCTTGTTGTGGGTTTCCGCGAACTGCTGCCATGGGTTGTTTTTGCACTGTTTCAGGCCCAGGGAGATACGACGACGTTCTTCGTCGATATCCAGAACCATCACTTCCACTACATCACCAACGTTAACAACTTTGGATGGGTGGATGTTTTTGTTGGTCCAGTCCATTTCGGAAACGTGCACCAGACCTTCAACGCCTTCTTCGATTTCAACGAAGCAGCCGTAGTCAGTCAGGTTTGTAACGCGACCAGTCAGTTTAGTACCTTCTGGGTAACGCTTAGCGATAGCTACCCATGGATCTTCGCCCAGCTGTTTCAGGCCGAGGGATACACGAGTACGCTCGCGGTCGAACTTCAGCACTTTAACAGTGATTTCGTCGCCCACGTTCACGATTTCGCTTGGGTGCTTAACGCGTTTCCACGCCATGTCGGTGATGTGCAGCAGGCCATCAACGCCGCCCAGGTCAACGAATGCGCCGTAGTCAGTGAGGTTCTTAACGATACCTTTGACTTCCATGCCTTCCTGCAGGTTTTCCAGCAGCTGATCGCGTTCTGCGCTGTTTTCGGACTCGATAACAGCACGACGGGAAACAACAACGTTGTTACGCTTCTGGTCCAGCTTGATTACTTTGAACTCAAGCTCTTTGCCTTCCAGGTGCAGGGTGTCACGGACTGGACGAACGTCTACCAGAGAACCTGGCAGGAACGCACGAATACCATTCAGCTCAACAGTGAAGCCACCTTTAACTTTGCCGTTGATAACACCGACCACAGTTTCAGCTTCTTCGTAAGCTTTTTCCAGCGTGATCCATGCTTCGTGACGTTTAGCTTTCTCACGAGAAAGCAGGGTTTCACCGAAGCCGTCTTCTACTGCGTCCAGAGCAACGTCAACTTCGTCACCAACCTGGATTTCCAGCTCGCCCTGGGCGTTTTTGAACTGCTCTGCCGGAATGGCGGACTCAGATTTCAGACCGGCGTCAACCAGTACTACGTCTTTGTCGATAGCAACAACAACACCGCGAACGATGGAACCCGGACGGGTTTCGATTTCTTTTAAGGATTCTTCAAACAGTTGAGCAAAAGATTCAGTCATGTTTAATCTTCAGGTTAATATTAACGTCCACCTGGCTCCGTGCCGGATGGGGTTGTTTCACATACCCGCCGTCATTCCATTGCAGCGGGGGTACTGCTAAATCGGTCGCGATTACGCGAGTGCCAGTTTTTGGCGCGCATATTGTAGCGCTTTTTCAATCACTTGCTCAATAGTTAAACTGGTTGAATCCAGAACTAATGCATCTTCTGCAGGAACAAGTGGGGCGACGGCGCGGTTACGATCGCGGTCATCACGCTCTTTTATCTCGGATAAAAGGCGATCAAAGTTAACACTAAACCCCTTCTCCTGCAACTGAAGCATGCGGCGTTGAGCACGTTCTTCAGAAGAGGCGTCAAGGAAAATTTTCACTGGTGCATCAGGGAATACCACGGTTCCCATATCACGTCCGTCAGCAATCAGACCTGGCGCTTCACGGAAAGCGCGCTGACGGCGTAACAGAGCTTCGCGAACACGCGGGAAAGCCGCCACCTGAGAGGCGGCGTTAGCGACCTCCTGAGTACGAATTTCGCCGCTCACATCTTCCCCTTCGAGAATCACTTCCAGGTTGCCATCGGTCGAGACAAAACGCACATCCAGATGCGCAGCCAGCGGGACCAGCGCTTCTTCAGACGCAACATCCACATGATGATGCAGCGCTGCCAGAGCCAGCACGCGATAGATTGCTCCCGAATCTAAAAGATGCCATTGCAATGCTTCCGCCATCGCTTTGCACAGAGTACCTTTCCCTGCGCCACTAGGCCCATCAATGGTGATTACCGGGGCAACTGCCGTCATCTTTTTCTCCTTAAATAAGGCATACCGTTAACATGAACGCCGCGCATTATACGCGCCAACGTGCGCAACTGTTACCTTTGCGTGCAAATTACGGAATGATTGAAGCAGAGTGTAGAAGAAATGAACGGAAATGAACGTCAGGAAGCGTAAGGAAATGCCGCATCAGATGATGCGGCAAAACATCATCAGGCCAGCGTGCTAATGCGCGCCAGTTGCTCAAAGTAGTCAGGGAAGGTTTTCGCCGTACATTTCGGATCAAGAATAGTAACCGGCGTGTCGGACAGCGCCACCAGCGAGAAACACATCGCCATACGGTGATCGTTGTAAGTCCCAATTTCTGCAAACTGCAGTTTGGCGGGTGGAGTGACGCGAATGTAATCTTCGCCCTCTTCCACTTCAGCCCCCACTTTACGCAGTTCGGTTGCCATCGCGAACAGGCGGTCGGTCTCTTTCACGCGCCAGTTATAGATGTTACGCAGCGTCGTGGTACCTTTCGCAAACAGGGCTGCCGTTGCAATGGTCATCGCCGCATCCGGGATATGGTTCATATCCATATCAATAGCCTTCAGCTCGCCATGGGTACAGGAGATAAAGTCATCGCCCCAGGTGACAACAGCGCCCATTTTCTCAAGTACATCAGCAAAACGGATATCGCCCTGCACGCTGTTACGGCCAATACCGGTCACTTTTACCGTGCCGCCTTTAATCGCCCCAGCGGCCAGGAAATAGGATGCAGATGAAGCATCACCTTCAACAAGGTAGCTACCCGGGGACTGATATTGCTGGGCACCACGCACCACGAAGCATTGATAAGACTGGTTTTCCACCTCAACACCGAAGGTTTTCATCAGGTGCAGAGTGATATCAATATACGGTTTGGAAACCAGGTCACCCTTGATGGTGATAACCGTATCCTTCGGAGCCAGTGGCGCAGTCATCAAGAGTGCCGTCAGGAACTGGCTGGAGACGCTACCGTCAACCTCAACGTTACCGCCGGTAAAACCTCCGCGCAGACGCAGCGGCGGGTAGTTTTCCTGTTCCAGGTACTCAATCTGTGCACCCCCCTGACGAAGCGCATCCACCAGATGACCAATCGGGCGCTCTTTCATGCGCGGCTCGCCGGTCAGCACAATATTGTTGCTGCCCAGACACAGGGCTGCCGCCAGCGGACGCATTGCGGTACCGGCGTTCCCCAGAAACAGCTCCAGCTCTTCACCAGAGCGCAGTGCACCGCCGTTGCCGGTCACTTCGCAACGCGTGCGGTCGTCAGACAACGTGTATTGAACTCCCAACGCTTTCAGCGCATTGAGCATGTGGCGTACGTCATCGCTATCCAGCAGATTTGTGAGGACAGTGGTGCCGTTAGCCAGAGCTGCCAGCAGCAGAGCGCGGTTCGAGACACTTTTTGAACCAGGCAGATTAATGGTGCCATCTACCCGCGCGATAGGTTGTAACGTCAGGGATTCCATGAAAACTAAACTCTCAAATCAACATAATAAAAACCCCGCAGCAGGGCTACGGGGGTGAAAACAGCGTAATTAACCGTGGCGACGTTCGAAGTCGATCATGAAATCGGTCAGGGCTTTAACGCCTTCCAGCGGCATCGCGTTATAGATGGAGGCACGCATGCCGCCAACGACACGGTGACCTTTGAGCGCATGCAGGCCTGCTGCGAAGGACTCTTCCAGGAAGACTTTATCCAGGTTGCTGTCTGCCAGCTGGAACGGCACGTTCATGCGGGAACGATTGGTTTTCGCGACATCGTTACGGTAGAAATCGCTCTTGTCGATGACGCCATACAGCAGTTCGGCTTTCTGCTGGTTAACCTTGTCCATCTGCGCCACACCGCCGTTTTGCTTCAGCCATTTGAACACCAGACCGGAGAGGTACCACGCAAACGTTGGTGGGGTGTTGAACATAGAATCGTTATCGTTCAGCACGGTGTAATCGAGAATCGACGGACAGGATTTATGCGCTTTCCCCAGAAGATCTTCACGCACAATGACGATTGTCAGACCGGCTGGACCGATATTTTTCTGTGCACCCGCGTAGATAACACCGTAGCGGCTGACATCAATTGGCGCAGACAAAATGGTGGAGGAGAAGTCGGCGGCAACCACGACATCGCTGCCGAAGTTTGGCGTCTCGTCGATGGCAATCCCGTCAATGGTTTCGTTCGGGCAGTAGTGCAGATACGCTGCGTTATCAGAAAGCTGCCACTCGCTCATTGGCTTCACAGCACGCAGACCGTCAACAGTCACTTTGGCGTCGATAACATTCGGCGTACAGTATTTATACGCTTCTTTAATGGCACTTGCTGCCCAGTAACCCGCGTCAACATAGTCAGCTGTCGTTTTGTCACCGAGGATATTCAGCGGAACACCAGCAAACTGGCCACGTCCACCGCCGTGACAGAACAAAACTTTGTAGTTCGAGGGAATATTCAGCAGATCGCGAAAATCCTTTTCTGCCTCTTCCGCCACCTGAATAAACTCTTTACCCCGGTGGCTGATTTCCATCACCGACGTACCGAGACCGTTCCAGTCACAAAGTTCCTGTTGAGCCTGTTTAAGCACGTCTGCCGGTAACATTGCCGGACCTGAACTGAAATTAAAGACTTGAGCCATTTCCCCTCACCACGCTAAAAGCCATAAGTTATAACTGTGGATATCGGTTTTATCATTCAGTGACACGCACCGCAATGTCTAAAACTTATGCCCCCTGAAATGTGCCCGGCGTCACACAAAACAATCTACCGCCTCGTCAGGACAAAACCGACAAAATGGCTGTCAGGTAAGCCGTTTAACCCGGCTAACCTTCGACCATTCCGGATTTGCACAGCGGGGGCATAATTGACGATCGCCCGGCTGCATCGCTACCACGTGACTACATCTCACGCAGGCATATTGGCCAGATTCAGGAACCGTTCTGAAACGCTCGATCAGCATATCCGGTAAAATACAGAGACCGGGCTTTACGTCCTCGTCAGAATAGTAATAAACACTGATCTGCCCGTTGGTTTCCATTATCGCCAGACGCACCTGCCCGAGCTGTTCCACGCTATTCAGGCGTAGCTCCATAAAGAACTCGAACTCGGTCATGTTAGCGCTTTTTACATTTTCCCAGGCCAGTTGTCCGTCTTCGACGATAACGACCGGTTTCCCTTCAAGCAGATCTTCCAGCTTTTCGCTTTTTGACATCAGCCACATGACAAGACGGTAAAGTAGCGCCAGTGAGACAAAAACGATAAACACCGGCACCATCGGCACATCATCATAGAAGGCGACGTCTCCCGCTGCTGACCCGAGCGTCAGGATGATCAACACCTCAAAAAGCGACATCTGCCTGACACCACGGCGGCCCGTAATCTTGAGAAACAGAAAGACCAGAATGAAGGTATACAGGCTACGCAACGCCACTTCGCCTAAAAACTCAGGAGGAACTTTATCAAACGCCATCCGATGGAGATCGAAAGCTTTCATTTTTCTATGCCTTACAGTAGGTTACTGGCTATAAGCATAGCTCAGGCATTTATTTTCGCCGGAGATGGCACCTGTCACGCAAAACCCGTATCATTGCGCGCTTTACGTACGATAAAAGTGAACGCCATGACTCAAACATTTATCCCCGGCAAAGACGCCGCTCTGGAAGATTCCATCGCTCGCTTCCAGCAGAAACTGACCGATCTGGGCTTTAACATCGAAGAAGCCTCCTGGCTCAATCCGGTGCCTCATGTCTGGTCAGTGCATATTCGCGATAAAGACTGTGCCCTGTGCTTTACCAACGGTAAAGGTGCGACAAAAAAAGCGGCACTGGCCTCTGCGCTGGGTGAGTATTTTGAGCGTCTGTCCACCAACTATTTCTTCGCTGACTTCTGGCTGGGCGAAACTATCGCTAACGGCCCGTTTGTTCACTATCCAAACGAAAAATGGTTCCCACTGACCGAAGATGACGAACTGCCGGAAGGTATTCTCGACGCCCGCCTGCGTGCCTTCTACGATCCGGAAAACGAACTGACTGCCAGCATGTTGATCGATCTGCAATCCGGTAACGACGATCGCGGTATCTGTGCCCTGCCGTTTACCCGTCAGTCTGATGAGCAAACCGTCTATATTCCGATGAACATCGTCGGCAACCTGTATGTGTCCAACGGTATGTCCGCTGGTAACACCCGCAATGAAGCGCGTGTGCAGGGTCTGTCTGAAGTCTTCGAACGTCACATCAAAAACCGCATCATTGCCGAATCCATCAGCCTGCCTGAAATTCCGGCTGACGTGCTGGCGCGCTACCCAGGCGTGGTGGAATCCATCGCTAAGCTGGAAGCGGAAGGTTTCCCAATTTTTGCCTATGACGGCTCACTGGGCGGTAAATACCCGGTTATCTGCGTCGTGCTGTTTAACCCGACCAACGGCACCTGTTTCGCCTCCTTCGGCGCGCACCCTGACTTCGGCGTGGCGCTGGAACGTACCGTCACCGAGCTGCTGCAGGGCCGTAGCCTGAAAGATCTCGATGTCTTCACCCCGCCAACATTTGACGATGAAGAAGTGGCCGAGCATACCAACCTCGAAACCCATTTCATCGACTCCAGCGGTTTGATCTCCTGGGATATGTTTAAGCAGGACGCAGACTATCCGTTCGTGGACTGGAGCTTTGCCGGTACCACTGAAGAAGAGTTCGCCACGCTGATGGCGATCTTCGACGCGGAAGATCAGGAAGTCTATATTGCCGACTACGAACATCTGGGCGTCTACGCGTGCCGTATTCTGGTGCCAGGTATGTCCGACATCTACCCGGCTGAAGATCTGTGGCTGGCGAATAACAGTATGGGTGCGCACCTGCGCGAGACGCTGCTGGCTCTGCCGGGCAGCGAGTGGGAGAAAGAAGATTATCTGAACCTGATCGCCCAACTGGACGAAGAAGGTCACGATGACTTCACCCGCGTACGCGAACTGCTGGGTCTGGCTACCGGTAAAGACAACGGCTGGTATACCCTGCGCATCGGAGAGCTGAAAGCGATGCTTGCCCTGGCGGGTGGCGATTTGGATCAGGCCCTGGCCTGGACCGAGTGGACCATGGAATTCAACCAGTCGGTCTTCTCTGCCGAGCGCACCAACTATTACCGCTGCCTGCAAACGCTGTTGTTGCTTGCACAGGAAGAGGATCGCGAGCCGCTGCAATATCTGAATGCCTTCGTACGAATGTACGGTGCTGAGGCGGTAGAAGCGGCCAGTGCGGCCCTGAGTGGCGAAGAACCGTTCTATGGTCTGCAGGCTGTTGATAGCGATCTGAAAGCCTTCCCGGCGCACCAGTCGCTGCTGAACGCCTATGAAAAACTGCAGAAAGCAAAAGCCGCTTACTGGTCAAAATAAGCGCACATAAGATTAGCAGCAGTAGGCGTATTCAATCGTCTGGGCTATATTACGGGGCAATTTCATTGCCCCGTTTTTTATTTTCTTCAGCAATGATTGTTGATTGTAATAATAAAGTTAAACATGGGTAAATATAATAATATTAACCCGGGCTTTACTGTTACTTTTTATGGTAAATACTCCATATTAATTAACTGTTTTAGAGGTGGCCGAACGAAAAAATTCAACTCTTTTCATAACTTTTAAAATTTATTTTTATACGGATAATCAAATACTTACTCCGCATTTGTTGTAAAACCATACACACTGCGGGCCTATAAGCCAGGCGAGATATGATCTATATCAATTTCTCTTCTATAATGCTTTGTTAGTATCTCGTCGCCGACTTAATAAAGAGAGAGTTAGTGTGAAAGCTGACAACCCTTTTGATCTTTTACTCCCTGCTGCGATGGCCAAAGTTGCCGAAGAAGCAGGTGTCTATAAAGCAACGAAACACCCGATGAAGACGTTCTATCTGGCGATCACGGCTGGTGTGTTCATCTCTATCGCTTTCGTCTTCTACATCACTGCCACCACCGGTACTGCTGAAATGCCTTTCGGCATGGCCAAACTGATTGGCGGTATTTGCTTCTCACTGGGTCTGATTCTTTGCGTTATCTGCGGTGCCGACCTCTTCACCTCAACGGTGCTGATTGTCGTAGCGAAAGCCAGCGGAAGAATTACCTGGGGTCAGCTGGCGCGTAACTGGCTTAACGTCTACGTGGGTAACCTGGTTGGCTGTCTGCTCTTTGTTTTGTTGATGTGGCTTTCTGGCGAGTACATGACCGCCAACGGTGGCTGGGGGCTCAACGTCCTGCAAACTGCCGACCACAAAATGCACCACACATTTATCGAAGCCGTTGCTCTCGGCATCCTCGCTAACCTGATGGTCTGCCTGGCTGTATGGATGAGCTACTCGGGTCGCAGCCTGATGGACAAAGCCTTAATAATGGTTCTGCCAGTTGCGATGTTTGTTGCCAGCGGCTTTGAGCACAGTATCGCGAATATGTTCATGATCCCAATGGGCATTGTCATCCGCGACTTTGCAAGCCCGGAGTTCTGGACCGCAGTTGGTTCATCCCCGGAAAATTTCTCTCACCTGACTATTATGAATTTCATTACTGATAACCTGATCCCTGTCACTATCGGGAACATTATCGGTGGGGGTCTGTTAGTTGGGTTGACATACTGGGTCATTTACCTGCGTGGCGACGATCATCATTGATGGTTTTCTCAGGCAGTAAATAAAAAATCCACTTAAGAAGGTAGGTGTTACATGTCCGAGCTTAATGAAAAGTTAGCCACAGCCTGGGAAGGTTTTGCGAAAGGTGACTGGCAGAATGAAGTAAACGTACGTGACTTCATTCAGAAAAACTATACCCCGTATGAAGGTGACGAATCCTTCCTGGCTGGCGCAACTGACGCGACCACCAAGCTGTGGGACAGCGTAATGGAAGGCGTTAAACTGGAAAACCGCACTCACGCGCCAGTTGATTTTGACACCTCCGTTGCTTCCACCATCACTTCTCACGATGCTGGCTATATCAACAAAGCCCTTGAGAAAATCGTTGGTCTGCAGACTGAAGCACCACTGAAACGCGCAATCATCCCGTTCGGTGGTATCAAAATGGTTGAAGGTTCCTGCAAAGCGTATAACCGCGAGCTGGACCCAATGCTGAAAAAAATCTTCACCGAATACCGCAAAACCCACAACCAGGGCGTATTCGATGTTTACACCAAAGACATTCTGAACTGCCGTAAATCTGGCGTTCTGACTGGTCTGCCAGATGCGTATGGCCGTGGCCGTATCATCGGTGACTACCGTCGCGTTGCGCTGTACGGTATCGACTTCCTGATGAAAGACAAGTACGCACAGTTTGTTTCCCTGCAGTCCGATCTGGAAAACGGCGTAAACCTGGAAGCGACTATCCGTCTGCGTGAAGAAATCGCTGAACAGCACCGTGCGCTGGGTCAGATCAAAGAAATGGCTGCTAAATATGGCTGCGATATCTCTGGTCCTGCTACCAACGCTCAGGAAGCTATCCAGTGGACCTACTTCGGCTACCTGGCCGCGGTTAAGTCTCAGAACGGTGCAGCAATGTCCTTCGGTCGTGTGTCCACCTTCCTGGATGCTTACATCGAACGCGACATCAAAGCAGGCAAAATCACCGAGCAAGACGCTCAGGAAATGATTGACCACCTGGTCATGAAACTGCGTATGGTTCGCTTCCTGCGTACCCCAGAATACGATGAGCTGTTCTCCGGTGACCCAATCTGGGCAACTGAATCTATCGGTGGTATGGGCGTTGATGGCCGTACTCTGGTAACCAAAAACAGCTTCCGCTTCCTGAACACCCTGTACACCATGGGTCCTTCTCCGGAGCCGAACATCACTGTTCTGTGGTCTGAAAAACTGCCTCTGAACTTCAAGAAATTCGCCGCTAAAGTGTCTATCGACACCTCTTCTCTGCAGTACGAGAACGATGACCTGATGCGTCCGGACTTCAACAACGACGATTACGCTATCGCTTGCTGCGTAAGCCCAATGGTTGTTGGTAAACAAATGCAGTTCTTCGGTGCGCGTGCAAACCTGGCGAAAACCATGCTGTACGCAATCAACGGCGGCGTTGATGAAAAACTGAAAATGCAGGTTGGTCCTAAGTCCGAGCCGATCAAAGGCGACGTTCTGAACTTCGACGAAGTCATGGACCGCATGGATCACTTTATGGACTGGCTGGCTAAACAGTACGTCACTGCACTGAACGTTATCCACTACATGCACGACAAGTACAGCTACGAAGCCTCTCTGATGGCGCTGCACGACCGTGACGTTATCCGCACCATGGCGTGTGGTATCGCAGGTCTGTCCGTTGCTGCTGACTCCCTGTCTGCAATCAAATATGCGAAAGTTAAACCAATTCGTGACGAAGACGGCCTGGCTGTAGACTTCGAAATCGAAGGCGAATACCCGCAGTTTGGTAACAACGATTCTCGCGTTGATGACATGGCGGTTGACCTGGTAGAACGTTTCATGAAGAAAATTCAGAAACTGACTACTTACCGTAACGCTATCCCGACTCAGTCTGTTCTGACCATCACCTCTAACGTTGTGTATGGTAAGAAAACAGGTAACACCCCAGACGGTCGTCGTGCTGGCGCGCCATTCGGCCCAGGTGCTAACCCAATGCACGGTCGCGACCAGAAAGGTGCTGTTGCCTCTCTGACTTCCGTTGCTAAACTGCCGTTTGCTTACGCTAAAGATGGTATCTCTTACACCTTCTCTATCGTTCCAAATGCGCTGGGTAAAGACGACGAAGTGCGTAAAACTAACCTCGCGGGTCTGATGGATGGTTACTTCCACCACGAAGCGTCCATCGAAGGTGGTCAGCACCTGAACGTGAACGTAATGAACCGTGAAATGTTGCTCGACGCGATGGAACACCCTGAGAAATATCCTCAGCTGACCATCCGCGTATCCGGCTACGCAGTACGTTTTAACTCCCTGACTAAAGAACAGCAGCAGGACGTTATCACCCGTACTTTCACTCAGTCCATGTAAGTGGAATTGACTGAAATCACGCGTTAAAAAGCGTACAATAAAGGCTCCACGCAAGTGGGGCCTTTTTAGCACCCTCTCCACCTCAGTCTCTTTTGTCCGCTATCTATACTTAATGGATAACAGCCAAAACAGACTTAACACAGCCGGTTTTGAGCTGTGCATACACAGGCCCCGGACGGGCCGATGCTGGAGATATCACCGCAATGTCAATTATTGGTCGCATTCACTCCTTTGAATCCTGTGGCACTGTCGATGGCCCAGGTATCCGCTTTATCACCTTTTTCCAGGGCTGCCTGATGCGCTGCCTGTACTGCCATAACCGTGATACCTGGGATACACACGGCGGCAAAGAAGTGACCGTTGAAGATTTAATGAAAGAGGTGGTGACCTACCGTCACTTTATGAACGCGTCTGGCGGTGGTGTAACCGCATCCGGCGGTGAAGCCATTCTTCAGGCAGAGTTTGTACGCGACTGGTTCCGTGCCTGTCGCAAAGAAGGCATTCATACCTGCCTGGATACCAATGGCTTCGTACGCCGCTACGATCCGGTGATTGATGAACTGCTTGAAGTAACCGATCTGGTGATGCTCGACCTCAAACAGATGAACGATGAGATCCACCAGAACCTGGTGGGTGTCTCTAACCACCGCACGCTGGAATTTGCCAAATACATTGCCGATAAAGGCATCAAAACCTGGATCCGCTACGTCGTTGTTCCTGGCTGGTCAGATGATGACGACTCCGCGCACCTTCTGGGGGAATTTACCCGCGACATGGGCAACGTCGAGAAAATCGAACTTCTGCCCTATCACGAACTGGGTAAACATAAATGGGTGGCGATGGGCGAAGAGTACAAACTCGATGGCGTGAAGCCACCGAAGAAAGAAACGATGGAACGCGTCAAAGGTATTCTTGAACAGTACGGCCACAAGGTAATGTATTAAAAAAATGGCCCGGTGAAAACCGGGCCATTTTATATTCTATTTAAATACGCCGTTAATAACGGAAGTCACAATCGCAGTACTCAGCGCAATTAAGACCAAATCATCACCTACTACCCGCCACTCATAGCCTGGATAGGAAGGAAGTTGACCCAGCATAGAGGCTGGCACGGTTTTCTTCGCAATACCCGGAGGCAATGGTTTACCGCGCGCCAGGTTTTTCGCGATACCCGGAGGCAGAGAGTCATAGCCCGTTAAGCCATAATTCAGTGCCAGATGACGGGCATGATCGAAACTCACACGAGCGTCGACATCGTTACCGACATCTTTACTGCTTTTAAAGCTCTTATCCGATTTTCCAGGGTTATCCTGATCGCTATTTTGCTTATTGCCATGGTTACCGGAGTTACCAGAATTCCCGTTACCATGATTGCCGCCATTACCTTGTCTGCCACCGTTTCCGTGACCACCGCCATTCCCGTTTCCAGGATTAGCCATGACCGGAGCCGTTGCAAACGTTAAAGACAACACTACGGCAAGTGCGGTAGTGGAAAAACGACGTGTAGACATGATTGCTGCCTTATAGTAGTAGGACTCACATCAATTATCGCCTGATGCAATAAACAAACAATAAGTAAAACTCTTAGTTGTGATGGGGACAAAAAAGCCTGTCATCGACAGGCTTTTAATAAATCAGGCATGCGCCACAGGGGTTGGGTGTTCGCCCGCTTTGCGTAGCAACATTAAAAGATAAATAAACGACACGCTGGCGATCATGATAAACAGTAAATTATCGGAATAATTCTGCATCAGCATTGCGGTAAACGTCGGCCCTAATAAACTGCCGATGGTATAGCTCAGTAATAGCGCCTGGTTCATTGCCACTAACTGATGATGTTCCACTTTCTCACAGGCCCAGGCCATCGCGACCGGATAGAGCGTAAAGCCGGCAGCCCCGAGAATAAACAGCGCAGGTGCCATCGCAGCGTTGCTGAGCATGGCAAGACATCCCAGGATCACCACGAAAACCTGAACGCGCAGCACAAGCAGACGGCCGAAACGGTCTGCCAATCGGCCAATTGGCCATTGCCCGACGATCCCCGCACTCACCATGACCGCCATCCAGAAACCAATCCCGGAATCGCTGACACCCTGATGATTAAGATAAAGCGGCATCAGGCCATAGAGCGAGCCCAGTACAATCCCCGAGATAATACAGCCGTTAACACCCAGACGTGCCTGACGGAGTCTCAACATCGGCCAGACGTGGGTTGCTTCCTGGTGTTCGCTGTTCTGGTTCACAATGCGCGTAAAGAGCAGCGGCAGTATCGCGGCCAGCACCATACCCGTTACCCACGGCAGAACGCTCATCAGGTCGGTTGGCAGTTTGCTGACCATCAGTTGTCCCAGGACGGTCCCCACATAGTAAACCATCATATAGGCTGCCAGCAGGCGTCCGCGGTTACGCGACGTACCGCTGCACATCAGCGCACTTTCAACCACCACCCAAATCATCGCGCAGCCTACACCCGCGATAAAGCGCCATGCCATCCAGCTCCAGAAGCCGACCATTAGCCCTAAACCAGCACATCCGGCAGCGAAAATTAGCGAAGCGAGATAATAGCTACGATTAAAACCAAAGCGCTTAATCAGGCTCCCGGTCACCAGCGTACCCAGCAGGTTGCCGGTAAAAAAGGACGAGCTGACCATACCCACCTGCCAGGTCGGTAAGTTTTCATGGGCGAGCCACAGCGGGACGAGCGTATTTAACACTGCGATCGCCAGGGTCAGCAGAAGCAGGCCACAGAGCAACAGAAGCACTGGCCGGGTATAGGTGGTCATGGGTTAAAAACCGTGAGGAAGTTCAGATTTCGTGCGCATCATGCCACTGGCAAAAACAAAGTCAATCCGCTTATTTAGCCGTCACGCACAATATGTTCCCTGTCGATTTAAAAAACTTATCCTGCTAATGCAACGCCTGCTATAGATATTAATTATGTATCTGTTTTTATTTATTAATGAACGAAATTAAAACAAAACGACAGTCGAAAAATTTCATGATCGAAAAAAGAAAAAGCCGGGCACTGAGGCCCGGCTTGATATAACTAAATGCAACGTTAACTGGCAATAGCCATACCCACGGTCATATGCAATCCGTAGAACACACCACGGCCAATCAGTTCACCTGCCAGTACCAGCACAAAAGCCAGTGACAGCAGCGGAAGCGCGGGCTGATAACCTTTGAGCTGGGGAGCGATCCAGAATACCAAAGCCGCGACCAGCAGAACGATGCGCCACGCCATCAGTGAACCGTAGTCCGGCACCAGGGCAGAGGCCTGCTGAATAGAGCTGTGAATGGTTGCCAGTTCGGTTCCCTGCATCAGGGCAACCATTGCACTCACCACCAGCGCAAGCAGCGAAACAGCGGGGAGCAAACGCATTGCCCATCCATCTACACCCGCTACGCGCAGCAGCAGGTAGCCCAACAGCGGACCACCGATAAACATCGTCAGGAAGAAACTCATCGGCGTCCAGACGCTGTACCAGGTTGGAACGGTATCAATGGTGTTGTACACGCGCACCATCATCCATACGAATACCACGCCCAGCACCATGGTCACGATCAGCCACAGGCTGCGTAGACCCGCAGGCAATTTTTTCAGCGCTGCCAGCAGCCATCCCAGCCCACCGACGGCGAAGAAAATTGCCCCGCTGGCAATCTCATTACTGAGTGATGAGGCCCCCACGCGGTTCAGGGAGTTAAACGCACGCATCGGTGAGCCCAGATGCAGCGTTGAGGCAATAAAGCCAATTCCCATCAGTACCCACAGACCAAACATACTCAACACGAGACGCTGCTGCTGTTCAGCACTGAGGTTACCTTTTAACAGCGCCAGGGC
The DNA here is from genome assembly GCF_037053385.1 of Enterobacter sp. P82. Taxonomy (NCBI): domain Bacteria; kingdom Pseudomonadati; phylum Pseudomonadota; class Gammaproteobacteria; order Enterobacterales; family Enterobacteriaceae; genus Enterobacter; species Enterobacter sp. P82. Next base: position 1,966,186 of record NZ_JBALHX010000001.1, read on the forward strand.
GAGCACGATAAACCCACCTGCAACACATTGCCCAAAGACCGTGAAGATCATCAGCGGCCATTCATGCCATCCACTTCCCATCTCACACCTCCTTCGGATTAGCCAGGTAGCCGGTGGTGTCACCTGTCGGACGGCTGTTGGCGTTAGGTTTAATCACAATACTCGGCTTCGTGAAGTGCGCAGACGGCAGCGGTGCCACTGCGGCAAGCTGACCGTGTTTTTTACGCAGCTCTTCAATTGGACCAAAGTCCAGCGCGCGCAGCGGACAGGACTCGACGCAAATCGGTTTTTTGCCATCCGCCACACGTGAGTGGCAGCCGTCACACTTGGTCATATGGCCTTTGGCTGCGTTATACTGCGGCGCGCCGTACGGACAAGCCATATGGCAGTAACGGCAACCGATGCAGACATCTTCATCCACGACGACAAAACCGTCATCACGCTTGTGCATCGCCCCACTCGGACAGACCTTAGTACAGGCCGGATCCTCACAGTGGTTACAGGCAATCGACAGGTAGTAAGCGAAAACGTTTTGATGCCAGACGCCGTTATCTTCCTGCCAGTCTCCCCCGGCGTATTCGTAGATACGGCGGAAGCTGACGTCCGGGGTCAGGTCTTTGTAATCTTTACAGGCCAGCTCGCAGGTTTTGCACCCGGTGCAACGGCTGGAATCAATAAAAAATCCATACTGGGTTGTCATCGGTTACTCCTTAAACCTTTTCAACCTGAACAAGGTTTGTGTGAGATGGGTTACCTTTCGCCAGTGGCGATGGACGCTGCGTGGTCAGTACGTTAATACTGCCTGCCTGGTCGATGCGGTTGGCATCCGGGTTATACCAGGCCCCTTCCCCCAGCGCGACAACGCCAGGCATCATGCGCGGTGTAACCTTGGCTTCGATATGCACCTCACCACGCCCGTTGAAAATGCGTACGCGATCGCCATTGTTGATGCCGCGTGCTTTGGCATCCATCGGGTTGATCCACATCTCCTGACGGCAGGCGGCTTTCAGTACGTCGACGTTGCCGTACGTGGAGTGAACACGCGCTTTGTAGTGGAAACCGGTCAACTGCAGCGGGAATTTCGCCGTCAGCGGATCGTTATAGTTTTCAAAGCCAGGCGTGTAGATCGGCAGTGGATCGATAACATCCCCTTCCGGTAACTCCCAGGTAGACGCGATTTTTGCCAGCTCTTCAGAATAGATTTCAATTTTGCCCGACGGCGTGGTCAGCGGGTTCGTCTGCGGATCTTCACGGAACGCTTTGTACGCTACGTGGTGCCCTTCCGGATCGCGCTGTTTGTACATTCCTTGCTTACGGAAGGTGTCGAAATCTGGCAGGTCAGGGATCGTTTTACGGGAGAGTTCATGCAGATGGCGCATCCACCCTTCCTGAGTACGCCCCTCAGTAAACTGCTGCTCAACGCCAAGACGTTTCGCCAGATCAGAGGTCATCTCATAGATGGTTTTGCACTCAAAGCGAGGTTTGATGGCCTGATCGGTGAAGATCACATAGGACATGTTGCCGCAGGAGGCATCCAATGCGAAATCCATCTGCTCTGACGCAGTACAGTCCGGCAGCAGGATATCGGCATATTTTGCCGAGGAGGTCATGTGGCAGTCGATCACCACAATCATCTCGCACTTCTTGTCATCCTGCAGGATTTCATGGGTACGGTTAATCTCAGAATGCTGGTTAATCAGACAGTTGCCGGCATAGTTCCAAATCATCTTGATCGGCACATCCAGCTTGTCCTTGCCACGTACGCCGTCACGCAGGGCAGTCATTTCAGGGCCACGTTCAATCGCATCGGTCCACATAAACATGGAGATGCTGGTCTGAACCGGGTTATCCAGCGTCGGCATACGTTCGAACGGCACTTCATATGAGCCTTCACGCGCGCCAGTATTACCGCCGTGAATACCGACGTTGCCGGTCAGGATGGAGAGCATAGAGATGGCGCGGGTCGCGATTTCGCCGTTTGCATGACGTTGCGGGCCCCAGCCCTGGCTGATGTAGGCCGGTTTGGCTGAGCCAATCTCACGCGCCAGTTGGACGATGCGCTCGACCGGAATACCGGTGATGGTGGATGCCCACTCGGGCGTTTTCGCCACGCCATCGCTGCCCTGGCCAAGAATGTACGCTTTGTAATGCCCGTTTGCCGGCGCGCTGGCTGGCAGGGTTTTCTCGTCGTAACCGACGCAGTATTTATCGAGGAAAGGCTGATCGACGAGGTTTTCGGTGATCATCACCCACGCCAGCGCTGAGACCAGCGCCGCATCGGTACCTGGACGGATTGGGATCCACTCATCTTCTCGCCCGGCACCGGTATCGGTATAACGCGGATCGATGATGATCATGCGGGCATTGGATTTGGCGCGAGCCTGTTCGAGGTAATATGTCACCCCGCCACCGCTCATGCGGGTTTCACCCGGATTGTTACCGAACAGGACGACCAGCTTACTGTTTTCGATATCAGACGGACTGTTACCGTCCGCCCAGCCACCGTAGGTGTAGTTCAGGCCAGCAGCGATCTGCGCAGAGGAGTAGTCACCATAGTGATTAAGATAACCGCCGCAGCAGTTCATCAGGCGCGCCACCAGTGTTTTACCCGGTGGCCAGGAACGGGTCATGGTGCCGCCAAGCGTTCCGGTACCGTAGTTCAGGTAGATGGATTCGTTGCCATACTCTTTGATCAAACGCTGCATGTTGGTGGCGATGATATCGTAGGCTTCATCCCAGCTAATCCGCTCGAACTTCCCTTCCCCACGCTTACCAACTCGCTTCATTGGGTACTTCAGACGGTCCGGATTATACACACGACGACGCATGGAACGGCCACGCAGACAAGCGCGTACCTGATGTAATCCTTCGTAGTTATCGTCCCCTGTATTATCGGTTTCGACATATTTTATTTCGCCATCCACCACATGCATGCGCAGTGGACAACGGCTACCGCAGTTTACGGTACAGGCACTCCACACCACTTTTTCCGGAGCTGTCGCCGGGGACAATGCATCTGCCGCCGACGCCAGTCGGGTAAAAGGGAGCGTGAGGGCGCTACTGGCCATAGCCAGGCCGCCTATTGCCGTGGTTTTCATCAACCCACGGCGAGTGACCTCAGCTGCCATTAATGCTTCAGGCGCGTTGATTTTCATAGAGACTCACTTTGGTTGCTCACAAAGAAAAGAGTGTCGGCATATACCGCTATATAATTTTATATATAACGAAACTCTTCGTTATCAGTCTTTTATGCTAACTTTCATTCGGAGGAGTATTACTACTTTAGAGGGAGGGGGTATTGCGTAGTATCAATTCAGAGGCATAAAAAAAGCGCCCGAAGGCGCTTTTTTGTTGTGAGGCAAACAATTAGCCGATGTACTGCTGGCCTTTCATGTATGGGCGCAGTACTTCAGGAATCTCAATACGTCCATCTGCCTGCTGATAGTTTTCCAGCACGGCAACCAGCGTACGGCCGACAGCCAGACCAGAGCCGTTCAGGGTATGAACCAGACGGGTTTTCTTGTCAGACTTGCTGCGGCAGCGTGCCTGCATACGACGCGCCTGGAAATCCCAGACGTTAGAGCAGGATGAGATCTCACGGTAAGTATTCTGCGCAGGCACCCACACTTCCAGATCGAAGGTTTTACAGGCGCCAAAGCCCATATCCCCGGTGCACAGCGCCATACGACGGTACGGCAGACCCAGCAGTTCCAGCACTTTTTCCGCGTGGCCGGTCATCTCTTCCAGTGCGTCCATGGATTCTTCAGGACGGACAATCTGTACCATCTCAACTTTGTCGAACTGGTGCATACGGATCAGACCGCGAGTGTCACGACCGTAAGATCCTGCTTCAGAACGGAAGCACGGAGAATGTGCTGTCAGCTTAATTGGCAGATCGTCTTCGTCGATGATCTCATCACGCACGAGGTTTGTCAGCGGCACTTCTGCGGTTGGGATCAGCGCGTAGTTGCTGCTATCCGCTTCCTCGTCCAGCGGACGGGTGTGGAACAGATCACCAGCAAATTTCGGCAGCTGACCTGTGCCGTACAGCGTATCGTGGTTGACCAGATACGGGACGTAGGTTTCGCTGTAGCCATGCTGCTCAGTGTGCAAATCCAGCATGAACTGCGCCAGTGCACGGTGCAAATGGGCAATCTGGCCTTTCATCACCACGAAGCGAGAGCCGGTCAGCTTAACCGCTGCCGCAAAGTCCAGGCCCGCGTGCATTTCGCCCAGCGTCACGTGATCGCGCACTTCGAAGTCAAACTCGCGAGGCGTACCCCAACGTTTCACTTCAACGTTGTCGTTTTCATCTTTGCCGACAGGTACGCTGTCGTCAGGAATATTCGGGATAGCCAGGGCAATATCACGAATTTCGGTCTGAAGAACATCCAGCTCAGCTTTCGCCTGATCCAGCTCTTCACCCAGTTTGTTCACTTCCAGGCGTAATGGCTCAATATCTTCCCCGCGCGCTTTCGCCTGGCCAATGGATTTCGATCGAGAGTTACGCTCTGCCTGCAGATTTTCAGTTTGTACCTGCAGAACTTTACGACGCTCTTCAAGAGCGCGCAGCTTATCTACATCCAGCTTAAAGCCCCGGCGTGCCAGTTTTTCAGCGACTGCGTCTGGCTCGTTACGCAGCAGATTGGGATCGAGCATGCTTATCCTGTGCTTATCGAATTAAAATAGGAAAATGTGACCACAGCCTGCGGTCACAGGGATACATTGCCAACATTACCGCAACGATAGCGCTAACGGTAGCGTTTTATAGGGCTATTTTGATCCTGTCCGGCGAGCCAGGTGAGCTTTTCACCAATCTTGCCTTCAAGACCTCTGTTTGTGGGGTGATAATAGCGCGTTTGTGCCATCTCTTGCGGGAAATATTCCTCTCCGGCAGCGTAGGCATTGGGTTCATCATGGGCGTAACGGTACTCCTGCCCATAACCCATCTCTTTCATCAGTTTGGTCGGTGCGTTACGCAGATGAACCGGCACATCGTAGTCCGGACGTTCACGCGCGTCAGACATTGCCGCTTTAAAGGCGGTATAGACCGCATTACTCTTCGGCGCGCAAGCCAGATAGACAATCGCCTGCGCAATGGCGCGCTCCCCTTCAGCGGGACCGACGCGGGTAAAACAGTCCCATGCTGAGAGTGCAACCTGCATAGCCCGCGGGTCAGCATTGCCGACATCTTCAGAGGCAATGGCCAGGCAACGTCGCGCGACATAGAGGGGATCGCCACCGGCAGTGATAATGCGTGCGTACCAGTAAAGTGCCGCATCCGGCGCGCTGCCGCGTACGGACTTATGCAGCGCCGAGATCAGATCGTAAAAACGGTCGCCTTTATTATCGAAACGCGCGCTACGCTCACCAGCAATCTCGGTGAGCAAATCCGGTTTAAGCACTCTCTTGCCGGAGTCATCAATTTCGGCCATATCGGCCATCATTTCCAGCGTATTCAGTGCCCGACGCGCATCGCCGTTGACCAGCTCCGCAATCGCCTTACGCGTCTCGTCAGGTAAAACGATATCCTGCCCGCCATAGCCGCGCGCGCGATCATCCATCGCCTGAGTGAGAACCTTTTCGATATCCTCGGTGGTCAGCGATTTGAGCAGATAAACCCGCGCACGCGAAAGCAGCGCCGAGTTCAGTTCAAACGATGGGTTTTCAGTGGTCGCGCCGATGAAGAAGATCGTGCCGTCTTCAATATGCGGCAGGAAGGCATCTTGCTGGCTCTTGTTGAAGCGGTGAACTTCGTCCACGAACAGGATAGTGCGCCGCCCGGCATTGCGGTTCTGCCGCGCACGCTCGATCGCCTCGCGGATCTCTTTCACGCCGGAGGTGACCGCCGAGATACGTTCAACGTCCGCATTTGCATAGCGAGCAATAACTTCTGCAAGGGTAGTTTTGCCAGTGCCGGGTGGGCCCCAGAGGATCATGGAGTGAAGATGCCCGGCCTCAATGGCACGGGGCAATGGCTTACCAGCAGCCAGCAGATGCTGCTGGCCGATGTACTGCGCTAAATTTTCTGGCCGCATACGAGCGGCCAGAGGTTGAAACGCGTTATCTGAAAAATCGAGCGACAGATTGCTCACTCACGCCTCTTACTTACGTTGGTCATCCACCGTTACGCCCTTCGGCGGGGTAAAGGTGAATTTCGATGCGTCAACAGCGCCATTCTGCTGTGACTTAAGCTGATAGCTGCTGCGCTGATCGTCCTGCTCAACCGCACCGAACTGATTGATAGTGCCGTTAGTGCTTACGTTAATAGTGAACTGCTTCAGGTTGCCATTAGTGCCTTTCGGTGTCAGGACAAACTCATCACCATTCTGTTTAATATTGTACTGCTGCCAGTCACTGGACTGGTTGCGGGCAATCAGCATGAAAGGCGTATTGCTGGTGGCATCTTTCAGCCAGGTCGCCGTTGCCTGCTCTACAAACGGGTTAAAGAACCATAAGGTTTTACCGTCAGACACCAGGATGCTTTCATCCGGCTGAGTCATATGCCAGTTAAACAGGTTCGGGCGTTTTACCCACAAATCCCCCTGACCTTCCTGCACCGCGTTACCGCTGCCGTCTGTCACTTTTTGCGTGAAACTGGCGTGGAAGCTGCTTACTTTATCCAGTCGGCTTTTAAGGTCGCTGGCTGCATCAGCCCAGACGCTGCTGGCGACAAAACTGGTCAGTAATGCACAGGCGATGGCGATTTTTTTCATTGTTATTCCTTAAAATACGTCTTCCCGAAATGGGGTTTCCGTCTTCTATTCTGAACCTGCCCGAAGGCAGGCGACAGAAGAAAATGCTTAATTTTTCCTGATTTACCCTTCTTTGCAATCGCTGAAGGTTAATCAAAAGGCGGCGGAGCAAGCACCTCACGGTTACCGTTATGCCCCTGCTCGCTCACAATGCCCTGCGCTTCCATCTGCTCGATGATACGCGCCGCGCGGTTATAACCGATACGGAACTGGCGCTGCACGCCAGAGATAGATGCTTTACGCTTTTCGGTGACAAAGTTAACCGCCTGATCGAATAAAGGATCCAGTTCTTCACCGCCATCAAAGCCACCGCCGCCACCTTCGCTTTCAGTGTCGCTAGTAATGCCATCGACATACTGCGGACGGCCGCGCGCTTTCCAGTCCTGCACTACGGCGTGCACTTCCTGGTCGCGAACAAATGCACCGTGAACACGCACCGGAGAGGTGGAGTTCGGACCGGAGTAAAGCATATCCCCCATACCCAGCAGCGATTCAGCGCCCCCCTGGTCGAGGATGGTACGTGAGTCAATTTTGCTTGATACGGTAAATGCAATACGCGTCGGGATGTTCGCTTTAATCAGACCTGTAATAACGTCCACTGAAGGGCGCTGGGTCGCCAGTACAAGATGAATACCCGCCGCACGCGCTTTCTGCGCCAGGCGCGCAATCAACTCTTCTACTTTCTTACCAACGGTCATCATCAGGTCGGCGAATTCATCGACCAGCACGACGATATAAGGCAGTTTTTCCAGCACCGGATGCTGAGCATCCATGCTGTCACCTGGTTTCCAGTACGGATCCGGGATCGGACGACCCATACGTGCCGCCTCAGCGATCTTCTCGTTATAACCAGCCAGGTTACGCACGCCCAGCGCAGACATCAGCTTGTAGCGACGCTCCATCTCATTGACGCTCCAGCGCAGGGCGTTGGCAGCGTCTTTCATATCGGTCACAACTTCGGTCAGCAGATGCGGAATGCCTTCGTAGACTGACAGTTCGAGCATTTTCGGGTCGATCATGATGAAACGCACATCTTCCGGCTGCGCTTTATAGAGCATGCTGAGGATCATGGCGTTCACACCGACGGACTTACCTGAACCGGTGGTACCCGCTACCAGCAGGTGAGGCATTTTCGCGAGATCTGCCACCACCGGATCGCCAGCGATATCCTTGCCCAGCACCACGGTCAGCGGGGATGGGTTATCGCGGAACTTGGTATTATCCAGTACTTCACGCAGGTAAACGGTCTGACGTTTTTTGTTCGGCAGCTCAAGACCAACGTACGGTTTGCCCGGAATAACTTCCACCACACGCACCGCAACAGTGGACAGCGAACGCGCCAGGTCACGGGACAGGTTAGAAATACGCGCAGCTTTTACACCCGGCGCCAGATTCAGTTCAAAACGGGTGATAACAGGACCCGGCGAGTAGTTCACCACGTCTGCCTTGATGCGGAAGTCTGCCAGACGTGCTTCCACCAGACGAGCCATCTGCTCCAGAGCAAATGTATCAACCGGCTCGACTTCAGCCGGAGGCGGCGTCAGCAGATCCAGTGACGGCAGCGGCGTACTCGGACGCTGCAGCGGACGGCTGTCACCGTTACGCATCAGCAGCGGGTGAATCAGGCTCTCCTGCGGCTGTGGCGCTGCCTGCTGGAACTGCGGCGGCTGTTGTTGTGGCTGCAGCGGTTGCGCATACGGATGCTGAACAGGTTGCTGCGGCTGCGCGTATGCCGGTGGTGTTTGCTGGCGCACAGGCTCTGCTTCCGGCATCACGCTCGGGGTGAACAGAGGCTCACTCGGGCCATCATCCACCAGATCTTTCATCGGCGAGAACTCGAAATCTGACAATGAGAACGGGTTCGCGCCAGCAGGCTGTTCACCGGAGTAACGCTGTTGCTGCGTTGCCGCAAACTGACGCGCTAATTCGGCTTCTGCCGCGTCATCTTCATCTTCCAGCATCGGTTCATCGTGCTGATAGTCTTCACCGTAGCGTTGATTCTGTTGCGCTGCAAACTGGCGGGCCAGTTCGTCCTGCTGCATTTCATCGGCGTCATCTTCGTACTCTGGTTCGCGCGCTTTTTCCTCAGCCATGCGCTGGGAAGGTAGCTTGATACCGTAAGAGGCAAGCTCACGACGAGTGGGAACGCGGACGCGGTTAGGGCGAGGCAATTGTGGGCCAATCCCCTCTTTTACCTGAGGACGTGGTGCGCCACCTGTTGCCAGACTAAAGACAGGCGCAGCCACTGCTGCCGCCGCCGTAGCCTGCTTAACGCTTTCCGCTACAGGTGCAACAGCAGGCGTCGGGTCGACCGGTGGAACCGAAACTGAAGGTGCCTTCGTAACTGGCTCCTGCACCGGTTCAGGCACAGGCTGATACCAGGCTGCCAGTTGCTCGCGTTCACGAGCCCGGCGTTCTTCCACCTCTTCAAAATAGTACATTGGTGGACGAGATGGCTTAACCTCTTCCACTACTTCAGGTTCAGGCTGTGGCGCTACATAAGGCTGCGCAGGTTCAACCGGTTCAGGTACATACTCCTGATACGGCTGGGCCACAGGCTGTTCATATTGCTGCGGTTCATATTCAGGTTGCGGCGGCTGATAAGGTTGTTGCCACTGCTCCTGCTGTACAGAGATGTAGCTTTCTGGTTCAGGCGCGACTACGGGCTCCGGCGTGTGAACACCCGGCGCGGTCTGCCACGCAACCTGAGGCTGCTGAATAACGGATTCCGGTGGTGGAACCGGCGCGGATGGCATCACGGCGTCGACAGGCGCGGCATACGCCTGCGCAGCGGTCGTTGCTGCTGCGGCTGCGGCAACCGGTGCGGTAACGGTTTGGCCATTTAGCAACGGATCGTATTCGTCAAAGTCACCCGGCGTGGCACGGCTACCGGAGAAAAGCACATCATCAGGATCGACGGCGTTACCTGCTGCGCGATACTCAACCTGCTCGTCTTCATCCATACGCTTTCCGGAGAAGAGCGCGGCATCGGTTTTGCGTCCAAGTGGGTTGGCAAATTTCTCAGCTACACGCTGACGACGCGCCAGGGCGCCGCGCAAAATACGCGCACGACGAGATTCACGACGCTGTACAGGTGCATCGTATTCCTCTTCATCTTCGTACTCGTCTTCATCCACCCACGTATCGTCGCGACGGGTACGGTTGCTGGCAAAGGTCAGGATCGTGAGGATAAAGCTGCCGATCTTCTCGGCGATGCTCACCCATGACCAGCCAGTAAACAATGTTAACCCAGCCGCCCAGATGCACAGCAGCGCCAGCGTGCCGCCGCTACTGTGGAGCATCGGTTGCAGTGCAGAACTCAACAAACTGCCGATCACTCCGCCAGAGGCAAAGTACCAGATATCATCGGCATTAATAGCCGCCAGACCACATGAGGTCAGGATCAGCGCCAGCGCGCCAATCAGGCGCAGCGAAACCGCGAAATAGTCGATGTAATCATCGTTCTGACGATGACGCCACGCAAACCAGCATCCGCCAATGATAATGACGGGAAGGGTGTAGGCCATCACACCGAAAATGAAAAACAGCGTGTCCGCAAGCCAGGCACCGGGGACACCGCCTAAATTATGGATAGGCTCATGCCATGCAGTTTGTGACCAGCTGGGATCTGAGGGGTTGAAACTGAGTAAGGCTGCCATCAGCCAGACGGCAAAAAGGGCAATAACAATCAGCAAAGCCTCGAGGAGACGACGTCCGCTGCTTAGCTTCGATAGTGTGACTTCTTTGTCTTCAGTGTATTCCTGGCTCAAGAAAGGCTCTCCAGGTATCAGGCATATCCTGCCTGTTTGCTAAAACGGACAACAGCGCCGGGACTCCCCGGCACTGTTGCTGTATGGATTAACAGGAGTGTAATCAAACTACGCTGATTTTGCACCTGTTCCGTGTTAGCGCGTCTTAATAACCAGACGATTGCTCTGTTTGACCTCTTCCATTACCACATAAGTACGGGTGTCGTTCACGCCCGGCAGACGCAGCAGGGTCTCACCCAGCAGCTTACGGTAAGCGGACATATCAGGCACACGGGTTTTCAACAGGTAGTCGAAATCACCGGACACCAGGTGACACTCTTGAATTTCTTCAAGTTTTTGTACAGCGGCGTTAAATTGCTCAAACACATCCGGCGCACCACGATTCAGAGTAATCTCAACAAATACCAGAAGTGAGGCATCCAGATAATGCGGGTTCAGCAGAGCAGTATAGCCCTGAATGAAACCCTGTCTTTCCAGTCGGCGCACACGCTCAAGGCATGGCGTCGGGGAAAGTCCCACACGTTTTGAAAGCTCGACGTTGGAAATACGCCCATCCTTTTGCAATTCATTAAGAATGTTACGATCGATACGGTCGAGATCTTTGCCAGGGCGCTTCTTGCTATCTACCATTATTATTGTCTCTCTGTATTCCTTCCCTACTCCTGCCTGGACCCTGTGCACATCACTGTTCAGAGCCTGTACCCGTTAGTCATCACATCGCCTGGTTTTGTATTAGACGCGATGCGGATTCGGGTTCTGTTGGTAAGAAGACCGTTGCCCGAAGGCGGTCACCGACATCACGTATGGCGTCTGTCCACGCCATGCGTAGATTTCACTGACCCGGTAAAAATGGCATTTACGTGCATGCCTATGCGGCATACGGTTAACGCGGTTTTTTTTCTTCCTTGAATGTTTTCGCAAAAGCGCAGGGGATTGTCAAAGCAAAACATCGTTTTTTAGTACAACATGCCGGATATTCATTACGGCAGGGTATTAATCGTCATTTTATTGCCTTACAAACGACCGGTTTTCTGGAGAAAGCCTGATGTTATCGCGCGCCATTCATCGTCCGTGGCTATTACACAGATTGATATCAAAATTGCTGTGCTCTTTTTTTACGGCAACAAATTCCCTACAATCCAGCCAAATGTCTGCCAACAACAATGGGGATCTCATGGGCACGGCTAAACACAGTAAGCTGCTAATCCTTGGTTCTGGACCTGCGGGATATACCGCGGCGGTCTATGCTGCACGCGCTAACCTGCAACCAGTATTAATTACTGGCATGGAAAAAGGCGGTCAGCTGACCACCACCACCGAAGTGGAAAACTGGCCAGGCGACCCGCACGACCTGACCGGGCCGCTGCTGATGGAGCGTATGCACGAGCATGCCGCTAAATTCGAAACCGAAATTCTGTTCGACCACATCAATAAGGTCGATCTGCAGAACCGTCCGTTCCGCCTGACGGGTGACAGCGGCGAATACACCTGTGACGCGCTGATCATCGCCACCGGAGCCTCTGCCCGTTACCTCGGTCTGCCATCCGAAGAAGCGTTCAAAGGCCGCGGCGTCTCTGCCTGCGCAACCTGCGACGGTTTCTTCTACCGCAATCAGAAAGTCGCGGTCATTGGCGGCGGTAACACCGCAGTGGAAGAAGCGCTCTACCTGGCGAACATTGCCTCTGAGGTGCATCTGATCCACCGTCGCGACACCTTCCGCGCAGAAAAAATCCTGATCAAACGTCTGATGGATAAAGTGGCAAGCGGCAACATCGTGCTGCACACCAATCGTACCCTGGAAGAGGTGACGGGCGATCAGATGGGTGTTGCGGGTCTGCGTATCCGTGATACCCAGAACACCGATAATGTTGAAACGCTGGAAGTGGCGGGTCTGTTTGTGGCTATCGGCCACAGCCCGAACACCGCGATCTTTGACGGTCAACTGGAGCTGGAAAACGGCTACATCAAAGTGCAGTCTGGTATTCACGGCAACGCGACCCAGACCAGCATCCCGGGCGTGTTCGCCGCTGGTGACGTGATGGACCATATTTATCGTCAGGCGATTACCTCTGCAGGCACCGGCTGTATGGCCGCGCTGGATGCAGAACGCTACCTCGATGGACTGGCTGAACAAGGTAAATAATCTTTACAAGTCAGTAACAAACGTAAATAAAGGCGGCGATAAGTCGCCTTTATTGTCTCACCGTTGTAACATTGCGCTGCCCAATTTCTAATAACGTCACCTGCAAAGTACGCAATGGAAAAAACCCGTCAACAAGAGTTAACACGCTGGCTGAAACAGCAAAGCGTTCTTTCCCGCCGCTGGCTTACGATCTCCCGTATTCTGGGGTTCGTCAGTGGTCTGTTGATTGTTGCCCAGGCATGGCTGCTGGCCCGCATTCTTAATCATATGATCATGGAGAACATTCCACGCGAAGCGCTCCTGCTGCCCTTTATTGTTCTGATCCTGATTTTTATCCTGCGCGCCTGGGTGGTGTGGCTGCGTGAGCGCGTCGGTTTTCACGCCGGACAGCATATCCGCTACGAGATCCGCCGTCAGGTGCTCGATCGCCTTCAGGAAGCCGGGCCCGCGTGGATCCAGGGTAAACCGGCCGGTAGCTGGGCGACGCTGATTCTTGAGCAGATTGACGATATGCACGACTACTATGCGCGCTACCTGCCGCAAATGGCTCTTGCCGTCTTTGTTCCGCTGCTTATTGTGCTCGCCATCTTCCCGGTGAACTGGATGGCCGCGCTGATTCTGATGGGCACCGCCCCGCTGATCCCGCTGTTTATGGCGCTGGTCGGCATGGGGGCTGCGGACGCTAACCGTCGTAACTTCCTGGCATTGGGTCGCTTAAGCGGCCATTTCCTCGACCGTCTGCGCGGCATGGAAACATTGCGCATTTTTGGCCGCGGTGAAGCGGAAACCGAAAACATTCGCCAGGCATCGCAGGACTTCCGTCAGCGCACTATGGAAGTGTTACGCCTCGCCTTCCTGTCCTCAGGCGTACTGGAATTCTTTACCTCCCTTTCGATTGCCCTCGTGGCGGTCTACTTCGGCTTCTCCTACCTCGGCGCGCTGGATTTTGGCCATTACGGCACGGCAGTGACCCTTTCTGCTGGGTTCCTGGCGCTGATCCTGGCCCCGGAGTTTTTCCAGCCGCTTCGCGATCTGGGGACCTTCTATCACGCTAAAGCACAGGCGGTTGGCGCTGCCGACAGCCTGAAAACATTCCTGGAAACGCCGCTGTCGCAGCCGGAACGGGGCGACGTGACACTGAATGCTAAAGATCCCGTGACCATTGAGGCGCAGGACTTTTCCATTCTGTCACCCGAAGGCAAAGTGCTCGCAGGTCCGCTGAACTTTACCTTACCTGCCGGACAACGCGTAGTGCTCGTCGGCACCAGCGGTTCCGGGAAAAGCTCTCTGCTGAATGCGCTATCCGGTTTTATGGCCTACACAGGTTCACTGCGGATCAACAAAACGGAACTGCGCAACCTCGATCCTGACGCCTGGCGTAAACAGCTCAGTTGGGTAGGCCAAAACCCGCAGCTTCCAGCCTCTACGCTGCGTGAAAACGTGCTGCTGGCGCGCCCGGATGCCCGAGAAGACGAACTGCAATCCGTCCTTGACCGCGCCTGGGTCAGCGAATTCCTGCCGCAACTTCCGCAAGGAGTTGATACCGTGGTCGGCGACCAGTCTGCCGGACTGTCGGTCGGACAGGCGCAGCGTGTGGCGGTTGCCCGTGCGCTGCTTAACCCATGCCAGTTGATGCTGCTTGATGAGCCCGCAGCCAGCCTGGATGCACACAGCGAACAGCGCGTAATGGATGCCCTGAATGACGCCTCTCTGCAGCAAACCACCCTGATGGTTACCCATCAGCTGGAAGGCATTGCCGACTGGGACCAGATCTGGGTCATGGAGAACGGCCGTATTGTTGAGCAAGGCGATTACGCCTCTCTCGTTACCGCGCAGGGACCGTTTGCCGCCCTGCTGGCGAATCGTCAGGAGGACATCTGATGCGAGCTCTGCTGCCTTATCTTGCGCTCTATAAACGCCACAAATGGATGCTGACACTGGGGATTGTGCTGGCGATTGTGACGCTGCTCGCCAGTATCGGCCTGCTCACCCTTTCCGGCTGGTTCCTGTCGGCCTCGGCCGTCGCGGGCTTTGCTGGTTTATACAGCTTCAACTATATGCTCCCAGCTGCCGGTGTTCGCGGTACCGCCATCACCCGTACTGCCGGCCGCTATTTCGAACGGCTGGTCAGCCACGACGCCACTTTCCGCGTGCTGCAACACCTGCGTATCTACACCTTCAGCAAACTACTGCCCCTCTCCCCTGCCGGGCTGGCGCGTTTTCGTCAGGGTGAGTTACTTAACCGTGTCGTAGCGGATGTCGACACGCTGGATCACCTGTACCTGCGCGTGATATCCCCGATCGTGGGCGCGTTTGTGGTGATCGTGGTGGTCACGCTGGGACTGTCCGTTCTGGATGTTCCCGTTGCGCTGACGCTGGGTGGGATCATGTTGCTCACGCTCATTATTTTGCCACCGCTGTTTTACCGCGCCGGGAAATCCACAGGGGAAAACCTGACGCGTCTGCGCGGAGATTACCGCCAGCAACTGACCTCCTGGCTTCAGGGGCAGGCCGAGTTGACCATTTTTGGTGCCAGCAAGCGCTACCGCGCGCAGATGGAAAGTACGGAGCTGAACTGGCATGAGGCCCAGCGCCGCCAGTCGGAACTGACGGCCTTCTCTCAGGCGCTGATGATGTTAATCGGCGGCGTGGCAGTAATCGCTATGCTATGGCTGGCATCCGGTGGTATCGGCGGTAATATGCAGCCAGGTCCGCTGATCGCCCTCTTCGTGTTCTGTGCTCTGGCCGCATTTGAAGCGCTGGCACCGGTGACAGGCGCTTTCCAGCATTTGGGACAGGTAATCGCCTCTGCCCTGCGCATCACCCAAATTGCCGAGCAAGAGCCTGAAGTCACGTTCAGTGCCGCGCAGACCACAGTGCCAGAGAACGTTGCGCTCACGCTTGATAATGTCACTTTCGCTTACGACAAGCAGGCGCAGAACGCACTGGAAAGTGTGAATCTCGCGGTAAACGCTGGCCAGCGCATTGCCATACTCGGCCGTACCGGCTGTGGCAAATCGACGCTGTTACAGTTGCTGACCCGCGCCTGGGACCCGCAACACGGTCAGATTCGTTTCAATGATACGTTGCTGACAGATTTCAGCGAACAGTCTCTGCGCAAAACTGTCAGCGTGGTTCCGCAGCGCGTGCATCTGTTTAGCGCCACACTGCGCGATAACCTGCTGCTGGCAGCACCAGAGGCCTCTGATGATGAACTGAGCGCCATGCTGGAACAGGTTGGACTGCATAAGTTGCTTGAAGATGCAGGGCTAAACAGCTGGCTGGGTGAAGGTGGCCGTCAACTCTCAGGTGGTGAGCTGCGCCGTCTGGCGATTGCCCGCGCGCTGCTGCACGATGCACCGCTGATGTTGCTCGACGAACCAACGGAAGGTCTGGACGCCACAACCGAGAGCCAAATACTTGATTTACTAGCCACTGTAATGACCGGTAAAACCGTTCTGATGGTCACGCACCGCCTGCGCGGACTGGCGAGTTTTGATCAGATAATTGTGATGGACAACGGACACATTATTGAGCAAGGTAGTCACACAGAACTGTTGGCGAAACAGGGTCGCTACTACCAGTTTAAACAGCGTCTGTAGACTATATTTGTACCGATCCTCACTCGCGTATTGGAGTTCTGCTGTCATGCGCCTGGTCCAGCTTTCTCGTCATAATATTGCGTTCCCTTCTCCGGAGGGGGCGCTACGTGAACCCAATGGGTTGCTGGCTCTTGGTGGCGATCTCAGTCCTGCACGACTATTGATGGCCTACCAGCGAGGTATTTTCCCTTGGTTTTCCCCCGGTGACCCGATTTTATGGTGGTCTCCCGATCCGCGTGCCGTGCTGTGGCCTGCGCAGTTTCACCTGAGCCGCAGTATGAAACGTTTCCACGCTAAATCACCTTATCGGGTGACCCTGAATCACGCCTTTGGTCAGGTGATTGAAGGCTGTGCTGAAGACCGCTATGAAGGGACATGGATAACCCGCGATATCATTACCGCCTACCACCAGCTCCATGAACTGGGTTACGCCCATTCCATCGAGGTGTGGGAAGGTGGTGAGCTTGTCGGCGGTATGTATGGTGTCGCACAAGGGACGCTTTTTTGCGGCGAATCCATGTTCTCCAGAGCGGTTAATGGCTCGAAAACCGCGTTGCTGGTCTTCTGTCAGGAGTTTTCCCAGCGCGGCGGACGTCTGATCGATTGTCAGGTTCTCAATGAGCACACAGCCTCCCTGGGAGCCGTTGAAATCCCGCGACGCCAGTATATCGAGCATCTGGATGCCAGCCGTCAGGAGAAGCTCCCGCGCGACTTCTGGATACCGAGAACGCTCTTTCTGCCCAATGCCTAAATGTTTTCCGCATATTTTTTGTGAGGGTGTTATAATTATGCCGCAGAGTAGCTTCTGCCTGTTGCCCCGCCGCCGTTTGGGACCCTCGCTTCAGATAACGTCCTGACGTTTATCCTGTCGTCTCCCCTTTACGAATGCGCTTCCTGTTCGGTTGTACCGTGACGCTTGGGCAATGCGCCGAAACTGTTTTGCTGCGTTTTAATCGCGCAATTCTTTACTTAATTGATGAATTTCGGCATTATCTTGCCGGTTCAAAACTTGGTAGTGATACCCCAGAGGATTAGATGGCCAAAGAAGACAATATTGAAATGCAGGGTACCGTACTTGATACGTTGCCTAATACCATGTTTCGCGTAGAGCTGGAAAACGGTCACGTGGTAACTGCGCACATCTCCGGTAAAATGCGCAAAAACTACATCCGCATTTTGACGGGCGACAAAGTGACTGTTGAACTGACCCCGTACGACCTGAGCAAAGGCCGCATTGTCTTCCGTAGTCGCTAATTGTTTTCGCCTGTAATGGCAGATGAATATTAAATAAGGCCGGGTTTTTCCCGGCCTTATTTTTTTGTGGGGTAGTTGATTATTTGAACAATTATTTGGGCTTTGTTTCTGCTTCAAGGCTGTCTGTTCGATAGTGCAAAGAGTAAGGGGGAGACCTTATTTTCTATTTTGCTAAGCTGCATGTGCAGCAGTGAGCTTTCTCCTGTGATGATGGTTGTCCATCACTCTTCTCTAAGCTGCTTGTACGGCAGTGCACTACAGTTTCATACTGTTATGGTGATAGCTTTCTTTCTAAGCTGCCTGTACGGCAGTGCACGTCATTCCTTCGGTTCGTGTTCGCTTCCTGCTTTTCTAAGCTGCCTGTACGGCAGTGCACTCAACGAACCCGGCATATCAGGCTATCGAACATTTCTAAGCTGCCTGTACGGCAGTGCACATTCATTGCTGATATATACCTGACAATAACTATTTCTAAGCTGCCTGTACGGCAGTGCACTCGCAACTAGCGCGTGAAATCGGCCAATCCCATTTCTAAGCTGCCTGTACGGCAGTGCACATAAGCTTCATGAACCATCCTGGTTGCCCACTTTTCTAAGCTGCCTGTACGGCAGTGCACAGCGCACCGGCGAATATGAGACGGTGCCGGAATTTCTAAGCTGCCTGTACGGCAGTGCACTCACAGCGGCTAGCACTGAACCGCAGCACGACTTTCTAAGCTGCCTGTACGGCAGTGCACGCGCTCGACTGACCCTCAGTCTCTTGATGTCTTTTCTAAGCTGCCTGTACGGCAGTGCACAGGCATTGCAGCTGCAAAATCAATGGGTGCAATTTCTAAGCTGCCTGTACGGCAGTGCACGGCCGGGTGGAGCCGCGAAAAGCAATTTGATGATTTCTAAGCTGCCTGTACGGCAGTGCACGGCCGGGTGGAGCCGCGAAAAGCAATTTGATGATTTCTAAGCTGCCTGTACGGCAGTGCACGCGCTGTTCAGCGTGGCACCGACAGTGGTTCATTTCTAAGCTGCCTGTACGGCAGTGCACGCTGACGCAACTGATCAATCCAGCCGTAAGCATTTCTAAGCTGCCTGTACGGCAGTGCACATATCATCATCGTTATGAACGGCCAGCGCTTTTTTCTAAGCTGCCTGTACGGCAGTGCACGGTTTTGCGAATCCACGTCAGCATTTCTTCCTTTTCTAAGCTGCCTGTACGGCAGTGCACGAAGAGCGTTATTTTAATGCTAATTGCTATCCTTTCTAAGCTGCCTGTACGGCAGTGCACGAGAGGAGCAAGTGCTTTGCGCAGCCGCTTGATTTCTAAGCTGCCTGTACGGCAGTGCACCATGTCATCTAACAGACCCGGTATTGGTGCCTTTTCTAAGCTGCCTGTACGGCAGTGCACTGGAATAATATCCCAATACCATTATGATTTTCATACAAAAAAAATCTAAAAAACCTTCTCTTACCCTTTTTTTACCCCACCAAAATTATCCATTTAAAATCAATGCATTACAAGCACACTAAAAATAAAGGTCAAATGCCGCTCTTCTTTTCCCCCTGCAAACAAAACACTCATTTTACTCCTCCAGACAAATGGCTATACTTAACCATGACAAATGACATTACTCAGGAGTTAACATGAGAACATGGATCCCCGCACAGAAACCTGCTGATAACGCACTTTGGCGCTACGCCGGTTTACCTGCAAACAGAGGTATGCGGCTGGTTGAATATCTCAATCAGGGGTTACCCGTCAGCGTTATCGACAATATCCATGAATGGACGGCAATGTCGAAAGCGGACATTCTCCGTGTCACAGGAATTAACGAGCGTAATGTTGCCCGCCGCAAAAGCACAGGTCGTACGCTGACGCCCGATGAGAGCGAGCGTGTGGCACGCTTCGTTCGGGTGCTGGATGCAGCGGTTGATTATTTTGGTAGTAAAGAAGAGGCATGGAACTGGCTGCAAACTCCTGTGCGTGGGCTTGGGAATGTTGCGCCTGTCGACCTGATTGCCACCGAAACCGGTGCACTGGAAGTCACCGATTTAATTGGTCGCCTGGAACACGGAGTGTTTGCATGATTTTTTATCGGCTGGTGACGGGGCGTTATGCCAGCGAAGCGTGGAGTGGAAGTGGTGCAAACCAGTATGGTGGTCGCTGGAATCATAAAGGACACCCTGCCGTGTATGTGTCCACTTCCATTTCACTGGCATCCCTGGAAATCCTGGTGCACGTTAAAAAAGATACCGTGCTGAATCAATACCAGCTTTTCAGCATTAATATCCCGGATGACCAGATTGATTACCTGGATAAAACGTGGCTACCCACAGACTGGCAGGAAAACCCAGCACCGGTGTCAACGATGGATCTGGGAACCGGTTGGTTACAGGCTAACAGTGCCCTCGCACTCATTTTACCTTCCTGCATCATTCCTTTTGAAAACAATGCTATAATTAACCCCTTACACCCTGAGTTCCACAAGACACTCAATTCTGTCCAGCAGCTTCCTTTTATTTTTGATACCCGTCTTGCAGAGAAAACCGCACCCTAAATGCTGATGCGGCCAGGGTTTATCAGAACCAGGGAACAGTCGCTGTCGAACTTAGCCCATAGCTCGTAAACGTCCCTGCGGCAGGGGCAGAGAGTAAATCGCCATGATGGATAAAGAGCCTGAACGACTGGCCTGTTGAAAGGCTACGCAAATTAAGCCAGGGTAAATCAGTTCTCGCCTCCTGCATCGTCAAAAGACGTTGTTGTGCCTCCATTTCCGTTAACCATCCTTTTTTCACCGAACGCCGCATCAGTCGCTGTGCGCTGCTTTTAACCTGAACACGACTCACGCAGCGCCATTGGTTGACAGCAGGAACGGATTTTATTCCCAACGTCGTGCAGTAGTCGCTCAATCCTTTTCGCCATGCCAGCGATTCGAGTTCACATAATGACGGGTGATTACCGTGCAAACGTAATACCGGGCCAAGCTTAATGGTATGAGCAGGGAAACTAATACCAATATCTCCCAGCCCTCTTTGCCCCAGCGCTCGATGCAGCTTAGCAACCAGCGCAGCCATCAGCATCTCTTCGCTGAACTCAGGATCGGGCAGGACGCGGATCTCAATGTAGTGATCCATTACGACTCCTTACTCACTCTTCTCACCGAAAACGCCGCCGCGGATCAGGACAGCCATCACGTAATGTTGCTGCTCGACATTCGGCTTTTGACCTTTCGTGACCCAATTATCCAGCAAGGTGTAGAAATCCATTTTCTCTTTCGGCTGACGACACGCCACACCACGACTGGTGACAGAGCCATACGGCTCAACCGCTATAGCCCCCAGTTCATCAACGTTGGGATGCCATGTGTCGATAGTACGAAGTGCATTACCGATTTTCTGTGAGTGCATCCCGGCAACACCATCCACCTGATACAGCAATCGGCTCTTACTGCTGTTGCTGTCGAGTACGAGTTCCTGCGACGGGAAAATCTCCTGTCCGGCCCCAAGTAGCACATGTGCTTCTACATTCAGCAGGACGAACCCTTCACCACTGAGTCCTTTTTCAATTTCCAAAGCCAGAGTATTGAGCTGCTCATCGTTGGCAGAAAAATCCCGTAGCGCGTAACCATAAGCATCAAATATCCATGACTTACTGCCCGTTACTTTTACGACAATTTTCTCGGCACCCACGCGGTTACGCCATAAAAAACGGCCATTTGCCAGGTTGGTTGCATAGCGGCGTGCCAGTTCGGAGAAACCGTGTTCACTGATATAACCGTCAATGACCTGCTGAAGTTCGTCCTGATAAGTTCGGTCATTACACACAGAAGGTGTCGACAGGTTTCCCAGCACACGCAGGGTAAATTTCACCTTCAGGGTATCCGCATCAGCAGGCAACGCCGCCACATCCACGCGCTGAAGGTTTGCTTTCTGGATCTCTGCATCAAGTTTTGCCGGATCGTTGATAAGCGCATTCTTAAGACGGTTAGAAATGGTGCCGCGAACCGCTTTTTCCTGAATACGTACAGGTTCCCAGTTCTTTTCCTCCCAATTTCCTGAATACATCACTGCATCAGAAGTTGCGAGTTTACGTTCAAATGCCAGTACAGATGCCGTTTTAACAGCAGTTGAAGTCTTTGCCATGGTTAAGTCCTTTTTAATCGAAATGTTCTGATGTCATTGGTGCGCCCGCGCCTTGACAGTAATAGCCCGTTTCTGTCGTACGATAACGCCAGAAAATCTCCTCAAGGGATTGAATTCGGTGTAAACCACACCATTCCCCCACGCCATATACCACCTCGGTAAACGCAAAGGGCGTTTCTGCATCGCGCGCGTTCGCCACGACGCCGGGTGCGTAGAGCTCAGAGATACGCTGGTAACCGGTCATTAATGGCACCAGATAACCGGGGTTCGGTTTGGGAACGACGTGCCAGTTAGCCGGTTCGCCTTCCTGTATATCGCCCTCCTCCGGTATTTCGGCCTGTATTTTTAACGCTGCAAAATCCAGCCAGGCATCAAGCAATGTGGCGTTAGGATCGTATTCAAGAAGCCTCTTATGATGCTCGCCCAGCCAGTCGCTGCGATCCCGCAAGGCAAAGCCCGGCATCAGTTGCCACTGTAATCGGCGCATCTCCTGACTGCAGGAAGGCATCGACATAACCGAAATATTTTGGATATCGACGATGATTCCCCCCGCCAGTCGGAGCGTAGGGCATACTTGAGACAAAAACTTGGCCAGGTCGCGCTGCCCATATTCACCGTTGGGGATTTCGCCGTGGCATTCCAGCAACAACGAAACGGTCAAATGCATACGCCCCTCTTCATTGAAGGAGGCCGTTTTCGCGTCACGCGTGAGAGGATTGCGGGTCAGCGCGAACTGATAATCTCGGCCAGAGGTATGTGCGTGGATCTGGTGCTCATGGCTCACGACTGCACAGCCATCGATTCGCAGCCCGTGCGTTTCCGTCAGCCTGCGAGACAGTGCATGGGAAAAACCCAGAAAATGGGTGATAGCGGGAAAACCGTACGTCAGTCCAGTAATGGCATTGGCGTTTTCCACTTTTATCCGGCGAAGCAGGATGAGTGAGCTCATTTCAGCACCTCCTGAATGATTTTTTCCATCTCGCGCAGGTTGGTGCGTAAGCGCTCACGGGTTTCCCATTCACGTTTTTCCACAGATCCTAAATCTTTCAGTGACTTGTTCAGGCGAGCATTCAGCCACAGGGCAAAATCCTTTGCCACAGCGTCCTGCCAGTCTTCTTTTTCACGTTCGATGCGAAAAGCTTCGTCCGTTTTGGCGCGCCAGGGATCGAGCCAAAGTTTTTGATGGAGTTTTAAGTCAGGGCTGTTCAGCGTCCAGCCTTGCCATGATTCGCATTGAAACTCAGATGCCACATCAAATAACAGGTCGATAAGTGTATTGATATATCCATCACGTGCTTCTCGAATGCGAAAATTAGTGTAATTACCGGTTCTCGTCAGCAAGGAAACAAGCAACTGGATCGTGCTTCTCGCACGTCGGTCAAACTGACTTCCCGACGTGAAAATCGAACGTAAATGAGTGGGTGGTTTTTCAGATCTTTTCCACTGTGGCGGCTGACAAGAAAGCAGCCAGATTCGGCCACCTCGAACACTGTTGAGATACGAAATGTTCTGTGGTTTAGTCCCACCAAAATGCATTTCCGCTGAATCAGAAAATAATGTCAGCGGAGTCGGGTGCCAGGTTTTCTCCCGGCGTGCTTCCCAGATGGCTTTAACATCATCGCCAAAACGCAGAGCAACCATTTTTTGATGCATGGCATGGGCAAGCGAAGTAGCAAATAGCGGGCTTAACAGGTGATAACTGTCACCTACAGGAAAATAGCCCTGTTTCGCCAGCTTGTGCGAAACGGGTTCTCCGGGGGTTAACGCCCGCGAAAATCCTGTCACCCACTCATTCAATTGATTAGCGTCGTCGGTAAAAGCGGCCAGCGTGCTGTGGTCGCCACGCTTCAGGCCTGCAAGCAAGGAATCACCATTATCAACGCGCGTCTGTAGCAATTTCGCCACATCCAGTGCAGCCGCATTACCCACGGCATCCGGTTCAAAACCAGACAACGCGGTGCTGCTGAGATACCCTTCCTTCGCCACTGCCTCGCTGTAAATACTGCTACTTTTTGAATCTCCGTGGGTAAATTTTGCCGCGTGGGTCACGAGGTTAATTTGCCCTGCTCGCTTCGCTGCATCTGTCAGCCATGCTTTAGGTTCGTAGCGACGTTCCACCTCACGGCGTTCTACCGCTAGCGTCGTGCTCTCTGCTTCGCTGCGCTTTGCTGCCTCTTTATCAAATGCTTCCAGCTTTGTTTGCCGTCGTCCGGCAATGTACTCCGCGATAAAATCGCTTAGTGCTTCAACTGACATACACGCTCCTGACTCTTTATCGATATTCCCTGAACACACCCAATACCGGGTGATACAGCCATTGCTCGGTCTCCTCCCCCCTGCTAACTCTCAATGTGATTTCGCCATATCGTCGTGACACGGCGGTGAGTTCCATCTGCTTCGTCTCGGCCAGCGCCTGTAATACCTCGGCATAATCAATCGCAAACCACGCTTCTACGCCATCAGCCATGGATAACTGCTGCTCACAAAACTGCCCCGCAGGTTTTAGCCCCCCATCTTCCTGCATCAGGCAAAACTCGGGGTTATCGTCCTCCTCTTCCATATGTAAAAAGAAAGATTCCTGGGGTGATGAGCGGCGAAAGGGCGTCCGCCGCTGAAGTTCGCCGTTCCACGTCAGCGGCAAGCGCCACCACGAGGCGGCAACCACGTCTGACTTATTCCCGTCGTCCAGTAGTGCGGCACGCAACCGTGTGTGCTCCAGCGTCGCCAGAGCATTACCCGGCAGAGACTCAGCAATACGCGGGATTGCATTCAGCGTGCGATACCCCTCTTCATTGAGCAATTTATGGAGAACATGGTAAGGCAACGGATGTTGCTCCGTTTCGAAACCCGGGCGGCAATAAGCCACTTTATTCCCACGCAGCGCCCGCACATTGCGATCCAGAATCACCATGTTTTCGAACTCGGGAACCTGCTGACGATGGCGCTGAATACGCCCGGCAAACTGGATAAGCGAACGCACTGAGCTCGGCTCGATGATCCCCCAGTCAGCATCAAAATCTCTCCCCACTTCCAGAACAGATGTCCCCAGCACAACAAAAAGATGGTGCTGTTCCTGTGATTTCAGCGCCTGTTGTACTTCTGATAGCTGCCAGACGTGTTCCGGGTCATGTCGTGTGAAAGCACTGTCCAGGCGTTTTTCGATCGCCGCACGCACAGCCAGCGGGTGCTGGCTGTGATAAACGCAATAATGGATGCGGTAATTTTCTGGTGAGGGTACTGCCATCAACATTTGTGCGACGGCAACCAGCGGGTTGATATTGGCCATACGAATCAGGCCAAAAGAGACGGTTTTGCCACTTTTGTGTGTTGTGTGATGTTGGCGATGGAGCTCAACCATCTGCTGGTGAAACGTCTCCGTTAGCGAGGAGACCACAGCGGCATTGCTGGTGGATTGCGGTAATACAGATGCCAGTTTTCCCAATCGAAGCCGTGGTTGATCGGGTAAACGTTTAACCCTCTTGCTCACAAATTCACCGTGCACCCGACGAAACTGGTTTTCATCAACCACTTCCTTCGACTGTGCACCGTATTCATCAAACCAGGCGCAACATATGCTCTGCGACCTGTCGGTGCTTCCACAAGCAGCCTGCCAGAGCTTTCGCCCTTCCCGATAGGCTTCAAACAGAGCTTCCGTTAGCGCTGGAGGTAACGTTGCCGATGAGAGAAGCACACGGGAGCCAAGCATTCCCGCCCAGTTCACCAGCCGGCACATAGCGTGCAAATCATCAACGTCAAAATCATCTGGCTCATCAAGCACCAGATCGCTGGTGAGTAAACGCAACATGGCGGGGATCTGCCTGCCCCCGCGTACACCTTCTGTCGCCGGCATCAGGTGATCGACAGTTGTTACCAGCACTGGCGCACTGACCAGCCGATTAAGCGTTGGTTCTTTCGCCAGCCATTGCTGCGCAATACCACTACTCGTCGCCCCTTCGTAATGCACATAATGATGGCTGGCGAAGAACGTCTCGTCGCTGGCGCTGCTGGTATCTTCAGCATCATTCCACTGGTACAGTTCTCTTACTGCCGCTGCACCGGTCACCACAGCCAGGGTGTCATCATCCAGCCCCAGGCGAGACTGAAGAGCCTGCCCTGTCTGTAGCGTCAGTGTACGTAACCCAAGCGCCACACTGAAACGACACCCTGCTTGCTCATCAGCCAGGGCATACATAATCCGGGCATTGGCAAAGGTTTTTCCGCATCCGGTCGAAGCCATATTGATTCCGAAGAAACCCTGCTCAATACTTTTTTCCCGCAGGCCGGCGGTAACATCCCACGCCTTGTTCTGCCAGTGAAAGCGCGGATCTTTCGCTCTTTCCCGAAACGTTTTATGTCGGGCGATAGCAGGCAACGAATGGCGTAAAGCCGGAAGAGAACGCCCCATTAACAGCGCCAGGTGCGCGACGCCAACGTTGTGCTCATCAAGTTTTTGATTGAGCTGTCCGGTCCGCCGATCGCTGTTGGCCCAGGTCTGAACAGCATCATCCTGCCAACCGGAATAAGCAGGTTGTGAAGAGTAAACGTGATCGGCCAGCATCAATGAAAGACGGGCGAGATGGATGGTGAAGAGATTATCCAGTGTTCCTGAATGAAGCAGTGTGGGCAGATTCCTGATGCGTTTGCCAATCTGTCGGGCTTTCTCACGCCAGGTTTTACTTTTCAGTGGGGTACCGTGGGGAAACTTCCAGACATTTTGTCTGTCACGTGATGTCCAGTGATGCTTTTCCTGTTTGTGATTAAGCGAGTTCCAGTCAGCATTCAGTTGCCGCTCAAGCCAGCCTTCACAGTACAGAAATGAAGGATTTTCCGGATGAGGCTGGGGCAAACGATGGTGTGATAACATCAGCCATGCCACCACTTTAGCGACGGGAGGTAATGTGCCGAGCGGGCTATCGCTCCAGTCCACCCTGTCCATCTTAAGTGCTTTCAACATGGCCTTTTCGTTTGCGGCATTAAGCTGTGTCAAAGATGTCAGCCATTGCTCATCACTTTGTTGCCCCACAAAGGCCTCGAACAGACGAACCGATATCCATTCATGGCGATACGGCTGGCAGACGTGCTTGCTCTCACCCTGTAGCGTCTGCTGGAAGCACATACCTGCTTTGCCAAAGTCATGAAATAGCCCGGCTATTGCTGCCAGCAAGGCAATACTTTCCGCACTGTGCCAGCGGTGCTCTGTCTCATTCCTGATGATTTGCAGGGTCGTTCGATTTGTAGGTACGCGCCCTTGCGCATTAAAACGACGCAGATTCCCGACAATCCACAAGAGCTCGGTTTGACCGTTTTTTTTCAGCCAATGACACGCTACGGCCGTATTACGACGTGCGGTTTTACGCAGCAATTTGCGTAGTGTGTTGACCCCTTCCATCGTGATCGTCGTTTGCCAGGTCGCGTCACCCGTACGTTCAGCAAACTGATCAATAACCTGACAACTTTTCTCACGCGCATTTTTGGTGCAACGGGAGATAATCAATACATTCATTTCGCATCCCCCGCCAGCGACTGCGAGGTTTCCTGCAATGTGGTGATCATCACGTCCAGTGCATCAGACTGCTGAAACGCATTAATGCACCTCTGACGAAACTGTTGATTGTCTTCACCTTCCATT
Organism: Enterobacter sp. P82; assembly: GCF_037053385.1. NCBI lineage: Bacteria > Pseudomonadati > Pseudomonadota > Gammaproteobacteria > Enterobacterales > Enterobacteriaceae > Enterobacter > Enterobacter sp. P82. The sequence continues at coordinate 1,993,472 of NZ_JBALHX010000001.1, forward strand.
GCTGCAATAAATGCCTGCGGCATAATCAAAGCATCTTTAATTAAATCGGCAATATCAAAGACCAACCCACCACGTCGTGTTTTACCATGCATGACTGCCAGACCATGCGGGATGCCCGTCACCCATGCTGCGACAGCCGCCAGCCCATAGGCCAGATAGTTACCCTGATCGAGAAAACGATTCGCAATATCCGCCCCGCCTCCCCGTTTGGCTCGGGTAAAACTACCGTAGCCCACGGTTTGGCTTGCCAACTTGTAGAGTGATTTCGTCAGTTGCGCTTCCTGGAGCATCAACGATCTATGATCATGAGCGTTTTCCATGCCTTGCCTGGCACGCTCGAGAATACTTTCCAGCGCGTCTTTATCAGGTTGAAAAGATACTTCCCGCCGCATCTTCAACCCACCCCACTGTCTTTCAATTTGCTGTAAACGAATAAATTGAAACTGCTTTGCCGCACGCAGACGTTTTTCTTCATCAAACCAAAATGAGACCCAGTTTTGTAAATATGCTGTCGGACGATATTCACTTTGTGGGCTGAACCACGAGACATCAATATCCACCTCGTTCGCGGAATAAAGCGGCGTGCCATCTGTTCCACAAAAACCAACCATCACACCTGCTCGTGCAAACTCCCGCATTGCCATTTGTGTAACGGAGGTGCCCATTCCCAACATTACCGCAGTCGTATTGGCGATCGGAATATTCCAGTAAAATGATTCCTTACCTTCCTGAGTGACATATTCAACACGCCCACCATTTACCTGAATGCGACATTTTTCCAGGTAATAAATGTTGGCACGTTTAGAATGAAGAATAGTTTTTAAATCTGTCGGCGTGATGTTGTTTACGGACATAGTAAGGGCTTTTATTTCAATGTATTGGATACGGAGTATGTTATCGAAGATGAGATGGGTAAAAATGTGATAACTATCAAATGAACACCAACTCCCGTAGTAATGAGATGGGAAATAACTCTCTTACTTGACACATTATTTTTACAAATAATATATGCATGGAAATATAATTCAGCGATGAATGCTTTATTTCATAATTATTGCGAATGCTTTTGGATGATTTATTTTAAATTTATGAAATGTGCTGCCTGTACGGCAGTGAACAAAACAGCCTGGGTAAACCAGATGAACAAGCATTTCTAAGCTGCCTGTACGGCAGTGAACAACACGACGTCAGCGCGTTTCTGCTTGCCCCTTTTCTAAGCTGCCTGTACGGCAGTGAACGTTATACTACAGCTAATACAAATAATTTATATTTTCTAAGCTGCCTGTACGGCAGTGAACCCAACATTTCCCGAAAAATTAAATGCGACATTTTTCTAAGCTGCCTGTACGGCAGTGAACCAGCAAATAAATATCCAGAAGTAAGCGGCGAATTTCTAAGCTGCCTGTACGGCAGTGAACGTTCTCAAGACAAACTCGATACGACCACTATTTTTCTAAGCTGCCTGTACGGCAGTGAACGCCGACACTAAAGTTGCGTTAGGTCAAGCTGATTTCTAAGCTGCCTGTACGGCAGTGAACTCATGAAGCACAGATGCATGACCACAATTGCTTTTCTAAGCTGCCTGTACGGCAGTGAACTGAAGGGAAACCACGCCATCTTATTGTTAGAAAAGAAAATAATCAACTTCTGCACATTAAACCCTTTTTTCTGCACCGTGAAACCATGCTTGATAAATCAATGCGTTACGTAAGCTGCAAAAAAAGGGTTACACATCTGGAGTCAGAAGAACCCTCCAGGCTTCGAACCATCGTCAGGAAATAATATGGATTACCGTTTCTGAACCTCGAGATGCGACCAAATCTGCCGCCATTGAATGCGCTATGTCATGCAATAACCCCGTGAGGTGCGGCAACATATCGTGGTCAAAATGCGAAATCAGCAACACGTGATTTAACGCCCGACAGTAATCGCACTTCGTTTCGGTATCTTCCAGTAGCCACTCTTTTTTCTTCGGCAGTTCCGCCTCGTCGTCAAATTCAACCACCTGGAAATCGCGCATTGATTCTGCGAGTCCGGTTTTGGCTTCTTCCAGATAAGCACCGAGGCAACGGCAAACAGGCTGCGTTTGTGGGAGTGACTTGCAGTCGAGCAGGATTTCGGTGAGCAGTTTACAGCGCTCGGCTAAAGTTGGGAGATCGGGGTTGAGGGAGAGTTCGCTATAGAATTGGGCGAAATTGTTTTCTGTATTCATTGGGTAATTCCTTCACACACTTTGAATTTACCACCGCAGGAAACGCCAGATTCGCTGGCGGCGGACGAAAAGGAATTGGCGTACCAGTGTGTGTGCTACTGGCGCTTCAAAAGAAGCTTCCGATTCGCCCGCCAGATGCAGAATTATACCCTTTTCCTTAGGGCGAACGAAGCCTGCAGCATTACTGCTGCTCACACACTTTCAGGACGCCAATCCTGTCACCTGATTTTGCAGGTGCGCCGACATTTTATTACTGTGGATTTATCCAGTAACTAACTTCGAAAGAAACTGGAAAGCGCCTCGCAAAATTCCTCTGCGGCTTGTTTCCCTCTCCCACAGGGAGAGAGAGAAAAACAGGCACAAAAAAGCCGGGTTAAAAAACCCGGCTTTTAGATTTAAAACAACTCAGTGAGCCGCTTCAGGCTTGTGTTTCTGCGCACTCTGGAAATCATACGTCAGCTCATTCTTCGCCTGATCCAGCGCCACCGTCACCTGGCCGCCATCCACCAGCGAGCCAAACAGCAGTTCGTTCGCCAGCGGTTTCTTCAGGTTGTCCTGAATCACACGCGCCATTGGACGAGCGCCCATCGCACGGTCATAGCCTTTCTCAGCCAGCCAGTTGCGGGCCTCCTGGCTCACTTCCAGCGACACGCCTTTCTGATCCAACTGAACCTGCAGTTCGACGATGAACTTATCCACTACCTGATGGATCACCTCGGTAGACAAGTGATCGAACCAGATAATGTTGTCCAGACGGTTACGGAATTCCGGCGTAAAGATCTTTTTGATCTCTTCCATAGCATCGGTGCTGTTATCCTGGTGGATGAGGCCGATGGATTTACGCTCGGTTTCACGCACACCGGCGTTGGTGGTCATCACCAGCACCACGTTGCGGAAGTCCGCCTTGCGCCCGTTATTGTCGGTCAGCGTCCCGTTGTCCATCACCTGGAGCAGGATGTTGAACACGTCCGGGTGCGCTTTCTCGATTTCATCAAGCAGCAGTACCGCGTGCGGATGCTTGATCACCGCGTCGGTGAGCAGACCGCCCTGGTCAAAGCCCACATAGCCCGGAGGCGCACCAATCAAACGGCTGACGGTGTGACGCTCCATATACTCGGACATATCAAAACGCAGCAGCTCAATGCCCAGGGCTTTGGAGAGTTGTACCGTCACCTCAGTTTTCCCGACACCGGTTGGGCCGGCGAACAGGAAGGAACCGACAGGCTTGTGGTCATGCCCCAGCCCAGCACGTGCCATCTTGATCGCTTCGGTTAAGGCCTCAATGGCTTTATCCTGACCAAAGACCAGCATTTTCAGGCGATTGCCGAGCGTACGCAGCGTGTCGCGGTCGCTCTGAGAAACGCTCTTCTCAGGGATACGCGCGATACGAGCCACCACGGACTCAATATCCGCCACGTTAACGGTTTTCTTACGCTTGCTGGCCGGCATCAGGCGCGCACGCGCCCCGGCCTCATCAATCACGTCAATCGCCTTATCCGGCAGATGACGGTCGTTGATGTATTTCACCGCCAGCTCTACCGCCGCACGTACCGCTTTCGCGGTGTAACGCACGTCGTGGTGCGCTTCGTACTTCGGTTTCAGGCCATTGATGATCTGCACCGTTTCCTCGACGGACGGTTCAGTCACGTCGATTTTCTGGAAGCGACGCGCCAGCGCACGGTCTTTCTCAAAGATGTTGCTGAACTCCTGGTAGGTCGTGGAGCCAATCACGCGGATCTTGCCACTGGAGAGCAGCGGTTTGATCAGGTTAGCGGCATCCACCTGGCCACCAGAAGCCGCACCTGCACCGATGATGGTATGAATTTCATCAATAAACAGAATGCTGTTGGTGTCCTGCTCCAGCTGCTTTAACAGCGCCTTGAAGCGTTTTTCAAAATCACCGCGGTATTTGGTGCCCGCCAGCAGCGAGCCGATATCCAGCGAGTAGATAGTGCAGTCGGCAATTACTTCCGGCACATCGCCCTGCACGATACGCCAGGCCAGGCCTTCGGCAATCGCGGTTTTACCCACGCCAGATTCCCCCACCAGCAGCGGGTTGTTCTTGCGGCGACGGCACAGCACCTGGATCGCGCGCTCCAGCTCTTTATCGCGGCCAATCAGCGGGTCGATACCGCCAACGCGAGCAAGCTGGTTAAGGTTGGTGGTGAAGTTTTCCATACGATCCTCCCCGCCTGCTTGCTCTTCATTATTGTTATTGACCTGATTGCTGGAATCCGATGCCTGGTTAGGCTCGTCTTTTCGCGTTCCGTGAGAGATAAAGTTAACCACATCGAGGCGGCTGACTTCGTGTTTGCGCAGCAGATAAGCAGCCTGCGACTCCTGCTCGCTGAAGATGGCGACCAGGACGTTGGCGCCAGTCACTTCGCTACGTCCGGAAGACTGGACGTGGAAAACCGCGCGCTGCAATACACGCTGGAAGCTGAGCGTCGGCTGAGTGTCGCGCTCTTCTTCACTGGCTGGCAGCACCGGTGTAGTTTGTTCGATGAAGGCTTCGAGTTCCTGACGTAGCGCCACCAGATCCACGGAGCAGGCTTCCAGCGCTTCGCGGGCAGATGGGTTGCTAAGCAGTGCGAGCAGTAAATGCTCGACGGTCATAAACTCATGTCGGTGCTCACGCGCTCTGGCGAAAGCCATATTTAAACTGAGTTCCAGTTCTTGATTGAGCATAGGCACCTCCCCCAATTTTATGCCTTATCAGGCCTTTTCCAGCGTACACAGCAACGGATGCTCGTTCTCCCTCGCGTAGTCGTTCACCATCGCCACTTTGGTTTCCGCCACTTCGGCAGTAAAGATGCCGCAGATCGCTTTGCCACGATAATGAACGGTAAGCATCAGTTGCGTTGCACGTTCTACATCATAAGAAAAGAACTTTTGTAGCACGTCAATAACAAATTCCATCGGCGTGTAATCATCGTTCATTAACATAACTTTATACATAGATGGCGGTTTTAGCGCGTCGCGCACTTTGTCTTCCGCCAGCTGGTCAAAATCCAGCCAATCGTTGGTCTTACCCATTATGCATAACCACTTTGAATCTACCTCAGATGTTAGATAACAATCATCTATTACTGTCATCCGCGATGTCTGTCACAAACTGTTGCAATAGCGTTAACTGCTTCAAACTTTGGTTGATTATTGTCCCATCTCCAGCGCCAAACGCTTGACGACTTCTTTCGTTTCTCTAAATTGTACAAGCGTGAGATGGCGAGGTTTTGAACAGCCCCCACTCCACCACCGGTTCATTCCATCTTAATTTATAAGATTTACGAAGGATGTCGAAGCATGGAAATGGGTACTGTTAAGTGGTTCAACAACGCCAAAGGGTTTGGATTCATCTGCCCCGAAGGCGGCGGCGAGGATATCTTCGCTCACTATTCCACCATTCAGATGGATGGTTACAGAACGCTCAAAGCCGGGCAGTCCGTCCGGTTCGATGTACACCAGGGGCCAAAAGGCAATCATGCAAGCCTTATCGTACCCATTGAAGCAGAGACGGTTGCATAGCTCTCTGTTTTATTGTGTACATCCCGCAGTCAAAATGCCAGCCCGATCGGCTGGCATTTTTATTTTCAGCCTATTCGCGGGCCAGCGCATCAACCGGATCCAGCCGCGCCGCGTTGCGGGCCGGCAACCAGCCAAACAAAATGCCGGTAAATGTCGAACACAAAAATGCGGTAAGAATAGCCAGAGGTGAGAAACCAATTTCCCAGCCGGGTAAAAAGAGCTGGAGCGCAAACGCGATCATCATCGAGAGCGCAATGCCCATTGCACCGCCGACCAGACACACCAGCACCGCTTCAATCAAAAACTGCTGTAGCACGTCGCTGGCCCGGGCCCCGACCGCCATACGGATGCCAATCTCCCGCGTGCGTTCGGTCACCGACACCAGCATGATATTCATCACCCCGATACCGCCGACGACCAACGAGATCACCGCCACCAGCGTGAGGAACAGTTGAAGAGTACGTGTGGTCTTTTCCGCCGTTTTCAAGAGGCCGTCCATATTCCAGGTGAAGAAATCTTTCTTCCCGTGACGTAACGTAAGTAACTGTTCCAGTTGCTGCTCGGCCCGGGCGCTGTCGTAACCTTCCTTCACGCGTACGGTGATGGAGTTGAGCCAGGATTGCCCCATGATCCGCCCTGAGATGGTGGTATAGGGCAGCCAGACGCGCAGGATCTTACTGCTGCCAAACATCGACTGTTTCTCTTCCGCCACGCCAATGACCGTGGCAGGCATATTCCCCACAAGGATGACTTCCCCCACCACGTTGGTTTTATTGGGGAAGAGTTGCCTGCGTGAATTCGCGTCCAGCACCACCACCTGTGCCCTGCCTGCCAGCTGTTCGGCATTAAAGGTGGCACCTTCACTGAAGGTCATGCCGTAAACGTTGAAATAGTCCCCGCTGACGCCATTCGCGCTGGCGGCAACGTCAACATTCCCTACGCGCAGACGGAGGTTTTGCGAAACCGCAGGCGTGGCGGAGTTCACCCACGGCTGCTTCTGAATAGCCTCCAGATCGTTATATTTCAGCGCCTGCTGATACTGCGGCTCGTCGTCGCCAAAGTCTTTGCCGGGATAGACATCAATGGTATTGGTACCGATGGCACGAATATCGGCCAGCACCAGCTGCTTGGCGGCATCGCCCACCACCACAATCGACACCACCGAGGCGATACCAATGATAATGCCGAGCATCGTCAGCAAGGTGCGCATTTTATTAGCCGCCATCGCCAGCCAGGCCATGGTCAGCGCCTCGCGAAAGCCACTGGAAAATTGTCCCCAACCGGTTGACGCAGGCAAGGCTTCTTTCGGTGCTGCCGCTCTGGACTGTCGAGGGGGCGGGTTACTGACCAACTCGCCGTCGTGGATCTCAATGATCCGCTCCGCCTGCGCCGCGATCTGTGGGTCATGCGTCACGATAATCACCGTGTGCCCCTGATCGCGCAGCTGATGCAGGATCGCCATGACCTCTTCACCCGAATGGCTGTCGAGCGCGCCGGTCGGTTCATCCGCGAGGATCACCTGTCCACCGTTCATCAGCGCACGGGCAATACTGACTCGCTGCTGCTGACCGCCGGAAAGCTGAGACGGTTGATATTCCACCCGTTCTGCCAGCCCCAGACGCGTTAATAACGCTTGTGCCCGCTCCAGCCGCTTCTTACGCTCCACGCCAGCATAGACCGCGGGCACTTCCACGTTCTGTGCCGCACTTAAATGAGAAAGCAGATGATAACGCTGGAAGATAAAACCGAAGTGTTCGCGCCGCAGTTTTGCCAGCGCGTCACCATCAAGCGTGGAGACATCCATCCCCGCCACGCGATAGGTACCGCTGGTGGGTTTATCCAGGCAGCCGAGAATATTCATCAGCGTCGATTTACCGGAACCGGACGCCCCGACAATCGCCACCATTTCGCCAGCCTCAACGCGCAACGAGATCCCCTTCAGCACCTCCACCGGGCCGTCGCCCGACGGGTAGCTGCGACGAATGTCATTCAGCTCAAGCAGCGCCGTCATTTAGGCGCTCCAGGCAGGCTTTCGCTGGTGACAACCTCCTCACCCTCTTCGAGCCCTTTCGTCACCACCACATCAGTATCGTTACGCGCGCCGATCACCACTTCTCGCTCGCGGGTTTCTCCATTGCGCAGTACCTTCACCTTATAACGGCCCTCTCCCGTGGATTCACCCAGCGCGGAGAGTGGAATGGTCAGCACGTTTTTCACGCCGGTGAGCTGAATATGCACCTGTGCGGTCATGTCCAGACGCAGAACGCCCTGCGGGTTGGGCACCTCAAAACGGGCATAGTAGAAAATGGCGTCGTTGACCTTTTCCGGCGTCGGCAGAATATCTTTCAGCACACCTTCATAGCGCGTTTGCGGGTCGCCGAGCACCGTAAACCAGGCATTCTGCCCCGGTTTAAGATGAATGACATCCGCCTCTGAGACCTGAGCTTTCACCAGCATGGTGCTCATGTCTGCCAGCGTCAGAATGTTTGGCGCCTGCTGTGCGGCAATGACCGTTTGGCCCTGAAGCGTCGTGATCTGGGTGACTTCCCCGGCCATCGGGGCAACAATTTGCGTGTAATCGAGGTTGGTTTTCGCTGTATCCAGCGAGGCCTGATTGCGCTTGATTTGTGCATCAATAGTGCCAATCTGCGCCTGCTTGACCGCCAGTTCTGTCGTGGCAGTATCTAAATCTTGTTTCGAAATAGCCTGAGTTTTGGCAAGCGCCTGCTGGCGGGTGAGCGTCACCTGGGCGAGGTTACGCTCTGCCAGTGCCTGTGCACGTTGCGCACGCAGTTCCATCAGCGTCGCTTCCACCTCACGGATCTGGTTCTCAGCCTGTTCAGGGTCGATTACCCCAAGCAACTGACCTTTTTTCACCTTGTCGCCAATCTCTACCGACAACGTTTTCAACTGGCCGCTGACCTGAGCGCCGACATCAACCTTGCGCAGGGCGTCAAGTTTGCCCGTTGCGAGGACGTTTTGCTGCAGTTCGCCCGGGCGAACAATCAGTGTCTGATACTGTGGCACAGGGGCATTAAGCACCTGCCAGAGCCAGTATCCGCCGACCAAAACCACGACCGCCAGCAGCAGAAACAGCGTTCTGCGTTTTCCCTTGAGGTTCATAAATATTCCAAATAAATGTTCTGGCAATTATCAGTGTTGATTTTATCTAAACGACTCCTCAACGAAACCCCTGATTCCCGAAATCGTCACAATTTGTTTACGAGATGTTGAACGTTCGCCTGCTGAAATGAAGCTCTTCAACAAGAAGCAGGATCTATCATGTCTTCCATCGTCGATACACCTTTTTCAAACCTGCCGCAGCCTAAATCAGGCTGGCAGCTGTTCAAAAATCTGGCTTTCGGTCAGCTCACACCAGGGCTTGCGTGGAAGAACCCCTCCTATCGACGTAAATTCATGTTACGTTCGCTGGCGTCACCTGTTAGCACTGCGCGCCTGTTAACGAGCCTTGCAAATCAACCGCGTCTGATGCAGATGTTGCAGGTACAACCTGGGCTGCCATGCCGGCTGCATCGTCCCTGGTTGACGGTGAACATGGATAGTCAGCACGCGCTGGAATCCCTCAACTGGCACTATCAGACGATGAGCCGCCAGCTTCCTGCGACGCTGCTGAATGGTTATCTTTCTAAACAGGGCTTCACGCTGCTGACCTTAACCGGCAAAGATGAACAGCAATTTACCGTTCGTCTGTGCGCAGATGCATTCCTGGATAAAGAGGGGGAAGCCACCCTCGCTTTCTGTGACAGCCAGAACACGGTGCTGGCAGAAATGACCTTTACGTTGTGCCAGTTTGAAGGAAAAGCGACGCTGTTTATCGGCGGTTTGCAGGGTGCAAAAGCACATGTTCCGCACGAGCTTATCCAGGGGGCAACGAAAGCCTGTCATGGCCTGTTCCCGAAACGTCTGCTCGTTGAGGCCGCAATGACGCTCGGCACTGCTTTCCCGGTAGAACAGATTGTTGCCGTCAGTAACGCCACTCATATTTATCGCAGCTGGCGTTATCGCAAGAAAAAAGAGGGGAAACTGCTGGCCGATTACGACAGTTTCTGGATCTCCATTGGGGGTGAGAAACAGGATAACGGTAACTTTAGGCTGCCGCTTGTCATGCCACGTAAACCGATGGAAGAAATTGCGAGCAAAAAACGTTCCGAATATCGCCGCCGCTACGAACTGCTGGATAGCCTGATTCAGCAAGTGAACCAGGCGACCCAACCTTAATCCGCTTTCCCGCGTGCCAGCCACAGCACGCGGGAGAACATCTTGCGCAGCAGCGTCGGTACCGACTCCACGCCCCGCTTCCCCGCCTCCGTCGCCACTTCAATGGCTAAATCCGGTTTTGACGAACGGTGAATAGCTTTGGCAATCACGCGTCGCATGTTCATCGGGACATCGATCGGCACCATCGCAATTCTGTGAAATACATCGTCAAACCCCTGACGATACATAAAATGCTCCATGTCCATCGCGGGCAGCATGGTTAAATGGTCACGCTCTTCTTCTCGCTCATCATTAAGCAGGCTACGCACGGTTGAGGCATATTTTTTACCCGCTTCATCACCGTCTACCAGGACATGCCACTCGATCCCCATCCGGCGGGCAAATTTTATCAACGGTTTTAATCCCGACTGGGCAAATTCGATCACCTTAATGCCTTCGGCATCAAAATGGTGGCCGCACTGGCGCGCCAGTTCGTTGATAACCCAAGTTTCCGTTTCCCCCTCAACCAACAGCCAGCAGCGGGCAAAAAGCGACGATGCTCGATTAAAGCGAATATGAAACGCAATGCGGCGCCCGTCTTCCGCGTTCAGACCGCCAGGCCCGAGCCGGTAAGCAGAAACTCGCGAAGATTCACGCACCAGACGGCAGACGTGTTCAACCGGCGTCAGCGACAATAACTCACCGGAATTGGTGGTGGTAATACGCTGGAGTGGTAGCAGATTCAGCAGATGCCATGCCACGGAAAGCATAATGGGATGCAGGCGGGTCTCAGGATCCTCCACCAGCAGCAGCGGCCGGGCGTCCCGGTCAAGACGAACGGTTCCTTTGGCCTGCAGAAGTGTCGAAAACAGCCCCAGCAAAATCACCCGATGGGTACGGCCTCCAGGCCGGTCGATCATCCGGTTAATGATATCGAGGTAGCGCCAGCTTCGTTGCTCATCATGAGAGCGTCGGCGCATCAGACGATGGCGCGACTCCGACGTTCCCTGTTCGGAAAAATAGTGCTCGAGAAGTTGCACCATCGCGGACAATCCCTGCCGGATTTGACCATCGGTCAGATTCTGCGGACGCGAAACCAGCTCTCTGGCCAGGAAATCCAGCTCCCGGGCCGTAACTTCCACTTCCGGCATATGCGGTACGGTACCGTTACGGATACGCCTCATAAAGCGCGCATCACGCAAGCGTAGTACCGGCGTCAGGCGGGTCAGGTGGCGCGCCAGATCGTCGATATTCTCCAGGGGGATCGGGTTGGCTTTCTCATCAAGAAAATCACGCAGGGTCAGTACCCCTTCGTTTTCCGACATCTCACCTTCGAGCCGATAGAAAATGCGATGGAAATCGTCATCGCACGGCACCCAGCAAGGTGACAACGGGCGGAATCGACGCACGCGATGGCGTCCTGGCTCGGATTCCCGGAACGTCAGAATAATATGCAGATGCTTCTCACGACCCGTGATGTCACCCGGGGGGAACCAGAAATCGTCGTGGACGAAGTGATACAAATCATCTTCGGGCGAAAGCAACAACGTCAGCGCATCCAGCAGGCTGGACTTACCCCAGGCGTTCTCACCGATCAGGACGTTGTTCTGCTCCAGATGCAGCGACAGGCGGTTAATCCCGCGAAACCCGACAATTTCCACACGTTCGAGAAGCATAAATCCCCCGCGAAATGACCACTTTTTCCTTTAAGTTATCAGCAGTATAGCGGGCGGCGTTCTGTCACGACAGCATAACATTCGTCCTTACGAAAATTGGTCTATGCTCTATTTACCGCTTATTTGAACAAGGATTGACATCACATTGCCTTAAATCAAATTAATCGAATTTATTTAAGTGGCGAAGGGGTGTTGTTGGTTTTTAGAATAACGGCTCTTTGAGTCGTCATCCCTTTATGGCGATATATCCCGTACGCGGGAAAGCGTGCGGAAATTTATTATTGAGGTGGTTATGTTTAGAAAATTGGCAGCAGAATGCTTTGGTACATTCTGGCTGGTATTTGGTGGCTGTGGTAGCGCCGTTCTCGCTGCGGCATTCCCGGAACTAGGCATTGGTTTTGTCGGTGTCGCACTGGCGTTCGGTTTAACCGTATTAACCATGGCATTTGCCGTAGGGCATATTTCGGGTGGTCATTTTAACCCGGCGGTGACATTGGGCTTATGGGCGGGCGGCCGTTTCCCTGCGAAAGAGGTCATTGGCTACATCGTCGCTCAGGTAGTGGGCGGTATTATTGCGGCAGCAGTGCTTTACGTGATTGCCAGCGGTAAAGCCGGCTTCGACGCTGCAGCCAGCGGGTTTGCCTCTAACGGCTTCGGTGAACACTCCCCTGGCGGCTACTCCATGCTGTCTGCCATCGTGATTGAAATTGTGCTGACCGCAGGCTTCCTGCTGGTGATCCACGGCGCAACTGACAAACACGCACCAGCAGGCTTTGCCCCTATTGCCATTGGTCTCGCACTGACCCTTATCCACCTGATTTCTATTCCGGTCACTAACACCTCCGTCAACCCGGCACGCAGTACCGCAGTTGCCATTTTCCAGGGCGGTTGGGCGCTTGAGCAGTTGTGGCTGTTCTGGGTCATGCCAATCATCGGCGGTATTCTGGGCGGCGTGCTGTATCGCACCCTGCTGGAAAAACGCGATTAATGATTTTCTCCCTCTCCCGTGGGAGAGGGTTGGGGTGAGGGCATCAGGCCGCACAACCCCACATACACTCAAGCCGGGTAAGGCGCAGTCGCCACCCGGCTTTCTTTTTGCCGCTTTACTGAACAGCCTTTATTGGGTAGTGTCACTGACGCTTAACAGATACTCAAAAGGACCAGCTGTTCATGTTTTCAGGACTCCTCATCATTCTGCTGCCCCTGATTGCGGGCTACCTTATCCCGCTGCATCAGGAATCCGCATTACGTCTTATCAACCGTTTTCTCAGCTGGATTGTTTACGTCATTCTTTTCTTTATGGGGATAAGCCTGGCCTTCCTGGATAATCTGGCGACCAATCTGCTTTCTATCCTGCATTATTCGGTGGTCACCGTGGTGGTTATTTTACTGTGTAATATTGCCGCACTCTTCTGGCTTGAACGTACCGTTCCCTGGAAAAACCATCATCATCAGGAAAAGCTGCCTTCCCGAATTGCGATGGCGCTGGAATCATTAAAACTGTGCGGCGTTGTGGTGCTCGGGTTTCTTCTTGGGCTGACCGGCTGGGCATTTTTACAGCACGCAACAGAGGCCAGTGAATATACGCTGATCTTCCTGCTGTTCCTGATCGGTATCCAGCTGCGAAATAATGGCATGACGCTTAAGCAAATTGTTCTGAACCGTCGGGGAATGATGGTCGCGGTCATTGTTGTCGCCAGCTCCATGGTGGCGGGCGTGATTAACGCTTTTATTCTCGACCTGCCGCTGAAAACAGGCCTCGCGATGGCCTCAGGTTTCGGCTGGTATTCCCTCTCCGGTATTCTGCTGACCGAATCGTTCGGCCCGGTGATTGGTAGCGCCGCCTTCTTTAACGACCTGGCACGGGAGTTAATTGCCATTATGCTGATCCCGGGTCTGGTGCGCCGAAGTCGCTCTACGGCACTGGGCCTGTGTGGTGCCACGTCAATGGACTTTACCCTGCCGGTATTACAACGCTCTGGCGGACTGGAGATGGTGCCCGCCGCCATCGTGCACGGCTTTATTTTAAGTCTGCTGGTTCCGGTTCTGATGGCGGTCTTCTCGGCCTGATACTTCTTTGGCGGTAGGGTTCCTGCCGCCAAAATTGCGCTAAATCAATCTCCCTTTATTTTCTAGCAAAAAGCCCTTTTCACTGTTCTGGCACAGGCATACCCTTAAACATGTATATTAAATATAACTTTAACAGGTGTGATTATGTTTTGTGTGCAATGTGAACAAACCATCCGTACCCCGGCAGGCAATGGCTGCTCTTACGCACAGGGTATGTGCGGCAAAACCGCAGAAACATCTGACCTGCAGGACCTGCTGATTGCGACCCTGCAAGGCCTTTCCGCATGGGCGCGCAAAGCGCGTGAATATGGCATCATCGACCACTACGTCGACAGCTTCGCCCCGCGCGCCTTCTTCTCCACGCTAACCAACGTTAACTTCGACTCTCCACGCATTGTCGGCTACGCCCGCGAAGCCATTGCCCTGCGTGAAGCGCTGAAAGCGCAGTGTCTGAAGGCGGATGCTAACGCCCGCGTGGAAAACCCGATGTCAGAACTTCAGCTGGTGAGCGACGATCTGGGCGAGTTGCAGCGTCAGGCGGCAGAGTTCACCCCAAACAAAGACAAAGCGGCGATTGGCGAGAATATCCTCGGCTTGCGTCTGCTGTGCCTGTACGGTCTGAAAGGCGCCGCAGCCTATATGGAACACGCGCATGTGCTCGGTCAATACGACAACGACATCTACGCCCAGTACCACAACATCATGGCGTGGCTCGGCACCTGGCCTGCAGATATGAACGCGCTGCTTGAGTGCTCAATGGAAATCGGCCAGATGAACTTCAAAGTGATGAGCATTCTGGACGCCGGTGAAACCAGCACCTACGGCCACCCAACGCCCACCCAGGTCAATGTCAAAGCAACCGAAGGCAAATGCATCCTGATTTCCGGTCATGACCTGAAAGATCTCTACAACCTCCTGAAGCAAACCGAAGGTACGGGGGTTAACGTCTATACCCACGGTGAAATGCTGCCGGCTCACGGGTATCCAGAGCTGCGTAAATTCAAACATCTGATCGGTAACTATGGCAGCGGCTGGCAGAACCAGCAGGTTGAGTTTGCCCGTTTCCCGGGCCCAATCGTGATGACCTCTAACTGCATCATCGACCCAACCGTGGGCGCGTATGACGACCGCATCTGGACCCGCAGCATCGTCGGCTGGCCGGGTGTAAGCCACCTAGAGGGCGATGACTTTGGTCCGGTCATCAAGCAAGCGCAGCAGATGGCGGGCTTCCCGTACAGTGAAATTCCGCACCTGATTACCGTCGGTTTTGGCCGTGAAACACTGCTCGGGGCTGCAGATACGCTGATCGATCTCGTCAGCCGTGAAAAACTGCGCCATATCTTCCTCGTCGGCGGCTGTGACGGCGCGCGTGGCGAGCGTAACTACTTCACTGATTTCGCCACCCGCGTGCCGGAAGACTGCCTGATCCTGACGCTGGCCTGCGGTAAATACCGCTTCAATAAACTGGACTTCGGTAACATCGAAGGTCTGCCGCGCCTGGTGGATGCCGGACAGTGTAATGATGCCTACTCTGCGATCATCCTGGCGGTCACTCTGGCGGAGAAACTAGGCTGCAGCGTGAACGATCTTCCACTGTCGCTGGTGCTGTCATGGTTTGAGCAGAAAGCGATTGTCATCCTGCTGACCCTGCTCTCTCTGGGCGTAACCAACATCGTGACCGGCCCGACCGCGCCTGGCTTCCTGACGCCGGACCTGCTGGCCGTGCTGAACGAGAAATTCGGCCTGCGTTCCGTGACCAACGTTGAAGACGATATGAAGCAGCTGCTGAGCGCGTAAGGAGTTATTCATGACCATGCCAACCTCACAATGTCCGTGGCGGATGCAGGTTCATCACATCCAGCAGGAGACGCCGGATGTATGGACACTGTCACTGTTGTGCCATGACTACTATCCGTACCGTGCAGGGCAGTATGCGCTGGTCAGTGTCCGCAACACGGCGGACACCCTGCGCGCCTACACAATCTCCTCGACGCCGGGCGTGAGCGAATACATTACGCTCACCGTCCGCCGCATTGACGACGGCGCGGGCTCCCAGTGGCTGACGCGTGACGTCAAGCGCGGGGATTACATCTGGCTCTCTGACGCACAGGGTGATTTCACCTGTGACGACAAAGCCGAAGATAAATTTCTGCTGTTGGCAGCGGGTTGTGGCGTGACGCCGATTATGTCGATGCGTCGCTGGCTGGCGAAGAACCGCCCGCAGGCCGACGTGCAGGCGATCTTCAGCGTCCGTTCCCCGAACGATGTGATTTTTGCCGAGGAGTGGCGTGATTATCCGGTGACGCTGGTGGCGGAACATAACGCAACTCAGGGTTTTGTGCCCGGTCGTCTGAGCCGCGAGCTGCTGCAAAGCGTGCCTGATATCGCAAATCGTACCGTGATGACCTGCGGCCCGGCGCCGTACATGGCTACCGTGGAAGAAGAAGTGAAAGCGCTCGGCGTGACCCGCTTCTTCAAAGAGCAGTTCTTTACCCCCGTGGCAGAAGCGGCTACCAGCGGGATTAAATTCAGCAAACTGCAACCTGCACAGACTTTCTTTGGCCGTGTGGGCACTACGCTGCTGGAGGCGCTGGAAAGCAATAAGATCCCCGTGGTGGCGGCCTGTCGTGCAGGCGTGTGCGGTTGCTGCAAAACGAAAGTGGTGGATGGCAGCTACACGGTTACCAGCACCATGACGCTGACCGACGCGGAAATTGCAGAAGGTTACGTGTTGGCCTGCTCGTGTCATCCGCAGGGTGATTTGGTTCTGGCATAAACGGTAAACGTACGATCACAGGCCCGGTAAGCGCAGCGCTAGCGCCACCGGGCTTTTGTTATCCTTACCGCCACGCAGGAGCTTTCCCTACCGCAAACCGCCCTGCCCCTAAAAACGCGACTGCCAACGAGCCGATAAAGAAATACACCAGGCTTTCAATTGCCCATGCGCCTACCTTATCGAGCGCGAGCGTTTCCCCCATTCCCACCATCAGCCACGCCACAATCATCGTAAACGCCAGCACTAGCGCGGCCGGGCGCGTAAAGAGCCCAATGATAATCAGGATCGGTGCCACGACTTCGCCAATCAAAACGCCATAGGCGATAAACCCCGGCAACCCTTTTTCCACCAGCATGCCGCTGATGAATCCCACACCACCAAACAACTTATGTAAACCGTGAAACAGCATTAGCCCACCGACGGCAAGTCGTAACAAGAGTTTGCCAAGATCGTCGCACGATAGCTTTTCATTAACAGCAATTAACAATGATTTAACCATTTGAAATGATTCCTGTTTTCACTGAGGCATCACCAGATTATGCCGAATAATTGCGCGTGAACAGCACCTTTTAATTGGGGGGATGCGGCGGGCAATACGGAGACTTTCTTCTAAGCTTGTAAGCGATATCACTAAAAGGAGATGGACAACCATGAAACAAACTGTGGCTGCATACATAGCGAAAACCCTGGAACAAGCAGGCGTAAAACGTATCTGGGGTGTCACCGGCGATTCACTTAACGGACTGAGCGACAGTCTCAACAAGATGAAAACCATTGAATGGATGCCGACCCGTCATGAGGAGGTTGCCGCCTTTGCCGCCGGTGCCGAAGCCCAGCTCACGGGTGAACTGGCTGTCTGCGCCGGGTCATGCGGGCCGGGAAACCTGCATTTAATCAACGGTCTGTTCGATTGCCACCGCAACCATGTGCCCGTCCTGGCGATTGCCGCTCATATTCCATCGACAGAAATCGGCAGTGGCTATTTTCAGGAGACGCATCCTCAGGAGCTGTTCCGTGAATGTAGCCACTATTGCGAACTCGTTTCGACACCCGAGCAGATCCCTCAGGTCCTGGCGATTGCCATGCGCAAAGCTGTACTGAATCGGGGTGTTTCCGTGGTCGTGTTACCTGGCGACGTCGCGCTCAAGGCCGCACCAGAAACCGCCAGCAGCCACTGGTATCATGCGCCTCAGCCAGTGGTGACGCCAGCCGAAGAAGAGCTGAAAAAACTGGCGCAACTGCTGCGCTATTCCAGCAATATTGCCCTGATGTGCGGTAGCGGCTGTGCAGGCGCACATAAAGAATTACTTGAGTTCGCCAGTAAGCTCAAAGCGCCGATCGTCCACGCCCTGCGCGGCAAAGAGCATGTTGAGTACGATAACCCCTACGACGTGGGTATGACCGGCTTGATCGGTTTTTCCAGCGGCTTCCACACGATGATGAATGCCGACACGCTCATTTTGCTCGGCACGCAGTTCCCTTATCGTCCGTTCTATCCGACGGACGCTAAAATCATTCAGATTGATATCAACCCCGCCAGTATCGGCGCGCACAGCAAGGTCGATATGGCGCTGGTGGGCGATATCAAATCCACCCTTGCCGCCCTGCTGCCGCTGCTGGAAGAAAAAACGGACCGCAAGTTCCTCGATAAGGCGTTGAGCGACTATCGCGATGCCCGCAAGGGGCTGGACGACCTCGCCAAACCGAGCGACAAAGCCATTCATCCGCAGTATCTGGCGCAGCAGATCAGCCATTTTGCTGACGATGACGCCATCTTTACCTGCGACGTGGGAACCCCAACCGTCTGGGCCGCGCGCTATCTGAAAATGAACGGGAAACGTCGCCTGCTCGGCTCGTTCAACCACGGATCGATGGCCAACGCCATGCCGCAGGCGCTGGGGGCGAAAGCCACCGCTCCGGAACGCCAGGTCGTGGCGATGTGCGGCGATGGCGGGTTCAGCATGCTGATGGGCGATTTCCTGTCGGTGGTGCAGATGAAGCTCCCGCTTAAAATCGTGGTTTTCAACAACAGCGTACTGGGCTTTGTAGCCATGGAGATGAAGGCCGGCGGCTACCTGACGGACGGCACTGAGCTACACGACACCAACTTCGCGCGCATCGCCGAGGCTTGTGGCATCACCGGTATTCGCGTGGAAAAAGCCTCAGAGGTGGATGAAGCCCTGCAGCGCGCCTTTTCCATTGACGGCCCGGTACTGGTGGACGTGGTGGTCGCCAAAGAAGAGCTGGCGATCCCACCGCAAATCAAACTGGAACAGGCCAAAGGTTTTAGCCTCTACATGCTGCGCGCCATCATCAGCGGCCGTGGTGATGAGGTGATCGAACTGGCAAAAACAAACTGGCTCAGGTAAAACATCTGGCATCGCCTTTTAAATATAAGGACATGCCATGATTGATTTACGCAGTGATACCGTAACCCGTCCGAGCCGCGCCATGCTCGAAGAGATGATGGCCGCTCCGGTCGGGGACGACGTCTATGGTGACGATCCGACGGTTAATGAGCTGCAGCGCTATGCCGCAGAGCTCAGCGGGAAAGAGGCCGCTCTGTTCCTGCCCACCGGTACGCAGGCCAACCTGGTGGCGCTGTTGAGCCACTGCGAGCGCGGCGAAGAGTACATTGTCGGCCAGGGCGCGCATAACTATCTGTATGAAGCAGGCGGTGCGGCTGTACTCGGCAGCATTCAGCCACAACCGATTGACGCCGCGCCGGACGGCTCCCTGCCGCTCGATAAAGTCGCGGCGAAAATCAAAGCTGACGATATTCACTTTGCGCGCACAAAACTGCTCAGCCTCGAAAACACCCACAACGGCAAAGTGCTGCCTCGCGAGTACCTGAAAGCAGCGTGGGAATTCACTCGCGAGCGCAAACTTGGCCTGCACGTGGATGGCGCACGCATCTTTAACGCCGTGGTGGCGTACGGTTGCGAGCTAAAAGAGATCGCGCAATATTGCGATTCGTTCACCATTTGCCTCTCTAAAGGGCTGGGCACGCCTGTAGGCTCCCTGCTGGTGGGCAATGCGGACTACATCAAGCGTGCCAACCGCTGGCGCAAAATGACCGGCGGCGGCATGCGTCAGGCGGGTATTCTGGCGGCGGCCGGGCTGTATGCCCTGAAAAACAACGTGGCGCGCCTGAAGGACGATCACGACAACGCCGCGTGGATGGCGGCGCAGCTTCGCGAGATTGGCGCCGACGTGATGCGCCACGACACCAACATGCTGTTCGTTCGCGTGGGTGAAGAACAAGCTGCCGCGCTGGGTGAATTTATGAAATCCCGTGGCGTGCTGATTAACGCCTCATCTGTCGTGCGTCTGGTCATGCATCTCGACGTGAGCCGCGAACAGCTGTCAGAGGTGGTGAAACACTGGCAGGCGTTTTTACAGCGATAAGGAGCCTCACGTGCCGCAACGCATTCTGGTGCTCGGTGCCAGCGGGTATATCGGTCAGCATCTCACCACTGTATTAAGCCAGCAGGGGCATCAGGTGCTGGCCGCGGCACGCAACACCGAACGTCTGCAAAAACTCAGTTTGCCTGGCGTCACCTGCCATAATGTTGACCTCAACTGGCCGAAGGAACTTCCCGCGCTGCTGGAAGGGGTCGACACGCTTTACTACCTGGTGCACAGCATGGGTGAAGGCGGAGATTTTATCGCCCACGAGCGTCAGGTGGCGATGAACGTCCGCGATGCCCTGCTGCAAACGCCGGTGAAGCAGGTCATTTTTTTAAGCTCACTCCAGGCTCCCGAACATGAGCAATCCGATCATCTGCGAGCCCGTCAGCTGACGGCGGAAACCCTGCGCGGCGCCACTATCCCTGTTACCGAATTGCGCGCCGGAATTATCGTCGGCGCGGGCTCCGCCGCCTTCGAAGTGATGCGCGATATGGTCTACAACCTGCCGGTACTCACGCCGCCACGCTGGGTCCGTTCGCGCACCACGCCGATTGCACTGGAAAATTTACTGCATTATCTGGTGGCGCTGCTGGACCACCCGGCGGAGCAACACCGCGTGCTGGAAGCCGCTGGCCCTGAAGTCCTGAGCTATCAGGAGCAGTTTGAACATTTCATGCGCGTCAGCGGCCGTAAACGCTGGCTGATCCCCATCCCCTTTCCAACCCGCTGGATATCGGTGTGGTTTTTGAATGTGATTACTTCTGTGCCGCCGACGACCGCCAAAGCGCTGATCCAGGGACTCAAACATGATTTACTGGCGGACGATCGCGAGCTGCGGGCACTCATTCCCCAGGACCTGATCCGCTTTGATGATGCCGTGCGCAATACGCTGAAAGAAGAAGAGCAACTGGTGAACTCCAGCGACTGGGGTTACGACGCCCAGGCGTTTGCCCGCTGGCGACCGGAGTATGGTTATTATCCCAAACAGGCCGGCTGCACGGTAAAAACGCAGGCAAGCCTGGCGGCGCTGTGGGACGTGGTGAACCAGATTGGCGGCAAAGAACGTTATTTCTTCGGCAATATTCTCTGGCAAACGCGTGGAGCAATGGATCTGCTGGTGGGACACAGGCTGGCAAAAGGACGCCCTGCTCGTCCTTACCTTGAAGTGGGTGATGCGGTCGACAGCTGGAAGGTCATCATCGTCGAGCCGGAAAAGCAGCTGGCACTGCTGTTCGGTATGAAAGCTCCGGGGTTGGGTCGACTCTGCTTTACGCTGAAAGACAAAGGCGACCATCGCGAACTGGATGTCCGCGCCTGGTGGCATCCGCACGGGATGCCGGGTCTGTTCTACTGGTTGTTCATGATCCCCGCCCATCTGTTTATCTTTCGGGGAATGGCGAAGCGGATTGCGCAACTGGCAGAACAAAAGACGGAAAAGTTCTAAATAAAACTCTCTTTCTTTCACCTTTCCCATTGCAACCCGCCGTAATTCACGAAAGAATGCGCACGAAATTCTTTTTCAACACAGTGGATTGATATGAAGGTACTGGTTACCGGGGCGACCAGCGGCTTAGGCCGAAATGCGGTCGAATTTCTGCGCAACAAAGGCATCAGCGTCAGGGCTACCGGTCGCAACGAAGCGATGGGAAAACTGCTGCAAAAAATGGGCGCAGAGTTTGTCCATGCTGACCTGACGGAGCTGGTCTCCTCTCAGGCGAAAGTGATGCTCGCCGGTATCGACACGCTGTGGCACTGCTCCAGTTTCACCTCTCCGTGGGGAACCCAGGAAGCCTTTGACCTCGCTAACGTGCGGGCAACCCGCCGTCTGGGCGAATGGGCCGTTGCCTGGGGCGTGCGTAACTTTATCCATATCTCCTCCCCGTCGCTCTATTTCGATTATCACCACCATCGTGACGTGCAGGAAGATTTCCGCCCCGCACGTTTTGCCTGTGAGTTTGCCCGCAGCAAGGCGGCCAGCGAAGAGGTGATTGACCTGCTGGCGCAGTCAAACCCGCATACCCGTTTTACGGTACTGCGTCCGCAGAGCCTGTTCGGGCCGCACGACAAGGTGTTTATTCCGCGTCTGGCGCAGATGATGCACCACTATGGCAGCGTGCTGCTGCCGCGCGGCGGCGATGCGCTGGTGGATATGACCTACTATGAAAATGCGGTTCACGCCATGTGGCTGGCAAGTCAGCCGGACTGCGATAAGCTGATTTCCGGCCGTGCCTACAACATCACCAACGGCGAGCCGTGTTCGTTACGCAGCATTGTGCAACGGCTGATTGATGAACTGCAGATCAACTGCCGTATCCGTTCCGTGCCCTACCCGATGCTGGACATGATCGCCCGCAGCATGGAGCGTTTTGGCAGTAAATCGGCCAAAGAGCCCGCGCTGACGCACTATGGGGTATCCAAGCTCAACTTTGATTTCACGCTGGATATTACCCGCGCAGAGAACGAGCTGGGGTATAAACCGATCGTGACGCTGGATGAAGGGATTGTGCGCACGGCGGCGTGGTTGCGGGACCACGGGAAGCTTCATCGCTAGCCTTTTTGCCCGGTGGCGGCTTCGCCTTACCGGGCCTACAACAGCACAGTGCAAACACGAAAACGGCAACCTTTCGGTTGCCGTTTGCTTTTACAGCGCCGTCCAGGCGTCAGACCATGCCAGACCTGCGCCGGGTTCATAGTACGCCGGAGCCGTGTTACACCAGCCGCTGTACGGGAACGGTTTGCACTGGAAGAGTTTACCGTGGTTGTTCACGATATCACCTGCTTTGTACTTACTGTTCGCACTCCACGCGGCGTAAGAGCCGGATGTCCCTTCGTCCTGAGACGGAACCGCTTTCGCCTTCACGTTCAGCAGATAAGAGGTTGTGCTGCTCAGTTCACCGTCGCTAACCGTGAGGCTAATTTCAACCTGCTGCGCCGTCGCCGCTTCTGGGGCTCTGAAGGTCACAACCGCTTTATCCTGACCTGTCACAGTCTGACCATCCTGAGAGCGCCAGGTGTAAGTCAGTTTGTTACCATCAGCATCTATCGAACCTTCGGCGCTCAGAGAAACCTGCGCACCTGCGTCAACCGCACCGATTGGGCCGGCAATATGCGCGACCGGTGCGTGATTGACAGCCGTCGGTTCTGCCGGCGTTTCATCCGGAACGGGTGCCGGAGCCGGGGTTTCATCTTCCGATGGCGCTGGTGTTACCGGGGTTTCATCCGGCGTGGTTGTTGAGCCATCATCGTTAACGATATTCACGTTAAAGAAGTGCTGTACGCATTTGCTGTAGTCGCCCTCTTTGAACGCGCTGTATGGCGTCTGGTAGCCTACCAGCTGGCAAGAGTATGTCTGACCGCTTGGTGTATCCGCGCTCCATCCCCAGTCCTGCTCCCAGTAAATCTTCAGCGCGCCTGCACCACCTTCATCGAACTGCTTCATGTTGGCGCAGCCCAGCACTTCATTCGCCGGAACCGGAACCTTCAGGTAGTTCGCGAACTCTTTGTAGTACTTGATACGGTTTTGCGACTGGGCAATTTCAGTCGGACCGCCGCATTCTACGCCGCCGTTGATGATCTGGGTGGTCACGCCGAAGCCCGGCACCAGACCGTTGGCTTTATCGTGATCGTTCGGCTGCCATGTACCGTCAATAACCTGCAGCATGCTGGGTTTTGGTGGCTGTGGATAGGCGAAGAAGAAGATCGCACTCGCCAGGTTCAGCCAGGTATCCGCCACCAGCTCGGGTTTATCGAGCAGCGTACGCACGTCACCGTACATCGCTTCAGAGAACGGGCCATAGTTGTAGTTGTAAGACAACTGTTTCGCGCCGCGACCGAAGTAGCTCAGGAAATCGCCGTCTTTATCTTTACCGCACGGCCAGGTCTGACCCTGCCAGACGTCCGGGTTACATTCGCCGTTATAGCCCCCCTTCTGCCCTTCGCTCCAGCCCATTTCACGTACGTGAACCAGCGCCTGACGCCATTCGGCTTCCGGACGCCAGCTTTCATGGCCGCCAGTCTCCTGAGCGAAGTGAGCAAACATGGTTGCCAGCTCTTTGCGGCAGATGGCGTCGCTGTCGCGGCCATCCTTATAGGTCTTACACAGCGCCGGGAATTTACCGACCGCTTTCAGGAAGTTGCTATAGGTGTACGCCTGCGCACGCAGCGGGAAGAGATATTCCCAGTCGCTGGCCTTAACAATGCCTTCAACGCGCTTCACGTTTTCCGGGTTCGCTGCACGGCCTGGCTCAATCAGTTCAACCTGCGCATTATCCAGCGTCTGAATGGTCTCTTTCACTGAGGCCATCAGCGGGAAACTGGTCAGCTCTTTTTCTTTCTTCGCCAGGTCGCTGGCTTTCATGGTGTATGGCTCACTGGTGGTCGCTTGCAGCGAGGCAGCCTGTGCCATAAAGGGAGCTACGCATGCTCCGGCAACGAGCACACTTAGTAACGTCCTTTTGTTCATTTCCGATTCCTGTTAATTGAAGTTAAAATTAAAATCCCGGTTTATGTATTAATCCATTAATACATAAACCACAGACAGCTGTTTTTTCTTTTCGAAGAACACCCTGAGGAATTCTTCAAAAATAAAAAACATTAATATTGCGCAGCTAATTTTAATTGCTGATATTTTTTCCAGACTTTATGGGCATAGATCATACGCTGCGGATAATTCTCTTTTTTTAAACCTGCGTTATACGCGCCGACAGCCTCCCAGTTATAGCCATAGACCTTAATCATTCCGGACAGAATGGAAGCACCGACCATGATGGAGGTACAGGGCTCGGTCATCAGTCTGCGTTCATCAATACCTCTGGTCTCCAGTTCCGTAAAATGTGAGCTGTTAATTTGCATCAACCCAACATCACGCGTGCCATCATGATTTTGTCCCACCGCATACGGATTCATACCGGATTCGACATTGGCTATGGCATACAATAAATACGGGTCGACATGATAATAACGTGCCGCGTTATCCCAACAGTTTGCCAGTGCGCTTTGGCTTATTATTAATAACAACAAAATGATCTTTTTCATTTTTACCTGCTGACAGTTTCGGTTATTTCTCCCTACCAACATCCTGTAAAATGAATTTTTCATCACTCCCCCCTTCGTGAGGGGGAGTGATTATCGGGTTAGATTATTTGCAATCTGTTGATGCGCCTTCTTTCACCCATACGTCGCTATTAGCCGGGTTATCACCACGGGTCCACCATTTGGCACGGTAAACGTTACCCTGGTAAGTGGTGGTTTCACCGCCGTTGTAGACCAGGTCAGAACGCCAGTTCATCTTCACGTTGCTCACCAGTTCCCAGGCATCCACACCGAAGCCAGGTTTGTTACCTTGCGTCCAGTATTTCGCTTTCCACACCAGGTGGTCGGCACTCACGGTGTCGCCGTTGTTGTAGATTTTGCTGGCATCCCATGCGGCATATTTGCTGGCGTTAGCATCGACTGGCGCGTCGCAACTACCGGTTGCCGTGCCTTCATCCGAAGGAGGAGTCACATCATCAGACGGAGGGGTCACTTCATCAGCAGGCGGGGTGACGTCAGCAGGTTTAGGATTCACCGTGACCTGCACGTTAGACTGCACGCTGGTTTTACCATCGCTTACGACGACACTCAGGGTGTAAGTCGAGGCGGAGGTCACATCTGGCGCAGTGATATTCACGTTCGCCGTATCACTCCCGGTCGCGTGCATATCCGCCGGAACGCTCCAGGCGTAGGTCAGTGCATCACCGTCAGGATCCGCAGCCTGCGCGTGCAGCGCATAGGTTTCACCTGCCTGCAGCGTCACTGCTTCCATTGGGTTCACAACCGGCGCCTGGTTCGCTTTTGGCGCTTTGTTTACAACCTGCACATCAATCGCGTTGCTCAGTCCTTTCGCGTCAGTCACGGTCAGGCGGAATGCCATCGCCTGATCGCTGGTCACCGCAGCCACGTTGAAGGTGGCTTTCGCTTTGGTGCTGTTGGTGAGCGTCACCGATGGGCCAGAAATCTGGGTCCACTTATAGGTGATTGCATCGCCATCCGGATCGCTGGAAGCAGACCCGTCGAGCGTTACGGTCACCGGGCCTGAGACGTTAAGATCGGTCGAGGAGGCAATCGGCGCATGGTTGGTGACAACAGGTTCAACCGGGGTTGAACTACCGCCCAGCAGGCTTTCATTCATGGCGTTCAGAATGTCGCCGTTATCTGAGTCAATGGACCAGGAGAACAGGCCGCCCAGCTGATTCGCCATAACATACTTGCCTTTTGCGGCAGCAGAACGCGCATCTTCATAAGTGATCAGGTCACCAGTGGATTTATTGAAGACGTACGGTGCTTCCGCGTCTGCGTCGTAACCGTATTCCCAACCCGGCTTGCCTTTGTACTCATTCACAATCTGACGGTAGTCAACCACGCCCGGTTCCCAGGTCCCTTTCACCTTGCCGGTGGCGGTGCCAGTGAACGGATTGTTGCCGGTGTAACCATGAACCCCCGTCCAGCCGCGGCCGTACATGGCGGTTCCCACCACAATCTTGCCAGGCTGTACGCCCTGCTGCAGCAGCGCGTTAACGCCGTTTTCGGTGGTGTAGTTTGTGTCCGGACGCCATGCAGGTGCTTTCAGCGCAGCCTGGTGACCCAACTCTGTATTGCTCCAGCCGCCGTAGAAGTCATAGCTCATCAGGAAGATGTGATCGAGATACTGCTGTGTGGTGGTGTAATCCACATCTTCGATCTTATCTTTGCCGGAACCGATCGCGGTGGTCAGTTCATAAGTACGGCCAGTTTCGCTGGAGAGTTCGTTCAGCATCGTGCGCAAATCATGCATCAGCGCGGTATACGTCGCTTTATCCTGCTGCGGATTACCCAGTGCCGCGTTCTCACCGCCGCCGCCCGGGAATTCCCAGTCGATATCCACTCCGTCAAAGAATTTCCAGGTTTGCAGGAACTCTTTCACCGATGCTACGAAGCGGGAGCGAATAGCAGGGTTGTTCATCTGGAAGAACGGATCTGAGAGGGTCCAGCCACCGATAGATGGCAGTACTTTCAGCCCTGGATGTGCTTTTTTCAGCGCCATCAACTGACCAAAGTTACCTTTGTAGGGGTCATCCCAGCCAGAAACGCCGGCCTGTGGTTTTTGCAGCGCCGCCCACGGATCGTGAATGGCAACGGTATAATCCGGACGACCATTACAGGCGCGTTGCAACGCCTGGAAGCTGTTACCCCCTTCGATGGTTTTCAGGCTGTCGTTGATGCCATCACCGCCACAGATTGGAATGAAGCCATACAGAATATGGTTCAGGTTAGCCGCCGGGATTTTATCGACCTGGAAGTTACGGTCATAGACGCCCCATTCCGGGAAGTAAGCCCCCACCACTTTGTCAGTGTGCTGAGCAAAGGTCTTGTTGTTTTCCTTCATGGTAGTATTGAGAGGAAGCAAGTGGCTACCGTCGGTATCCGCGACAATAATCAGCTTGCTGGCGCTTTTGCTACAACCGCTGGTGTTACAAAGCTCTACCTGCTCCTGGTAACGTCCGCCTTTTTTCACCTTGAAGGTGGCAGATCCTGATGCGCTGCCCGCACCGGTCCAGACGGTTTGGCCGTCCAGCAGCACCTTCGCGGACGTCGGTGCATCACCGCTCCAGACGTTCCACTCTACTTTTACATCCACGCCGTCTTTATGTACTTTGACGAGGCTGTTGTAATCCTGTGCTGCCTGATCGACTTCAACAAGGGCAAATTTGTCATTACCGTAGCCGATCGTCGGTGTACCCGGTGCTGCAGCAAATGCGGAGCTGGTTGCCGCCGCAATAAAGAGCGCCAGATATTTAGGCTTCATAAATTTCATTTTTATTTCCTGATAAATTTATTCGTAACGTTAATCATCCATGTCTTCCTTGAGAGCATGGAGTTTTTTGCATAATGCGTATTTAACCAATCTGAAAACCGAGAAAAAAAACGTTTTTGCTGCGTTGTATTCCTCCATAAAAAGATACAAGCCCCAATTCCGTGTAGCTTATATCCCTTACGATACACTGGGCACAAAGAGACGTCCCTCTCTTCCACCGTCAAAAAAATTTATAAAAAAACTTGACCTGAATATTTAAAAAATGAAAGCAAACTGCTGACTAATAAACACCACTATTCCAGCAAATGAGAGATACGGCCCGAAAGAAATCGTGAGGTTATTTTTATTTAAATTAAATAAAATGAAATAGCCGACAATACCGCTCAACGCTGCCACTAATTCAAGTACAGGCAACGACTGCCAGCCGCACCAGGCCCCTAAGGCCGCCAGCAGCTTAAAATCGCCGTACCCCAGACCTTCCCGCCCGGTTGTCAGGCGAAACGCCCAATAAAGTAACCAGAGCGACAGGTAACCCGCCACGGCACCGAACAGCGCATCCCGCAAGGGCAACCGGTGGTCAAAAGCATGGAGCAGCAATCCCGCCCAGAGCAGCGGCTGGGTCAGGCAATCCGGCAGCAGTTGATACCGCCAGTCGATCATGGTCAGCGGCAATAAAAAAGCGGCCAGCAGCCAAAGGGAAAACAATGCCTGTACGTCCGGCACACACCAGGCTGTAATACCAAAAAAAAGTGCAGAAAAAAGTTCGATTAAAAATATCCGCAATGGGATGGCGGTGTGGCAGCTTCGACAGCGTCCGCGTAATACCAGCCAGCTGACCAGCGGGATATTCTCCCAGGCGGCAAGCGTGTGCTGGCATACCGGGCAGTGCGAGGCCGGGAACAGCAAATTGCCACTGCCTTCCTCTTCCATCACCATGCCAGGTACGCGCTCGGCGACGACGCCAAGAAAACTCCCCACAATGCTGCCCAATATCGCACTCATTACCGGGAACCCCACAGGCCAGGTGTCCCGCATCAGCGCGAAAGTATTCATGCGGTTTTGCTCCAGGTGAGCTGTACTTCTGCTTTCACATCACTGAGGTGATCGACCGGTGTGAGGTTCATTTTTTGCAGTCTGACACCGGATGTCTGGTTAATTTCCCGCAGCCAGCTTTTTAATTCGTAGACATTAACGCGACTAACCACGAACGATAATGTTTGTCCATCCTGACGCACATCGGTCAGAGAGAGATTAATTTCATGTGCGCTGTTTTCCACCACCGTGCGCGGATTGTTTGTTTTAACAACCTGAACCGGAAGGTGGTTTTTATTTATTTCGCTGCGCATCCAGTTCAGCGTCTCTTTTTGTCTGGTGAGCGTGGCTTTACTATTTTGAATCATATTATCCAGAGGGATAACACCTGCATAATATATAGCGCTCCCGAATATGGCGACGGCACATATTTTCAGGACAGTTTTTTCTCTGGCGCTGTAATGCTGATAACGAGACTTGAGCTGGGCGATTCGCGCTTTCATTTATATTTCCCTGCAATCATGGCGGTATAAGGTGCAGACGTAGAAACAGGCTGGAGTGTGAAATCAAAATATTCACCCGCCTGATCCACAAACGTCTGCAAGGCAGTTTGGTTTTGCGAACTCACGCTCAGCGTCAACGTGTTTTGCCGGGCATCGTATTCGAGCAAAGTGATCTCCACTCCTGGTACCGCCTGTCTGGCTTTTTCCAGATCGTCCAGTTGCAGAAATACCCCTTTACGCTGCTTTTTCATGTTTTGACCAAAGTGATATTTGATATTGGTCTGCTGGCGCATGCTGGGGAAATGGTGCTGGTAAACCTGAAGGATCTCCTGCTGAACCTGATTTTCCTGTTGCACCAGCATCCATGCCATGGCGATCCGCGGGCCCAGTAACAGGCCAAGAGAGAGCAAGCCTGCTGCGGCCATCGCCGCTTTGATGCTCTTCGCGGCTTTACCCGTGGTCGCTTTCGCGCTGAACTGACCATGCAGGAGCGTGACGCGGCAGGTTTGCCACTGCGGCTGGATCAACACCAGTGGATGCTGCCAGGGTTGCACGGTATCGACGTCAACATCGGCAGGCGTTTCCCCGTAACAGCACACCTCTCCCTCTCCCGCTTTCTGCAGTAAAAGGGGCAACAGGCCCGGCGCTATTTCGCAGGCGACATGCGGTGATAAACGCAGCCAGTAACCGTCGTCCATGGCGACAAGCGTGCTTCCGCCTGCCGTTGCAGGCAGCAACCAGGCATCCGGCAGCGCCTGTATGACCGTCAACCCAGCGTCCTGACAGCGGTTTAACCACCCGCGCAGACAATCGGCGTCGATGGCTACGGCGTCCACCTCGGCACCCTTTTTGTTAAGCACTGTCCAGTGAAGGTTGTCCACATCGCCAATCAGCGTCTCTTCCGCCATCCACGAGAACGCCGTCGCCTGCGAGGCGACTTTCTTCGGCAACGTAAAATGGCGGAAAATCATATTACTCGCGGGCAGCAGCAGACAAACTCGGGCGGCCAGAGGATGGTTCACCAGTGCGTCCAGGCTATCCACCACCTCAACCTGTTCGCTGCCGGAGAGACACCACATAATTTTCCCGTCCTCGCGGCTGTCGGGACGAACAAAAAGTACCTGTTTCATAGTGTTCTACTTTTCTTATTCAATCATTCGGTAACGACGTTGCCACGTCACGATCTCGCCAGCCTCATTGTTGACCTGAAGCTGGCTCACCACGCGAAGCGTTAATTCATCGGTATTGCCGGTATAATTGACGCGGAAATACCGACTATTGGTTGAGAAGAACTCAGCCACCTGCGGGAGATCGTCCTTTAGCTGTGGGAAGGCCCGTTCCAGCGCTTTGCTGAACGCTTCCATATTTTCCCAGCCAGTTTCAGGGCGCGATTCAATCAGGCGCAGGGCGTCATCTTCATTCATTTTTCCGGGGAACATCGCGGCCAGTAAGGCCGCCTGCGCCGGTTTCAGCGTGTTCACATCCACCTTGCTGGCGGAGTCCGGTAATGCGCATAACAGCTTGCTCACCTTCGGGTATGCCGTTGCCGGAAATGCCGGCAGCAGCGTGATCTCCGCAATCGTGCGCATCATCTGGTTCGCCGGTTGACGGACAGGCACCACGCCAGCCCAGGCATCGGTCTCGGTACCTTCTTTGGCCGTCGTCATATCGCCATCGAGATAGTCCACCAGCTGTTGATACACCTCTTCTGCCGCGGAGTGACTCAGGCCACTCTCTGTCAGAAGCTGTTCAACAATCAGCTCCTTACGCGATTTTTTCGGCGTGACAGGCACATTTTGCCCTTGCGCAATTTTCTCAGCGGCCAGCAGGTTATTAACGTTAAAACAGTCCTGCGCGTCTTCTATCTGGCTGACGACCGTATAGTCTTCCCCGCGTGTTTCCAGCGGTTGATGCCAGTCGCCCTCAAGCGTGAGGGCTTTACTCTCGCCGCTGGCGTCGGCTTGCAGCCGGTCTTTCACCACCTTCTCCTGCGCCTGCATCGCCCAGCGCAGCTGCTGCTGGCTCACCTGGTAATGCGTTTTTTGCAGGTTGCGGCAAAATTGCTGGCTGATTTTAGCGGCCAGCGCCGACATCATGACCAGCAGGATCAACACCACCAGCAGGGCCACCCCTTTCTGTTTGCGTAATACACTCATGATGTTGCTTCCGGTGCCGCTGGCGACACAGGCGACGCAGCTTCCGGCAGATCGCCCGGGGTCGTAAACACCCAGCGCCAGGTATCACCGTTTTCCATGGTCAGCGTCAGTTCTACGCCGTCCGGCAGATGCGCCGGGTCGCTCCAGCTTTTCAGCCAGCCCTGACGGTAAAAACGCCACTGCAGGGATTTCACCTCGCTGACAATCGGCACCTCGTCGGGTTTGGCGTCCACCGGGCCGTCAATCACCGGCCAGACGTCGCGATACAGGTGCCCCTCTTCCAGCCGCCAGCGCACGCGCTCCAGTTGTACCGTTCCGCTCACGCCGTTCAGGGTGGTCAATTCAAGCGCATCACCAACCTGACGAAACCGATCCGGCTCGTTACGCGGGGCACGCGCCTGAAGCTGGTAGAAATCACGCTCCATCAGGTTCCAGGCCCGCTGAAGCTGATTGAGCTTCGCCGCGCTGGCATCAGTTGCCGAGCTGGTACGCATCGCGCCGTCCAGAATTTGCCAGGCCAGAGTGCTGATCACCGCAAAGATGGTCAGCGCAATCATGATCTCCAGCAGGGTAAATCCGCGCTGGCGTCGGGTTTTCTTCACTTGCTCTCTCCCGGCCCAATGATTTGCAGTGAGATTACCGGCTGGCTGTCGTCGCCTTCCGCATACACGCGGATGGCGTTAGCCCAGCTGTTGTCGGCGGTTTTGACCCGCTGCTTGCGCCAGTTCCAGCTGCGTCCGCCCATGATTTCCGTTCCCTGCTGCTCAGCATCCGGGAAGTCGGTTTTCGCGAGCTGCGCTTCCGCCAGCTGGTTCTCGGCCACCCAGCTCGCCTGCAATGTGTCGGCCAGACCATGGGTGAAACGCACGTTCAGGGAGACCGAGTTCATCAGCGCCAGTGCGGCAGTCGAGAAGATGACCAGCGCGACCATCACCTCCAGCAGCGTCATGCCCTTTTGCTTAGCGTTGCCTTTAGTCATCGTTTTCTACCGATACCGGGGCCGCACCTTGCGACACCACGCGGAAATGGTGCTGTTTGTCGTAGCTTTGCAGCGTCAGCGTGAAGCGGCTGATTTCACCGTCCGGCAAAAAGAGCACCTGCGGCTCGGAGGCGACCGTGGCGGCAAGACGCTGCGGCGAGAGCGAAACGTGCATTTCCTCAGGGAAATCGCCTTTGGTGGTAATACGACCTGCGGATAACGGTACCCAGTGCCGCTCGCCGTTTTTATCGTCGAGCGTCACCAACTGATAGTTATCCGTGGTTAGCACCAGCCCGACGATATTTCCGTCCATCACCGCACGGTCTGAACCATAATCAACGAGGGCTTTTAATTGCTGACCAAATATATCCGCACCGCTGCGCGAAGGTATTGTTGACACAACCATCATGGCGCAACTGGCAAATATCACCAACGCCAGAATAATTTCCAGCAACGTAAAGCCGCGTTGATTTTTCATTATTTCTCTTTCTTATCCAGAGACCAGTTCGTAATATCATCGGCAGTATTGGCTTCACCGTCAGGCCCTGCAGAGAAGACATCGACCGCACCGTGTTCGCCCGGGCTCACCAGAATATACTCTCCTCCCCACGGGTCCTGCGGCAGGCGACGAATATAGCCGTCAGCACGGTAGCCGTTCGGGATTGGCGCGATTTCAGGTTTAGTCACCAGCGCCTGCAAACCCTGTTCCGTTGTCGGATAACGGTGGTTATCCAGCTTATACATATCCAGGGAGCCTTCGAGCGCGACAATATCGCTGGTCGCTTTTTGGGTATCGGCCTTTTCTTTATTTCCCATTAAGTTTGGCACCACCATACTCGCTAACACGCCGAGAATAACAATAACCACCATTAATTCGAGCAAAGTAAACCCCGCCTGACGTGCCAGGTGTTTTCTTTTCATAACCATGTTTTAACCTACCATATTATTAAGTTGCAGAAGCGGTTGTAATATTGACAGCACGATGAATAAAACAATCGTTGCCATAGATACCACCAGTGCCGGTTCAAATACCGACAGCGTTAACGTAATTCGATGCTGTAATGCCGATTCCTGGTTTTCCGCCGCGCGATCCATTAAATTGCCTAATTCGCCGCTCTCTTCGCCGGAGGCAATCATATACAGCATGGTCGCCGGGAATAATTTCGCTTGTTCCAGCGCGGCATACAGCGACGCCCCCTGGCGCACGGTATCTGCTGCCTGCTCCAGCACCTGCCGGGCATAGAGGTTTTCAATGCCGTCCATCGCGATATACATCCCTTCCAGTAACGGCACGCTGCTGGCCTGAAGAATACTCAGGGTACGGATATAACGGGCACTGTTAATGGCGCACACCAGCTTTTTAACTGGCGATCCGTTAACCAGCCAGCGGTTCCATTTGAAACGGTTTTTGGTATGCCTGAGCCAGGTCTTAAAGCCGATGAATCCCCCGCCCAGCACGCCGACAATGTAGATGCCGTAGGCCTGCAGGAAATCACTCACCGCAATCAGCGTCCGGGTGGTGATCGGCAGTTGCTGCTTCATGTGGGTGAACTGCTCGATCACCTGCGGCACCACCGCCACCAGCAGAATACTGATGACCGCGATGGCCACCACCGTCAGGGTGATGGGGTAGACCATCGCCTGCGTCAGCTTGCTTTTCATCTTCTGACGCTGCTCGTTGTACTCGGCCAGCTTCTCCAGCACGTCGCCCAGGTGGCCGGTCTTTTCACCAGCCATCACCAGCGTGCAGTAGAGTTTGTCGAAGGTGCGCGGAAACTGGCTGAAGGCGTCAAAGAGCGTGTGCCCTTCCACCACCTTCTCGCGGATCTCCACCACCATCGCCGCCAGCTTTTTGTCTTCCGTCTGCTTCGAGATTGCTTTCAGCGCGCTCTCCAGCGGCAGCGCGGCGTTGACCAGCGTGGAGAGCTGGCGGGTAAACATCGACAGTACCGGGGTGGAGAGCTTTGTCCCCGTTTTCGCTTTTCCAGCTGACGCTGCTTCACGGGTCTCGGTGATGCTGACGGGCATCAGCTTTTGCTCGCGCAACATCTGGCGAACCTGCTTCTGCCCTTCGGCCTGCAACGCTCCACGCACGGTTTTGCCCGCGACATCCGTTGCCGTCCAGGCGTAGAAGGCCATTACGCATCCCCTCCACGCTCGGCGGTCACCCGCATCACCTCTTCAAGAGACGTTACGCCGCCGATCACTTTCAACAGCCCGTTTTCACGCAGACTGTAGGCCTGCTTAAAGAGCTGTGTTTCGATGGACATCTCGTCTTTATCTTCATGAATGGCGCGGCGCATAGTGCTGTCCACCACCAGGAATTCATGAATACCGGCCCGACCCTGATAGCCGCTCTGGCGGCAGTGTTCGCACCCTACCGCGCGATAAATCATTTTGGGTGGCGTCGCCATAAAGCCGAACAGCGCCTTTTCATTGTCATCCAGCGGACTGGTGGTTCGACAGTGAGAACACAACCGACGCACCAGACGCTGGGCAATGACACCGAGTAACGATGAACCGATTAAAAAGGACTCCAGCCCCATATCCCGCAGACGGGTAATCGCCCCTGCGGCACTGTTGGTGTGCAGCGTAGACATAACCAGGTGACCGGTCAGCGACGCCTGCACCGCAATTTGCGCGGTCTCACCATCACGAATTTCCCCAATCATCACCACGTCCGGGTCCTGACGCAGAATTGCGCGCAGCCCGCGGGCAAAGGTCATGTCCACGCGCGGGTTAACCTGCGTCTGCCCCACCCCTTCCAGCTCGTATTCAATCGGATCTTCAACGGTCAGAATATTGCGTTCATGGCCGTTCAGAGCCGACAGAATGGCGTACAGGGTGGTACTTTTACCGGAACCCGTTGGCCCGGTGACCAGGATAATGCCGTGCGGACGGTCAATCAGCCCTTTTAACTTCTCCAGCTCTTCATCAATCAACCCCAGTTTGTTGATGTCGGGCTTGAGATTGCTTTTATCGAGCAGACGCATCACCACACGCTCGCCATACTGGGATGGAATGGTCGACACACGCACGTCAATCGCCTTACGACCAATGCGCAGGGAGATACGGCCATCCTGCGGCAGGCGCTTCTCGGCAATATCGAGTTTTGACATGACCTTAATACGTGACACCAGCAGCGGCGCGAGTTTACGCGCGGGTTGCAACACCGGGCGCAGTACGCCGTCGACGCGGAAGCGAATACTCAGCGTGCGCTCGAAAGTTTCGATATGAATATCTGACGCACCATCCTTAACCGCCTCGCCGAGAATGGCGTTGATCAGGCGGATCACCGGGGAGTTTTCGTCGTTATCGAGCAGATCTTCGTTATCCGGGATCTCCTCGGTTAACGCCATCAGATCGATATCCGCGTCCATATCGTCCACCAGCTGCTGAGACACACCGCTGCTCTGCTGCCAGATTTTAGCCAACATCTCATCGAAGGCGTCAGACGTCAGGGTTACCGGAACAAACGCACGCCCCAGCACCCGGTGAACCTCCAGCAGAGCAAACGCCGGGGTGTCATCACGGATATAGACATCATTGTTGTAAAATAAAACGCCATTATCTTTCGCGTAGCTACTGCTACACAGAGTTTTACTCAGCTCGTCCACGTTATGCCTCCCTTACTCTTTAAATGGATTGCGGGAGGTAGAGGGTAATGCAGGCAAGATCGCATTATCGGTTGGTTCAACGATGCCGAGTTTTTTCTCTTCCATACGCTGCTGCTGGCGGGCGCGGATCTGGTCATATTTCTCTTTCGACGCCGCACTGTAGTTATCGTCGTCACGCAGGACAGTGGTATGGATGAATACCATCAGGTTGCGTTTGGACGTATCCTGCGAGGTGTAGCGGAACAGCTGACCGACCAGCGGGATATCGCCGAGCAGCGGCACTTTGGAAACCGACTGTTTGGTGACGTTTTCCATCAGTCCGCCAAGCACCACCGTCTGCCCACTGTGCACCATCACTTCGTTGTTGATAGTACGGGTGTTGAAGGTTGGGCCGAGGCTGGCGTCTTCCGTTGCGCTGTTGTCGACGCTGGATACTTCCTGCTCGATCTTCAGATGGATCATATCCCCGTCGTTGATTTGCGGCACAATCTTCAGCTTGGTACCGACCGTCTTACGCTCAACAGAGTTAAAGACGTTGTCACCACTGGTGGTTTGCGAACCGGAAAGCACCGGCACATCCTGACCCACGTTGAACGACGCTTCTTTGTTATCCAGCGTGACCACGCTTGGGGTCGAAAGAATGTCATTTTTGCCATCGGTGGAGAGCGCGGTCATCAGGGCCCCGAAATCACCGTTAAAGAATCCTGTCGCCAGGCCAGTGAAACTTGCCCCTTTCATCACGCCATTTTTCACCTGGCTGATGGGCAGCCCGGTAGAGCCGAACTGCACACCACCGTGTTTACTGGTCCACTGCACGCCGAGGTCCAGTCCGTTACCGTCCTGCACCTCAGCAATGATCGCTTCCACCAGTACCTGCGGACGGCGGATGTCGAGCTTGTCGATCACCTTCTCCAGAGAGTTCATCACGTTTGGCTGCGCGGTGATCACCAGCGAGTTGGTTGCCTCATCAGCGGTAATGTTCAGATCGCTTGTCGCAGTAGCGGTTTTCGCCTTTGGCGTACCCGCTTTGTCTTTCAGCTGTTCGCCAATACCGGTAAGCACCGGAACCACTTTCGTGGCACTGGCATACTTGAGATAGAAGACTCGGGTGTTACCCTCGTTGTTCTGCTCGCGATCCAGTTGATGAATGAGAGAACGGGTACGCATCCGCGCATCTTCCGAACCGCTGATCACCAGACTATTCGTTTCGTCATCCGCCACCACTTTGGTAGCCAGTTGCGGCGCGTTTTGCCCTTTCTGCTCTTCGTTGTTGAGATTGTTCAACATGTCTGAGAGCTCCTTCGCGGACGCAAAGCGCAGCGGCACAATCTCACGACGCTGAACGCCGTCTTTATCCACGCGCTGAACCAGATCCACCAGGCGGTTCACCACTGAGGCTTTACCGGTTAACAGCAGCACGTTGGAGGGCTCAAAATGGACCACGTTGCCGATGCCGGTGGCATCGTTAAGCTGACGCAGCAGCGGGGCCAGCTCACGCACCGGCACGTTTTCCATGCGCACGACGCGAGTGATGATCTCATCACCCTTGCCCGGATTTTTGCTGTCTGCCAGCGGTGCACCGGCGGTGCGGGCTACGCTTGAGCGCACCACTTTGACCATACCGTTGTCCATCGGGATCACCGACAGCCCGTACAAATCCAGCACGCTCAGAAAGAACTGGTAATACTCATCTTCCGTCAGCACGTTGTAGGTTCTGACCGACACCGTGCCCTGAACGGACGGGTCGACGAGAATGGTTTTATTAAGATTGCGGCCAACCGTATCAATAAACTCGCGGATATCGGTATTTTTAAAGCTCGCGCTAAAGTTGGCTGCAAGCAGCGAACTCGAATATAACGACAATGCGGTCAGCGCCACGCACGCCCAGGGAAATTTCTTCATGTCTGTACACTTGTTAATTGTTTAGAACATTAACCCGAATATTTTCAAGGTGAGCGTGACGTCTGACGACGACCTCCGCTTCTTTCATTTTCGACCAACTGGCAATAATACTTTTTGCCTTTGCTTGATCGGTCATATCGACTGAGTTCACTTCTACTGCCACATCCCCTTTTTTCAACCCTGAATGGCTGTAGAAGGTGGAAGCATCCTTTGGATTAATGTTATAGCCTTCCAGCTGCCCCTTTTCGATTATTGGTTTTAACACCAGATAATCATCCAGATGCACATTGTCCGCACCTGCATCTTTCGTCGAATGGGTTACCGGGCCGTTGTCAACGCCGCCCTTAAAATAATCAGGTTTATTTAAAGCCAGTACCTGCGTAGCACCTTCGTAATTAACCACCACATTATCTTTGTTAATTTCCTGAATATAGGCATCGTTAAATCCGGCCAGTGGCTCACCTTCGCGGTAACTCTTTTGACCACCAGGGGTTTTGATCACAGCGAAGGAAAGCCAGGCATCATCACTGCGTACGATGCCTTCAATTTCCGCAGCCAGAGGGGCTTTGACTGCCGTAGGTAAGTTATCCTGACGTACAGCAGCGGCGAAAAGTGTGAATGTCTTTTCTTCACGAGGATTTTTCTCTGGCTGCACATCAGAATTAACCAACTTATTCGTCACTTTTTTATAATCTTTAAACGTCCGATACCCTTGCTGGCCGCAAAAAATTAACAGCACAAACATAATGCAAGGCGTTATCCACCGAGACAGATATGAGAACCTCATTTTTCATCTGGCCTTTAGCAAAGCGAAAATAAGCAGCATCACGCTGCGCTAATATGTGTGGAAAGCGTAATCCCTCGCGATAAATACGACCACTGGCTTTGCCGCTAACTTTCATGAAAAAACATATTGACCGTATAAAATTCAGATGTTAGGTATCGACAGCAGGATATTTTTACCCTGTGTATAAATTGCCCCCTCGGTGGCGTTGCTTTACTTTCTCGTCCTGTTGCTATTCAATCAGAGACGGTAAGTCGTTATGTATCAGAGCCACTTTAATTTTAAAAATCCGCCCTTTCGCAAGATCACTCGTTTATCCGGGGATTTTCTGGTGCCTTATCATCAGGACGTTTTCAACCTGCTGAAAGAGAAAACCCAGCTGGCGGGAATTACGGGGCTCTTTTCTGACGATCTCCCTCTGCTGGGCCAGTTCAGCGATACCCTGAAATCTGCTAACCCCAATGTTCTTGCCATCAACGCGTTCCCAAAACTGAGTGCCAGTAGCCTGCTGTATAAGCTCAACCCGGGAACGAAAGAGAACAAGAACAGGATTCAGGCGGTGGATGCGGTGTTGCACCAGTGGCAAGGCGGTAAAACCAGGTCGAAAGTGCTGGTGATCACCCACACCGAAGCCATGAAAGACACCTGCCGGGAGGTGCTGGCTCTGTTGCTCACGCGCGCCCAGGAGCTGGAGTTTGGTCTTTCCATCGTGCTGATGGGTGCAGAGGATCAGGAAGCCGTCCTGATGAAGCAATCTGTGTTGCGGGAATATACGCACACCCATCACACGTTGCGCTCCCTCACCTGCCGGGAATATCTCAACTACGTGCAGGCGCAGTGTGACGAACAGGGATGTGAGAACTCACCGTTAACCCCGGCCCGCGTGCGTAAAATGCATGCCCTGACCAAAGGGAATATCAGCAAGCTGAATGAACTGGCACACCTCGCGATGCTTGCCGCCTGGACCGAGCGTGCAAGCCAGGTCAGCCCACGTCATTTACGCCTGGCCGCGGGAGAGGCCCTGCCCGGGAAAAAATGCGGTAAGCGCCTGGCAACCGTGGGATTATTCGCGTCTGTGCTGTTCGCTGCCTGCGGCTGGTATTTCAGCTCAGCGATGACGGCCCGCCTTCCGGTTCAACTGCCGGTTCCGGTGAGCTGGCAGCATCAGACGCCAAAAGTTCAGGCGCCTGTCGTACCGGTTATCGACAACGAAATGATCACCCCGTCAGATGCCATGCATCAGCTCTACCTGATGTGGGGTTATGACGCCTCGGCAGACGATGCTCTGTGTCAAAACGCCGCGAAGGTGAACCTGATGTGTAAACAGGGAAATGCCTCACTGGAGGTGCTGGCACAGGAGGGCTATCCGTGGATCAGTGAACTGAAAACGGGTAACCACCTCAATTATGCCGTGGTCGCCCGCGTCGGAGAGACCTCAATCGACCTGCTGATGAACAACCGCACCTGGCAGGTGAGCCGTAACTGGTTTAAGCAACACGCGACCGGAAACTACACCCAACTGCACAGCCTGACGCCAGAAGGTAAAGACGCGATCGGCACCGCCAGCGACAGTAAAGATATGACCTGGCTTGACCAGCAGTTGAGTCAGGCCCTTGCCCAACCGGAAACCCACTCTCAAACCTGGACGGCGGAAATGATGAAACGCACCCGCGAGTTCCAGCAAAAAATGCATCTGCATGTGGATGGTATTCCCGGGGAAGAGACGTTGATGCAGTTAATGCGCGTAACCAATACCACGCCGAGCGTATTGATTCAGACCACTCAAACGCAGGAGGGGCATTCCTGATGTCTACCATCTGTCTTGCGGCTCAGCGCAGCTACACAACCGGGGAGGCGGTCTGGTTTTCGTATCGTTTCCCCCACCTGAGAACAATATTCACCAACACCGTCGTATGGATGGTGAGTCTGTGTGCCATGCTAATGGCGGGACTGTACACGCATACTTACTGGAACCTGCGTCATCCCGCACCGGAACCGGTCCAAAAAGTCAGCGTCGTAAAACCCGAGACACAGATTTCAGATATGCACTATGTGTATGTGAGTAAGCCGTTCCCCCATCCAGAGCCGAAACCTGCGCCAGTACACCATGATATTCCTGCCATGCAGGATCTTCCCATTAACAGCGATGATGCCGACTGGCAGCAGGCACCTGAGGGTACGGAACCGCACGATACGTCGCGGGATACGTTAACCGAATTGTTTAAGCAGGCATTAAAAGAACAAGAACAGGATTACTCGCACGGAAAAATTCCCGCGCCGCCAGTTGACGAAACGCAGGAGAATTCACAGTCTGGTGTATTACATAAAGCAGATACCCGATCGCCTTTGAGTCAGAAAGGCGATCGGCTGGAATAATTAATATTTCTCAGGCAATGTTGCCATATTAAGGAGACGCCCCTTTTCCACGACAATATACTGACCTTTTTTCAGGTCGGAGAGAATTTTAATGATGGTACTACGCGCCAGATTGGTGTACTCCTGAATATAATCATAAACATTAATATCACGTTGATGATGAATAATCAGTTCATTAATTTCGTACAGGAATTCGCGTACGACTGAATAGGCACTGCGGGCAACCAACACATCGTCTCGTTTGCTCAGCATACAAATGTACCAGGAGAGGACTTTAGTCAGTTCCGGCCATAAGTTGTTTTCAGTCATTAGCTGGGCGAAAACCTCTTTTTTAATTGATCGCACCACGGTATTGGCACGAACGAGGCCATACATGTGCGTTGCGTTGTAGTACATGGCACAGAGACCAAAAATGCACTGGCCCGTTACAGTGAACATACACAGCTCGTCGGATTCACGGCGGAACTCAACTTCGCCGCTGACGATAATATGAATATACTGTGAATCAGAGGTCGATATTTTTTGCCATTTCTTTAAGGTTCTTTCTTCAAAACCTGACGTTGCAGAGATAATGGTTTCCATTTCATGCTGCGGACGTAATTTTTTCGCATAGATGCTTAACATTATTATACCCGATTT
The DNA here is from genome assembly GCF_037053385.1 of Enterobacter sp. P82. Taxonomy (NCBI): domain Bacteria; kingdom Pseudomonadati; phylum Pseudomonadota; class Gammaproteobacteria; order Enterobacterales; family Enterobacteriaceae; genus Enterobacter; species Enterobacter sp. P82. The sequence continues at coordinate 2,035,179 of NZ_JBALHX010000001.1, forward strand.
AAGATGTGAAATTTAAAAAGCAAGACTAAGGTATAAGACCTTAACCTTTTAATATTTTCCTGATGATATTCTCAAGGAGAAAATAAAGGACGAGTACGTTATATTTATCTGCTGCATTACTTAGCAAGCTATGTGTCTATCTTAAATCCGGATAATTTTAAGTCAATTAACTAAAAATGAATTGAGTTTGTACTTAAGATTAATCTCAAGCAATTCAGCATAAACAGGCGCATTCGGGGGCAATCCGAAGGATTACCCCTGCCCGTATTTCTCCAGAAGTGCTTCTGCAATGGCCATCGTTTCGATATCCGCGACTCCGTTCCACAGATCGGGCCGGAAATGCATCTGGAAGACCATGATGATGCGTTTTTGCTGCGCCGGCGTACTGTCTGCAGGTACTTCATAGCCATAACGCGCAAGGAGATCGAGTAACGCGGGAGTATCCACCTGCTGATAGCGCGGACGCCCGTTCATATAGAACGCAACACGTGCGGGATCGGGCCATGCGCCGATGCCTTGCTGAGCCAGTTGCCGCCACGGAAACAACGGACCGGGGTCATCTTTACGCTGCGGCGCGATATCCGAATGGGCCACGACATTTTCAGGTCTGATGTTGTAGCGGGCAATAATGTCTTTGGCGAGCGGCACCAGCGCCGCGATCTGCGCAGGTTCAAAAGGAGTAAAGTGCTTAACGCCAGACGTCTTTTGCCAGCCACGGTTTTCCAGCTCAATGCCGACAGATGTATCATTGATACGGTTAGTACCCCGCCAAAAGCTAATGCCTGCATGCCAGGCCAGTTCGCTCTCGGGCACCAGTTGCCAGATGCGCGGTTTTCCTTCCGGTGCCGGTGGCTTTGCAGGGATCAAATAGTGAGAGCTGACGTTTTTATCCGTTAGCGTGGCGAGCGAGCTGTCAAAATCATCCGCGGTGTAGTGGATCACCAGCACCTTGATGCGCGGGTAAGCCGCCTGCGCCTGATGCCGGGTATCCAGCTCGTAGGCACCTTTATCAATAATCCCTTTTTCAGCGGTGCACCCTGCCAGCAACAGCGCCAGCAGGAGCGCCGTAAGCGAACGCGTCATCGAAGAGTTTTCACCGCCGTACCGCTTACGCTCACCATCAGCATGCTGGCATCTTTCCCGACCGTTTCGTAGTCGATATCAATCCCCACGACCGCATCCGCGCCGAGCGCTTCCGCCTGCTCGCCGAGCTCTTTAAAGGCGATCTCGCGCGCTTTGCGCAGCTCTTTTTCGTATGCGCCAGAGCGTCCACCCACGATATCGCGGATGCCGGCAAAAAAGTCACGGAAGATGTTGGCACCGAGAATCGCTTCACCGGTGACCACACCGCAGTACTCGGTAATGGTCTGCCCTTCCAGGGTTGGCGTTGTTGAAAACTGCATATTTTATCTCCTTCTTTAGCGTTCAATGCCTTAGGCACAGCATTATCGGTTCGTTACGCTATGATTGAAAGGATAGTTAATAAATAAGGAAATCAACATGCGCTATTCTGCTTTAACACTTTTCGTGCCCTGCGCGCTGGTGCTCAGCGCCTGTACCACCACGGTCACGCCAGCCTTTAAGGATATCGGTACCCGCAGCGGCCCCTGTATTGATGGCGGCCCGGACACCGTGGCGCAGCAGTTCTATGATTATCGCATACAGCACCGCAGCAACGATCTCACCGGCCTGCGCCCGTATCTGAGCGATGGGCTGGCAAAATTGCTGAACGACGCCACCCGCGATCCGCAGCACAACGCGCTGTTGAAATCCGATCCGTTCTCCAGCCGCGCCACACTGCCTGACAGCGCCGAAGTGGCTAGCGCGTCAACTATTCCGAACACGGATGCGCGAAACATTCCGCTGCGCGTGAAGCTGACTCAGGGTACTCAGACCTGGCAGGATGAAGTGTTGATGATCCGTGAGGGTCAATGCTGGGCGGTGGACGACGTACGCTACGTCGGCGGCAGCGTTCATGCCCCGGCAGGTACGCTGCGTCAGTCGATTGAAAACCGTTAAACCATCCGATACAAAATTGTAACCCCCGAAAAATGTGCGGCATTTCATTCGGAATGCCGACATTTATACTCGCCGACCTTGCCGTTCGCTATTTTGTGCTATGTTTAAGAGGAAATACGGGTTATATTTAACTTTTAACGCAGAAATATTGCATAACTATTCTGTCAACGGTACTATCTGCGGCCTCAATTGCTATAGATTGCCTGGATGAGTAAAGACTGCCCCGATGAGTATTAAACTAAACGGCATTAACTGCTTCTACGGCGCACACCAGGCGCTGTTTGACATCACGCTGAACTGCCCGGAAGGCGAAACGCTGGTTTTGCTTGGCCCAAGCGGTGCAGGTAAAAGCTCCCTTCTGCGTGTCCTTAATCTGCTTGAAATGCCACGTTCAGGTACGCTGGCAATCGCCGGTAACCATTTTGATTTCGCGAAAACCCCGTCAGATAAAGCGATTCGCGAACTGCGTCAAAACGTCGGCATGGTCTTCCAGCAATACAATCTCTGGCCGCATCTGACCGTGCTGCAAAACCTGATTGAAGCCCCGTGCCGCGTGCTGGGGTTAAGCAAAGATCAGGCGATTGCGCGTGCCGAAAAACTGCTGGAGCGTCTGCGTCTTAAGCCTTACAGCGACCGCTATCCGCTGCACCTTTCTGGTGGGCAACAACAGCGTGTGGCGATTGCTCGTGCGCTGATGATGGAGCCTGCGGTACTGCTGTTTGATGAACCAACGGCGGCGCTGGACCCGGAAATCACCGCCCAGATCGTCAGCATTATTCGTGAGCTGGCGGAAACCAATATTACTCAGGTCATCGTAACCCATGAAGTGGAAGTGGCGCGCAAAACCGCCAGCCGCGTGGTTTACATGGAAAACGGTTATATCGTTGAGCAAGGTGATGCGAGCTGCTTCTCCAACCCGCAAACCGATGCCTTCAAAAACTATTTATCTCATTGATTGTGTCAGGGGAAATATAATGAAAAAAGTATTACTTGCCGTGCTGCTTGCTGGCGTTACCCTTTCCGCTACCGCAGCCCAGACCATTCGTTTCGCCACGGAAGCGTCTTACCCTCCGTTTGAGTCCATTGATGCCAACAACAAGATTGTGGGCTTCGATGTGGATCTGGCAAACGCTCTGTGTAAAGAGATCGACGCAACCTGTACCTTCAGCAACCAGGCGTTCGATAGCCTGATCCCAAGCCTGAAGTTCCGCCGTATCGACGCCGTGATGGCCGGTATGGACATCACCCCTGAGCGCGAAAAACAGGTGCTGTTTACCACCCCTTACTACGACAACTCCGCCCTGTTCATTGGTCAGAAAGGGAAATTCACCTCTGTTGATCAGCTGAAAGGCAAGAAAGTCGGTGTACAGAACGGCACCACACACCAGAAATTCATCATGGATAAACATCCGGAGATCACCACTGTTCCGTATGACAGCTACCAGAACGCGAAGCTGGATCTGCAGAATGGCCGTATTGACGGCGTCTTCGGTGATACCGCTGTGGTGACCGAGTGGCTGAAAGCCAACGACAAGCTGGCACCAGTGGGCGACAAAGTGACCGATAAGGATTACTTCGGCACCGGTCTGGGGATTGCCGTTCGTCAGGGCAACACTGAGCTGCAGCAGAAATTTAACGCTGCGCTGGAAAAAGTGAAGAAAGACGGCACCTACGAAACCATCTACAAAAAATGGTTCCAGAAGTAATTCCTGATGAATGAAATTTTTCCTTTAGCAAGCGCCGCCGGGATGACCGTCGGCCTTGCCGTTTGCGCACTGATTATCGGCCTTGTGCTGGCGATGTTCTTCGCGGTGTGGGAATCAGCAAAATGGTTCCCCGTCGCCTGGGCAGGATCCGCGCTGGTCACCGTGCTGCGTGGGCTACCGGAAATCCTGGTGGTCCTGTTTATCTATTTCGGTTCCTCACAGCTGCTGTTAATGCTGTCGGACGGCTTCACCATTAACCTTGGCGTTGCGCAGATCCCGGTGCAGATGCAAATTGAGAATTTTGACGTTAGCCCGTTCCTGTGCGGTGTCATTGCCCTCTCTCTGCTCTACTCCGCCTACGCGTCGCAAACGCTGCGCGGTGCGCTGAAAGCGGTACCGCAGGGGCAATGGGAATCCGGTCAGGCGTTAGGCTTGCCGAAGTCAGCCATCTTCTTCCGTCTGGTGATGCCGCAAATGTGGCGTCATGCCCTGCCGGGGCTCGGTAACCAGTGGCTGGTGCTGCTGAAAGATACCGCTCTGGTGAGCCTGATAAGCGTAAATGATTTGATGCTGCAAACCAAAAGCATCGCCACCCGTACTCAGGAGCCGTTTACCTGGTACATTGTGGCGGCAGCTATCTACCTGGTGATTACGTTGCTCAGTCAGTACATCCTCAAGCGTATTGACCTGCGTGCGACGCGCTTTGAACGGAGACCAGGCTGATGCTTGAATATTTTCCCGAGTTGATGAAAGGGCTTCATACCAGCCTGACGCTGACCGTGGCGTCCATCATCGTCGCGCTGATCCTGGCGCTGATCTTTACCATCATCCTGACGCTAAAAACGCCAGTGCTGGTGTGGATTGTGCGCGGCTACATCACCCTGTTTACCGGTACGCCGCTGCTGGTGCAGATCTTCCTGATTTACTACGGCCCGGGTCAGTTCCCGTCGCTGCAGGACTATCCGGTTATCTGGCACCTGCTCTCTGAGCCGTGGCTGTGTGCCCTGATTGCTCTTTCACTGAACAGTGCGGCCTATACCACCCAACTGTTCTACGGGGCTATCCGCGCTATCCCGGAAGGGCAATGGCAGTCGTGTGGGGCGCTGGGCATGAGCAAAAAAGACACGCTGGCGATTTTGCTACCGTACGCCTTTAAGCGCGCGCTCTCCTCCTACTCCAACGAAGTGGTGCTGGTGTTCAAGAGTACTTCTCTGGCCTACACCATCACCCTGATGGAAGTGATGGGTCACGGACAGCTGCTGTACGGACGCACCTATGACGTGATGGTATTTGGTGCCGCAGGCGTGGTGTATCTGGTGGTTAACGGTCTGTTGACGCTGATGATGCGCCTGATTGAGCGTAAAGCGCTGGCATTTGAGCGCAGAAATTAACCACGCGAATGCATAAAACGGTATTCATGGAGCGGGTAACCTGATGGGTTATCCGCTTTTTTTTACGATAAAAACAATATTTAATCATTTTTATTGCATACAAATTCATTAACTGGCATTGTACATCCAGGCCGCAGACACGGCGCATAAATAAGACAGACGGGAGCATTACAATGAAAAAGTTAGTTCTGGCCGCATTACTCGCAACCTTCGCCGCTGGCGCATCCGCTGCGGATAAAATCAATTTCGGCGTGTCCGCCACCTATCCGCCGTTTGAATCGCTGGATGCCAGCAATCAGATCGTCGGTTTCGATATCGATCTGGCAAAAGCGCTGTGCAAACAAATGCAGGCCGACTGCACCTTTACTAACCATGCTTTTGACAGCCTTATCCCGTCGCTGAAGTTCAAAAAATACGACGCGGTGATCTCCGGGATGGACATCACGCCTGAACGCAGCAAGCAGGTCGCGTTCACCGACCCGTACTACGCCAACTCGGCGGTGGTGATTGCGAAGAAAGGTGCTTATAAATCCTTTGACGAGCTGAAAGGCAAACGCATTGGGATGGAAAACGGGACCACGCACCAGAAGTACCTGCAGGACAAACATCCTGAAGTGAAAACCGTGGCCTATGACAGCTACCAGAACGCGATTATCGACCTGAAAAATGGCCGTATTGATGGCGTGTTTGGTGACACTGCCGTGGTGAACGAGTGGCTGAAAACTAACCCGCAGCTGGGTACCGCAACCGAGAAAGTGACCGATCCACAGTACTTCGGTACCGGTCTGGGCATTGCAGTACGTCCGGATAACAAAGCGTTGCTGGAAAAACTGAACGGCGCCCTGAAAGCAATTAAAGCGGACGGCACCTATCAGAAAATCAGCGATCAGTGGTTCCCGCAGTAAGTATTTTTGCCGGGTGATGGTTTCGCCTTACCCGGCAATTTCTTACAATGGCACAAAGAACCGGAAACGTGCCCCGCTCACCGAATCCATCAGCCTGATCCCTCCCCCATGCAGCTCCAGCATTCGCTTCACAATCAGCAAGCCTAATCCGCCGCGATTCTCCCGCGATGCCTGCGGGTTTAACGCAGAAGGACGCTGAAACAGATCGTCACGCAATGCACGCTCGATACCTGAGCCACTGTCCGCCACCTCAACCTGCAGAAGCCCATTCTCCTGCCAGACCTTAAGCAAAATCTCGCCTCCTGCCGGGGTATGGCGAACGGCATTATCCAGCAAATTCGTGACCACCCGCTCAATCATCGACACATCGGCATACACCAGCGGCAGCGGGCCAGGGACGTCTATATGCATTCGCAACTGCCTTGTCTGCGTGGTCAGCTCGAATTTTTGCGCCACATCTGAAATCAATTCAGCCATGGCAAAACGTTCGCGCTGCGGTTTAATCCCCCCATGCTCAAGGCGCGCCAGTTCAAACAGCTGTTGAGAGAGATGGCGCACTTTCTGTCCCTGACGCAGGGCGATAGCCAGATATTGATTCTGCTCCTCGGCACTCAACGTGGCGGACTTAAGCGAGAGAGTTTCGAGATACCCCAGCAGCGAAGTCAGCGGCGTGCGGAGATCGTGAGAGATATTGGCGATAAACTCCCTGCGCTGACGGTCGCTGTCAGCCAGTTGATCCCATTGTGAAGCAATCTTGCGCGATAACTCGATAAATGTGTTACGAAGCAGTTCGACTTCGTTTTCAGGAGCCAGATTGACCGGCCGGGCGGCCAGACTTTTTATGGCGCTGATGCTGTCCTGCTCAAGATCATTTACCTCGCTGGTTAACTGTTCCACTGGACGGGTAACCCATTTTTTGACCAACCACCAGGCAAGCGCGCCAAACAGTAATGCCAGTAAAAGCGATCCTACAATAGCGTCGGTCAGGGCCTTGTGCCACGCGGTGTTCGCCAGTGCATTCAGGTCTTCACCCTGGAGAATAATATACAAGTAGGAGTGCAGATTGCCGTTAAGGAGGATCGGCGCCACGCTGAACACCTTACGTTGATCCAGACTCCTTGGATCATCGCCATACACAGGAAAAGCGGCCCCGGATAAATAGTTGTTTAACGGGGTAAGGTCGATCGTTTGACGCTTCATGTGCCCGACCGGAGCCGCGTCTGCCACAATATGTCCCTGAGGCGACACGACGTAGAGTTCAACGCTGGGATTAAGCGTCATCAGACGATCGAACAGCGATTTGAGATTCTCAGTGTTTGCTTTACCTTGGTTATCCAGAAGCGGTTCACTGTTCACTATCTGCTGCGCCAACCCCGCTGACAGACGTTGCACCATGGCATCGCCGTACTGCTTACTGCTATAAAGCTGCACGCCACATGCCACAAACATGCATAAAACAAGCGTGGCGCTAAAAAGAAGTGACAGGCGCTGGCTTAACGTTAAGTGGCTTATCATGCGTGGGGCTCCGCTTTTTCGACGGCAAACTTGTACCCTTTCCCCCACACCGTCAGGATGATATCTGGCTCTGCGGCATCTTTTTCAATTTTGACGCGCAGACGGTTAATATGCGTATTTACCGTGTGCTCGTACCCTTCATGCTGGTAGCCCCAGACATGATCCAGCAACGATAAACGGGAGAACACCTCGCCCGGATGACGGGCAAACCAGTAGAGCAAATCAAACTCACGTGGGGTCAAGTCGATGGTTTCCCCCCGCAGGCGAACCTCTCGTGCCAGGGGGTCAATTTCCATGCCGTGACAGCGAATAATGCCCGCCTCCAGACGAAGATTTTGCCCCATTGCTTCCTGACGTCGAAAGAGCGCCTTGACGCGAGCAATCAGCTCCAGAACGGAGAACGGTTTAGGCAGATAATCGTCAGCCCCCATCTCAAGCCCCAGCACCCGGTGCGTCTCGCTGGTGCGAGCGCTGATGATAATGACGGGCAGATAGCGGGTCATCTGGCGGATACGGCGACAGATCTCCAGCCCGTCCACGCCAGGCAGCATCAGATCGAGGATCACGGCATCCCAATGCTGTTTCTCCAGTTGGAGCAGCGCACGTTCGCCATCGGCTTCGTGCACAATCTCAAAACCTTCATCTTTTAAGTTCAGACTCAGGAAGGTGGCGATATCGCTATCGTCCTCCACCAGCAATATTTTCTTTGCGTTACTCATGACCCACATCCACGCCGTTTCATTACAGTTGAGCTTACCTAATAACGCCCGCCGGAGTTATCACATTTTATTTAAACTTCCGTGAGGATGTGGTGACCGAATTTATCTTAGGATTTGACCACGCAATGGAATAACGAGGTCACCATGTCTCTGCCAACAGCTGTTATTCATCCCCTTTGGGTCAGGGTGTGTCACTGGATTAATGCCCTCGCCATGGCTGGCATGGTATTCAGCGGATGGCGAATTTATAACGCCTCGCCGTTGTTCCCATTCACTTTTCCGTCCTCTTTCACGCTGGGAGGCTGGCTGGGCGGCGCGCTGCAGTGGCACTTCGCCATGATGTGGGTTTTAGGTATTAACGGCCTGATCTACTGCACGTTAGGTATTGTCACCGGGCGCTTTGCACGCACCTTTTTCCCTTTGTCTGTTAAGGGGTTGCTCAAGGATATGGCGCTGGCCCTGCGGGGAAAACTGCAGCATGCCGACCTCAGCCACTACAACATGGTGCAAAAACTGGCCTACTTACTGGCCATATTAACCGGCGTAATGCTTGTGCTTTCCGGGCTGGTTATCTGGAAATCCGTTCAGTTTCCGCTTTTACGTGAACTGTTGGGAGGCTATGAAACCGCACGTTACGTCCACTTCTTTTGTATGTCCTTCATTGTCGCGTTTGTCGTGATCCACCTGCTTATGGTGCTGCTCGTCCCTAAAACATTACTGGCAATGCTGCGCGGTCGCTAAGGGTATCTCATGAAAAAACCAACCTTTCTCTCTTCCCGCGACGCGGAATATCTGGTCAAGGACGCCGAAAAATCCGTAAACGCACAGCGACGTCACTTTCTTAAACAGGGGCTGACGTTAGGCGGAATTATGCTGCTTACAGGCTGTGACCTGAGCGACAACGCCAGTGTTGAAACTGCACTTTCACGAATGTCGCGCTTTAACGATCGTGTCCAGGGTTTCCTGTTCAGCGACCGTCATCTGGCACCTGAATATACCGAAAGCGACATCACCCGCCCTTTCCCGTTTAACGCCTTTTACGATCGCGACCAAATTCCGCAGGTCGACGGTCGGGATTATCTACTCGCCATTCGCGGCCTGGTGCGAGACACCCGCAGCTGGTCCCTGCCTGAGTTGTATCGTATGCAGCAGGTAAACCAGATCACGCGCCATATTTGCGTCGAAGGGTGGAGTGCCATTGGCCGCTGGGGTGGTATCCCCTTCCGCCATTTTCTGCAGGTGATCGGTGCCGATACCCGCGCCAAATACATCAGCTTCCGCTGTGCGGATGATTACTACACCAGCATTGATATGGCGACCGCGTTGCACCCGCAAACGCTGCTCGCCCTGACCTGGGATAACCAAATCCTCCCTCCTGAGTACGGTTATCCCATGAAACTCCGTATCCCGACCAAGCTGGGGTACAAAAACCCGAAGCATATTCAGGTCATTGAAATCACCAATCGCTTCCCCGGTGGTTACTGGGAAGACCAGGGTTACAACTGGTTTGGTGGCAGTTAATACAACAACGTAAACGACGAGGAATACCATGAAAAAAATGATCATTGCAGCAACCGTGCTTTCAGCTCTGTTTATGGCAAATGTGCAGGCGGCAGACTCCATGAGCAAAGAGACGATGGCGAAAGACAACATGTCCCAGCCACACGATAAAATGTGTAAGGGCGACATGTGCAAAGACGCCATGAAGAAGGATCACATGGGGAAAGACAAAATGGGGAAAATGGACAAAATGGATAACATGAAAAAGGATGAGATGGGTAAAAAAGACGCCATGAGCCAGTAAGTCTCATCGCAGCCGGAGGCACCCGCCCTCCGGCTGCTTCACTTATTGTTTAACGAGTAGCGTCAATACTTCATAGTGCGCAGTGTGCGGGAACATATCGAAAAGCTGAACGCGCTCAATGCGATAACCCGGCAAATGCGCAATGTCTTTCGCCATCGTCTGCGCGTTGCAGCTTGAATAGACGATGTAATCCGGGGCCATCTCGCTCAGGTAGTCGCATAGCGCTTGTCCGATGCCACGGCGCGGCGGGTTTACCAGTACCAGCTCTGGCACGTTACCCTGTCCGGTCGCGAACTGCGTAGAGTCCAGCGCCTGGAAGTGCAGATTCGTTAACCCTAGCTCAGTGGCGGACTGTCTGGCGCAGGCAATAGCCTCAGCGGAGATCTCAATTCCGGTAAGCTGCATCTCAGGCGTGGCACAGTGCAGACCAAATCCCCCCACGCCGCAGAACAGATCCCACATATGATGGATGTTTAACGCCCGAACCCAGTCGCGCGCGGTGGCGTACAGCGCACTGGCGACAGTCGGGTTGGTCTGGAAGAAGCTTTGCGGGCGGATCCACAGCGGCACACCGTTGAAATTCTCCGCCAGCGCGTGTTGTTCGGTGAAGAAGACCTCTTTTTCCCCTTCCATGATCGCCATATGCACCGGCTGAATATTTGCCGTAATGACCCTGAGCTGCGGAAGCTGTTCCTGCAACCACGGCAGCGCCGCGCGAAGCTGTTCCAGCTTGGTTTCGGAACGCAGCACGAAACGCAGCATCATGCCGCCGTCAATCTGGCTTTCCGTCAGCAGAAGGTATTTCAGCTCGCCGCGCTTGCGGGCGACGTTGTAAGGCGTTAACCCGGCCCGCGCAATAAACGGTTTGAGTGCCGTAAAGACGGGCTCAAATGAGGCGGGGTAAAGCGGGCAGTCAGTTAAATCTTCCGGCGTGCCGTCGCGGTGCAGCATCCCCAACAGCGGTTTTTCTACGCTGCCGCTGACCACCATTTTGGCTTTGTTGCGAAAGCCCTGCTCCGGGCCGCTGACGGGTGCGCACCACTCACCCACCGCGTGTGCTGCCAGCAGCTGTTGCAGGTCGGCCATTTTGGCGGTGAGTTGTTGAGAGACCGGCTGTTCTATCCACTGACAGGAGCGGCAGCGACCGGCGTCATAGAGTGCGCACTGCATATGAAAACCTTAAAAATCACGAGGGCTGCGATTATACACATTATTGCAGGCGGAAGAACCGCCGACTGGAAGCCGGAACAAACAGCAGGAACAGAACCAGTATGTCCGGCAGTTTTTGCATAAACAGCGCGCGCAGGATTTCGCGTTTGGATTCACCGGCAATGCTGAACAGCTCCGGGTAGCCATATCCCAGCGAGGCGGCCCACAGATAGCTGGCAGCGGTCACCTGCGTCAGCAGATAGACCCAGCGCGCCCAGTTGCGCCCTTTCACCAGCGAAAAAGCACAGTAGATCTCGATAAACACCAGCACCAGGCTGCTCAGAAAGACCAGCGTCAGATTCCACGTCTGCACGCTGCGGTGAATAAATTCACCAATGCCGCGCGCGCCCAGGGTGTTCAGAATCATCAGCACGTCCAGGCAGCGGATCATAATAATGGCGAGCGCCGCCACCTGAACCAGCGCAGGAACGTTTAGACGAGCGTGCGTAAGACGTGATTTCTTTAATAATCCCAATGTTTTACTTCCCTGAAAAACAGTGCCGCGTCGTACGCGGCACATCACTGGAAATTTTAAATCCTTCAGCCGCGTCTTGCACGCTGGATATCACGCACACGCTGTTTTTCCGCGCGCGCCATCAAATACCAGGCGATAAATCCGACAATTCCGACCACACCGAGAATAATCGAGGCCAGGGCGTTGATTTCCGGGTTGACCCCCATGCGCACGCTGGAGAAGACCAGCATTGGCAGCGTCGTCGCCCCCGGGCCAGAAACAAAGCTGGCGATAACCAGATCGTCGAGCGACAGGGTAAACGCCAGCAGCCAGCCCGAGATCACCGCTGGCATAATCATCGGCAGGGTGATGATGAAAAAGACCTTCAGCGGCGTCGCACCAAGATCCATCGCCGCCTCTTCAATGGAGCGATCCAGCTCGCGCAGACGCGAGGAGATCACCACCGCCACGTATGCGGTACAGAAAGTGACGTGCGCCAGCCAGATGGTGAGCATCCCGCGATCCGCCGGCCAGCCGATGGCATGCGCCAGCGCCACGAACAGCAGCAGCAACGCCAGACCGGTGATCACGTCCGGCATAACCAGCGGGGCGGTGATCATAAAAGCAAAGCCGTTCGAACCGCGAAAACGCCCGAAACGAACCATCACCAGTGCAGCGATGGTCCCCAGTACCGACGCCATGGTTGCGGCCAGCGCAGCAATCGTCAGGCTCAGCCCCACCGCGCTCATCATCGCATCATCGTGGAACAACTCGCTGTACCAGCGCGTCGACCAGCCAGCCCAGACCGTCACCAGTTTGGAGCTGTTGAAGGAGTAGATCACCAGCATCAGCATCGGCGCATACAGGAAGGTAAAGCCAATCACCAGGATCGCAATTCGCCACGGGGAGCGCACTACCGGTAAGTTGTTCATCCGTGGTCTCCCATCTGTTTCTGCTGATGCTTATGGAACCACATGATCGGCACGATCAGCAGGAGTAACATCACTATTGCCACCGCAGACGCCACCGGCCAGTCGCGGTTATTAAAGAACTCTTGCCACAACACGCGACCAATCATGATGCTGTCCGGCCCGCCGAGCAGTTCCGGGATCACAAACTCCCCCACCGCCGGAATAAAGACCAGCATCGACCCGGCAATAATCCCGCCTTTGGTTAGCGGGACGATCACACTGAAGAAGGTCTTCAACGGGCGCGCACCGAGATCAAGCGACGCTTCCACCAGCGAGTAATCAATACGCGTCAGCGCCGTATAAATCGGCAGCACCATAAACGGCAGATAGGCGTAAACAATGCCAATGTAGACCGCGAGGTTGGTGTGCAGGATCGTCAGCGGCTGATCGATAACTCCGAGCCACATCAGGAAGTTATTCAGTACACCGTTGTTTTTCAGGATCCCCATCCAGGCGTAAACGCGGATCAGGAACGAGGTCCACGACGGCAGGATCACCAGCAACAGCAAAATGTTACGCGTCGACGGCTTACTGTGCGCCACGGCCCACGCCAGCGGGTAGCCCATCACCAGACAGCAGATCGTCGAAATCGCCGCCACCTGTAACGACTGTAAATACGCTTCGAAATAGAGCGGATCGTCCGTCAGCTGCAGGAAGTTGCCGAGATTAAGCGTCAGCGTGAGCTGCCCGTCGGCCCAGTCCAGCAGGTTGGTATAAGGCGGGATCGCCCGCGCCATTTCTGCGAGGCTTATCTTGAAAACAATCAGGAACGGCAGCAGGAACAGCAGGATCAGCCACACATATGGCATGGCGATCACCAGCTTGCGGCCGTGGTTCATCTGCATGCGCGCCAGCCAGTTCGCAAAACCGCCCGGTTTTTCTGCGCGGGCTGGAGGTTCTAGTGTACTCATGAGCCGCTCCTTATACCGTCAGCACAACGCAACTGTCAGCATCCCAGCACAGGCGCACTTCGTCACCCCAGGTCGGCTGCCCCTTGCGATAGCGATGTTCGTTCTGCAACTGAGCGCTGAGCATCTGTCCGCTTTTCAGACGCACATGGTAGATGGAAAGATCGCCAAGGTAAGCAATATGCACCACTTCACCCACGGCAAAGTTATAGCCATCCGCAGGCGGATCCTCACAGAGCATGATTTTCTCCGGGCGCAGCGCGACGTAAACCGGCACGTTATCCACCACCGAGTTATCCGGATCGACCTTAAGCGGGTGTTGCAGCCCCGGTGACTCAATGACCAGGCCATCTTCCTGGCGGTCTTTCAGCAGCCCTTCGAAGACGTTGACCGAGCCAATGAACTCCGCGCTGTAGCGGGTGGTCGGGTGCTCATAAATCTCTTCCGGTTCGCCAATCTGCACGAACTTCCCACGGTTCATGATGGCGATTCGCCCGGCCATGGTCATCGCCTCTTCCTGGTCGTGGGTCACCATCACGCAGGTCACCCCCACACGTTCGAGGATATCCACCACTTCGAGCTGCATACGGTCGCGCAGTTTTTTATCCAGCGCCCCCATCGGCTCATCGAGCAGCAATAATTTCGGACGTTTTGCCAGACTGCGGGCCAGGGCGACACGCTGACGCTGACCGCCAGAGAGCTGGTGCGGTTTACGCTTCGCGAACTCCTGCATGTGAACCAGGCTCAGCATCTCGGCCACACGCGCGGTAATTTCGGCTTTCGGCAGTTTGTCCTGCTTCAGGCCAAAGGCGATATTCTGTTCCACCGTCATGTGCGGGAACAACGCGTAGGACTGGAACATCATGTTAATCGGACGCTGGTACGGCGGCACACTGGAGAGATCCACGCCATCCAGTACAATCTGCCCGGCAGTGGGCTGTTCAAAACCGGCCAGCATACGCAGCAAGGTCGACTTACCGCAGCCAGATGCCCCCAGGAGGGCAAAAATTTCACCTTTGTAGATCGTCAGATTGACGTCGTCCACGGCATGCTGGCCATCGAAAGATTTGGTGAGGTTACGAATTTCAAGAAGCGGGGTCAGCGCTTTACGGACTTTCGCCTGCGGGCGGGGGATCGCGTCATTCACGGGGTGCTCTCCGGCAGAAATCAAATCATGGTGCAGGCGCACCATAACGGTGCACCTGTTGCCGGGGGCGCTGCGCTTGCCCGGCCTACAACTCACGGGTAATTATTTACCGCTTTTCACCTTGGTCCACGCACGGGTACGTACGCGGTCAATTTTTGGATCCTGAACTTTCAGGGTGAACAGCTTGGCGAACACATCCGCTGGCGGATAGATAGCCGGGTTTTTGCGGATCTCTTCGCTAACCAGCGGCACGGAGGCCTTGTTACCGTTCGCGTAGTAGACATGGTCACTGATATGGGCGATCACGTCAGGACGCATCAGGTAATTAAGGAACTGATACGCTTCGTCTTTGTTTTTCGCATCGGCTGGCATCGCGAAGACGTCAAAGAACGCCAGCGCCCCCTCTTTCGGAATGAAATAGGAAACGTTCACGCCGTTTTTCGCCTCTTTCGCGCGGTTCGCCGCCTGCCACACATCGCCCGCCCAGCCAATTGCCACGCAGATGTCGCCGTTAGCCAGGTCGTTAATGTACTGTGAAGAGTGGAAGTAACGGATATTCGGACGCAGCTTCAGCAGCAGATCGGTCGCCGGGCCGGTGTAGTCGTCAGGCTTGTTGCTGTTTGGATCTTTGCCCAGGTAGTTCAGCACGGTGGCGAAAATCTCTTCCGGCGCATCGAGGAAGGAAACGCCGCAGCTTTTCAGCTTCTCAAGGTTTTCCGGTTTCAGCACCACGTCCCAGCTGTCCAGCTTGACGTCCGGGCCCAGCGCCGCTTTGACTTTATCGACGTTGTAGCCGATACCGGTAGTCGCCCACAGATAAGGCATGGCGTATTTATTATCAGGGTCGTGCTTCGCAACCAGCTTCAGCACTTCCGGGTCGAGGTTTTTCCAGTTTGGTAACTTGCTCTTATCCAGCGGCTGGAAAACACCTGCGGTCAGCTGACGCTCCAGGAAGCTCGCGGAAGGTACCACCAGGTCAAAACCGGTACTGCCCGCCATCAGTTTTCCTTCCAGCACTTCGTTGGAATCGAAAACGTCGTAGACCACTTTAATGCCGGTCTCTTTTTCAAAATTGGCGACCGTGTCCGGCGCAATATAATCAGACCAGTTGTAAACATGCAGCGTTTTTTGTTCCGCAGCGAGCGTGCCGGCAGAGACGGCCATCAGAGCACCCGCAACCAGACCCGATAACCATTTTTTATTCAAGGCGATCATAGTGTTATTCCTTCTGAAAGCTCGTTAACAAACGAACTAAAACTGTGCAATCTGGATATATGCAAAAATCATGCATAGTTTGTCGCTCTGCCTAAAATAAAAAGAAACCTCTTTACCCGGCAGCATCCGCTCGCTTTTTTAAGCATCGCAAGAATAACTGTAGCCCGTGTCTCCGGCTATAGCCCAGACGAAAAAACGCCTTTTATCAATTTTTTATGCAGGTTATGTCTATGTGATAAGCCGAAACGGCCTTCCGGGAGGTGAATAATTCTTTAAGGAAAGGTTAAAAGCAGCATAAAAAATGGCCTTCTGCAGCCGCTATGGCAGCGACTGCGCAAAAGTCAGACAGGCTTAGTGAAGAAAATTGGGAGATGCATCATTATTCTCTGCATCATCTTCCGCGCTATACAGCAGATGATGTGCATTGGCTTCCATCATTACCATGGAAATTTGCTCTTCACTCAAGCGCATAAACCAGGAGAACTGTTTGAACGAGAGCCCTGCACCGGAGAATAAAGACTGGCAAACGACCAGTTTTGGCAGATTATCATCCTGTATATCGAGAAATGCTTTCACAGTCAAAGAACTGGCATTGATGGCCGACAAGTCGGAGGCCAGCGCCAGCAGCGCAGACGGCTTCACTTCAGCCAGCGCCGAGAAAAGAATCACGTCGTTAATGAGATCGATTTTGGCATCGAAAATGCCATCGAAATTCTGCATATGAGGCAGATGCAGCGCCTGACAGGAATCGCATTCGAAGAACGTAATCCCGGCATCATCAAGCCATTGACGTAACGTATCCAGTGTTGGAACGACCTGTAAATCCATCGCTGTGCAGCCTCTTTAATAAAAACTTCGCATAGATTACGCAAAAAGTGGGTTCAATTCCATTTAACCGCCCGTTTTCAGACAGTAGCCGGGCGTCGCATGACGCTCGATCCATGCGATCATTTTGCCCGCAATATCGACCCCTGTGGTTTTTTCCACGCCTTCCAGCCCCGGCGAGGCATTCACTTCCATGACCAGCGGCCCACGCGTTGCTCGCAGAAGGTCTACCCCCGCCACGTCCAGCCCCAGGGTTTGTGCCGCTTTCACCGCAATTTCCCGCTCGCGCTCGCTGATATCGGCCACCCGCGCAACGCCGCCACGGTGCAGGTTTGAGCGGAAGTCGCCCTCTTTTGCCTGGCGCTCTATCGCCGCCACCACCTCGTTCCCCACTACGAAGCAACGAATGTCGCGACCTTTGGCCTCTTTGATGTATTCCTGCACCAGAATGTGGGCATTCAGCCCCCGGAAAGCATCAATGACGCTTTCTGCCGCCTGGCGTGTTTCCGCCAGCACCACGCCAATGCCCTGCGTACCTTCCACCAGCTTGATCACCAAAGGTGCGCCACCCACCATATCGATCAGATCGCTGGTGTCGTCCGGTGAATGGGCAATCCCCGTGACAGGGAGATCGATCCCCTGCCGGGCGAGCAGCTGTAACGAGCGCAGCTTATCGCGGGCGCGGGAAATGGCGACGGATTCATTGAGCGGATAGCTGCCCAGCATTTCAAACTGGCGCAGCGCGGCGGTGCCGTAATAGGTTATCTGGGAGCCGATGCGGGGGATCACCGCATCAAAGTGCGGCAGCTTGCGGCCTTTGTAGTGAATCGACGAGGCAGCCGGATCAATGTTCATATAGCAGGACATTGGGTCGAGGATCTCGACCTGATGCCCGCGTTTTGCCGCCGCTTCTCGCAGACGTTTACATGAATAGAGCGTTCCATCCCGGGACAAAATGGCAATTTTCACCCTGCACCTCTCTAAAGACATGGAAAAAGCCTGCATATCATATACGCAGGCAGGCGCAGGAGGAATGGACTATCGCGTCGCCCAGCCCTGTTTGTGCAGATAATCGAGAATAAACGGGCGATTCTCTTTAATAATGGTGCGACGAATATGGTCACTCCAGGTATCGCGGCGGTTATTGCTGCCGCGCGTCATATAGTAGTTCGCCAGTTCTTCATCGTATTGCGCCAGGACATCCTGATCGACAAGTTGATAGTGATTTTCATGCACCAGCATGGCGGCAGGAATACGCGGCTTCAGATCCGGGTTATCCGCTGGGCAGCCGAGGCACAGGCCAAACAGCGGCAGAACATGTTTTGGCAGCTTCAGCAGTTCGGTGACGCTTTCGATATTGTTACGCAAGCCGCCAATATACACGCCGCCTAATCCCAGCGATTCCGCAGCCGTAAAGGCGTTTTGCGCCATCAGCGCGGTATCCACCACACCCAGCAGCAGCTGTTCTGCCAGCCCCAGCTCGGCCTCAGGGCAGATCTGCAGGTGACGGTTAAAATCAGCACAGAACACCCAGAACTCCGCCGCCTGGGCCACATGCTTCTGTCCGCCCGTAAGCGTGACCAGTTGTTCCCGCATGGCCGGATCGGTAATGCGGATAATAGAGCTGCACTGCAGGAAGCTAGAGCTGGAGGTCGCCCTTGCGCTGTTAATAATGGCTTCGCGCTGCGCCTCGGTAATCGGCTCATCGGTAAAATGGCGAATGGAACGGTGGGATGTGAGCAGGTCTATGGTTGGTGTCATGTTGTCTCTCTTTGTCTTGCTTAATTCACATGGCAACCAGTATAGGCAATGATTAGTGCAGTGTAATTGGCGAAACATAGCCTGACTGTATCAAAGCGACAGGCGAAACCTTCTTTAATGGCGGCAGGTTATCGGGCACTATATGTGTTATTCGCCGTCAGGCTTGTTTTTTGAGGAGAGAGAAATGTTTGCAGTAATTTTTGGTCGTCCAGGGTGCCCTTACTGTGTGCGCGCGAAAGAGCTGGCTGAGAAACTGACCGCAGAGCGCGATGATTTCAACTTCCGCTACGTTGATATCCACGCGGAAGGCATCACGAAAGCCGATCTGGAAAAAACCGTCGGTAAGCCGGTTGAAACCGTCCCGCAGATCTTCCTCGATCAGAAACACATCGGCGGTTGCACAGATTTTGAAGCTTACGCCAAAGAGCATCTTGGCCTGTTTGCTGAGCAGTAATACCTGAACGCCCTCACCTTGAGGGCGTTTTTATTTGGTGTGCCGTCGCAGTATCAGACTGCGCACAAACAAGTAGCACAATGCGCCAAGAACGCACCAGAACACACCGCTCAGCAACCACGCCAGCTCCTGCCAGAAACTTCTCACGGGAACAAACAGCAAGCGCATCAGCAGCAGACACAGCGGTGCTGCAAGCATTGCACCCAATAGCGGTTTCACCACCTCCCCTTTACGGGAGAGAAAGCTGGCGGCCGCGCCCGGCAGAGTGAAAAAGAGTAAACCCAGCTCCGGATGACCCGACGCCCTGAATGCCCCTTTCACATTAAAAGCAAGCGACATGCACACGACCGTGAACAGCAAAAAGCAGCTGATCACCCCCGCCCAGTTTCGTTTAATGTTCAAACAATCCTCCTGACTTCTCTCTATCAAATACACATTCGTCGGGTAGACGCCCAGTCAGATAAAGCAATGCGGCAATCCTTGCCAAAGTACGCACAGGGTGATGCGATAATCAGTAGCTGTCAGTAGCTAATACGATTAAACTACACGCCAGCTAATGTTTTAGGGAATAAAGCAGGAAACAGGGAGCGTTAATGCCTTTCCCTGACCCAGAAAACAGTAGCCCAAAAAGCCCTTTCATTCAACAACTTACTGGTAAACAAGAAGTTAGCCTCCGTGAATATAAACGTCGCAGACTTGTTAAATGGGAATTACATCCTGTTATTATTTGTTGTACTCGCGCTGGGCCTTTGCCTGGGTAAATTGCGCCTGGGGTCGGTTCAACTTGGTAATTCCATTGGCGTTTTAGTCGTATCATTAATATTAGGTCAGCAGCATTTCAGCATTAACACGGACGCGCTCAACTTAGGTTTTATGCTGTTTATTTTTTGTGTTGGTGTGGAAGCAGGTCCCAACTTTTTTTCAATTTTCTTCCGCGACGGCAAAAATTATCTGATGCTGGCGCTGGTCATGGTCGGTAGTGCACTGCTGATCGCGTTAGGGCTGGGTAAACTGTTTGGCTGGGATATCGGGTTAACGGCCGGTATGCTGGCAGGTTCGATGACCTCTACGCCAGTGCTTGTCGGTGCAGGTGATACCCTGCGCCATTCCGGCATGGCTGGAGCACAACTCTCTACCGCCCTCGACCACCTGAGCCTGGGCTATGCCCTGACTTATCTGATCGGTCTTGTGAGCCTGATTGTGGGCGCACGCTACCTGCCGAAACTGCAACACCAGGATCTACAGACCAGCGCCCAGCAAATCGCCCGCGAGCGCGGTCTGGATACCGATTCCAAACGTAAAGTCTATCTCCCGGTGATCCGCGCGTATCGCGTCGGGCCAGAGCTTGTGGCATGGGCAGACGGGAAAAATCTTCGCGAGCTGGGCATTTACCGCCAGACCGGTTGCTATATCGAACGCATTCGACGTAACGGCATTCTGGCGAACCCGGACGGCGATGCGGTGCTGCAGATGGGCGATGATATCGCACTGGTGGGTTACCCGGATGCTCACGCCCGTCTTGACCCAAGCTTCCGTAATGGCAAAGAGGTGTTCGACCGCGATCTACTCGACATGCGTATCGTCACCGAAGAGATCGTGGTGAAAAACCATAACGCCGTCGGCCGTCGTCTGGCGCAGCTGAAGCTGACCGACCACGGTTGCTTCCTCAACCGCGTGATCCGCAGCCAGATTGAGATGCCTATCGACGACAACGTCGTACTCAATAAAGGAGACGTTCTGCAGGTCAGCGGCGACGCACGCCGCGTGAAAACCGTTGCTGACCGCATCGGCTTTATCTCCATTCACAGCCAGGTCACCGACCTGTTGGCCTTTTGCGCCTTCTTTATTGTTGGCCTGATGATCGGGATGATCACCTTCCAGTTCAGCAACTTTAGCTTCGGCATCGGTAACGCCGCCGGTTTGCTGTTCGCCGGGATCATGCTGGGCTTCCTGCGAGCGAACCATCCGACCTTCGGCTACATTCCGCAGGGCGCGCTGAATATGGTTAAAGAGTTCGGCCTGATGGTCTTTATGGCAGGTGTCGGCTTAAGCGCGGGTAGCGGCATTGGCCACAGCCTGGGTGCCGTTGGCTGGCAGATGTTGGTTTCCGGACTCATCGTCAGCCTGGTGCCGGTTGTCATCTGTTTCCTGTTCGGTGCCTACGTGCTGCGCATGAACCGTGCCCTGCTCTTCGGGGCCATGATGGGTGCTCGTACCTGTGCGCCAGCCATGGAAATTATCAGTGACACCGCGCGCAGCAACATCCCGGCGCTGGGCTATGCAGGCACTTACGCTATCGCTAACGTACTGCTGACGCTGGCAGGTACGCTGATCATTATCATCTGGCCTGGACTCGGATAACTCTCAAGTTTGCGCATAAAGAAAAAATTTTCGTTATGCGCAGAACTTTTTGATCAGGGGGTAGTCATAACTAGTGCCACTGCTTTTCTTTGATGTCCCCAATTTGTGGAGCCCATCAACCCCGCCGTTTTGGTTCAAGGTTGATGGGTTTTTTGTTGCCTGAATATTACCAACCATAAAATTAATTACTTACATCACCACTTTCCCATGCATGGCGACAAAGTGGCGACAGCGCTAAAGCACGTCGCAAAAACCGGACTTCAATTCCCCATGATTTTTCGCCCTCCTCACTACTAAAACCATCGATTCATGGCAACAAATGAATAAAATCAAAAAAATAGTCAGCAAGGAAAGCCGAATGTTCGATTTTTACCCTGAGAAAACATACAGCAGAACGGAAGTCATGAGTGTGCCTTCTCCGGTTCCAGCGGTGAACGGTATTTATTTTTGGTGGTTTAAAGAAATCCCTCCAGGTGTGCCTACCGAGGGCTGCATCATCTCAGACGGCTACACGCTGCTATACGTTGGTATTTCGCCCGACCAGAGAGGGAAACCTAACAGCCGTTCAAATCTAAGGAAACGAATAAAAACGCATTACAGCGGCAATGCAGCTGGCTCAACGCTCAGACGCACACTTGGCGTGCTGCTGAGCGGAATAAGTTGTTTCCCCCTTCGCCGGGTTGGTTCCGGCTCCAGAATGACATTCACTCACGCAGGTGAGCAGTGGCTTGACATTTGGATGGAACAAAATGCCAGGGTTCACTGGTTTCCTGTTGAAGCACCGTGGGAAGTTGAAGTCAAATTGATCGCATCCATTCCCCTTCCTTTGAATATTCAGGGAAATGCTCACAGTTTTAAACCCACGCTTTCAGGAATGCGCACTCAGGCGGCAGCTGAAGCGCGATTGATGGATATTGCAGATGAACGGGGTTTGAAAAGACGATTAGCGACGCAGTAAAATCGCGCCGTCCGCTCAGAGTCAGTAAGCAAATTGCTCTTGCATACCTCTGAGATGAGGCGGTGCTTCGCTGATTTTTTGCGAACGGCTTACTGACCGAACAAAAGTCTCATGCGCTACGAAAGCATGCCTGCAGTAGGCGATGTCCTCTCGCTTGAGCCATAACTGGCGAAAAACACCTACCACGGGATCGTTTTGGATTCCTGTTGATTTGTGCAGTACGGTATAACCACGCAGCCCTACGAGTTTACCAAAGGCAGCATCTTTGACCTGATGGAGCCGGCTCTGAACCATGAGATTTACGGCCTACCGGAATACTGTCCGCCATTCCCTCCGCCCTGCTTAACTTGTACGCCACGCTGCTCCGTTGCAAGTATTACATCAGCGGCAGCCATGCTGGGTCCATCATTGTAAAGAACCAGGCGGACTTGAACAATATCCACCAAGCAATGAAAAGCGCCAAAGGACCGAGCAAATTACGCAGCCTGTTTATATAGTCGCCCGACGGGTAAAAGGACGGCGTACGGATCACCCCGTTTTCAGAAGCTGCGACAAAAAATGAATTCCTGAGCATCAAGAATGTGAGCCGGGACGACATGACAGCAGCGCACCACGTTAGGCGGAAGATGATGGAGATCATCCCCAACAATATTGGTGGGTTTGGCTATGTGGTAAAAGTCAGCCTTGCTTTTGTTCTAAACGAGCCAATGGCATTGTTAAAGCGGCTACAGGCGGTGAATAATTGGCTCCGAAGAATATAATAAAATTCACCTTATATGAGTTTTAATTTATGTACACCTAACGGTTAATATTGTTAGGGTTTATTTTTAATTAATGTTTGCTGGTAATGAATTTTAATCTCCCTTACTATATCAAATATGTATGAAAATCTATTAAAGTCTATTACCCTTTTCTTATCCTTAACTATTTTCACGGAAAAAACATGTTTCCCATATTCAGTTTTCGAATCACCATCATTGTTTTTATTGAATCTTTTCCCATCTAACTCAATTGAGAGCACTTCAACAGGAAAAAAATCTTCCATTGAGGTCTCATTACCACCTTCAGTCAGCGGCGTTAGGACCATATATAAATTATGAAAAATATGCAAATACCTCATACGTCTAATAATCCCTACTTCATCCGGACATTGTTTAACTTTATTTTTAAGAAAGTTGAGAAGTTCGTTCGGACCGGTATCATTATCAAGGACCATTATTACTGGTTGCTTAGCAATACTGCCATAATATGATGAGTAATGTTCTCTATAACGTTCAACAAATTTTTTTAAATCCGCAGTACCACCTGAAATATTAAGGAAATAATTTAATTTATCGGTTGCTTTTAAAATATTTAGATCTATCTCCTTTCCTTTCTTATCTTTTCGGTCTCTATATAACTCTGGGTAGTTATTTGACAACGCACGCAATGCAGCCTTTAAATATATCCTATCAGTTTTCCCCTCTGTCACAATCGTTGGGCATGTATTCCCATGAAAAAATTTATAATAAATAAATTTTCCGTAAGCTTTTTCCCTGGCATTAAGTTTTGATTTAAAGCTATGCAAGGTAGCCGGTGCAAGTGCATACTTTTCTGGCTGCTTACTTTTCTTCTTCTGTATATTATTAAACTTGTCTAACTGGTCGATAAAACCAAACATTCCTTCCAGCTTATCTAAGCTTCCTGCTACTTCATCCCCATTTTCATCTGGTAACTTATATTCCCCAGTAGTGTATAGGGTGTGGGCTAAAGCCCTAGTCTTATCTGAATAACGGCGTTCTACATTTACTATTTTATTTACAGTAAGCCCTGTAACCTCCAAACGAGAAGGTTTGTAAGCAAGTCTAGTCTTAGCATCGTTGATTTCAAAACCAGCTCTTTTAATTTCACTTACTAAATACTTACCTAATATAACCCCTTCTGGTTGTAAGAGGGCTAACTCTGTTGGAAAACTAGATTTATTTGTTGAAAAAGTTATATCATCAGCATATCTACTATAAGAACACCCATATTGTTTAGCTATCTTAGCTAAGCGCATATCCATAATGCTACAAATTAGATTAGATATCACTGGAGAACATGGACTACCTTGAGGTAAAACTCCTCTATAACACGCAGCTTTTGCGATTGTTGTTGCAACAGTTGGATTTAATAAAAAATCCTTATTAGACATTAAATATCCTCGAACCCTGCCAAAATTAAAGCTTCCGAAGAAATTACTAAGATCTATATTAAGTATTATCCTTTTATTTCTATGTTTATATGCATTTAATATTATTGATTTATCTTTTTCAAAGCCAAATGAATAATTATTTATAATTTTTTTAGAAATAAATAACTCATTACGACAATCAGATAATAAATTAGAAATCCTCCTCTGGAGATCTTTTAAACGTTCTGTTGGAGCGGAGATTAGTCGTACACCATTTCCTTTTTTGGGAACGGTAAAAGGTGTATATTGATTTTCTGTTCCAATTCGATAAAGAACATTAGTTAAAAACACCACCTTAACACCTAACAATTTTGCAAGGTCTTCACGAGATTCTGCAGATCTCAAAGCATCAAGTTTTGATGTTCTTGTCATTTCTTCTTCATCCAAGAGAAAAAATTAAAGATAGCGCATGTAGGCACTCCTTCGCACAGCATCGTGGCCTTATGGCGTCGAAACAAGGATTTCAGGGAGGCGATACCTCCTGCCATTTAGATCACTGGTTGTGATTCACAACCAACAAATCTGCCTACATGCGCGATCAATAAACTATCATCTAGACTTGATAATTTCCAGCATAAATATCAATAATTTAACCCCCTAGAGCTCGCTCGTATCCCCGCCACGCCAGCCCGCTTTATATAATGGTTTTCATGCAGGTGCATGATGGCTGCAAAGTCCGCCATGCTTTCCGCGAAACCAAAGTTACTCAATTTTGCGTTGAACTGCCTTCTCACTACAGTTTAAAACTGATCCTTATCAACCACTTTCTGATGTGGTTAAATCTATTCCTAAGCTGACATTTTACTCGTGAAGGAAAAACATGGACGCAAATGATCCTGGAAAGCTGATATGGCATGTCGCCTGCGATGAGTCAGGCATCGATGGTCAGCGATTTTATGGATTTGGCAGCTTGTGGATGAAGTATCAAAGACGTGGGGACTTCGTGCGCATCATTCGTGAGCTTAGGGAAAAGCATAACTGTAGCGATGAAATAAAGTGGCAAAAAGCTCACTCAAAGCGAAATGCTGCTTTTTATCATGACCTCCTTGAAACATTCTTCAAGCACCAATGGCTGGCGTTCCACTGCATCATTGTTGAAAAATCAAAAGTAGAAAAATCCTTCCATGGCGGCGACTACGATCTGGCTATGCGTAAGCATTTTGGCAAGCTGATTGAAACTAAAATAGGCAACGTCATCAAGGCTCATCCAGAAAGGGAATGCGAGTTCCGTGTGGAAGTGGACCCACTTCCATCTCGGTATAAAAAAGCTGACGAGGCGTTTGAAGTCATCACTAACCACACGTTAGCAAAAAGGTTTGGCCGCAAAGACATTATCAAGAGCGTCGTCACTAAGGATTCAAAATATTCTGAACATATTCAAATTGCAGATTTTCTTCTAGGCGCAGTGATGTGCGCCTATCAAGGCAAAGCAACTTCGGAAGCAAAGTTAGCAGTTGCAAACAAAGTTGCGTCTTATTTGGGATGGGATTCGCTTATGTATGACACCTGGCCAAAAGAGCGCAAATTTAATATTTGGCTTTTTTTCGACAGGTCGAAGGGACCAAGGGATATCCTTACACGAGAAGTAAATTTGAAGTATAAATTGCCCAAGCCTAAAAAATAGAGCCGACCTCACAGCCGGCACGGTTGGAGTCCCAGTCGTTCGACGAAGTTACCAACTAGGCGGTATCAACTTTCGGGGGGCCGCCTCTAATTCCCCAAAACCATAAATTCTGTTCATTGATAGTAGCGTTTTAGCGTTTCAAACTCAACAAAATGCATAAAATCATGTTGTAAGGCCTATTACACTAAATTATCACTCTCAAGTGAGGAAGCACTAATATGTACTTCCTTGCTGTCTTACAGACATAATCGCAACGTTCTTGTCCTCAACACTATAGTCAGAGCTAGCGACAATCTGTATATAAAAGTTCTATCCGTCCGCTGGGCAAGTGACATCATGGATAGATCGTTAACATCTCCCTCTCAACACCACAGTTATACATACCATCAAAAATATACTTTAACGTTAAAAAAGACCTCACCTATCTAAGACACTGATTAATAATGAAAATAAAACCCATGGTGCTCTAGTATAATTGACGCCATTATTCATACTCCTTCAGACGTTGATTCATGTAAAAGATCCGCAACCCAACCCCAGACTGCCATCTCACAACATCAGATCCACTTCTGCTTCTCTGCAGCAACCAAAACATATATGATTAAACGCATATAAACTATTAAACCTACAGGAACTCCCATGCTCCACCCTCTCCAGCTGTTCAAAACCCTCTCCGACGAAACGCGGCTCTCCATCATCATGCTGCTCCGCGAAGCGGGCGAGCTGTGCGTTTGCGATCTCTGCTCCGCGACCACCGAGTCGCAGCCGAAAGTCTCCCGCCATATGGCGTTGCTCCGCGAGTCCGGGCTGGTTATCGATCGCCGGGAAGGGAAATGGATCCATTACCGTTTATCTCCCCACATGCCTGCATGGGCGGCAACCATTATCGACAACAGCTGGAACTGCCTTCGGGAAGAGACGCGTGAGAAGCTGAAAAACAGACTTCCGGGTTCGTGCTAATCAATACACATTCACAAAAACAGATATGATGGAGTACGCAATGTTTCTGGCAGGGGCAATTTTTCTGTTTACGCTGGTACTGGTTATCTGGCAGCCAAGGGGACTGAGTATCGGCTGGAGCGCGACCATTGGTGCCGTGCTGGCGCTGGTCAGCGGTGTGATCCACATTAATGATATTCCGGTGGTCTGGAATATTGTCTGGAATGCGACGGCCACATTTATCGCCGTCATTATCATCAGCCTGCTGCTGGATGAGTCTGGCTTTTTCGAATGGGCTGCGCTGCACGTCGCCCGCTGGGGGAATGGCCGGGGTAGATTGCTGTTTACGTATATCGTGCTGCTGGGCGCGGCGGTGGCGGCGCTCTTTGCCAATGACGGTGCGGCGCTGATCCTGACACCTATCGTGATTGCGATGCTGCTGGCGCTGGGGTTCAGCAAGCAGGCGACGCTGGCGTTTGTGATGGCGGCAGGGTTTATCGCCGATACCGCCAGCCTGCCGCTGATTGTCTCTAACCTGGTCAACATTGTGTCAGCCGATTTCTTCACGCTGGGGTTCAGCGAATATGCCTCGGTGATGATCCCAGTTGATATCGCCGCGATTGCCGCCACGCTGGTGATGCTGCATCTGTTCTTTCGCAAGGAAATTCCGCCGAAATATGACCTGTCGAAGCTTCGGGAGCCAGCACGCGCTATTACCGATCTCCCGACGTTCAGAACGGGCTGGATCGTCCTGCTCCTTCTTCTGGTCGGCTTCTTTGTGCTCGAACCTCTCGGCATTCCGGTCAGTGCCATCGCCGCAGCTGGCGCGCTAATTTTATTTGCCGTCGCCAAACGCGGACATGCGATTAATACCGGAAAAGTGCTGCGTGGCGCACCGTGGCAGATCGTTATCTTCTCCCTCGGGATGTATCTGGTGGTGTACGGCCTGCGCAATGCCGGGCTGACGGACTATCTCACAGGCGTACTGAATAGCCTGGCCGGTCACGGGCTGTGGGCCACCACGCTGGGAACCGGGTTCATCACTGCGTTCCTGTCATCCATAATGAACAATATGCCCACGGTACTGATTGGCGCGCTCTCCATTGATGGCAGTACGGCAACAGGATTGATTAAGGACGCGATGA
The DNA here is from genome assembly GCF_037053385.1 of Enterobacter sp. P82. Lineage (NCBI taxonomy): Bacteria > Pseudomonadati > Pseudomonadota > Gammaproteobacteria > Enterobacterales > Enterobacteriaceae > Enterobacter > Enterobacter sp. P82. The sequence goes on from NZ_JBALHX010000001.1 coordinate 2,063,421, forward strand.
TTTACGCAAACGTGATTGGTTGCGATCTGGGGCCGAAAATCACACCTATCGGCAGCCTGGCGACCCTGCTCTGGCTTCATGTACTGGCGCAGAAAAACATGACGATTACCTGGGGCTACTATTTCCGGACGGGTATCATAATGACGTTACCGGTCCTGTTTGTGACGCTCGCCGCGCTGGCGCTACGTCTCTCCTTCACACTGTAATGAGCCACTGATATGACCCACATCACCATTTACCACAACCCAGCCTGTGGTACCTCGCGCAACACGCTGGAGATGATCCGCAATAGCGGCACGGAGCCAGAGATTATCCTCTATCTGGAAACCCCGCCGTCTCGCGATACGCTGACTACCCTGATTGCCGATATGGGAATTTCTGTTCGGGATCTGCTGCGTAAAAACGTGGAACCCTATGAACAGCTCGGCCTGGCCGAAGATAAATTCGCCGACGAGCAGCTGATCGACTTCATGCTGCAACACCCGATCCTAATTAACCGCCCGATCGTCGTGACGCCCCTGGGTACTCGCCTGTGCCGCCCTTCAGAAGTCGTCCTCGACATCCTGCCGGACGCACAAAAAGGGGCATTTACGAAAGAGGATGGCGAAGCCGTCGTTGATGCCAGCGGGAAAAAAATCTCACAAAAGTAACCCATTGATAATTGCGCAGTAAGGCTTGCACGCGGCATACCCCACCTACCGGCTGAGTTGCATCAGCCGAAACCCGGCACATACTTTTGAGGGTTAGGTCTGGTGAGGGTATGCGCGTATGGGCTTTAAAAACAAAACCGCCGTCATCTTTGGTGGCAGCGGCGCCATCGGCAGCGCTGTGGCACATGCTCTGGCACGTGAGGGAGTTGAAGTGCACCTCGCTGCACGCACTCGTATCAGGCTGGAAAATGTTGCCAACAGCATTCGTGCCGCAGGCGGGTCTGCCAGCACATTTATTTTCGATGCGCTGGATGAGTCCACGCAGCTTCCTGAGCTTGCCCACATTGATATTGTGGTCAACGCCACGGGCTTTATGCACGATCAGGGAAAACGCCTTGACGCGTTAGCCCTTAGCGAATTCAGGCAGGGTTTTGACCCCTTCCTGACCGCGTACTTTAACATCGCCAAAGCTGTTTCACCCCGCATGGGCGGCGAACATGGCGGAACCCTGATTACCGTCGTCGCGCCCGCCGCGAATATGGCGATCTCCGGGCACCTGGGGCATATCGTTGGCTGCGCGGGAACAGAAGCGTTTACCCGGGCGCTTGCCGCAGAACTGGGCGTTAAAAATATTCGCGTCGTGTGCGTGCGTTCGCACGCGATTGCCGACGCGGTGCAGGCAGGTTCGTATGTCGGTGCCATTTTCGCCGCTAAGGCGCAGGAGATGGGAATTACGGTCGAGCAGTTTCTCGGTGGTGCCGCGCAAAGTACCCTGACACATCACCTGCCAACGCTGGCACAGGTAGCAGACACGATTACGTTTCTGGCCTCAGATGCGGCAAGCGCCATTACGGGAACCACCGTCAATATGACCGCGGGCGCAACCTAGCAGCTACCCTCGCCCGCAATTCTGCCCACCATAATCCGGATCTCCTCCCGGGTTAATGGCGCCCGGTCGGTGACATAGTGCAGCGTCATCCCTTCAATAAACGCATCCAGCGCACGGGTGGTAACCGGGTCGAACCACTGCTCCAGCGTGGTCTGGCTCATCTTCATCCAGTCCTGCATCACCGTTTTGAGCGCCGCGCTGCGGTGCATAAAGGCGTAGAGCTGATACATCAGCGCCATGTTGTGTGGCGTCGTCACCTGCGAGCTGTGGATCAGCGTGGTGATGGATTCGCACGCCATCTCAGGCCCTGTGACACCCGCGAAGAAATCCCGGTACTGTTGCGACATCTGCCGGGTAAACCACGTGAAAGCCTCCTCCAGCAGCGACTCCATACCGTCGAAATAGTAGGTCATCGACCCCAGCGGCACGCCCGCACAAGTGGCGATTTTACGGTGCGTGACGGCGTGAATCCCGTGCTCGGCAATAGTATCGAGCGTTGCCTTCAGGATCTTCTCCCGTCGATGCGGATCGTTCGGTGGTCTGCTCATAAATTCCTCACGCAGTTTGTGTACAAATGTACACAAACTTGCTAGTGTTGTCGCTATTGTTGTACTTCTGGTGCTACCCCAATGTCGCTGACCTCTCCCCGTAAAGCCCTGCAGCTACGCCTGTGGGCGCTGTTTATGTTCTTCTTCATTCCCGGTCTGCTGATGGCCTCCTGGGCCACGCGTACCCCCGCCATTCGCGATATTTTGTCCGTTTCTACGGCCGAGATGGGTATTGTGCTGTTTGGTCTGTCGATAGGCTCTATGAGCGGCATTCTTTGCTCAGCGTGGCTGGTGAAACGCTTTGGCACACGGGCGGTGATCCGCACCACCATGTGCTGCGCTGTGTTCGGGATGATTGTGCTGAGCGTTGCGCTATGGTTTGCCTCACCGGTTCTGTTTGCCCTGGGGCTGACAATATTTGGCGGCAGCTTCGGTTCGGCGGAGGTCGCCATTAACGTTGAAGGGGCAACGGTCGAGCGCGAGATGAACAAAACCGTGCTGCCGATGATGCACGGTTTTTACAGCCTCGGCACGCTGGCCGGTGCGGGCGTAGGGATGGCGCTGACAGCCTCTGGTGTGAGCGCAAATCTACATATCCTGCTGGCAGCGCTGGTTTGTATCATTCCGATTTTGACCGGCATCCGGGCAATCCCTGACGGCACTGGTAAGAACTCCTCGGATGAACAACATTCTGCGGAAAAAGGGCTGCCTTTCTACCGCGATATTCAGCTGATGCTGATCGGCGTGGTGGTGCTGGCGATGGCTTTCGCGGAAGGTTCCGCCAACGACTGGCTGCCGCTGCTGATGGTGGACGGCCACGGCTTTAGCCCGACCTCCGGCTCGCTGATCTACGCCGGGTTTACGCTGGGGATGACCGTAGGGCGCTTTACCGGCGGCTGGTTTATCGATCGCTACAGCCGCGTGGCGGTGGTTCGCGCCAGTGCTCTGCTCGGAGGGCTGGGAATTGCGATGATCATCTTTGTGGATGTGGACTGGATTGCCGGCGTATCGGTCATCCTCTGGGGACTGGGCGCGTCGCTCGGCTTCCCGCTAACCATTTCGGCCGCCAGCGATACCGGTCCGGATGCCCCAACGCGCGTCAGCGTCGTGGCGACCACGGGTTACCTCGCCTTCCTGGTCGGGCCGCCGCTGCTCGGTTTCCTCGGCGAGCACTACGGGCTGCGCAGCGCCATGCTGGTAGTGTTAGGGCTGGTCATCATCGCAGCGCTGGTGGCGCGCGCGGTGGCAAAACCGGAAACGAATCAAACGACACTGGAGAAGGGATATGAGCGTTAAACTGATCGCCGTCGACATGGATGGTACTTTTCTGAGCGATGCCAAGACCTATAATCGCCCGCGTTTTCTGGCCCAGTATGCGCGCATGAAGGCGCAAGGCATTCGCTTCGCCGTCGCCAGCGGCAACCAGTACTACCAGCTGATCTCCTTTTTCCCGGAGATCGCGCATGAAATTGCATTTGTCGCCGAAAATGGCGGCTGGGTCGTGAGCGAAGGGGAAGATATCTTTAACGGTGAACTGTCGAAAACCCATTTTGAGACCGTCGCGAGCGTCTTAAACGACGTTCCGGGCATTGAGATTATTGCCTGCGGGAAAAGTAGCGCGTATACGCTGAAATGCTATGACGAGGGCTTTAAGGAGATCGCAGCGAAGTACTATCACCGTCTCGAAATGGTGAGTGATTTCGACAACCTGAACGATGTTTTCTTCAAGTTCGGGCTCAACGTGTCTGATGATGAAATTCCGCGTATTCAGGCGCTGCTGCATGAAAAACTGAGTGACATCATGGTGCCCGTCACGACCGGGCACGGCAGCATAGACCTGATCATCCCAGGCGTGCATAAAGCCAATGGCCTGCGGATACTGCAAAAACGCTGGGGCATAGACGATAGCGAAGTGGTGGCCTTCGGCGACAGCGGCAACGACGTGGAGATGTTGCGCCAGTCCGGGTTCAGCTTTGCGATGGCGAATGCCGGACCACATATTAAAGCGGCGGCGCGTTTTGAAGCGCCGCATAATAACGAGGAAGGGGTTTTAAACGTGATTGAGAAGGTGTTGAACGGGGAGGCACCGTTTAATTGATACCGTGCTGTCTGGTGCCCTCCCCCTACCCCTCTCCCAACGGGAGAGGGAATTAGACTTAAGGCTGCAGGGCGTTTCCGACGCGTTTGTCTTTCAGGAACACCACCATCAGTCCAACCCATAGCACGCCGTTGGCGAGGTTAAACAGGCTGAACAGTCCGTTGCCGCCCATCGCGTAAGCATGCTTGCTCACCTCGATACCGACGGTAAAAATCAGCATCTGCAACATCCCCATCGCCGCGGACACCGTACCTTTACTCATCTCGCTGGCAAACAGCGTCAGGCGTACCAGCCCGGCATTAGCCACACCAATCCCGAACGCATAAATGCTTAACCCTGCGGTCATCCACAGATACGCATGTGATGACACCACGGTGGCGACCGCCGCGATAATCAGCCCCGCAGCAATCGGCCAGCCGCCCATAATAATCAGCGAACGCACGGTGCGGCGTGACGTCAGACGTGCCAGCACCAGGTTACCGATTATCAACGCGCCGAAAATCGGCACCTGCAGCAGGCCGTACTCGTAGCTGCTGAGCTTTTCACCGCTGATGATAATGACCGGAGACTGCGCAATCCACGCCAGCAGCGGCAGGCTAACGAACCCCGTCGCCAGCGCACCCGCGACAAATCGTCCATTCTTCAGGACTTCTTTGTAATCCCGGCCCAGCTCTTTGAGCGAAAGTTTCTCGCCGATGCGGGTAGCGGTTTCCGGCATCGCACGGTGCAGGCCAAAGAATGAAATGGCGGCGAGAACCGCAAAGAGCACAAACATTCCTTCCCATGGCGCAACGTGCACCCATGCAGCCCCCACCAGCGGGCCGAGCAACGGGGCGATCAGCGCCACATTCGCCATCAGTGCGGTGATCTTGATACACACCGCCTCTTCAAACGACTCCTGAATGGCGGCATACCCCACGGCACCGATAAAGCACAGGCTCACCCCCTGCAGGAAACGCAGCAGGGTAAATTGTTCAATGTTTTGTGCCAGCAGCGTGGCAAGACAGGTCACGATAAACCACACCACACCGGTAAGCATCACCGGACGGCGACCAATACGATCCGACAGCGGGCCTAACAGCCACTGTAAAAACATGCCGCCGGCCAGATAGGCGGTCATGGAGGTCGGTACCCATTCAATTCCCGCGTTGTACTGTTCCACAACGGCCAGCATACCGGGCTGGATCATATCGTTGCCGATATAGGTAGAGAATTCGTAGAGCACCAGACACAGAGGAAAAAGCAACGCCTGACGACCCAGACGCGCTCCAGAAGAAGAACGGTTTAACATGCAATCTCTTTTTAATGACAAAATCGCGACGAGTGTAATGAAATGCCCCAGCCCGAGATAGTGATTTATCGAGGATAAACAGAAATAAGGCACATATCGTCTTCGTTTAAGGTTTCCTTAAGTTGACAGATTTATGATAGCCCCATTATTCGTCAACGACCCCAGATTATGGCACTCACTTCCAGCCGTTCAGAATTATCTAACTTACAGACAAATAAGACAAAACAACTTTACCGCTTACCGGCCCGCTTTTATGGTTACCAGCTTCTGGTCCTGATAGCCCTTGCCGTGCTGTTTACGTGGTTATCCCGCGATGAAACGCTCGACAAATGGGTGACCGGCTTTTGGTACGACGCGGCGACACAGAGTTTCCCGCTGCAGAAAGACCATCTGCTGGATCTGCTGAACCACCGCATGGCGAAGTATATCGCCATCGCCTTAGGTGCCGTGGCGCTGTTTTACGGCGCTTACACGCGTAACACAAGACTGGTTACGGCTGCGTTGTTGATGGGACTTGGCGCGCTGGTGGTTGGCGTACTGAAAAGCGTAAGCCATCACAGCTGCCCGTGGGATCTGGTGGAATATGGCGGTAAGGCTATTTCTTATCCCCTGTTCAGTTCCGTCCCTGCAGACAGCGGTCCCGGGCGTTGTTTCCCCGGCGGTCACGCGTCCAGTGGCTTTATGGTCATGGGCCTGTTTTTTGCCTTCTGGCGCGAGCGTCCACGTCTGGCATGGTCCTTTGTCGTACTTGGCGTGGTGTTAGGCCTGGTGATGGGTTATGGCCAGGTGATGCGAGGCGCACATTTCTTATCTCACAACCTGTGGGCTGGGTGGTGGGTTTGGTTTTCCCAGGTGGTGGTCTATGGCCTTGTTTCCACCCGGTTTGCTAAAGAGTAACGACGTTATGTTAGAGCAATTGAACTATGGACTGTTTTATCTGATCAACGCCACCCCGGCATCGCCAGAGTGGATGATTGATATCGCCACCTTTTTTGCCAAGGATCTGATCAGTATCGTGCCAGTGCTGGCCGTGATCCTCTGGTTATGGGGCCCGCGCAATCAGGTCGTCGCGCAGCGTCAACTGGTTATCAAAGTCGCGATGGCCCTTGCGGTAAGCGTACTGATGAGTTTTGCACTGGGGCATCTGTTCCCGCACGATCGTCCTTTTGTTGCCCACGCTGGCTATACCTTCCTGCATCATTCGCCTGATGACTCCTTCCCGAGCGACCACGGCACGGTGATTTTCACCTTTGCACTGGCATTCTTGTTCTGGCATCGCCTGTGGTCTGGTGCACTGCTGATGGTGGTGGCGGCAGCTATCGCCTGGTCGCGTGTTTACCTGGGCGTGCACTGGCCGCTTGATATGGTTGGCGGTTTCCTGGTGGGGCTGATGGGTTGCGTAAGTGCAGCGATCCTGTGGAGCCTCTTTGGTGAGGCGCTCTACCGTGGGATCTCCCACCTCTATCGTATCCTCTTTGCGATCCCGATCCGCAAAGGCTGGGTGCGTGACTAACCCTGGCCCAACAGGTTACACTTGGACCCCCGCCCTGCGGGGGTTCACTTTTTCCACGATGAGGTTCTATGGAAACACGACGCGATGACCGCATAGCTCAGCTGCTACAGGCGCTGAAGCGCAGCGATAAACTGCATCTGAAAGAGGCTGCCACGCTGCTTGGCGTCTCCGAGATGACCATTCGTCGTGATCTGAACAGCGATAGCGCGCCCGTCGTGCTGCTGGGTGGGTATATTGTGCTGGAGCCACGCAGTGCCAGCCACTACCTGATTAGCGATCAAAAAACGCGCCTGGTTGAAGAAAAACGTAAAGCCGCCCGGCTGGCGGCTTCGCTGGTACAGCCGCATCAGACGCTGTTTTTTGACTGCGGCACGACAACACCGTGGATAATCGAAGCCATCGACAGCAGCATTCCTTTCACTGCCGTGTGTTATTCGCTGAACACCTTTCTGGCGCTTCAGGAGAAACCCGAGTGTCGGGTGATCCTTTGCGGCGGTGAATTTCACGCCAGCAATGCCATTTTTAAACCGCTTAATCTCCAGGACACGCTCAGTAATTTGTGCCCGGATATCGCGTTTTACTCCGCAGCAGGCGTCAATGTGCGCCAGGGCGCGACCTGCTTTAATCTGGAAGAATTACCGGTGAAACACTGGGCGTTAAGCGCGGCGCAGTATCATGTCCTGGTAGTGGACCACAGCAAGTTTGGCAAGGTGCGTTCGGCAAGAATGGGGGAGCTGGCGCAGTTTGATGCCATCGTCAGCGATTGCCGTCCGGATGATGAGATAGTCGCCCATGCGAAGGCGCAGCAGGTGAAGTTGATGTATTGAGGTTGTGCCGGGTAAGCGCAGCGCCACCCGGCAAAAAACTTAGCTAAACCAGCTGCCAAACCAGCTATGGAATTTCATTAATACAAAATCCCACATCCGGCTGAAGAAGCCGCCCTCTTCGACCGCCTCCATCACAATCAGCGGACGCTGTTCAATCGACTTGCCGTTAAGCTGGAAATCAATCGTCCCCACCACCTGGCCTTTTTTCAGCGGCGCGGTGAGCTGCGGTTCGGTCAGGGTATAACTGGCTTTCAGGTTTTTAAGCTGACCGCGTGGAATGGTCACCGACCCAGCCTCACCGGCCCCCAGATTCACTTCGTTCTTGTCACCAAACCAGACGCGCTGGCTGACGAACGTGGCATCCGGTTTAATCGGCGTCACGGTTTCAAAGAAGCGGAATCCCCAGGTCAGTAATTTTTCTGATTCGTTAAAACGGATACGGTCGGTTTTGGTACCCAGTACCACCGAGATCAAACGCATGTCGCCCTGGGTTGCGGAGGCCACCAGGTTGTATCCCGCCCCGGCAGTGGTACCTGTCTTCATCCCGTCCACGTTGACGTTACTGCTCCATAGCAGGCGGTTGCGGTTCGGTTGACGAATTTTATTGAAGGTAAACTCTTTCTCTTTATGGATAGCGTATTCATCCGGCACGTCGTGGATCAGCGCTTTACCCAACAGCGCCATATCACGAGCGGTACTGAACTGGCCCGGCGCATCAAGACCGTGAACGGTTTTAAAGGTGGTGTTGGTCAGGCCCAGCTTTTGCGCATAGCCATTCATCAAGCCGATAAATGAATCCTGACTGCCGGCGACATAATCTGCCAGCGCGATACAGGCATCGTTACCGGACTGGATAATTACCCCTTTATTCAAATCAGAAACGGAAACCTGATCGCCTGGTTTGAGGAACATCACTGATGACCCCCGCAGCGCCGGGTTGCCAGTCGCCCAGGCGTCCTTCCCGATGGTGACCATATCATCAAGCTTGATCTTGCCTGCTTTTAACGCCTGGCCGACCACATAGCTGGTCATTATTTTGGTCAGACTGGCTGGATCGAGTTTCTCATCCGCATTGCCTTCCGCCAGCACTTTACCGCTGGAGTAGTCCATCAGGATCCAGGCGCGCGCGTCCACCGGCGGCGCTTCGGGCGCAGCCTGCTCAGCTGCGTAGAGAGTTGGTGCAAACAGGAAAAGGAGCGCAGAGCCTGTCGCAAGGCTGCGCAGAGAAGTCATTTTTCGCGTCATAAATGCCACCCGAGTGTCCATTCAAAAATTACGTCACATCACCGTGTCGCAAGAAGCGATGAGTAATAGCGCACTAAAACCGTTAAAGAAACCCAACGAGGGTAAAGTTATTAAAGTTTATGCAATAACATTCAGATACGCTTTGATTCAGGCGATTTTTTTGTCTTCTGTTGCGTAATTGTTAGGTTTATCTCACCATGGCAATAAGCTGACTCGGATTCACATCTCATCGGGAGTAAATATGATTACGCTGTGGGGCAGGAACAATTCGACCAACGTTAAGAAAGTACTCTGGACACTGGAGGAGCTGGATTTACCGTTCAATCAAATCATGGCTGGGTTATCGTTTGGTGTGAACAAAGAGGCCGACTATCTGGCCATGAACCCGAATGGCCTGGTGCCGCTGCTGCGCGATGATGAAACAGACGCGACGCTTTGGGAGTCCAACACGATTGTGCGTTACCTTGCGGCTCAGTACGGCCAGGGCCGTCTGTGGGTAGAAAACCCGGCTCGTCGTGCTCAGGGTGAAAAGTGGATGGACTGGGCGAATCAGACGCTTTCGCCAACCCATCGCGTGATCCTGATGGGACTGATCAGAACACCAGAAGCCGAACGTGACTACCCCGCCATCCATGCCGCACAGGATGCCTGTGAAAACCTGTTTGCCATGATGGATGACGAACTGGCGAAGCACAAATGGTTCTCCGGTGACGCATTTGGCACAGGCGATATCGCCGTCGCGCCGTTCGTCTGGAACCTGACCAACATGGGCCTGAAGTGGACGCCGCGCCCTCACCTTGAGCGCTGGTTAAAGCAGCTTAGCGATCGACCGGCATACCGTAACGTCGTGATGATCCCGGTAACCTGATTATGTTCCGGACGGGCTGACTCTCAGCAGTTTCCCGTCCGTCTCATCGGTCAGGACATACAGATACCCATCCGGTCCCACCCTCACATCACGGATACGCTGATCCCGGTCGCCCAAAATCCGCCCGTCTTCCGTCACTTTATTGCCGCTCACGCTCAGCACAATCACGTCTTTTTCCTTCAGTGCGCCGATAAACAGTTTGTTTTTCCACTGTGGAAAAACGTCGTTGTTGTAGAACGCCATACCGCTCACGGCGGGTGAGACTTTCCAGACAAACAGCGGTTTTTCGGTTCCCTCAACGTGCTCACCTTTAGCTTCCGGGATTTTCAGGCCACTGTAGTTGATACCGTGCGTCGCCAGCGGCCAACCGTAGTTTTTCCCTCTCTCCGGGATATTGATTTCATCTCCGCCGCGCGGACCATGCTCGTTAAGCCACAGCGTGTCGCTCCAGGGATTCATCGCCATCCCCTGCGGGTTACGAATGCCGTAGGACCAGATTTCAGGCCGCGCGCCAGAGATGTTCACGAACGGGTTATCCGCAGGCACTTTGCCGTCTTCCGTCAGGCGTACCACTTTGCCCTGCAGTTTATCCAGTTCCTGCGCCGTCGGTCGCTGGTTATTCTCACCGAGCCCAATAAAGAGATAGCCTTTACCATCGAACACCAGTCGCCCACCAAAATGGTTACCGGTAGAGAGTTTCGGCATCTGGCGGAAAACCACCTGGAAACCGTCAATACGTGAAAGATCGTCGCTCAGGCGACCATAGCCCACCGCCGTTCCGGCTTTGCCGTCCTCCCCGGCTTCGGCGAAGCTTAGCCAGACGCGGCGCGATTTTTCAAAATCCGGGGCGAGAGCCACGTCCAGCAATCCTCCCTGCCCGTTCCCCCATACCTTCGGCACGCCGACAATCGGAGCGGAAAGCCCGCTCCCGGCCTGCCAGTGTTTGAGTTGACCTCCCCTGAGGGTCACCAGCAGCCCTTTATTACCCGGCAGAAACGCCAGAGACCAGGGATGATCGAGTCTGTTTTGTAACACCTCGACGTTGACCGCGACCGGTGCAGCAAGAAGAGAAAATGAAAATAACAACGCAGGCAGGAAAATCAACGAGGATCGAGGCATAACGCGCTCCTTTAACGGCATATGGCTTAAAGGTTAGCCATAACGCCCGGGCACGTTATCACTTTTACAAAAGCTTAATCAGAAGGGGGAGTTGCCTCCCCCCGATTCAGGACTGTTCGAGCTTCTCGTGCTCGTTCAGACACATGATGCAAAGAGAGAGCGTTGTCAGGCAGTTTTCAAGCTTCTCCGCGTTAACAGCGATAAAATTCGGGCAGTCGTGGCGTCCGTTCATCAGGCACACCCCTGCAATGGAGAGCACCTCAGCGGCGCGACGGAGCGCTATCAGCTCACTTTCGCAGTATTCCGCTTTCAGGGTCGGTGCTTTTTCACGCATAAAATTACATAGTTCAAACAGATTATCACGCAGATGTTCGCTTTCGCTGACTGACATATACCCTTTTGCCTTCCTCAACTGCAGGTACGCGGCCAGGTCGATTCGGGCGTTGATCAGCTTGTTCAGCAGATCGCGTTTCAGTCTGTCAACGGACATTCTCTTTCCTCCTCTGTCAGCCATTTTGCACATTCAGAATAAGGTTATTTTTTGTACAGTTTAATGCCTCAGATCAATAAAACATAACTGATTAACATCATTTACAATGTTACAACACCAGCCAACCGCATCCACCTTGCAAAGAGTGTATAAATCCCCCGCGATACGCTGTAAAATCCCGCCCTGATAACTCCATAATTGATGAATTTTTAACCTATGAGCAATGTTACGCACCAGCCGAAAATCGGCTTTGTCTCCCTGGGCTGCCCGAAAAACCTGGTGGATTCCGAACGTATCCTGACCGAACTGCGCACCGAGGGCTATGACGTGGTGCCAAGCTACGACAACGCCGATATGGTAATCGTTAATACCTGCGGGTTTATCGACAGCGCGGTTCAGGAGTCGCTGGAAGCCATCGGTGAAGCCCTGACTGAAAACGGCAAAGTGATTGTGACCGGCTGCCTGGGCGCGAAAGAGGATCAGATCCGCGAAGTGCACCCGAAAGTGCTTGAGATCACCGGCCCGCACAGCTACGAGCAGGTGCTGGAACATGTTCATCACTACGTGCCAAAACCAAAACACAACCCGTTCCTGAGCCTGGTGCCAGAACAGGGTGTGAAGCTGACCCCGCGTCACTATGCGTACCTGAAAATTTCTGAAGGCTGCAACCACCGCTGCACCTTCTGCATTATCCCGTCCATGCGTGGCGATCTGGTAAGCCGTCCAATTGGTGAAGTGCTGGCGGAAGCGAAACGTCTGGCTGACGCGGGCGTGAAGGAGCTGCTGGTCATCTCCCAGGACACCTCGGCCTACGGCGTGGACGTCAAACACCGCTCCGGTTTCCACAACGGCGAGCCGGTGAAAACCAGCATGGTGGGCCTGTGCGAACAACTTTCTAAACTGGGTATCTGGACACGTCTGCATTACGTCTACCCTTATCCGCACGTTGACGACGTGATCCCGCTGATGGCGGAAGGCAAAATTCTGCCGTATCTGGATATCCCACTGCAGCACGCCAGCCCACGCATTCTGAAGCTGATGAAACGTCCTGGCTCCGTTGATCGCCAGCTGGCACGCATCAAGCAGTGGCGTGAAATCTGCCCGGAACTGACCCTGCGTTCCACCTTTATCGTCGGCTTCCCGGGTGAAACCGAAGAAGACTTCCAGATGCTGCTCGACTTCCTGAAAGAAGCGCGTCTGGACCGTGTAGGTTGCTTCAAGTACAGCCCGGTAGAAGGCGCAACCGCCAACGAGCTGGCGGATCAGGTGCCGGAAGAGGTAAAAGAAGAGCGCTGGAACCGCTTCATGCAGCTGCAACAGCAGATCTCTGCCGAGCGTCTGCAGGAAAAAGTGGGTCGCGAGATCATGGTCATCATCGACGAAGTTGATGAAGAAGGCGCAATTGGCCGCAGCATGGCGGATGCCCCTGAAATCGACGGTGCGGTCTACCTGAACGGCGAAACGAACGTTAAACCGGGTGATATTATTCGCGTGAAAGTTGAAAACGCGGACGAGTATGATTTGTGGGGTAGCCGGGTTTAATCATCCCACAGAATAACCACTGATGACATAGCGCTTATCGGGCATAACCCGGTCCCGATAAGCTCTTGCGGTCAGGATAGTACAATGACCGCAAACGCGCGAAGGTGGCAGCGCAACGGCAGATTGTCTATGCTTTTGTTGAGGCGTTTGCTGTAATAATTAGATTGCGCTTTTTTGGTTCAGCCTGCCTAAAAAGCGAAACAGGTCATAATCATTTCTCAAGCAAAATTTTCGCATGATCAAATATTTATGAGCTGTAACTGTCTTATAGGTGATATTCATCTTTGTCGCGATCTCCTGAAACGAATATCCTCTATTCAATCCAGTGATTATTTCAAGCTGGGTGAGAGATAGCGAAACATGTTTACACCCGAAGCACGATTTATATCCTTGAAATTCCTGAATCTCTATCCATTTTCTCCAGGCGACAGTAAGTTTTCGCGTAATTTCACTCAGCGGTTCGCGCCGCAGGATATAGACTATATCGACAAAGCAGGATGGTGAAATTCTGGAATCATCCTCTTCATCTACTAAACCAATTATTATACCCTTTTGCCGCGCGCGTAGCTCCGGAAGACAGATGTAACGTTCACCATTGCAAAGCGAAAGAATAATCACATCGGCGGTAGCAATATTATCCGATGTATAGTCGGTGGTAAATTCAACGTGACGTTCAAACCGCTTACAGAAAAAATCGCTAAGGAAGTACTTCATACCTCTTCGAAACAGGAGGTCTGGCTCCTTTATCAAAATCTTTAGCATGTTCAAACCGCTGTATAGCTGATATAGAATTGCTCTTCAGGCCACATAAACCCCTGAAGAAAATGGCTTCCACTCTGTTCGGCTATGTCATAATGCTGGCTATTTTCCACCCCTTCCACGAGCACAAATTGAACGTATCGGGAGCACTCTACAATAAGCGGGGTTAAGGATGAAGGCTCTAACAGTACTACGCTCTTATCAATTTTAACCCCGTCGAATCGCGCCAATTCGTTGGCTAAATCGCTGCACTGCGCTGGCAAAACATCATCCAGCCACAGCTCTGCACCCATGGATTTGATCATCCTGGTATGGGCGTAAAACGCCTGGCGCTCGACACGTGACAGCGAAATAAAGCCGTGCGGATCCTGCACTTCAAGAACAATCCCCTCCCGCAGCCACGGGAGAAGTTGTTCAATAACCTTTGAAGAGCAGAGCAGTCTGGCGAGAACGTTTAAATAATAACGTTTCCTGTTTTTCATTTTATAAATAATCTGCAACTGCCAGCACAGGATATTCAGGCAGGACTGTTCGGTTTGCGAAGCAAAGTACTGTTCAGGATTAATCCCCGGCTGCAACAAACTTAATATTTCCCACGCTTTAATCACTTTTTCAGCCACGGAATAAATAGGTTGAAAACGTATTCCACGTACCGCGTTTTCAAAGGGTAAACGATAAGGCATAGTGCACCTGTAAATAAATAGCAGAGGTTTATTGGCGGGGAGTAATCTACTGCCAGGTAAAATCGACGTTCATGACCGACTGGAATGTCCCGGCGGTGGCACTCCCCTGCGGGGTAAACATTCTGGCCGATAGCGGGAAGGAGGCTGAACGCGTGCTAATGTTGACGTTCTGAGTCAGTGAATCGCCCGGTGCCACTATCTGGCTACGATCGCGACTGGCGATGCGCAGCGCCATATTGGTGCTGGTGCCGCTATTCTTCCATGCGGTGGCGTCCTGGGGATCGGGCGTGCCGCTAACTGTAGCCCTCACTTTGGTCGTTCCGGCCGGCCAGTTGGTGAGCAGCAGGTCAAAGTCCTGCCACTCCCCGCCTTCTCCTGCAGTTTGCAGATCCCGACGTTGCAGGGTGCCTAAATCCACAGTTTTGTTGACCGTGTCCGTATCCACCGTGCAGGGGCTGACAACCACCTGGCCGCTTAACGTCAGCGACGCATCAGCAAACGATAGCCATGGCAGCATCATCATGAATGCGCCAGTTAGCCATTTACATTTATGCATGAGAAATCTCCGTTGCGCTCCAGCAGGCGGGAGCGCATTCAGGCTATTGATATTCAAAGGTTGCGGTAACAACCGCGCTAATACTGCCTGGCATCACGCCGCCATTCTGGGTATAAGCGCGTGCCCGGAATTTGTAGGTATAGGCATTACTGGCGATGGTGCCGGAAATAGTTTTGGTATTTCCCAACTGATCCCCTGCCTGACTTTGTACCTGAACGGCCAGGTTCGTTGCCGTGCCGGTGTTACGATACATATCAGCTGGGTTAAAGAGGTCGGCGGTGCCATGCATGGTCATAATGGCTTTCGTTGTGCCTGCAGGACAGCTGTTCAGGTTGATATCAAAATTGACCCAGTCGGTGGCCGCGCCTGCGGTTTGCAGCGAGGATGCCTGGATACTTTGTCCCAGATCGACCGATTTCGTAATACTGTCGCTGCTGACCTGACAAGGAGAGGCAATAACGTTGCCGGTAATGTTTAACGTTACCGGATCGGCTGCACTCACAGCGTTAATGTTTATCATGGCCATAGCCACAGCAGCTAATACACTTAACTTTTTCATTTTATTTTTTCCTTGCTATTATTGATAAGTAAGATTTAACGTGGCTGATACGTTAGCCTTCCCAGTAGTAACGGTTGTTTTTGTTTGATAATACCGTACGGTAATAGGGAAGGTTTCCTGCCCGCCTGAAGATTGTTTCAGCACAATACGGTTATTCAAAACCAGTGGGCTGCCATTATATAAAATCTGCACGCCAACACCTTTAGCCACATCGGCACTTCCCTGGTTAGTTAAGGCCAATACGCTTGTCGTTCCAACGTCAGGATTTTGCGTTCCATTTAATACTACGTTAATGTTTGCACCAGCATCACAATTCAAGCCGAGATTTTGAGTATTACTTGCGTTGGCTGGCGTAGTACCAACGGCACTTCCGAAACTTGATGCCAGAACATCACCAATTGGAAAAACTAAGTTTGGTGTTGTAATAGAACATGCAACTTGAATAATACTTCCTGAGCCAGCATAAACAGGTATATTGCTGACCTGAGAACCACCGCCGAACTGGGCAGTAAATGCAATAAAAGCTGCTATTTGCCCTGATAGTGACCCAGAAGCGATATTCCCTGTTTTCCATAAGAGAATAATTGGCTGGAACTTATAGTTATCATATTCGCCAGGGTTACTTGACCATGAATAAATTTGAGTATCCGTGGTCGTAATATAGTTATTGCCTGTAAATCCTGCTGCGCCTGCTGTGCTTTGCTCATACCAACCGAAGGATATACCTACGCCGGGAACATTTGTTTGATAAACCCTGACACCACTGGAAGAAGTAAATTGATATGGGAGTATTACACTCTTCATACCTGTACTTGACCCCTCTCCGCCAGTAGTTTGGCATATATAAGCTTGAGCAAGACTGCCATATATTTCATTAGAAATAGGCTGACCTACTGGCAGGTCCCGTTGAACGACGATACTGCCATAGTTAATAGTATAAGGTGAACCAATAAAAGTATAGTTACAGCAGTATCCTGACACACCTGAAAACAACCCAGTAATTAGCAAAAATAATTTAAATAATTTCATATAGCACCTTATCTTATAAAGAAGTGAACGATATTTAATGACACATTTCATTTATTATTATCACTCCTTCCCCGGATTGATTCTCACCATTGTAATTCACTTGACATTTGCTTTTTATGTCATCTCCCCACACAACATTCAAGGTGAATTTCTGAGAAAGTCCCGTTAAATATACCTGGCCTTTATCACCTACAATAAAAGCTTTATTGTTTTCGTCTTTTACCGTTGCAATAGCGCCAAATGGAACGAATTGACCACCCGCCATGGTTAAATTCATGAGCACTCTCATTCCAATATTTGCGTTGAAGTTTGCACGAACAACAGCGCCACGCGTTGGAATCACCGTTTTGTTGGTCAACTCCAGCTCCACGTCATTCGGCAGGGTTTCAGTCATCAACGCAACGTCATTTTTACGGTACGGCGTCAGGTTGCTTACTGCGGTATAGCCACGCCAGTCGGTTTTCGCCCCGCTCTGGTTCTGGATGCCCACCCCTTTCGCCCCTGGCGCTTTTACCAGCACGTTGGTCTCTCCCAGCGGCTGCGAGAAGGTCACACCATCGGCATGAGCAATAATCCCGCCCTGCACACCGTAGTTCAGACGATCGCTGTCTTTGTCGTAGCCGTAACCCGCCGTCACTTCACCGTAGGTACCTTTGTAATCAGCGTTAGCGTTGCCGGTATAACCTACGCCATCGGTGCCATAACCCTGCTGTACGTTCCAGTTCAAGGCATTGTTCTCCAGTGCCGAACCGTTCAGGCCCACGTTGTGCGTAGTACCATTGTTCTTACTGTGGTTCATGCTGTAGTTGGCCCAGGTACGTGGCAGGAATTTCTCCATCGGCACGCTGATGTTCAGCGCAATCTGCTGATCCTTGTCGTAGCTGGTTCTGTGTCCATAGCTATCGTTACTGCCGTTTTTGCTATAGGTATAGGTGATCCCGTAGGTCACGCTGTTCCAGGCGTTGTTATACCCGGCGCTGTAGGACTCCATGGTCTTACCGGAATTCCAGTAATCCTCACGCACGGCGCTCAGCATCAGCGAACCAAGATTCTGTCCGATGTTCTGGCTCATGGTCAGCTCGGCGCGATTGCGGCGGCGGTCCTGCAGTGCACTGTAATCCCCGTAGGAGTCCATGACTTCCTGCATACCGTAATAGCCGCTGGTAGAGTAGCGGTAGCCAGCAATGGCAAAGTTAGTGCCTGTCTCAACAAAGTTTTTGCTGTAGCGGATCCGCCACGACTGGCCGCTGCTCTTCGGCATATCCTTCGGGGTGCCCCACGACTGGGTCACGTCGGTGGAGAACGCGCCGAAGTCGCCCATGTTTTTACCAACACCCGCAGCCAGCGCCTGATACTTGCTCGACTCCTGCACACCGCCGTACAGGGTCAGACCATACGGCAGGCCATAAATGCCGGTGAGCTGAGCAAACGGGGTTTTCTCCACGTCGCTGTTGTACGAGCGGTACTGACCGCCAGTGATCGCGTACTTGAAGCGCCCTTCACGCTGCAGCACCGGCAGTGATGCGAAGGCCACGGTGAAGTGCTGCTCGCTGCCATCGCTCTCTTTCACGGTGACATCAAGATCCCCTGCGCCGCCGGTCGGGTACATATCCGTAATTTCAAACGCACCCGGTGCGACATAGCTCTGGTAAATCTGATACCCGTTCTGGCGAATGACCACCTGCGCGTTGGTGCGCGCAATACCGCGCACTACCGGCGCATAACCTTTCAGCGAATCCGGCATCATGTCGTCATCGGAGGCCAGTTGGGCCCCGCGGAACGGGATACTGTCGAACACGTCCGCCGGGGAGGAGCTGTCACCGGTGGTAAGCTGCGCCTTCAGCGGAATAATTGCCCGCTGGCCGTAGGTATAGACCGTATCCCACTTGTCGTTGCCATTGCTGTCGCGGCTCCAGGTGGTGTAGTTACGCAGCCGCCAGGGGCCGATATTAATGCCCGGACGCAGGTTGGCGTACTGGCTGTTGCTGTCGCTGCCATTGCCGTTACGTGCCCGGTTGTTAGATCCACTGAGGCTGTAGTTCAGCATCGCGGCGGTGATCCCTTCGTCCCACATCTCGGGCGGTACGTAGCCGCGCGCCTGCGGGGAGAGTGCCGCCTGCGGAATGCTGATCACCAGACGCTGGGCGCTGAAAAGAAACTCCGCAGAGGCCTGGGGGATCGCGTTTAACTTCGCGCACTCACCGCCGGAGGCCAGATCCGGGAACAACTCGGTCTTCACGCCCCAGCTTTTCAGCTGGGCGACGCTCAGACAGGGCTGCAGCGACGCTTCGCCATCGGCACCCGTCACCGCGTCAAATTTAATCTCGCGGGTGTCAACAACCTGTTCGCCAAGTACGATATCGACGCGATAGGTACCGGGTAACTGAGAACCTGACTCAAACGCTGACAGATCCGCCCCTTTCATGCCGGGGTTATCCAGCTCAATCAGTTCAGGGTTAAAATAATCGCGAGCATGAGCGGTTATTGAAACCGCCCCCAGAGCAAATGCGATTAAAAACGCGAGACGTGCAGGTTTGAATAATAATTCCTGCTTATGGCTACTCATCAAATCTTTACTCCATCGGTACGAAACAGGTGTCCTTTACCCCAGGGCGGATCACATCGTGGCGTTATGTACGTTTCCGGTGCCGCCGTAATCGTTAATAATTTTGAAGGTTACCGCCCCGCCGCTGACCCCTTTCGGCAGATCGAAACGCGCAGTGGAACCTGGTAATACGTAAGAGATGTTTTCCAGTTTTTTACCGTTCACGTTTATTTCGTTGAAATTCATTACCACGTTGGTGGGATTGGTGACCTGAATTTGGTTACCGCTGCGCTGCCAGGTTAATTTGCCCGCCAATTCTTCAGGAATAACGCCATTTAAGGCTGCCGGACGGTAAATTAATTTGATGCGGGTTTTCACCGCAATTTGCAGGCTATTGTCTTTGCGCGGTGCCGCCGGAATGGCTTTAATATTTAGCCAGTACAGCGACTCTTTATCCTGGGCAACCGAACCGGCTAATACAATACGCTCCACGTTCTGCTGATCTTTATCCAGGCGATACAATGGTGGCGTAATAATAAAAGGTGCTTTCTCAGCCCCCCCATTTGGCGTTTCGACCCACGACTGAATTAAATAAGGCGTCGTGTCGGGGTTATTGACGCTAATAGAGGATTCCTTTTTATTGCCGTCATAAATAACGCGCGTCCCACCAATTACCACTCCGGCATTGGCCGCTGAAACGCCAGCAGAAAGCAGCGCACAGGCAATTAAAGATTTACTCAGAAAGTGCATTTTATACCTCGATAAAAAAGGGGCCTAAAAGCCGGCCCCCTGTTGTTTTCCGGCAAAGGAAATTAGTTGTAAACCACAGAGAAGTTGGCTACAGAGTTAGCTGGACCCGCAGTTACTGAAGCAACGGTAGATTTGTACTGAGCGTAGAAATCCAGGGTGTTGTCAGCAGTTGAAGAGAGCGCATAGCTGTAGCCGTTAGAACCGTGCAGCGGCAACTGAGCCTTATCAGCTGTCATCAGGTTGATACCAACACCGGTAGCAGCGCCAGCCACAGAGCTGTCGATAGCCAGCAGGGTAGAATCAGTTGCATCAGGTGTACCGTCGAAACGCACAGCAGCTGAAGTTACGGTTGCCGGGCAATCTTTCAGCACGATGCTAAATTTAGTTGCAGCAGTCTTGTCGCCAGCAGCAGTGAATTCAGACTTGTTGTATTTGCCCAGCTCAACGGTCTGGTTCTGAGAACCGACGTCAACGGTGCACGCTGCGTCCAGAATTTCACCGTTGAAGTTTACGGTGCCCGCAGCAGCGAATGCGTTAGACATAGACAGCGCAGCGGTAGCAACGATAGCAGCAGCGATAATATTCTTTTTCATAAATTTATTTCCTTAATAACCCTATAAGTTTCCGAAACTCAGGCGACAACATCCAGACAGTCTGATGACCATATATTTTTTTTGCGCCAGTCATTTCATTTCTGTTGTGCAACAGGCAGAAAGCAAAGATATTCATCAAATAACTTTATTTTCACGCTCTCACTTGCTGATGCGAAATTTATAGAACTTAAACGAAGAGCACAAATAAAATTTAGGCCAACCGTAGACTTTAAACTTAACATTTAGCTAACGCGTGAAAGCGTTTTAAATAGAACAACGCCCTTTATTAAATATTTGTTAAAACCCTGGTCCACAATGGCACCAATACAATATGTATTTATAAGATCATCAGATCAATAATCTTCCGTGCATCTTTTCCTGTATAAAGATCGTCTGGAGTTAAGATAATGAACACCAAAATCACAACCGGTACCAACCCGGGGATAACATCTGCACTGGGGACAAAACCCGTCGCTGACATCGAAAAAATAATCGAACAAACATCTCCATTTGCGACAAGCTTTCGGGCTAATAAAGGCGAGATTTTACGTTATTATTCAGGCAATAAACGAACCTGTTATTTACTTCATCAGGGAAGCATCACGCTGAACCGCAGGGGGGATGGTATGGTGTTAAATTCAGAGCAGGCCACCTTTATTCTGGGCGTGAGCAATCAGTTTTCTCAAACCGAAAACCTCTATATTCGGGTCAATGAGAATGCTCTAATGAGCCGTTTACCACTTGAACGTTTCAACCTGTTGATTGAGAGTTTTAACCTGTGGGAAAGCATGTGCAAAGTCCTGGTTTATACCGCTTCGCGCGTATATGAGCATTGCACCCTGGTATCGCAAATGTCCTCGTATGAGATCATACGCTTTCAGTTGCTGGAGTTGATGAACGAATCAGAGCGGATCCGCGCTAGCATGACGGCGGCCAATTACATTAAAAATCGAACTTACCTTTCGCGTAGCGGCATCATGCGCATCCTCGCGGAGTTGCGTCAGGCAGGTTATATCGAGGTTAATCGGGGTATTTTGGTCGCCATCAACCATCTGCCGTTAAAGTATTGATTTACCGCCCATATCTCGCTGAGAGCTGACGCGAAAAACAAACTATACTTGTCAACAAAATACGCATTTTTTGACAGGCAGACAAATGGCAACAGAAACATCTCAATCCTCGATTTTACGCAAATCACAGTATTCCCGTGAGCTCATGGAGTACCTGAAACGCGATGCCGAGGTAAAAAAATTTTTACCCCGTCGTCATTTGTACATGCAGGTTGGCGAGGAACGTTTGTGTTATCTCCTTCTCAAGGGCCGTGTGACTTATTATCGTCGTAGCGACGATCTGGCAGTATCTACGATCTCGGCCCCGGGTGTGGTGGGTATTGGTAATTTACAGCAGATGCAACAGGATGGTTATATTAAAACGCTGGTCGCCTGTGAAATAGCGATTCTTAAAATGTCGACAGTTTACGAAGTGGTCAGCGCAAACCAGCTTTGGGAACACGTGGCAAAGCATATGATGGACATTGCCGGTAGGTTATTTGTCCACAGCAAACACCTTTCTGCACCTTCCGCCTATGACATGATCCGGCTCCAACTCATAGAGTTATTCAATGAAGAACCCGCGATCAGAAATTACATCACCGTTGAAAAGTATATCCGTGATAAAACTCATCTGTCGCGCAGCGGCGTGATGCGCATTCTGGCGAGTTTAAAAGAGGGGGGATACATTGAAATGCACCGCGGCAAGCTGATCAACATCGTTAAGCTGCCGGAGAAATACTGAGGACCCGTGTGCTCCGCAGGCCGGGCGAACGGTACTGCCGCCCGGCGCTTTAAAGTAGGATTGTAGCATTGCTCGTCAACGCTTCGCTTGCGCGGGCCTACAGGTTTGGAGCCGTGGGTAGGTTTATCCACTACCCCTTAATCCTCGGATCCAGCGCGTCGCGCAGCCCGTCACCCAGCAGGTTAAACGCCAGCACGGTCAGAAAAATCGCCAGGCTCGGGAAGATCGCCACGTGCGGCGCGATCACCATGTCTGCTCTCGCCTCATTCAGCATCGCGCCCCACTCCGGCGTCGGTGGCTGCGCCCCTAATCCCAGAAACGACAGGCTGGCCGCCGAGATAATCGACACGCCAATACGCATCGTAAAATAGACCACAATCGACGACACCGTCCCCGGCAGAATATGGCTGAACAGGATCGTGGCGTCGCTGGCCCCCATACTGCGCGCCGACTCAATAAACGTCTGCCTTTTCAGCACCAGCGTGTTGCCGCGCACCAGACGGGCAAAGGCCGGAATGGAAAAGACCGCCACCGCAACGATCACGTTCGCCATGCCGCTGCCCATGATCGCCACCACCGCAATCGCCAGCAGAATACCCGGGAAGGCAAACAATACATCGCAGATACGCATGATGATGCGGTCCCACCAGCCTTCGTAATACCCGGCAACGAGACCCAGCACGGTACCAATGGCCGCGCCAATCAGCACCGCGAACACCCCGGCGGCTAGCGAGATCTGCGCCCCTACCAGCACGCGACTAAAAATATCGCGCCCCAGCGAATCCACCCCAAACCAGTGCATCACGGAGGGACCGTCATTCAGCCGGTCGTAATCAAAATAATTTTCCGCATCAAACGGCGCTATCCACGGGGCAACGATCGCCAGAATGATGAGCAGTAGCACAAATAACCCCGCCGTCATGGCAACCGGCTGACGGCGAAAGCGCCGCCAGAATTCGGACCACGGCGTGCGGATATGTTCCGGTTTGAGCCCCGGCATAGCGTTTAAAACGGCCTGACGTCGCCAGTTTAACAATCGCATCTTACTTATACCTGATGGCCGGGTTAATGGCGGCGTAGAGGACGTCGACCACTAAGTTGATAAGAATAAACTCCAGCGAGAAAAGCAGGACTTCCGCCTGAATCACCGGGTAGTCGCGCATCTCAACGGAATCGACCAGCAGACGCCCCAGCCCCGGCCAGTTGAAGACCTTTTCCACCACAATAGAGCCGCCCAACAGGAAGCCAAACTGTAGCCCCATCATCGTTACCACCGGGATCATCGCATTGCGGAACCCGTGCTTGAGAACGACCCACTTCTCGCTAACCCCTTTCGCCCGCGCGGTGCGGATATAGTCTTCGCTAAGTACGTCAACGAACGAAGCGCGGGTAAAGCGGGCCATCACCGCCGCAACGGCAGCCCCCAGCGTCATGGAAGGCAGGATGTAATGCTTCCAGGTATCGGCGCCGACGGTCGGCAGCCAGCCCAGTTCAACGGAGAAGATCTGCATCAGCAGCATCCCCAGCGCGAACGCCGGGAAAGAGATACCGGTCACCGCCAGCGCCATACCGAGCTTATCCGGCCAGCGGTTGCGCCAGACGGCCGCGACAATTCCGGCCCCCAGCCCAAACAGTACCGCCCAGCTCATACTGGCAATCGTTAACCAGAATGTTGGCATAAAACGGCTGGCAATCTCTTCCGACACCGGGCGGCGTGACACCATCGAGGTGCCAAAGTCGCCCTGCAGAACGTTGCAGATATAATGAAGAAACTGCATATACATAGGCTGGTCGAGACCCAACTGCTTACGCACCAGGTCAATGACGGTGGCATCCGCTTCAGGCCCCGCAACCAGACGCGCCGGATCGCCCGGCAGCATATGGACAAACAAAAACACCAGCACCGCCACAATCAGCAGCGTCGGGATAAGCCCCAGCAAGCGTTTACAAACATAATTCAGCATGAGTGTTATTTTATATCCGCATCGTCAAAGCTAAAGCCGGTGTCCGGCATGATGTAGAAACCGGTCAACGCTTTGTTATGGGCTGACACCAGTTTCTCGACCACCAGCGGCACCCACGGTGACTCTTTCCAGATGATATCCTGCGCATCTTTGTAGAGGCGGGCCTTCTCTTCCGGTTTGGTGGTTTTCAGGGCATCTGCCAGGTCTTTGTCCACCTGCGGGTTACTGTAGAACGCGGTATTGAACAGGGTTGGCGGCCAGTTCTGCGAAGCGAACAACGGTGATAACGCCCAGTCGGCTTCACCGGTCGAGGCCGTCCAGCCGGTGTAGAACATCCGCACACCACTCTCTTTTTGCCCTTTACCTTCCACTTCAGCCGCACGCTGTCCGGCATCCATCGCGGTGACCTGCACCTTAATCCCGACCTGCGCCAGTTGCTGCTGGGTGAACTGCAGCACCTTCTGTGCGGTACTGTGGTTGTGCGACGACCACAGCGTGGTGCTAAACCCGTTCGGGAAACCCGCCTCTTTCAGCAGCTCGCGCGCTTTGGCCGGATCGTACGGCCACGGCTGATAGCTTTGCGCATACGCGATAGCCGGTGGCAGCACGCCGGTCGCCGGAATGGCATAGCCGGCAAAAGCGACTTTCACCAGCGCCTGACGGTTAATGGCATAGTTGATGGCCTCACGTACCTTCGGGTTATCGAACGGCTTTTGCGTTACGTTCATACTGATGTAGCGCTGCATGATGGACGGGCTGGCCACCAGCTCAAGCTTACTGTTTTTCTGCAAAATGGCGGCCTGCTCATATGGGATCGGGAAAGCAAACTGCGCCTCGCCGGTTTGCAGCATCGCCGCGCGGGTGTTGTTGTCCACCACCGGGCGCCAGGTAATGGTGTCCAGCTTCGGCAACCCCTGCTGCCAGTATCCGGCGAATTTTTTCACCTTCACAAAATCGGTCTGGTTCCAGGTGAGCAGTTCGTACGGGCCGGTCCCTACCGGATGGAAGCCGATCTCTTTACCGTATTTTTTCAGTGCGGCAGGCGAAATCATTACCGTCGCCGGATGCGCCAGGATGTTGATAAACGCAGAGAACGGCTCTTTCAGGGTGATTTTTACCGTTGTCGGGTTGACCACCTTGGTGCTGGCGATGTTTTTATAGAGGTTATAGCGCTTGAGGCTATTTTCCGGATTACTGGCGCGGTCGAGGTTAACCTTTACCGCCTCCGCATTGAAATCTGTACCATCCTGGAATTTCACGCCGGTTCTGAGCGTGATGGTATACACCAGCCCGTCGTCGGATACGGTGTACCCCTCAGCCAGAACGTTTTTGAGCTTCATCTCTTTATCCAGACCAAAGAGACCCTGATAGAACGATTTCGCCACCGCCTGAGAGAGCGTGTCGTTGGCGTCATACGGATCCAGCGTGGTGAAATTGGAGCCGACGGCCACCACCACATCTTTGGCAGCGAACGCGGGGCCAGCAGCCAGGGCTGCCGTCACGCTCGCAGCTAACATCCATCTACGCGCGACAAATTTAACCATTGTGTTCTCCTGCCTGTTGTAAGTTATAGCCGCGAAAAGGCGTTGTCCTGACGCGGGGGGGCCACAAAATGACCCGGACCGACTTCACGCAGCGTGACTCGCTCTACGACCTCGCCGCGTTTACGAATATTGCCCGGCATTTCATCCTGCAGCAGCACGCGCTGGCCGTGACGATGCGCCGGATCGGCAACCGGTACAGCAGCGATAAGCTTGCGCGTGTACGGATGCTGTGGGTTCTCAAACACCGCTCTTCGCGGACCAATCTCCACGATTTGCCCCATCAACATCACCGCCACGCGATGGCTGATACGTTCTACCACCGCCATATCGTGTGAGATAAACAGGAAGGCGATGCCCATATCCCGCTGTAAATCGAGCAATAAATTGATGATCTGCGCGCGGATAGAGACATCCAGCGCCGAGACGGACTCATCGGCAATCACCACTTTCGGGTTTAACGCCAGCGCACGGGCAATACAAATACGCTGCCGCTGACCGCCGGAAAACTCGTGCGGATAACGCCAGGCATGTTCCGGCTTCAGGCCGACGCGTTCCAGCAGCCAGGCCACGCGACGCTGTGCCGCGTCGCCATCGAGCAGGTTATGTACCCGCAGCGGCTCCATAATCGAGTACCCCACCGTATGGCGTGGATCGAGGGAGGCGTACGGATCCTGGAATATAAACTGGATATCCCGCCTTATCGTCTGCAGCTTACTGTCTGGCAACGTATCAATGCGTTCGCCGTTAAAGGTAATGCTACCTTCCTGAGATTCCACCAGCCGGAGCAACGCGCGCCCGGTAGTGGATTTCCCACAGCCGGACTCTCCCACCAGTGCCAGCGTTTCGCCTGGCCATAAATCAAAACTGACGTTTTCCACTGCATGCACTTCGCGCTTCACGCGATTAAGAATGCCGCTGCGCAGTGGAAAACGGGTGACCAGATCGCGCACCTCCAGAATAGGCTTGCCTGGCACCACCGTGTCCTGCTCGCGTTCCTCCACCTCCGGCCCTGTTGCTTCAGGGGAAATCAACGGGAAGCGGCGCGGTAAATCACTGCCGTTCATAGCCCCAAGACGCGGGACCGCCGCCAGCAGCGCTTTGGTGTAAGGGTGAACGGGCGCGTGGAAGATTTGCTCAACCGTACCGGTTTCCACCGCATTGCCCTTGTGCATCACCAGAACGCGATCGGCAATATCGGCGACCACGCCCATATCATGGGTGATGAAAATCACCCCCATTTCCATCTCCTGTTGCAGCACCTTGATGAGCTGCAGGATCTGCGCCTGGATCGTCACGTCCAGCGCCGTGGTCGGTTCATCGGCGATCAGCACTGCCGGGCGACAGGAGAGCGCCATCGCAATCATCACCCGCTGGCGCATGCCGCCTGAAAGTTGATGCGGATAACGTGCCAGAATGGCTTTCGCCTCCGGAATGCGCACCAGCTCAAGCATCCGTCTGGCTTCTTTGAGTGCTTCATCGCCGCTCAAGCCCTGATGTAACCGGATGGATTCGGCAATCTGTTCCCCGACCGGGAAGACCGGGTTCAGGGAGGTCATCGGCTCCTGGAAGATCATCGCAATATCCGCCCCGCGCACGCCCTGCATCTGGGTGCCGCTCAGCGTGTTTAAATCAATCACCTGGCGGTTGCGACGGCGCAGGAGTATTTTCTCGCTGCTGATTTGCCCACCTGTCTGTTCCAGCAGACGCATCAATGCCAGCGCGGTGACCGATTTTCCGGAACCGGATTCACCGACAATGGCCAGCGTTTCGCCGCGTCTGAGCGAGAACGATAAATTCTGTACTGCGGGGATGAACTGCCGCTCTTCCTGAAACGCAATATTCAGTTGATGGACAGCCAGCACTTCGCGGTTGTCCAGCTCTTCACTGTGCGGCACGTGTTGCCCCCTTATTCACGATAGATCCCGGTACTGGGTTCATCACCGGCATATCCCCATGCGCGGTACATGCCTTCGCTGTTGAACGGCAATGCCACATTGCCCTCACGATCCACCGCAATGAGCCCGCCGACGCCGCCGAGCGCAGGCAGTTTTTCCATGACTACCCGCTCACAGGCCTCAGCCAGACTTAAACCACCGTAATCCATCAGCGCAGTGATGTCATAGGCCGCGAGCGCGCGAATAAACACTTCTCCGGTTCCGGTACACGATACGGCCGCCGTCGCGTTATTGGCATAGCAGCCGGCACCGGGCAATGGACTGTCGCCGACACGTCCCGGCAGTTTGTTGGTCATTCCACCCGTGGAGGTGGCTGCCGCGAGGTTCCCGGCTTTATCGAGTGCCACCGCGCCGACCGTGCCCATTTTGGTGGTTTCATCGAGCGGTGCAGTATGGTCAAGCTGCGTCATGCCCGCCGAACGGGCTTCCAGAAGCTGCTGGTAACGCTCCGGCGTTGAAAACAGGTCAGGAGAAACAGATTCCATTCCGTGTTCACGGGCAAATTTTTCCGCGCCTGCGCCCGTCAGCAGCACATGCGGACTCTCTTCCATGACCAGGCGCGCAGCCAGCACCGGGTTCCGTAGATGGCTGACACCTGCCACGGCCCCTGCTTTCAGGGTAATACCATCCATCACGCAGGCATCCAGTTCGTGCGTTTCATCCCGGGTAAAGACTGAACCGATCCCCGCGTTAAATAACGGGCACTCTTCCAGCAAACGAACTGCCTCAGTGACCACATCCAGCGCGCTTTCGCCCGCTTCCAGCATTTTCTGGCCTGTTTCCACAATGGCATACAGCGCGTCTATATAGCGCTTTTCCTGTTCGGGACTAAGCTGTGCACGGGTGATTGCCCCGGCGCCGCCATGAATTGCGATTACCGCATTACCCATTCACATCACCCGTTAGCCTGATTCGCGGCTTTTTCTATAAATATCATTATCGTCGATGAAACTTCAGATGATTTTTGAATATAGAAAGACGCAACTGTGATGTAAAGCGTACACCCATCGGGTCATACAGTTAGCCGCACTTTTCTGCCATAATGAGCGCTTTCGTTGTTACTGTGCAGGAGCCCACCATGGATTTTACCGCCGGACTGATGCCGCTTGAGACGGCACTCACGCAGATGCTTGACCGACTTTCCCCGCTGCATGACGTTGAGACGCTGCCCCTCGTGTGCTGTTTTGGCCGTATTGCCGCGCGCGATATCGTCTCTCCGCTTAACGTGCCGGGGTTCGATAACTCCGCGATGGACGGTTACGCGGTGCGCCTGGCGGATATTCAGACGGGTCAGGCTCTGCCAGTGGCAGGTAAAGCCTTTGCGGGTCAGCCGTTTAACGGTGAATGGCCTGCGGGCACCTGCGTACGCATCATGACCGGAGCACCCGTTCCGGCAGGCTGTGAGGCGGTAGTGATGCAGGAAGAAACTGAACTGACGGACGACGGCGTGCGCTTTACCGCTGGCGTTAAAGTGGGTCAGAACATCCGCCGCACAGGGGAAGACATCACACTCGGCGCGACAGTCTTTGCTGCGGGGCAGAAATTGACCGTGGGCGAGCTGCCCGTGCTGGCATCACTCGGCATTGCGGAAATCGACGTTATCCGTAAAGTGCGCGTTGCCGTCTTCTCCACTGGCGACGAGCTGCAGCTTCCGGGCCAGCCGCTGCAGGACGGCCAGATTTACGACACCAACCGTCTGGCGGTACACCTGATGCTGGAGCAGCTGGGCTGCGAAGTGATTAACCTCGGCATTATTCCAGACGACCCGGAAAAACTGCGCGCGGCGTTTATTGAGGCAGATAAATCCGCCGACGTGGTCATCAGCTCCGGCGGCGTCTCCGTGGGCGAAGCGGATTACACCAAAACCCTTCTTGAAGAGCTGGGCGAAATCGCCTTCTGGAAGCTGGCTATCAAGCCAGGCAAGCCGTTCGCGTTTGGCAAGCTCCCACACAGCTGGTTCTGCGGCCTGCCGGGCAACCCGGTCTCGGCGGCACTTACCTTCTACCAGCTGGTGATCCCGCTGCTGGCAAAACTTTCGGGCAACCACGCCAGCCCGCTACCGGTACGCCAGCGCGTGCGTGCCGCCACGCGCCTGAAAAAATCACCGGGTCGTCTCGATTTCCAGCGCGGTATTCTGGCGCGCAACGCGGACGGCGAACTGGAAGTGAGCACCACCGGACACCAGGGTTCGCACATCTTCAGTTCCTTCAGCCAGGGCAACTGCTTTATCGTGCTGGAGCGTGAACGTGGCAACGTGGAAGCCGGGGAATGGGTTGAGGTTGAGCGCTTTAACCACCTGTTCGGAGGTTAAGATGACGGTGGAGCTGACCGACCAGGAGATGATGCGCTACAACCGCCAGATTGTGCTGCGTGGTTTTGATTTCGAGGGCCAGGAAGCGCTCAAGGCGGCCAGCGTGCTGGTCGTTGGTCTTGGCGGTCTGGGCTGCGCTGCCGCACAATACCTTGCCGCAGCGGGCGTGGGCAGGATGACGCTGCTGGATTTCGATACCGTGTCGGTGTCAAACCTGCAGCGCCAGACGCTGCACAGCGATGCGACAATTGGCCAGCCGAAAGTGGACTCTGCCCGCACGGCGCTGGTGCGCATCAACCCCAACGTTCAGTTCGCCCTGATTAACGCGATGCTGGATGACGACGCGTTGCGCGACCAGATTGCGCAGCACGATTTGGTACTCGACTGCACCGATAACGTGGCCATCCGCAACCAGCTCAACGCGGGCTGTTTTGCTCACAAAACCCCGCTGGTCTCCGGCGCGGCGATCCGCATGGAGGGACAAATCAGCGTCTTCACTTACGCTGAGGGAGACCCCTGCTACCGTTGCCTGAGCCGTCTGTTTGGCGAGAACGCGCTGACCTGCGTCGAAGCGGGCGTGATGGCGCCATTAGTCGGCGTGATCGGCTCACTGCAGGCGATGGAAGCGATCAAAGTGCTGACGCACTACGGCACGCCTGCAGCAGGGAAAATCGTGATGTATGACGCGATGACCTGCCAGTTCCGCGAGATGAAGCTGATGCGTAACCCGGGGTGTGAGGTTTGCGGAGGTTAAAGCAAACGGCAACCTTCAGGTTGCCGTTTTAGTGTTTGCTCCCTCTCCCTGTGGGAGAGGGTTGGGGTGAGGGCATCAGGCCGTACCCGTCAGATAGACGTCCGCCCAAACGCCCCCTGCCAGTCCTGCTCAAACTTCACAATCGCCGCATCTACGGCCGGAGACGTAATAAACTGCTGCGCCACATCCAGCGGCAGCGTGATGGACTCGCAGCCTGCCAGCAGGCAGTCCAGCGCCTGACGCGGCGTTTTAAAGCTCGCGGCCAGCACTTTTGACTGCGGTGCGTGCAGCGTCAGTAACTGCTGTAATTCCACAACCGTCTGGATCCCGTCCCCGCCCTGCGCATCCACGCGGTTAACGTAAGGGGCCACATATTCAGCCCCCGCCAGTGCGGACAGCATCCCCTGCGCAGCGCCGTAGACCGCCGTACCTAGCGTCGGGATCCCTTCCGCTTTCAGCATTTTGATTGCCGCCAGCCCTTCTGCGGTCACCGGCACTTTCACCACCAGGTCGTTAATGATGGCGCGCAGCTTACGCGCATCTTCCACCATACCTTCCGCGGTAGTCGCCATCACCTGAGCGAACAGACGGCCTTTGCCGCCCAGCGCGTCGTGCAGCGCTGGCAGCAGCTCGTCCAGCGGGGTTTTACCTGCCGCCACAATGCTTGGATTAGTGGTCACGCCCGCCAGCGGGAAGATACGCGCCAGCTTTTTAACTGCCGCAACGTCAGATGTGTCGAGATAAAGTTCCATGATGTCACCCTCAAAATTAGCCTGCACTTACCCTATCACAGCAAAACCTGCTCAGTAGTTGACCTGCATCAATATAACTTTCATTCGAAAGTAATTTAATCTTCATATGCAAGATGAGAGGCAGAAACATGATCTTCAATATTCAGCGTTACTCCACCCACGATGGCCCCGGTATTCGTACCGTGGTGTTCCTGAAAGGCTGCTCGCTGGGCTGTCGCTGGTGTCAGAACCCGGAAAGCCGCGCCCGCACCCGGGATGTGCTGTTTGATGCGCGCCTTTGCCTGGACGGCTGCGATCTGTGTCAACAGGCGGCCCCGGGCTGTATCGAACGTGCGCTGAATGGCCTGGTCATCCACCGCGAGAAGCTGAGTGAAGAGACGCTTAATGCCCTCACCGACTGTTGCCCTACACAGGCTCTAACCGTGTGTGGTGAAGAAAAGCAGGTCGCAGACATTATGGCAACCGTGCTGCGCGATAAACCGTTTTATGATCGCAGCGGCGGCGGGATCACCCTCTCCGGTGGCGAGCCATTTATGAACCCGCAACTGGCGCATGCCCTGTTTAAGGCCAGCCACGAACAGGGTATTCACACCGCCGTCGAAACCTGCCTGCACGTGCCGTGGCACTATATCGAGCCGTCATTACCGTACGTCGATCTGTTCCTCGCCGACCTGAAGCATGTGGATAGCGAGGTATTCAAACAATGGACGGACGGGTCAGCCAAACGGATCCTGAACAACCTGAAACGCCTGGCCGCTGCCGGAAAAAAAATCACCATTCGCGTGCCGCTGATTCAGGGCTTCAACGCCGATGAAGCATCTATTACCGCCATTACCAACTTTGCCGCCGACGAACTCGGCGTCGACGATATTCATTTTCTGCCATACCACACGCTGGGCATGAACAAATACACCCTGCTCGGCCAACCTTACTCTGCCCCTGACAAACCGCTGGATAACCCTGCCCTGCTGGACTTCGCGCAGCAGTACGCTTGCCAGAAAGGGTTAACCGCGACCTTACGAGGATAAACCTATGACGACCCTGAATCTCAACACCCTCAGCGAGCGCATTAAAGCGCATAAAATGGCCCTGGTACATATTGTGAAGCCGCCGGTCTGTACCGAGCGCGCACAGCATTACACCGAAATGTACCAGCAGCATATGGACAAACCGATCCCGGTGCGTCGCGCCCTGGCGCTGGCACATCACCTGGCGGAACGTACTATCTGGATCAAACACGATGAGCTGATCATCGGTAACCAGGCAAGCGAAGTGCGCGCCGCGCCGATTTTCCCGGAATACACCGTCTCATGGATTGAGAAAGAGATCGACGATCTGGCAGACCGCCCGGGCGCGGGCTTTGCGGTAAGCGAAGAGAACAAACGCGTGCTGCATGAAATCTGCCCATGGTGGCGCGGGCAGACAGTACAGGATCGCTGCTACGGCATGTTCACCGACGAGCAGAAAGGTTTGCTGGAAACCGGCATTATCAAGGCAGAAGGCAACATGACGTCAGGTGATGCACACCTGGCCGTTAACTTCCCGCTGGTGCTGGAGAAAGGTCTCGACGGCCTGCGCGCCAAAGTGGCCGAACGCCGCTCGCGCATCAACCTGACGGTGCTGGAAGACCTGCACGGCGATCAGTTCCTGAAGGCGATTGATATCGTGCTGGAAGCGGTAAGCCTGCACATCAAACGCTTCGCCGATCTGGCGCGCGAGATGGCCTCTACCGAGACCCGCGAAAGCCGCCGCGACGAGCTACTGACGATGGCAGAAAACTGTGACGTGATTGCTCACGAGCCGCCAAAAACCTTCTGGCAGGCGCTGCAGCTGTGCTACTTCATTCAGCTGATCCTGCAGATCGAGTCCAACGGCCACTCCGTCTCCTTCGCGCGTATGGATCAGTATCTCTATCCGTACTACCGTCGCGACGTGGAGCTGGACCAGAGTCTTGACCGCGAACACGCCATCGAACTGCTACACAGCTGCTGGCTGAAACTGCTGGAAGTGAACAAGATCCGCTCCGGCTCGCACTCTAAAGCCTCTGCCGGCAGCCCGCTGTACCAGAACGTCACTATCGGCGGTCAGAAACTGGTGAACGGCGAGCCAATGGATGCGGTGAACCCGCTCTCCTACGCCATTCTGGAATCCTGCGGTCGTCTGCGCTCCACCCAGCCAAACCTGAGCGTGCGTTACCACGCGGGTATGAGCAACGACTTCCTTGACGCCTGTGTACAGGTGATCCGCTGCGGCTTCGGTATGCCCGCGTTTAATAACGATGAAATCGTGATCCCGGAATTCATCAAGCTCGGCGTGGAAAAAGACGATGCGTATGACTATGCGGCAATCGGCTGTATCGAAACCGCGGTGGGCGGCAAGTGGGGTTATCGCTGCACCGGCATGAGTTTCATTAACTTTGCCCGCGTGATGCTCGCCGCGCTGGAAGGCGGTCGCGATGCCACCAGCGGCAAGGTCTTCCTGCCGCAGGAGAAAGCGCTCTCTGCCGGCAATTTCGATAACTTCGACGAAGTGATGGCGGCCTGGGATAGCCAGATTCGCTACTACACCCGTAAATCTATTGAGATTGAGTATGTGGTGGATACGATGCTGGAAGAAAATGTTCACGACATTCTCTGCTCGGCTCTGGTGGACGACTGCATCGAGCGCGCGAAAAGCATCAAGCAAGGCGGCGCGAAATACGACTGGGTTTCTGGTCTGCAGGTGGGGATCGCCAACCTCGGCAACAGCCTGGCGGCGGTGAAGAAACTGGTCTTCGAGCAGGGTACGATTGGTCAGCAGCAGCTTGCCGCCGCCCTGGCAGATGATTTCGACGGGCTGACCCACGAGCAGCTGCGACAGCGTCTCATCAACGGTGCGCCGAAGTACGGCAACGACGACGACAGCGTGGACATGCTGCTGACGCGTGCCTATCAGACCTACATTGAAGAGCTGAAGCAGTACCACAACCCGCGCTATGGTCGCGGCCCGATTGGCGGTAATTACTACGCGGGTACATCATCCATCTCCGCAAACGTGCCGTTTGGGGCGGCAACGATGGCGACCCCGGACGGACGTAAGGCGCACACCCCGCTGGCGGAAGGGGCAAGCCCGGCCTCCGGTACGGACCACCTTGGCCCGACGGCGGTGATCGGCTCTGTGGGTAAACTGCCGACGGAAGCGATTCTCGGTGGCGTGCTGTTAAACCAGAAGTTGAACCCATCGACGCTGGAAAACGACAGCGATCGCCAGAAGCTGATGGTGCTGCTGCGCACCTTCTTTGAGGTGCATAAAGGCTGGCATATTCAGTACAACATCGTCTCGCGTGAAACGCTGCTGGAAGCGAAGAAACATCCTGACCAGTATCGTGATCTGGTCGTACGCGTGGCAGGCTACTCGGCGTTCTTTACCGCCCTGTCGCCGGATGCGCAGGACGATATTATTGCGCGTACTGAACATACGCTTTAAAAAAACGCCCGGTGGCGCTGCGCTTACCGGGCCTACATTGTCTCCCCGTAGGCCGGGTAAGGCGTAGCCACCACCCGGCTTTTTACTTTCATTCGAAATTAAATTTGTGCTCTCCGTCACCTTGTTATTAGAATGTTTCAAACGCAGTGATCCAGGAGCGCAATGTATGACCGTAAAAGTTATCGTCACCGATATGGACGGAACTTTCCTTAATGATGCCAAGCAGTACGATCGTGACCGCTTCCAGGCGCAGTTTGAACAGCTTAAAGCCCGAGATATTGAATTCGTTGTCGCCAGCGGCAACCAGTATTACCAGCTCATCTCCTTCTTTCCGGAGCTGAAAGATCAGATCTCCTTTGTGGCCGAAAACGGCGCACTGGTGTTCGACCACGGCGAGCAGATTTTCCACGGCGAGCTGACGCGTCACGAATCGCAAATCGTTATTGGCGAACTGCTGAAAGACAAAGGGCTGAATTTTGTAGCCTGCGGCCTTGAAAGTGCATACGTCAGCGACCAGGCTCCGGAGGCCTTCGTGGCACTGATGTCAAAACACTATCACCGTTTAAAACGCATCAGTGATTACCACGAAATCGACGACGTGCTGTTTAAGTTCTCCCTGAACCTGCCGGACAGCGATATCCCGAATCTTATCGACAAACTGCATGTGTCGCTGGATGGCATTATGAAGCCCGTCACCAGCGGCTTTGGCTTCGTTGATTTGATTATCCCTGGCCTGCACAAAGCCAACGGCATTAGCCGTCTGCTGAAGCGCTGGAAGATCTCCCCGCAGGAGTGTGTGGCTATTGGCGATAGCGGCAACGATGCCGAAATGCTGAAACTGGTGAAATATTCCTTTGCGATGGGCAACGCGGCGGAAAGCATCAAAGAGATCAGCCGCTACAGCACCGACGATAACAATCATCAGGGCGCGCTGAATGTCATTCAGGCGGTGCTCGACGAGCATTCCCCTTTCGACGCGTAATCCTCTCCTCGCCGGGGCTTTGCTCCGGCTTTTCCCTTCTTTTCCATCCTGTGGCACACATCAAGTTTTTAAACTTGCATTAACTTATTTTTAACTTAAAGTATCACTTGTAGATATTTTTACTTTCGAATGAAAGATGCGAGGCAGTTATGACCTTTACCAGTGAAACTTTGCCAGCAGATCACAAAGCGGCAATCCGTCAGTTAAAACGTGAGTTACGCGCGCAGATCGGTGACGTGCAGGCGGTGTTCAACAAGCTCAGTGATAAAATTGCCACCCGCGTGGCGGAAATCAACGCGCTGAAAAACAAAGACGAAACCGTCTGGCCGGTGATCCCGTTTGCCGATGTAAAAAACGGCACGATCAGTGCTGAACAGCGCGAAGCCGTTAAACGTCGTGGCTGTGCAGTCATCAAGAACCACTTCCCGCGCGAGCAGGCGCTGGCGTGGGATCAGTCGATGCTCGACTACCTCGATCTCAACAAGTTTGACGAGGTATATAAAGGCCCGGGCGATAACTTCTTCGGCACCTTAACGGCCTCTCGCCCGGAAATTTACCCGATCTACTGGTCGCAGGCACAAATGCAGGCTCGTCAGAGTGAAGAGATGGCACAGGTGCAGTCGTTCCTGAACCGTTTATGGACATTCGAGAGTAACGGTAAAACCTGGTTCGACCCGGACGTGAGCGTAATTTATCCGGATCGTATTCGTCGTCGTCCACCGGGAACCACCTCGAAAGGACTGGGCGCGCATACTGACTCCGGCGCGCTGGAGCGCTGGCTGTTACCGGCCTATCAGCAGGTGTTTGCCCGAGTCTTCGACGGCAACGTCGATAAATACGATCCGTGGAACGCCGCGCACCGTACCGAAGTGGAAGAGTACACAGTCGATAACACCACCAAATGTTCGGTGTTCCGTACCTTCCAGGGCTGGACGGCGCTGTCGGACATGATTCCGGGTCAGGGGTTACTGCACGTGGTGCCGATCCCGGAAGCGATGGCTTACATTCTGCTGCGTCCGCTGCTGGATGACGTGCCG
Organism: Enterobacter sp. P82; assembly: GCF_037053385.1. NCBI lineage: Bacteria > Pseudomonadati > Pseudomonadota > Gammaproteobacteria > Enterobacterales > Enterobacteriaceae > Enterobacter > Enterobacter sp. P82. Next base: position 2,100,533 of record NZ_JBALHX010000001.1, read on the forward strand.
GAAGATGAGCTGTGCGGCGTGGCTCCGGGGCGCGTGCTGCCGGTTTCCGAGAAGTGGCACCCGCTGCTGATCGAGGCGCTGACCAGCATCCCGGCACTCGAAGCGGGCGATTCCGTATGGTGGCACTGCGATGTTATCCACTCCGTCGCACCGGTGGAAAACCAGCAGGGCTGGGGCAACGTGATGTACATTCCTGCCGCACCGATGTGCGAGAAAAACCTCGCCTATGCGAAGAAGGTCAAGGAAGCCCTGGAAACCGGCGCATCACCGGGTGATTTCCCGCGTGAAGATTATGAAAAAAGCTGGCAGGACCGCTTTACCGTGAACGATCTCAACATCCACGGCAAGCGTGCGCTGGGCATGGTTTAACTGTCGTATAGCCCTTCCCGCTCAACGGCGGTGCGTCGTTTCCCCTGACGTATCCGCCGTACCGATTCCCGCACGGTCAGCGTGCCGTTAAGCAGCAATGTTCCTACCGGCGCGTCTGGTCGCATCAGCCGCTGCTGAAGCATATGAACCGCTTCCGTTCCCAGTTCATCACGCGGAACATGCACGGCCGTCAGAGGAACATCCTGAATCGCCGCCAGATTAAACCCGTCGATACTCATCACCGACACGTCCTGCGGCACGCGAAGACCGTGGTTTTGCAGCGCGCTGATGGTACCCGCCGCCATAAAGTCGCCGCCCACCAAAAACGCGGTGGGTAAATCCTTCCCCTGCATGTCGTCGAGCCAGGTGCTGACCAGCTGTTCCGTTTCGCGTGCGCTGAAGCTGGGTACCACCAGCAGATCATGTTTATCGCTGAACTTCAGGTTATGGGACAGCCACGCATCGCGGATCCCCGACAGACGCTGCTCCATGGTGTAGCGTCGCAGACACAGCACGTTCATCACCTCACGGTGTCCCATCTCGAACAGATATTCCGCCGCCCGCTCGCCAATGGCGCGATGATCCGGCGCGACAGCAGGCAGGCGCATATGGCGGTCACGGCAGTTAATCAGCATACAGGGTTTACCCACATCCACCGCCAGATCGTGGATATGCGGATCGTCGATACCGAGCAAAATGGCTGCCTGGGTATCCGGTTCGTTCATCCGTGCCAGAAAAAGTTGCGCGTCGCTGTCGTTCTCTTCCAGCGCACAGTAGCGTAACCGCACTTCGTGGGAAGCCAGCCCTTTACCTACACTCTGGATCACACGGTAGTAAAAGATGTCGGACCGCTCGTCAAACGCCCTCTGGGGGGCAAAAACCACCAGGCTGTTAAGCAGCAGACGCCCTGCCGCCATGCCGTCCATCACCCCCAGCTCGCGCGCGCACGCCAGCACCTTTGCACGCGCTTTTTCGCTGGTATTCGCTTTTCCCGCCAGCACGCGCGATACAGTGCTGATTGAGAGCTGCGTTCGGGCGGCGATTTCGGTGATTTTTAGCCTTTTGTCCATTTTGTGATCTGGCTCCATTTGCGAAATGAAAAAATTTTCATAGCGTATCTATCAGGCAGTAACTGACATAAAAGCCATCATGCCAGAGGGTTCAGGTCAGTTATGAGAAATTTTGCACAAAATCCACTATTGCCTACTCATTTTCTCCCTTAAGGTGAACTTGTCACACAACTTCCATACTAGTTGTATACCAATTGAAGCAGTATAACCGGATAGAAATCAAAGCCATAAAAAACTGTGTGACACCTGAACCTCCGTCCCCTTACCGTCCGTCTTGTGGAGAGTAAAATGAGTCAGGACATCAATAACACTGTTGCGGCAAGCAAAACCCGTCGCGTCATCAAGAACCTGCGCTGGTACGTGCTGGTGCTGTTCTTACTTGGCGTCACTGTTAACTACATCACCCGAAACTCATTAGGGATCCTCGCCCCGGAACTGAAAGAGAGCCTCGGGATCACCACCGAGCAATACTCCTGGATCGTGGGAGCATTCCAGATCGCCTACACCATTTTCCAGCCTCTGTGCGGCTGGTTGATCGACGTGATCGGCCTGAAGATTGGCTTTATGATTTGCGCCGGGATCTGGGCGCTGATGTGTATTTTCCATGCAGGTGCCGGAAGCTGGCTGCACCTGGCTATTCTGCGCTTCTTTATGGGTGCCTCAGAAGCCGCCGCTACGCCGGCGAACGCCAAAACCATCGGCGAATGGTTCCCGAAATCAGAGCGTCCTGTGGCCGCCGGCTGGGCGGGTGTGGGCTTCTCCATCGGCGCGATGCTGGCTCCACCTATCATCTACTTTGCGCACGCCTCGTTCGGCTGGCAGGGCGCGTTTATGTTTACCGGCGTGCTGGCGCTGCTGTGGGTGATCCTCTGGTGGGCGTTCTACCATAACCCGGAGCAGCACCCGAACCTGAGCAAAGAAGAACTGGCGTTTATCAAGCAGGATAACGAACCGCCTGCGGTGAAACTGCCCTTCCTGACCGCGCTGAAAACCGTCTCGAAGAACAAACGTTTCTACGGCATCGCCATTCCGGCCTTTATGGCGGAACCTGCCTGGGCAGTACTGAGTTTCTGGGTACCGCTGTACCTCGCCAAAGAGCACGGTATGGATCTGAAGCAGATTGCGATGTTTGCCTGGTTACCGTTCCTCGCCGCGGATCTCGGCAGCGTGGCGAGCGGCTACCTGACGCGTCTGTATACCCGCCTGTTCGGCTGCTCCCGCGTTAACTCGGTCGTCGCCAGCTCTGTGACCGGCGCGTTCCTGATGATCTCTCTGGGCATCGTGGCCATTACCCGCGACCCGTATATCACCATCGTGCTGATTTCCATCGGCGGCTTCGGGCACCAGATTATCTCCTGCATGCTCAGCGCCCTGGTCGTTGAGTCGTTCGACAAAGGCCAGATGGCGACCGTCAACGGTATGCGCGGCTCGGCGGCGTGGATCGCCAGCTTCCTGTTCTCACTGTTAATCGGTGTAACCGCCGACAAAATCGGCTTTAACCCGCTCTTTATTGCCATGGGCTTCTTTGACCTGATTGGTGCTGTCTTCCTGGTAGCATTTATTGCTGAACGTCGCGCCAAGCGCGCCTGATAGTGGATGTAGTGATTATGAAAACCCTGAAAAACTGGACCATTGATACGCAGTCGGCAAACCATCTGGAACTGCTGGTCGATAACCAGCACCGCCTGTGCCTGTATGTGCTGGAAGAGAACCTGTTCCGCGTGATGATCAAACGTAAAGGCGAACTGGCGCTGGACCGCACCTGGAGCATCGCCCCGGAGCAAGACGTGCCGTGGGAAGGTCGCCGTCGCGATGATTTAAGCGGTTTCACTTGTCCTGCCTGGACGCTGACGCAGCAGGATAAAACGTTAACCGTGGCAACCGAACAGCTGCGCGTGACCGTACACCAGCCGCTGTGGCTCGAATGGCACTACCGTAACGATGCAGGTGAATGGCAACCGCTGGTGAATGACCGTCCGACCAGCGCTTACCTGCTGAATGCCCACGGCGACGGCGTGGCGCACTACCTGAGCCGTCGTAAGGACGAGCGCTTTTACGGCCTCGGTGAAAAAACCGGTGATTTACAGCGTAACGGCAAGCGCTACGAGATGCGCAACCTCGACGCAATGGGTTATAACGCAGCCAGCACCGACCCGCTGTACAAGCATATTCCCTTCACTATCGCCCGTCGCGATGATGTGAGTTACGGCCTGTTCTACGACAACCTGAGCAGCTGCTGGCTGGATCTGGGTAACGAAATCGACAACTACCACACCGCCTACCGCCGCTGGCAGGCGGAAGCGGGTGATATTGATTACTACATCTTCACCGGTAAACGCGTTCTGGACGTTACCAAAGCGTTTGTACGCCTGACCGGGAAAACGCTGTTCGGGCCAAAATGGAGCCTCGGGTACAGCGGCTCGACCATGCACTATACCGACGCACCGGACGCGCAAAACCAGCTGATGAACTTCATTCGCCTGTGCGAAGAGCACGCCATTCCATGCGACTCGTTCCAGCTCTCGTCGGGCTATACCTCGATCAACGGCAAACGTTACGTCTTTAACTGGAACTACGACAAGGTGCCGCAGCCAAAGGTAATGAGCCAGGCATTCCACGACGCGGGGCTGAAACTTGCCGCGAACATCAAGCCGTGCCTGCTGCAGGATCATCCGCGCTATAACGAAGTGGCAGAAAGCGGCCTGTTCATTCGCGATTCAGAAACCGATACTCCCGAACGTTCCAGCTTCTGGGATGACGAAGGTTCTCATCTCGATTTTACCAACCCGCAGACAGTGCAATGGTGGCAGGAAGGTGTGACCACGCAACTGCTGGAGATGGGTATCGACTCCACCTGGAACGACAATAACGAGTATGAGGTATGGGATGGTGAAGCCCGCTGTTATGGCTTCGGTAAGGAGATCGCCATCAAGCATATTCGCCCGGTGATGCCGCTGCTGATGATGCGCGCCTCGCTGGAAGCGCAGCAGCGTTTCGCGCCGGAAAAACGTCCGTATCTGATCTCTCGTTCCGGCTGTGCAGGGATGCAGCGCTACGTTCAGACCTGGAGCGGCGATAACCGCACCAACTGGGACACCCTGCGCTATAACATCCGCATGGGGCTGGGCATGAGCCTGTCCGGGCTGTTCAACGTCGGTCACGACGTGGGTGGTTTCTCCGGCGACAAGCCGGACGCCGAGCTGTTCGTGCGCTGGGTGCAGAACGGCGTGATGCATCCACGTTTTACCATTCACTCGTGGAATGATGACCATACCGTTAACGAGCCGTGGATGTATCCCGGCGTCACGCCAGCCATTCGTAGCGCCATTGAGCTGCGCTATCGTCTGCTGCCGTATCTCTACACTCTGCTCTGGCAGGCGCATGCTGACGACGAACCGATGCTACGCCCGACGTTCCTCGACCACGAACACGATGCGCAGACCTTCGAAGAGTGCGATGAGTTCCTGCTGGGCCGCGACATCCTGGTCGCAAGCGTGGTCGAAGCCGGTCAACGCGAACGTCGCGTCTGGCTGCCGGATAATGAAACGGGCTGGTATGACTTTTACACCCACGCATGGTTCTCCGGCGGGCAATGGATCGACCTCGACGCTCCGCTGGAAAAACTCCCTCTGTTGGTGCGCGCCGGGGCCGGTCTGCCGCTCAGTGAACGCATCAGCCATGTGAATGCTGAGAAAGACGACACCCGCGAGCTGAAGCTGTTCCCGGTAAAAGGCGTTGGCACCAGCACCGGTCTGCTGTTTGAAGATGACGGCGAAAGCTGGGGTTACCAGAACGGCAATGCGCTGTGGGTGGAATGGGAAATGGTGTGTGACGCCGCAACCGTCAACCTGAAGATCAATGCGCGAGGGGACTACCGTCCGGCGTGGAAAGCGCTGAAGGTGTCATTACCGGCGGGGGAAAAACGTACGCTGCGGGTGAATGGTACTGAAGGGAGTGAGTGGGTAGTGTAGTGCAGCCTGATGCCCTCTCCCACAGGGAGAGGGTTAGCATGTAAGCCGGGTAAGGCGAAGCCGCCACCCGGCTTTTTTAATTTTCGATACCTTTACTGCGCAGGTAATCTTCATAGTTACCGGTGAAGTCCACCACGCGCTCTGGCGTAATTTCAATCACACGGGTCGCCAGCGAGCTGACGAACTCACGGTCGTGAGAGACGAAGATCAGAGTACCCTGATACATCTCCAGCGCCATGTTCAGCGATTCGATAGATTCCATATCCAGGTGGTTGGTTGGTTCGTCCATCACCAGGATATTTGGTTTTTCCATCATCAGCTTGCCGAACAGCATACGGCCCTTCTCACCACCGGAGAGCACTTTAGCTGGCTTTTTGATGTCGTCCTGGCTGAACAGCAGACGCCCCAGAATACTGCGCACCGCCTGCTCGTCGTCGCCTTCCTGCTTCCACTGGCTCATCCAGTCAAAGACGGTCAGGTCGTTTTCGAACTCGTATTCGTGGTCCTGTGCATAGTAACCAATCTGGGCGTTTTCAGACCATTTAACCGTACCGTTATCCGGCTGCAGTTCACCAACCAGGGTTTTGAGCATGGTGGATTTACCCACGCCGTTAGCACCCAGAATGGCAATTTTCTCACCCACTTCCAGCAGTAAATTGAAGTTTTTGAACAACGGGCCTTCGTCGAAACCTTTAGTAAGGGCTTCCACTTCCAGTGCGTTACGGAACAGTTTCTTATCCTGCTCGAAACGAATGAACGGGTTCTGACGGCTGGACGCTTTGACTTCTTCCAGCTTGATTTTATCGATCTGGCGTGCACGCGAGGTCGCCTGACGGGATTTAGAGGCGTTAGCGCTAAAGCGGCTGACGAAGGACTGCAGGTCAGCAATTTGCGCTTTCTTCTTGGCGTTATCGGCCAGCAGACGTTCACGCGCCTGGGTGGCAGCCGTCATATATTCATCGTAGTTGCCCGGATAAACGCGCAGCTCGCCGTAGTCCAGATCCGCCATGTGCGTACACACCATATTCAGGAAGTGACGGTCGTGCGAAATGATGATCATGGTGCTGTCGCGATCGTTCAACGTCTGTTCCAGCCAGCGGATGGTGTCGATGTCCAGGTTGTTCGTCGGTTCATCGAGCAGCAGGATGTCCGGGTTGGAGAACAGCGCCTGAGCCAGCAGCACACGCAGTTTCCAGCCTGGCGCGACTTCGCTCATCGGGCCGTAGTGTTGTTCTACCGGAATGCCAACGCCCAGCAGCAGTTCACCTGCACGCGCTTCCGCAGAGTAACCGTCCATCTCACCGTATTGCGTTTCCAGTTCGGCCACTTTATAGCCGTCTTCTTCGCTCATCTCGGCCAGCGCGTAAATACGATCGCGCTCTTGTTTTACTTCCCACAGCTCCGCGTGCCCCATGATCACCGTGTCGAGAACGGTGAACTCTTCGAAGGCGAACTGATCCTGACGCAGCTTACCGATGCGCTCATTAGGATCGAGCGATACGTTGCCGAGCGTCGGCTCCAGGTCACCGCCGAGGATCTTCATAAAGGTGGATTTACCGCTACCGTTGGCACCAATCAGGCCGTAACGGTTGCCGCCGCCAAATTTGACGGAAATGTTTTCGAACAGCGGCTTACTGCCAAACTGCATAGTGACGTTGCTGGTAACTAACACGGAGAGATTCCTGCGAAAAGTGTGATAAACACGGCATTATGCCACAATTCCTAATTGAGATCCCCTGTTGCCGCAATCCACTAAACTTTAACAAAATCGAAAAAAGTGTGATTTCGTACACATCTGAATTCCCTGTAAGCGGGAATGCACATATAATGCGCTCCCATCAAATTCAGACTTATTCAACTAATCGCCAGAGTGGCTCAGATACCTCGCATAACATGAACATGAAATTAACAACGCTTTTTGCGGCGGCGTTAGCCGTAGTAGGTTTTTGTAAGACCGCGTCTGCGGTGACTTATCCGCTGCCAACCGACGGTAGCCGTCTGGTGGGTCAAAACCAGGTGGTGACGGTGCCTGAGGGTAACACTCAGCCGCTGGAGTATTTCGCTGCTCAGTACCAGTTGGGCCTGTCCAACATGCTGGAAGCGAACCCGGGCGTTGACCCGTATCTGCCGAAAGCGGGTACCGTGCTGAATATTCCACAGCAGCTGATCCTGCCGGATACCGTTCATGAAGGTATCGTGATTAACAGCGCGGAAATGCGTCTGTATTACTACCCGAAAGGCACCAACACCGTAATCGTGCTGCCGATTGGTATCGGCCAGTTGGGCAAAGACACCCCGCTGAACTGGACCACCAAAGTTGAACGTAAGAAAGCGGGCCCAACCTGGACGCCGACGGCTAAAATGCACGCGGAATACATCGCTGCGGGCGAACCGCTGCCAGCCGTTGTTCCGGCAGGCCCGGATAACCCGATGGGTCTGTACGCGCTCTACATTGGCCGTCTGTATGCGATCCACGGTACCAACGCTAACTTTGGTATCGGCCTGCGCGTTAGCCACGGTTGTGTGCGTCTGCGTAACGAAGACATCAAATTCCTGTTCGAAAACGTACCTGTCGGCACGCGCGTGCAGTTCATCAACGAACCGGTGAAAGCAACGTCTGAGCCTGATGGCAGCCGTTACATTGAAGTGCACAACCCGCTGTCCACCAGCGAAGATCAGATCAACAATAACGAAATCGTACCGGTTACGCTGAACAGCGCAGTACAGTCAGTGACCTCTCAACCGGACGTAGAGACAACGATTGTTGACCAGGCCGTGCAGAACCGCTCCGGTATGCCGGTGCGTTTGAACTAATCAAACTGCTCCACTGAAGCCTCTTAATAAGACCCCTAATTATTGGGGTCTTATTGCTCTTCAACCCCCCTCATCCTGCCTGAATAGCAATTATTGCCATAAGTCCCATTCTTGCCATTTTCTGCTAACCCGGCGGGGTTACATCCAATCCTATAAGTGTTATGATGCGCGTACTTGTAAAATCAGTTTAATCTGTATTTATCAGGTTTTTTTTATTTCCTGGAGCCCGCTCAGTTCGATGATCAGTATTAACTTAACAACAACAAAATCGCGCCTTTATCTCTGTTCGCAAACAGTGTGGTCACTGGCGAACCAGAGTAAAAAGGTCGATCAAATTGTTGTGTGGGTATCCAGCACACCTTATCTCAGTGACGAAGGCATCACTGAAGAGCCTGACTGGGCGCAGAAAATTCGCCAGACGGGCACCAATCTGGTCTTTAAATGGGTTAAAAATACCGGACCATATCGGAAATTGTTTCCGGCGCTACAAGCAGCAACGGAAGACGATATTCTGATTTATGCTGACGATGACGCTATCTATAACGAAATTTGGGCGGAAACACTGCTGGATGATTTTTACCGCCATAATCAGGAATTTGTGGTGGCAGCGCGTGTGCGAGAAACGGTAAAAAAGAAGAAAGATCTTCTTGATACCTATCGTAATTTCCCGCTTATCACGGTCCCTAAAGTCGTTGAACAGAACTATATCATCACGGGTCTCGGTGGCGTTGTACTCAAGAAGAGAATGATCCCGGAATATTTCCATTATAACGAGGACTTCATTAAGGTTTGTCCTCGCGCGGATGATATTTGGATCAGCAAACTGATTCAGCTAACCAAAACACCTGTCTATGTTTCTGCGCAGAGTATTCGTTTTGTTCATGAAATAATCCATGACTACGGTTTATCACGAGACAATACCAGCAAAATAAAACGTTCCTGGCTTCAAAAAGTCCGTTTAACGTTCAAACCTGGTCAAATCCAGCATCTGTGTCAGAACGATCTTTATATACAAGACACCGACAGCTATTTCGAATCGTGCGCCTGACAAAGTAGCTAGCCGTTATTGACGATCACAATCCCGCCGTGATCGTAACGATAGTGACAGTGGGCATACTCTAGTGGTGTGCCATCCTCCAGATAAATAACCTGCTCCACTTCCAGTACGGGATCGGTTTGCTCGCAGACCAGATGTTGTCTGTCCAGCGTATTGGGTTTTAACGCCCGTACAATCCGGTACGACCCCATGATTTTCAGCCCCAGTGTCTCCTGGACGTACTGAAATACCGAGCCCTCGAGATGGCTTTTCGTCAGGCCGGGGACCAGGTTCATTGGCATCACCGTCGAATCCAGCGACATGGGTTCACCGTTGAGCAAACGTAAACGAATAAAGTCATAGACAGGCGCATCGGCGTTAATCATCAGCGATGCCTGCTCTTTCTCGTTCGGGAAACGCAGCTCAAAGTGCACCACCTGGCTGGTCACCGTTCCCAAATGTTCCCACGTTTTAGTCGCCCCAAAGTAGTCACTCCCGGAGAGATCCCACTGTGAAAGCTGGAGGAAATTTTTGCGGATGAACGTTCCCTGCCCCTGGCGGGTATAAACCAGTCCTTCCACAATCAACTGCCGCATCGCCTGCTGGATGGTCATCCGGCTGGAGTTGAACTCCGCCGCCAACGCAAACTGATCCGGCAGCGGTTCATTGGCGGCGTACTGTTGGCTGATAATGCGTTTCTTAATTTCCCGCGCTATGGTGATGTACTTCGCCGCCATCGTCCTTCCTTTCTGCTAGTTTTCTATCCCGCTGTTTTTCAACGCCACTCTCTCGGCAATTTTGAGGAAAGGCAGGTAGAAGAATACACCAAAAACAATGATTGCCAACTGCACCACCACCGCTCGCCAGTCTCCTGCTGTCGCCAGCCAGGCACTCAGGATGGGTGGCGTTGTCCAGGGAATCATCACTACACAACGCGACATTAATCCCAGCGTGGTACAGAGCCAGGCAAAGTAGATGCCAATGGCAGGCAAAAGTACAAAGGGGATCATCAACGGCAGGTTAAACACTATCGGCAAGCCAAAAATGACCGGCTCGTTGATGTTAAACAGGCCTGGCGCCAGCGACAGGCGCGCCACCTGTTTCGCCGATTTTTGGCGTGAGAAGATAAAAATAGCTATCAACAGGGAAATGGTGCTGCCCGTTCCACCCACCATGCCAAACGTCGGCACGAAGATGTTATTGATGATGTGTGGGATTGGCTGACCGTTAGCAAAGGCCAGCATGTTCTCATTGGTGTTGATCAGCAGGAACGGCTCCAGCACCACGCTATTGACCACCGACTGATGAATACCGAGCGTAAACAGGAAATTACCAAAACTGTAGATAAAGATCGTGCCCGGCAGACTGGTGTTGATGAGTCGAAGTGGCTGCTGAATAAAGGTCGTGATCAGGTGGATCAAATCCGTATGCAGCACGCTTGCCAGCAGAGCCGCCAGTACCGCAAACAGAGAGAGCGTGAGAATAGTTGGGATCAGCGCGGTAAACGATTTACTCACCGCAGGTGGCACATTCTCTCCGAGCGAAATATGCAGTGCTTTCAGGCGCGAAATAGCAATAAACAACTCCGTTGAAAGCAAACCAATCAACACCCCGGCGAAAATCCCGGTGGAGCCGATATTGGCAAACGTCAGCACCTGGGTGACGTTCACCGTGGTATCGCTGCCGACGGGCGTGAGCTGTAAGCGCATCGGCATCATGATGATAAAACTGCTGACGGCGATAACCACTGCCGAGACCGGATTGTCGAAATCTTTGTTGCGCGCCAGCGACCAGGCAATCATTGGAGCCAATAGCAGCGCAGCGATATTCAGCGTGCCGTTGATTATCGCCTCCCCCCACAGCTTACATTGTGCCAGCGTGTCGCCTTCAAAGATCCACGGAAAGACCACGTTATTCACCAGCACCGCCAGACCCGCGAGGATGAAAATTGGCATTACCGTGGCGAAAGCATCGCGCAGGGAACGCAGGTGCACCTGGTTTGCCAGACGCGCCGAGAACTCTACAAATTTATCGACAAAGGACTGCATATGCGGTGTTATTTTTGTTTCAGACATAGCGGATATTTCCCATCAATCAGTCACAAAAACGGCCCGGCAGCGTACAACTTACAGCTCGCGTCCGTTGGTATGAATAACCTGTTTTAACCACGCGTAACTTTTCTTCGGCACACGTTTCAGGTCTTTCAGGTCATGGTTTTCACGGTTGACGTAAACCACACCGTAGCGTTTACGCATGTCCCCCTGAGAGCTGAGAATGTCGATGAGTCCCCAGCCGAGATAGCCGATCACTTCCGCCCCGTCCTCGAACATCGCCTCCTTCATGGCCTCGATATGCGCCCGGTGGTAGTCGATACGGTAGGTGTCATCAATCGGGTTCACGCCGTCCCAGGACTCAATCACCCCAATGCCGTTCTCGATCGGGAACACCGGCAGGCGCCAGTCGTTGGCGTAGCGGGTGATGATGGTGCGGAAGCCCAGCGGATCGATCTGCCAGTTCCACTCGGTGGCCTTCAAGTACGGGTTGTTTTTCTCGCCGTGCAGCAGGTAATAGTTCACCGGTGTGCCTTCGGGGATTGCATCACTGTCCAGGGTTTTACTGGCGTAGTAGCTGAACGCCATGAAGTCGTTTTTAGTACGCGCCAGAAGCAGGAGATCGTCGGCACGGTAGATGTCACTAAAGCCTTCCTGCTCCACCACAGCCAACACCGCCGGGCTGTAGCCCTGCCCGGCAAAGACCCGCAGCAGGTTCTGGTTGAGGAATTCATCGTATTGTTGCGCACAAAATATATCGCGCGGTTTGCAGGTGGCCGGATAGATCAACTGATGCGCCAGCATGCCGCCCATCAATTTCCCCGGTTTGGTCTGGTGCAGATACTCAGTCAATGCCATGTGCGCCACCATTGTATGGTGCTGTAACTCGTACAACTCGCGCAGGGTTTTCTCCCCTTTCATGTAGCCGGATATCCGGAAGGCTTCCGGCATATGGAAGATGTTCTGCTCGTTGAAGGTCAGCCAGTACTTCACGCGATCGCCGAAGCAGTCGATCATCTTTTTGCCATAGCGAATAAAAGCATCCATCACATGGCGATCGTTAAAACCGTTGTACTCCTGCGCCAGCGTCAGTGGCATATCGAAGTGGTAGAGACAAATCATCGGCTCAATACCACGAGCAATCAGATCGTCAATAAAGCGGTCATAAAAGGCGATACCTTCGTCATTAAAGTCACCATCTCCCTGCGGGCAGACGCGGCTCCAGGCGATCTGAAAGCGATAGCAATTCATGCCCAGGTCCTGCATCAGGTCAAAATCCTCCCGATAACGGTGGTAAGAGTCCGTTGCAACTTTCCAGTCTGAGACGTTTTCTCCGGCCTCACGAATGTCATATACCGACATCCCCTTCCCGCCCTCGTTCCATGCGCCTTCCGTCTGCATGCTCGATACCGAGTTACCCCATAAAAAGTTGGCTGGCAGTAATTGATTCATCGTCCCCTCTCTTATGACTAGTCATTTAAAATTTCATGACTAGTCATATAGGCGAAGATGAAAAATCAATCAAAGAGGAGGATCGTTTTTTGTGAGCAATGCAGGAAAAAAACCGGTGAGCAAACTGTCACCGGGATAAGAGAGGTTACTGTTGCATTAACTGATTGCGGCGATATTCCCCCTGCCGCTCCAGCATCCAGCCGGGATATTCGCGTGGCAACGCGCTTACGGCATCGAGCTGTTTTAGCTCTTGTTCGCTCAGGCTGATCCCGGTCGCGGCAATATTATCGTCCAGTTGCTCAACGCGTTTGGCGCCAATAATCACGCTGGTCACGGCTTTTTGATGCAGCAGCCACGCCAGCGCGATTTGCGCCACGGAGACGCCCTTGCTTTCGGCGATAGTGCGCATCACGTCCACGCAGTCGAAGGCGCGCTCTTTATTAACCGGCGGGAAGTCGAACTCCAGACGACGGCCACCCGCTTCACTTTGCCCGTCACGGCCATATTTTCCGCTCAGAAGACCGCCCGCCAGCGGGCTCCAGACCATCAGCCCGACCCCTTCGCTCCGCATCATCGGTATCAGCTCACGCTCAAGATCGCGTCCGGCAATGGTGTAATACGCCTGCAGTGACGCGAAACGCGCCAGCCCAAGACGTTCAGAAATACCGAGCGCTTTGGCAATTTGCCACGCCGCCCAGTTCGAGACGCCGATATAGCGTACATGGCCGTGCTGCACCAGATTATCCAGCGCATAGAGCGTCTCTTCGACAGGAGTTGCAGGGTCGAAACCGTGTAGCTGATAGAGATCGATATGATCGAGCTGGAGGCGGCGCAGGCTCTCTTTTACGCTGCTGATGATGTGGTAGCGGGAACTGCCGCGTGAGTTCACCCCCGCCGTGCCCGTTTCACCAAACACTTTGGTGGCAACCACCACGTTCTCGCGCGGTACTTTCAGGTTTTTCAGCGCCTGACCGGTGATCTCCTCTGAGCGTCCTTCAGAGTAAACGTCCGCGGTGTCAATAAAGTTTATCCCGGCGTCCAGCGCGCGGCCCACAAGCTGCTCGGCGTCGCGTTGCTGCAGTTGACCAATCTTGCCCCACATCCCCCCTTCTCCGCCGAAGGTCATGGTGCCGAGGCACAGTTCGGAAACAAACAGTCCGGTATTGCCCAGTTTTTGATAACGCATACGACACACCTCTCAATGTTCATTCAATGGCGACCAGAGAGTTATACCTCTCTGGTTCTCATTGCGAATGTGTCGTTTCTGTCTATTTCTTGCCCATTTCTCTAAAGCAGTAAAAAGCCTGCCAGTGCCGCCCAAATCAGCATTGGGATCGACCAGACATGGAAGCGCCACCAGATACGGCGATCGTTAGCCATACGCAGGGCAATCAGATTGGCCAGTGAACCGGGCAGGAGCCCAAATCCGCCGATGTTAACTGCCCAGGCCAGGAGCGTGTCAGGTGGCACATAGTTGAGCAGCAGAATGGTGGCAGGCACATTACTGATAAACTGAGACAGGCCAATCGCCGTCAGCCACAATCCAGGCTGGGAAAGCGTGCTGACACTGTGAAGAACATTTTGCAGTACCGGAAGCTGGATAAGGAGATGCACATCAATAAACATCGCCATGAAGACCAGCAGCAACGTCCAGTCCACGCTCACCAGAACGCGCCGTGCCAGGACGACAAACCCCGCGGCCACGAGCAGGACACCCACCAGCTCATATTTCAGCTCCAGCGCGAACAGAAAGACGATATACAGTCCCAGGCAGCTCCAGACCAGACGAGGCTGCCACTGCGGGCCCGTGGTTCCGCTGTGGTATTGCAGTTTTTTATCAGGAAACGCAAACCAGCAAACCGCCAGTAGCGACAACATCATCACCAGTGCCAGCGGGGCCATCTGCCAGGTAAATGCGGCAAACGACAACCCGGAACGTCCCCAGAGGAGGATATTTTGTGGGTTACCAATGGGAGTCAAAAGAGAACCGGCATTCACAGCCAGCGCCTCAAAGATGATCAGCCTGCTTACCGGGATCTCACAAAGCTTTCGTAGCGTGAGCGTGAGGGGCACGATGATAAACAGCGCCACGTCGTTGGTCAAAAAGGTCGACAGCACCGCAGCAGAGAAGACCATAAACAGTGACAACTTACGCTCGGTAGCAAAGCGACGCACCATTTTGCGTCCCAGCACGTCAAAATAGCCGCTCAGCTCAACACCTTTAGTGAGCATCATTAAACCGCTCAGGGTAATGATGGTTCGCCAGTCAATCGCCGCAGGCCAGGCATGGGGCGCAAAAGGGACAAAAAGGCTTAACCCTGCGCCAACAATTAATAAGAGATGAAAGAAACGGTCGCGTGCCAGGGCTTGTAATCCAGGAATATTCATTCAGCGGAGGAACCATATTTAAGAGTAAATTCACGAAACTTCACCAGCGTCTCTTCGCTAACGTGGTGTTCCATTCCTTCCGCATCCCGGCGGGCGATCTCCGGACTTACACCCAGTACCAGTAAAAAGTTCTCAACGAGCTGATGACGCTCGCGGCTCTCCTGCGCAAGCTTGTCCCCTTCCGGCGTCAGGAAAACACCGCGCCAGGGAATCATTTCAATGAGCCCCACAGAAGCCAGTCGCTTTAACATTTTAGCAACGGTAGGTTGCGAAACCCCCAGTCTGGCAGCCATATCAACCTGACGCGCTTCCCCGACCTCACGGATCAGATCGGAAATCAACTCCACATAATCATCAATCAGTTCACGTCGGTGCGCTTCACGTACCTGGCGGAACCCTTCAACGTGCTCTTCAACATTCACCAGTTGCGTCGTTTTTCTCATCGTTGGCTTACCTGCGCGACGGTTCATTGTACTTCCTCAGTGGGGTGACGCTTCCAGCGCCCGGTATCGAGAGCGCACATTGTAAACCATCACTCTGTAAGCACAAAAAATTAACGAAATAGCCATAGCTATACAATATAGCCTGTGCTATATCTGTATGTAATGCAGTCACCCTTCATGGATCGAAGGGATCTAAAATCAGGAGGTCTTATGAACGAATTCAAGAGGTGTATGACCGTGTTTACTCACTCCCCCTTTAAAGTGCGCTTAATGCTGTTGAACATGCTGTGCGATATGTTTAACAACAAACCGCAACAGGACGATAAACCTTCTCACTAAGCGGCGTTGCGGTACGCCGCTTCATTTTTCCGTCACAATCCCTCTGTACAATGGCGTTTAGCCGCCTTATTCCCGATCTTTTTTACGGATTTGCAGTCCTCTTCGCAAAACATCTGCTTAGCAACTGTTGATATTATTTACTACTCGCACTATCTTCTTGCAGCCCTGCACAATTTGCGGCTCGCTGAAGCGGACCCTCATTCCCTCTCCACGCACTGTCAGGCAGGTTATGACCCTTGACGCCAGGGTGAGCACATGGCGTTTTTATCCATGATAGTGACCTATGAATTTAACCCTGATAGATACTGTTGTTACCCGCAGCCGGGCCCTAAACCCGTGGACGGGGTTTTACTTTTTGCAGTCATTGCTGATTAACTTTGCGCTTGGCTATCCCTTTAGTCTGCTCTATGCGGTCGCTTTCACCTGCATTTTGCATCTGCTATGGCGAGCCGCACCGCGCGCGCAAAAAACGTTAATCGGGATCTGCTCGCTGGTCGCTGCGCTCTATTTCCCGTTTGGTCAAGCGTACGGCTCACCAAACTTTAATACCCTGCTCGCGCTGCACTCGACCAACATGGAAGAGTCGACGGAGATCCTGACGATCTTCCCGTGGTACAGCTACGTGGTTGGGCTCTTTATCTTCGCGTTGGGCGTTATCGCCATCCGCCGTCAGTCGGGCGAGAAAAAATCCTGGGGTAAGATCGAAATACTCTGTCTGGTGTTCAGCATTGCCGTGGCGTTTGTCGCCCCCATCCAGAATATTCCCTGGGACGGTAAGCTAAGGCTCATCAATATCGGCTATCCGGTTTTCCGCTTCGTGAAAGACGTCGTAGTCAATAATAAAGAGGTTCTCGACGAGCAGGCACGCATGGCTGAACTTTCCAATATGAAAGACACCTGGAACGTGCTGGCTGTTAAGCCGAAATATCACACCTATGTGGTAGTGATTGGCGAAAGT
Source organism: Enterobacter sp. P82 (assembly GCF_037053385.1). NCBI lineage: Bacteria > Pseudomonadati > Pseudomonadota > Gammaproteobacteria > Enterobacterales > Enterobacteriaceae > Enterobacter > Enterobacter sp. P82. Next base: position 2,117,424 of record NZ_JBALHX010000001.1, read on the forward strand.
GCACGTCGGGATGCCATGGGGGCGTTTGGTGGACACTGGGATAACACGCCGTTTGCCAGTTCGGTTAATGGCACACTGTTTACCGATTATGTCGCGGCCAGCGGTTCAACGCAGAAATCGCTCGGTCTGACGCTCAACCGTGTGGTTGATGGCAAACCACAATACCAGGATAACTTTGTCACTCTGGCAAACCGCGCAGGTTTTCAGACATGGTGGTTCTCCAATCAGGGGCAAATTGGTGAATACGATACGGCCATCGCCAGTATCGCTAAGCGTGCTGATGAAGTGCAGTTCCTGAAGAGCGGCGACTTTGAAGCCGATAAAAATACGAAAGACGAAGCGCTGCTGAAAATGACGTCGCAGGTCTTTGCCACCCCGCGTACGCAGCCTCAGTTGATTGTCCTGCACCTGATGGGATCGCATCCGCAGGCCTGCGATCGCACCGGTGGGAAGTACGCCGAGTTCGTGCAGTCCAAAGAGACCTCTTGTTATCTCTATACCATGACGCAAACCGACGACCTGCTCAGCAAGTTGTACGAGCAGTTACGCAATACGGGTGACAGCTTCTCGCTGGTTTATTTCTCAGATCACGGGCTGGCGTTTAAAGAACGTGGAAAAGAGGTGCAGTATCTGGCGCACGATGACAAGTTCCAGCAGAACTTCCAGGTACCCTTTATGGTGCTGTCGAGTGACGATAAAAAGCATCGCGTCATCAAAGCCCGACGTTCAGCAAATGATTTTCTGCAGTTCTTCTCTCAGTGGACGGGGATCTCTGCCGAGCAGATAAAAACGGCTTACCCATTTGTTTCAGGTAAGAAAGCTCCTCCAGTTTACGTTACCAACTTCAAGTTACAGAAAGTTGACTACAACCATCTGGGTACGGATATCTTCGATATAAAGAGTAAGTAAGCATTACCCTCTTCCACGGGAGAGGGTACGAAGATAAAAAAAATCCGCCACATGGGGCGGATTTTTTATTAGCTCACCGGAGTGATTAGAAGCGGTAACCTACGCCCGCGATCCAGGTGCCAACGTCAACGTTGCGGATACGGCTCTGCTCATAAGAGAAGTCCAGAGCGACGTCCTGGATTGGGTTGAACTGCAGGCCTGCGCCATAGGAGAAGCCGTAGTCGCTGTTGCTTGCAGTGCGGTTCGCACCCTGGTTTTCGGTCTGCTGGAATTTACCGTAGCCAACACCTACAACACCGTAGATGCTTGCCCAGTCGTTCAGACGGTAAGCTGGACCAGCAGTGATACCGTAGTACTGACCTTTGTTGTATGCGCCGTTCTCAGAACGATCTTTCTCGGTGTAAGTGAAAGAACCGATCACGCCCAGCGGGTTGTTATCCTGCTCGTAGCGATACTTCAGGTTGAAACCGTTAGCTTTGTTCATCACGCCCTGATAGTCGCTCTGAGCGTAACCACCGGTAACGGTAGAAGTAGCAGCTACAGCGGTACCTGCGGAAACAGCCAGTACAGCGGCCAGTGCTGAAAGACATGCAATTTTTTTCATAACCACCTCAAATGTGCTTCAAGTAAGTCCGTAAGTTTTAAATATATCAAAAAAATTTGCGAAACTCTTTGTGATTCGTGATGTCTAAAGGTTCCTTTCCTGTAACAGAACATTTCCAGCTTCAGCTATCTCTTTCAAATCACATGCAATTTTCACTACAAAACGCCCATAGTGCGCGCCTGCGCTGTTACATTCATCCAGATTATTCCTAATCTGACAGGCGATAAATCCAACAACGCTTAACCATTTTACGGATTTCACATGGTTTTTTTTTCAACGGCGTCTCAACCGTTGCAACATAATTCCTTTACACTGCAACCTTTACTTCATTTGACATAAGCTGACAGGAGAAAGGATGCCTGGGTTATCCCGCACATCGTCGGTCTGGTTGCCGGTAGCAGTCATACTCATTGCAATGTTGTCCATTCAAAGTGGTGCCTCGCTGGCAAAATCGCTTTTTCCGCTGGTTGGTGCCCCTGGAGTCACTGCCCTGCGTATCGTGTTGGGTACGGCAATACTGGTGGTTATTTTCAAACCCTGGCGTTTACGCTTCAAAAAAGAGCAGCGTTTACCCCTGCTATTTTATGGTTTGTCCCTGGGGGCAATGAACTATCTGTTCTATCTCTCCATCCAGACGATCCCTCTGGGGATCGCCGTTGCGCTGGAATTTACCGGCCCGCTGGCCGTGGCACTCTTCTCCTCGCGTCGGCCGGTGGATTTTATCTGGGTCGTGTTAGCCGTTCTGGGGCTATGGTTCTTGCTGCCGCTGGGTCAAAATGTTTCTGAGATTGATTTGACAGGCGCGGCGCTGGCCTTAGGTGCAGGCGCCTGCTGGGCTATCTATATACTCACGGGTCAACGTGCTGGGGAAGAGCATGGCCCGGCAACCGTCGCATTGGGTTCACTGATTGCGGCTATCGTGTTTGTGCCCATCGGTATGGCCCAGGCAACGGAATCTATCTGGCAATGGTCAGTCATGCCGATTGGGCTGGCGGTCGCTATTCTCTCTACAGCACTCCCCTATTCTCTGGAGATGATCGCCCTTACGCGCCTGCCGACGCGCATATTTGGCACCCTGATGAGTATGGAGCCTGCGCTCGCCGCAATCTCCGGGATGGTGTTTCTTGGCGAAACCCTGACATTGACCCAGACGCTGGCGCTCTGCTCGATTATTGCGGCCTCAATGGGATCGACGCTGACCATGCGTTCTGAACCTAAAGTTGAAAAGGTCAATATCAACTAAGGTCATATATTCTGCATGGCCTCACCGCCATGCAGAATAAAGCCCAGGCCGACAGGCGTTATAATTTCACACACAGTTTGTCATATTATCGAAATATGTTCCTTCCCACGCCCACCCAGTCATAAATTAAGATCAATCCGTACAACACCGAAAACAATCATTTAATTTCAACAAGTTAAATTATCAACACTCTTATCTCTATTAAACTGATAGGTACAGCCAAACCGCAGACAAAAAAACCGATGCTATACTTAGTTCCGTAATTACCTGGGACATAAACATCAAGAGGATATGAGATTATGAGTACCGCTAAACTGGTGAAAACGAAAGCGTCTAATCTGCTTTATACCCGTAACGATGTATCGGATAGCGACAAAAAAGCGACCATTGAGTTGTTGAATCGCCAGGTGATCCAGTTCATCGATCTTTCGCTGATCACTAAACAAGCCCACTGGAATATGCGCGGTGCAAACTTTATTGCCGTTCATGAAATGCTGGATGGCTTCCGCACAGCACTGGTTACCCACCTTGATACGATGGCCGAACGTGCCGTTCAGCTAGGCGGCGTGGCGCTGGGCACCACACAGGTGATTAACAGTAAAACACCATTGAAAAGTTACCCGCTGGATATCCATACCGTTCAGGATCACCTGAAAGAGCTGGCAGACCGCTACGCGATAGTCGCAAACGATGTGCGTAAAGCAATTAGCGAAGCAAAAGACGAAGACACAGCTGATATCTTCACCGCCGCTTCTCGCGATCTGGACCAATTCCTGTGGTTCATTGAATCTAACATCGAATAATTCATAGGAATTTTCTCTTCAACCCTCGCCTGTGGCGAGGGTTTTGCACATCTATGGTGCACGTTTTTTCCCTGAGACAGTGCAAAAGTGAAAAAATTGTAATAATCACCTCACACAACCGTTAACGAGAGATTGTTTTTTCGTCAGAATTTACGCTAAATATCTCTCCGTCAGTTGCCCCAAACGAAGCGCACCAAAACAGTGCTCCACTTTGGTGCAATCAGCCATCATTGCCCTGTTTATTGTGCAATGCATGACATCATCCCCTTTGCAAAACAACAAGTTGTAAAGTTGGCACGATTTTTTCATTGTGCCACATGTTCTCGCAGGGGATCGCCCCGTGGATATAAAAGGAAATGCTATGAAGTCTGTATTAAAAGTTTCACTGGCTGCACTTACCCTAGCTTTTGCGGTGTCTTCTCAGGCTGCCGACAAACTGGTTGTGGCGACCGACACGGCGTTCGTTCCGTTTGAATTCAAACAGGGTGATAAATACGTTGGTTTTGATGTGGATTTGTGGGCTGCTATCGCAAAAGAACTCAAACTGGATTACACCCTGAAGCCAATGGACTTCAGCGGCATCATCCCGGCACTGCAAACCAAAAACGTTGATCTGGCACTGGCCGGTATCACCATCACTGATGAACGTAAAAAAGCCATCGACTTCTCTGACGGCTACTACAAAAGCGGCCTGCTGGTCATGGTCAAAGCCGACAATAACGACGTAAAAAGCGTGAAAGATCTCGACGGTAAAGTGGTTGCAGTGAAGAGCGGCACAGGTTCTGTTGATTACGCAAAAGCAAATATCAAAACTAAAGACCTGCGTCAGTTCCCGAACATCGACAACGCGTACATGGAACTCGGCACCAACCGTGCTGACGCTGTTCTGCATGATACGCCAAACATCCTGTACTTCATCAAAACAGCAGGCAACGGCAAGTTCAAAGCTGTCGGTGAATCTCTGGAAGCACAGCAGTACGGTATCGCGTTCCCTAAAGGCAGCGATGACCTGCGTACAAAAGTTAACGGTGCGCTGAAAACGCTGAAAGAGAACGGCACCTACAACGAAATCTACAAAAAATGGTTCGGTACTGAGCCTAAATAATAATACGTAAAAATGACGTTCACTCGGGGGCGACCTTTCGCCCCTGATATTTTTGAAACACGGTAACAGTAACAGGAAATTATCATGCAGTTTGACTGGAGCGCCATCTGGCCTGCCATTCCTATCTTGCTTGAAGGCGCTAAGATGACCCTGTGGATTTCGGTCCTGGGTCTGGTTGGTGGGTTGATTATCGGTCTTGTCGCCGGTTTCGCCCGCACCTACGGTGGCTGGATTGCAAACCACATCGCACTGGTTTTCATCGAAGTGATCCGCGGCACTCCTATTGTCGTGCAGGTCATGTTCATCTACTTCGCCCTGCCAATGGCTTTCACCGACCTGCGTATCGATCCGTTCAGCGCGGCCGTTGTGACCATTATGATCAACTCAGGAGCTTACATCGCAGAAATTACCCGCGGTGCGGTTCTGTCGATTCATAAAGGTTTCAGTGAAGCGGGTCTGGCGTTAGGTCTTTCTCGTCGCGAAACGATCCGCCACGTGATTTTACCTCTGGCACTTCGCCGTATGCTGCCACCACTCGGTAACCAGTGGATCATCAGCATTAAAGATACGTCGCTGTTCATCGTTATCGGCGTGGCTGAGCTGACCCGTCAGGGGCAGGAGATCATTGCTGGCAACTTCCGCGCGCTGGAAATCTGGAGTGCGGTGGCCGTTGTCTACCTGATCATTACTCTGGTTCTGAGCTTCGTTCTGCGTCGTCTTGAAAGAAGGATGAAAATCCTGTGATTGAATTTAAAAACGTTTCCAAGCACTTTGGTCCAACCCAGGTGCTGCACAATATTGATCTGAACATCAAACAGGGTGAAGTGGTGGTCATCATCGGGCCATCCGGTTCCGGTAAATCGACGCTGCTGCGCTGCATCAACAAGCTGGAAGAGATCACCAGCGGCGATCTGATCGTCGATGGCCTGAAAGTGAACGATCCGAAAGTCGACGACCGTCTGATTCGTCAGGAAGCGGGCATGGTGTTCCAGCAGTTCTACCTGTTCCCGCACCTGACGGCGCTGGAGAACGTGATGTTTGGTCCGCTGCGAGTGCGCGGTGCCAACAAAGCGGCGGCGGAAGCGCTGGCAAAAGATCTGCTCGCCAAAGTCGGCCTGGCAGAACGTGCGCACCACTACCCTTCCGAGCTGTCCGGCGGTCAACAGCAGCGTGTGGCTATCGCCCGCGCGCTGGCGGTCAAACCGAAAATGATGCTGTTTGATGAGCCAACCTCTGCACTTGACCCGGAACTTCGCCACGAAGTACTGAAAGTCATGCAGGATCTGGCAGAAGAAGGGATGACGATGGTGATCGTGACCCACGAAATCGGCTTTGCTGAGAAAGTGGCGTCCCGCCTGATCTTCATTGATAAAGGCCGTATCGCTGAAGACGGTAACCCGCAGGAATTGATTGCGAACCCGCCAAGCCAGCGTTTGCAGGAGTTCCTGCAGCACGTCTCCTGATCCTCGTTCATTCGCTTCACATAGAGCCGGGCATGCCCGGCTTTTTTACGCCAGATTGTTCCCAAAAACTCCCCTCCGACCCTCGCACTCTATACTTATCATTTTGCACAATATTTTCACCGGAGGGCGCCGTGCCGTGGATCCTGCTGCTGTTGATAAGCCTGTTTAGTGCGCCATCGCTCGCTGTGGCGATACCCGGGGTCACTGCCGGAACGACCGCTACCCAGCAAAATGCGCCGCCGACGGAACCGGATGTTGAACAAAAAAAAGCGGCTTACAGCGCGCTTGCTGACGTCCTTGAGAACGACACCTCCCGACAGGAACTCATTGGTCAGTTGCGGAAAGTGGCCGCCACGCCGCCGCAGGCATCGGTGCCAACCCTCACACCTCCGCAAGTGGAGGAGCAAAAAACGGTGCTGGAAAACGTCACTGACGTCAGTCGCCACTACGGTGAAGCCCTCTCATCTCGTTTTGCCCAGCTTTACCGCAACCTGATTGGCTCACCGCATAAGCCCTTTAACCCAAAAACGTTTACCGCTGCCGCTACACAGTTCCTGGTGCTGGCCGGTGCGGTATTTCTCTTTTACTGGCTGGTGCGTCTGTGTGCGTGGCCGCTGTACCGTAAGATGGGACAATGGGGACGCAGGAAGAATCAGCAGAAAAACAGCTGGCTGCACCTGCCGTTGATGATAGCCTCAGCGTTTATCATCGATTTACTGCTGCTGGCGTTGACGCTGTTTTTAGGCCAGATGCTGGCCGACAAGCTGAATGCTGGTAACAAAACCATCGCCTTCCAGCAATCACTTTTCCTGAATGCCTTTGCCCTGATCGAGTTTTTTAAAGCGCTGTTGAGGTTACTCTTTTGTCCACGCGTACCGGCGCTGCGACCTTTCACCATCGGGGATGTGAGCGCAAAATACTGGGCACTGCGTCTGAGCGTGCTCAGCGGGTTGATTGGTTATGGTCTGCTGGTTGCCGTGCCGATCATCTCCAACCAGGTGAACGTCCAGTTTGGGGCGCTGGCAAACGTGCTAATTATGATCTGCATTACCGTCTGGTCGCTGTACCTAATCTTCCATAACAAAAAGGCCATTACTGAGAGCCTGCTGCACCTGGCCGACCGTTCCCTCTCGTTCTTTAGCCTCTTCATTCGCGCTTTTGCGCTGGTGTGGCACTGGCTGGCAAGCGCTTACTTCATCGTACTGTGCTTCTTCTCGTTGTTCGATCCCGGCAACAGCCTGAAATTTATGATGGGAGCGACGTTCAAAAGTCTGGCCATTATCGGCATCGCGGCATTTGTGTCGGGGTTGTTGTCCCGCTGGATCTCGAAAACCATCACCCTCTCACCGCAAGTGCAGCGTAGCTACCCTGAACTGCAAAAACGCGTAAACGGCTGGATGTCGGTATCACTTAAGGTGGCGCGTATTCTGACCGTCTGCGTGGCGATGATGCTGCTTCTGAATGCATGGAGCCTGTTTGATTTCTGGAACTGGCTGCATAACGGTGCGGGTGAAAAAACGGTCGACATCCTGATTCGCATTGCGCTGATTTTGTTCTTCTCCGCCGTCGGCTGGACGCTGCTGGCGAGTCTTATTGAGAACCGTCTGGTATCGGATATACACGGCAGACCGCTGCCCAGCGCCCGCGCCAGAACGTTACTGACACTGTTCCGCAACGCCCTGGCGGTGATTATCAGCACTATCACCATCATGATTGTGCTCTCGGAAATCGGCGTAAATATCGCCCCGTTGCTGGCGGGGGCAGGTGCTTTGGGGCTGGCGATCTCCTTCGGTTCGCAAACACTGGTGAAGGATATTATTACCGGCATTTTTATCCAGTTTGAGAACGGGATGAACACGGGTGATCTGGTCACGATTGGGCCATTAACCGGCACGGTAGAGCGGATGTCCATTCGCTCAGTCGGCGTGCGTCAGGACACCGGGGCGTACCACATCATTCCCTGGTCTTCGATCACCACTTTCGCCAACTTTGTGCGCGGCATTGGTTCCGTCGTGGCGAACTATGATGTGGACCGTCATGAAGATGCAGAAAAAGCTAAACAGGCGCTGCGCGATGCGGTGGAAGAGCTGATGCAGATGGAGGATATTCGCGGGCTGGTGATCGGGGAGCCATCATTTGCCGGCATTGTCGGGCTGACGAACACGGCATTTACCCTGCGTGTTTCGTTCACCACACAACCGCTGAAGCAGTGGACGGTGCGCTTTGCCCTCGACAGCATGGTGAAAAAACACTTTGATCTGGTGAATGTGCGGATGCCTGTGCAGACATATCAGGTGCTGCCACCACCCGCATCGCCGCTCCCACCGCAGGAGCCGACGCTATAGCCTGGTTGCCGGGTGGCGGCTTCGCCTGACCCGGCCTACGAGACACATTATTTGCGGCGTTTGTTATCGTCCATAAACGACCAGGCAATAAAGCGACTCTGTTTCTGACCTTGCGCCATCTCTTTTTTCACCACTTTCACGGCACCCGCTTCGGTCAGGGCACGGTAGAGTGGCGGCAGGTTATCCCCACGGGAAACCAGCGTTGTGAACCACTTAACCTGACGACCAAATTGCTTACTTTCATCAATCATGCGCAGGATAAAGGCGACTTCACCGCCCTCGCACCACAACTCCTGCTGCTGTCCGCCAAAGTTCAGCGCCGCATCTTCCGCCTGCCCCAGATTGCGGCGCTTACGTTCGCTCCCCGCACGGGCCGCTGCCGCTGAATCATGGAACGGTGGGTTGCACATCGTGGCATCGTAGTTTTCGTTTTTGTGAATAATGCCGTTGAAGATCGAGGCCGCATCTTTCTGACGACGCAGACGAATGGCGCGGCTTAATCCTGGGTTGGCGCTGATAATCGCCTGGGCGCTGGCAAAGGCCTCGGCACCGATTTCACTCCCGGTAAAACGCCACTGATACTCATGAGCGCCAATCAATGGATAGATCAGATTTGCCCCGGTACCGATATCCAGGACGGTAGCTTGCTGCGGAACAACACCGCCACGATCGTCTGCAAGAAGGTCGGCAAGGTGGTGAATGTAATCAGCTCGCCCCGGTACAGGTGGGCAGAGAAAGCCTTCCGGAATATCCCAGTGCACCACACCGTAAAAATGCGCCAGCAGGGCTTTGTTCAGCATTTTAACTGCCACAGGATCAGCAAAGTTCACCGAAGGCTCGCCCGCAGGCGTCTGGACGATATAGTCCTGCAGTGGAGGGCAGCTCTGGCATAACGCGTTCATATCGTAGCGGCTGCGATGGCGATTTCGTGGGTGCAATCCCGGCTTTTGGGAAGTCATGGCATTCTCCTTTAAACAGCGGCGTAAGATACCCTTTGCGGGCCGAACGGTAAATCTTTCTCTTTGATGTTCAAAAAAGCGACAAAAATCAATCACCTTTATGTCTATGATCTGTCAGTACATTGTCAATTTTAATTGTTCAAAAAATAAGCAGATCATCATCAAATTTTTGCGCTAAATCACACTCCTCGGGCTTCTAAACTTAAAGGGAAATCACCTGTTGTTTCCTCATGAGGATGTGATTATGAAAAAGTACCTGACCCTTGCTGTAATCGCAGCCGCCCTGGCGACCGCGTCTTTCTCCGCTATGGCCGTTCAGTCACTGACCCAAAGTACCGATACTAGCCAGCTACGTCCTGCGGGCACCGTTTCGGTTAGCCGCGCTAGCAACCTTGACGATCTGCAGGATAAATTGGCCGAAAAAGCGCGCCAGGAAGGTGCAAAAGGATATGAGATCAATTCTGCCAGCGGTGATAACCATATGTTTGGCACGGCGACCATTTACAAATAATCCGACGTCTACTCAACGCACTGCATCTGCAACACAGGTGCAGTTTTCTTCGCCTGTTTCTTGACTGTTCAATTTTTAACCCCATATTGAGCGTATGCCTTCAACAGATTCCCGGAGGAGTTCATGGCTTCAGGTTGGGCGAATGACGACGCCGTTAACGAACAGATCAACAGTACAATTGAAGATGCCGTTGCCCGTGCTCGCGGCGAAATTCCGCGCGGCGAAAGTTTATCGGAATGCGAAGAATGTGGAGAACCCATTCCGGAGGCACGACGTAAAGCCATTCCAGGCGTGCGGTTATGCATAACCTGCCAGCAGGATAAAGATTCAAAAATATCATCTCATTCAGGATATAATCGCAGAGGTTCGAAAGACAGCCAGTTACGTTGACTCTCCTTTACGTAAGCTAACTACCCAAACGCATTCCTTTACTCTCACGATTTTTAGTCAAACGCGTAGCAAAATGTGCCCTTCTTCTCTCTTCTGTAAAGCGCTTCAACAAGAAGTGTAAAGTGGCACTTTGAATTTATTAATATTCAATAAGTTATTTGTCATTCAATTTTTTTGAGCGACCACGTCAATTCTCTTCGATTTTATCCTCCGCAAAAAAGCGTGATACTTATCACATCGACGGAACATCGTCCCCTTAACAGAATAACCTGCGAGAGATTAATTATGAAAACCATCAAATATGCTGTTGCTGCTGTTGCCCTGTCCGCTCTGTCTTTTGGTGTATTTGCTGCAGAGCCTGTCTCTTCTACTCAGGCCCAGGGCATGAATAAAATCGGTGTGGTAAGTGCAGAAGGCGCGACCACGCTGGACGGTCTGGAAGCCAAACTGGCTGAGAAAGCCGCAGCTGCTGGTGCAAGCGGATACACCATTACCTCCGCTAACACCAACAATAAGCTGAGCGGTACTGCGGTTATTTACAAATAATCGAACGAATTATGCTCCACCCTCACCGTACCCTCTGGTGAGATGCTCCACCCCTCATTGACCCTGTTGTTACCCTTGCTTGCCCGTCCGCCACTGGACGGGCTTTTTTTGCTTAAAACGTCTCTTCAACGCGTTTTAGCCCTGCTTCGATCGTTTCAACTTCCCCGGTAGCCAGCAAACAACAGGCCATCTGTAGCTTGAGGGAATGCGGAACGGACACATTTCCGGCAAGACACTGCTCAATCCAGTGCGCGGTGGTGTGCGGATCTTTTGCCTCAGGCAATACCACGCCGCTATTTTCGTCCCCACGCTCCAGAATGGCGCGCGTACCCACGGAATCAATCAGCACCACCTGAGGGCAGCGCTGAGGGTTAGCATAAACCTCGCCCTCTGTGCCATGCATCAGCAATGCCCTGCCCCCAATGTCCTCAAAGAATTTACCCACACGCGCAACATATTCAGGGTGAGAAACGCTGGAAAGACGCAGAGCCGCATCTTCGCCAAAAGGTGTCGCCAGTTTCGCCAGGGTGTGTGCGCTGTTACGCACCCCCATGCGCCAGCGCATATCAAGCTGCTTTTCCAGCGGTGGGCAAAGTGCACTCACAGGGATGTAAACCGGTTGATGACCATCCAGTTTCGCCTGTGCCTGGCCAGCATGCCGTGTTGGCGCGATCCCTAGCATCCCGAAAATGGTCTCCGTCAGTACGCGCGTAGGATCTTCGCTCACGCCGTGCACCACCACCGGAAACCCGAGTTTGTGTAATAAGATAGCCAGCAGTGGAGTGAGATTTGCCTGCTTGCGCGCACCGTTATAACTCGGGATCACAATCGGCATCGGTTTTGCCACCGGCGGCGTTAAGCGCAGCGTATGCGCCTGCATGGCTTCATAGAAGCCGCGCATCTCCGCTTCACCTTCTCCCTTGATACGCAGCGCAATCAGAATGCCCCCCATCTCCAGGTCAGGTACTTCGCCATTGAGCATATGGGTGTAAAGCGCACGAGCGGTTTCATGGTCCAGATCGCGGGCATGGTTTTTCCCACGCCCTACTTCTTTGATAATTTTGCGATAATCCACGACATCTCTCCTGAAAACATCATCTTGTTAACAATATAGCCCTGAAGAACATCCAGACGTTAGTTTTTTTCAACGGGATCAACCTTCTGTTTTTATGATGAAAAGTGAAACTCAAGCACTATTTCAATTATTTGTAATTCCGCCAGAAGATTCTTAATACGTCATTGTTTGCTTAAATAGCCAGCGGAAAATCATTAAGGGTCACTGGTGAAAACGTCCAGGCAGCGTTCTCACCAGAAACATACCAGGATTTGTTATGAAAAAGGTTGCTTTAGGTTTATTCATCGCCGCAACAGTGGGATGTTCTGCATCTGCATTAGCGGCAACAAACGGTGAAGGTCAGATAAACTTCACCGGGGAAATAATTGATTCTGCTTGTCAGGTAGTTAATGGGTTAAGTAATCCATTAAATGTTCAGTTAGGCAAAGTCTCTAAAACGGTATTTACCGGTGCGGGCTCTACCAGCACGTTAACGAAGTTCGATATTCAGCTAAAAGATTGTCCGGAAACCGTTACCTCCGCAGCGATTAACTTCGGCGGAACGCCGGATGCGAATAATAACGCCACGCTGGCATTAACGCCGGATGTGGATGCTGCAACAGGTGTGGCTATTCAACTGGTTGATGCTTCTGAACAACCCGTGAGTCTGTATACGCCGTCTCAGCAATATCCGTTAACCTCCGGCACGACGGTCAACGACCTGATATTCGGCGCACGGTATATTCAAACCGGGGCCGCAATTACCGCAGGTCCGGCTAACTCCGTTTCGACCTTCACCGTTATCTATAACTGATATTATCCATCCTGAGATATTAACGTTTTTATCGGCGTTAATATCTCTTCTTTTTTTGAGAAATAGTTATGCGCCACGGTTATTTACTGAGCACTCTTTTACTGGCAGCCGCCACTGCGCATGCAGGTGTTATTATTAATGGCACCCGACTGGTCTACCATGGAGATAAAAAGGAGTCCTCTCTTGGCCTTTCAAACCCAGATACTACGGATTATCTGGTACAGTCCTGGGTCGACTCTGGCGGTAAAAACCTGGCCAAAGCACCCTTTTTGATCACCCCCCCGCTTTTTCGTCTTGATGCGCAAGAGGATAACGTGCTGCGCGTGGTACGCACCGGTGGAAATTTACCGGAAGATCGCGAATCGCTGTACTGGTTAAATATCAAAGCCATTCCCTCCTCAAAACATGTTGAAGGGATGAATACCCTGCAAATTGCCATTAATACGCGCATAAAATTGTTGTATCGCCCTACTTCGGTTAAAGGTAAACCTGAAGACGTCGCAAATAAACTTGAGTGGCATCGTGAAGGCAACGATCTGGTCGTCAATAACCCAACGCCATTCTATATGAATTTCCAGAAGGTGACACTGAACGGCCATAAAGTGGATAAAGCCACGTGGGCAACACCTGAAACGGAAACGCATTTTGCCTTACCTGGTAACGTCAGCGGTTCCACTGTCGCGTATTCCATTATTACGGATTACGGCAGTATCAGCCAGACCTGGTCGAAATCAGTCCACTAATATCACGCGCAGAAAATTACTATAATCATGTACAGCCATAAAAAGCCGTTCACCTGCCGAATTTCATCACTGCTGGTCATTTTATGTGGCCTGGCGCTGGCGATCTTTGCACAGCAGGTTATGGCTGATGATTATTTTAACCCAGCATTACTGGATATTGATAATCCTCAACAGGGAAAGACCGATCTGTCCGTTTACGAAAAAGGGCCAGGGCAGGCACCGGGAAAATATCAGGTCGCCATTTTTATTAATAACAATAAAATTGATACACGCGACGTCACGTTCAAATTACAAAAAGATCCGCAAGGTAATAACTCTCTTCAGCCCTGCTTTAGTCTGAGTGACTTAAAAAGCCTGGGTATCAAAACTCAAAAATATCCAGAGCTGATGGCAAAAGGCCAATGCGCTGATTTAAACACCATCCCGGCAGCCTCCGCGTCGTTCCACGTTCGCAATCAACAGCTGCTGCTAAGTGTTCCGCAACTGGCACTTGGCCAGGTTCCACGGGGCTATATCGACCCAAAAGAGTTCGATGAAGGGATAACGGCAGGTCTGCTCAATTACAGTGCGACCGCGAGCCAAAGCCACGCGCTGCAACAGGGTGAACAGGATACCAGCAGCCAGTACGTCAATCTCCGGCCTGGCCTTAACATTGGCGCATGGCGGTTGAGAAACTACTCGACATGGAACCGCAGCACCACGGGTAAAGAACAACAGCAGACGTTTTCATCCATTTATACCTACGCCCAGCGCGATATTGTGGCGATGAAAAGCAGCCTGACGGTCGGACAAAGTTCTTCCCCTGCCGACGTGTTTGATAGCGTGCCTTATACCGGCGTACAGCTTAACTCCGACAGCGACATGCTCCCGGACAGCGAGAAAGGGTATGCCCCGATTATTCGCGGTACAGCACACAGTAACGCTCTGGTGATGGTGCGACAGAACGGTTACGTCATTTATCAAAATACCGTTGCGCCCGGTGCATTTGAGATCAACGACCTCTACCCGACGGGCAGCAGCGGCGATCTTCAGGTGACGGTAAAAGAAACCGACGGTAGCGAAAGCCATTTCGTGGTGCCCTACGCTTCAGTACCGGTACTCCAGCGTGAACATAACCTGCGCTATAGCGTCACTGCTGGCCGTTATCGATCATATGACAGTGATGTAGAGAAAACGCCGTTTGCCCAGGGCAGCGCAATTTATGGTTTACCGTATGGTTTCACTGCCTATGGTGGGGTTCAGCAGAGTAACCATTATCAGTCCCAGGCGCTGGGCGCGGGAAAAAACATGGGTGATTTAGGCGCCTTTTCCATCGACGTGACCCGTGCAAAAGCCCTGCTTAAAGAGCAACAGGCCAGCAAAGGCCAGTCCTGGCGTGTACGTTACAGCAAAGATTTTGCCGGCTCCGGTACCAATTTCTCTCTCGCGGGCTATCGCTACAACAGCAAAGGGTTTTACACCCTGGAAGACACCATGGAGTCCTGGACCCGCTCGGACGACTGGTCAGCCCCACAACAGCGTCGCGCGCGGACTGAAGCCACCATCGACCAGACGCTGCCCAAAGGGTGGGGCTCCGTCACCCTGAGCATGGTGAAAGAGACTTACTGGAGCCAGAGTCAGGACATGACCTCCATGAGCGTCAGCTACAACAACAGCTGGCATGGAGTGAGCTACAGCCTGAGCTACAGCATGAACAAAAATACTGACGACAGCGACGAGAACGGGGAGTCAGTCACAAACGACAACCAGTTCTCTCTGAGTGTCTCCGTTCCTCTTGACCATTGGATGCACAACACATGGGCTACGTACAATCTGAATAACACCAAAGAGGGTACCACGCAGAATATTGGCCTGAACGGCACGGCGCTGAAGGAGGAGAATCTCAACTGGAATATTCAGGAAGGGTTGAGCACCACCGGCAGCGGTAACTCCACCAGTGCGAATGCCGACTATAAGGCAACCTATGGCGAAGTGAGCGGCGGTATTAGTCAGGATAAATATCAGCGCACGGTGAACATGGGTCTGCAGGGGGGCGTCGTGGCGCATGCTAACGGCATCACATTAAGTCAGCCGCTAGGGGAAACCATCGCTCTGGTAAAAGCGCCGGGGACCCATGGCACGCATATCACCAACCAGACGGGTGTCGAGACCGATTTCCGTGGCTATACCGTTGTGCCATTTGTCACCGCCTATCGCCATAACACCATTTCGCTGGACACCGAAACGCTACCAGAGGATGCCGACGTGACCCACGCCGCGCAGATTGTCACCCCGACACGTGGCGCAGTCGTTCGGGCGAGCTTCAACACCCGTGTGGGACGTCGGGTATTGATGACGTTGACGCAAAACGGTAAACCGCTTCCCTTTGGCGCAACGGTCACCACCGACGATAAGGACAGCGAGTTCATTGTGGGCAGCGACGGCCAGACCTATCTCTCCGGCCTGGCTCAACACGGCACACTCTCGGTCTCATGGGGCCAGGAGGCCAGCGAACATTGCGTCGCGCAATACGTGCTACCGGAAGATAAAAACAAGAATTCCGTCATTAACGCTGCCGCGCAGTGTAACTGATCCATCGTACAGGCTTATGACAATGCAGATAGTAAAACAGTGTTTTTTCTTTGTGATTCTGGCGACAGCAGCGCTGTTCATGCCACATGCGAAGGCGACCTGTAACTCAACAGATTTGCCCAAGCAGATCAACGTCGCCTCAATTTCAGTCTCCACCTCGCTTGCTGTCGGTGCGACCATTCCCGGAACCGAGCAAACGGTGCACATTTCAGGGAACTGTACCAGCCCGGATGACAACGGTTTGCCCATTGTTTCCTGCTACTACGGAACCGGGAATGAAATTTCTGGGCTCACTGGCGTCTACGAGTCCGGTGTCCAGGGGATTGGCGTTGCGCTGATGAACGACAAAGGTCAGCGTATCACCGGCGCAGGCGGAGTGTACTGCAATTCCACCAGCACGCCGCTGGGCTATGTCTCCGATGACGATCAGCGAACGTTCAGCTTTGACGTCACCCTTGAACTGGTGAAAACGAGCAATACCGTCACGTCCGGTACGCTTGCGCAGGATCAAACCAAATTCGGGATTGGGGTCTACCAGCATGAAGGGATCGGTAGCCCTAACACGATCTCTTACGCCGGTAATGTGATCCTGAACGAAGTCACCTGCTCCGTTTCCCCCAAAAGTCTCACCGTGACGCTGGGTGATTTTCCGGTCAGCGACTTCACCGGGACAGGAACCCTGACGACGCCTCATACATTCGACATTAACATCAACTGCAATGACACCGTGCAGCCTGAAGCAATGATCACGAGTGCAAATGGCTATGATACGAACTTCCCGGGCGTCATCAACCTGACTCAGGAAACCGGTGTCGCAACGGGTATAGGGGTTCAAATGCTATTTGACGGAGAGATCCCTGACTTTGGTACATACAGGAATACTGCCGGAATTGCGCAAGCCAATGAAACGCTGGCGATTCCTTTTCAGGTTCGTTACGAGCAAACCGCAACCGACGTTACACCAGGCAGCGCCAACAGTATTGCCACTATCACGCTGGGGTATAAATGACAAAATATCTTCCGATTTTGCTGTTTGGCCTGGCATCTCATGCCTTTGCAGACGAAATTCAGGTGCTCATGCAGGGCAATATTTTTGCCAATACCTGTTCCGTTGACAGCGCCAGCCAGAATTTAACTGTCGATCTCGGTCAGGCGACGTCAGGTGATTTTAAAGACATCGGCGACACGGGGGTATGGAAAAACGTAGATCTGACGCTCTCGAAATGCCCGGCCACCACAACCCTTGCCACCGCCACGTTTCACGGACAGGCGGATGGCGCGCATCCGACAAAATTTGCGAATAACGGCACGGCTGGCGGCCTGGCTCTCGAACTTGCCGATCGTCAGGATCACATTCTTATCGCTCCTCAGGCCAGCTTTAGCGTACTGATCAATCAAAGCGATCATACGGCAGACTTCCCCTTAGCTGCGCGTTACTACGCCACCTCAATGCCCGTCACCGCCGGCACGTTCAACAGCGTCGTGCAGGTGACCTTCACTTACCAGTAGGACCGCGCCCCTTAGCACGGAGGCTTTTCTTGCGCCCGACAGGCAATTTGGCCGGGCGTTTTTTTACCTCAGGCACTTCCGGTTGTTCGATGGGGAAAACGGGCAAAGCATTCAACAGCCGCTGACCGTAATTTTTGGTGAGCAAGCGTTTGTCGTAAATCACCACCTCACCCCAACAACCGTGGCTACGGATCAGACGCCCCACCTGCTGGATCAGGTTAAACGATGCCGCGGGTAAGCTCTGCACCTCAAACGGATAGCGGTTAAGGCTTTTCAGCCATTCCCCTTCGGTGATCACCACCGGGCTGTCGATCGGCGGGAAGGCGATTTTATGGATATGCACCTGCGTCAGGTAGTCCCCTTTCAAATCCAGACCTTCAGCAAACGACTGCAAACCTACCAGCACGCTGCGCTCACCGTTATCGATGCGTTTACGGTGCGTCTCCACCAGCCGATAGCGCGGCTGATCGCCCTGCACCAGCAGCAATAAACGCAGATCGGTAACGTGCTCCAGGAAACGCTGCATCGCTCGCCCACTGGCAAATAACACCAGCATCCCGGGGTACTTTTTGCTCTCGACTTGCTCGCGAAAATAGGCCGCCATTTCGGCAATATGCTGTTCTTCATTGTCAATCAACGGCTCAAATTTCATGCGTGGAATGACCAGCTTGCCCTGCTCGCAGTGGTTAAACGGTGAATCCAGGGCGACAAAACGGTCGCCCGCTTTCTCTTTCAGGCCGCTCATCTCCTGTAAGCGAGAAAAACTGTTGAGCGAGCGCAATGTCGCGGAAGTCACCACCACGTGCGGCACGCTGCGCCAGATCAGCTTTTCCAGTTGATCGGCCACGCGGATACCTACGCAGTGGAAAAAGAGGTGCACTTGTCCGTCCCGCACTTCGCGGGTGGCCCATTTGGTGACGGGGGCACCCGAAGCCTGCGCCATCGACGCCAGCCGCCAGAGCTTGCTCTGCGATTCGAACATGCCCAGCGCACGGTTCATTTGAAGGAGAATACGGTGCAGACGGACGACGTCGTGGGTACCGGTTTTCTCACTGAGATCGTTCAGGAACATCTCCGCCAGGCCACGCAGCTTTTCCAGATGCTTCGCCAGTTGCTGGCAAATCTCCATCACCTCTTCAGGCAGCTCTCCCATCGCAAAGCGGTGTTCAGCTTCCTGAGTTGCCGGAAGGTAGAGATTGAGAATGTTATTGAGCGATGCAATCAGGCTGTAAACCTCTTCACAGTGTTCGCTCAACCGCTCAGGTACCGCCAATGGCGGCGTGGTTTTCGGGCGGAACTGCTCCATGCAGGTCGCCACCAGCTTGCAAAAGAGATCCAGCTGCAGGCGGAACCACGGTGCGGTAATTTCGGCACTCATTTCCAGCGCGTCCTGCGCCACATCCGGCAGATGGTGACCTTCATCAAGCACCAGCAGCAGGTTTTTGGGCTCCGGCAGCACCGCTTCGCTCTCGAGCGCCGCCATCACCAGCGCATGGTTGGCGACCACCACTTCCGCTTCCTGAATCTCACGTCGGGCGACAAAGAACGGGCACTCCCGATAGTAGTGGCAGTTGCGGTTCAGACAACTCGCTTTATCGGTGCTGAGCCTGCGCCATAAGTCATCGCTAATTGCCTGGCTGGTGTGATCGCGCAGACCATCCCATTTGTAGCCATCGAGATCGGCTTTTAGCTTTGCGCACTGCTCCTGCTCGGCCTTGTTGTTCGGCGTCAGTTCGTCATCGAGAAACGCCAGCAAATCTTGCTGATTAGGCTCGCTGCTGGCAAGTGCCGCCAGGTTACGCGGGCAGACGTAGCGCCCGCGTCCGAAAGCGGCCGTAAAACGCAGATCGGGGATGATTTTGCGCAGCAGCGGTAAATCTTTGCTGAAGATCTGATCCTGCAGCGCCACGTTGGCGGTGCTGACTACCAGCGTTTTGTCCTCTTCCCGCGCAATCGCGATGCCGGGAATGAGATACGAAAGGGTTTTCCCGACGCCGGTTGGGGCTTCAATCGCCAGATGTCGCCCGTCGTCCCCGGCGAGCGTTTTTGCCACGTCAGCAATCATCTGCCGCTGCGGCGCTCGGGGGATAAAGTCGGGGATCTGCTGCTGTAGCGCCTTATACCATGCGCCAATTTGCGCCTTGAGCGCCGCGGTTAAAGCCATTGGAAAACCTGAAACACTGTATAAACAGCCACTATTGTGGCACTTTCTCTTTGTTGTCGCAAAAAGAAAAGCCCGGCTTTACAACCGGGCTTCCAGATTACTGCGGGTTAGCAGGTTTACGCGGACGGCGTCGGCGCTGCCCTTCCCCTGCGGGTTTCCCTTCGCCACTGCGCCACGGGTTTTCACCGGCAGGTTTGGCTTCGTTGCTACGACGCGGCGGTTTACCCGCTGATTTTGGCGCACCACCGTCGGCACGACGCGGTTGCTGACCGCGACCACCGCCACCCTGACCACGACCACCCTGACGACCGTTCTGAATCGGCTCAGCTTTAATCGACGGGTCAACTTCATAGCCCGGCGTTTCGATACGCGGGATCTCTTTCTTCAGCAGGCGTTCAATATCACGCAGCAGCTTGTGCTCATCCACGCAAACCAGAGAAAGCGCTTCACCCGTTGCCGCCGCACGACCGGTACGGCCGATACGGTGGACATAATCTTCCGGCACGTTTGGCAGCTCGTAGTTCACCACGTGCGGCAGCTCTTCAATGTCGAGACCACGGGCGGCAATGTCGGTCGCCACCAGCACGCGGATGTCGCCAGATTTGAAGTCCGCCAGCGCGCGGGTACGTGCGCCCTGGCTCTTGTTACCGTGAATGGCGGCACTGCGGATGCCATCTTTATTCAGCTGTTCTGCCAGATGGTTCGCACCGTGCTTGGTGCGGGTGAAGACCAGTACCTGCTGCCAGTTGCCCTGGCCGATCATCTGGGAGAGCAGCTCCCGCTTACGCTTTTTGTCAACGAAGTGAACGTGCTGGGTCACCTGCTCAGAGGCGGTGTTGCGACGCGCCACTTCCACTTCCAGCGGGTTATGCAGCAGCTTTTCCGCCAGCGCCTTGATCTCGTCGGAGAAGGTTGCGGAGAAGAGCAGATTCTGACGACGCGGTGGCAGTTTAGCCAGCACGCGGCGAATGTCGTGAATAAAGCCCATGTCGAGCATGCGGTCGGCTTCGTCCAGCACCAGAATTTCGACGTTATCCAGTTTCACCGCGTTCTGGTGTTCCAGATCCAGCAGACGACCCGGCGTTGCCACCAGCACGTCCACACCGCCGCGCAGCTTCATCATCTGCGGGTTAATGCTTACACCACCGAAAACCACCAGCGAGCGAATGTTGAGATAGCGGCTGTAGTCACGCACGTTCTCGCCAATCTGGGCTGCGAGCTCACGGGTTGGGGTGAGGATCAGCGCACGAACCGGACGACGGCCTTTAGCATGCGGCTGGTTCTTAACCAGCAGCTCTAACAGCGGCAGGGTAAAACCGGCGGTTTTACCGGTCCCGGTCTGGGCGCTGGCCATCAGATCACGGCCCTGCAAGACGGCGGGGATAGCCTGCTGCTGGATTGGGGTTGGCTCGACGTAGCCCTGCTCTGCAATCGCACGCAGAATTTCCGGGTTCAGGCCAAGGGAATCAAAAGACATAAAAACTCCGAACCGCCCCGACCATCACAGGTGTAGTTTTCAGGGAGATATAACAATGGTAAGGACAAAAACCACAATGTCGTGAAGCAGCGGAGTGTAGCAGCTTTTGTGACGTGGCGCATAAAATATCCCTCAGCCATTCATCAACGAAATATTTCCCGCCGGGGAGACAACTGGACAAAATGGTGAACCGGGCATAATGTTAATCAATCGATTGATTAATTTTTAATGCTGCTATGAATACAACCCCGACAACAACCAAAGGTGAACAGGCCAAAAGCCAGCTTATCGCCGCCGCTCTGGCACAGTTTGGCGAGTATGGTTTGCATGCCACGACGCGCGATATTGCCGCACTGGCCGGGCAGAACATTGCAGCCATACCCTACTATTTTGGCTCAAAAGAGGATTTATACCTCGCCTGTGCCCAGTGGATCGCCGATTTCATCGGCACGCAATTTCGCCCGCACGTTGAAGAAGCCAGCGGGCTGTTAAGCCAGCCTTCGCCCGATCGCGCCGCCATTCGGCAGCTAATTCTCAACGCCTGCCACAATATGATCCGCCTGCTGACGCACGACGATACGCTCAACCTGAGTAAATTTATCTCCCGCGAGCAGCTCTCCCCTACTGCCGCGTACCAGCTCGTGCACGATCAGGTGATTGCCCCGATGCATACTCACCTGACCCGGCTGATCGCCGCCTATACCGGGCGGGATGCCAACGATACCGAGACAATTTTGCATACCCATGCCCTGCTGGGTGAAATCCTCGCCTTCCGTCTGGGGCGGGAGACTATCCTGTTACGCACCGGCTGGTCACAATTTGATGAGGATAAAGCCGCGCAGATTATTCAGGTCATCACCTGTCATCTCGATCTGATCCTGCAAGGTTTAACGCAAAGGAGCCTGACGTCATGAAAAAACCTGTCGCCATCATTCTGGTGGTTGTTGTTTTGCTTGCTGCAGGAGTCGGTGGCTGGCTGTGGTATCAGAGCCATCAGGATAAAGGCCTGACGCTGTACGGTAACGTTGATATTCGCACGGTGAATATGAGCTTCCGCGTGGGGGGACGTCTGGCATCGCTTAACGTTGATGAAGGCGACACAATTACGCGCGGTCAGACGCTGGGTATGCTGGATAAATCCCCTTACGAGAACGCGCTGATGCAGGCAAAGGCAGGCGTATCTGTCGCCCAGGCACAATATGACCTGATGCTGGCGGGTTATCGCGATGAAGAGATTGCGCAGGCCGCCGCAGCGGTCAAACAGGCGCAGGCGGCTTACGACTACGCACAAAACTTCTATGCCCGTCAGCAGGGGCTGTGGAAAAGCCGCACCATTTCTGCCAATGACCTCGAAAATGCCCGTTCCTCCCGCGATCAGGCGCAGGCCACGCTCAAATCCGCCCAGGACAAACTGAGCCAGTACCACACCGGTAATCGCCCGCAGGACATTGCCCAGGCGAAAGCCAGCCTTGAACAGGCTCAGGCGCAACTCGCTCAGGCCGAACTGGATCTTCACGATACCACTCTGGTTGCACCGTCTGACGGTACGCTGATGACCCGCGCCGTGGAGCCAGGCAGCATGTTAAGCGCGGGCAGCACCGTTTTAACGCTCTCGCTGACCCGTCCGGTCTGGGTGCGTGCATACATCGACGAGCCGAATCTCGGCCAGATGCAGCCGGGACGCGAGCTGTTGCTCTATACCGATGGTCGACCGGACAAGCCGTATCACGGCAAAGTGGGCTTCGTTTCCCCAACCGCCGAATTCACACCGAAAACAGTTGAAACGCCAGACCTTCGTACCGACCTGGTCTATCGCCTGCGTATCATCGTGACGGATGCGGACGATGCGCTGCGTCAGGGCATGCCTGTCACCGTAAAAGTAAACAACGGGGAACGACATGAATGACGCGGTTATTGAGCTCAGCAATCTGGTCAAACGCTTCCCGGGAATGGACAAACCGGCCGTCGCACCGCTGAATTGCACCATTCAGAAGGGCTATGTCACCGGACTGGTCGGTCCGGACGGTGCCGGCAAAACCACGCTAATGCGGATGCTGGCGGGGTTGCTTAAGCCGGATGACGGAACCGCCAGCGTGCTCGGACTCGACCCGATCAAGGATGACAGCGCGCTCCATGCCATGCTCGGCTATATGCCGCAGAAGTTTGGTCTGTATGAAGATCTGACGGTAATGGAAAACCTGAATCTGTATGCCGACCTGCGCAGCGTGACCGGCGACATTCGCCAGAAGACCTTCGCTCGTTTGCTGGAGTTTACCTCACTCGGTCCGTTTACTGACCGGCTGGCGGGTAAGCTCTCCGGCGGCATGAAACAGAAGCTAGGACTGGCCTGTACGTTGGTCGGTGAACCGAAAGTTCTGCTCCTGGATGAGCCAGGTGTCGGCGTTGACCCCATCTCTCGCCGTGAATTGTGGCAGATGGTGCACGAACTGGCAGGCGACGGGATGCTGATCCTCTGGAGCACCTCCTACCTTGACGAAGCTGAGCAGTGCCGGGATGTGCTGCTGATGAACGAAGGTGAACTGCTTTATCAGGGCGAGCCGACGACACTGACACAAAGTATGGCCGGGCGCAGTTTTCTGTTGCACAGCCCGCAGGAATCCAACCGCAAGCTGTTACAGCGAGTGCTGAAATTGCCGCAGGTCAGTGACGGGATGATTCAGGGCCGTTCGGTACGCGTGATCCTCAAGAAAGAAGCAACCGTCGACGACATTCGCCGTGCGCCAGGTATGCCTGAGATCGAGATGGAAGAGACCGCACCGCGCTTCGAAGATGCGTTTATCGATCTGCTGGGTGGCGCGGGAACGTCAGAATCTCCCCTCGGGGCGATCCTGCACACGGTTGAAGGTACGCCGGGCGAAACGGTGATTCAAGCCAAATCCCTCACTAAAAAGTTTGGTGATTTCGCCGCCACCGATAACGTGAATTTCGCGGTGAAACGCGGTGAGATTTTTGGCCTGCTCGGGCCGAATGGCGCCGGGAAATCCACCACCTTTAAGATGATGTGCGGTCTGCTGGTCCCCACCGCCGGTAAAGCGCTGGTACTGAATATGGACCTGAAGGTCAGTTCCGGCAAAGCGCGTCAGCATCTGGGCTATATGGCACAGAAGTTCTCCCTCTATGGCAACCTGACGGTCGAACAGAATCTGCGCTTTTTCTCCGGCGTGTATGGCCTGCGCGGGCGGGCGCAGAACGAGAAAATCCGCCGTATGAGCGACGCATTCGGGTTAACCAGCATTGCCTCTCACGCAACGGATGAACTACCGCTCGGCTTCAAACAGCGGCTGGCGCTGGCCTGCTCCCTGATGCATGAGCCCGATATTCTGTTTCTCGATGAGCCTACGTCCGGTGTTGACCCCCTCACCCGCCGCGAGTTCTGGCTACATATCAACAGCATGGTCGAAAAAGGGGTTACCGTGATGGTGACGACCCACTTTATGGATGAGGCTGAGTACTGCGACCGTATCGGGTTGGTCTATCGCGGCAAGCTGATTGCCCACGGTACGCCAGATGACCTGAAAGCACAGGCCGCCGACGATGAAGTCCCGGACCCGACGATGGAGCAGGCGTTTATCACCCTCATCCACGACTGGGATAAGGAGAATGCCCATGCACAATAACGCCATTTCCTGGCGCAGGGTGCGCGCGCTGTGCATCAAAGAGACACGCCAGATCGTGCGTGACCCCAGCAGTTGGCTGATTGCGGTGGTGATCCCCCTGCTATTGCTGTTTATCTTTGGCTACGGTATTAACCTCGACTCCAGCAAGCTCAGAGTCGGTATTTTGCTGGAACAGCAGAGCGAAGAGGCGCTGGATTTCACCCACGCGATGACCGGCTCACCCTACATTGACGCCACCATCAGCGACAACCGCCAGGCGTTAATCCAGAAGATGCAGGCCGGGAAAATTCGCGGGCTGGTGGTGATCCCGGTCGATTTCGCCGCCAATATGGCGCGTGCGAATACTGATGCGCCGATACAGGTGATCACCGACGGCAGCGAGCCGAATACCGCGAACTTTGTGCAGGGCTACGTGGAGGGTATCTGGCAGCTCTGGCAGATGCAGCGCGCTGAAGACCGGGGGGAAACGTTCGACCCTCTGATTGACGTGCAGACCCGCTACTGGTTTAACCCCGCCGCCATCAGTCAGCACTTTATTATTCCTGGCGCGGTGACCATTATCATGACGGTTATTGGCGCGATCCTGACCTCGCTGGTGATCGCCCGTGAGTGGGAGCGCGGCACCATGGAGGCGCTGCTTTCTACCGAAGTGACGCGTGTCGAGTTGCTGCTATGTAAACTTATCCCCTACTACTTCCTCGGCATGCTGGCGATGCTGCTCTGTATGCTTGTGTCGGTATTTATTCTCGGTGTGCCGTACCGCGGCTCGCTGGTCGTGCTGTTCTTTATCACCAGCCTGTTTCTGCTCAGCACGCTCGGCATGGGGCTGCTTATCTCCACCGTCACCCGCAACCAGTTTAACGCCGCCCAGGTGGCGCTCAACGCCGCTTTTTTACCGTCGATTATGCTGTCCGGGTTTATTTTCCAGATCGACAGCATGCCCGCCGTGATCCGCGCCGTGACCTACATTATTCCGGCTCGCTACTTCGTGAGCACGCTGCAAAGCCTGTTCCTCGCGGGAAATATTCCGGTGGTGCTGATTATCAACACGCTGTTTCTGATGGCGTCGGCAACGATGTTTATTGGCCTGACGTGGATAAAAACCAAAAGGCGGCTGGATTAAGGAGCGAACATGTTTCACCGTTTATGGACATTGATCCGCAAAGAGCTGCAATCGCTGCTGCGCGAGCCGCAAACCCGTGCCATTCTGGTGTTGCCGGTACTTATTCAGGTTTTATTGTTTCCGTTTGCCGCCACGCTTGAGGTGACGAACGCCACCATTGCCATCTACAACGAAGACAACGGTAAACACGCCGTTGAGCTGACGCAGCGTTTTGCCCGTGCAAAAGCCTTTACCCATATTCTGCTGCTGAAAAGCCCGCAGGAAATCCAGCCCACTATCGACACACAAAAAGCGCTGCTGCTGGTGAGATTCCCGGCAGATTTTTCCCGTAACCTGGACACTTTCCAGACCGCCCCCATGCAGTTGATTCTCGACGGACGTAACTCCAACAGCGCCCAGATCGCGGCCAACTACCTGCAACAGGTGGTCAAGAATTACCAGCAGGAGCTGATGGAGGGAAAACCCAAACCCAATAACAGCGAGCTGGTGGTGCGTAACTGGTATAACCCGAATCTGGATTACAAATGGTTTGTGGTACCGTCGCTGATCGCCATGATCACCACGATTGGGGTGATGATCGTCACCTCTCTGTCCGTCGCCCGCGAGCGAGAACAAGGGACGCTGGATCAGCTGCTGGTTTCTCCGCTCGCCACCTGGCAAATTTTCGTCGGTAAAGCGGTTCCGGCCCTGATTGTTGCCACCTTTCAGGCCACCATTGTACTGGGCGTGGGTATTTGGGCGTACCAGATCCCCTTCGCCGGATCGCTGGCGCTGTTTTACTTCACGATGGTGATTTATGGTCTGTCACTGGTGGGATTTGGACTGCTGATTTCAGCACTCTGCTCCACGCAGCAGCAGGCGTTTATCGGGGTATTCGTCTTTATGATGCCTGCGATTTTGCTTTCGGGGTATGTTTCCCCTGTCGAGAACATGCCAGTGTGGTTGCAGGATTTAACGTGGATAAACCCGATTCGGCACTTTACTGACATCACCAAGCAAATTTATCTGAAGGATGCGAGTCTGGATATTGTGTGGGGAAGTTTGTGGCCGCTACTGGTCATAGCGGCCACGACGGGCTCAGTGGCGTACGCGATGTTTAGACGCAACATTGCGTAGCTTTTTCTCTTTGGTCAGTAACGAGACCACCGCAGGCCCTGCGAGGATTGCCAGACCGGCCAGGGCCAGCAGCAGGTTGTTTTGCAACACACGGGACAACAACCAAAGCACAATCATCGCGGCACCAAAGTACCAGGTGGTGGTGAGCTCTTCGAGCACATCACCCACCTCACGCCAGCGTGCTTCATGATGGCGTTGTAAGAACAACATCGACAGTACGGTGACGCCGTAGAGGACGCACAGTCCCAGGCCAACACGCACCAGCGTGCCGCTCATCCAGCCCATCACCAGCACGGCCACGACCAGTAAATGCAACATTATCTGCCAGCAACTCAGGCCAGTTGCGACACGAACACGTTGTTGCCACTTCATGGCTTCTCTCCTGAAGGATTTTTCTCTGCTTATTCAGACTACCGCACTTTACGGAAAATTCCGTAACACCGCATCTTTTTGTGACGCCTACTACACTTTATTTTCATCGGGATAGACACTCAGGAAGGAGCTTATGACGCCAAAAATGCAGCATTTCTCGCTTAACGTGCTGACAATAAACATTCATAAAGGCTTCACAGCATTTAACCGCCGCTTCATTTTGCCGGAGCTGCGCGACGCGGTACGCACCGTCAATGCGGACATTGTTTGCCTGCAGGAGGTAATGGGCGCACACGAAGTGCATCCGCTCCACGTTGAGAACTGGCCCGACACGCCCCACTACGAATTTCTGGCCGACACCATGTGGAGTGATTACGCTTACGGGCGCAACGCGGTCTATCCGGAAGGCCATCACGGCAATGCGGTGCTGTCACGTTTCCCGATTGAATATTACGAGAACCGCGACGTTTCCGTCGGGGAAA
Source organism: Enterobacter sp. P82 (assembly GCF_037053385.1). Taxonomy (NCBI): domain Bacteria; kingdom Pseudomonadati; phylum Pseudomonadota; class Gammaproteobacteria; order Enterobacterales; family Enterobacteriaceae; genus Enterobacter; species Enterobacter sp. P82. The sequence continues at coordinate 2,145,365 of NZ_JBALHX010000001.1, forward strand.
GCGAAAAACGCGGCCTGCTTTACTGCCGCATCACTCCACCCGACCTTGAGCTTCCCCTCCATGTCGGCTGTGTTCATCTCGGTCTGCGCGAAGCCCATCGCCAGGCGCAGCTGAACATGCTGGCCGAGTGGGCCAATGCACTTCCCGAAGGTGAACCGGTGGTCGTGGCCGGCGATTTCAACGACTGGCGACAGCGGGCGAACCATCCGTTGAAAGTGAATGCCGGACTGGAGGAAATTTTCACCCGCGCGACCGGCAGACCCGCGCGCACCTTTCCGGTACGTTTCCCCTTGCTGCGTCTTGACCGGATCTACGTGAAAAATGCCCACGCCAGCAGTCCGACCGCCCTGGCGTTACTCAACTGGCGACATCTCTCCGACCATGCCCCGCTGAGTGCGGAGATCCACTTATGAAATGTTCCTGGCAAGATGGCAACCGGATCACGCTGCTGGTTAATGGCGACGAGTATTACCCGGCCGTGTTCAAAGCGATTGACCATGCAAAGCAGAAAGTGATCCTTGAAACCTTTATCTGGTTCGAAGATGACGTCGGTAAACAATTGCACAGCGTGCTGCTGCGCGCCGCCCGGCGTGGTGTCAATATTGAAGTCCTCCTTGATGGCTATGGTTCACCGGATCTCAGCGACGCCTTCGTCAATGAACTCACTTCAGCGGGTGTGATCTTCCGCTACTACGATCCCGGCACTCGCCTGTTCGGCATGCGTACCAACCTTTTCCGTCGGATGCACCGCAAAATTGTGGTGGTGGATGAGACGGTGGCGTTTGTTGGCGGCATTAACTACTCCGCTGAACATATGTCCGATTACGGCCCGGAAGCGAAACAGGATTATGCGATCCGCATCGAAGGGCCTGTGGTTCAGGATATCCTGCTGTTCGAACTGGAAAACTTGCCCGGTAAAGAGGTTGCACGTCGCTGGTGGAAACGCCGCCATCGTCCGGAAGAGAACCGGAATCCCGGCGAAGCGCAGGCACTTTTCGTCTGGCGGGATAACGCCGAGCACAGAAACGACATTGAGCGTCATTATCTGAAGATGCTCGCCAATGCGAAGCGCGAGGTCATCATCGCCAACGCCTACTTTTTCCCGGGCTATCGTCTACTGCATGCCATGCGCAATGCGGCTCGACGTGGTGTACGTGTGAAGCTGATTGTGCAGGGCGAGCCGGATATGCCGATAGTCAAAGTCGGCGCACGGCTGCTGTATCACTATCTGGTGAAAGGCGGTGTGCAGATTTACGAATACCGCCGTCGCCCGCTACACGGCAAAGTTGCGCTGATGGACGATCACTGGGCAACCGTCGGCTCCAGTAACCTTGACCCGCTAAGTTTATCGCTCAATCTTGAAGCAAACCTGATCATTTACGATCGCCAGTTTAACCAGGCGTTGCGGGATAACCTGCAGGCGTTGATCGTCAACGACTGCGTGCGCGTGGATGAATCCATGGTGCCCAAACGCACCTGGTGGAACCTGGGCATCAGCGTGCTGGTGTTCCACTTCCTGCGCCATTTCCCGGCGATGGTCGGCTGGCTGCCAGCACATACACCAAAACTGGCGCTCGTGGAGCCGCCTGTGCAACCTGAAATGGAAACCCAGGATCGCGTTGAAGCGCAAGACGGAGGGAAAACCTGATGTCAAAATCGCATCCGCGCTGGCGGCTGGCAAAAAAAATCCTCACCTGGATCTTCTTTATTGCAGTCGCCGTGTTGCTGGTGATTTACGCGCAGAAAGTTGACTGGGAAGAGGTGTGGAAAGTTATCCGCAACTACAATCGGCTGGTGCTGCTGGGTGCTGTTGGGTTGGTTATTATCAGCTATCTGATGTACGGCTGCTATGACCTGCTGGGGCGCGCCTATTGCGGCCACAAACTGGCTAAACGCCAGGTTATGCTGGTGTCGTTCATCTGCTATGCGTTTAACCTGACATTAAGCACCTGGGTCGGCGGGATTGGCATGCGCTATCGCCTCTACTCGCGGCTTGGATTACCGGGCGGAACCATCACGCGCATTTTCTCGCTCAGCATTACCACCAACTGGCTGGGGTATATTCTTCTCGGCGGGGTGATTTTTACCCTCGGCGTGGTGCAGTTGCCCGCGCACTGGTATATCGATGAGACCACGCTGCGTATTCTCGGCATCGTGTTGCTGCTGATTATCGCTTTTTATCTGTGGGCCTGCGCCTTTGCTAAACGCCGTCATATGGCCATTAAAGGGCAAAAGCTGGTATTACCTTCATGGCGCTTCGCGGTGTTGCAGATGGCGGTATCCAGCGCCAACTGGATGACTATGGGGGCAATTATCTGGCTGTTGACTGGCGAAGATGTGAACTACTTCTTCGTGCTGGGCGTACTGCTGGTGAGCAGTATTGCCGGGGTGATTGTCCATATTCCGGCAGGGATCGGCGTGCTGGAGGCGGTGTTTATCGCGCTGCTGGCCGGGGAGCATGTCTCTCAGGGGACAATTATCGCTGCGCTGCTGGCCTACCGCATGCTGTATTACTTCCTGCCGCTGGCGCTGGCAACGGTCTGTTATCTGATGCTGGAGAGTCGGGCGAAAAAGCTGAGAGCGAAGAACGAGAAGGCGTTGGCAAAATAAAAGCAAAACGGCAACCAGGTTGCCGTTTTTAGTTTCGTAGGCCGGGCAAGGCGCAGCCACCACCCAACAAAACAACTTTAACGACGGTTGCCGAAGATCCGCAGCAGCATCAGGAACAGGTTGATAAAGTCCAGATACAGCGTCAGGGCCCCCAGGATCGAGTATTTGCGCAGGTTAGAACTGTCGCGCACGTCGATCTGCTCACCGATGTTTTTCAGCTTCTGGGTGTCATAAGCCGTCAACCCAACAAAGATCACCACCCCGATATAGGTCACCGCCCACATCAGTGCTTCACTCTTCAGCCACAGGTTCACCAGCGACGCCAGCACAATCCCAATCAGCCCCATAAACAGCATACTGCCAAAGCCGCTCAGATCGCGTTTGGTGGTGTAACCGTAGAGGCTCATCGCACCAAACATCCCGCCGGTCACCACAAAGGTACTGGCGATGGAAGAGTAAGTGTAAACAATGAAAATGCTGGAAAGCGTCAGCCCGGTCAGCGCCGAGTAGAGCATAAACAGCGTGGTCGCCATGCCGGCACTGAGCTTTTGCACCAGGCCTGAAAGGACGAACACCAGAGCAAGCTGGGCAATAATCAGCCCAAAGAATGTGATTTTACTGGAGAAGATAAACATCATCAGCTCCGGTGTATTGGCCGCATACCACGCGATAAACGCGGTCAGCAACAGGCCAACCGTCATCCAGCCATACACCTGAGCCATATACGTCTGCAGGCCGCTACGGGTCTGCTGTACTATTGAATCGGAACGCGGAAATCGGTCCATGATTCACTCCTGATTAAGTTTAAGTAGACACACACGTTAAGATTAACACATCCACGTAAACCGACTACCAACGGCTGGCGGCGTGTTTGTCGCTATCACGAGATTCAACCCAGCGGTCACCTTCCGGGGTGGCTTCACGCTTCCAGAACGGCGCTTTGGTTTTGAGGTAATCCATAATGAACTCCCCTGCCGCAAACGCGCTGCCACGGTGTGCACTGGTCACCCCGACGAAGACAATCTCCTCGCCAGGCCACATCTCGCCGATACGGTGAATCACCGTTACGCGTCCGAGTGGCCAGCGCCCGCGTGCTTCTTCCACAATCGCCGCCAGCGATTTTTCCGTCATGCCCGGATAGTGCTCCAGGGTCAGTGCTTTCACGCTGTCACCCAGGTTGTGGTTACGCACTTTGCCGGTGAAGGTCACCACCGCACCGTCTTCATCACGCTCCGCCAGCCAGCTATATTCTGTACCGACGCTGAAGCGCTCAGGACCTACCAGAATTCGGGTTTCTGCCATTTTAGCCCCCGGTCACCGGTGGGAAGAACGCCACTTCATCCCCTGCGTTCAGCGGATGGGTGAATTCAACCAGCGTCTGATTCACGGCGGCCAGCAGCTTGCCTTCGTCCAGCGCCAGCGCCCAGCGGTCGCTTTGTGCGGCAAGATGCGCGCGCAGGGCGGCAACGTTTTCGAAGGACGCATCCAGCGTCAGGCTGTCGGTATTCACCAGCTCACGCACCTGCGCAAAAAAGAGCACCTTAATCATGACCGTCCACCTTAAAATCGCCGGATTTGCCGCCGCTTTTCGCCAGCAGGCGAACCGGGCCAATCACCATATCTTTTTGCACCGCTTTGCACATGTCGTAGATCGTCAGCGCGGCAACGGAGGCCGCTGTCAGGGCTTCCATCTCCACGCCTGTTTTGCCGGTTAAGCGGCAGAGTGATTCAATGCGCACGCGGCTGTGCTCTGGCTCCGCCTGCAGATTCACCTCCACCTTGCTCAACATCAGCGGATGGCACAGCGGGATTAAATCCCATGTACGTTTGGCGGCCTGAATTCCTGCAATACGGGCAGTAGCAAAGACGTCGCCCTTATGATGGCTACCGTCGATAATCATCGCCAGGGTCTCCGGCAGCATGGTGACGAACGCTTCCGCGCGCGCCTCGCGCACCGTTTCGGCTTTAGCGGAGACGTCGACCATATGCGCTTCGCCAGCGGCGTTAATGTGGGTCAGTTGCGACATAGCTTATTTCTTTAAATGAGGATGGAAATTACACGGACGGGTTCGGGCATCCAGCTGCGGGGCGATAATGTTTTCCCACGCGGTGCGGCAGGCTTTCGTCGAGCCGGGCATGGCGAAAATCAGGGTGTTGTTCGCGACACCCGCTACCGCGCGCGACTGCAGCGTGGAGGTACCAATCTCTTCAAACGAGAGCATACGGAACACTTCACCGAAGCCTTCCACTTCGCGATCGAACAGGGGGACCAGCGCCTCGGGGGCTTGATCGCCCGCCGTGAAACCCGTACCGCCGGTAACCAACACCACCTGCACGTCATCGCTGGCGATCCACTGAGAAACCTGCGCGCGAATGGCGTAGCGGTTCTCTTTCACAATCGCTTTATCAACGATCTTATGGCCCGCTTCGTGGGCTGCATCACGCAACCAGTGGCCGGAGGTATCATCCTCTTCACCACGGCGGTCAGAAACGGTAAGAATGGCAATACGTGTCGGGATAAATTCCGCGCTAATCTGACTCATCTTCTGATTCCCTCTTAAGCCTGATTACCCGCCAATATAGGACAGGTTTTGAGTAATACCGGTGTTGCCCTGGTGCAGGAAGTGGGTCTGTTTTTTATGCGTCAGGGCTTCAGAGATGCGTGCTTCAAGCGCATCCTGCTGCGCATCGTCTTCCAGCAGATCGCGAAGGTCCACGCCACCATCGCCGAACAGGCAGAGATGGAGTTTGCCCACGGAGGAGACACGAAGGCGGTTGCAGCTGGCGCAGAAGTCTTTCTCATAGGGCATGATAAGCCCTATTTCCCCTTCGTAATCCGGGTGACAGAAGACCTGCGCCGGGCCGTCGCTGCGCTGGCGGATCTGATGGAGCCAGCCGCGTTTCAGCAGCTCGTCGCGCAGCACCATGCCGGAGATGTGATGGCGACGGAACAGCTCGCTGCCCTCGCCGGTTTCCATCAGCTCGATAAAGCGCAGTTGAATGGGACGGGATTTGATCCACGCCAGGAAGGTGTCCAGCTGATGATGGTTTACATCGCGCATCAGCACCGTGTTGACTTTGACTTTTTCAAAGCCGGCCGTGAACGCGGCGTCGATACCGTCCATGACCTGCTGGAATTTATCCTGCCCGGTAATGGCGTGAAACTGACGGGCGTCCAGGCTATCGACGCTGACGTTGATGGCGGTTAATCCCGCGTCACGCCAGTTCGCCACATCGCGGGCCATGCGGTAGCCGTTGGTGGTGGCTGCAATCTGGCGGATACGTTCGTTTTCACGCACGGCGGCAATGATGTCGGGGAAGTCGCGACGCAGCGAGGGCTCACCCCCGGTCAGACGCACTTTTTCCGTGCCGAGTTCAGAGAATGCACGCGTCACGCGCCGCACTTCATCCACGGAGAGAAAGCCGTTATTGGTGACGCTGCCCGGTTTGTAGCCATCGGGTAGACAGTAGGTGCAACGGAAGTTGCACACATCGGTAATCGACAGACGTAAGTAATAAAACTTACGCGCGAAAGCATCAGTAAGTTGTGAAGCCATGTACACCTTTCCAGATACGGGAGGCACAGTCATTTCTTTCTGTACCCTGGTGGCAAATTCGCCACGGCCAGAGCGCCATATCTTTCGACACAGGCACAAGGGCTAGAGTGTATGTTTTCAATTTTGAAAACGTGGTTATGGCGATAGTAGCGCGGAAATTCTGACTGCGCCATTATCGCTTTTCGCTATATAATCATTTATATAACGAATCAATCCTGCATTTTCACTACAGAATACCTAAAAATCGCACTTTCGCATTGATATACGTCATTTTGCATCGGCTGAGGCATCGTCTTTTAGGGGTAGTTAGGTTACTGTTACGCGATCAAACGTGATAAGGAATACGTATGCGCAATCGCACTTTTGCGGATCTTGACCGGGTAGTCGCTCTTGGCGGAGGCCACGGCCTGGGTCGGGTGATGTCCTCTTTGTCGTCACTCGGCTCAAGGTTGACAGGGATAGTAACCACCACCGATAACGGTGGCTCAACCGGACGCATCCGTCGTGCCGAAGGCGGCATTGCCTGGGGAGACATGCGCAACTGTCTGAACCAGTTAATTACTGAACCGAGCGTTGCTTCGGCGATGTTTGAGTACCGTTTTGGCGGTAATGGCGAACTTTCCGGGCATAACCTCGGAAACTTGATGTTAAAGGCGCTTGATCACCTGAGCGTACGGCCTCTGGAAGCCATCAATTTAATCCGTAATCTGCTTAAAGTGGATGCATTCCTGATCCCTATGTCTGAACAACCGGTTGACTTGATGGCAATCGATGCCGAAGGACATGAAGTTTACGGCGAGGTGAATATTGACCAACTCATTCTGCCGCCAACAGAGTTAATGACCTACCCGAGCGTACCCGCCACGCGAGAAGCGGTGGAGGCAATCGGGGAAGCGGATCTTATCCTGATCGGTCCGGGCAGTTTTTATACCAGCCTGATGCCGATTCTGCTGGTGAAAGAGCTGGCACAGGCGCTGCGCCGCACCCCTGCCCCGATGGTTTACATCGGTAACCTGGGCCGTGAGCTGAGCCCGGCAGCGGCAAGCTTGTCGCTGCCGGACAAACTGAATTTAATGGAGCATTACGTCGGGAAGAAGATCATTGACGGCGTGGTGGTCGGGCCAAAAGTTGATGTATCCGGTATCGGCGATCGTCTGGTGGTGCAGGAGCCGCTGGAGGCCACAGACATCAAATACCGCCATGACCGCCACCTGCTGCGTGAGGCGCTGGAGAAAGCGATTCAGGCGCTGGGATAGATTCGTTTTGTGCGGCCTGATGCCCTCACCCCGGCCCTCTCCCACGGGGAGAGGGAGAAAACAACGCTTTACTCACGATGCCGCGATGAAAAGATCCCGCAACTGATGCAACTGGTCGCGGATCTGCGCCGCCTCTTCGAACTCAAGATTCTGCGCGTGCTGCATCATCTGCCCTTCCAGTTCGTGGATTTTCTGCTGCAACGCTTTCGGCGTCAGCACGACGGTATCTTCTTCCACCACTGAACGCGCCTTGCCGCGACCTTTCGTTTTGGTCTTCGCAATGTTCTGACCCAGCGCCAGGATATCCACCACCTTCTTGTTCAGCCCCTGAGGGATGATGCCGTGCTCTTCGTTGTAGCGCTGCTGCTTCTCGCGGCGGCGCTCCGTTTCACCAATCGCTTTCGCCATCGACGGCGTAATTTTGTCGCCGTACAGAATCGCTTTACCGTTAACGTTTCGCGCGGCGCGACCAATCGTCTGGATCAGGGAGCGTTCAGAACGCAGGAAGCCTTCTTTGTCTGCATCCAGAATCGCCACCAGCGAGACTTCCGGCATATCCAGACCTTCTCGCAACAGGTTGATCCCCACCAGCACGTCAAACTCGCCCAGACGCAGATCGCGGATAATCTCCATACGCTCAACAGTATCAATATCCGAGTGCAGGTAACGCACCTTCTCACCGTGCTCTTCCAGATACTCGGTCAGGTCTTCTGCCATGCGCTTGGTGAGCGTGGTCACCAGCACACGCTCATTAATGGCGGAACGGGCGCGGATCTCAGAAAGCAGGTCATCCACCTGAGTCGCCACCGGTCGGACTTCAATGACCGGGTCCAGCAACCCTGTTGGACGCACCACCTGATCAACCACCTCGTCGCCTGATTTCTCCAGTTCGTAGTTACCGGGCGTTGCCGACACATAAATGGTTTGCGGCGCTAGCGCCTCAAACTCTTCAAACTTCATCGGACGGTTATCCAGCGCTGAAGGCAGGCGGAAACCGTACTCCACCAGCGTCTCTTTACGCGCGCGGTCACCGCGATACATCCCGCCGATCTGCGGGATCGTGACATGGGATTCGTCGATCACCAGCAAACCGTCTGCCGGGAGGTAATCAAACAGCGTCGGCGGCGGCTCGCCCGGCCCACGACCAGAGAGGAAGCGTGAGTAGTTTTCAATGCCGGAGCAGTAACCCAGCTCGTTCATCATCTCAAGGTCAAACTGGGTACGCTGGCTCAGGCGCTGCTCTTCCAGCAGCTTATTGTTCGCCAGCAACACCTTACGGCGCTCGGCCAGCTCCACTTTGATCTCCTCCATCGCCTGCACGATACGCTCGCGTGGCGTGACGTAGTGCGTTTTCGGGTAGATGGTGAAACGCTGGATCACCGATTCAATGTGGCCGGTAAGCGGGTCAAACAGTGACAGGCGTTCAACCTCTTCGTCAAACAGCTCAACGCGCAGCGCCATGTCGTCCGATTCTGCCGGGAAGATGTCGATCACCTCGCCGCGTACTCGGAAGGTGCCACGCTGGAACGCCTGGTCGTTGCGGGTGTACTGCAGCTCTGCGAGACGGCGTAAAATCGCACGCTGATCGATGATCATCCCCTGCGTCAGGTGCAGCATCATCTTGAGATACAAATCCGGATCGCCCAGACCGTAGATCGCAGAAACAGACGCCACCACCACCACATCACGACGCTCAAGCAGCGCTTTCGTTGCGGAAAGACGCATCTGCTCAATGTGTTCGTTTACCGAGGCATCTTTCTCAATGAAGGTGTCAGAGCTCGGCACATAGGCTTCAGGCTGGTAGTAATCGTAGTAGGAGACAAAATATTCCACTGCGTTGTCCGGGAAGAACTCTTTCATCTCGCCATAAAGCTGCGCGGCCAGGGTTTTGTTGGGGGCAAGTACCATTGTGGGACGCTGGAGGTCCGCGATAACGTTGGCAATGGTAAACGTTTTGCCCGAGCCGGTTACCCCCAGCAGCGTCTGGTGCGCCAGCCCATCTTCCAGCCCCTCCTCCAGACGACGGATCGCCTCAGGCTGATCGCCAGATGGACGGAAAGCAGAATTCAATTTGAACGGTTTACTCATGGGCGACGACCTGATGACGTTATAAGCGGCAGGTGAGTAATTTTACTCCTTGCTGCCAGGAATGCCAGTAAAAAACACTGGATGAAAAACCAGTGGCATGTCAGGATATTTAGAGTAGCGACTGAATGATCAGCGCAATAGCGGTCAAAGTTTGGACTCTGACAACATAAAACACCACCCGGATCAGGTTATCCCCAGAACTTTTTCTTTTTTAACATTTGTCAAGCCAGGTAATGATAGTTTTATGGCAACCGGTGACACTTTCATGACGGGAATTGCTTTTATCTAACCAATTAAATAATAAGCGATATTTCCTAAAGCCGTGTTTCGCGCCAATTTGGACGTAAGCCGCGTCTTCTCTCGCTTATCGCGTGTTTTCTAACTCTAATACACATGGTTATCCACAGGAATAGTGGATAACTGCTTCTAGCCCATGCAGACCGCCGCTCAGCAAATTCCCGGATTTTCCCATGGGACAGCAACAAAAAATTTTTATAGCTATTTTTTGGTGATTAACAGTTGCGTCATTCATAACCAACCGATGGGATCTTGCTCACATTTCCATCATTTCCTGCCCTGCACCACAACTCAACATCTCTGGCACCGTCGATGTGCAAAACCTCAATTTGTCATCCCGTAACGTTGAGGCTTACTCCTAAAAAAGCTCTTTTTTTAATCACTTTCAGGTTTCTGGCAGGAGTTTTGCACAATCAAAAACGAGCCTCACCTACACACATTTTTAAGGAGAGAAAGATGTTGAGTCTGCGTGCAGTGAATCAGTTTTACGGAAGCCAACATACGCTATGGAACGTGGATTTAGATTTTCCTCAGGGGATGTGTACAGGCGTAGTTGGCCTACCGGGAATGGGAAAAACCACGCTCATGAATTGTATCGCCGGGAAACTGCCCGTCGAGAGCGGCACGATTATCTGGCATGAAGCAGGGGCCCCGCCATGTGATTTGCTCAACCCGTCATCAGAACAACGTTCAGACCCGAAAATAGGCTATGTCCCACAGGACAGGCGGATTTTCTCCCAGTTAACGATTGAGGAGAATCTGCATATTGCCATGCGGGCGACAGGAAAACCCGACCCGGAAGCAAAAAGCGATGTTTACGACCTTTTCCCGGAGCTCTACGCGCTGCGACAGACCCGCGCCAACACGCTCTTACCAGACGACCAGTATCAGTTGGCTCTGGCCAATGCGCTGGTGAATCGTCCGCAAATGCTGATTCTGGATGAACCCATGCAGGGTGCAGGTCACGGCTTTGCCCAGAAGCTGGGGCAACTGCTGGCGCGCTTAAACCGGGAGTTAGGTATGACGGTGTTATTAGCCGAACAGCAGCTGTCGTTTATCCGCCGGGTTGCGGACCGTTTCTGTATGCTCTATCGCGGGCGTAACGTGGCGCAGGGCCACGTTAAAGAACTGGATGACGAGCTCATCGCTCACTGGATGTCGCGGGAAGCAAGACGCTGAGATCAAGATAATGACCCGTTTCGGCATTTTCCGCGCCGTCAGCAAGCCAGGGAATTTCCCCGAGGCACGGCGCGGGAAGGACACGCCTGAGTGTCGTCAGATACTCCTGGTGTCGTTTACCGGGTTCAACTACGTCGTTAGCTATCCAGCCCGCCAGACGCAGTCCAGCCTGCTGTACGGCCTGTGCGGTCAACATGGCGTGATTGATGCAGCCCAGCTTGACGCCGACAACAAGAATGACCGGAAGCTGCTCGGCCTGTACCCAGTCAGCAAATGTCTGCGTGTCCGAAAGCGGCGTAAACCAGCCTCCTGCCCCCTCCACCAGCACCCAGTTTGCCTGCTTTTCCAGTGTCCGCAACCCGGCAGACAGCACGGCGAAATCAATCGGCCGGCCTTCGTCGGCGCTGATAATGTGCGGCGACGTCGGCTCGGCGAAGGTGTAGGGATTCACCGCTGAATAGTCGAGTTTAAGGGTGCTGTTACGCTGCAGCGCCAGCGCGTCGGTGTTGCGTAACCCTTCCGCAGTCATCTCGCTGCCGGAGGCAACAGGCTTATAGCCAGCAGTCGTTTTTCCCCTCTGACGCGCCGCCTGTAACAGAGCAGAACTGGCAACTGTTTTGCCCACTTCCGTATCCGTTCCGGTGACAAAATAACGTTCAGTCACGTTCGATAATCCCATGAAAAAGTTGATAAGAGAGCGGGAAATGCCCCCGCTGCTGTGGCCAGGCCAGCTCCAGGTGTTGCAACTGCCCACGAGTGAGAGGCTTTTTCTCGCGTCCGGCATGCAGGTGCGTGGCACCAATGCCCTTGAGCGAGCGCATGGCGCTGACGGCATCGCTGAAATTGAGGGTGATGACCTGCACCGTGCTTCGATAGCGCCAGCCTGCCAGCGCCTGCGTGACCTGATCATGCGATAAAAATCGGTTGGCATGCGGCTGTTCATCCACCGCTCGCCACGCCTGATCCAGCTCCGGTAGCGAGCTTTCCAGCAGCGTGGTAAAGGCCACCTTGCCACCCGGACGGGCCACGCGGTAAAGCTCGCTTAACGCCAGTGGCAGGCTGTTACACCATTGCACTGCCAGATGGCTCCAGACCAGATCAAATTGTGCCCCGGCCAACGGAATGGCCTCGATATCCGCCACCAGATAGTGATGCGCAGCCTGCTGATGACGCGCCTCATCAAGCATGTCTGATGACAGGTCAATGGCCGTAACGTGGCTTCCCGACTCGCGCCAGTATCGACTATTCCCGCCGGGACCGCATCCGGCATCCAACACCTGCGCAAAACGGGTCTCGCCGAGTAAAGCCAGTAACCCTCGAGCACTCTGGCGCTGGAGTTCATCATGCTGCGAATAGCTGCGTGCCGCCCGGCCAAACGCTGCTGCAATGGCCTGTTTATTGACTGGCGACATACAGAGCCTCCAGAAGTGCCGAAATGTCCTCTGCTTCGTGCGCCGCCGTCAGTGTCAGACGCAGACGCGCCGTGCCCGGTGGCACGGTGGGTGGACGAATGGCAGTTACCCACATCCCCTTCTCGCGCAGCGTCTCAGCCAGTGTGAGCGCCAGACTGTTTTCACCCACGATCACCGGCTGGATGGCGCTTTGCGAATCGGTACTGCGGAAAGGAAGATGGCACAACCCCTGACGAAAACGCTGAATATGTTCCGCCAGACGCGCACGACGTTCTTTGCCTTCCTGGCTGCGGATCACCGCCATTGACGCAGATAACGCCACGGCCTGGGCGGGTGGCATGCTGGTGCTGTAGATCAAATGCCGGGCGAACTGCAACAGATAATCGGCAACGGACTCACTGCACAATACAGCGGCTCCGCTCACGCCAAAACCTTTGCCGAAGGTCACAATCAGCAGTTCCGGCTTCACGCCTTGCTGATGCGCGCTGCCGCGTCCTTCATCCCCCATCACACCAATACCGTGGGCATCGTCGACCAACAGCCAGGCGTTTTGCCTTTTTGCTGCCTCGTGCAGCGCGGCAAGCGGCGCGCTGTCACCGTCCATGCTGAACACCCCTTCTGTGATCGCCAACTGTTGCCCGTCGCAGGGTTTATCCAGCAACGCAGCAAGCTGTCCCGCATCGTTATGGGCAAAACGGCGCAACTGAGCCGGGCTTAAATTTGCCGCCTCCAGCAGCGAGGCGTGGCTTAAACGGTCGGCGACAATGCGGTCATCTTTTCCCATCAGGGCGGTGATAACCGCCTGATTCGCGGCAAAACCAGAGATAAACAGCAACGCACGCGGGTAACCCAGCCAGTCCGCAAGCTCCTCCTCCAGCGCCTGATGCGCTGTAGTGTATCCGCTGACATGTCCTGACCCGCCGCTGCCCACGCCAAATCGCTCCGCCCCCTGCTGCCAGGCGCGAACGATGGCCGGATGCTGGCTCAGCCCGAGATAATCATTGCTGGAGAAATTACAAAACTGCCGGTTATCACGGGTAAGAAAACGGCCTGCGCCGTTTTCAACTACCCTGCGGACGCGAAACGCATCTGCCACCCGACGCTCTTCCAGCGCGGAATGGATACGTGCCTGCCAGGTCATACAGATGCCGCGTTATAGAACTGATCGGTGTCGGCGTTGAAAATCTGCTGCTCCAGCTGCTGCTGTTGCTCGTTGTCACCCGTCATCACCTCGGTCTGATGAGGGTTAAGCCCCAGCTTACGGAACAGCTGAACATCTTTGTCCTCTTCCGGGTTCGGTGTGGTCAGCAGTTTGCAGCCGTAGAAGATGGAGTTGGCCCCGGCCATAAAGCACATCGCCTGGGTCTGTTCGTTCATCTGCTCGCGACCGGCAGAGAGGCGAACGAAAGAGGTCGGCATCATGATGCGCGCCACCGCAATGGTGCGGATAAAGTCAAATGCATCCACGTCGTCGTTATCCGCCAGCGGCGTGCCTTTGACCTTCACCAGCATGTTGATTGGCACGCTTTCCGGCGGCGTTGGCAGGTTCGCCAGTTGCAGCAGCAGACCCGCGCGATCTTTCACCGTTTCACCTAAGCCCACAATACCGCCTGAACAGACTTTAATACCGGCATCGCGGACTTTATCCAGCGTGTCCAGACGCTCCTGGTAGGTACGCGTGGTGATGATATTGCCGTAAAACTCTGGCGACGTGTCGAGGTTGTGGTTGTAGTAATCCAGCCCTGCCGCAGAGAGGCGCTGCGCCTGCTCTTCATTCAGCGTGCCAAGGGTCATACAGGCTTCGAGTCCCATCTCCTTAACGCCCTTCACCATCTGCTCCAGATACGGCATGTCGCGATCGTGCGGGTTTTTCCACGCGGCGCCCATGCAGAAGCGGGTCGAGCCAGCGTTTTTCGCCTTACGGGCGGAGTCGAGCACCTGCTCGACTTCCATCAGCCGTTCAGATTCCAGACCGGTTTTATAACGCGCGCTCTGTGGGCAATATTTGCAATCTTCCGGGCAGGCACCGGTCTTGATCGACAGCAACGTACTGACCTGTACATGGCGGGGGTCGAAGTGCTGACGATGTACCTGCTGGGCTTCAAACATCAGTTCAAGGAAAGGCTTGTTAAATAATTCAGTGACTTGCGACATCGTCCAGCGTGCGTGGTGAGCCATTGGGCTTCTCCAAAGGGTTTTGTTAATTTTCGGTTCGGTTTATACTCGTAAACCTAAAACTTTTCAAAATGGTTTACAAGTCGATTATGACCCAGGACGATCTCGCCTTCGACAAGCAGCATATCTGGCACCCTTACACCTCCACCACCCGCCCTCTTCCCGTCTACCCGGTGGCTTCGGCACACGGTTGCGAGCTACACCTCGCCAGCGGTGAGCCGCTGGTTGACGGGATGTCTTCCTGGTGGGCGGCCATTCATGGGTACAACCACCCGCGCCTGAATGCGGCGATGAAAGCGCAGATTGACCAGATGTCGCACGTGATGTTTGGCGGGATAACCCATCAGCCCGCGGTGGATTTATGCCGTCGCCTGGTGGCAATGACGCCTGAAGTCCTGGAGTGCGTGTTCCTGGCTGACTCCGGTTCTGTGGCAGTGGAAGTGGCAATGAAAATGGCACTGCAGTACTGGCATGCCAGAGGGGAATCCCGTCAGCGGTTCCTGACCTTCCGCAACGGCTATCACGGCGATACCTTCGGGGCGATGTCGGTGTGCGATCCGGACAACTCCATGCACAGCCTGTGGAAAGGCTATCTGCCGGAAAACCTGTTTGCCCCTGCCCCGCAGAGCCGCTTCGACGGCGAGTGGAACGAGATGGACATGGTCGGCTTCGCGCGGCTGATGGCGGCGCATCGCCATGAAATCGCCGCGGTGATCCTGGAGCCTGTCGTGCAGGGAGCAGGCGGGATGCGGATGTACCACCCGGAGTGGCTGAGGCGTATTCGCAAGATGTGCGATCGCGAGGGCATTCTGCTGATTGCCGATGAGATCGCCACCGGTTTTGGCCGTACGGGCAAGCTGTTTGCCTGTGAACATGCGGGCATCGCGCCAGATATTCTGTGTCTGGGTAAATCGCTCACCGGCGGTACGATGACGCTTTCCGCCACACTGACTACCCGCCATGTTGCCGACACTATAAGCGACGGTGAAGCGAGCTGCTTTATGCACGGCCCGACGTTTATGGGCAATCCGCTGGCCTGCGCGGTGGCGAGCGAAAGCCTTGCCATTCTGGAAAGCGGCGAGTGGCAAACGCAGGTTGCGGCGATAGAGACGCAGTTGAAAGCAGAGCTGAGCGCCGCCTCGGGTGCGAATTTTGTGGCGGACGTACGCGTGCTGGGCGCCATTGGCGTGATTGAAACCACCCATCCGGTGAATATGGCAGCGCTGCAGCGCTTCTTTGTCGAACGTGGCGTTTGGGTTCGTCCATTCGGCAAGCTTATCTACCTGATGCCGCCGTATATCATTACGCCCGATCAGTTGCGTAAGCTCACCGACGCGGTCGTCGAAGCCGTTAACATTCCCGCGCATTTCGCGATTTAACCCTATGCATTACACTTTCTGCACGAGTGATTAACGAGGGTAAATCGTATGAAAATCATCAGTAAAGATCTGCGCGACGGTGAAAAACTGCCGGAGCGTCATGTTTTCAACGGCATGGGGTACCAGGGGGATAATATCTCCCCGCACCTGGCGTGGGACGAGGTTCCGGCCGGAACCAAAAGTTTTGTGGTCACCTGTTACGACCCGGATGCACCGACAGGCTCAGGCTGGTGGCACTGGATTGTGGCGAACCTGCCCGCCGACACACGCGTACTGCCACAGGGTTCCGGCTCTGGCCTGGTTGCTCTGCCTGAAGGTGCGATTCAGACCCGTACCGATTTTGGTAAAGCGGGCTACGGTGGCGCAGCGCCGCCAAAAGGGGAAACCCACCGCTATATCTTCACGGTGCATGCGCTGGATGTGGACAAGATTGAGGTGGATGAAGGGGCGAGCGGCGCGATGGTAGGGTTTAACGTACATTTCCATTCGCTCGGCAGCGCGTCGATTACGGCGATGTATTCATAAAAAAAGCCGGGTGGCGGCTACGCCTTACCCGGCCTGGATTTCGCACTCCCAGGCCCGGTAAGCGCAGCGCCACCGGGCAAAAAATCACAGCACTGGCGGCAACAACCCCACCAGCCGTCCTTCTTCCAGAAGCTGCATCGCTTTATCAATATCCGGCGCAAAGAAGCGGTCGTCGTCATAATGCGATACATGCTCGCGCAGCGCATGACGCGCCTGTTCCAGCAGCGGACTGGATTTCAGCCCTTCGCGCAGATCGATTCCCTGACACGCCGCCAGCCATTCCACCGCCAGCACGCCACGGGTGTTGGATGCCATCTCCCACAAACGACGCCCGGCAGCCGGAGCCATAGAAACGTGATCTTCCTGGTTTGCCGATGTTGGCAGGCTATCCACGCTATGCGGATGCGACAGGGCTTTGTTCTCGCTCGCCAGCGCCGCCGCGGTGACCTGGGCAATCATAAAGCCCGAGTTAACTCCGCCGTTACGTACCAGGAACGGTGGCAGCTGAGACATGTGTTTATCCATCATCAACGCAATGCGACGTTCAGACAACGCACCGACTTCAGCAATCGCCAGGGCAATGTTATCCGCCGCCATTGCCACAGGCTCAGCGTGGAAGTTGCCCCCGGACACCACTTCATTTTCCTGCGCGAATACCAGTGGGTTATCGGACACCGCGTTGGCTTCCACCAGCAACACCTCTGCCGCCTGGCGCAGTTGCGTCAGGCACGCGCCCATTACCTGCGGCTGGCAACGCAGGGAATATGGATCCTGCACCTTTTCACAGTTGTGGTGTGAATCTGCAATACCACTAGTTTCGGTGAGTACATGACGGTACATGGTGGCGGCATCAATTTGCCCACGCTGGCCGCGCACCTCGTGAATACGGGCGTCGAACGGGCGACGCGAGCCCAGTACGGCTTCAGTGGTCAGGGCACCGCACACCACTGCTGAGGCGAACAGATCTTCAGCCTCAAACAGGCCGCGTAAAGCGAATGCCGTCGACGCCTGAGTTCCGTTCAGCAGCGCCAGCCCCTCTTTTGCCGCCAGGGTGATCGGGTTCAACCCGGCTTTTTTCAGCGCCTCTTTCGCAGGAAGCCACTCACCCTGCCAGCGCGCCTGCCCTTCACCGAGCAGCAGCAGCGACATGTGCGCCAGCGGCGCGAGATCGCCGGATGCACCGACAGAACCTTTTGCCGGGATCCACGGATAGACTTCTGCGTTCACCAGCGCCATCAACGCCTGGATCACGCTCAGGCGAATGCCCGAGAAACCGCGCGCCAGGCTGTTGATTTTAAGCACCATCATCAGGCGGACAATCTCATCATCCAGCGGCTGACCAACCCCCGCCGCGTGTGACAGCACCAGCGAACGCTGTAAGTTTTCCAGATCGTGTGTCGCAATACGTGTCTGCGCCAGCAGCCCAAAACCGGTGTTAATGCCGTAGGCGGTGCGCCCTTCGGCAACAATGGCTTCGACGCAGGCAACACTGTCGTTGATCGCGGCGTGGGCACTTTCATCAAGCGAGAGCGTGACCGGTTGACGCCAGACGCTACGCAGTTGTTTCAGCGTCAGTGAACCGGGGGTGAGTGTTAAGGCGTTCATTCATGATTTCCTTGTGTGGCTGCGATCATCGGCAGGTTTAGCCCCTGCTCTTTGGCACATTCAATGGCAATCTCGTAACCAGCGTCTGCGTGACGCATCACACCGGTTGCCGGGTCGTTGTGCAGCACGCGAGCGATACGCGCAGCAGCTTCATCCGTTCCGTCACAGACAATGACCATCCCGGAATGCTGGGAGAAGCCCATCCCCACGCCGCCACCGTGGTGCAACGATACCCAGGTCGCGCCGCTGGCCGTATTCAGTAAGGCGTTCAGCAAAGGCCAGTCGGAGACTGCATCCGATCCGTCGCGCATGGCTTCGGTTTCACGGTTAGGGCTGGCAACGGAACCGGAGTCCAGATGGTCACGACCAATCACAATCGGCGCGGAGACTTCGCCGCTGCGCACCATTTCGTTAAAGGCCAGACCCAGTTTTTGCCGCCACTCCAGCCCTACCCAGCAGATGCGCGCCGGTAAGCCCTGGAAGTTGATGCGCTCGCGGGCCATATCCAGCCAGTGGTGCAGATGTTCGTCATCCGCGACAATCTCTTTCACTTTGGCGTCGGTTTTGTAGATATCCTCCGGGTCACCGGACAGGGCAACCCAGCGGAACGGACCGATACCGCGGCAGAACAGCGGGCGAATATAAGCAGGAACGAACCCCGGGAAGTCGAAGGCATTATTCACGCCCATCTCTTTCGCCATCTGGCGGATGTTGTTGCCGTAATCAAAGGTAGGAATGCCCATCTCGCTAAAGGCCAGCATGGCGGAGACGTGTTCTGCCATGGAACGTTTGGCAGCAAGCACCGTACCTTCCGGATCGGTTTCCGCTTTTTGCTGGTAGGCTTCCCACGTCCAGCCTTTTGGCAGGTAACCGTGCAAAGGATCATGAGCACTGGTCTGGTCGGTCACCAGATCCGGGCGCACGCCGCGGGCGACGAGTTCAGGAAGAATATCTGCCGCGTTGCCGCACAGGGCAATCGACACCGCTTTGCCTTCGGTTGTGTATTTTTTGATACGTGCCAGCGCATCGTCCAGGCTGGTTGCCTGTTCGTCGACGTAACGGGTACGCAGACGGAAATCAATGCGGCTCTGCTGACACTCAATGTTCAGCGAGCACGCGCCGGCAAGCGTGGCGGCCAGCGGCTGCGCGCCGCCCATGCCGCCGAGACCCGCGGTCAATACCCAGCGGCCTTTGAGCGAGCCGTTATAGTGCTGGCGACCGGCTTCCACGAAGGTTTCGTAGGTGCCCTGCACAATCCCCTGGCTGCCGATGTAGATCCAGCTACCCGCGGTCATCTGGCCATACATCGCCAGCCCTTTCGCGTCCAGTTCGTTGAAGTGTTCCCAGGTGGCCCAGTGCGGCACGAGGTTAGAGTTAGCAATCAACACGCGCGGCGCGTTCTTGTGCGTTTTGAATACGCCAACCGGTTTGCCGGACTGCACCAGCAGGGTTTCGTCGTGTTCGAGTTCGGTCAGGGATTTTACAATTGCGTCATAGCACTCCCAGTTGCGCGCGGCGCGGCCTATGCCGCCGTAGACCACCAGCTCGTGGGGGTTTTCCGCTACCTCAGGATCAAGGTTGTTCATCAACATGCGCAGCGGGGCTTCGGTGAGCCAGCTTTTTGCGGTAAGGGTGGTGCCGCGCGGGGCGCGGACATCCTGCTGGCGGTATTTACCTGACGACATTGTGTGCTCCTCATACGGGACAGATGATGCATTTAGATATACTTGTATAGACAAGCACACACAAGGTCGAATTTAACAAAAAAGATACAATTTTGTTATATTGCGTTAGCTATCACGCTTTTAAAACTTATGACATAAAGTGGCCCTGCAGCCGGTAGCGGTTACCCGGGAAAAGCAGCCGGGCATGCGACACAATTTGCGATGACGACCATGTACGACGGCGGATCAGCAGGCACGGATCGTGCTCTTTAATGCGCAGCCGTTCACACTCCTGCGGCGTGGCGCGCACGGCTTCCACAATGTGCTCCCCTTCCGTCAGAGGTGCAACAAGCGAAAGATAGGCGTGCGGCGTGGTGTGGGTGTAATCCTGGTTCAGGTAGTCTGGTATCCGTTCGGCGTTAACGCAGCGATCTTCAATCTGCACCGGAATGTCGTTTTCGAAATGCACCATCACGGAGTGGAAGATCCGGCTCCCCTCTTTGACATTCAGCTCTACCGCCTGCTCGGCGCTGGCCTGGGTTTCTTCCAGCACCAGCACCTCACAGCGGTGCTGATGGTTACGCGCGGTGATCTCATCGGCAATACTGCGGATTTCAAACAGGGCTGATTGGCCTTTCGGTTCCGCCACAAACGTTCCGACCCCCTGCAAGCGCACAAGAAGACCTTCGTCGGTCAGTTCGCGCAGCGCCCGGTTGACGGTCATCCGGCTAAAACCAAACTGCGCCACCAGATCGGCCTCCGAGGGAATACGGTCGTGCGGCCGCCAGACACCCGTGGCGATTTTTTCGCTTATCGCCTGCTTCACCTTTTCGTAGAAAGGTGCGGGAGGGCTCGACTGCGGCAGGGGTGAGCGTGAAAACATCGTGACTCCTTGAATAGTGTTATGCCCACCAGTGAGCAATTTGCCAGGCCAGACGGGCGGCAAGCTTTGCACCCTGTCCGTCCCGATCGTACTGCGGGTTAAACTCTACCAGATCGGCTGCCTGTAGCTTACCGCTGCGGCAGATTTGTTCGATAACCGGCAGAAGATCCAGCGCCGGTATGCCTAACGCGGCCGGTGCGGACACGGCAGGCATTTCGCTCGCGGGCAGGACGTCCAGATCGATCGTCAGATAGATACGATCGGCCTGCGCCAGCACCCTTTCCAGTGCGGGTAGCGCATCGCGCCTGAAATGGAGATCTTCCACCAGCGTGACGTTCAGGCGTTCGGCCTCATCCCACAGCGCCAGCGTGTTCGCCGCCCGGCTCACGCCAAAGCAGGCGTACTGAAACTCCCGCCCGCGCTCATCGCAGTAATGCGCAAGCTGGCGAAACGGAGTGCCGGACGTCGCCCGGTCAGCCTTACGCAGGTCAAGATGGGCATCAAGATTGATCACCACCACGCGCTCGTTCGGGAACGCATCCAGAATGCCCCGACCGTGCGCCCAGGCCGTTTCGTGCCCGCCGCCAAAGACCAGCGTACGCATCCCGGACTGCTGGCAGGCCGTGACGGCATCACTTAACGCCTGCTGGGCCGCTTCCAGCTCGTCACCTTCTACGTAAACCGAGCCCATATCCGCCAGCCGTTCGTGCCCCTGATGGCTTGCCATATTCGCCAGCGCCTTTCGCAGAATATCCGGAGCCTGCACGGCGCCGGGCCTGCCATGATTGCGTTTCACCCCTTCATCACATTCAAAGCCTATCAGCGCGATGCCGGATGGAAGCGGCGTGAACTGCCCCTGCTGCTTTATCGTCTGGAAAATGCGCGTTGCATTGCTGGCCTCGGCGCTGTCGTCGCGCCCCTGCCAGACCGTTTCGGCTACCGACCGCCATAACCTCATACTGCCTCCCCACGGAAAATACGCTGATACAGCGGATTGCGTCCCGGCTCGTAGACCATCTCAACCGGATGACGAGCATCCCAGACGATAAAATCGGCGACAAACCCTGCCCGCAGCTGTCCGTGGGTTGCGCCACGACCCAGCGCCTGCGCGGCATGTCGCGTGACGCCAGCCCAGGCCTCTTCAGGGGTCAGACCAAACTGGACGCAGGCCATATTCATCGCCAGATGCAGGCTGGCAAACGGGCTGGTGCCGGGGTTATAGTCAGTGGCGACGGCCATCGGCACGCCCTGTTTCCTGAGCTGTTCAACTGGCGGTCGCTGGCGCTCCTGAAGAAAATAGAACGCGCCAGGCAGCAATACGGCAACGGTCCCGCTTTGCGCCATCGCCTGAACGCCTGCTTCATCCAGGTATTCGATATGATCGGCCGACAGGCCCTTATATCGGCTGACCAGCGCTGCGCCACCCAGATTTGAGAGCTGTTCAACATGCCCCTTCACCGGGATACCGAGCGCGGTTGCCGCCTTAAAGAGGCGCTCGGTTTGCGACGGGGTAAAGCCGACGTTTTCGCAAAACACGTCGACTGCTTCGTATAACTCTTTTTGCCACAGCATGGGCAGGATCTGCTCACAGACCAGCGTGAGGTACGCATCCGGATCCTGTCGGAATTCCGGCGGAACCGCATGAGCCGCCAGCAGCGTTGGGCTGATATCAACCGGATTATTGAGGCTCAGTTGGCGTGCAACCTGCAGCATCTTCTCCTCGGCATCGGCGTTTAGCCCGTATCCGGATTTGATTTCAACCGTGGTGACACCTTCATTCATCAGACGCTGAAGCCGCTGCTGGGCCAGTTTCAGCAGGGTTTCAGGTGAACTGCTGCGCGTCGCCGTCACGGTAGCGTTAATCCCGCCTCCCTGGGCGCTGATTGTTTGATAAGAGACACCGTTCAGACGCTGCTCCCATTCTGCCGCGCGATCGCCGCCAAA
Source organism: Enterobacter sp. P82 (assembly GCF_037053385.1). Classification (NCBI taxonomy): domain Bacteria; kingdom Pseudomonadati; phylum Pseudomonadota; class Gammaproteobacteria; order Enterobacterales; family Enterobacteriaceae; genus Enterobacter; species Enterobacter sp. P82. The sequence goes on from NZ_JBALHX010000001.1 coordinate 2,167,939, forward strand.
CACCAGGTGGGTATGGCAGTCAATCAGGCCTGGTGTAACCAGACGTCCCTGAAGATCGACGCAGTGACGGTGTCCTGAAGGTATTTCAGATTCAGGGATCACGGCCTGAATGGTTTGGCCGCGCACCACCAGAGCGTGTTGCTTTTTCAGGCCATACGGCGCGGTGCCTTCCGGATCCATCGTTGCCAGTCGCGCATTTCGCCATATTACATCGTCGGGATGAAGCTGCTGCATGGATATTCCACTTGTCATGGGTTGTATAGACATTTATTTTCATCCACTGCCCGCTGTCAACCGTCCTGATGGAAAATGTTATTTATTTGTGATGACTTTCCCGCCCCCCGAGGGCAAAAAATGCAACTTTTACCCTTTTTAACTTCCCGTTTCGCTCAACTTAGTATAAAAAAGCAGGCTATTTCGTCTATCCCGTTAAGACTTGCATACCCAGGAGCTTTACCTTGAACATTTCCAGGATTTCCCGTCTGGCGTTAGCACTCGCCTTTGGCGTGACATTATCCGCATGCAGTTCAACACCACCGGATCAGCTGCCTTCTGAGCAGGTAGCACCGGGTACCGCCTCCCGCCCGATTTTGTCCGCTGATGAAGCGAAGAACTTCGACCGTGCACACTACTTCTCGGCGATGGAACCCAACGCTGCGCCGTGGACACCGTCTTCTATTAACCTGCCAAAACAGCCTGACTTCGTCGTTGGACCAGCAGGTGCGCAGGGTGTAACGCATACCTCTATTCAGGCTGCGGTTGATGCTGCCATCACGAAGCACAGCGCTTCTCGTCAGTACATCGCGATCCTGCCAGGCGAATATGAAGGCACCGTTTACGTTCCAGCGGCGCCAGGCAGCATTACCCTTTACGGTCTGGGCGAAAAAGCGATCGATGTAAAAATTGGCCTGGCGATTGATTCAGAAATCGACAGCAACGCCTGGCGTCACCTGGTGAACCCAGCCGGTAAATATATGCCGGGCAAACCTGCGTGGTACATGTTTGATAACTGCCAGAGCAAACGTTCTGCCACCATTGGTGTGATGTGCTCCGCGGTATTCTGGTCTCAGAATAATGGCTTGCAGCTGCAAAACCTGACCATTCAGAACACCCTGGGTGACAGCGTCGATGCAGGTAACCATCAGGCCGTCGCGCTGCGTAGCGATGGCGATAAAGTACAGATCAACAACGTTAACATTCTCGGCCGTCAGAACACCTTCTTCGTGACCAACAGCGGTGTACAGAACACACTGCAGAACAACCGCCTGACCCGTACGCTGGTGACTAACAGCTACGTCGAAGGTGATGTTGACCTGGTATCCGGTCGTGGCGCGGTGGTGTTTGATAACACCGACTTCCGCGTGGTGAACTCGCGTACTCAGCAGGAAGGCTATGTCTTTGCACCAGCGACGCAGTCTAATCTGTTCTTCGGTTTCCTGGCCGTAAACAGCCGCTTTAACGCTGCCGGTGACGGCGTAGCGCAGCTGGGCCGCTCACTGGATGTGGACTCTGCAACCAACGGTCAGGTGGTGATCCGCGACAGCGTGATCAACGAAGGCTTTAACATGGCGAAGCCGTGGGCGGATGCCGCGATCTCCAAACGTCCGTTCTCCGGCAATACCGGTGCGGTGGACGATAAAGGAAACGTGCAGCGCAACCTGAACGACGCTAACTTCAACCGCATGTGGGAATACAACAACCGCGGTCTGGGTAGCAAAGTGGTTGCTGAGCCGAAGCAGTAAGATGTTTTGCCGGGTGGCGGCTTCGCCTTACCCGGCTTACAGAGATAAAAAAACCTCGCATTCGCGAGGTTTTTTTGTTTTAAGCCGCTTAGTGGGCGTTAACCACCACCCACATAGGCCCCTGGCCGACCGCATAGCGCCCTTTCTCTTCCAGCAGGCCCTGCTCGCCTTTGATTTCATACAGCGCAATGTGGTGGGATTTCTGCCCTGCTGCGATCAGATATTTACCGCTGTGGTCGATATTAAAACCGCGCGGCTGGGTTTCCGTTGGCTGGAAGCCTTCAATCGCCAGCACGCTGCCATCTTCCGAGACGCTAAACACGGTAATCAGGCTGGAGGTACGATCACAGGCGTACAGATGGCGGCCATTTGGCGTAATGTGAATATCCGCAGCCCAACGGGTGTCAGAGAAGTCAGACGGCATCATATCCAGCGTCTGCACGCACTCAATCTGGCCGTTAGGATCCTTCAGTTCCCAGACGTCCACCGAGCTGTTCAGTTCGTTCACAACGTAGGCGTACTGCTGGTTCGGATGGAAGACCATATGACGCGGCCCAGCCCCCTCTACGGTGGTCACTTCCGCCGGATTCTGTGCCACCAGGTGACCATCGTCGCTCAGGGTGAACAGGCAGATGCGATCCTGCTTCAATGCAGGTACCCACAGTGTACGGTTATCCGGCGTGATATTCGCCGAGTGGCAACCTTCCAGCCCTTCCACCACATCGACAGTTTCAACCGGAATACCGTTATCCAGACGCGTTACGCTGACACAGCCTGCGTTATACGAGCCACTAAAGACAAAATTGCCTTTACGATCGGTAGAGATATGGGTTGGGCTGCCCGGCAATGGCGCTTCGGCAGTGTAAGTCAGCGCGCCGTCGTCCGGAGAGATGCGGTAGGCCAGCACGCGAAACTCCGGGCGCACACCCACGTACAAGAAACGTTTATCCGGACTGATGACCATCGGCTGCACCTGCCCTGGAACATCAACAACCTGCACCAGCGTGAGTGACCCTTCGGTATTTAAACGCCAGACATGGATCTGCTGGCTTTCAGGACTGGCGGTATAAACGGTTTGTTTCATGAATATTCACTCCTCACTGCGCATGAAAGTAGTTAACTTTTGACGGTGAATGCTGAATTGTCGACAGGAGTTTTGAAGCATCCGCCTCTCGGTGTACCATCCCATCAAAACGTAAATTCAATATTAACCCGGAAAAACAAATGACCTCGCGTGTGATTGCTCTGGATTTAGACGGTACCTTACTGACGCCGCAAAAAACCCTCCTCCCCTCCTCCCTTGAAGCGCTTAAACGCGCGCAGGAAGTGGGATATCAACTCCTTATCGTAACGGGTCGACATCACGTTGCCATTCACCCTTTTTATCAGGCACTGGCGTTAGATACACCTGCAATTTGTTGTAATGGCACTTATTTGAGTGTGTGACGCTTATTACAACATTTTTACCCATCCAGGGCAATACGCCAGTATCCAACGCTGTTCCAGTGCTCAACAAGACTCTTCACCTTGTTTCGTCGTACCCGCAAAGCGGTGTACTATCGGAAAAACTACATACCAAAATCAGGTGAATCTCTACATGGACTATCAGGTAATCGCCCTTGATCTGGACGGCACTTTATTGACGCCAGAAAAAACTATTTTACCAGCCTCATTAACTGCCCTACAGAATGCCCGTAAATCAGGGGCAAAGGTTGTCATAGTTACCGGACGGCACTTTGTAGCCATCCATCCTTTTTATCAGGCATTAGCACTGAATACACCAGCTATATGTTGTAACGGTGCTTTATTGTACGATTACGCCGAAAAAAGAGTTATTGCCTCAGACCCATTACAACCAGAACAAGCTACTCAATTAGTGAACCTACTTGATAGTTACAATGTTCATAGTCTGATGTATGCCGATGATGCCATGTTCTATCAAGAACCCACGGGGCATATTATCCGTACAGAAAATTGGGCTAAGTCTCTTCCAGAGTCACAACGTCCAATCTTCAAACAAGTATCCTCTCTTAGTGAAGCATCGCAAAATGTTGATGCTATCTGGAAATTCGCCCTTACTGATTCTGATACTGAAAAACTACATAGCTTTGGTCAGATAGTAGAGCGTGAGCTTGGCCTTGCCTGCGAATGGTCTTGGCACGATCAAGTAGACATAGCACAAGCCGGAAACAGTAAGGGTAAACGCCTGGCACAATGGGTAGAATCACAAGGTTTATCTATGAACCAAGTAATAGCCTTTGGTGATAACTTCAATGATTTAAGTATGCTACAAAGTGCTGGTTTAGGTGTGGCAATGGGTAACGCCGTTGATGAAGTGAAAGCATGTGCTGATTTGATTATTGATGACAATACTGAAACTGGTATAGCTAAAGTGATTAATCAGTACTTTGTGAATCAACCGGAACGTATAACTTTATAACGAGAAACATACTATGACTGATTCAGAATTTTTTGAAAAGTATCCATCTACAGAATATGAATTAAAGTTTGTTCATAGAAAGGAAAGTGGTTTTCAGGATTCTATTGAAGTAATAACATATAATCTCATCAAGAGGAAAACCGAGGAGCATGTGGCTACTGTTAAGAGAACGGAAGTAAACGAACCGAGAAAAGAAGCCACTATTTTTTGGGAATAAAAGAAAAGCCTGTACAGCCTGTACAGGCTTCATAAGCGTCATAGATTTGTGCCATCATAATCTACTAGCACGCTTTCACATATCACCTTCGTACCGTTCCATTCGTTCTTGTAGATACTGGTATCAATCCCTACCCCAGGTTGAAACGTGTACCCTGTATCATTAACAAACTTCTGGTACTTCTGTGTCTGTACTGAAGCGTCATAGTACCTATGGCCTGAGTACTTAAACCCTGCTGAACCCTGCGGTACAATCCATGCCCCATAGGACGCGAAAGTACTCGCATGTTCAATCACCTTGTATTCGAATTCTGAGCCTTTGTATCGGCCTGTATACGCTTCTGACGTGTTGATCTTACCGAATGGTGGATTGCCATAGGCAACCTCATAGAAACGGTCTGGTGAGTACTGTAGAGCGTCACCTGTGATCCATTCCGCCTCTGGTAGTACCCTCTTCCCGATCATTACGTACTCTGGATTTAGTTCAACACAGGTAATGTGCGTTGGGTTGTTTCTTAAGTACTGGTAGTAGCTGAGGCGACCTATACCCGCACAAAGTTCAATACATTGACCAGTACAACCAGCATCAAGTATGAAATCCCATGCGAGCATTTCAGGTGTGAAGAAAGCACCAGTAGCCCCTATACCATCGCCTTTGTAGTTGTTTAAGATAAACTCTTTATCGTCTTGGGTTAGTTGCTTATCTGAGTGGATGAGATCCATTACTTGAATGTGTAATGCTGATTCCTTTTTTGTAATTCTTGCCATAATATACCCTTGTACAGTTTGTGTACGGGTATTTAGGAAATAATAATGAAATCCCTAATAATGATTCTTATCCCGTTAACATTAGCGGGATGTGCAGCAGTACAATATAATGATGGTAAAACTGTTAGCATTCAGTCTGACGGTTGGTATGGTTTGGATAGTTTACAAAAAACAGCTAATGAAGCATGTCAGCAGTATGGGAAAGAAAAGGCAACTTACATACATAGTGCTAACATGAACCCACATTTACCTAAAGGTAGTGGAGTACAGAATACGTTCTGGAAGTGTGAATAATCCATTACAGATATATTTTATATTATTGAGGGTGAAAACATGACTGACGATGATTTCAAACGTAATTATCCACCAGAGCAGTATGATTACGTCCATATAAGCAGTAGAACTAAAGGTTCAATGGGTGAAACTGAAATCGATGTTTATGACATTGTTTCAAAGGAAACTGGTGAAAGAGTACTTAGAGCAACCTATACTGAGCATACTAACTTACGCGGATTAAAAACCACTGAAAACTGGAACTGGTAGAAAAAATGCCCGTAGATTCATTATACGGGCATTAGAAATACTATGAAGGTTCAAACACATCAAAAACTGACAACGTCTCTATGTTCATTCGCAAAATCAATTTATTTAAATCTTCTTTGAGCCGAATTATTTCAGCACATAACTTAAGACACATATCGACAAACTCATCATCGGATAAATTCTTTGTTAAATTATCATCAGCCTCACTATCATCACCATCGGTCATGGATAATCCCCAATAATTAACAATAACAATAATGTATGTTATCAACTCAAATTGTTTACTCGCGATGGTAGATAAAAAATTACTATAGGTAGTCAAATCAGGATTTATTTTTTTATTAACTTTCCATGATAAAGTTTTTACGTATTTTAAATCAGCCTTGAACAAACTCAAAGATTCACTACATTGCACCATCAAGATATTATAGGATCTGAGTGTGTTTCGAAGTTCGCGAGCATGTTTGAAATCAGTTGATTGGTTTTCTTTCATTTTAATGAGAAATGTTTGTGCCATTTTAACATGTAATGTAGGCACGTATAACCTTTTTATATCAGGTATAATAACCGTCATGATATGAACACACTTATCAATGACTTTATCTTTAGTAGCGTCACGTTTCCATTTTCTCGCAAATACTAAACCTATAATAGCCGCCATTGCCATAATAGCATTTGCTAACGCACTTACAGAATCAGACAACTTATCAGTTTTGATAAAACAAAGTACAAATATGATACCAAATAAAAATGATAGAAAAGAAATCAAATTCACTCTTGCAAACTTAACAACAACATCAACTGCTTTATTCCAGTTCATAGCAATAACCATTATCAGTATCAACTAGGAAATATTAACAACAAAAACAATTTATTATCAAGTGATATTTATAGCACAAAACAAAAAAACCTTACGGGGCTTTATTAGCTGCCACCGACCATGATTAGAAGCACTTGTAGTAGCTGTCCTAGTGGTACTTGAATTACTACAATACCAAAAGCATCTAGTACTGGTACTATGATCCAGTTATAGAGAATGATTAGGGTAATCACAAATCCAAGAGCATTACGCCAATGGAATGATACCTTTTCAATCTCTTCTTTGTTAGTTTCTATCTGCCCTTCGGCATTTGTTTTCTGTACTTCAGTTTCGATAGTTTTTCTCTTAATGAAAAAATCCATACCCTTTGATAGTAGTTCTAGTATTACACTAATCATAATTATTCCTTATTGAATTTGGCAAACACAAGAAACTACGCGATGACCTTTAAAGATGTGGTTGTATGATAATAGCACCTTTACTTCTATTTGTTCTTTTAGTAGTTCAACCATCAATACATCATCTTCATTTACTTTAGGTGTTGTATGATGATGGAAGCTATATACGACTAAATCACCTTTTGTTTTATCTACTTTCTTTTTTATGAGCTTACTACCAGATAGTGCTTTATCATATGGTAATGTAACACTTACAGGTTGTATTGTCTGAAAAGAAAAATCTGTTAGTACAGAATGATCATAACATGGGAAATTTTCTAAGTTATCCATCTTACTTCCTCCAACGGTAATCAAACGTACCGCGTAATGTTCTTAATTGTTCTATTACTTGCTTCTCGGTTTCATCGTAGAAATGAAACAATGGTTTTCTACCAACGGAACCATAGTAACCAATCACCCTCTGTTCACGTGCTAGTTTAGGATTGCGTCTAGAGGATTTCTTGGTAGTGTCGATTAAGTACGTATTACCGTTCTTACTCTTCACCTTTTTGTATTTATTACTCTTAGATCTAGAACGTAGTTGTGTAATGTTGCCCTGTTTCGTTAACTTAGCATTCTGGTATGGTATGATCTTACTTTCATTAACATGCTTATAAACTGGATCAAGAATGTACTTCAAATATGATGCTTGATTAGGTAATAGGATGATTTGGTTAACTGTCTTGAATTCACTTATCTTTCTAAAGTTAAAGTACATACTCTTTCCAGTAAACGCGACACCACCACCCGCTACATCATTATCAATCTTTCTTTGAATGTGCTGTGTAACAATACGCATACGGCTACTTAATTCTTTTTTAAATTCTTGTCCTATCTTTGGGCTATTCTTGTTTATGAATCGCTTCATATCATTAGGACTATTACTGTTTCTCCAAGCCATATCAATTCCTTAATTGAGTATTTCATATAATGATTGAAGGATTCCACGAATACGTACAGCATCTTTCCCACTCGGTAATCTTGCCTTATGCATTACGGCAAGGTTTAGATTACCCGTTTTTAGTCCTTCATTTATGATTAATGCTGTTTCTACAAAAAGTGTTTCTTTCATCGAAGGGAAAGCCCACAAGATGGTACGAGTATAATTCAACCCTTCTTCAATCTTGGAATTAACTATTTTTGAACTTGAACTATACTCACGCCATCCGTTTTCTATTGAATTATCTTTTAGTTTCTTAATATCCTTAACTCTCTTGTACATCTGTTTGCTGCCTATGTAGCTTGTGTTATCTTCAAATTGGAACAAGTACACGAATCCTACATAACTTCCGTTTGTTAATTCCTTCTCGCTCCAATCTTCGTTGTATTGCCATGCTTCCATATAAATACCTTATAAAAATTATCATAAGGTATTTATTCAATGGATATAAAAACACGACTCATAGATTATGAGGGTTCACGAGCATATCAAATACGTATGGGGTACTTTAGAAACAACAAGTATTATCCATATAAAGATAGTGAAGGATTCTTAACCGTAGGATACGGACATAAGGTACTACCAAACGAGAATTTCAATAATGGTATTAATGAGATTGAAGTACTTCGACTACTTGATAAAGATATAGCCATAGCAACAAGCCAGCTAAGTAAACTAAACCTAACCATTCCTAAAGATTGGCAAGACTTCATGATCATCATGATTTTTCAACTTGGCCTATCTGGAACGATGAAGTTTAAAAAGATGATTCAAGCACTACGTGATGCCAACTACACGGAAGCAATCAAACAAGCAAAAGATAGTTTATGGTATCGTCAGACACCAAATAGAGTTAATGCGATGATCGCACAACTAACTAATAAGTAAAAAAAGGGATAGTATCAATTACGGTACTATCCCTTTTTAATTACTGCTTTGATTGTTCAAGAATAGTAATAATCCTTTCAAGTTTGATATCCAATTCGTGAATTTGAATTTCAAGGTTTCGCAAGGTTTCTTTCATCTTGTCTTGTTCGTCGCTTAGACGTGTAATGTTACTATCTTGTACCGCAATGGTAGTTTCAAGGTAGGATACACGACTTAATAAATCAGTAGTATCCTTTGTATTGTCACGGAAGATAGAATATAAAACGCCTAACCCACTAATAACCAGAGCAAGAAGTGTCCCAATATCCATTAAGAATTTCCCTATATTATATATTTTGGTAATAGTATTTATTACGCATTATATAAAGGTTGATCCCCCGCTCGATATATAAACGCATTCAATAATGAAGGTACATTAAGTGAAGCTAAACCAGAACGCGATGTAGTACACATAACATAGATATAATTCCACTTGCCACGACCAACAGCAGGAACATAGATACCATTGATTGGGAAAGTATATGGTGTGTTATGTCCATTGTTACCAGCATCAACGAAAGCTAAGTTTGTTAAACCAATGCCATCACCACCCATACGAATATAGAAGTACTGACGCTCAAATGAAGTAAGTGTGATAGTCATATTACTATCAAGGATACGATCGAAATCTTCACCACGTATACGCAACGCTACATAGTGTTGGTAAGCTACTGGATCATTAGCGGCCTGACCACCTGATACAGTATGTGAACCGAAAATAAACGGCACTGATGCTATACCTGTAGACTGAGGACGGCAAATGTCACCTACGATACGTGAGGCACTTAGAGTACCAAGAATGTTACAGTTTTCATTGATAGTAACGTTGTTGAGTACTCCGCTGTTCGCAAAAATCGTACCGCGAATAGTAGCGTTACCAAAGTTGGCTGTACCGTTCTTGTTAATCATCCAACCGTTCGTACCATCCCAATTACTGGATTGTATCTGCTGGCTGATCTTCGCTGAGTCAATTTCACCATTCATGATATGTGCATTACGAATAGCGGCATTGGCAATCTTCGTGTTGTCTATTGCGGCATCCTGAATTTTCGCACGTGAAACGGAAAGGTTATTGATCATAGCCTCATTGATGCTCGCTGATGCTATCACCGCTGAGTTGATGTAAGTCTTACCACCCTGAACCACAAACGGATAAACCCTGTCTGATAGTTTGGCACTGTCCGTACTGATAACACTAAAGCGATCCGCCATTACGGTAAACACTGATGTTTTTTCATCTGCGGCTAAAGCAATGCCCGTTACGTTACCGTTGTTTGATACCTGTAGCTGCCAGCGTGAACCAAGTTCATCTACGATCTGTTTCTCAACAATGCCAGTAGCCGTATCACTGTTAAGTAGGCCATCAATAACATCTTCGTTCAATTTGCTGTAAGGAACCTTCGTGTTCTGGTTAAAACCGATAGTAGGCGACCATACCAATTCATCCTGTCCGAACACGTCATAGGCTGCTACTCGTGCGAACCATGAACCATCTTCAATACCAAACGATGCTGAATAACGGTTAGCACTGCTAAAGTACTTCGACCCTGAGCTAAAACCCTCATCAAGTGCGATTTGCAGAACGATTCCCGCATAATCCGGTACGTTTGATTCAGTCCAGTCAATGAACACGGAATCATAACCACTCTTCAAATTTACACCTAACAACTGTGGATGTTGTGGGTTACTAACTTCAATCTGAACTTCTTCACTATAGATACCAGTACCCCAACCATGAGCGATGATCCCAAACACACGGTAACGGCTAAGGCCATCACTGGTATTCATTGAATATGAGTACGTCCAGTTGCTTGTAGTGGTGTAGTACGATGTGATGTAGTTCCTGTATCGGTCATACACACGAATTTCATAATGTTTGAAGAAATCAGCGAATGTTTTACCATTTACGGCTATGTTAGCCTGATCATCCCAACGTAAAATAAAATCTTGAGCATAAGTCTGGTTTAAACCTACATCATCATTCACCATATCAAGGTTAGTAATCTTCGGTAATGCGAATATAACTTGTGGTGTTTGATTATAGATAGCTACTAAATCCGATGAATAACCTAATGTGTTATACGCCTCAATAGCAAAATCGTACTGTACCCCATATAGAAGATTTAATATCTCAAAACTTGTAGAGTACTGCCCTACGTTACCAATGCTGATCCAAACACTGGAATCACTGCGTTTATAACGAATCTTATAACCACGTACAGTTGTATCCTGACTAAGATCCCATGTTAATAGAACGGTGTTACCTGATGCCGTTGCCCCTAAACGTTGAGCCTGTAGGTTACTTGGCGGTTCTACGTATGTTGGGTTAGGTAGATTGGTCAATCCATCCTGTGGGAATTGTCCCGGATCTTTTCCTTGATATATACCATCATCATATGAAATCGCGGTGATCTGGATAATGCCTGCTTTATCTACGATCATTGGTACAGTACGTTGAATACATCTGTACTTTTTATTACTAAATCCAGCTTCTTTAAAATCAATTGTAAACACATCATATACTTTCATATCTGTTACATAGGTATTGAAAGTAATCGTGTTCGTAATGTACTTAGATTTTAGCAATTCAATGTTACTAAGAATAGCAAGCTGATTTTTATCCTGTACCCAAAGATAGTTTAAATCCTTCTTGATAATATAACCATCTTTAGCAATGGATGCGTTACTAATGGCATCACTTGGATAACGGATAATATCTTGTGAATAGTCATTACCTGGGTTTGTATAGGTACTGTCCATTGTATTAAAATAGTCAGACTTAGAACCCGTTGTGATATTCACACTGCCAATAATATTTGTTTCATCAAAATGTACACTTGGAATATCTGGAGCATCAACGGTTAGATAGTACTTACCGTTTGATTCATAAAGTACACCACCAAATGTTTGTAGAATATTTTCAATGTTTTCCTTAAAGGATTTATCATATTGAATATTACCATTGGAATAGAAATGATTCTGAGCACAATAGTTTGCCATATTACGGAAACTGGTTATATCAATATCATTAGGATCAAGCCCAAAACCAAATTCTGTATTAGTGATAAAGTCATATAGTTGGCTTGGTGGGTTTGAACTTGGTTTACGTACATTATCAGTTAAGTCATAGATCATACGTCCACGCATTTCTACCGATAATGTATAGTTCTGGTTCGTTAGAATCCCATCAATCAATGAATCATTGGTTTTCTTGATTACGGTACAGATCTGTACAAGACCATCACCACGCATGTTGTCAGTCCATTGACTACCGCCATATTGACGGGCAAGCGTCATAGAACCACCGTAGGACGGCTTACCGAAACGTATCTCAATCTGTAAGTATTTGCGGTACTTCTCAATCATCATTGAGGTAGGCACGATCCCCTCTGTGGTGATGTACGCACCATCCATGAGTACCGGAGCATTATCAAAAAAGATCTGCTTGATTACGCCTTGTGATTGTTCCCCTGGTACTTGCCCGATTTCACCGATACTGATCGCGTGAACCGTACATAACTGATTTGAAGTACCTTTATAGACGTTCTGCCATACGACGATAGAGCCTAACTTGTTATAAGCTACCTCTGTTGCGTTGCGGTTAGAACCGCCGTATGAAATCGGTATTCCAGTACTTGGTGATGTTGATCGGGCATTGTTACTACCCGTACTCGGATACGTTACCCCCATTTGGCCTACATTCATCATCTGTGATGAACTAATGTAAGATAGTGCTGCTGTACCAATACCTATAGCTACTACTGCTGCTAAAGCTAAACCTGCTGCGTATGCTGCTGCCGCTGCTGATGCCCCTGCGATAATAGCTACGGCAACTGCTGCTACTGCCATAGTTATTCCCCTTTAAATCTGTATATTTTGTCTTTTTCATTTGGGATATATTGAGAAACGATATAGTTAGATTTATCTTCTGATAAAATTACTACTTTCCCACGCCAATAAACTGTACTGTGACCTGATGAAATGATGATATCCCCATCAAGTGGTTCAGTTACTAATTGGCCTTTTTCTTTACACAATAGATGTAGAGTAGAATAACTACAGTTTGCTTTTGCGTATTTTCTACCTGCTGTTGGTGTTGTGTATTTCTGGTAGATTTCATCACGGTATTTACTACCGGTGATCATATCAATTACTGTTAGCACCATGATATGACAATCATTAGTACCGTACACTAAAGGTTCACCAACTAAACTACTTAGGTACTCTGTTATAAATCCGTTTTTCATTATTTCTTACTACTCTTCCAGAATTGTTCTGAACTATTTAGTATTCCTATTAGGTCAAAGAACTTATCACCAGTGTGTAATGATTGGTGTACTGATGTACTTGATAACAGGCGTTGTGTTTGGTCTAACTTCTTCCACAATGAATTTAGATTTACTGTTGTTTCATTTGTGGTATTACCTGCTGTGTTGTTAAAGTCTGAACTAAAGTAATCAATGTAACCACTAAACATACGATAGGCATATAAAATACCTCCTGTAGCTGGGTTAACAATTCCCATCCAGATATTAACTTTTGCATCATTCCACAATCCACGTAACGCCATAGATAGATAATCCTGGCTTACATTACTTACTTTTAAAGAAGTACCGTTATTATTAATTTGGTTCTTTTCTACATAGTTAGCAAATGATGAATCAAGGAAATCAGGTACTGACTTATAATTAATCCCGTTATAGTTTTGATCGGCAATGGCATCAGTTAGATATATGTTACTTCCGGTAGGTGGAAGTACATCTATTAGCTTTACCATAACACCACATTGATATAGTTCTTTTTCTGTTAGTACGGTTTTGTTATCGCCTCGTGTAAGGTTCCAGTACGCGACAAGATCCGCATTAGTTAGTACATTGCTTGGAATAGACATAAATTAACCTCTGATGTTTTCAGTTGCATTTATTGTCACTTCCATAATGTTTGTACTTGGCATCTGATATGCTGCGTTCTGTGGTGTAAGAATAAATGAACCTTGAATATTGTCATATTTCATTACTTCCCCAAGCTGGATGTTTTTGATTAATCCAGGGAAGATAGTAATCACGTTGCCAGTGTTGGCTATGATTCGGTATAGTTTCTTGTGTCCGTTGAATTGAATTAACGTACCAACTTCAAGTGTATTAGCATTAACGGCAATGGATGTTGCCCCCGCTGCCCTTGCTGCTGTTGCCTGTACTTGTGATGTTTGAGTACCGTTGTATGTACTCCACCATCCAAGAGGCATAGAGAACGGTTTGCCCTGACCATATAGAGCATAGAAGTTAGCGAGTTCAGCACGGTTCATCTTGTTCAAGGTAACTTTGAAACTAAGGGTAAAGTACTGCGAACCAACAACACGTGTAATAGTTTCACCTGTCCATGTTTGGTTTTGGTATTGCGGTATATTGTCCGTTAACATGAACTCACTAATAAGAGTGCTATTTAACATATTATTATTCCTTTAATAGTTAGCCCACAATCCATGTGGGCTATATGATATTTATACGTTATTCTTCTGAGATTTACGTGTTGCCTGAACAATAGTATCAGCGTGTTTATCACACATCTTTTGGAAATCTGAATCTGAGATTTGACCATTACTATTAATAATTAACGGTGCGTCAATCTTAATATCACCTGATTTACTACCATCCTGATTACTCAAGTATTTTGTTAAATCCTGGTTTAGTGATTTACCTACTACACGTTCGCCTTTTTCAAGATTGTATGTACCAGTACTTGGTAGTGAATCCCAACCATCATGGGCTTGCCCCTGGATAGCTGTACCTTTGATAGTACGGACAATGGACGCACCTTGAGCTGCTACCTGTAGACCTGCTGCGATCCCCATAGGCCATCCAAGTTTGATAGCTTCGGATATGCCCTGCTGGATGTTGATCACTGCCTGAGCAATAGCAATACCTTTACTTACGGCAAAAGCTGCCTTAGCCGCTGCTGATGACTCACCGAAAACCCCAGCCATGATAGTTCCTACATCACCTGCCCCCGCTTGCCACATACCTAAAGTACTGGTTAGTGCGTCTGCGGTTAATCGACCACGTTTCATATCGGCGTTGGCCTGAATCGCTGTTAGCTGATCCTGGTACTCCTGGAACCCAATTACTTTGGCATCGTATAGAGCTTTAGCCCCATCCTGGTTCTCTTGCTGTTCAGTGTTTACTTGCTGTACTTTCGTTGGATCTGGTGAGAAGTCTAATGGGTTTGTATACCCTAATCCCTGACTTGCTGTGCCACCTGTCCATGTCTTACCCGCTGCTGCTGCTTTGGCTTTAGCCTCTGGTGTGGCATTCGGATCACTGGCAATTGCGGCAATGTTTTGTGCTTGTTTTAAACGGTCTGTTTCAGCAAGCATTTCATCAACCATAGTTTTGTACTTAGTCGCACGGCTTTTATATTGCTGATCTAACATTGCTGTAATTTCAGTTTCACTCTTACCAGCTAATTTACCTGCTGTACTGATACGTTTTTCAATTTCATCTTGTTCATAGTTAAAACGAGTAATACGTATCTGAGCTTCGTTAGTACCGATCTGTGATAGAGTTTGTTCTAATAGTGCTTTTGCTCTTTTAGTTTGTTCATTAAGTTTATCTTGTGCGGCTTGTGCTTTCTTGGCTGCTGCTTCATCTTTCTTAGCTTTATCTTCACGTGCTTTATCTTCATCGGCTGTTAGGCTTTTTACTAACTTCTCTCGGTTAGCTTTATAACCTTCATCAAGTTTAGCTAAATCGGCATTCATT
The DNA here is from genome assembly GCF_037053385.1 of Enterobacter sp. P82. Classification (NCBI taxonomy): domain Bacteria; kingdom Pseudomonadati; phylum Pseudomonadota; class Gammaproteobacteria; order Enterobacterales; family Enterobacteriaceae; genus Enterobacter; species Enterobacter sp. P82. The sequence goes on from NZ_JBALHX010000001.1 coordinate 2,183,530, forward strand.
GCCGCTTCATCACCCTTATATGCACGTACTAAAGAATCTTTAATTGTTGCTCGTAATTGTTTGTGAGTAGCATCAAGTGTATTAATCTGTGCTTGTGTCTTCTGCTTAGCTGAAAGATAAGGTTTCAACGCTGTATCAATAACACTTCTATCTGAGCCTTTATTGTATTCTTCTTTCTGTTTATCAAGTAGATTATGTGCGGCATCAAGATTAGCTAAAAGATTCTCAAAGGTTTTGTTATTAGCTTCTTGTTGCTTCTGCTGATCTTCTACCATCTGAGCACCATAGATAGAAGAGTTTTTTTGTATCTGCTGTTGGTACTGTTTTTGGTATTCCTGTACTGCCTGTATACCCTGCTTACTCGTAGCGGCTGCGGCTGCTGCCACTGGCTTACTGTTAAGTATCTTAGTCATTAAATCAAGAATATCAGCAAGGCTTTTAGCAACAGGGGCAAGTGTTGAATTTCGCCACGCATCCCACGCCCTTGATAGATTATTAGTTGCCGTTCTATATTCTTCAAATTGTCGTGATTGCTCTGCTGTTAACTGTATAGTTTCATTAGCAAGGCTATTTTGGTACTCTTGTTCAGTACTGAATTCTCTATATACAGTCATGCGTTTAGTAGCATCGTTAGCTACGGTTTCCATCATCTGTACAATCTGAGCCTGACTAAAGCCCATTTGTTTAGCTTGATAGTAAATCTTAGCAATAATATCTTCACCGTTTTCTGCTGCTTTCTGTAACTCAAACATATTCAACTTCAATGGTTGAATCACATCGGTTAGCATAGAGCCAGCGTTATTCGTGATAGCATCGCCTAACTTATCCTTAGCATCTTTCATCTGATCGGCTACTTGATCCATAGTCAGACCAACACCCGCAAACATATTAGCCGCCTGTTGTATCTGTACTATGCCAGTTTGTGATAGTGATGCTGCCTGAAAGACTTCAAACGCCTTTTCTGATTGAGCTTGAACGTTGGCTAATGTGGCGGCAATGGCGATACCTGCCACCCCTACCGCACCAGCGAAACCAGACATAGCTTTAGCCGTGGTTGATAGTCCGGTGTTGAAACTACCGAACACACCGCCAGCACGATCCCCAAAATCACCTATATCATTTGCTGCGTTTTTTAATGATTTTTGTAATCCAGATTCATCACCTGTGATTTCAAATATCATTGATTGTTTATTATTGTTTGCCATGTGGCTTTACTCCCATCCAATTAAGCATGTTTGCTTTTTGTTGTTCTGCGATCTTCTTCTCCCTCTCTGCTTGTTGTTCAGCTAAGGTTTTATTTGAAATAATGTTCAATGAATCGAGTTCATAGATACTAAATTTCGGTATATCTTCTTTCTTGATATTGCCAGTACTTAACCATATTGCCTGTAGTAGTTCTGTATGCCTGATTTGTTCAATTTGTGATGAATCAGGATCAACCGATTCTTTGAAAACTAATAGGTAGAAGAAAAGCAAAACGGGCATAGTGTAGAGATCATCCACACTACACCCGCTGTTATACAATAAAGATAGTGATAGTCTGAGAATCGGATCGCGTCTTACTTTACCTCTACATCCTCAACATTAAAGGATTTGGCAAACACATTACCGATCTCGGCATTTAGTTTTAGTTGTACTGTTAAATCTACATTCTGTTCAACTTGTTCAGGTGAATCAAAAATCTGTTTACCACTTTCATCAACCACACAATAGAAGATCGCTTTATATGGATCTGAAACTTCTGCGTGTTGGGTAATAGTTGGTAGTTTGATGTATACAGTACATTCTGGTGTTAGTACTACTGGTGTTAACTTCACACCAATAGCATTCATAAGATTAGTAAAATCCATTTCGCTTTATCCTTGTTAGTTGGTTTGTAGTATTTAGTACTTACGCACGAGTAACTTCACCAACCGCAATTGGAGCACCAGTAACGGAAACAACGAAATCACGAGTAACCACGCCGTCAAAATCACCATTAACTACATCAGAACTTACATAACCGTTTACGATGCTGTAATAAGCGGCACCATCTTGATCATCAATATTCTGGAAATAGGTTACTTTAACCTGGATTAGTGTTTGTGCTGCTGCGGCTGCCGCAAGCATTTCTTGACCTGTCGCACCTGGTTTCCAGTTAACAGTTAGAGTTAGATCCGGTACTGAACGAGAACCAAGCAATTTCTTAGCGTACTGTTGACCGAAAGTGTTCACACTAACAACGTTAGATTCCGCACCTGCCGCTGATGGAAAAGCACCAACTTCTTCAACAACAGTAAAGGTAGTTGCCTGACCGCCACCCGCTGGAGCATTAGCGATTTCAACTTTTACATTATTGCCTACAAAAATAGAATTAAAAGCCATATTTAATATTCCTTTATATATTTGGGGAATCAGTCCTTGATACCCCTTCTGTTTATTTATATATGTTGGTTGTAGTACTTCATGTAAAGTGCTAAACCTCTTAGTAGTTCACCTGTATAGAATCCAAAGAACATTGAATTATTCTCTGGTGTTGTAGGTGTTCCACTTCTGATAGCTGATGACCATCCACCATTCATTACGTGATTAGCTGAAACTATGTTATAGTTCTGTTGAATTTCCGCGAATAGTAAATCAAGTAATTCGTGATCTGGATAACCTGCTATTGCCATCATTGAAGCACCAGCAAGCCACAAACCAGACATATGACCTGTAAACCCATCATAAATTACTTCACCATCATCTTTAAATCGTGTTGGTGCGTGGCCATCATTATTTTTCATAAACCACTTTAAGTAATTCATCCAGTTCTTACTGTAAGTGATAATGTTCTGTGGAATAGCATAATCACCACGTTGATATAGCTCATGAACTACATCACAACCTGCAAAGAACGCACGAGGTTCATAACCTGACCATGCTTCTTCATACCAGTGCTGCATAATGAATTGATCCGGTTTACCATCAGGGGCATATGCTAAAGCGTCCTGACGGTTCCATACATAAGCCTGAGCACACGGACCAGGTAAAGTAGGATGGAATTTATTAGTAAACCAGTCCTGAGCATCACATAAGAACTTAATACTATTATTTAGTCTGGTTTGATCAATTGTCGTACCCTTAAAGCACCAAATCGCGGGCAATTGATACCCAGGGTATGGTAATCCACGCCAACCGGAATACAATTGAGCATATGGATCTGTGATGTTACTGAATGGTATTAGTCCTGGTGTATATGAAAGGCTATCAAGCATGTAATTACGAATTACACAATCACCTAAACGTGCTGTATATCCATTACCAGTACTATCATTGAATGTTAAACTTACTAACACTGAATAATCACCTGTACCACCATCGTTATAGAGTGCTGGTAAATCGTTAACACAATACCAATCAATACGCCCTGAGACACCATCAACCGGATCGGTATCAAGTAATAGTGTAAACTCTGTACGTCCTGTTAGTGTTGGTTGTCCTGGTTGTTCATCACCTTCTTCATGATCCGGTTGATAAGAACTCAATTTAAAATCCAGTACATTAAACGTTTGTGTTACCCATGCCCCGTTACTTGCTGGTAGCATAGCCCACCAACGCCAACCAAGATCATCAACAATACGGATATTAAAATCATCAGCATATGTTCTGTATGTGAAGCTGTTTAAATCCTGTGTTTCATCATCAAAGATCCAGAAACCAACTGTAGAACTACCGTCAGAATCCATAGTAGTAGAAATCACGTTGTCATAGTATGTTCCAGCAATACCGGAAACATATTGTAAGGTAGTTACTGTATTATCCCCATAATCGGAAATCATACGCATATCTGCTGTTAAGTACTGTCCACCGTCTGGTTTAGCAATTCTGGTGAAATGGTTCATCGGTATATCCATTGATATAATACTATTATCAGTATTAGTAATGGGTAAACCACAACGGTATCTAATAGCACCATCTTCTGTTTTAGTTTTATTCACTGTCATTGCTACAGCAAGGCTTAATGGTTTGCCAGTAGTATCAACACCACTATATTCAACATGGAAAGTTGAACTATTATTAAATTTGAACCATATAGATTGTTGTTCAAGTGTTGTTTGTGCTGAGGCACTTTGATTAATGACTATATAGCCGTCTGAATCACGTGAATATGATGCTACTTGATTACTTGGATAGAAATAATCATATGAAATACCATCAGTAAACGGCGTTATAGCAAGTGTACTTTTACGAAAGAACATATCAAATTTATCAATATCAGAATATCCAATACATGTAAGTAGTGAGTTCTGCCATGCTAAGTAATAGATACGATCGCCTGTGATATCCCATAGTAGCTTTGCCGCCTGACAGAACCACAATTCAGCATCTGATGCGTTATCAGCGAAATCAAGTGAACCGTAGTTATCAATGGGTACGTTTACTGGCCTGTTGTGCCAACGTTCATTACGCCCCATCAGATAACCACCCTCTGATACAGGGTTCTTTGTGGCGTAGTTGAATCGGTAATTACCGTTAATAGACGTGTCCTTGAGCTGGACTGTACCAATCTGGCTTGTTAGTCCTTCTGCCAGTACATCACCATTGCTATCTATCTTGCGGCCTGTACGGTCTACAATCCAATCAACATCATAGGTAGGGGCTTTAGTATCCCAATCAATGCTATCTTCACTGGCTAACCATGCGTAGGCAGTTGCGTTAACCTGGTTCCAACCAAGCCCCGCTCTTTCGGGAAAGGCAAACCAAACAGCATCGAGGTATTCACCGTAGTTAGGTGAACCATGAGGTATCTGTGTTTGTCCGTTCGTCCATGTGAACAATACGCCCTTGAACCCGCCGTGAGTTGGATACTCTGGATCTAATGGGTAATGTGCCAGTACTGGAGCCTTACCGTTACAGATCCAGTTACAACGCAATGAACCATCAGGTGGATCAGGAAACGCTACACCACGGAAGAACGCCATGTGATAGGCGTTGAAAAAGTCTTTAGCACGTTGTAGGTAGTACGGTTCTTTGGTTGCCTGATACGCATAGATAGCACCAAGAATTGCTAAGGATTGTCCTTCTGTGGTTGCATCACCGTCCGGTTGTGCTTCCCATCCCGTTTCCGCTATAAAATGCCTGTTGTTACATATAACGTTTTGTGGGTTTAGTACATAGTGATCTGTTTTATTATCATTAACTAAACCAGTATTACGTTCTAAAAATTTCCAATGCCCTTCAATCATCTGTTGGGCATTGCTGATATTTTGTTTTCTTATCATTCTTGTAGATCCGCCATTAGTAAGGAGCCGTACCAGGTACTTCCTCCATCTATTGACAAGAATTGAATTACATCAATTGAATCTTTCGTAAAGGTTAATACTGGTTCACGCCCATAAGACCATTTAACATTAGAAGGCCATGAAATTTTATTTGCCCCTGTTCCTTGTGTTAATAACATCGTGATAGTTTGGCTGTTTAAATTACTTCCACTCGCATTTATAACACTGAGTTGTGTTACTGGTGCTGTTAGAGTTGCTTTGAAAACACGTTTACCATCAGACATATCAAGTTCTAATGTATCTTCTACGTTATTTATTGTTAGAAGGTCTTGAGTGATAGTTACTTTGGTATCAATGTTCGCTTGTAGTGCGGCATCTTTGGCATCAATTTGTGCTTTTGAATACGTTCCTACATCGTTATAGTTCAAGGTTACGTTACTGTTTAAAGCATAACCGTTAATTGTAGTGATACGTAACGCAAACAATCCGTTGCTTTCAGTACGGGAATATACATCACTAATATCTGCTGCTACTAATTGAATGTTAGTACCAGATAATGGCTTGTTATTGATTAAGAACGTCTTAGGCACATAAGTACTATTACTATATGCTAAAGATGCCATATCAGTAAGTTGTGCTGCCGTTAGTGTGATATTGCTACTTAAAGGCAATCCGTTAACAGTAACTGTTTTAGCTACAAAGGTATTATTAGCCTGTGTCTGTGAATACACATCAAGTATATCTGCCGCTACTAAGTTCAACGCCGTTCCTGATAATGCGTGTCCATTTAATTGAAACACTTTCGGTACTACGTTTGAATCAATGTAGGTCTTAGAGTAAACATCACTAATATCTGCTGCTACCAGAGTAATGTTAGCTGTAAGTGCTTTACCATTGACAGTACGTGTGATTGGTACGTAGTTACTGAGATCGGTAGCGGCTGCCGCACCAAGTTCTGTTAGCGTTGGTTTATCAGCACTGGTGTAGACCTTGTACCATGCCCCGTTACTTGCTGTTGAGAAGTTACGAAAGTTGAGTACTGGCGTACCGGTTTTGCTCATTACCAATTGAGTACCGTTAGAACCATCAAGGTTAGTGATACCCAACATATCAACACCTGTTGGTGCGTTGGCTGCTGCGATCTTAACGAATGAGTTACCGTCACGGCCTTGATAGCTTGGAAACTCGTTACCGTTCGAACCAACACCCCAATCACCGCGATAGAGTTCAACTACTGACTCATCAAGAATACCTGCTGATACCTGGCTTTCTGGTGTGAATACGTATGAGCGGGTAACAACCTGATCCATATCCGACGTATCGGAAACGCTGGATAAGTAACCGTTGTAAAGCACATAGTTTACGGTAGTATCGTTTGAACCTTCATCAAGCATTTCTACCTTGACCTGTACTAATTGCTGAGAATCAACAACAGAATCAAGTACGGCGTTTTCACCTGGAATATAGTTAACTGAAATAGTCATATCACCATATGAACTATCACCCGCTACTTTAGAGGTGTAAGTACTATCATATGTTTCTACAGTTGAAACAGAAGTTGATTCATTAAAACTTGGAAATGCTGAAAGGTTTTCTACTTGAACAAAAGTACGGGCATTTGGATCAACGTTGGTTGTATCGGTATTAATCCATACTGTAGTTAGATTCCCTAAAAATGTTTGAGCCATAATTATTCCCCATAGCTAAAAGATAGAGTTTGCGTGTGTACATAAGCGGTTTCCGTTGCTTCGGCTTGAGTAGTCATTAGGCTATCTTCAATACGGATATTGAATAATGGCATTGGAAGTTGCTGGTTTAGTTCATCAAAGAAACCAGATGTATAAAGTGCTTCAAGAATCTTTTCTATTTCATCTGAAGCACTTTTAAATGATTGTCCGACAGCTACAAACTCAACTCGAAATTCACATAAATTTCTAATAGTTGAAGGTACGATTTGATTGTTTACAATTTGATTTGCTTTAGCTATCTGTGTACGTTGTACAGAAGAATCACCAATGTAAACCATTGTAGTATTATCTACTGATGCTTTTGATGGATATTGTAAATTAACAATCACTGCTAATTTATTAATCAAATACTTTCTTATTGAATAGTCTGCCGTGAACATATTATATTTCCTCTTCTAAATCGATCTTGCGAACATAGTGATAGTTAGAGATACCGCTCGTATCATCATCTATTCTATTTACTACGTATTCGGTGTTATCAATCGTGAAGGTGCTATTTAGTTTAATTCCTGACTTAGCACTAAAATATGTTACGGTAGTTTGACTATCATCGAAAAAAAGCTCGTCTTGTTCAAAAATTGCGGTAATCGTTATTGATACACCATCTTGAACAATGACGAGCTTTTCACCAAAAGCATTAAGTAGTGACTCTGATTGTGAGTTACTAAAAAATGCTCTCATTTATTTCACCATTAAGCGGATTTAATTTTTAGATTTACAAACGCTTCATCATGAGCAATAGCAGTTGCTAAGTACTGGAATGAACGGAATACAGTAATTTGTGCGGCACGGTGAGTAGTAGTGTCTACATCAATTTCTTGACCGTCTGACCAGTTAGCAATGATTAGGTTACGGAAATCACCGATGATTACAGAATCAGCTTCAACAAAGGTAGATTCAATTACACGTACTTCATCGTTTAGCCACATATCAAAACGATGACCTTCAACCATAGATACGGCTGCGGTGTTACCCATTACTGCGGTTTGACGTAGTTTAGCCAATGTACTTGGGTGCATGACTGCGACACAAGAACGTACATCAACGTTAGCAACACCAAGTGCTTTAATAGCTTCTTGTACGTCTGCTACGGTCATAGTACCTACTGCTGCGGTTTCCACTTCTGGAATAGCTGCCTGTAGGGTAGAGAAGATCTGAGCTTCAAGACCATTAGCCGCATAGCGGATTAGGGCATCTTGAACAAAAGTAGCTGCGGTATCAGAACTTAGCATTAGTTGCTTAGTTACTGGTACAGAACCCGCGAACATTTTTGGAGATAGCTTGATTGAATCAAAGTTAGAAATAGATTCTGTTACCGCATCACCTTCTTCGTAGAACTTAAAGTTACCTGGAGCCGCTGGAGTTAGACCAGTTAGACGAGGAATAGAAAGTACACCACGATAAGCAAGGCCACTATAGATAGTTGGATTTAGGCTACCAAGAATGGATTGAGCCAATAGAGCGGTTAGATAAGAATCCGCATAAACAGTTTTAACTGTACCTGCTGCTGTTTGAGTATCGGTATTAGCACCAAGAGCACGTGAAAAATCCATTTTGAAACCGCGTTGACCTTTTTCAAGTTCAACCTTTACAGAATCAAAGTTATCTTCGTTGATACTACGGATTAGTTCACCAATTACATTTTTTTTCATAAGATTAACATCCTTGTTAATTAGATTTGTTTCTTTATTTAGGGATCTGGTTTGAACTTCCTGTTTAAACTGTTCAACTGATACACCTGATTTAATTGCTTCCGAACTATCTACGTTGTAGAGTTCAGCAATAGCGGTTAACTCACGAATTCGATATTCGTCAGATTCACCTTTATTTAGTGCGGCACGTTCTTGTGCTTCTACTTCAACATCATCAGTACTTTCCTGTACTTCTTCTGTTTCAGCTTCATCAATAGGTTCTTGTACTACTTCTTCGGTTTCTAATACTTCTGTTTCTTCTACAGGTTCTTGTACTTCTTCTGGAGTTTCTAATACTTCTACTTCTTCTGTTTCAGTACTTTCTTGTACTTCAACTTCTGTTTCTTCTACGTCATTAACTCGTAGTTCTTCTTGTTGGTTTTCAAGTTCCATTTGTTCACCTTCACTAAGTTGAATTTTATTTGTATTTAGTGAACGTGAAACACCAACAAAATCATCTGCGGGTACAGATACGCTACTTACTTCATATGGCGACCAAAGATCTACAATTAGGTTTTCACCTTCGATATGGTATGATTCAATGTTGTACCCTACTGAAATCTTTGTACGGATACCTTCCTGAATCATTGTAAAAATAGTTTCTGCTGCTTGAATTGAAGATAGTTTTACCGTCGCACGGCATACATGATCACTGTCTACTCTCGCATCTAATACAACTCCCACTTGTCGAGTGAAATCATGTTCTATTAGTAATGGAGCACCATTAAGTAGGCGAGAAAGATTTACGGCATCTGGAGTACATTTAAGAATTTCATTTAGTACACCAAGCCCTTCACCAAAATCACGTTTAACAGGTGTTTCACTGGCAAAGGCAATTTCAATTGTTCGATTCTCTACATCAATAGCTTTATTTATCTTCTGTAGGTTTAGTTCCCTCGTTAGTGGTTTCTTCATCCTGAATAACTTCCTTTGTAGTATTTATTGTTTGTGCTTCCTCCAGTTCAATTTCTTTCAGTACTTGATATGGGTCATAGCCAAATTCAGAAACGACCATAGAACGGCTTTTGATCTTGTTATCGATCATTAATACCTGTGTTTGTACATCTTTAAGAGGATCAAGTGATTCAACGAATTCACTAACGTATTTAGCATTTACTAATTTATCGAAATCACTAAAATTAAGGTTCAAGCCCTTATTACGTAACATTTCAGCTTTTAGCCAACGTGAATAAATTGGTTTTAGTACGAATGTGGTTAAAGCATTTGTACGTGTTTTAAATGTTTGACGTTGTAGGCGATCTGTTAGCTTCGCTGCTGAGAATGACGCATTAGCAGTACTACCACTTAGCGATTGTTCAGTAATACCAAGAGACATAGCGATCTGTTGCATCTGAGCATTAACGAATTCGGTAATACCATCTGTTGCCCCATTTGGGTTTACACTCGTTACGTTCTGCCCTGGTTGAAGTTCGACTAAAGCACCACTTTGTAGGCTGTCATTTTCATAGTAATCAGGTTCATATCCTTTCATAAAATCAACATCTTCATCATTACTTGCTGAGTTAGTAATGAATGCCATTGCTGAGGCTGAAAGTTTTTTAGATATGATTGCTGCTTTAATGAATGCTTCAAGGTCTTTTAGTAATGTAGTACCAGCTACGATATCTGGAATACCACGCTGTTGATTTGGATAATCTTCAATCATCAGGTGAAGCATTCTGGATGCTGGGATAATGTCATAGTTGCCAATCTCATATGTATATGAAGTTGGATTAACCTTAGTTACATAGTACTCAATAGCCTTTCCATGTTGATCAAAATGGATGCCGTTAGATACATAACTACCATCATCAAAAATACGATTACCAATTACAGGTACTCGCATAGTGTCAATGAGTTCAAACTTAACAGTACCGTTAACATCATGAACAATAATAAACGCTTCACCGTCAATACTACGTGTACGTTCTACTAAACGCTGGAATGCTGCTAAGTCCATCTTGCCATTCATACTAAATGCTTCTGGATTTTCTGCGTACTTATAGAACAAGTGTTCAAGTTCTTCATTGATAGCTAAGTTTTCTTCATTATCATCATGAAGATTTACATCAGGACGAATATATAAACCGGATGCCCCTGTAACGCCATCAGAGTTCACTTGAAAGTACTTTCTTGCTATACCGTTGTTTAGACTTAGTTCACGTGATTTAGCTACTAATGTTGGCAACGTCATATTGATAATACTATTAATATTACCTGCCGTATTACCTGCTGAGAATCCAAAACTGATAATCGGTGATTGTGAGTTAGTACGGATTTCTTTTAGTTCACGTTTTAGTGCATTATCGGTTAGCTGCTTACGTTCAAATTGTTTTGGTTGTTGTGGTTCTTGTACAGGTTCATCAATTCGTTTCTTTTTCCAGAACATTATTTACCCCTGTTAAAAGTTGTTATAGATTTAATTGGATTACCAGAGGAAAGCCCTTTCATACGTGCTAATTCTTGATTAGCAAGTTTCATATAGTGGGTACGTAGTCTTAGTAATGAGTCCATAGATTCAGTTGTTAGGCTTTTATTGTTGATGCTCTGTGAGATAACACCACCGCCTTGTACTTTGGATTCTATGACAATATTTATTTCATCAATAATTGATAGGTATTGATTGTATTTATTAGCTGTCGCAGTTGGATCTACTATCTGGAAAGTACGTACAGCAAATGTTGTATCATTAATAATTGCTGTATATGCACCTGGTTTCCATGTTGAAGTATCTATTGTTGTGTATGGATAGCTGTATGATTGCTTTACACCATCCACACCAACAATATCTACTGTAGAATCTGCGGCAAAACTAAACACAATGCTTTCACCTTTGATAATATCTGAGGTGAAATCAACGCTGCGTGTTGCCATGTTTATTCCTTATTCATTAAACCAGTTTCTACCACTAACCATACGCCTTTTACGCTGTTTACGTACTGGAACATGTTCTGATGGTGATTCACTGATTTGTGTTTCTTCACTGTATTTAGCTTTTGCCACGTTAGTATTATAATTTCTAAGTTTCTTGTACGCGTCTGTTCCAAGTTTGTTTAGCATGTATTCAAAACTGATTAGGCAGTAATTCAATGTATCTAACATTTCGTTTCTATCATCTTTAGAACCGCTGCGTTTCACCCATACTAATTGACCACCTTTCATTACACGTTTTTCACTGGTATATTGAAGAAACGCATCATCAGGTAGACTATAACTAAAGTGGATTTTCTTACCTTCATGTTCTTCTTCGTTCATTGCTGCGTTTAGTAACTTACGAATACGGTTCTTACCTTCGTTAACGTTCAATAGCATGAACTTATAACCACCGGATGTACTTTCTTTATATAGTGGAATGGTTGTACGTCCATCACCCTTGATAGGTTTGTATATCTCATTCCCTTTTTTATTACAGAAACGGTAAATCGTATTGGTTGCCGCACCGTTAGAACTATCTACCCATACTTGAAGTACTCGTAGTGGCGTGCCATTCTTGGTTTTTAACTTAGTATTATTTATGAAATTTTGTAGTTCAGTATAAGCTGGTGAATCATATTTATTACAATCCACTGCAAAAAAGCTACGATGATCGAGTACATAATAATTCTTTTCTGATATACCAACTAACGTACATTCAAGGCGATCTAATTGTTGGTCTACGGCATATCCCACACCAACACAATCATTAGGAATGTTATTAATATCAATATCAAAATCACGTAGCTGTTCCAGTAGTGCTAAATCATGCTCAACGTTTTCTTTATCAATGTACGGTTCACCCAATGCGTTATTGACGAATCGCATATGGTCAAAGTTCTTAAATGCTTCGGCAAAGTCCTGTACCAGCTTGCGGATCGACGAAACCGGAGAGTACAAACGTGATATGTGGTAGCCCCTTACATCCTTAATCTCTGGATGTGTTGCGATCCATCGTCCTTGAGATACCGCTCTTACTCGTTCTGCTTCGCTGTACTGGTGTTTACAGTGCGGGCATTCAAGATAGGCTGTATCGGCATCAGGGATAGAACGGCGGCCACCGTCGATCACCTTCCATTTGAATTTAACGTTTTCCCATATCAGGCGTTGTTCATCACCGCACTTAGGGCAAGGCACATGAAAGTAACGCTGATCGCTCATAGCAAATTCCTGGCATATGGGATCATCCGGTACTAACGGCGTGGAACACATCATGATTAAGGAATCGCGGAACGATTCACAACGCTGTGATACAAGGGCTATGGGGTTCCCTTCATCACCGTCTGTCTCAACGCCTGAGATCTCGTCACAAAAGACACGTTTAGCAGTTAGGCCACGTAGCGTAGATGGTGAGTTAAGAGATACAAAGTAATTGAATGTACCAACTGTTGTTTCCTGGGTAGTGGCATCATTTGTTTTTGTTTTATCTGATTTACTCGTGATTAATTTAGCAAGTGATGGTGTCAGTTGAATTGTTGGATCGTACTTACCATTCTTGTACTTCTTAACTGTGTTTGCTGTTGTACCAGCAATAACCATATTTGATGGATCGTGCTGTAGAAAATACAATGAAGCACCAGTAACTATTGTTGTTTTCAAAAGCTGTGCTGAACTCATTAGCACAACCTTACGTACTCCAGGCTCAATAATTGCGTTAAGTGGTTCTTTCTGGAATTCGTATAAACGCATTGGTGAACCTTGTAACTCACCATCACAAAACTTTAAGTTCTTCTCTACCCAATCACTCGGTTTTATCTTCTGAGGCGGTAGGATGTTCTTCACTGCCTGATTCAATATCTTCAATAATTTCTTCTGATTCTGAAATTCCATTTTCATATTCTTCTATTTCTTCCTCGTACTCGTAATTTCCAATATCACGTAGTACTTCATCTATTTTATCTTTGAGTGTTTCCCTCAATGCGTTAGCATCTTCACTACTGAATAGTTCTACGTATGTTGTGTTAGGAATACTACGCAACATGTTCTTTAGTTGAAGTAAGTAGCTTGATAGTGATTCAGTTACATAATCAACTTCAATTAAATTACATCTTAGTTGATCCGCATTCATTTCTTCAATGTCAGCTTTAGCTTTTGCTAAACGTAATTGTTCACGTTGGGTTTCTTCTTTTAGATCTGTTTGTCCTCTCAATGGTGTTAGTACGTTGTCCTGTACCCATTGATATATTTCTTCGTCTGTTTGGCTTATATCTAAGCCTTTGGCTTTCCAATCACGGCTAACAGTTGCCGGATCATAACCGTATATATTTGCTATTTGTAGGTATGTCATAAAACCTCATTGAATGAATTAGGTTCAAAACCTTATATATTTTTTAAAAAGGGTGCGGCGAAACTACGCGGTGTTTGAAAAGTTCAGGGAGAACCTATTTGATAATCGTTCTCGTTAGTTGGGTTAAGTTTCTTCTCTGAATTCATTTATTAATAGAGCAATTCGATAGTTATCTATAGGTCTACCGTTCAATGATTCATCTTGTATTAGTTCCTGAGTCAAGCACTGTAGATAGTCGAGGTGTACTCGCTCTGAGCCTTTGTAATTGCCTATTGTGTTCCAGTCATAAACCCATCTACCGATTGTGTAGCTGTGCTGGTGATTCACCGTAATGTATTTATAGCTGAGTACTAAACTGTGATGGTTGATGAATAGCTTGTATGATTCATCAAACGTGATATGAGCGTTGATTAGCTTATCGGTACGGGAATACTCATAACCTGTATAAGTACCGTCTATGATGCTTGTAGAGCCTTTAGGGAAGTGTAATGTGATGTTCATAGGTATACCCCATAGTTGTTGTCTATAGGGTATTTACTATGGTGTTATAGAAGTGTGTGAACTTTATTGAATGGTACTGAACGGTATAGATAGCCCTGAACCGCTGTTACTCCAGCATCGCGTAATATTCGTAGCTCTTGGCGTTGCTCTACTCCCTCTACGATCACATACGGGCAGTACTTCATGATGTTCTTCATCATTACGTTGAATGTGGGTTTCTGTGCTTCCTGACGGTAGAACGCTCTATCAAGTTTTACGGCCTCATAGCATCCAGTAGTTAGTGCTGCGACATTGGCACGACCTGAACCAAGATCATCAAGGAACAAGCGATAGCCAACGTTTAACAATGTTCTGAGTATCGGATGTTCAATACCCTTTTCAAGACCTTCAAAATCTTCTGAGATCTCCAGCCTCACAAACTCCAGCTTATCCAATAACTGAATAATATCCCTGTCAAAGACACATAGCCGTGCCTGTACGGTATCAACGTTAACGGTACAGAAAAGCCGGTTATCTCTGAACCAGGACGCATTAACTTCTACGGCCTCCAATTGTTGTTTCAGTAGTTCCTTCTTCCCTTCAACCGTCATAGCCATGATGAAGTACTTACTGTTCAGCACTGGCAGATCTTCACGATGGAAGCGGGTTAACAGTTCACAGCCTATGAGCTGGCCTGATGTTGTCATGATTGGTTCTGCTATGAAGGTTGTATTGATCATCCCTGCTTATCTCTAAAATTGGTTAATGATCAATTATTGATCGCTTTTAGATATCAATAAAAGACTAACCATACTAAAGAAGATTACTTAACTTATTGAAAATGATCGTTTTTATCTATTTTATGGTGTTTTATTTGGTACTGTATATAATTACAGTATTCTTGGTTTTGTTTGGAGGGTTAAGGAATGGGCAATAAGAATGGTTACGATCCATCCATACGTAGAGGTGTTCACCAGTTCTCACACGCAGGGGTATGGTTCACTGTCTGTTATTGGGGGAGTGCTCTTGATAAATTCAAGTTTGGTGATCGGGTGATATTTGAAGGTTCTGTAGGCGGGGTGTTCTGGCTGGGAACGGTGGAAAGGGATTGTTTTGTACTGATTAGCGAAACGCCATTTAAAAATGTATTGAACGCTGTGAGATACCTACATGCTGAACAACGTGTGATTGAACAACATGGTGATGATTGGTTTTGTGGACAAGAAGAACTACCGTTCTAAGTTCACGCCACACCTACGCCTAACAAACCAAAACCCCATTGTAGATGTGGCGTGAAACCGGAGTGTACGCCATCGGACGTTTAATGGTAAAGTACTCATTACTCTGAAATATTTTGGATAATTCTTCATGGATTATAAAAAACTGAATATGGCACTTTTCATAACAGTTTTAGTTCTTTTAAGTGTAACGGTGTTTGCTTTTTTAAAAGTACTCTTCTCTGATACAAAAACGTTGGAATGGGGTAGCGTTTCTGATTTTATAAGTTCAGTTTCTACATTCGGCACACTACTTGTAGCATTCTTTGCGTATAAAGCAGCACCACAATGGATAAAACAAAAGCGAAATGAAGAAGGCTTTAAGCATGTTAGTACTATGCTTGAAGATTATGATTCAATTATTATGAAAATTGAGGATATCTATTTTCGATTCATATGTATTGACCCAGCACTAGCTGATTCAAAATCGATGATACAAGAAATAGATATCGAAGTTATTCGAATAAGTTCATTATCAAATAAGCTTGATGGTTGTAAACGGTGGAACATCGAGTACCCTAAACAAGTAAGAATTAAATTCACAAATTTAAATTTATTTTATGCTGCGGGTATAGAGTTTGCTATGTCCTATGACAAAGATAATAAGTTAGCAGTAAGTAATGTAAGAGAGAATCTAACAACAATGATTCGTAATGTTAGGAATGATTTGACTTACTTCAATCAAGATATAGAAAAAATATTCAATTTCCCTAAATAAAAAAAGCCACCTTTTAGGTGGCTAATTATCACTTAAGATTAATTAATTTTTTTCATATTTAGCAATAAATTTAGGCTTATCTGTTTTACCCTTAATATTAACACTATCTTCAGGAATGCCATTTTCTTTAAAGACTGACTTCACTTCATTTTCATCCATCCCAATAAATGATCTTCCAATGAATGTTTTTGCGTCAGTTTTTACTTCATACTCAGTACCACCAATAACAATTATTGTTGTGGTCATTGTACGACTTGATTTTTGTCTATTATCTTTAGCTCTTCCAGTCCTTTCAATTTCAACTACTACAGGTTTTGGGATAAAACCTTTTTCTACTAGTTGATTAATCAAAACTTGGCGGGTATCAGCATCAAGTTGATCAATAGAAGCAGCAATATCAGCACTTTTTTTAGTGTCTATTTCTTTCTTATAGGCATTTGCGATGTTAGTAAGATTAGTTGCCATACGAAGCAATTGATTAATGAATTCTTCTGCTTCTTTCTCTGACTCTTTTTTGAAGAGTTTTTCTAAGATATCTTTTTTGCTGTCTTCAAACTTAAAGTTAAGTGCTGAGACACGTTCAATAAGAGATTTGAATGAGGTGTTTGTTAAATCATAAACAATACCATTGCTGTTAGTTTCTGTGCTCATCAAGTAGTCTTCCTGTTCGTTTTGTTAGTACTAAAAAGATTCCCGGATAACAAAAGCACTGTCAATAAAATTTAGTTTAAGTTACAAAATTAAATGTCGTGTGTATGTCTTATGATTAGATTCAGTGTTTGCGTACTGATAGGTACAAAGGATAAGGTAAGTACTTCGCCTGTGCCAAGGGTTACGCTTGAGTAGTCAGATCTTAGTTGTAAGTAGCACTCTACCCCATCTAGGACACAGTACAGCCTTATGTTTTTAGTGTTGTTGTCTATGATTCCCACAGTACATCCATATAATACTTAAAGAGTTTTACGGCTTTTATAATGTCCTCTAAGTCTGGGTTTATAAGTCTTTCCTGGAACATAGCCGCTTCATCATCTTCTATAGTTAAGTACCTGTTAGTATCTAAAGGTTCAGTGCGGAATGTTGAGCGGCGTTGTATCTCAAGGTTTGAAGTACCATCAGTTTCAATCCTTATGTTGTTAGTAACATAAAGAAAGTAGATAGTATCATCTTCGTAATGTGTGAATTCAGTTCTAAATGTCATAGGAATATCCTCAAGTGTTTAAGATATTTATGACATATAGTGATTAATAGCGTCCAAATAGAAGATGATAATCAAGTCGATCATCATCATCTAAGTTAGTGAGTTCGATTTGTTCACTGAATCTGTAGCATGTTTTAGCATCATTAATACGCCCTTCTGGAGCATCGCCCATTATGCGTAATCCAAATACTTTTTGATTGGTTATATCGTATGAATCATCGATAGCTTTGATTCTGTACATGTCTGGAGTCCATTCAAATAGAATCCCTGTTTCAGTAAACAGTGCTATCTTTCTAATGCTGGCTTCTTCATCAAAGAATGTGATTTCAACTAATCTAATAGTATCTTGATTTTCATCAAGGATCTTCCATGTGCGTATGTTTGTGTTTTCCATAACTATTCCTTAGTAGTTGGTTATAACTGTATTTACGCTTCATGGCAGAATGCCTCTTATGTCCTGTTTTCCTGGTTCTTTTGTTACTATCACGCCCACTCAAACATAGCTGTTTCTTTTACTGGCTCTGGTTCGTTGATCAACTTGTAACCCATATCTACTAGTTGTTCATATAGTTCATTAGTTATTACTGACTCATAGTGTTCACTGTTGCCTTCTGGTAGTGAACTTTTACTTATGTTAGTACAGTAATACCTATTTTTAGCATGAATTAGCTTTTCATCCATTTCATAGTGGATTAGTTTTTTCTTGTGTTTGAATAACATCATTTCTGAGTACTCAAAATGTGAATTACGGTTTCTTAGTTCACTTAGTCTTCTTTCTGGATTAGTAGTGAATCCAAGTTTGATTAGATATAGGCCAGTGTGAATATTACGGGCTAGTGTCATATATATGAATTGTTCATTCATGGTATATCCTCATTGAAGAGGCAATAAATAGTTCGTCAAAACATTGGGCGGTCTTCGGACTGCCTTTTTTATTGCCGTTGGTTTGTTAGTTTAGTTTGCTTGTCCTATGTCGTTTTGCTTTAGAAGTACATGAAGGGAAGAAAAATGTACGCAGAAAAAGATCACTATTATATAGAATAATTATTGTTTTTTCTGCGTACAAAACCCATCAGGCCGCCATACGTAGGCTTAGGAGGCGTTCGCGGATCTCGTTTGCCGTCTTGTCAGTGCTGATATTGAATGATTCGCTAGGTGCTGGCTGTTCAATCTCAAATCCAGTTAGGTTTGTATACTTCACTGGGTAGACCTGATAGCGATCCGTACCTTTCCAATCTAAGTACGCCTTGAATACTGCGTTTGTGTCTTTACTAATTCGTTGTTCTTTCCTTTTTCCTAGAGTAATATAACGATTGATTATACGTGCTTCACAGCCATCTTTAGCTACTAGTTGACCACCACGCCATTCTAAAACTTTTCTCCATTCTTTATTCTTTCTCATTTCGGTTTCATCACCTTGAAAGAATTCAGTTAGAGTAGTTTTGATAGCTATCCCTGAAAGTATCGCCATATCGAGTACATTCAAAGTATCATCAGGACAATCTGTAGCGATGTAACGTAGCATTTGGTTTCTAATGTTCGTATGATGATCTACATAGTTGAAATCAGGCCAAACACGTTTTCTAATGAATTCTTTATCTTCAACCATTCCATTTACTACAAGTTCTATTTGTTCACGCTTCAATCCTTTCTTTAGTAGGGTATTGATACTTTCAACTACATAATCATATTCTTCATCACCAGCATACTCAAACTTACCAGTACGGAAACTTTCTGTAATCGAAGCAATGCGTTTATTACGTTCATCTTGTTGTTGTTCCTTCATTGCTCGCTTACCCTCTTTGAGTACTTCAGCAACTCCAGAATCACCTGATACCAACATACGTGGATTGACATTGAAATCATAACTCATCATACGTTCAGTAAATAGTACAGGATCTAGTACAGCTTGCTTCTCTCTATGTGAATAGTATTCAGCATCAATAGAAATCAAGTTTACAATGAATGAATCTGATTCTTTATCATATTTCAAATGACTACCTTTTACTTCTTCATGGTAGGCACTACGCAAATATTCTCTATACTGTTCTGTGTTATCTTCAGACATATAGAAAGTATTGATTACATCTGCGAATCTTTGAGCACTAGCAGTATATCCATTGATATCAAAATCAGCCAATTCACGTACTTCTGTGTTTGGGATGAAGTAATGAACATGCTTCACATACCCTACATTACGGAAACGGTTTGAAAACTGTTCAATAACATCTGGATCAGTATGTCCATAAATGAATACATCTACTTCATCTTGAACATCTTCAATACTAAGACCTTCACGGATTGAGTTAGTACCAAAGATTACAGACCATTGATTACCCATCTTACGAGTACGATAAAGTTCAAGTACATCATCATTTGCTTTTTCATCAGCATTGACTACTAGAGCATCATCACCATAGCGTTCTGAAAGTTGATTACATACTGCTTTATCATTGATTAGAACTAGTTTCTTGCGTCCATTGTCTTTACGTGCGTGTATAAACTCTTCAAACGCCGCTAGACCGTTTCTATCATAGATATAGGTATCTAGTACCTTCATTGCTAGTTGTGGCTTGTAGACGTTATAGAAGCGGTCTAAATTGATACTTGATATGTATTCAGGCTCAAACGTTCCAGACATTAGGATCACGGAATGATAGTATTTGAATATACTAATTAGATCCCTTATTGCTGGAGCCTTATAGTTATAATCCATGTATAAACCGTGTGCTTCATCAACCACTAGGGTACGTGTACTAAAGTATGACTTATCAAATGTACTGTTTACCTTGATTACTCGTGCTTGCCATGTATCGATATTTCCAGCACCTTTATCAATCTCACTTTGTTTGATTGCGATGAATGGTACTGTGATATCAACATTTGGCATATTGATAAAACCAGTAGTTTTACCAGTACCTACTGAAGAATTTAGACCAATGATACCGCCATTGAAATCAAAATATTTTATATAATCACTGATGTACTCCCCAGATTCCAAAGTAAATTGTTTTGTATAGCTCATATGAATTTCCTTATTGTTATTCGCGTTACTTCCTGTAATCGCGTCTACTTATCGTAAGGTTAGTAGACAACCTTTATACTAGTTATCTTATTCCCCCGTAATCATTGACATATTGATCAAGTACTGAATAGCACTGCTAATAGATTTAGCTTTACCATCATCCACTAGTTTTTGAATGTGTGCCGCTTGTGTTTCATTGAGGCGTACACCAACGCTTACCGATTTCTTTTCTTTCATGTTTTTTCCTTTTATATGTTTAACAAATTCATCAAAATTAAAACCATAAAAGATCCCCACGAATGGGGATTCTTTAATTACAGGAGTTTTTAATGAGGAATTTATATGTGTACAACTATCTAGTACCTTAACCCGTACAAAGGTATACTTCGCAATAGGTGATCGTTTCGACTTGATCAGCTACATGTTATTTATTAATTATTTCACGGGATGTTGAATAATCCCACTTGAATGTCTATAGCTATATTATATCACATTAATTTGGTTTGTCCCAAGTTTCGCCTTGACACCCTATATTATACCCTGGAAATCAGCGGCGTTCCAAAAATCTCTCAATTTTCATTTTAACCATTGGGATCTTCACTGGTAGTAGAAGTACTACAAGAATCATAAAGAAGAGATTGAGTATTAAGAACATTGGGAATAGTACAAACATGTAGATTAGTGTTGCGAACAATTCAATTAGAAAGTTAGTCATTTTTTGTTTCCTCCTGTATCTGACTATTTGTAGTATTTACTAGATACAGGAGAAAAACACGTTCAAATGCGGTACTTAGTTAGACGTCAGAAAATTGAATTGATTACGCATCCAAACACCTACCGCATCATTCCGATCTACAGCATCTATATAGTTCAGCAATAACGAGTAATCAATGATTGAAAGATCTTCATTAGTCTGCTGAAAACGGATATCACTATCTTTAAGCATGATCATGAATGAAGGAGTATAATAGAACTTAGCACCATCTACATCTTCAATGATCACCTCACTGATTAACGTTTGTTCTTTCTTCTTATTCTCAACAAAAAGCACATGTCTTTTTAGCTCATTCTGCTTGTAGTTAATATCAATAGTGTAAGATGTACCATTACGCTTTAGACGAATATTAGAAACAATCTTGTTTAGTTCACTCTCATAACGTGTGCGTATATCTACGTTATTCACATCATACAATTCGGTAACGTTAACATCCTGTAATACTGGCACATCTACTTGTACTGTAGCTAATGAAGCCTGTCGTGCTAACAATCTCTCTAACTCTGATTTAGCATCATCGAGTTCTTCACGCATATCAAAAGATATAGGTTTACCAGCACTTTTACGGCGTTCAATACCATTTTCATAGTTAGTGATTTGATCTTTAACTTGATCAATCTGGATACGCAACACTTCTATTTCAGGATTAAATTCCTGTTTCTTCATTACAGTACTAAGATCCATCCCTAACAAATGTTCTACTACAAATCGTTCTACCGTTTCATAGGTCATAGCTTTGTTTTCACAAAGTCCATCACGTTCATTGAGGCAACGGATGTATCTGTATTCCTCAATTTTGGGATCACCTTTCTTTGGTGTACGTTTAGCACGAACCACATTATGATACATTGGCCCGCCGCATTCAGTACAACGAGCGATACCACTAAACAAATTACTTTTAATCAGTACTTCTTCCTGTCCATCTTTCTTCACGGTAACACGTCCAGCATTAGGACGACGAGACTTTAGCAATTCCTGTACTAATTCAAATTCTTCTTCATTAATCACTACAGGGTAAACGTCCATATCGTACTTTTTCTGAGTTACTGGATTTTCAATATCATCATGGTTACGGATGATTTCTGAAATGAAAATCTTACCAGTTACACGACGATTAGTAAGAATCTTATGAACAAGTTCACCAGTCCATGGGCGATTAAATTTATATTGCTCACCTTCTTTTCTTTGAAGTTGTTTAGCAATAGTAGGACACCCCATGCCCGTTTGATAAAGAGCAAAAATCTCTTTAACTACTGCTGCTTTCTCATTGAGTACATACTTATCATTTTCTACTTCGATCCATTGAGGACGTTTATTAGTTATAATAGTACCTTTGTTAAATGCGTGTTCGCGTTTCTTCGCCCAACCTTTACGAATACGATCACTTTTATACTTAGATTCATCATATGCCCGTTGAGCATTCATCATCACAAAAGGTAGATCTTTAGAATTACTACGGCTGATAACTATGTTAGCCATTACATCATGAATAGCTACGTTATGTGCCATTAGAGCATTGATGTAACCCATCACATCAAATGGGTTCTGGCGGCTAAAGCGGTCTATAGATTCCACTACCAATATAGAACTATCCCACATACCATTACGTACTTGCTCCATCCATGCCCCTAACTCACCCTCTGAGATGTTTAAACCCTTAAAGGCTGAGACACCTTGATCCGATAATACTACTGGGGCTGGATCATCCATTTCCGCACAAATGCCAGTACGCTCTAAGTAGCCTTCTAATAGTTCTGCTTGGCGTGCGATGCCCGACCCGTCGAGCTGCTGATCGGAGCTAACTCGATGATACACAAAAACTTTCTTCATGGACGCCCCTCTAATTTTTGTTTGTATAAGCATAACACACTTGTATGATTATCAGGCGAAAAAGGTTCTGGCATCCGACCCGCTGCCGGTTCCTCAGGCGCTGCAATTGATTGATCTGCTGGATGAACACGCCGTACACGGCCTGATGTATGTGGATAACGCGATGGTCTATGAACGCCCGACCGGCCATGTGATCCGCACCAGCAACTGGGCGCAGTCCCTGCCTGAAGCCCAGCGTCCGGTCTTTACCCAGGTATCCTCGCTGCGCCAGGCAGCGCAGGATGTTGATGCTATCTGGAAATTCGCGCTGACGGATGAAGACACCACCAAACTGAATACCTTCGCAAAACATGTGGAAGAAACGCTGGGCCTGGAGTGTGAATGGTCCTGGCATGACCAGGTTGATATCGCCCGCAAAGGTAACAGCAAAGGCAAGCGTCTGACACAGTATGTGGAATCTCAGGGGTGGTCGATGCGTGACGTGATCGCCTTCGGCGACAACTACAACGACATCAGCATGCTGGAAGCCGCCGGTACCGGCGTGGCAATGGGTAATGCCGATGATGCAGTAAAAGCGCGCGCCAACGTGGTGATTGGCGATAACACCACTGACAGCATCGCGCAGTACATTTATACCCACCTGCTGTAATCAGGCGGTGATCGAGACGCTCTTAATTTGCGCGTAAAGCCACAGGCCGGGTTTGATCCCTAATTCATCTCTGGCCCACGGGCTGATACGCGCCCAGAGCGTCCTGCTGCCGACCTCAAGCTTTACTTCTACCTGGCCGTTATCATCAAAACACTCCGCCACTTTCGCACGCAGAATATTTCGGATACTGGTCTGCAACGGCGGTTGCAGCACCAGCGAAACATCCGACGCTTGAATGCGAATACGTAGCGCAGACTGCAGCGGTTTGTCGATTTTGTTGACCCACAGATGCTGATCGCCCAGTGCCAGCGCGGTCATTGCGTAATGTGGATGGTGTTCCAGCACGCTGACTTTGAGGATGCTGCTCTGCTGCTCCCGGGGTAACCAGGGATGCATCACGCTGCTGCCCCACACCTCTTCAAGGTTGCCAAAGGCCTTAACACTGCCCTCTTCCAGCACCAGCACCTTGTCGGCCAAATGGAGGATCTCATCCAGCGAGTGGCTTACGTAGAGCATCGGAATATTAATTTCGCGCGTCAGGCGCTGCAGATACGGCAGGAGTTCACGTTTACGCGGAATATCCAGCGAGGCCAGCGGTTCATCGAGCAACAGCAACTCTGGCGCGGTCAGTAACGCGCGGCCAATCGCCACACGCTGTTTCTCACCGCCGGAAAGCGAGGATGGCAGCCTGTCGAGCAGTTGTTCAATCCCTAAAAGGGTCACCAGCTTATCAAACTGCCCGGCCATGCTTTTCGCCATGCCGTAACGCAGATTCCCGCGCACACTGTAGTGCGGGAATAATCGTGCATCCTGAAAAACATAGCCGATACGGCGTTTATCCGGCGAAAGATATACCTTATTCTCCACGTCATTTAAGACGCGGTTATTTAATACAATGCGCCCTGATTGCGGGCGGGTCAGGCCGCTGATCGCATTAATCAACGACGTTTTCCCCGCGCCAGACACGCCAAAGATGGCGGTAATGCCGCTGGCTGGCAACGTCTCGTTAATCGTCAGGGTATGATTTCCCAGCGTCTGGGTAAATTGAAGCTCCAGCATGACTATTTCCCCATCCGCTCACGGCTGAGTCGCGCCAGCCATTCCGACACCAGCAATGATACCAGCGCTAATACGATTGAGATGATGCACAGTCGCGCTGCGGCGTTTTCTCCACCTGGCGTCTGAATCAGGGTATACATGGCCGACGGAATCGTTCGCGTCTCACCGGGGATGTTCGACACAAAGGTAATGGTCGCACCAAACTCGCCCAGCGAGCGGGCAAAGGCCAGCACCGTACCGACAATAATACCGGGTAATGTTAGCGGCAGCGTAATGGTAAAGAAGACGCGCCAACGCCCGGCGCCCAGCGTGCGGGCCGCCTGTTCCAGTTTGAGATCCACCCCCTCCAGCGCCAGACGGATAGCCCTGACCATCAGAGGGAATGACATCACAGCCGCCGCCAGCACCGCTCCGCGCCAGCTAAAAGCGAACGTCAGCCCAAACCAGTCATAGAGTTTCTCACCGATAAAACCGCGACGTCCCATTGAAATCAGTAACAGATAACCGACCACCACGGGTGGCAACACGAGGGGAAGATGAAGCACACTGTCCAGCATGGCTTTGCCTGGAAACTTACAGCGGACCAGTAACCAGGCAAAGAAGATCCCAAAGGGCAAACTCAACACGACTGCCAGGGAAGAGACTTTAAGGCTCAGCAGCACGGCCTGCCATTCAGGATCGGTCAATATCATTAGTGAGTTGTAAATCCATAACGTTTAAAGATTGCAGAGGCTTCTGGTCCTTTCAGATAATCATAAAAGGCAGAAACCGTCGCATTTTTATGTCCATCAACAATCGCAACAGGGTATTCCACTTTCTTGTGGGAGTCTTCCGGGAAGGTCCCCACCACTTTGACACCTTTGCTGGCAACGGCATCAGAGCCGTAGACAATACCCAGTGGAGCTTCGTTGCGTTCCACCAGCGCCAGCGCACCGCGGACATCTTCAGCCGGAGCCAGTTTCGGTGACAATGTCTCCCATGCGCCCAGTTTTTGCAGTGCTTCTTTGGCGTAGATCCCGGCCGGAACGTGCTCAGGATCCCCTACAGCCAGGCGGCCACCGTTTAGCAGGCTGATCCAGTTAGTCTTACTGTTGATAGTGATGTCGCTCTGAGCACTTGCTTTCGGTGCAACCACGACGAGGCTATTCCCCAGCAGCGTTTCGCGGGTCGCCACATCAACAGACTTTTTATCCACCGCGTAATCCATCCACTTCTGGTCAGCTGAGATAAACAGATCTGCCGGTGCACCCGCTTCAATCTGACGTGCCAGCGTTGAGGAAGACGCAAAAGAGGAGACTACGTCAACGTTCTTCTCTTTTTTATACGCAGCCGCGATATCCTGCAGCGCATTGGTCAGCGACGCCGCCGCAAAGACCGTAATTTTACCGTCGTCCGCCAGCGCGTGGCCGGTAAGTGAAAGCGTCAGCGTTGCCCCTGCGACAAGGCGTACCCAGGTACGTGCCATTTTTAACTCCCGTGAGTATCGTTATATACACATTAATATAACGGTAACATCAGGGAGATCCCAGCGTTAAATCGTACCGCTGAAGAGGTAAACCAGTGTGATACGTTAAATATTATCGGCGAAAATGGGAAAATCTTGAGAGCAAAACGCCCGGACTGGCCGGGCGTTTTGTAGGGAATTAATGCTGCTTTTTAGCCTGGTCTCGGTGACCAATGTTCGAAAAGACGTTGAACACTTCACCCAGGCCGTAGATGGCACCGAGGATGATGGCCATCACTACTGGTACCATGATCACGGCGAATACCAGACTTTTTAACAACTCTAACATGGTTTTCTCCAGAGATTGTGAATAGCTTATTCTACCCTTTCAAGTGAGAAAAACATCCCCTTTTGTGCGGTACCCTTTGCGCCCTGCACCATTTGGGTCACAATACTCTTTTTGCCAGGATACTGTTATGCAGGCCGAAATTCTCCTCACTCTCCGACTTCAGCAAAAGCTTTTCGCCGATCCGCGTCGTATCACCCTGCTTAAACAGATAGAACAAACAGGCTCGATTAGCCAGGGGGCAAAAAACGCCGGTATCAGTTACAAAAGCGCCTGGGATGCCATCAACGAGATGAACACCCTGAGCGAGCAAGCGCTGGTGGACAGAGCTACAGGCGGCAAAGGCGGCGGCGGTGCAGTGGTTACGCGTTTTGGGCAGCGTCTGATTCAGCTTTACGATCTCCTGGCCCAGATCCAGCAAAAAGCGTTTGATGTGTTGAGTGATGACGACAATCTCCCGCTGGACAGTTTGCTGGCTGCCATATCCCGTTTCTCGTTACAAACCAGCGCCCGTAACCAGTGGTTTGGTACGGTAACGGCACGCGATAATCTCCAGGTGCAGCAGCATATCGAGATCCTGCTTGCCGATGGGACTACCCGCCTGAAAGCCGCAATAACGGCGCAGAGTGCAAAACGTCTTGAGCTGAATGAAGGTAAAGAGGTGCTGGTGTTACTGAAAGCGCCATGGGTCAATATCACGAGCAATCCCGATACAGCTAAGGCAGCCGATAACCAGCTTCACGGTGCAATTACCCATATTGAACGCGGTGAGGAACAGTGTGAAGTGCTGATGACCCTGGCGGACGGACAAATGCTCTGCGCGACGGTACCGCTCAACGAGGCTGACGGATTAGAGGAAGGTGCTGTAGTCACCGCATATTTCAACGCAGACCGGGTGATTATCGCCACATTGTGCTGAGCACATTGACAATCGTACCGACAGTGAGTATCCCTGACATCTGTTGCTGCAAAAAATGGGATAAATCATGTCATCATTGCATATTTC
Organism: Enterobacter sp. P82; assembly: GCF_037053385.1. Taxonomy (NCBI): domain Bacteria; kingdom Pseudomonadati; phylum Pseudomonadota; class Gammaproteobacteria; order Enterobacterales; family Enterobacteriaceae; genus Enterobacter; species Enterobacter sp. P82. The sequence continues at coordinate 2,211,279 of NZ_JBALHX010000001.1, forward strand.
GCAAGGCACGTTTCGTCTTAGCGATACCCGAACACTGACGATTGCCGATTTGGCAATACGCGCAGGTGAAAGCTGGGCATTTGTCGGCACGAACGGGAGCGGTAAATCAGCCCTTGCCCGTGCGTTGGCTGGCGAGCTCCCTCTCCTCAAGGGTGAATATCAGCGCCATTTTACGCGCCTGACACGCCTGTCATTTGAACAACTGCAAAAGCTGGTCAGTGACGAATGGCAGCGCAACAACACCGATTTACTCAGTCCTGGCGAAGAAGATACCGGCCGTACGACGGCGGAAATTATTCAGGATGAGGTGAACGATCCCGCCCGTTGCCAGCACCTGGCAGAACAATTCGGCATCACCGCCCTGCTGGACCGGCGCTTTAAATACCTTTCAACCGGCGAGACGCGGAAAACGCTGCTTTGTCAGGCTTTGATGAGCGAACCAGAGTTGTTGATCCTTGACGAACCGTTCGATGGTCTTGACGTGCAGTCTCGCGCCCAGCTGGCAACGCTGCTGGGCTCGCTTAACCAGCAGGGATATACCGTTGTGCTGGTGCTTAACCGCTTCGATGAAATTCCGGATTTCATCCAGAATGCAGGTGTGCTGGCCGACTGTAATTTGACTGAAACAGGCCAAAAATCGGTACTGCTTAAGCAGGCATTAATTGCACAACTCGCGCACAGCGAACAGCTTGATGGAATCACGCTTCCGGAACCCGACGCCCCGTCAGCCCGTCATGCGCTTGATCCTCACCAGCCGCGCATCGTGCTGCGTGATGGACTTGTCTCTTATGACGATCGCCCGATCCTTAACCATCTCAGCTGGACGGTCAATCCTGGCGAGCACTGGCAGATTGTTGGCCCTAATGGTGCGGGTAAATCAACGCTACTGAGCCTGATCACCGGGGATCACCCGCAGGGTTACAGTAACGATCTCACTCTGTTTGGCCGGCGTCGCGGCAGCGGCGAAACCATCTGGGATATCAAAAAGCATATCGGGTATGTCAGCAGCAGCCTGCATCTCGATTACCGGGTCAGCACAACGGTGCGCAATGTGATCCTCTCCGGGTATTTTGATTCCATCGGCATTTATCAGGCGGTATCGGACAAACAGCACAAGCTGGCTCAGCAATGGCTGGATATTCTTGGAATGGATACCCGGGTCGCTGACGCGCCGTTTCACAGCCTGTCGTGGGGGCAGCAGCGGCTGGCGCTGATCGTTCGCGCCCTGGTGAAACACCCTACGCTTCTGATCCTCGATGAACCCCTGCAGGGGCTGGACCCACTGAACCGACAGTTAATCCGCCGCTTTGTGGATGTCCTCATTAGTGAAGGCGAAACGCAACTGCTGTTTGTTTCACACCATGCCGAAGATGCCCCCTCCTGTATCACACACCGCCTGGAGTTTGTGCCGGAAGGTGAACGCTATGATTATCTGCTAAGCAAAATCGACTAAACTCCGGAGGGCTTAGCCCTCCGTTTTTCAGATAACCTGCATTAAGACATCTCTATCCCTTTGATCTACAATGCCACACGACATCTGAAAATCGGTATTTAAAAACAGTGTAAACGATTCCACTATTTTATCCCATGTCACACTTTTCGCGACTCTGTTATGCTATGGTTATTACATACCATAAGCCCAATGGAGCGAAATATGCGAGTTCTGGTAACAGGTGGTAGCGGTTACATAGGAAGTCATACCTGTGTGCAACTGCTGCAAAATGGTCATGATGTCATCATCCTCGACAACCTGTGCAATAGTAAGCGCAGCGTGCTGCCTGTAATTGAACGTCTTGGTGGTAAACAGCCAACATTCGTGGAAGGCGACATCCGCAATGAAGCGCTGATGACCGAGATCCTTCACGACCACGCCATTGAAACGGTGATCCACTTCGCCGGTCTGAAAGCGGTCGGTGAATCCGTTGCGAAACCGCTGGAGTATTACGACAACAACGTCAACGGAACCTTGCGTCTCATCTCCGCCATGCGTGCGGCAAACGTTAAAAACTTTATCTTCAGCTCATCCGCCACCGTCTATGGTGACCAGCCCAAAATCCCTTACGTTGAAAGCTTCCCAACCGGTACGCCGCAAAGTCCGTATGGCAAAAGCAAACTGATGGTGGAACAGATCCTGACCGATCTGCAAAAAGCGCAGCCGGAATGGAGCATCGCGTTGCTGCGCTACTTCAACCCGGTCGGAGCCCATCCGTCAGGTGATATGGGTGAAGATCCACAGGGCATTCCGAATAACCTGATGCCGTATATCGCGCAGGTAGCGGTGGGCCGTCGTGACTCACTGGCGATTTTTGGTAACGACTATCCAACCGAAGATGGCACCGGCGTGCGTGATTACATTCACGTTATGGATCTGGCCGACGGGCACGTGGCGGCCATGCAGCAACTGGCAAATAAGCCAGGCGTGCATATTTACAACCTCGGCGCCGGTATTGGCAGCAGCGTGCTGGATGTGGTTAACGCCTTCAGCAAAGCCTGCGGTAAGCCGGTCAATTATCACTTCGCACCGCGTCGTGAGGGTGACCTCCCTGCTTACTGGGCCGATGCCACCAAAGCCGATAAAGAGCTTAACTGGCGTGTGACCCGCACGCTGGATGAAATGGCACAGGATACCTGGCACTGGCAGTCCCGCCACCCACAAGGTTATCCGGACTAAGGATCCGTCATGACTTCATTTAATCCCGTCGATCATCCGCATCGTCGATTTAACCCGTTAAGCGGGCAATGGATTTTAGTTTCTCCGCATCGCGCCAAGCGCCCCTGGCAGGGGGCGCAAGAGACGCCTGCGAAACAGACACTGCCACAGCATGATCCGGACTGCTTCCTGTGTCCGGGCAACACCCGCGTCACCGGAGATAAAAACCCGGACTACAAAGGCACCTTCGTATTTACCAACGATTTTGCCGCCCTGATGACCGACACGCCGGACGCGCCGGAAAGCCACGATCCGCTGATGCGCTGTGAAAGCGCTCGTGGAACCAGCCGCGTGATCTGCTTCTCGCCCGATCACAGCAAAACGCTGCCGGAACTGAGCGTGGACGCGCTGAAAGAAGTCGTCAGCACCTGGCAGGCGCAAACCGCCGAGCTTGGGCAGAGCTATCCGTGGGTGCAGGTGTTCGAAAACAAAGGCGCGGCTATGGGCTGCTCGAACCCCCATCCGCACGGCCAGGTCTGGGCGAACAGCTTCCTGCCCAACGAAGCCGAACGTGAAGACCGCCTGCAAAAAGCCTATTACGCGGAAAACGGTTCCCCGATGCTGCTGGACTACACCCAACGTGAGTTGGCCGATGGCAGCCGCACCGTGGTGGAAACCGAACACTGGCTGGCCGTGGTGCCTTACTGGGCTGCCTGGCCCTTCGAAACGCTGTTGCTGCCAAAAGCTCACGTGCAGCGCATTACGGATCTTAGCGACGTGCAGCGCGACGACCTTGCCCTGGCACTGAAAAAACTGACCAGCCGTTATGACAATCTGTTCCAGTGCTCCTTCCCGTACTCTATGGGCTGGCACGGCGCACCGTTTAACGGTGAAGAGAATCAACACTGGCAGTTACATGCCCATTTCTATCCGCCGCTGCTGCGTTCTGCGACGGTACGTAAATTTATGGTGGGCTATGAAATGCTGGCGGAAACGCAGCGTGACCTGACGGCGGAACAGGCGGCAGAACGTCTGCGTGCCGTCAGCGACGTCCACTATCGCGAATCAGGAGTCTAAAAAATGAGTCTGAAAGATAAAACACAATCCCTGTTTGCTGAAAAATTTGGCTACCCTGCCACCCACGTTATCCAGGCGCCTGGCCGCGTCAACCTGATTGGTGAACATACCGACTACAACGACGGTTTTGTGCTGCCTTGTGCCATTGATTACCAGACCGTCATCAGCTGTGCAAAGCGCGACGACCGCAACGTCCGCGTGATTGCGGCGGATTACGGCAATGAGACAGACGAGTTTTCTCTCGATGCCCCGATTGTGACGCACGACAGCCAGCAATGGTCTAACTACGTGCGCGGCGTGGTGAAGCACCTGCAGAAACGTAACAAGAACTTTGGCGGTGCAGATCTCGTTATCAGTGGCAACGTACCACAGGGTGCAGGCTTAAGCTCCTCTGCCTCTCTGGAAGTCGCCGTGGGAACCGTGTTCCAGCAGCTTTATCATCTGCCGCTGGATGGCGCGCAAATCGCCCTGAACGGTCAGGAAGCAGAAAACCAGTTCGTGGGCTGCAACTGCGGCATTATGGATCAGCTGATCTCCGCGTTGGGCAAAAAAGAGCACGCGCTGCTGATCGACTGCCGCTCGCTTGGCACCAAAGCCGTTCCGCTGCCAAAAGGTGCCGCGGTCATTATTATCAACAGTAACTTTAAACGCACGCTGGTGGGGAGCGAGTACAATACCCGCCGCCAGCAGTGCGAAACCGGTGCGCGCTTCTTCCAGCAACCCGCCCTGCGCGACGTGACGCTTAATGAATTCAATAAGGTGGCCCACGAGCTGGATCCGGTCGTCGCCAAACGCGTTCGTCACGTGCTGACGGAGAACGCCCGAACCGTCGAAGCCGCGTCCGCGCTGGCGAAAGGTGATCTGAAACGTATGGGTGAGTTGATGGCGGAATCGCACGCCTCCATGCGCGATGATTTCGAGATCACCGTTCCACAAATTGACACCCTGGTGGACATCGTCAAAGCCACCATCGGCGAGAAAGGTGGCGTGCGTATGACCGGCGGTGGCTTCGGGGGCTGCATTGTTGCCCTGGTGCCGGAAGAACTGGTTCCTGCCGTCCAGCAGGCGGTAGAGAAACAATACGAAGCGAAAACAGGTATTAAAGAAACGTTCTACGTGTGTAAAGCATCACAAGGAGCCGGACAGTGCTAAACGAAACACCTACCCTTGCACCGGATGGTCTGCCGTATCGCCTGTTAACCCTGCGCAACAGCGCAGGGATGGTGGTTACGCTGATGGACTGGGGTGCTACCCTGCTTTCTGCCCGCGTACCGATGCCGGACGGCAGCGTGCGCGAAACCCTGCTCGGCTGTGCCTCACCTGAGCAGTATGTCAATCAGTCCGCCTATCTGGGCGCGTCTGTAGGGCGCTACGCTAACCGCATCGCGAAGAGCCATTTTGAACTCGACGGCGTGCAGTATTCTCTGCTTCCAAGTCAGGGTGAGAACCAGTTGCACGGTGGTCCGGACGGGTTTGACAAACGCCGCTGGAAGATTGTTCGGCAAAACGATGGGGAGGTGTTGTTCTCACTGGATTCGCTTGATGGCGATCAGGGCTTCCCGGGGAACCTTATCGCCTCCGCGCGCTTTACGCTGACCGACGACAACCGTATCGCCATTGAGTACCGTGCGACGGTCGACAAACCGTGTCCGGTTAACCTGACCAATCACGCGTACTTTAATCTGGACGGTAACCAGTGCGACGTGCGCAACCACAAGCTGCAGATCCTGGCGGATGCGTATTTGCCGGTTGACGAGATGGGTATTCCTTATCAGGGCCTCAAAGACGTGAGCGGCACCAGCTTTGACTTCCGCAGCGCGAAGACTATCGCCCAGGATTTCCTGAGCGATGACGATCAGCGCAATGTGAAAGGTTACGACCACGCTTTCCTGCTGCAGGCAAAAGGTGATGTGAAACAACCTGCCGCACAGGTCTGGTCTGCGGATGAGAAACTGCAAATGACGGTGTATACCACAGCCCCTGCCCTGCAATTCTACTCAGGCAACTACCTTGGCGGCACGACAGCGCGCGAACACGATGAGTATAGCGACTGGCAAGGCCTGGCGCTGGAAAGCGAATTCCTGCCGGACAGCCCCAATCATCCGGAATGGCCGCAGCCAGACTGTGTGCTGCGCCCGGGAGAAGAGTACGTCAGCGTGACGGAATACCATTTTATCCCGCATTGATTTCCAGCCCTCCTGTCGGAGGGCTTTTTTCTGCTCGCCTTGCTGAAAATAGCGCCGATCGCAGACAAAATCATAACCCTGGATTCACAAGCATCTTACACTCAGAGACTATTTTCGCTATGGTTAGGGTTAAGCGTTGCTGGTGGCACCGCCACGGCAATATAATGAGAATTGTTATCATTCTAAAAATGCTTGAGGAGTAAGAGATGGCTATTACTAAGCTGGTTCTGGTGCGTCACGGCGAAAGCCAGTGGAACAACGAAAACCGCTTTACCGGTTGGTACGACGTTGATCTGTCCGAGAAAGGCGTAAGCGAAGCAAAAGCAGCAGGCAAACTGCTGAAGGAAGAAGGCTTCAGCTTTGATTTTGCTTACACCTCTGTGCTGAAACGTGCCATCCACACCCTGTGGAACGTGCTGGACGAACTGGATCAGGCCTGGCTGCCGGTTGAGAAATCCTGGAAACTGAACGAGCGTCACTACGGTGCGCTGCAGGGCCTGAACAAAGCGGAAACCGCTGAGAAATATGGTGACGAGCAGGTTAAACAGTGGCGTCGCGGCTTCGCAATCACCCCACCAGAGCTGACTAAAGATGACGAGCGCTACCCGGGCCACGACCCGCGTTATGCGAAACTGACCGACGCTGAGCTGCCAACCACCGAGAGCCTGGCGCTGACCATCGATCGCGTTGTGCCTTACTGGAACGAAACCATTCTGCCACGCCTGAAAAACGGCGAGCGCGTGATCATCGCAGCTCACGGTAACTCCCTGCGTGCGCTGGTGAAATACCTGGATAACATGGGTGAAGACGAAATCCTCGAACTGAACATCCCGACTGGCGTACCGCTGGTGTATGAGTTCGACGAAAACTTCAAGCCAATCAAACACTACTATCTGGGTAACGCAGAAGAGATCGCGGCGAAAGCAGCGGCTGTCGCGAACCAGGGTAAAGCGAAGTAATTTTCGCCCGACATAAAAAAAGCGCGGAACCTTCCGCGCTTTTTTATTTGTCCCTGATTATTCAGCCGCGACGGGCTTTTACCGCATTCGCCAGCTGACGCAGGATCGTGTCGGTATCTTCCCAGCCGATGCAGGCATCCGTCACGCTCTTGCCATAGACAAGCGGCTCGCTGCCTTCCAGGTTCTGGTTACCCTCAACCAGATGGCTTTCGATCATCACCCCAATCACCGCCTTCTCACCGCCAGCAATCTGCTGGCAGACATCTGCCCCCACTTCCATCTGCTTTTTAAACTGTTTGCTGGAGTTCGCGTGGCTGAAGTCAATCATCATCTGCGGTGGCAGCCCGGCTTTTTCCAGACCGACTTTCACTTCCGCCACATGTTTTGCACTGTAGTTTGGCTCTTTGCCGCCGCGCAGAATGATATGGCAATCACCGTTACCGCTGGTGTTAACGATGGCGGAGTGACCCCATTTGGTCACGGACAGGAAGCAGTGCGGCGCGCCCGCTGCGTTGATGGCGTCGATAGCCACCTTAATGGTGCCGTCAGTCCCGTTTTTGAAACCCACCGGGCAAGAGAGACCGGACGCCAGTTCGCGGTGAACCTGCGATTCCGTGGTACGTGCGCCAATTGCGCCCCAACTCATCAGGTCAGCCAGGTACTGCGGCGTGATCATGTCCAGAAACTCACCGGCTGCCGGCAGGCCACTGTCGTTGATTTCGAGCAGTAATTTGCGTGCAATGCGCAGACCGTCGTTGATCTGGAAGCTGTTGTCCATGTGCGGATCGTTAATCAGACCTTTCCATCCCACGGTGGTACGCGGTTTTTCAAAATAAACGCGCATGACGATCTCCAGCTCGTCTTTCAACTCTTCTCGCAAGGTGAGCAGACGGGCCGCGTACTCTTTCGCGGCTGCCGGGTCGTGAATAGAACAAGGACCAATCACCACCAGAAGACGATCATCATTACCTTTCAGGATCTTATGGATCGCTTTACGAGCATGAGAAACCGTGTTTGCGGCATTTTCAGTGGCGGGGAATTTCTCAAGGAGTGCTACAGGAGGTAATAACTCGTTGATCTCTTTGATACGTAAATCGTCATTCTGATAATTCATTTTCTTTCCAGCTCTGCCATAACTCTAGTAGTGAATGCAATCCCCTCAATCTAACTTGCTCTCCGCTTAGTGTAAACCACCTTTTACACTCTCTCCCGGATTTGCAGAAACACACCAAAAAATACGTTTGTCTAACACATTAAAAACTCTACACTTAACCTAAAAATGAACCAGGAAAATAGATATGGCGCACTCTCATTCGCACGCTTCCGGGGACGAAAACGCTAAACGACTGACTCTGGCTTTCGGCGTCACCGCAACGTTCATGGTCATCGAGGTCATTGGTGGGCTGGTTTCAGGCTCTCTGGCTCTGCTGGCAGACGCCGGTCATATGCTTACCGACGCCGCAGCTCTGCTGTTTGCGCTGCTGGCAGTACAGTTTGCACGTCGTCCGCCAAACGCCCGTCATACATTTGGCTGGCTCAGACTTACCACGCTTGCCGCCTTTGTTAACGCCATTGCGCTGGTTATCATTACCATTCTTATCGTCTGGGAGGCCTTCCAGCGTTTCAGACACCCGCAACCCGTTGCGGGGATGACAATGATGGTCATCGCCGTGGCAGGGCTGTTGGCTAATATTCTGGCTTTCTGGATTTTGCACCGAGGAAGTGCGGAAAAGAACCTCAACGTGCGCGCGGCAGCCCTGCATGTGCTGGGTGATTTGCTCGGTTCAGTGGGCGCGATTGTGGCCGCGCTGGTGATCCTCTATACCGGCTGGACGCCTGCCGACCCGATTCTTTCAGTGCTGGTGTCGTGTCTGGTACTGCGTAGCGCCTGGCGACTGCTGAAGGAGAGCGTCAATGAACTACTTGAAGGAGCACCAACATCAATAGATATTGCTGAGTTGAAACGTAACCTGCACCGTTCTGTCCCGGAAGTCCGCAATGTGCATCACGTGCACGTCTGGCTGGTGGGGGAGAAACCGGTTATGACGTTGCACGTTCAGGTGATCCCACCTCATGACCATGATGCGCTGCTTGAACGGATCAAGCACTTTCTTGAACATCACTATGAGATTGGCCATGCGACCATCCAGATGGAGTATCAGCCGTGTAACGGACCGGACTGCCACCTGAATGAGGCGCAGTCCGGCCATTCACATCATCACCATTAGCTGGAAAGCGCGTGAGAGCCTCGCTCACGCGCGCTGTTAATCCACATCCGGCTACCGTTCAACGCAATGAAGGTCAGCAGCAGATATTCCAGTGACATCGCATAGACGCCCTGCAGGGCGAAGATCACCACGCTGATGACATTGATGATGACCCACAGCAGCCAGTTCTCAACGTACTTACGGGTCATCAGGATCATCGCGGCAATCGACAACACCATCATGCAGGAATCCCAGAACGGGAAAGCATCTGGCTGAAGCGAAGGCATAGCCACATTCAACCCCATACCAGACATCACCGACACCGCTATGCGGGTCAGGAAAGCAAATACCGGGTTGATATAGACAGTCATTAAACCAATAGCGACCATGCAGGCGACAAACCAGGCGATAGCTTTCGGCAAGGGCAGCCAGCGGATTTGCAGCTCCGCCTCCTGCTGACTGTTCTGACGCGACCACGCGTACCAGCCGTAAATATTGGCGGCGAAGAAGAACAGCTGCAAAAGCAGGCTGGCGTATAGCTGGATCTGGAAGAAGATAATCGCAAACAGCGTAACGTTAATCAGCCCAAACGCGTAATTGCTGATCTTCTCAAGGCTCGCCAGCCAGATACACAATAATCCCGCCAGCGTACCAACGGCCTCAATCCATGACAGGTCATAGCCACCTGCACCAATCGGTATATGAACCAGAATGTTCTGCGTACTAAAAAAATCCATCTTTTCCCCAGGGCGTTTTGAATTAAGTACGTAGTGTAGCCGCAAAATCCAGCATGCGGTTAAGCGGAATTAACGCACCTTCACGCAGAGCGGCATCCACATGGATTTCATGTGCTGCACCGCCTGTCTCAAGCCCTTCGGCAATTGCCTTCAGGCCGTTCATCGCCATCCACGGACAATGTGCGCAGCTGCGACACGTTGCCCCCTCACCCGCTGTAGGCGCTTCCAGAAGCTCTTTCTCCGGCACGGCCTGCTGCATCTTATAGAAGATACCGCGATCGGTCGCCACGATGAGCTGTTTATGGGGTAGCGTTCTGGCCGCGTTGATAAGTTGGCTGGTTGAACCCACGGCATCCGCCATGTCGACAATAGACTGCGGTGATTCAGGATGAACAAGAATGGCGGCGTCAGGATAAAGCGCCTTCATGCGCGCCAGTGCCTGCGTCTTGAATTCATCATGTACAATACAGGCGCCCTGCCAGCAAAGAACGTCTGCCCCGGTCTGCTTCTGGACATAATTTCCGAGATGACGGTCCGGTGCCCAGATAATCTTCTCACCCAGGCTGTCCAGATGTTCGATAAGCTCAACGGCGATACTTGACGTGACCACCCAGTCAGCCCGCGCTTTTACCGCCGCAGAGGTATTAGCGTAAACCACCACGGTCCGGTCAGGATGGGCGTCACAGAAGGCCGTGAATTCGTCAATCGGGCAGCCGAGATCGAGTGAACACTCCGCATTAAGCGTCGGCATCAGAATGGTTTTTTCAGGGCTCAGGATCTTCGCCGTTTCGCCCATAAAACGTACGCCAGCAACCAGTAACGTCGAAGCGGGATGTTTTGCACCGAAGCGTGCCATCTCCAGTGAGTCAGAAATACACCCCCCGGTCTCTTCCGCCAGTTGCTGAATTTCCGGGTCGGTGTAGTAATGCGCCACCATTACCGCGTCTCGCTCTTTGAGAAGTTGTTTGATCTTCTCACGGTAGAATTGCTTTTCATCCAGGCTCAGTGGAACAGGCTTTGGCGGAAACGGATAGATTGCGGCTTCAGGATCAAACATCACACTCATTATGGCTTCTCGTTTTACGGGCTTAACAATATTGCCTTTCATTTGCATGACATAGCAAAACGGACGGCAATTGTGTTTTGTATACTAAACAAGATAGCGAATTTACGAGGAAATGTCATCGAAATGGATAGCAAAAAGGCGCCTTTAGGGCGCCTTTTTACACTGGTGGGTCGTGCAGGATTCGAACCTGCGACCAATTGATTAAAAGTCAACTGCTCTACCAACTGAGCTAACGACCCCTTGCGGGATGTACTTCAAATTTATTCAGGCTGGTGGGTCGTGCAGGATTCGAACCTGCGACCAATTGATTAAAAGTCAACTGCTCTACCAACTGAGCTAACGACCCATTCGGGTGTTGCCTGAATTATCACTCGGAACCAATAAAATTGGTGGGTCGTGCAGGATTCGAACCTGCGACCAATTGATTAAAAGTCAACTGCTCTACCAACTGAGCTAACGACCCGAGTGGTGGGTGATGACGGGCTCGAACCGCCGACCCCCTCCGTGTAAAGGAGATGCTCTACCAACTGAGCTAATCACCCACTCTGTACTGCCGATAATGCGTTAAGTGGTGGGTCGTGCAGGATTCGAACCTGCGACCAATTGATTAAAAGTCAACTGCTCTACCAACTGAGCTAACGACCCACTTTTACGCTGTTTTCACGTTGTTTGATATCCCGTGGCAACGGCGGCATATATTACTGATTTAAGAATTCAGCGCAACAAAAATTTCGATGAAGATCACTTAACTGCTTAGTAATCATGCTGCACGACCAGAAATAACGCGATTTCTGGTCATGCGATAATCATCCCATCGAATTCAGACGTTTTTGCGCCTGCTTAGCACCTTCGGTACCCGGGAATTTTGAGACCACCTGCTGATAAACCGCTTTGGCTTTCGCAGTGTCGCCTTTGTCCTGCATGATCACGCCGACCTTATACATCGCATCTGGCGCTTTTGGCGATTTCGGGTAATTTTTCACCACAGAGGCAAAATAAAACGCCGCATCGTCCTTTTTACCCTTGTTGTAATTCAGCTGACCAAGCCAGTAGTTCGCATTTGGCTGATAAGTGGAATCAGGGTATTTCTTAACAAAGTTCTGAAACGCCGCAATCGCGTCATCCTGACGAGATTGATCCTGCACCAGGGCAATGGCCGCGTTATAGTCTGTATTCGCGTCACCGCTTTGTACAGGCGCTCCTGTTGAAGCAGAAGCATCAGCCGCCGGGGCTGGCGCAGAAGTTGCTGCCCCGCTCTGATCGCCCGCTGCCGGCTGTGCTTGTGCTGCACCACCACCGCTGCTCAGGCTATCTATCTGCAACAAGATTTGCTTCTGGCGTTCCACAACCTGGTTAAGCTGATACTGACTTTCCTGAATCTGGCCACGGAGAGAGTCAATATCGTTTTGGTTATCGGAAAGTTGTTGCTGGAGTTGGGTTAAAAGCTGGCTGTGAGCGTTAGAAATACGCTCGAGTTGAGTGACCCGGTCTTCTACCGAGCCTGAGCCGACACTACTGATTGGTGCCTGAGCAAAAGCGGCCCAGGGGGCCGCTATTCCAACCAGTAACGACAGACTCAACAGATGATGTCTGAAGTTACTGCTCATGCAATTCTCTTAGTAAACCAGTACGGCACGACGGTTTTTGGAGTAAGCCGCTTCGTCGTGACCCAGTACTGCAGGTTTTTCTTTACCGTAAGAAACGATGGAGATCTGGTCAGCAGAAACGCCTTTACCCTGCAGGTACATTTTAACAGCGTTAGCACGACGTTCACCCAGGGAGATGTTGTACTCAGGAGTACCACGTTCGTCCGCGTGACCTTCTACGGTGACTTTGTAAGATGGGTTGCTACGCAGGAAGTTAGCGTGCGCATCCAGCATCGCAGCGAAGTCAGAACGGATGTCGTATTTATCCAGATCGAAGTAAACGATGTTGTTCTGCTGCAGCTGCTGCATCTGAAGACGCGCTTGCTCTTCAGAAGACATGTTGCCATTGCCGTTCGCGTCCATACCGGTGCCGGCACCCATCATGCCTTCGCCGCTCTGGTCATTGCTTGCGTTCTTGTTGGAAGAACACGCTGCGATTGCCATTACAGGCAGAGCGATCATCAGCCCCTTCAGCACTTTGTTCAGTTGCATTTCTATGATTCCTTTAGTAATCAATTAATTATTATTTACAGATACGGCGACCAGGCAGGTGATTTTACCTGTCCATCAGTTGCCGGAATACGCGCTTTGAAACGCCCATCTGTAGAAACCAGATTCAGCACAGATCCCATCCCCTGAGAAGAGCTGTAGATTACCATAGTGCCGTTAGGTGCCAGACTTGGCGTTTCATCCAGGAACGTTGACGACAGAACTTGCACGCCACCCGCTACCAGATCTTGTTTGGCAATGTGCTGCTGCCCACCATTGGAGCTCACCATTACCATAAACTTACCGTCGCTGCTCACGTCTGCGTTCTGGTTCTGTGTACCTTCCCAGGAAATACGCTGCGGAGCACCGCCGTTGACATTCACTTTATAGATTTGCGGACGGCCTGCCTGGTCAGAGGTAAATGCCAGATTTTGGCTGTCCGGGAACCATGAAGGTTCGGTATTGTTGCTACGACCATCAGTCACCTGGCGAATCTGGCCAGAACCAATGTCCATCACGTACAGGTTCAGGCTACCGGTTTTAGACAGCGCAAACGCCAGTTTTGACCCATCCGGAGAGAATGAAGGTGCACCGTTGTGACGAGGGAACGACGCCACCTGACGAACAGCACCGTTTGCCAGCGTCTGGATAACCAGCGCTGAACGGCCGCTTTCGAAGGTTACATACGCCAGCTTAGAACCGTCCGGAGACCATGCTGGAGACATCAGAGGCTGGGAAGAACGTTTCACCAGGAACTGGTTGTAACCGTCATAGTCAGATACACGCAGTTCGTAAGGGAACTGACCACCGTTGGTCTGAACCACATAGGCAATACGGGTACGGAATGCACCTTTAATGCCTGTCAGTTTTTCGAATACCGCATCGCTGGCAGCGTGAGCCGCGTAGCGCAGGTACTGCTTAGTGACCTTGTAGGAGTTCTGTGCCAGAACGGTACCCGGCGCACCACCGGTATCAACCAGTTGCCAGGCCACGTTGTAAGAGCCGTCCGGGTTAGGCGTAACCTGACCCACAACCACGGCATCAATTCCCAGAGCAGACCATGCTGCAGGCTGTACTTCCTGCGCACTGCCCGGCTGCTGAGGCAGACGAGAACGGTCTAACGGGTTGAATTTACCGCTGTTACGCAGGTCAGCCGCCACGATGCCACCAGCATCTTCAGGCGCAGCGCCAGGACCGGCCCACTGGAACGGAACAACCCCGATTGGGCGTGCCGAGTCCACCCCCTGGGTGATCTCGATACGTACTTCTGCGTGCAGTACTGCTGCCCACAGCATTAAAAAACCAAATGCTACACGTAATGCCTGCTTCATCATATCTCCCTTATCCGGGTAACCTTACCCACGATAATTTAGCAGAATGTTAACAAACCCAAATAGACAAAACTACCTGAACCCTGTGACTAAACCTGGTCTATTTTTCCCCGTTTGCACGGGGAAAATGTAACTTAAGGTTTGAAGTCCAGTGGTGCATTTTTGAAGACTTCATAGACTGCCTGAGACGGCGGTTTAGGCATCTTCGCCTGACGCGCTGCCGCCAGGGCCGCAGTACATAAAGCCGGGTCGCCACCTTCAGACTTAATATCTAACAGCATGCCGTCTGGAGCCAGTTTTATACGCAACGTACAGGTTTTACCGGCATAAGACGACGCATCATAGAATCGGCTTTCAATAGCGGATTTAATCTGCGAGGCATAACCGTTGATTTCAGCCCCTGACGCGCCGTTACTCTTAGTGTTACCACTTCCCGTCGGTGCTGCGTTGTTTCCTTTCGCCCCACCACCAGTTTTCGGCGCATTCTTACCAGAACTGAGATCGCCCAGCAGGTCGTCAACGCCCGCAGCGGCAGCGGCTTTCTCCGCAGCAGCAGCCTTTTTCGCAGCCGCTTTTTCAGCCGCGGCTTTCTTATCGGCAGCAGCCTTCTCAGCTGCAGCTTTTTTGTCAGCTGCAGCCTTTTCAGCGGCTGCCGCTTTCTCTGCAGCGGCTTTCTCTGCGGCAGCGGCTTTCTTCGCGGCGTCAGCAGCAGCTTTTTTCTCTGCTTCCTGAGCAGCTTTCTTAGCGGCTTCGGCTTCAGCTTTCTTCTGAGCATCAGCAGCGGCTTTTTTCGCGGCTTCTGCTTCAGCTTTCTTCTGAGCATCAGCGGCGGCTTTCTTCGCGGCTTCCGCTTCAGCTTTCTTCTGGGCATCAGCGGCGGCTTTCTTCGCGGCTTCCGCTTCAGCTTTCTTCTGAGCATCAGCAGCGGCTTTCTTCGCCGCTTCGGCCGCTAATTTGGCCTGGGCATCAGCCTGCGCTTTGGCGTCCGCTGCGGCTTTTGCTGCCGCTTCTTCTGCCTGCTTTTGCTGTTCCTGGGCTTTCTTCGCAGCCTCTTCAGCTTGTTTCTGCTGCTGTGCCTGCTCTTTCGCCGCTTCCTGCGCCTGCAAACGTTCTTTCTCAAGCTGCTTCAAACGCTCCTGCTCTGCGGCCTGCTTTTCACGCAGTTCTTCCGCTTGCTGTTGCGCCTGTTTTTCACGCTGCTCTTCAGCCCGTTTGGCACTCGCCTTCTGCTGTTGTTGGCGATTATAGTTCTGTACTACCGCACCGGGATCCACCATCACGGCGTCAATGGAAGAGCCTCCACCGCCGCCGGCTGATGCATCAATATGCTCGTCGAACGAACTCCAGATCAGCGCTGCAAAGAGAATAACGTGCAGCACTGCGGAGACGATTATCGCTCGCTTAAGCTTGTCGTTCTGTTCGGTTGCCTTTGACACTATCGGTTCCCAAAAACTACGCGGATGATCAAATAGGTTGAGTCATTAAGCCAACTGACTTAACACCCGCACTATGTAGCAAGTTCAGCGCTTTAATAATTTCATCGTATGGTACGTCTTTTGCGCCACCGATTAAGAAGACCGTTTTCGGATTTGACTCCAGGCGACGCTGTGCTTCAGCAATAACCTGCTCAGGAGGTAACTGATCCATACGATCTTTTTCTACCACCACGCTGTATTGCCCTACGCCGGAAACCTCAATGATGACCGGAGGATCGTCATTGGTGCTCACCGCCTGTGATTCTGTCGCATCTGGCAGATCCACTTCCACGCTCTGGGTAATGATTGGCGCTGTCGCCATGAAGATCAGCAGCAGTACCAACAGCACGTCCAGCAGTGGAACGATATTGATTTCGGACTTGAGCTCGCGACGACCTCGTCCACGCGATCTGGCCATGGTTTACCCCTTGTTACTCTCGGTGCTGGTAAACGCCTGACGGTGCAGAATCGCAGTGAACTCTTCCATAAAGTTGTCGTAGTTCAGTTCCAGTTTGTTCACGCGCTGGTTCAGACGGTTGTAAGCCATAACCGCCGGGATTGCCGCAAACAGACCGATAGCGGTCGCAATCAGTGCTTCTGCAATACCCGGGGCAACCATCTGCAATGTCGCCTGCTTCACCGCACCGAGTGCGATGAAGGCGTGCATGATCCCCCACACCGTACCAAACAGACCGATATACGGGCTGATAGAACCTACAGTCCCCAGGAAAGGAATGTGCGTTTCAAGGTTTTCCAGTTCACGGTTCATGGAGATACGCATCGCACGCGAGGCACCTTCTACAACCGCTTCCGGCGCATGGTTATTTGCACGATGCAGACGCGCAAACTCTTTGAAACCGCTATAGAAAATTTGCTCGGAGCCTGTAAGGTTTTCACGGCGTCCCTGGCTTTCCTGGTACAGACGAGAAAGCTCGATACCCGACCAGAACTTATCTTCAAACGCTTCAGCTTCACGGCCAGCGGCATTGAGGATACGCGTTCTCTGGATAATGATGGCCCAGGATGCGATTGAAAAACCAATCAAAATCAACATGATAAGTTTAACCAGAAGGCTTGCCTTCAGGAACAAATCAAGGATATTCATGTCAGTCACTGCTTAAACTCCGCGACAATAGACTTAGGAAGCGCACGAGGCTTCATTATGGTTGGATCAACACAGACAATCAGTACCTCAGCTGAGTTCAGTACGGTGTTCTCTGCATTGACTATCCGCTGCGTGAAAACCAGTGAGGTCCCGCGCATTGATGTAATTTCAGTTTGGACTTCGAGCATATCGTCGAGTCTGGCAGGCGCAAAATACTCAAGCGTCATCTTGCGTACCACGAAGGCAACTCGCTCAGCCAACAGCACCTGTTGACTAAAGTGATGATGGCGCAGCATCTCTGTGCGTGCCCGTTCATAAAAAGCAACGTAGCTGGCGTGGTAAACCACACCACCGGCATCGGTATCTTCGTAGTAGACACGAACCGGCCATCGAAACAGCGTTGTATTCACTTTACATCCCGGTAATGCAATAAAAGTTAACTCTTTTAAACTTCGCTACTATACGCGCGGGAAAGGTGGTTTGGAATGGGAGAAAGTAAACGGAGAGTAAATTTTTATGGGCTCGGGTAAGCCCATATCGTTAACGGACATTTCTTATTCAGAAGAAGAAGAAAATCAATCCAGCAAGCAGAACGAGATCGGCAATCAGCGGACAGAAGATGCCCTGCCAGTGAACAGCTTTCGGATGAAAGCCCACGCCGTGAATCACACCTGCGCACACCGCCCACATAATGAGGAAACCGTGCCAGATTTCAAGCTCGCTGGTTTTCGCTGCAAAGCGCGAAGGGTCCCAGAAGATACAACCTGCCAGCAGTAATGCCATCACTAAAGAAAGCGCCCGTAACGGGCGCTTATCCATTACCGCATATAACCTTGCGATAATGTTCATTAGTGTTTTTCTTCACCCGCTTTAGTCGCTTCAACGTGCTCAAGCGCCAGGGCAGTGATGACACCAAAAGCACAGGCAAGAAGCGTCCCTAAAATCCATGCGAAATACCACATATTCAGCTCCTTACTTAGTACATAGAGTGGGTGTTGCTTTCGATATGTTCTTTAGTAATACGTCCGAACATTTTCCAGTAACACCAGATGGTGTAGGCCAGAACAATCGGCACGAATACGCAAGCAACATAGGTCATTAAGTTCAGCGTCATATGGCTGGAAGTCGCATCCCACATGGTCAGGCTAGCATTCAGCATAGTGCTGGATGGCATGACGAATGGGAACATAGCAATACCTGCAGTCAGGATGATGCACGCCAGGGTCAGTGAAGAGAACACAAACGCCAGGGCACCTTTTTCCAGACGAGACGTCAGAACCGTCAGCAGCGGCAGCAGCACGCCCAGAGCCGGGATAGCCCACAGCTCAGGCGTCGTGTTGAAGTTCACCAGCCATGCACCGGCCTGACGCGCCACTTCTTTGGTCAGCGGGTTAGACGGCGCAGTATGGTTAATGGCAGATGTCACCACGTAACCATCAATACCGTACACTACCCACACACCCGCCAGTGCGAAGCAGACCAGCGTAACCAGCGCAGCAACCTGAGCCGTCGCGCGAGAACGCAGGTGCAATTCACCGACAGTACGCATCTGCAGATAGGTTGCACCCTGAGTGATGATCATCGCTACGCTCACCACACCCGCCAGCAGACCAAACGGATTCAGCAGCTGGAAGAAGTTACCGGTGTAGTAAAGACGCATGTATTCGTCCAGGTGGAACGGTACGCCCTGCAACAGGTTACCGAACGCCACGCCGATCACCAGCGGTGGAACGAAGCTACCAATGAAGATGCCCCAGTCCCACATGTTGCGCCAGCGGGTGTCTTCAATCTTGGAACGGTAGTCGAAACCAACCGGACGGAAGAATAAAGATGCCAGCACCAGAATCATCGCCACATAGAAACCGGAGAACGCAGCCGCGTAGACCATCGGCCAGGCAGCGAACAGCGCGCCGCCTGCGGTGATCAGCCACACCTGGTTACCGTCCCAGTGTGGGGCGATGGAGTTGATCATGATTCGACGCTCGGTGTCATTACGACCGAGGAAACGGGTGAGCATCCCCACCCCCATGTCGAAACCATCCGTGACAGCGAAACCGATCAGCAGAACGCCGATCAACAGCCACCAGATAAAACGCAATACTTCATAATCGATCATTTGATGACTCCTGTCTTAGCGTGCCGGCTGAGTAGTCGCAGTGGACTGCTCGTAGTGATAGCGACCGGTTTTCAGGCTGCTTGGGCCAAGGCGCGCGAACTTGAACATCAGGAACAGTTCAGCCACCAGGAACAGGGTGTACAGACCACAAATCAGCAGCATGGAGAAGATCAGGTCGCCTGCTGTCAGGGAGGAGTTCGCTACCGCAGTTGGCAGCACCTCACCAATCGCCCATGGCTGACGGCCATACTCTGCAACAAACCAACCGGACTCAATTGCGATCCACGGCAGTGGAATACCGTACAGCGCGGTACGCAGCAGCCATTTCTTCTCGCCGATGCGGTTGCGGATAACAGACCAGAAGGACGCCGCGATGATCAGCAGCATGATGATGCCGCAGCCCACCATGATACGGAATGCGAAGTACAGCGGTGCAACACGCGGAATGGAGTCTTTGGTTGCCATCTGGATCTGTGCTTCCGTCGCATCAGACACGTTCGGGGTATAGCGCTTCAGCAGCAAACCGTAACCCAGATCTTTCTTCACGTCGTTGAACTGGTCACGGACGGCCTGATCGGTCGAGCCAGCACGCAACTGTTCCAGCAGCGCGTAAGCTTTCATACCGTTACGGATACGGCCTTCATGCTGCACCATCAGCTCTTTCAGCCCCGTCACCTGTTTGTCAACAGAACGGGTTGCGATGATACCCAGCGCGTAAGGAATTTGAATGGCGAAGTGGTTTTGCTGCGCATCCTGATCCGGGATACCGAACAGGGTAAAGGCAGCAGGGGCCGGTTGCGTTTCCCATTCAGCTTCGATAGCAGCCAGTTTGGTTTTCTGCACGTCACCCATTTCGTAACCGGATTCATCACCCAGGACGATAACAGAGAGGATTGCAGCCATACCGAAACTTGCAGCGATGGCGAAAGAACGCTTAGCAAATGCAAAGTCACGACCACGCAGCATGTAGTAAGAACTGATACCCAGGATAAACATCGCACCACACACATAGCCAGATGCCACAGTGTGAACGAATTTAACCTGCGCAACCGGGTTCAGTACCAGCTCGGCAAAGCTGACCATCTCCATACGCATAGTTTCGAAGTTGAAATCAGACGCGATTGGGTTTTGCATCCAGCCGTTCGCCACCAGGATCCACAGCGCGGACAGGTTCGAACCTAATGCCACCAGCCAGGTCACTGCCATATGCTGGACTTTACCCAGACGGTCCCAACCGAAGAAGAACAGACCTACAAAGGTGGATTCGAGGAAGAAGGCCATCAAACCTTCAATGGCCAGCGGCGCACCGAAGATATCCCCTACATAGTGGGAATAGTAAGACCAGTTAGTCCCGAACTGGAACTCCATGGTCAGACCGGTAGCCACACCCAGAGCGAAGTTGATACCAAACAACTTGCCCCAGAACTTGGTCATATCTTTATAAATCTGTTTGCCGGAGAGAACGTATACCGTTTCCATGATGGCCAGCAGGAACGCCATACCGAGCGTCAGCGGCACAAACAGGAAGTGGTACATCGCGGTCAAGGCAAACTGTAAGCGCGACAGTTCGACTATATCTAACATCATGACTCCTTGCTCATCGCATGAAGACTCCGAGAGTGAACCCCGTCAGAGAGAGATCCACACGCATGCCCCAATACAAATTATTCGCATCCCTGTCGTCGTTATTACCCTGAGGGAGGATAAAAACGATGACGTCAGGTTACAAATACGTTAATAAAAAACTCAAATTGATCCCGCAAATATAATACGCTGCAAAACCCTTACAATAAACAGGTTTTTATTGAATCACATTTACGTTTTTCGACGGTGATCAATTTATAGCAAAATTACCACTTTTCGGCCATTTTGATCGGGGACAATTTAGCGCTTTTCAGTACCTTTTTCCAAGGATTAAACTTTGATTTAAATCAAAAACAAACTTCAATGTTAACCATGTTTAATCATGGTAAGAATGGTAAAATTCTTGTTAATGACATGTGCGTTCGAAAGTGTAATTGGTTATCGAAGACGGGAAAAAATATGAACAGAAGTGATTTTAATTAACGCAGCAGAACAATGCCATTTCACATAGAGGTAAACAATAAAGAATAGTCTTCCCTAATTATTTTTCCATTTTTCTTCCGCAAAACCGCAAAATTACATTTAATTCACCTTTATTACCCCATAAGTTAACACCACTCCGTGACTATTTAGTTTAAAAGGCCACACTCCCTGTAGCCTTTTACGGGCATCACCGACTACCGGTCAATAAGGAGGCTAAAAGTGCGTGACTCTCCAGGTCTAAACGCCCCCACAATGCCCTGCACCTCTTCCCTGCCCGTTATCCGTTCATTCATATCCGTCTCGCAGCACCGTTTCACCGTCGGGTTCACTGATAACGTCGTGTCACATGCGCTGAACGCCGAAGGATTGAACAAGCGAAGAATAAGCTCGTCACGATCTTCCGCCTTCTTGAGGGCACTGAGCACGCATCCCGTGGGCGAAAGAGCTAACAGACTGTAACTTTCCGGCGTGGTAAACGACGAGCGATTCAGTTTCATCGCATCCCAGGGAATTTTGTTATAGCACTGCACGGGCGTTAACCACGATTTGGCCTGCTGCGCGACACCCGCGTTTTCCGGCGTTCCACTGAAACTGAACAGGCTAAAACGACAGGTTAACCGGCCGCGCACCTGAGAGTCAGGAACGGGCAGTTTGATCCCCGACGGTCTGCCTGGCCGCAACAACAGCTCCTCCTTGCCGAGTAATCCCACGCCGCGCACTAGGGTCAAGGCAAAGGCTTTTTTGTTCTCGCCCACCACCTCAAATTCGCGCAGACCCTCAGTGAACAGCGCAAGTCCGTTTCGCCTTTCCCGAAGAACGGCGTAGTTCAGTAGATTCCAGACGGGCACCGGCGCTTCTTTCCAGCCCTCTTCCTGCCAGTTTTCCATCGCCGGGTCCTGTACCGGGCGGGTGATGGAACCAAACTGCGTATCAGACAGCACCTCTTGCGTGGTAAATGGCGTAGGGATGAGCACCCGTACACGGTGATCATCTGCCTGATTATCCAGACGCACGTCAACATCAATGCGCCTGCTGTTGTGCGTGAGAGTGACTTCAAACGCTACGTCAAGAGACCCCTTTCGCTGACGCGCCGAACGCTCGGCCAGATTTGCCGGAACGGCGAGCCGATGATGGATTATCGCCCTGCTCCGCCAACCCTCATGCACCACCTCAACTTCGTGCTCGCCCTCTGCTGAAGTGAGTCTCCACTCTTCCCGAGAAGGCGAGTAGTCGTATTCATCGCCATCATCAGAGCTCTCTTCGATTTCCAGTACGCGGTCATAAATAAGCCCGGTTTCTTTGTCGCGCAGGCGCAGCGTACCGTCGTCATTTAAGTCAATCTGCCAGATGGCGTTTTCAAGTAGGGACTCGGTGTTTTCCAGCGGAGAGAGCACCTTCCCTGCTACGTTAGGTTCGATAAGCAGCGTTCGGTACCCCATCGACGGCAGGATTTGATTCAACTGGATATCAAACTCCATAAACGGTTCGTAATTACCATAATGGACAATCTGCCGGTCAATAAGACCTGGGTCGAGCTCACGTGCACTACGGATGAAATATGGGATCTCGTTGCCTTTCTCATCAAGCAGGCGGAACTGGCTGGCGCGCAGACGTATCGTAGTGTTCATCACCTCTTCACGCGGCCAGGGCATCAGGTTGAACATGACCAGCTTATCGGTATCACTTTGTGGCATGTTGTCGACAATCTTGCGCATATAGAAACGCGACAGGTTATCGGCCATGTCTTCGGCCAGTTCGAACCGGGAGACAATCTCTCGATGCACCTTGTCACTGCAACAGCAGCCGATGCTATCGTGAGCGTGGTTTTTGAGGATCTCTTTCCACATTTTTTCCAGTAAACCGTGGTGATAGTCGAAGCCCAGCGTCCAGGCGAGCGTCGCCAGCGGCTCAAGGATATTGACGATTTTGTTCTCAATGCGCGCATGGGCGATTTTGATGTCCATGCGTGTCGAGCCGATTGTCCGGTGCACGCGCATGTATTTCCCGTCAATAAACTCCCCTTTCAGCGTCGCCAACTCCCCACGGCGTGCCTCAATATATTCAAAGACGTCCTCAAACCGACTCATTACAAATTGACGCTGCGGATAGATTTCACGAAGCTTATCCATCACCGCAAAAATATTCTGCTGTAATGGCATCTGGTCGTGACCGTTAGGCAGCAAAATCTCTTTGGTGACGGAGGCGCTTTCCAGCACATCAAAATAGCTGTCGAGTCGTTTCCGCAACCCGTCTTCGTCCTCCGGTAAGTACTTACCAATCGCGTAGCCCAACGGCAGCACCTGTGTCGTCACTTCGCTGCCGTCTGTACTCTGCCATAAAAACTCGGTTTTATCGGTTCCGTGACGTTCAGAACACCCACGCCAGAACAGGGCACGGGTGATGCCAAACCCGTTGTAGATATGCGGAAGTTGCCCGGACATACCAAACGAGTCCGGCAGATAGCCAATTTTCATCGGTTCACCTAACGCCATGCAGTCACGCATGCCGTACATAAGGTTGCGGACAATCGACTCACCACTGACAATCGTGGTATCGGTCTGGGTATACCACGGACCGATAATCAGCTTTCCACGCTCGACCAGCGCCTTCACCCGTGGCCGGTTTTCAGGCACCACGGCGAAGTAATCCTCCAGTACCGCCGTCTGCCCATCAAGGACATAATATTTATATTCGTCATCCTGCTCGAGGCGGGTCAGGATCTCTTCCATATTATTGACCAGAAGAATACGCGACTCCTCGGTGGTGAAGTACCACTCACGGTCCCAGTGCATATGCGGCGTAATATGAACGCGAGATACAGCTTTCATCTTCGTTTCCTGTTCGTGAGTTTTAAGGCGTAACGTCTTCTGTCATGTATTTGCCCTTTCTGACGGCCTGACGTCGCCAGAACAGCAAAACGAGCGTAGAGAGGGTGGTTCCTGCCAATGCCGCAGAGAACCAGCCTGCCGCAGCGACCACACCGCCCAGCCCCGCGTCATGGAGTAAAAAGAGGGAGAAAATACCCGCTCCTGGCGTAGACAACCCGATCCCCATCGCACCCACTATTGCGCCCGTTGCCATCGATCCAAGCACAAACGAACCAATAACCCGGACAGGATCTTCAATCGCCATTGGGATCGCCCCTTCTGTGATGCCCGCCAGCCCGAGAAGCCACGTTGATTTACCGGTTTCGATTTCAAACTGTTTGAAGAGGTGCGGGGCCAGCATCGTTGACGCTGTGACGGTAAAGGCAGATACCATTTTGACAGAGGCAAAAATGGCGTAAGGGCCATATACACCGTTGGCCATTGCCCCCAGACAGAATGCGTACGCTGCTTTATTGACAGGCCCGCCCAGATCGAACGGACACATAAAACCGAGGAGCGTACCGAGTAATAGCGCATTGGCGCCGGATAGACCGTTAAGCCAGGCCGTCAGAGAGTTGTTCAGCCATGCTACCGGCTCGCCAATCACAAACAGCATTAGACTGCCCGCGCCCAGCACACCGAGAACCGGGTAGAGGTAATAGGTTAAGAAACCGTTGTAGCGATTATTGAGACGGATATGGTTTTTCACCCAACGCATCAGATAACCCGCAATCAAACCACCTGCGATCGCCCCCAAAAAACCTGAGCCGATCATGTTGGCAGCAAAACCGGCAGCGAAGCCTGGAGCCAGCGCGGGTTTGTCCGCAAGCGAGTACGCTGTGTAGGCTGCCAGCACAGGCACCATCAAAATGCCGAGCATGCCGCCACCGAGTTTGCGGTACATCCACAGCCACGAATTTTCCTGATCGAACAGATGCTGCAATCCAAAAATCTGCGCCAGTAACACTGCGACGGCCAGCACCGTGCCTCCGGCGACAATAAGCGGCACCGCAAAGGAGATCCCACTGAGAAGCGCCTGCTTGAGTTCCGTTTTAACGCTTTTTCTCGCCTCATTTTCTGTTTGCACAGGGCGCGCCACCAGTGAGGGCTGTAATGCGAGCGCGCGCTCAATCAACGCCTCAGCATGTCGCAGCGGTTCCGCGACAGGCACTGATAGCGAGGGAATCCCCTGAAAACGCTCACTTTCCTTGATAGCCACCTCTGCCGCAAAAATACAGGCGCGAGCTTCCTGCAGTTGCTCAGGGGTAAGGCGTCCTTCAATGCCGTTCGCCCCCTGTTTTTCAACCACCACGTTCACGCCGAGTTTGCGCCCGGCTTTTTCAAGGTACTCAGCAGCCATGTAGGTATGCGCAATCCCGGCCGGACACGCCGTCACACAGACGACAGTGGGCGCATCTTCTGACGCGATAACGTCTTCATCCCGTGGCGCATCATTTAACGCGGCAAGCAGCGCTTCTGCCGTGGTTGCCGCCATCACCCGCGCCCGGAGGGCATCATCCGCCAGGCGAGACGTCAGCTCCGTTAACACCTGAATATGCGTTGAGCCCGCCTCAGCCGGGGGAATGGCGAGCAGGACAATCAGCTCGACGTTTTCCGGGCCATCGACTCCTTCCCAGGCCAGCGGCTCCCGTAATGTTGCCACCGCAAAAGCGGCGTCTTTCACTGCGCCAGATTTGCCATGCGGTACCGCCAGGCCTTCTCCCAGCGCGGTAGGGCCAAGCGATTCCCGGTGAAAGACATCAGCCAAAAATGTCTCGCCATCTGCAATTTTGCCCAGTGCCACCAGCCGCTGGGTGAGCTGGCGTATTGCCTCATCGCGACTGGTATACCGCGCCTGCACGCAGACTGCGCTGGGATGGGTCAGGGTCGTCAGGTCCATAAAGATCCTCACACTCAATGGTTATTGTTCGGGATCGAGTGTGGCAGACAAAACAATACATTTATGTGATCACTTTCACCTAAAACACAATTTGTATTTAATTTGTATTATTTACAAATTTTAGTCTGAAGGCATAATTCTGTTAAAAGGTATTAGAAAGGCAGATGATATGGGCAACAAACCGATGTACCGGCAGATAGCCGATGCACTTCGCGAGCAAATCAACGCCGGTGAGTTAAAACCTGGTGATGCATTACCGACGGAATCCAGTCTGCAGGACGCCTTTAGCGTGAGTCGGGTAACGGTGAGACAGGCACTGAAACTGCTCACCGAAGAGCACATTATTGAGAGCATTCAGGGCAGTGGCTCCTATGTCAAAGAGGAGCGCGTTAATTACGACATTTATCAACTCACCGGCTTTTACGAAAAACTGGCGGATCGAAATGTTGATACCCATAGCGACGTAAAAACATTCGAAGTGATCAAAGCAGATGAGAAACTCGCGGAAAAGCTGAACATTCGCCCTGATGACAACGTCTGGCATATCAAACGCGTGCGTTTTATTAAGCAAAAACCTGTGAATCTGGAAGAGACGTGGATGCCGCTGGCAATGTTCGACGACCTCACCTGGGCCGTGATGGAAAACTCCAAATATCATTACATCGAACAGATTAAAAAGATGGTTATCGACCGCAGTGAGCAGGAGCTGGTGCCGATCATGCCTTCGCAAGAAGCCATCGCCGCACTGGCGCTTGATCCGGCAAAACCGATACTGGAAAAAGTGTCCCGCGGGTTTCTGAAAGATGGCCGTGTATTTGAATTTAGCCGCAACGTGTTTAACACCGACGACTACAAATTCACTCTGGTCGCTAAACGCAAACAATAAAAAAGGCCGCTTTACAGCGGCCAACCATGTCGAAACGGACATTTTTATGCTTCAACGCCCCCCTTTCGGGGAGCAGAGAGGACTTACTTAATGATGGATTTCAGTGCTTCGCCGATATCCGCCAGGCTGCGAACGGTTTTCACGCCTGCGGCTTCCAGCGCTGCGAATTTCTCATCAGCCGTACCTTTACCGCCCGCGATAATCGCGCCTGCGTGACCCATACGCTTACCTTTCGGTGCAGTCACACCCGCGATATAACCGACAACCGGCTTGGTTACGTGTTCTTTGATGTAAGCAGCCGCTTCTTCTTCAGCGCTACCACCGATCTCACCGATCATCACGATCGCTTCGGTCTGTGGATCTTCCTGGAACAGCTTCAGGATGTCGATGAAGTTAGAGCCCGGGATCGGGTCACCGCCGATGCCTACACAGGTGGACTGGCCGAAGCCGTAATCGGTGGTCTGTTTGACCGCTTCATAGGTCAGCGTACCGGAACGGGAAACGATGCCCACTTTGCCCGGCTTGTGAATGTGACCTGGCATGATGCCGATTTTGCATTCGCCTGGAGTGATAACGCCTGGACAGTTCGGGCCGATCATACGCACGCCAGCTTCATCCAGCTTCACCTTCACGGTCAGCATATCCAGCGTCGGGATACCTTCGGTGATGGTGATAATCAGTTTGATGCCTGCGTCGATTGCTTCCAGGATGGAGTCTTTGCAGAACGGTGCCGGAACGTAGATAACGGTCGCGGTTGCGCCCGTCGCTTCTACCGCTTCGCGCACGGTGTTGAAGACTGGCAGACCCAGATGCGTGGTGCCACCTTTACCTGGCGTTACGCCGCCAACCATCTGCGTACCGTAGGCAATCGCCTGCTCGGAGTGGAAAGTCCCCTGGCTACCGGTGAAGCCCTGGCAGATAACCTTGGTATCTTTATTAATTAAAACGGACATTATTTCCCCTCCACTGCGGCAACAACCTGCTGAGCTGCATCCGTCAGACTTTTCGCTGCAATAATATTCAGGCCGCTGTCAGCCAGTTTTTTCGCGCCGAGTTCAGCGTTGTTACCTTCCAGACGCACAACCACCGGAACGTTAACACCCACTTCTTCCACTGCACCGATGATACCGTCGGCGATCAGGTCACAACGTACGATACCGCCGAAGATGTTAACCAGAACGGCCTTCACGTTGTCGTCAGACAGGATGATTTTGAACGCTTCGGTTACGCGCTCTTTGGTTGCGCCACCGCCTACGTCGAGGAAGTTTGCTGGCTCACCGCCGTGCAGTTTAACGATGTCCATGGTGCCCATTGCCAGGCCCGCACCGTTAACCATGCAGCCGATGTTGCCATCCAGTGCCACGTAGTTCAGTTCCCACTGTGCAGCCTGCGCTTCACGCGGGTCTTCCTGAGACTGGTCACGCATTTCGCGTAGATCCGGCTGGCGGAACAGTGCGTTGCCGTCAGCGCCCAGTTTACCGTCGAGACAGATCAGATCGCCCTGAGTGGTGATCACCAGCGGGTTGATCTCGATCAGCGCCAGGTCGCGCTCCAGGAAGATGGTCGCCAGACCCATGAAGATCTTGGTGAACTGTTGAACCAGTTTACCTTCCAGACCCAGTTTGAACGCCAGCTCACGACCCTGGTAAGGCATTGGGCCTGCCAGCGGATCGATAGCCACTTTGTGGATCAGATGAGGGGTTTCTTCTGCCACTTTTTCGATTTCCACGCCGCCTTCGGTAGACGCCATGAACACCACGCGACGGGAACTACGGTCAACAACCGCACCCAGGTACAGTTCTTTCGCGATGTCGGTCGCGGCTTCTACCAGGATCTGGTTAACCGGCTGGCCGTTCGCATCTGTCTGGTAGGTCACCAGACGCTTGCCGAGCCAATGTTCAGCAAACGCACGAATCTCTTCTTTGCTCTTAACAACCTTCACACCGCCCGCTTTACCACGGCCACCAGCGTGAACCTGACACTTAACTACCCAAGGGCCGGAACCGATTTTAGATGCGGCTTCTTCTGCTTCACGCGGGGTAGTACAGGCATAACCCACCGGAGCCGGTAAGCCATACCGGGCAAACAGCTGTTTGGCCTGATATTCATGTAAGTTCATGTGTTCTATCCATCCTTCAGGTAATCGTTAGGTCGTGCTTTTATAGGCCCGGCAGCTATATGCCGCCGGGCAAGACTGCAAACTAGACGTCGAGCAGCAGACGCGTTGGATCTTCCAGCAGCTCTTTAATCGCCACCAGGAAGCCCACGGACTCGCGGCCATCGATCAGACGGTGATCGTAAGACAGTGCCAGGTACATCATCGGCAGGATCTCAACTTTACCGTCTACCGCCATAGGACGATCTTTGATGGCATGCATACCCAGGATCGCGCTCTGCGGCGGGTTAATGATTGGGGTAGACATCAGCGAACCGAATACGCCGCCGTTGGTAATGGTGAAGTTACCGCCGGTCAGGTCATCTACGGTCAGCTTGCCGTCGCGGCCTTTCACAGCCAGCTCTTTGATATTTTTCTCGATATCAGCCATACCCAGGGTATCCACATCACGCAGAACCGGGGTCACCAGCCCGCGCGGAGTAGAAACCGCCATGCTGACGTCGAAGTAGTTGTGGTAAACCACGTCATCACCGTCGATGGACGCGTTCACTTCCGGGTAGCGTTTCAGCGCTTCAACCACCGCTTTGACGTAGAAGGACATAAAGCCCAGACGGATACCGTGACGTTTTTCAAACGCGTCACCGTACTGCTTACGCAGGTCCATGATTGGCTTCATGTTCACTTCGTTGAAGGTGGTCAGCATCGCGGTGGAGTTTTTCGCTTCCAGCAGACGCTCAGCCACACGCTTACGCAGGCGAGTCATTGGCACACGTTTTTCGCTACGGGCACCCAGAGCAGGCTGTGCTGCTGGTGCCGCCGCAGGGGCTTTCGCTTCTGCTTTCGCAGGCGCTTTCGCCAGGTGCTTCTCAATATCTTCACGGGTCAGACGACCACCCACACCGGTGCCTTTAATAGCAGCCGCGTCCAGGTTGTGCTCAGCCAGCAGGCGACGGATCGCCGGGCTGAGTGCGTCGTTGGTCTGCTCTTCCAGAGAAGCCTGCTGGCGTTGAGCCGGCGTAGAGGCTTTCTCTTCAGATTTCGCGCTGGACTCTTTGCCCGCGCTGTTGCCTTCGCGCAGGCGACCCAGGATCTGACGAGAGGTTACGGTTGTGCCTTCATCTTCCAGCACAGCATCCAGAACACCATCCGCCGAAGCCGGTACTTCCAGTACCACTTTGTCAGTTTCGATTTCTACCAGCACTTCATCGCGCTTAACGGCATCGCCTGGTTTTTTGTGCCAGGTAGCGACGGTCGCATCTGCTACAGATTCAGGCAGGTCGGGAACAAGAATATCTACGCTACTCATTATGTATCCTTTAATTAATCGACGTTCAGCGCGTCATTGACCAGATCTTGTTGCTGCTTCTGGTGAACGGACATATACCCTACCGCCGGTGAGGCGGAGGCCGGGCGACCTGCATAGCGCAGGGCTGACCCAAATGGAATCACTTCACGGAAATGATGCTGGCTGCAGTACCATGCGCCCTGGTTGAGCGGCTCTTCCTGGCACCAGACAAAATCATGAACGTGAGCGTACGGTTTCAGCGCTTCCTGCACCGCCTGGTGCGGGAACGGATAAAGCTGTTCGATACGCACGATGGCGACATCTTTCTGATCGTTCTTACGGCGCTGTTCCAGCAGGTCGTAATAAACCTTACCAGAACACATCACCACACGCTTCACAGCCTGCGGATCCAGTTCATCAATCTCACCGATGGCTGGCAGGAAGGTGCCATTCGCCAGTTCGTCCAGGCTGGACACGGCCAGCGGATGACGCAGCAGCGATTTCGGCGACATCACCACCAGCGGACGGCGCATACCGCGCAGCGCCTGACGACGCAGCATGTGGTAAACCTGAGCCGGGGTGGACGGTACGCAGACCTGCATGTTCTGCTCAGCGCAGAGCTGCAGATAACGCTCCAGACGCGCGGAGGAGTGCTCCGGGCCCTGGCCTTCATAACCGTGCGGCAGCAGCATCACCAGGCCACACATACGGCCCCATTTCTGCTCACCAGAAGAGATGAACTGGTCGATAACAACCTGCGCACCGTTGGCGAAGTCACCGAACTGCGCTTCCCAGATGGTCAGGGTGCGAGGTTCTGCGGTGGCGTAACCGTATTCGAATGCCAGCACCGCTTCTTCAGACAGCACGGAGTCCCAGACCTTGAACTGGCCCTGACCGTTGTGCACGTGCTGCAACGGGGTGTAGGTTGAACCGTTGGACTGGTTGTGAACAACCGCGTGACGGTGGAAGAAGGTTCCACGGCCCGCATCTTCACCAGACAGACGAACAGGAATACCTTCGTCAACCAGGGTTGCGTAAGCCAGGGTTTCCGCGCCGCCCCAGTCGAACAGCTTCTCGCCTGCCGCCATGGACTGACGGTCAGCGTAGATTTTCTGCACGCGAGACTGCATCTCGATAGCGTCTGGTACGGTGCTGATGCGTTTAGCCAGCTCCTGCAGGCGCTTCATTTCGACCTTGTTCGGGTAGCTCTCATCCCACTCGTGGTTGAGGTACGGCGACCAGGTAAAGGAGTGCATGTTCATTGGGCGCAGCTCTTTCACCACGCATTCACCCGCATCCAGCGCGTCGCGGTAGAGGTTGACCATTTCGGTCGCATCTTCCAGCGTCGCCACTTTGTCGCTTTCCAGCTTGTCAGCATAGATTTTGCGCGGAGTCGGGTGTTTTTTGATTTTCTGGTACATCAGCGGCTGGGTTGCACTTGGCTCATCCGCTTCGTTGTGGCCGTGACGACGGTAGCAGAAGAGGTCAATGAACACATCGCGCTTGAAGGTGTTACGGAAGTCCAGCGCCAGACGGGTAACAAAAGCAACGGCTTCCGGGTCATCCGCATTAACGTGGAAGATCGGCGCCTGTACCATTTTACCGATGTCGGTGCAGTACGGGGTAGAACGTGCATCCAGCGGGTTAGAGGTGGTGAAGCCCACCTGGTTGTTAATCACGATGCGAACGGTACCGCCCACTTCGTAACCACGCGCTTTCGACATGTTCAGGGTTTCCTGAACCACGCCCTGCCCTGTTACCGCCGCATCACCGTGGATGGTGATTGGCAGTACTTTATTGCTGCTAGGCTCGTCCAGACGATCCAGACGCGCACGCACGGAACCGATAACCACCGGGCTAACGATTTCAAGGTGTGACGGGTTAAACGCCAGCGCCAGGTGAACCAGACCGCCTTCGGTTTCGATATCAGACGAGAAGCCCATGTGGTACTTCACGTCGCCAGTGCCGAGATGTTCTTTATGTTTGCCCGCGAATTCGTCGAACAGGTCCTGCGGTTTTTTACCCAGCACGTTGACCAGTACGTTCAGACGGCCACGGTGCGCCATACCCAGTACCACTTCACGGGTGCCGCTCTTACCTGCGTGACGAATCAGCTCTTTCAGCATCGGCACCAGCGCATCACCGCCTTCCAGCGAGAAGCGTTTTGCGCCCGGGAATTTCGCGCCCAGATAGCGCTCAAGACCCTCGGCAGCGGTCAGTTCGTTAAGGAAGCGTTTTTTCTCGTCAGCCGAGAAGGTCGCGTGGCCCGCTACGGATTCGATACGCTGCTGGATCCAGCGTTTCTCTTCGGTAGAGGTAATGTGCATGTATTCCGCGCCGATGGAGCCGCAGTAGGTTTGCTTGAGCGCGTCAATCAGATCGCCCAGCTTCATCGTGTCTTTGCCGATGGCAAAGGAACCTACGTTAAAGCTTTCCTGGAAATCGGCCTCGGTCAGATCGTGATACGCCGGATCGAGATCGGCCACACGGTCTTGCTGCCACAGTCCCAGCGGATCGAGATTCGCATGCTGGTGACCACGGAAGCGATAAGCGTTGATAAGTTGCAGGACTTTAACCTGCTTCGCATTGGTGTCAGGGTCGGAAATCGCAGAAGAGTAACGTGAGGCATCCTTCGCCAGACGACGGAAATAATCACGTGTTTTGGAATGGAATTGATCCGGTTTGACTCCCGTGCCAGGTAACTGCTGGAACATGGAACGCCAGTTTGCGTCCACTGAGTCAGGATCGGTTAAGAAGTCTTCATAGAGCTGTTCTATCCAGCTCTGGTTGGCACCAGAGAGGTAAGAAGAGTCCAGCCAGGCTTTCATTGCGCCGTTCTGCATCGTGATCCCTTAAGCATTTTTATGCTTACTTTCGCCGTAGAAACTACCACGCACACCACGTGTACGTGCCGGGGTTCACCTGCGAGCTCTTTTCATTTGGCCCGCGAAGGAACCTTTAGAAACTGTCTGGACTTCAGGGTAGTACAGGGCAGTTTTTAAAGGTTTCTGCAATCTGTCCCCTCTCCCACAGGGAGAGGGTCAGGGTGAGGGGAACAGCGCTCCCCTCTCACTACTTATGCACTGCGCTGCAACAACATCGACTTAATATGGCCGATGGCGCGCGTCGGGTTCAGCCCCTTCGGACACACACTGACGCAGTTCATGATGCTATGGCAGCGGAATACGCTGAAAGCGTCACTCAGTCCTTCCAGACGACTATCGGTTTCGGTGTCGCGGCTATCGATCAGGAAGCGATAGGCAGCCAGCAGACCGGCCGGGCCGATAAACTTGTCCGGGTTCCACCAGAACGATGGGCAGGACGTCGAACAACATGCACAGAGAATACACTCGTACAGCCCATCGAGTTTTTCACGCTGCTCAGGAGACTGTAAGTGCTCGCGAGCGGGTGGATTTTGCCCATTATTCAACAAGTAAGGCTTAATCTTCTCATATTGTGCATAGAATTGCCCCATGTCCACCACCAAATCACGCACAACCGGCAGGCCTGGCAGAGGACGGATAACAATTTTTTGACCCGGGCGCTGCAGCGCGGAAATTGGCGTAATGCAGGCCAGACCATTTTTGCCGTTCATGTTCACGCCGTCAGAGCCACACACCCCTTCACGGCAGGAACGACGAAACGACAGCGTCGGATCTTTTTCTTTCAGCTGGATTAAGGCATCCAGCAGCATCATGTCACGACCTTCTTCCGCTTCCAGGGTGTAATCCTGCATACGCGGAGCATCGTCTACATCCGGGTTATAACGATAAACTGAGAATTCGAGTTTCATTATCCTGTCTCCGCATTAGTAAGTACGAATCTTCGGCGGGAACGCCGGACGCAGTTTCGGTTCCATGTTCACCTGACGGCGCGTCATGGTTTCCGACTCTGGCAGATACAGGGAATGGCACAGCCAGTTTTCATCGTCACGCTCCGGGAAGTCGAAGCGGCTATGCGCGCCACGGCTTTCGGTACGGAAGTTTGCCGACATTGCGGTGGCAAATGCAGTTTCCATCAGGTTATCCAGCTCCAGGCACTCAACGCGCTGGGTGTTGAACTCGCTGGAAGTGTCGTCCAGACGGGCATTTTTCAGACGCTCGCGGATCGCTTTCAGCTGCTCAAGACCTTTGGCCATCGCGTCACCTTCACGGAATACCGAGAAGTTGTGCTGCATACATTCCTGAAGCGCTTTACGGATTTCCACCGGATCTTCGCCGTTACGGTTGCCGTTCCAGCGGTTGAGGCGCTCAAGAGAGGCATCAATTTCGTCATCGGTCGCGTCACGCAGCGCGCCCTGCTCGGCAATGGATTCCTGCAGATGCAGACCCACCGCACGACCAAACACCACCAGGTCCAGCAGGGAGTTGCCGCCCAGACGGTTGGCACCGTGTACGGATACGCAGGCGATTTCGCCTACCGCGAACAGGCCAGGGATGACCACGTCTTCGCCCTGCTCGTTCACGGTCAGCGCCTGACCGGTCACTTTGGTCGGAATACCGCCCATCATATAGTGGCAGGTTGGGATTACCGGAATTGGCTCTTTTACAGGGTCAACGTGAGCGAAGGTACGGGACAGTTCCAGGATGCCTGGCAGACGGGACTCCAGTACTTCTTTACCCAGATGGTCGAGTTTCAGCTTGGCGTGTGGACCCCATGGGCCGTCACAGCCGCGGCCTTCACGGATTTCGATCATGATGGAGCGCGCCACCACGTCACGACCCGCCAGGTCTTTCGCATTCGGGGCATAACGTTCCATGAAGCGCTCGCCGTGTTTGTTCAGCAGATAACCACCTTCACCACGGCAGCCTTCTGTTACCAGAACGCCCGCACCGGCGATACCGGTTGGGTGGAACTGCCACATTTCCATATCCTGCACCGGCACGCCCGCGCGGATAGCCATACCGACGCCGTCACCGGTGTTGATGTGGGCGTTAGTGGTGGACTGATAGATACGGCCTGCACCGCCGGTTGCCAGCACGGTTGCACGTGCTTTGAAGTAGACCACTTCACCGGTTTCGATGCACAGCGCGGTACAACCCACAATTGCGCCATCGGCGTTTTTCACCAGATCCAGCGCGTACCACTCGGAGAAGATGGTGGTGTGGTTTTTCAGGTTCTGCTGGTACAGGGTGTGCAGCAGCGCATGGCCGGTACGGTCAGCCGCCGCCGCAGTACGTGCCGCCTGCTCGCCGCCGAAGTTTTTCGACTGGCCGCCAAACGGACGCTGATAGATGGTGCCATTTTCCAGACGGGAGAACGGCAGACCCATATGGTCCAGCTCCAGAATCGCTTCCGGGCCAGTCTTACACATATATTCGATGGCATCCTGGTCGCCGATGTAGTCGGAACCTTTGACCGTGTCGTACATGTGCCATTCCCAGTTATCTTCATGGGAATTACCCAGCGCAACGGTGATACCGCCCTGTGCAGACACAGTGTGGGAACGGGTTGGGAATACTTTTGAGAGCAGCGCACAGGTCTGGCCGCTCTGGGAAATTTGCAGTGCGGCACGCATACCTGCGCCACCCGCACCAATCACGACAGCATCAAATTCTCTGACTGGCAGTTTCATTACACACCCCACACCACAACGAATCCATAAATAACGTAAACCACCAGAGCAACGACGATTGCCAGCTGCAGAGGAAGGCGAATAGCCAGTGGTTTAACGTAATCGGTCAACACCTGCCACATGCCAATCCAGGCATGAATAAGGATGGAGAACAGCGCCAGCAGGGTGAACACTTTGGTGAAGGCAGATCCGAAGAACCCACTCCAGATTTCCCACGTCAGCGTGCCGCTGGTCGCGAAGAAACCGATCATATAGATGATGTAAAGGGTGAGAACGATGGCGGTAGCACGGACCAGAATGAAGTCATGTACGCCGTTGCGTCCTAATGCGGAGGCGTTGCTTACCATACGAGAACTCCTGCGAGAAGTGAAAGCACGACTGTAATCACAAATGAAATGTTAGCGGAGCGTTTCCCGGCTTCGAACGTTTCTTCCAGATAGCCAAAGTCCATCAGCATATGGCGAACACCCACCACAACGTGGTACGCCAGCGCGGTCAGAATGCCCCACATGATAAATTTCACGAAGAAACTGTTCATGATGGCAGAGGCCTGGAGGAATCCTTCAGGGGAAGAGAGGCTGGTGCCCAGTAGCCACAGCAGAATACCGACCGCCACAAACGTAATCACACCAGAAACACGGTGCAAAATGGACGCTATTGCTGTTACAGGGAACCGGATCGTTTTGAGATCCAGATTGACAGGTCTTTGTTTTTTCACATTTCTTATCATGAATAACGCCCACATGCTGTTCTTATTGTTTCCTTCCTCCGGACTGCGATGCGGGTCAAGCAGCGTTCCTTTTCTATAACTGCGCGTCATGCAAAACATTGCTTCCAGATGCTTAAACGACACGTTACAACGCTGGGTGGCTCGGGATTGCAGGGTGTTCCGGAGACCTGGCGGCAGTATAGGCCGTTCACAAAATCATTACAATTAACCTACATACAGTTTGTCGGGTTTTCTCTGGAACAGTGATCAGGGTCACGATAACAACATCTTTTTAAATTTTAATCATCTGATTTGACAAATGTTAAACAATATTGTTACAAACGTCAGCAGAAAAGGCATATAATGCGCAAAAGTTATGAGGTCTCTCTTTCACCTGACAAATAGTTATGTAACAGTGTGATGGTATTGACCGAAGTTATCAGGACAGTTATTAGTGATATACAGGTTTGAATAATTCGGACTGCAAAAACGCTGATTTGCTGTTGTTTCACTGATATTTCATTCGTTTACCTGCAAGGCGCCATAGCTCTGTACCCTGGTTTGTCCTCGTGAGCTGAGCGGTAAGCCAAATAACAATCTGGTAACGGTGATTAACAGCTGAAAGCAAATCCGGTAAAGCGCAGTCTTAAGCATAAGGCGCTAAGGAGACCGTAAATGGCTGATACGAAGGCAACGCTCACCCTAAATGGTGACACTGCTATTGAACTGGATGTGCTAAAAGGCACGCTCGGTCAGGATGTTATTGATATCCGTACGCTGGGTTCTAAAGGAGTTTTCACCTTTGACCCTGGATTCACCTCTACCGCATCTTGCGAATCCAAAATCACCTACATTGACGGTGACGAAGGTATCCTGCTCCATCGCGGCTTCCCCATCGATCAATTAGCCACTGAATCCAACTACCTGGAAGTGTGCTACATCCTGCTCAACGGCGAAAAACCGACGCAGGCACAATACGATGAATTCAAAACCACCGTGACCCGTCACACCATGATCCATGAGCAGATTACTCGTCTGTTCCATGCTTTCCGTCGTGACTCTCACCCGATGGCGGTGATGTGCGGGATTACCGGTGCGCTGGCGGCGTTTTACCACGATTCTCTGGACGTGAATAACCCACGCCACCGTGATATCGCGGCGTTCCGTCTGCTGTCCAAAATGCCAACCATGGCAGCGATGTGCTACAAATACTCCATCGGTCAGCCGTTTGTGTATCCACGTAACGACCTCTCCTATGCCGGCAACTTCCTGCGCATGATGTTCTCCACGCCGTGCGAAGAGTACGAAGTGAACCCGGTTCTGGAACGCGCAATGGACCGTATTCTGATCCTGCACGCTGACCACGAACAGAACGCCTCTACCTCCACCGTACGTACCGCAGGCTCTTCAGGCGCGAATCCGTTCGCCTGTATCGCTGCGGGCATTGCCTCCCTGTGGGGACCGGCACACGGCGGCGCGAACGAAGCGGCACTGAAGATGCTGGAAGAAATCAGCTCTGTTGAACACATTCCTGAATTCGTGCGTCGCGCGAAAGACAAGAATGACTCCTTCCGCCTGATGGGCTTTGGTCACCGTGTTTACAAAAACTACGACCCACGCGCCACCGTGATGCGTGAGACCTGCCACGAAGTGCTGAAAGAGCTGGGCACCAAAGATGATCTGCTGGAAGTGGCGATGGAGCTGGAACACATCGCGCTGAACGACCCGTACTTCATCGAGAAGAAACTCTACCCGAACGTCGATTTCTACTCTGGCATTATTCTGAAAGCGATGGGCATTCCGTCTTCCATGTTCACCGTAATCTTCGCTATGGCACGTACCGTAGGCTGGATTGCGCACTGGAACGAAATGCACAGCGAAGGCATGAAAATCGCCCGTCCTCGTCAGCTGTATACCGGCTACGAGCAGCGTGATTTTAAGTCTGATCTGAAGCGCTAAAAGACAAGCCCGGTGGCGCTAGCGCTTACCGGGCCTTTTGCAATTTTTCTGTCCTTATCGTGTTTGTCAGGCGCTGACGAGAATCCCCTGCTCTGCAAATGCTGCACGCAAACAGCGCGCAAACTGCAGCGCATGCTCACCATCACCGTGTAAACAAACCGTTTCTGCCTGCACCTTTGCTAAGGTGCCATCAACCGCTGTGACCTGTCCCAGACGCACCATATCCAGCGTCTGCGCTAACGCCTGCGCTTCGTCGGTGATAAGCGCTCCCGATTGCGAGCGGGGAACCAGGCTACCATCAGGCTGATAACCCCGGTCAGCAAACACTTCCTGGCGAGTGGTTAACCCCAGCCGCTGCCCGGCACGAATAAGCTCACTACCCGCCAGTCCCACCAGAATAAGCTGTGGATTGCAGTCTCTTACCGCACGGGCAATAGCATCTGCCAGAGCCGGATCTTTTGCCGCCTGGTTATAGAGCATGCCGTGCGGTTTTACGTGGCGCAGCGCGCCCTTCTCGGCGCGAACCATCGCCTCCAGCGCGCCAATCTGGTAGAGCACCTGAGCGTACACCGTCTCAGGCGGCAGGCTCATCGCGGTGCGACCAAAGTTCTCCCGGTCAGGGAAGCTCGGGTGAGCGCCAATCGCCACGCCATTTTTAATGGCACGACGCACGCTCACCAGCATGGTTTGCGCATCGCCCGCGTGAAAACCGCAGGCAATATTGACCGAAGAGACCAGTGTCATCAGCTCTGCGTCGGCACTCCCGCCCTCGCCCAGATCGGCGTTTAAATCAATCTTTGCCATCAAGCCTCCACGCCAGTTGTTCCAGATAACGCTGCTGATCCTGTCGCGCTTTTAGCGCTTCCTCCAGCGAACATTGCACAAAATGAATCGGCTGCCCGAGAGGGATTTGTGCCAGATGGTAGCGATCGGCTTCAATAATGCAGGCAATTCGCGGGTATCCGCCCGTTGTCTGCGCATCGTTCATCAGTACGATAGGTTGACCGTTACCCGGTACCTGAATGACACCAGGCAATAAACCGTGGGAAAGCAATTCCCGGTCGGTGGTACGGGTCAGTGGCTGCCCCTGAAGACGATAACCCATGCGGTTACTTTGCGGACTTATTTTCCACGGTGAACGCCAGAAAGACTCCTGAGAAACCTCATCAAACTCCTGATATTCCGGTCCGGGCAACGCGCGGATTTGATTTCCCCACAACAGCTGTTTTACGCCAAGCGCCGTGGAGAAATGGCGGGCTGAAGGTTTAATCGCAAGACGATCTCCGTCGCGCAACAAACGTCCTTCGTGCCCACCGATACCCGCTTTCTGATCGGTACTGGAAGACCCCATGACCTCCGGTACATCAATGCCGCCCGCGACCGCAAGATAGCTCCGGACGCCGTGCAGAGGTCGTTTAAGCGTCAAACGCTGCCCGGCTTTCGCCCGCAGTCTCCAGCCCGTCCAGACGGCTTTGCCATCCAGAGTGGCGTCACACCCCGCTCCGGTTAAGGCAAACCATGTCTCCTGAGCAAACTCAATGACACATTGACCGAGCGTAATTTCAAGTGCAGCCGTATTGCCGGGGTTGCCCACCAGCACGTTAGCAATCTCCAGTGCAGGCTTGTCCAGCGCACCACAATAGCTCACGCCAGACTGGCGCAAACCAAAGCGGCCTGCATCCTGAACGAAGGTGTAAAGCCCGGCGCGAATAAGCGTTAACATACCCCCTCCTTCTGCGGGATAAAGCGAAGGGTATCGCCTGGACGCAAGAGAACCGGCGATTCCTGCCCGGGTTCAAATAACGGCGTGGACGTGTGTCCAATAAGCTGCCAGCCACCCGGTGATGCCAGTGGATAAATGCCGGTCTGCTCACCGCCAATCGCAACAGTACCTGCTGGCACACTCAGGCGAGGCTCGGCGCGACGCGGCGTATACAGCCTGGAAGAAAGTCCTCCCAGATACGGAAAACCCGGTTGGAATCCTAAAAACCAGACAACGTAATCAACGGAGGCGTGCAGCTCAACGACCTGCTTTTCCGTTAAGCCGCAGTGCTCAGCCACCACAGAGAGATCGGGCCCCTGCGAACCACCATAAACGACCGGGATCTCAATCGTTCTGGAGTCAGGCTCCAGCGCCTCACTCTCTTCCCACCAGCGCTGCAAACGTTCGATGGCATCGAGGGCCAGCGTATGCGGATTACGCAGTACCACGGTGATGTTATTCATACCTGGAATGGTTTCCACCACTTCAGGGATCTCGGCCAGACGCTGCGTCAGCCGCCAGATACGCTTTTGTGTGGCTAGCGTGATCGGGGGTTCAAGCTCCAGTACGACTGCGGTTTCCCCCAGAAGATAACAACGCGCTCGCTGCACTTAATCACCTCTCATCAGGCCGGGTTGGGGATATCAATAAAGGTCACATCCAGCTCGGTATTTTCCGTCAACCATTCACTGAGGGCACGAATGCCACCGCGCTCAGTGGCATGGTGGCCTGCCGCGTAAAAGTGCAGACCCTGCTCACGAGCAGAGTGAACCGTCTGCTCTGAGACTTCGCCGGTGATGAACGCATCGACGCCGAAGCGGGCAGCGCTGTCGATAAAGCCCTGTCCGCCACCGGTACACCAGGCAACACGTTTAACCAGATCCGGTCCGGTATCACCGCACCACAATGGGCTACGCCCCAGACGCGCTTCAATCCAGGAGGCCAGCTCCAGACCCGGAACCGGCATCGCCAGTTCGCCCCACGGCACCAGAGGTTCAATCTCACCCATAACGGTAATTCCCAGAAGCTGTGCGAGCTGGACGTTGTTTCCCAGTTCCGGGTGTGCATCCAGTGGCAGGTGATAGCCATACAGGTTGATGTCATTTGCCAGCAGCGTTTTCAGGCGGTTGCGCTTCATTCCGCGAATAATCGGCGATTCGTTTTTCCAGAAATAACCGTGATGGACAATCACCGCGTCTGCGTTCTGACGGACAGCTTCATCCAGCAGCGCCTGGCTTGCCGTCACACCGGTGATAATTTTCTGTACCGTTTCACGTCCTTCAACCTGAAGCCCATTCGGACCATAATCGCTGAAGGAGGCACTGTTCAGTTTTTCGTTAATCAGGCTTTCCAGTTCGCTATTTTTCATCATGACTCTCTTAAGCTTTACGGGCGGCTTCGTACGCCGCCAGCGTGGCGACGCGCGCCTGTTTATGGTCAACAATCGGACGAGGATAATCCAGCGTAACGCGCTGTTTATCCGCCCAGACCCACGGTTCGTGAATCGCTTTGGCGGGAACATCCTTCAGTTCAGGTACCCAGGCGCGAATAAACGCACCTTCAGCATCAAATTTTTGCCCCTGGGTGGTCGGATTAAAAATCCGGAAATAGGGAGCCGCATCGGTGCCGGTCGAGGCCGCCCACTGCCAGCCACCGTTGTTCGCCGCCAGATCGCCATCGATCAACTGAGAGATAAAATAGCGCTCCCCGATACGCCAGTCGATAAGCAGATCTTTCACCAGGAAGCTGGCGGTGATCATCCGCAGACGGTTGTGCATCCACCCGGTTTCATTCAGTTGGCGCATCGCGGCATCAACAATTGGGTAGCCCGTTTCTCCCTTCTGCCAGGCCTGTAAAAGCGTCTCGCTATGCTGCCATTTTACGTTATCGGTCCAGGGAATGAATGGCCGATGCTTACATAAATCAGGGTGATACGTCATCAAATGGCGATAGAATTCGCGCCAGATAAGTTCGTTAAGCCAGACTGAGCCCGCGCCTCCGTCCAGCGCCTGAGGTTGTTCGGCCAGAAGGCGGTGCAAACACTGGCGCGGAGAAAGGACACCCAGCGCTAAACAGGCCGATAAACGGCTGGTTCCTTCAATAGCGGGAAAATCCCTGCGCGTGTCATATTCGCCCGCGCCCTGTTTGCAAAACTGACGCAGTTTCGCGATAGCAAATTTCTCGTTTTCGGGGAACAGAAGTGCATTGAACGCCTGCTGGGGATAGTTAAATGTCAGCTCAGGCAGATCCGCTATTACGTCGCCCCGGACTGCAGGAGCGGCCACACACTCCGGCAGTGCCTCTTTAAGACGTTTAATAAAGGCATTTTTAAAGGGCGTAAACACTTTATACATTTCATGACCACCGGTCATGACGCTGCCCGGTGCCAGCATCACGCTGTCATCAAATCCCTGGCACTGAACATCCTTCAGGATTGACTCCAGCTGGCGATCTCGCTGGCGTTCGTTCAGTTCGTACTGATAGTTATAAAAAAGATGTGTGACTTCGTTCTGCTGACAGATCTCCTGTACCGTCTGAAGTTGTGCGGCAAAGTCACTCACCTCTCTATAAATCAGGGGAATGCCTTTTTCGGCAAGCGAACATTGCAGATCGTTCAGATGCGATTTGAGATAAGCTGCGTGTCGCGGTGCCATATCGTGCAGCTGCCACTGTTCAGGCGTAGCGATAAACAGCGCCAACACGCTGGCATCCTGAGAACGACAAGCCGCAGCGAGCGCGGTGTTGTCATGTACGCGCAGATCTGCACGGAACCAAATCAGATGGGTGGGCATAAAACTCCAGGCAAATATCCATTATGTCCGTAAGGCCATGCCACCAAAGAGAAAATGGTGCAGGCTTTTGTGTACTTTGCCATGAAGTGTAGACGCGATGAAATAAAAAAGGCCGCCCGGGGCGGCCTTAACGCTACTTGTCCTGCGCTATCGTGGTTAAAGCAACAAACGCATCCGGTTCATCACTTTTTACAACGAGTACGCTGGCGACAATGAACGCGATGCATATATAGCGTTTCATTATGCGGTCCCTGCAGCTAACCGCTCCACCGTTCACCACCGGTGATAAGTCGGTGGACACAAGCTCTGACGAAAGCCTGACTTACGGTTGTGGTGACGCCTTTCCCGGGACCGGTGCCCATGTGCGAGATGGCGGAAAGGGACGCTGCATACTAGTTGGCCGTGGCGTAAAACGTAACCCATGGAAGTGATTTCTAAGAATATATTTAGGGAGTTGCAGTTTGATTACATAAGGACCTGAGATATTCTTGTAAGCCTCTGACGAGAGCTTGAAAACCACCCAACGGACCGCGAATCCCGAGGGACAAAAAAACCGCCACATTTCTGTTGGCGGTTTTTTTATTGCTGTGTGTAATCTTTGTATCAGTAGAAATCGCAGGTCGCTTTCTCGGCCTGGTCCATCCACACCGGCTTCTCGCTGGTTTTCGCCCAGACGCGGTGCAGATAGCTGTAAAAACGTGCGCGATCTTTCCAGAACAGCATCACCGGCAGAGCCAGCACACCAGCCACTACGGCGAAAGTGCGACGCATGAAAACGATATGAGCCGGAAACTCTTTATAAAGATCCATATTTTTCTCCCCTATAGTTGGCCGGAAACGTCATCCGGAAAATTCAAAATCTGTGACCTGTATAAAATAATATCGCTTTGTTTGTAATTTTACTACTCATCCGACCACTTATTTTTGTCCGTTTAGTGAAAATTTACACTCACGCCGTAATTGAGTTACAAAAAAGTTAACAGTTTACTTATCAATGGTTAAATTGTGGGCTTTGCCATTTTTATACTTTTTTTACACCCGCCCTCCCCATTTTTGCGAAATCTTTGCGCCAGACATCCTACCGTTAACACAACAACAAAAGTCACCCGGAGGTGGATTGTGAGTGCAGGTCTTATTGCCGGCATCGTGCTGGTGTTCCTGTTATTGGGTTATCTGGTTTATGCCCTGATTAATGCGGAGGCATTCTGATGGCTGCTCAGGCGTTTTTGCTTATTGCCAGCTTCTTAGTGGTATTGTTCGTTCTGGCAAGGCCACTGGGAACAGGACTGGCACGGCTGATCAACAACGTACCTTTACCGGGCACGGGAAGCGTTGAAAAAGGGATCTGGCGTGTACTGGGAGTACGTGATCAGGAAATGAACTGGCGTCAATATCTGACAGCCATTCTGCTGCTGAATATCGTTGGCCTTATTGCCCTTTTTGCCATGCTGATGTTGCAGGGTATCCTGCCGTTCAATCCGCAACAATTACCGGGCCTGTCCTGGCATCTTGCGCTGAACACGGCAGTCAGCTTTGTCACCAATACCAACTGGCAATCCTACGCCGGTGAAACCACGCTCAGCTATTTCAGCCAGATGGTCGGTTTAACCGTGCAGAACTTCCTCTCGGCGGCCACAGGTATCGCCGTTATCTTCGCGCTGACGCGTGCCTTTGCACGTCAAAAAATCAGTACGCTGGGTAACGCCTGGGTAGACCTGACGCGCATCACGCTGTGGATCCTGCTGCCGATTGCTCTGCTGATCGCGCTGTTCTTTATTCAGCAAGGCACCCTGCAAAACGTGCTGCCTTACGCGCCTTATACCTCACTGGAAGGTGCAAAACAGCTCCTGCCGATGGGGCCGGTAGCATCGCAGGA
Source organism: Enterobacter sp. P82 (assembly GCF_037053385.1). Taxonomy (NCBI): domain Bacteria; kingdom Pseudomonadati; phylum Pseudomonadota; class Gammaproteobacteria; order Enterobacterales; family Enterobacteriaceae; genus Enterobacter; species Enterobacter sp. P82. Next base: position 2,256,117 of record NZ_JBALHX010000001.1, read on the forward strand.
AGCCATCAAGATGCTCGGCACTAACGGTGGCGGCTTCTTTAACGCCAACTCGTCTCATCCGTTTGAAAACCCAACCGCCCTGACCAATTTTGTGCAGATACTGGCGATTTTCCTGATCCCTGCCGCACTCTGCTTTGCCTTTGGTGATGTGGTCAATGATCGCCGTCAGGGACGTACGCTGCTGTGGACCATGTCGCTGATCTTCGTGGTCTGTGTTGCGCTGGTCATGTGGGCAGAATGGCAGGGTAATCCGCATTTCCTCTCACTGGGTGCTGATAGCGCGATCAACATGGAAGGTAAAGAGAGCCGCTTTGGCATTCTCGCCAGTAGCTTGTATGCCGTCGTCACCACGGCGGCATCCTGCGGGGCGGTAAATGCTATGCATGACTCCTTTACAGCACTGGGTGGCATGATCCCAATGTGGCTGATGCAGATTGGCGAAGTGGTGTTTGGTGGCGTGGGCTCAGGTCTTTACGGCATGCTGCTGTTTGTGCTGCTGGCGGTGTTTATTGCCGGTCTGATGATTGGACGAACCCCGGAATATCTCGGTAAAAAAATCGACGTTCGCGAGATGAAATTAACTGCGCTGGCGATTCTGGTCACCCCTGCTCTCGTGCTGCTCAGCGCGGCGCTGGCGCTGATGACCGAAGCCGGACGCAGCGGCATCTTTAATCCAGGTATTCACGGTTTTAGCGAAGTGCTGTATGCCGTCTCCTCTGCAGCTAACAACAACGGTAGCGCCTTTGCCGGCTTGAGCGCCAACTCGCCTTTCTGGAACTGCCTGCTGGCGTTCTGCATGTTCTTTGGTCGCTTTGGCGTCATTGTGCCGGTCATGGCCATTGCCGGATCGCTGGTGAGTAAAAAAATTCAACCGACCACCACTGGCACATTACCGACCCACGGCGCGCTGTTTATCGGCCTGTTGACAGGCACCGTGTTGCTGGTCGGCGCCCTGACCTTTATCCCCGCCCTCGCGTTAGGCCCGGTCGCGGAATTCCTCTCTTTACGCTGATTTTGCGGAGAAATTGTCATGAGTCGTAAACAACTGGCCCTGCTCGAACCGTCATTAGTTCGCCAGGCGCTTATGGATGCGGTGAAAAAGTTGAGTCCGCGCGTCCAGTGGCACAACCCGGTGATGTTTATTGTCTGGGCAGGCAGTGTTCTGACCACCGCCCTGGCGATTGCCATGGGAACGGGCCACATGCAGGGAAATGCGATGTTTACCGGCGCCATCAGCCTGTGGCTGTGGTTTACCGTGCTGTTTGCCAACTTTGCAGAAGCACTGGCGGAAGGCCGGAGTAAAGCTCAGGCCAACAGCCTGAAAGGGGTAAAAAAGACCGCCTTCGCGCGCAAGTTGCGTGAACCGAAATACGGTGCGCAGATGGATCACGTTCCGGCGGATGAACTGCGCAAGGGTGATGTGGTACTGGTGGAAGCCGGCGACATTATCCCTTGTGACGGTGAAGTGATTGAAGGCGGCGCATCGGTGGATGAAAGCGCCATCACCGGTGAATCCGCGCCGGTTATCCGTGAGTCCGGCGGTGATTTCGCCTCAGTGACGGGCGGGACGCGCATTCTCTCCGACTGGCTGGTGATCCAGTGTAGCGTTAACCCAGGGGAAACATTCCTCGACCGGATGATCGCCATGGTGGAAGGCGCGCAGCGTCGTAAAACACCTAACGAAATCGCACTGACCATTCTGCTCGTGGCCTTGACGATCGTCTTCCTGTTGGCAACCGCGACGCTGTGGCCGTTCTCCGCCTACGGTGGCACTGCGGTGACCATTACCGTTCTGGTGGCGCTGCTGGTCTGCTTGATCCCAACCACGATTGGCGGCCTGTTGTCGGCTATTGGTGTGGCAGGTATGAGCCGTATGCTTGGTGCCAACGTCATCGCTACCAGTGGACGTGCCGTTGAAGCCGCTGGTGACGTGGATGTGTTGCTGCTGGATAAAACCGGGACCATTACCCTCGGCAACCGCCAGGCATCAGAGTTTTTACCCGCCCCAGGCGTGGATGAAAAAACGCTGGCAGATGCCGCGCAACTCTCTTCCCTTGCCGATGAAACGCCGGAAGGCCGCAGTATCGTGATTCTCGCCAAGCAGCGCTTTAACCTGCGCCAGCGCGACGTTCAGAGCCTGCATGCCACTTTCGTGCCCTTCACGGCGCAAACCCGCATGAGTGGGATTAACATTCAGGATCGCATGATCCGTAAAGGCTCCGTTGATGCGATTCGTCGCCACATTGAAGCCAACAACGGTCATTTCCCACCGGAAGTAGACAACCTGGTTGAGAGCGTTGCCCGTCAGGGTGCCACACCGCTGGTGGTGGCTGAGGGATCACATGTTCTGGGGGTGATTGCCCTGAAGGACATCGTCAAAGGCGGCATCAAAGAGCGTTTTGCCCAGTTGCGTAAAATGGGGATCAAAACGGTAATGATCACCGGGGACAACCGTCTTACTGCCGCGGCGATTGCCGCCGAAGCGGGCGTCGATGATTTTCTTTCCGAAGCTACACCGGAAGCCAAACTGGCATTAATCCGCCAGTACCAGGCGGAAGGTCGTCTGGTGGCGATGACCGGGGACGGTACCAACGATGCCCCTGCCCTGGCGCAGGCCGACGTGGCAGTGGCGATGAACTCCGGTACCCAGGCGGCAAAAGAGGCGGGCAACATGGTCGATCTCGACTCTAACCCGACCAAGCTGATTGAAGTGGTGCACATCGGCAAACAGATGCTAATGACGCGCGGTTCGCTGACCACGTTTAGTATCGCCAATGACGTGGCAAAGTATTTCGCCATTATTCCGGCTGCATTTGCTGCGACCTATCCACAACTGAATGCGCTGAATGTGATGCACCTGCACTCTCCGGCTTCGGCCATTCTGAGCGCAGTGATCTTTAACGCCTTGATTATTGTCTTCCTGATCCCGCTGGCGCTGAAAGGCGTGAGTTATAAGCCGCTCACTGCGGCCGCCATGCTGCGCCGCAACCTGTGGATTTACGGCCTGGGCGGACTGGTGGTGCCCTTCATCGGCATCAAGGTTATCGACTTGCTGTTGACGCTGTTCGGCCTGGTTTAAAAGGTGAATCAAATGACGATGTTACGCCCCGCTATACTTCTGTTTATTCTGCTGTCTCTGATTACTGGCGGGCTGTATCCGCTGGTGACCACCGCGCTGGGCCAGTGGTGGTTTAAGGATCAGGCCAATGGCTCACTGATTATGCAAAACGGTGAAAACCGCGGTTCGCGCCTGATTGGACAGAACTTTACGGATGCCCGTTACTTCCAGGGACGCCCTTCCGCCACTGCTGAAAGCCCGTATAATCCGATGGCTTCCGGCGGCAGCAACCTGGCAGGCAGCAACCCGGAGCTGGACAAAGCCGTCGCTGAACGCGTGGCAGCCCTGCGCAGCGCTAATCCGCAGGCCAACCGCGAGGTGCCCGTGGAACTGGTGACGGCCTCTGCCAGCGGGCTGGACTACAGCCTGACGCCAGCAGCGGTGGCATGGCAGATCCCGCGCGTCGCCGCTGCCCGTCAGTTGACCGTCGAGCAGGTCAGCCAGCTGGTTGCTGAGCACACGCAGAAACCACTGGTCAGTTTCATCGGCATGCCTGTGGTAAATATTGTTGAGCTGAATCTGGCGCTGGACGCGCTAAGGAAAAACTAAATGACCGACGAGCCCATGCGCCCGGATCCGGACAGGCTGCTAGAACAAACGGCTGAAGCCCATCGTGGCAAATTGAAAATCTTCTTCGGCGCCTGTGCGGGCGTCGGGAAAACTTTCGCCATGCTGACGGAAGCCCAGCGGCTTCGGGCGCAGGGGCTCGATATTCTGATCGGCGTGGTGGAAACCCACGGACGCAAGGAGACAGCCTCACTGCTGAAGGGGCTGGCTACCCAGCCGCCCCGACGCATTAGCCACCGTGGTCGGTTAGTCACCGAATTCGATCTCGATGCCGCCCTCGCCCGTCGTCCCGCGCTTATCCTGATGGACGAGCTGGCGCACAGCAATGCGCCAGGCTCACGCCATCCGAAACGCTGGCAGGATGTTGAAGAGTTACTTGAAGCCGGTATCGATGTGTTCACGACGGTAAATGTTCAGCACCTCGAAAGTCTGAACGACGTGGTCAGTGGCGTGACCGGTATTCAGGTACGTGAGACCGTGCCTGATCCTTTCTTCGATTCCGCGGACGAGGTGGTGCTGGTCGACCTTCCGCCTGATGATTTGCGCCAGCGCCTGCACGAAGGCAAAGTCTATATCGCCGGCCAGGCCGAGCGCGCTATCGAACATTTCTTCCGCAAAGGCAACCTGATTGCCCTGCGCGAACTGGCTTTACGCCGAACCGCTGACCGTGTTGACGATCAGATGCGTGCCTGGCGTGATCTGCAAGGCCAGGAACGCGTCTGGCATACGCGGGATGCCATCCTCCTGTGTATTGGTCACGGCAGCGGCAATGAAAAACTTGTCCGCACCGCCGCTCGCCTTGCGGCTAAATTTGGCAGTGTCTGGCATGCCGTGTATGTCGAAACGCCACAGCTTCACGCGCTACCTGAAAACCAGCGCCGGGCAATTCTGAGTTCGCTGCGCCTGGCCCAGGAGCTGGGCGCGGAAACAGCGACCCTATCCGATCCTCAGGAAGATAAAGCTATTCTGCGCTACGCGCGTGAGCACAACCTGGGGAAAATCGTGATTGGCCGTCGCCAGCATCGTCGCTGGTTTAGCCGCGAATCTTTTGCCGACAAACTGGCCCGCCGTGCACCCGATCTTGATCTGGTGGTCGTGGCGCTGGATGACAAACCTACACCGTTACCCAACCGCGCGCCTGACAGCCGAACCTTTACTGATAAATGGCGAATTCAGCTTCGCGGTTGCTTTGTCGCCGTGATGCTTTGCGCCCTGATTACCGTGATTGCCAGCCAGTGGCTGATTGCCTTCGACGCCGCTAACCTGGTGATGATTTATCTGCTCGGCGTGGTGGTGGTTGCGCTCTTCTACGGACGCTGGCCGTCAGTACTGGCGACAGTGATTAATGTCATCAGCTTTGATCTGTTCTTTATTGCCCCCAAGGGAACGCTTGCTGTGTCGGATGTGCAGTACATCCTGACCTTTGCCGTGATGCTTACTGTCGGGCTGGTGATCGGTAATCTGACGGCGGGTGTACGCTATCAGGCGCGTATTGCCCGTTATCGCGAACAACGCACGCGTCATCTCTATGAGATGTCGAAATCGCTGGCGGTGGGCCGCACGCCGCTGGATATCGTGCAGACCAGCGAGCAGTTTATTCGCTCGACGTTTCATGCCAGCAACCTGATTTTACTCCCGGACGAGCACGGCAAGCTGCGCCCACTGACGTCGGCCTCAGGCATGACCCCCTGGGATGAAGCCATCGCGCGCTGGAGCTTTGACAAGGGGTTACCTGCAGGCGCGGGGACAGACACCCTCCCCGGCGTGCCTTATCAAATTTTGCCGCTGCGCAGTGCCGATAAAAACCAGGGGCTGGTTATCGTTGAGCCGTCAAATCTGCGTCAACTGATGATCCCAGAGCAGCAACGACTGCTGGAAACCTTTACGCTGCTGGTTGCCAGCGCACTGGAACGGCTGGCGCTGACTGCCAGCGAAGAACAGGCTCGTCTGGCAAGCGAGCGTGAGAGTATTCGTAACTCATTGCTTGCGGCGCTCTCTCACGATCTCCGGACCCCACTCACCGTCCTGTTTGGTCAGTCAGAAATCCTGACTCTGGATTTGGCGGCAGAAGGGTCTAAACATGCCCTTCAGGCCAGTGAGATCCGTCAGCATGTACTGAATACCACGCGTCTGGTGAATAATCTGCTTGATATGGCGCGTATTCAGTCAGGCGGATTTAACCTCAAAAAAGAGTGGCTCACGCTCGAAGAGGTAGTTGGCAGTGCGCTGAAAATGCTGGAGCCAGGCCTTGGCGGGCGCCATATTGCATTGAACATGCCCGAACCGCTTACCTTAATTCACGTTGATGGTCCGCTGTTTGAACGGGTGCTGATCAACCTGCTGGAAAATGCCGGTAAGTATGCGGGATCCAACGCCCAGATTGGGGTCGATGCGACGGTGGAAGATCAGATGCTTCGCCTTGAAGTCTGGGATACCGGGCCAGGTATTCCTGCCGGACAAGAACTGGCCATTTTCGAAAAATTCGCGCGTGGCAATAAGGAGTCGGCCATTCCGGGCGTTGGGCTGGGTCTGGCCATTTGCCAGGCGATTATTGATGTCCATGGCGGGACCATTTCCGCAGAAAACCGTCCGGATGGGGGGGCGCGTTTTTGTGTTACACTTCCTCTTGAAACCCCACCAGAACTTAATGAATTACCAGAGGATTTGTGATCAACGTTCTGATTGTTGAAGATGAGATCGCCATTAGCCGGTTTCTGCGTGCTGCGCTGGAAGGAGATGGCTTGCGCGTTCATGATGCGGGTACGCTCCAACGGGGTTTAATTGAAGCCGCCACCCGCAAGCCGGACCTGGTGATCCTCGACCTTGGTCTGCCGGATGGTGACGGTATTGATTTTATCCGTGAAGTCCGCCAGTGGAGCCAGATGCCGATTCTCGTGCTTTCAGCACGTACTGAAGAGACGGATAAAATCGCGGCGCTGGACGCCGGAGCAGATGACTACCTTATTAAACCTTTCGGCATTGGCGAGCTACAGGCTCGCCTTCGCGTGGCGCTGCGTCGTCACAGCGCCACCACGCCCGCCGATCCCACGTACACGTTTGGTGATATCCAGGTTGACCTTGCCGCCCGGCGCATTGTGCGTGGTGAGGAGGAGATCCATCTCACCCCAATAGAATTTCGACTGCTTGCCGTGTTGCTCAATAACCACGGGAAGGTGCTCACCCAACGCCAGCTACTGAGCCAGGTATGGGGGCCAAATGCCGTGGAGCATAGTCACTATTTACGCATATATATGGGACACCTTCGTCAGAAACTCGAAGTCGACCCCGCTCGCCCTCGTCATTTATTAACTGAAACCGGTATCGGTTATCGGTTTATGCTTTGAATAACTATTCATTTTATTTATAAATAAAACTAAGCTCACTTATTAAATATTCGAAAAATAACCCAATGGTTATTTTTCTGTCTTATTTTTGCTCATTCAAAACATTAATAACACAACCCATTAACGCATAACCAACAAATCAGCATTTTGATCTGCGATATTCATCAAAAACGAATATTTATTTCTGATTTGATCGGTTAATGGTGATCTTCTTCACAGTTCATAGCCCTTTCCTGGATAAAATGACCATGCTTTCAATTACTGAAAGGAAAATGAAACATGGAAAACAATAATCGCTTAATGCCCCATATAAGGCGGACAACACATATCATGATGTTTGCCCACCGAAACTGCTTTGACTTTCATCTCTTTAATGCCCGGTAGTCCTTCGACTTCTGGCGCACCCGCTTACAGGTTATCCTGAAAATCGTTTATTTACAGGCAATTGTCTGTGAACCCGTGCGCTTATTCATCTTAATTCAGACTCATCTGCAACCGGGCGGACTGAATTTCAATCATCAAAAAGCAATTCACTGATTTTAATCAGCGGTCACTCTTTGCTTTTTTTCCGGAAAATTATCGATTTCTTTTTTACAGGGAATCGAGGGACTTCTATTACCTAAAATAAAGAGAGAAAAATGAAAAGTTTAAAAATCGCAGCCAGCCGTGCATGCCCGGATTGCTTTACCACCCAGCGTGAACTCGTGGATGTCAGAGCCTCTGATTATATTGATGTTGCCGCTATTGTTCTGGCGGTCAGTGATATTTCCAGCGGCATCCTGGAAGAAATAGAAGCCACCGGGTTTGGCATTCCTGTTTTTGTCGCAACGCACAAAGAAGAGATCATCCCGGCAGACTATTTATCGCGCATTCACGGCGTTTTCGAACATTCAGACACCAGCAACGACTATTATGGACGTCAACTGGAAGCGGCGGCCCAAAAGTATGAAACCCAGTTGCGCCCACCGTTTTTCCGCGCCCTGGTCGACTACGTGAAACAGGGCAACAGTGCATTTGACTGCCCGGGGCATCAGGGTGGGCAGTTCTTCCGCCGCCATCCTGCCGGTAATCAGTTTGTCGATTTCTTTGGCGAGACGCTCTTCCGTTCCGATCTGTGCAACGCCGACGTGGCGATGGGCGATCTGCTGATTCATGAAGGTGCGCCGTGCATTGCGCAGCAACATGCGGCGAAAGTCTTTAATGCCGATAAGACCTACTTCGTGCTGAATGGAACGTCATCATCCAACAAAGTGGTGCTTAACGCCCTGCTCACCCCTGGCGACCTGGTCCTGTTCGACCGTAATAACCATAAGTCGAACCATCACGGTGCGCTCCTCCAGGCAGGTGCAACACCGGTCTATCTGGAAACCGCGCGTAACCCGTACGGCTTTATCGGGGGTATTGACGCCCACTGCTTTGAAGAGAGTTATCTGCGCGAGCTGGTATCAGAAGTCGCACCAGGCAGAGCGCGTGATGCACGTCCGTTCCGCCTGGCGGTGATCCAGCTAGGTACTTACGATGGCACCATTTATAACGCTCGCCAGGTGGTGGATAAGATTGGGCCTCTGTGTGACTACATCCTGTTTGACTCGGCCTGGGTAGGTTACGAGCAGTTTATTCCGATGATGGCCGACTGCTCTCCACTGCTGCTGGAACTGAACGAAAACGACCCGGGCATTCTGGTGACCCAGTCCGTGCATAAACAACAGGCTGGTTTCTCGCAAACCTCGCAGATCCACAAGAAAGACAGCCACATCAAAGGTCAACAGCGCTATGTGCCCCACAAGCGTCTGAATAATGCCTTTATGATGCACGCCTCCACCAGCCCGTTCTATCCGCTGTTTGCCGCACTGGATATCAACGCCCGCATGCATGAAGGTCAGAGTGGCCGCAACATGTGGATGGACTGCGTGGTCACCGGTATCGAAGCGCGCAAGCTGATCCTGCAGAATTGCCAGTATCTGCGTCCATTCGTGCCAGATATGGTGGATGGTCGTCCGTGGGAAAGCTGGGAGACGGCGGAAATCGCTACCGATCTGCGCTTCTTCCATTTTGTTCCCGGTGAGAACTGGCATGCTTTTGAGGGTTACGCCGAACATCAATATTTTATCGACCCGTGCAAACTGCTGCTGACCACGCCAGGCATTAACGCGCGTACCGGCGAGTATGAGGATTTCGGGGTACCTGCCACAATCCTTGCCAACTTCCTGCGTGAAAACGGCATTGTGCCGGAGAAATGCGACCTCAACTCGATCCTGTTCCTGCTCACCCCAGCAGAGGATATGGGCAAGCTACAGCAACTGGTGGCACAGCTGGTGCGCTTCGAAAAACTGCTCGAGAGCGATGTTCCGCTGAAAGACGTCCTGCCTTCTCTTTACAAACAACATCCTGAGCGTTACGCAGATTACACCCTGCGCCAGATTTGCCAGGAGATGCATGACCTGTATGCCCGTCACAACGTGAAACAGCTGCAAAAAGAGATGTTCCGCAAATCTCACTTCCCACGCGTGATGATGAACCCACAAGACGCGAACTACGCCTATCTGCGCGGTGAAGTTGAACTGGTGTCCCTGCGCGACGCGGAAGGTCGCATCGCCGCCGAAGGCGCACTCCCTTATCCACCAGGAGTGTTGTGTGTTGTCCCAGGGGAAGTCTGGGGCGGCTCCGTACTGCGCTACTTTGCCGCACTGGAAGAAGGCATCAACCTTCTGCCGGGCTTCGCACCGGAACTGCAGGGCGTGTATGTCGAGGAGTGTGAAGGTCGCAAAGAGGTTCGTTGCAACGTCATCAAACAACCCACCGCTCAGCCTGCACTGCTGAAAGGAGAGAAATTATGAGTAAATCCAACAAAATGGGCGTGGTGCAGCTGACCATCCTCACCATGGTGAACATGATGGGGTCAGGGATCATCATGCTGCCGACCAAGCTTGCAGAAGTGGGAACCATTTCGATTATCTCCTGGCTGGTGACCGCTGTAGGGTCAATGGCACTGGCATGGGCCTTTGCCAAATGCGGGATGTTCAGCCGCAAGTCAGGCGGGATGGGGGGCTATGCAGAATACGCCTTTGGTAAGTCAGGCAACTTTATGGCCAACTATACCTATGGTGTGTCATTGCTGATCGCTAACGTGGCGATTGCCATTTCCGCCGTGGGTTACGGTACGGAGCTGTTTGGTGCCACGCTGAGCCCGGTACAAATTGGGCTGGCGACCATCGGTGTGCTGTGGATCTGCACCGTGGCTAACTTTGGCGGCGCGCGTATCACCGGACAACTCAGCAGCATCACCGTCTGGGGCGTGATTATCCCGGTTGTTGGCCTGTGCATCATTGGCTGGTTCTGGTTTAGCCCAACGCTGTATGCTAATTCCTGGAACCCTCACCATGTACCGTTCTTTACCGCAGTGGGGTCTTCCATTGCCATGACACTTTGGGCCTTCCTCGGTCTGGAATCTGCCTGTGCGAATGCGGAAGTGGTTGAGAACCCTGAGAAGAACGTCCCGATTGCGGTCCTCGGCGGAACGCTGGGCGCGGCGGTGATCTATATCGTCTCGACTAACGTGATTGCCGGGATTGTGCCAAACATGGATCTGGCTAACTCTACGGCGCCGTTTGGTCTGGCCTTTGCGCAGATGTTCACCCCGGAAGTCGGGAAAGTGATCATGGGCCTGATGGTGATGTCCTGCTGCGGTTCACTCCTCGGCTGGCAGTTCACCATCGCTCAGGTCTTTAAATCCTCGGCTGACGAAGGGTATTTCCCGAAAATCTTCTCCCGCGTCACCAAAGCGGATGCACCAGTGCAGGGCATGCTGGCGATTGTGATCTTCCAGAGTGGATTATCGCTGATGACCATCAGTCCGTCGCTGAACAGCCAGTTCAACGTGCTGGTTAACCTGGCGGTCGTGACGAACATCATTCCGTATATTCTGTCGATGGCGGCGCTGGTGATTATTCAGAAGGTGGCGAAGGTGGACCCACGCAAAGCGCGGGCGGCCAATATCGTGGCGCTGATTGGGGCAATCTACAGCTTCTATGCGCTCTACTCATCCGGCCAGGAAGCGATGCTTTACGGCGCAATGGTCACCTTTATGGGCTGGACGCTGTACGGTCTGGTGTCACCACGGTTCGAGTTAAAGAATAAGCACAGCTAAAAAAAAGGGAGCCATTCGGCTCCCTTTTTCATTCTTACGCGTTTTTCAACACTTCACTGACAATCTCTACCGCTTCTTTCTCAATCTGCTGACGATGTTCAGCGCCGAGGAAGCTTTCGCAATAGATCTTGTACGCATCTTCGGTGCCGGATGGACGCGCGGCGAACCAGCCGTTTTCAGTCATCACTTTCAGGCCGCCAATAGAGGCTCCATTACCCGGTGCAGCCGTCAGGCGTGCAGTGATCGGGTCGCCAGCCAGCGTGCTCGCACTGACCATCTCCGGAGAGAGTTTGGACAGGGCGGCTTTCTGAGCTGAAGTCGCCGATGCCTGAATACGGTTATAGCTTGGTGCACCAAAGCGTGCAGCCAGCTCATTGTAGTGTTCCTGCGGGTTTTTACCGGTGACAGCGGTAATTTCCGCCGCCAGCAGGCACATAATGATGCCGTCTTTATCGGTTGACCATGGCGTGCCGTCGAAACGCAGGAAAGATGCCCCGGCGCTCTCTTCACCGCCAAAGCCGAAGCTGCCGTCATGCAGACCGTCAACAAACCATTTGAAACCAACAGGCACTTCCACCAGCTTGCGGCCCAGCGCGTCGACCACGCGGTCGATCATCGCAGAGGAGACCAGCGTTTTACCCACAGCAACCTCTTTGCCCCACTGCGGACGGTGCTGGAACAGGTAGTTAATCGCCACCGCCAGGTAATGGTTCGGGTTCATCAGCCCTGCCGGGGTGACGATACCATGACGGTCGTAATCCGGGTCGTTGGCAAATGCCAGATCGAATTTGTCGCGCAGCGCCAGCAGGCCCGCCATCGCACATTCAGAGGAGCAGTCCATACGGATTGCGCCGTCTTTATCCAGGTGCATGAAGCGGAAGGTCTGATCGACGTGATCGTTCACGATGGTCAGATCCAGCTTGTAATGCTCAGCAATGCGTTTCCAGTATTCAATACCGGAGCCACCGAGCGGATCCACACCCAGCTTCAGACCGGCTTTCTGAATCGCCGCCATGTCGACGATATCCGCCAGCCCTTCAATAAACGGCTGAACCAGATCCTGCTCTTTCACATGACCAGATGCCATCGCAGCATCCAGAGAAATACGCTTCACACCTTTCAGGCCATCGGCTAACAGGGCGTTAGCACGATCTTCCACCACTTTGGTGACGTTAGTATCAGCCGGGCCGCCATTAGGCGGGTTGTATTTGATACCACCGTCTTCCGGCGGGTTATGGGATGGCGTGATAACGATCCCGTCAGCCAGCGCGCCCCCTTTCTTGTTGTGCACAAGAATGGCATTAGACACCGCAGGCGTTGGCGTGAATCCGTTATTCTCCTGAATAATCACATCAACGCCGTTTGCGGCCAGCACTTCCAGAACAGAAATGAATGCCGGCTCAGACAAAGCATGGGTATCTTTTCCCACATAGCATGGACCGGTAACGCCATTTTTGGCGCGCTCTTCCGCAATGGCCTGAGCAATGACCAGAATGTGCGGTTCATTAAAGCTATGGCGCGCCGCGCTACCGCGGTGACCAGATGTACCAAACTTCACGGCGTGTTCTGCATTGCCCACAACCGGCTTCAGAACGTAATACTGCGCGGTCAGCTGAGCGACATTAATCAAATCGCTTTGTTGTGCAGGTTGGCCTGCACGGCTGTGATTTGCCATTACCGGGTCCTTCTGATGCAAGGGTTAAATTGTACCGCAAACCTTTTCAATCAATTCCGCCGGGAACTGCATAGACTGCATGATGTGTTCAATCATGCTGCACTTGCGGCCCGTATTGGTATTGGTGATCACCCAGTACGGAGTGCCAGGGACATGTTTGGGTTTGGTTTGATTGCCATTTTGCAGCAGCGTCTGCTCGTCACCCGCGAAATAGACGCGAGTACGACCGTGCAGCGACTCGGTCGCTTCAGCAAACGCTTTGTTATCCAGTGAGTAGAGTGTAGACAGCACCAGCATAAAGCGGTTAACCGCCTTTTTTTGCTCCGCATATTCATCGGACAGCAGCAGCTCGCGCATCGCCCGCACTTTATCTTTTGCCGGTGTCACGGCAGGTTTTGCTTGTGCAACAACGCTCGGCTGAGACACGACATCTTTGGTTACTGGGGTGACAGGCTGTGAAACGGCGGAAATTTTAAGCATGCGCCGTAAAATGTCGGACGCACTCTCCCCGATATGCCGCGTCTGGCTGGCAATATACTGATAGAGTTCGTCATCAACTTCGATTGTTTTCATCTTAATCCAGTGCGATATCTTATCTGAATACAAGTCATTGGGATTATAAGGTCAAATCCCAACAGCGGATAGCGTCAAACCAGGTTGGCGGCAAAAGTCAGATTAAACTGGAACCTTGCAGCCGGGCGGCAGAATGGTCAACATGATACCCTAACCTGACATACGTAAAAAAAGAACTTTGCCATGAAATTGAATACCCGAGCGCAAACTGCACAATCGCCGAACAATAATTCTCCCATCGTACTGGTTCACGGACTTTTTGGCAGCCTGGATAACCTGGGCGTGCTGGCGCGCGATCTGGTTAGCGATCACGACATTTTGCAAGTCGACATGCGCAATCACGGTCTTTCAGGGCGCTCAGAAGAGATGACCTACGCAGCAATGGCGCAGGACCTGCTGGATACGCTGGATGCCAACAACCTGCAAAAGGTCACCCTCATCGGGCATTCAATGGGCGGTAAAGCGGTGATGGCCCTGACGGCGCTGGCACCTGAGAGAATTCAGGGTCTGATGGTGATCGATGTTGCTCCGGTGGATTACGACGTTCGCCGCCATGACGAAATTTTCGCGGCGATCAACGCGGTAACAGAGGCTGGTGCCACGACGCGTCAACAAGCGGCTGCCGTCATGCGTGAGCATCTTGATGAAGAAGGTGTCGTGCAGTTCCTGCTGAAGTCATTTGTTGACGGACAATGGCGTTTTAACGTGCCAGTGCTCTGGGAGCAGTACAACAATATCGTAGGCTGGGAAACGGTACCTGCCTGGCCACACCCTACCCTCTTTATTCGTGGCGGCGACTCGCCTTACGTCACCGACGCTTACCGCGACGCATTGCTGGCGCAATTCCCGCAGGCTCGTGCTCATGTTATCGCCGGGGCCGGACACTGGGTTCACGCGGAAAAACCTGACGCCGTATTGCGCGCCATTCGCCGCTATCTTGCTGATACTGCAAATTGATTAAAAAGAGAGCGACTGGAAGGCTGCAGGCTTCCAGTCGTTGGCGTGCAGTTTTTGGTGATGTATGATGGCGCGCTTATCGCCCGGGCATTAGCAGGGCGGCTTGTTTCCCCCGAAGTCTCAGAATCATGGCCAAAGAACAAACGGACCGTACGACACTAGATCTGTTCGCGAATGAGCGTCGCCCGGGACGACCGAAAACGAATCCGCTTTCGCGCGATGAACAGCTGCGTATCAATAAACGCAATCAGCTTAAACGCGATAAAAATCGTGGGCTTAAGCGTGTCGAACTGAAGCTCAACGCCGACGCCGTCGATGCGCTTAACGAGCTGGCTGACGCGCGAAATATCAGCCGCAGCGAACTCATTGAAGAGATGTTGATCGCTCAACTTGAGACGTTACGCAGCCAGGCATAAGTCTGAAAATCCCCTTTATCGCCCTTTTCATGTAGCACAGAGTGCAGTCCTGCGCGATAGCTGTTTCCGCAGGGTTGCCAGTTCTGCTATTATTGCCCTTATCCGTGGCCGAATTGCGCCACCATACTATTAAGTTTCAAGAGGTTATTTTACTCATGGCAATCATCGGCATTTTCTTCGGCAGTGATACCGGCAATACCGAAAATATCGCAAAAAACATTCAAAAACAGCTCGGTAAAGACGTTGCTGATGTGCATGACATCGCCAAGAGCAGCAAAGAAGATCTCGAAGGCTATGACATTCTGCTGCTGGGTATTCCAACCTGGTACTACGGTGAAGCCCAGTGTGACTGGGATGACTTCTTCCCGACGCTGGAAGAAGTTGATTTCAACGGCAAGCTGGTTGCCCTTTTTGGCTGTGGCGATCAGGAAGACTACGCAGAATATTTCTGTGATGCGCTGGGTACCATCCGCGACATCATTGAGCCAAATGGCGCGGTTATCGTCGGCCACTGGCCAACGGCAGGTTACCACTTCGAAGCCTCTAAAGGCCTGGCTGATGACGATCATTTCGTGGGTCTGGCCATCGACGAAGACCGCCAGCCTGAACTGACCGCAGAGCGTGTTGAGAAGTGGGTTAAGCAGATCCGTGAAGAACTGCACCTGGATGATATTCTGAACGCCTGATTTTTATCGTGGCGCAACTGCGGTTGCGCCACGCCCCAGGTCAAACCGATTAAATTAATTGCTACAATCTTTTAACTTTTTCGCCCAGACCTGTACAATGTCTCCCTGAAAAATGTGGTTTCCATTGAGCAAGTTTGTTGGTGATACCCCATTTTTATAAGCATATTTTGCCTGAGACTTGCTGTTTTCATTTAGACATGGCAGTTCTATAATGAGACGCATTATCCAAGGTGCATTTTCTGTCACTTCCTACAGAAGTGAATCGTTTAGCAACAGGACAGATTCCGCATGACTGACAACAATACCGCATTAAAGAAGGCTGGCCTGAAAGTTACGCTTCCTCGGTTAAAAATCCTTGAAGTGCTTCAGGGTCCAGACAATCACCATGTCAGTGCGGAAGACCTTTATAAACGTCTTATTGACATGGGTGAAGAAATTGGGCTCGCTACCGTTTATCGCGTGCTGAACCAGTTTGATGACGCGGGCATTGTTACCCGTCATAATTTCGAAGGCGGTAAATCTGTATTCGAACTGACCCAGCAACAGCACCACGATCACCTGATCTGCCTCGACTGTGGCAAGGTCATTGAATTTAGCGATGACTCCATCGAAGCGCGCCAGCGTGAAATCGCGGCTCGTCATGGCATCCGCCTGACCAACCACAGCCTGTACCTGTATGGTCACTGCGCTGAAGGTGATTGCCGCGAAGACGATCACGCGCACGACGCTAAATAACTCAAGCTTTCATACTCTGAGCCAGCCGCGAGGTTGGCTTTTTTTTTGCCTGTTATTTGACGCAAAAAAGCCCGGTAGCGTTGTGCTACCGGGCATGATGACAGAGAATTATTTGCTGTTGTTACTGCGAATCTCTTTCCAGATCTGGTCGCAACGCTTCGCCACTTCCTGATCGTTTCCGGTTTTACGTGCCTGAATACAGGCCTGGTAATCCATCACGCGAACGTTTTCCTGTGTGGCGAACTGCTCATGTGCCTTCTCTTTCTTCAGCACATTCAGCACGCTCTGACAGGCTTCGATCTTCTCTGGTGAACCTTCCGCCGTGTTGATGCAGGCGCTATACGCCTCTTTAAGACGCGAGTCCTCTTTCGGTGCCTGCTCCTGCGCACACCCCACCAGCCCAGCAGCCAGAAACGCGACGATTAAGATATTTTTCATCATGTTCAGTCTCCATTAGAAGATGGTGAATGGAGCGACAACCATGAATTTCACGTCACGCTCATCCTGGAAGATGTTGCCGTAACCGCCTGCGTAGCTCGGAATGTCAGAGTGGTTGTCGTACTGGGTGAAGTGCAGTTTGAACATCGTGCCTTTCGCGCGGCCATCCTGCAGGGTGTAGATAGCATCCAGGCTGTAAGAAGACTCTTTCAGGCGATAGTTTGGATCGTAGTAAGCGTCAGGTGTAGCCATATCTGCAGGTTTTGCATCCCAGGCATAAGCGTAAGATGCACCCACCGCCCAGCCTGGCAGGTTCCAGTTTTTCAGATCATACATCGCACCGAAGAACACCGCTTTTTCGCCGTCGGCGTTGAAGTCAGAGCGGTTATCCCACCAGATATCAAGACGACCGTTAGACGATGCATAGGTTGGGGTCATACGCTGCAGGAAGTACCCCTGCTGCCCTTCCGCTTTCACCCATGTCCCTTCCAGACGCAAATCAACCTGTCCGACTTTGTAGCCGAAGGTGAGAGCCTGCAACCACGCGGTACCGTCATAGATATCATTGACGCCACCATTACTGACTTTGTCACGCGTACCGTAGAACTGGTAGCTGGTGCTCAGCGGGCTACCCGCGATATCAAATTTATAGCTGGCCTTGGCAAAGTACTGATCGATGTAACCTTGAGCCTGGCCAAATGCCGCCTCAAGTACCAGGTCGTTTTTAAAGTCGTATTTAGCACCCAGTGAATGGAGATAATCTACTTTGGTTTTCTTATCGTTCTGGTAGAACTTGTCCATTTCAATGTGCCATGGTGCTTTGTACTCGTTGGTCCACATATAGGAGAAGCTCAACGCACCGGCATCACCGTAATCAAAGTTGGCACCCGCTTCCGCTCCCTGGTAAGTACCCGGCATAAAGCTCCAGTGTGGTGCTAACAATGTCTGACCGGTTGGCTGAATATAACCACCGCGCGCCCATACCGGGCCGTATTTGAATTTCGCTGCTGCCTTATACAGGCTGATACCGCTTTTATCTCCGGACCAGTCTTCTTTATAGGCTTTATTACTGGAGGAGAATGCGATTTCGTTCGGATGGGCGCTGTCGCCGTTTTCTGCCATTTCAATTGCCGTGAATGCAGCAATATCCAGACCGAACATATCGGCAGCATAACCAGACTGGAAATCCAGATTGGCGTTCCAGGTGGAGTGAGAAAGGTTGGTTTTGTATTTGTCTTCAGTGACGTCTTTACGGTCACGTTCACGCTGCCAGTAGTAAATCCCCCCCGTGAGGGTTGAATCATCAATAAAACCTGCTGCCTTCGCCTCTGGTGCAATCACCAGGCCCGACATTGCTGTCACACCGGCAATAGCCAGCGCCAGCGCACTACGTTTGCCACTGAACGTACGCATAGATTATTCCTCTTTGACGAATTAAAACGCCTTAAACGGCGAAAAATATAAAAGACCTAATGGTCAGGGGTAGTTAGAAATACCCTCGAATTAACTACCGCCTTTAGGTTATTTTTCGCGACGCGAATTATCAATGCTTTTCAGCGAGCAAAAGTCAGGATTATGACGAAGTGCACATAATTGGTAGTGATTTGTAACATCTGTGCCAATGCGAGGATTTACAGGGAATAACGCGTATTTTGAGGGTGCGCTGCCCGTTTATTCTGTGTATTTTTTGTCCTTAAGGCTCTTCGTAAATATTGAAACTTTTTTTGAGTAAAATAAGTAGCACCTCATTGACCTGAATTTCGCACATACCTTATTTGAGCTGCGCGTTAATGGCCTGATCGTTAAATAAAAAAACGCCGCTTATCGCGGCGCTTGTTTCTCATTGACCAGAACAACGATATTATTCGCCGATCTTAGCCCAGGTGTCACGCAGACCAACGGTACGGTTAAATACCGGTTTTTCCGCCGTGCTGTAACGGCTATCCAGGCAGAAGTAACCTTCGCGTTCGAACTGGAACGCTTTACCCGCTTCGGCCGTTTTTAAAGACGGCTCGGCATAACCCTGTTTAATCACCAGAGATTCCGGGTTGATCGTCGCCAGGAAGTCTTCGGCAGCACCAGGGTTAGGGACACTGAACAGACGATCGTACAGGCGAATTTCAACAGGCAGCGCGTGTGCAGCGCTTACCCAATGGATAACGCCTTTCACTTTGCGGCCATCAGCCGGATCTTTGCTCAAGGTTTCAGCATCATAAGAACAGAAGATGGTGGTGATATTGCCTTCAGCATCTTTCTCTACGCGCTCAGCCTTGATGACGTAAGCATTACGCAGACGCACCTCTTTACCCAATACCAGACGCTTGTACTGCTTGTTCGCTTCTTCGCGGAAGTCAGCACGATCGATCCAGATTTCAGCGCTGAACGGTACGTCACGGCTACCCATTTCCGGTTTATTCGGATGGTTAGGCATGGACACCAGCTCGCTTTCACCCTGCGGGTAGTTTTCGATAACCAGTTTCACTGGGTCGATTACTGCCATTGCGCGCGGCGCGTTTTCGTTGAGATCTTCACGAATGCAGGATTCCAGAGACGCCATTTCAATGGTGTTATCCTGCTTAGTCACACCGATGCGTTTGCAGAACTCACGAATAGAAGCGGCGGTGTAACCACGACGACGCAGACCAGAGATGGTCGGCATACGCGGATCGTCCCAGCCTTCAACGTGCTTGTCGGTCACCAGCAGGTTCAGCTTACGCTTGGACATCACGGTGTATTCCAGATTCAGACGAGAGAACTCGTACTGACGTGGATGCACAGGGATAGTGATGTTATCCAGTACCCAGTCGTACAGACGACGGTTGTCCTGGAACTCCAGCGTACACAGAGAGTGAGTAATGCCTTCCAGCGCATCGCTGATGCAGTGGGTGAAGTCGTACATCGGGTAGATGCACCACTTGTTACCGGTCTGGTGGTGTTCCGCAAATTTAATACGGTACAGCACCGGGTCACGCATCACGATGAACGGAGATGCCATGTCAATTTTGGCACGCAGACAGGCTTTGCCTTCTTCGAAACCACCGGCACGCATTTTTTCAAACAGCGCCAGGTTCTCTTCCACGCCGCGATCGCGGTACGGGCTGTTTTTGCCCGGCGCAGTCAGCGAGCCGCGGTATTCACGGATCTCATCGGCAGACAGCTCGTCGACGTACGCCAGACCTTTGTTAATCAGCTCTACCGCATAGGCATACAGCTGATCAAAATAGTCAGAGGAGTAGCAGATGTCGCCAGACCAGTTAAAGCCCAGCCATTGCACGTCGTTCTTGATGGACTCAACGTATTCGATGTCTTCTTTTACTGGGTTGGTGTCATCGAAACGCAGGTTGCACTGCCCCTGGTAGTCCTGGGCAATGCCAAAGTTCAGGCAGATAGATTTCGCGTGACCAATATGCAGGTAACCGTTTGGCTCCGGCGGGAAACGCGTATGAATTGTGGTGTGCTTACCACTGGCCAGATCTTCATCGATGATCTGACGAATAAAGTTACTCGGGCGGGCTTCTGCCTCACTCATCGTGGATTCCTCAAAGCGTAAACAACGTATAACGGCATATGATCTTATAAGCCGGACGTAGTGACAACCCTTAAAACGGCTCTGAAGAAAATAATGGGGGCATTTGCTGCAAAAAAAAGCAGCGAGGGATATCCCCCGCCGCTTAAGGCATGACTCTACTCAGGAGCGATTACTTGCCTTTAATCTCATACAGTGGCGTTTGACCCGCAACCACCTGACCTTTCGCCTGAATGACCAGGCCACTAAAGTCATCAATGTTGCTGCAAACGACCGGACTAATCATTGAGCGCGCGTTGGCGTTCAGGAAGTCCAGATCCATTTCCAGGATTGGCTGCCCTGCGACCACTTCAGCACCCTCTTCCACCAGGCGAGTAAAGCCCTGGCCGTTCAGCGCAACGGTATCAATACCCATGTGGACAACGATCTCAGCACCATTCTCGGTTTCGAGGCAGAACGCATGGTTGGTATTGAAGATTTTTACGATGGTACCGGCTGCTGGTGACACCACGGTCTTTTCCGTTGGTTTTACCGCGACACCGTCACCGACCGCTTTGCTGGCGAAGGCTTCGTCAGGTACCTGCTCAATGGCAACCACGTCACCCGTCACTGGAGAAACCAGTGCGGCAACCGTTTTAGCATTTGGTACTGCCTGCGGTTTTGCGGCAGCTGGAGCAGCGGCTGGAGCTGCAGACGCTTCCACTGCGGCTACCGGACCTGTCGTTTTCATGGCATTGGCAATTTTTTCCGCTACGAACCCAACGATAATCTGCACGCTGGTTTTGTTCAGACGGATAACACCGGATGCCCCCAGGCGTTTAGCCAGCGCGTCGTTCACCAGAGAAGAGTCTTTTACGTTCAGACGCAGACGGGTGATACATGCGTCGATACCGGTCAGGTTGTCAGAACCACCGACAGCGGCGATGTACTGACGCGCCAGACCTGCAACATCCTGGTCTTTGTCCGCACTCACATTCACGTCCTGACCATCCGCTTCGCTACCGGCAACAGCCAGCTCACGACCCGGGGTCATCAGGTTGAATTTGGTGATAGTGAAACGGAACACCATGTAGTAGATCGCGAAGAACACCAGACCTTGCGGGATCAGCATCCACCAGTGGGTCGCCAGTGGGTTACGGGACGACAGCACCATATCCACCAGACCAGCGCTGAAGCCGAAGCCCGCAATCCAGTGCATGCTGGCAGCAATGAACACAGAGATACCCGTCAGCACGGCGTGGATCACATACAGCACAGGTGCCACGAACATGAAGGAGAATTCCAGCGGTTCAGTGATACCGGTGAAGAAAGCTGCAAATGCACCCGCCATCATGATACCCAGAACTTTCGCTTTGTTCTCTGGACGTGCGCAGTGGTAGATAGCCAGCGCTGCACCTGGCAGGCCGAACATCATGATTGGGAAGAAGCCCGCCTGGTAACGACCGGTGATACCGACAACCGCTTTACCTGCTTCGATGGACTGTGCGCCACCCAGGAAGTTAGGAATATCGTTAATACCGGCAACATCGAACCAGAATACGGAGTTCAGCGCGTGGTGCAGACCGACCGGGATCAGCAGACGGTTGAAGAACGCGTATACGCCCGCACCGACGGAACCCAGCTTCTGAATGTGCTCACCGAAGTTCACCAGACCGTCGAAGATCATCGGCCAGACGTACATCATGATGAACGCAACAACGATCATCACAAACGAGGTCAGGATGGGAACCAAACGGCGACCGCTAAAGAAGGAGAGTGCTTTTGGCAGCTCTACGCTGCTGAAGCGGTTATACAGTTCAGCGGAGATGATACCCACAAGGATACCGACAAACTGGTTGCTGATCTTACCGAATGCCGCCGGAACCTGGTCCGCCGGAATTTTTTGGATCATGGCCACCGCTGCTGGTGAGCAGAGAGTGGTTAACACGAGGAAACCGACAAAACCGGTCAGCGCAGCAGCACCGTCTTTGTCTTTGGACATACCGTAAGCCACACCAATCGCGAACAACACGGACATGTTGTCGATAATGGCGGAACCTGACTTGATAAAGAACGCCGCCAGCGCGCTGGTATTACCCCAGCCGTTGGGGTCGATCCAGTAGCCGACACCCATCAGGATGGCTGCGGCAGGCAGCGTGGCGACCGGCACCATAAGTGCGCGACCAACCTTTTGTAAATAACCTAGAATACTCACTTTCTTCCCCCTATGAGACCCCGTTTAAGGCATGTTCTCAGCTCTGTTTTTTATTGTGTCACGAACTATAAATACAGTTGATGATTCACTGGCATTGTGAGTGTGTGAAAAATTAATTCGTATCGCAAATTAAACACGTATTTTTTGTGATTTTTGTCACCAAATATCGTTATCAACCCTCCCTTATGCTGGCTAACTGCGAAAACTTATTTTATCATTCAAAAAATCAAGACGGATTGATCCGGCCTGAAAGATTCCAGGTTACGCTTAATTCAGGTTCCGATAGCCATCCGCCCACTCTTCTACTTTAACTCTTGAGGTGAACAATGAGACTGATTCCCCTGGCTACTGCTGAACAAGTTGGTAAATGGGCCGCTCGCCATATCGTTAACCGTATTAACGCATTTAAACCTACTGCTGATCGTCCTTTCGTTCTTGGTCTTCCAACAGGTGGCACACCGCTGACCGCGTATAAGGCACTGGTTGAGATGCATAAAGCAGGCCAGGTTAGCTTTAAACATGTTGTGACCTTCAATATGGACGAATATGTTGGCTTACCGAAGGATCACCCGGAAAGCTACCATAGCTTTATGCACCGCAATTTCTTTGATCACGTTGATATTCCATCTGAAAATATTAACCTGCTGAATGGAAACGCGCCTGATATTGACGCAGAATGTCGTCAGTATGAAGAAAAAATCCGTTCCTACGGTAAAATCCACCTGTTTATGGGTGGTGTAGGTAACGATGGTCATATCGCGTTTAACGAACCGGCGTCTTCTCTGGCTTCCCGTACCCGTATTAAAACGCTGACCCATGACACGCGCGTGGCAAACTCCCGCTTCTTTGACGGTGACGTTAACCAGGTTCCAAAATACGCCCTTACCGTAGGTGTAGGTACCCTGCTGGATGCCGAAGAAGTGATGATTCTGGTCCTGGGCAGCGTGAAAGCGCAGGCGCTCCAGGCTGCCGTTGAAGGCAACGTTAACCACATGTGGACCATCAGCTGCCTGCAGCTGCATCCGAAATCAGTCATCGTTTGTGACGAACCGTCCACGATGGAGCTGAAAGTGAAAACGCTGAAATACTTCAACGAATTAGAAGCAGAGAACATCAAAGGTCTGTAATTGAATAACCGCCTCTTCATCAAGAGGCGGCCGCTTTTTTTAACCGGGGGTCGTTATGTACGCTTTAACCCACGGTCGGATTTATACCGGCCATGATATTCTGGATGACCATGCGATTGTTATCGCTAATGGCCTGATTGAACGTGTTTGCCCGCTGGCAGAACTGCCGCCGGAGATTGAACAGCGCTCACTCAATGGAGCAGTAATCTCCCCCGGTTTCATCGACGTACAGCTCAACGGCTGCGGCGGTGTGCAATTCAATGACACCGCGGATGCGGTGACGGTAGAAACGCTGGAGATCATGCAAAAGGCCAACGAGAAATCGGGCTGCACCAGCTATCTGCCAACGCTCATCACCAGCAGTGATGACCTTATGAAACAGGGCATCCGCGTGATGCGTGAATACCTGGCAAAACACCCGAATCAGGCGCTGGGTCTGCACCTTGAAGGGCCATGGCTGAATATGGTCAAAAAAGGGACGCATAACCCGAATTACGTGCGCAAACCTGATGCGGAGCTGGTTGATTACATGTGTGCTAACGCCGATGTGATCACCAAAGTGACGCTGGCGCCTGAAATGACAGGTACGAATGTCATCAGCAAACTGGCTGCCGCCGGGATTATCGTTTCAGCGGGTCACTCAAACGCGACGCTGAAAGAAGCGAAAGCCGGTTTCCGCGCGGGCATTACCTTCGCCACGCACCTCTACAACGCAATGCCGTATATAACCGGTCGTGAACCGGGTCTGGTCGGAGCGATTCTGGATGAGCCAGACGTCTACTGCGGTATTATTGCTGACGGCTTACATGTCGATTACACCAACATTCGTAATGCCAAGCGGCTGAAAGGTGACAAGCTTTGTCTGGTCACCGATGCCACCGCGCCAGCAGGTGCAAATATTGAGCAGTTCATTTTTGCCGGTAAAACAATATACTACCGCAATGGACTGTGTGTGGATGAGAACGGCACGCTGAGTGGTTCTGCCCTGACCATGATTGAAGGGGTACGCAACCTGGTTGAGTATTGCGGTATTGCCCTCGATGAAGTGCTGCGTATGGCAACGCTTTATCCGGCGCGCGCAATGGGCGTTGATAAACAGCTTGGCGGAATTGCACCAGGTATGGTTGCAAACCTGACGGCATTCACACACGATTATAAAATTATTAAGACCATCGTTAATGGTAACGAGGTCGTCACTGAGTAAGTAAAAGTATGACACCAGGCGGACAAGCTCAAATAGGTAATGTCGATCTCGTTAAACAACTTAACAGTGCGGCGGTTTATCGTCTGATTGACCAGCACGGGCCAATCTCGCGAATTCAAATAGCCGAACAAAGCCAGCTTGCTCCCGCCAGCGTGACAAAAATTACCCGCCAACTCATCGAGCGCGGTTTGATCAAAGAAGTCGATCAACAGGCCTCCACCGGAGGCCGCCGCGCTATCTCTATTATTACCGAAACCCGTAATTTTCAGGCCATTGGCGTCCGCCTTGGCCGTCATGACACCACGCTAACGCTCTACGATCTGAGTAGCAAAGCCATTGCGGAAGAGCACTACCCCCTTCCTGAACGCACTCAGGAGACCCTGGAACACGCGCTGCTGAATACCATCGCGCAGTTTATTGAAAGCTGTCAGCGTAAAATCCGTGAACTCATCGCCATCTCCGTGATTCTGCCTGGTCTGGTCGACCCTGAAAGCGGCGTGATCCGCTATATGCCGCACATCCAGGTTGAAAACTGGGGGCTGGTCGATGCGCTGGAAAAGCGCTTTAAAGTGACCTGTTTTGTAGGCCATGACATTCGCTCTCTGGCGCTGGCAGAGCACTATTTTGGTGCCAGTCAGGACTGCGAAGACTCTATTCTGGTGCGCGTTCACCGCGGTACAGGTGCAGGCATTATCTCTAACGGGCGTATTTTTATTGGTCGCAACGGTAACGTCGGCGAGATCGGCCATATTCAGGTCGAGCCGCTTGGCGAACGTTGCCACTGCGGAAACTTTGGTTGTCTTGAGACCATTGCCGCCAATACGGCCATTGAGCAGCGTGTTCGCCATTTGCTTGAACAGGGTTATCAAAGCCGCGTCACACTGGGCGATTGCAAGATAGGAACCATCTGTAAAGCAGCCAATAAAGGCGACGCGCTGGCCTGTGAGGTGATCGAGCAAGTTGGACGCCACCTGGGCAAAACCATTGCTATCGCGATTAACCTGTTTAACCCGCAAAAAGTGGTGATCGCCGGTGAAATTGTTGAAGCGGAAAAGGTACTGCTGCCCGCCATTGAAGGCTGTATTAATACCCAGGCGCTGAAAGCATTCCGCCAGAATCTCCCGGTTGTTCGTTCAAAGCTTGACCATCGTTCAGCGATTGGTGCATTCGCACTGGTAAAACGTGCGATGCTCAACGGCATTCTGTTGCAGCATTTGCTGGAAAGTTGATCGAACCTTATAGTAACGCCTTCTTTTTTTGATGTCGGACTGTCCATGACCATTAAGAATGTAATTTGTGATATCGACGGCGTGCTGATGCACGACAACGTTGCTGTGCCGGGTGCTGCGGAGTTTCTTCACCGCATCATCGACAAAGGAATGCCTCTGGTTCTTCTCACGAACTACCCTTCTCAGACCGGTCAGGATCTGGCGAACCGTTTTGCCACAGCCGGTGTCGACGTGCCGGACAGCGTGTTTTATACCTCGGCGATGGCAACGGCTGATTTTCTGAAACGTCAGGAAGGGAAAAAAGCCTACGTGGTGGGTGAAGGTGCGCTGATCCATGAACTGTACAAAGCCGGTTTTACCATCACCGATGTGAACCCGGACTTTGTGATCGTGGGTGAAACGCGCTCCTTTAACTGGGAGATGATGCATAAAGCGGCATACTTTGTCGCCAGCGGCGCGCGCTTTATCGCCACCAACCCGGATACGCACGGCCGTGGCTTTTATCCGGCATGTGGTGCGCTCTGCGCCGGTATCGAGAAAATCTCTGGTCGTCAGCCGTTTGTAGTCGGGAAACCTAGCCCGTGGATCATCCGTGCCGCACTGAACAAAATGCAGGCTCACTCTGAAGAAACCGTCATTGTCGGCGACAACCTCCGCACCGATATTCTGGCCGGTTTCCAGGCAGGTCTTGAAACTATTCTGGTACTCTCTGGCGTCTCTCAGCTTGATGACATTGATTCAATGCCGTTCCGGCCGAGCTGGATTTACCCCTCCGTTGATGAAATTGACATTATCTGATGCCAGACCACGCCTCAGGGCGTGGTTTTTTCATTTTCAGCCCAGCCAAATAAAAACCCATCTAACAAAAACCATGTTTTATTGGATAATCATCAATAAAAGCATGCGTGACATACTCGTTTTTCACTATTCAGCAATTACCATTGCACTATTTCCGTTTTCGCCCGTAAAACGCTTGCGCACCCTGTCCCTTTGCGGCATTTTCATAAGCAAGCAACATCACAATGCAACAGGGTTAACGGAGAAGGTTATGTGTTCTATTTTTGGCGTACTGGATATTAAAACTGACGCGGGCGAACTGCGTAAAAAAGCACTCGAATTGTCCCGCCTGATGCGCCATCGCGGCCCGGACTGGTCCGGCGTTTACGCCAGCGATAAAGCTATTCTGGCTCACGAACGTCTGTCGATCGTAGACGTCAACGCTGGTGCTCAGCCGCTGTATAACGAGAAAAAAACGCACGCGCTAGCTGTCAACGGTGAAATCTACAACCATCAGGCACTGCGTGCCGAGTACGGCGACCGCTACGCGTTCCAGACCGGTTCTGACTGTGAAGTGATCCTCGCGCTGTATCAGGAGAAAGGCCCGGAGTTCCTGGACGACCTGCAGGGCATGTTTGCCTTCGCACTGTACGACAGCGAAAAAGACGCCTACCTGATCGGCCGTGACCACATCGGCATTATCCCGCTGTATATGGGTCACGATGAACACGGCAACTTCTATGTTGCCTCTGAAATGAAAGCCCTGGTACCGGTTTGCCGCACCATTAAAGAGTTCCCTGCAGGTAGCTACCTGTGGAGCAAAGACGGCGAGATCCGTCAGTATTATCAGCGCGATTGGTTCGACTATGATGCGGTAAAAGACAACGTCACGGACAAAGCCGAGCTGCGTCAGGCGCTGGAAGACTCCGTTAAAAGCCACCTGATGTCAGACGTGCCGTACGGCGTGCTGCTCTCCGGCGGTCTGGATTCCTCCGTGATCTCCGCGATCACCAAGAAATTTGCCGCCCGTCGCGTGGAAGATCAGGAACGCTCTGAAGCCTGGTGGCCACAGCTGCACTCCTTTGCCGTGGGCCTGGAAGGCGCGCCGGATCTGAAAGCCGCACAGGAAGTGGCAAACCATCTTGGTACCGTGCACCACGAAATTCATTTCACCGTGCAGGAAGGTCTGGATGCGATCCGCGATGTTATCTACCACATCGAAACTTATGATGTGACGACTATCCGCGCCTCTACGCCTATGTATCTGATGTCCCGTAAGATCAAAGCGATGGGCATTAAGATGGTGCTGTCTGGCGAAGGTTCTGACGAAGTATTCGGTGGCTACCTGTATTTCCACAAAGCGCCGAATGCCAAAGAGTTGCATGAAGAGACAGTGCGCAAACTTCAGGCGCTGCATATGTTTGACTGTGCGCGTGCCAACAAAGCGATGTCGGCCTGGGGTGTTGAAGCGCGTGTTCCGTTCCTGGATAAGAAATTCCTCGACGTCGCGATGCGTATCAACCCGCAGGACAAGATGTGCGGCAACGGCAAAATGGAAAAACATATCCTGCGCGAATGTTTTGAATCCTACCTGCCGGCAAGCGTGGCATGGCGTCAGAAAGAGCAGTTCTCTGACGGTGTAGGTTACAGTTGGATTGACACCCTGAAAGAGGTGGCGGCAAAACAGATTTCCGACCAACAACTGGAAACAGCGAGCTTCCGCTTCCCGTACAACACGCCGGGGTCTAAAGAGGCGTACCTGTACCGTGAGATCTTTGAAGAACTCTTCCCGGTTCCAAGCGCGGCCGAGTGTGTGCCGGGTGGCCCGTCCGTCGCCTGCTCTTCAGCAAAAGCAATTGAATGGGATGAATCTTTCAAGGCAATGAACGATCCATCAGGACGTGCTGTAGGCGTTCACCAGTCAGCATATAAATGATCGTCTGAATGACTAACAGGCCCTCCGGGGCCTGTTTTTTTTGCATTGTATTAAACTGGACAAAAACGAT
Source organism: Enterobacter sp. P82 (assembly GCF_037053385.1). Lineage (NCBI taxonomy): Bacteria > Pseudomonadati > Pseudomonadota > Gammaproteobacteria > Enterobacterales > Enterobacteriaceae > Enterobacter > Enterobacter sp. P82. The sequence continues at coordinate 2,284,836 of NZ_JBALHX010000001.1, forward strand.
TAATAACCAATAATTGCCGAATATTCGGTCACGCTGTTCGCAACCTAACCAAACAGTCACATTCCGGCCATTTTCGTTGAAAAAGGTGTTGACGCTGCAAGGGTCTATACGCATAATGCGCCCCGCAACGCCGATAAGGTAACGCGAAAAAAGATGGCTACGTAGCTCAGTTGGTTAGAGCACATCACTCATAATGATGGGGTCACAGGTTCGAATCCCGTCGTAGCCACCATCTTTTTTGCGGGAGTGGCGAAATTGGTAGACGCACCAGATTTAGGTTCTGGCGCCGCAAGGTGTGCGAGTTCAAGTCTCGCCTCCCGCACCATTCCCAGGTAAGCGTTGCACGGATGGGGTATCGCCAAGCGGTAAGGCACCGGTTTTTGATACCGGCATTCCCTGGTTCGAATCCAGGTACCCCAGCCATATTTCTTCGATTTTGCGGTTCTCCGCGGTTATTGGGGTATCGCCAAGCGGTAAGGCACCGGTTTTTGATACCGGCATTCCCTGGTTCGAATCCAGGTACCCCAGCCATCGAAGATTGCAGTACTGGCTACGTAGCTCAGTTGGTTAGAGCACATCACTCATAATGATGGGGTCACAGGTTCGAATCCCGTCGTAGCCACCAAATTTAGATTGTCGATTTTTCGGTAATCAAGACAAATTGTTGGGGTATCGCCAAGCGGTAAGGCACCGGATTCTGATTCCGGCATTCCGAGGTTCGAATCCTCGTACCCCAGCCAATTTAAAAAGTCGTTAAACACTGTTTAACGCAATTGGGGTGTCGCCAAGCGGTAAGGCTCTGGTTTCTGATACCAGCATTCCGGGGTTCGAATCCCTGCACCCCAGCCACTTAGTAACAAAAAAGCCCGCTCTGCGGGCTTTTTTGTTTTTGTTGCTATTGTGCGGCCTGATGCCCTCACCCTGACCCTCTCCCATGGGGAGAGGGAATAAAGTTTAGAGTCCGAGGGCGTATTTCAACGCCTGACGCTTCAGACCTCCGGCACGTTCAGCCGCCATCAATCCAATATTACGCAGAATACGCACCGGCCCTACGTCATTGCTGAACCCGGCATAGAACAGATCCATCCCTGACTGCATGATGAAGTTATCCGCCATACGCCGCGTCTGGTAACGCTTAAGTACCTGATGGCTTGACCAGTCCTCCGCATGCCCGCGAGCACTACCCAGCACATCCAGTAATGCATCAACATCACGATACCCCAGGTTTACCCCCTGCCCTGCCAGCGGGTGAATGGTATGTGCCGCATCTCCTACCAGAGCCAGCCCTTCGCGGGCGTATTGCAACGCGTGTCGACGAGTCAGCGGGAATGCTCCTGCCGCAACCGGCGTCACATATCCCAGCCGGCTCGGGAAGTGGCGCATAATTTCGTCTTGCAGTTGCGCCATCGAAAGCCCCTGCAACTGACGAATACGCGCCGGTTTGTCGTACCACACCAGCGATGCCCAGTTATCGAACAATGGCAAAAACGCGTGTGGACCATTCGGTGTAAAGTGCTGCCAGGTGCTCTCTCCTGGCGCATTCTCACACTGAACAGTAATCAACATACAAGACTGTTGATACTGCCAGGCATGAACCCCAATCCCCGCCATCTCTCTGACCTGAGAATTGGCGCCATCAGCGCCCACCACCAGCTTCACGGCTAATTCATTATCATTATCCAGCGTCAGGCGATATCCGTTGTCATAACGATGCAGGGCTTTGAGTGACGATGGGACACGCAACGTCACCTTCGGGTGTGTCTCCAGCGCCTGCCAGAGCGCCCGCTGGAGGACGTTGTTTTCCACCATATAGCCCAGACGGGGCAGTTTGAGTTCAGCGGCATCAAACGCGACGTGGGCATTTTCCCACTCCCACGTTTCGAGGCGGCTGTAAGGGTGAGCACGCATCGTCAGCACCGCGTCCCAAACGCCCAGCCCGCGCAGTAGATCAACTGAGGCGGCACTGATCGCGGAAATACGCACATCCGGCTTTGCCGTCGGGTCAAACGTAGCAGGAGCAGCCTGCTCGATAACCGTCACCTCAAATCCCTGCTGCGCCAGCCCCAGCGCCAGTGCGCCGCCGACCATACCGCCGCCGACTACGGCGATTTCGGTTTGTTGGAGTGTCATGGTCAATTTTCCTTATTGCAGAATCCCTTAAGTTTACCGGATTTTTGGGGTCAGGAGGTTGACAACCTTCATACTGGTCACAACCGCACCAAAGCATTACAATACGCGGCTTGCAATCCTGAGCTGAGCAAGTCGATGACTAAAAAACTCCATATAAAAACCTGGGGCTGTCAGATGAACGAATACGATTCATCCAAGATGGCCGATCTGCTGGATACAACCCACGGATACCAGCTGACTGAAAATGCGAAAGAAGCCGATGTGCTGCTGCTAAACACCTGTTCTATTCGTGAAAAAGCGCAGGAAAAAGTCTTTCATGTGTTAGGTCGCTGGAAACTTCTCAAACGAAAAAATCCGGACCTGATCATAGGTGTTGGCGGTTGTGTTGCGTCGCAGGAAGGGAAACTGATCCGCCAGAGAGCCCCGTATGTGGATATTGTCTTTGGCCCTCAGACCCTGCACCGCCTGCCTGAGATGATCAATCAGGTTCGCGGCAATCGTAGCCCGGTTGTTGACGTCAGCTTCCCGGAGATTGAAAAATTTGACCGTCTGCCAGAGCCGCGCGCTGATGGCCCGACCGCTTTTGTCTCTATCATGGAAGGCTGCAACAAATACTGTACTTACTGCGTGGTGCCTTACACGCGCGGTGAAGAGGTCAGCCGTCCGGCGGATGACATTCTGTTTGAAATCGCGCAGCTTGCCGCGCAGGGCGTACGCGAAGTGAACCTGCTGGGTCAAAACGTTAACGCCTGGCGCGGTGAGAACTATGACGGCAGCACCGGCAGCTTTGCCGAGCTGCTGCGTCTGGTGGCCGCGATTGACGGTATCGACCGCATTCGCTTCACCACCAGCCATCCGATGGAATTTACCGATGACATCATTGATGTTTATCGCGACACGCCGGAACTGGTGAGCTTCCTGCACCTGCCGATTCAGTGTGGTTCTGACCGCGTGCTGAACCTGATGGGGCGCCCACATACGGTACTGGAGTACAAATCCACCATCCGTAAACTGCGTGAAGCCCGTCCTGATATCCAGATTAGCTCGGACTTTATCGTCGGTTTCCCTGGCGAAACTGCCGATGACTTTGAGCGCACCATGAAGCTCATCGGCGACGTGAATTTTGACGTTAGCTACAGCTTCATCTTCTCTGCACGTCCAGGAACCCCTGCGGCAGATATGGTTGACGATGTGCCGGAAGAAGAGAAAAAGCAGCGTCTGTATATTCTGCAGGAGCGTATCAACCAGCAGGCCAATGCCTGGAGTCGTCGTATGCTTGGTACTGTCCAGCGTATTCTGGTTGAAGGCACCTCCCGCAAGAGCATTATGGAACTCTCCGGTCGTACCGAAAATAACCGCGTGGTGAACTTCGAAGGCACCCCGGATATGATCGGTAAGTTCGTGGACGTCGAGATTGTGGAAGTGCTGACCAACTCGCTGCGAGCGAAGGTGGTACGTACCGAGGATGAAATGGGTCTGCGCATTGCAGAATCTCCGGAATCCGTCATTTCCCGAACCCGAAAAGAAAACGATTCTGGCGTGGGTATCTATCAGCCGTAATGCGTCCAGGCCTGCCTTTCTGGCAGGCCTTGTAATTCCCCTCTTCGCCCCCAATATCCATCGCAATGCTTGCGCCTTTATTCTGTGGCGTGAATAATTTCGGTAATGACAGTTTTATGATGCCAGCCCTACTAAACACTCAAAGAGGAACGGTTTGAATATAGACACGCGTGAAATTAGCCTTGAGCCAGCAGACAACGCTCGCCTGCTGAGCCTGTGCGGGCCGTTTGATGACAACATCAAACAACTGGAGCGACGTCTGGGTATCGAAATCAATCGTCGCGATAATCATTTCAAACTGACCGGACGCCCTATCTGCGTCAACGCCGCAGCAGATATTCTGCGTAGCCTGTATGTGGATACCTCCCCAATGCGCGGCGAAATTCAGGATATCGAACCAGAACAGATCCACCTCGCCATTAAAGAAGCGCGAGTGCTTGAGCAGAGCGCGGAAAGTGTGCCTGACTACGGCAAGGCAATTAACATCAAAACCAAACGTGGCGTGATTAAGCCGCGTACGCCAAATCAGGCGCAGTACATCGCGAATATCCTCGACCATGACATCACCTTCGGTGTAGGACCGGCCGGTACCGGTAAAACTTATCTGGCGGTCGCCGCGGCAGTGGATGCGCTGGAGCGTCAGGAGATCCGCCGTATTCTGCTGACCCGCCCTGCGGTTGAAGCGGGCGAGAAACTGGGCTTCCTGCCAGGCGATCTGAGCCAGAAAGTCGACCCATACCTGCGCCCTTTATACGATGCGCTGTTCGAAATGCTCGGTTTTGAAAAAGTTGAGAAACTTATTGAGCGTAACGTTATCGAAGTTGCTCCGCTCGCTTATATGCGCGGCCGTACACTGAACGATGCGTTTATCATTCTCGATGAAAGTCAGAACACCACCATCGAACAGATGAAGATGTTCCTGACGCGTATCGGCTTTAACTCGAAAGCGGTCATTACCGGTGACGTCACGCAGATCGACCTGCCGCGCAGTACCAAATCTGGCCTGCGTCACGCCATTGAGGTGCTGGCTGAGGTCGAAGAAATCAGCTTTAACTTCTTCCACAGCGAAGACGTCGTACGCCACCCAGTTGTCGCGCGTATTGTTAACGCCTACGAGACCTGGGAAGAAGCCGATCAGAAGCGTAAGGCCGAACTGGCAGCAGAACGTAAGCGCGAAGCGCAGGAGCAAGAACAGAAATGAGTCAGGTGATCCTCGATTTACAGCTGGCCTGTGAAGATAACTCCGGCATGCCAGAAGAGGCGCAGTTTCAGAAATGGCTGGATGCCGTTATCCCCCAGTTTCAGGAAGAATCAGAAGTCACGATTCGCCTGGTGGATGAAGCCGAAAGCCATGAGCTTAACCTGACCTATCGTGGGAAAGATAAGCCGACCAACGTGCTCTCTTTCCCGTTCGAAGCCCCACCGGGCATTGAGATGCCGCTGCTGGGCGATCTGATCATCTGCCGCCAGGTGGTTGAGCAGGAAGCCAAAGAGCAGCAAAAACCCCTTGAAGCCCACTGGGCGCATATGGTGGTACATGGCAGCCTGCATCTGCTCGGCTACGATCATATAGAAGATGACGAAGCAGAAGAGATGGAGTCCCTCGAGACAGAGATAATGCTTGCTCTGGGCTATGAGGATCCGTACATTGCCGAGAAAGAATAGTCAGTCACCCCACTGACTAACATGCCGCCACGAAAGGAAATCGCGTGGCGGTAAACGTTGAACTAACAAGAGAACCCTTAACAAACGCCATGAGCGACGACAATTCACACAGTAGCGACACGACAAACGGTAAAAAGGGATTTTTCTCCCTCATTCTGAACCAGCTTTTCCACGGCGAACCGAAAAACCGTGATGAACTGCTGGAGCTGATTCGTGATTCCGGGCAAAACGACCTTATCGATGAAGATACGCGCGAAATGCTCGAAGGGGTCATGGACATCGCAGACCAGCGCGTCCGCGATATCATGATCCCCCGTTCGCAAATGATCACCCTGAAACGTAACCAGACACTGGACGAGTGCCTCGATGTGATTATCGAATCCGCTCACTCACGTTTCCCGGTCATCAGCGAAGACAAAGATCACATCGAAGGGATTTTGATGGCGAAAGATCTGCTGCCGTTTATGCGCAGCGATTCTGACGCTTTCAGCATGGAAAAAGTGTTACGTCAGGCCGTGGTTGTGCCGGAAAGTAAACGTGTGGATCGGATGCTGAAAGAGTTTCGCTCTCAGCGTTACCACATGGCGATTGTTATTGATGAATTTGGCGGTGTGTCGGGTCTTGTCACGATCGAAGATATTCTTGAGCTGATCGTGGGAGAAATCGAAGATGAGTATGACGAAGAAGAAGATATCGACTTCCGTCAACTGAGCCGCCACACCTGGACTGTGCGTGCGCTGGCCTCGATTGAAGACTTTAACGACGCCTTCGGCACCCACTTCAGCGATGAAGAGGTCGATACCATTGGCGGTCTGGTGATGCAGGCCTTTGGCCACCTCCCGGCGCGCGGTGAGACCGTTGACATCGACGGTTACCAGTTCAAGGTAGCGATGGCCGACAGCCGACGTATTATACAGGTTCATGTCAGAACGCCGGATGACTCACCGGTGCCAAAACTGGAAGATTAATGTAAATGGCATTTGCCCCACTGCTTGAACGCCAGCGCGTCCGTTTGCTGCTGGCGCTGTTACTCGGAGCCAGCGGTACGCTGGCTTTTTCTCCTTACGATATCTGGCCCGCCGCCATACTCTCCCTGATGGGGCTACAGGGGCTGACCCTGAACCGTCGTCCGGTGCAGGCCGCTGCGATTGGCTACTTCTGGGGACTGGGGCTGTTTGGTTCCGGTATCAACTGGGTCTACGTCAGCATTGCTCAGTTTGGCGGTATGCCAGGGCCGGTGAACGTCTTCCTGGTCGTCCTGCTCGCGGCCTATCTCTCGCTCTATACCGGTCTGTTCGCCGGCATTCTTTCTCGTCTGTGGCCACAAACAACCTGGCTGCGCGTCGCTATTGCGGCGCCGGTTGTCTGGCAAATTACCGAGTTCCTGCGTGGCTGGGTATTGACCGGTTTCCCATGGTTGCAGTTCGGCTACAGCCAGATTGACGGACCGCTGAAAGGCCTGGCACCGGTGATGGGCGTTGAGGCGATTAACTTCCTGCTGATGGTTGTCAGCGGCCTGCTGGTACTGGCGCTGGTCAAGCGCTGCTGGAAGCCGCTGGTTGTGGCGCTGGTACTGTTCGCACTGCCCTTCCCGCTGCGCTATATCCAGTGGTATACCCTGGAGCCAGAACGCGCTACGCAAGTTTCCATGGTGCAGGGTGATATCCCACAGGCCATGAAGTGGGATGAAAAGCAGCTTCTGAATACGCTGAAGATCTACGCCAACGCGACCGAAGAGGTCATGGGCAAATCACAGCTGATTATCTGGCCGGAATCTGCGATCCCGGACCTGGAAATAAACCAGCAGCCGTTCCTGAACATGATGAACGACCTGCTGCTCGCGCGCGGCAGCACGCTGATTACCGGTATTGTTGATGCGCGTCTGAATCAGCAGAACCGTTATGACACCTATAACACCATCATTACCCTCGGCAAAGATAGCGAATACAGCTACAACTCCACTGACCGGTACAACAAGAATCACCTGGTTCCGTTTGGTGAATTTGTCCCGCTGGAGTCCATTCTGCGCCCGCTGGCACCGTTCTTTGACCTGCCGATGTCCTCTTTCAGCCGTGGTCCATACGTTCAGCCACAGCTGCATGCGCACGGTTTTGCCCTGACCGCAGCCATTTGCTACGAAATTATCCTCGGCGAGCAGGTACGCGATAACTTCCGCCCGGACACGGACTTCCTTCTGACCATCTCCAATGATGCGTGGTTTGGTAAGTCTATTGGCCCATGGCAACACTTCCAGATGGCGCGGATGCGTTCCCTGGAGCTGGCGCGTCCACTGCTGCGTAGCACCAACAACGGCATCACCGCCGTAATTGGCCCACAGGGTGAAATTCAGGCCATGATCCCGCAGTTTACCCGTGAAGTACTGACCACCAAAGTCACGCCAACTACGGGCCTGACGCCGTACGCTCGTACCGGCAACTGGTCACTGTGGATCCTGACCGCGCTGTTTGGTTTTGGCGCAGTGCTGATGAGTCTCCGTCAGCGTCGTAAATAACCTTACCTTCTGTTGCCGGGTGGCGCTGACGCTTACCCGGCCTACTTTTCCATGCTCTAGCCACCACCCGACACTTCCCTCCAGACTCCAATTCTGGCACGCCTATTGCTTTGTTTATTCAAGTAAACGCAGTTTGGCTTAACGTGCAACCTGGTCGCACCAGCGTAGATCATCGGTAGCACCGAAACGGTGCAACGAGAGATTTTTGCCTCTGAATGGTGCGGCGCGCTTCGCAAAAATAAACAATAACGCAGCAAAATCTTTACATTAAGCCAGACTAAATGTTAACAAGCTTGCATAACACTGCACTCGCATAGCGCGAGATATAACAACATCACAATGGGTATCAATGCGTCACTGGCGCTGATAAAAAAGGAGTTGGGTATGCAATTACGTAAACTGGCCACAGCAATGCTGGTTATGGGGATGTCTGCAGGCGTGGTTCACGCTGAAGACGCTCCGGCTGCCGGAAGCACTCTCGACAAGATTGCCAAAAACGGCGTGATCGTGGTCGGCCACCGTGAATCTTCTGTTCCGTTCTCTTACTACGACAACACGCAAAAAGTCGTGGGTTATTCACAGGATTACTCCAACGCCATCGTTGAAGCCGTGAAGAAAAAGTTGAACAAACCTGACCTGCAGGTGAAGCTGATCCCAATCACTTCACAAAACCGTATTCCACTGCTGCAAAACGGCACCTTCGATTTTGAGTGTGGCTCCACCACCAACAACCTTGAGCGTCAGAAACAGGCTGCTTTCTCTGACACCATCTTCGTGGTAGGTACCCGTCTGCTGACCAAAAAAGGCGGCGAGATTAAAGATTTTGCTGATCTGAAAGGCAAAGCGGTCGTTGTCACCTCCGGTACCACCTCAGAAGTGCTGCTGCACAAACTGAATGATGAGAAGAAAATGGATATGCGCATCATCAGCGCGAAAGACCATGGCGACTCCTTCCGTACCCTGGAAAGTGGCCGTGCTGTCGCGTTTATGATGGATGACGCCCTGCTGGCGGGCGAACGCGCGAAAGCGAAGAAACCGGACAACTGGGAAATCGTCGGTACTGCACAGTCAAAAGAAGCTTATGGCTGCATGCTGCGTAAAGACGATGCTGAGTTCAAAAAACTGATCGACGACACCATCGCCCAGGCACAAACCTCCGGCGAAGCGGAAAAATGGTTCGATAAGTGGTTCAAGAACCCAATTCCACCAAAAAACCTGAACATGAACTTTGAACTGTCTGACGACATGAAAGCGCTGTTCAAATCACCAAATGACAAGGCTCTTAACTAATTAGAACAACAGGGGCGGGATATCCTGCCCTCTCGATTGTCGGGAAGCATGGACAGACTATACGTTGAGTGGTCGTTCCCCACTCAGCGCGAAAAATAAGCTTCTCACCAATCTTCGAGGGTAGCGCTGCTACCCTTTTTTTTCTGGAGTTTATTATGTCAATAGACTGGAACTGGGGCATATTTCTGCAACAAGCCCCGTTCGGCAACACCACCTATCTTGGCTGGTTATGGAGCGGCTTTCAGGTCACTGTGGCTTTATCCATAACGGCATGGATTATCGCGTTTCTTGTTGGCTCACTGTTCGGTATTTTGCGTACCGTCCCTAACCGTTTTCTTTCAACCCTCGGCACTTTGTATGTGGAACTGTTCCGTAACGTTCCGCTGATTGTGCAGTTCTTTACCTGGTATCTGGTGATTCCGGAACTGCTGCCGGAAAATATTGGTACGTGGTTCAAGTCGGAACTGGATCCTAACGTTCAGTTCTTTGTCTCCTCAATGCTCTGTCTGGGGCTGTTTACCGCTGCCCGCGTGTGCGAGCAGGTGCGAGCCGCCATTCAGTCATTGCCGCGTGGACAAAAAAATGCAGGCCTGGCGATGGGATTAACACTGCCACAAACTTACCGTTATGTGCTGCTGCCCAACGCCTACCGCGTTATCGTTCCACCGATGACCTCTGAGATGATGAACCTGGTGAAAAACTCGGCCATCGCCTCGACCATCGGCCTGGTGGATATGGCTGCGCAGGCGGGTAAGTTGCTGGATTACTCCGCTCATGCGTGGGAATCCTTCACCGCGATCACACTCGCCTATGTTCTGATTAACGCTTTCATCATGCTGGTGATGAACCTGGTTGAACGCAAAATCCGCCTGCCGGGTAATCTGGGGGGCAAATAATGTACGAATTTGACTGGAGTTCCATTGTTCCATCCATGCCATACCTGCTTGATGGCCTGGTGATTACCTTAAAAATCACCGTTATCGCCATCATCATCGGTATTGTCTGGGGTACCCTGCTGGCGGTCATGCGCTTGTCGAGCTTTAAGCCGCTCGCCTGGTTCGCAACGGCCTACGTTAACGTTTTCCGTTCCATTCCGCTAGTGATGGTGCTGCTGTGGTTTTACCTGATTGTTCCCGGCTTCCTGCAAAACGTACTGGGACTGTCACCGAAAACCGATATCCGCCTGATCTCCGCGATGGTGGCGTTCTCCATGTTTGAGGCCGCTTACTATTCAGAGATTATCCGTGCGGGTATCCAGAGTATTTCTCGTGGGCAATCCAGTGCCGCACTTGCGCTGGGGATGACACACTGGCAGTCCATGCAACTCATCATTCTGCCGCAGGCGTTTCGCGCCATGGTTCCACTCCTGCTGACTCAGGGCATCGTGCTGTTCCAGGATACCTCTCTGGTATATGTACTCAGCCTGGCAGACTTCTTCCGTACCGCCTCCACCATCGGTGAGCGTGATGGTACGCAGGTAGAAATGGTGCTCTTCGCGGGTGCGGTCTATTTTGTGATTAGTTTAAGTGCGTCGCTGTTGGTCAGTTGGCTGAAGAAAAGGACGGTATAATGATTTCCCTGAAAAATGTTTCTAAATGGTATGGGCACTTTCAGGTGCTGACCGACTGCTCCACCGAAGTGAAAAAAGGCGATGTGGTGGTAGTGTGCGGACCGTCAGGTTCCGGTAAATCCACGCTGATCAAAACCGTCAACGGACTGGAGCCGGTGCAGCAGGGTGAGATCGTCGTCAACGGCACTAAAGTCAATGACAAAAAAACCAATCTCGCCCAGCTCCGCTCTCACGTTGGCATGGTGTTCCAGCATTTTGAGCTGTTCCCTCACCTCTCCATTATTGAGAACCTGACGCTGGCGCAGGTAAAAGTGCTTAAGCGCGATAAAAAAGCGTCGCGCGAGAAAGGGCTGAAACTCCTGGAACGCGTTGGGCTCTCTGCGCATGCCGATAAATTCCCGGCACAACTTTCGGGTGGCCAACAGCAGCGTGTGGCGATCGCCCGCGCGCTGTGCATGGATCCGGTGGCAATGCTGTTTGATGAGCCAACGTCGGCGCTCGATCCAGAGATGATCAACGAAGTGCTGGACGTCATGGTCGAACTGGCACACGAAGGGATGACCATGATGGTGGTGACTCACGAAATGGGCTTTGCCCGCAAAGTGGCAAACCGCGTGATCTTTATGGACGAAGGGAAGATCGTGGAAGACTCACCGAAAGAAGAGTTCTTCGCTAACCCGAAATCAGAACGTGCGAAAGATTTCCTCGCGAAAATCCTGCACTAATACTCTCAGTGCGCAATCTACGGATTGCGCACTGCTTCACGCTTTTGCCCACATCTTCTCGCCGGCGTCACATTACAGCGTTAACCTTGTCACAAAATAACGCTATAAATGGAGAACGCTATGGCACACCCCATCATTCTCGATTGCGATCCGGGTCATGATGACGCGATCGCTCTCGTCCTTGCACTTGCCTCCCCTGAGCTGGATGTCAAAGCCGTAACCTCTTCTGCCGGAAACCAGACACCCGATAAAACCCTGCGTAACGTCCTGCGCATGTTGACACTGCTTAAACGCAGCGATATTCCTGTCGCCGGCGGGGCTGTGAAGCCTCTGATGCGCGAGCTGATCATTGCCGACAACGTTCACGGTGAAAGCGGGCTGGACGGTCCAACACTGCCGGAGCCGGGTTTCGCACCGCAACACTGCACTGCCGTGGAGCTGATGGCGAAGGTGCTGCGTGAAAGTGCCGAGCCGGTAACGCTGGTGGCAACCGGACCGCAAACCAACGTTGCGTTGCTGCTTAACAGTCATCCGGAGCTGCACAGTAAAATTTCCCGTATCGTGATAATGGGTGGCGCAATGGGGCTGGGTAACTGGACGCCTGCGGCGGAGTTCAACATCTTTGTCGACCCGGAAGCCGCTGAGATTGTCTTCCAGTCCGGCTTGCCGGTTGTGATGGCGGGACTGGACGTTACCCATCGCGCGCAGATTATGGCGGACGATATTGAGCGTTTTCGCTCGGTGGGCAATACGGTCGCGACAACCGTGGCCGAACTGCTCGACTTCTTTATGGAATATCACAAAGCCGAGAAGTGGGGCTTCCACGGTGCGCCCCTGCATGATCCATGCACCATTGCCTGGCTACTGAAGCCGGAGATGTTTACCACAGTGGAACGCTGGGTCGGCGTGGAGACGCAGGGGAAATATACCCAGGGGATGACGGTAGTGGATTACTACTCACTGACGGGAAATGCGCCGAATACCACGGTGATGGTGGATATCGATCGGCAGGCGTTTGTGGATTTGCTGGCGGAGAGGCTGGCTTACTATTCTGCGGCCTGATGCCCTCACCCCGGCCCTCTCCCACAGGGAGAGGGTGCAAACACTAAAAACGGCAACATAGTTGCCGTTTTGCTTTTATTTATGGCTCAAACGGCCGACGCTGAAACTGATCGTGCCCACATTTCGGACATAACGGCAGCACTTCCGGCGTATACACCGCGATATGGTGATGACATTTCTCGCAGACCAGATTCCCCAGACCAACCACTTCACCACTGTGATACACACCATGATGGTTCAAATCCTGAAACACCTCGCGCCACTCCAGCTGTGTTTTATCGGTGATATCCACCAGTTCCTGCCACAGGCTCTCTTTAATTACCCGCATGAACACGCTGTCAGTGACCTCATCCTGGCTCTCCTGGTAGCTGCGCGCGAATTCTTCCAGGTCACGGCGTACCGCGCGGGTTACCTCTTCCACTTCGGTACGCGTTAACTCACCCGTTTGCGTCACGCGGGCACGCGCCTGCTCCACCAGCGCGTCAATATCGCGCTCGCCGTTACGCAGCCGTTCCGTCAGTGTCGCCACCAGTTCGCGGTAAAATTGAGCAACCTTGTTCATCATTTTGCCTCCCGGGTAAGTAACTATTTCTAATAATAGACCTTATTTCGTCGCCGCTTTGTCAGGTAAAGCACAGACCCGGTAAATTCCTGCAATGTGCATTTGTGCGAAAGGCTGTTTTGACGCGGACGTTTGGGCTATGCTATGCGGATCTGAAATATCACATCCATTGGCTACATTTGTAGCTGTATTGAAAACAGGACCACTGGCTGCCATGCAAGAGCAATACCGCCCGGAAGAGATAGAATCGAAAGTCCAGCAACACTGGGACGAGAAGCGCACCTTTGAAGTAACCGAAGACGAGAGCAAAGAGAAGTATTACTGCCTGTCGATGCTTCCCTATCCTTCTGGTCGACTACACATGGGCCACGTGCGTAACTACACCATTGGTGATGTGATCGCCCGCTACCAGCGTATGCTGGGCAAAAACGTTCTGCAGCCAATCGGCTGGGATGCGTTCGGTCTGCCTGCTGAAGGCGCTGCGGTAAAAAACAACACCGCACCTGCCCCGTGGACGTATGACAATATCGCGTACATGAAAAACCAGCTTAAAATGCTGGGCTTTGGTTATGACTGGAGCCGCGAGCTGGCAACCTGCACCCCGGAATACTATCGCTGGGAACAGAAATTCTTCACCGAGCTGTACAAAAAAGGCCTGGTGTATAAGAAGACCTCTGCTGTTAACTGGTGTCCAAATGACCAGACTGTCCTCGCGAACGAACAGGTTATTGATGGCTGCTGCTGGCGTTGTGATACCAAAGTTGAGCGTAAAGAGATCCCACAGTGGTTTATCAAAATCACGGCCTATGCCGACGAATTGCTGAACGATCTGGATACGCTGGATCACTGGCCAGATACCGTTAAAACCATGCAGCGCAACTGGATCGGCCGTTCTGAAGGCGTGGAGATCACCTTCAACGTTGAGAACTACGACCAGACCCTGACCGTCTACACCACCCGTCCAGACACCTTCATGGGCGCGACTTACCTGGCCGTGGCTGCGGGTCACCCTCTGGCGCAGAAAGCGGCGGAGAACAATCCGGAACTGGCCGCCTTCATCGACGAGTGCCGCAACACCAAAGTGGCCGAAGCCGACATGGCGACGATGGAGAAAAAAGGTGTCGCGACTGGCTTCTATGCTAAGCATCCACTGACAGGCGAAGCGATCCCTGTTTGGGCCGCGAACTTCGTTCTGATGGAGTACGGTACCGGTGCAGTGATGGCTGTTCCAGGCCACGATCAGCGCGACTACGAGTTTGCTACCAAATACAGCCTGCCGATTAAAGCCGTTATCCTGGCCGCCGATGGTTCTGAACCAGACCTGTCCGCGCAAGCGCTGACTGAAAAAGGCACCCTGTTCAACTCCGGTGAATTTAGCGGTCTGAGCTTCGAAGACGGTTTTAATGCCATTGCAGACAAACTGGCCTCTCTGGGCGTGGGCGAGCGTAAAGTTAACTTCCGTCTGCGCGACTGGGGCGTGTCCCGTCAGCGTTACTGGGGTGCGCCAATCCCGATGGTGACGCTGGAAGATGGCACCGTGATGCCAACGCCAGAAGATCAGCTCCCGGTGATCCTGCCGGAAGACGTGGTCATGGACGGCATCACCAGCCCGATCAAAGCCGATCCTGAGTGGGCAAAAACCACCGTCAACGGCCAGCCTGCGCTGCGTGAAACCGACACCTTTGACACCTTTATGGAGTCCTCCTGGTACTATGCGCGCTACACCTGCCCGCAGTATAAAGAGGGTATGCTGGACTCTGATGCAGCTAACTACTGGCTGCCAGTAGACATTTACATCGGTGGTATCGAACATGCCATCATGCACCTGCTCTACTTCCGCTTCTTCCACAAACTGATGCGTGATGCCGGCATGGTGAACTCTGACGAACCAGCAAAACAGCTGCTGTGTCAGGGTATGGTACTGGCTGATGCCTTCTACTACGTGGGTGCAAACGGCGAGCGTAACTGGGTTTCTCCGGTTGATGCTATCGTTGAGCGTGACGAGAAAGGCCGCATTGTGAAGGCGAAAGACGCCGAAGGTCATGAACTGGTCTATACCGGCATGAGCAAGATGTCTAAATCCAAAAACAACGGCATCGACCCACAGGTGATGGTTGAACGTTACGGCGCGGATACCGTGCGTCTGTTCATGATGTTTGCTTCTCCGGCAGACATGACCCTGGAGTGGCAGGAATCGGGTGTGGAAGGTGCAAACCGCTTCCTGAAACGCGTCTGGAAACTGGTTTACGAACACACCGCACAGGGCGATGCTCCGGCACTGAACGCCGCTGCACTGACTGAAGATCAGCAGGCGCTGCGTCGTGATGTTCATAAAACGATTGCGAAAGTGACCGATGATATTGGTCGTCGTCAGACCTTCAATACCGCAATCGCGGCTATTATGGAACTGATGAACAAGCTGGCGAAAGCCCCGCAGGACGGCGAGCAGGATCGTGCCTTAATGCGTGAAGCATTGCTGGCCGTCGTTCGCATGCTGAACCCGTTCACTCCGCATGTCAGCTTTACTCTGTGGCAGGAACTGAAAGGCGAAGGCGATATCGACAATGCGCCGTGGCCGCAGGCCGACGAAGCCGCGATGGTGGAAAACACCACGCTGGTCGTCGTCCAGGTAAACGGCAAAGTCCGCGGTAAAATTACTGTGGCGGTCGATGCAACCGAAGAACAGGTTCGCGAGCGCGCGGGCCAGGAACCTCTGGTCGCAAAATATCTTGAGGGCGTTACCGTACGTAAAGTGATCTACGTACCGGGTAAATTGCTGAATCTGGTCGTTGGCTAAGCGCGGGAGGAAACGTGCGACAACTGGCAACAATACTCTTATCTCTGGCGGTGCTTGTCACCGCTGGCTGTGGCTGGCACCTGCGCAATACCACGGCGGTGCCTGCTCAGATGAAAACGATGATTTTCGACTCCTCGGATCCGAATGGGCCACTCAGCCGGGCGATCCGTAATCAGCTACGTCTGAATGGCGTTGAGCTTGTTGAAAAAGGAACACTTCGCCAGGATGTACCGTCTCTGCGTGTTACAGGAAGTGGATTGTCGAAAGATACAGCCTCTATCTTCCAGGATGGTCGTACTGCTGAATATCAGATGGTGCTGACGGTCAGCGCAGCAGTTCTGATCCCGGGTAAAGACATCTACCCGATCAGCACGAAAGTCTATCGTTCTTTCTTTGATAACCCGCAGACGGCGCTGGCAAAAGATGCTGAACAGCAGATTATCATCAACGAAATGTATGACAAGGCAGCGGAACAGTTGATCCGTAAACTGCCAAGTATTGCCGCGTCGAACAAACAAGGCTCTGACATCATCGAAAAACCTGATGCAGACGCGCCGACAGTTTCAACGTCGATGGGTAACTGATGATCAGGTTGTATCCTGAACAACTCCGCGCGCAGCTCAATGAAGGGCTGCGCGCGGCGTATCTGCTGCTCGGAAACGATCCGCTTTTACTTCAGGAAAGTCTTGATGCCGTTCGCCATGTGGCAGCGACTCAGGGCTTTGATGAACATCACACGTTCCAGGTGGATAACAGTACCGACTGGAATGCTATCTTCTCCCTATGTCAGGCGATGAGCCTGTTCGCGTCGCGCCAGACGATCCAGATCCTGCTTCCGGAAAATGGCCCAAACGCGGCGATCAATGAACAGTTGGCTACGCTGGTTAGCCTGTTGCATAGCGATCTGCTGCTAATTGTACGTGGCAACAAGCTTACCAAAGCGCAAGAAAACGCTGCATGGGTTACCCAACTGGCGACTCACGCAGTACTGGTCAGCTGCCAGACGCCTGAACAGGCACATCTGCCAAAGTGGGTCGCCGCGCGCGCAAAACAGCATAACCTTCAGTTGGATGACGCAGCGAATCAATTGCTTTGCTACTGCTATGAAGGGAACCTGCTGGCTCTGGCACAGGCACTGGACAGGCTCTCCTTGCTGTGGCCAGACGGCAAACTGACTTTGCCACGCGTAGAGCAGGCCGTTAACGATGCGGCGCACTTTACGCCATTCCATTGGGTGGATGCCTTGCTGTCGGCTAAGAGCAAACGCGCCCTACATATTTTACAGCAACTACGGCTTGAAGGCAGCGAACCCGTCATTTTGCTGCGCACGCTGCAGCGCGAATTGCTTCTGTTGATTACCCTCAAGCGTCAGTCGGCCAATACTCCGTTAAGATCGCTGTTTGATAAACATCGCGTATGGCAAAATCGCAGGGCTTTGACCACTGAGGCAATCAACCGCCTGAGCCATGAGCAGCTTCGTCAGGCCGTGCAGTTGTTGATGCGCGCAGAGCTTACGTTAAAACAAGATTACGGCCAGTCGGTCTGGGCAGAGCTGGAAAGCCTTTCTCTGCTGCTCTGCCACAAGGCGCTCGCAGACGTATTTATTGATGGATAGCATGCATTCTTTACAGGCCCTGTATGGTGGCACCTTCGACCCGGTACATTACGGGCATCTGAAGCCAGTCGAAATTCTGGCGAATCTGATCGGGCTTCAGCGCGTCACCATTATGCCCAATAATGTTCCGCCACACCGTCCCCAGCCTGAGGCGACCAGCGAGCAACGCAAAGAGATGCTGGCCCTGGCCATTGCGGATAAACCGCTTTTCAAACTTGATGAACGGGAGCTACGTCGCGATACTCCCTCCTGGACGTCACAGACGCTGCTGGAGTGGCGGACTGAACAAGGCCCTGACAAGCCGCTGGCCTTCATTATTGGCCAGGATTCACTGCTAAATCTTCCCACATGGCATCAGTATGAAACCATTCTGGAGAACAGCCACCTGCTTGTCTGCCGCCGTCCGGGTTATCCGCTGACGATGCGCGAAGAGCAGTATCAGCAATGGCTGGAAGACCATCTCACCGATAATGTTGAAGATCTCCACAATCAGCCTGCCGGGAAAATTTATCTGGCAGAAACACCATGGTTCGATATCTCTGCGACTCTCATTCGCGAGCGTTTGCAACACGGTTTAGCGTGTGACGATCTGCTGCCCGCATCGGTGCTGGCGTATATTCATGCACATGGGTTGTATCAGAAAAGTGCAGATGCCTGACCCGGGGCCATAAAAAGTGGCTTATTGATTATCCTGCCTTGACAGAGTAAGCCATACTGTTATCCTCCGCTGCCAGACTTTCCCGCCGATCATTGCTTTACAGAAATTGTTTTACAAAAATGGCGATGCAATCTCAGGCGGAGGGTGGGATGATACCCGCCTTCAAAAGCCCGGCCGGAGACATTTGTCCCGACACAGGCGCTAGTTCAGGTATACTGTCTGGCCACGAATTCATAGTTATACAATCTCGTTCACCCCAGGGGGAAAACTTGCAGGGTAAAGCACTCCAGGATTTTGTTATTGACAAAATTGATGACCTGAAAGGTCAGGACATCATCGCTATCGACGTTAAGGGTAAATCCAGTATTACTGACTGCATGATTATCTGCACCGGTACTTCTACGCGTCATGTTGTTTCGATTGCCGATCACGTGGTTCAGGAATCACGTGCAGCAGGGCTGTTGCCGCTTGGTGTTGAAGGTGAAGCGACAGCTGACTGGGTGGTTGTCGACCTCGGCGATGTGATTGTCCATGTCATGCAGGAAGAGAGCCGTCGCCTGTATGAGCTGGAAAAACTCTGGGGTTAATGCGTGAAGTTGCAACTGGTCGCCGTCGGCACCAAAATGCCGGACTGGGTACAAACCGGTTTTACTGAGTATCTGCGTCGTTTCCCAAAAGACATGCCGTTCGAACTGGTGGAAATCCCCGCCGGAAAGCGCGGCAAGAACGCCGATATCAAACGTATTCTTGATAAAGAGGGCGAACTGATGCTGGCTGCCGCAGGCAAAAACCGCATCGTCACCCTCGATATTCCAGGAAAACCCTGGGATACGCCGCAGCTGGCGCACGAACTGGAGCGCTGGAAGCAGGATGGCCGTGACGTCAGTCTGTTGATTGGCGGGCCTGAAGGGTTATCCCCTGCCTGCAAAGCGGCAGCAGAACAAAGTTGGTCTCTCTCCGCGCTGACGCTTCCCCATCCGCTCGTTCGGGTACTGGTGGCAGAAAGCCTGTATCGCGCGTGGAGCATTACGACCAACCACCCCTATCACCGCGAATAGTGACTTGACCAGGGTAGATTAAGCAGCGGATGAAACTACAGAATTCTTTTCGCGACTATACGGCTGAGTCCGCGCTGTTTGTGCGCCGGGCGCTGGTCGCCTTTACGGGGATTTTGCTGCTTACCGGCGTGCTGATCGCCAACCTTTATAATCTGCAAATTGTCCGCTTTACCGATTACCAGACGCGTTCAAACGAAAACCGCATTAAGCTGGTGCCGATCGCACCCAGCCGCGGCATCATTTACGACCGTAATGGCACCCCGCTGGCATTAAACCGCACCATCTATCAAATAGAGATGATGCCGGAAAAGGTCGATAATGTTCAGGATACGCTGGAAGCGCTAAGAAGCGTTGTCGATCTTAACGATGACGATATCGCCGCTTTCAAAAAAGAACGTGCCCGCTCTCACCGTTTCACCTCCATTCCGGTAAAAACCAATCTGACGGAAGTCCAGGTTGCCCGCTTTGCGGTAAACCAGTACCGTTTCCCCGGCGTGGAAGTGAAGGGTTATAAGCGTCGCTACTACCCTTATGGCTCTGCGCTGACGCATGTTATTGGCTACGTTTCCAAAATTAACGATAAAGACGTCGATCGTCTCGATAAAGACGGCAAACTGGCGAACTACGCCGCGACGCACGATATCGGTAAGCTGGGGATTGAACGTTATTACGAAGATGTTCTGCACGGACAGACTGGCTATGAAGAGGTTGAGGTTAATAACCGTGGCCGCGTTATTCGCCAGCTTAAAGAAGTGCCGCCTCAGGCAGGACATGATGTCTATCTGACGCTCGATCTTAAACTTCAGCAGTATATTGAAACCCTTCTGGCAGGCAGCCGTGCAGCCGTTGTGGTCACCGATCCGCGTACCGGTGGCATCCTGGCAATGGTTTCAATGCCAAGTTATGACCCGAACCTGTTTGTCGACGGCATCTCCAGTAAGGACTATTCCGGTCTGC
Organism: Enterobacter sp. P82; assembly: GCF_037053385.1. Lineage (NCBI taxonomy): Bacteria > Pseudomonadati > Pseudomonadota > Gammaproteobacteria > Enterobacterales > Enterobacteriaceae > Enterobacter > Enterobacter sp. P82. The sequence goes on from NZ_JBALHX010000001.1 coordinate 2,304,997, forward strand.
TGAATGACCCTAATACGCCGCTGGTGAACCGCGCGACACAGGGTGTTTACCCGCCAGCGTCAACGGTTAAACCGTACGTGGCGGTTTCTGCATTGAGTGCCGGTGTTATCAATCGTAATACCAGCCTGTTCGACCCAGGCTGGTGGCAGTTGCCTGGTTCTGAAAAACGTTACCGTGACTGGAAAAAATGGGGCCATGGTCATCTGAACGTCACCAAATCGCTGGAGGAATCTGCGGATACCTTCTTCTATCAGGTGGCGTATGACATGGGGATCGACCGCCTTTCAGAGTGGATGAGCAAATTCGGTTACGGGCACTACACCGGTGTTGACCTTGCAGAAGAACGTTCCGGTAATATGCCAACGCGTGAATGGAAGCTGAAACGCTTTAAAAAACCATGGTACCAGGGCGATACCATTCCGGTGGGTATCGGACAGGGTTACTGGACAGCAACACCGCTTCAGATGAACAAAGCCATGATGATCCTCATCAATGACGGTGTCGTGAAAGTTCCACACCTGCTACTGAGTACGGTTGAAGACGGTAAAAAAGTACCCTGGAACCAGCCGCATGAAGCGCCTGTGGGGGATATTCATTCCGGCTTCTGGGAAATCGCTAAAGACGGTATGTACGGCGTAGCAAACCGCCCGAACGGTACCGCGCATAAGTATTTCGCTGGTACGCCGTATAAAGTGGCCGCGAAATCAGGTACTGCACAGGTGTTTGGTCTGAAAGCCAATGAAACCTATAACGCGCACCGCATTGCCGAACGACTGCGTGACCATAAACTGATGACGGCATTTGCCCCTTATGATAACCCGCAGGTGGCGGTGGCGATGATTCTGGAGAACGGCGGTGCCGGGCCTGCAGTAGGGACCATCATGCGCCAGATCCTTGACCACATTATGCTGGGTGATAACAACACCGAACTGCCGGCTGAAAACCCGGCCGCCGCTGCGGCGGAGGATCAATAATCATGACGGATAATCCAAATAAGAAATCGCTGTGGGATAAAATCCACATCGACCCAGCCATGCTGCTGATCCTGCTGGCTCTGCTGGTTTACAGCGCCCTGGTTATCTGGAGTGCCAGTGGCCAGGACATCGGCATGATGGAGCGCAAAATCGGCCAGATCGCGATGGGTCTGGTCATTATGGTGGTCATGGCGCAGATCCCGCCGCGCGTCTATGAAGGCTGGGCGCCGTATCTGTATATATTCTGTATTGTGTTGCTGGTTGCGGTTGACGCCTTCGGCGCTATCTCTAAAGGGGCACAGCGCTGGCTGGATCTTGGTGTGGTTCGCTTCCAGCCTTCTGAAATTGCCAAAATTGCCGTTCCATTGATGGTGGCACGTTTTATCAACCGTGACGTCTGCCCACCGTCGCTAAAAAATACCGCCATCGCGCTGGTGCTGATTTTCCTGCCGACACTGCTGGTTGCCGCGCAGCCTGACCTTGGCACCTCAATCTTAATCGCCCTCTCCGGCCTGTTTGTTCTCTTCCTGTCTGGCTTAAGCTGGCGTCTGATTGGTATCGCAGTGGTACTGGTTGCGGCTTTCATTCCTATTCTCTGGTTCTTCCTGATGCATGATTACCAGCGCCAGCGCGTAATGATGTTGCTCGATCCAGAAACCGATCCGCTGGGTGCGGGCTATCATATTATTCAGTCCAAGATTGCAATTGGCTCTGGTGGTCTGCGCGGTAAAGGCTGGCTACACGGTACTCAGTCTCAGCTAGAATTTTTACCGGAACGCCACACTGACTTTATCTTTGCGGTACTGGCGGAAGAGCTGGGGCTGGTAGGCATCTTAATATTGCTGGCACTCTACGTGCTGCTAATCATGCGCGGATTGTGGATTGCCGCTCGGGCGCAAACCACCTTTGGTCGCGTCATGGCTGGCGGGTTAATGTTGATTTTATTCGTTTATGTCTTCGTAAATATTGGTATGGTGAGTGGTATTCTGCCAGTAGTAGGCGTACCGCTGCCGCTGGTGAGTTACGGAGGCTCGGCACTGATCGTGTTGATGGCCGGGTTTGGTATCGTGATGTCGATCCATACCCACAGAAAAATGTTGTCAAAAAGCGTATAAAAATAAGGGGTTCGGAATGCGTAAGCAGTGGCTGGGGATCTGCATCGCGGCAAGTTTACTTGCGGCCTGCACAAGTGATGATGGTCAGCAACAGGCAACCGTCGCGCCACCGCAGCCTGCGGTTTGTAATGGCCCGATCGTTGAAATCAGCGGTGCCGATCCCGTTTATGAACCGCTAAATGCCAGCGCGAATCAGGATTACGAGCGCGACGGCAAAAGCTACAAAATTGTTCAGGATCCTTCTCGTTTCAGCCAGGCAGGTTTTGCCGCCATTTATGATGCTGAACCCGGTAGTAACCTGACCGCATCGGGCGAAGCTTTCGACCCAATGCAGCTTACGGCTGCGCACCCGACGCTGCCGATCCCAAGTTATGCGCGTATAACGAACCTGGCGAATGGGCGAATGATCGTCGTGAAAATTAACGATCGCGGCCCGTACGGTAATGACCGGGTGATCTCTCTGTCCCGCGCATCCGCTGACCGCCTGAACACTTCAAACAATACCAAAGTCCGTATTGATCCGATTATTGTGGCGCAGGATGGTTCGCTGTCCGGCCCAGGTACAGCATGTACCACGGTGGCAAAGCAGACTTATGCCCTTCCTGACCGCCCGAATCTGGACGGTGGAATGGGGAGCGTATCTTCACCGGCAGAGCCTGCTCAGCCAGGTGGGGAGATCCGCGCCATCAGCAATGATACCCTGCAAAGCGATGACTCGACCGGCGCACCGGTAAAGAGTAGCGGCTTCCTTGGCGCACCAACGACCTTAGCTGCAGGCGTGCTGGAAGGCAGTGAACCTACACCAGCACCCGCTCCTGTTACCGCTCCGGCTACACAGCCAGCTCCTGTAACAGCCCCAGCCGTGACGCAAAGTGCGCCAGTTGCTGCTCCAGCAGCGGCCAGTGGCAGTTATGTGGTTCAGGTAGGTGCAGTGAGCGATCAGGCCCGAGCCAAACAGTATCAGCAGCGTCTGAGCCAGCAGTTTGGCGTACCAGGACGCGTTGAGCAGAATGGCGCGGTCTGGCGTATTCAAATGGGGCCGTTTGCCAGCAAATCGCAGGCAGCGTCCTTGCAGCAGCGTCTGCAGAATGAAGCTCAACTTCAGTCATTTATCGCTGTTGCGAAATAATGAACCGGCGGTATCCGAATTGTCAGTTAGTGTAAAACACATTCACAAACTCATGCTTAAAGTCGGATGCCTGCCTGAATAGCATTTGCTATAGTAGGGCACTTTTTTTAATTCCATCACGGATGTCGTAGTTCTGACCATGAAGACCACTTTTTCCGCTCGTTTTGTGCAGCGCATGGCGCTGACCACGGCCCTTTGCGCTACTGCACTCTCTGCAGCTCACGCCGATGACCTGAATATCAAGACCATGATCCCTGGCGTTCCGCAAATTGATGCTGAATCCTACATCCTGATCGACTACAACTCTGGCAAAGTGCTGGCGGAACAGAACGCCGATGCTCGCCGTGACCCGGCTAGCCTGACCAAAATGATGACCAGCTACGTTATCGGCCAGGCGATGAAAGCAGGTAAATTCAAAGAATCAGACCTGGTCACCATCGGTAACGATGCGTGGGCAACCGGGAACCCTGTTTTCAAAGGTTCCTCGCTGATGTTCCTGAAACCAGGTATGCAGGTTCCTGTTTCTCAGTTGATCCGTGGTATCAACCTGCAGTCTGGTAACGATGCCTGCGTAGCCATGGCCGATTTCGCCGCCGGTAGTCAGGATGCCTTCGTAGGTCTGATGAACAGCTATGTTACCGCGCTGGGTCTGAAAAACAGCCATTTCCAGACCGTGCATGGCCTGGATGCCGATGGCCAGTACAGCTCCGCACGTGATATGGCGCTGATTGGCCAGGCACTGATCCGCGACGTACCTAATGAGTACTCCATCTATAAAGAGAAAGAGTTCACCTTCAACGGTATTCGTCAGACCAACCGTAACGGTTTGCTGTGGGATAACAGCCTGAACGTTGACGGCATCAAAACCGGTCACACCGACAAAGCCGGTTACAACCTGGTGGCCTCTGCGACAGAAGGCCAGATGCGCCTGATCTCCGCCGTGATGGGCGGTCGCACCTTTAAAGGCCGTGAAACAGAAAGCAAAAAACTGCTGACCTGGGGCTTCCGTTTCTTCGAAACCGTAAACCCACTGAAAGCAGGTAAAGAGTTTGCTTCTGAACCTGTCTGGTTTGGCGATAACGACCGTGCCTCCCTCGGCGTTGATAAAGACCTGTACCTGACCATTCCACGCGGTCGAATGAAAGATCTGAAAGCCAGCTATGTGCTGAACAGCACCGAACTGCATGCCCCACTGCAGAAAAACCAGGTGGTGGGCACGATCAACTTCCAGCTGGATGGCAAGACTATCGATCAGCGTCCACTGGTTGTTCTGCAAGAAATTCCTGAAGGCAATTTCTTCGGCAAAATCATTGATTACATTAAATTGATGTTCCATCACTGGTTTGGTTAAAAATTGAACACTTGAAAGTGTGATTTTGATCCCCATATACTAAGTATCCTGATAACTCCCACCTGACGTGGGAGTTATTCTTTTTGACGTTACGCCGGAGCTGACATGAAAACCAAACTTAACGAACTGCTTGAATTCCCTACCCCGTTTACCTACAAAGTAATGGGTCTGGCGAAACCTGAGCTGGTTGATCAGGTGGTTGAAGTGGTACAGCGCCATGCGCCCGGTGACTACTCTCCGTCAGTAAAACCAAGCAGCAAGGGCAACTACCACTCGGTTTCTATTACCATCACTGCGACTCACATTGAGCAGGTTGAGACGCTGTACGAAGAACTCGGCAATATCGAAATTGTTCGTATGGTGCTGTAGTCCCTTTGCGGTTACCCGGTTTGCCGGGTAACCCCTCTCCCCGCTGTGATATACTCCCCCTCATCTTATGTCCTTCGTCTTCGGAGACGCCGTTTTGTATCAGGATAAAATTCTGGTCCGTCACCTCGGGCTGCAACCTTATGAGCCTGTCTCCCAGGCTATGCATGACTTCACGGATTCACGTGATGATACAACCCCTGATGAGATCTGGCTGGTCGAACACCTGCCAGTCTTTACACAGGGCCAGGTGGGAAAAGCGGAACATTTATTAATGACGGGTGATATCCCGGTTATTCAGAGCGACCGCGGCGGGCAGGTGACTTACCACGGACCCGGGCAACAGGTGATGTACGTCCTGCTTAATCTGAAGCGCAGAAAACTGGGTGTGCGTGAACTGGTTACCTTACTGGAACAAACTGTCGTCAACACGCTGGCGGAATATGACATTGACGCTCACCCGCGCGCCGATGCACCTGGTGTCTATGTCGGCGAAATGAAGATCTGCTCTCTGGGGCTGCGTATTCGAAAAGGTTGTTCATTTCACGGTCTGGCGCTGAATATTAATATGGATCTTACGCCTTTCCAGCGCATAAACCCCTGTGGCTACGCTGGTATGGAAATGACACAAATGCGCCAGTGGGTCGACACGGCTGCGCCAGAAAATATTCGTCCTGTGCTTTTGAAGCACATGTTAGCGTTACTTAACAATCCCCCGCACGAATATATCCCTGCTTAATATATTATACAACATGGCTCGATAATTTGACGGGCCAGTGTTTATTTACCGCTTTTACGCTTTACAATAATCTACAGATTCTATATTTTCGAAGCGCCCGAATATTACCGTTACATATTATTTAGCCTCCAGTAAGCGCAACACGCAGGATCTAAGTAACTTGAGTGATAATCACACAACTGTTTGTTTTTGATATACAAGTGAAACAAAACCAACACTTTACGAATCTCTACAGGCATAATAAATAAATTCAACTATCATTCATAATGTGAATGCATACGGAGTAAAAGCGTGGAGTCTACTAATTTACCAGCTAAACGCCTGAATGACCCTGGTGGCGAAGACAAGCCGCAAATTTTTCGGACTTTACGTAATATTGATCTCAATTTACTGACTATTTTTGAGGCAGTATATGTCCATAAGGGTATCGTTAATGCTGCGAAAATTCTTAATCTCACGCCATCAGCAATAAGTCAGTCAATCCAAAAGCTACGCGCTATATTTCCTGACCCGTTATTTATCCGTAAGGGCCAGGGGGTAACACCGACGGCTTACGCCACACATCTCCACGAGTACATCAGCCAGGGGCTGGAGTCTATCCTGGGCGCACTGGATTTAACCGGGAGCTACGATAAGCAGAGAACCATCACCATCGGCTGTTCCCCTTCTGTGGGTGTACTGGTGATGCCTGCAATCTTTCAGACCGTCAAAGAGCATGCTCCGCAGCTCCTGCTACGCAATGTGCCTCTCAACGAACCTGACATTCAGCTTGCCCAGTTTCAGACGGATCTGATTATTGAAAGCGGCAGTTTCAACGCCAGAGCCCTGGGGCAAAATGTGCTTTATGCAGATAACCTGGTTCTGGTTTGCCGCCAGCAGCACCCTGCTCTCAGCGAGCCTTTAACCATTGAAAACTTGCGCAACTATGATCATTCATCATTCATGACCGAAGGGCAGTCTAATCACGCTCTGCGCCAGCGGATTGATGAAATCTTCCCGGAACGTCAGATTAGCTTCAGCAGCTACAATATGTTTACCACCGCATCCCTGATTGGCAGCAGTGACATGCTCTGTATCATGCCTTCGCGCCTGTACAACCTGCTGCGAAAATGCTGGCCGCTGGAAAGCATTCCCCTCAGTCAACTCAATGCGGAATCTATCGAGATTTCACTGCATTACAACAAACTGAGTTTGCGCGACCCGGTACTGGAAAACGTCATCCGCATTATCCGTCAGGCCTTCTGACAGATTTAGCCAGCACAAGACCCTGCTACAGGCAGGGCAAAAGGCACAAAACAACAACTATTTTACAAATTGGCGACCTGGCAGGCTGCTTTAACGACCGTTTCAATGATATACTGCCTGTCGTTCGTTCAAAAATAGTTGATAAATACAACATTCCCTTGAATTGAAACGCTTTCCTTCGATATTCGCAACTGGAACACGCACGCTATGAGTAAACCCATTGTGATGGAACGCGGTGTTAAATACCGCGATGCCGATAAAATGGCCCTTATCCCGGTTAAAAACGTGGCTACAGAGCGCGAGGCGCTGTTAAGAAAACCGGAATGGATGAAAATCAAACTTCCGGCCGACTCTTCGCGTATCCAGGGGATCAAAGCGGCAATGCGCAAGAATGGTCTTCACTCCGTCTGTGAAGAAGCCTCTTGTCCGAACCTTGCTGAATGTTTCAATCACGGCACCGCGACGTTTATGATTCTGGGTGCCATCTGTACCCGCCGCTGCCCGTTCTGCGATGTTGCTCATGGCCGTCCAGTCGCACCCGATGCTAACGAACCCCAAAAACTGGCGCAGACCATTGCCGATATGGCGTTGCGTTATGTCGTCATCACATCTGTTGACCGTGACGATCTGCGAGATGGGGGTGCTCAGCACTTTGCTGACTGTATTACTGCCATTCGTGAGAAAAGCCCGAACATCAAAATCGAGACGCTGGTTCCTGACTTCCGCGGCCGTATGGACCGTGCGCTGGACATCCTGACCGCGACGCCGCCAGATGTGTTTAACCACAATCTGGAGAACGTACCACGTATCTACCGCCAGGTACGTCCAGGTGCAGATTATAACTGGTCCCTGAAGCTGCTTGAGCGCTTCAAAGAGGCGCATCCGCATATTCCAACCAAGTCTGGCCTGATGGTTGGCCTGGGTGAAACCAATGATGAAATCATTGAGGTAATGCGCGATCTGCGTCGCCACGGCGTCACTATGCTGACGTTGGGACAATATCTGCAGCCAAGCCGCCACCACCTTCCGGTACAGCGCTACGTAAGCCCGGACGAGTTTGATGAGATGAAAGCCGAAGCGATGGCGATGGGCTTTACCCACGCAGCATGCGGCCCATTTGTTCGCTCCTCATACCATGCCGATATGCAGGCGAAAGGCGAAGAAGTTAAATAATTCTGTAATATTCATTTACAGTAATACGAAAAAACCGGCCTCATGAGCCGGTTTTTTTTCGCAAGCCCTCAGGCATTGCTATCACTCTTTGTGAGAAAGCTTGTCTGCCGGGACGTCATCCTCAGCGCTTTTCTTAGCTGCCGCATCATCGTCGTTCATTGCTTTCTTAAAGCCTTTGATGGCAGCCCCCAGGTCACCACCCAGCGTGCGTAACTTCTTGGTACCAAACAGCAGGACGACCAGTGCGGCAACCACCAGCAGTTTGGTAATACTAATCTCACCCATAGATACCTTCTTTACTTAAAACAGGCTGCATTCAGCGCCAAAACCTGATTGTATTAACGGTCATTTGACGCGTGCACACAATAGCAATCTGTAACAAGGTGAATCAAGCATTGTTGAAAAAAACATCACAATAATTGCGGTGGCGCAAACCGGCGGTTATGAAGAACAGGTAATTGCTGACGTGCAAGCGCAATCCGTTCTAAATTAATCTCCGCGACCAGCAACACAGAGGTTTCCGCTGCAGCAGCAATCGTCACCCCCAGCGGATCGACCACCCTGCTTTGCCCGATGTTTTTATTACCGCACTCCCCTGCGGCAACGACATAACAAGTGGTATCAAGTGCGCGCGCCGCAAGCAATGTTCCCCAGTGATGCTCTTTTAACGGCCCTTTCACCCATGCCGCAGGCAATACCAGAATGTCCGCCCCTTGTAGCGCCAAATTGAGCGCCAGCTCCGGAAAACGTAAATCGTAGCAAGTCATCAACCCAACCTTAAACCCGTCAATATCCAGTAGCGGCGGGACACAGCCACCGGGATCAACAAGCCGTGATTCCTGAATGCTGAACGCATCATAGAGATGAAGTTTGGCATAGCTTGCGACAATTGCCCCCCTACGGATAGCCACGAGCGTATTCACCGCACGACCCGGCGTTGAGGGAACATGCACCGTAAAAATGGTGGTCATCTCGTTGCCTGCGCTCTGGGCCAGCAATTGCTGTAAAAATCCACCGTTTAGCGGCTGCGCCGATTTCACCGACAGATCAGGATCATTATCATCCCTTGCCAGCAGTGCCTCCGGGAGAACCAACAGAGACGCTCCTTTCTGCCGGGCCTGTATCATCAGGTTAACGCATTGACTCGCATTTTCATGCCAGTCAGGCGTGACCGCAAACTGTCCAACCGCAACATACATATTTGTCCCCTACTCATAAACAGCGTTAAACTCGCTACTCTTACACATCAAATAGCAGGTATTTAGCGTGTTACAACTACTTTTAGCCGTTTTTATTGGTGGGGGAACGGGTAGCGTTGCGCGATGGTTTCTGAGTATGCGGTTTAACCCCCTGCATCAGGCTATACCCATGGGAACGCTTGCCGCAAACCTGATTGGTGCTTTCATTATTGGTATGGGACTGGCCTGGTTTAACCGAATGACGCACATCGACCCAATGTGGAAGGTGTTGATCACTACGGGTTTCTGCGGAGGTTTAACCACCTTTTCGACATTCTCAGCAGAAGTCGTTTTTCTCTTTCAGGAAGGTCGTATCGGCTGGGCATTAGTGAATATCGCGATTAACATGCTCGGCTCCTTTGCGATGACGGGGATCGCATTTTGGCTATTTTCCTCCGCAAGCGCACATTAACCGCCAGAACATTAATGTTGCCTTAATTTTTCTCTGTCACTCTGGCTCCAGTGCTGAACGAGGGTGACAGAATGAAACAGAGTCTGATGAGCGCAGGAATGGTGTTGTTAAGCGTGCTGATCGTTGCCAGCTTCCTGAAAATGTATCTGCTTGGCTGATTCAAAACGAAAAAAACCCGCTCAATGAGCGGGTTTTGAAATTCTTGCTGACGCGCCTGAATTACAGAGCGATTACGTTAGCAGCAGAAGGGCCTTTGGCACCGTTAGTGATTTCGAACTCTACACGCTGACCTTCAGCCAGAGTTTTGAAACCATTAGACTGGATTGCAGAGAAGTGTACGAACACGTCTTTGCTGCCATCTTCAGGAGTAATGAAACCGAATCCTTTGGACTCATTAAACCACTTAACGTTACCTTTAATCTTAGACATCAAAATTACCTTTACATTAAAAAACGACACAAATGCTGTGTCGGTTACCAGTACATCAATTGTGGGACCTTTTGTCCAGCGGATCTTTGATAAAAAGTGACTAAAGTCGCGTTAATTTTCGCAGACAGATTTTTATCGCTTACGAATCAACAACTGCGCATTTTTTCACCATAATGTAAAGTTTTTTCAGTTAAAACTGAAAACGCATCCAGGCAAAGTAAACGTTACCGTTGTTATACGTACCCGGAATGTAGGTCATCTGGAACGTTGCAGGGCCATAGCCAATGGAGGCCAGGGGCAGAAGCACCGGAATCGGAATGTAGTTCCAGTTATCACGGGCAGTCAATCCAGCGGTATAACCTAAGCCAACGTGGAAGTTCTCGTCCGCTAATGGACGCCAGGTTTTCTCCCAGCCATAGCCACCAATCGGTTCCCATTTGTTAAAGGAATCTTTAAATGCCATCAAATAGATGCCATGCCAGTTACCCTTTTCATCCCAGCGCGACTGACCAAAACCAGCTCCCCACGGGCGCTCGTTGTATTTATCTGTCTTCTCTTTGTCATAAGCAAAACGCGCATGCCAGGTAATTGCCGGAACATAGAGATCATAATGTTCAGGCGTGGTCCAGGTCTGCGAAACATTATCCGTAAAGGTTGAGAACCAGCCTTTATCTTTTGCGTTGTCCCCTGCCTGTGCAACAGAGGAGAACGTTAACTGCCCAAAAATAAACAGAAAAAGAGAGAAAAATGTATTACGTACGATCACAATGCAATTACCATTCTTAGTATTCGAAGCAGAGTTTACCATAAATTAGTTTAACCAATGCTTAACGGCACCAGTATTATTCCTAATTATTCGAACCCTTGTGGGAATATTCTTAAAATAACCCACCAGCCAATACAAATAAGCTTACCAATCGTGTGGCTTTAGGGGGTTTAATTTTCTGAATCACAAACCCATCAGGATACACAAAACATTAACATTCCATTATCATTGTTAGGGCATATGGCGGTGTTACAGCGGGTCAAGCCCCTCATGATATAAATGTATGAGCCGTGGCAAAACACTGTCATTCTGCCCTTTAGTCATCTATTTATTGATTTTAATCAGCAAGAACAGACCATTAATTCGGCACATTTTCATCCTTCTTTTTTATTGATTATTTGTGCTCCACGGCAGCAGAGATACAGGGGAAATCATGCTTACGTTAATCGAACTCCTTATTGGGGTCGTCGTCATTGTTGGTGTCGCTCGCTACATCATTAAGGGATACTCGGCAACCGGCGTTTTATTTGTCGGTGGTTTAACACTGCTGATTATCAGTGCCATAATGGGCCATCAGGTGTTACCAGCCAGCGCAACCAGCACGGGTTACACCGCCACCGACATTGTTGAATACATTAAAATATTGCTCATGAGCCGTGGTGGCGACCTGGGCATGATGATCATGATGCTGTGCGGCTTTGCGGCCTACATGACTCATATTGGCGCCAACGACATGGTCGTTAAGCTTGCCTCGAAACCCCTGCAATATATCAACTCACCGTATCTGCTGATGGTCGCAGCCTATTTCCTCGCCTGCCTGATGTCACTGGCCGTTTCGTCAGCAACCGGACTTGGCGTGCTGTTAATGGCCACGCTGTTCCCGGTGATGGTTAACGTCGGTATTAGCCGTGGTGCGGCAGCGGCAATTTGCGCGTCTCCTGCAGCTATTATTCTCTCCCCTACCTCTGGCGACGTCGTGCTGGCGGCAAAGGCAGCGGAAATGTCGCTTATCGACTTCGCCTTTAAAACCACGCTACCGATCTCGATAGTTGCAATTGTGGGAATGGGTATCGCGCATTTCTTCTGGCAACGCTATCTCGATAAGAAAGAAAACATCAGCCATGAAATGATGGATGTGAGTGAAATCACCACGACAGCGCCAGCGTTTTACGCCATTCTGCCGTTTACGCCGATTATAGGTGTATTGATTTTTGACGGTAAATGGGGCCCTCAGTTGCACATCATTACCATTCTGGTCATCTGCATGCTGCTGGCTGCCGTGCTGGAATTTGTACGCGGCTTTAACACACAAAAAGTCTTCTCTGGCCTGGAAGTGGCATATCGCGGTATGGCAGATGCGTTTGCTGGCGTTGTCATGCTGTTGGTTGCAGCAGGCGTCTTTGCTCAGGGGCTGAGCACTATCGGCTTTATCCAGAGCCTGATCTCCATCGCCACCTCATTCGGCTCCGCCAGTATTATCCTGATGCTGGTTCTGGTCGTGCTCACCATGCTGGCGGCTATGACCACGGGTTCCGGTAATGCGCCTTTCTACGCCTTCGTTGAGATGATCCCGAAACTGGCACACTCTTCCGGTATTAACCCTGCGTATCTCTCCATTCCGATGCTGCAGGCGTCAAACCTGGGTCGTACCATTTCACCGGTATCCGGCGTCGTCGTTGCCGTTGCCGGGATGGCAAAAATCTCGCCATTCGAAGTGGTAAAACGCACCTCCGTGCCGGTTATTGTTGGCCTGATTATCGTGATTATCGCCACGGAAGTCCTGGTCCCCGGCGCAGCCTAAGTTAAATTACTTATTTCCAGAAAGCGCCTGCGGGCGCTTTTTGTGCTTTAATCATTTCCAGAAATTAATCATGTTCATTCGATCAGGAAATCACATGTTCAGGAAGGATATCGTTATCCCGTCTGGCGCAATGGCGCTGGCACTTTGTGTCTTCTCCACACAGGCCGATCCACTAAAGGCAACACAGTATGGTGATTTCGATCGCTACGTGCTGGCGCTATCCTGGCAAACCGGGTTTTGTCAGAGCATGGTCGAGCGTAACCGCAACGAACCTGACGAATGCCGACTGCAAAAAGAGCGCGAAAATAAAACCGATTTTCTGACCGTTCACGGCTTATGGCCTGGTTTGCCGAAATCTATTGCCGCGCGTGGCGTGGATGAACGTCGCTGGATGCGTTTTGGCTGCGCCACGCGCCCTATTCCAAACATGCCAGAAGCGAAAGCCAGCCGAAAATGCGCTGCCGCCGAGACCGGACTGTCGCTTTCCGGTGCTGCCAGGCTGAATAGCGTGATGCCCGGTGCCGGTGGTAACTCCTGCCTGGAACGTTACGAATATGCCAAACATGGCGTCTGCTTTGGTTTTGATCCCGATGCCTATTTCGGCACGATGGTGCGAATGAACCAGGAAATAAAAAACAGCGCAGTCGGTAAATTCCTGGCAGATAACTACGGTAAAACCGTTAATCGCAGCGACTTTGACAACGCGGTTGCCAAAAGCTGGAGCAAGGAGAACATCAAAGCATTCAAGCTCACCTGCAATGGTAATCCAGCTTATCTGACCGAAATGCAGATTTCGCTGAAGGCTGACACCATTAATAACCCACTTTCTGCGACATCATTTGCACCGCAGCCACACCCTGGTAACTGCGGAACACAATTCGTCATTGATAAGGCGGGTTACTGACTTACTACCGGTCGTACCATATCAAACCGGTTTTCATCACTGATGCCATAATACGCCGTCGGCCCACCCGCACGCAGGATGGGCTGCGCTTTCGCCGTCTGGTATATCCCCTCTTCCAGCAGCGTTTCGGCAATGTGAATACCGACCACCTCTCCCAATACCAGCCAGGTGTCTACCGGCGTACCATCGGCCCCGGTCAACTGAATGCACTGCGACAGGCGACACTCAAAGTTCACCGGGCTTTCTGCCACACGTGGCGCGCGCACCAACTGGCTGGTCGCAGGCGTCAACCCGGCAAAGGTAAATTCATCCTCCCCGTGAGGAAGTGTGGCGGAGGTTTCATTCATTGCTTCGGCTAAATCGCGCGTCGCCAGGTTCCAGACAAACTCTTTTGTTTCAGTAATATTACGTACGCTGTCCTTCCAGCCATTGCTGGAAAACCCGATGATCGGCGGGCGATAGTTAAAACAGTTAAAGAAGCTATAGGGTGCGAGGTTCAACTGACCAGCATGGTCGCAGGAGGAGATCCAGCCAATCGGACGTGGGCCAATAATGGCGTTCAGCGGGTCATGCGGCAGGCCGTGTCCCTGAGACGGTTGGTAGAAGTACATAGTTCTCTCTCAATGGAGGGCAGACACGAATTACGTTTCGCTCAATGCCCTGGTTCAGGACGCTCAGCGTAACGCAATCCGCCAGGAATTAAGACTGAATAAATTTCAGCAAATCTTCATTGATCTGGTGCTTATGCGTGGTGCAAATACCGTGAGAGCCACCGGCATAGACTTTCAGCTCTGCATTTGGCAGGCTCTCCGCCGCTACCCGACCACAGGTCTCGATGGGGACAATCTGGTCATCATCACCGTGGATCACCAGCGTCGGAATAGTCATCCTTTTCAGATCTTCACGCAGGTCCGTTTCCGAAAACGCTTTCACACAGTCGTAAAGCGCCTTGATTGACCCCTGAAGCCCCTGCTCAACAAAACTTTCACGCACCGCTTTGGACTCTTTCGCGCCCGGGCGGTTGTAGCCATAAAACGCGGCGGTCAGCTCATAGAAGAATGCCGCCCGATCGTTGACGACACCTTCCCGAATACCATCAAACACCTCTTTCGGCACCCCGTTCGGGTTGAAATCGGTTTTGATCATAATCGGCGTTACGGCGCCAATCAGCACCGCTTTGGCCACGCGCTGCGTACCGTGACGACCAATGTAGCGCGCCACTTCGCCTCCCCCTGTGGAATGCCCCACGTGAACAGCATCTTTCAGGTTAAGATGCGCCGTCAGTTGTGCCAGGTCATCAGCGTACTGATCCATATTATGGCCGTCCCATGGCTGCGCGGAACGGCCATGTCCGCGGCGGTCGTGCGCAATTACGCGAAATCCTTTTGACCCCAGGTATAACATCTGATCTTCAAAGGCATCTGCCGTCAGTGGCCAGCCGTGGCTGAACACCACCGGCTGCCCGCTACCCCAGTCTTTAAAATGCAAATAGCTACCGTCTTTCAAGGTAATTTTATCGTAATCGCTCATGAGATCTCCTGCTAAGGAACACTGAATGCGGATAGTCGCCTGTAAGGGGCGCTTAAAAAGGATAATGCAAATTTGCGAAGGATCACGTTTTTCGCCGAAAATTCATATGGGCCATGAATGTGACTTTCATCACTTCAAACTTGCACGCTCTGCCAGTATCATCGGGAGAGTTAAACCCTCGCTGCCAGACGGCGAGGGTTTTCTTTTGGATTGGTTTCTGCGTTACACGCAGTATTAACGACATGGAGTAAAAAATGTCCAGACCTACAATTATCATCAATGAACTCGACGCAGAACGTATCGACAGACTGCTGGAAAAAGCAGAATTCGCCTCACTTCCGGTGGCTGACGCCCTGAACGAGGAGCTGGACCGGGCGCAAATGTGCACGCCAGAGTCTATGCCGCATGACGTCGTCACCATGAACAGCCAGGTAAAATTCCGCAATCTGACTACCGGTGAAGAGTTGACCCGCACGCTGGTTTACCCTGCACAGATGACAGACAGCAGCACACAGCTTTCCGTTCTGGCACCAGTGGGGGCCGCACTGTTGGGGCTGCGCACAGGGGATACCATCCACTGGGAGTTACCGGGAGGTACCTCTACCCACCTGGAAGTGCTGGCACTGATCTACCAGCCAGAAGCCGCAGGCGATTACCTGCGTTAACCCCTTCTGAACAAGCGCCCACCGCTTTGCACAGAGGATGCAGCCGCATCCTCTTTCCGCAAATTCACCCGAAATGCTTATATCGCGCGAAAAGGCCTTAATCCACGCTTAATCTGTTTTGGTGCCGTGGGGACGGTCATGAGTGAGATACTGGCTATCACACTTATTTTTCTGATTTTTGTGGCGATCATCGTCACGGCAGTGCTCTATCTTGAGCGCTACTGGTAACGCGTTTTTCTCCTGCTTCTCAAACGTAAAATATTCCATGGCTTGAAAAAGTGCCAGACAGCTATCAGAAACCGGAATCATTTTGTGCTTGAATGGTTTTAGCGTTTATAAACAAGGAGAAACGGGTATGTATCAGAGAATCATTATGCCGGTTGATGTTTTTGAGATGGAGCTGAGCGACAAAGCGGTACGCCATGCGGAGTTTCTGGCGCAGAAGGACGGTGTTATCCATCTTTTGCACGTATTGCCCGGTTCCGCCAGCCTGAGCCTGCACCGCTTTGCTGCTGATGTGCGTCGCTTCGAAGAGCATCTTCAGCACGAAGCTGAAAATCGCCTGCAAACCATGGCCAGCCATTTCAGTATCGATCCTTCACGCATCAAAACCCATGTCAGGTTCGGTAGCGTGCGCGATGCCGTTAACGAACTGGCAAGCGAACTAAAAGCAGACGTGGTGGTCATTGGTTCGCGCAACCCTTCCATCACCACACATCTACTGGGATCAAACGCCTCCAGCGTGATCCGTCACACGCATATTCCGGTTATGGTGGTGAGATAAAAAAAGAGGCCACCTTTGGGTGGCCTCTTGATTTTGCAGGTGTAGTCTTACTTTCTTTTGTTATGCGGTTTTGGTGCGGATCAGATAGTCAAACGAACTCAGCGACGCCTTCGCCCCTTCGCCAGTGGCGATGATGATCTGTTTGTACGGCACAGTCGTACAGTCACCCGCCGCAAACACGCCTTTTACGCTGGTTTCACACTTCGCATCAATGATGATTTCACCCATGCGGTTGCGCTCAATCGCACCTTCCAGCCAGGTGGTGTTCGGCAGCAGACCAATCTGGACGAAGATCCCGGAAAGCTGAACGTTATGCACATCGCCACTCACGCGGTCACGGTATTCCAGTCCGGTCACTTTGCTGCCGTCACCCTTCACTTCCGTGGTCTGTGCATTCAGTACGATGTCGACGTTTTTCAGGCTGCGCACTTTGTCCTGCAGCACCTGATCCGCTTTCATTTCTGGCGCGAACTCAAGCAGAGTCACATGTTCAACAATACCGGCCAGGTCAATAGCCGCTTCCACACCAGAGTTGCCGCCGCCAATCACCGCCACGCGTTTACCTTTGAACAGTGGGCCGTCGCAGTGAGGACAATAGGTCACGCCTTTGGTGCGGTACTGATCTTCTCCCGGGACGTTCATATTGCGCCATTTTGCACCGGTGGCAATGATGATGCTGCGTGCTTTCAATACTGCGCCGGAGGCCGTTTCAATCTGGTGTAAACCGCCTTCTACTGCAGCCGGAACCAGTTTGCTGGCGCTCTGGCTGTCAATCACATCTACGGCATAGTCGCTGACGTGCGCCTTTAGTGCGCCAGCCAGTTTCTGACCTTCGGTTTTCGGTACCGAGATATAGTTTTCGATGTCCACCGTATCCAGTACCTGACCACCAAAGCGCTCGCCCATCAGACCGGTACGAATCCCTTTACGGGCAGAGTAAACCGCCGCTGCCGCGCCCGCCGGACCGGAACCGACAATCAGCACGTCGTAAGCCTCGCGTTTGTTCAGCTCTTCCGCCGCACGTTTTTCAGCGCCAGTGTCCACTTTGGCAACGATTTCGGTGAGCGTCATGCGGCCCTGGCCAAATTCTTTACCGTTCATGTATACAGCCGGAACCCCCATCACGTTGCGATCGGTGATTTCGTTCTGGAACGTACCACCGTCGATCGCCGTGTGTTTGATGCGTGGGTTCAGAACCGACATCAGGTTCAGCGCCTGCACCACATCAGGGCAGTTGTGGCAGGAGAGTGAATAATAGGTTTCAAACTCAAAATCACCGTCGATATCACGGATCTGTTCCAGCAGCGCCTGCGCTTCTTTTGACGGATGACCGCCAGTCCACAGCAGTGCCAGCACCAGCGACGTAAATTCATGCCCCAGCGGAGAACCGGCAAAGCGCGGCCCCTGGTCAGAACCCGGGTTGGTAATCAGGAAAGACGGTTTGCGGACGGCACGCGCATTATCTTCTTTGAAGATCACTTTCGGTGACAGTTCAGCGATCTCTGTCAGCAGTTCCTTGATCTCTGCCGATTTCGCGCTGTCATCCAGCGTGGCAATCAGCTCAACAGGTTTAGTCAGTTTCTCAAGGTACGCCTTGAGCTGGGTTTTCATGTTAGTGTCGAGCATTGTTCTTCCCTCTCTTAAAACGTCATCATGCAAGCTGCCTTATACAGGCGGCCTGAATGCAACTTGCATCATGGTGCTGGAATGAAATGGGCGCGGGTGCGCCCATTGGGTGGACAAGACTTAGATTTTACCAACCAGGTCCAGGGATGGAGCCAGAGTCGCTTCGCCTTCTTTCCATTTCGCCGGGCACACTTCACCTGGGTGAGACGCTACGTACTGAGCAGCTTTCACTTTACGCAGCAGGTCAGAAGCATCACGGCCGATACCTTCAGCGGTAACTTCGATAGCCTGAATAATACCCTGTGGGTCAACGACGAAGGTCGCACGGTCAGCCAGGCCTTCATCTTCACGCATGTTGTCGAAGTTACGGGTCAGGGCGCCAGTCGGGTCGCCGATCATCGCGTATTTGATTTTCGCGATGGTTTCAGAGCTGCTGTGCCATGCTTTATGAGTGAAGTGAGTGTCGGTGGACACAGAGTAAACGTCTACGCCCAGCTTCTGCAGTTCGTCGTAATGGTCTGCAACGTCACCCAGTTCGGTCGGGCAAACAAAAGTAAAGTCAGCCGGATAGAAGAAGAACACGCTCCAGCGACCTTCGGTATCTTTCTCAGTGACTTCAATGAATTCGCCGTTTTTGAACGCCTGGTTTTTGAAAGGTTTAATTTTGGTATTAATCAAAGACATCTGTACTTCCTCCGTGTTTTCGTTGAGAAGTAAGGTAACCAACTTTGCTCATCGGGGCTAATGCGTTTGCGTTATCAAATCAATCAGCGATACCTAACAACACAAACAAGACAATAAGGTGAACCTTTTAAAGGAAACGCCAAAAGTAAAAAGGCCGCCTCAACGGGCGGCCCTGATACCTGAATTCCCCGCGGGTACATTCAGTGCCAGCCGAAACTGGCGTTGCGTTGCGCTCTACGACCCTTTATATCAAGGCAGTAACAGCGGCTTGATTACACCACCCGTACAGGTATTGGGCAATCCATAAGAGCGACATTCCTGTCTATGGCTGCAATAGGTTACGCCTAACATCATTCCGGCGCGTTATACATTTATTTTCGTGATAAAAATATCGTCATTTATAAATGACAGTTGTTATTTAAAACGGCCACCTGAATTTTTAAGATAAAATTACCTTAATCACTTTTGAAGTACTATTTCAATAATCTGACGCCGTGATATATTAAGATGAGTTTAAATTAAAATTAAGAGCGTTAGCCACAAGGATTGTAAATGGTTAACTTCAAACTATAGTTATCAGTGATGTGATAACCATAGCAAACACAGCATCCTCAGGACGAAACATGGCAAACCTCTACGACCTTAAAAAATTCGACCTTAACCTGTTAGTTATTTTTGAGTGTATTTATCAACATCTGAGTATCAGTAAAGCGGCCGAGACGCTCTATATCACGCCGTCCGCGGTAAGCCAGTCGCTGCAACGTTTGCGAGGTCAACTTAACGACCCGCTCTTTATCCGTTCCGGTAAAGGGATCACCCCGACCACCGTCGGCGTCAATCTGCATCAACATCTGGAGCAAAATCTTAACCAGCTCGAGCAGACCATTAACATGATGCACAGCAGTGGGCTAAAGAAGAGTTTTGTGATCTACTGTCCGCAGGTTTTGAGCACAAAAATCATGCTTGGCCCGATGAAACTGCTCATGGATAAGTATAACTATGAAGTTGAATTGCATGATGTTTTTCTTTCTCCGGATTCAGCAGAAGATCTGCTGGCCTACCGAAAAGCGGACCTGGTTTTTTCGTTTACGCCCTTAAACAGCCGCTCCATCACCTGCGGTCGGTTTTATCAACTTCCTTTTGTTCTGGTTTGTCGGGAGGATCATCCACGCATCAGAGAAAACCCGACGTGCGAAGAGATTCTCAATGAAAACTTCACCGCCTACCTGAGCGATGCGAGCAGCGTTAAAGCCTATCAGGAACAGGTCGAACACTTTTTAACGGAAAGAAATATTGTCTTTCGTAGCGACTCTTTTATTTCGCTTCTGACGATGATCAGTTCATCCGACCTCATTGGATTAACGCCCGCAGCGGCCTTTGAACAATATGGTTCCGCACTAAAATTACGTAAAATCGAAACTGACATCCAATTCCCAGGCGTTGATATTTACATGATGTATAATCGCTCTGCGTTAAACAGCTCAGCATTCGCAAGTTTCATTGAGGAAATAACCTTACCATGACGTCTTTTCGTGGCTCCGGCAAAAAAAACGGAGCCACAAGCTTTCAAAAACATACACCGTCGTTATATAAATAAACGCATTATTTTTTACATTCATTTATTTTTTTGACTGATACAATCCTTTCTCCAGCCTTGACACTAACGTCTGGTATTTATTACTCAGGATGAGAATAACCATGTCAATTTATAAGACCCCTCTGAACCAGGATGTTCTCACTGCCGCACGGGAGCGAATAAAATGGACTCTCGAGCATTTACCCAGGACCTGCGTCTCTTTTTCAGGGGGTAAAGACTCCACCGTCATGCTGCATCTTGTTGCCCGGCAGGCACGTCTGATGAAAACCAAAATAGATGTGCTCTTTATCGACTGGGAAGCACAATTTTCCCATACCATCACCCATGTTGAACATATCCGGGAACTGTACAGCGATGTTATTGACCATTTCTGGTGGGTGGCACTTCCCCTGACAACGCAAAATTCTCTGTCACAATTCCAGCCGGAATGGCAATGCTGGGAACCCGGTACTCACTGGGTTCGCCAGCCACCAGAAGATGCGATAACCGATCCCAACTATTTTCCTTTCTACCAGCCTGGAATGACGTTTGAGACCTTTGTCCGCTGTTTCTCCGACTGGTATTCATGCAATCGCCCGGCAGCCGTGCTGATTGGTATTCGCGCCGATGAGTCTTACAACCGTTTTCTGGCTATCGCTTCGGCACGTAAGCAGCGGTTTGCAGATGATAAACCCTGGACGAGCGTCGCACCGGGTGGACACGCCTGGTATATCTACCCTCTCTACGACTGGAAAACCGCCGATATCTGGACCTGGTTCGCCGAATCGGGATGTTGTTATAACCCGCTCTATGACCTGATGTTCCAGGCTGGGGTGCCGCCTCGCTATATGCGCATCTGTGAACCCTTTGGCCCGGAGCAACGCCAGGGGTTGTGGCTCTACCATGTTGTTGAGCCTGAACGCTGGGCGGCCATGTGTGAACGGGTAAGCGGCGTGCGCAGCGGAGGGATCTATGCCGGTCACGATAACCATTTTTATGGTCACAGGAAAATCCTCAAACCCGAACACCTTTGCTGGCGCGAATATGCCATGCTGCTCCTCGACAGCATGCCGCAAAATACAGCAGAACATTACCGCAATAAAATCGCCATTTACCTGCACTGGTATCAGAAGAGGGGTATGGCCGATATTCCCGATACGCAGGACGGTGATATCGGCTCCAGAGACATCCCTTCATGGCGCCGTATTTGCAAGGTTTTACTCAATAACGATTACTGGTGCAGGGCGTTGTCATTCAGCCCTAATAAGCCCAAATATTATCAACGCTACAGCGACAGAATGAAGGCTAAACGCAAGGAGTGGGGCATTTTATGCGACAAAGAATAATCACCGAGATGGAAACGTATCTTCAGTCACTTCCCGAAGAGGAGCGAATTAACGCGATAAATGCATTTCGTGAAGCAATACATCGAAACAGCCCTTTTCGCGAGCAACCTATAGACTGTGTCCTCTGGATCAGGCAGGACGCGATTACCGCCAACGATTACAACCCCAATAATGTTGCACCTCCTGAAAAGCGGCTGCTCAGTCAATCGCTGGAACTTGATGGATTCACCCAACCTATCGTGGTAACAGAAAGTGAACCACAGCACTACGAAATCGTTGATGGTTTTCATCGCCATGAAATCGGCACCCAACGGGCGGCGCTAAAGCATCAGCTCAAGGGATACCTACCCGTCACCTGCCTGCGCCAGGACCGACAGGATAAAAATAACCGCATGGCCGCAACCATTCGTCACAACCGGGCGCGTGGTCGACACCAGATCAATGCCATGTCAGACATCGTCCGTGAACTGGCACAGCTTGGCTGGAATGATGAGAAAATTAGCAAAGAGCTCGGTATGGACAGCGACGAGGTCCTGCGTCTCAAACAAATCAACGGTCTGCTGGAACTGTTTGCAGACCGCCGTTACTCAGAAGCCTGGACGGTAAAATAATCAGAGTGTGTTCAGGCGCTCTGCAGCCGCCAGTAGCGTCGATTCCTGCTTTGCGAAGCAAAGGCGGATAAGTTTATGCGGGAAGGGATCGGCGCAGAAAACCGACAGAGGAATGGCTGCCACACCCACTTCTTTTGTCAACCACTGGCAGAAACTCACATCATCCAGATCCGAAATAGCACTGTAATCTGCCAGCAGGAAGTACGTACCTTCAGACGGTAAAATTTCCAGACGGCTTTTACTCAGCGCATTCACAAACAGATCCCGACGTTCACGATAGAAATCGGGCAGATCGCGATAATGCTCTGGTTTTGCTCGCAGCATATCCGCCAGTGCCAGTTGAGCTGGCGTGTTCACCGCAAACGTCAGGTACTGGTGCACTTTACGCAATTCAGCACTGATGGCTGCCGGTGCCACGCAGTAGCCCACTTTCCAGCCGGTCATATGGTAAGTTTTACCGAATGACGAGACAGCGATCGCCCGCTCGCGAAGCTGCGGATGGGCCAGTACGCTGGCGTGACCTTCTTCTGCAAAACAGATGTGCTCGTAAACTTCATCGCTCAGCACGTAAATTTCACGGTCACCAATGGCCTGCCACAGCGCCGCGAAATCAGCTTTCTGCCACACCGTCGCAGACGGGTTATGCGGTGTATTCAGGATCACCAGGCGGGTTTTGTCGCTCAGCAGCGCGGCGAACGCCTGCCAGTCAGGGCGGAAATACGGTGGCTGAAGCGCCACACGTTTCACCACGCCGCCGGAAAGTTCAACCGCAGGCGCATAGCTGTCGTAGCTCGGGTCAAAGCAGATAACCTCATCGCCCCTACGCACCAGCGCAGTAATGGCCGCATACAGCGCTTCGGTCGCCCCGGCGGTTACCGTAATGTCGCTGGCCGCATCGGGCTTATAGCCATATAGCTCGGCCGTCTTGTCCGCGATGGCGTCCCGCAGCGCCTGTACGCCCGTCATCGGCGCATACTGATTCGCCCCCTGTGCAACATGGTACGCCAGACGTTCCTGCAGATAAGCCGGGCCGTCAAAATCCGGGAACCCTTGCGAAAGATTAATGGCGTTATGTTGCTGCGCCAGCGCACTCATCTGCGTGAAGATGGTGGTGCCAAGATTGGGAAGTTTACTCTGCGGAATCAATGCGTTGTTGCTCATTGTATTGTGCCTGCTTGTAATACTTATGTTGCTGCCACTATAACACGATGTTAGTCTTTGGCAATCAAGACGCTTAGACGTCTAAACCATATCCATATTCCTGTCCGGGAGGGCAAAAGGAAAATGACAGACAACCTGCAACTCACACACCTGGTCGATGCCTGCCGCTGGATTGGCGCCAAAGGCTGGGCACCCGCGACCGGCGGTAATATGTCGGTGCGTCAGGATGCGCAGCTTTGCTGGCTCAGTGAGTCTGGCAAAGATAAAGGCAGCCTCACCACAGACGATTTTTTGCAGGTGGAGATCGCCACCAACCGCGCACCGTCGGGCCGTAAGCCGTCAGCAGAAACCGGCCTCCATACGCTGATTTACCGCCTGTTCCCGGAGGCCAACGCGGTGCTGCATGTCCACACCGTCAACGCCACGGTGTTATCCCGTCTGGTCAAAGAAGCCGAGCTGAAAATCAGTGGTTTCGAGATGCAAAAATCCCTTACCGGACAGACCTCGCATCTGGAAACGGTCACTATCCCGGTGTTTGATAACGACCAGGATATTGACGCCCTCGCCTCGCGAATCGCCCATTACGCTCAGGAACACCCGCTTAATTATGGTTTTCTTCTGCGCGGCCATGGCTTAACCTGCTGGGGACGTGACGTGGCCGAAGCCCGCCGTCATCTGGAAGGATTAGAATTCCTTTTTGAATGCGAAATACGTTTACGACAACTGGAGAGAGTATGATTCGCGCAATTGTGATGGATATTGAAGGTACCACCAGCGATATCCGTTTTGTCCACGATGTTTTGTTCCCCTACGCGCGTGAACGGCTGGCGGCCTTCGTGACTGCCCAGCAGTACGCCGAGCCGGTCAACTCAATTCTGGACAATCTGCGTGATGAAATCAGCAGCCCGCACGCCAGCACCAGCGAGCTTATCGACGCCCTGTTTGCTTTTATGGATGAAGACCGCAAATCAACTGCGCTGAAGGCCCTGCAAGGCATCATCTGGCACGACGGCTATGTGAACGGTGACTTTACCGGCCATCTCTACCCGGACGTGCTGCCTTCGCTGGAAAAATGGAAAGCGCAAGGCATTGATCTCTATGTTTATTCCTCTGGCTCCGTTGCTGCGCAGAAACTGTTATTTGGCTACAGCGACGAAGGTGATATTACTCATCTGTTCAGCGGTTATTTTGATACCCACATTGGTGCCAAGCGCGACGTGCAGTCTTATCAGAACATTGCGACGCAAACGGGTATTGCCCCGTCGCAGATCCTGTTCCTGTCGGATATTCATCAGGAGCTGGACGCCGCTGAACAGGCAGGCTTTCGCACCCTGCAACTGATTCGTGGTGATGATGACGGCGCAAGCCATCACCATCAGGTTCACCAGTTCGACGAGATTAATCCGGAGCAGATCCCTTCATGAGCGCATTGACCATTTATTCTGATAAAGACGCCAGCCAACACCAGTGGCACAGCACCAACGCAACCGAGATCGCCCAACAGCTCAACGCTAAAGGTGTGCGGTTTGAACGCTGGGCTGCGGATCGTGATTTAGGCCGCGACCCTGCACCGGAAGCCGTGATCGAGGCGTATCAGCATGCCATCGACAAGCTGGTGGCGGAGAAAGGCTATCAGAGCTGGGACGTGATCAGCCTGCGCGCCGACAACCCGCAGAAAGAGGCGCTGCGCGCGAAGTTCCTGAATGAACATACTCACGGCGAAGATGAAGTGCGTTTCTTTGTGGAAGGCGCTGGGTTGTTCTGCCTGCACATTGGCGATGAGGTGTATCAGGTGCTGTGCGAGAAAAACGACCTGATTTCCGTGCCAGCAGGCACGCCGCACTGGTTTGATATGGGTTCAGAGCCGAACTTTACTGCGATCCGTATTTTCGATAACCCGGAGGGATGGATTGCACAGTTTACCGGTGATTCGATCGCGGATGCGTATCCGAAACTCGCGTAATCATTTCTCCCTCTCCCGTTGGGCTGAGGGATCCCCACAAAATAACACCAGCACGGACGACCCCCTCTCCCGTTGGGAGAGGGCTGGGGTGAGGGGGAACATACAGAAGTGGAGGTTATTCCGTTCACTTTACGTTCCTTGCTACTCTGTAACGACAATACCCGTGAACGTGCCATGGCGGCTCAATCGCCGCTTCGCGGTACCTTAGGCTTATTCCTTCCGGCTTATCGGGGACGGGCGGAGGAAACATCCATGTAAAGCCCGCCCTCTCGGCGCATCCCTGCGCCTCGCCCCGGCCTGCAGGAAACGCCTCAGCGATTTACAGCCGGACCAGGACATCGCTGTAAGCCATTAATTTTCCTGAAGCAATATTCTTCGCTTTTAGTTAAAAAATTACTGGGGATCCCTCCCCCCAGTGGGAGAGGGGGTCTAAGAGCACTACACCTTCAGCCCCTTCACATACGCCACCAGCTGATCCAGCACAATCCCCCACCCTTCGTGGAAGCCCATCTGCTCGTGCTGTTCACGGATTTCCGCCGTGGGATGGCGGGCAATCGCGGTGTAACGGGTTTTGCCCTCTCCCGCATCTTCCAGCAGCAGGATTGCTGTCATAAACGGTTTTTCGGCCGGTTTCCAGTCCTCGGTGTAGCCATCGGTGAAGACCAGTTTCCTGCCAGGGTCGATCTCCAGAAAGACGCCCTTGTTGTCCATCCGTTGTCCATCTACCTCAAAAACGGTGTTAAACCGTCCGCCCACGCGCAGGTCGAGATCGCATTCGGTCACTTTATGGGGGGCAGGGATAAAGAAATTTTTGATGTGTTCCGGTGTGCTCCAGCAGAGCCACAGCAGGTCGCGTGGTGCATCCACCACGCGTTCCAGTTTTAGGTCAGTGTTAGGATCAAGCTTCACGATTCTGTCCTCTAAGGGGAAACCCTTAAAGGATAGCCAGGCTCAGGCAAATTTCCCCTTTGCCACGTCCTCTGGCATCACTACGCCGGTATCCAGCACCCATCCACTAATAAGCGATGCAGGCGTAACGTCAAACGCCGGGTTATAAACCCGTGCGTTTTCCGGTGCCCACTGCACCGCGCCAAAACTTCCCGCCACGCCCGTCACTTCGCTGGCGGCGCGTTGTTCTATTGGGATAGCTTCGCCGTTTGGGCAATCCGAGTCGAGCGTGGTTTGCGGAGCGGCCACGTAGAACGGAATGCCGTGGAATTTCGCCAGCACCGCCAGCGAGTAAGTGCCGATTTTGTTCGCCACGTCACCGTTAGCGGCAATGCGGTCTGCACCTACCCATACGGCGTCTACCAGCCCTTTTGCCATCAGACTCGCGGCCATGGAATCGGTAATCAGCTGATACGGTACCCCCAGCTCCCCCAGCTCCCATGCGGTCAACCTTCCGCCTTGCAACAGAGGACGCGTTTCATCCACCCAGACGTTGCTGATCTTACCTTCCTGATGGGCACGGGCAATCACCCCAAGCGCCGTACCAACGCCTGCCGTTGCCAGCCCGCCGGTGTTGCAGTGGGTCAGCAGGCGGCTGCCGGGTTTAACCAACGCGCTACCGGCTTTCGCAATAGCATCGCAAAGCTGTTTGTCTTCGTCGATCAGACGCAGTGCTTCCGCCACCAGCGCCGAAACAAAATCTTCCTGCCATAGCGCCAGCTTCATGCGGTCGAGGTTGTTCATCAGGTTCACCGCCGTCGGGCGGGAGGCGCGCAGTGTCTCCAGTGCCAGTGCCAGTTCGTCTCGACTTTTGCCGTTTTCAGCCAGCAGCGCCAGCAGCAGGCTTGCAGAGAGGCCAATCAGCGGCGCGCCGCGCACCCGCAGAGCGCGAATATGCCCCACCAGCAACTCTACCGTAGAGGCGTCCAGCCAGCGTTTCTCCTGCGGAAGCGCCTGCTGATCGAGAATAAATAGCTGATTTTCCGCCACCCGCAGGCTGGTCGTCTGTAATGTCTGCATGTCGTTAATTCTCTGTTGCGTTGATGTAGCACATTGTGTCAGGATGAAATCCAGAAGTATAGACGTCTACATGTCTTTATTAGCAAACCCGTGAGGAGCAGCAATGTCGCAATACCGTACCTTTACCGCCCAGGACGCCCTGGAGTATGCAAAGCAGTTTGGCGGCCTTGACGATCCCTCCTCACTGGTGGAAGCGCAGGAAGTGGGCGACGGTAACCTCAATCTGGTGTTCAAAATATTTGATACCGCAGGCGTAAGCCGCATTATCGTCAAGCAGGCACTACCTTACGTGCGCTGTGTTGGCGAATCCTGGCCACTGACGCTGGATCGCGCCCGTCTTGAAGCGCAAACCCTCGTCGAGCACTATCAGCACAGCCCGCAGCACACCGTGAAAATCCACCACTTTGACCCGGCACTGGCGGTGATGGTGATGGAAGATCTCTCCAGCCATAACATCTGGCGCGGCGAGTTGATTAATAACCGCTACTACCCGCAGGCCGCGCAACAGCTGGGGGAATACCTGGCACGCACCCTGTTCCATACCAGCGATTTTTATCTGCACCCGCACGATAAAAAAGCGCAGGTGGCGAAGTTCATTAACCCGGAGATGTGCGAAATCACTGAAGATCTGTTCTTCAACGATCCGTACCAGATCCACGAGCGCAACAACTACCCTGCCGAGCTGGAAAACGACGTTGCTGCTCTGCGTGACGATGCTCAGTTAAAAATCGCGGTGGCCTCACTCAAGCACCGTTTCTTCTCCCACGCTGAAGCGCTGCTGCACGGGGATATTCACAGCGGCTCGATTTTCGTGGCAGACGGTAGCCTGAAGGCCATCGACGCCGAGTTCGGTTACTTCGGTCCGATTGGCTTTGATGTCGGCACCGCCATCGGCAACCTGCTGCTGAACTTCTGCGGCCTGCCTGGGCATCTGGGTATTCGCGATGCCGCTGCCGCCCGCGAGCAGCGTCTGACGGATATTCAGGAGCTGTGGACGACCTTCGCTGAACGCTTCCAGGCGCTGGCAAACGAGAAAACCCGCGACACCGCGCTCAGCGCACCGGGCTACGCCTCCGCGTTCCTCAAAAAGGTCTGGCATGACACCATCGGGTTCTGCGGCACCGAGTTGATTCGCCGTAGTGTCGGGCTTTCCCACGTGGCAGATATCGACACCATTCAGGACGACGCCATGCGCCACGAATGCCTGCGCCACGCCATTACGCTCGGCAGAGCGTTGATTGTGCTTGCCGAGCGCATCGACAGCGTGGAAGAACTGGTGGCAAGGGTGCGTCAGTACAGCTAAGTTTCTCCCTCTCCCCACAGGGAGAGGGTCAAAAACCTACCCCAGATACTCAATCACCGACAACCCGCCGTTATAATCCGTGCTGTAGATAATTCCCTGCGCGTCCACAAACACATCGCAGGACTGGATCACCTGCGGGCGATTTGGCCGCGTATCCATCATCCTCTCCGGTGCCGCGGGCACCAGCGCGCCCGTTTCCACCGGGCGATACGGATTGGAAATGTCATACGCGCGCACGCCCGCATTCTGGTACGTGGCAAAAATCAGCGTTGAACTGACAAAGCTCCCCGGCCGGTTTTCATGCAGATTATGCGGGCCGAAGTGCGCCCCTTTCGCCACATAATCAATCTCATCCGGCTGCGGGAAAGTCGAAATACTCACAGGGTTCGCTGGCTCGCGAATATCAAACAACCAGATCAGCTTCTCACCATCTTCCTGGTTATCCAGCACCGCTTCGTCGAGCACCACCAGCAGATCGCGGTCCGGCAACGGTAGCGCGGTGTGGGTGCCTCCCCCAAACGGTGGGCTCCAGTTACGGTGGCTAATCAGCTTCGGCTGGGTGCGGTCTTTCACGTCCAACAATGTCAGCCCACCATCACGCCAGCTGCCGTAGGCCGTGTCCCCGGCGATAATCGCGTGGTGCAGCGCGTAGCGTTTGCCTTCCGGCCACTCCGGCTGCTCGCCTTCGGCCTGGTTCATCCCCGGCAGCCACCAGCGCCCCGCCACCTCAGGCTTGCGCGGATCGGTCAGATCGATGGTCAGGAAAATATAATCGGTAAAACCATCGATCAGCGCCGAGACGTAAGCCCAGCGCCCGCCGACGTACCAGATGCGGTGAATGCCGATGCCGTTCAGTGACAGAAAACCGATTTCGCACGGCGTGTCCGGCGTGGAGATATCAAATATCCGCAGCCCGGCGCTCCAGCCTTTATCCCGAACATCGCTGACGGTCTCCCCCACCTGA
Organism: Enterobacter sp. P82; assembly: GCF_037053385.1. Taxonomy (NCBI): domain Bacteria; kingdom Pseudomonadati; phylum Pseudomonadota; class Gammaproteobacteria; order Enterobacterales; family Enterobacteriaceae; genus Enterobacter; species Enterobacter sp. P82. The sequence continues at coordinate 2,334,820 of NZ_JBALHX010000001.1, forward strand.
CGGGTGTAGTAGACCTTTTCGTCGGCGAAACGGGCATCGGCAAAAAGATCGCGGGCGTTAATCACCAGCAGCAGGTCATCATGTGCCTGCAAATGAACGTTCCAGGTGCCCGGCGGCGCAGGCACGTAGCCTGCGGCTTTTGGATTTTTCGGGTCACGCACGTCCACAATCGAAAACCCTTGCGACACCATATGGCCAATATAGGCAAAACCGCGATGCACCATCAGCTGCACGCCGTCCGGGCGACCGCCCTGGTCGCTATGGCCTATCAGCCGCATATTGCGGCTGTATTCAGGCGTGGGCAGCACACTCATTTATGTTTCGCTTCCAGCGTCGCAAACCACGGTGCGATAAAATCTTCGGTCTGGCCCCAGCCCGGAATAATTTTCCCCAGAGACGCCACGTTCACCGCACCCGGTTGGGCGGTCAGCAGCGCCTGCGGGATCGCCGCAGCTTTGAAGTCATAGGTTGCTGGCGTCGCTTCCCCGGCAATCTTGTTCGCCACCAGACGCACGTTGGTGGCACCAATCAGCTTCGGATCGACTGCCACGCTCACTTTCCACGGACTGCCCGGCTCACGCATCAGCTGGAGATCCTGGTTAGAAATGTCGATGCTGTAGAGTTTGATTTCGGTGCGGCCATTCTCTTTCAGGGCCTTATATGCGCCCTGGCTGAACGCATCCCAGGTTCCCCAGATGGCGTCGATTTTGCCTTTCGGGTATTTCGCCAGAATCGCACCCACTTTGTTGGCCGTGTCGCCCTGCACGTCAGAAGACACTGCGCCGATGGACTCCAGCTCTTTGATATCCGGGTACTGCTTTTGCAGTTCTTTATACGCGGCCTGACGGCGTTCCATCGGCGGGAAGCCGGCAACCCACAGCTTGACGATGTTGGCTTTGCCGTTGAAATCTTTCGCCAGTTGGCCGAAGGAGAGATTGGTCAGGGAGGCATCATCCTGCTGGGTGACGGTCACGCCCGGGATCTCGCCGCTAACGGCGGTATCAAATACCGAAACCTTAATCCCGGCATCCACCGCTTTCTTCACCAGCGCCGTCGCGTACGGGTCACGGCCCTGAGAGAGAATGATCCCGTCATATTTCTGGCTAATCGCCTGGTTCACAAAGTCCTGGAATTTGGCGTCATCACCGTTACTTAAAAAGGTGCTGACCTTAAAGCCAAGTTTTTTCCCTTCCTGAATGGCACCGGCGACAAACTGGGTAGTGTTGTCGTCTGAGCCGAGGTTGCGGATCACGGCAATGCGGATCGGGCCATCATGGTTCGCAATGGCTGCCGGAACCGGCGTCGGCGTCGCCGCATAGCCGGGCAGTGCAGTCAATAAACCCAATGCCACCAAAGAGAGTGCGATTTTTTTCATTCTGTTATCCCGTTGTGTTGTTATAAATCGTTAGCGTTTTTGTATGTAGGTAATCGCCAGCGCCACGGCGAGCACCAGCCCTTTTATAATGTCCATGGCGTAATACGGTACCGACAGCATCACCAGGCCATTCGACAGCACGCCGAGGATCACCGCCCCAACCAGCGTCCCGAGCGCGTTCGGTTTGCCTGAGCCTGCCAGCGAGAATCCAATCCACGCGGCCGCCACTGCATCCATCAGATAGCCGCCGCCCGCATTCACCTGCGACGAGCCAATGCGGGACGCCAGCAAAATGCCGCCGAGTCCAGCCAGCAAAGAGGCAATCACATAGGCTGCCACCTTGTAGCGCGTGGTGCGAATACCAGAGAGACGCGCCGCTTCCGGGTTGCCACCGATGGCATACATACGGCGTCCGTGGGTGGTAAGCGAGAGGCCAAGCTGGGCCACAATGGTCACCACCAGCATAATGATCACGATGGTTGGTACCTGCCCCAGCAGGCTGAACGTCGCCGGAATGGTTCCTTCCGCCATATCGCCGCTCGGCAGCACCATGTTCTCAGTGATCGACCCGCCATAGCTGTAGGTCATCGCTACCCCCTGAATCACAAACAGGCTGGCAAGCGTAGCCAGCATGTCCGGAATTCGCAGGATGACGATCAGAAAGGCATTGAACAGCCCGACCAGCGTACAGAGCGCAAGGGTGATCAGAATCGACTCGGTGGTGCCGAAGCCGTGCCAGACGAATAGCGAAATCACCAGCGCGTTCGCCAGCGACGCAGTTGACCCAACGGAGAGATCAAACCCACCGACGGTCAGCGAAATCGACACGCCAATGGCAATCACCGTCACGATGGCAATCGAGCGCAGAATGTTGATGATGTTGTTTGGATCAAGGAAGCTGTCCGACGCCAGGCCAAAGACGGCCACCAGCGCGACAACGGTCAGCAACATGCCCCACTTGTAGAGAAAATCGAAAATCTGCTGACGGCCAGACGCCGCCGCGTTCACTGAAAGGGCCTTGCTCACGACGCCGTTCCTCCGGTTGAATAATAAAGTAGTGTCTCTTCGCGGGCCTCGGCCCCGGTGATTTCCGCCACAATTCGGCCGTCCCACAGCACGCAGATGCGGTCACACAAGCCCACCAGCTCGGCAAATTCACCGGAGGCATAAATGACGCCTTTGCCCTCGCGCGCCAGGCCGTCAATGAGCTGGAACAGATCGGTTTTGGCTTTCACATCCACGCCTTTGGTCGGCTCGTCGAATATCAGCACGCTGGCGTCATTGCGCAGCCACTTGCCGATGGCGACCTTCTGCTGGTTCCCGCCGGACAAGCGGCGCAACATCTGCCCCGGCCCGCGCGCTCGTACGCCCACGCGGGCAATCACCTCTTCCGCCCAGCGCCACGCCTGGCGATGGCCAAACAGGCTCCAGCGCGAAAAAGAGTTATCCGCTGTCACCGACAGATTCATGCTTACCGGCTCATCAATAAAGATGCCCTCTTTGCGTCGTTCTTCCGGCACCAGCGCCAGACCGCGCAGTACCGAATCTGCCGGGTCACGCGGCTGCCAGGTTTCATGATTCAGCTCACCGCGCGCCACGCGGCTTTTGCTGGCACCAAACAGTGCCTTGCAGAGTTCGGTCTTGCCTGCGCCCGCCAGCCCGGCAATACCGAGAATTTCGCCTTTGCGCAGGTGCAGGGAGATATCTTTCAGCAGCGCTTCATCGTGCAGTCCTTCAACACGCAGCAAGGTTTCTTCACTGTGTGGAGGCCGCGCAGGCGGGTAGATATCGCTCAGCACGTGACCGAGCATTTTCTCGACGATCGCTTCGCCGCTGAGCTCCGCCATCGGGCCAGACTCAATCAGCTTGCCGTCCCGCAGCACCGTTAAGGTGTCGCAGATAGCTTTCAGTTCATGAATGCGATGGGAGATAAACACCACGCCAATGCCCTGCTGCTGCAAACGTCTCACTACGGTAAAAAGACGCTCACTTTCGTGCGTATCCAGCGGGGCGGTTGGCTCGTCGAGGATCAAAAAACGGCAGTGGTGCGACAGCGCACGCGCCAGCAAAATTTGCTGTTTTTCGGCAAGGGTGCAGCTGTCGATAGAGCGGCGCACATCCAGCACCACATCCAACTGCGCCAACGCCTGTTTTGCCTGCTGACGGATATCCCGCCAGTTGTATCGGTGTCCAGGCTGCGCAAGCTGGTCGAGCATGATGTTCTCGGCAATACTCAATCCCGGAATCAGCGCCACGTCCACTTCCTGCTGCACCAGGTGAATGCCCAGCCGTTTGGCGTCAAGCGGCTCGCGGATTGTCACCGGCTGGTTATTAATGCAGATTTCACCCTCATAGTGGTCGTGCGTCCCGCACAACACCGCCATCAGCGTCGATTTTCCTGCACCATTAGCACCGGTCAGTGCATGCACGGATCCACCGGTCAACGTCAAATCCACACGCGACAATGCCTGAAAGCCGGAAAAGGCCAGGCTGATACCGCGCATCTCAAGGCGACTGGAAACCATCCGCGTTAAATCCTTCATTAATATTTTGATTTATTGAATTTTTCACAGCTCCGGTTGACTGACAACGACGGAAAAGGCATAAGATAAAGCAAAATATTATTAGCCATCCGGATGTCCAGACATAACATCGGGTTAGCGCTTCCCTAAAAAGGACAACATCATGAGCAACACCGATATCCGCGTCGTGCCCGGCCCGGCGAACTACTTCTCACACCCCGGCAGCCTTGCGCATCTGAATGATTTCTTTACCCCAGAGCAGCTTTCCCGCGCGGTGTGGATTTATGGCGAACGTGCGATAGAAGGGGCACGCCCTTTCCTTCCAGAGAGTTTTAACGCCGCGGGCGCAAAACATCTGTTGTTTAAGGGACACTGTAGCGAGCGGGATGTTACCCATCTGGTGAATGAATCAGGCGATGACCGCAGCGTAGTGATTGGCGTTGGCGGCGGGGCGTTGCTCGATACCGCCAAAGCCGTGGCGCGCCGTCTGGGTGTGCCGGTTGTTGCCATTCCAACCATCGCCGCCACCTGTGCCGCATGGACGCCGCTTTCCGTCTGGTATAACGATGCGGGCCAGGCACTGCAGTTCGAAATCTTCGATGACGCCAATTTTCTGGTGCTGGTGGAGCCGAAAATCATCCTGAATGCCCCGGCGGAATACCTGCTGGCGGGCATCGGCGATACGCTTGCGAAATGGTATGAAGCGGTCGTACTGGCACCGCAGCCTGAAAACCTGCCGCTGACCGTGCGTCTTGGGATCAACGGCGCACTGGCTATTCGTGACGTACTGCTGGAAAGCAGTGAAGAGGCACTGGCTGACCAGCAGCGCGGCGAACAGACGCAGGCGTTTCGGGACGTAGTGGACGCGATTATCGCCGGTGGTGGGATGGTCGGTGGTCTGGGAGAACGCTATACCCGTGTAGCGGCTGCGCATGCCGTACATAACGGGTTAACCGTGTTACCGCAAACCGAAAAATATCTCCATGGCACCAAAGTGGCGTACGGGATTCTGGTGCAAAGCGCCCTGCTCGGCCAGGATGACGTGCTGGCGCAACTGGTGGCGGCGTATCAGCGTTTTAATCTGCCAACCACGCTGCGTGAACTGGAAGTGGATATCCACAACCGCGAGGAGCTGGACAAGGTGATTGCTCATACCCTGCGTCCGGTGGAGTCGATTCACTATTTGCCGGTTACGCTCACGCCTGAAGTTCTGCGCTCCGCGTTTGAGAAAGTAGAATCCTTCAGCCGTTAATCTCCCGAACCGTCTATACCTAATGATGATTCTCACCATTCTCGCAACGAGGTCATCATGCAGATCGATTTAACAGGTAAGAGGGCGCTGGTTACTGGCGCCAGCCGTGGATTGGGTCGTGCGATTGCGCTGTCACTGGCACGCGCCGGTGCCGATGTAGTTATTACGTATGAAAAATCCTATGACAAAGCCCATGCCGTCGCCAGTGAGATACAAGCGCTTGGGCGGCGCTGTGAGGCGGTTCAGGCCGACAGCGCCAGCGCCGAGGCCATTCAGGAGGCCGTGACTCACGCGGCGCGTACCCTCGGAGGCCTGGATATCCTTGTGAACAACGCCGGGATTGCGCGCGGTGGCCCGCTGGAAGCCCTGACGATTGCGGATATTGACGCGATGATTAACGTCAACATTCGTGGCGTGGTGCTCACGACTCAGGAAGCGCTGGTGCATATGTCTGACGGCGGGCGCATTATCAATATCGGTAGCTGTCTCGCTAACCGCGTGGCGATGCCCGGAATCGCCGTTTACGCCATGACCAAATCCGCCCTCAACTCTTTCACCCGAGGACTGGCCCGCGATCTGGGACCACGGGGGATTACCGTTAATCTTGTCCATCCTGGCCCGACAAACAGCGATATGAACCCCGAGGACGGTGAACAGGCTGAAGCCCAGCGACAGATGATTGCCATTGGTCATTACGGTCAACCGGAGGACATTGCCGCCGCCGTAACCTTCCTGGCGAGCCCGGCAGCCGGACAGATCTCCGGCACAGGGCTGGATGTTGACGGCGGTTTGAACGCCTGATCGCACACATGATGCAAGCCTCTGTCGTCCGGCAGAGGCCTTTTCGAGCAGCGTCGACGATTCGCGTTTTGCCGCTTTCTCCCGTTATTTCTCCGCTCTACAGTACCCCCATAAGAAATTCGGAATTTATCTAATAGTCTTATTATTTCCTTATATTTTGTGTGGGCGTACAGTGGAGGTACGGATGAAGATTGTCTGGTCCAATGGTGCAAAGAAGGCGTTTTCAAAGATTGACGAGCGGTATCAGCGACGCATTGAGGTAAAGCTTACTGAGCTGGATGACCGTTCAACTCCCCGGCCCGATATCAAAAAAATATCGGCGACAGAAGCTCATTTCCGGCTACGTATTGGCGATTACCGCATCATCTATACGCTTCGGGACGATCCCGATAACCATTGTTATGTTTTGGCCGTCAAGCGCAGAACTTCAACGACTTACCTGCATGAGGAGAGTGCCACCTATGGCTGTACAGCTAATCAAGGACGATAACGGGAAAACGCAGTACGCCGTTATTCCCTATCACGAATATTTTCGTATGCTCTTACAGATGTCAGAAATTGACGACGAAACCGATGACGATCTAGAGGATATTGAGGTCGAACACGATAGTCTGGATGACGTGGAATTGCCCGGAGAAGTGTGCAGCATCATGACCTGGCAGAATGTCAGCCTGCAGGCTGCCTGGCGCATCCTGCGCGGGTTATCCCAGCAGGAAGTGGCAGAGAAACTCGGTATCAGCCAGTCTGCCGTGTCACAGCTGGAAGCGCTGGACTCCCGTCCGCAAAAACGCACCCGCGAAAAACTCGCGGCAATTTATGGCTGCAAGCAGGAGCAGATCAGCCTCTATTTACCGAAAGAGGGTTAACAGCACTTCGCGCCGCCCTTACCGCCGTAGCGGGCATCCTGGCGGTCGCGGAAAAACTCTTCGTAGGTCATCGGCGTCTGGTCAGGATGGGTGACGCGCATATGCTCGACGTAGTTGTCGTAGTCCGGCACGCCAATCATCATTTTGGCGGCCTGGCCTAAGTATTTACCTGCTTTAGAGAGGGTGTCGAACATCTTTCTGGTCTCACAGGTTATGTAGGCCGGGTAAGCGCTAGCGCCACCCGGCTTACAGGTTAATGTGCCCCTTTCGCCTGGGTTACAATTGCGTCCAGGTTTTCAGGCATCGGTTCATACGGTGTCTCTTTCGCCGTCGGCTTGTCTTCTTTCAGCGCCGCCAGCGCGGTTTTGAGAGAATACAACGCCAGCACCACGACCACCACCATAAAGAAGATGGTCAGCCCGGCATCCAGACGGTTGTTAAACACCAGTTGAGACAGCTGTGATTCCGTATACTGCGCCGGGATCTTACCGCTGTCGATCATCGCCTGGAACTTGTTGGCAATGGCCAGGAAGCCCACTTTGTTATCCGGGCTGAAGGCTTTCTGCCAGCCCGCCGTCAGGGTACAAATCAGCAGCCACGCCGTTGGCAGCAACGCCACCCATGCATAACGCTGACGCTTCATCTTGAACAGTACCACCGCGCAGAGCATCAGCGCCATGCCTGCCAGCATCTGGTTAGCGATGCCGAACAGCGGCCACAGGGTGTTAATCCCGCCCAGCGGATCTACCACGCCCTGATGCAGGAAATAGCCCCACGCCAGCACGCACAGCGCCGTCGCCAGCAGGTTGGCCGGTAACGAATCAGTCCGTTTCAGGTTCGGGGAGATAACGCCCAGAAGGTCCTGCAACATAAAGCGTGCTGCACGGGTACCGGCATCTACTGCGGTAAGAATAAACAGCGCTTCAAACAGAATGGCGAAATGATACCAGAACGACACGTCCATCAACCCGCCAAGCGCGCCGTGCAGAATGTAGGCCATACCCACTGCCAGCGTTGGTGCACCACCCGCACGCGAAATAATCGACTGTTCGCCGACTTCATTAGCAATACTGGTGAGAGTATCCGGTGTGATGGCAAAGCCCCATCCGCTCACTACCTGAGCCGCAGAGGCGACCACGTCAACGGTTCCGGCTGGTGCCAATACCGCCATCGGGCTGTTCATCGCGAAGTACACGCCCGGATCGATAATACAGGCGGAGACCAGCGCCATGATGGCGACAAAGGATTCCATCAACATGCCACCGTAGCCAATCAGGCAGGCCTGATTTTCATTGGCAAGCATTTTCGGCGTGGTTCCCGATGCGATCAGCGCATGGAAGCCAGACACCGCACCACAGGCGATGGTAATAAACAGGAACGGGAACAGGTTGCCGGTCCAGACCGGACCAGTACCGTCAATAAATTTGGTCAGCGCAGGCATGGTCAGCGTCGGGCGCATAATCAGAATGCCGATAGCCAGCCCAACGATGGTGCCAATTTTCAGGAATGTAGAGAGGTAGTCACGTGGGGCCAGTAGCAACCAGACTGGCAGCACTGCCGCCACAAAGCCGTATCCCACCAACATCCAGGTCAGCTGTACGCCAGTAAAGTCGAAGAATGGCCCCCAGGTTGGGCTTTCTGCCACCCAGCCGCCGGAAATAATGGCGAAAACCAGCAACACCAGGCCAATCACCGACACTTCACCAATACGTCCCGGACGCAGGTAACGAATGTAGATCCCCATGAAAATGGCCAGTGGAATGGTAAAGGCGACGGTATATGTCCCCCACGGGCTGTGGGTTAACGCTTTCACCACGATCATCGCCAGTACCGCCAGAATGATCACCATGATCATAAAGGTCGCCACCAGCGCAATCACCCCAGCGGTTGCACCCATCTCCTCTTTCACCAGTTCACCCAGTGAACGCCCGTCGCGACGGGTGGAGACGAACAGCACCATAAAGTCCTGCACCGCCCCTGCCAGCACCACGCCGGCGAGGATCCAGATCATCCCCGGCAGATAGCCCATCTGCGCCGCCAGCACCGGTCCTACCAGCGGGCCCGCTCCGGCAATCGCCGCAAAATGGTGTCCGAACAGCACTTTTTTGTCGGTCGGCACGTAATCCAGCCCGTCGTTATGACGGACGGCAGGTGTCATGCGCGTAGCGTCAACGCCTAAGACATTCTTAGCGATATAGCGGCCATAAAAACGATACGCGATCAGATAAATGCAGACGGAGGCGACGACTATCCAGAGCGCATTGATCTGTTCCCCCCGATTGAGGGCGATATAGCCCAGGGCAAAAGCTCCCACAACGGAGAGCCCTGCCCATATAAGGTATTTCCCTGAGTTGTTCATAGTTGTTGTCCGTTGTTGTGAAACAGTGAGATGTTACATTTTGTTTCTAGAACAACGACGAAAATTTAACAACTTTGAAACGCAATTATGTGTGGTCAAACCAGACATTTACATCACAGTGTTAAGCCGATCACTATCAGTTGAATGGCTTAGCCCAATACCATCGTACTTAACCGACAGGTACAACATCGCCTTCCCTGCTCGTCGAACACCACAATCTCCCAGCTCTGGCTGGAGCGCCCCAGGTGCAGCGGCTGACACACGCCGCGTACCTTACCTTGTGCCACCGCGCGGTGATGCGTTGCATTCAACTCGGTTCCCACCACGTTTTGTCCGTCACAGGTCATCAGATAACCGGCCATGGAGCCCAGTGTTTCCGCCAGCGCGGCCGAGGCCCCCCCATGCAGCAGGCCAAACGGCTGGTGGGTGCGCACATCCACCGGCATTTCGGCTTCCAGCGTGTCGTCACCGAGGCGGGTATAAACGATCCCCAGATGCGCCACCAGGGTGTTCAGACTGGTGGCATTCAATGCCTCAAGCGATAAATGACGTTTCCAGATCATTACGCCCCCAACGTGGAACCGCCGTCCACCACAATATCCTGCAAGGTAATATGGCTGGCGTAGTCGGATGCCAGGAACAGAATGGTGTTGGCAATCTCCTGCGGACGGGCGATTTTACCCAGCGGGATGCCAAGCTTAAATTGCTCGCCGAAGCCGCGAATGCGCTGTTGCTCTGCATCGTCGCTTTTCCACAGCGTGCGCTGCATATCTGTATCCGTTGAGCCGGGCGACACCAGGTTACAGCGCACGCCGCTACCCGCCAGTTCCAGCCCGACGGTCAGAGCCAGGCTTTTCAGTGCGGCTTTCGAGGCACCATAGGCACTCATCCCGATGCGTGGCGTGTGCGCAGCATCAGAGGCAACGGTGACAATTGCCCCGCCCTGCTGGCGACGAAACTGCCCCATCGTCTGCTGAAACAGGTTAAACGCCCCGCCGACGTTAACCGCAAAGGTCTGCTGCCACTCCTCCTGTGAGAGCTGATCCGTTGCCCCCATGCGCAGAATACCGGCGGCATTCACCAGCACGTCAAGGCGGTCGAGAGTTGCGAGCATACGTCCGCAAACATCTGCCACCTGTTCGGCATCCGCCACATCCAGCGTTTCAGTGGCGAACGGATAGTCGCCTTGTGGAAAGGCAAGGTCGAAACCCGTGACCTTAGCCCCGGCATCCACAAACGCCAGTGCTGTTGCATAACCAATGCCCTTACCTGCGCCCGTCACCCAGACGCTTCTGCCGCTAAAATCGAACCCCGCCATTACTTCACCTCGCGGGAAAGCAGCATCCACCAGGCATCGATGGTTGGATTTTTTGCCAGCATCACGAAGTCGATATCGCCGTGCACTTTACGCCAGCGGGCTGCCAGCGCCATCATGCGCACTGAATCCAGGCCATAGTCGATCAGGTTTTCGTCATCCATCGGTTCATCGGATTCGTCCAGCAGCGGCAGAATGATTGCGCGCAGTGCCTCTTTGGAGGCCGGAATGGATGGCAGCAATTCGTCAGTCATAAGCACGCGGCCGGAACGCCCTGCTACGTAGTTGAGGGACATCAGGTGCTCGTCACGGGTGAAATCGGCCAGCGCATCGGCGATAAAGAACGGCTTGATGTCGCGCATAAAGGCATCGGTAGCGGTGGTCATGCAGCCGATGTGGGCGTACACGCCGGTGATCAGCAGCTGGTTGCGGCCCGTTTCTTTCAACATCTGCTCCAGCGGCGAACGGTGGAAGGCGCTGTAACGCCATTTCACCAGCACCGTGTCCGCTTCGTCCGGCGCCAGCTCAGCCACAATACGCTGCTGCTCCGGCGAACGGGTCAGCCCGGGTCCCCACATGTCGTTCAACAGAGCGCGGTCTTCATCGCTCTGCTCTTTTGGTTGAGCAGTGTAATACACAGGAATGTTATGTTCTTTGCAGTACGCGCGAAGTTTCGCGATATTCGCTACCACCTGCTGCATCATCGCGCTGTTTTCGCCCCAGAAGTTCAGGAAGTACTCCTGCATATCGTGGATCAACAGCGCGGCACGATCTGGCTCAAACGCCCAGTTCACTTTACTGGTTGGCAGCTCTGCGGCGGTTGGTAGCACATAGGCGGTTAATTTTGGGATAGCCATACTCTGTTCCTCAGCCCCGGGCGCGTTCAGCAAGCCACAGGCGCAACTGTTTCTTATCGACTTTACCGACAGGCGTTAACGGGAGCGCATCAACGCTCTCCACGCGGTCCGGCAGTTTGAATTCTGCGACGCCCTGCTCGCGCAGGAAGCGGCGCACTTCGACCGCGCGTAGCGGCTGTTTCACCACCAGATACGCACAGCTCTTTTCGCCAAGCAGGCTGTCCTCCATGCTCACCAGCGCAGCGTGGATCACCGACTCGTGGCGCAGCAGCAGGTTTTCGATCTCTTCGGCGGCGATCTTCTCACCGCCGCGGTTGATCTGATCTTTCTCACGCCCCTGCACGGTGATGTAGCCCTGTTCGTCAATGGCGATCAGATCGCCGGAGCAGTAAAAGCCGTCGGCGTCGAAGGCGCTGGCGTTGTGTTCCGGGCTGTTGAAATAGCCGCGGAAGGTATAGGGCCCGCGCGTCATCAGACGGCCAACTTCGCCGCGCGGCAGCGGATGACCGTGCTCATCAGCCACCCACACTTCGTCGTCCGGACACATTGGACGGCCCTGCGTGTTGATGATGCGTTCCGGGGAATCGTCGAGGGCGGTGTAGTTCACCAGCCCTTCTGCCATGCCAAACACCTGCTGAAGCTGGCAACCAATCTCAGCCGGAATACGCGCAGCGAGCGTAGCGGATAACCGTGCCCCCCCCACCTGCAACAGCGTGAGTGATTTCAGTTGAGTGTTTCCGGTTCCTTCGGTAATCGCCTGTAGCCAGAGACTGACCGCCGGTGGCACCAGCGAGGTGACAGTAATCTGATGCTGTTCAATCAGCGGGAAGCACAGCGTGGCGCTCGGATCATTCGCCAGCACCACACAGCCACCTGCCGTGAAGACGCCTAACGATCCCGGTGAACTCATGGCGTAGTTATGTGCCGCAGGCAGCGCGTTCAGGTAACGGGTTTCAGCGGTAATGCCGCAGATCTCGTTGCTACGACGGATGCTGTAGTCGTAATCGTTGTGCGTGCGCGGGATCAGCTTCGGCGTGCCGGTGCTGCCGCCGGAGAGCTGGAAGAAGGCCACTTCATCAGCGGGTGTCGGGTTCGCAATAAAATTGTCCGCGGGACGTGCAATCGCCGTTTCCAGCACATGTTCCCCTTTATCGCCACGCAGCAGTACGACGCGCACTGAGCGGTGTTCATCAGTAAAGGTATTGAGGAACGCATCGCCCGTAAAAAGCGCATGGTCGCGATCGGCGATCAATACGACGGGTTTAATTTGCGTGGCATAGGCATTTAGCTCACTGCGCTGATGGCTAAAGAGCGCGTTAACCGGAGCCACGCCGATTTGCAGCAGCGCGAAAAAGGTGATGTAGAATTCGGCCACGTTACCGAGTTGAACCAGTGCCGTTTCGCCGCGATGCAGTCCCTGCATCTGTAAAGCCGACGCCAGATTGTTCACTGCCTGATTAAACGCTCGGTAGGTAATGCGACGATCGCCGTCGATTATCGCCACCGCGTCGCTATCCGCACGATCCGTCAGGATGTGGGTCAGGGGCAAATCCTGCCAGTAGCCTTTTTCTCGGTAGCGCCGGGCAAATTCCTCGGGCCATCGGGTAAAGGGAATGATCATGAGTATTCCTTAATGCAAACCAAAAACGTTGAGCATGGTAGAGAGCTTCACACCGGTTTCGCGCCACTCACCCACCGGGGAGGAGGCGGACACAATGCCCGCCCCGGCAAACAGGCGAACAGACTTCTCATGCAGACGCGCACAGCGGATGGTCACCACCCACTCACCGTTACCTTCGCTATCGCACCAACCGATGATGCCGCCGAACAGTTCACGATCGAACGGCTCCAGTTCGGCAATCAGTTCTTTTGCCGCCTGATGCGGGAACCCGCTCAGTGCTGGGGTCGGGTGCAACAGGCAGGCCAGGCTCAGGGCGTTTTCGTTTTCTCGCGCGTCACCTTCCACCGGCGTTGCCAGATGCCACAGCGCGGGTGTCGTGATCAGCTGCGGAGAATCAGGCATGCTGAGATGGTGGCTGCGCGGCGCCAGAGTAGATTTCATCGCCTGAGTGACCAGGTCGTGCTCGTGGCGATCCTTCTCAGAAGCCAGCAATTTATTGCCCGCCTCGCGGTCAAGCACATCATCGGGCTGACGACGCGCAGAGCCTGCCAGCGGGAGCGAGCTAAAATGCGCCCCCTCTTTTCGCAACAGCAGTTCCGGACTTGCTCCCAGCAGCACGCCCCCCTCTTCCAGCGGCACATGGAAGTTAAAGCTCGCCGGGTTCTGGGCGATAAGACGCTCCATCAGCGCACCGCTATCAATGTTGTTATCGGTCGCGATATCAATCAGGCGCGAGAGCACCACTTTGTTCACCTGAGGCGTAGCAGTAAGTGCGGCGGCGCGGGCGACCATCTCTTCAAAAACAGGCTGCGGGGGAATTTCGGTGCGTTGCTCCACCTTCAGCGCCTGCGAGCCGGAAAAATAGCGAGCGGATTGCTGACGTGCAGGACGGGAAAATGTCTGCCAGCGTTGCGGAATAAACAGTGACGACCGTTTGCGGGTATCGAACGGAATAGCCCCCACCATCACCGGATGCGCGATACCGCTGGCTTTTGCATCCTGGAAGGCCTGCGCTAATTTTTGCTGGAAGTGGCCAGTCAGATCATCACCACCGACGGCAGGTTCAGAGAAACGGGCAAAACAGCCGGACGTGGTAAAGCTGCGGTAAGGCGACATAAAGAAAAAGCTGTCTGATTGCAGCGTGGTCGCGGTGTGCTGAACTTCCTCAGCCAGGGACGTATCCATATCATCCTCCTGAAATGATAAAAGAAGCAATAATGATTATCATTTATGTTTTCGTCGACTAACCTAATCCCACAGCGCTCCGCTGTCAACCATCGGGTAAATACTTGTGCGACAAACGCTTGCATCCCATTCTTACAACCATGAAAATGAGAAGCATTATCTTCAAAAAAACAGGATGCCGCTCAGTGAAATTCCCTGCCGTTTGCCGCAATGCCCTTTTTTTAACAGGACTTTTTGTTTTAGGACTAACCTCAGCCACCGCCGCAGACTGGCCGCGCCAGGTCACCGACAGTCGTGGCGTGCATACCCTGGAGAGCAAACCGGCGCGTATTGTCTCCACCAGCGTGACGTTAACGGGTTCCCTGCTGGCGATTGACGCACCGGTGGTTGCCAGCGGTGCCACCACGCCCAACAACCGCGTGGCGGATGCACAGGGCTTTTTACGTCAGTGGGGGGATATCGCGAAACAGCGCAACGTTGCGCGTCTTTATATTGGGGAACCCAGCGCCGAAGCGGTCGCCGCGCAAATGCCGGATCTGATTTTGATCGGTGCCACCGGCGGGGATTCTGCGCTAGCGCTCTACGACCAGCTCTCCGCCATTGCCCCGACGCTGGTGATCAATTACGACGATAAAAGCTGGCAGGAACTGCTGACGCAGTTGGGCACCATCACCGGGCAGGAAAAGCAGGCCGCAGAGCGCATCGCGGCGTTCGATAAACAGCTCAGCCAGGTGAAACAGCAGATGAAGCTGCCGCCGCAACCGGTAAACGCCATCGTCTACACCGCCGCCGCGCACAGCGCCAACCTGTGGACTGCTGAATCCGCGCAGGGCAAGCTGCTGCACCAGCTAGGCTTTACGCTGTCTGAATTGCCCGCCGGATTACACACATCAAAAAGCCAGGGTAAACGCCACGACATCATCCAGTTGGGCGGCGAAAACCTGGCAACGGGGCTGAACGGTGAAGGGTTGTTTGTGTTTGCCGGTGACCAGAAAGATGTCGACGCGATTTACGCCAATCCGCTACTGGCGCATCTGCCTGCGGTGGAGAACAAACGCGTCTGGTCGCTGGGAACGGAGACGTTCCGCCTGGATTATTACAGCGCGATGTTGGTATTAGACAGATTGAATACGTTGTTCAAGTAAGTATTTTCCCCTCCCTCTCCCTGTGGGAGAGGGCTGGGGTGAGGGCATCACGCCGCACCGTCGTTCAAAACAACCTCCTGCCTGAACCGCCGCAACTCCACCAGCACCATTAACAGAATCACACCCACAATCGCTAACACGAACCCGCTGCTGCTCGCCGACGCCACCGGGGTCATCATTGCCCCCAGCCCACCAAGGATCGCCGCACCAATTGCATCCCCCGTTACGTTCTGTGCCGTCCACAGGCCATTAATTCGCCCCAGCATTCCTTCCGGTGTCTGGGTCTGAATCAGGGTATATTGCAGCAGCGAACTGATAGCACTCAGCCAGCCGAAGATGACCAGACAAATCACGCCCAACGCCCACACCGGCATCAGGCTGAAGAAACCAATGGCGATAAACGAGGCCAGCGTGGCAAGCAGCATAATCAGCCCCGGGCGTACACTCTGCGCCAGATTACCGCTGGTCAGCGAGCCACACGCCGCACCAAGCGGAATGGCGGCGTAGAGAATGCCAATCTCCGAGGCGCTCATCTGCCACTCTCCCGCCAGTGCCGGGTACAGCACGCGCGCGGCGCTGGCCATCGTCAGCAGGCCGCCGAGCAGCGCAATCCCGCCAATCAGCGGGTTGGTGAACAGGAAACGAATAGCGGCCATCAGAGATTTCAGTGGATGTTCGCGCGGCTGCGGCGGAGGTGGCAGCAGCGGCAGGCGCAACAGCGTCAGCGTGGTGATGAAAGTTCCTGCCGCCGCCAGGCCATAGTTCCACACCACGTTGCCGGTCGCAAGCAGCAGACCGCCAACCATCGGCGAAATCACCGAACCCAGACGCACAGTCAGCATGGTAATGGCTCCCGCCTGCATCAGGTTTTCGCGCCCCACCAGCGCGGGGGTAGCAGCCAGCAGTGCCGTTACCCCTAGCGAGGCAAAAAAGCCGTCCCACAACCCGAGGGCGTAAATTGCCACAAGCGACGGATCCGGCAGCATGGCGTTCAGACACAAGCCAATAAACCCCACACCGCAGGTACCGCGCGCCAGCAGGATCAGTTTCTTACGCTCGTAGCGGTCTGCCAGTACACCTCCCACCATCAGGCCAATAAACATCGCCCCGCCCGTTAAGGTAACGGATAACCCCACCAGCCAGCTGGAGTGTGTCATGGCCTGGATCTGTACCGGCACGGCAACGCCGAGCAGGCCGAGAGATAAAATGGAGATAAAGCGGGCGATAAAAACTGCCCGGTATGCCGGGTGTGTTTTAAGCAGGCTGAGGTTGAGCAGCCAGGATTTTTGATTCATGACAAAGCCTTGAGTGTAATTCTACCCATTCAATGGGTGCACATGCTAACATAGCCAAATAAGATAGATAACGATAATCACTATCATTATCAAATCATGGATGTTGCTATGTCGTTTTCCTCTTCTTCGGGACGTGCCATTGCCGTGCCCGTTTTATTGCTGCTGTTGATCCTTGCGATTGCACTCAGCCTGCTGGTCGGCGCTAAGCCGCTGCCCGCGTCCGTTATCGTTGATGCGCTCACCGGCACCTGCCAGAGCGCCGACTGCATCATCGTGCTCGACGCCCGACTGCCCCGCACGCTTGCCGGACTGCTGGCCGGTGGCGCGCTGGGCCTTGCGGGTGCTCTGATGCAAACCCTCACCCGTAACCCGCTGGCCGACCCCGGTATTCTGGGCGTTAACAGCGGTGCCAGTTTTGCCATTGTGCTCGGCGCGGCCATGTTCGGGTTAACGTCAGCGTCTGAACAGCTGGTGATGGCCTTTTGCGGCGCACTGGTGGCCTCGCTGGTCGTGGCCTTTACCGGCAGCCAGGGCGGCGGCCAGCTTAGCCCGGTACGTCTGACCCTTGCGGGTGTCGCGCTCGCCGCAGTGCTGGAAGGGTTATCCAACGGCATCGCCCTGCTCAACCCGGACGTTTACGACCAGCTGCGCTTCTGGCAGGCCGGCTCGCTGGATATCCGTACGCTGGAAACCTTAAAGGTGGTGGTGATCCCGGTGATTATCGCTGCCACCGTCGCGCTGTTTTTAAGCCGGGCGCTGAATAGCCTGAGCCTGGGCAGCGATACTGCCACTGCGCTTGGTAACCGGGTTGCACGTACCCAACTCATTGGTCTTCTTGCCATTACCGTCCTGTGCGGCAGTGCAACGGCGGTAGTCGGCCCGATCGCCTTTATCGGCCTGATGATGCCGCATATGTCACGCTGGCTGGTGGGGGCAGATCACCGCTGGTCACTGCCGGTCACGCTTCTTGCAACGCCTGCCCTGCTGCTGTTTGCCGATATCCTGGGACGTTTGCTGGTACCCGGCGAGCTGCGCGTCTCAGTAGTCAGCGCCTTTATCGGCGCGCCAGTGCTGATCTTCCTGGTGCGGCGTAAACGCGGAGGTGGCGCATGATGGCCCCATCCCGTCGATTATTAACCTGCCTCTCCCTGCTGGTTATCACCACTCTGATACTGTCAGTCTGGAGCCTGCGCAGCGGTGCGATATTGCTTGATTTCAGCCAGGTCTTTGATGCGCTAACTGGCAGCGCACCGCGCAATGTCACGCTGGTAGTAACGGAATGGCGCCTGCCGCGTGTGGCGATGGCCATTCTGGTGGGTGCTGCACTCGGCATTAGCGGCGCGATTTTCCAGTCACTGATGCGCAACCCGCTCGGCAGCCCGGACGTGATGGGCCTCAATACCGGTGCCTGGAGCGGCGTATTAGTGGCAATGGTGCTGTTTGGTCAGCACCTGACGGCCATTACCTTTACCGCAATGGCCGGGGGTATTCTGACCTCGCTGATTATCTGGGCGCTGGCCTGGCGTAACGGTATCGACACCTTTCGTCTGATCATCATCGGCATCGGCGTGCGTGCAATGCTGATGGCGTTTAATACCTGGCTGTTGTTGCAGGCGTCACTGGAAACCGCGCTGTCTGCGGGACTGTGGTACGCCGGCTCCCTGAATGGCCTGACATGGGGCAAAACCTGGCCCGCGGCACCATTGATTGTTCTGATGTTTATCGGTGCCCTGCTGCTGGTGCGCCGCATGCGTCTGCTGGAGATGGGCGATGACAGTGCCTGCGCCCTGGGTGTGAGTGTTGAACGTTCGCGCCTGATGCTGATGCTGGTCGCCGTCTTGCTGACCGCAGCGGCGACGGCGATTGCCGGGCCAATCTCGTTTATCGCCCTGGTGGCACCGCATATTGCCCGGCGTCTTAGCGGCACTGCGCGCTGGGGCTTAACCCAGGCGGCGCTGTGTGGCGCATTGTTATTGCTGGCCGCCGATCTCTGCGCCCAACAGCTGTTTATGCCTTATCAACTTCCGGTGGGCGTCGTGACCGTCAGCCTCGGCGGGATTTACCTCATCGTCTTGTTAGTTCAGGAGTCACGCAAGAAATGACTGACTTAGCTTCCCGCTTGCGCGGCGACAACTTAACCCTGGGTTACGGCAAAAAAATCATTGCCCGTGACTTAACCGTTGCCATTCCGGACGGCCACTTTACGGCGATTATCGGCCCGAACGGCTGCGGAAAATCGACCCTGCTGCGCACCCTCAGCCGTTTGATGACGCCAGTTGAAGGGTGCGTGTACCTCGACGGCGAGCACATCCAGCACTTCGCCAGCAAAGAAGTGGCCAGGCGCATTGGGCTGCTGGCGCAAAACGCCACTACGCCGGGCGATATCACGGTGCAGGAGCTGGTCTCTCGCGGACGCTACCCGCATCAACCGCTGTTTACCCGCTGGCGTAAAGAGGATGACGAGGCGGTGACCCGCGCGATGCAGGCGACGGGCATTACCGATCTCGCCCGGCAAAGCGTGGATACCCTCTCTGGCGGGCAGCGCCAGCGCGCGTGGATCGCGATGGTGCTGGCGCAGGAGACGTCCATCATGCTGCTGGACGAGCCGACGACATGGCTGGACATCAGCCATCAGATTGATTTGCTCGAATTGCTAAGCGATCTCAACCGCACGCGGGGGTACACCCTGGCGGCGGTACTGCACGATTTGAATCAGGCCTGCCGCTACGCCACGCACCTGATTGCGCTGCGCGATGGCGAAATTGTGGCGCAGGGCGCACCGGGAGAGATTGTGACGCCGGAGCTGATCGAGCAGATCTACGGCATGCGCTGCATGATTATTGACGATCCGGTAGCGGGAACGCCGCTGGTGGTGCCGTTAGGTAAGCGTGCGGTCTGATGCCCTCACCCCGGCCCTCTCCCACAGGGAGAGGGAGCAACCCCTCCCCCCTTCAGGTCGTTACCCCAGGATTTCCTTCAACACCGGCCCTATCTTCTCAAATGCCTGCGGTGAAATGATATCTACGTGGGCGCAATCCTGGTTATGCACCTCCAGTTCACCTACCCACGGTGCCCAGGCCACCTGCGGATCCATCGTTCTGGTGCGCTCGGCAACAAACAGCGTCGCTTTGCCGTCAAAGCGTGAACTGTGCGCCGTTGTTAACAGCCGCACGGCATCGGCGTAGTTGCCTTCAATGGCATTAAACAGCTCACTTGAACCCTGCCCCTGCTGCGCGGCGATAAACGCCTGACGCTCGCGCTCAATTTCCGCCAACACTTCCTGGTCGAGGCCGTTGGCCTCTTTCTCCGCCCAGTTCTGGGTTTCCGGCGGCCAGGTATCCAGCAGGCCGAGGAATGCCACCTCTTCACCCTGCTCGCGCAGTCGGGCGGCAATGCCCTGAGCCAGCGTACCGCCGAGGGAATAGCCGAACAGGTAATACGGCCCCTGCGGCTGCTGGGCCCGCAGCGTCGCCAGATGATGCTCGATCACACCATCCAGATCGGCGCACTGCTGCATCGGCCCATCCGGGCGCGGGGACTGAATGCCCGTTATCGACCAGCGCGGGCTAAGGTAGCGTGCCAGCACGCTGAACTGCCAGGCAAAGCCGGACGCGGGGTGGAAACAGAACAGCGTCGGGCCATCGCTTTCACGCAGCGGCAGAAGGGTTTCATACCCCAGACGCTGCGCCTGCTCGTCACTCATCTGTGAATCCAGCAGCACGCTAAGCTTGCTCACCGTCGACGCAACCATAATCTGTCCCGGCGTCACCTTGCGGTTGAATGCGCGGCTTAACTGTGCCGCCAGGCGCATCGCCAGCAGCGAGTGTCCTCCGAGGGCGAAGAAATCGGCTTCGATATCATTCACCTCGCAACCCAGTAGCGCAGAAAACGCCTGCGCGACGGCAACTTCGGTGCCCGTCTCCGGCGCGCGGCCGGAAGTTTTACTGGTGAGCTCTGGCAGCGGCAGCGCCTTGCGGTCAAGCTTGCCGTTCGCACTTAACGGCAGCGCACTGATTTGCAGAAGCACCACCGGCACCATATGCGGCGGAAGCTGTGTTTTAAGCGATTCCAGCAAGGCATCGCGATCCAGCGGCAAACCGGATTCGGAGACAACGTACCCCACCAGCTGACGGGCATCCCCACCCGTTGCCGCCGCCTGGTTGAACACACAGGCGTGCGCCACAGCCTGAGCCACGTCCGGCAGCGAGAGCATTGCCCGGTCAATTTCACCCAGTTCAATACGCTGCCCGCGAATTTTCAGCTGATCATCGCTGCGGCCTAAATACTCCACCGCGCCGTTATCCAGCCAGCGGGCGACGTCACCGGTGCGGTACATACGTTCACCTGGCGCGAACGGGTCAGCGATAAAGCGGCTGGCGGTCAGATCAGGACGACCCAGATACCCCTGCGCCAGCTGAATACCGGTGAGATAGAGATCGCCTGCCACCCCAAACGGCACCGGGCGCATCATCGCATCCAGAATGCGCAGCCCCGTGTTCCACACCGGGAAGCCAATTGGCACGCTGTTGCCGTCCACCGCCGCCAGTTCAGGGCCATACGCCGGATACCAGCTGACATCCACAGCCGCTTCAGTCGGGCCGTAGAGGTTATGTAGCGGCGCATGGGTCAGTTGTTCCCATTCCCGGCACAGCGCCGCAGGCAGGGCTTCACCGCTGCAGAATACCTGCTTAAGCGACTGACAACAGTCGACGTTCTCCGGCGTCAGCGAGGCGACAAATGCCGCCAGCATCGACGGTACAAAGTGGGTGGTGGTCACACCGTGTTGCGCGAAGAAGGTCTGCATCGCCTGCGGATCACGGTGTGCTTCCGGCTCGGCCATTACCAGTTTCGCCCCGGCAATAAACGGCCACCAGAACTCCCATACCGAGACATCAAAGCTGCACGGCGTTTTCTGTGCCACCACGTCGCTGGCGTCCAGCGAGTAGTGATCCTGCATCCACTTCAGGCGGTTTACGATGGCAGTATGTCCAACCATCACCCCTTTCGGGCGGCCAGTGGAGCCAGAGGTAAAGATGATGTACGCCGTCTGCTCCGGCTTCGCCAGGCGCAGCGGTTCAATCTCCGCAGCCGGTAATAGTGTGTTGTAACTAAACGCAGTTATCGGCAGATCGCTAAAGCGCGGAAGCTGCTCGTTGGTGGTGATAAGCAGCGATGGCTTCGCATCCTCCAGCATCATCCGCAGACGATCGTCCGGGTAACCGGTATCCAGTGGCAGCCAGGCAGCCCCCGCTTCCACAATGCCGTGCAGCGCCAGCGTCAAAAATACCGAACGTGGTAAGGCCACCGCCACGCTGTCGCCCGGCTTCACGCCGCGTTCGCGCAGTAACGTTGCCAGCGCGACAACCTGCTCACGCATCTGGCGATAGCTCAGTTCAATATGCGCGTCCGCCAGCGCAGGGGCATCCGGCGTTTTGCTTGCCTGCTCCGCCACCAGATCCGCCAGCGTAGTGGACGGTAGCGCCAGCCCGGTATCATTGATGCGCGCCAGCTGGGCGTACTCCTGCTCCGAAACGGTTTCCACTTCGCTACAGCGCAGGTCCGGGTTGGCGGCAAACTGCGTCAGCATCGCGTTCAGGCGCGCCGCGTGACGGGTAAGTGTCGCTTCATCGTAGCGCTGTTTATTGGCGAGGATCTCAATGCTCAACCCACCCTGCTCGTCCGGGAAGAGTGCCAGCTCCAGATCGTTCACCGGCCCGGTGGCCAGCGTATGAGTGATAGCTTCCACACCGTCAATATCCAGCTGATAATCGAAAACTTTGACGTTCAGTACCGGGCCAAACAGCGCTTCGTCGCCTGCGGCACGACCACTGTCGCGCACAATTTGCTCGGCGTCGTAACGCTGATGGCGGCGCATTTTTTTCAGCTGATTCGCCAGGCGCAATGCCAGCTCTGGCAGGCTCTCCTGCGGATGGATATTGACCGCCAGCGGCAGGACGTTGAGTACCGGGCCGGTGGCAGTCAGCGCGGCGGAACCCATGCGACGCATAAAGATAAACCCGGCGGCGTAATCCAGCCGTCCCGTCAGACGCCCAAGCCACAGTGCCACCAGTGCCAGCGCCAGATCGGTACGCTGCACCTGCCCTGCCGCCTGTGCCAGTTGGCTAAAGGCACGTCTGTCAGCGGTCATGTTCAGACGCAGAATGTCGGTGGTTGCTGCACGCCCGGGTAGCGGCGTGGAAGAGAGCGAAATGGGGGAAGGAAGCGCTTTCCGCTGTTCAGCCCAGAAAGCGCCATCACGCTGATACGCCTCGCTGTCGCGATAGCGCTGATACTCTTCCACCACCTCCGCGAACGGCGTGAAAGGAGAATCCGGTGTGGGCTCCCCCTTTTTCCATGCGCGATAAATTGCGACGATCTGCCGGGTAATGGCCGGGAAGCTGAAGCCATCCACCACCAGGTGGTGATAACGCTGATACCAGTACCAGTGGCCTTCAGCAACCTGAATCAGCTGGTGAAACGCCAGCGGCTGGCCGCTGTCTACACGCAGGTTCTGGTTGAGATCGGCTGTCATCAGCGCCACAGCGTCATCGTGTGAGCCGACGCGAATGACGGTGGGTTCCGGCAACATCATGGACTCATCCACCCACTGCCACACTTCACCGTTATCTTCTGCGAAACGCATACGTAGGGTATCGGCCTGCATCATGCCTTCAAGAATGGCTTTGGCAAGCAGCGGCGCGTCAATATCGCCTTTCAGTTCAGTGTAGTGGGCTACGCTCCAGGCGTTGGGCAACGTGGACAGCTGTTCCGCCATCCAGATCCCCGGCTGGGCGGCGACGAGAGGAAGACGGTTCATGCGTTCTCCCCCGCATAATGAGACGGTTCTAACGTTTGCCAGTGTTCGTCCAGCCACTGCTGGCACGCTTCCTGCGACTGCGCTTCACATACCACACGCCAGCCAGCGGGCAGTGCGCACTGCTGCGGCCACAGGCTGTATTGCCCCTGCTCGTTAAGCAAAACGGCGAACTGTCCTTGCGGATTATCGAAAGGATTACTGAATTCCATACAGACTCCGTGAGTGAATAAGCGGCTGCCAGAGGATCATCAGCCCCTGCGTCAGCCCACCGCGCCAGCAAAGTGCATCGTGGCCACCATCAACCTGACGCCAGATAACTGGTTGCTGTGTGTGCTGTAGTTCGGCATAGATCGCCTGATTCGCGCGGAAAATAAGCGGTTCATTGCGCCCGGCCTCAAGGACAATACGCAGCCCATGTGCGGTTTTTTCGCCGGTTCTGAGCTGTTCGATGAGCAGTCCATCCTGCTGCGCACCGCGGTGCGGCCACCAGTAAGATCCAGACTGGCTGAGAATGCAGCCAAAGCGCTGCGGCCAGTTGAGTCCGGCATAAAGTGAAGAGAGTCCGCCAAAGCTCTGTCCCGCCACCACAGTACGGTCGGCGCGGTCACTAAATGGCGCGTGTTTTTTTACAAGAGGGAACAGTTCTTCCTGCACCGCCAGCCAGAAATCGGGGTTGCAGGGCAGTTCGCGGCTACGGTGCTCAATATCAATCACGTCGATCAATACGTAGACCGCAGGTGGCAGTTTGTGCCCGGTGGTGAGCGACGTCAGCGCAGACCACACCGGCATGCTTTCGGCCCAGAACTGACCGTCGAGCAATATCGCCAGCGGACGCTCTGGGCTGTCATCCCCGGTGGTAAAAATCCACACGCGGCGGCGGTTGTCCAGACGTGTGCTGTTCCACTCAATGCAGACTGGCGGCTGATACGGCGTATCGGGATGATCCCAGCCGGGCTGAACGGGCGCGTCCGGCATCTCCAGCGCCGAGACGGCATGACCGCGACCGCCGCGCCAGCTCTGCGGATTCAGCGGGTCGGAAACCGCGTGCGGCAGCAGCTTGCGCCAGCCTTCACGTAACGCCAGACGATCCGGATGTGCATCTTCAAACACCGCATCGGCAAAATCGTGTTCGTTATCAGAAGGGATAAAACAGTAGCTCCCCCGCCACTCGGGGCTGAACTCCCCCTGCCACTGCCAGACATCAGTATCGGGAATGCGTTCGAGGGATTGCGGGCGAGCATTTTGATGGTGGTCGGTTATGCCGGTGATGTAGAGCCAGACGCGTTTTACCGTCGATGTATTTTGCGTACCTTTCGGATCACGCCACCAGAACGTAACGCGATAGTTTCCCTTTTCACGTACCCATTCAGGTCCCTTTTTCGACTGCCACCACGCTTCACTTCCGGTTGTTAACGTCGTCACCCTTATAACCCCATGTTTCACAGTCTTTTTTGTTTCAGAGCAAATTTTATTGATAATATTATTGATAACTATTTGCATT
This sequence comes from Enterobacter sp. P82, assembly GCF_037053385.1. NCBI lineage: Bacteria > Pseudomonadati > Pseudomonadota > Gammaproteobacteria > Enterobacterales > Enterobacteriaceae > Enterobacter > Enterobacter sp. P82. The sequence continues at coordinate 2,359,731 of NZ_JBALHX010000001.1, forward strand.
TACAATAGCGTAATGCCCGCGCTGTGGGAAGCGCGTTCATAAGTAACCATAAAAGCGGGACACCCAATGAATAAGAAGATTCACTCTCTGGCCTTGCTGGTCAATTTAGGGATTTATGGCGTCGCGCTGCCAGCCATGGCAGACGACAATACCGCCTCTGCACAGCACGAAGACACGATGGTGATCACCGCCGCCGAGCAGAATTTGCAGGCACCGGGTGTATCGACCATTACCGCCGATGAAATCCGTAAAAACCCGCCCGCACGCGACGTGGCTGAAATCATCCGTACCATGCCGGGCGTTAACCTGACCGGGAACTCCACCAGCGGCCAGCGCGGTAATAACCGTCAGATCGACATCCGTGGCATGGGCCCGGAAAACACCCTGATCCTGATTGACGGCAAACCGGTGACCAGCCGTAACTCCATCCGTCTGGGCTGGCGCGGCGAGCGTGATACACGCGGGGATACCGGCTGGGTGCCACCGGAGATGATCGAACGCATCGAAGTGATCCGTGGACCAGCCGCCGCGCGCTACGGCAACGGTGCGGCGGGCGGTGTGGTAAACATCATCACCAAAAAGTTCGACGACCAGTGGCATGGCTCCTGGAACACCTATCTGAATGCGCCTGAACACAAGGATGAAGGTTCAACCAAGCGAACTAACTTCAGCCTGAGCGGACCGCTGGGCGGCGACTTCAGCTTCCGCATGTACGGTAACCTTGACAAAACCCAGGCCGATGCGTGGGACATTAACCAGGGCCATCAGTCTGACCGTACCGGCATCTATGCCAATACCCTGCCAGCAGGCCGCGAAGGGGTTGAAAACAAAGACATTAACGGCGTGGTCCGCTGGGACTTCGCGCCAATGCAGTCTCTGGAGTTTGAGGCGGGCTACAGCCGCCAGAACAACCTCTACGCGGGCGACACGCAGAACACCAACAACGACAATGCGCTGGTGAAGAAGAACTACGGTAAAGAGACCAACCGTATCTATCGCCAGAACTTTGCCGTGACCTGGAACGGCGGCTGGGATAACGGCATCACCACCAGCAACTGGGCGCAGTACGAGCACACCCGTAACTCGCGTCTGGGCGAGGGGTTGGCCGGGGGCACTGAAGGTCTGTTCAACAGCGATAAATTCACCGACACCGACCTGGCCGATGTGATGCTGCACAGCGAGATCAACCTGCCAATTGATTTCCTCGTCAACCAGAACCTGACCTTAGGTACCGAGTGGAACCAGCAGCGCATGAAGGACTCTACCTCCTTCACGCAAACCCTGCAGGGCGGGACCGTCCCGGGGATGAGTAACGATCGCAGCCCGTATACCTCCGCAGAGATCTTCTCGCTGTTCGCCGAGAACAACATGGAACTGACCGACAGCACCATGCTGACCCCGGCCCTGCGCTTCGATCACCACACCATCGTCGGCAACAACTGGAGCCCATCCCTGAATCTGTCGCAAGGTCTGGGCAATGACTTCACGCTGAAGATGGGGATTGCCCGCGCCTATAAAGCACCAAGCCTGTACCAGACCAACCCAAACTACCTGCTGTACAGCAAAGGCCAGGGGTGTTACGCCAGCTCTGATGGCGTCGGTTGCTACATGATGGGTAACGACGACCTGAAAGCGGAAACCAGCATCAACAAAGAAATTGGTCTGGAGTGGAAACGCGACGGCTGGCTGGCGGGCGTGACCTGGTTCCGTAACGATTATCGCGACAAGATTGAAGCGGGTTACACGCCAATTGGCCACACCTCCTCCGGTAAAGCGCAGACGGATATCTACCAGTGGGAAAACGTACCAAAAGCAGTAGTTGAAGGCCTGGAAGGCTCCCTGAACGTGCCGGTCAGCGACACGATCAACTGGACCAATAACATCACTTACATGCTACAAAGCAAGAACAAAGAGACCGGTGACCGTCTGTCGATCATCCCGGAGTACACGCTGAACTCAACCCTGAGCTGGCAGGTGCATCAGGATGTATCACTCCAGTCAACCTTCACCTGGTACGGCAAGCAGCAGCCGAAGAAGTACAACTACAAAGGTCAGCCGGTAACCGGATCGGAGAAAGACGAAGTCAGCCCTTACAGCATCGTTGGTCTGAGCGCGACCTGGGACATGACCAAAAATGTCAGCCTGACCGGCGGCGTGGATAACGTCTTCGATAAGCGTCAGTGGCGCGCAGGTAATGCCCAGACCACCGGGAATGCCACCACCGGGGCATATATGTACGGTGCAGGGGCATACACGTATAATGAGCCGGGCCGCACCTGGTACATGAGCGTGAATACGCGTTTCTGATACAGGCAGTAACTTCCCCTCTCCCTTTGGGAGAGGGTCGAGGCGAGGGCATCAGGCCGCACAACTCTGAAGGAAAAACATGCACATAACCCATCGCACGTTCATTCTCGCCGGCCACACCATCCACCGCGTCACCTTCGACCCAACCACCTTCGCCGACGCCGATCTCCTCTGGCTCCCCCACCACACAGAACTTTCAAACGCCGGGCGCAAACGCAAAGCCGAGCATCTGGCCGGACGCATCGCCGCCGCACACGCGTTAAATGATCGCACCATTCCTGGCATCGGCCCCAGCGGCGAACCACTTTGGCCGGAAGGGGTTTCAGGGAGCATCACCCACAGCGGCACGCAGGCGATGGCGGTTGTCACGCGCGAACAACGTGCCCTTATCGGCATTGATTGCGAAACCATCCTGTCCGAAAACGAAGCCAGAGAGATTAAAGACGGCATCATTGATGTACAGGAAGAGTCTGTGCTTTTGAGTGCGGGATCCCCGTTCGCCCTCGCCCTGACGCTGACCTTTAGCGCCAAAGAGAGCCTGTTCAAAGCGCTCTTCCCGCAGGTGCAGAGTTATATGGGGTTTGACAGCGCGCGTGTAACGGTGCTCGACGCGAAGACGCTCACGCTGGCGCTGACCCGGTCGATTGCGGGGTATGGCGAAGGCACCGCCTTCATCCTTCACTGGCAGCGGCAGGGTGATCAGGTCATCACCCTGCTGTCACGTTCTCCCGCCGACGGGCCTTCACGCTGGTAACCCCAAACGTCACGATAAACACCACAGCGAACAGCACCACAATGGTCGGCGCAGGTGCGCTGTCGAGATAAAACGACGCATACACGCCGCTTACGGACACCAGTGCTGAAACGGCGACCGCCACCAGCAGCGCCATGTGGAAGCGACGGGTGATCAGTACCGCAACCGCGCCGGGCGCAATCAGCAGAGAAATCGACAGAATAATCCCCACCGCCTTCAGCGTCGCCACGATGGTCAACGAGACCATGCACAATAACCCGTAGTGCAGCCAGCGAGTGCGCAGACCGCTCGCCTGTGCCTGCTGGTAATCAAAGCAGTACAGCAAAAAGTCGCGCCACTTCAGGCCAATCACCAGCGCGATCAGCCCCGCCACGATCCCGCTTTGCAGGATATCCATGTTGTTGATGCCCAGCATATCGCCGAACAGAATGTGGTCGAGATGCACCTCGGGTTTGACGGCGATATAGAGGATCAATCCGGCGCCGAACATGCCGGAAAAGACGATCCCCATAACCGTATCCTGCTTGATGCGGCTGTTGTCCTTCAGGTATCCGGTGGCGACCGCGCAGAACAGCCCGGCAACGAACGCGCCCAGCGCCAGCGGCAGGCCCATCATCCATGCCAGCACGACGCCGGGAAACACTGCGTGGCTCATAGCATCGCCCATCAGTGCCCAGCCTTTCAGCACCAGAAAAACAGACAGCAGTGCGCAGGGCACGGCCACCAGAAGTGAAATCAACAGAGCGTTATTCATAAACGCAAACTGGAACGGTTCGAGGAGCAGTACCATCATGGGTGTGCCTCCTGCGCGTGACGCGCGCGACGGCGGTTGGTGAGCAGCCCGTGCTTCGGCGCAAAGACGAACGCCAGCAGGAACAGCAGCGTCTGGGCAACCACGATAATGCCGCCGGTCGCACCGTCCAGGTAATAGCTGGCCCATGCGCCAAGGAAGCTGGTGATGCTGCCAATGGCGACGGCAATTATCAGCAGACGCGGGAAACGATCGGTGAGCAGCCACGCGGTCGCGCCGGGCGTGACCACCAGACAGATCACCAGAAACGCGCCAACGGTTTGCAGCGCCGCCACGGTGGAGACCGCCAGCAGGGTGAAGAAGAGGATTTTCAGACGTTCAGGGCGCAGACCGATGGCGCGGGCGTGGTTCTCATCAAAAAAGGTCACCATCAGATCTTTCCATTTGAACAGCAGGATAACCATCGACACTACGCCAATAATCGCCAGCTGGACGATGTCCTCCGGGGCGATAGCCAGAATATTGCCGAGCACGATGGTCTGAATATTCACCGAGGTTGGGTTGAGCGAGACCATAAATAGCCCGAGCCCGAAAAAGGAGGAGAAGATCAGCCCAATGATGGCGTCCTCTTTCAGGCGGCTGCGCTGGTTGAGAAACAGCATGCTGCCCGCCGCCAGCCCGCCCGACAGGAACGCCCCCAGCGAGAACGGCAGCCCGAGCATATACGCCCCCGCCACGCCAGGCACGATGGAGTGCGACAGCGCATCGCCGATCAGCGACCAGCCTTTGAGCATCAGATAGCAGGAGAGAAACGCGCACAGCCCCCCCACCATCGCCGAGACCCACATCGCGTTGAGCATGTACTCATAGCCGAAGGGTTCGAAAAGCGCGTTCATTTTGCCTCCTGACGGTGCGTGACGAAGGGCCGCTCGTCATCGGTAATAATGCGCTCTTCCGTGCCGCTGAGCACCACGTGGCGCAGCACGCCGCTGAAGGCACGCTCAAGGTTCTCGGCAGTAAAGGTGGTTTCCGTCGGGCCGCTCGCCAGCACGGTGCCTTTCACCATCACCGTGTAATCGCAAAACTCCGTGACCGACCCCAGGTTATGGGTCGACACCAGCATCGTTTTGCCTTCGTCGCGCAACTCGCGCAGCAGGCTGATAATTCTGGCTTCGGTTTTAACGTCCACACCGGTAAACGGCTCGTCGAGCAGGATCACCTCGCCCTGCTGCGCAATCGCCCGCGCCAGAAATACGCGTTTCTTTTGACCACCAGAGAGCTCGCCAATCTGTCGATGGCGCAGCTCAAGCATATCCACGCGCTTCAGCGCATCGGTCACGATCTGCCGATCGCGCGCTTTGGGTCGACGCAGAAACCCCATATGCCCGTAGCGGCCCATCATCACCACGTCTTCAACCAGCACCGGAAATGACCAGTCAACCTCTTCCGACTGCGGTACGTAGGCGACCAGGTTCTGACGCAGCGCCCGGTGGGGCGGCAACCCCTGTATGGTGATAGTCCCGCTTGCCGCCCGCACAAACCCCATCACCGCCTTAAACAGCGTGGACTTGCCGGAACCATTCACGCCTACCAGCGCGGCAATCGATCCGCCCGGCACGCTGAACGATGCATCGCGTAGCGCCGTGTGGCCGTTGCGGTAGGTCACGGTCACGTCTGTGACAACAATCCCCTCGTGCATGTTTACTCCTTCATGCCATCACGGATGCCCTGCACCAGCGTGTGGGTCGTGACGTTCAGCAGATCAATATAAGTTGGCACCGGGCCGTTTTCCGCGCTCAGCGAGTCGACGTACAGCACGCCGCCGTAGTGGGTTTCAGTTTCTCGCGCCACCTGACGTGCGGGCTTATCGGAGACTGTGCTTTCGCTAAACACCGCCGGAATGTGATGCTTTTTCACCAGATCGATAACCTTGCGTACCTGCTGTGGCGTGCCCTGCTGATCGGCGTTGATCGGCCACAGGTAAAGCTCCTTCATACCCAGATCCCGTGCCAGATAGGAGAAGGCCCCTTCGCTGGTCACCATCCAGCGCTTCTCTTGCGGGATCTCCGCAACCTGCTTACGCAACGGTTCGAGGATAGCGGTGATCTTCTGCTTGTAAGCTTCGGCGTTGCGCTGGTAGGTTTGCGCATTCGCCGGGTCGTACTTCACCAGCGCGTCGCGGATGTTATCAACGTAAATCAGCGCGTTGTCCGGCGACATCCACGCGTGCGGGTTGGGCTTTCCGTTATACGGCCCTTCGCCGATCCCTATCGGTGTAATGCCTTTGGTAACAATCACTTCCGGTACACCGTTCAGGTGCTGATAAAAGCGCTGAAACCAGAGCTCCAGATTCATGCCGTTCGCCAGAATCAACTGCGCCTTCTGCGCGCGCTTGATATCACCCGGGGTGGGCTGATACTCATGGATTTCAGCGCCCGGTTTGGTAATCGATGTCACTTCTGCGGCGTCTCCCGCCACGTTTTTCGCCATATCAGCAATAACGGTAAAGGTGGTAATGACCTGGAACTTTTCAGCTGCCAGCGCGCCGGTAGTGGCCGTGGTCATTAGCAGAGCGCCGAGCAACAAACGCTTTAATCCTTGCCATGGGTGCATCGCAGAAGTCTCCTGAGGTGATTAAATTCAAAACAAAATTAGCCTGCGCTATAAGATATAGCACAGGCTATGTTTAAATGAAAATAATTATCATTAAAGTTATGTCAATGAAAGGCGTGCCTGATGGCGCTTCGCTTATCAGGCCTACGGAAAAGCAGTTTTGTAGGCCGGGTAAGCGCAGCGCCACCCGGCAAGAAAGACGGCTGAATTGTTAATGACAGATGTTTGTCATCAATCAAACATCCGGGAACATCACGCTATTCCCCGGCGCTTCCCGGTGCAGATGGATAAAGTTCAGGTGCCGTTCATACTGGTCGAGAATATCCGTAATCACCTGCTCTTTGCTGTAGTCCATCAAATCATTCCCCTGGCTGCCTTCCAGCAGGAAGGTCTCCAGCCGGTAGTAGGTCGATTTGCCGCTGCGCGCCCGGTAGGTAAACCCGGGCACCGAATACTGCTGCGGCCAGATCTGATAGACAAAGTTCTGCTCGTCGCCCATATGCACCAGCAGATTCAGATGCCCCAGCGTCTCGCCCTCTTCCGGCGGCAGGTTTTTCAGCTCCACGTAAGCACCCCGTAATCGCAACTCCTGCGCCACCTCTTCCATGGCCGGGAAGCAGACCGTCTCCATCATCTGTTTGGTGTAGCGCGTGCCCGGGTAGTTCATCAGGCGCGAGAGACGCTTCTTCCAGCTCAGTCTGTCCTGGGCGCCCATCGGACGCGGCGCGGTATCGCGGCTGGCGCTTTCGCGGCGGTAATCTTCCACCTTGAGCGATTTGTACAGCCCGGCCATCACAAAGAAGATCACGAAGCTGAACGGCAGGCCCATGATCACCGTAGTGTTCTGCAGAGCGGAAATCCCGTTGGTCATCAGCATGCCCAGTGTCAGCAAACCAATGGCGACCGACCAGAAGATGCGCAGCCAGTTTGGTGCATCGCTGTTGATGTCTTTCAGCTTTGAAGTGAAGTTGCCCAGCACCAGCGCGCCGGAATCCGCTGAGGTGACGTAGAACAGCAAGCCGGTAATGGTCGCCACGGAGGCACTAAAGGTAAACGCCGGGTATTGCGACAGCAGGCTGTAGAAGCCGCGCTCAGGGTGCGCCATTGCTTCCTGTGCAAAAGTTGCATTGCCGTGGATAATCTCGTGCAGCGCACTGTTGCCGAAAATCGACAGCCACAACAGAGTAAAGGTGAACGGGATAATCAGCGTGCCCATCACAAACTGGCGGATGGTGCGGCCACGTGAAATACGTGCCAGGAACAGGCCAACAAACGGCGACCAGGCCACCCACCACGCCCAGAAGAACAGCGTCCAGTTGTTCATCCATTCGACCGGGCGATCAAAGGCGAAACTGTTCAGAGTCATCCCCATAAAACGGTTCACGTAGTCGCCGACGTTAAGCACTAACGCATTGAGCAGGAACGACGTATCCCCCATAAACAGCACAAACAGAATTAGGCCAAGCGCCAGCGCGACGTTCAATTCGGACAACACGCGAATGCCTTTATCTACGCCCGACGTCACCGAAATAGTGGCGATAATCACCGACAGCGCAATCAATGCCGCCTTGGCTGCCATCGAATCCGGAATATCAAACAGCACGCTCAGGCCGTAGTTGAGTTGCACCACACCGATCCCGAGCGTCGTCGCGATACCAAAGATGGTGCCAATCACCGCCGCGATATCCACGGTGTGACCAATCGGCCCGTTTATCTTTTTCCCGAAAATTGGGTACAGCGCAGAGCGGATGGTGAGGGGTAAATTATAACGATAGCTAAAGTATCCGAGCGCCATCCCCATCAGGGCATACATCGACCAGCCAGTTAAGCCATAGTGGAAGAGCGTCCAGACCATCGCCTGACGCGCAGCCTCCATCGTCTGCCCAGCCCCTTCCGGTGGCTGCATATATTGCGTAACCGGTTCCGCCACGGAGAAGAACATCAGGTCGATGCCAATGCCCGCGGCAAACAGCATCGCGGCCCAACTCAGCAGGCTGAACTCGGGTTTTGACTGCTCTGGCCCAAGCTTCACCGAACCGAAGCGCGAGCAGGCAATGCAGACAACAAAGACAATATAGAGCGTCGCCGCCAGTAAGTAGTACCAGCCGAAGGTCTTCGACACCCAGTCAAGAGTGCGCCCAATCCACTCGGCAGAAAAACCGCTAAAGAAGATCGTCATCAGGGAAAACAACAAAATCAGCCCGGCGGAAGTATAAAAAACGACCGGGTTGATTTTGTCTTTTTCTCTGTCTTGTGAAAGGTCTGTCATCCAGTATCCTCACTGTTTTTGTAACTATTAAAATCCAAATCCGCAACAATTAAGACACATTTTATATTGAACGTCCAATCAAAAACCGCTTTAATGTATAACCAACGCTGATGAATGGAGTGGCAAAAATGCCCAAAGTGGGGATGCAGCCGATCCGGCGCAGGCAACTGATTGACGCCACGCTGGAAGCAATAAATGAAGTGGGAATGCACGATGCAACCATCGCACAGATCGCCCGTCGGGCGGGCGTATCCACGGGGATCATCAGTCACTATTTCAAAGATAAAAATGGTCTGCTGGAAGCGACCATGCGCGACATCACCGGCCAGCTGCGCGACGCGGTTCTGAGCCGCCTGCATGCCCTGCCGGATGGCAGCGCAGAGCAGCGCCTGCAGGCCATTGTCGGCGGCAATTTTGATGAAACCCAGACCAGCAGCGCAGCAATGAAGGCCTGGCTTGCCTTCTGGGCGAGCAGCATGCATCAGCCGATGCTCTACCGCCTGCAGCAGGTGAGTAGCCGCCGTCTACTCTCAAACCTGGTGTACGAGTTCCGCCGCGAACTGCCGCGCGAGCAGGCCCAGGAGGCGGGCTATGGCCTGGCGGCACTGATCGACGGGCTGTGGCTGCGCGCCGCGCTGAGCGGCAAACCACTGGATAAGGCCCTGGCGCAATCGCTCACCAGCCACTTTATCAGCCAGCATTTACCGACCGAATAACCGAGGAGAATTTATGTCCCGAATGGCAGAACAGCAGCTTTATATCAATGGTGGTTATACATCCGCCACCAGCGGTCGCACCTTCGAGACCATTAACCCGGCCAACGGTGAAGTCCTGGCAAACGTTCAGGCGGCCGGGCGTGAAGATGTCGAGCGCGCCGTGGCAAGCGCAAAACGCGGGCAAAAAATCTGGGCGGCGATGACCGCGATGGCGCGCTCGCGCATTCTGCGTCGTGCTGTCGACATCCTCCGCGAACGTAATGACGAACTGGCGAAGCTGGAAACCCTCGACACCGGTAAAGCGTATTCCGAAACCTCAACCGTCGATATCGTCACCGGCGCGGACGTACTGGAGTACTACGCGGGGCTGATCCCGGCACTGGAAGGCAGCCAGATCCCCCTGCGCGACACTTCATTCGTCTACACCCGCCGCGAACCGCTTGGCGTGGTGGCAGGCATCGGCGCGTGGAACTACCCGATCCAGATCGCCCTGTGGAAATCTGCTCCGGCGCTGGCGGCAGGTAACGCGATGATCTTCAAGCCGAGCGAAGTGACGCCACTTACCGCGCTCAAGCTTGCCGAGATCTACACCGAAGCGGGCCTGCCGGACGGTGTGTTTAACGTCCTGCCGGGCGTGGGCGCGGAGACCGGCCAGTACCTGACCGAACATCCGGATATCGCGAAAGTCTCCTTTACCGGGGGCGTCGCCAGCGGCAAAAAAGTGATGGCCAACTCGGCGGCCTCGTCCCTGAAAGAGGTGACGATGGAGCTGGGCGGCAAATCCCCGCTGATTATTTTTGACGACGCGGATCTCGATCTCGCGGCAGACATCGCCATGATGGCCAACTTCTTTAGCTCCGGCCAGGTATGCACCAACGGCACCCGCGTGTTCGTACCCGCAAAGTTTAAAAGCGCGTTTGAGCAGAAAATTGTTGAGCGTGTGGGCCGCATCCGCGCGGGCGACCTGTTCGATGAACGCACCAACTTTGGCCCGATGGTCAGCTTCCCGCACCGCGACAGCGTGCTGCGTTACATCGCCAAAGGCAAAGAGGAAGGCGCGCGCGTGCTGTGCGGCGGCGACGTGCTGAAGGGTGAAAACTTCGATAACGGCGCGTGGGTTGCCCCGACAGTGTTCACCGACTGCGCCGACGAGATGTCCATCGTACGCGAAGAGATCTTCGGCCCGGTGATGTCCATCCTCACCTATGAAAGCGAAGAAGAAGCGATCCGCCGCGCCAACGATACCGACTACGGGCTGGCGGCAGGCATCGTCACGGCCGACCTTAACCGCGCGCACGGTGCCATTCATCAGCTCGAAGCGGGCATCTGCTGGATCAACACCTGGGGTGAATCCGCCGCAGAGATGCCGGTCGGCGGCTACAAACACTCCGGTATTGGCCGTGAGAATGGCGTGATGACGCTGCAGAGCTACACCCAGGTGAAGTCCATCCAGGTTGAGATGGGTAAATTCCAGTCCATATTTTAACCGGGAGGTTTATTTGCAATTTGATTACATCATTATTGGTGCCGGCTCTGCCGGCAACGTTCTGGCAACACGACTGACCGAAGATCCCAACACCACCGTGCTGCTGCTTGAAGCGGGCGGGCCGGATTACCGCTTTGATTTTCGCACCCAGATGCCCGCCGCGCTCGCGTTTCCGCTACAGGGCAAGCGCTACAACTGGGCGTATGAAACCGAGCCAGAGCCGTACATGAACAACCGCCGTATGGAGTGTGGACGCGGCAAAGGGCTGGGCGGCTCGTCGCTGATCAACGGCATGTGCTACATCCGCGGTAACGCGATGGACCTCGACCACTGGGCAAAAGAGCCGGGCCTGGAGCACTGGAGCTACCTCAACTGCCTGCCCTACTACCGCAAGGCCGAGACGCGCGACGTGGGGCCGAACGACTATCACGGCGGCGACGGTCCGGTGAGCGTCACCACTTCGAAACCGGGCGTGAACCCGCTGTTTGAGGCGATGGTGGAAGCGGGCGTGCAGGCGGGCTATCCGCGCACCGACGATCTCAACGGCTATCAGCAGGAAGGTTTCGGCCCGATGGACCGTACAGTCACGCCGCAGGGCCGACGTGCCAGCACCGCGCGCGGCTATCTGGATCAGGCGAAACCGCGCCCGAACCTGACCATCCGCACCCACGCCATGACAGATCGCATCCTCTTTGACGGCAAGCGCGCGGTGGGCGTCGAGTGGCTGGAGGGGGAAAGCACCATACCGTCGAAAGCCACCGCTAGCAGAGAAGTGCTGCTGTGCGCCGGAGCCATTGCTTCTCCGCAAATCCTCCAGCGTTCCGGCGTGGGCAACGCGGAGCTGCTGAAACAGTTCGATATCCCGCTGGTGCATGATTTACCCGGCGTGGGTGAAAACCTGCAGGATCACCTGGAGATGTACCTGCAGTATGAATGCAAAGAGCCCGTTTCCCTCTACCCTGCCCTGCAGTGGTGGAACCAGCCGAAGATTGGTGCCGAGTGGCTGTTTAACGGCACCGGCGTGGGCGCGAGCAACCACTTTGAAGCGGGTGGGTTTATTCGCAGCCGCGAAGAGTTCGGATGGCCGAACATTCAGTACCACTTCCTGCCGGTCGCGATTAACTACAATGGCTCGAACGCGGTGAAAGAGCACGGTTTTCAGTGCCACGTCGGCTCCATGCGCTCACCGAGTCGTGGGCACGTGCGCATCAAATCGCGCGATCCGCACCAGCATCCGGCGATCCTGTTCAACTATATGTCCCACGAGCAGGACTGGCAGGAGTTCCGCGACGCGATCCGCATCACCCGCGAGATCATGCACCAGCCTGCACTGGACAAATACCGTGGACGCGAAATCAGCCCAGGTATCGAATGCCAGACCGACGAGCAACTGGATGAGTTCGTGCGTAACCACGCCGAAACCGCGTTCCACCCATGTGGCACCTGCAAAATGGGCTATGACGAGATGGCGGTGGTCGACGGTGAAGGCCGCGTTCACGGTCTGGAAGGGTTACGCGTGGTGGATGCGTCAATTATGCCGCAGATCATCACCGGCAACCTGAACGCCACGACCATTATGATCGGTGAAAAGATGGCCGATGCCATCCGCGGACGCGAGCCGCTGGCGAAGAGCACGGCGGCGTATTATGTGGCGAACGGGGCACCGGTTCGTCAGGTAACACAGAAGGCATAATTGTCACGCCCTCTCCGTAAAGGAGAGGGTTTTCACTATTAAAGCGCGGGTAAACCGTTGCTGTAACCTATAAGAATTAACTATTACCCTGTAATACGCTTTATTATTTAAAACAGTGTTGACACTCTCTTCCGAACTCCATTAAGTTTTAATCGAAGATTATTCATCCCGACATATACAATATATTCAAACCCAGAATGAAAGGATTTTTCATTATTCTTTCATTCTTCCCTGCCTTTTATTTTCTGAGTCACACTACAGTGAGATAAGATCATGAATAATAGTGCAAACAAGGTTGTCGTTATCACCGGTGCCAGCAGCGGGATTGGTGAAGCCATTGCCCTCCATTTAGCGAATAACGCGTTTTCGCTGGTACTGGTGGCGCGCCGTCAGGAAAAAATTAATGCCCTCGTGGACAGGATAATCCAGCAAGGCGGTAAGGCCATCGCCGTCAAGGCCGATGTTACCCGTCAGGAAGAGGTCCAGCGCGCCATTGAGGCCGCCATCGCCGCATACCAGCGCGTGGACGTGCTGATCAACAACGCTGGCTTTATGGCTATCGCCCCCCTCAGCGAGCTGAAAACTGAAGAATGGGACAAGATGATTGATACCAATCTGAAAGGGGTACTGTACGGCATCGCGGCCGCATTACCGGTGTTTCAGCGTCAGGGAAGTGGTCACTTTATTAACGTTGCCTCGGTGGCGGGCATCAAGGTCCTTGCCCCCGGCGGCGTGGTGTACAGCGCGACAAAATTCGCCGTTCGCGCGCTGAGCGAGGGTCTGCGTCAGGAAGCAGGTAAAACGATACGCACCACGCTTATCTCTCCCGGTGCGGTCGAAAGCGAACTGCAATTCGGCAGCTCAGACGAAGAGAGTAAAAAATTTCTCCATGAGTTTTATAAGCAGGCTATTCCGGCTGACGCGATTGCCCGCTCCGTTTTATTTGCCATCGAACAGCCAGGCGATGTTGATATTAATGAAATTGTTGTTCGTCCGACGCAGGAAGAATTTTAGCATGAATTAAATAACGCTGAATGAGGTTTAATTATGATTAAATCATTAACGTCCTTATCAGATTTAAATATGCGGTCAGGCGCCGATATTCTTCTTGAGGTGCTGGAGAGTGAAGGCGTGGAATATATTTTTGGTAATCCGGGTACCACCGAACTTCCGCTCATTGATGCCCTGCTTCGCCATGAAAATATTCACTATATTCTGGCGCTTCAGGAGAGCACCGTGGTGGCGATTGCCGACGGCTATGCGAAAGCCTCCGGCAAAACGGGCTTTATCAATTTGCATACTGCCAGCGGCCTGGGGCACGGCATGGGGAATCTCATTAATTCGCGAATCATGAAAACCCCGCTGGTAGTTACCGTTGGACAGCAGGATACGCGACACTACGTCCGCGACCCGCTTCTGTATGATGATATTGTTTCCATTGGCTCCCCGGTCATGAAATGGGCACAGGAGGTCACCAGCGCCGACCAGCTCCCGGTGCTGGTGCGCCACGCGTTTCACGCGGCCAGCTATCCTCCAGCCGGCCCGGTTCTGCTCTCCCTCCCGATGAACGTGATGGAAGAGCTGAGCGACGCCGGAATACAGACGGCGTCCAGAGTGAACTACCACACTGTCGCAGGCTCGCTGGACGAACTGGCAGAGGCACTCAGCGAGATCGCTCCAGGCAGGATAATGATTGTGGCGGGCGATGAGGTGCACTCCAGTGGCTCGACGCAGGAGATTGTCCAGCTGGCGGAAGCGCTCAGCGCCCACGTCTACGGCTCCTCCTGGCCGCTGAATTTGCCTTTTCCCACCCAGCACGAGCTCTGGCGGGGCAATATGCCCACCACCGCCAGTGAAATCGCCAGCATCATCAACGCCTACGATGCCGTCTTTATCATCGGCGGCAGAAGCCTGATTACCATTTTATATAGCGAGGGCGAGGCCATTCCGGAAACCTGCGCGGTGTATCAGCTCTCGGCGGATATGAACGAGCTGGGCCGCACCTACGCCACTCGCCTTTCGGTGATGGGGGATATCAAACTGTCCCTGCACGAACTGTTGCCGAAGCTTGAGCAGCGCCGGGTGGCAAGCAAATTGACGCATCAGCGGCTGCTCAAAGCGGCACGCGCTGAACGTGAAAAAGAGTGGCAACTGCAGGAAGAACGTCTGGCAGCCGAGCGGCTGCGCCCGACCCTTTCGCCGATGGTCGCAGCATATGAGGTCATCCGGTCCATTCCGGCGGGTACCACCATCGTTGATGAGGCGATAGCGACCGCCAGACATGTCCGCCGGTTCATCTCTGACCAGCAGCATCAGCGGTACTACTTTATGCGCGGCGGCGGTCTGGGCTGGGGGATGCCCGCCTCAGTAGGGCATTCGCTGGGACGCGGGCGGGAACCGGTGGTATGCCTGATAGGTGATGGAGCCTCCCTGTACTCGCCGCAGGCGCTCTGGACGGCGGCACATGAAAATCTGCCGGTCACCTTTATCGTCATGAATAACAGGGAGTACAACATCCTGAAAAACTTTATGAAGAGCCAGGCTGACTACAGCTCAACGCAGCTGGGGCGTTTTATCGGGATGGACCTCGTGAATCCGCATATCGATTTTCAGTCGCTGGCCACTGCCATGGGCGTCCACTGCTGCCGGGTGACCGAGGCGGCAGATATCGCCGAAGCGGTAGCCCGCGGACTACAGTCCGGAAAAACCAATTTGATTGAAATTGCCATTTCCGCGGATTAGCCGCGTGTTTACGCTGTACCCTACATAAAAAACTTATAACCGAAACGCCTCAAGCCGCTTAATCTGCCGCCCTTCCCCGTCAAAATTCTCCGCCGCCAGCCAGGCGCGCAGTTCGGCGTCTCTCTGCGGCCATTCGCCGTCAATAATAGAAAGCATATCGCTGTCGCGGTTGCGCCCTTTGCGCACCAGCTTCTGGCGCAGGCGCCCTTCCCAGACAAACCCCAGCCGCTCCGCCGCCCTGCGTGAGGCAACGTTCATCGAATCGCACTTCCACTCCAGACGACGGTAGCCGTGCTCAAACGCATTTTTCAGCAGCAGCCACACCGCTTCAGTACCGATGCGGGAGCCTTTCATTTTGCGCGACCAGGTCACGTGACCGATTTCAACCGACCCCAGCAGCCGCTCGTTAGCCATATAGCTCACCAGCCCCACCGCACGTTCGGTGCGTAAATCAATGACGGCAAACGGTACTAGCTCGTCATCCAGCACCTTTCCCAGCACCCAGTGTGCGGTGGCTTCCACGCTTTCAGGCTGCGTGCTGGCAAGCCATGTCCAGTCGCTGTCGTCGCCCAGTGCGTAGGCGTCATAGAGATCGGCTGCATGGCGATCGACATCCAGCGGCTCCAGGCGGCAATACTGGCCAAACAGCGGCGTGCGGGTTAATACGCGCGCGCCTTTCCAGCCAGGAACGATATCGTTAACGGTTTGACCATGTTGATTGATTTCGGGCACGACGGTGACTCCCTGAAAGGTAAGGAGTTTGTTATAGCAGGTTAAAAAGCGGGCGAAAAGAGAGGATTAGCAGGCCGGGTAGAGCGGAACCGCCACCCGGCACAAAATCACTTCAGCAGCTTCACCGTGGCATCAATGTCGATCTCGTCTTCGGTGAAGATCAGCGTCGTGTTCTGGAAGGTGGTGATCGCCAGCTTCTTCACCGTGCGCATTTCGCCCGGCTTTTTCTCGGACTTCGGCTTAATGCTGTTCATCAGCAGCCCCACCGACAGCACCGCGTTCTCTTTGTCGATTTTAGTATCAACCGGTTCTTCTTCGTTAAACACCACGAAGGATTTGATCGAGGTAAGCTTCACGCGCTCGCCGGCAATATAGAGGTGTTTACTTTCCGGGATCACCTTCACCGCATAGGCGGAAAGGCCTTTGTTGTTGGTGGTTGGCTCGAAGGTCACCGCCGCATCTTTCTTAATCAGATCAGGGTTCGCGACCTTAATCACATGAAAATAGCGGTTGTCGCCGTTTTCATCTTTGATAAATCCAAAGCCTTTATCTTTAAACCACGTTGTGATTGTACCGTTCATCGCTGTTACCGCCTGTCAGATCGTAATGACTAAAGTTTTGCAGCGCGCAGTGTAATGCACAATGGCTGAGGAGACAAAAAAAAGCCCCTGCACGGGTGCAGGGGAAAACTCATGTCAGAGCTTATTAGTATTTAGTTAAACACCATCCCACCATCAATTAAGAGCGACTGGCCGGTCATATAGTCGGAATCTGGCCCGGCGAGGTATGAAACACAGGCGGCGACGTCTTCTGGTTCAGACAAACGGCCAAGCGTAATACGTTTGGCAAAGGTTTCAGTCCCGTAGCCGAGCGGTTTTCCTGCCGCCTCAGACACCTGACGGTCGATCTCCGCCCACATCGGCGTTTTAACGATCCCCGGGCAATAGGCATTAACGGTGATCCCCAGCGGCGCGAGATCCCGTGCCGCCGTCTGGGTTAAGCCACGAACCGCGAACTTGCTGGAACTGTACACCGCCAGTTCCGGGTTGCCGGTGTGGCCCGCCTGGGAACAGGCGTTGATGATCTTGCCGCCGTGCCCCTCTTTACGGAAAGCATCGATCGCGGCCTGGATGCCCCAAATCACCCCTTTCACGTTAATGTTGTAAACCTTGTCGACAATCTCCGGTGTAATCGACTCGATTGGCGTGGAAGGCGCGATCCCGGCGTTATTCACAATCACATTGAAACCGCCCAGAGCGGTACGCGCTTTCTCCACCGCCGCAAACACCTGGTCGCGGTTCGAAACATCCACCTTCACGGCGACAGCACGACCGCCGTTACGGGTAATTTCATCGGCGACCGCTTTCGCCGTATCCTCGTTGTAATCCGCAATGGCGACCGCGAAGCCATCTTTTACCAGGCGCAGCGCAATCGCTTTACCAATCCCCTGGCCTGAGCCTGTTACGAGAGCAACTTTTTGCATTTCTCTGTCCTTATATTGAGTCACAAAATCTGGCTGAGATGGAGCTGGCCCATCAGCAGCGGGTTATCGCTATAGTCGACGGGAATGGCCACCACGGCGGGGCCATCGACATCCATTGCTGCACGCAGCGTCGGTTCAAGCGCATCGGCGCTCTCCACGGCAAAACCTTTCGCACCAAAGGCGTCGGCATACACTTTGAAATCGACCGGGCCAAACTCCACGCCGGAAAGACGCTGATATTTTTTCTCTTCCTGAATGGCGACCATGTTGTAGCCGTTATCCACCCAGATGATGTGCAGCACGTTGGCGTTGAGGCGCACCGCGGTTTCCAGTTCCATGCTCGACTGCAGGAAGCCGCCGTCGCCGGAGACCGAAACCACCTTGCGGCCCGGGTTCACCAGCCATGCGCCAATGGCCCACGGCAGCGCGACGCCCATGGTCTGCTGACCGTTGGAAATCATCACCTGACGCGCCCGGAAACTGTAGAGATAACGGGCGATCCAGATGTGGAAGCTGCCCATGTCCACGGTGAGCGTGACGTCGCTGTTCACGATGTCCTGCATGGCACGCACGATGCGCAGCGGATGCAGGGCAAACTGGTTAAGCGATGCGCCACGACGATCGAGCAGATCGCGCTGATGCTGGCGATCGACCAGAATCTCTGACGCCCGCTGGCTCAGCTCCAGCTTATGATCGATGCGGTTAGCGAGCAGGTTCAGCGTTTCGGCGATGTCCCCCACCAGCTCCAGATCCGGCACATAGTTACGTTCTTCGTAGGCAGGCAGCACATCAATGTGCACCAGCGTGGCGTCGCCGCTGTTCCACATAGACGGCTCGTACTCCACCGGGCTGTAGCCGATGCAGATAATCAGATCCGCCAGATGGAGCAGCCTGTCGCCCGCCTGGTTGTTGAACAGACCGACGCGTCCGGCAAAGCGGGTGAAGTGCTCCTGGTTCACCGCCCCGGCAGCCTGATAGGTGCTGGTGACCGGAATGCGGCTTTTCTCCAGCAGCTTACGCAGCGCGTCACTGTTAGCGGGCTGGCTGGCCATCAGGCCCAGCAGGATGACCGGGTTTTTGGCGTTTTCAATCAGCTTCGCCACGTCGTTAATCGCCGACTCCGGTGCCGGGCCCATTCGTGCCGCGCCACTGGCAGGCAAAATCGCGCCTGTCGCGGGCTGGTCGACAATATCCTGCGGCAGGCTGACGAACGCGCCCCCCGGTCTGCCGTGCTCGGCGGCACGGAATGCATTCGATACCACTTCGGCAATCGCATCCGGAGAGCTGACTTCCACAGAATATTTGGTGACAGGGCTGAACATAGCGACCGTGTCCATGCTCTGGTGCACCAGTTTGGCTTTATCCGCCCGCTTGACCGCCCCACCCAGCGCCACCACCGGGTCGCCTTCGCTGTTGGCGGTGGCAATGCCGGTGATCAGGTTGGAACAACCCGGACCGGAAGTGACCAGCGCCACCCCGGCTTTGCCGGTCAGGCGCCCTACCGCCGCCGCCATAAACGCCGCATTCGCTTCGTGGCGTACTGGAATGATCTCAATGGAGGAGTCCAGCAGGGAATCAAAGACTTTGTCGATTTTCGCCCCCGGAATACCGAACACCTGCTTCACGCCCTGCGCTTCCAGCTGGCCGACGACCATATCGGCGCCATGCGCCCACTGACGTGACTGTTTCTCACTGTTCACGGTAGTTCTCCTGTTAGTTTTCGACGGAACGGATCGCTGCATCAAGATCGCTGGGGTGCAGGTTGGCCTGCAAAAACGCACTGTCGGCAGGCAGGTCAATCATCAGCTTGTGAATTTCACCGAAGGTCAGCACGCCGCTCTCCAGCTGGTAGTCGAGCAGATGGCCCCCGCCCTGACGGTCGTCGGTGATGAAATGTTCGTGGTAGCCCGCCACGTTAATACCCTGCATATGCTGTGGTGTGCGGAACCCGACCAGTACACCTTTCCGCTGGTTGAAGCGGAACACTGGCTGGTCGTCCAGCACGTCGGTCATCGCCCGGTATGGCGGCTTCTGACGTGGTACCGTGCGGGTATGGGCATGGCGGAAGTTACCGTCGATACGCAGCGCGCAGAACAGGTTATCGGAGGGGATTTGCTGGTCGATCACATCGTGGATCTGCTGGCGACTGACCGGCCCATCAAAGGTTTTACGATACTGCGGCTGGAACCAGGTCATCACCGCGAACGGTGTTTTCTGCTCTGGCTTCGCGGCGCGGGCGCTGCCGTCGGCGCGCAGCTGGTACACCTGGCTGCTGAAGGCGATCATTTCGCCATCCAGCTCGTTGAAAGTGCCCAGACCAAAATCACCGTGTGCCAGCAGATCGGCGATGGTGGTGTTCCCCTCGTACACGCCGCTTAGCAGGGCGCTCATTAGCGATGTCTGATAAATCACACTGTCAGGATGCTGAGCGGAGAACCCTCGCAGGGTCTCGCACAAACTGGCCTCACAGTCGCAGGCAGATGAATGCATCATCATGCTCGTCCTCTTCAACTTTATTTAGAAAGGTTAAATAAATGTTGACCCGATTCAGCAGAGAGTTCCAATATAGAATCCATGCTGGTTTGAGACGTTTTAGATATGGAACTTCGTTATCTGCGGTATTTCGTCGCGGTTGCTCGCGAGCGACACTTCACCAAAGCGGCCAAAGCGCTGGGTATTTCTCAGCCTCCTCTGAGTCAGCAGATCAAACGGCTTGAAGAGGAAGTAGGCACGCCGCTGTTCAAACGCCTGACGCGGGGCGTCGAGCTGACCGAGGCGGGAGAAGCGTTCTATGAGGATGCCTGCAAGATCCTGGCGCTGAGCGACGCCGCGCTGGAGAAAGCCCGTGGCATCGCGCGCGGGCTGAACGGCAACCTGTCGATTGGCATCACCAGTTCCGACGCTTTCCATCCCAAAATTTTCGCGCTGATTCGCCAGTATCAAGTACAGAACATGGCGGTACGGGTTCACCAGGTGGAAGCCAATATGTCTTCGCTGACGACAATGCTGGCTGAGGGTGAGCTGGATATCGCCTTCGTGCGTCTGCCGTGCGAGAGCAGCAAGGCGTTCGAGTTAAAAATCCTCGACCGGGAGCCGATGGTGGTGGCGCTGCATCGCGACCATCCGCTGGCGGCGTGCGGCGATCTGGCGCTGGACCAGCTCCAGGATACACCCGTGGTGCTGTTCCCGCAGGAGGTCGCGCCGGGCCTGTACGACCGGGTTTACGGCTGCTGCGAACGGGCCGGGATCGACGTGCAGCACGCGCTGCAGTCATCACAGCTTTCATCCTCCCTGAGCATGGTTTCCGCCGGCGGCGGCTTCGCGCTGGTACCGAAATCCATGGCGGCCATTTCTCCGCCGAATGTTACCTACCACGCACTGAGCTCACCGGCGCTTTACACTGATATCGCGCTCTGCTGGCGGCGTTTTGAACGTTCTCGGACGGTGAAGCGGTTTCTGGCGATGATGAGTGAGGGGTAGCGGCCGAGCCCGGTGGGTTTGGCTGGTGGTTTTAGTTGGCCGGGTAAGGCGTAGCCGCTACCCGGCAACATAGCCACAGGCGTCAAATCCAGACATCGTTCTCTGCGGTGCGCTCCCCACCTTCGTGTCCGGTATTCAGGATCCCACACGGTTCTATCATCATCATTTTTACCGTCGTTTCAGCAGACGTTTTATGTTCAACGCCTTTTGGCACAACGTACATTTCCCCTGGATTGACGAGCACATGTCCGTCAAGAAAATCAATACGTAACACGCCCTCGACCACGATGAATGCCTCATCGGTTTCAGGGTGCGCGTGCCATATAAAATCACCCGATATTTTGACGATTTTAAACTGATAGTCATTCATCTGAGCGATGACTTTCGGCTGCCAGTGCGTGTCGAAGAGAGAGAATTTATTGTCTAAATTAACAGGACTATACATTGCGACACTTCCTATGGTTGAGAAGCATCCAGGATAGAATAAGGCCGGCGTGCCGGTCTTGAACGATCGTGCAAATCAGGCAGGATGACCTTTAATGAATTTTTGCCAGCGCCCAGGCGACATACCCAACGTTTTGATGAACTGACGAGTCATGTGACTTTGATCTGAAAACCCCGCTGCAGCGGCAGCCTCAGCAAGCGACAGGCCCGCCTGAATCAGGCGTCGACAGTATACAAGTCGACGCATGGTCACATAGCGATAAGGACTCGTTCCATAAAGCGCACGAAAATCCCGGCTGAGGCTCCAGCGATCTCTGCCACTGACGGCGGATAAAGTATCCAGCGTAATATTGTGAATGAATTCAGTGTGTATATATTCGCGCGCGCGTTCTGCGGATTGATAATCCACCCGATTCCGGCGAAAACGTTGTCCTCCCACGACGGCGAGCGTGTGGGCGAGATCGTAGAGCGCATCGTCTTCTTCCAGCGTATCGAAAGATTCTTCCGGCGCTTTTAACAGCGGTTCGGTCGCTGCAAAAAGCCGGGGATCGGATGAAATTCCGCCGGGAATAAACGGCAAAGGCTTTCCGCCCAGGATTTTTTGAATTAACGCCGGATCGATATACAACATCCGATACTGGAATCCGTCGTTCGTTCCCGCCTCTCCGTCATGTATTTCGTCAGGGTGCAGGACCATTGTCCCGCCCGGCAGGCTATGTTGTTTACTTCCCCGATAGTGAAAACTCTGCACCCCGGATAAGGTCCGGCCTATGGCATAAGTGTCGTGACGATGCGGCTCATAGCCATGCCCGCTGAAATACGCCTCTATGCGCTCTATTTTTCAGGGTTGTTGCGCCAGTCTGACCCAGTCTTTGTTAGCTTTTGCATTCGACATATATGACACCTGATGCCCTGTGAGGGTGAAACAACACCATAAACTCATCGGGTGCAGTTTGGAAAGTTGTTGCAGGCAACGCGGGGTCGGATCCAGGACTTTGCTGTTTTATTGATATACGCTCCGGAACTACGTTTTCCTGGTAATTGTTTGCCGCATGCCATCTGTTACTCTGACAGAGTGCAAAGGATGACAAGGACGTGAAATGCTGAACCCCGGATTCGTTACCCGCAAAGCGCTTGCTCTCTGGCGGGATGTCCCTGCTTTTTTACCCCAGTTTCAGTTCCATGAGAAACATCGAGCGGTCATTCATACTTCCAACCCTGAAAATATTCTGCCGTTGATTGCAAGCTTTGACGTCCAGCAAGACCCCGTCATTCGGCGGCTGATGTCTCTGCGGCAATTACCGCAGAAATTTCTGCACAATCAGCAGACTAACTCGACGGGCAACTTTGGGCTGCACAGTTTTACGCTGTTGCACAGCTCAGCATCCGAGCTCTGCTTTGGCTTAAGAGGGCAATTCTGGCGGACAGATTTCGGTCTGGAAAACGCGCCCGATGCGATTGCTTTTCAGGCACCCGCCGGGCCGGGCAGCGCAAAACTGTTGCTGCGCTACCAGGTAGCGGAACTGGCGCCAGGTCAACATGAACTCTGTACTGAGACCTTCGTCTATTGTCCGGACAAACGTACTCAACTCAAAATGGCGGCCTACTGGCTGGCAATACGGGCAGGGAGCGGCTGGATCCGTAGAAGGACGCTGGAGGCTGTCAGGTTGCATGTTGAAAATCAGAAGTGAGGGATTTCTGTGAAATGCCCTGAGCACTGGAGGTTTTGATGACTATACGAGTTATTACATTTTTGCTCATACTCGGCGCATTTGCTGTAAATGCAGCTGGTGGCGGTAATGGTGGGGATGGAGGAAATGGTTCGGATGGCACCGTCTCAGCTCCGGGCCGTGCGGGTTGTCCGGGCGGAACAGATCCGGACGCGTCGGGAAAATTTTATCTTCCAGGAACAAAACAGCAATGCAATCCCGGGAAGCAGGATGCCGTGAAAAGCGCCATGCAATCAGATGCAGAGTGACAGTATGCTAACCCATCCTGACTCCACACCCTCACTTGCCTCCTGCTTCAGGCATTAATACCTGCGGCGGAATACGCAGACCTAGACTTTCTCCTCCGCACGTAATGCGGCCCGCACAGCAGGACGGGCACTGATTTTTTCCCGGTACGCCAGTAGCGCGGGCCAGTTATTCAGTTCAATGGCGAAGAATTTGCACCAGCCCAGAACGGTGAAAAGATAGGCATCCGCCACGCTGAACGACGAGCCTGCCAGATAAGCGTTTGTTGAGAGCGTTTCCTGAAGAAAACTGAACCGCCTGAACAGCTTCTCACGAAAAATCGATTTGGCCTCTTCCGGCAACATATTGTTGAAGAGAGGTGCCAAACCAGCGTGTATTTCGCTGGTGATAAAGTTTAGCCATTCCTGAAGCCGCACTCGCTCCCAGCTGTCTGCTCGCGGTGCCAGCCCACTTTCTGGCTTGAGGTCTGCGAGGTACTGCAAAATGGCTGGCCCCTCGGTCAGGATTTTCCCGTCATCCAGTTCAAGCGCAGCGACGTACCCTTTAGGGTTAATGGTCAGGAAGTCGCGCCCGTCAGCGGTAAGCTTGCTCCTGTTGTCCACTTTAATCAGTTCAAACTCAATCGCCAGTTCGCGAAGCACGATATGGGGTGAGAGTGAACAGGTGTCCGGGGCGTAATAGAGTTTCATAATCTCTCCGTTAAAGCTGTTGAGTGGTGACGATTCGGTTTGCATTCACTGTGCTTAAAACCGATCTCGCTGTAAAATTAATGATTCATAAATTAGCCATTAGCTGAGCTACTGATACTTATGATGAATCTTTTACACTGGCGCTTACTGGTTGCGGTGGCCGATGCCAGTAATATTTCACGTGCCGCTGAAAAGGTTGGCATGACGCAATCTGGTGCCAGCCAGGCGATCGCTCAGTTAGAGGCCTCATTAGGATTTGCAGTATTCACGCGTGAGCGACGCCACATCGGTGTGACGGCCCTGGGCGAGCGGGTTGTTAAAGAGGCAAGAAGTATGCTGGCGCGGCTAGACGCCATCCGCCTACTGGCGGATGAGAGCCGGGGGCTGACTGGCGGACGCATTCGTCTTGCCAGTTTTCCATCGGTGACATCCACATTTTTGCCAGGACTGCTGCGGGACTTTAAGCGCCTGCATCCTGAAATCGAGGTGGTTGTACTGGAAGGGACGGACCGGGAAGTCGAGGAGTGGATTGCAGCAGATACGGTTGATCTGGGGGTGGTAATGAACCCTACTCCCGGACGCGCGGATGCAATCCTGGGACAAGATGCGTGGGTCGGGGTGCTACCGGCCAGTCACCACCAGGCTCGTTATGCACGCGCGCGCGGCATTACGCTTGAGGAACTGGCAGACCAGCCTTTTGTACTCGCTACAGGCGGTTGTGCCGTTAATGGAAAAAGCCTGATGGAACAGGCAGGCTTGCGGCTGTCTGACGTTCGTGTGACCGTCCGGGACTGGATCAGTGCCTGCCTGCTGGTACGCGAAGGCATGGGCGTCGCACTTATACCAGAATCCGCTCTGCCGGTTGAATTACGCGGTTTGTGCGTCGTGCCCGTGACGCCTTCGCTGTACCGTGAGTTTGGGGTGGTTTGTTCGGCGGCGAGCAAATCCTCCCGAGCAACTCAGACGTTATTGGAAGTGTTGCTCAAAATGAAAAGATCTGCGTAAGGAGTTACGGCGGCGCTGCGCTTGCGCGGGCCTACGGTTCGTGTCGCGGGGAGGTTTGGTGTTTGGTTTTGTAGGCCAGGTAAGGCGTAGACGCCACCCGGCAATGCCCTTCTGGAAGCCGCCTCGCAAACCTGCAAGCAACCTTATGTAATTCATGGGCATCCCTTCCCTTCCTTTTTTCGCCGCCGTAAAGTGCCTGCGTTGCGGCACATCCGTAACCGGGCGTAGGAACCCGTTTAACATGACTCGGCAATTATTTTTGTCGCGACAGCGCTCATCCCGTTAAAATACGGTCGCGCTGGCGGAGCAACCGAAAGGTTGGCCGTTTTGTCATGTGCGGCATTCCTACCTCCGTCAGCGCTACCACCCATGAGCGTAGGAACTTATGTGGTGGTCTGGATTTTTTTTGAAAAGGAATACTACATGACAACTATCCCTACCCTGACTTACGCACTTTCTGAGGAAAGCGCTGTTTATCACCTTATCCACCTGCAACTTTCCGATTCTGCGGATCTCTTCGAGTTGGCCGACGCCTGCACCGCTTATGTGAGCGTGCTGGTGGAAACTGACGACGCGGTGACGTTTGCCACGCTCTGCAAGCGATTGCTGGCTGTGCTGAAGCGGCTGCGTGAGTGCTGCGATGCCGAACTGCCTTCGTATCTGGTTGAACAATTGATCGCAGGGGAAAAGATTACCTCCTGCGTGCCGGACTGCTGGCAGGAGACGACGCTGCAAGTGGACTATGCCGTGGCGTTAACGCTGGCGGTGATGGGCGGGACACTGCCTACAAGCGTGGCGAAAGAACTCACCGGGCTACTGCATGATTTGGTCTGGCTGTTGGCGGAGTTTGTGAAGGAGCCTTATATAACGGCGCATTGAGGCGGGTGATGGGAGGCCGGGGTTCTGCTGGGTAAAAGCAGGATTTCGGCCATACGCAAAATACAACGTTGTTTGTTGAATGTCCATTAAGAGCGAGAAGCAAAAGTTAGCACCTACATACAATGAAAATTAGCTGCGAAACAGCGGATTTTCAGTATACATTAACATATACATTGCATTAATAAATAGCCATGACCACTTAGCCAACTGATTAACATTTTAGATTTAAATGAAGAAAAGAGCGGCACTTTATAAAAAGCGCCAATAATGATTTTTAAAATGAAATATTAGCCACAATTCAGTTTCTCATTGAGTTTTATTTTTATATTGCGCCAAATTTTTTTAAAAGCTCTAATTGTCTCTGTAATTTTTCTGTATCTAAACTGGAATCCAAGGATATATTAACATTGAAAATTGCACGTGGAGTCGATAAGTCATGTTTCAATTGCTGTGAGGGTCCCACGTTGTCATAGGACGTTACTACCTCAGTAGTATCGGCCGCATTATCTATTCCAGCCTCTATAACCTCACTATCTTCATAATTATTTTCAGTAAACCCTCCTTTTTTTTCATTGTTATCATGTGATTGCTTTTCACTTCCACTGAGTTCACTAAGAGAGATGTGACTAATACTTTCACCATCAACAGCAACCAATTGAGCAAATAGCATTCCTGCTATATAGAGATCAACACATAATTCAGCCTGATCAGGATGAACTCTTAAATCGGATACCCTTTGTTTTAGTTTTGCTTTGGTAACTGTATCTCCATGATATGTATCGAAAAGCTTTTTAAATACATTCGGCCGTAAAATAGCTTGTTGGTAAAGCGGGATAAGCTCTTCCTGCGGTGCAGCCGATATCTTTTTAGCTAACTCTTCAGCTAAGTAACCTGTCTTTGAATCACCCGTAAGAAGACCGTACTGTCTCAATGATGATATTTTGACTTCACCCGCGCTCCCTTTTGCGCCTAAAACTCCCGAGAAAATAAGATCTTGTGGTTGTGCACTAATATGTGTTTTGCTAACTAATTTTTTAGCGTATTGGAGTGCATCGCTTAAAGGTATTCTTGGGAAAATTGCCCCACCTTTACGCCCTCCCTTGGGCATTTGTCTTGTCTTTTTCTCAGTCATATTCATACACTCATCCTCAGAGATCTAATTAATTCATCTAAACCAGATTTATATGATACTGAAAAGTCGGCATATTTTTTGTCAGCGATTATAGGGGGTATAGACGCATCATCTAATTTAAGTGGAAGAATATGCACTTTTCGACGTTGAACTTCATTCACAAGCGCGTTATTAAGTTCTTTTTGAACCCAAACCGAGTTTTCTGAGTGTCTGCTCAATGCGATAAGGAAAAAATCTGAGCCAGCTAAACCTTGTGCAACTTTTTCAGGGATAGAATCGCCCACTCTTATTCTTTGTTCATCTAACCAAACATCAATACCATTTGCCGTCAAGTCGGCTGCGAGTTGTCTAATGAAAGGTTTGTCTAAGGAACTATGAGAAAGAAATGCAACACGACGTTCTTTCTCATCATGATGACGTTGTTCTTTCATTTCCGTTGCAGCATCAAGCAAATCCTCGGCAAGTAGATCAGGCTTAAGTGCACCCAGACTATTAGCCCATTCTATAAGTGGATTAAGGTCCGAAGCAACAAAAGGCGATATACCCATAGTTGTAGCCGCTTTTCGGAGCGCCGATTCAGTTTTATCTCCTAGCCGAAGGAATTGGCGAACGGCTATAAGTAATGGAAGCCGCACCAAAGCCTCTTTTACCACTGCTTCTTTTTGGGCTTGAGAGCCTCTATAAGGATACGGAAGAATTGGCGCGTATCCTGAACCTACAGCATCTATTAGGCCAGTTTGACAGGCATTCTTCAAATGTTTGCCCGCTGTTCGAGGATCAATCCCAGCGAATTGTGCTACCTGAGAAATGCTTGGGGTATCTAACCATGCAACAGCATCTAAGACTAAGAATAACGCATCCAGCTTAGCTGGTTCAAAACGATGCGATGATACCGAGCGATTAGCTGGCGATTTTCGCTTTTGAGTTTGGCTTACAGTCCCTTTCCTAGCGGTCATTTTTTCTCCAAATGAAGAACTTAATACCATCAGTTTGCATGCATTCCAACTTTAAATAATGCACCTTGCTCTTTCGTTGTGCAAGAAGCTATCAGACAGATTATATGGCTTTTAAAAAACGAAATGATTGTAGTGGACACATTTTTCGGTTGGTTGGACTGACCCCGCTCCGGTAGACAATCCTGCACTGTAGTTTAAACATTGCAATAGTGTATGAGCCTGACTATGAACCATGACGGTATATGACAGATCTCATGCTGCATGCTTTTTTAGCATTGCAATCAGGATGCTCAGTAGCATTTCTAATGCAGCCATGCAAATTTTCCAAAATCGCCACCATAGATTAACGCACAAAACTGTAGCGACATCCGTTTCTGGTACAAAGCGACGCATCTTTCACACACTTCCATATATGGTTGTGAGCAAAATCATCATCTACCACACTCCTTCTCAGCAAACAATTCCTGAACGCGCTACGCAAATCAAACAAATACCCCAACCCGAGCTATACCAAGGCTTTAATCCCAAGCCACCACTATTTAAAGTGCTCGCACTCAATATACGAGCGCAATTATCACGAACATGTGGAAACTGCAATTTCATCAAAGTTTCCACATTGTCAACCCACCAACAATCACCTATAATGTTTCCAGTCTGAAAACAAGGGGCAAGGATGCACGTAGTCTCAAGAGCACCTTTCGACACAGCCACCAGACAATTTCCTAATCAAGTACTCGCTCTGGACGATCTTTACCGGGTACTAAAAAAGGAACACTATCCATCACCAGACGACATGCGAAAGCGCTTTCCCAGCCTGGATCGGATGAAATACCGGGAAAAATGGTGGGTCATTGATGTAGGTGGCGGGCATTTAAGAGTGATGTTTTTTGCTGATTTTGAGCGGGGAAAGATCTTCATCAAACACATCAGCACTCACGCAGAGTATGACAAGCTCACGGACCTCTACCGGAGAACGAAAGAATGAACTATGCGGCAGCCATCAAAGCGGCAAACGATCTGACAAGCGAGCTTCCTTTCCTGGGTTCAAGACCGTCGCGACAAGATTACGAAGATGCTCTGGAATTGGTGGAATATCTGATTGAGCATGACCCCGATAGCCCGCTGGTAGAGATGCTCACTACGAAGATCGATAAATACGAAAACGAGTCCCCGGAGTTTGCAGAATTTAACGCGCGTGTAGCCAGCATTCCGTCAGGCGTTGCGTTATTGCGAACGCTGATGGATCAGTACCATCTCACACAGAGCGATTTTGAGAATGAGATAGGCAAGAAGTCTCTGGTAAGTCGGATCCTCAACGGACAGCGCACGTTAACGCTGGATCATATGCGCGCGCTGGCGAAGCGTTTTGGCGTGCCGGTAAGTGCATTTGTGGGGAATTGATTAGGATGGAATTCAACTAGGTGTTAAGAAAAAAGTGACGCAGCTATTCTGTACGCCGTTGAAGTTGGCTCAACAATTGTGCCATCTGCACGAATTGGCTCAGCATCACCATAAATAATATAAGGTAGTGCATCAGTTCCTTGAGGCAAAGCGCGTATCGGATCTGAAAAAATTAATAGTTACCATTAAATATTAATAAACCCGACATAATCCGGGTTATGAATTTATAAGCTCTTAAATTAATGACTGAGCTTAAATATTTTAGACAGACTCTAACTTTGAGTCTTCGATAAGAGCAACTTCACTGTCGAGAACTTTCTAAACAGCCTATTTACTTTCAATCAAATAATTCTTCTATGAAATCTGAGAACGAATCGGCAACCAATTCAATCTCTTTATCATCCATCAGAAAAATAAATACCTTCCCTAATGAATCATCAGATTTGAGAGATAGTATAAAAGTGTTCCCCCCGTCATCATAAGCAAAAGGAACCATATTCCTTAACTCGCCAAACGACTCGATAAGGTCACGATAGAGTTGCTCAATTGGCAGGTCACCATATTTTATAGGGTTAAAACCGCCAAGCATAAAAGGATTACCATCTTCATTATCATTAGGATGCCCACCATTATTTTTAAGATAAAAATCAAGAAATGACGCGGGAAGATGATGATCAAAGTACGCATTGAACGCGTTTATTTCGTTTACAGTCAGTTTATTTTCTGAATCAGTAAGATACATTAGCATTTTCCTCAAACAGATCTGCGGGCACGGTTTCTAGCTAAATAAGTAAATGTATTTTGCATTCATTTATCTAAATCAAAAAACCATTCAATGAAAGAATTAAAGTCTCCCCATTGAGACTTTAATTTCCCCTGTAGGTACTTAGTTAAAGTATCTCCTACATTGATAAATAAAACTTCTCCAGTTTTTTTGTTATAAAAATACCCACCCTCGCTTTGAAAACCATCCAAGGGAATATACTCGCTTGGTATTTTTAATATTTCATATGTTCTCTTAAGATCAAGTTGGTACGAGGAATTTATAACAAACCAGCAGATCTGATAAATTTCATGATTCCTGCTATGAAAAGTAACCCCATCCTCAACGTGCAAATAAAATTGAGCAAAATCAGAAGAAAGGTCAATACCTAAAGAAAGCAAAGCATCACTATACTCTTGAGTGATATCATCATACCACCAACCTCGAGATTGACTCATTAGCTTTATTTTCTTAGATAACATAAACCCTCACCAACATTTATTTTTTCGGCTATTTAATTATTCTTTCACACCCCCCTTTAATATGTTTCACGGTACAGAGCAAATAAATCTCATATTAAAGAATTAGGATATACTTAATTTAGCAGACTGAACCAATCTTAAATCATAAAAGCCAGGAAGGTTTTAAATCCATCCCGGCCTTTAGTTTACTGACTAATATATACAGAAGGTCCCATTAATTGTATATGCGAACACTTCAAATTTAAAAAAACATCTGCTCCCTTTATTATAACTTCACTATGGGGAGTGTTTTTTTGTATTTCTATTTTTGCTGGCATATCCGTGGACATACCTTCTATTTTTAAGAATTTTACTCCACTGCAATTTATACCACATCTACATCTATTATAACCTTTAACCCATTTTGGGGGAGGATTGTCAGGCAATTCATTAACAAGGTCAAAACATATTATTACCGTAGCAGCTTCGCGGTCTATTTTAATATCAAAGATGTCGATTTCATTCACTTCAACATCTCTACTAAAAACCTTGTTAAACAAAATACTACCTTCGATTTCATTCCAATACATGTGATTCTCCTCAAAATTCATAATGATCCAATGTGCCAGGAACTGAACCTGTTCGAGTATTTTCGAATGGTCTTACATTTAAATGAGGACCTTGATTTCCAATTCCTCCAGGATAAACGTGCCCAGCAGAATGGTCTTGAATGATAATTTTATTACCATCTGCTTTGGTAAATTGATACTCTCTTGTCCAGATTTGTTTACCGGCGCTATCAAAAATAGGATTTTTACTGGAATCAGTCATTGGGACATTTCTATGGGAACCATTGAATCCAGTTTTAGGATTGAATATCCTATCTGGTTGTTGATTCATAGGAATACCGGCATCTCTTTTCGCGGCCCTAAAGGCTGCATTTCTCGATTTAAATTTAGTACTACAGCTAGCAAGGCCTAACGGATCAATCCACCCCAACGGATTCGGCGCATACTGATAAAGGTTCCATCCACCATTCAGCCCAATCGGATCCTGCACAATAAACCGCCCGACCTGCGGGTCGTAGTAGCGGAACAGGTTATAGTGCAGCCCCGTTTCACCGTCAGCGTACTGCCCGGCATAGCGTAGCGGCTGGTGTGCCATCGCCGTGCGATTCACAACCCGTGAGAACCCTTCGCTCTGATGGCGCACCTCGCCAAAGCTGCCGTACTGGCCGCTCCAGCGCACCGCGCCGCGCTCGTCGGTCACTTCCAACGGCGCGCCGTTCAGGTCGGTGTTGAACCAGTAAATCTCACCGCTGCTCTGGTCACGAAGGTGATCCACCCTCGCCAGCGGGCTCCAGGCTTCATTCGGGTCGTAAATATACGTGCTGCACAGCCCGCTCTCCTGCTGCTCCTGCAGCAGACGGTAGCCCTGCCACAGGAAGCGGGTGTCGGTGGTGCCATGTGCGGTGGTGACGATTTTGCGCGTGCGGCGGCCCAGCGCGTCATAGTGATAGCGCGCCTCAAAGCGCCCTTCCGGCCCGGTTCCCCGGGCTGACACCAGACGGTTCTCGGCGTCATAGACATAATGCTGCTCATACAGCCCGTTGCGGCGGCTGACCAGGTTGCCCCAGTGGTCGTATTTCATAAACAGCGCCTGCCAGTGCTGCAGGCGGTTATCCGTGACCGGTACCGCATCGTCATTGGCGGCGAGGTTATCCGCGGCGTCGTAGCTGAACTGCGCGCGGCTGTGCCCCTGTCGGGCCTCGTAGTGCTTCAGCAGACGCCCTTCGGCGTCGTAGCCGTAATCCACCTCACCGCGCAGGGTGTCGCTGACGCCGGAAAGCTCGCCGCGCGCGGTGTAGCGATACAGGCGTTCCAGTAGCGCCTGCTCCGGCAGGGTCACGTCCGTACTCACTTCGCTGCGCTGCAGGGTGCGTCTGCCGAGGCTGTCATACTGACGGAGCTGCTCGCGCGCGCCCTGGGTACGGCGAACTTCGCGGTGCAGGCGGTCGCGGGTGAACTCGGTCACCAGTTGCTGCCCAAAGCGGATGGCGCTGACGTGGCCGGAGCCGTAGTGCAGCCAGGCCAGCTTTTGCTCGCCGGGCAGCGTCAGACCGGTCAGGTTGCTCAGGGCATCCCATTCGTAGCCCACCGCGCCGTTAATGCCGGACTCGCTCAGCACGCGTCCGGCGGTATCGTGGCGGTAAACGATCTCATCGCTTTCGATACCCAGGGCAACGCCTTCAGCTGTCGGCGTACGGCGGATGCGGGTGATTTGACCGCTCAGAGCGCGGAAGTAGCGGTACTCCGCATGGCGCTGAGTGCGTCCAATCAGCAGCCCGCTGTCGTCATAGCTGAACTGCTGGACGCGACGGGCGATACCACCGTCGGCGGCAGGCCGTCCGTTTTCTTCGAGCGCGCAGAGGAACCCTCGCGCATCCCATTCCATATGGCGCACGGTCTCGTCCGGGCGCGTTTCGCTGAGCGGGCGGCCCACGGCGTCGTAGGTGAAGCGGTATTCCGCCCCGTTGCCGTTATCGAGTCGCAGCAGGTTACCGCGTGGGTCGTAGCGCCACTGGCGCACGCGGCCAATACGGTCGGTGAGGCTGACCGGGAGGCCGAGCGCGTTATAGGCCCAGCTCACCTCGCTTTCCAGCGGGTCGCGCCAGCCCGTGAGCTGGCCGCGTTCGTTCCACACCAGCGACTCGCGGCTGCCGTCCGGATGGATCACGGCGCTCAGCAACCCGGCACGGCTCCACTCCCGGCGCGTGGTATTCCCTTCTGCATCCTCGCTGGCAATCAGCTGCCCGAAGCGGTCGTAGGTGAAGCGGGTCACGCTGCCGGAGCAGTCGGTGCGCTGCGTCAGCAGCCCCTGGTGATTCCAGACAAGGCGCACCACGCCGCCGATGGCGTCGGTGATGCTCTCCGGCAGGTTTTCTTCATCGTCGGGATAGCGATACGCGGTGGTGCTACCGGCGGGATCCGTTTCCGACAGCAGGCGACCGCGAAGATCGTACATGGCCTGCGATGACGTGCCGTCCGGGTACACCGTGCGGGTGATGCGGTCGGTCAGACGATGCCAGTGATACTCCGTGTGGCGGCCCGCCGGGTCCGTCTCGCTGGTCATTCGGCCATATTTGTCCCACGTGCTGCGGCGCATCGCTCCGCCGGGCAGAATGACGTCGCAGAGCTCGCCGTCGCGGTAGACAAATGTCGTCTGGCGACCATCGTAATCCGTGAAGCGCGCGACATTGTCGTCGTCATCCACCAGCCAGTGCGCCTGCGCACCGTCATCGCGGATGGCGCGACGGATGCCGTTATCAAAATCATATTCGAACGTCAGCTGTTCGCCGCCGCTATGGCGGAAGCCGACCACGCGAGGCAGGCCGTCAATCTCGCGCCAGCGGTATTCACTCAGCAGGCCATTGGCGTCCTCGTGGGCGCTCATCAGCCCGTCCTGCCAGCGGAAGCGTCGGCGCACGCTACCGCCCCGGCCGGTCACACAGACCAGCCGGCGTTGTTCATCATAAGCGTAACTGACCAGGCAGATCTCGTCATCCAGCCAGGCGCTGGCGAGTCTGTCACGGTCGTAGCGGCAGACAACGCGCTGACCCGCGCTGTCGGTCAGGGCATGCAGGGTATGATCCGCATTCCACTCGAAGAGGATATCGTTGCCGCAGGGTTCAGAGAGACGCTGGAGCAGTGACGGGGCATCATCCTGCAGCGGCGCATAGTGCCAGCGCTCGCCGCTGACGTCATACACAGACCAGCTGTCGTCAGAGTGATGTTCAAGCCAGCTTTTTTCGCTTTCGCAGTAGGTCCGCAACCCTTTCGGCACCCTCGGGAAAGCGACGTAATCGCCGGATGGCGCGCGCCACACCAGGCCGTCCTGATAAGGTTCAAGGCGGCTTTCCCAGAACAGGTTCCAGCCGCGGCCCAGTACGCTGTCGCCGGGGTTGCCGCTGCGCCAGTAGCGCTGCCAGCGCACTGGCAGACGGGAAGGCAGGACGAAATCCAGCTCGTCATCCCCGCTGAGAAACTTCTGTCCGCTAACGATATCCACCGGGCGGGCAATGATCCCCGCCGCCGCCACGCCGGTCATCAGCGTACCCGCCCGGCAGGCAATACGAGCCAGCTTATTGATCCCAGGGATTTTCCCCAGCAGCTTAGACAGCGCCCCGACTTTGCCAGCCGCACCACCCCAGCCGCCGATAAGCCCGGCGAACAGCAGGGTAAGATCGGAGACTTTGTAGAGCCACTCCGGGACTTCAGACTGAATGGGCAGGGTTTGCTGCGGATCGCCGCCGATGATGACGTTGTCCGAACCGGTCATCACCTTCGCGTCGCAGGTGGTTCTATCCCCGATGCGGGCCGCAGGCAGGCCGTTAATAGAGACCCGTGAGGAGCCTTCGGCCATCTGCTGCGAGCCGTCGTCAGAGCACTTCACCGCGCTGTCCGTGGCCATAGCGGCAGGTTTACCGTTGATAAACACATTGGGCGAGCCGGAGGTGATGACGCCTTTCTTCGTCATACTGGATGCCCCGGCGTCTGCGATGCTGTCCCGGGCGGCGGTCGCCAGCTCCCCGGTGTAATACCCCACGGCCAGGCTGGCGCCGACGAGCAGGACGCCCACACCAAGACAGGATGCGCCAAGGCCGGCAATAAACATGGCCCCCGCCAGAATCCCCCCGGCGGCGGCAATCAGACCACCGACAATTGTTCCGGCAATCATCCCGGCCAGCGCACCAGAGTGGCCGATATCATCACCAACGCGTGCTGCTTCAAACATAACAACGGTCCCTGAAGTTACTGGTGGAAGCGGAAGCTCCTGAGAAGTTCGCCAAACAGCGCGTTGTCGGCATCGCTGAGCGCGCGCGTGCAGGTCATGGTGAACACCAGAATTTTATGGCTGTCGACATTAAACACCGCCTGCTGCTGCCAGA
The DNA here is from genome assembly GCF_037053385.1 of Enterobacter sp. P82. NCBI lineage: Bacteria > Pseudomonadati > Pseudomonadota > Gammaproteobacteria > Enterobacterales > Enterobacteriaceae > Enterobacter > Enterobacter sp. P82. The sequence goes on from NZ_JBALHX010000001.1 coordinate 2,395,411, forward strand.
CGCGTTTCCCGTCGCGCAGGTAGCTGGCATGGACAATTTCACCCTGCAAAAGGCTGTCGCCAAGTGTCGCGTCGCTGCGCTCACCCTGCTTCCAGCCTTTGATGTGTTTTTCCATCAGGGCGAGCTGGCGATCAATATACGCGGCAAGTGTTTCGCCGGGGTTGAGGGCATCGCGGGAGATATTGAACGCTGGTGCATCCGCCGCGGGCGGCGCGAATACGTTTACGGTACGATCCTGATAGCCATCAGGAAAGTTGATCAGTCCTTCACTGAAAAGGCACTGCGAAGATGGTTCTGACATTGAGCGGGTCCCACCACATTTTTTCAGAAGCGGTAAGTTTCGCATATGTGTTTAAGGCTGACTATCCCCAGATTATTGCCCCACCGACCATGCGGGAGTGCTCCAGTTCTCTGTACCGATATCGCACGGTTTCTGGTGAGGTAGAAATGAGGAATATGGACGATAATTTTGCGTTCTGCGATACTGATTTACTCACCCGCAAGCATAAAAAAACATCGCCATGACCACACCGACCGCCGATACATTCCAGCTCACACTGAAAAAAATACTGGCGCTCAAACCGCAGGAGAGCATTCAACGCCTGCTGGATGCCCTGCTTCCACAGGCTGAAAAGATGCTGGTCCGTCGTCCGCGGAGTTTTTATAAAAATGGCCCGGAGATCTATCTGCTGACCGAAGGTCATTTCTGGCTTCACCGCAAGCAGGATGACCTGGAACTCAGTATGGCCACCGCACCACATATCTTCGGGCTTGCTGAGATACTGATGCCTCTGGGCGACACGACCTACGTTCGCTTTGCACCTGAGAGCGAGGTTTATGTGCTGTCTGGCCAAAAAGCGCAGCAGGTATTCAGTGAGCAGCCCTTGCTATGGCAGGATGCCGCGACCGTACTGGCGTTTCATCTGCACTTCTCCACCTGGCGAGACCTGCATCTGCTTAACGACAATGCTTACGATACTGTCCGTGGAAAGCTGCTGGAACTGGAGTTAAAAGACGATGACTTTCGTCAGGCACGCTCCATCCTCAGTTATATTCAGTCCACCACTAAGCTGTCCCGCAGCACAGTCCTGCGGATCCTCAAAGACCTGACCGAAGGCGGCTACGTGGAAGCGCAGCGAGGGAAACTGATCCGTATTGTTCACCTTCCGCTGCGCTATTAAGTGCTATTTTTTACGGGCCACCAGCCTCATCACCACCACGTAAAACACCGGGACGAAGAAGATGGCGAGTAACGTGGCACTGATCATCCCGCCCATCACCCCAGTGCCGACGGCATTCTGGGCACCGCTTCCTGCACCCTCGCTGATCACCAGTGGCAGGACACCCAGAATGAAGGCCAGCGAGGTCATCAGGATCGGTCTCAGTCGCATGCGTACCGCCTGCAACGTGGCCTCCAGCAGAGGGATCCCCTCTTTTAACATCAGATCCCGGGCAAACTCGACGATCAGGATAGCGTTCTTCGCCGACAAACCGATGGTGGTCAGCAGCCCGACCTGGAAGTAAACATCATTGTTCAGGCCACGCAGCATGGCCCCTGCCAGTGCGCCAATGATACCCAGCGGCACCACCAGCATCACGGCGAACGGAACGGACCAGCTCTCATACAGGGCAGCAAGGCAGAGGAACACAACCACCAGTGAGATGGCGTACAGCGCGGGAGCCTGATTGCCCGACTGCTGCTGTTGCCAGGACATGCCGGTCCACTGATAGCCAAACCCGGTTGGCAGTTTGGCGGCCAGTTTTTCCATCAGCATCATTGCCTGCCCTGAACTGCGCCCGGGTGCAGGCTCACCCAGGATCTCCATGGATGACTGGCCGTTGTAGCGCTCCAGGCGTGGTGAACCATATTCCCAGCGGGCGCGGGCAAATGCCGAGAACGGTACCATCTGGTTGTGGTTCCCCTTGACGTACCAGCTGTTGATGTCATCCGGAAGCATGCGATACGCCTGATCGGACTGCACGTAGACTTTTTTCACTCTCCCTCTGTCGAGGAAATCGTTCACGTAGGTGCCACCCAGCGCAGTAGAGATGGTGTTATTGATTGCGTCATTGCTCACGCCCAGTGCTTCCGCTTTTTGCTGATCGATATCCAGTTTCAACTGCGGGGCATCTTCCAGCCCGTTTGGCCGGACTTTGGTCACCACATTGGGGAACTTACGCGTCATCATCAGCAGCTGATTTCGCGCCTGCGTCAGCGCGGCATGGCCACGGTTGGCTTTGTCGATCAGCTCAAAGTCGAAGCCAGTGGCGGTGCCCAAATCCGTAATGGCAGGCAGATTAAAGGCGAAAGCGACGCCGTCATGAATCGTGCGGGCAAACGTATGATTGGCACGTTGAATTATCGCCTCCACGCGGTTTGCGGTACCGTGACGCTGAGACCAGTCTTTGAGGCTGACAAAAGCAATACCGTTGTTCTGACCGTTGCCGTTAAAACCAAAGCCCGCCACGGTGAACACCGAATTCACATTCGCTGCTTCATTATGCAGATAGTAGCGCGTCACCTTATCCAGACTCGCCTGAGTCCGTGACTGCGTCGCCCCGGCAGGCAACTGCACCATGTTCATAAATACCCCCTGGTCCTCATCTGGCAGGAAAGAGGTGGGCAGGAAAACAAACATCGCGGCCATGCCGGCGACAATCAGCAGGTAAATTGCCATCATGCGCCCGGTCTTGTTGACGATGCGCGCCACACCGTTCTGATAGCGATCGGCATTGGTGTCGAACATCCGGTTAAACCAGGCAAAAAAGCCCCGCTGCGGCGCATGGTTGCCCGGCTTCAGAAGAGTGGCACACAGCGCCGGCGTCAGGATCATGGCCACCGTCACGGACAGCACCATCGCCGACACGATGGTGACGGAGAACTGGCGATAAATCGCCCCTGTCGAGCCGCCAAAGAAGGCCATCGGTACAAATACTGCGGAGAGAACCATCGTAATACCGACCAGTGCCCCCTGGATCTGCCCCATTGATTTGCGGGTCGCTTCGACGGGGGAAAGCCCCTCCTCGGTCATCACGCGCTCGACGTTTTCGACCACCACAATGGCATCGTCGACCAGCAGGCCTATCGCCAGAACCATCCCGAACATGGTCAGTGTGTTGATGGAGAACCCACAAGCGGCCAGCACCCCGAACGTGCCCAGCAACACCACAGGTACAGCAATGGTCGGGATCAGGGTGGCACGGATGTTCTGCATAAACAGGTACATGACCAGGAACACCAGCACTATCGCTTCAAGCAGCGTTTTCACCACATCGTGGATAGAAATTTTCACAAACGGTGTGGTGTCGTACGGATACACCACCTTCATTCCCGCCGGGAAAAACGGTTTCAGCGTGTTAATTTCGGCTTTTATGGCTTTCGCTGTGTCGAGCGCGTTCGCGCCAGTGGCCAGTTTGATCCCCAGCCCAGCCGCTGCCTCGCCGTTGTATTCTGCGCTGGAGCTGTAGTTTTCACTGCCCAGCTCAACGCGCGCCACATCACGCAGGCGAACCTCTGAGCCATCTTCATTGACGCGCAGAATAATGTTACCGAACTGCTCCGGCGTGCTTAAGCGGGTCTGAGCGATGATAGAAGCATTCAGACGCTGTGATGCCGGAGCCGGTAACGCCCCAAGCTGTCCACCCGTAATCTGGTTATTCTGCGATTTGATCGCTTTTACAACCTCTTCCGTGGTGAGCTGGTAGTTGTTCAGCTTGTTCGGATCAAGCCACACGCGCATGGCATACTGCGCACCAAACAACTGCACCTGCCCAACGCCCTGCGTCCGGCTGATCGGATCCTGTACAGTTGAGGCCACATAATCGGCCAGATCGGCCTGCGTTAAGGCACTGCCCTTCTCACCGGTGAACCCGACAACCATCAAGAAGCTGCTGCTGGCTTTCTGAACATTAATGCCCATACTCTGCACCGTGGCAGGCAGAAGCGGCATCGCCAGCTGCAGCTTATTTTGCACCTGAACCTGGGCGATATCAGGATCGGTTCCGTTTTTGAATGTCAGCGTCACAGTGGCATTGCCCATCGCGTCGCTGTTGGAAGACATATACATCAGGCCATCGAGGCCGTTCATCTTCTGTTCGATAACCTGCGTCACCGTGTCTTCCACGGTTTTTGCATCAGCTCCCGGATAGCTGGCGGTGATCTGTACAGCGGGTGGTGCGATAGTCGGATATTGCGACACAGGCAGCTTCAGGATCGACAGGCCACCGGCAAGCATCAGCACAATGGCGATCACCCAGGCAAAAATCGGTCGGCTAATAAAGAAGTTCGACATTATTTGCCCCCCGCACGATTGCCAGGCGCCCATGCTGCCATGCTGTCATCTTCGGTTGGCAAAACGGTCATCCCCGGTCGCAGCATCAGCTGACCTGTAACGATCACCCGGTCACCTGCCGATAACCCCGCCGTAACACGCCATTGATTACCCGTGGCCTGCGCAGCCTGAACGCGACGCACCTGCGCCCGGTTGTGGCTGTCCACCACCATCGCCGTTGCATCACCGCGCGGTGTACGGGTAATGGCCTGCTGCGGCACCAGCAAGGCATCGGTACGCATCCCTTCAGTGAGATGCGCACGGACAAACATTCCCGGCAGCAGCGTGCTGTCAGGGTTTGGACACACCGCGCGCACCGTAATCGACCCTGTTGTTTGGTCAACAGTGACATCAGAAAACTCAAGCTGGCACTTACTGGGATACAGACGACCATTATCCAGCTGCAGCATGACGTCTGCCTGCCCGTTCTGCTGCGTGATCTGGCCTTTTGCCATCTCGCTTTTCAGTGCCAGAAAATCGTCGCTGGACTGCGTCACATCGATATAAACCGGATCCAGCTGTTGCACCGTCGCAAGCGCTGAAGACTGACTGTCGGTGACCAGCGCCCCTTCGGTCACGGAAGATTTACCAATCACGCCTGAAATTGGCGAGGTCACTTTGGTGTAGTTGAGGTTGATTTGCGCCTGTTCGACCACCGCTTTCTGGGCTACAACCTGGGCATCAGCCTGCTGGGCGTTAGCCACCGCCGTGTCATAGTCCTGCTGGCTGACATAATGAGTTTTTATCAGCGCACGGTAGCGGTTCGCCGTGAGATGCGCCTGAGTGGCCGCGGCGGTGGCTTTTGCGAGATCGCCTTTGGCACTGTTCAGCGCGGCCTGATAGGACGCAGGATCTATCTGATACAGGGACTCGCCCTCATGCACATGGCTTCCCTCCACGAAATTTCGCTTCAGGATGATGCCGCTGACCTGCGGACGCACATCAGCCACCCGAAATGCCGATACCCTGCCTGGAAGTTCGGTTTGTACAGGCAGTGACTGGCTGCGCAGTGTAACCACACCCACCGGATGGGGAGCCTGTGCGCCGGGCACCGGGGCGTTGCGGTCGCACGCGGTGAGTAGCAGAGAGCAGGATATGACCAGCCCTCCGAGTAAACGGGAATAATTGTTTTTCATCTCTTTAGCCTTTAAGTCCGAAGTTTGTTTTTTTAATATCGCCACGAACTATATCGGCCCGAATAAATAACGGGAGTGTCATTTGGTACTTTGTAAAAATTGACCTGAATAATCATTTCACCTTACTGTTTATTGCGTATCGTCAGATACGTTCCATCCTTGAAAGTCCGGTTTCTCTGCCACGGCATATTGGTGGCAGAGTTTTTTCGCTCCATAATTGCGGTGAAAGTTCCAAATGAGACTTTTTAAGGCAGCCATATCAGCTACAGTGAATACCACTTATTCAAATGGAGAAATATCCCATGAAATTTCCTACTATCATATTAGGCTTATCGACTTTCATCTTCTCAGGCATGACGCTGGCTGCGGAGCCACTGGCACCTCAACCAGAAACGTTTGGCAGCGTGTTACAGCTAGATAAATCGCAAAAAACGCAGCTCATTAACCTGCATGCTGATGCACAGGAGTGCATGAACAATATTGATGCAAGCCAATTTAATCCGCAGGCGTTTTTAAAAATGGTTAAAACGGGTAATGTGGATGAGAAAGTATTTAAGCAACAAATAGCGATCCAGAATGGACTGCATGAACAGGCGGCACATTGTCGAATTACGTATTACACCAACGTCAGTAAAATGCTCACGCAGGAGCAAAAAAAGAAACTCGTGGAGATGTATAAGCAGCAGGCCGCAGGGTAATTTCGCAAACCTGTTATTCATCGTGTTGCAGGCCGGGAAAACACCCCGGCATGCTCTTTCCGGAAGCCGCCTCGCAATACTGCATCACATGGCCTGGCAGCGGGCGGAGTTTGTGAAAGAGCAGAATTTTGGCCAAATACAACTCTATTTTCCTGGTAATTGCCTGTGGTAAGCCATCTGTTACTCTGGCTGTGCTTAAGGGATGACAAGGAAAAGAGATGCTGAATCCAGGATTCGTTACCCGCAATGCGCTTGCTGACTGGCAGGATGCTCCCGTTTTTTTACCTCAGTTCCAGTTTCATGAAAAACACCGAACGGTCATTCACACTACCCACCCTGAAACTATTCTGCCGTTGATCGCAAACTTTGACGTCCGGCAAGATCCGGTGATTCGCCAGTTGATGTCTTTGCGTCAATTGCCGCGAAAACTAATGCGCAATACGCAGGCTAATTCGATCAGTAATTTTGGGTTGCACAGTTTTACCCTTTTAAAAAGCTCTGCATCTGAGCTCTGCTATGGCTTACGAGGACAATTCTGGCGTACCGATTTCAACCTGGAAAACATACCGGATGCCAGTGCTTTTCAGACGCCCGTCGCGCCGGGCCGCGCGAAACTGCTGCTACGCTACCAGGTCACAGAACTGGCGTCAGGCCAATATGAACTCTCTACGGAGACGTTCGTCTTTTGTCCGGACAGAAGTACTCTGTTAAAAATGGCAGCTTATTGGCTGGCAATACGGGCGGGCAGTGGCTGGATCCGTAAAAGGACATTAAAAGCGGTTAAGTCCACACTCCAGGACATGGAGTGAACCCCTGACAGTGGTTCCATAAGGCAAATTAAACTACTTCGCTGTTGTTATCCGCTTTTGCGACGAGCCAGATTTGAACCAGGCTGCAGAGCGGATATGCTATGGCATCTTCTTTCATCCCGTATAAGGATGCGCTACTCTCACCAGTGCGTTCTCGACCAACACGGTTCGGAACCTGTCGGCTTGCCAGCAAAAGGATAAAAAATGAAAAAAATAATTCCAGAATATACACCCGTTGATTTATCGCGTTGGGCAAGAAAAGAGCATTTTGAGGTATTTCAGGGGTTTGCTCAAAGTACATTTAACCAAACGGTTCTGATAGACATTACCGCGCTGCTGAAACATATAAAAGAGGTTGGCTGGAAATTCTACCCTACGATGATTTTCCTCCTTGCTAAAATTGTCAACCGACATACGGAGTTCCGTATGGCCATAAAAAACAATGAGCTTGTCATTTGGAATGAAATTCATCCCAACTATACTATTTTCCATAATGAAACAGAGACCTTCTCGTCAATGTGGAGCCATTACGATGGCAATATTCAACACTTCCAGGATACTTATTCAGAAGACGTTGCACGCTATGGTAATATCCTTGCTTATTGGCCGAAGGAAGAGTCTCGGGAAAATATATTTTTCGTATCGGCTATTCCCTGGGTGAGCTTTACCAGTTTTAATGTCAACGTTGCTAATATGCAGAACTTTTTTGCTCCGATGTTCACTCTTGCAAAATATTACGAACAAGATGGAAAAGTATTGTTGCCTCTCGCCGTTCAGGTACACCATTCCGTGTGTGACGGTTTTCATGTGGCAAGACTGTTCAATGAGTTACAAGAGCTCTGTAATGACTTGCCACATCAATAAAAGGAGATCGGGAGCTTATTAATCAGACATCAACGATAGATTCTGAATATTCCGCAATGGATGCCAGTGCTCCCCCTCTCTCAAAGACCGCTTTCTCCTTTATCCCGGGCCTTCACTCCCTGCCGCCAGCAGTGGCACCACCACATCGCTAATGGGAACCGGGATACCGCGCGCGCGACCATAACGTTGAATAACACCGTTACGGATATCCCACTCCAGCGGCCGGTTGGCCTGACGATCTGCGAGGATCGATGTGCCTAAATCGGCAGGTGCACGCTGAAAGTTTGCCAGGATCTCTTGTGCCACCTCATCGTCCAGGTTTGCCCCCTCGGCACGAGCGACGGCCAGCCCTTCACGCAAATACGCAAGCGCCAGCTCGCTAATATCCTCGCGAGAGAACATCCCGGCGCGACGATTGGCCAACACCATCAGGCCAGCCACCGCATTTTGCAGCAGTTTGCGCCATGCCACACTGGAGAAATCTGCCGACAGTTCAACCGCACAGCGTGTGCCACGCAGGGCATCGACCACTCGTTGTGCCTGCGGGACATCCGGCAATGTCAGACGCGGTTTGGCGCGCAGCCATACAGAGGCATCCGGCTCACGCTGCGCCGGGAACCAGACCACCGACGGCAGCACCGTTGCGCCGTTGACCCACGGCGCAAGCTGGGCTTTTTGCTCAACGCCGTTTTGCAGGGCGCAGACCACGGTGTTTTCGTCACACAGCACGCGCAACCATCCGGCGCTGTCGGCATTTTGCGTCGTTTTTACCGCCACAAAAACCAGATCAACGGGGCGCGTGATGACGGTCGGATCCGTTAATACCGGACCGGGCACCACCGTTTCCCCCTCATCGTGACGCAAACGTAATTCCGGGTGCGCGGTGCGTCCGCACAACAGCGGCGTGCGGCCAGCGTCATGCAGCACTGCGGCAATGGTGGTCCCAATCGCACCGGGTCCAATCAGCGCAATGGTTGGATAGTCAGACATGAGTCACTCCCCTTTTGCTAAGCCTGCTAACAGTTATACCACCCTGAGACGAGCGCGCCACCCTCGTTGTCTATACTCAACACATAACAGACAACGGAGTGCGCCATGCCTTTACCCGATTTCAAGTCTTCTGAACCTTTCACCCTCGGCATCGAACTCGAACTGCAGGTGGTGAACCCACCTGGATACGATCTCAGCCAGGACTCCTCTGCCCTTATCGCCGCCGTCAAAGACGACATCAAAGGCGGTGAAGTGAAGCACGATATCACCGAAAGCATGCTCGAAATCGCTACTGGCGTGTGCCAGAACATCGACCAGGCGGCAGCACAGTTCTCTGTTATTCAGCAAAGCATTCTGCGCGCGGCAGCGGATCAGCATATTCAGATCTGCGGTGGAGGAACACATCCGTTCCAGAAGTGGCAACGCCAGGAGGTATGCGACGACGAGCGCTATAACATCAGGCTTGAGCGCTTTGGCTATCTGATTTTGCAGGCGACCGTGTTCGGCCAGCATGTGCACATCGGTTGCCGGACCGGGGATGACGCCATTTATCTGCTGCACGGTCTGTCACGTTTTGTGCCGCACTTTATTGCTCTGGCGGCGGCATCACCGTACATGCAAAACACGGACACGAAGTTTGCCTCGTCACGGCTCAACATCTTTTCGGGGTTCCCGGATCACGGCCTGATGCCATGGGTGAATAACTGGCAGGAGTTTGAAGGGCTGTTCCGCCGTCTGAGTGCCACCAGCATGATCGACAGCATCAAAGATCTGCACTGGGATATTCGTCCCAGCCCACATTTCGGCACCGTAGAAGTACGAGTGATGGATACCCCGCTGACGCTCGGCCACGCGATCAATATCGCCGGGCTGATCCAGGCGACCTCGTACTGGCTGCTGGCTACCCGGCCGTTTATACACCAGGAAAAAGACTTTCTGTTGTACAACTTTAACCGTTTTCAGGCCTGTCGTTACGGGTTAAATGGTATTCTGACGGACGTGCATACCGGTGAGCAAAAAACTGTGGCAGAAGATATTGCCTGGCTGCTTGAGCAGGTTGCACCGTCCGCCGGGAAGCTCGGTGCTACAAACGCGATGACGGAAATCGCCCTGCTGTTAAAACAGGGCAAGAGCGAAGCGCAACGCATGCGGGATTTTATCGCCGACGGTGGCTCGCTTATTTCTCTGGTTCAGAAACACTGCGAGCTGTGGGCGACGCCCCCGTAACTCCCCTATCCCCCAACACTCTTCAGGAGTCTCTCCGCATTGCTTTACATCCCGGGATGCCGGACAATGACATTTTTAACTGACGATTAACATTAAGATGAAACACCCGTTAGAATCGCTGCTCACAGCGGGAGGCATTTTATTGCTGGCCCTGCTTTCGTGCCTGCTGCTTCCTGCGCCCTCGCCAGGACTGGTGCTGGCGGAGAAGCTGGTTACCACCTTCCATATGGTCGATCTTAACCAGCTTTACACCATTTTGTTCTGCCTGTGGTTTTTACTGCTTGGGGTTATCGAATTCTTCGTGTTGCGTTTCGTCTGGCGTCGCTGGTTTTCACTGGCGTCCTAAGCCATAAAAAAGCCGGGTAATGGCTACGCCTTACCCGGCCTGAATTTCGATATGTTCAATGCGCCTGGCTATGATTCTCTTTGCGGTATGCTCCGGGCGGCTGATTAAAGGTGCGGGTAAAAATACGCGTAAACGTCTGCTGAGAGTCATACCCGTAGCGCAGGCAGATTTCATAGACGCGTTCGTCCGATTCACGCAAATCGCGCGCCGCCAGCAGCAGCTTGCGTTCACGGATATAACGTCCCAGACTCTCCCCTTTGTACTGCATAAAGAGTCTCTGCAGGTGCCATTTCGAGTAACCCGCGTGGCGAGCAATCTCGTCAATACGTAATGGCTGATGCAGGTTGTCGTCGATCCACTCGACGATGGTATCAATGACTTGAGCGGAAATGGTCATACTGCTCTCCCCTTCTGCTTCTCGTTTAAACATTATTCCCACCATTCACGAAATGTTTGCGTGGTATCGCTCACCCGAACAGGCTCACCCAACTCCGGTGTCAGCAGCCGATAGTTTTTGTCCTTGCTGGCTTTTGCCAGCTGGATCAGCGGGTCGTTCCATGTGTGTTTCGCCAGTACGAAGCGCCCGTTATGCCCGGGCACGACGGCTTTTGCATTAAGATCGGCTGAAGCCTGCGCCGTTTCATCCGGCAGCATGTGGATGTACTTCCAGTCCTGGTCGTACTGGCCGTTTTCCATAATGGCTAAATCCACCTCGCCAAACTGTTCGCCGATAGCCCTGAAGTGCGGGCCGTACCCGGAGTCACCGCTGTAGTAAACCTTCTGCTCTGGCGTGACGAACATAAAACTGCCCCACAAGGTTTGATCGCGTTTGATACCGCGTCCGGAGAAGTGACGCGCCGGCAGTACATGCACCGTCAATTCATCACTGATGCGCACAGACTGGTTCCAGTCTCGCTCGTCGATAATCTCTGGTTTCATCCCCCAGTAACGCAGGTGAGATCCGACACCCAGCGGCGTCACCACACGCTTCACCTTCGGCAGCAATGCTCTGATGGTGGCGTAATCCAGATGATCGTAGTGATCGTGCGAGATAATCAGCAGGTCGATTTCCAGCATGCTCTCAGCGCGCCACGGATACTCGCCAGCAAACGCTTTATTCAGGAACGAGAACGGCGCGGCGTAGTTACCCAGCACCGGATCGATCAGAATGCGTTTGCCCGCCAGCTGGAGATACCAGGAGGAGTGACCAAGCCACACCAGAGTCTCCTGCTCCAGCGGCAGGCTCGTGAGATCGGTTTTCACCATCGGCAGCGGCTGAGCCGGGCGTGCGTTTTCAGTTTTTTTGGTCAGAAACTCCCACATCGCCACCAGCATATTTTTGTCACCGTTATAACCCGGTGTTGGCAACGTATTGTGGAATTTCCCGTCACGATGTTGTGGGGAAGCCTCGACTTCCGTGAGCTGAGCCCCCTGCGGGGACTGGCCAAATCCGGCATTCAGAACAAACGGAAAACTTGCAGCTGAAGCAATAATCATGACAAACACCACGCAGATGAATTGAGGTTTTTTCATATCCTGACCCGAAAACGCCCCCATCCGATGGGTTGCGCGGGGTAAACTTGATTATGAGTGAGTAAGCACTCATTATAGATGTGATGATAAAGTCGTCAAGACGTTTTCGATCTTTGACATTCCGCGTTGCAGCGTGTCAAAGCACGTGTTTCAATCAGGGTTTTTATAATTGACAGGGGGAAAAATTTAGTGGCACGTCCGAAGAGTGAAGATAAAAAACAGGCCTTGCTGGAAGCCGCAACAGTGGCGTTTGCACAGTCAGGTATTGCCGCCTCAACGGCACTCATCGCCCGAAATGCGGGCGTCGCCGAAGGGACTCTGTTTCGCTATTTTGCTACGAAAGACGATCTGCTGAATGCCCTCTATCTGCACCTGAAGCAGGATCTCTGCCAGACCATGCTGGCGAACCTCGATCGCACCATTACGCTGCCAAAAGAACATACCCGCAATATCTGGAACAGCTATGTGGACTGGGGTATTCGTAACCCTGTTGCTCATGCGGCTATCCGTCAGATCGGCGTGAGTGAAAAGCTGAGCGTCGAAACGGAGCAGGAGGTGAAAGAGATGTTCCCGGAACTCCATGAGCTCTGCCGCCGTTCGATACGCCAGGTGTTTATGTCTGATGAATTTAAAACCTTTGGCGATGCGTTGTTTTTATCGCTGGCCGAAGCGACGATGGACTTTGCCACCCGCGATCCTTCCCGCGCCGTTGATTTTAAAGCGCTCGGCTTTGAGGTGATGTGGCGCGGACTTGCCCAGGAGGAGAGCGATGGAGAGTAAGGCATTGCAGGAGCATGCAAAACGCGTGGCGCTGGAACTGCCGTTCACCGAACACTGCTGGCCATTTGGGCCGGAGTTTGACGTGTTTAAAGTAGGCGGAAAAATTTTCATGATTGTGGCCGTCGCGCACGGGAGACCACACGTCAGCCTGAAATCAGACCCGGAGAAATCCCTGCTAAATCAGCAGATCTATCGCGGGATAGAGCCGGGCTACCATCTGAGTAAAAAGCACTGGATTTCCCTTTACGGCACTGACGATATGACACCGGAACTGGTTACCGACCTCATCAATGATTCCTGGCATCTGGTGGTGGATAAGCTACCGAAAAAAGACCAGAAGTGGATCCGTCCGGCCTGATTGTTCGTCTGAGACGAACAGAATAAGCGCTCGAATTGCACTTATCTTTTTCCGCGTCGCGCTGTAATCTGCTCACCTTTCGCGCCCGCGCACGGGCGAATTTCATCACCAGGAGTTGTTATGGATATCATTTCTGTCGCCCTGAAACGCCACTCCACCAAGGCGTTCGACGCAAGCAAAAAACTGACCGCTGAAGAAGCGGAAAAAATCAAAACCCTGCTGCAGTACAGCCCGTCCAGCACCAACTCCCAGCCGTGGCACTTTATTGTTGCCAGCACCGAGGAAGGTAAAGCACGCGTGGCGAAGTCTGCTGCGGGCACCTATGTCTTCAACGAACGCAAAATGCTGGATGCTTCTCACGTGGTAGTGTTCTGCGCGAAAACGGCGATGGATGATGCCTGGCTGGAACGCGTTGTGGATCAGGAAGAAGCTGATGGCCGCTTTGCGACACCAGAAGCGAAAGCCGCTAACCACAAAGGCCGCACCTATTTTGCTGACATGCACCGCGTGGATCTGAAAGATGACGACCAGTGGATGGCGAAACAGGTTTATCTGAACGTCGGTAACTTCCTGCTGGGTGTGGGGGCGATGGGTCTGGATGCAGTACCGATTGAAGGTTTCGACGCCGCGATCCTCGACGAAGAATTTGGTCTGAAAGAGAAAGGCTTTACCAGCCTGGTGGTGGTGCCAGTTGGCCACCACAGCGTGGAAGATTTCAATGCCACGCTGCCGAAATCTCGCCTGCCGCTGAGCACGGTTGTGACCGAGTGCTAATGCACACGGGCCGCTCGCTGCGGCCCGTTACGTTTTACCGACCGCCAGCATGCCAAATTCTCTCCGCATACCGCCCTATCACCGCCAGCGACACCGCCAGAATCAGGAAGAACACCACCTTATTCATGCCGTCCCAGAAGTACTCGAAATAGCGGGTATAAAGGTTGATGGCGAGAAACGTCAGGCCAAAACCGCGCAGCATACCGTCGTCGATTTTCAGGCTGATATAAATGCAGATTACCGCGGCCACCGCAAACAGCAGCGCCCACGGCAGAAGCGAAGCCTGCGTCACGCTGTACCAGTTATCAATATCGTAATTGCCAAATATCGACATGATCCACAGGGCAACAAACAGGTACGTTAACCCCATAGCTTTGCTGGTCGTGTAGAGCTGTCGCGACTGCAGCAGCGCACGCATAACCCAGCACAACGCCAGCAGCCCGCCGCCAAAGAAGATAAACCGCACCGGGTAGTTCATCCCCAGCCAGTACGCGCCCCAGCCGGATACATAGCCCGTCTCAGCACCAAACCAGTTGCCAAGTGAGAGCAGGAAAAACAGCCACACCAGCCCCGAGCGACCAAAAAAGCCCACCAGCCCGTAAATCACGCAACCTGCCAGGAACAACGGCGCAACGTGGCCGCTGCCGTTATCGAGCCGTTCGCCAAGCTGCCAGAGCGCGATGGCGGTAAAGAAGACCCCAAGGAACAGGATGGCCTCAGTACTGTAATGCCACTGTGTTTCCCGCCGCTGTCGACTGAATCCCCACAGGTAAAACAGCACCGCTATCAGCGCCGGTAGCCCGATGCGGGCGAAAGAAGAGAAAGCGAAGAATTCGATAATACGCGCCATCAACTCACTGTCGGAGAACAGGCTACCAATGGCGATGATCACGCAGGCGAGTGCCGTCCAGAAGGCGTAGCGGCTAAGGCGCTGCCAGTCCATGGTGACGCGTTTCAGGGTCCCGGTTAGCCGTTGATGTTCCTCGGGGGTTAATACGCCGTCCTGTTGCCACTCATCGAGTGCGCGACGTAAAAGCCGCTCCTGTTTTCGGGTAACGTTCATTTTGCCTGCTCCGCCAGCCATTCCATTGCTTTCTCCCCCGCGTCATCCACTGGCAGATAAACCAGCAGTCGCGAACCGTTGCGTGGGGCAGAGTACCAGTACATTTGTTGCAGGGTAAACTCCCCAAGTTCAGGGTGGGTGAATAGCTTGAGCTGGTTTTCCACACCGCGCACCTCGTTACGCTGGTGCCACAGGGTTTTAAACTCGTCAGATACCGCGAAGAAGCGTGCCAGTTTAGCTTCCCACAGCGGGTCCCCACGGTGCTCGGCCATCGCCGCCCGGAAATAGGAGACAAATATCGGCAGCACATCGTCACGTCTGCCAAGCCGGGCACGCCACGCAGGATGCGTGAGGAACAGATAAATACAGTTGCGATCTTCCGGCGGGATAGCATTGAAATCGACGCCCATCAGATGACCAAAGCTGTCGTTCCACGCCACGATATCGAAATTCGGTTTCTGAATGCTGGCCGGTTTTGGCATCAGCGTATCCAGCAGGCGGCGCGTACCTTCGCTGATCCCCTCGCAGCAGGTCGCCTGCGGCGCTTCACCCGGTGGTAACCCGGCCAGTACAAACAGGTGCCGTGTTTCAGTCGGGGTACATTGCAGTGCTTTTGCGACGGCGGCCATGACCGCGCTGGAAGGATTAACATCCCTGCCCTGCTCAAGCCAGGTGTACCAGGTCACACCCACGTCAGCCAACAGAGCGACCTCTTCCCGGCGCAACCCCGGCGTGCGTCGACGACCACTGCGCGGAAGGCCGAGACGCTGCGGATCAAGGCTTTCGCGACGGGCACGCAGAAACGCCCCCAGCTGTTTTCGGGTGTCATCCTGAAGTGAGACGACAGGTTCAGACATCAGCGCCATAAATCCCCCTGCATGGTAGTGCCAATACCAGTATAAGCAAGAACTGGTACCCGTTTATCAGATAGTTGATGCTACGACCATCTGATGAATGACGCAATGGAGTTACCATGAATACGTCAGTTGTTTCACCGGGTCGCGCAGGCCTGATATTGCTGTTAACCGGCCAGATGCTGCCCATGATTGATACCTCAATCACCAACGTGGCGCTGGACGCCATCACCCATTCCCTGCATGCCACCGCCACCGAGCTGGAGCTGATTGTCGCCCTATACGGCGTGGCCTTCGCCGTCTGTCTCGCGCTCGGCAGCAAGCTGGGGGACAACCTTGGCCGTCGTCGTCTGTTTATGGGGGGCGTGGCAATTTTTGGCCTGGCTTCGCTGCTGTGCGGGATTTCGGGGAACATTGAACAACTGCTTGCTGCGCGCATTGTGCAGGGTGCTGGCGCGGCGTTGATCATGCCGCAAATACTCGCCACGCTGCATGTCACCTTAAAAGGTACGGCCCATGCCAAAGCGATAAGCCTGTTTGGCGGGATCGGCGGGATCGCGTTTATCGTCGGGCAGATGGGTGGCGGCTGGCTGGTATCGGCGGATATCGCCGGGCTGGGCTGGCGTAACGCCTTCTTTATCAACGTGCCCATCTGTCTGGTGGTTCTGGCGTTGAGCCGTCGCTATGTGCCGGAAACCCATCGCGAAACGCCGTCGCGCATTGACTGGGTGGGCACCGTCCTGTTGGCAGTGATCCTCTGCTGCCTGCTGTTTCCGATGGCCCTCGGCCCGCAGTGGCACTGGTCATGGCCGCTGAAGGCCGCGCTGATTGCGATCATTCCGCTGGGATATCTGATGGTATTGAATGCCCGTAAAAAAGAGCGTGAGGATGCCCATCCGCTGATCCCACCGCGTCTGATACAGCTTCGCAGCATTCGCTTTGGCGTGCTGATTGCGATGCTCTTTTTCAGCGTCTGGTCCGGGTTTATGTTCTGTATGGCACTGACCATGCAAACCGGTCTCGGGATGGCACCGTGGCAGTCGGGGAACAGTTTTATCGCCCTGGGTGTGACCTACTTTATTTCAGCATGGTTTGCCCCGCGTCTGATCGCCCGCTACAGCACCAGCACGATCCTGCTGACCGGGCTGGCGATCCAGATTATCGGCCTGCTGGCGTTGATCGCCACATTCCGCCTCTGGGGCATGAACAACACAACGCTGACCCTGGTTCCGGCGACCGGCCTGGTTGGCTATGGACAGGCGCTGATCGTCAACAGCTTCTACCGTATCGGGATGCGCGACATCCAGCCTGATGATGCCGGTGCCGCGAGTGCGATCCTGAGTACGCTTCAGCAGGCGGCACTCGGTCTTGGTCCGGCCATTTTCGGCGCAATTTTGCTGCACGGGCTGAGGAATCATCACGGGGATTATACTCAGGCGATAAACCTCTTCCTGGCCGTCGAAACAGGTTTGATGCTTATCCTTGCGCTGGCGACATTACGTATGCGTCATCGACTGTGTCTGCCCGTGGTGAAGACCTGCCACGTCACTAAATAAGCCTGGCAGATTTGCATAACAGGTTTGCAGCCGCCATTATGGGGCTGCATCAATACAGGAGACGTTATGCAGGAATTAATTGCTCAGGTTGAAGAGTTAGGCATTGAAATTAATCACACCACTTCTTTAGTGATTATCTTTGGTATTATTTTTCTTACTGCCCTTATCGTTCATTTTATTCTGCACAAAGGGGTACTTCGCGTTTTTGAGAAACGCGCGCAGGCCAGTAGCCATTTGTGGTTACAGATCATTACCCAGAATAAATTATTTCACCGTCTGGCCTTTACCCTTCAGGGGATAATCGTTAACGTTCAGGCGGTTTTGTGGCTGCAAAAAGGCAGCGAAGCGGCTGAAATACTCACCACCTGCGCGAAGTTGTGGGTGATGGTCTATGCACTTCTCTCCTTCTTCTCCCTGCTGGATGTGATATTCAATCTGTCGCAGAAAATGGCCACCGCGTCACAGCTGCCGCTGAAGGGGATATTCCAGGGAATCAAGCTGGTGAGTGCGATTCTGGTGGGGATCTTAATTATCTCCCTGCTGATTGGACAATCCCCCGCCATTCTGATTAGCGGGCTGGGTGCGATGGCCGCAGTCCTCATGCTGGTATTTAAAGATCCGATTCTCGGGCTGGTCGCCGGAATACAGCTGTCCGCCAACGATATGCTCAAGCTGGGCGACTGGCTGGAAATGCCTAAATTCGGCGCGAACGGCACGGTGACGGATATTGGCCTGACCACCGTGAAAGTGAGAAACTTCGATAACACCATCACAACGATCCCAACATGGGCGCTGGTGTCCGATGCCTTTATCAACTGGAGCGGAATGTCGGCTTCAGGTGGGCGACGTATTAAGCGCAGTCTGAATATTGATACCACCAGCATTCATTTTCTCAACGAGCAGGAACAGCAGCACCTGATTCAGGCGAAGCTGCTTAAGCCCTATATGGCCGCGCGACACGAGGAAATTTCACTCTGGAATCAGAAGAACGGTGAAGGAGAGTCGGTATTAAACCTGCGTAAGATGACCAATATTGGCACCTTCCGCGCCTACCTGAATGAATATCTGCGCAATCACCCGCGTATTCGCAAAGATATGACGCTGATGGTGCGCCAGTTAGCGCCTGACGCGAATGGTCTGCCGATCGAAATATATGCCTTCACCAACACGGTGATCTGGGCAGAATATGAGGAGATTCAGGCCGACATCTTCGACCATATTTTCGCGGTGGTGGATGAATTTGGGCTGCGTATTCACCAGTCACCCACCGGAAACGACATTCGATCTCTGGCAGGTGTTATCGCGAAATAAGCATTTAAGCCCGGTAAGCGCAACGCTACCGGGCGAAAACCGCACTATTTCTTGCGGGAAAGCTTAAACGCCGCAAACAGGAAAATCACCCACACTGGCAGCAGCATCGCCGACAGGCGCATCTCATCCATCGTGCACATCAGCACCAGAATCAACCCCAGGAAAGCGATACAGAGATAGTTACCTGCCGGATAGAGCAGCGCTTTAAACTGTGTTTCACGCCCCTTGCGGCGCATTGCCGCGCGAAAACGCAGGTGCGCCAGGCAGATCATGATCCAGTTCAGGAGCAACGTGGCAACCACCAGCGCCATCAGCAGGCCAAAGGCCTCTTTCGGCAACAGATAGTTAATCAACACCACCAGCGACGTGATAGCGCCAGAAAGCAACAGCGAATTCACCGGCACGCCGCGACGGCTGACGCGGGTAAGAAACCTCGGCGCGTTGCCCTGCACAGAGAGACCAAACAGCATGCGGCTGTTGGAGTAGACACCGCTGTTATAGACCGAGAGTGACGCCACCAGAATGACGAAGTTCAGCGCAGAGGCCACCATATTGCTGTTCAGATCGTGGAAAATCATCACAAATGGACTGCTGTCAGACTTCACCTCAACCCACGGGTAGAGCGCAAGCAGCACCACCAGCGAACCGATATAGAACAGCAGAATACGGTACACCACCTGGTTGACCGCTTTAGGAATGCTTTTATGCGGATCGCGCGCTTCAGCAGCGGTGATGCCAATCAACTCCAGGCCGCCAAAGGAGAACATAATCACGGCCAGAGAGAGGATAAGCCCCTTCCAGCCCGTTGCCAGGAAACCGCCGTGTTGCCACAGGTTGTCGATAGTGGCACGCTCGCCACCGTGACCTGAGAACAGCAGCCAGAGGCCAAAGCCGATCATACCGATAATCGCCAGCACTTTAATCAGCGCGAACCAGAACTCGGTTTCACCATACAGGCGGACATTCACGAGGTTAACGGCGTTAATGATAATGAAGAAGGCCGCCGCCCAAATCCACGTCGGAACGTCCGGCAGCCAGTACTGCATATAGATGCCAGCCGCCGTGAGCTCAGCCATCCCCACCAGCACGAACATCACCCAGTAGTTCCAGCCGGACAGGAAGCCTGCAAACGGGCCCCAGTATTTATATGCAAAGTGTGCGAAGGAGCCTGAAACCGGCTCTTCAACGACCATCTCACCGAGCTGGCGCATGATCAGGAAGGCGATAACCCCGGCGATACCGTAACCCAGCAGAACCGCCGGGCCAGTCATCTGAATCGCAGGGCCGATACCGAGAAACAACCCGGTACCAATTGCGCCGCCGAGGGCAATTAACTGAATATGTCGATTTTGCAAACCACGTTGCAGCGTCGGATTCTGTTCCGACGAAGCTTCAGTACTACCGTTGCCTGAAGCGGATGACGCGTCTTTCACGTCCTACCCCTGTCTCTTTTTTAGAAGGGGCACGTTTTAACACTTCATGCTGGAGGTAGCAAGGGATTGGGAGGAACCTGGGCAGCCACCCCGATACCGGAGTGGCTGTGGAGTCATTATTTTTTCTTGTAAATATTCGCCGTACCGTGAATTTTATTGTTGGTGTTACCTGAAGTGAGCACCAGCACATCCGCGCCTTTCTTATCCGCTTTTTCAATCAGTTCTTTTTTCGCGTCATCAACCGATACTTCATTCGAGGTGCTTACCGTACCGATTTTTTGATATTGAGACGCCACTTTCTCAAACTCATTTTTGGTCATTAGTTGAGCAGCAAACGCATTGGTCGTAAACAGTAACGCAGTTCCCAACAAAATAGCCGTTGTCTTTTTCATAACTTTTTTCCTTGAGATTAATCAGCAACTACGAAAAACCCCACACATTATGTGTGAGGCATTATGAGCATGGTAGAGAATCTCAGGAAATGCCATACGTTCTGGAAAATTCTTTTATAACAACCCGTTGCACGAAATTACTAACGACTATTAAGAATATTCAAAAACACGTGCCGTGCCAGCAATCTCAATGCGTACCGACGTGCCAGGGTTCCACCCGGGCTGGCTTACCGTCTTCAGAATCACAGGCTGCTGTTGCCCGGCTAATCCCAGGGTGAGCGTCGACAGCTGACCGGTGAAATCCACATCAAGAATCGAGATCGGGCTTTCATGCGCTGCACATGCCGTTACGCGCAGTTGTTCGGGGCGCATCATTACCCTGCCCTCTCCTGTCGCATGCGCGTTGTCCGTCGGCACCTCACCCAGCGCGCATATAGCACTCCCGGCATTGAGCTGAGCTGGCAGGATCACCGCATCCCCAAGAAACAGCGCCGTTTCTTCGTCAACAGGCTGTGTGTAGACTTCATAAGGCGTACCAACCTGGGTAAAACGTCCGGCACGCATGACGGCAACCTGGGTGGCAAACGACAACGCTTCGTTCTGATCGTGGGTGACCAGAATGGAGGCAACGCCCGCTTCGGCCAGCAGATCGGCCGTTGCTTTGCGCGTCATCGCGCGCAGGCCCGTATCCAGCGCTGAGAAGGGCTCATCCAGTAGCATCAGTGAAGGACGCTGAGCAAGCGCACGGGCCAGCGCCACACGCTGCTGCTGCCCACCGGAAATCTCATGCGGCCAGTGCGTCGCAAGCTGCCTGTCCAGCGAAACCATATCCATCAGCGCTTCAATACGCTGACGCTTCTCATGACGTGTACCGTCCAGCCCCCAGGCAATGTTATCTGCCACATTAAGATGCGGGAACAATGCGCCCTCCTGAGGAACAAAACCGATCCCGCGCAGGTGGGCGGGGACAAAACTGTTCTCATCGAACAGCGTTCGCCCCTGCATGACAATGCGCCCGGTGTCCGGTGTTTCAAACCCGGCAAGAATTCGCAGCAGCGTGGTTTTACCTGACCCGGATGGCCCGACAATTGCCGTCCGGCTCCCGGGGGCAACGCTCAGGTTTAAGCTGTCGAGCACCTGCACATCAGAGAATGTTTTAGAAATGGAGGTTAATTCAAGCATGTCAAAGCCCTGCAATTTTTTTCGACTGCATATAGAGAATGGCGGTCAGCGGGAGTGAAATCAGGATCATCAGCATTGCGTAAGGGGCAGCAGCCACATAATCGATCTCGCTGGTCAGCGCCCAGAACCCGGTGGAGAGCGTGCGTGTGCCCAGCGGAGAGAGCAGCAGAGTCGCAGTCAGCTCGTTGCTGACACCGAGGAAAACAAGTGCAGCCCCCGCTGCCGCACCCGGCGCAGCCAGCCGCATCGTGACGCTCCAGAGCGCCTTCGCCGGCGTACTGCCAAGACTGCGCGCCACGTTTTCCAGTTCTACCGGTGCCTGTGCTATCCCGGCACGCAGGTTAATGAGCGCGCGGGGCATAAACATCAGCAGATAGGCAAGGAACAGGGTAATTTCCGTCTGGTAAATGGGACGGGCGTAATGAATGGTGACAGTGACCAGCGCAAGCGCGGTAACAATCCCCGGCAGCGAACTGGTGATGTAGATGCAGCCTTCCAGCAGACGAAAAACGCGGTGGGGGTAGCGAATTCCGAGCCAGGCGATGGGGATCACACACGCTGTCGTCAACAGAGCACCACCCACACCAAGCATCAGCGTCTGGCGCAGTGAGTGCCAGAGATCGGCGCTCATCCAGTTTTGCACACCGCCGAGCCAAATCCAGCGACACAGAACAATTAATGGCACGCCCAGTGCCAGAACAATCAGCACGATGAAAAACAGCTGACCCAGCGCAGCCGCAGCGGGTTTCAGCGGCCAGCGCTTCTGTTCACGTGCGGCACCAGCACCAATGCGCGCGTAGCGTGCTTTTCCGCGGGTAACACCTTCCAGCACTAAGATAGCCAGACAGCACAAGGCCAGTACACCCGCCAGCATGTTTGCGGCAGGACCGCTGAAGGTAGACTGAAACTGGTCATAAATCGCCGTGGTGAAGGTATCAAAACGGATCATCACGTACAGGCCATATTCCGCCAGCAGGTGCAACGCCACCAGCAGCGCGCCACCACAGATCGCGAGTTTGAGTTGTGGTAGCACCACGCGGAAAAAGACCCGCCACGGCGGAGTACCGAGCGAAGCGGCGACATCTTCCAGCGTTGGGTCAAGGCGACGCAGCACCGCCGCAACCGGCATATAGATAAAGGGATAGTAGGCAAGTACGGAGAGGAACACGCCTGCAGAAAGTCCATGCATCGACGGGACAACACTTACCCACGCATAACTTTGTACAAACGCGGGGATAGCCAGCGGAGCCACCGCCAGCGCAGACCAGATCCCTCGTCCGGCAAGCTGCGTGCGCTCTGTGAGCCAGGCGATTGCTACGCCTGTCACAATACAAAGCGGAACCGCTAACGCTGTCAGCCACAGCGTGTTGCTGAGCAACTCAGCAACACGCGGGCGGAACACCAGCGCCTTAATCGTCTCCCAGCCCGTCTCAATGCCAATGGCAATGATAAAACCTAAAGGCAGAAGCGCCATTAATGAAAACAGGACAGCTAACGCAACCATCGGCAGTGCAGGACGCCTGCGAGCAGGCTCCTGCACTCTGTTTTTACCGATGTCGAGACTCAGACCAGACATAAGACGTTCACTTTACTCTCAGGATCACAGCAGACCGGCTTGAGTCATCAGCTCGATGACTTTTTTACTGTTGAGCGTTGAAGGTTCAACTTTCGGCGCATCGAGATCTTTCAGCGGAACGAGTTTCGGGTTAGAGGCAGCATTTACACCCACAGCATATTCAAAGGCATTGTTGGTACGCAGGCTTTCCTGGCCTTCTTTACCCGTGATGTATTTGATGAACGCCTGTGCTTGCTCTTTGTGTTTGCTGGATGCGAGTACACCACCGCCGGAGAGGCTTACAAACGCGCCCGGATCCTGGTGTTTAAAGTAGTAGAGCTGGGTGTTTTTGCTATTTTCACCCGTTTTGGACTGGTCGACAAAACGGTAGTAGTGATAAATCACGCCGCCATCAATCTGACCGGCATTGACGGCTTTCATGACGGTGCTGTTACCTTTGTAGGCAACAAAATTGGTTTTCATCGCTTTAAGCCATTCCAGAGTCGCCTTCTCGCCTTTCAGGGCCAGCATTGCGCTCACGATGGCCTGGAAATCTGCGCCTGACGGTGAGGCCGCCCAACGGCCTTTCCACTCAGGTTTCGCCAGATCCATCAGCGATTTTGGCAACTGCTGTTCGGTCAGTTTTTCTGGGTTATACACGAACACCGTGCTGCGGGCAGCAATCCCGATCCAGCGACCGTGTGCCGGACGATATTCTGCTGGTACCTGCTTCAGGGTATCTGCATTAAGTGGTGCAAACAGGTTGGCATTATCCACCAGAACCATGGACGGCGAGTTTTCCGTCAGGAATACGTCTGCTGGCGATGCGCTGCCTTCCTGAACCAGTTGGTTACCCAGCTCGCTGTCATCACCGTTACGCAGAGTCACTTTAATGCCGGTTTCTTTGGTAAAACCATCAACCCACGACTTAACCAGATTTTCGTGCTGCGCGTTGTAGACAACGATACCTTCGTTGTTATCTGCCGCAACTGATTGTGTAGAAAGGAAAAGGGATGAAGACAACAAGGCAAGGGAGAAACATGACAGCAGACGAGAATTCATGAACATATCCTTAATTGACCAACGTGATTAACAACGCATAGCTTTGTGGGACAGGATTAAAGCATACAAAAACGCTAATGATAATTAGTATCAATCCAGTTTTGGCGTAAAAGTGTAAAATTTCATTATCGCGGGGTTTGGAATGATAAAAATCCAGATGAAGAAAGCGGAATGATTAAAAATTAAGAAAACCTTAAGGCTAAATGGAAGAAAAACTCATTAGCCTTCTATTTATTAGAGCGACATTTAATACACAGGCTAAGCAACTCTCCCGCCATAAAAGCAGGAGAATTTTTTGCGAGGTGTTATTTATCGATTAAATTAAAATCACTCTGGTTATATCTTTGCCCCTGAATATTGTCAGGCGTGAAGAGACTGTCAATGACCTTAATATCGGAGTCGGAAAGGTTCAGACTGACCGCACCCGCATTATCATGTAAATGTGCTATTTTTCGTGCGCCCGGGATGGGAACAATATCCTCTCCTTTACTCATCACCCACGCCAGTGCCAGTTGTGCCAGGGAGCAACAGTATTTATCAGCGACGCCCTGTAGTTGATCAAGCAGCAGTTGGTTTTTCTGCATCGCTGCTTTCTGGAAGCGAGGCAGGTTGCGCCGAAAATCATCCTCGCCAAAACCGGAACTGTCTGTGATTTTCCCGGTTAAAAATCCGCGTCCCAACGGACTATAGGGCACAAACCCAACGCCTAACTCGCGGCAAGCGTTGATAATGCTTTCCTCCGGCTCGCGAGTCCAAAGCGAATATTCCGTTTGAACTGCGGTAATCGGATAAATTTTGCAGGCCCGGCGTAAAGTGTCGGCTGACACCTCTGAAAGCCCGATATGGCGAATTTTCCCTTCCTTGATTAAATCAGCCATTGTTCCCACAACATCCTCAACAGGTACTGTCGGGTCAACGCGATGCTGATATAGCAGATCGATAGTATCGATATTGAGACGTTTAAGTGAACCTTCCACCGCTTCGCGAATATGTTCAGGGCGGCTGTCAACACCAGCCATACGCTCAAGCCCCTGCCCGACAGGAAGAATACGGAAACCAAATTT
Source organism: Enterobacter sp. P82 (assembly GCF_037053385.1). NCBI lineage: Bacteria > Pseudomonadati > Pseudomonadota > Gammaproteobacteria > Enterobacterales > Enterobacteriaceae > Enterobacter > Enterobacter sp. P82. The sequence continues at coordinate 2,420,729 of NZ_JBALHX010000001.1, forward strand.
AGTCGCAATCTGTACCTTATCGCGAATGCCTTTGATGGCTTTTCCGACCAGGACTTCATTATCAAAGGGGCCGTAGACTTCTGCGGAGTCAAGGAAGGTGACGCCCAAATCCACCGCAGCGTGAATAGTATTGATCGCCTCCGACTCTTCGGCACCACCATAGGCAAAACTCATCCCCATACAACCCAGACCCAATGCTGACACCTGGAATTTACTTTTCCCAAGATAACGTGTTTTCACCTTATATTCCTCTTTCGATAAACGACAGGAAATATATACTTCCATTTTTCACGCATAACAATTAGTATATTTTTAATGCAGTATTTTATGGAAACTAACAATGAAAAACGTGCCAGAATTACAGCACATAGAAATATTACTTCTTATTGTAAAACATGGGAGCTTTCGTAAAGCCGCAAAAGAATTAAATCTTTCAGCGCCGACATTAACGGTCGCTATAAATAATCTTGAAGAAAAACTGGGTGTTAGGCTTTTAAATCGCTCCACCAGAAGCTTGTCTTTAACCGCTGTCGGCAAAACATTTCTTAATGACGTGACGCCAGTCCTGAATGACTACAGGCGCGTCATTGATAATCTTAATGACCACAAAGATAACCCAGAAGGCGTCATCAGAATCAACTTACCCCGAATCGTGCTTGATCTCTTTTTTCAAAGCCACTTCGTTAAGTTCAAAAATGATTACCCGGGTATTAATTTAGAGTTATTCACCACTGACAGAAAAATAAATATTATAGATTCAGGTTTCGATGCCGGAGTACGTTATACACAAGATGTTCCTAAAGATATGGTTGCAATCCCATTTGGAGGCAAGATGTCTCTTATTCCCGTTGCCAGCCCCCATTTTGTGGAAAAATCAGGACAGCCTGACTCACCAAAAGATCTTATAAAATTCAGGTGTATAAATCGCTGCTTTCCTGATGGACAACGATACCAATGGGAGTTTATAGATTCACAAGGGGAAAAAATGGACGTGTCTGTTAATGGCGATCTGGTTGTAGATTCAGATGCGGCAATGATTCAGGCTGCTGAATATGGGTTAGGTATTGCGTTTGTTTATGAGAATCTGGTTAAAGATAAAATTAGCGAAAACAAACTTGTCCGTTTGCTACCCGATTATGCCTATCCCGCTGATAATTTCTGTGTTTACTACCCGAGTCGAAAACATCTACCTGCACCGCTGAGAACTTTCATAGCGTGGGTTATGTCGATGAATAAAGACGCATGTTGAGATGAAATGGCACGCCCTGTAGGATTCGAACCTACGACCTACGGCTTAGAAGGCCGTTGCTCTATCCAACTGAGCTAAGGGCGCACTGAGAAGAGTGAACTTCGCGGTGGTGAAACGCGAAGAATTATACGGTCAATGTCAGGTGAGTCAATGCCTTTTCCGTTTTCATGTCCAATTACGCCTGGCCGGTTGTAAATACGCCTGTTTTTTCAACATTATCATCAGTTTCACCGTAAAATTATGCGCTGCGAAAAGGCTTAGTGGCATTTAAGTAACGCCTGCTGTTTTCCTGAACGTCACCTCGTCACACTAGTAAGAGGTATCCCGGCCGCCTGGAGGCTGACAGACAACAGGATAATGGAGTGACAGCGCAAAACCTGATCTATACGCCCCCCCAGTTACAGGCCCTTTCTCAGGACATCGTCGGCATTAAACTTGAGCCCATTGTCGCCCTCACCTCTTCGCGTCAGATTGGCGCTGAGGTGCTTAGCATCATGTCCGAAACGCGGCACAGTGAGGCGTTTTTCCGCCGCCAGTCTGCAGAAGAGTCGATAACCCTGCTTGAAGCGCAGCTTGTCGCATTAAAAAATACACCGCACTGTCATAACCTTTTTATTAATCTGCCGATAACCGTCCTGACAGAGTCAGAATCTTTTCAGCGACTTATCCGGCTGAGTGGGGCTCCGCTGAATATTGAGATCGTCGACCTCGCGGATTTTTTGGCGCTGTCTGTTACGCGGAAACAGAGCGTCATCCAGAACCTGCAGCAACTCAGAAGGCAGGGGCATAGCATCTGGCTGGATGATGTTGATGAAGTATTAATTTCGTCGTTTATATCCTGTCGCCTACCGTTAAGCGGCATCAAAATTGATAAAGAAGCTTTCTGGCGCTTACGCGCTACCCCTGCGCTGGGGCAACTGGTTTCACTTTGCTTTCAGCTTGCCGGGAAAGTTCTTATCGAAGGGATTGAAACTGAGCGCGATCGTACCTGGGCACTGCAGGCGGGCGCAGAACTCGGCCAGGGATATTACTGGCCGTCCTGGACATGGCCGGAGGATTAAAAAGCCATTTCCAGGAGGGAGACCATGCGAATGACAGTGCGCCGTTACAGGCGGCGGCGTACAGGAAGTGATGCATTGGGATTTACGCACTCGCCTTTTGCTCCCCCTTTTTTCGACCGACTCGAATTTTTGAGCCAGTCCATCAGCCAGCCCCGCAAAACAGACGCCCCGTTTATCCTTCTGGTGACGGAGGATCATTTCCTGCGCACCGGTTTTCTCAACGGGCAGTTTCCCCTGAGTAGCTGCTGCGACTACGCCACGCTGGACGACGCCCTTGTCGCTCAGACGCAGTGGCCATCAGCCCGTCTGGTCGTTGATATTGAAAGCCGGTCCACGGGGCTTCTGGAGAAACTGGATCAGTTGAGACGGCATAGCCTGTTTCCTCCTTTCCTTACCCCCTGGCTGTTGGTCCGGGCCGATAATTATGACACCCGCCTCTTCTGCAAAGCGGCAGGTCCCTTTCATGTGCTCGAACGTCAGCTGAACGCCGCAGCGCTCCAGCACAGCCTGCTGGATACTCGTCCCCCGCAGGGGACCGGGAAAGACTGGTTCTCGCGCAATGAATGGCCCATCCTGCAGGAACTTTCCCGGGGCAAGACATTACGTCAGATTGCCCATATGCAAAATCGTCCCTATAGCCGCATTATCTATCGTCTCAGCTGCATCCTGCTGAAACTAGGGCTAAGCCATCGCCAGGAATTGCTGCATCTTCTTAATAACCTCTCAGACTGCACGTTTTCGCTCACGTCATAACCCCTTATTTCCTAAAGCGGTTTAGGAATTTACTTACCACTTGCGTTGCAAAAATGTTAATTATTAACAATAAAATCGAAATTATAACTATTCCTAATTTATGGGCGTGAACCTTGTGAAATACCACAAATTGAGGAAACAGCAGAACTTTCCTCCATCCGTTAAGTGAATGCAGAAGGCGTTAATAAGATGATAATGATGTAAAAACAAACAACTTAGCGACACCTTCCCGGAGTAAAAAGTGAAGCAGTCAGCATGTTCTCCTGTGCAGATGACGCCATTATCCGGGTCAACGTAAGAACTTTCAGATGAAGGTCTGACGGCCTGTGAGGGTAATTTTTAACCTCTCCACAGCGAGTTCGCCCCTTTAAAAAAGGCGTGTTTTTGTTAACAATTAATCAACATACAGAGATATCTGTTATTTTTTGTTATTACATAAAGACGAAAATATGCGGTAAATGGGATAACAGGACATTTCCGCTAATTTTAAAAAATTAGCTATTCAGATCCAGAAGATAATACAAACTAATACCCGGATATTAATTTACAGGGTTTTCGGAAAAAACTTACCCTGTATAATAAGATGCGTACCAAATCTGAATAAGAAAAACCTTTTTGCCAACACCAGCCAAATGAGATGACCGCGCTGAGGCATAGTTCTTTTCATTACGTAAACAAGGATGCTTTCGCTCTTTCCAGGGAAATACTTCGGTATAGGGATCTGCACATTATATCCTTCCGGCATTTCGTGAGTTTTACAAAACTCTACATAACGCTTTTAACAATCTGAGGCATTAAAAATGAAACCGGCATCCGTTATCATTATGGACGAACACCCTATTGTCAGAATGTCGATAGAAGTCCTGCTACAGAAAAATAAAAACATCACCGTCAAGCTCAAGTCTGGCGACAGCCATGAAGTCCTTGACTGTATCCGTAATCACCCTATTGATATGGTGATCCTTGACATCGAACTCACCAGTACAGATGCTTTCGCTTTACTAAAGAGAATCAGAAACTTAAATAAAAACATTAAGATTCTGTTCCTCTCGTCGAAATCAGAGTTGTTTTACTCAGGCCGTGCCATTCGAGCCGGGGCAAATGGCTTTGTCAGTAAACGAAAAGACCTGGGTGAGATCTACAATGCCGTAGATATGATCCTGATGGGCTATTCTTTTTTCCCGTCGGAAACGCTGAATTTTATAAATCACCAGGGTTCAGGGAAAGGGATCGCAGTGGATATGCCATTATCGAATCGTGAAGTCACGGTATTACGTTATCTGGCGAATGGATTATCCAATAAGGAAATAGCTGAACAGTTACTATTGAGTAACAAAACCATTAGTGCGCACAAATCCAACATTTATTCCAAGCTGGGTGTGCAAAGTATCGTGGAATTAATTGATTACGCCAAAGCGCACGAACTGCTATAACCTGAATTCACTCCCTGCAGCTTATCTGAGCTGCAGGGAGTGCGGTCAGTGCTAATTATAGTTAATCATGAAAGTAGCATCAGCGTCAGCCTGTCCGGGCTGAGGGTTATCGGCAGTGGCAATATAATTGGCATAAAACGACAGAATTGCATTCCCCTGCGCATCAACCGTGACTGGCTGGCTGGCCTGTTGAAGCGGCAGACGCGTTTTATCCGCATCCCTGATCTCAACGGCGACATGACTTGCTGTACTGGCGTCATTCAACGCCAGCAACCCGTTATTACTTCCGTCAGCTTTGCCTGAAAACGTGATCGACGCAGCGCCCGGCGGACAGCCAGTCAGCTTCAGCGTAAACGGCATGGGCTGCGTGCGGCTCCCGGTGGAGCTCAGCTGTTTAGTCGGCCAGGTGCCTAACGTGACGGTCTTGTCGCTATCGCTCCCCTCTGCTACACAGGTGAAATCGACAATATTGCCGTAGAGTCGAATGTTAATTTCGCCCAACGCGGTTTCCGCCTGAGCTTGTGTGCAAAGCGCAAAGAGCGCCACGGTAATAAAACGGATCCCGTTTCGCATATCGGCTCCTTAGTCGTAATCCACACGCAAATATCCGCGCGAGGTAAAGCGCCCTTCCGCTGGCTTGTTGCCCGTCACGCTCACCGGCCAGACCCGGATCCCTACCTGCGCCTGCGCACTGTCGTCGAGGCGGAACGGAATTTTACTCGTCAGGTTGTTGGGCGTGAGCGGCGCACCGCTCTCGTTGGCAATGATGAAGCCCACATCCGGGTTATCGGACACCAGTACATTATCGGAGACCTTTTCAGCCTCGACACGCATCGTCAGCATGGCGTTCGCCTCCACGTTGGTGCATTTAATCGCGATGGTTTTGCTTTGCGATGAGACGCCCTCCGGCTTGTTACCCACACCCGCTTTGCTGAACAAAGAGGCGCCAATGTCGCCGAAATCAAACTCAACCACATTACCGGCATTGATGGCGCAGCTCTGCGGCACCTGAATAGTTCCGCTGTAGCTGATGGTGTAGACAGGCGTGGTTAACGGATCGGAGGACGTGGTGGTGACGTAAACACGGAACATGGTGGCACGTGGGATCACCACCATATTGATAAAGCGTCGCGTCACTTTAAGGCGGAAAATAAGGCTGGAATCCTGCACACCAAACGGTTTGTTTTTTGAAACGTTCGGATGACTCCCCATCTGGATATAGTTTTTGGGTGGATAAAACGCGCCAGCAAAGCTGTCCGTGATTTTCATCGCCCCGTCCAGATAGTCATTAAGCTTCAGATACTGGTAGCCATCGCTGGTCCCGGTGATCGGGTAATCTGTCACATAGCTACGTTTGGTGGTATTACCGGTCGTGCCCTTTGGGCAGACGGCATTCACCCCTACCCACTGTGATTTCTCGCTGAGCGTCACGACCTGCCCGACCTGGTTATTCGAACTATTAAATTTATCCGTCAGGTCGTAATGCACTTCCGTCGGTACACCTTTTTCATTGACGCACACGGTCGCTAATGCGTTTGTCGCGGGCAGTAACGCCAGAAACGACAGGGCAAAGATTTGGGTTTTAATCACAGCTGATCCCCTTAAGTGTGATCGCTTGTTGCAGGCTCTTTTCAGGTAAGCTGTAAGGTGCACGGCACTGGGACTGCGCCCCGTCGCCCCACTGGATAAGCAGTTCACCTTCCAGCGGCAGCCCACTCAGGTAGATCTGCCCGTCATCCCCCACCATACTGGTAACGCCACTCTGGGTTTCGCGCACCACGGCACCGAACGGCACGGGCTGGTTACCGCGCGTCACCGTCAGCAGGGCACGCACACCGATACGCGTATCAAAGCTGGCGCGAACCAGCGCGCCTTTGGTTGGCACCACGCTGCTCACGTTGTTTTCGATATCGGTGTTGTTGCTCATGGTGTTGGTATCCAGCGCCACGCGGTTGTAGCGATAGACGGTGGCATACGGCATAACCGCATAGCCTCGCCAGTCGGTTTTCACGCCGGTTTGGTTTTCCACACTGACGCCCGATGCTCCCGGCGCTTTGATCAGCACGTTGGTGTCGCCCAGTGGCTGACTGAAGGTCACCCCGTCGGCATGACCGACCACACCACCGGAGAGCTGCCAGTTGAGATCGTGCTGATCGCGTGAGTAGTTATAACCCGCGGCCAACGTGCCGTAAGTCGCCTGCCAGTTGGCACTGGCGCTACCGCTTGAGCCATTATTGCTGGTGTGTCCCTGGGTCACACTGTAGTTCAAGTTGCGATCCTCCAGCAGCGTACCGCTGACGCCAGTTTGCCAGCTCGTATCGCCATCGCTGTTTCGGCTGGCGGATGCCGTGGCATAGGCGCGGTCAATCGCGCTATCCCGGCGATACCCCTGACGGGTAAAGAGGCTGAACGGTACGGAGACGTTAAACGATGCGATCCGGTCGGTACCTTCTATCCCGACGGATTTGTTCCACGACCAGGAGACGGAGTAGTTGATCCCCTTCACGCCTCCCGCATACCCCAGTTGATACCAGAGGTTTGTCTCATCGGTTCCCCAGTAGCTCTGCTCGCTGCCGGAGATATAGACCGATCCATAGTCACCCAGCGACTGAGAAATATTGAGCTGGAAGCGCCCTTTTTTATTCCATGTCAGGTTGTGATAACTCTGCACGTCCGGGACGCCATCTTCATCCTGGTTATCGGCATACTGATAACCTTCCATTGAGCGCCAGGCCACATCGTCCAGGGTGTAAAACCCTTTTGTGGAGTAGCGGTAACCCAGCAGCTGGAAGTTGGTGCCGAAACCGTTGAGTGATTTCGCGTAGAGGAAGCGCAGAGACTGTCCTTCATGTTTGCTGTCGTCCGCGAGCTGGCTGCGGGCGTGAGTAATATCGAGCGAGACCGCGCCCCAGTCACCGAGGTTTTTTCCGGCCCCGATAGCCACCGCGGTATAACGAGATGCCAGCTGGGTACCACCGTACAGCGTGTAACCATTGGCAAGACCGGTAATCAGGGTTCCCTGAGTAAAGAATGGCGTATCCTGATCGCTGTTACCGCTGCGGTAATCCCCCGCCACAAGGTCATATTTCCAGCGTCCTTCACGCTGCAGGAGCGGTACAGTGGAGTACGGCACGGTGTAGCGCTGCTGGGTACCATCTTTCTCTTCGACCGTCACTTCCAGGTCACCGCTTGAGGAGGTCGGGTTGAGATCGGTAATGGCGAACGCGCCGGGCTGGACATAGCTTTGATAGATAACATAGCCGTTCTGACGAACCACAACTTTGGCGGGCGTCCGGGCAATTCCGCGTACGGTAGGTGCATAACCCTGCAGGCTATCAGGGTACATGCTGTCAGATGAAAAGAGCCGTCCACCGCGAAAACCGACACTGTCGAAGACATCATTGCCGGTATTACTGTCACCCAGCACCAGTTCACTTTTAAGCGGAATGACGGTGCGTTGCGCCCAGGTGCCGATATTCTGCCACTCGCTGTGCCGCTGCCCGTTATTCTGTGTGTAACGCCATGCGCCATTGTTACGTAAACGCCAGGCGCCATAGTTCAACCCGCTCTGCAGGTTCAGGTAATAACTGTCGTCCTCACTGCCCCGGTTACCGGTGAAACTGTAGTTCAACAGGGCGGCGGGAATGCCTTCATCCCACTGTTCAGGCGGAATGTAGCCACGGGCACTGTTCTGCAACGCCACCTGCGGCAGGCTGACGTTCAGACGCTGAGAAGCAAAGTTAAATGCCGTCTCGCTGCCGGGGATGGCCGTGGTCAGCGGAACGCAGGTATCGCCCTGTACATTTGCCAGTTCAGGAAATGCCGCAACATTGACACCAAAGCGATCGAGCATCGCGCGCGTGATGCACGGCGATAAACCGCCCGCCACCGGCGGGGTGTTTTCGGCTTGCTCAAAACGCACGTCCTGGGTGCCGATAAACTCATCGTTACGCCAGATATCCACGCGATAAACGCCGGGTGCCTGCTGGTGACCTTGTTCAAAACGCGACAAATCCGCCACGCTGGCGGTATCGTCGGACAAGAAGGCCGGGTTGAAGTAGCTTTCGCTCCAGCCAGCCTGCGGCCAGAGCGCGGCCATCAGCGCCAGTGCAACCGGGCAGTAACGTCCCTGATGATTTTTCATCGCCCTGACTCTGCTCACAGGTTGACGCTACGCGCCGGTGTAATGGCACCGTAGTCATTTACGCTCTGCCAGGAGAGCGTGCCGCTCGCACCGGCTGGCAGTACCTGTTGTGCCGAGTTTTTAGGCGCAACCATCAGGTTATCCAGCGCCTTACCCCCCAGCTTCATGTTGACCAGGGTGATGTAATACGGAGACGCGTTGCTGACTTTGAGGTGGTTGCCAGTACGCTCAAAACGCAGCTGGGAGAGCGCCTCTTCCGGCTGCATCGCCAGATTGTTCGGGCGTACAAACAGTTTGATACGCGAAAGGATCGCCAGCTGCAGCACGTTATTGTTTTCCGTTTTCGCTTTGTTCACTGACGGGATCGCTTTCACGTTCATGTAAAAGAGCGATTCACGGTCGGCGGGCAGCGTCGGTCCGGCGTAAATAATACGCAGCGTGTTTTCGCTGTCTGGCTCGCTGACAAACAGGGGCGGAGTGACGGCAAAGGTTTTTTCTTTTTGCCCGTTCGCATTTTCGATCCATGCGTTGATTAAATAGCGTTCTTGTTTGTTGCTGTTAGTGATCGCCAGCGACGTTTGCTTCGCATCTGCCGGATAAATAACGCGCGTGGCCCCCAGCGCAATACCGCCGGAAGCATTCGCGCAAGCAGAAACCATCATCAAAATAAACGATAAAAAAAGTCCTGGTTTAATTCGGGTATTCATCACAACCGTACCTTTAATAATGTGTTCGCAGGTGTTATGGATAAATCAACGTAAACCAGACATCCGACTGAATATTGCCTGGCATGAGATGTTCGGAAATAGCCCGATAGCGGGCGCTAAAATGAAACGCGAGTTCACTGGTATTTACCGGCAACCAGCTGACGGCCGTCGCATTTGGGATAATCTGACGTTGTTGTTCGTCAAAGAGCGCCAGCCCCACACCGCTGCTAACAGGTGTTTCACCTGGCCGCGATGTCGCCAGAAAAACCTGCGGATCTTCTGCGGGCGTGACACCCTGAAACTGGATCCCCACGGTGCGCGAGACATCAACGCTGCAATCCAATAGCCGCACAGTGAAGGGCACATTCACCGTGGAAAAACTGCCCACTCCGGCAAATGAATTGGTTCGATACTGTCCCATGTCGATGCGCATATTCTGGCTGTCGGGCGCCACGGCGCAGCCGCCGTTCACCAGCTCACCTCTGAGGTGAACTTTCCCGCCTTCGATCACCACAGTATGTGCCGTTGCCTGGTTAGCCATCGCAAGGGTTAAAAGCAGTAGTGCTCCCGTTTTTGTCATCCTTCGTTCCTGGCATTAGCGTATGACGGCCTCGTCCCTGAGGCCTGGACATCCCTGTACGAATTATTCGTATTTCATAACGAAGGTGGCGTCAGCGTTTGCCTGGCCTGGCTCGGTGGTCGCAGCCGTTGATTTATAACGCGCGGTGAATTGCAGGGTGTTCGTTCCTTCGATCAGGTTCTGCGCAGCAGAGAAGGTTGCACCGTCTGGGGTCAGAACGCTGGATTTGCTGTCGAGGATCTCGATACCCACGCCTTTCGCGGTGTTGTCATTGTTACCGGAAGTCACTGCCAGCAGGGTTTTGTCAGTTGCATCAATCTGACCGGTGAACGCAACAGCAGCGGTTTTTGCTACCAGTGGATCGCAATCGTTCAGTTCAATGTTGAATGGGATATTAGAGGTAGTGTCGCCCACTTTAGTGAATTTCGCGGTACGGTACTGACCGAGATTAACCGTCTGCTCGGAAGAATCGGTATTTACTGAACATGCAGCATTAACCAGTTCACCTTTAAAATGCACAGTACCGCCATTTACGGAAACCGGATCTGCATGAGCGGCACCCGCGACCAGGGCCAGAGTTGCAATAACAGAAGAAGCAATGTTGCTGAGTTTCATGTCTATTCCTTTAAAATGTAAATAACCCTTCCCGCGAATAATCGGGAATAAGAAATACGTTCAATTGATGAATTGAAAACTTATTTCGGAGGAGACAAAGTAGCTCAGGAATCATTTTTTAAATATGTCAAAACGCTGCCATTTCTCCAGGTCACATCCTAATCCCGCCTAAGAAATTGACCATCCACCTGGAAGGGTTTTTACGTCCTACTGATGAAAACTCGCAAAGGGTGACTGACAGCAGCGCTCGCTTCTGACAAAATACAGGCAATCCCCCCTTTCAAACGTTACAGACGGAATCTTCTCTCTGATGGCAGCAAAGATTATTGACGGTAAAACGATTGCGCAGCAGGTGCGCTCTGAGGTTGCGGAAAAAGTGAAGGCGCGTAAAGCCGCCGGAAAACGCGCCCCTGGGCTGGCCGTTGTGCTGGTTGGTAGCAACCCGGCATCACAAATTTATGTCGGCAGCAAACGCAAAGCGTGTGAAGAGGTGGGCTTCGTCTCCCGCTCTTACGATTTGCCAGAAACCACCAGCGAAGCAGAACTGCTGGAACTTATTGACACTCTGAATGCCGATAAAGAGATCGACGGAATTCTGGTTCAGTTGCCGCTGCCAGCAGGCATCGACAACGTGAAGGTGCTGGAGCGTATCGCACCGGATAAAGACGTTGACGGTTTCCATCCGTACAACGTTGGCCGCCTGTGCCAGCGTGCACCGCGTCTGCGTCCATGTACGCCACGCGGTATCGTGACGCTGCTGGAGCGTTATAACATTGACACCTACGGTCTGAACGCCGTGGTCATTGGTGCCTCCAACATTGTGGGCCGCCCGATGAGCATGGAACTGCTGCTGGCCGGCTGCACCACTACCGTCACCCACCGTTTCACCAAAAATCTGCGTCACCACGTAGAGAACGCCGATCTGCTGATCGTTGCCGTCGGGAAACCGGGCTTTATTCCAGGTGAATGGATTAAAGAGGGTGCGATTGTCGTGGACGTCGGAATTAACCGTCTGGAAAACGGCAAAGTCGTCGGTGACGTAGTGTATGAAGATGCTGCGGCACGTGCCTCTTACATCACCCCGGTACCGGGCGGCGTAGGCCCGATGACCGTCGCCACATTGATTCAGAATACTTTGCAGGCGTGCGAAGAGTACCATGACGTAGAGGACGCGTAAGATGGCGACATTTTCATTAGGAAAACACCCACACGTTGAGCTGTGCGATCTGCTGAAGCTGGAAGGCTGGAGCGAAAGCGGTGCGCAGGCGAAAATCGTGATCGCCGACGGGCGAGTAAAAGTCGACGGTGTGGTAGAAACCCGCAAACGCTGCAAGATTGTCGCGGGCCAAACCGTAAGCTTCGAAGGACAGAGCGTGACCGTTACGGCCTGAGCCGTTTGATGCCCTCCCCTAACCCTCTCCCAGCAGGAGAGGGTTAAAAATCCCCTCACACCTATCACGGTTATTTATCGATCAACTTCAAATAATCACTATTTCCTCTGTTGAATAGTGAAAATTCAGTTGCGCGTTTTTCACACTTTGCCCACGATAAGTAGAACGTTCTACTAAAACGTTCTACTTACAATAACAGCGCCAAAAAAAGCGCTACTCGGGGGAAATCAGCATGAGTCTGATATCAGGGTTTGTTAAATCGCTGTCTAAGTTGTCTATGATTGGTCGCGCCTTGATGCTGCCAATTTCACTGCTTCCCGCTGCGGGCCTGTTGCTGGCCTTCGGCGATAAGTTCCACCTGCCGCTGATGATGAACGCAGGCGGGGTTATTTTTGATAACCTGCCGATGCTGTTCGCCATTGGCTCTGCCGTCGGTCTGGCGTCTGAATCCGGTATTGCCGCACTGTCTGCGGCGGTATCGGTGTTTGTCACGAATATCACCATCAGCACCGTACTGAGCATCACGCCGGAAATGGCGTCACAGGGCGGGAAATACGCCATGGTGGTGGGCATCCCGACACTGCAGATGGGCGTCTTCGGCGGCCTGATTTGCGGTATTCTCGCGGCCTGGTGCTATAACCGCTTCCACACCATGCAACTCCCGGAATTCCTGGGCTTCTTCTCCGGTAAGCGCTTCGTGGCGATTGCAACAGCGTTCCTCTCTTTCCTGATGGGGTTGCTGCTGCCCTACGTCTGGCAACATATCCAGGCCGGTATCGACGCGCTCTCCGTGATCGTTAACGGCGATAATCAGGCGGCGTCGACCTTTATCTTCGGTCTGGTGGAGCGCGCGCTGATCCCGCTCGGACTGCACCATATCTGGTACCCGTCTTTCTGGTATTCGTTTGGGGATTACACCACCCAGGCAGGCCAGGTGATCCACGGCGACCAAACCATCTGGTTCAAGATGCTGGAAGAAGGGGTCAAATCCTTCAGCAGCGACACCTACGAGAACGCCGGTAAGTTCATGCAGGGTGAATTCCCGCTGATGCTGTTCGCGCTGCCTGCGGCGTGCCTGGCGATGTATCACGAAGCCCATACGAAGAATAAGAAAATCGCGGCCGGTATTCTGTTCTCTGCGGCGTTGACCTGCTTCCTGACGGGGATCACCGAGCCGGTTGAGTTTACCTTTATCTTCGTGGCACCGATTCTGTACGTCTTTAACGCCATCATGGCGGGCCTGGCTTATATGACCATGTATCTGCTGCATGCGCATATCGCCAAGTCGTTCTCCGCGGGCTTTATCGACTATCTCTCATTCGGGATCCTGCCGTCATTTAACGGTTACAAAACCAACTTCCTGAATGCCATTATCATCGGCATTCCGATGGGCCTGATTTACTACTTCACGTTCCGCTTTGTGATCCGTCGTTTCGATGTGAAAACGCCGGGCCGTACTGAAGTGACAGCCAATGCGGATGAGAAGTCAGATTCCGAACTCGCGACCGAGATCATCTCCCTGCTGGGCGGGGCGCATAATATCGACTCCGTCGGATCCTGTATCACCCGTTTACGTCTGGAAGTGGCAAAAAGCGAGGCAGTTGATAAAGACGGCCTGAATGGGCTTGGCGCGCGCGGCGTGGTCTTCGTCGGCGACAACGGTATTCAGGTGATTTTCGGTGCCAGAGCACAGTTTATCGCCCAGACCATGTCCACCATGATCGGCAAATAATAAGATGCCTGAACGACACGTCTCCTGTACGCTGGGAGACGTGTTTTATCTGGCTGATAATCGGCAAATTTCAGGGAGCGGTTTTGAAGAAAGTCAGCATTATTGATGTCGCAAAGCACGCGGGCGTTTCGGTCTCAACCGTCTCGCTGGTGTTGCGCCAGAAAGGGAAAATCTCAGAGGCAACGATCGAGAAGGTCAACGCTGCCATCAATACCCTGGGCTATGTTCATAACGTCGCCGCCGCCAACCTTCGCGCCAACACCTCCAATCTTATTGGTCTTATCCTCCGTGACTTCAGCGACAGCTTCTCCATCAAGGTGATGGCGAGCATCGTCCAGGAGCTGGAAAAACAGGGGTATATGGTGTTTCTCGGCCAGCCGCAGAATGACTATGACCATCTTGAGCGCTGCCTGCTGTCGTTTAAACAGCAGGGCGTCGCCGGTGTGATTTACCTGGCTTCTGACACCCGGACATCCACCCTGCCGGAACACATTCGTCATTGCCCACTGCCGTTGGTTGCGGTCTCTCAGTCGCTGCTGGATGAAAAATGCAACCTGGTAATGCGCGATAACCGTCAGGCGGCAAATCTGGCGGTGCGTTATCTTATCGAGCGCGGCCATCGCAATATCGCCTACATTGGCGGGCGTGAGGGCTGCCTTATTCGCGAGCAGCGCCTGCTCGGTTTTCGCAGCGCGATGACGCAAAACGGGCTGGTCTGGCGCGATGAATACTCTCCGGCCTGCAGCGATGACACGCTGGCAGCAGGTTTTGCCACTCGTCAGTTACTGGAAAAAAACAACACCATCACCGCCCTGCTCTGCCACTCGCCTGATGCCATGATCGGCTCCATATCAGCGATTCATCAGGTCGGGCGTACGGTGGGTAAAGACGTGTTTCTGACGCAGCAGGTCGCGCTGGTCGGTTTCGAAGATATGCTGCACGTAAACCTCACGTCACCGTCATTGACCTACGTCTCCTCCGCCAGTGAAGAGACGGGCCGTCAGGCAGCCGGGTTGATTATTCGCAAGCTGAAAGAGCCGGACTTGCAAACGCAGCGGATTACCCTCTCCGGGCAGCTTATCGCACGCGAATCGGCGTAAAATCAGAATTTAGCACAGGTCTGTTAGCGCGAGATTACTGCTATATTTCCATGATTTGCCATGGATAATGTCAATGCCTACCGTTATTACGCATGCTGCTGTTCCGCTTTGCCTGGGCTTAGGCCTGGGAACCAGAGTTATTCCGCCTCGACTGCTGTTTACTGGAATTGTCCTCGCGATGTTGCCGGACGCCGACGTGCTGGCGTTTAAGTTCGGCGTCGCCTATGGCAATGTTTTCGGCCATCGCGGCTTTACTCACTCCCTGCTGTTTGCCTTTGTGGTGCCGATACTCTGCGTTCTGATAGGTCGACGATGGTTCAGAGCCAGCCTGACCCGGTGCTGGCTGTTTTTAACCGTGTCATTACTGTCGCACAGCCTGCTGGATTCCATTACCACGGGTGGAAAAGGGGTTGGTTGGCTGTGGCCGTGGTCAGACGAACGCTTCTTTGCGCCATGGCAGGTGATTAAGGTCGCACCGTTCGCGCTGTCACGCTATACCACGCCGTACGGGCATCAGGTGATCATTTCCGAACTGCTGTGGGTGTGGCTGCCGGGAGTAGTGCTGATGGGGATGTTGTGGTGGAGACGACGTGCGCGCTGATGCCCTCACCCCGGCCCTCTCCCACGGGGAGAGGGAGCAAACCTGACAATTCCCTCTCCCTGCGGGAGAGGGTTAGGGTGAGGGGAAGATTACTTACGGCGCCAGGTGGTTCCCTGAGGACCGTCTTCCAGAATGATACCCATCTCGGTCAGACGATTACGTGCCGCATCTGCCGCCGCCCAGTCTTTCGACTGACGCGCTTCCAGACGCGCTTTGATCAAGGCTTCAATTTCCGCCACTTCACCATCGTCCGCCTGCGCACCGCTTTGCAGGAATACGTCCGGCTCCTGCTCCAGCAGGCCGAGAACGGAAGAGAGCTTACGCAGATGGGACGCCAGCGCATTCGCTGCCGCCATATCCTCTGACTTCAGGCGGTTCACTTCACGCGCCATGTCGAACAGCACGGAGTACGCTTCTGGCGTATTGAAGTCGTCGTTCATCACCTCAATGAAGCGCGCTTCGAACGCTTCGCCGCCCGCAGCAGGAACAGACCTGTCGGTACCGCGCAGCGCGGTGTACAGACGCTCCAGCGCCGAGCGCGCCTGCTTCAGGTTCTCTTCGCTGTAGTTCAGCTGGCTGCGATAGTGGCCGGACATCAGGAAGTAACGCACGGTTTCCGCGTCGTAATACTTCAGCACGTCGCGCACGGTGAAGAAGTTACCCAGCGATTTAGACATCTTCTCGCGGTCAACCATCACCATCCCGGAGTGCATCCAGTAATTAACGTACTCGCCGCCATGTGCACAGGTAGATTGTGCAATTTCGTTTTCATGGTGCGGGAACATCAGATCCGAGCCACCGCCGTGAATATCGAAATGGTTGCCCAGCTGTTTGCAGTTCATCGCCGAACATTCAATGTGCCAGCCAGGACGCCCTTCGCCCCACGGAGATGACCAGCTCGGTTCACCCTCTTTGGACATCTTCCACAGCACGAAGTCCATCGGGTTGCGCTTCACGTCAACGACGTCAACGCGGGCACCGGCCTGAAGCTGATCCAGATCCTGACGGGAAAGCGCGCCGTAGGTTGGGTCCGTCGGCACGGAGAACATCACGTCGCCGTTATCCGCAACGTAGGCATGACCGCGTGCGATCAGCTTTTCGGTGATTTCAATAATTTCGTGAATATGGTGGGTCGCACGTGGCTCACTGTCCGGGCGCTGAATATTTAATGCATCAAAGTCTTTGTGCATTTCAACGATCATGCGGTCCACCAGCGCCACAAAGCTCTCGCCATTTTCATTAGCGCGTTTAATGATTTTGTCGTCAATATCGGTGATGTTGCGCACGTACTTCAGGTTGTACCCCAGAAAACGCAGGTAACGTGAAACAACGTCGAAGGCGACAAAGGTACGCCCATGGCCAATATGACAGAGATCGTAAACCGTAATACCACACACGTACATGCCGACTTCCCCGGCATGGATAGGTTTAAATTCCTCTTTTTGGCGCGTCATTGTATTAAAGATTTTTAACATCGAAGATTCCATGTAAACACGTGTGTGGGTTGTTTGTTCCCTATAATACCCATAATTCGGAATAGGATCAGCACACAATGCAAGGTGATCGCGTCCTGTGGTTATGCTATAACAAGCCCCTATATGTGACCCGAACACGGGTTGACGCACCACAATAACGGAACAGGATGCAAAAATGGTTACTTTCCACACTAATCATGGCGATATCGTAATCAAAACCTTTGATGACAAAGCGCCTGAAACAGTTAAAAACTTCCTGGACTACTGCCGCGAAGGTTTCTACAACAACACCATTTTCCACCGCGTGATCAACGGTTTTATGATCCAGGGCGGCGGTTTCGAACCTGGCATGCACCAGAAAGAGACCAAAGAAGCGATCAAAAACGAAGCGAACAACGGTCTGAAAAACACCCGTGGTACGCTGGCGATGGCCCGTACTCAGGCGCCTCACTCTGCGACTGCTCAGTTCTTCATCAACGTGGCTGACAACGACTTCCTGAACTTCTCCGGCGAAAGCCTGCAGGGTTGGGGCTACTGCGTATTCGCAGAAGTGGTTGAAGGTATGGACGTGGTTGATAAGATCAAAGCCGTCTCTACTGGCCGCAGCGGCATGCACCAGGACGTTCCTAAAGAAGACGTAGTGATTACCAGCGTGACCGTCAGCGAGTAATTGGTGGCGACACTCTTTATTGCGGATTTGCATCTGCAAACAGAAGAACCGGCGATCACCGCCGGTTTTCTGCGTTTTTTACGCGGTGAAGCGAAAAGCGCCGACGCGCTGTACATTCTGGGCGACCTGTTCGAAGCCTGGATTGGCGACGACGACCCTAACCCGCTGCACCGGGAAATGGCTGCAGCCATTAAATCGCTGGTGGATTCCGGCGTTCCCTGCTACTTCATCCATGGCAACCGTGATTTCCTGCTCGGCAAGCGCTACGCCCGCGAAAGCGGTATGCAACTGCTGCCGGAAGAACAGGTGCTTGATCTCTATGGCCGAAAGATCCTGATCATGCATGGCGATACGCTCTGCACCGACGATACCGGTTATCAGGCATTTCGCGCGAAAGTCCACACCCCGTGGATCCAAAAAGTGTTCCTGGCCCTGCCGCTGTTTATCCGCAACCGTATCGCAGCCAGAATGCGCGCGGGCAGTAAAGCCGCCAACAGCAGCAAATCCATGACCATCATGGACGTTAACCCGCAGGCAGTGGTCAACGTGATGGAGAAGCATCGCGTCCAGTGGCTGATCCACGGTCATACTCATCGCCCCGATGTACATTCCCTGATCGCCAACAGCGAACCGGCTAACCGTGTCGTACTGGGTGCCTGGCACAGTGAAGGGTCCATGGTCAAAGTCACACCAGAGAGTGTAGAGCTGATCGCTTTTTCGTTTTAACCTCTCAAAAATCATTCTATTTTTTTGAATAACATTGGCAAATTGTTCCGATTTTAATCAGCCCATGGTCAGCCTATTATTTATCACATCAGGGCAACGTGCCCTATCCCAGATAAATTACTTCAGGAATACGACCATGAAATCTATCAAAACTTTCGTTGCAGTTGCCGCTCTTTCTATGCTCTCTTTTGGTTCTTTCGCTCAGAGCGTCAGCGCGAGTGCTTCTACCCTCGACCGCGCAGAAGCGAAAATCGCCGCTCAGGCTGCTGAACAAGGTGCGTCTTATAAAATCACCAGCGCACAGGTCAATAACCGCGTGTACATGACCGCAGAACTGACTAAATAACCACACCTGATTGACGAAAACAGACCGCCAGATTGCGGTCTGTTTTGTTATGTTCTGGCGGTAACAACGGCTCAAGTTTTAACCGCGCAACCGTTTTCCTTCCCCGTATTACATGCTATTCTCTGTGCCCTCGAAAGCAGTGTGTTTCGCACCACAGGAGTTTTAAGACGCATGTCTTCCCGCAATAATCCGGCGCGTGTCGCCATCGTGATGGGGTCCAAAAGCGACTGGGCTACCATGCAGTTCGCCGCCGAAATCTTTGAAATCCTGAATGTTCCGCACCACGTTGAAGTGGTTTCCGCACACCGTACACCGGACAAACTGTTCAGCTTCGCCGAAGGCGCTGAAGAGAACGGTTATGAGGTGATCATTGCCGGTGCGGGCGGCGCAGCACATCTGCCAGGCATGATTGCCGCTAAAACGCTGGTACCCGTTCTGGGCGTACCGGTACAAAGCGCTGCGTTGAGCGGTGTCGATAGTCTCTATTCTATCGTGCAGATGCCGCGGGGTATTCCGGTCGGCACGCTGGCGATTGGTAAAGCGGGTGCTGCAAATGCTGCCCTGCTGGCCGCGCAGATCCTGGCGACACATGATAAAGACTTACATCAGCGTCTGGCTGACTGGCGTAAAGCACAGACCGACGAGGTGCTGGACAATCCGGACCCACGGGGTGCGGCATGAAGCAGGTTTGCGTCCTCGGTAACGGTCAGTTGGGCCGTATGCTGCGCCAGGCGGGTGAACCGCTGGGTATTTCCGTCTGGCCCGTCGGGCTGGATGCTGAACCTGAAGCGGTACCGTTCCACCAGAGCGTGATCACCGCCGAGATCGAACGCTGGCCGGAAACGGCGCTGACTCGCGAGCTGGCGCGTCATAACGCCTTTGTTAACCGCGATGTTTTCCCGATTATTGCCGACCGCCTGACACAAAAGCAGCTGTTCGACAAGCTCGGTCTGCCGACCGCACCGTGGCAGCTCCTGTCGGATAAAAGCGAGTGGAATGATGTTTTCGCGATGCTGGGCGAACTGGCCATCGTGAAGCGCCGCGTGGGCGGTTACGATGGTCGTGGACAATGGCGTTTGCGGGCGCACGAAACGGCTGAGCTACCGGATGATTGCTACGGTGAGTGTATCGTTGAGCAGGGCATTAACTTTAGCGGCGAAGTGTCGCTGGTTGGTGCGCGTGGTCATGATGGCCGCACTGTGTTTTATCCGCTGACGCATAACCTGCATCAGGACGGTATTCTGCGCACCAGCGTGGCGTTTCCGCAGGCCAATGCGGAACAACAGGCACAGGCGGAAGACATGCTGTCTGCCATCATGCACGAACTGGGCTACGTCGGCATAATGGCGATGGAGTGCTTTGTCACACCGTCCGGTCTGCTGATCAACGAGCTTGCGCCGCGCGTGCACAACAGCGGCCACTGGACGCAAAATGGCGCGTCCATCAGTCAGTTCGAACTGCACCTGCGCGCCATCACTGACCTGCCTCTGCCGCAGCCGGTGGTGAATAGCCCGTCAGTGATGATCAACCTGATTGGAACCGATCTGAACTACGACTGGCTTAAGCTGCCGCTGGTACACCTGCACTGGTATGACAAAGAGGTTCGCTCGGGTCGTAAGGTCGGTCACCTGAACCTGAACGACAGCGACACCGGCCGTCTGAGCGCCACCCTGGAAGCACTGATCCCTCTCCTGCCGCCGGAATACGCGAGCGGTATGGTCTGGGCACAAACTAAGCTTAAGTAACACACCTGCGCCGGGGAGTTGACCTTCCCCTTCCCCGGCGTACAATTCCCGCCCATTGCAGCTTAGTTTTCTTCTGGAAAAACCATGAACGATGGAACGGACTATCGCGCGATCCTCGCGTCTGATACCCCTTTAATCGACGTTCGCGCGCCGATCGAATTTACACAGGGTGCGATGCCTGCGGCAATCAACCTGCCTTTAATGAATGATGATGAACGCGCCGCCGTCGGCACTTGCTATAAACGCCAGGGCCCCGAAGCTGCACTGGCTCTCGGCCATAGTCTGGTGAACGGCACCACGCGTGAGTCACGGATCAACGCCTGGCGGGAAGCCAGCCTTGCCCATCCTGAGGGCTATCTCTGCTGCGCGCGCGGTGGCCAGCGTTCGCACATCTCACAGGCCTGGCTTAAAGAAGCGGGTGTCGACTACCCACTGATCCGCGGCGGCTATAAAGCCCTGCGTCAGACAGCAATTCAGGTGACAACCGAGCAGTCACAAAAACCGATGGTACTTATCGGTGGCTGTACCGGCAGCGGTAAAACCCTGCTGGTTAAACAACATGTCCAGGGCATTGATCTGGAAGGGCTGGCGCACCATCGCGGTTCATCGTTTGGCCGCACGCTCACGCCGCAGCTTTCCCAGGCCAGCTTTGAAAATCACCTTGCGGTTGAGCTATTGAAAAAAGACGCTGCACGCTGGGTGCTGGAAGATGAAGGTCGGATGATTGGCTCTAACCACCTGCCGGAATGCCTGCGTGACCGGATGGTTGAATCCCCTATTGTCGTCGTCGACGACCCGTTTGAAATCCGCCTTGAGCGCCTGCGAGAAGAGTATTTCGACCATATGTGGGCAGATTTTTCTGCCGCTTACGGTGAAGAAGCAGGCTGGAAAGAGTACAGCGAGTACCTGCACCACGGGCTGTTCGCCATTCGCCGCCGTCTGGGGTTACAGCGCTTTGCGGAATTCACCGCACTGTTAGACTCCGCGCTGCTGGAACAACAACGTTCTGGCAGCACTGACGCACATTTCAGCTGGCTTGTCCCGTTGCTGAATGATTATTACGACCCGATGTACAGCTATCAGCTTGGAAAGAAAGCGGAGAAGATTGTCTATCGCGGAACGTTCGAAGAAATTGCTGAGTGGCTTGATCGCTGAAAAATAAAGCCGGGTGACGAGGCAAAAGCAAAACGGCAACCAGAGTTGCCGTTTTTAATGTTTGTTCCCTCTCCCCGTGGGAGAGGGTCAGGGTGAGGGCATCAGACCGCACCCTACAAAACGACTTAGAAGTCGTAACGCAGACGGACCAGGTTCATATCGCCCAGATCGTCGGTGCTGGAGGTGAATACGTGTTCGTAATCAACACGGAAACCATAATCCAGCTGGAAGCTGATACCCACACCGTTGTCGATGCGCTGGTAGTTACGGCCGTTCACGTACTCGATGCGATCGCCCATGAAGTAAGGCTGGATGGATTTAACCGCATACTGATTGATTGGGAATTTATACCCTGCGAAGTATTCAATACCCCACGCGTCGCCCGCAAAGTAGTCGTTAACAGACACTTTTTTGGTGGTCAGGAAGTTCTGGTACCAGCCGCCGCCAAAGGAGAAGGTCCAGTTGTCAGGTTTCCAGCTCAGCGCAGTACCGAGGATGTTCTGGTCGTAGGTTTTGCTGTCGCCGTTATCCGGGTTACGCATGTCCGCACGGGTGTAGTTCCACGCCGTACCCCAGGTCAGATCTTTAGTCAGGTGATAATCCAGACCCAGTGAACCGCCGCCTTTACGTTTGTAACGCAGGCCGTTGCCCGGCAGATATTCGCTGTCTTCAAACAGGTAGGATGCATAAATGTCAGCATCGCCAACGGTTTTCTTATATTTCAGCATGTTGCGTGAACGATAAGAACCGTCGTAGTCACCGTTGATACCGTTACCTGGTGCCTGACCAATCATATCGTAGTCCCAGATATCGGTTTTCACGCCAACCACATCATAGTAAACGCTGTTCTGTTGACCGTAGGTCAGTGTACCCCAAGTGTCGCTCTTCAGACCGGTATACAACATACGGCGAGTAGTGTTGTTCGCGCCTTCTTTGTAGTGGTTGTCCCAGTCGAACAGCGCAGGGATGTTCACGCCCAGCTCGTAGTAGCTTACCCAACTGATATCATCAAACAGGTAGTAATCAGCTGCGAAACGGAAACGGGTGCCACCGTCGAAGCCATTACGTTTGTAGGAACCTTTGTCGCCGTCACCCGTCATCATGTTGAACTGAGGACGGATACTGCCGCCCACGGTGAAGTTCAGACGGCTCAGTGGATCGCCCGCCTGAGGATCCTGTTTAAGAACGGTGATTTCTGCCTGAGAAGCGAAGGTAGTCAATGCCACTGCCGCGCCGATCGTAACCGCCAGCGCTGATTTTTTTATAGTCATTATTTTTCCTTGATAGACACGCTGCTAAATATTTAGCGGGTGAATATTAACTGGAAATAATCAGTCTGTGTGGACGGTTTTTTAATGTTTCGTGCTACTAAATTAACAGGTATTATCTTTTTGTGCTGTTAAAACATTACGCACTGATATAAAAACCGGTGCGTAATTATCACGATATTGAATTAACTCTCGAACTGACGGAACAGGGCTTTGCCTTTTAACAAGCGTGTACCGAGCCAGCCCCCACAGAGGGAAAGTAGCACCGCACCAGAGAGAGGCAATGTCAGCCAAAGACGCCAGTCAGGCTCCCACGGGAAGTCGAAGACCTTTGTCTGCAGGACAGCCAGCGCCGTCTCTGCACCAATGGCCGCGACCAGTCCCGCCACCAGCCCCAGCAGTGCGAATTCACTCCAGAGTGTCGCCCGCAACAGTCGTTTACCTGCTCCCAGTGTGCGATACACCACCAGTTCCTGATAACGCTGACGCATCCCCACCTGTACCTGGGCAAGCAGCAACAGCACGCCACAGATCGTCACCAACACCACCATCACCTCCAGCGCGCGGCTCACCTGCTCCAGCACCTGTCCCACCTGCTTCAGGATCGCCCCGATATCCAGCAGGCTGACCGTCGGGAATTCCCGGTTAAGCTGGGTGAGCATACCGTTGCCGTTTTCCCAGCGGAAGCTGGTCAGCCAGCTCTGCGGTTGCCCGTCCAGCGCCCCCGGCGGGAAGATGAAGAAGAAGTTAGGCCGCAGACTTTCCCAGTCCACTTTACGCAGGCTGGTGACTTTCGCGGTAAAATCCTGGGTATCCCCGGTGAACGTGACGCTGTCTCCCAGCTTCACGTTCAGGCGCGTCGCCAGCCCCTCCTCCATCGACACCTCTCCCGCTTTCGGCGGCCAGGTGCCGGCGGTTATCGGGTTGTGGTCAGGGCGTTTCTCCTGCCAGGTGAGGTTCAGTTCACGGTTAAGCGACTCGTCCTTGTTCCCTTCCGTTGACTGACCGTTGATCTGCGTCAGCCGTGCGCGAACGATGGGGTAGAACGACTCGGGGATAATGTGATGCTCCGACAGAAATCCCTTCAGCGGCGTGACCTGCTCAGGCGCGATATTGATTAGGAAATAGTTTGGGCTTTCCGGCGGAAGCTGCTGCTGCCAGCGATCCAGCAGATCGCCTCGCAGTACCAGCAGAAGTGCCAACAGCATAAACGACAGCGAAAACGCCGAAAGCTGGCTGAGCGTCGACCAGGGCTGATGCAGCAGACGGTTCACTGCCAGCCGCACGGGAAGCGATTTTACCGTGATTTTTTTCAGGATATTGAGCAGTATCCAACCCAGCACGCCGCACAGCAGCGCCAGCACAACTGCCCCGGCCAGCACCGCCCACAGCAGAGTGCTGCCCCCCATCAGCCAGGCCAGCAACCCAACCGCCACCGCTATAATCACAGGAAGATAGAACTTCAGCGGCCAGACGTTTGCCACGACGTCACGGCGTAAAACACGTAGCGGCTGCGTCGCAATCAATAGCCGGTACGGGCGGAGCCCCACCAGCACCGAGATTACCGCCATCGCCCCTATCGCCCACAGCCACGGCCAGAGGCTGGCTGGTGGCAATGCGGCAGGGAGCACCGGTTTCAGCATCACCATCAACAGTTTTTCGAACAGTAGCCCCATTACCCCGCCGGTGAAGGCCGAGAAAAGCAGCAACATCAGCCACTGGCCGACAATCAGCTTACGCAGTTGTACTCTGCCCGCACCAAGCGTTTTGAGGACCGCCACCAGATCGTAACGGCTGCGACAGTAATGCCCCATTGCCACGGCAACTGCCGCCACTGCCAGCAATAGCGTTAACAGGGCCGAAAGCAGCAGGAACTGCTGAGAACGCTCGAGGGACTTACCGAGCGCTCCCTCGTCCTGCTCCAGCCCGTACCAGCGGTGTTCCGGTTTTAACTGCGGCAGAAGCCATTTTTCATAGGCATCAAGCTGTGCGGGCGTACCGCCAAACTTATAGCGCCAGGTGACGCGGCTCCCCGGCTGTACGGCATTTGTCTTCGCCACATCGGCGGTGTTCATCAGTAATCGCGGCGCGAGCTGGAACGGATTAAACCCGGAGTCAGGTTCCTGAACCACTTCCCCGGCAATTTTCAGCGTAGCGTCACCGACATCAATGCTGTCGCCCGTTTTCAGGTTCAACAGCGCCATCAGGCGCGGCGCCAGCAGCACCGTTCCGGGTTTGGGTTTCAACCCTGGCGGGCTGGTTTGCAGTTCGCCATACATCGGGTAGATGTCATCGACGGCTTTGACGCTTGCCAGCTGCGGCGTTTCGCCCGCGAAGGTCATGGTCTGGAAGCTTATCTGCTCCCCGACCTTGAGCCCCCGCTTGCGCGCTTCATCAATCCAGCCCGGCGGAACCGCGCGTGAACTTTGTAGCGCCCTGTCCCCCGCCATAAACTCCCGGCTTTGCTGACTGAGCCCTTTTTCCATGCGGTCGCTGACGCTGCCGAGCGCCAGCACGCACGCTACCGCCAGGCTTAACGCCAGCCAGACAATCAGCAGCGAGGGCGAGCGCCACTCGCGCCAGAACCAGCGGGCAATCATGCTTCCTCCTGAAGAACACCATTGACCAGCCGCAGACGGCGGTCACAGCGGGCGGCAAGTTGCGGGTCGTGCGTCACCAGGACAAGCGTGGTGCCATGTTCACTGTTGAGCGAAAACAGCAGGTCAGCAATCTTGTCCCCGGTTTTACGGTCAAGGTTGCCGGTAGGCTCATCAGCGAACAATACCTCCGGACGACCGTTAAACGCGCGCGCCAGCGCCACGCGCTGTTGCTCCCCGCCGGAAAGCTGTGCAGGAAGATGGTCGAGGCGTTTGCCCAACCCCAGTTGCTCTAGTAAGGCCTTTGCATGCGCGCGGCTTTCACGGCTATTTTCGCCGCGCAGAAGCGCCGGGAGTTCGACGTTTTCCAGCGCGTTCAGCGTCGGGATAAGCATAAAGGACTGAAAAACAAAACCGATGTGTCGCGCACGCAGCGCAGCGCGCGCCTCTTCATCAAGCTGATGCAGCGGTTGCCCGACAAGGTGGACCTCTCCGCTGCTTCCGTCGTCCAGACCCGCCAAAATCGCCAGCAGCGTAGACTTACCGGAACCAGATTCGCCAATCAGCGCGATGGTTTCAGCGCGTTTGACAACGAGTTCAACTCCAGTAAGGATGGAAAGCTCGTGTTCCCCCTGACCGACGGATTTCTTAAGACGATGAACTTCAACACTGTTTTCCGCTGGCATTTGCCCTTCCTGTTTTTGATTCTGATGACCTTCCGCGCGGCGGCAGCGGACACGTTACTGGTTCTCGGCGACAGCCTGAGTGCAGGCTATCGCATGGCCGCCAGCGCGGCCTGGCCTGCTTTGCTCAATGATAAATGGCAGAGCACAACGCCGGTGATCAATGCCAGCATCAGCGGCGATACCTCGCAGCAGGGCTTGTCGCGGTTGCCAGCGCTACTCAAACAGCATCAGCCGCGCTGGGTGCTGGTTGAGCTTGGCGGCAATGATGGCCTGCGCGGTTTTCAGCCTCAGCAAACAGAACAGACGCTGCGCACCATTCTGCAGGACATCAAGGCGGCAAACGCCCAGCCGCTGCTGATGCAAATTCGCCTGCCCGCTAACTACGGTCGTCGGTATAATGAGGCCTTTAGCGCGATCTACCCAAAGCTTGCCAAAGAGTTTGATATTCCGCTGCTGCCATTTTTCATGGAAGAGGTCTATCTCAAACCCCAATGGATGCAAGACGATGGGATCCATCCCAATCGCGATGCTCAGCCGTTTATTGCCGACTGGATGGCAACGCGGCTGGCCCCTTTAGTTAAACATGACTCCTGATTAAGCGGAGATCCTGACAGGTAAAGTTATGCAAAAATCGGTCTTAATTACAGGATGTTCCAGTGGAATTGGCCTTGAAAGCGCGCTCGAATTAAAGCGCCAGGGATTTCGGGTCCTGGCAGCCTGCCGTAAACCCGACGATGTCGAACGCATGAACGGGATGGGGTTTACCGGCGTGTTACTGGATCTGGACTCACCGCAAAGCGTTGAACGCGCCGCCGATGAGGTGATAGCCCTGACCGACAACCGTCTGTACGGTCTTTTTAATAATGCCGGGTATGGCGTGTATGGCCCGCTGGATACCCTCTCCCGCGAAACGCTGGAAAAACAGTTTTCGACCAACTTCTTCGGCGTGCATCAACTGACTATGCGCCTGCTCCCCGCCATGCTGCCGCACGGTGAAGGACGTATCGTGATGACCTCCTCGGTGATGGGCCTGATCTCCACCCCAGGCCGCGGCGCATACGCCGCCAGCAAATATGCGCTGGAGGCCTGGTCTGACGCCCTGCGCATGGAGTTGCGTCACAGCGGCATTAAGGTCAGCCTGATTGAACCCGGCCCCATCCGCACCCGCTTTACCGAAAACGTCAACCAGACGCAGGCGGACAAACCGGTCGAAAACCCTGGCATCGCCGCACGTTTTACCCTCGGGCCGGAAGCGGTTGTCGCGAAAGTGCGCCATGCTTTTGAGAGTGAAAATCCAAAAATGCGCTATCCGGTGACGCTGGTCACCCATGCCGTAGGCTGGTTAAAACGCCTGCTGCCGGGCCGGATGATGGACAAAATTTTACACGGTTGAGTTGAAGCGACGACGCTCACCCCCCATGTAAAGAACAAACCGACAAAAGAGAAAGCCGCATGTCCGTACAGAATATCGTCAATATTACTGAAGCAAACCTGCAACAGACCCTCGAACAGTCAATGACCAAACCGGTGCTGTTCTACTTCTGGTCTGAGCGTAGCCAGCACTGCCTGCAACTGACGCCGGTCCTGGAAAGCCTTGCCGCACAGTACAACGGCCAGTTCATTCTCGCCAAACTGGATTGTGACGCCGAGCCAATGGTGGCATCTCAGTTTGGTCTGCGCGCTATTCCAACCGTCTATCTTTTCCAGAACGGTCAGCCTGTTGATGGTTTCCAGGGGCCGCAGCCGGAAGAGGCTATTCGCGCTCTGCTGGATAAAGTCCTGCCGCGTGAAGAAGAACTGAAAGCGCAGGAAGGCATGGCGCTAATGCAGGAAGGCAAATATGACGAGGCGCTGCCGCTGCTCAAAGAGGCATGGCAGTTGTCGAAGCAAAACAGCCAGATTGGTCTGCTGCTGGCGGAAACGCAGATTGCGCTACACCGCTCAGAAGACGCAGAAGCCGTGCTGAAGACGGTTCCACTGCAGGATCAGGACACCCGTTACCAGGGGCTGGTCGCGCAAATTGAGCTACTGAAGCAGGCGGCAGACACCCCGGAAATTCAGCAGCTGCAACAGCAGGTAGCTGACAACCCAGCCGATGCCGCGCTGGCAAGCCAGCTTGCGCTGCAGCTGCATCAGGTAGGGCGTAACGAAGAAGCACTGGAGCTGCTGTTTAGCCATCTGCAAAAAGATCTGGCTGCCGCCGACGGCCAGGCGCGTAAGATGTTCCAGGAAATTCTGGCCGCGTTGGGCACCGGTGACGCGCTGGCGTCGAAGTATCGCCGTCAGCTGTACGCGTTACTCTACTAACAAAAAATGCCCGGTGGCGCTAACGCTTACCGGGCCTACAAAACAGGCTTAACCCATTTTCTTTAATTGCGTCACCACCAGCTGATGGCGCGCGTTATAGAACTTCCGGTAGGTCAGGTAACAGGCAATGATGGTGGACAGGCTCGCCGTTGAGAGCAGCATAAACGTTACCATGATCTGATACTTAATCGCTTTTACCGGATCGATACCGGCAAAAATCAGCCCCGACATCATACCAGGCAGGCTCACCAGCCCCACCGTTTTGGCAGAATCCACCGTCGGGATCAGCGATGAACGGATACTCTCACGGATCAGCCGCGCAGAGGCCATTTTAGGCGTTGCCCCCAGGCTTAACTTCTCCTGCAACTGCTGCTGTTCACTGCTGAACCGCTGGCCCAGATTGTTGTAACACAGCCCCACGGCAACCATCGCGTTTCCGGCGATCATTCCGGAAATGGGGATGACCTGCATTGGCGTAAACGCAATTGAACCAGAGAGCACCAGCACTGCCAGCGTGAGCGCCGTCCCGGTCGTAATGGCAATAAACGACGAGATAAAGGCCTTATCAATGTACTTACTGCGTTTTTGCGCATTCCACGCTGCGTTAAAGCAGATAAAAAGCACCATCAGCAGCGTCAGCACGGCGTGGTTGACGTTGAAAATATACTTCAGCACATAGCCGACAATAATCAGCTGAATAACCGCCCGGCAGATACTCCACAGAATATCTTTTTCCAGCCCCAGCTTTTCCCGGTAGCTGACCACAATCGCAATCAGCACCAGCACAATCGAAAACGCCAGGGATTCATTGGTAATATTATGCTCACCCACGGTTAGCCTCCTGCATTTTCCCACCGTGCGGCTGGAGCGTAATCACGTCATCCGCATGGGTTATTTCGTTAGCGTCGTGCGTCACCCACAGCACGGCAACATTCTGCTTACTGGCGTAATGATGAATGATGTCGTTAACGTTGCGCTTATTGGCCTCATCCAGCGCGCTGGTGATTTCGTCCAGCAACAGCACCCTGGGTAAAAATTGCAGATTACGGATCAGCGAGACGCGTTGCTTTTCTCCACCCGACAACTCACTCACGGCTTTGGTCAGCGTCTCCTGCGGCAAGCCAAAACGTTCCAGATCGGCCGATAACCGCTCAGGATCGGGCGTCTTATTGCGAATTTTCCAGGGAAAAATCAGGTTGTCATACACCGTATCGCCGAAGAGCGTGGGCGTTTGTACCGAGTATGAGACCTGCTGGCGATACGCCTCAGGAGAGAGCGTTGCAATATCCTTCCCCTCAAAATAGATCTTGCCCGAGGTCGGGCTGAGCAGCGAGGCAATGATTTTTAGCAGCGTACTTTTCCCGCAGCCCGATGGCCCGGTGATCAAACGAAATTCCCCCGGCGAAACGGTAAAGCTGACATTGTTCAGAATGGTGGTTTCACCCACACGGTAGCCTACATCCGCGATTGTCAAAATCGCGCTGTTATCCTTCATGTTATTTCCTGCCTTCATCCCAATAATTAGCAGTAGTCTACGGCGATTAGTGATTGTATGGCGACTTTCCTCGTATACTTAGGGTCAACAAACAGCCATATGGTTTCCGCCACAGCATGCAAAACAGGAGGTTTTTATGCTCATCGTTGTTCCTGTCCTTATTTTTGTTGCGCTGGTTATTGTCGGCGCTGGCGTCAAAATTGTCCCGCAGGGTTACCAGTGGACAGTCGAGCGTTTCGGACGTTACACCAACACATTACAACCTGGTTTAAGCCTGATTGTCCCTTTCATGGACAGAATTGGTCGTAAGATCAACATGATGGAACAGGTGCTGGATATTCCTTCTCAGGAAGTGATTTCTAAGGATAACGCCAATGTCACCATTGATGCCGTCTGTTTTATTCAGGTAATTGATGCGCCAAAAGCGGCCTATGAGGTGAGCAATCTGGAGCTGGCTATCGTTAACCTGACGATGACCAATATCCGTACCGTACTGGGTTCGATGGAGCTGGACGAGATGCTCTCACAGCGCGACAGCATCAATACCCGACTGCTGCATATTGTCGATGAAGCGACGAACCCGTGGGGGATCAAAGTGACCCGTATTGAGATCCGCGACGTTCGCCCACCGGCTGAACTGATCGCCTCCATGAACGCCCAGATGAAGGCCGAGCGAACCAAACGTGCCTACATTCTTGAAGCCGAAGGGGTACGTCAGGCCGAGATCCTCAAAGCGGAAGGGGAAAAACAGTCGCAGATCCTCAAAGCCGAGGGCGATCGCCAGTCTGCGTTCCTCCAGGCGGAAGCGCGTGAACGTTCAGCCGAAGCGGAAGCTCGTGCCACCCAGATGGTGTCAGAGGCGATTGCCGCTGGTGATATCCAGGCCGTGAACTACTTTGTCGCGCAAAAATATACCGACGCTCTGAAAGAGATCGGCTCCGCAAACAACAGCAAAGTGGTCATGATGCCGCTGGATGCCAGCAGCCTGATGGGCTCTATTGCCGGGATCGCTGAACTGATCAAAGACAGCGGAAACGAGCGTAAAAAATGATTGAGCTCATCGCCGCACATCCTCACGCTTTCTGGCTAAGCCTCGGGGGGTTATTGCTGGCCGCTGAGATGCTGGGCGGCAACGGCTACCTGCTCTGGAGCGGTGTCGCCGCCGTCATTACCGGGCTGCTCGTGTGGCTTCTGCCGCTTGACTGGGCATGGCAGGGCGCGTTGTTTGCCGTACTGACACTGGTGGCTGCATGGCTGTGGTGGCGCTGGCTTAACCGACGGGTTAACGAGCAGAAACCGTTAGATGCGCACCTTAATCAGCGCGGGCAGCAGATTGTCGGCCAGCGTTTTACGCTTGACACCGCGCTGGTGAACGGGCGTGGACATATGCGCGTGGGCGACAGTTCGTGGCCTGTCGTGGCCGACGATGACCTCAGCGCCGGAACGCGGGTTGAGGTCATTGCGGTAGAAGGAATCACCCTGCGGGTTAAAGCCTGTTAAACAGATGCCTTACGATGGCAGCAGCCAGCAAGATTATCTATGATCGGGCAATCGGCGCTGTCATCTCCCGGGCACGATTCCGCCAACGCCAGCAGCTGTTTGCGCATTGCCTGTAACTCGGTGATGTGGCGTTCAATCTCAGCCACCTTTTCCAGGGTGCGCTTTTTCACATCAGCGCTGTGACGCTTCGGATCGTTAAACAGATTCACCAGTTCGCCACACTCTTCCAGATTAAAACCGACCTGTCTTGCCTGACGCAGCAGCGTCAGTTCGTCAAGATGTAGTTGCGTGTAACTGCGGTAGCCGTTTTCGCTGCGCAGCGGCGGTGTCACCAGCCCTTTCTCTTCATAAAAGCGAATCGCTTTGCTGGTTAAGCCGGTTTTTTTCGCAACATCACTGATATTCACATTTCCCCCTTGACCTTCCCCTTGATGGAAGGTTTAACCTTCATAACAGTTAGCCAAAAGCGTTACTCCGGTCAACATCTGACCAGATCATTATACGGGAGTTTAGTTATGTCTCACACTATTGACCTGACACTGGACGGCCTCTCCTGCGGCCACTGTGTCAAACGCGTTAAAGAAAGTCTGGAACAGCGTCCTGACGTTGAAAGCGCTGAAGTCACCATCGATCATGCCGCCGTAACCGGTAGCGCCAGCGCGGATGCGCTGATTGATACCATCAAGCAGGCCGGTTACGGGGCGGAGCTGAGCCACCCAAAGGCTAAACCGCTGGCAGAGTCATCATCCCCGTCGGAAGCACTGACAGCGGCCACTCCTGAGCTTCCGGTAGCTGATGATATTGATGACAGCCAACAGCTGCTGATCAACGGCATGAGCTGCGCCAGCTGCGTCTCCCGGGTACAAAACGCCTTGCAGGCCGTACCGGGCGTCGCGCAGGCACGGGTCAATCTTGCGGAGCGCACCGCGCTGGTGATGGGCAGTGCCTCCGCCGCAGACTTAGTGCAGGCCGTTGAAAAAGCGGGCTACGGCGCTGAAGCTATCGAAGATGATGCAAAACGTCGTGAACGTCAGCAGGAAACGGCTGTTGCCACCATGAAACGCTTCCGCTGGCAGGCAATAGTTGCCCTGCAGGTCGGGGTTCCGGTTATGGTGTGGGGCATGCTCGGCGACAACATGATGGTCACCGACGATAACCGCACACTGTGGCTGGCGATCGGTTTGATCACCCTTGGGGTGATGATCATTGCAGGCGGACATTTTTATACCAGCGCCTGGAAAAGCCTGAAGAATCGTACTGCGACAATGGATACGCTGGTTGCCATTGGTACGGGAGCAGCATGGCTGTATTCAATGAGCGTTAACGTCTGGCCTCAGTGGTTCCCGATGGAGGCGCGACATCTTTATTATGAAGCGAGTGCGATGATTATCGGCCTGATCAACTTAGGCCATATGCTCGAAGCGCGCGCGCGTCAGCGTTCCTCAAAAGCACTGGAAAGATTACTTGATTTAACGCCGCCAACCGCGCGTGTAGTCACAGAGGACGGTGAAAAGAGCGTCCCGCTGGCCGAGGTTCAACCCGGTATGACTCTGCGCCTGACTACGGGTGACCGCGTTCCCGTTGACGGTATTATCATACAGGGTGATGCCTGGCTGGACGAAGCGATGCTCACCGGGGAACCCATTCCGCAACAGAAATCCCACGGTGACGCCGTTCATGCCGGTACGGTGGTGCAGGACGGCAGCGTGCTGTTCACCGCCAGCGCCGTCGGCAGCCACACGACGCTGTCGCGTATTATTCGCATGGTGCGCCAGGCGCAGAGCAGCAAGCCGGAGATTGGCCAGCTTGCTGATAAAATCTCAGCCATTTTTGTTCCGGTCGTGGTCGGTATTGCCCTGCTGAGTGCAGCTATCTGGTACTTTTTCGGTCCCGCGCCGCAGATTGTTTATACCCTGGTGATTGCCACCACGGTGCTGATCATCGCCTGCCCTTGTGCACTCGGTCTTGCCACACCGATGTCGATTATCTCCGGTGTCGGTCGCGCCGCCGAGTTTGGCGTGCTGGTGCGTGATGCCGATGCCCTGCAACGCGCCAGTACGCTCGACACGCTGGTGTTTGATAAAACCGGCACGCTGACCGAAGGCAAACCGCAGGTTGTGGCCGTGAATACGACAGGTATGGCAGAAAATGACGCACTGCGTCTTGCTGCCGCGCTTGAGCAAGGCTCCAGCCATCCTCTGGCGCGCGCGATTATTGAGAAAGCCGGGAATGCCAGCCTGCCGCAGGTGAGCAATTTCCGCACCCTGCGCGGGCTCGGCGTCAGCGGTGAAGCAGAAGGCCACGTGCTGCTGCTGGGCAACCAGGCATTGCTCAATGAAAACGGTATTGATACTGTCGAGCTGGAAAGCGAGCTGAAGGCGCAGGCGTCTCAGGGCGCCACGCCGGTTCTGCTGGCGGTGGATGGCAAAGCCGCCGCGCTGCTGGCCGTGCGCGATCCGCTTCGCCAGGACAGTGTGGGTGCCTTAAAACGCCTGCACCGCGCAGGTTATCGCCTGGTCATGCTGACCGGGGATAACCCGACCACCGCCAACGCCATTGCGAAAGAAGCCGGTATTGATGAGGTCATTGCAGGCGTACTGCCGGACGGTAAAGCTGACGCAATCAAGAAACTGCAAAGCCAGGGTCGTCAGGTGGCAATGGTCGGCGACGGCATCAACGATGCCCCTGCGCTGGCCCAGGCGGATGTCGGTATCGCCATGGGAGGCGGGAGCGATGTCGCTATTGAGACGGCAGCGATCACGCTGATGCGCCATAGTCTGATGGGCGTTGCTGATGCGCTGGCCATTTCAAAAGCCACGTTGCGCAACATGAAGCAGAACCTGCTGGGGGCATTTATCTACAACAGTTTCGGCATTCCGATTGCCGCCGGGATTTTGTGGCCGCTGACCGGCACGCTGCTTAACCCCGTGGTCGCAGGCGCAGCCATGGCGCTCTCCTCCATCACCGTGGTAAGCAACGCCAACCGACTGTTGCGGTTTAAACCGAAGGATTGAACCTTGTACTCGTACGCGCTAGCATGAACTTTTCCGTTCATGGAGCGCGTATGAGTCTGTTTAATCGTATAAAAACATCGTTTCGCGCCCTATTTCCCCGCCGTTATGCCTGGCCCGGTCTGGATATCTCTCTTCCCGGCGGGCAACACCTGCACCTGGTGGGCAGCATCCATATGGGTACGCAGGATATGTCTCCCCTGCCTCCTGGTCTGATAAAACTTCTCAAGCGCGCCGATGCGCTGGTTGTTGAGGCGGACATTTCGGGCCATGAATCACCGTTTGCCGGTCTGGAGAGCACTCTCAGCCTGGCAGAACGTCTGGATGATGCTCTGCTCGCGGAACTGACGCGCGTCGCGGATGAAACGGGCGTGTCGCTCTCGATGATCGACGCTCTGCCGCTCTGGCAAATTGCCATGGTGCTTCAGGCCACGCAGGCGCAACGTCTGGGTCTGCGCGGTGATTACGGCATTGATTACCAGTTACTGAATATGGCAAGGGCACGCAGGATGCCGATCATCGAACTGGAAGGGACGGACAGCCAGATTGCGCTGTTGCGACAACTGCCTGACGACGGTCTGATGCTGCTGGATGATACCCTGACCCACTGGCACACCAACGCGCGTCTGCTGCAGACCATGATCGGCTGGTGGCTGGATGCTCCCCCCGCAGACAGTAAACTGGCTTTACCGTCGACGTTTAGTGAATCG
This sequence comes from Enterobacter sp. P82, assembly GCF_037053385.1. NCBI lineage: Bacteria > Pseudomonadati > Pseudomonadota > Gammaproteobacteria > Enterobacterales > Enterobacteriaceae > Enterobacter > Enterobacter sp. P82. The sequence continues at coordinate 2,455,786 of NZ_JBALHX010000001.1, forward strand.
TTATATGATGTGCTGATGAATGCGCGTAATAAAGCCTGGCGGCAGACTCTGCATGCCTTACCTGCCGGGCATTACGTTGTCGCAGTAGGTGCATTACATTTGTACGGAGAAGGGAATTTGCCGTCACTGTTGAAATAAAAAAATGGCCAATATTTCTATTGGCCCGTCAAAGAGGAATTTCATCGTTTTTATTATGCCGAAGGAGACCTTCGGTTGAGCCGATTGTCGCTCAAAGTGACCATCACTGCCAATACTATTGCGCAAGATGGTGCTATTTTTTAGACAAACGTCAGGCGTATGCTGTGAGCATGAATTGTCTGTCGTAAGAAGGATAGCTATGACTCCCGCCGTTAAATTACTCGAAAAAAACAAAATTCCTTTCCGGATCCATACCTACGATCACGATCCGAATGAAACCAATTTTGGTGATGAAGTGGTGCGTAAACTGGGGCTGAACGCTGACCAGGTCTATAAAACGCTGCTGGTCGCCGTGAATGGTGACATGAAGCACCTCGCCGTCGCGGTTACGCCCGTCGCCGGGCAGCTTGACTTGAAGAAAGTGGCGAAAGCGCTGGGGGCGAAAAAAGTGGATATGGCGGACCCAATGGTTGCGCAGCGAACCACGGGTTACCTGGTCGGCGGGATCAGCCCACTCGGGCAGAAAAAACGTCTGCCGACGCTGATAGATGCGCCTTCACAGGAGTTTGAAACCATCTTTATATCCGGCGGCAAACGCGGGCTGGATATTGAACTCGCGGCGGGCGACCTGGCAAAAATGCTGGACGCGAAATTTGCGGATATTGCACGCCGGGAGTAAAAGAAAAGCCGGGTAAGGCGCAGCCGCTACCCGGCAAAACAACCACACTACTGCCAGCTCACCTCACCCTTCGGCTCGTATGCATTCACGTCAATCGGTGAATTCTGCTCGATGAACTGCTTCAGCACTTCCGCGTCGATAAAACCGGTGTTCACATAGCCTGGTTTGTTATCAATATGCGGATAGCCGTCACCGCCGGTGGCGTTAAAGCTTAACGTCGCCAGACGGTACGTTTTAGCCGGATCAACCGGTTCGCCTTTGATCTTCAGGTCGTTAAGCTTGCCGTCTTTCGCCACAAAGCTCACGTTGGCAAACTGCGGATAGGCACCGGAATCCGGCTTCATCTGCGCCACGGCGGTCAGGTAGTCAATGACCTCTTTCCCGCTCATGTCCGCATAGACCACCACGTTACCGAACGGCTGCACCTTCAGAACATCTTTATAGGTAATGTTTCCACCTTCGATGGAATCACGAATACCGCCGCCGCTCATTACGCCAAAATCAGCGCCGGTACGCGCCATTTGCGCTGCCAGCACCAGATGCCCCATATTGGTCTGCACGAAGCGAACTTTGCTGCGATCCCCTTCCAGACGACCATTGAGCGTGCCAATCTTCACATCCAGCTGTGCTTTACCTTTATTCTGGAACGGCGTCAGCAGGGAGAGCATCTGCTGATTCTCAGCAATCTCCGGGGTGTAAAGTACGCGCTCACTTTTCCCGTCAGGATAAGTGACTTTCTTCTTCAGGTTGACCGGGATGAGCTGGTAATGCACCAGTTTCATCTCGCCGTTACGGAACTCAAAGTCCGCCCGGCCCACGTATTTGCCCCACTCATGCGCCTGCACAATCCAGATGCCGTTCTGACGGTCTGGGGCACACGGCGTGCCTGGCACGTAATCAACCTGCTTTTTATTCTCGGAGGCCATGCAGACCGGATCCTGTGAGTGACCGCCCACAATCATTGCCAGCGAGCCAGCCGGCAGGCTGCGTGCCATCTCCACGTCACCTGGCGCATTAGAGCCGTGTTCGCCATTGTCATAGTGCCCCATGTGGGTGGTGGCAATAATCACATCCGGCTTTTCGTTCTGCTGTAATTCCTGAATAACCAGCTTTGCTTCGTCTGCCGGTTTACGGAATTCGATATCGGTAAAGAACTCCGGATTACCAATTTTCGCTGTATCGTCAGTCGTTAACCCGATGACGGCGATTTTAAGATCCTGACGCTTAAACAACGCCCACGGTTTAAACAGGCGTTCACCGGTGCTTTTCTGATAAATATTGGCTGAGAGGAACGGGAATTTTGCCAGTTTTTCCTGCTGGCGCAGTACCGTTAGTGGATTATCAAACTCGTGGTTGCCGACGGCCATCGCATCGTAACCAATCAGATTCATACCGCGAAAATCGGGCTCGGCATCCTGTAAATCGGATTCCGGTACCCCGGTGTTGATATCTCCCCCGGACAGCAACAGCACGCTGCCGCCCTGAGCCGCCACCTCTTTACGAATACCATCCACCAGCGTTTTTTGCGCCGCCAGACCATATTCGCCGTATTCACTGCGCCAGAAATGCCCGTGGTGATCGTTGGTATGCAGAATGGTGATTTTGTAGGTTTTATCTTTTTCGTATGCCTGCGCGGGCAGGCTTACCAGGCCCCATGCTGCGATAAGCGCCAGCGCGACGCCCCGCTTCATTAACTTCATCTTTTCTCTCCCTGACCAATAGACAAAGGCAAAAATTACAATGACTCACAATAATAGACAAATAAGTTTTCAGAATTGCGACTTTCTTCAAATGCCCCTGACAGGTATGTTAGTTGGATAATAATTACATCCTGCATTTCTAATAACTAAAGACGTGGTAATTCTCTCTATGGCAATCAGTGAATCAACCCAGCCCGTTCCGGGCGTGCCGGCGTCACCGCCGAAATCGCGCACCTCTTTTAAAGTCTTAGGTGCAATCAGTCTTTCTCATCTGCTCAACGATATGATCCAGTCGTTGATTCTGGCAATTTATCCGCTGCTGCAGTCCGAGTTCTCTTTAACCTTCGTGCAGATCGGGATGATCACCCTGACCTTCCAGCTCGCGTCCTCGCTACTGCAGCCAATAGTGGGCTACTGGACGGACAAATACCCGATGCCATGGTCGCTGCCGATTGGCATGTGTTTCACCTTAAGTGGGCTGGTACTGCTGGCCATGGCAGGGAGTTTTGAAGCGGTGTTGATCGCCGCCGCACTGGTGGGCACCGGCTCGTCGGTCTTCCACCCGGAATCCTCCCGTGTGGCGCGTATGGCGTCCGGTGGTCGCCACGGGCTGGCGCAATCTCTTTTCCAGGTGGGCGGTAACTTTGGTAGCTCCCTGGGTCCGCTATTGGCGGCAGTGATTATCGCGCCCTACGGTAAAGGCAACGTGGCCTGGTTTGTGCTGGCCGCACTGCTGGCGATCATCGTACTGGCACAGATCAGTCGCTGGTATGCCGCTCAACATCGGGTGAACAAGGGCAAACCTAAAGCGAAGGTGATTAATCCTCTACCTCGTAACAAGGTTATCCTGGCGGTTTCCGTCCTGCTGGTGCTGATTTTCTCGAAATATTTCTATATGGCGAGCATCAGCAGCTATTACACCTTTTATCTGATGCAAAAATTCGGATTATCGGTACAAAATGCGCAGATCCATCTGTTTGCCTTCCTGTTTGCGGTCGCTGCAGGGACAGTGATTGGCGGGCCTGTGGGGGATAAGATTGGGCGTAAATATGTTATTTGGGGCTCTATCCTCGGTGTGGCACCGTTTACCCTTATTTTGCCGTACGCCAGCCTTGAATGGACGGGAATTTTAACCGTGATTATTGGTTTTATCCTCGCTTCCGCGTTTTCCGCCATTCTTGTCTATGCGCAGGAGCTGTTACCTGGTCGTATCGGTATGGTTTCCGGACTCTTTTTCGGGTTCGCCTTCGGCATGGGTGGGCTTGGTGCTGCGGTGTTAGGGATGGTTGCGGATCACACCAGCATCTTCCTGGTTTATAAAATCTGCGCTTTCCTGCCACTTCTTGGGATGTTGACCATATTCCTGCCTGATAACCGTCACAAAGCGTAAATTACAGGTAGCCAAAGTTTTACTTTGGCTACCTGATACCCTGATGCCATAAGGGTTTCTTCTGCCTCCCCCTGCTGAATTTATCAAAATGCGCTTTTTTTCGTGCTTATTGCTGTTTTATTCAAACTTCAACAATTATTCATAAACATAAGAGTAAAAATTGTCATAAACTATTACTCGGTTTTTTGGTTTGCGCCAAAAAGGAACACCCACAACGAAAGGAGACGGAATGCATCACGCCACACCGCTAATCACCACCATTGTTGGTGGCCTTGTGCTCGCTTTTATCCTTGGCATGATTGCCAATAAACTGCGTATTTCTCCTCTTGTCGGCTATTTGTTAGCGGGTGTTCTGGCGGGACCATTTACGCCAGGTTTCGTTGCGGATACCAAACTGGCTCCTGAACTGGCGGAATTAGGCGTGATTCTGCTGATGTTTGGCGTTGGCCTGCATTTTTCACTGAAGGACCTGATGGCGGTAAAGTCGATCGCCATACCGGGAGCGATTGCCCAGATAGGGGTAGCGACGCTGCTGGGGATGGCGCTTTCGGCAATTCTTGGCTGGTCGCTGATGACCGGTATCGTTTTTGGGCTGTGTCTTTCCACCGCCAGTACCGTGGTGTTGCTTCGTGCACTTGAAGAGAGACAGTTGATTGACAGCCAGCGTGGACAAATTGCGATAGGCTGGCTGATTGTTGAAGACCTGGTGATGGTGTTAACGCTGGTACTGCTGCCCGCTGTCGCCGGGATGATGGAAAAAGACAACGTCGGCTTTACCTCACTGGCGCTGGATATGGGCATTACCATCGGTAAAGTTGTGGCGTTTATCGCCATCATGATGCTGGTGGGCCGCCGTCTGGTGCCGTGGATCATGTCCCGCAGCGCAGCGACGGGTTCACGCGAATTGTTTACCCTCTCCGTACTGGCGCTGGCACTGGGTATCGCCTTTGGTGCCGTTGAGCTGTTTGATGTCTCCTTCGCACTGGGCGCGTTCTTCGCCGGGATGGTGTTGAACGAATCCGAGCTGAGCCACCGTGCGGCGCACGACACTTTGCCGCTGCGTGATGCTTTCGCCGTACTGTTCTTCGTTTCCGTCGGGATGCTGTTTGACCCGATGGTCCTGATTCATCAGCCGCTGGCTGTGCTGGGCACGCTGGCGATTATTATCTTTGGTAAGTCGCTCGCGGCTTTCTTCCTGGTAAGGATGTTTGGCCACTCCCCGCGTACGGCGCTGACCATCGCCGCCAGCCTGGCGCAAATTGGTGAGTTTGCTTTTATTCTGGCGGGTCTGGGCATGGCGCTGAACCTGCTACCGCAAGCCGGGCAGAACCTGGTGCTGGCAGGCGCAATCCTGTCGATTATGCTGAACCCAGTCCTGTTCGCACTGCTGGAAAAATACCTCGATAAAACCGAAACGCTGGAAGAACAGACGCTGGAAGAAGCTATCGAAGAAGAGAAGCAGATCCCGGTAGATATTTGTAATCACGCCCTGCTGGTTGGTTTTGGTCGCGTAGGCAGCCTGCTTGGTGAGAAACTGATGGCGCAAGGGATCCCGCTGGTAGTGATTGAAACGTCACGCACCCGCGTCGACGAGCTGCGTGAGCGCGGTATCCGAGCGGTGCTGGGCAATGCGGCAAACGAAGAGATCATGAATCTGGCACATCTGGACTGCGCACGCTGGTTGCTGCTGACCATTCCAAACGGCTATGAAGCGGGTGAAATTGTGGCAACTGCACGTGAGAAATGCCCAACGATTGAGATTATCGCCCGCGCGCATTATGACGACGAGGTGGAGTACATTACCGAGCGCGGTGCGGATAAGGTCGTGATGGGCGAGCGCGAGATTGCAAATACGATGCTGACGCTACTGGAGAAACCGCCGGTTGAAGAAGGGGTGACGGGTTAAAAAAGCCTGGTGGCGCTACGCTTAGCAGGCCTACAAGTAGCCCCGGTAAGCGTAGCGCCACCGGGGTTTTCTTTTAGCAATCAACGATCCCAATAAGCCTCTTCCAGGCTGTCTTCCCGTTCCGGCAGCCCACGCGTTAAGCGCGGGGAGTGCTGGTTCAGCACCTGGTAGCTCACGCGGTTGGCATATTTACACACCTGCGCCAGCGACGAATAGGTCAGCCAGTTGAACTTGTGCTTGCTGGAATTCGGGACGTTAGTTTTATGGTAGGCATTCGCGGTGATGTCATGGAGCAATGCGGCCAGCGCGCCATCACCTGCACCGTTGGTGTTCATGATCTTCTCTGGCCCGCCCATATACGGGGCGATGTGCGAGTAGATACGCAGCGGATTAACACAGTCTTTAAAACGCATACCACGGCTGAACTCGTACTGGTTGAACTCGGCGATCGCGCCAGGCAGCAACGGATGCTGGGTTTTGCGCTTGCTCTCTTCTTCCGTGAAGCCCGCCATATACAACCCAACCGGTCCTGCGGTACAGAGCACCAGATCCACCCAGTCCAGCGCTTTATCAGACGCCAGCAGCGGATCGCTTTCACCCGTCAGCGCTTCCGCCTCTTCTTCGTTCATCGCCAGAATCGAGACGTGCTCTTTCAGGAACGCCTGCCACCACTCCGGATTGTCGGCAATCACGAATTTGGTGCCCAGCGTGAGAACGACGGGCACATTGTATTTCTTCGCGTACTCAATCGCTTTCATGGTCGCGTCCGGCATCGGCTCACCCGGTTTGCAGCGCACCAGATAGGAGGTCAGCACCAGCGCCGAGGCGCCTGCAATCACCTCTTCCGGGATGCTCTCGGCACGCAGTTTGTTCATGTGACCCGGGCTGATGGCAAAGGTACGCTCGCCAGAATCGCTGATCAGCGTGAAGCAGCGGCCAATCGGCCCGTCGACGCCCTGAAGGTAGTTCAGATCGGTACGGCTGGAGGTATTGCACAGATAACGGTAGGCATAGCCTCCGATTTCGATATTACTGCACATTACGCCCAGCAGTACCGAGCGGTCATCAGCCAGCACGGAATAGTTGTGCATGGTGTTACCGATGGTACCGCCGGCAAACTGATGGGTGATCAGGTTTTCGCGCACCAGTTCCTGGTAAAGCGCTTCGGCAACGTCGTCCTCAATCACCAGCGAGTGCCCCGCGCTCAGACCATAACGGGCGACAAACGCATCATCCACTTTCGCTTCAATGTCCACCAGCGTCTGGTCGATACCAACGACCCATGCGGCACTGGTTTCATTTTCAGGCTGGATTTGCTGCAGGAGCGGATCGCGGGCATCAACGGGAAAGTAGTGTTTGGATTTGCGTTTACCGGGAAATTTCATGGTCTGAACTGTACAAAGAATATGGGCCGGGAATGGTAGCACAAACCCGGCCCGGAGTGCGATCAGCGACTGTTTGTCACCAGAGAGACCATCATGTCGATATGCTCAGGCGAGTCGTTAAGTGCCGGAATGTATTCGTACTTCGTGCCCCCCGCTTCCAGGAAGAACTCCCTGTTTTGCACAGCAATTTCTTCGAGCGTTTCCAGGCAATCCGCCGAGAAGCCTGGCGACATCACCTGAATATGCTTCACCCCTTTCTCACCGAGCATCTTAAGCGTTTCATCGGTATATGGGGTGAGCCACGGCTCGCGGCCAAAGCGCGACTGGAAGGTCATCATCACCTTCTCTGGTGGCAGGCCGAGGGCAGAAACCAGTTCGCGCGTGGTATCACGACAACGCTGCGGGTAATCATCCCCCTCGTCAGCGAAACGCTGCGGAATGCCGTGATAAGACAGCAGCAGCAGATCCGGCTCGCCGTGTTTTTCGAACGACGCACGCGCGCTGTTAGCAAGCGCCTTGATATAGAGATCGTTATCCGCGTAGTCGCGAATAAAGGTCACGCCAGGTATGCGACGGCGAGTCGCCAGAATACGCGCCAGTTCATCCCATACCGCAGCAACCGTCGAACAGGAGTACTGCGGATAGAGCGCCAGCACCACAATGTGGTCAACCCCCTGCGCCAGCAGTGATTCGACCGCGCTTTCCAGCGAGGGTTTACCGTAGCTCATGCCGAGCGCGACGGGCATATCCGGCAGGCGTGCGGCCAGCGCCTTTTCCTGGCGACGGCTGTAAACCATCAGCGGAGAACCCTCTTCCATCCAGACGGACTGATAGAGTTTGGCGACGCGCGGAGAACGAATCGGCAGAATCACGCCACGGAGCAACGGCCACCACAGCAGTCTTGGGGTATCCACGACGCGCGTGTCGCTTAAAAATTGTCGCAGGTAGCGTTTTACCGCGTCTGAAGTGGGTGCTTCTGGGGTGCCCAGATTGGCAAGCAGGATGCCGGTTTTCGCCTGACTCATTCACGCCTCTTAACCATTTGAATGGTTGTCAATTGTAGCGGAAATGCGTTTAAACGAAACCCATTGCTGCGATAGGAGAGATGGGAATATTTCTCACCCGGAGATCCGGGTGAGAAAGGTGCGATTAGCCGAGGATTTTTTCCAGCTCTGCACGTACGTCAGCAACGGCTTTGGTACCGTCAACTTTGGCGTATTTGGTGTTACCCGCCTGCGCTTCTTTGGTGTAGTAGCCAATCAGCGGTGCAGTCATCTGGTGGTATTCCACCAGGCGCTTACGCACGGTCTCTTCCTGATCGTCTTTACGGGTAGTCAGCTCTTCGCCGGTCACGTCGTCTTTGCCTTCAACCTTAGGTGGGTTGAATTTGATGTGGTAAACGCGGCCAGAAGCAGCGTGTACGCGACGACCCACGATACGGTCAACGATCAGCTCGTCCGGCACGTCGAACTCCAGAACGTAGTCCACGTTGATGCCCGCTTCTTTCATGGCGTCAGCCTGAGGAATGGTGCGTGGGAAGCCGTCCAGCAGGAAACCGTTACGGCAGTCTTCCTGAGCAATGCGCTCTTTGACCAGAGCGATAACCAGCTCGTCGGTCACCAGCTTGCCTGCGTCCATGATGTCTTTCGCTTGTTTACCCAGCTCGGAGCCAGATTTAACAGCGGCGCGCAGCATGTCACCGGTGGAGATTTGCGGAATACCGTATTTCTCCATGATGAACTGAGCCTGAGTTCCTTTACCCGCGCCCGGAGCGCCAAGCAGAATAATACGCATTGCGAAAATCCCCTCAAAAGTCGTTTCAATTTTTCAAAAGCGCTAAACAATACCACCAGAACGGGCATCGCTCAAGGAAGGCGGGAAGGCTGAAACGGTTAACGGGGGGAGATTATTTGGGAGGGAGGGGTCTGGTGCCCTCACCCCGGCCCACTCCCACGGGAGAGGGAGAAGACCAGGGGAGGCGTGGTCAATTACGCCAGCAGCAGCGCATTCACACGTTTAATGAACAGGTTAGGATCATCCAGCGTGCCGCGCTCGGCCAACAGGGACTGATCCAGCAGCAGTTCAACCCACTCGGCAAAGCGAGCGTCGTCCTGGGTATCCGCCGCGCGTTTCACCAGAGGATGATCCGGATTAAGCTCAAAGATATATTTCACTTCCGGCATCGCCTGGCCCGCAGCAGCGAACAGTTTCGCCATCTGGGTGCCCATTTCGTCAGCGTCGGTGGTAACGATCGCCGGGGTATCGGTCAGACGGTGAGTGAAACGCACCTCTTTCACACGTTCGCCCAGCAGGGTTTTCACGCGCTCAACGAATGGTTCCAGCGCCTTCTCGGCTTCTTTCGCGCTTTCATCCACTTCATCCGCCAGCTTGTCGATGGACTCATCAGCTTTGGCAACAGACTGGAACGCCTTACCGTCGAATTCGGTCAGGTAGTTCATCATCCATTCGTCGATGCGGTCAGAAAGCAGCAGCACTTCGATGCCTTTCTTGCGCAACAGCTCGAGGTGCGGGCTGCTCTTCGCCGCCGCGTAGCTGTCGGCGGTAATGTAGTAGATCTTCTCCTGCCCTTCTTTCATGCGCGAGACGTACTCTTCCAGCGACACGGTCTGCGCGGAGGAGTCGGTGTGCGTAGAGGCGAAACGCAGCAGTTTGGCGATCGTTTCAACGTTCGCGGTGTCTTCTGCCGGGCCCTCTTTCAGCACCAGGCCGAACTGTTTCCAGAAGGTCTGGTATTTTTCCGCATCGTCTTTTGCCAGTTTTTCCAGCATCTGCAGCGCACGTTTGGTCAGGGCGTTGCGCAAGTTACGGGTGACGGTGCTGTCCTGCAGAATTTCACGGGAGACGTTCAGCGGCAGATCGTTAGAATCTATCAGACCACGCACAAAGCGCAGGTAGTTCGGCATGAACTGCTCGGCATCGTCCATGATGAACACACGCTGTACGTACAGCTTCAGACCATGCTTATGATCGCGGTTCCACATGTCCCACGGTGCCTGTGCCGGAATGTACAGCAGGCTGGTGTACTCCTGCTTACCTTCCACACGGTTGTGGCTCCAGGTCAGCGGGTCGCTAAAATCGTGGGCGATGTGTTTGTAAAACTCGTTGTATTCGTCGTCTTTGATTTCAGACTTGTTGCGCGTCCACAATGCCTGCGCCTTGTTGATCTTCTCCCAGGAAACCACGGTTTCACCGTCTTTCTCTTCCTGTTTTTCAATCTCAACAGGCAGGGCGATGTGATCGGAATATTTGCTGATGATGGAGCGCACGCGCCAGTCGTTCAGGAAATCATCTTCGCCTTCACGCAGGTGCAGCGTGATTTCGGTGCCGCGATCCGCTTTGGTGATGTCATCAACGGTATATTCGCCTTCACCTTTGGATTCCCAGAACACACCGTTTTCCGCGCTGTCGCCTGCCGCACGGGTACGCACGGTGACTTTGTCCGCGACGATGAACGCCGAGTAGAAACCAACGCCGAACTGACCGATCAGCTGGCTGTCTTTCGCCTGATCAGAGCCCATAGACTCCAGGAACGCTTTGGTGCCGGATTTGGCGATCGTCCCGAGATGGTCGATGACCTCATCGCGATTCATCCCGATGCCGTTATCGGCGATGGTCAGGGTACGGTTCTCTTTATTGAAAGAGACGCGCACGCGCAGCTCACCGTCGCCTTCGTACAGATCCGGGTTAGACAGTGCGCGGAAGCGCAGCTTGTCCGCCGCATCGGAGGCGTTGGAAATCAGCTCACGCAGGAAGATTTCTTTGTTGGAATACAGGGAATGGATCATCAGGTGCAGAAGCTGTTTTACTTCTGACTGGAAACCACGGGTTTCTTGTCCTTTCATCTATGTCGACCTCAACAATGCCATTTAATGGGGTTTTAAAACGTTGAGGGAGAGATGGGGATAAGGGGGGGAAATTTCAAGCGGAGGCCACGGACGCAGCCTCCGTTTGGTCAGAAAATAATCTTGTGGCGTCCCGCCAGAGAGTGCGACAGCGTGGTGCCATCGACCATCTCCAGCTCGCCGCCCACCGGCACGCCGTGGGCGATACGGCTGGCATCAACACCATACTGCGAGCAAAGCTCGGCGATGTAGTTGGCCGTTGCCTCCCCTTCCACCGTGGGGTTGGTGGCGAGGATCACCTCGTTGATCGTTTCGGACTCAAGACGCTGTTCAAGGCGGTCGAGGCCGATATCATGAGGGCCAATACCGTCCAACGGGGAGAGATGCCCCATCAGCACGAAATAGCGGCCGGAAAACTGCCCGGTCTGCTCAATGGCGTAGATGTCCGCCGGACTCTCCACCACGCAAATCTGACCGTTTTCCTGGCGACGCGGGTTCGAACAGATGTTACACACGTCCTGCTCGGTAAAGGTACGGCAATCCGCACAGTGACCAATTTCTGACATGGCGCGGGTCAGAGCCTGCGCCAGGCGCATCCCGCCGCTGCGGTCGCGCTGCAATAGCGTAAACGCCATGCGCTGCGCCGACTTCGGGCCAACGCCCGGCAGGCAGCGCAGTGCTTCCATTAACTGCGTGAGCAGCGGACTGGTTTGCATCAGAATGGCATCTTGAAGCCAGGTGGCAGTTGCATGCCGCTGGAAACAGAGGCCATTTTCTCTTTCTGAGTTTCGTCGATACGGCGAGCGGCATCGTTAAACGCGGCTGCAACCAGATCTTCCAGCATCTCTTTGTCGTCTTCGAGCAGGCTTGGGTCGATCTCAACGCGGCGGCAGTTGTGCGCACCGTTGATGGTCACTTTGACCAGGCCGGCACCGGATTCACCCGTGACTTCCAGCTGAGCGATCTCTTCCTGCATCTTCTGCATTTTTTCCTGCATCTGCTGAGCCTGCTTCATCAGGCCACCCAGACCGCCTTTTCCACCAAACATAGGCTTCTCTCTTTTTTCACGTTTAAGGATTACAACCGTAAGTCAGACTCACGATCAAATGGGGCGAATACTCTCTTCATCCAGATCGGCGTCGAAGAAACGGCGCAGGGTCTGAATGTTGTTATCCGCAATAATCGCCTCGCGCGCCTGCGCGAGTTTCTCTTCATAAATGGCCTGACGCCACTCCAGCGGCGTTTTAACTGCCGGATTATCATCTTCAATGATAGTCAATTCAACCGGCGAACCCTGTAATGCGGTGAGCGCCTCAGCCAGCGCCTTTTGCGCGCCAGGTGAATTCAGGTGTCGTTGACCAGGACGCAGGTGTAAACGCACCTGATTGCCGTCCTGCTCTTTCCAGGCATTCAGCGCGACCTGCTCCACCAGCTTCGGCAACTGAAGTTTACTGACTTCGGCGGCCCAGGCATCACGCGCAATGGACTCTTCGGCGAGCTTCGCGGAAAGCTCCGGCGTTTTCTCATGCTCCAGCGCCTTTTTCAGCGCTTTCGGGGTGGCGACCTCTTCCTTCACCTCTTCGATGATAGTAGTCGCCTTCCAGCGGTAAGCCTCTTCTTTCACCGGGGCTTTCTGCTCGAGCGCGGACGGTGCAGGACGCGACTGTACGCGCTCCGTTACCGAGGCCAGTCGTTCAAGCGCGGCGTTGTTAACCGGCCGCGCTCTTGCAGGCGCTGCCGGTTCACTCTTTTTTGGTTTGGTTGCTCCCTGCGCACGCTGCAACTGGCTGCGCGCGGCAAGCACCGAACTGGTGGCGTCCGACAGCGGCACATTTTGCTGCTGCGGCGTCGGCTGCGGTGGTACCTGCTGCGGTGACATCACCGCCGTCGGTGCGACCGGAGCAAAGGATTGTCGCGGCACGTCCGGTTCCGGTAACGGCATACGCGGGTGGAACGCCAGCGCGCGCAGTAGCGTCATTTCAACGCCCATACGCGGATCCGGCGCGAACGGTAACTCTTTGCGGCCAATCAGCAGCGTCTGGTAGTAAAGCTGAACATCAGCAGGCGGTACGGTGCGGGCAAGTTCACGCATCCGCTGTTCGATAGCCGCCATATCCGCACCAATGGCAGACGGTGAAAGCTGCAGCATCGCCACGCGGTGCAACAGGCTGAGCATCTCGACCAGCAGCCCTTCCCATTCAATACCCCGGGCTGCGGCCGCATCGACCTGCGACATAACACGCTCGCCGTTAGCGGCAATCATCGCTTCGATAAGGGAGAGCGCCTGATCATCATCCAGCGTGCCAAGCATGGTACTGACCGCATCGGTCGAGAGCTTGCCGTCACCGCTGGCTATCGCCTGATCGGTAAGACTTAACGCATCACGCAGACTGCCGTCCGCCGCGCGAGCCAAAAGCTGCAGAGCACGCGGTTCGTGGACAATCTTCTCTTCATCAAGAATGTGCTCAAGCTGCGCACGGATCTGCTCAACGTCCAGCGCCTTCAGGTGGAACTGCAGGCAGCGCGATAAAATCGTGACCGGCAGCTTTTGCGGATCGGTGGTCGCCAGCAGGAATTTCACATGCGCGGGCGGTTCTTCCAGCGTTTTCAGCAGGGCGTTGAAGCTGTGACGCGACAGCATATGCACTTCATCGATCAGGTAGACCTTGAAGCGCCCACGCGCCGGGGCATACTGCACGTTGTCGAGCAGATCGCGGGTATCTTCAACTTTCGTGCGTGAGGCGGCGTCGATCTCGATCAGATCGACAAAACGCCCCTGCTCAATCTCCCGGCAGTTATCGCATACGCCACACGGCGTGGCGGTGATCCCGGTTTCGCAGTTCAGACCTTTTGCCAGCAAACGGGCAATAGAGGTCTTGCCGACGCCGCGGGTGCCGGAGAAAAGATAGGCGTGATGGATGCGACCTAGCGACAAGCCGTTCGCCAGGGCCGTCAGCACATGTTCCTGACCGACAACGTCAGCAAAGGTTTGTGGTCGCCACTTACGGGCTAACACCTGATAACTCATGGGCAGGCTCTGCAACGCTGGAAGGTGAATTTATGGAGGGGAATGCTATCACAACCTCACCCATTGAGCGAGGTTGTGAAAATCGGGATCAGTGACCCGGGAATGGCACCAGGCTGTAGCTGGTAATACCCTGTTTTTCCAGGCGCTGTTCACCGCCCAGATCGAACAGGTTGATGATGAATGCCGCATCGGTCACTTCACCACCCAGACGACGGATCAGCTTCACGGTCGCTTCGATGGTGCCGCCGGTTGCCAGCAGATCGTCAACCACCAGCACTTTGTCGCCTGGGACGATCGCATCAACGTGGATCTCCAGCTGATCGGTGCCGTATTCCAGCTCGTAGCTTTCAGCGATGGTTTCACGTGGCAGTTTGCGCGGTTTACGTACCGGCACAAAACCCACCCCCAACGCCAGCGCAACCGGTGCGCCAAACAGGAAGCCACGGGCTTCGGTACCTACTACTTTGGTGATCCCGGCGTTTTTATAACGCGCAACCAGCAGTTCAATGCTGAGCGCGTACGCTTTCGGGTCTTCCAGCAAGCTGGTGACATCACGGAAAAGAATGCCAGGTTTTGGATAGTCCTGGATACTTTTGATGCTGTTTTTCAGATATTCAAGCTGCTGTGCAGTTGCGGTCATCGGTTTGTGCCTAAATGAAACAGTGTTACTCACAGCGCGCAACGAGTCGGTAAAGATAACAATTGCTTAACCTTTAACCAGGCGCACCTGTGCTCGAAAACGGTCGAATTTACTGGCTGTGCGAGATAATTGCAACAGACATTATAAGGCGTCAGTGCTTTTGTTGCTTTTCATCAACCACCGGGATTCGCCACATAAAGATGAGCAGGCAAGTCAGGATCACCAGCAACAGGATCCGCACCCACATCATTTTCACCAGCCATAATGAAATAGCGAAGGTGATGAGGATCACCGCGATCGCGCGCGGTTTAGCTCCGGGCGGCATGGCCCGGTGTTTTTGCCAGTGGCGCAGATAGCCACCAAACCATGAGCGATACAGCAGCCAGTGGTGAAAACGCGGCGATGAGCGGGCGAAGCACCAGGCCGCCAGCAGGATAAACGGCGTGGTCGGCAGCAAAGGTAAAACCACACCTAATGTGCCAAGCACTACCGCGAGCCAGCCAATGATGATTAAAATAGTACGCTGCATAATGCGAATCGTTATCAAACTGAACGGCTACTTTACCACTGGAGAGCGCCTTGAAAACAGCCTTGCTTCTGGAGATGCTGCAAAAACAGCTGACCACCCTGCGAGCAGAGGCCACCCCTCTGATGGGGCACGCCACGCTGAAGCCACGCTTTGACCGGCAACTTTTTCGCACCCGAAGCACGCTCATTCAGGATTATATTGCTGAAGCCCAGGCCCATCTTGATGAGCTTCGCCACGCGGTTGAGCACGGGCAGACGCAGCAAGTGGCCTGGCTTGCAGAGCATCTCAGCGGGCAAATCACCGCCCTGCACCGGGAAATCGCCACCTGGACGCTACGTGCCTGGGACGGTGCATCACCGGGGCTCAACAAATGGCAGCGTAAGCGGCTGGAGAACCAGGAGTTTGAACGCCGGTTGTTTGAGATGAAGCGCGAGCGGGAAGCACGCCTGAACAACAGTGAAACGCTGGAAGAGCAGCAACTATTAATGCGCGAGATTAGCGCAGTGGAAGGTCGCCTCGTCCGCTGCCGTCAGGCGCTGGATGAGATTGAACGCGTTATTGCCCGTTTGACCCGTTAACAGGAGCCATATAAATGTCACTGGAAAATGCACCCGATGAGGTCAAACTGGCCGTTGATTTGATTATGTTGCTGGAGAATCATGAAATCCCCGCAGAAACCGTGCTTAAGGCGCTGGAGATTGTGCGAAGAGATTTTGAGGGTAAGGTGAAGGCTGTATTGCCCTCACCCTGCCCCTCCCCCGGAGGGAGAGGGAATATAGATTAGGCCGGTGTCGGATCGTCACCCTTAATCTCACGCTTCACTTCCGTATGCTCATCACCTTTTTCATTACGCAGGTGAACTTCAAGCTGGTTGAAGGCGATATTAATATCGTTCTCGCGGCACAGCCGATCGATAGAGCGGTTCAGCTCATCCACGGTGTAGCTGCGATCGCGAAGCTCACGCACATATAAACGCAGCTCGTGATCCAGCGTACTCGGCCCAAAGGTAGTGAAGAAGACCGCCGGGGCTGGGTCATGCATCACTTTCGGATGTTCAGACGCCGCCTGCAGCAGAACCTCTTTTACCTTATCCAGATCCGAACCGTAGGCAACGCCGAGGCGGATCACTACGCGCGTCACGGTGTCTGAAAGTGACCAGTTGATCAGGCGCTCGGTCACGAATGCTTTGTTCGGGATGATCACCTCTTTGCGATCAAAGTCGGTAATGGTGGTCGCACGAATACGGATCTTGCTGACCGTACCGGAGAACGTGCCGATGGTGACGGTATCGCCGATACGAACTGGACGTTCGAACAGGATGATCAGACCAGAAACGAAGTTACCGAAGATCTCCTGCAAGCCAAAACCAAGACCTACCGAGAGAGCCGCAGCCAGCCACTGGAGTTTATCCCACGAGACACCCAGCGAGCCAAAGACCGTCATCGCCCCGACAATAATAATGACGTAGTTGAGGATGGTAGTAATGGCATAGGACGCCCCCTGACGCAGGTTCAGGCGTGACAGCACCAGTACTTCCAGCAGACCTGGCAGGTTGCGAATCAGCGCCCAGGCCACCATTGACGACACCACAGCAAACAACAGGCTGCCCATGGTAACGCTCTTCATGACCGCAGCACCAGCTTCGGTACCGTTGTATTGCCAGAGGGTGATACTGTCCAGATAGGCGAAGACGGTAATTAAATCAGACCAGATAGCCCAGAACATTACCGCAAACAGAGCGACCATCACCAGCATGGTGATACGCAGCGTCTGCTGGTTGACCTGCTCCAGGGCGATGGTCGGCTCTTCCTGTGGCTCCGCCCCTTCCGCGCCCTCTTTTACCTGATGTTGACGACGCGCAATGGCACGGCGATAGGCGATACGACGGGCCGCAACACTCAAACCTCGCAGAACGGTCTGATAGAGCAGGTTCCAGATGATCACCAGATAAACCGTTTCAATCCAGCGACCAGACAGACGCAGCGTGGTGTAGAAGTAGCCCGTTGCCGTGAGCACCATCAGCGCCAGCGGAATAATCGCCAGCACAGTTACCGTGGCCAGACGAATATTGTGGGACTCTTTATCACGCCAGCTATCGCGGCACATCGGCCACATCAGAATGGCAATCAGCAGCAGGTTCAGCAGAATAACCAGTTGCCCCAGCACATCGTCCATCAGATGCAGCGGAGAAAGTTCAGAGACAACCGACCAGAAGTGCAGCGGCAGAAGGGCCAGGCTGATACGCACAATCTGACGACGCCAGTGGCTGGTCAGTTGCGCAGGCATGTTGAAATGGCGCACTGCCACGCCGTCTTTTTCCAGTACCTTCCAGCACAGACCAAACACCAGCCAGAACAGCGCCAGTTTCTTACTGAATGCCCACAGCAGATCGCTGACGTTGAGCTGCATCGTGAGCAGAATCAGACCTACCGCCAGGATAATCAGGCATACCGGCAGGGCACGAATGAGATCAATCAGAATCGCTTTCGGCGTATTGAGCTGGCTATCGTTGCGCAGTTGTCCCACTTCGGATGCCAGTTTCGCCTGGTACTTTTTCAGCCAACCCAGACGCCAGCGGATCAGACCGGCAATCAGCAGTAGCGGTAACCCCGCCAGGAAGGCAATCATCACCGCAGGCCAGGCTTTCTCCCAGTTCACGGTGATTTTCATACTCTTGATCTGCGTTTTCAGCGTCTCAGGGAAGGATTTAATCCAGTCCCAGTCCATTGGCTTGTTGCTGTTTACCCAGAAAATCTGCTGCGTCAAAATTTCCTGCAGACTTTTCGAAACGCTTACCAGCTGCTGCTGGTTGATCTGCAGGTTAATGGCCATCATCAACTGGTTCCCCAGCTGTTTGTTGAGCTGGTCCAGCAGTTCGCGACGCATATCCACTACCTGAAGTAGCGCATCGTGCACCTCCGGGTTCACGTCACTGGAATGGCCTTCTTCAATTTTTGCGACGAAGGTATCGCTCTGGAAAAGGGCATCTCGCTGCTGGTTGACATCAAACTGCTCCAGACGCAAATCCGCGATACGATTGGTCATATCCTCCAGTTCATCGGCGGACGGGAGCGTCTGCTGCTGCTGGTAGAGAATACGCGACAGGAGGAGGCTGCCTTTCAGAACCGCAATCTGCTCTTTAATGTTGCGTTCAGCCTGCAGCGCACGGTCCAGCCAGTTTTTCACTTTGATATTTTGCTGAACCAGCGAGTTACCGCTTTCTGTCGCCTGTATCAGACGCTGGCTGAGCTGATGGTTAGCCTCGAGCTCCTGTTTCACCAGTGGGTTCGCCTGAATACGAGCGGTTTCGTCGGGTGATACTGCCTCCTGGGCCGTTTTTTCTGTCAGCGTCAGGCGTTTACTGTTAACCGCCTCCTGCAACAACTGGAGCTGGTGTTCCAGGCGATTAATATTCGCGGTGACGTAATCACGCTGTTTCTGGAGCGTATCCTGCAGCAGCGTATTCCCTTCCAGGCTTTTACGCTGCTGTTCGATTTGCGCATTGAGTAATGTTTGCTGAACCAGTAGCAGAGTTTGCTGCGTCGGGCGTAAAGTGCCCTCTCCCACCGTCGTGCCATTCAGGCGATTGCGGATCTGCTGCAACTGTTGGGACGCGGCGTACATCGCATTTTGCACGCGCTCAGGCTGAGTCTGCAGTGAGACAAGTTGGCTATTATACGTTGCGAGATCGGACTGTGCGGTTTGCAGATCGTCAAGTGATTGCGAGACGCGCGACTCCAGCTGACGTAACGAAAGGGTCGCGAGTGTTTTACGTGTTTCATCGTCGTTATCGACGTCACTCAGGGCATTCAGCGCATCCGTTGCCTTGCGCATATTGTCAGGAGCCTGGGCCACCTTCTGACGCAGTTGTGCGGTTTCAGCTTTGACACGCTCAATTTTATCATACGTTTCCAGCGTTTCCGTCAGATCCTGCTGGATAAGCTTCTCCTGAGGAGAGAGCTCTTTCTGTTTGTTCAGGGTGTCGAGTTGCGACTGAACATCAGCGCGCGAGGGGATATCATTGCTGTTATCGGCACGGGCCCAGGAAAGCGGTGCCGTGGCGAAGAAAAACAGCATCGCAAGGAGCAATGCAAAAACAGGATGTTGCGAGCGATTGATGGGCAGCATAGTCATGAATGATGTCAGAAGATGACCGAAAATAGTCCGGCGTGAAGAATATCACGCTCGCCGGAAGCAGAATAGCGAGAACGTTATCCTCTCAGATAAATCCTGAAAAGGGATCAGGCTGTTAGTGAAGGTGCGTCGCTGCGCAGCGTGGGGCAGAGCTGTAGCATTTCCAGTAAAATCGCCACATAGCTGCGGGCTTCCTCTTTGAGGTCAAAGGATTGCGGCGCAAAAAGCCAGTTTTCCATCAGGCCTGAAATGTAGCTGCGCATCAGGATAGCTGCCCGACGGGTCATCAGGTTGGCCGGTAACAGCTTTGCCTGCATACACAGGCTCAGGTTCTGTTCAATACGATCATAGCTCTCCAGGCTGAGGCTGCGTTGCGCCTCTTGCACCACCGCCATCTCGCCCACGAACTCGCATTTATGGAAAATAATTTCCATCATTAACCTGCGACGTTCTTCAACGACTGTCGCTTCAAGGATATATACTAATATTTCTCTCAATACTGAGAGTGGATCGTCAGGGAATTTTGCCCGATACTCACTCTCGAGATCGCTAATGCTGGACTCTGAAAGCTCCCAGATTTCACTGAACAGATCTGACTTGTCTTTAAAATGCCAGTAAATCGCTCCCCGCGTGACACCTGCGGCCTGAGCAATCTGTGCCAGCGAGGTTGATGAAACACCCTGCTGAGAGAACAAACGCATTGCCACATCCAGAATGTGTTGTCGGGTTTCCAGCGCTTGTTGTTTAGTTTTTCGTGCCATAGGTGGGTGAATTTACAGGAGTCAGATTTACATACATTTGTGAATGTATGTACCATAGCATGACGATAATATAAACGCAGCAATGGGTTTTTGGACTCAGGACCATTGATCAATTTGAAATCGGACACTAGAGGTTTACATATGAACAAAAACAGAGGGTTAACGCCTCTGGCGGTCGTTCTGATGCTCTCAGGCAGCTTAGCGCTTACAGGATGTGACAATAAACAGGCTCAACAAGGAGCTCAGCAGATGCCAGAAGTTGGCGTTGTGACGCTCAAATCCGAACCTCTTCAAATCACTACAGAATTACCCGGCCGTACAAATGCATATCGCATTGCGGAAGTTCGTCCTCAGGTGAGTGGCATTATCCTGAAACGTAACTTTACCGAAGGCGGGGATGTTAAAGCGGGTGAGTCTCTGTATCAGATTGATCCGGCAACCTATCAGGCATCTTATGAAAGCGCCAAAGGCGACCTGGCGAAAGCACAAGCCGCAGCCAAAATCGCCCAGTTGACGCTGAACCGCTACCAAAAACTGCTCGGTACCAAGTACATCAGTCAACAGGATTACGATACTGCCCTGGCAGATGCACAGCAGGCTAACGCGGCCGTAGTGGCAGCGAAAGCAGCAGTCGAAACCGCCCGCATTAATCTGGCCTATACCAAAGTGACCTCTCCGATTAGCGGTCGTATTGGTAAATCTTCCGTTACGGAAGGTGCACTGGTACAGAACGGTCAGGCTTCTGCGCTGGCTACCGTGCAGCAGCTTGATCCTATCTACGTCGACGTGACGCAGTCGAGCAACGATTTCCTGCGCCTGAAACAAGAGCTGGCTAACGGCACCCTGAAGCAGGAAAACGGCAAAGCCAAAGTGGAGCTGGTGACGAATGATGGTATCAAGTTCCCGCAGGAAGGTACGCTGGAATTCTCTGACGTGACGGTCGACCAGACCACCGGTTCCATCACCTTACGTGCGATTTTCCCGAACCCTGACAAAAATCTGCTGCCAGGTATGTTTGTTCGCGCACGTCTGGAAGAAGGGACCAATCCAACCGCACTTCTGGTTCCACAGCAGGGTGTGACCCGTACACCACGCGGGGATGCGAGCGCACTGGTTGTCGGGGCTGATGACAAAGTCGAAACGCGTAATATCACGGCAACACAGGCGATTGGCGATAAATGGCTGGTGACGGAAGGCCTGAAAGAAGGCGATCGCGTGATTATTACTGGTTTGCAAAAAGTTCGTCCTGGCGCGCAGGTCAAAGCACAGGAAGTGAAATCTGACGATAAACAACAAGCTTCGGCCGCTGGGCAGTCAGAACAAACCAAGTCTTAACTTAAACAGGAGCCGTTAAGACATGCCTAATTTCTTTATCGATCGCCCCATATTTGCGTGGGTGATCGCCATAATCATCATGTTGGCTGGGGGACTTGCGATCCTGAAGCTGCCTGTCGCGCAATATCCGACCATTGCGCCACCGGCGGTAACAATTTCCGCGACCTACCCAGGGGCTGATGCGAAAACAGTGCAGGACACTGTCACTCAGGTTATCGAACAGAACATGAACGGTATCGATAACCTGATGTACATGTCCTCAAACAGTGACTCCACCGGTACGGTACAGATCACCCTGACCTTCCAGTCAGGTACTGATGCTGATATCGCGCAGGTTCAGGTGCAGAACAAGCTGCAACTGGCGATGCCGCTGCTGCCGCAGGAAGTACAACAACAGGGTGTGAGCGTCGAGAAATCGTCCAGTAGCTTCCTGATGGTTGTCGGCGTTATCAACACCAACGGCACCATGACGCAGGAGGATATTTCCGACTACGTGGGCGCCAACATGAAGGACGCCATTAGCCGTACTTCTGGTGTAGGTGACGTGCAGCTGTTCGGTTCTCAGTACGCGATGCGTATCTGGATGGACCCGAACAAACTGAACAACTTCCAGCTGACGCCGGTTGATGTAATCAGTGCAATCAAAGCTCAGAACGCCCAGGTTGCTGCCGGTCAGTTAGGTGGTACGCCGCCGGTGAAAGGCCAGCAACTTAACGCGTCGATCATTGCGCAAACGCGTCTGACCTCTGCCGATGAGTTCAGCAAGATCCTGCTGAAAGTGAATCAGGACGGTTCGCAGGTTCGCCTGCGCGACGTGGCAAAAGTGGAGCTGGGTGGCGAGAACTACGACATCATCGCGAAGTACAACGGCAAACCGGCATCCGGTCTGGGTATTAAGCTGGCAACAGGCGCTAACGCCCTGGATACGGCAAATGCGATCCGCGCAGAACTGAAGAAGATGGAACCGTACTTCCCTTCAGGCCTGAAAATTGTCTACCCGTACGACACCACGCCATTCGTTAAAATCTCGATTCACGAAGTGGTTAAAACTCTGGTAGAAGCGATCATCCTGGTATTCCTGGTGATGTATCTGTTCCTGCAAAACTTCCGTGCGACGTTGATTCCAACCATCGCCGTTCCGGTCGTATTGCTCGGTACCTTTGCCATCCTGTCAATATTCGGTTATTCGATAAACACCCTGACGATGTTCGGGATGGTGCTCGCCATCGGCTTGCTGGTGGATGACGCCATCGTGGTAGTAGAGAACGTCGAGCGTGTAATGGCGGAGGAAGGTCTGCCGCCGAAGGAAGCCACCCGTAAATCAATGGGCCAGATCCAGGGCGCGTTGGTCGGTATCGCGATGGTACTGTCGGCGGTATTTATCCCGATGGCGTTCTTCGGGGGGTCTACCGGTGCGATTTATCGTCAGTTCTCGATTACCATTGTTTCTGCAATGGCGCTGTCGGTACTGGTTGCGTTGATCCTGACACCTGCACTGTGTGCCACCATGCTGAAGCCAATTCAGAAAGGCGGACACGGCGAGCACAAAGGCTTCTTCGGCTGGTTTAACCGCATGTTTGATAAGAGTACGCACCACTACACCGACAGCGTGGGCAACATCCTGCGCAGCACCGGTCGTTATTTGCTGCTCTATATCATCATCGTGGTGGGCATGGCCTATCTGTTCGTTCGTCTGCCAAGTTCGTTCCTGCCAGATGAAGACCAGGGCGTGTTCCTGAGTATGGCTCAGCTTCCGGCGGGGGCGACACAAGAACGTACCCAGAAAGTGCTGGATGAGATGACCGACTACTACCTCACCAAAGAGAAAGACAACGTTGAATCCGTGTTTGCGGTTAACGGCTTCGGTTTTGCGGGTCGAGGTCAGAACACCGGTATTGCCTTCGTGTCCCTGAAAGACTGGTCTGAACGTCCAGGTAAGGAAAACAAGGTCGAGGCGATTACTGGCCGTGCAATGGGCACGTTCTCGCAGATCAAAGATGCAATGGTCTTCGCCTTCAACCTGCCTGCGATTGTTGAGCTGGGTACGGCGACTGGTTTCGACTTCCAGCTGATTGACCAGGGGGGGCTGGGTCACGAAAAACTGACGCAGGCACGTAACCAACTGTTCGGCGAAGTGGCGAAACACCCTGACCTGCTGGTTGGCGTGCGTCCTAACGGCCTGGAAGATACGCCTCAGTACAAGATCGATATCGATCAGGAGAAAGCTCAGGCCCTGGGTGTTTCCATCAGTGACATCAATACCACTCTGGGTGCAGCCTGGGGCGGTAGCTACGTCAACGACTTCATCGACCGTGGTCGTGTGAAGAAAGTGTACGTGATGTCAGAAGCTCAATACCGTATGTTGCCGAACGATATCAATAACTGGTACGTGCGCGGTAGTAACGGTCAGATGGTACCGTTCTCGGCGTTCTCAACTTCACGCTGGGAATACGGTTCACCGCGTCTGGAGCGCTATAACGGTCTGCCATCCATGGAAATTCTGGGTCAGGCTGCACCGGGTCGAAGCACAGGTGAAGCGATGGCGATGATGGAGCAACTGGCGAGAAAGCTGCCGTCGGGAATTGGCTACGACTGGACCGGTATGTCCTATCAGGAACGTCTGTCCGGTAACCAGGCCCCTGCCCTGTACGCCATTTCACTGATTGTGGTCTTCCTGTGTCTGGCAGCACTGTACGAGAGCTGGTCGATTCCGTTCTCCGTCATGCTGGTGGTTCCGCTGGGGGTTATCGGTGCACTGCTTGCCGCAACCTTCCGTGGCCTGACCAACGACGTGTACTTCCAGGTAGGCCTGCTGACAACCATTGGCTTGTCGGCGAAGAACGCGATACTTATCGTGGAATTCGCCAAAGACCTGATGGAGAAAGAAGGTAAAGGCCTGATTGAGGCGACGCTGGAAGCGGTTCGTATGCGTCTGCGTCCAATCCTGATGACGTCGCTGGCGTTTATCCTCGGCGTTATGCCACTGGTTATCAGCTCTGGTGCTGGCTCCGGTGCGCAGAACGCAGTAGGTACAGGTGTAATGGGTGGTATGGTTACCGCGACCATTCTCGCCATCTTCTTCGTACCGGTGTTCTTCGTGGTGGTTCGCCGCCGCTTCAGTCGTAAGAATGAAGATGTTGAACACAGTCATTCAGTAGAGCATCACTGATACCGGTTTCACATGATAAAAAGGCCGCATTAGCGGCCTTTTTCATTTTCTGAAAAAATCATAAAATACGCTTATTGTGCTTCCATTTATTTCCTGCCATGTTTATTAGACATATCATAATTAACTGATAACTTAATCGGTGAATTCGTGATTTTTTTAATTTCATTTCCACGCTTAAGCTATTAGGAATATTCCTAACAGCAAGTCCAAACAAACAGAACTCAGGACCAGGACGTCTTCCCATCGTTTAAGCTAAACCAATGAAACGTAAGGGAGCGAAAAAAAATTATTGTTAATTTAGAGAAAAATGTTCAGTTCCGGACAAACATTTGCGTAAACGCTCGCAGTCTGCGGTTTTATTTGTAATTTTTCGTAATAGCGCGGTGAAATCTTGAATGGAGTGGCTTATAGTTAGAGATATCAGGAACACAGCACCCGTGCGGCTAAGTATGTTGTATCCATCCCGACAATGTTGTTCGGTGAGTAAGAAATCACTCAGAAGGGGATGCGCTATGGACGAGTACTCGCCAAAAAGGCATGATATCGCGCAGTTGAAATTTCTCTGCGAATCCTTGTACCATGACTGCCTTGCCAATCTTGATGAAAGTAACCATGGTTGGGTGAACGACCCAACGTCTGCCATCAATTTACAGTTGAATGAGCTGATAGAGCATATCGCAACCTTCGCACTTAATTATAAAATTAAGTACAATGAAGATAATAAGCTCATTGAGCAAATTGATGAATACCTGGATGACACCTTTATGTTGTTCAGCAGTTACGGCATTAACGCCCAGGATTTGCAAAAATGGCGTAAATCGGGAAACCGGCTATTCCGCTGTTTCGTCAACGTGAGCAGAGCTAACCCGGTTAGTCTTTCCTGTTAAAATTATTACAATTACTAAGGTGAATTTATGTCTGATAAACCACTTACAAAAATCGATTATTTGATGCGTTTACGACGTTGTCAATCAATTGACACACTCGAACGTGTCATTGAAAAGAATAAATACGAGCTTTCTGATAATGAACTGGCGGTATTTTATTCAGCTGCTGACCATCGTCTTGCCGAGCTGACGATGAATAAGTTGTATGACAAAATTCCTACTTCTGTATGGAAATTTGTCCGTTAATCTTTGAAGTGTGTCTGTAGAGTTCTACGCCACGTTCTGAACTGTATTCACCTATCCCGTTATGCTTCCTGTGCAAAAGCAGGCCTCCGTGTAAAACGTGCTCATCAGCAACAATGTTGTGACAATAGTCACATCAGCCACCAGGGAACGTTCCCGTTCCAAACGGTTAAGATTACCCTGCGGTAACTACGTTCAGAGAGGTTTCCAGGATGAGCATTGAAAAACAGAAGATGATAGCAGGTGAACCTTACCGCCCCGGTGATGAGACATTGCGGACCGACCGACTGAGAGCCCGCCATCTGGTTCATCGCTATAACCACACCGCACCTGATGAAAAAACAGAACGCCAGAACATTCTGGCGGAACTTCTGGGGAAAAGCGAAGGGGCTTATATTGAACCGAGCTTCCGATGCGACTACGGATATAACATTTATCTGGGTAAAGACTTTTACGCTAACTTCGATTGCGTGATGCTCGATGTGTGCCCTATTCACATAGGTGATAACTGCATGCTCGCGCCGGGTGTTCATATTTATACGGCAACCCATCCACTGGACGCCGAGGAACGCAATAGCGGCGTGGAATTTGGCAAGCCCGTGAGTATTGGTAACAATGTCTGGATTGGCGGACGTGCGGTCATTAATCCCGGCGTAACCATTGGCGATAATGTGGTGGTGGCCTCCGGCGCTGTCGTGACGAAAGACGTCCCGACCAATGTCGTCGTTGGCGGTAACCCGGCAAAAATCATCAAAAAACTGTAAGGCTGCGGGGAGTCAACTGTTATGGTCTTTTAGCGCCATACTGTTACTTTTTTCAACCAAATGGCTCCCCTAAAATTGGCAGATCCCCTGTATTGTCAACTCTCATGAAGGCAAAAAATGACCGAGATACAGCGCCTGCTCACTGCCACCATCGACGATCTTAACCTCCGCGAAAAGCGCGACAATCGCCCGCGCTTTAGCATTAGCTTTATCCGCAAACATCCCGGACTGTTTGTCGCAATGTATGCCGCCTGGCTGGCGACGCTTATTGTAATGCTGAAATCCGAAACGCTGGTGGATTCCGTCTGGCTGCTCGTTGTGCTGTTTGTTGTATTTAACGCCTTTTTCTTTTTCGACGTGAATCCCCGCTACCGCTACGAAGATATCGACGTACTCGATTTTCGGGTCTGCTACAACGGCGAATGGTACAACACCCGTTACGTACCAACGGAGCTGATCGACAGCATCATGCACTCTCCGGCTGTCGAAAACGTGCAAAAAGAGAAGCTACAGAAAATGATCTCTACCAAAGGTCAGCTTTCTTTCTACGATGTCTTTACCCTTTCTCGCCCTGTTGCTGCGTAATTAACGCCTGCAGGCGTCGGATCCCCGGCACAAACTGAGAAGCAGAGGTATTGCCGTAACCTAATACCAGACCGGCTTGCCCCTGCTTCTTCTCCAGGTAATATCCGCTCAATGCAGCGGGGGCAAGCTGAAACGCCCTCGCCTGCTCCACCAGCTTCTGGTCATCAATCCCTTCTATCGCCAGCGTCAGATGCATTCCGCCCTCGCCAGCAAGAATGCGATGCGGAGTATGAAGCTCCGCGCTCAGCGCCTCCCGCAACTGGCGGTAACGTTTACGATAGAGCCGACGCATGGCGGCTAAATGACGGGCATAATGGCCTTCTTCAATAAACAGCGCCAGAGTACGCTGTTCAGCACGGTGCCCACCGCGTAACAGTGCACCAATGGCCGGATGAACCGCATTTGCCAGCGCCGGGGGTAACACCATGAACCCCATTCTGAGCGACGGAAACAGCGTTTTGCTGAATGTCCCCAGATAGACAACAGGGGCGTTCGTTACCATTCCCAACATTGCCGGTACGGGCTCACCGGTGTAACGGAACTCACTGTCGTAATCATCCTCAATAATCCAGGCATTATGTTTCCGGGCAAGTTCCAGCAATGCCAGACGCCGTCGCGCGCTGAGTACGCTTCCGTAAGGGAACTGATGCGAAGGGGAGGTGAAAATAAGCGAGGGGGAAGAAACATCCAACCCTTCCCAGTACATTCCCTCGTCATCGACAGGTATTCCCGTCATCCTCAAACCATTTTTCACAAAGGCACTTTTTGCCCCGCTATATCCGGGATTTTCCACCCAGGCAACATCCCCCTGCTCGCTCAGCAGCATCGTACAAAGATTGACGCCCTCAAGAGCACCTTCCGTTATTACAATCTGGCTGGCGTCGCAGTCAATGCCGCGAGACAGGGCAAGATGACGGGCGATAGCCGCCCGCAGCGACGGCTCCCCGGCAGGAGAACCATACCCCAACAAACTACTTCCCTCCTCCCGTAATACGCGATCGTACAAGCGTCGCCACAGCGGTAGAGGAAAATAGTTGATGGCAGGCGTCCCGGGGGTGAACGCCATAACCGGTGTATCCCGGGCCACTGGTGCAGGTAACAAGGAGACGCGCTTTGCGAGCGTGATGACAGCGTCCGGTAATGCCTGAGCGACAGAACGGTGAGCTAGCTGTGCCACACGCGTTCCCTGGCGGTTACGCAGTAAATATCCTTCGAGCGTGAGTTGCTCCAGCGCTGCATTCACGGTGTTCCGCGAAAGAGAAAGTTGATGCGCCAGCGTTCGCGAACCCGCAAGCTGGCAGCCAGACTGTAACCTGCCGCACAGTATGGCCTCCCGCAATGTTAGATAGAGCGTACGTTGAAGCGTCTCTTCCCCACGAACTTTCAGAGCAGCATTGAGCAACGTATAAAATTCATCACCCGGTATATTCATCCCACCTCCTGCTGGTACCACCAAAACATAGCCGAGTGGTTCTTTTTATGGAACCAGTAACTCACTAATCTGGAACTCTTTTCAACGTCACGGATATTAAGATGAAGACATTCAATCAGTTTGGTCAGCCGGTGGGAGAGCCCCTTATCGACTGGCAACCTCGTCAGCATCCGTCCCGGGTTGTTCTTCAGGGGCGATATTGTCGACTTGAGCCTCTGCGGGTGGAGCATGCCGACGCACTGTTCAGCGCTTATTCCCGGGCAGAAGATACCCGCAGCTGGACATGGCTGCTACGGGAGCCAGATACCTCGGCGGGTGAGTTTGCCGGGTGGGTGGCGAGCGTGTGTGAATTATCCGATCCCATTCACTTTACCGTAATTAATAACCACACACAGTCTCCTGTCGGAACACTGGCCCTGATGCGGATCGATCCTAAAAACGGTGTAGTGGAAGTGGGGCACGTTCATTTCTCCCCACTGTTAAGCCGCACGCCAGAGTCAACAGAAGCGCAATATCTGCTGATGCAGTACGTGTTCGATACTCTTGGCTACCGCCGTTATGAGTGGAAATGTAACAGTCTGAACGAGCCATCGCGCAAGGCCGCACTGCGTCTTGGTTTTCAGTTTGAGGGGCGTTTTCGCCAGGCGCTGGTCACAAAAGGTCATAACCGGGATACCGACTGGTTTTCGATACTCGACAAAGAGTGGCCGGTGCTGGCGAAGGCCTTTGAAGGTTGGCTTGCCACCGACAATTTTACTGCCGATGGCAAACAGAAAAGATCCCTGGAAAGTTGGCGAGAAACACGCATCTAGCGTCTTTTTTTACGTCCCTGAACCGCTTTAAAGCGCGGGTTAGATTTGCAAATCACATATAAGCGTCCCTTGCGTTTGACTATCTGGCAATCCGGGTGACGCTGTTTCGCACTATGTAATGAGTTAAGTACCTGCATAGTTAGCCCCGTTTCGCATTAAGAAAACCACCAAAACGCTTGCGGAAGCGTGCCGCGCTGCCATCCGTAGAGAACGTTTTCTGCTTGCCGGTATAGAACGGATGCGATTTTGAAGAGACCTCAATAGTGATGTAGGGATAGGTTTCACCGTCGAGTTCAATTTCGCGGTCGGTTTTAATAGTCGAGCCAACTTTAAAGTACTCATTGGCACTGGTGTCGTGGAAAACCACGGTGCGATAGGCGGGATGGATATCTGGTTTCATCGTAAGCCCTTCATGTTTTGTTATAACATAACAAAATAATATCGAAGCTCTGCTGAAATAACAACCCCCTCTATCCTGATGCTATTTTCTGATTTGCCTTAGATAAAATGAAAACAAACCCGTACACGTGCTATAACTACATCATTTCGCGGTAAAATCTTTCTCTTCTGGCAGGGAACTCGGTGCCCAGGAACGGGCACATGAGGAAGGAAACGACAGCATGAATACCCGACATCTGGTCAGTCTGGTGACTGGCGTACTTATTCTTTCTGTGCTGCTCCCCATTTGCCTGAGCATCTGGCTTGCGCATCGCCAGGCGGAAGAACAATTTGTCGATGCGCTGGACAGGTATGCCTCACGTGTACTGGTACGTACTGACATGGTCGTGGAGCAGGCAAAAGAAGCGCTAAATCAATTGCAGGCGTTTAAGGGAGTCCCCTGTAGCCCTACGCATTTAATGGAAATGCGCCGGTCCGCTTTCTCGTGGCGTTATGTCCAGGAAGTTATCTATGTCGACAACCTTAAAATCCTCTGCTCTTCCCTTGAGCAAGCCAGCAAAGCGGTCTATTTTCCCCCTCCGATGCGTATTACAGAAGATGGTTACAGCACATGGCTAACCACACAAAATGATCTCGGCTTTAACCGCTACATGGCCGTCATGGGCAAAGGTCATTATCTTGTGCTTATTGATCCGGCTTCACTTGTGGATGTGATCCCTTTAAGTCAGCTCACGATAAATGCCGCCCTGGTGGGGCATAAAACACATCTCATTTTTGCCAGCAACAACAAACTTGATCCGCATATCCGTAACATGGTTATGGGCCAGAAGGTCACCAACATTCAATACAACGGTGCCATGTACGTTATGAAGCCGATTCCTGAGCTGGGTTTTACGGTGGTCGCCTGGGCTGCACTCAAGCCACTGGCGGAAACCTGGCACCAGCAACTTCTTTTCTGGCTACCCTTTGGCATGCTGATAAGCCTGCTTGCCGCATTCTTTGTCTTGCGTGTATTGCGTCGTATCCAGTCGCCGCGCAATCGCCTGCTTGACGCCATTAACAGCCGCGACATTGTGGTTCACTATCAACCTATCGTAGCACTCTGTAGCGGAAAAATTGTGGGTGCCGAGGCACTGGCACGCTGGCCTCAGCCAGACGGGAGCATCCTCGCGCCTGATATTTTTGTTCCTCTTGCAGAGCAAACCGGGCTCATCTCGCAGCTGACCCAGTTAGTTATCGAAAAAGTATTCGAAGATATGGGCAACTGGCTGCATCTTCACGACGAACAGCATATCTCCATCAATCTCGCGCCAGCTGATTTGACCTCCGGCGATCTTCCCCCTCTGCTGGGTCAATTACTGAATAAGTGGAAAATCCATCCTAAACAAATCGCCCTTGAGCTAACTGAACGTGGCTTTGCCGACCCTAAAATCAGCGCGCCAGCCATCGCCGCCTTCCGTCGTTCAGGGCACTCTGTCTATATTGATGATTTTGGCACAGGCTATTCGAGCCTGAGTTATCTGCAGGATCTTGATGTCGATACGCTAAAAATTGATAAATCGTTTGTGGATGCACTGGAGTACAAAAATGTCACCCCGCACATTATTGAAATAGCGAAATCGCTGAAACTGGCGATGGTGGCGGAGGGGATTGAGACCGCAAGACAGCTCGAGTGGTTGCACCGCCACGGGGTGCAGTATGGACAGGGGTGGTACTACAGTAAGGCGCTACCAAAAGCGGAATTTATTTTTTGGGCAGAAAATAACCTCAGGTTGCATTCTACTTAAGGTAGGATTTGATTACCTGTAACACCACGCCAAGATCGGCTTCACGCTTTGCTTCTTCGGGCTCTTTCACCACGTGATCGGTTAAATGCCCTTCGATCACCTGCATCATCATGCCGTTAACCGCTCCACGGATCGCCGCCAGCTGTTGTAGCACCTCGGCGCATTCGTGATCACTGTCCAGCATTTTCTCCAGGGCGTTACTCTGCCCCTGAATTTTCTTCAGGCGAGTCAATAACATTTTCTTGTCGCGAACGGTATGTGACATCTGGTGATCCCTTCTCTTTTTTGACGTTTAAAGCATATCACGCTCTACTCCCCCTGAGTATTTTTCTACTGGGGGGAGTATTAACCTACTGGGGGGGAGTAGTATTTGATCTCGCTTTCCATTCCGGAATCTTCGATGAACGATTTTGCTTCACTCCTGCAACAGGGCAACGCCTTGCTGTTTGTCCCCAGCGCTATCCTGCTCGGCGCGCTGCATGGCCTCGAACCGGGCCACTCAAAAACGATGATGGCCGCCTTTATCGTGGCAATCCGCGGTACGATGAAACAGGCTGTGATGCTCGGTCTGTCGGCAACACTTTCCCACACGGCGGTGGTCTGGATCATTGCCATGGCTGGCTTATGGTTTGGTCAGGGATGGGATGCACACACGTCCGAACCCTGGTTCCAGCTGATCTCCGGGGTATTGATCATAGCAATCGCCTTGTGGATGGCCTGGCGAACCTGGAAAGAGAGTCAGCCGCACGATCATCATCACGATCACCACCATGACCATGACCATGACCATGACCATGACCACCATCATGAGCATCACCACCATGGACATCAACTGGTTGAGGAGGAGTGGCAGGACACCCATCAACGGGCGCACGCACAGGATATTAACCGACGTTTCAACGGTCAAAACGTCACCACCGGGCAGATCGCGATGTTTGGTCTGACCGGGGGGCTTATCCCCTGCTCAGCATCAATAACTGTCCTGCTGATCTGCCTGCAGCTGAAGCATTTTGCCCTCGGCGCAACGCTGGTGTTCAGTTTCAGCATTGGCCTGGCGATCACGCTGGTGGCTTCCGGCGCAATTGCCGCCTTAAGCCTCAAGCACGCGACCAAACGCTGGCCCGGGTTTAGCGAATTTTCACGAAAAGCACCGTGGATCTCCGCTGCGCTGATTACCATAGTAGGGATTTACATGAGCCTGCATGGCCTGAGCGGCATTCTGGCGTAAGAGTGCGGCCACGCTCTGTGGCCGCATCTTCATGGTCAGTTAAGAGTTCTGCTGCCAGCTGAAGGTATAGCGAAGCTGGCGTGTCTGCAGGATGAACTCCGGAGAGACGCTGGGGCTCCAGGAGTCGTCGCCGCCCACGCCCATATGGAACGCATCGAGATTGAGCCAGCAACCCGGCTCTTCGCGCAGCAGATGATGATGGGTTGTCTCACGCAGCTGCTGCTGGCCGTAGCGGCTCACCGAGAAATGGAATCGGCCGTTCAGCTGATGCGTTCCCACCACAAGTTCCCGGGTATCGCAGCGCAAACCATTTTCCGTCGGGAAAATATACGGCGTGTGCATGGCCTCGAGAGGTAATGTCCAGCGACCCTGCTGCGCCGCCAGCTTTCTGTCCGGGTAGTTTTCGTGTGGTCCCAGTCCCAGCCAGTGGACGTTTTCCGGCGTTTCGACGAGATGAACGCTCAGTCCAACGCGCGCGGGCTGCGGAATATCAGACGCAATATCGACCTGAATGTCACCATGCAGCACGCCCTGATCGTCCACCCGCCAGATTTTACGGCTCATGAACAGGGCTTTGTCGCGATACTCAAGCACGTGCTGGGTTGTGATCATCACTTCGCCTGCGTGCTGCTCAGCCTTACAGTGCAGCACGCGCGAGGTGAGATCGTACATGCCCGACGCTTTCCAGCGTTCAACCCAGGCGTTCGGATCGATCTGCGTCGCTTCACTCACGCCAATGTCGTTGTCCAGCGGCGCACGGCTAAAGTTATCCGTCACAGGTGAAATCAGCGTTTCAACACCATTTCGCCACCACTGGGTCAGGTTTCCGGATGCGCAATCAAACTGCCAGCGCTGTTGACGATGCGTGACCTCCAGGAAGCGATCGTGTTGCATTAAAACCGGAGGCTCGCACGTGGGAGCTGGCGGTGAAATAAACAGCGGGGCCGGGAGCAACCACTGTTCCCATGCGCAGCGATGGTTTGCCGGCGACCACGGTGTTGCCCGCGATTGAGATACTTCAACATTCAGCCAAACTTCACCCGGTTCGGGTTTGATCTCCGGAAGATCGATTTCCACATGCTGAGTTCCTCCGGGAGCAATAGCGAGCGTCACCTCGCCCACGGCCAGCACGTTCCCGTCCCGGGTAATCGTCCATTTCAGCACTTCGTTATCGGTATGACGGAACAGATAGTCGCTTCGCACCGCAATCACCCGCGGTGACGTACTCACCCACGTAAAAGTGAAAAACTGCTGCGCGTGCTGCGCCTCATACAGCGCCGGATGTGGCGTGCGATCGGGAAACACCAGGCCATTGAGACAGAACTGACGGTCATTCGGTTTATCGCCAAAGTCCCCGCCGTACGCCCAGAACGTGTTGCCATTTTCGTCTTTTTTCGTCAGGGCCTGATCGACCCAGTCCCAGACAAAACCACCCTGCAGGCGAGGATGGTTGCGAAACGCCTGCCAGTATTTCGCGAATCCACCGAAGCTGTTACCCATCGCGTGGGCGTATTCGCAGAGGATCAGCGGACGCGTTTCATCCGGCATGCCGATCCATTTTTTGATTGACCATTTGGGGACTGCCGGGAAAGGCTGGTCCTGATCGACCCTGGCATACATCGGGCAAACAATATCGGTCGCCGCCGTGTTTGCCCCACCGCCTTCATACTGTACCGGGCGCGTTGGGTCCGTGGTTTTTAGCCAGCGGTACATGGCATCGTGATTCGCGCCATGCCCGGACTCATTGCCCAGAGACCAGATGATAATAGAAGGATGATTACGATCGCGTTGCACCATGCGGGTCACACGCTCGCTCATGGCGGGCAACCAGCGCGGATCGTCAGCGAGACGGCTCATCGGCACCATGCCATGGGTTTCGATATTGGCTTCGTCAACAACATATAACCCGTAGCGGTCGCATAACGTGTACCACAGTGGATGGTTCGGGTAGTGCGAGCAGCGTACAGCGTTAAAGTTGTGCTGCTTCATGATTTCGATATCACGGCGCATTGTCGCTTCGTCCATCACCTGGCCATTTTCCGGGTGATGTTCGTGCCGGTTTACCCCGCGTATCAGCAGCGGTTTACCGTTGAGTTTCAGCAGACCGTTACTGATTTCAACGCGACGGAAGCCAACATCGCAGGCTTCAATCTCCAGCACGTTGCCCTGCGCATCCCGAAGCGCGATTGTCAGGCGATACAGCTCCGGTGTTTCAGCACTCCATAGCGCCGGGGCCTCAACGGGAATGGCTACCGTTAAACGCTCGGCCCAACTGCCGCGCTCATCCACAATGACAGACCCAGGGCATTGGGTTGCGCTGGCGCATTTTTGCCCCTTACGCCACAGGGTAAAGACCACCTCGCAGTCCGTAAAACCAGCACCTGCAAGCTGGACGTCGACCTTCAGCACTGCACGGTCCAGCTCTACATTCAGGTCTGTCGCCACCTGATAATCGGCAATCTGCGTCTCAGGTTTATGCAGCAATGACACATCACGGAAAATGCCGCTCATGCGCCACATATCCTGATCTTCCAGATAACTCCCATCACACCAGCGTAAGACCATAACTGCCAGGCGGTTTTGTCCGGGGCGTAATGCCGCCGAGAGATCAAACTCGGCGGGGAGTCGGCTGTCCTGTGAATACCCCATCCACTGCCCGTTGCACCACAGATGAAACGCCGAGTTCACGCCGTCAAAGATAATCCGGGTTTGCCCGCTCTGCAGCCAGGCATCATCCACTTCAAATGTGAGCGAGTAACAACCGGTCGGGTTTTCCTGCGGCACAAAAGGCGGGTTAACGGGAATGGGATAGGTGACATTGGTATAGATGGGCGTGTCGAAACCCTGCATCTGCCAGTTAGACGGCACGGGCATCGCGACTGCATCCGCGCAATCTTCTGTCACCCATGTCTGGGGAACCTGCTCCGGAGCTGGGAAGTAGCTAAATTGCCATTCTCCGTTAAGGGAGTGCTTGCTGAGGGAACCGGCATCATCCCGGGCTGGTTGTTCATGACGCCAACTGTGTAACGGCGCGTGTGCAGCCAGGCGGTTCCACTGAGTTACCCCTGGGTTTTCCCAGTCCCGACGGGCCAGAATTGCGCCGAGAGTCAGCGATGGTGTGTTGGGCATATCGACCTCTTTTGCGAAGCGCTCACAATTTTGCTTAACATGCCCTGGCACTGGGTTACGGTAAAGTGTTCGATCGTGGGGTAGCGAGTCAGATCACAAAAGTCTTATTTACGGGCAAGTTGTTCAGCCCGTAGCGCCAGGCTTCTGAGCTGCTGCGCGAGATCCTCATATTCTGCCTGCTGCGGTACACGGCGCGCGCTGGAATTACGGGTCACCAGCGTAACAGGCAACTGAATCTGCCAGCACTCATCACCCTGAGTGGGCGCCAGCAGCCATTCCACACTTTGCTCTCCCGCCTCACGAAACGCCTGGCGAACGGTCGTCAGCGGCGGGGAAAACCAGGCGCTGTCTGCGGTATCGTCAAACCCAACCACGGATATCTGCCCGGGAATAGATATCCCCTTTTCTGCGCAGGCACGCATTACTCCGAGCGCCATTTGATCGTTCGCCACCAGAATGGCATCAGGTAATTCCGCCGCCGACAACAGCACATGTCCTTTCTCATATCCACACGCCGCACTCCAGTCACCGTATGCCACCGCGATAGCTTCAAGACCAGCCTGTGCCAGCGTAGCTTTCCAACCCGCCAGACGCGCCCGCGCAGAAACCGAGCTTTCCGGACCGCTCAGGAGGGCAATACGTTGATGCCCTAATGAAAGTAAATGCTCAACGCCCAGACGTGCCCCCTGCTCGGCATTAAACACCAGGCTGTTCACCTGCGCTGCAGGCGATACATCGAGGAACAGCACCGGGACAGGTGACGCCAGCGCCCTGAGCTGTTCAGCGAGACGATCGTCAAGCGGCACATTCACCAGTAGCGCTTCCACACGCTGGGCCAGCAGCGTCTGAAGCGCGATCTGACACTGCTGCGGTTGCTCAACCATGGAGATAAGGACGCTCGCCCCCTGTTCCGCCGCACGCGATTTTACCGCCGACACAATTTGCGAAGGCGCGTGCAGGGCCAGGTCGGTAGTGATGAGACCCAGCGTACGGGTGCGTTTACCCGCCAGCTGCTGTGCCCGAAGGTTAGGAACGTAGTGCAGCTCCGCCATCGCCTGCTGCACTTTTTCCCGCGTACGGGCAGAGACATGTTCCGCATCGTTAATGACGCGGGACACGGTCTGATAAGAAACCCCCGCAAGGAGGGCAACATCATAGAGAGTGATTGCTTTCATGCATTCTGGCATCGCAATTTTAGAAGCTTCTATTCTGGCACAGCGACGCCGTTAAAGCATGTGAGCGCTTCGCAAAATTAAACAACCCGTTCCGGCTGAGGTACTTTCTCAATGCGAGGCTTTTGGCGGAACCAGGGCAAACAGAGCTGAATAAGCGGGCCAATGGTCAGGGCATACAAGACGGTTCCCACACCAAACGAGCCACCAAGCACGCACCCAATCAGCAGGACGGACACTTCAATTGACGTACGCACGCTACGAATGGACCACCCCAACCGGGAATGAATACCGGTCATCAAACCGTCGCGCGGTCCAGGCCCGAAACCGGCACCGATGTACATGCTGGTCGCAATCGCATTCATCACGATGCCCGACACCAGGAAAGCGATTCGAACGGATAAGGAATCAAGTTCCGGGATAAGCGCCATGCTGGCGTCCGCCGCCAGACCGATACAAATCACGTTACTGATTGTGCCAAGGCCCGGCATCTGACGCAGTGGGATCCACAGCAGCAGCACCGCAGCGCCGGTCACAATGATTACCGTCCCGATAGTCATTCCCAGCTGTATCCCCACCCCAAGGTGAAAAACATCCCAGGGATCGACACCCAAATCGGAACGAATAAACATTGCGGTGGAAAGGCCATACAGTCCTAAACCGACATAGAGTTGTAGCAGGCGACGTACCATTTTTTATCTTCTCCAGTGAACCAGGCTTTCATCCTGACCTAAAATGGCACTATGATTAATGTCCAGTTTTCAAATAGTGGACTGCATATGTCATCACGTCGCTTCGGAAGTCAGTCTCTGGTACGTCTTTTAGGCCACTGGCAGCAAACCTCATCCCGCAGCCCACTCTGGCGTCAGCTGGCCGACGCGCTGCGTCTGTTAATCCTTGATGGCAGGCTGGCACTGAATACGCGGCTACCAGGCGAACGGGAACTGGCCACCGCGCTGGATGTGAGCCGGACGACTATCAGCAGCGCCCTCGCCCATCTGCGCGAAGAGGGATACCTCGAAAGCCGACACGGTAGTGGATCACGCGTGATCCTCCCGGATACGCGCGCCGTTCCAACACTTTCAGCGGCAAGCGCCGCGCTGGATCTCTCCACTGCCGCGCTCAATGCCGGGCCAGAGATCCACCAGGCTTACACCCATGCGCTCACGGCCATTACCCAGCATCTCTCGCTGACGGGTTACGATCAGCTTGGGCTGCCGTCACTGCGGGAAGCCATCGCTGCACGCTATACCTCGCGTGGTCTTCCGACCAGGGCGGACGAGGTGATGGTGGTTAATGGTGCCGTCAGTGGTTTTGCGCTGGTACTGCGGATGATGACCGGGCCGGGGGATCGTGTCGTGGTCGATCATCCCACCTATCCGCTGGCGATTGCCGCCATTCAGGGGGCACAGTGTCGGCCCGTGGGGGTCTCACTGCCGGAAACCGGCTGGGATACGAATGGCTTTGCGGCAACGCTTGCCCAGACGGCACCTCGTCTGGCGTATCTGATGCCAGATTTTCATAACCCAACCGGACGATGTATGGATATCGCGACCCGTCAGGCAATAACCGATATCGCCGCACAGACCCGTACGGCGCTGGTGGTGGATGAGACGATGGTCGATCTCTGGTTTGACTCACCGCCACCGCCACCGCTGGCATCGTTTAATCCTCAAGCCAACGTAATCACGCTAGGTTCCGCCGGAAAAAGTTTCTGGGGAGGGTTACGTCTCGGCTGGATCCGCGCCTCTTCTCGCACCATCGCGACACTCGCTCAGACCCGAGATACCCTGGATCTGGGATCTCCGCTGCTGGAGCAACTGGCGACGCTGTGGCTGATTAACAATAGCGAGACGTTTCTCCCTGCTCGACGAAAAATGTTGGCAGAACGACGTGATCGATGTGGTGAATTGCTACGTGAACATTTCCCGGAATGGAAATTTCATGAAGCGGAAGGTGGACTCTCATACTGGATCGAACTGCCTGGTATGCAAGCTACACAGCTAGCCGCACGAGCGGAAATACCAGGGATCAACCTGGGGACCGGTACACGGTTTGGCTTATCGGGGGCGTTCGACCGCTATTTACGGATGCCTTTTTCGCTCGAACCGACAGAGCTTGAACAGGCTTTACTGAGGATCAAACCACTCTGGCTCGCCCTGAATAAAAACGTGCCGTCAATAAAACGCAGTCTGGTGTAATATTTAAAAATTTGAAGTAGATCATAAAATAAAAACTGCTGACTGTAATACATGCAGTCAGCAGTTTTCACCTGTCAGGATTTAGTGCTGAGGAGGAATAGGAAAACCTTTCAGTGAAATAACGAAGTTTTCACCGTCTTTCTTTATTTTTGCGCCGGTATCACACCAGTCAGACGCAATACGAAAGAACTCATCACTTCCGACATTCCAGCCAAGACGTACATGCTTCACGTAGCCTGAACGCAACAAATCACAGGCCTCTTTGTAGTCACTGGCAGTAGACAGTTGTTGTTTCATTTTCTCTTCTTCAGAAGTTTACGTAGAGCTTTGATTTCTTTAGGAGTAAAAGGAGTAACACTCTCTTCTTCCGTATGCTGATTATCAATATCCTCTTCCGATACTCCCGCCTCTTCTACTGCTTCAAATGCCAGCAGCAGTAGTTTCTCTGTCGTCACGCTTAAATTCTCGTTATTCACTTCCGCATAGTGACGAAGTCTTTCTTTTAGCGCGCCATCAATTTTAACGTTTAATACCGCAGTAGCCATGTTTGTCACTTCCCTTCGGAATAAGTGCTTTATTTAATACACGAAGTTAACAATGTTATCCAGATATATATTTTTTTGAGTTATGGAAGAAAATAGACATCCAATGATAAAATGACAGTCTATTATTACAGGTTTATGACAATAATATTTCAATGCGATGAAATATATATTACACGATATAGGCACACAAATATTGCGGACTAACCGTTTAAGGGGAAAGGAGAAGCAGGGAAAATCTTGCGGAGCCAGAAATGGGTGGGGGCCCTGCCAGCTACATCCCGGCACACACGTCGTCTGCCCTGGCTGCTTCCTTCCGGACCT
Organism: Enterobacter sp. P82; assembly: GCF_037053385.1. Classification (NCBI taxonomy): domain Bacteria; kingdom Pseudomonadati; phylum Pseudomonadota; class Gammaproteobacteria; order Enterobacterales; family Enterobacteriaceae; genus Enterobacter; species Enterobacter sp. P82. The sequence goes on from NZ_JBALHX010000001.1 coordinate 2,495,948, forward strand.
GACCTGGTGAACAGAGTAGCGTTGCGGGAGAACCAACAGAGCCCCCATTGAGAGCGTTGATAACCAACGCGCTGGCGCATTATCCCTGTGCTAACGCCCAATTGCAAGCCGCCAGGAACCGGATGCTGGTTTCTTGCGCAAACTGGCGCAGCAATCCTGACGATCTTCGTTTAACATGGCTGTCCAGTAAATCCCACAGGTGAACGTATGGACGAACACGACTCATTTCCACAGCGTGTATGGCAAATCGTGGCCTCTGTTCCGGAAGGCTATGTCACCACCTATGGTGATGTCGCGCGTCTGGCGGGTTCCCCGCGCGCAGCGCGGCAGGTGGGCGGTGTCCTGAAAAGGCTACCGGAAGGGAGTACCCTGCCCTGGCACCGGGTGGTGAACCGACATGGTGTCATCTCGCTGACGGGTCCGGATCTCCAGCGTCAACGTCAGGCGTTACTCTCAGAAGGTGTGCAGGTATCTGGATCAGGTCAGATCGATTTACAGAAGTATCGCTGGGTATACTGACCCCTCCCCCAAAGGAGAGGGGTATAAATTACAGCTGAGTCGGTGGGGTTGGTACAGACGGTTGGTTCGTCTGCGGAGCCACAGGCACTTCGGTCTGCTGCACCGGCACCAGGTTCAGGTCGACTTTGGTCCCACCGTTGTTGATCGCTTCCTGGACCGTATCGGTGATAAAGACCAGCTTACCGTTGATCGTTACCGCTGCACTCATGAGGATACGGGCATTAGGCTGCACGTCTGATGGGTTGTACGGCAACACGAAGCTAAACGGTGCTTGCTTACCTTCAGTACGGACGGCACGCTGCGCGAGTACTTTCGACGGCGCGTCTGCCAGAGAAGCATCAGACAGTGTGACCGTTAATATCGCATCCGGCGGTAACGCCACTTTCTGTTTAATCCAGATGGTACCAGAAACGTTAGGCTGCTGAATGGATTGCTGAGAAAGGGTATTAATCCCGTATGGATCTGCTGCTGGCACTGGCACCTGGGCGCTCTTACCGGCACAGGCGGACAACGCCACCGCAATAGCTACACCACTTAGCATGGGCACGAGTTTCATTGAAGTCTCCTTATCATCAATGCACCAGCGGGATCGATCCCATCCGATGTCGTTTCAATCACATAACATATTCAAGTGTGGCACAGATCACTGATTAATGCCTGAGATCGTCCCGATATTCAGATTATTCTACCCATCGGACCACTTTCATTTCTGCGTTATACTCTGCCTATCTTTCGCTACGGCGTTTATTGAGGACAACTATGAGTCAGGCACTGAACAATCTGCTGACATTACTGAATCTGGAAAAAATTGAGGAAGGACTCTTTCGCGGACAGAGCGAAGATTTGGGCTTACGCCAGGTCTTCGGTGGGCAAGTCGTTGGACAAGCGCTGTACGCTGCAAAGGAGACTGTCCCGGCAGACCGTCTGGTGCATTCATTCCACAGCTACTTCTTACGCCCCGGCGATAGCGCAAAACCGATTGTTTATGACGTCGAAGTATTGCGAGATGGCAACAGTTTCAGCGCGCGCCGCGTAGCAGCCATTCAAAACGGTAAGCCAATCTTTTACATGACCGCCTCTTTCCAGGCACCTGAAACCGGTTATGAGCACCAGAAGGCGATGCCTCCGGCACCGGTACCCGACGAGCTGAAATCTGAAACCGACATCGCCCGCGCGCTGGCGCACCTGCTTCCACCGCAGGTCAAAGAGAAGTTCCTCTGTGACAAGCCGCTTGAGATCCGTCCCGTCGAGTTCCATAACCCGATGAAAGGTCACACCGCCGAGCCGACGCGCCAGGTCTGGATCCGGGCTAACGGTAATGTGCCAGAAGACTTCCGCGTTCATCAGTATTTGCTGGGCTATGCGTCTGATTTCAACTTCCTGCCGGTGGCGCTGCAGCCGCACGGTGTCGGGTTCCTGGAAAAAGGGATGCAGGTTGCGACGATTGATCACTCCATGTGGTTCCATCGTCCGTTCAACATGAATGAGTGGTTGCTCTACAGTGTGGAGAGTACGTCGGCGTCAAGCGCACGCGGGTTTGTACGTGGGGAGTTTTATACCCAGGATGGCGTGCTGGTAGCCTCGACCGTACAGGAAGGGGTGATGCGTAATAGAGGCTGAGGGAACAACCATTAAAAACGGCAACCGAAGTTGCCGTTTTGCTGTTTATTATGCGTTATACGCATTCTCGCCGTGGCTGTTGACGTCCAGACCTTCGCGCTCCTGCTCTTCCGGTACGCGCAGACCGACTGTCATGTCCGCCAGTTTATAGCCAATGAAGGCCACTACAGCAGACCACACAACGGTGATAGCAATACTTTCCAGCTGTACCAGCAGCTGATGTGCCATGGTGACGCCTTCTGCGTAACCCACGCCACCGAGAGATTTCGCGGCGAAGATACCTGTCATGATACAACCGATGATGCCGCACACACCGTGTACACCAAACACATCACAAGGGTCATCAACGCGCAGAACACGTTTCAGTGCAGTCACGCCCCACAGACCCGCCAGACCGGACACCAGGCCAACCAGCAGCGCACCGCCTACACCAACATAACCACACGCTGGCGTGATACCAACCAGACCGGCAATGGCTCCCGAACAGGCACCCAGCAGGGAAGGTTTACCGCGCACCGCCCACTCACCAAATACCCAGGAGAGGATTGCACCCGCCGTTGCCACTACAGTGTTCACGAAAGCCAGTGCGGCAATTTCGTTCGCAGCACTTGCCGAACCGGCGTTGAAGCCGAACCAGCCAAAGTAGAGGATCGCAGTACCCGTAAAGACCATCGGCAGGTTGTGCGGTTTGAACGCTTCTTTACCGAAGCCAACGCGTTTGCCAATCAGGTATGCGCCCACCAGGCCTGCGACCGCAGCGTTGATGTGTACAACGGTACCACCTGCGAAGTCCAGCGCACCGTGCGTTGCCAGCAGACCACCACCCCAGACCATATGTGCAATTGGCACATAGGAGAGCGTCAGCCAGACCACCACAAAGATCAGCACCGCAGAGAAGCGAATACGCTCAGCCAGCGCGCCCACAATCAGCCCGACGGTAATACAGGCGAACGAGCCCTGGAAAGCAACATGGATGTACTGATAGAAGCTACCCATCAGCGCGGTCAGCTCAATATTTTTCAGCATCACCCAGTCGAAGTTGCCAAAGAAGGCGTTGCCCGTGCCGAAGGCCAGCGAGTAACCGTAAACCACCCACAGCACGCAGACCAGTGCGAACGTCACGGCAACCTGCGTCAGCATGGAGAGAACGTTTTTGCCACGGATCAGGCCGCCGTAGAACAGCGCAATGCCCGGAATGGACATAAACAGCACCAGCGCGGTGCTGATCATCATAAAGGCGTTATCGGCTTTGTCTGCCACCGCAGGAGCAGCAGCCAGCGCCAGGCCCGGCAGCAGTGCCAGCGAACCCAGACCCGTTTTAAGTGTTGCTATCTTCATTTTCTCGATCCCTATCACTGTGTGCCAGGAGTTACTTACAGTGCCGCTTCGTCGGATTCGCCAGTACGGATGCGAATGACGCGCTGCAGTTCGGCAACGAAAATTTTGCCGTCGCCAATTTTGCCGGTGTAGGCCGCTTTGCTGATCACATCGATGACTTCATCAAGCTGGTCATCAGCAATCGCGACATCAATTTTTACTTTTGGCAGGAAGTTAACGCTGTATTCCGCCCCGCGATAAAGCTCGGCATGACCTTTCTGACGACCAAAGCCTTTCACTTCGGTGACAGTCAGTCCCTGAATACCCATTGAAGACAACGCTTCACGCACGTCTTCGAGTTTGAATGGTTTGATTACAACCGTAACCAGCTTCATAGATCCCCTCCAGTCAGAATTCGGTAATGGCCGCAGCTAACGCAGAAGATATTGCAAGGGATGTGCCAGAAATGAAAAACAGGGTGAATCGCGGTGCAAGGAGCATTACGCGGCCTTGATCAACAAACGGGTGAAAAAAAACGCACCATGCCAGTGCATGGTGCGTTTCAGTTTTGCACCAACAGGAATGACTGTTAGTGCGCCGCCTCATTTTGGTGCATCAGGCGCTCAGTGACTCTTCCTCGCGCACACTGGCAGCCAGCTCTTCGCCTGCCAGTTGCAACTGGTACATTTGCCAGTAGCGCCCTTTTGCTTCCAGCAACTCCCGGTGTGTACCGCGCTCAACGGCTTGTCCGCGATGCAGCACCAGAATGGTATCCGCGTCAACAATCGTGGAAAGGCGGTGGGCAATCACCACCAGCGTAGTATGGTCACGCACGGCGGCCAGCGCCTGCTGGATAGCTTGTTCGGTACCGGAATCAATACTGGCCGTCGCTTCATCCAGAATCAAAATTTGCGGCGTTTCAATCAGTACCCGTGCCAGCGCCAGAAGCTGTTTTTGCCCAACAGAGAGATTGTTCCCCTGCTCACCCAGCTTCGTATTGATCCCGTCGCTGAAACCACGTGCCAGCTCTGCCAGTTGCACTTTCTCCAGTACATCCCAGACCTGTTGATGGGTATAGTCCCGGCCCAGCGTCACGTTGGCGTAGAAAGTATCCGCCATCACGACCGGATCCTGCTGCACCATTGCAACGCCTTTACGTAACACATTATGGTTGAGAGACGCGAGCGGGCGTCCGTCGAGGCGAATTTCACCTTGGCTTAGCGGGTAGTAACCCATCAACAGGCTTGCGAGCGTACTCTTACCGCTGCCGGTATGCCCCACCAGCGCAACAAAGCCCCGCGACGGGACATCCAGTGTGATGTCCTGCAATACCAGCCGGTCTTCGCGATAAGCAAACGAGACGTTATCAAAAGCAATGGCCCCGCTTTGCAGCCCGCGGTCATCGTTGCCGTAGGTCTGACGCGGTCTGTCCATCAACTCGAACACGCGCTCCCCTGCCACAACGGCCTGCTGGAGCATCGACTGCTGTGTCGTAAGCTCAATCAACGGTTCGTTAAGGCGGCCAAGGTAGCTGATAAAAGCATACAGGACCCCAACTTCAATGGTTCCGTGAGCGGTCAGGCCAAACAGCATGAGCAGGCCACAGAGCACCAGCGCGGAGAAGAGGCTCAATAGCGGGCGTAACAGGAAACCGTCAAGCCGCAGCGTCTGCATACGCGCCATATAGTGCGAACGACTGGCTTCGCCCATCCGCTCGCCAAAACGTGCCTGCTGGCGGAACTGCTGGATGACGCTCATGCCGTTGATCACTTCATTGAAGCCATCATTAATATCGGCCAGATAGGCTCGCACCCGACGCACAATGGGTGTGCTGTAACGTTGATAGATAACCATCACAATCAACACCGCCGGGAAGATGGTGATCGCCACCAGTGCCATACGCCAGTCGAGGCTGAACATCGCCACCAGCATCGCGCCAATCAGCGCCGCGCTGCGCAGGACGGTTGCCACCACGGTGACGTACAGATCGCGGATCACCTCCGTATCGTTGGTCACGCGCGAAATCACCTGCCCGACTGGCTGGGTATCAAACTCGCTGAGCGGCTGGCGCAGCGCAGCGTCCATGACATCGGTACGCAACTGCTGCACGACCCCCACGGCTGCACGGTTAAACAGCAACGACTGAGCATAATGAAGCCCCGCCGCTGTCAGCTGTAAGCCAACGTAAGCCACACCCAGGCCCGCCACCAGCCCCAGTGGCAGGTAACGTTTGGCAACCATGTTGTCGATGAAATAGCTAATAAGCAGTGGACCGCTGACTTCAGCAATCGCCGCAATCCAGAGCAACAGCACGGCAACAGACAGCGGTTTTCGCCACGGTGAACCGTAGGCCAGCAGACGTTTTAACGTCGGCCACATCGAGCCAAATTTACGCATTAGCGGCCTCCGTATCCTGTTCCGGAGCATCATCCAGCGCCGCTTCAAGCTGTTGATAACGATACATGTCGCGATACCAGCCCGGTTGCTCAGCCAGTTTTTCATGCTGCCCGCGCTGGGCAATATGCCCGTGCTGCAACACTAAAATTTCGCTGGCTTCCGCCAACGCCGACAAACGGTGGGCACTGATAATCACCGTACGTCCGTCGCCCCACTGGCGCAGGTTATGCAAGATCTGGTGCTCGGTACGACCATCCACCGCGGAAAGCGCATCATCCAGAATCAGGATTTCGGCATTAAGAAGCAGCGCGCGGGCAATTGAGATTCGCTGCTTTTGTCCTCCGGACAACATGACGCCACGTTCCCCGACTTCCGTTTCGTAGCCCTGCGGTAGACGCAAAATATCATCATGTACGCTGGCTAAACGCGCCACATGCTCAATCTCTTCCTGCGTCGCCGACGGACGTCCGAGGGCAATGTTGTTAGCCACGGTGTCAGAAAAGAGAAACGGCGTCTGGCTGACGACCGCCAGACGACCTCGCCAGTCGTCCAGCAACAGTTGCGTCAGGGGAATATCATGGAAGCGAATATCGCCCTGCGTGACGTCAAAGTGGCGCTGAAGCAGTGAGAGCACGGTACTTTTGCCAGAACCTGTTGGGCCACAAATGCCCAACATCTGACCTGGCTTGAGCGTAAAACTAACGTTCTCCAGTACCGGATGTTCCGTTTGCGGATAAACAAACTTACGGACGTCAACATTTATGACACCGCGCCCTTCAGGTACGGCTTCGTTGCCGTCATTCACCACCGGTGCTTCGGCCAACATGGTGCGAATACGGCTGTAGGCGGCGCTACCGCGTTCAACGATGTTAAACATCCAGGCCAATGCCAGCATCGGCCAGATCATCAGCCCCAGGTACATCGCAAAGCTGGTCAATTGTCCCAGGGTTAACGAGCCCTGTACCACCATCCAGCTTCCCCCACCAATAGCCAGCAGGTTTGCCATGCCGATCGCGACATAGATTGTCGGGTCAAAACGCGCATCAATTCGCGCGACGCGCATGTTCTTCGCCCCCGTGTCTGCGGCATCGGCTGCAAACAGTGCTGATTGTCTGTCCTCCAGACCAAAGGCTTTAATCATACGGATGCTGGTCATACTCTCCTGCGTACGGTCGTTCAGTGAAGAGAACGCCGCCTGCGCCAGCTTAAAGCGCTCATGCAGTTGCTCACCAAAACGGTTGATCGCCAGTGCCATCAGCGGCATCGGCAACAATGCCAGCAGGGTGAGCTGCCAGCTGATCTGAGTAGACATCACAATCAGGACTGCGCACCCCATGACCAGAGAATCCACCAGCGTTAACACCCCTTCTCCTGCGGCGAACACCACGCGATCGACGTCGTTTGTCGCGCGTGCAATGAGATCCCCGGTGCGGTGTCGCAGATAAAACTCTGGGTGTTGCCGGCTCAACTGGCGGTAAAAATCTTCACGCAGCTCAACGGCCAGCTGATAGGAAGCGCCAAAAAGGAGCACCCGCCAGACATAGCGCAACAGATAAACAATGACGGCCGTCAGCACCAGCGTGCCAACCCACATCAACACCCGTGCGGTGGTGTAATGTTGTTCAGTGACGCCATCCACGACGTAGCCCACCACCTTCGGCGGGATCAGCTGCAGGATGGCAATGATAATAAGCAGGGCTACTGCACCGAGGTAGCGTTGCCACTCCCGACGAAAGTACCAGCTTAATTGGGCAAATAATCGCACGCGGTTTGTTCCTGAAGGTATTTTACGAAGTTATTCAATAGGTAGTGCTGTGGTGTATTTAATCTGTTCCATAGCGAAGCTCGAGGTGACGTCCGACAAGCCCGGCACGCTGTTCACCAGTCGTTTGTAAAAATCGTCATAGCGCTTCATGTCAGCTACCTGAACGCGCATCAGGTAATCGTATTCTCCGGCCATACGCCAGAAACCGAGCACCTCAGGCATGTCAGAAACCTGAGTGACAAAACGGCAATACCACTCGCTGCTGTGATGCTGGGTTTTAATCAGGACAAATGCCGTCAACCCAAGCCCTAGTTTTTCGGGATCTAATAGCGCGACGCGTCCCAGAAGAATGCCGTCATCTTCAAGCTTCTTGAGGCGCTTCCAGCACGGTGTGGTGGTCAGATTAACGGCATCTGCCAGCGCCTGCAAAGAGAGGGTACAGTCACTTTGCAGCAATGAAAGGAGCTTGCGGTCAATTTTATCTAGCATACCCACCTCACAGAGAAAATTTTTCTCCCTTCATTCTATTTTAAAGGCCAGATAGCAACAATTTTTTCTGTGCTTTTCGCTATGCTGGGCACAAAATGACAAACGGATAACTACGATGAATAGCTCCTGGGTTAAACATGCCATCAGCGAAATCAATGCCGACTATCAGCGCTCGGCGGATACGCACCTGATTCGACTTTCCCTGCCGGGATTTGACGGTATTCAGCTCTATCTGAAAGATGAAAGCACCCATCCTACCGGTAGCCTGAAGCATCGCCTGGCGCGTTCACTGTTTTTATACGGTTTATGTAACGGCTGGATTAAAGAAGGTACCACCATCATTGAATCCTCATCCGGTTCAACGGCGGTGTCTGAAGCCTATTTTGCCCGCCTGCTGGGTTTACCCTTCATCGCCGTGATGCCTTCCTGCACGGCGAAACGTAAAATTGAACAGATCGAATTCTACGGCGGACGCTGCCACTTTGTGGAAAGCGCCTGTGAAATCTACGCGGCATCCGAAATGCTGGCACGCGAGCTGAACGGCCACTACATGGATCAGTTCACCTTTGCGGAACGTGCCACCGACTGGCGCGGTAATAACAATATCGCCGACAGTATTTTCCGTCAGATGTCCCATGAGCCGCATCCCGTTCCCTCATACATTGTGATGAGCGCCGGAACGGGCGGCACCTCCGCCACCATCGGGCGTTATATCCGCTGCCAGGGCTACGACACCCAACTGATGGTGGTTGATCCGCAAAACTCCGTGTTCCTCGACTACTGGCAGAACCGCGATATCGGCCTGCGCAGCCCGGTGGGAAGTAAAATTGAAGGGATTGGCCGCCCACGCGTGGAACCGTCGTTCATCCCGGATGTGGTGGATGAGATGTTGCGCGTGCCGGATGCCGCAAGTGTCGCCACCGCGCACTGGCTGGAAACGCAACTTGGCCGCAAAGTCGGGGCTTCTACCGGGACCAATATGTGGGGAGCCCTGCAGCTCGCAGTACGTATGCGTGAAGAGGGTCGAACCGGCTCCATCGTCACCCTGCTCTGCGACAGCGGCGAGCGCTACCTTGAGACCTATTACAATGCGCAATGGGTGCAGGCAAATATCGGCGATATTGAGCCCTGGAAAGCGCAAATTGCACAGCTGGTGAAATAAAAAAAGCCAGACCGAAGTCTGGCTTGCTGGAAGGGTCTCACTATTCGGGGGAATATGGGAGGTTGTTGTTGTCCAGCCAATGCGTCAAAAAATGGGACACCGCTTCGTTACCGCAATGCCCGATAACAGGCAGATGAGGAAGTTCTGCAATTAGCTGCGGCATCGCATTCCCCATTATCAAACCGCGACCTACGCTGCCCAGCATCTCGCGGTCATTCATGGCATCACCAAACGCCATACAATCCTGCAGTGTGAAGCCCAGGTGGTCACTCAGTACCGCCAGGGCAGAACCTTTGTTACAGCCCACGGGGAGCACTTCCAGGCAATCCACCGCCGAGAAGGTCAGGTGCGCCTTGTCTCCCAGAGACTCATTTAACTGAATGCGCAAGCGACAGAGATCGTCATGATCGCCACAAAAACAGATTTTGGTCACCGCATGGGCAGGGATCCGACGCAGATCGATAAGCTGATATTTAAAACCGCTGTAGACATGCGCATGCAACAGCTCCGGTATTTCACGCCCGGTAAACCAGCCGTTATCGTTAAAAACGTGGAGGCTGGCCTGCGTATCCCAGGTACTGTGTAGCACGATATCCGCCACTTCCGGATTAAGATCCTGACGGTGCAGAACGTCCCCTTCCGCGGAATGAATGCGCGTCCCGTTGCCCGTGATCAGAAAAGCGTCCAGGGAAAACGCCCCCAGTAAATGGCGCATCTCCAGCACATGGCGGCCGGTGGCAAACGTCAAAGTGACATCACGCTCGTGCAGACGCTTCAGCGTGTTCAGGGTTTTCTCCCCTAAACGGTGATCCGGCATTAACAGCGTACCGTCCATATCAAATGCAGCGAGCCGAGCCATGATTACTCCTGAAGTGTGATGCGATTAACTTGTGCTTCAGTATTACGTGAGATATACGGAAGTAATAGTGAATAGATGATAATTATTGTTCCGGGTTTCTCATGCGCCAGCTCAACCGACTCAACCAGTATCACCGTTTGTGGCAGCCTTCCGCTGGCGCGACACAACACGTCACCATCAGCGAACTGGCCACCCGCTGTTTCTGTAGTGAAAGACATGTTCGAACGCTGCTGCGTCAGGCTCATGAGGCGGGATGGCTTACCTGGCGTGCACAGTCTGGTCGCGGAAAGCGCGGTGAACTGACGTTCCATGTCACCCCGGAGTCACTGCGCAATGCGATGATGGAAGAGGCTCTGAAGCATGGGCAGCAGCACAATGCGCTTGAGCTTGCCCAGCTTGCACCACAAGAGTTACGTTCATTGCTGCATCCGTTCTTAGGCGGGCAATGGCAAAACGATACGCCGACGCTGCGCATTCCCTATTACCGCTCACTGGATCCCCTTCATCCGGGTTTTTTACCCGGCCGGGCAGAACAGCACCTGGCAGGACAGGTTTTTTCCGGGTTAACACGCTTTCACGGCAACAGCAGTGAACCAACTGGCGATCTTGCCCATCACTGGGAAGTGTCAGAGGACGGTTTGCGCTGGCATTTTTATATTCGCTCCACGCTACACTGGCATAACGGTGATAAGGTCGAAACCATGCAGCTTCAGCAAAGCCTGATGGCACTGCTTGCACTGCCTGCCTTGCGTAAGCTATTCCAGAGCGTCTTATGTATTGAAGTCACCCATCCTCAGTGCCTGACCTTTATCCTGCATCAACCGGATTTCTGGCTGGCGCATCGACTGGCAACCTACTGTAGCCGGCTTGCGCATCCCGACCAGCCGATGACGGGTAGCGGCCCCTTCAGACTCAGCGTGTACGCCCCCGATCTGGTGCGGCTGGAAAGCCACGAACAGTACCATCTCAGCCATCCATTGCTTAAAGCTATCGAATACTGGATAACACCGTCGCTGTTTGACTATGGGTTAGGTACCAGCTGTCGCCATCCGGTGCAGATCGCCATTGGCGAGCCGGATGAACTGGAGCGCCTGCGACTGGTTACTAACAGCACCAGCCTGGGTTTTTGTTATCTCACCCTGAAGCAAAGCCCGCGCCTGAGTGAAATGCAGGCGCGACGGCTCATCAATATCATCCATCTCTCAACGCTTCTGCATACGCTTCCACTGGATGAAGGGTTGATTACCCCGACAGAGGAGTTACTTCCCGGCTGGGCGATCCCACAGTGGCCTGATTTAACGAATGTACCTCTGCCGGAAAAATTAACACTGGCTTACCATTTGCCCGTCGAGTTACATACGATGGCAAGCCAACTTAAACTGTATCTTGCGCAACAGGGCTGTGAGCTTACGGTCAACTTTTACGATGCGAAAACCTGGGACGGATGTCAAAGTCTTGCTGATGCTGACATCATGATGGGGGACAGACTGATTGGCGAAGCGCCAGAATATACGCTTGAACAATGGCTACGCTGTGACGTCTTATGGCCACACCTGCTGAACGCGCCGCAATTTGCCCATCTGCAAGCCACTCTGGACGCCGTACAGACCCAGACCGACGAACAGGCCAGACATGCCGGGCTCAAAGCCATTTTCTCTCAGCTCATGGAAAAAGCTGTACTAACGCCACTGTTCAACTATCAATACCAGATCAGCGCCCCGCCAGGGGTCAACGGAATTCGGCTTAACACTCGCGGCTGGTTTGATTTTACCGAAGCCTGGCTGCCCGCCCCCAAATCGTGAAGAAGCTGGTCGCCGTCGTGGTCAGACGGTAACATAACGTTTTATCGTAACTATCGAGATGATTTATGAAACGTGCCGTCGTCGTATTCAGCGGAGGACAAGATTCTACTACCTGCCTGGTTCAGGCCCTTCATCAGTATGATGAAGTTCACTGTGTCACTTTCGATTATGGTCAACGCCATCGTGCTGAAATCGACGTTGCGCGTGAACTGGCTCTGAAACTGGGTGCACGCGCGCACAAGGTACTGGACGTTACACTGTTAAATGAACTCGCCGTCAGTAGCCTCACCCGCGACAGTATTCCTGTACCTGACTATGTACCTGACGCCAGCGGTATCCCCAATACCTTTGTTCCTGGACGTAATATTCTCTTCCTGACCCTGACAGCGATTTATGCTTACCAGGTGCAAGCCGAAGCGGTGATCACCGGCGTGTGCGAGACTGACTTCTCTGGCTACCCGGACTGCCGCGACGAATTCGTGAAGGCACTAAACCACGCGGTCAATCTTGGGATGGCAAAAGAAACGCGCTTTGAAACACCCCTGATGTGGCTGGATAAAGCAGAGACCTGGGCGCTGGCAGACTACTGGGGCAAACTGGACCTGGTTCGCAGTGAAACCCTCACCTGCTATAACGGTATCAAAGGTAACGGTTGTGGTCAGTGCGCTGCCTGCAATCTGCGCGCTAACGGGCTTAATCACTATCTGGCCGATAAAGCCGGCGTAATGGCCGCGATGCAGAAAAAAACCGGACTGAAATAAAGTTACTTCACCCTGCTGTCGACGAATAAGCGTCGACAGCATAGGTGGACTGGAAAAATACCCTACACGATCATCTGCTCCAGCTTTTCACGCAACTCTCCTTCCAGCGGTAGCGCTTTCTGGGTTTTAAGATCAATACAGACAAAGGTAATGAGGGCATCAGCCACCACCTGTCCTTCGGGATCCAGCGTCACCACCTGACTTAACACGCCACTCTTCCCGTTTAGCTGCTGTACCTGGCTGGTGACAGTCAGCACATCCCCCAGTACGGCAGGGCGACGGTAGTTAATATTAATATTGACGACCACGAACGCGATGTTGTGCGCAGTCAGCCATTGAAAACTTTCGCTGTTTTCCAGACCGTCCCAACGAGCCTCCTCAAGAAACTCAAGATAGCGGGCGTTATTGACATGCTGGTATACATCAAGATGGAAACCGCGAACTTTGATTTTTGTCTGCATAGCGCAATAGCCTTTAGTGTTGTTATAGGATTAGAGGTCACAACTGGTATGACCTCATTATCCTGGCAAATTTTTGCCGCAGTGCAAGAAATTGCTTGTTTACAACGTCAGGTGTGAGAGATTGCGCTCAACAAGTGAGCTACCCATCCCAGGGACTTGCTTCAGGTCGTCGATCGTTTTAAAGGGGCCATATTCTTCGCGGTAGCTGACGATGGCCTGCGCCTTTTTCAGCCCAACCCCATTCATCACACGAGCGATATCCTCTGCTGATGCCGAATTGATGCTGACTCGCGAGCCATCATTGTCAGTCGCTTTGTTACTCTCTGTTGTTTTGGCGGGAGCATTCGTTTGTGCTGATGTCTCTGCCTGGCTTTGTACGCCCTGTGCTTTTGCAGCCAGCGCCCCAGTGCTCATCCCGGTGGTGGCAATAACCAGTGTAATGAGCAGTACTTTGATTCCACATTTCATGCTGTTATCTCCTTGTTTGTTGACAGCCACACCACGATAGCCGCCCGGGAAAACAGGCACAAACGACAGATAACAGAAATGGAAAAGGCCGCGAAAGCGGCCTTTAGTTTTTGCAGAGCGTTACGAAAATCTGCGAGCAGTTACGTAATTATTGCTGCTGAGTCATCACATCACCCAGCTTAATTTTGGCTTCTTTACGCAGATTGCTCATCATCGCCTCGAAAGCAATCTGAGCGTTGTTCTGGGTAATTCCCTGAACCATCGCTTTCTTCTGCGCTTCTGGCATCGTGCCGGCTTTCACTTCATCCAGCGCCAGCAGAACCACATTACCCTGCATATCCGTTGTGGTACCGAAGCTCGGTTTGTCTTTTGCTGGCAGAGTTAGACCAAACGCAGCCTGACTGATTGGGTCCTGGCCGGTACGGCTCAGCGTTTTCGCCTCACCGAAGTTCAGACCAGCGGCTTTCAGCGCGTCCTGTTTGCCCGCTTTCAGATCAACCAGAATCTTCTCAGCATCCAGTTTTGCCTGCTGTTCCGCTTTGTTGTGCTTAACCTGGGCGACAACCTGATCTTTCACTTCCGCCAGCGGTTTAATCGCTTCTGGTTTGTGCTCGCTGACACGCAGAACGAATGCACGATCGCCGTCGACGGTAATGATGTCAGAGTTACTGCCAGGAGTGCCATTTTCGCCCACCAGACCACCGTTGAAGATGGCATCAGAAACCGGTTTGAAATTCAGCTCTTCCGGCAGGTTGTCACGACCAAACCAGCCCGTCTCAACCGCTTTCACACCAGCCGCCTGCTCTGCACCTGCCAGAGACTCGTTGTCGTTGCTGGCTGCATCGCTCACTTTCTGCTGCAGCGCGTAGTAGGCATCCAGCGCTTTCTCTTGCTTCACTTTCGCCGCGATATCATCACGAACCTCAGCCAGTGGCTTGGTTTTCGCAGGGATAATATCGTCCAGACGCGCGACCAGGAAACCAACGGAAGACTTGATTACGCCAGAGAGCTGGCCTTTGTCTTTCAGACCGGCATTTTTCAACTCATCAGGGGTCGTTGCATCTTCCAGCCAGCCCATATCACCGCCGTTTTTCGCGGAGATAATATCGGTGGATTTCGCTTTCGCGAGGGTGGCGAAATCAGCACCTTTGTTCAGTTCGTCCAGAACTGCCTTAGCATCTGCTTCAGTTTTGGTCTGGATCACGCTGTAGCGGTTACGCTGCGGCTGAGTGAACTGATCCTGATGCTGATCGAAGTAAGACTGGATTTCCGTATCAGACGCAGTTTCCTGCAACGCAGCGGCATCCAGCTTGATATAGCTCACACGGAACTGCTCCGGAGAAACAAAGGTATTCTTATTCTGCTCGTAGTAAGCGTTAACGTCAGCATCGCTCACCTGCTGTTTCGCCGCCAGGGCATTCACATCAATGGTCGCTTCACGAACAACGCGCTGCTGTGACACTAATGCTGCCAGTTCATCCGTTTCACCTTTGAGCATGAAATCGGTGCCCACGACGGCATTGATGAGCTGCTGGGTGGTCAGTTGATTACGCAGAGCCTGAGCGTATTGATCGGCAGTCATGCCCATCTGATTAACGATGCTGTTGTAACGTGCGTTGTCGAATTTGCCGTTAGACTGGAAGGCTTGCGTGGAGAAGATGGCTTTTTTCACCTGCTCATCACTGATACCCAAACCCAGTTTTTTGGCATACTGATCCAGCAGCGCTTCGTCGATAAGACGGTTCAGTGTCTGTTGGCGCAGGGTTTTCATATACCCTTCGTTCGCCGCCAGTTCAGAGAATTGGTCGCCCAGCTGTTGCTGCATACGGTTACGTTCACCGGCAAAAGCATTCTCGAACTGACCACGGCTGATTTCCTGGCCATTCACTTTTGCGGCATAGTTTGCGCCACCGCCAATAAGGTAACTGCTCACGCCGGTCAATATGAACGACACGATAATGATACCGAAAATAATCTTGAGCACGAGACTGTTAGCAGCCGTGCGTAAGCTGTCCATCATGGTGTAACAACACTCCGCTGTAGGTGACTGGTTACCTGACGCTGACGGAAAATCCTGCCCGTCGCGCGTAAGGTCGTATTGTGACAAGAAAACGGGGCGATTGTCAGCCCACAACTCGCATAAACTCGCACAAATCAGGTCTGGACAAACAAAAAAGGCACATCAAATGATGCGCCCTTGTACTATTCAGCTTCCCTGAATCGGGAAAGCAATCAGTTTACTGCGTCTTTCAGCGCTTTACCTGCACGGAAACCCGGCACTTTAGCAGCAGCAATGGTGATCTCTTTACCGGTCTGAGGGTTGCGGCCAGTACGGGCAGCACGCTCTTTAACAGCAAAAGTACCGAAGCCTACCAGTGCAACGTCGTCCCCAGCCTGCAGAGATTCAGTAACAGAAGCAATTAATGCATCTAACGCACGTCCAGCTGCAGCCTTAGAAATATCAGCACCAGCAGCAATTTTGTCAATCAGTTGAGATTTATTCACTGTTCTCTTCCTCTCTTTATAATTTATATCGCGCCTGAATCCTTCACAACGCGACCGCGCAGCAGTTATATCAGGCCTGCCATGACCTTACAACACCCGTTGTTGATGGCTGACCTAATCAGCAATCTAAATTAGCTATACAAAAAAAGGCTGGCAAGTGCGAAATGACTTACCAGCCTTGTTTTTATTGACGCTCTTTGCGCGAGGTCACTATTTTGCGGTTACAACCTGCATTCCGGAGGGTTCATTCTGCAGTGCGAGACTAAGAACTTCCTCAATGCGTTTAACCGGATGGATCTGCAGATCGGCAATTACGTTGTCCGGAATCTCTTCCAGATCGCGTTTATTCTCGTAAGGAATCAATACTGTTTTGATCCCACCACGATGTGCAGCCAGCAGTTTTTCTTTTAATCCACCGATTGGGAGTACCTGACCACGCAGGGTGATTTCACCCGTCATTGCCACATCGGCACGCACCGGGTTACCTGTCAGACAGGAAACCAGAGCGGTACACATGGCAATACCTGCGCTTGGGCCATCTTTCGGCGTCGCGCCTTCAGGAACATGAACGTGGATGTCGCGTTTTTCGTAGAAATCCGGGTTGATACCCAGTTTTTCCGCGCGCGCACGTACCACGGTCAATGCAGCCTGAATGGACTCCTGCATCACTTCGCCCAGAGAGCCGGTGTAGGTCAGCTTACCTTTACCCGGTACACAGGCGGTTTCGATGGTCAGCAGATCGCCACCCACTTCCGTCCATGCCAGACCCGTCACCTGACCCACGCGGTTTTCGTTGTCCGCGCGACCATAGTCGAAACGCTGAACACCGAGATAGGCATGCAGATTGTCGCCGTTAATCACAATGTGTTTCAGGCTCTTATCCAGCAGCAGCTGTTTGACCGCTTTACGGCACAGTTTAGAGATTTCACGCTCAAGGCTACGCACGCCCGCTTCACGGGTGTAGTAGCGGATGATGCCAATAATCGCGCTGTCCTCTACGGTCAGCTCATTGGCTTTCAGCGCGTTACGCTCAATCTGTTTCGGCAGCAGGTGCTGCTTAGCGATGTTCAGCTTCTCATCTTCGGTATAACCGGAGAGACGGATCACTTCCATACGGTCCAGCAGTGGGGCCGGAATGTTCATGGAGTTGGAGGTCGCCACGAACATCACATCGCTCAGGTCGTAGTCCACTTCCAGGTAATGATCGCTGAACGCCACGTTCTGTTCTGGATCAAGCACTTCCAGCAAAGCAGACGCAGGATCGCCACGCATGTCCGACGACATCTTGTCGATCTCATCGAGCAGGAACAGCGGGTTTTTAACGCCCACTTTCGCCATCTTCTGGATCAGTTTACCCGGCATAGAACCGATGTAGGTACGACGGTGACCGCGGATTTCCGCTTCATCGCGTACACCACCCAGCGCCATACGGATGTACTTACGCCCGGTCGCCTTGGCGATGGACTGACCCAGAGAGGTTTTACCCACGCCAGGAGGTCCTACCAGGCACAGAATTGGGCCTTTGATTTTGTTTACACGGCTTTGTACCGCGAGGTACTCAAGAATACGATCTTTCACGCGTTCCAGGCCGTAGTGGTCAGTATCGAGGATTTCCTGAGCCTGACGCAGATCTTTTTTGACCTTGCTGCGGGCATTCCACGGAACCTGCACCATCCACTCAATGTAGCCACGTACGACGGTCGCTTCAGCTGACATAGGAGACATCATTTTCAGCTTCTGCAGTTCTGCTTCCGCTTTCTCTTTTGCCTCTTTTGGCATCTTCGCCGCGTCGATCTTGCGCTTCAACGCTTCGTTTTCGTCCGGCGCATCGTCCATCTCGCCCAGTTCTTTCTGAATAGCTTTCATTTGCTCATTCAGATAGTACTCACGCTGAGATTTCTCCATCTGCTTTTTCACGCGGTTGCGAATACGCTTCTCAACCTGCAGCAGATCGATTTCAGACTCCATCATCGCCATCAGATATTCCAGACGCTCATTAACGTCGGACATTTCCAGAACGGACTGTTTGTCAGCCAGTTTCAGCGGCATATGTGCAGCGATGGTGTCCGCCAGACGGGCAGGATCGTCGATGCTGTTCAGCGACGTCAGCACTTCTGGTGGGATTTTCTTGTTCAGCTTGATATAGCCTTCAAACTGGCTAATCGCGGTGCGTACGAGCACTTCCTGCTCGCGTTCATCAAGCTGAGGCGAATCAAGGTACTCTGCCTTCGCAGAGAAATGTTCGCCATTGTCAGACAGAGTGGTAATACGCGCACGCTGCAGGCCTTCAACCAACACCTTCACGGTGCCGTCAGGCAGCTTCAGCATCTGCAAAATAGAGGCCACGGTCCCGACGGTGAAAAGATCGTTTACACCCGGCTCATCCGTTGATGCTTCCTTCTGCGCCACCAGCATGATTTTTTTATCATGATCCATGGCAGCTTCAAGGCAACGGATAGATTTTTCCCGCCCTACAAATAAGGGTATGACCATGTGCGGATAAACCACCACATCGCGCAACGGCAATACGGGGATTTCAATGCGTTCAGAACGCTCAGGATTCATAGAGCTCTCTCTTAGTTTAGTGTCCGCCAGGTAAGCTGGTCATGTAACAGTACTTCACACAACCATTAACATGTATCCAGTATATGGGGATGTTTCCCACACATTCAACGCCATGATTACGGAAAAAGTAAAGGGGAGATAAAATCCCCCCTTTTTGATTAACTGCTTGTATGATTTGGTGAATTATTCGCCAGACGCCTGCTGCGCTTCCGGTTTGCCGTAAATCAGTAACGGTTTGGTTTGACCGCTAATGACAGACTCGTCGATAACCACTTTTTCGACATCTTCCATCGACGGCAGATCGTACATGGTATCCAGCAGCGCCGCTTCTACGATAGAACGCAGACCACGCGCACCGGTTTTACGAATCATCGCTTTTTTAGCAATCGCATCCAGCGCTTCGTCACGGAACTCCAGATCAACACCTTCCAGATTGAACAGCGCCTGATACTGTTTAGTCAGCGCATTTTTCGGCTCTTTCAGGATCTGGATCAGCGCCTCTTCACTCAGCTCATTGAGGGTGGCCACAACCGGCAGACGACCAATGAATTCAGGAATCAGACCGAATTTAATCAGATCTTCTGGTTCAACCTGCGACAGCAGTTCGCCTTCGTTCGGTTTTTCTGACGTCGATTTCACCGTCGCGCCAAAACCAATGCCGGAGCCGGTTTCAACACGGTGGGAGATAACTTTATCCAGACCCGCAAACGCACCACCACAGATGAACAGGATCTTAGACGTATCAACCTGCAGGAACTCCTGCTGCGGATGTTTACGACCTCCCTGTGGCGGAACGGCGGCAACAGTCCCTTCGATCAGCTTCAGCAGTGCCTGCTGTACGCCTTCACCCGACACATCACGGGTGATCGACGGGTTGTCGGATTTACGAGAAATCTTGTCGATCTCATCGATGTAAACAATCCCGCGCTGGGCTTTCTGTACGTCGTAATCGCACTTCTGCAGCAGTTTCTGGATGATGTTTTCTACATCTTCACCCACATAACCCGCTTCGGTCAGGGTGGTGGCATCCGCCATGGTGAACGGAACATCCAGCAGACGCGCCAGAGTTTCAGCCAGCAGCGTTTTACCTGAACCGGTTGGGCCGATCAGCAAAATGTTACTTTTACCCAGTTCGACGCCATTACTGGTATCACCGTTACGCAGACGTTTGTAGTGGTTATATACCGCTACCGCCAGCACTTTCTTGGCCTGCTCCTGACCGATGACATAGTCGTCAAGGTGATGACGAATTTCATGCGGTGTTGGCAGTGCACTACGTTCACGGTGTGGCGCAACTTCTTTAATCTCTTCGCGAATGATGTCGTTACATAAATCGACACATTCGTCGCAGATATACACGGACGGCCCGGCAATCAGTTTACGCACTTCATGCTGGCTTTTGCCGCAAAAAGAGCAGTACAGCAGTTTGCCCGAACCATCTTTGCGTTTATCTGTCATGAGTCCAAACCTCTTTTTAAGTTCTTTGTGCCGCACATGACGACGCAAATGCCATTCTAAGACGCAAGCTGCTCTCAGGCAAAGTGCCGCCTTACTTTAGTATAGCGGCACACTTGCGTCGCGGGCATCAATTACGATGGGTCAATACGGAGTCGACTAAGCCGTACTCAACTGCCTCTGAAGCAGAGAGGAAGCGATCGCGCTCGGTATCGCGCTCGATCTGCTCAAGCGATTGACCTGTATGCTGCGCCATGAGTTCATTCATGCGCGCTTTTACTTTCAGAATTTCACGGGCGTGGATTTCAATATCCGTCGCCTGCCCCTGGTAACCACCCAGCGGCTGGTGAATCATCACGCGGGAATTAGGTAAGCAGAAACGCTTACCTTTAGCCCCTGCAGTTAACAGGAACGCGCCCATAGATGCAGCCTGACCCATACAGATAGTGCTTACATCAGGCTTGATGAATTGCATGGTGTCATAAATGGACATACCTGCCGTAATCACGCCACCCGGGGAGTTAATGTACAGGTAAATGTCTTTTTCCGGGTTTTCCGCTTCCAGAAACAGCATCTGCGCCACGATCAGGTTAGCCATGTGGTCTTCCACCTGACCGGTCAGAAAGATAACGCGTTCCTTGAGCAGACGGGAATAGATATCAAAAGAACGCTCACCACGTGAGGTCTGTTCAATAACCATTGGCACCAGCGCCATATGGGGTGCAAAGTTATCTCGTTCGCCACTGTATGACATTTCCGTCTCCTGGATCAAAATTGAAAACACCTGCTGTACTGATTGTAACCTTACGGACGGATTATCAGCCAGTCTCATTCATCGTGATTACACACTTATGGGGTTCACTGTGCCCTATTTCAAGCATAACAACCTTTTGTTGTTACGCTAACACTGAAAGGGCGTTTTAGCACTCTTCCTGGGCTATTGGTGTGATAAAAAAAACCCGCTGCCACAAGGCAACGGGTTTTCTGTTCAAACTTTAAACCTTTGGGGCGAAATTACGCCTGCTGGTTCATCAGTTCGTTGAAAGAGGTCGCTTTTTCGGACACTTTAGCTTTCGCCAGTACTGCTTCAACAGCCTGCTCTTCCAGTGCGACATTGCGCATGTTGTCCATCAGCTCTTTGTTTTTACCGTAGAACTCGATAACTTCTGATGGATCTTCGTATGCAGACGCCATCTCTTCGATCAGGCCTTTCACACGCTCTTCGTCAGCTTTCAGCTCGTGGGTACGAATCACTTCGCCCAGCAGCAGGCCAACAACAACACGGCGTTTCGCTTGCTCTTCGAACAGCTCGCGTGGCAGTTCCATCGCTTGCTGCTGGTTGCCACCGAAACGCTGTGCAGCCTGACGGCGCAGTACGTCGATTTCGCTGTCGATCAGGGCAGCTGGAACGTCGATATCGTTCGCTTTCACCAGACCTTCGATCGCCTGAGATTTCACACGGTTACGCACAGCGCCGTTCAGCTCGCGTTCCATGTTTTTACGCACTTCAGTACGCAGACCCGCTACAGAACCATCTTCCACGCCGAAACGTTTGATGAATTCTTCAGTCAGTTCTGGCAGTTCGCGCTCTTCGACTTTCTTCAGATTGATAACGAACTTGGCCGCTTTACCTTTCAGGTTTTCAGCGTGGTACTCTTCAGGGAAGGTCACATCAATAGTGAACTCTTCGCCAGCCTTGTGGCCTTTGATACCGTCTTCGAAGCCTGGGATCATACGACCCTGGCCCATTGCCAGTACGAAGTCAGACGCTTTACCGCCTTCGAACTCTTCGCCGTCTACAGAACCGGTGAAGTCGATGGTCACACGGTCTTCCGCGTCAACAGCGCCTTCTTTCTCTTTCCAGTTCGCCTGCTGCTTACGCAGGGTGTCCAGCATGCCGTCAACATCTTCGTCAGTCACGGACACAATCGGTTTTTCAACTTCGATTGATTCCAGACCTTTCAGCTCAACTTCTGGATATACTTCGAACTCTACGGAGTAGGTGAAGTCTTCGCCCAGTTTGTATTCGCCTGGAACGTAGTTCGGCGCGCCGGCCGGATTGATTTTTTCTTTGATGATCGCATCAATAAAGTTACGGCTCATCAGTTCACCCAGCACATCCTGACGCACGGAAGCGCCATAACGCTGAGCAACAACATTCATTGGTACTTTGCCCTTACGGAAGCCGTCAATACGTACTTTTTTTGCTACGTTGACCAGCTCGCTTTTCACAGCAGTTTCGATGCTGTCAGCAGCGATAGTAATCGTTACACGGCGGCCAAGGCCTTGAGTGGTTTCAACTGAAACTTGCATCTTGTTACCTCAAAAAAATCACAGTGCTCGGTCAACTCTGAATCTGTCTGTTATACCGGGATGCTCTCTTAGTGCAGATTCACATTCCCTGTCGCCAGAATCATCCCGAAGACATTCAATAAGACGCGGCATTATAGCGGCATCACTTAGGTGAGTCGAGAACGGTTGGGGCATGTTGCTGCGGCTTTTTTCACACTTTAAGGCTATTTTTAGCCTTAAAATCGCACCATCCGCTCAAAACTCAGACAAAACAAAACGGCCCGGAGGCCGTTTTGAGGAAATCTTTAAGCAACATACTGGAAAAGCTCCAGCCGTTGCAAATCCGATTTATCAGGCGATGGTGCCAGCACCGCGGCACGGCGGCGATGCGAAAACCGTATCCTGCAAACCTTCCCATTCCTTAATGGTGTAGGTATGCAATGCCAGCGCATGTACGGTTGTGGAGAGTTCTTCCGTCAAGGTGCTGTAGATCAAGCGGTGTCGGTTCAGGAAACGTTCTCCCGTGAAGCGATCGCTAACCAGAACCACTTTAAAGTGGCTTTCAGAACCTGCCGGCACGTTATGACGATAGCTTTCGTCGACGACTTCGAGGAACACAGGGTTGAACGCTGCCCTTAATTTATCTTCTATCTGCTCACGTATCATCATGAAATTACTCCTCCGACAACGCCAGGATGTCACCCATCCCTTTAAATGTTAGCCGCTTTTACCGTTTCCATTACACCTTGACAACAAATATTTAGCTTTCGTCTGATTTTCTCATTCAAACGAATGAAGTTTACTGTGAGGCTCATACGTTTTGTCATTCAAAGGTTGAGAAAAAGAGTAAGCTGGTCAGTTTTCAGACAAGGCGATGAATTTACATGCGTTGACCACTTCCCCTGGCCGTTAGCGATGTTATGATGGCGGCAATTTTTCTCTCTATATGCTTACGATTCGTTGAGAACCCGAAAATGTTAAAAAAACTCTTCTTTCCGTTGGTAGCCCTTTTTATGCTGGCAGGCTGCGCTACCCCGCCAACAACAATTGATGTCTCACCAAAAATTACGCTGCCTCAGCAGGATCCAAGCCTGATGGGCGTTACCGTGAGCATTAACGGTGCCGATCAGCGTCAGGATCAGGCCCTGGCGAAAGTGACCCGCGACAATCAACTGGTGACGTTGACCGCATCCCGTGACCTGCGCTTCCTGTTGCAGGAAGTGCTGGAGAAACAGATGACTTCCCGTGGCTACATGATTGGCCCAAGCGGTGCAGTTGATCTGCAGATCATCGTCAACAATCTGTACGCTGATGTTTCCCAGGGTAACGTTCGCTACAACATCGCCACCAAAGCTGATATCGCCATCATCGCCACCGCGAAGAACGGCAATAAGATGACCAAAAACTATCGCGCCAGCTACTCCGTAGAAGGTGCGTTCCAGGCCTCTAATCAGAACATTGCTAACGCGGTGAACAGCGTGCTGACCGATACCATCTCCGATATGGCGCAGGACACCAGCATTCACGACTTCATCAAGCAGAACGCGCGTTAATCCTGCTGACTGACCCGGTTTTTAGCCGGGTCAGTTTTTAAGAACATGTCCAGTCATTACTTACGCATTTTCCAGCAACCCAAATCAGCCATTCTGCTGATCCTTGGCTTTGCCTCCGGTTTACCGCTCGCGCTCACCTCCGGCACGCTTCAGGCGTGGATGACGGTCGAGAATATCGATCTCAAAACTATTGGTTTCTTCTCACTCGTCGGCCAGGCGTATGTCTTTAAGTTCCTGTGGTCGCCGGTGATGGATCGCTACACCCCACCGTTCCTGGGCCGCCGTCGCGGCTGGCTGGTTATGACGCAGGTGCTGCTGCTGCTGGCCATTGCCGCCATGGGCTTCCTGGAACCCTCAACACAACTTCGCTGGATGGCCGCCCTTGCGGTGGTGATCGCCTTCTGTTCCGCGTCCCAGGATATTGTGTTTGATGCCTGGAAGACGGACGTGTTGCCTGCGGAAGAACGCGGAGCCGGTGCGGCCATCAGCGTGCTGGGCTATCGCCTCGGGATGCTGGTTTCTGGTGGGCTGGCATTGTGGCTGGCCGACCGCTACCTCGGCTGGCAGGGTATGTACTGGCTGATGGCTGCCCTGCTGATCCCCTGCATTATTGCAACACTGTTCGCCCCCGAACCCAGCGATGTGATCCCGGTACCACGCTCGCTGGAACAGGCCGTCGCCGAACCGCTACGTGATTTCTTTGGCCGCAACAATGCCTGGCTGATCCTGCTGCTTATCGTCCTTTATAAGCTGGGCGATGCCTTCGCGATGAGCCTGACCACCACCTTCCTCATTCGTGGTGTGGGTTTTGATGCGGGGGAAGTGGGCGTGGTGAACAAAACGCTCGGGTTGTTTGCAACCATTGTCGGTGCACTTTACGGCGGTGTATTGATGCAGCGCCTGACGCTGTTCCGTGCACTGCTGATCTTTGGCATTCTTCAGGGGGTCTCCAACGCAGGCTACTGGCTGCTGTCGATTACCGATAAACATATGATCAGCATGGCCGCGGCAGTGTTCTTTGAGAACCTGTGTGGCGGAATGGGTACCGCGGCGTTTGTCGCCCTGCTGATGACGCTCTGCAACAAGTCGTTTTCTGCAACGCAGTTCGCCCTGCTCTCGGCGCTTTCTGCCGTGGGTCGCGTATATGTGGGGCCGATTGCCGGTTGGTTTGTTGAAGCGCACGGTTGGCCAACGTTTTATCTCTTCTCCGTGGTGGCTGCCGTGCCGGGTATTTTATTGTTGCTGGTCTGTCGCCAGACGCTGGAATACACCCAACGGACAGAACACTTTATGCCGCGCACTGAATATCACCGCGCTTACCGTTTCGCGTTACGTCTGTTAATGGCGGGTTGCTTCGCGCTGGTGCTCTGGCTTGTGGTGCTCATTATTAATGCCAGTACCTCTCTGGCACTTCCCGTTGATACCCTTCTGCTGGATGCAGGAGCCCTGCTGGCTGTTGCCGGGATCCTGATCGGGGGTCTACTCGATTTCATGGCTCTGCGTAAAACACAGGTGACCTGAAGAGAAATGCGAAAGGTTATTTCCCGTTGTAATCACTAAACGAAATTATAACGGTGAAATAGCCGCCAACCGCTGAAAAAAATAATTGTTGTTTTGTGCGGGATAAAATTTGGAAATTATTGGAGCCTGTTCCAAAACACTATTTTTCATTAACCGATTCAGCATCAGATAGTTTGATTTTTCGTTTTTTATATGTCTCTTTATTGATAATTAATTGTTAATTTTTTGTTTATTTTCAACAATGGTTATACCAATTGCCCCTTTTAGGGTATGCTTGGGGGTCCTTTCGTTATAAAGCCCTTGCCATGCGGCTTCGGTCATAAAAACCGACATAATTTGCAACACTTGTGACACGTGCGGCAGAACCCGGTAACACCTTCCTGACACAGTCCTAATGATGTTTACAGTAATGTAACCTTCCCGTAAAATGCCCGCACACTTTAAACGCCACCAGACTCCGTGGAATTGAGGTCGTTAAATGAGACTCGGGAAATACAATAAAAGTTTGGGATGGTTGTCATTATTCGCGGGCACTGTATTACTCAGTGGCTGCGATTCTGCACTACTAGACCCCAAAGGGCAGATTGGACTGGAACAACGTTCACTGATATTGACGGCTTTTGGCCTGATGTTGATTGTGGTTATTCCTGCCGTTTTGATGGCTGTTGGTTTCGCCTGGAAGTATCGTGCGAGCAATAAAGATGCGAAGTATAGTCCTAACTGGTCACACTCCAATAAAGTGGAAGCTGTGGTCTGGACAGTGCCTATTCTGATCATCCTGTTCCTTGCCGTGCTGACCTGGAAAACCACTCACTCCCTCGAACCAAGCAAACCGCTGGTTCATGATGAAAAACCGATTACCATCGAAGTGGTCTCCATGGACTGGAAATGGTTCTTCATCTATCCGGAACAGGGCATTGCTACCGTGAATGAAATCGCCTTCCCGGCGAACACTCCGGTTCAGTTCAAAGTGACCTCCAACTCCGTAATGAACTCCTTCTTCATCCCGCGTCTGGGCAGCCAGATTTACGCGATGGCCGGTATGCAGACTAACCTGCACCTGATTGCCAATGAAGCAGGCACCTATGATGGTATCTCCGCCAGCTATAGCGGTCCGGGCTTCTCAGGTATGAAGTTCAAAGCTATTGCGACGCCAGACCGTGCCGCTTTCGACCAGTGGGTTGAAAAAGCGAAACAGTCTCAAAACACCATGTCTGACATGGCGGCGTTCGATAAAGTGGCTGCACCTAGCGAATACAACAAGGTGGAGTACTTCTCTAACGTGAAACCTGATTTGTTCAAAGACGTTATTGGCAAATTTATGGATCACGGTAAGAGCATGAACATGTCCCAGCCAGAAGGCGAGCACAGCGCGCATGAAGGTATGGAAGGCATGGACATGAGCCACGCGGAAACCGCTCACTAAGGGGCCGAGGAAGAAAATGTTCGGAAAATTGACACTGGATGCAGTGCCATACCATGAACCCATTATCGTGGTTACGGTGGCTGCAATTATCATTGGTGGTGCGGCTTTACTGGCCTTAATCACTTACTTCGGTAAGTGGAGCTACCTGTGGAATGAGTGGCTGACTTCGGTTGACCACAAAAAACTCGGTATCATGTACTGCATCGTCGGTATCGTCATGTTAATTCGTGGCTTTGCGGATGCGATCATGATGCGTAGCCAGCAGGTGCTTGCCTCTGCGGGTGAAGCGGGCTTCCTGCCGCCTCACCACTACGATCAGATCTTTACCGCCCACGGCGTTATCATGATCTTCTTCGTGGCGATGCCGCTGGTTATCGGTCTGATGAACGTTGTCGTTCCGCTGCAAATCGGCGCGCGCGACGTTGCATTCCCGTTCCTGAACAACCTGAGCTTCTGGTTCACGGTTGTCGGCGTAATCCTGGTTAACCTGTCACTGGGTGTGGGCGAATTTGCTCAGACCGGCTGGCTGGCTTATCCACCGCTTTCGGGAATTGAATACAGTCCTGGCGTAGGTGTCGACTACTGGATTTGGGCGATTCAGCTCTCCGGTATCGGTACAACCCTGACCGGTATTAACTTCTTCGTGACCATTATCAAGATGCGTGCCCCTGGCATGACGATGTTCAAGATGCCAGTATTTACCTGGGCATCTCTGTGCGCCAACATCCTGATTATTGCCTCCTTCCCAATTCTGACCGTCACCGTCGCGCTGCTGACCCTGGACCGCTACCTGGGCACCCATTTCTTTACCAACGATATGGGTGGCAACATGATGATGTACATCAACCTGATTTGGGCCTGGGGTCACCCGGAAGTGTACATTCTGGTTCTGCCTGTCTTCGGTGTGTTCTCCGAAATCGCAGCGACCTTCTCACGTAAGCGCCTGTTTGGTTACACCTCTCTGGTGTGGGCAACCGTGTGTATTACCGTGCTGTCGTTCATCGTTTGGCTGCACCACTTCTTCACCATGGGTGCTGGCGCGAACGTAAACGCCTTCTTCGGTATCACCACCATGATTATCGCCATCCCTACCGGGGTGAAGATCTTCAACTGGCTGTTCACCATGTACCAGGGCCGCATCGTGTTCCACTCAGCAATGCTGTGGACCATCGGCTTCATCGTGACCTTCTCCGTGGGTGGGATGACCGGCGTACTGCTGGCGGTACCGGGTGCTGACTTCGTACTGCACAACAGCCTGTTCCTGATTGCGCACTTCCATAACGTTATTATTGGTGGTGTGGTCTTCGGTTGCTTCGCTGGCGTCACTTACTGGTGGCCAAAAGCGTTCGGCTTCACGCTGAACGAGACCTGGGGCAAACGTGCGTTCTGGCTGTGGATCATCGGCTTCTTCGTAGCGTTCATGCCGCTGTATGTGCTGGGCTTCATGGGTATGACCCGTCGCCTGAGCCAGCAGATTGACCCTCAGTTCCACCCAATGCTGGTTGTTGCAGCCTGTGGTGCGGCGCTGATTGCACTGGGTATCGCATGCCAGCTGATTCAGTTCTACGTTTCTATTCGCGACCGCGATCAGAACCGTGACCTGACCGGTGACCCATGGGGTGGTCGTACGCTGGAGTGGGCGACTTCTTCTCCACCTCCGTTCTATAACTTTGCCATCGTGCCACACGTTCATGAGCGTGACGCATTCTGGGAAATGAAAGAAAAAGGTGAAGCGTACAAGCAACCTGCTCATTACGAAGAGATCCATATGCCGAAAAACAGCGGCGCGGGCATTGTGATTGCCGCTTTCGCAACGGTGTTTGGTTTCGCAATGATCTGGCACATCTGGTGGTTGGCGATTGCGAGCTTCGCTGGCGTCATCATTAGCTGGATTGTGAAGAGCTTTGACGAGGACGTGGACTACTACGTACCAGTCCGTGAAGTCGAAAAACTGGAAAACCAGCATTTCGACGAGATTTCTAAAGCGGGGCTGAAAAATGGCAACTGATACTCTGGCGCACTCAACTGCCCACGCGCATGAACATGCGCACCACGATACAGGACCGACCAAAGTCTTCGGTTTCTGGATCTACCTGATGAGCGACTGCATTCTGTTCTGCTGTCTGTTCGCGACCTATGCCGTTCTGGTGAACGGCACAGCGGGCGGCCCGACTGGCAAGGACATCTTTGAACTGCCGTTCGTTCTGGTTGAAACCGCACTGCTGTTATTCAGCTCTATCACCTACGGCATGGCGGCTATCGCCATGTATAAAAACAACAAGAGCCAGGTTGTCTCCTGGCTGGCGTTGACCTGGTTGTTTGGTGCTGGATTTATCGGGATGGAAATCTATGAATTCCATCACCTGATTATGGAAGGTTTCGGGCCTGATCGTAGTGGCTTCCTGTCCGCGTTCTTCGCGCTGGTCGGTACTCACGGTCTGCACGTAACCTCAGGCCTGATCTGGATGGCGGTACTGATGTTCCAGGTATCCCGTCGCGGCCTGACCAGCACTAACCGTACCCGTATTATGTGCCTGAGCCTGTTCTGGCACTTCCTGGACGTGGTATGGATCTGTGTGTTCTCTGTTGTCTATCTGATGGGGGCGATGTAATGAGTCATTCAACCGATCATGGCGCTTCCCACGGTAGCGTAAAAACCTACATGACAGGTTTTATCCTGTCGATCATCCTGACGGTGATCCCGTTCTGGATGGTGATGAGCGGTTCTGCTTCTCACGCGGCGATTCTGGGCACTGTCCTGGTCACCGCTGTGGTTCAGATTCTGGTGCATCTGGTTTGCTTCCTGCACATGAACACCAAGTCCGATGAAGGCTGGAACATGACGGCCTTCGTCTTTACCGTGATTATCATCGCTATCCTGGTAGTCGGTTCCATCTGGATTATGTGGAACCTCAACTACAACATGATGGTTCACTAAGAGCGGCGAGTATGTTTAAGCAATACCTGCAAGTAACGAAACCAGGCATCATCTTTGGCAACCTGATCTCTGTGATCGGAGGGTTCCTGCTGGCCTCTAAAGGTAGCATTGATTACACCCTCTTTATCTACACGCTGGTCGGTGTGTCACTGGTTGTTGCGTCCGGTTGTGTATTTAACAACTACATCGACATGGATATCGACAAGAAGATGGAAAGGACCAAAAATCGGGTGCTGGTGAAAGGCCTGATCGCCCCTTCCGTCTCGCTGGTGTACGCCACCTTGCTGGGTATTGCTGGCTTTATGCTGCTGTGGTTTGGTGCTAACCCACTGGCCTGCTGGCTGGGGGTGATGGGGTTCGTGGTTTATGTGGGCGTTTACAGCCTGTATATGAAACGTCACTCCGTTTACGGCACGCTGATTGGTTCTCTCTCCGGCGCTGCGCCGCCGGTGATTGGCTACTGCGCGGTCACGAACGAGTTCGACAGTGGTGCAGCTATCCTGCTGGCTATCTTTAGCCTGTGGCAGATGCCGCACTCCTATGCCATCGCGATTTTCCGCTTTAAGGATTATCAGGCAGCGAATATCCCGGTTCTGCCAGTCGTGAAAGGCATCTCCGTTGCCAAGAACCACATCACGCTGTACATCATCGCTTTTGCCGTGGCAACACTGATGCTCTCTCTGGGCGGCTACGCTGGATACAAATATCTGGCGGTAGCGGCCGCAGTGAGCGTCTGGTGGCTCGGTATGGCGCTGCGCGGTTACAAAGTGGAGGATGACAAAGTCTGGGCGCGCAAACTGTTTGTGTTCTCGATTGTGGCCATCACCTCGCTGTCCGTGATGATGTCCGTAGACTTCATGGTGCCTGAATCACACAACCTGCTGACTTACGTCTGGTAAGCCACAACAGGTGAATAGAGGGGTGCTTCGGCACCCTTTTTTATTCACTGAATCTATTAATAACGCATGTAATATTTGTTAAATAACCCTTTATTTACCCCGCCCCTTCCCCGCACTACACTATGGCCTGCTTTTGAACTGAGGTGGTAATGAACGATTATAAAATGACGCCAGGCGAGCTTCGCGCGACCTGGGGCTTAGGGACTGTCTTCTCGCTACGGATGCTTGGCATGTTTATGGTCCTGCCTGTTCTGACCACGTACGGTATGGCGTTGCAGGGAGCCAGCGAAGCGCTGATTGGACTCGCAATCGGTATCTACGGACTGGCGCAGGCGGTATTCCAGATCCCGTTTGGCCTGCTCTCTGACCGGGTTGGACGAAAACCGCTAATTGTCGGTGGTCTGCTTATTTTTGTTCTCGGGAGCGTCATTGCCGCCCTCTCCCACTCCATATGGGGCATTATTCTTGGCCGGGCCTTGCAGGGTTCCGGCGCAATAGCTGCTGCGGTGATGGCATTGCTGTCAGATTTAACCCGCGAGCAAAACCGCACTAAGGCGATGGCGTTTATCGGTGTAAGTTTTGGCGTCACCTTTGCCATTGCAATGGTGCTCGGCCCCATTATTACCCATGCACTCGGCCTGCACGCCCTGTTCTGGATGATTGCCGTGCTGGCGACAGTCGGTATCGTCTTAACCCTATGGGTGGTGCCAGACAGCAAAAACCACGTCCTCAACCGTGAATCCGGGATGGTAAAAGGCTGCTTCAGCAAAGTGATTGTCGAGCCTCGCCTGCTCAAGCTCAATTTTGGCATTATGTGCCTGCATATCCTGCTGATGTCGACCTTTGTCGCCCTGCCAGGCCAGCTTGCTGCGGCGGGTTTCCCGGCCGCTGAGCACTGGAAAATCTATCTGGTCACGATGCTAATTTCGTTTGTCTCCGTCGTACCGTTCATCATCTACGCCGAAGTGAAACGCAAGATGAAGCGCGTCTTCGTGGGCTGCGTGGCGGTACTGCTGATTGCCGAGATTGTGCTCTGGGGCTCCGGCCCTCACTTCTGGGAACTGGTAGCGGGTGTGCAACTCTTCTTCCTGGCGTTTAACCTGATGGAAGCGTTGCTGCCGTCGCTTATCAGTAAAGAATCTCCTGCGGGTTACAAAGGCACGGCGATGGGTATTTACTCCACCAGCCAGTTTATCGGCGTGGCAATTGGCGGTTCGCTTGGCGGCTGGGTGGATGGTCTGTTTGACTCACAAACCGTGTTCCTTGCGGGCGCGCTGCTGGCTACTGTCTGGCTGTTGGTTGCCAGCACCATGAAAGAACCGCGCTACGTCAGCAGTCTGCGAGTAGAAATTCCGGATGATGTTGAGATCAACGACGCACTCAAACAGCGTCTTGAAACCACGGAGGGGGTAAGTGAAGTGCTGATCGCCCCGGAAGAGCGCAGTGCCTATGTCAAAATAGACAGTAAGGTAACTAACCGCTTTGAAGTCGAGCAGGCACTCAAAGCCTGAAAAAATGCCCGGTCTGACCGGGCATTTTCGTCTTAATCGCGGAAGTTTTTAAACTGGAACGGTTGCCCCAGATCGCCGCCACGCACCAGCGCCATTACGGACTGCAAATCATCACGGGATTTGCCCGTTACACGAATTTCTTCGCCCTGGATCTGCGCCTGCACTTTCAGCTTGCTGTCTTTGATGAGCTTAACGATCTTCTTCTGCACCGCGCTCTCAATACCCTGCTTCAGTTTGGCTTCGACAAACCAGTTTTTACCGCTGTGCACAAACTCTTCCGGCACATCCAGAGATGTTCCTTCAATGCCGCGCTTTAACAGCTTGGCACGCAGAATGTCGAGCAGCTGATTCACCTGGAAATC
This sequence comes from Enterobacter sp. P82, assembly GCF_037053385.1. Classification (NCBI taxonomy): domain Bacteria; kingdom Pseudomonadati; phylum Pseudomonadota; class Gammaproteobacteria; order Enterobacterales; family Enterobacteriaceae; genus Enterobacter; species Enterobacter sp. P82. The sequence continues at coordinate 2,528,595 of NZ_JBALHX010000001.1, forward strand.
AGACTCGCTCAGCACCTTAATGGTCTTATTTGCATCGTTCAGCTCAAACGTTGCCTCAACGCCACGAAAATCGAAACGTGACTCAACTTCGCGGGTTGCGTTCTCAACGCCGTTGCGAACTTCCTGGATATCAACTTCGGAAACAATATCGAAAGATGGCATCTTTTCTTCTCCCTTCACTTTTGTTGCGTTGCATAATACCCGCTACGAGGCATAACTCAACAGAAGCTTAGCTGTATAATTAAGCTGTAACACCTGGCGCAGTTGCAGGTGAGGAGGAACAATGAAAATTACAGTGCTCGGATGCGGAGCGCTTGGTCAGCTGTGGTTGACCGCGCTGTGCAAGCACGGACATGAGGTTCAGGGCTGGCTGCGCGTGCCCCAGCCCTATTGCAGGGTAAACCTGATTGGTGAAGACGGAAGCATCTTTAACGAATCTCTCACCGCGAACGATCCTGACTTCCTGGCGCAAAGCGACCTCTTACTGGTGACGCTCAAGGCATGGCAGGTTTCAGACGCCGTAAAAGCACTGGCCGCTCAACTCCCCCCCACTTCCCCTGTTCTGCTGCTGCATAACGGCATGGGGACGCTTGATGAGCTCAAAAGTATCCCGCAGCCGCTGCTGATGGCAACGACCACGCACGCTGCACGTCGCGACGGCAATATCATCGTACATGTCGCCAGTGGGGTGACGCATATCGGCCCAGCCAGGACACAGGATGGCGACTACAGTTATCTTGCCGACATACTGCAGAAGGTATTGCCGGACGTGGCCTGGCATAACAATATCCGTCCTCAGCTCTGGCGCAAGCTGGCCGTAAACTGCGTGATTAACCCACTAACCGCGTTGTGGAACTGTCCGAACGGAGAACTGAAAAAACATCCGCAGGAGGTTGCGATGCTGTGTGCAGAAGTCGCGGAGGTCATTGAACGGGAAGGCTTGCATACCTCGGCGGAGGATTTACGCTATTATGTCGAGCAGGTTATTGATAGTACTGCAGAAAATATCTCCTCGATGTTGCAGGATGTTCGGGCATTACGCCACACTGAAATCGACTACATTACCGGCTATCTGCTAAAACGCGCCCGCGCACACGGTATTACGGTGCCGGAAAACGCCCGTCTGTATGACCTGGTTAAACGTAAGGAGAGTGAATATGAGCGCGTCGGCACTGGTCTGCCTCGCTCCTGGTAGCGAAGAGACAGAAGCGGTCACCACCATTGATTTAATGGTGCGCGGCGGTATTAAGGTGACAACCGCCAGCGTCGCCAGCGACGGTAATCTGGCAATCACCTGCTCACGCGGGGTAAAAATCCTCGCGGATGCCCCGCTGGTGCAGGTGGCCGACGGGGAATACGACATCATCGTCCTGCCCGGTGGCCTGAAGGGCGCAGAGTGCTTTCGCGACAGCCCGCTGCTGGTCGAAACCGTGCGCCAGTTTCATTTATCCGGCCGTATCGTCGCAGCCATCTGCGCCGCCGCCGGAACGGTTCTGGTTCCGCACGACATTTTCCCCATCGGCAATATGACCGGTTTCCCAGGGCTTAAGGATACGATCCCGGAAGAGCACTGGGTGGATAAACGCGTCGTCTGGGACCCGCGCGTCAACCTGCTGACCAGCCAGGGGCCCGGTACCGCGATTGATTTTGGCTTAAAGATTATTGACCTGCTGGTCGGGCGTGAGAAGGCGTACGAAGTGGCGTCATCGCTGGTGATACCGGCGGGGATTTATAATTATTATGAAGAGTAGTGCAAAGAAAAGCCGGGTGGCGGCTGCGCCTTACCCGGCCTACAAATGCATACACCCGTAGGCCCGGTAAGCGAGGCGCCACCGGGTGAGAAACTACGGGCGATACACCTTCACATTCGCAAAGCCCTGCTCGCGCAGATACAGCGCCTGCAGACGGCTCATCACCCCACGCTCACACCACAGCAGATAGGTTTTGCTCTGGTCGAGGTCGCCAAATTTGGTGCTCAGCTTGTAGAACGGCAGAGAAACCACTTCGACGCCTTCAACCTGCAGCGGCTTGTCATCCTGCTCATCAATGGAGCGAATATCCAGAATTGCATCGTTAGCGCCGAAACCGCTCACGGTTTCAACTTCTACGACTTCCTGTTCGGTCTGCTGGGCAATCTCGCGGATATCAATGTTGGACGCTTCCGCCACCACTTTTTCCAGAATGCCGAAATCGAAGTTCTCTTCTTCCGCTTCGATCTTCGCCTTCACCGCTTTGACGGTCGGGCTTTTTGAGATCACGCCGCAGTATTCCGGCATGGTACGGGCAAAATCTTCAGTACCGATTTCGCGCGCCAGGTCGATGATGTGCTCTTTGTCGTGGGAAATCAGCGGACGCAGGATCAGCGTATCTGACACGTTGTCGATAAGACGCAGGTTGGTCAGCGTCTGGCTGGAGACCTGGCCAAGCGCTTCACCGGTAACCAGCGCCTGCACGCCGTAGCGCTCAGCCACTTTGGATGCTGCACGCACCATCATACGCTTCAGCACCACGCCCATCTGGCCGTCGTCGACTTTCTCGAGGATTTCACCCACGACCGGCTCAAAGTTGATCGCCACGAAACGCACGCGGTGGGAACTGCCGAAGCGGTTCCACAGATAATGCGCAACCTGACGAACGCCGATTTCATGTGCCGCGCCGCCCAGGTTGAAGAAGCAGTAGTGCACGCGGCAGCCACGACGCATCAGCATATAGCTGGAGACGCCGGAATCGAAGCCGCCGGAGATCAGTGACAATACATCTTCCTGAGTACCAATTGGGAAACCGCCAATACCTTCGTAACGACCTTTCACCAGCAGCAGACGATCGTTTTCGATCTCCAGGTTAACGGTTACGTCCGGGTTGGTCAGACGCACGCGCGCAGACTCGACGTGCTGATTCAGACCGCCGCCAACGTAACGTTCCACTTCAATGGAGCTGAATTCATGCTTACCGCGACGCTTCACGCGGACACAGAAGGTTTTGCCTTCGATCTGGTCGCGGTACTGCACCAGCGCTTTTTCGAAGATGTCATGCAGGGAGGTGAAAGGAACATCTTCCACTTCCAGAATATGGTGAATGCCCGGAATACGGGTCAGTGCGTCGCGGATATCCTGACGTTTGTTTTCGTCTTTCGCACGGACTTCAACGTGGTCCCAGTGGCGCACCACGGCAAGGGTTTCGTCGTAGTGCTTTAATACGTTACGAATGTTCCCGGTGAGAATTTTAATAAAGCGCAAACGCACAGATTGGCTTTTGATGGTGATTTCAGGGAACAATTTAATGATAAACTTCATGGCGGCAATGTTTCTTAGGCAAGCTTATAAGGCTTGTAATGGAAAAATACAGCAGCCCCTATAACCGAAGGCTGCTTCCAGGCGCGCAAGTATACCACCATCGCGCCGCTCCTGTGCACATTGCGCGTTATTTGATAATTGCCCTGAGTCCGTTACCATGTCAGGGCTGAGAATATAAGAGTCAATTCACTATGCCGAAGAAGAACGACGCACCGGCCAGTTTCGAAACTGCGCTGAGTGAACTGGAGCAAATCGTTACCCGTCTTGAGAGCGGCGATCTCCCGCTGGAAGAGGCACTCAACGAATTCGAGCGTGGCGTGCAACTGGCACGTCAGGGGCAGGTCAAACTGCAGCAGGCCGAACAGCGTGTGCAGATCCTGCTGTCCGACAGCGAAGACGCTAAAACCACGCCTTTTACACCGGACGCCGAGTAAATGGATTTTGCCAACGAGCTTCAGGCATGCGTCGCGCGTGCCAACGATGCGCTGCGCCGTTTTATCGAGCCACAGCCTTTTCAGAACACTCCACTGGTTGAGGCCATGCACTATGGCGCACTCTTGGGTGGAAAGCGCCTGCGCCCATTCCTGGTCTATGCCACAGGCAATATGTTTGGTATCAGCGAAAACACGCTGGACGCTCCGGCAGCCGCCGTTGAGTGTATCCATGCCTACTCGCTGATCCACGATGATTTACCGGCAATGGACGATGACGACTTACGTCGGGGTCAACCTACCTGCCATATCAAGTTTGGCGAAGCAAATGCCATTCTGGCGGGAGATGCCCTGCAAACACTGGCATTTTCGATTTTGAGCGATGCACCGATGGCTGAGGTGGCCGATCGCGACCGTCTGGCAATGATCTCCGAACTGGCCATGGCCAGCGGTGTGGCCGGTATGTGCGGGGGGCAGGCACTGGATCTGGACGCCGAAGGACGTCAGGTTAATCTGGAACAGCTGGAGCGTATCCATCGCCATAAAACCGGGGCATTGATTCGTTCCGCCGTTCGCCTGGGCGCGCTGAGCGCGGGTGAGCAAGGGCGCAAAGCCCTGCCGATTCTGGACAGATACGCAGAAAGTATCGGTCTGGCATTCCAGGTTCAGGATGACATTCTGGATGTGGTGGGCGATACTGCAACATTGGGTAAACGTCAGGGTGCGGACCAGCAGCTTGGCAAAAGTACCTACCCCGCCCTGCTGGGTCTTGAGCAAGCCCAACGTAAAGCCCGGGATTTGATAGAGGATGCCCGCCAGTCGCTGAATCAACTGGCCGCGCAATCACTGGATACTTCGGCACTGGAAGCGCTAGCGGACTATATAATCCAGCGTGATAAATAAACACACTATCTCGATGAGCCTTTGATGAGTTTTGATATTGCCAAATACCCGACACTGGCGTTAGTTGACTCCACCCAGGAGTTACGTCTGTTGCCGAAAGAGAGCCTGCCGAAGCTGTGCGACGAGCTGCGTCGTTACCTGCTCGACAGCGTAAGCCGCTCCAGCGGCCATTTCGCCTCCGGGCTTGGCACGGTAGAGCTGACCGTGGCGCTGCACTATGTCTATAACACGCCGTTCGATCAGCTCATCTGGGACGTGGGTCACCAGGCCTATCCACACAAAATTCTGACCGGGCGTCGCGATAAAATTGGCACCATTCGTCAGAAAGGCGGCCTGCACCCGTTCCCGTGGCGCGGTGAGAGCGAGTATGACGTGCTGAGCGTCGGCCACTCGTCCACCTCTATTTCAGCGGGTATCGGTATTGCCGTTGCCGCCGAAAAAGAGAACAAGCAGCGTCGCACCGTCTGCGTGATTGGCGACGGAGCCATCACTGCTGGCATGGCCTTTGAGGCCATGAACCACGCGGGTGATATCAAGCCGGACATGCTGGTTATTCTTAACGATAACGAAATGTCGATTTCCGAGAACGTCGGCGCGTTGAACAACCATCTGGCGCAGTTGCTCTCCGGTAAGCTTTACTCCTCGCTGCGTGAAGGCGGGAAGAAAGTCTTCTCCGGCGTACCGCCGATCAAAGAGCTGCTCAAGCGTACCGAAGAACACATCAAAGGCATGGTCGTGCCGGGTACCCTCTTTGAAGAGCTGGGCTTTAACTATATTGGCCCGGTTGATGGACACGACGTGTTGGGGCTGGTGTCGACGCTCAAGAACATGCGCGACCTGAAAGGCCCGCAGTTCCTGCACATCATGACCAAAAAAGGGCGTGGCTACGAGCCGGCGGAAAAAGATCCGATCACCTTCCACGCGGTGCCGAAATTCGACCCGTCCAGTGGTTGTCTGCCAAAAAGCAGCGGCGGCATGCCGAGCTATTCAAAAATCTTCGGCGACTGGCTGTGCGAAACCGCGGCAAAAGACAACAAGCTGATGGCGATCACCCCGGCCATGCGTGAAGGCTCCGGCATGGTGGAGTTCTCCAGAAAATACCCTGACCAGTATTTTGACGTTGCCATTGCCGAGCAGCACGCGGTGACGTTTGCAGCAGGCCTGGCAATTGGCGGCTATAAACCGGTTGTCGCGATTTACTCCACCTTCCTGCAGCGCGCTTACGATCAGGTGATCCATGACGTTGCCATTCAGAAGCTGCCTGTGCTGTTTGCTATCGATCGTGCAGGCATCGTCGGTGCGGACGGACAGACACACCAGGGGGCTTTTGACCTGTCGTTCCTGCGCTGTATCCCGGATATGGTCATCATGGCGCCATCCGACGAGAACGAATGTCGTCAGATGCTGTTTACCGGCTACCACTATCAGGACGGCCCAAGCGCGGTTCGCTACCCACGCGGTAATGCGGTAGGCGTTGAGCTGCAACCGCTGGAGAAGCTGACGATAGGTAAAGGTCTGGTGAAGCGTCGCGGTGAGAAAGTGGCGATCCTGAACTTCGGCACATTGATGCCAGAGGCCGCGAAAGTGGCTGAAACGCTGAATGCCACTCTGGTGGATATGCGCTTTGTGAAACCGCTCGATGAATCCCTGATCCTGAACATGGCGGAAACCCATGACCTGCTGGTGACGCTGGAAGAAAACGCCATCATGGGCGGCGCGGGCAGCGGCGTGAACGAAGTGCTGATGGCGAATCGTAAAGCCGTTCCGGTGCTGAACCTCGGTCTGCCGGATCACTTCATTCCGCAAGGTACTCAGGACGAAGCCCGCACGGCGATTGGCCTGGATGCTGCAGGCATTGAAGCCAAAATTCGTACCTGGCTTGCCTGATCCCTCCCCTTTTCCGCTCCTGCTATGCTTAAACGTATTGTTTAAAAAGCAGGAGTGGAACCATGCAATACACGACATTAGGAAAAACAGATCTTAACGTTTCCCGACTTTGCCTGGGGTGCATGACTTTTGGCGAGCCTGACCGGGGTAATCACGCCTGGACGCTGCCGGAAGAGAGTAGCCGCCCTATCATCAAACGCGCCATCGAAGGTGGCATTAACTTCTTTGACACCGCCAACAGCTACTCCGACGGCAGCAGCGAGGAGATTGTCGGCCGTGCCCTGCGCGATTTTGCCCGTCGTGATGAAATTGTGGTCGCCACCAAGGTGTATTACCCGGTGGGCGATCTGGCTCAGGGACTTTCTCGCGCGCAGATCCTGCGTTCCATTGATGACAGTCTCAGACGTCTGAACATGGATTATGTCGATCTGCTGCAAATTCACCGCTGGGATTACAACACGCCGATCGAGGAGACGCTTGAAGCGCTCAACGACGTGGTAAAAGCGGGTAAAGCACGCTACATCGGCGCCTCATCAATGCACGCGTCGCAGTTTGCACAGGCGCTCGATCTCCAGGCACAGCATGGCTGGACGCGCTTCGTCAGCATGCAGGATCACTACAATCTGATCTATCGCGAAGAAGAACGTGAGATGCTGCCGCTGTGCCATCAGGAGGGCGTGGCGGTGATCCCGTGGAGCCCACTGGCGCGCGGTCGCCTGACCCGTCCGTGGGGGGAAACCACGGCCCGCCTGGTATCGGATGAAGTGGGAAAAAATCTGTATGAAGGCACAGAGGCCAGCGATGCGTTGATTGCCGAACGTTTAGCCGGGATTGCTGACGAAACCGGTGCAACCCGGGCCCAGGTGGCGCTGGCGTGGCTGCTGGGTAAACGTGGGGTTGCGGCACCGATTATTGGTACATCGCGAGAAGAGCAACTGGATGAACTGCTGAATGCGGTGGATATCACGCTGACGCCGGAGCAGATTGCCGAGCTGGAGACACCATATCAACAGCATCCGGTGGTAGGGTTTAAGTAAGCCCTCACCCTCTAATCCGTAGGCCGGGTAAGGCGAAGCCGCCACCCGGCAATACTGAGCGCACAAACTTACGCGAAGTGATCGTATCCTTTCCATTCCAGCGTAATGGGCGCACCATCTCTCACAAACTTCAGCCCTTCGCTCTCCGGCATGATCTGCCCGATGCAGGTAAATTTCGCGCCGAGATGGGCTAACGCCACGTCCAGCGTTCCACGGTTGAGCTCAGGCACCGTGAAGCACAGCTCGTAATCTTCTCCACCGGAGAGTGCCCAGCGCAGCGCCTGCTCAGGTTCTACATGGCGAAGCAGTTGCTCTGACAGCGGGAAGTGATCCAGGTCAACACGCGCACCCACGCCGCTGGCCTTCAGAATATGGCCGAGATCTGAAATCAGCCCGTCAGAGAGATCGATAGCCGAACTAGCCCGTTCGCGCAGTGCCTGACCGTGCAGAATACGCGGTGTTGGCCGCAAATGGCGTTTCACCAGATATGCCGCGTCGTCAGCATCCTTCACGGTTAAGCGGTCCTGGAGGATCGCCAGCCCCGCGGCGCTGTCGCCCGGCGTACCGGTCACGTAGATCCAGTCGCCGGGTTTTGCACCCGATCGTTTCAGCGCGCGACCGAGTGGCACATAGCCGTGGATCGCCAGCGTCATCGACAGCGGCCCGGCAGTGGTATCACCGCCAATCAACTGCATATCGTAGTAGTTGAGCTGCTCAAACAACGCATCGCTAAAGGCTTCCAGCCAGACTTCATCTACCTCTGGCAGCGTCAGAGCCAGCGTCAGCCATGCAGGATCGGCGCCCATCGCCGCCAGATCGCTCACGTTGACGGCCAGCGCTTTATACGCCAGATCGGCAGGACCGATATCCGGTAAAAAATGACGTCCGCACACTAAGGTGTCGGTGCTGATTGCCAGCGTCTGTTTTTCGGGAACATTGAGAAGTGCGCAGTCATCGCCAATGCCGGTTTCAACATCAAGACGAGAGGTTCTGACACGGTCGAAATAACGGGCAATCAGGGAGAATTCGCCGCATGCCATACGTTATGCCTCAGCAAATAAAAGAAAAAACCGGAGCCGCACTGCCCATCAGGCAATGCAGAACTCCGGTTTGCGGATCACTTTTTGTGGGGACGGATCGCAGGTGCTGCTTTATCAAGTACGCCGTTTACAAACTTGTGGCTGTCTTCAGCGCCGAAGGTTTTCGCCAGTTCGATCGCTTCGTTGATGGCCACTTTATACGGCACATCATCACGTTTAGACAGCTCAAACAGCGCAATGCGCAGCACTGCTTTTTCAACCTGACCCAGCTCTTCGAGCAGACGAGACAGGTATGGCTTCATCAGACCATCGAGATACGCGCTATTAGTCGCCACTCCCGACAGCAGTTCACGGAAGTACAGAACGTCAACGTCTTTCACGTCCTGTTCTGACAGGAACTGGTATTCAACATCAGCGATGTCGTTCTGGGACAACTGCCAGGAGTAAAGTGCCTGGACGGCACATTCACGGGCGCGGCGACGAGCAGCAGGTTTCACGGAATTCCCCTTACAAAAAAATCAGGCCTTGATGGCTTTCAATACATTGATCATTTCAAGCGCGGTCAGTGCAGCTTCTGCACCTTTGTTACCGGCTTTAGTGCCAGCACGTTCGATGGCTTGTTCAATACTTTCGGTGGTCAGCACGCCAAACGCGACAGGAATTTCAGCATCCTGTGCAACGTGTGCCAGACCATTGCTTGCACCGCCCGCAACGTATTCGAAGTGCGCAGTGCCGCCACGAATAACAGTACCCAGAGCAATCACCGCGTCGTATTTACCGGTTTTTGCCAGCGCGCCTGCTGCCAGTGGCAGTTCGTAAGCACCTGGAACCCAAACAACGGTAATGTTGTCATCTTTAACCTGGCCGATACGTTTCAGGGCGTCAATGGCACCTTCCAGCAGGCTGTCGTTGATGAAGTTGTTGAAACGCGCAATGGTGATGGCGACGCGAGCGTCCGGGGTAGCTACAGCAGCTTCAATAATGTTCATACTCTTCCTTTACGGGTTCATTTGGCCCCGCAGGGGGGCGGATTTTATCATAATACTTTGCGTACTGCTTCCCTATTTCAGGAGCAATTACGCTGTCGTTAAATGGAGGCAGACATCCGGACCCACCGGACGAATCTCGCTAAATTTGAGTTGTGGTGCATCGGCCAGTTTTTCAAGGCCGGGCAGCACAAACAGGCCACGCGCGTCGCTACCCAACAGTTTAGGTGCAACGTAAACAATCAGTTCATCCACCAGCCCAGCCTGTAAGAGCGCACCGGCGAGCGTTGGCCCCGCTTCTACCCAGATGCTGTTCACCTGTTGTTTGCCGAGTAACATCATCAGCACCACGAGATCCAGATGCCCGTTATGCTCCGGCACCATGATGCTGCGAACACCTTCCGGCCAGTCACGTGAATCTTCTTTAGTGCGCGCAATCCAGGTTTCACCAGGCTGCTGCACAATACGGTGTTCAGGTGTGACGCGGTTCTGGCTATCTATGACAATACGCAGCGGCTGACGCAGGTTCTCCTGCGGATAAAGCGCCTGGGTATCGGCATTCAGTTCGTTCCAGCGCACGGTCATGGCCGGATCGTCAGCCAGAACGGTTTCACTGCTGGTGAGGATAGCATGGCTTTGCGCACGCAGACGTTGCACATCGCGCCTTGCCTGCGGCGAGGTGATCCACTGGCTCTCACCTTTCGCCATTGCCGTGCGACCGTCCAGAGAGGCGCCCAGCTTAAGTTGGATGTATGGGAACCCGGTGCGCATGCGCTTGAGGAAGCCTTTATTGATCGCTTCCGCGTCTTGCATCATCAGCCCATGGCTGACGTCAATCCCTTCCTGCTGCAGACGATACAAACCGCGACCGGCAACCTGCGGGTTCGGGTCCTGCATTGACGCGACGACGCGTGAAACACCCGCCGCAATCAGTGCTTCGCAGCACGGTGGCGTACGGCCGTGATGACTGCAGGGCTCCAGCGTGACGTAGGCCGTAGCACCGCGCGCCTTCTCACCAGCCATGCGCAACGCGTGAACCTCAGCATGCGGCTCGCCCGCACGATAGTGAAAACCTTCGCCCACAATCTCGCCATCTTTGACGATAACGCACCCGACGTTCGGGTTAGGATGGGTGGTAAAACGACCGCGCTGCGCCAGCTTCATGGCTCGCGCCATGTAAATCTCATCCTGCATGAGCTTAATCCTGTAAGCGGGCGATCTCTTCGCCAAACTCTTTGATATCTTCGAAACTCCGGTAGACCGAGGCGAAGCGGATATAGGCGACCTTATCGAGCTTTTTCAACTGCTCCATCACCAGGTTGCCAATCATCTTGCTTGGCACTTCACGTTCCCCCAGACCACGAAGATAAGATTTAATGTGATTTAACGCCATTTCAACGTCATCCGCGCTGACGGGGCGTTTTTCCAGAGCCTTCAGCATTCCGCTGCGCAACTTCTCTTCGTTAAACGGCTCTCGCACGTCGTTACTTTTTACCACGCGCGGCATAACCAGCTCTGCAACCTCGAAGGTCGTAAAACGCTCATTACACACCAGACACTGCCGACGACGGCGTACAGAAGACCCTTCGCCCACAAGACGAGAGTCGATGACTTTGGTATCCACAGCGGAGCAGAATGGGCAATGCATACGGTATCCCTGTTATCTGGTTAACTCATTTCATTTTACCCTGATCTGGCCTGACAACAAAGGAAGAGCTTTTTGAGACAAAGGATCTATGTCTGACAGGTGGATGCTGGCTACCATAATGAGGATCCGTTATTTCAAGGAAATAAACGCAATGACAAGACGTTACCTGAAGATTTTGCTGGTGGGGAGCCTCTTCACCCTTAGCGCCTGTGCACAGCAAACCGAAGTTCGCCAGATGAAACAAAGTGTCAACACGCTCAATACGGCGATGGACAAACTGAATAAAGAAACGGTGAAGATCACCCAACAAAACGCGCTGAACGCAAAATCCAGCAGCGGGGTGTATCTGCTGCCTGGTGCCAATACGCCTGCGCGGCTCAATAGCCAGATTGGCACGCTGAAAATGTCACTGGTGAACGTTGCGGCGAATGCAGATGGTACTCGCGCAACATTACGCATCCAGGGTGAATCCAACGAGCCACTTCCGGCCTTCAGTGGCACCGTCGAGTGGGGCCAGATCCAGGGCACTACCGAGAGCTATCAGGAAGTGAATGTGAAGAACCAGTTGTTCACTGCTCCCGCGAGTATACTGGCGCCCAGCGATGTTGATATCCCGCTTCAACTGAGTGGACTCACGCCAGATCAGTTAGGTTTTATCCGCATCCACGATATCCAGCCCGCCGCGCAGTAACCCCTCCTTCAGCGGAGTGCAATGTCACTCCGCTAACATTTACATTTCGTATGGATTGGCAACATAAATGATTGTCGCTACAATCCCGGCCGTTTAAAGTACGCAAACGTGAACGCAATCGATTACGCGTGTGAGAGATATGTGAAACAACACATATTTTTGTGAGCAGGGATTCCTATAATAGGCACCGCAGAAACACGAAATATTTAGAAACGCAATTCGCGCATTTTTCACTCCCGGAAGGGAATTTCAATCAGTGGCATGATTATGAAAAAAACATTACTTGCAGCCGGCGCTGTGCTGGCACTTTCCTCCTCTTTCACTGTTAACGCAGCGGAAAACGATAAACCACAATACCTCTCCGACTGGTGGCACCAGAGTGTTAACGTCGTGGGTAGCTACCACACCCGTTTCGGACCACAGATCCGCAACGATACCTACCTGGAGTACGAAGCGTTCGCCAAGAAAGACTGGTTTGATTTCTACGGTTACGTGGATCTGCCGGTATTCTTCGGTGGTAATACCGATGCGAAAGGTATCTGGAACAACGGTTCCCCGCTGTTCATGGAAATCGAACCACGCTTCTCTATCGATAAACTGACCGGCACCGATCTGAGCTTCGGTCCGTTCAAAGAGTGGTACTTCGCGAACAACTACATCTATGACATGGGTCGCAACGATTCTCAGGAACAAAGCACCTGGTATATGGGTCTGGGTACCGACATCGACACTGGCCTGCCGATGAGCCTGTCCATGAACATTTACGCGAAATACCAGTGGCAGAACTACGGTGCGTCCAACGAAAACGAGTGGGATGGATACCGTTTCAAAGTGAAATACTTTGTACCGCTGACGCAGCTGTGGGGCGGTAACCTGAGCTACATCGGTTTCACTAACTTCGACTGGGGTTCAGATCTGGGTGACGACAACTTCTATGACAACAATGGGAAGCACGCTCGCACCAGCAACTCTATCGCTTCCAGCCACATCCTGGCCCTGAACTACGATCACTGGCACTACTCTGTTGTTGCTCGTTACTGGCACAACGGTGGTCAGTGGAACGACGATGCCAGCCTGAACTTCGGTAAGGGTGACTTCAGCGTTCGTTCTACCGGTTGGGGTGGTTACCTGGTCGTGGGTTACAACTTCTAACCTTGTGGTAGTCGCCAGGCAAAAAGCCAGCTCAGGAGCTGGCTTTTTTACTGCTTAACCTTCCGCAAAAAATCGGCCAAAGACTTGTCAGCACTCTCGCTAAATCGCCTCTCCGTCATCACAATGTTGAGACATCTGTCGAGCCGGAAACAGCGATAGTCATCGCGCCGCTCACACCACGCCGCCAGCAGCCAGCGCTCACCCCAGAAGAACAATCCTAACGGCTGAACGTCACGCTGTGAGAGCTGCCCAACTTCGTCGCGGTAATGCAACGCCAACACGCGCTGAGCGGAAATTGCCTGATGAATCATGTCAAAATCGCTGCGGGAGTGGCTTTGCATGCAAAAATCCGGGGCGTAGATCCGCGTCTGCTCCGCCTTTCGACGACTCTCCTCAGGCAGAATTGCTAACACCTTCTCCTGAGCCGACTCCAGCTCGCGCGACAGCGATTCTCCTCCCCAGGTTTTGAGCAGGCGAATCGCCACCATTAACGCCTCTGACTCCTTGTTTGTCAGCATCAGCGGCGGTAAATCAAAACCCGACATCAGCCGATAGCCGCTTCCCGCCTCGCCCTCCACCGGCACGCCGGAAAGTGACAAGTCGCGGATGTCGCGGTAGACCGTCCGCTCAGACACGCCAAGCCTGTCCGCCAGATGCGCTGCCGTTGTCAGACGCCTGCCCCGCAGGATCTGCACAATCTGAAACAAACGGTCAGCGCGTCGGGTCATATCTTCGTTAACTCTCAGGCAGGTTGGTGGAGACCGACGCGATTACCTTCGCTGTCGGTAAACAATGCGATAGTGCCAATCCCACGAGGTAATTCCAGTGGGCCGAATACACACTCACCGCCTGCGGTAACGATACGATCGAGCGTGGCTGGCAGATTGTCAGTATGCAGGTAGATAATAGCGCCTTCGTGAGACGGTACAATGCCCTCAAATTTTGCCAGCGCTCCGCCGGTACCCGGATCCTCATGCGGGAAAACGGCCAGCTCAGCGCAGTCCATTTTCTCGCGTTTTAACGAAACCTGCATCACTGGCTCATAAAACGTAATCGCGCGATCCATATCCGTGACCGGGATTTCAAACCAGTTAATTACACTTTTCATACATCCTCCTGACTGTTGTTTGGGTTCGAAAAGAGTCTACGACAGGGCTCCTGACAGCATACTGTCAGGAGTGTTTGTCAGGAGCAGATAAAAAAAATCCCGGTCATCAGACCGGGATTTCGATAACGCGATAAACGTCTTACGGCAGAATTGACGGCTGATCCGCCCCTTCTTTCTCGACTTTCTGCTGGAGCAAGTGCTCGCGCTTCATGCCGAGTTTCAGTGCCAGTGCGGATGCGACGTAAATAGATGACGCCGTACCGATAGACACACCGATCAACATGGTCAGCGAGAAGCCTTCCAGCACCGGACCACCGAAGAGATACAACATCAGGATCACCATCAAGGTGGTACCGGATGTGATCAAGGTACGGTGCAACGTCTGGGTCAACGACACGTTAAAGATTTCGTACGGCGTACCGCGACGGATCTTACGGAAGTTTTCACGAATACGGTCAGATACCACGATACTGTCGTTCAGTGAGTAACCGATAACGGACATCAGCGATGCCACGATCGTCAGGTCAATCTCAATGTGGAACAGAGACAGTACACCCATGGTGATCACCACGTCGTGCGCCAGCGCGATAACCACACCTGCTGCCAGTCGCCACTCGAAGCGGAATCCAACGTAAATCAGGATGGAGATCAGCGCCACCAGCAGGGCCATTGCACCCGTTTGGGCAAGGTCTGCACCCACGCTTGGGCCGACGAACTCAATACGCTTAACCGTCGCATTCTGGCTGGTTGTTTCGTTAATCACGCTAACAACCTTGCTGCCCAGCTCCTGGCTGCCGTTGGCATCATGCACTGGCGGCATACGCACCATGATGTCGCGGCTGCTGCCGAAGTTCTGCAGCAGTGGCTCTTCAAAGCCCGCCTTCTGCAGCGATTCGCGCATCTGGTCCATATCGACCGGTTTTTCCAGGGAGATTTCAATTACCGTACCACCGGTAAAATCGAGTCCCCAGTTAAAGCCTTTCACGCCCATAATGACGATGGACAGAATCAGCAGAAAACCTGAAATGCCGAAGGCCCAGTAGTCCCAGCGCATAAAGTCCCAGACTTTACGGCCGTGGTTCAATTGTTCAACAGTATATTCCTGTGCCACAACGCACTCCTCAGATAGACAGCTTTTTGACGCGCTTGCCGCCGTACAGCAGGTTCACGATGGCACGGGTGCCGACAATAGCGGTAAACATCGACGTTGCAACACCGATACCGGTAGTAATCGCAAAGCCTTTGATCGCGCCAGTACCCACTGCATACAGGATAAGAACCTTAATCAGTGTTGTTACGTTCGCATCGAAGATGGAGCTGAACGCCCCTTTATAGCCTTCTTCAATCGCCTGCTGCACAGAGCGACCGTTGCTCAACTCTTCTTTGATACGTTCGTTGATCAGTACGTTGGCGTCGACCGCCACCGCAAGGGTCAGAACGATCCCCGCAATACCCGGCATGGTCAGCGTCGCCCCCGGCAGCAGGGACATAATGCCGATGATCATCACCAGGTTCGCCAGCAGCGCGGACGTCGCGATCAGACCAAACTTCTTATAGAAGAAGATCATGAACAGGATAGAAACCACCAGACCGGCCAGACATGCTTCCAGACCCTGTTTGATGTTCTGCATACCCAGGGTTGGACCAATGGTACGTTCTTCAACAATCTGGATTGGTGCAATCAGCGCACCGGCACGCAGCAGCAGGGAGAGCTGACGCGCTTCGTTCGGGTTGCTAATACCGGTAATACGGAAGCTGTTACCCAGACGAGACTGGATGTTGGCGATGTTAATCACCTCTTCCTCTTTCACCAGCACTGCACGGCCATTGGCATCTTTCTTACCGCTGTCTTTGTACTCCACGAACAGGGTCGCCATCGGTTTGCCGATGTTGTCCTTGGTGAAGTTAGACATGATGTTACCACCCGCGCTATCCAGCGAGATGTTAACCTGCGGCTGGTTGTATTCGTCCTGGCTGGAAGTGGAGTCAGTGATGTGGTCACCGGTCAGGATCACGCGTTTGTACAGCACAACAGGCTGACCTTCGCGGGTCTGTTTCACTTCGGAGTCACCCGGAATACGTCCTGCGGCGGCAGCGGACTGATCAACGTTGGAGTTAACCAGACGGAATTCCAGCGTTGCGGTCGCACCCAGAATCTCTTTCGCACGTGCGGTATCCTGGATACCTGGCAGTTCGACCACGATACGGTCAGCACCCTGGCGCTGTACCAGAGGCTCAGCCACACCCAGTTGGTTTACACGGTTACGCAGAATGTTGATGTTCTGCTGAACGGCGTATTCACGCGCTTCACTCAGACGCGCATCGGTCATCACCGCGCGCAGCTGGTTGCTGCCTGAAGAGGTGATCACCAGATCGCGGTGACGCTGAGACAGGTAAGTTACAGCCTGATCGCGCGCCGCGCTGTCGCGGAACGTGATGCTCATACCGTAGTTATCTTCTTTACGCACGGTAGTGTACGCGATGCCTTTTTCACGCAGATCGCTACGCAGGCTGTCGATATTCTGTTCCTGCAGTTTGCCCAGCGCGGTATCCATATCCACTTCCATCAGGAAGTGAACGCCACCACGCAGGTCAAGACCGAGCTTCATTGGCTCTGCGTTCAGTGCAGCCAGCCAACGAGGGGTTGCAGGAGCAAGGTTAAGCGCCACGACATATTTATCACCCAGCACGCCCATCAGCGCTTCACGGGCGCGGAGCTGCGTGTCGGTGGTGTCGAAGCGAGCAAGAATTGCACCCTCTTCCAGAGCCACAGACTTAGCGGTAATTTTTTCTTCTTGTAACGTTTTCTGGACCTGGATCAGCGTTTGCTCACTGGCGGCGACACCGCGCGCGCCAGTGATTTGAACAGCCGGATCCTCACCATACAGGTTGGGAAGCGCGTACAGCAGGCCGACGAGAATCACGACGACCAGCATGATGTACTTCCACAAAGGATAACGGTTTAACACGGCAGTTCCCTTTGGGAAAAGTTGGGATTACAGCGCCTTCATAGTGCCTTTCGGCAGAACGGCAGCTACGAAGTCACGTTTGATAACCACTTCAGTGGTGTCGTTCAGCGCGATAGCAATGTAGCCGCTTTCAGCCACTTTGGTTACGCGACCCACCAGACCACCGTTGGTCAGCACTTCATCGCCTTTCGCGATGGAGTCCATCAGCTTTTTGTGCTCTTTGGTACGCTTTTGCTGTGGGCGCAGGATCATGAAGTAGAAGATCAGACCGAACACAACCAGCATCAGAATCAGAGACATCGGGCTGCCCTGCGCCGGAGCACCTGTTGCCGCTACCGCATCAGAAATAAAAAAGCTCATTCAAATTCCCTCATTATTAAAATTAATCAACGTTCAAAGGTGGAACGGTTCGACCCTGACGTTGGTAGAAATCGGTCACGAAGCTCTCTAATTTACCCTCTTCGATAGCCTTGCGTAAACCAGCCATTAAGCGCTGATAATAGCGAAGGTTATGAATGGTATTGAGACGCGCACCCAAAATCTCATTACAACGATCGAGATGATGCAGATACGCGCGAGAATAATTGCGACAGGTATAGCAATCGCACTCGGCATCGAGCGGACTGGTGTCACTCTTATGCTTCGCGTTACGGATTTTCACCACGCCATCGGTAACAAACAGATGACCATTACGCGCGTTACGGGTTGGCATCACGCAGTCGAACATATCAATGCCGCGACGTACACCTTCAACCAGATCTTCTGGTTTACCCACACCCATCAGGTAACGGGGTTTATCTGCCGGGATTTGCGGGCAGACATGCTCAAGAATGCGATGCATGTCTTCCTTCGGCTCACCCACAGCCAAACCGCCGACAGCGTAGCCATCAAAACCTATCTCTACCAGACCTTTAACAGAGATATCACGTAAATCTTCGTAAACACTGCCCTGAATAATGCCGAACAGCGCATTTTTGTTCTCCAGGGAGTCAAAACGGTCGCGGCTACGCTTCGCCCAACGCAAAGACATCTCCATAGAGCGTTTAGCGTAATCCCAGTCGGCCGGATACGGTGTACATTCGTCGAAGATCATGACGATGTCAGAACCGAGATCGTACTGAATCTCCATCGATTTTTCTGGATCGAGGAAAATAGGATCGCCGTTGATCGGGTTACGGAAGTGTACGCCCTGCTCGGTGATCTTGCGAATATCACCCAGGCTGAAGACCTGGAAACCGCCGGAGTCGGTCAGGATTGGGCCTTTCCACTGCATGAAGTCGTGCAGATCACCGTGGAGCTTCATGATCTCCTGACCCGGACGCAGCCACAGGTGGAAGGTGTTGCCGAGGATAATCTGTGCGCCAGTGGCTTCCACTTCTTCCGGCGTCATCCCTTTTACGGTGCCGTAGGTGCCCACAGGCATAAACGCGGGGGTTTCCACCACACCGCGATCAAACACCAGGCGACCGCGACGCGCGCGGCCATCGGTGGTATCGAGTTCAAATTTCATTTTTTCTCCGACGTCAGAAAAACAGTCCAACGTTGTAAAACGGTGCCGCGGACTTATTCCCCGACACGCTCATTCAAAGCCTGCGGATTGTACGTGATAAACATCGCGTCCCCGTAGCTAAAAAAGCGATATTTTTGTTCTACCGCAGACTTGTAGGCATTCATCGTATGCTGATAACCCGCAAATGCAGACACCAGCATAATCAGAGTGGATTCAGGCAGATGGAAGTTGGTCACCAGCGCGTCAATCACTTTGTACTGGTAGCCCGGGTAGATAAAGATCTGCGTATCGCCAAAGAACGGTTCGATAAGATCGTTCTTCGCGGCCTGTGCGGCGCTCTCAAGCGAACGCACAGAGGTAGTACCGACGGCAATCACGCGGCTCCCCCGGCCTTTCGCCGCCAGAACAGCATCCACCACGTCCTGCGGTACTTCGGCATACTCGGAGTGCATGATGTGATCTTCGATGCTGTCCACGCGCACCGGCTGGAAGGTACCCGCGCCAACGTGCAGCGTCACGAACGCCATCTCAACACCTTTTGCACGCAGTTTTTCCAGCAGCGGTTCATCAAAGTGCAGACCCGCGGTCGGCGCGGCAACTGCGCCAGGTTTCTGGCTATAGACAGTCTGGTACAGCTCGCGGTCGGCCTCTTCGTCCGGACGCTCAATGTACGGCGGCAACGGCATGTGGCCGATAGCATTCAGAATGTCGAGCACAGAACGCTCGTCATCGAATTCCACCTCGAACAGCGCATCGTGGCGCGCGATCATGGTCGCTTTGATGCTCTCGTCATCACCGAGCAGCAGTTCTGCACCCGGCTTGGGTGCCTTAGAGGCGCGAATATGTGCCAGAATACGTTTATCATCGAGCATACGTTCGACCAGCACTTCAATCTTGCCGCCGCTGGCTTTACGCCCGAACAGGCGCGCCGGGATCACGCGGGTATTGTTAAAGACCAGCAGATCGCCTGGGTTGAGCTTGTCGAGCAAATCGGTGAAAGTACCGTGCGTCAGATCGCCCGTTGGCCCATCCAGTGACAGCAAACGACAGCTACTGCGCTCAGGCATTGGATAGTGAGCAATCAGGGATTCAGGTAGTTCAAAGGAGAAATCGGCGACGCGCATGACGTATACTCGTGACTTAAAAACAGGCGGCATAGTCTAGTGCTCACACCCTTTTGCTGCAACAACTAGCCACCCCCGGACAAATAAAACGCATGAATTTTCTCGCTCACCTGCATCTCGCCCACCTCGCTGACAGCTCCCTTTCCGGTAATTTGCTGGCCGATTTCGTGCGCGGTAACCCCGCTGAAAACTATTCCCCTGAGATCGTCGACGGTATTTTTATGCATCGCCGTATCGACGTACTGACAGATAACTTGCCAGAAGTAACGGAAGCTAAAGCGTGGTTTCGCCCCGAAACACGCCGCGTTGCGCCGATCACGCTTGATGTGATGTGGGATCATTTCCTGTCGCGCCACTGGGCACTACTCTCGCCGGAGTTGCCATTACCGGATTTTGTGCGCTATGCCCACCAGCAGGTGTCAATCATTTTGCCCGACTCGCCGCCGCGCTTTGTGAATCTGAATAACTACCTGTGGTCAGAACGCTGGCTGGAGCGCTATCGCGAGATGGATTTCATTCAGAATGTGTTAAATGGGATGGCCAGTCGCCGACCGCGCCTGGATGCGCTGCGCGACTCCTGGTATGACCTGGATGAACATTACGATGCGCTGGAGACCCGGTTCTGGCAATTCTATCCGCGCATGATGGCGCAGGCGAAAAACAAACAGCTCTGACAGAATTCGCATTGATAGGTAAAAGCTGGCGGAACGATTGTCACCACCTCTTTGTCTTATCCATGAACACTCTCTATACTGGCTCGCGTTGCGTTCCAAATAACCTTAGTATCTACAGGAGAATCATATGGTTCTGGTAACTCGTCCGGCTCCGGATTTTACAGCTGCAGCAGTTCTGGGCAACGGTGAAATCGTTGAAAACTTCAACTTCAAACAGCACACCAACGGTAAAGCGACCGTTCTGTTCTTCTGGCCAATGGACTTCACTTTCGTTTGCCCATCTGAGCTGATCGCGTTCGACAAACGTTATGAAGAATTCCAGAAGCGTGGCGTAGAAGTTGTTGGCGTCTCCTTCGACTCTGAATTTGTACACAACGCATGGCGTAACACCCCTGTCGACAAAGGCGGCATCGGTGCGGTGAAATACGCAATGGTTGCGGACATCAAACGCGAAATCCAGCAGGCTTACGGTATCGAACATCCGGACGCTGGCGTTGCACTGCGTGGTTCTTTCCTGATCGACGCAAACGGCATCGTTCGTCACCAGGTTGTGAACGATCTGCCACTGGGTCGTAACATCGACGAAATGCTGCGTATGGTTGACGCGCTGCAGTTCCACGAAGAGCACGGTGAAGTGTGCCCGGCTCAGTGGGAAAAAGGTAAAGAAGGTATGGCTGCCTCTCCAGACGGCGTAGCGAAATACCTGTCTGAGAACGTATCCAGCCTGTAATCGGCACGGTTTACGAAAAAGGCCCGCTTATGCGGGCCTTTTGTTTTAGAACGCGAAGCACGAACACCCTAACACGCCCCAGAATGCCTGCTCATCGGAGACAGGAATATCCGACTGGCGCGCAATACCGTGCGCATGCCCATGCACGCCACAACTCCCGATGCACTGGTGCATCTGTACCACCGCGCCCACTTTACTTGCGGCTGGCGGTGCGGAGCGATAATGTCCGGGTACCTTCACCACAGGCGACCACTCTGGCACAACCGGAATTGGCGGTGGCGACAGTGGGCTGAAATGTCCGGCGGCATACACCACCTTGCCATCCACCACGGTCAGTACCGATTCAATACCTTTGATCTCCTCTTCCGGCACGCTGAAGTAGTCTTTCGACAGCACCACCAGGTCCGCCAGTTGCCCTTCGACCAGGCGACCTTTTTTACCCTGCTCGCTGGAAAACCACGCACTGCCTGCCGTCCACAGCTCAAGAGCTACGTCACGCGGCAGACGGTTATTATCGTCATACATCGCAAGCCCACCCACGGTACGCCCGGATACCAGCCAGTAGAGCGCCGTCCACGGGTTATAGCTCGCCACGCGGGTCGCGTCCGTACCTAACCCAACCGGCACCTCCAGTTCCAGCATTTTCGCCACTGGTGGCGTGTGCTTCACCGCCTCTTTGCCATAGCGGTCGACAAAGTACTCGCCCTGGAATGCCATGCGGTGCTGGACCGCAATCCCACCGCCCAACGCCTTAACGCGTTCGATATTGCGCTCGGTAATGGTTTCTGCATGGTCGAAGAACCAGTGCAGCCCGTTGAACGGGATATCGCGGTTCACTTTCTCGAACACATCCAGCATCCGACTGATGGATTCGTCGTAAGTCGCGTGCAGGCGGAACGGCCAGCGGTTTTCCACCAGATGACGCACCACACGCTCCAGTTCGTCTTCCATTCCTTCCGGCAGATCCGGACGCGGCTGAAGGAAATCCTCGAAATCCGCCGCCGAGAAGACCAGCATCTCACCGGCCCCGTTCGCGCGATAGAAATCCGTTCCCTGACCCGGTTTGAGCATATCTGTCCAGCGCTCAAAATCGTCCAGTTCCTGTTTCGGGCGCTGGGTAAAGAGGTTGTAAGCAATGCGCACAGTCATCTGCTCTTTGGCGTGCAGCTCAGCAATTACCTCGTAATCTTCCGGGTAGTTCTGGAAACCGCCCCCTGCATCAATTGCGCTGGTCAATCCCAGGCGGTTCAGCTCGCGCATAAACTGGCGCGTAGAGTTCACCTGCTGCTCAATCGGCAGTTTCGGCCCTTTTGCCAGTGTGGCGTAGAGGATCATTGCATTGGGTTTGGCGATCAGCATCCCGGTCGGGTTACCGTTGTTATCGCGCACAATCTCGCCGCCCGGTGGGTTCGGAGTCTCTTTGGTATACCCGACAGCTTTCAACGCTGCACGGTTGAGCAGCGCGCGATCGTAGAGATGCAGGACAAATACCGGGGTATCCGGTGCCGCCTCATTGAGTTCTTCGATGGTTGGCATCCGACGTTCAGCAAACTGAAATTCGCTCCAGCCGCCGACAACACGCACCCACTGTGGTGACGGTGTGCGGTCGGCCTGAACTTTAAGCATGCGCAACGCATCCACCAGTGAAGGAACACCTTCCCAGCGCAGCTCCAGGTTGTAATTGAGCCCGCCGCGGATCAGGTGCAGGTGAGAATCGTTCAGGCCGGGGATTACCGTGCTTCCCTGTAAATCGACGATCTGCGTTCCCTGCGTCGCATAACTCATGATGCGATCGTGATTACCCGTAGCAAGGATCTTGCCGTTGGCGATCGCTACCGCCTCGGTAAGCGGATTTTCACGATCGAGTGTATGGATCTTACCCTTAGTTAAGATCAGTGTGGCAGTTTGAGACATAACGTACTCCTTTCAGCCGAATCAGGCTTTTTTTAGCCATCCGGCAAACAGACGGGTCACGATGGGCATCCACAGCCAGACCACCAGCGCGACCACACAGGCATCGTTAATCAAATGCAGCAGCAATGAGCCTTTCAGGCCAGGAAGCAGCGCGCCAGTCACCTGTGGTACCAGATTGGTGCTGGGAAAGATCACCAGGAGCGTGATCAGAAACTGTTTCCACTGTTTTGGCTTACGTACGTGTGTCTCCGGTGGCGTAAACCAGAATGCAGGTTCCGTACGCACTTCGGTTTTGTCGCCTTCCGCCAGCAGCGGTTCAATCTCTTTCACCAGCGCATTGCGGGTATCAGACTGAGTCCACTCATAGAGGTGTTCGAGGGTGTCGAAGCGGATGATCACCGTCCACAGGTTTTGCCCTTCGGACGGGCGGATTACGTTTGCGCCCAGATGGCCGGGAAATTCCGCCGCGATGGGCATGATCCTGCCAAGCCACTGTTCGTAGTGCTCAGCCTGTCCCGGAAGTAACGTGTGAGTAATCACCAGCGTCACATGTGATGTTTGCGCCATAAAAGCTCCCTGGTCATTGATGGGCGGGAGAACCCCGCCCTGAAAGGTTTACGCTTTACGTTCTGGCGCGCCATGAACGAGGGTGTAGGCATAATCAACGCCCATGCCATAAGCCCCGCTGTGCTCGCGAACCAGGTCCATTACCGCGTCGTAAGTGCCTTTGCGTGACCAGTCGCGCTGGTACTCAAGCAACACCTGCTGCCAGGTCACCGGTACGGCCCCGGCCTGAACCATACGGTCAATCGCTCGTTCGTGCGCATCAACGGATGTACCGCCGGACGTATCGGTTACCACGTACACTTCGAAGCCTTCGTCGAGCGCCATCAGCGCCGGGAAAGTCAGGCAAACCTCGGTCCACAGGGCTGAGATGATAAGTTTCTTACGGCCCGTTGCTTTAACTGCCGCAACAAACGCATCGTCTTCCCAGGAGTTCATCGAGGTACGTTCAATGGGTTTAACATCCGGATGAACCGCCAGCAATTCTGGCCAGATATAGCCGCTGAAGCTTTTCGTTTCGACCGACGTGTAAATAACAGGAACATCAAAAATTTTGCCGGCTTTCGCCAGTGCTACCGTATTATTCTTCAGCAATTGACGGTCAATATTAGCGACACCAAAGGACATTTGCGGTTGGTGATCGATAAAAATCAGTGCGGAATTGGATGGATCAATCAGTTCACGAATAGACATAAAAGTACCTTTTAAACAATGGGTTAAAAGTAAACATTCGGTGTGCTATATGAGAAAGGGCCCTGACTGATAAAGCAAATTGAGTATAGCGAGAATTGACTGAGCGGATAGTAAAGATATTTGTCCCCTCTGTTGAATAAAACCGAACAACACAGGGAAATATTCTGCAACCCGTACACCGTACCGGTTGCAGACAGTGATTAATTACCGAACCAGATGGAAGCTGAAATTGCAGGTAATGAGAGTATGCCTTCCTGGAGAGTCCCTTTACCCTCCTTACATTGCCACGCCTTCACGTGCAGCAATGGGGAGTCATCCAGCACCACTTCACAGGCCTCACCCCGGTTAATCGCCACCAGCACACGCTGCTGGTTATAAACACGGACAAACACCACTACGTTATCGTGGGCGTACACCACCAGGCAGCCGCCATAGCGTAATGCCAGGTTCTGTTTACGTAACTTCGCCATTCGCTGATAAAGGCCGAACAGCACCTTGTCCTGTTTCGCTGGCTGCCACGGGAAGGTTTTGCGGCAGAATGGATCGTTGTTACCATCCAGCCCCACTTCATCACCGTAGTAAATACAGGGTACGCCAGGCCATGTGAAGAGCCAGGTAACGGCCAGCGGCAGACGTGCCACATCCTTGCCAAGCAGGGATTTAAAGCGCGCCGTATCGTGGCTATCCAGCTGATTAAACATTCTCAGTTGCTGCTGATGCGACAGACCGGCGCGGTAATTATCCATCCACGCCATACAGGTTTCGGCATCAATGTGATTCGGATCGTAGGAAATATCGGTATTCGCCAGGAATCCCCATAGCGGGAAGGTAAAGCCTCGATAGTTCATCGCCGAATCTTCCGCATCGGCCTGCAGCCACTGGCGCGCATCGCCAAAATGTTCGCCAAATACAAATGCCTCTGGCTGAGCCACTTTTGCAGAGCGGGTAATACCCGCGACGTGTTGAATATTGTTCCGCGCCCCGCCCGCTTCGCCCAGCATGTGCACCACATCCAGGCGCCAGCCATCCATATTCCACGGTGCTTTCAGCCAGTGGCGCACAATGCTGTCTTCACCACCGTAGATTTCATCGATCAGAGAAGGTGACTGGAAATCCAGCTTCGGCAGGCTCGGATAACCCAGCCAGTCCAGCGCACGTCCCTCCTCATTAAAGCTATACCAGCTTCTCTGCGGTGAATCCGGGTTATGGCATGCTCCGCTCATTGACTGATTATGACGGTCAAACCACGCGTGTGAATCTCCGCTGTGATTAAACACACCGTCCAGAATCAGGCGCATGCCTTCATTTCTGGTGTTCTGCCGCAGGCGCAATAACGCCTCATCGCCGCCAAACTGCGCGTCAACGTGGCGATAATCTTCGGTATCGTATTTGTGTACGCTCGGAGCTTTAAACACCGGGTTGAGATACAGCGCCGTCACGCCGAGCTTTTTCAGGTACGGCAGCTTTTCGCTGATACCGTCGAGATCGCCGCCGTAGAACGTCGAACCGCCCGCCTGCGCGGTCAGGGGTTCATCCCACGCTTTCAGGATAATGTCATGGCCCGCAGCATGGTGGTGATAGATCTTATCCTGGTCAGCAGTGCGTTTTTCACTGCGGGCAAAGCGGTCCGGGAAAATCTGGTAAAAGACCTGATCGTTAACCCATTGCGGTCCGTTATCCGGGTAATCAACGGCAAACTGCTCAAGACGAGCCGGAGGGAAACGGCTAAACCCCTGCGGGGTAAACCACAGCTGACGGTTGTTCCACAGCAGTTTGAAACTGTAGCGACGGCGTGGCTGCCCGCTGCGCAAGTCGATATTTGCCCGCCAGGCCGTGATCCCCGGCTGCGGCTGGCTACGCTGTTTGTGCATTTTCAGCGCGGTCTCTTCGTTATCCACTTCGGCGCGTAGCGTCACGCGTTCAGGCTGATTTTCCCCCGTCAGCCAGAGCGTAATCACAAGGTTGTCTTTGTTTTGCTTAACAAATGGGGCAACCGGAAGGTGCCAGGCGTTTAACATCACGAATCCCCTTTGATGAAATTGACGTCACCTTGCCACAGGGTGATTAAGGTTAGCTCATCATGATGCGGTTTATTGGGGGAGGAGGATGGGGGAGGAGAAAAAATGCCCGACATCGTCGGGCATTAACTTTACTGTGCTTCCGCCAGCTGACGGTCACGGCGGCATTTAAACATCCAGCCCACCAGTAGCAGGACGATCCACGCGAAGCCGACGTATAAGGAAATACGGGTATCCGGATGGTAGCCAATCAGGGCGATGATAAAGACCAGGAAGAGCAGGCCAACCACGGTCGTTGCCACACCGCCCGGCACTTTGAACTTCAGCGCTTTCACCTCATCCGGAGACAGACGACGGCGGAATGCAACCTGTGACAGCAGGATCATAATCCACACCCACACCGTCGCGAAGGTTGCCAGCGACGCAATCACCAGGAAGACGTTTTCCGGCATGATGTAGTTCAGGTAAACCGAGAACAGCAGTGCGACGGTCATCACCACCACGGTGACCCACGGCGTACCGCGACGTGATGTTTTGGCAAATACCTTTGGCGCACTGCCCTGCTCCGCCATGCCGTGCAGCATACGCCCCACGCCAAAGACGTCACTGTTGATCGCGGAAAGCGACGCAGTCAGCACCACAAAGTTCAGAATACTGGCAGCAAACGCAATGCCCATATGCTGGAAGGTCAGTACAAACGGGCTACCGTTAGTGCCCACCTGGTTCCACGGGTAGATGGACATGATCACGAACAGCGTACCCACATAGAACACCAGAATACGCATCGGCACCGAGTTGATGGCGCGCGGAATCGACTTCTCAGGATCTTTCGCTTCCCCGGCGGTAATACCGATAATCTCAATACCGCCGTAGGCAAACATCACCATCTGTAGCGACATCACCATGCCGAGCCAGCCATTACTGAAGAAGCCGCCGTTGCTCCAGAGGTTATGGATACCGGTCGGCTGACCGCCGTTACCAATCCCCCAGATGATGATCCCAAAACCGGCGACAATCATGATGATAATGGTGGCGACCTTAAAGAAAGAGAACCAGAACTCCAGTTCACCAAAGACTTTCACGCTCATCAGGTTAACCGCGCAGATGATCAGCACCACGCTCAGCACCCAAATCCAGTGCGGTACTGCCGGGAACCAGACCCCCATATAGATACCAAACGCGGTCACATCGGCAATCGCCACAATCAGGATTTCAAAGCAATAGGTCCAGCCGGTAATAAACCCGGCCAGCGGACCTAAGTTTTCCTGCGCGTAACGGGAGAACGAACTGGCTGAGGGATTGTGAACCGACATCTCCCCGAGGGCACGCATGATGATATAGGCTGCCACACCGCCGATGATGTAGGCCAACAGCACGCTTGGACCGGCCATTTTAATGGCATCTGCCGAGCCATAAAAAAGACCGGTACCGATAGCGGAGCCCAGCGCCATAAAGCGGATGTGGCGCGTGCTCAGCCCACGTTTAAGTTTGTTAGTGCTTTCCATTTAAATCTTGCCATTCAACACGAAAAAAACAAAAAACCACGGGGCCTTAAGCCCCGTGGTTAAACAGTTTGTTGCCGTTGATTAATGAGCGTTCGATGCGACCTGACGCCCTGCAGCACGATCCCAGATAACCGCCAGAACCAGTGCAACAACGGTAGGCATCAGCCAGGCCAGGCCTTGTTCGGACAGCGGCAGACGCTGTGTCCAGGCTGGCAAAATTTCTGCGAAAGCTGATGCTTTAATCCCGTCAAGGATACCAAAAATCAGGCTGATAAACATGGCTGGCGCAATAATTCGTGAGGAGTTGTTCCACCACGGACGAGTAAAGCTCAATACCACCAGCACGATACATGGCGGGTAGATAGCCGTCAGCACCGGAATAGAGACCTGAATCAGGTGGCTCAGACCGAGGTTTGACACCGCCATGGAGAAGATGCCGAGAATAAATACCAGTGCGCGGTAAGAGAGCGGCAGATACTGCGCAAAGAACTCCGCACAGGCGCAGGTCAGGCCAACGGCCGTCACCAGACATGCCAGGAAGATGAGCGCCGCCAGCAGCATACTGCCTGCACCGCCGAAGGTGTGCTGAACATAAGCATGCAGAATAGCCGCGCCATTCGCGTTTTGATCAACCAGCATAGCGCTATCGGAACCCAGACGGAACAACGCCAGATAGAGCAGCGTCAGGCCCACACCGGCCATCAGGCCAGCCCAGATGGTGTAGCGGGTCAGCAGACGTGCTTCGGTCACACCACGGGAACGCGCGGCGTTAACGATGACGATACCAAACACCATTGCGCCCAGCGTATCCATCGTCAGGTAGCCGTTCACGAAACCGTTGGAGAACGCGGCGTTTTTGTAGGCATCCATGGCATCACTAATCGGGCCTGCCGGCCAGACAATCGCCGCAACCGCCAGCACAATCAGCGCCACAATTTTCAGCGGAGCCAGGAAGTTACCGACGGTATCCAGCAGCTTGCCCGGATAGAGGGAAACCAGAATCACAATCGCGAAGTAGATCAGGCTGTAGATAAACAGCGGCATCGCGCCGTCACCCGTCAGAGGAGCAATACCCACTTCGAAGGAAACGGTTGCCGTGCGGGGGGTCGCAAACAGTGGCCCAACAGCCAGATAGCAGACGGTTGCCAGCAGAACACCCGCCACTTTGCCGATCGGGGTGCTGAGGCTATCAACACCGCCACCCACTTTCGCCAGGGCGATAACGGTCAGTACCGGCAAACCCACAGCAGTAATCAGGAAACCAAATGCGGCAGTCCAGACGTGTTCACCCGCCTGTAAGCCAACCATTGGAGGGAAAATGATGTTGCCTGCGCCAACGAACAGCGCAAATGTCATAAAGCCCAGCGCGATGATGTCACGCGATTTTAAGTGATGGGTCATAAAACCTTACTGCCTGTGGATGTGGTGTTGAAAACATTGAGTTTTTCGATTTCCCTGGTGGGAAGATACAGCCGAAAAATTGCTCAATTTCAGCGGGAAATGCTCCCGTCCTGGCGTGGAGAAGAATAGTTTTTCGATTTACCACGCAAATACAGTCGGTCTGACAGTATCTGGGGCGCAATTTAAACGCTTATAACGTTTAAAGGCAAGGTGGGATCGTAAAACCAGAACAATATGCCAGCATGAAAATACACACCAGCACAATACGCTAATTATCAGAAAAACCCATGGCTAATCATGCGAACAAAAAACAGCCAGCCGTATAAAATTCATTCGCGTTTCGTTTGACTGCAAAGCAAACGGGCCAGCAAACGCTGACCCGTGGAAAGGTAAAATGACACACCCGTTATCAGGCGATCTTTTTGGCAATTAATCGTTCCGGGATCACGAAACTAAAGCGGGTTCCCTTACCCAGGGTACTCTGAATATCGAGGCGGCTTTCATGGTGATTGACGGCATGTTTTACAATCGCCAGCCCCAGACCGCTTCCCCCTGTCTGTCGCGATCGCGCCTTATCCACGCGATAGAAGCGTTCGGTCAGACGCGGGATGTGCTCCGGAGCAATCCCCGGACCATTATCCTCGACGCTAAATTCAGCGCCCGTAGGGGTATGCTGCCAGCGCACCACGATCTCCGTCCCTTCCGGCGTATGATTCACCGCGTTATACACCAGGTTGGAAATGGCGCTGCGCAGCTCATCTTCACTGCCCAAAACCTTCAGCGTATTGTCGACCTCAAAGATCAGGTGGTGCTTCTTATGGCTTAACGTTTGTGCTTCACGCTCCACCACCCGCAGCATCATGGGGACATCAATGGTGTCATTCAGCGCAAGCGTTGGCGCCGCTTCGATCTTCGATAGCGTCAACAGCTGTTTCACCAGACCTTCCATACGGTGCGTTTGCTCGCGCATGGTGTGCAGCGCTTTTTCACGTGGCGCACCTTCAAGCGTTTGCTCCTGCATCATCTCCAGGTAACCCTGAAGTACGGTCAATGGGGTACGTAATTCGTGGCTCACGTTCGCGAAGAAGTTGCGTCGCGCGCCTTCCAGCTGGTGCATCTGGGTGACATCGCGCGCCACCATCAGCCACTGCTGATCGCTGTATGGCATCACGCGGATTTCCAGATGGCGACCATTATTGAGTTTCAGATTATGTGGACCGGTAAAATCACGCTTTTTCAGATACTGCGCAAATTCAGGATAACGCAGAAGGTTGAGGATATTCTGGCCATTATCATCCGGCCAGCGCAACCCCAGCAACTGTTGCGCAAGACCATTACACCAGAAGATAGTCCCTTCTTCGGTCGTCAGAATGACCGCATCCGGGAGCGACTCCGCCCCGCTGCGAAAACGCTTGATCAGGCTTCCCAGTTCGCGGCGGCGCTTTTTATTACGCATCTGCATCTGATGCAAACCGTAAAGCAGCGGTTCCCAACTGCCGCTTCCCGGCGGCGGTGTCATACTTCGGTCAACCCATAGCCACCAGGAGAGGCGTAACAGGTTCCAGAAATGCCAGATCAGCAGTCCGGTGACCGAGGCCAGCAGAAACCACGGCAGATATCCAAGAAAGGCCCCCAGAATGAAGGCCGGAATACAACATAAGATCAGTTCAAAGACGAGCCTTTTCCATGACAGACGTTCCAGCACGCGTCACACTCCTGTCATTGTTCAGAAACGGGTAGAAAAACGATAACCCGTGCCGCGGACCGTCTGCACCATGCGATCGTGGCCGCTCAGTTCCAGCGCTTTTCGCAGGCGGCGGATATGGACGTCAACCGTCCGGTCTTCGACATATACGTTAGTTCCCCAGACGTTATTCAGCAACTGTTCGCGGCTGTACACGCGTTCCGGGTGAGTCATAAAGAAGTGCAGAAGTTTAAATTCGGTAGGCCCCATGTCGAGCGGATTTTCGCCCGTCATGACACGGTGTGAGGTCGGGTCAAGGCTCAGACCTTGCATCTCAATCACCTCTTCCACCGCCATCGGTGAAATGCGGCGCATTACGGCTTTGATACGAGCAACCAGCTCTTTCGGGGAGAACGGCTTAGTAATGTAATCATCGGCACCCGTTTCAAGCCCACGCACGCGATCTTCTTCTTCACCACGCGCCGTCAGCATGACAACGGGGATATCGCGGGTCATCGCTTCACGTTTAATGTGTTTGATAAACTGCAGTCCAGAGCCGCCGGGCAACATCCAGTCGAGCAGAATCAGATCGGGCCAGGGCTCATTCAACTGGTTCACCGCGCTGTCATAATCTTCCGCTTCAACCGGCTGGAAGCCATTTTGTTCGAGCACGAAGCACACCATTTCACGAATTGGAGCTTCATCTTCTACGACCAGAATACGTCTCGCCATACTTTGCCCTGTCTTATCTTATTTAAGTTACAAGTTTGTAATGCGGCGTCATTATGCGTCAGATTTATGACAGATTTATGAAAAACCTTACCACCATAAATGGCAAACTGTTGTTTTATTACAGCGGTTATTTTCCGCCCCCTGAATGTTTATAATCGCCAACATCTTTTTTCGCCACGGATCTCCTATGCGCATACTTCACACTTCGGACTGGCATCTGGGTCAAAACTTTTACAGCAAAAGCAGGGCAGCGGAGCATGAAGCGTTCCTGAACTGGCTGCTGGATACTGCCCGATCGCGCGAAGTGGATGCGATTATTGTCGCGGGTGACATTTTCGACACCGGCTCGCCGCCAAGCTATGCGCGTGAGCTGTACAACCGCTTCGTGGTAAATCTGCAGCAAACAGGCTGCCATCTGGTGATTGTCGCCGGTAATCACGACTCCGTCGCCACGCTGAATGAATCCCGCGACATCCTGGCCTTCCTGAACACTACCGTGGTGGCCAGTGCCGGGCATGCGCCGCAGATCCTGAAAAAACGTGACGGTACGCCGGGGGCGGTGTTGTGCCCGGTTCCCTTCCTGCGCCCACGCGATATCGTGCAGAGCCAGGCCGGGATGTCCGGCGGAGAAAAACAGCAGCATCTGTTGCAGAGCATCACTGACTATTATCACCAACAATATACCGATGCCTGTACCTTGCGCGGCGAACAGCTCATTCCGGTGATTGCGACCGGGCATCTCACCACCGTCGGGGCCAGTAAAAGTGACGCCGTACGTGACATCTATATTGGTACGCTGGATGCGTTCCCGGCGCAAAATTTCCCGCCTGCCGACTACATTGCGCTTGGGCATATTCACCGCGCGCAGATGATCGGTGGCTGCGAACACATTCGCTATTGTGGCTCGCCCATTTCGCTGAGTTTTGATGAGACAGGTAAAGCCAAATCTGTGCATCTGGTGAGTTTTAACGGAGGTAAACTCAGCGCCGTCGAAACGCTGGAGGTCCCTGTCACCCAGCCGCTGGCGGTGCTGAAGGGTGACCTTGATGCCATCACCTCCCAGCTTGAACAGTGGCGTGGTACTGCGCTTAATCCCCCCGTCTGGCTGGATATCGAAATCACGACAGACGACTATCTGCATGATATGCAGCGAAAAATTCAGGCGCTGACGGAAGAGCTTCCTGTCGAGGTTTTACTGGTACGCCGTAGTCGCGAGCAGCGCGAAAAAATCCTGCTGAGTGCTCAGCGCGAAACGCTGAGTGAACTTAAGGTCGAAGAGGTTTTTGAACGCCGACTGGCCCAGGAAGAGATGGATGATGCAAAACGCGCCCGGCTGAACGAGCTGTTCGCCCATACGCTCCACGCGCTGAATAACGAGGAGGAGAACGCATGAAAATCCTGAGCCTGCGCCTGAAAAACCTCAACTCACTCAAGGGCGAGTGGAAAATTGACTTTACCGCTGAGCCCTTTGCCAGCAACGGGCTGTTTGCCATTACCGGTGCGACCGGTGCAGGCAAGACCACCCTGCTCGACGCCATCTGTCTGGCGCTCTATCACGAAACGCCGCGTCTGCAAAAAGTGTCTCAGGCGCAAAACGATCTGATGACGCGTGATACCGCCGAGTGTCTTGCCGAGGTTGAGTTTGAAGTAAAAGGTACCGCCTACCGCGCCTTCTGGAGCCAGAACCGGGCGCGTAATCAGCCAGACGGGAACCTACAAGCACCGCGAGTGGAACTGGCTCGCTGCGAAGATGGCAAGATTCTCGCCGACAAAGTGACAGATAAACTGGAGCAAACCGCCGCGCTCACCGGGCTGGACTATGGCCGATTTACCCGTTCAATGCTGCTCTCTCAGGGGCAGTTTGCCGCTTTCCTCAATGCCAAACCGAGCGATCGCGCAGAGCTTCTGGAAGAACTGACCGGAACCGAGATCTATGGCCAGATTTCCGCCAGGATATTTGAGAAACACAAAGCCGCCCGAAACGTACTTGAAATGCGGGAGGCACAGGCAGCGGGTGTGGTGCTGTTGAGCGAAGAGCAACAGCAGCAGTTACAGCAAAGTTTGCAGGCACTTACTGACGAAGAGAAAACACTGCTGGCACAGCAACAGCGCCAGCAGAAAGATTATCAGTGGCTTACGCGCCATGATGAGCTTCTTCGCGAGCAACAGCGCGTAAGCGTGTTACAACAGCAGGCACAGCAGGCGCTGACCGACGCCGCGCCTGACCTGGCAAAGCTCCAGCTTGCTCAACCCGCCGCTCAGCTTCGACCGCTTTGGGAGCACCAGCAAGAGCAAGCCTCGCGTCTGGCTCAAACCCAGCAGCGAATTATCGAAGTAAATACTCGCTTACAAGATAAAACCGCGCTGCGCTCGCGTATCCGTAATACCGCCATTCGTACCCATGAGCAGTTGCAGACTGAATTAACGGTTCTGACGCAGTGGCAGGCAGAACATGATCGATTCCGCTTATGGGGACAGGAAATGGCAGGCTGGCGAGCGCACTTCGCTCAGCTTGGCCGTGATAAAAATCAGCTTACTGCCCTGACCGTCCGCCTCACTGAATTACGCCATAAACGGGCCTCCCTGCCGGAAACAACCCTGACGCTGACGGCGGATGAGGTTGCAGTAGCGATGGAACAACAAGCGCAGTCACGAACGATGCGTCAACGTCTGACCTCGCTCCATGCCCGCTATCAGCCGCTACAAAAACGCCTGCATCAGAACGGTGAAAGCGTGCAGAAAGCACAGGCTGAGCAGGTAAAACTCAATGAAACACTGACGCTACGTCGCCAGCAATACAAAGAGAAAAACCAGCACTACCTGGACCTGAAGTCCCTGTGTGAACGCGAAGCGACGATTAAAGATCTGGAAAGCTATCGTTCTCAGCTTGAGGCAGGTAAACCCTGTCCACTGTGCGGCTCCAGCGAACATCCCGCCGTGGAGAAATATCAAGCGCTTGAACTGACTGACAATCAGCGCCGTCGTGATGCCCTGGAAAAAGAAGTCGCCTCGCTAAAAGAGGAAGGACTGCTGGTCCTGGGCCAGGTTAATGCCCTGACTCAACAGATCCAGCGCGAGACAGGCGAAGCGCAGACACTCTCCCAGGAAGAGCAAGCACTCACTAAAGAGTGGCTGGAGGTTTGCGCGGTATTAAATATTTCGCTGAATATTCAGGAAGATATTGCCGTCTGGATGAGCGAACAGGAGCACTATGAACGCCAGCTTTATCAGCTCAGCCAGCGTCTGACACTGCAAAACCAGCTCAACGAACTGGAAGTGCAGGAACGCCAGTATCAGCAGCAACTGGCGACAACGCGTCAGGGGCTGGAAAGCGCCCTCGTCGCTCTTTCACTCAGCGTACCTGAAGAAGGTACTGAGGCCACCTGGCTGAACGTCCGTGAAACGGAATTCGCGCAGTGGCAGGAGAAACAGACACACCAGGGTGCGATTCAGGAACGTATAAACGCCCTGAAACCACTGCTTGACGCACTTCCGGTTACCAACAGCGAAGAGACCGAACCCGCCATTCCTGACGACTGGCGCGCAATCCACGACGAATGCGTGTCTCTGCAGAGCCAACTGGCGGCACAACAGCAGCAGGAAACACTGGAGCGTGAGCGCCTGCAGCACTCACAGGCGCAGTTCGCCCAGGCACTGTCGGCAAGCTGCTTTGCCGATCAGGACGCGTTCCTTGCAGCGCTACTGGAGGAGAGCACCCTCCGCCACCTCGAACAACTGAAACACTCGCTGGAAAACCAGATACAGCAGGCCGCCGCCCTGTCCGGACAGGCAAACCAACAGTTGCAGGCGCACCAGGCACTTCAGCCAGAAGGACTCGACACCGATGCACCAGGCCTGCAAATCCAGCTACAACACCTGACGCAGCAGCTTCGTGAGAACACCACGCGGCAGGGAGAAATCCGCCAGCAGCTTAAGCAGGATAGCGATAGCCGCCTGCACCAACTGGCTTTAATGCAGCAAATTGAAGAGGCCAGCCGTCTGGCAGACGACTGGGGGTACCTGAATGCGCTTATCGGCTCCAGTACCGGCGACAAGTTCCGTAAGTTCGCCCAGGGG
Organism: Enterobacter sp. P82; assembly: GCF_037053385.1. Lineage (NCBI taxonomy): Bacteria > Pseudomonadati > Pseudomonadota > Gammaproteobacteria > Enterobacterales > Enterobacteriaceae > Enterobacter > Enterobacter sp. P82. The sequence goes on from NZ_JBALHX010000001.1 coordinate 2,564,366, forward strand.
CTGACGCTGGATAATCTTGTCTGGCTTGCTAACCAGCAACTTAACCGCCTGCACGGGCGTTATCTGCTCCAGCGCAAAGCCAGCGATGCTCTGGAACTGGAAGTGGTCGATACCTGGCAGGCGGATGCCGTGCGCGACACCCGTACGCTCTCTGGCGGCGAAAGTTTCCTGGTCAGTCTGGCTCTGGCGCTGGCACTTTCTGATCTGGTGAGTCACAAAACACGGATCGACTCGCTGTTCCTGGACGAAGGGTTCGGCACGCTCGACAGCGAAACGCTGGATACCGCGCTGGATGCTCTCGACGCGCTGAACGCCACCGGGAAAACGATCGGTGTGATCAGCCACGTCGAGGCGATGAAAGAGCGTATACCGGTGCAGATCAAAGTGAAAAAGATCAACGGGCTGGGATACAGCAGGCTGGATAAAGAGTATGCGGTGGAGTGAATGGGGGGAGGTGCGGTCTGGTGCCCTCACCCTGGCCCTCTTCCGGTGGGAGAGGGAATAAACACTCTTTGCTTTTATTCCGGCCACAACCACGCCGCGCCTCGCACGCCGCTGGAGTCTCCGTGTAGTGCTTTACGGATCGGGGTTTCACACTCGCCGCCGAAGACCCACTGTTTCACCAGATTCGGGACCGTGCTGTACAGGCGGTCGACGTTGCTCATGCCGCCGCCGAGCACAATCACGTCCGGATCGAGAATATTCACCACATGCGCCAGCGATTTCGCCAGACGCATTTCGTAGCGGCGGAGCGCCAGTTCAGCTACCGGGTCCTGTTCTTCAACCAGACGCATGATCTCATTACCCTTAAGCGGCTGACCACTCAGACGGTGGTAGTCGGTCGCAAAACCGGTACCGGAGATAAACGTCTCAATACAACCTTGTTTACCGCAATAACACGGAACTTCAGCGCGGTATTTAAGCTCATCTTCATCCATCCACGGCAGCGGGTTGTGTCCCCACTCGCCCGCCGTACCGTTCCCCCCGATATGGGCACGCCCGCCAAAGGCCACGCCTGCACCGCAGCCGGTACCGATGATGACGGCAAAAACGGTATGGGCACCGGCAGCCGCGCCGTCAATCGCTTCTGAAACCGCCAGACAGTTGGCGTCGTTGGCCAGACGCACTTCCCGGTTCAGACGCGCGCTCAAATCTTTATCAAAAGGCTGACCGTTGAGCCAGGTCGAGTTAGCATTTTTAACCACCCCGGTATAAGGCGAGATCGACCCCGGGATCCCCATCCCGACGCTGCCCGTTTGCCCTGTCGCCTGCTCTGCCATCTCGACCAGCCGGGCAATCGTCTCGATAGTCTGGTGATAATCATCGCGCGGCGTAGGCAGACGGTGGCGGAACAGCTGTTCCCCCTGCTCGCTCAGTGCGATGACTTCTGTTTTGGTGCCGCCCAAATCAATCCCAATACGCACAAGACTCTCCTCATTATTTTGATTATCAACAGAGTAGAAGCACGCTTCCCGATTAGCAATGCAAGCGATGCGACAATTCGTTATCATGCCCGCTGATTTAACGACAAGGCCGTGGAAATTATCATGCTGTGGTTCAAAAATTTGATGGTTTACCGTCTCAGCCGCGACGTTTCGCTGCGTGCAGAAGAGATGGAAAAACAGTTAGCCGCTTACACCTTTTCCCCTTGCGGTAGCCAGGATATGGCAAAAACCGGTTGGGTTCCGCCAATGGGTTCACAAAGCGATGCACTGACCCACGCCAGCAGCACGGGTCAAATCATCGTCTGCGCCCGTAAAGAAGAGAAAATTCTGCCAACGCCGGTGGTTAAACAGGCGCTCGAAGCGAAGATCTTCAAGCTGGAAGCCGAGCAGGGTCGCAAGCTGAAGAAAACCGAAAAAGATTCGCTGAAAGACGAAGTTCTGCACTCCCTGCTGCCGCGCGCCTTTAGCCGCTTCAGCCAGACCATGATGTGGATCGATACCGTTAACGGGTTGATTATGGTGGACTGCGCCAGCGCCAAAAAAGCAGAAGATACGCTGGCTCTGCTGCGCAAAAGTATCGGCTCCCTTCCGGTCGTGCCGTTGGCGCTGGAAACGCCAATCGAGCTGACCCTGACCGAGTGGGTGCGTAGCGGTGCTGCCGCGCAAGGTTTCCAGATCCTCGATGAGGCCGAGCTGAAAGCCCTGCTGGAAGATGGCGGTGTGATCCGCGCGAAGAAACAGGATCTGGTGAGCGACGAGATTGCCGTACATATCGAAGCGGGCAAAGTGGTGACCAAACTGGCGCTCGACTGGCAGCAGCGGATTCAGTTCATGATGTGCGATGACGGTTCAGTGAAACGTTTGAAGTTCTGCGATGAACTGCGCGATCAGAATGAAGACATCGACCGGGAAGATTACGCCCAGCGTTTTGACGCGGACTTCATCCTGATGACCGGGGAACTGGCCGCCTTGATTCAGAATCTGGTGGAAGGTCTCGGCGGCGAAGCGCAGAGATAACAGGCAAAGCGTAGGCCGGGTAAGCGTTAGCGCCACCCGGCTTATTTTTTATTTCAGATAGCGGCACAGATAAGAGGTCGGTTCAGCAACCTGCAGATGGAACTCGCTGTGGCCAGGAACGTTGAAAACCTGCCCGGCTGCGTAAACTTTCCATTCCGTTTCACCCGGCAGTAAGACGTTGAGCGCACCGCTAACGACCGTCATCTCTTCCGCTTCGGCCGTACCAAACGTGTATTCCCCTTCGGCCATGACACCGACACTGGCGCGGCCAGTGCTGCTGCTGGTAAAACCAATGGATTTCACTTTACCGGAAAAGTATTCGTTACTTTGAAGCATGAACTGGCCCTTATATTTTTAGATAAAAATTCACTATAGGGGCCATGCTCATCACCTGTCACGCAAAATCATTACGTCAGAAGCTCTGAAGCCAGGCGAGCCATCAGAACATTGGATAACAGCACCGGCACATCCAGCGCCTTTTGCAGTAAATCGCGATGATGCTGGTGGAAGCCAAGACAGTCCAGGATCAACACATCCGCCCCTCTCTCCAGCAACTCACGTCCGGCCTCAATCAGTGCGGCATCGCTATCCCAGAACGGATTTGCCAGCGCATATAAGGGCACTTTTTCAAGCACATGCCACTTCACCTCCTGGTTATTCATCAACTCTTCGAGCGGGACGATGACCCCCACCTGATGACCATCAACAATTGAGGCCACCAGCGGCGGGATGATGCGCATCGGCTCCAGCAGAATTGCATTACGCGCCGTGAGACCTTTAATGGGTGCGGTACTCATCAGCAAAATAACGTCATAACCTTGATTATCGAGCACTTCTATCACCCCTTGCAGCGAGCGCTCGATTTTCTGACGCGAAACATGCGCCAGTTTACCGTCACTTAATAACGTCGCCAGGGGATCCTCCCCCGCCTCTACAGCGTAGTCTTCCATGACCTCTTCCCGACTCATCTTCCCCAGCAGGCTAAGATGCGTTATCTGTTGTTCAGAGACATGCTCGGTTAAGAGCGGTAACACTTCGCTTACAGGGACCACACCAATAGTGAGGATCGCCAACGTCGCCTTCATCTTTATCGCCTTCCATTACTACAACATCGTGCATACAGGTACAGGCTCACTACGCTGCACAGTTCATTTTTTCAACAAAACAGCACCAAGCGTAGCAGGTGATCTTCACATCGAAATGTAAAGATCACCTGTCGATTACGGAGTCACCTGTAATAACTAAATATTAACTCCTGCTTAACATTCACGATGAGTAAAAAGTGTGATTCAGGCACGGTATTGGAGTATTACGGAAAACATTCAGGACATATCGGGATCTTCGTAGCGCCGTTTGGCATCCAGCGCTTCCTGTTCAGTCTCGTGTTCACTGATCAGCGAATCCGGTTTGGGGTGATCGGCACGCAGTTGATACCAGGTCACGGTATGACCCGTATGGCCTTTTTCAACGGTAACAATACGCGCTTCACGAGGATAGGGAGGTCTGGTTGGCATAGCTCATCCTTTTTTTATGTCAGAGCTATAAGTATAGACGCCGGTTAGCTGGCACAAGCCAAACGCAGGGCAGTGATAATCTGGGTAACCACATCTTCAGGGGACGCAGTAGCATCCACCACGTGATGTGCTGCTTCACGGTATAGCGCATCACGTTCGGCCAGCACTTCTCTCACCTCTTCGCTAAGTGGTCTGGATGTCAGTGCAGGACGTTGCCCCTCTTCCGGAAAGGCTTCCAGACGCCCTACCAGAGCTGAAACAGGTGCACAGAGATAGATCACAATACCTTTTTCGCGCATAAAGTGGCGATTACATTCAGCCAGAACAATGCCCCCTCCTGTTGCGATAACGGCAGACGGTGTAGTTACCGCTTTCAGCGCAGCCGTTTCACGTGTGCGGAAGCTGTCCCATCCTTCCTGTTCGACAATATCCGCGATCGTTCTTCCGGCCTCTGTTTGTAGCCAGTGGTCAGTATCCACAAACTGACGATCGCATGCGCGTGCCAGTTCCAGGCCAACGGTGGTTTTCCCACAGCCTCGGGGGCCAACTAAAAAGATGGGTTGGGTCATAACCAGGTGTTCCCCTTGATGCCGGATGGCCGAAGAGTGTAAAGAAATAATTGCAGAAGATGTTTCGATTACTTTACTGCAAAGCGGTACGGGATGACAACCCTGTGGAGGCCATACTGTACCACAAATTGACAATGGTTATCATTACGCGGTGCGACGCTTCACTTCCAGTAACCATTTATCCAGCTCTGCGGCAAACTGCTGACGATCGCGCTGGGATAAGCTGTCTGGCCCACCCGTCTGTACACCACTGGCGCGTAACGTATCCATAAAATCACGCATGGTGAGTTTTTCCCGAATGGTCGCAGGTGAATAACGCTCCCCCCGAGGGTTCAGCGCCGCAGCCCCTTTCTCCAGCACTTCTGCAGCCAGAGGGATATCCGCCGTGATCACCAGATCTTCCGCGCTACACAGACGGACAATTTCGTTATCCGCCACGTCAAACCCGGCCGGAACTCGCAACGCGCGAATGAATCTGGAAGGAGGGACGCGAATATTCTGGTTCGCCACCAGCGTTAGCGGCATCTGAACACGCTCGGCGGCGCGGAACAAAATCTCTTTAATCACATTCGGACACGCGTCCGCATCAACCCAAATCGCCATATTGTCTCCCCTTAATGACTCTGCCGACTATTGTCGCCTGCATTTCGTTGTTAAGCTATCAATCAGAGAAAACAACGCATAATGACGGAGAGTCGTGATGGATAAGAAAATCGGGTTTATCGGCTGCGGTAACATGGGCAAAGCCATCCTGGGCGGCCTGATCGCCAGCGGGCAGGTTCTGCCGGGTCAGATTTGGGTCTATACCCCGTCACCTGATAAAGTCGCCGCGTTGCGCGATCAATACGGGATTAACGCCGCCGAAAGCGCTCAGGAAGTCGCCCAGGTCGCCGATATCGTCTTTGGCGCCGTTAAGCCGAACATCATGATCAAAGTGCTGAGCGACATCACCTCCAGCCTGAATAAAGAGACGCTGGTCGTCTCCATCGCTGCTGGCGTCACGCTGGATCAACTGGCGCGTGCGCTGGGGCACGATCGTAAAATCGTCCGGGCGATGCCTAATACCCCTTCACTGGTCAACGCTGGCATGACTTCCGTCACGCCAAACGCACTGGTGACCACGGAAGACGTGGCAGATGTCCTGAACATTTTCCGCTGCTTCGGTGAAGCGGAAGTCATTGCCGAATCCATGATCCATCCGGTTGTCGGCGTGAGCGGTTCAGCCCCTGCGTATGTCTTCATGTTCTTAGAAGCGATGGCCGACGCCGCGGTATTGGGCGGCATGCCGCGTGCGCAGGCGTATAAATTCGCAGCACAGGCAGTTATGGGTTCTGCCAAAATGGTGCTGGAAACCGGTAAACATCCTGGTGAGCTGAAAGATATGGTTTGCTCCCCTGGTGGTACCACCATCGAAGCGGTGCGGGTACTGGAAGAACGCGGATTCCGTGCTGCCGTCATCGAAGCGATGGCAAAATGTATGGAAAAATCAGAGAAACTGAGTAAATCCTGATCGTCTCAACCGGGTGTCATGCAGCCACTTCGGTGCGGCCGCGCCCGGTATTTTTTGCCTTGTACAGCGCTACATCAGCTGCCTTCAACCATTCCCGATAGTGACCAAACTGCGGCCCCCAGGTGGCAACACCTACGCTTATGCGCAGCGTTTCTTTAGGCGCGCAGGGTAACGACAGTTTTTCCAGCCGTTCATGAACCCGGGACATGACGGCGATTGCGCTGTCAGCGGTTGTCCGCGACATAATCACTGCAAACTCATCCCCGCCAAAACGGCCTATTGCATCACCTGAACGTACCGAAATCTGCAACTGACGTGTAATCGCAATGATCGCCTCATCGCCCACATCATGCCCCCAGGTGTCATTGATGTTTTTAAAGTGGTCGATATCAATGAGCAGGATCGTGGCCGTACCATTATGACGCCGGCACTGCTCAAATTCGTTTCGCAGCAGCATTTCCCAGTGTCGACGATTAAAGACCCCGGTCATTCCATCGCGAGTGCTCATCATTTCCAGCCGCCGCTTATGCTCAGCCAGCCTGACGGCTGTGCGATGACTGAGCCAGGCAAACAGCATGGGATAAAGCACAAACACAGGAAGTGTTAAGCCCCACTCCACAGGATCAGGATTGATGACCACCACTCTCCCGACCGGGGACAGCGTCAATAGCGCGGAGAGAAAGGTCAACATTATCCCCGGAATGAAGAGACGACAGCCGCCGGAGCCCATCATATTCATCCCCACCATCATCACCAGCGCGGTCGTGGGTAACGCATTAATCCCCATCACGCCAATCCACAGCCCGGCGATAATCGCATCCATCTTGAGATTGAAGATTTCCTGATGATGAGGTGATGAAGCACGACAGGATAACTGCCAGGCGAGGTGAGGCCAGATGAACGCCCATCCCACCAGTAAAAGCCACCAGCCACCAGCTAGAAAATGGGTGACCAGTATCCCCGCGACAGGGAAAAACATCGCCGCCAGCCCGATAACGCGCGCCAGGCGAACTCGCCGGGCAAACTGAATGCCAGCACGGTGAGGGGCATCCAGAGAAAGGGTTAAATCCAACTCTTCGCGAATGCATTTTTTGTCGTAATAGGATTCATCATTCATCATTTTTGGGAATATTCTGAAACATTTTCCCAAATTATAGAGAGGGGGGGTGCGAGGAAAGTATGAAATTTCGGGTGAGTCGCCAGAGCCACTCACCCGTTAGAACTACGCTTTTTTCTTCAGGCAAGTGCTCATAAATTTACTGCGATCGTCACCTTTCAGAGACTGCTCAGTAGCCTTCGCATTACAGTCGCGCATTTTCTGCTGCTGTGGCGTCAGGCTTTTTTCAGCAGGTTTTGACGCGCCATTTTTCAGGCAGTCGCTCATATAGGTCTTACGGGCATCCCCTTTCAGACTCTGGGACGTGGCCTGTTGGTTACAGGTGGTCATGCGTTGCTGTTGAGGCGTTAATGTTTTTTCTTCCGCGTTCGCCGATGAAATCAGGAACAGGCCAGAGAGCAGAGTAACCAGTAATGTTGTTTTCATTGCACCATCCTTTTGTGAACATTCCCTGTAAGTCTGGTCCGTGACAGGAAAAAAGTCACCCGGCAGAGACAAATTCCGCCGGGCTTTTATCATTTAAGACCCAACGCTGCTTTCATCGTGTAGAACAGATCGGTTTGATCGGTCAGCCCTACCACATTTGCCGCATGCGGTCCGTAGGCGGCAATACGCAGCTGCGTGCCCGTGTGTTCCATGGACTCTTCTTCAGAGTTGCCATAGCTCAGCACCATTACGGCACCATCTTTCGTATTCAGCGCCTGCGTCAGGCCTGGCGCTTTGGTATCTGCCGGGATGATCTGGCTGGCGTGCGCATGGTCCGCGGTGACCACCACAAGGGTGTTTCCGTCTTTCTTCGCGAATTCGAGTGCCTTCTGCACCGCTTCGTCCAGGTCGACGGTTTCGCCAATCTGGCCACACGGATTCGCCGCATGATCCTGCTTGTCGATCGACGCGCCTTCCACCTGCAGGAAGAACCCTTTTTCGCTCTTGCTCAGCAGAGAGATCGCTTTGTCGGTCATCGTCGCCAACGTCGGCACGCTGTCAGTGCGTTTCGGGTTAGGTGTACAGGTCACGGCAGGCTTATCAATATTGCCGTGATAAGAGGCTTTTGGACCTTCCCAGCGCACAGGCATATTGCCATCAGAGAACAGTCCCAGCAGCGGTTTGTCCTGATTCGCCTCAGTGATTGCTGCCAGAGCGCTAGCATCGCTCACCAGTTGATAGCCACGAGCCTGTGCCTGCTCACGCAGCGTTTTACCCTGCCATTCACCCGCCGTCGCGGTTTCTGCAAAGGTTTTCGCCCCACCGCCCAGCGTGACGTCAGCGCGTGCATTCAGCAGTTGTTCAGTAATTGAACCTTTACCGCCTTTTTCCAGGGCATTCGTTGGACATTTTTCACTGGTCACCGACGGGCCGTAGCACTTACGTGAAGTCACATGGGATACCAGCGCCGCCGGCGTCGCGTCCTGGAGTTCAGCGGTAGAGACATTACCGGTGGCCAGCCCTGCGGCTTTTGCCATTTCCAGAATGGTTTGATGATCTTTTTCGTGAATATCGACACCCAGCGCGCCATTATAGGTTTTTACCCCCGTAGACCACGCCGTAGCAGAGGCAGCCGAATCCGTTACGTAATCCGGTTTACCGGTTTTTTTATCCAGTGAGTAATGGGTATATTGTCCGGTAAGCGGTAATGCGTCGATACCTTTAAAAAATCCACCTGCCCCCTCGGCATAATTTCGCGCCGCCGTGATTTCGGAGTCACCCATTCCATCGCCAATGAGCAGAATAATATTTTTCGCCGGTTTCTCATTCAGCGAAGCGCGAATGGCTGCGGTTTGATCCTCTGATAATCGACGCGCGCCGCCTGGCTGGGTGATATCCCCTTTCGCTGCGCGATTATCCAGCACGTGGGTATTGGACATATCAGCATAAATGGCAGGGGTAATTAACAGGGGAAGTAATGCGATGAAAAGTGCGCTCTGTTTCAATTTATTTTCTCCATGTACAAATACATAAAAATAAAAACAGAGCGACTATAGGCATCCTGCATGACAATTCTATGACACGTCGTTATGTCCGGCGACGGTTTAGCTGCGCGGATGCCTCAAGAGCTTCTTTACATATTGCTGGAGCAACTCTGCATCCTGCACAGGAACCTGAGTATCAGGTTGCGCCTTATCCAGCGCACCTTCAACGCTCTCTATCAATGCCTGTTGGTCAGATTGAGTCATCTGTCGTAATAGCGCAGTGACAACAATTTCCAGGGCTTCGACCTGGGCGACCAGTTCTTTTGACTCCTCTTCCTTTTGTGCAAGCTTGACCAGCAACTCAGCAATGAGATTTTTCATCGTGTTATTTCCTTATGTGATTTATTCCTGAAATTAACATCAAGAGTCAAATATGCAAAGCGGAGAAAGGTATTACCTTATGCAAAAGTGAAAGCGCCGCAAAAATAGTGCGGAGGGATTATCAGCGAAACGTTTTTCTATAAAAAATGCCGCATTTGGTTATAGAAAAATGCGGCAACAATAAGAATATATAATACATCGACAAAAGTATTATCTTGCCGATTTTACCTCCGCCATGTGTCTGCGGCGACGCAGAGCAATAGCCAACTGGATAATGTTGATCAAAACAACAATTGCCGTCGCGGCAAATACCCAACGAAAACCGGCCATCGCGGAAACAGATGCACCAATAAGCGGACCGGCAACATTCCCCAAATACATAAACGACTGGTTATATCCAAAAATACGCCCTGTCACCTGGTCGCTGGAATATTTGACCAGTAAGGTCTGTACCGCAGGCAGCATTGCGCCATCGGCAAAGCCGAGCAAAAATCGCAGCACGCCAAGCTGAAGCGGAGAGGTCACAAACGACATGGCGAAAAAGAGCACTACGGCAAAAATCAGCGTGGCCATCAGAATACGCGCAGTACCGATCCGATCTCCCAATTTTCCCAACCGTGGTGCAGAAATCAGTGCGGATACGCCTGGCACGGCGGCAATCATGCCACTGAGAAAGGCGATATTATTGCTGTCTGGCTCCATCGACTTAATAAACAACGCCAGAATCGGCCCGACCGAACCGTTACAGAGCTGGATCACCATGGTGGTAACAAACAGGCTGATCATGAGCCCAGGGTAAGGCAGTGAGGCGAAGACAGCCTTGCCACTCAGACGTTCAGATTTGCTGATAACGGGGCGACCGCCCTCTTTGATAAGAAAAAGCGTGACCAGAAAACTGACCACCAGCAGGATCGCGGTAATGATAAATACGGCGCGCAGCCCGACGTGGTCCGCCAGAAAGCCCCCCAGCAGCGGGCCGCCAATTACACCGCTAATCTGTGCGGTGGAAAGCGTACTCAGCGCCCAGCCGCTACGTTCGCGTGGCACCTGAGAGGCGACCAGCGCCATGGCATTCGGAATATACCCGGAAGTCAGCCCCATCACCGCCCGCAGGAAAAACAGTTGCCAGACGTTGGTGGCGAAGGCCTGCAGCAGAATGGCAATGGCCATCCCGAGCGAGGCGCGCAGCAGCATCAGCTTTCGGCCTTTCCGATCCGCCAGGCTGCCCCACATTGGTGACACAATCGCAGAGACCAGAAAAGTCACACTGAACGTCAGACCGGACCACATGGAGAGTGCTTCATGCGAGGTTACCCCCAGCTGAGAAACGTACAACGGCAGGAACGGCAGGATCTGGCTGATGGCGAGCCCGGTAAAAAAGCAACCGAACCAGACCGAGATAAGATTAACTTTCCATGATTCCATAAAGAAACAGTCTTCATTTTTAGGCGAATTCGCCTACAGATTAGCAAGCTACGCATACTGACGTCGCACCAGAGATGCGGCCTTGATGACTTTGGTGTTTTATCTTCCCAGTCATCATATTTGTGAAACAAGTCACAAATCATCCATTTCCAGTCGAGATTTTATGCTTCAGAAGAATTTTCCCTCTCCCACTCCCCCATCAACATTCCCCAAAACATTATGGCGGAAGGCCGCGAAACCCGCAGGGCATCGTGGTATGTTATTGGCTTTTCGTCATACTGGAAGAGAGTGAGATGGCAAAGCAGCGCGTAGGTATTGTCTTTGGGGGAAAATCAGCAGAGCACGAGGTTTCATTGCAATCGGCCAAAAATATCGTTGATGCGATTGATAAAAGCCGTTTCGAGGTGGTGCTGCTGGGTATTGATAAACAGGGTCAGTGGCATGTTAACGATGCCAGCCATTATCTGCTTAATGCCAACGATCCAGCACATATCGCCCTTAATCCTTCGGAAATTAGCGTTGCCACTGTGCCCGGCGTCGTGAAAGGGCAACTCATCGACGCAGGCAATGCACAGGCTCTCGCTCAGATTGACGTCGTGTTCCCCATCGTTCACGGTACTCTGGGTGAAGATGGTTCCCTCCAGGGGATGTTGCGCATGGCCAACCTGCCGTTCGTAGGTTCCGATGTGCTGGGTTCTGCCGCCTGCATGGATAAAGACGTCACCAAACGCCTGCTGCGTGATGCCGGGCTGAATATTGCGCCTTTCGTCACGCTCACCCGCGCCAACCGCGACAAACACAGCTTCGCGCAAATTGCTGACCAACTGGGCCTGCCGCTGTTTGTGAAACCGGCAAACCAGGGCTCTTCCGTAGGCGTCAGCAAAGTCACCTGCGAAGCTGAATTCACGCAGGCTGTCCGTCTGGCGTTTGAATTCGACCATAAAGTGGTGGTTGAGCAGGGTATTAAAGGTCGTGAAATTGAGTGCGCCGTGCTGGGCAACGATTTCCCACAGGCGAGCACCTGCGGTGAAGTAGTCTTAAACAGCGATTTCTACTCTTACGACACCAAATACATTGATGACAAAGGCGCTCAGGTAGTCGTGCCAGCAAATATCGATCCGGCGGTCAACGATACGATCCGGGCGATCGCCATTAACGCCTATCAGACACTCGGCTGCAGTGGCATGGCACGTGTGGATGTGTTCCTGACACCGGAAAACGAGGTGGTCATCAATGAAATCAACACGCTGCCGGGTTTCACGAATATCAGTATGTATCCGAAACTGTGGCAGGCGAGCGGGCTGGGCTACTCTGAACTTATCACCCGCCTGATCGAGCTGGCGCTGGAGCGTCATGCCGCCGACAGCGCCCTTAAAAGCTCCGTAAACGGTTAATCGGCTCTCTTCGCCGTCTCCGTCTCATCCGCTGTCGTTTCTTCAGGACGACGGCGGATAATCAATCCTGCCAGCCAGAAACTGATCACCCAGGTCACCAGCCCGACAGCATAGGTTTGCCATCCTTTTGCTTCAAATCCCAGCAGCCCCACGACGCCGTTAAGAATAAAGATCAGCCCGATAGCAAAGGCGTAGTAGTGCCAGTCACGGCGTAGTTTGGACGTGAGCTTCATAACAACTCCGGCAGGAAAAAAAGACATCCTCTCACAGTTTTACGGCCAGGTCTGTGGCAGATACGGAAATTCTGAAACGCGACGCAATTTCACTTAAGTAATGAAATTGTGATGTGCTGCAGAAATCGACAATCCAGGAGAATTCCTGAGGGTAAATTACCACGATTCTGATATTGACAAATGCGATGACCTGTCAAACTTCCCCCTGTAAAACGCGTATTGAGCAGAGTGATATTTCAGGAGGTCATCATGGCTGATTTTACATTGTCGAAACCGATTTTTGCCGGCAAACCAAAAACCTCCACGGCAGGTAATATTGCTTATGCCCTGTTTGTTCTGTTCTGCTTCTGGGCAGGCTCACAGTTGCTCAATATGCTGGTTCATGCACCTGGGGTATATGAACACCTGATGCAGGTACAGGATAACGGACGCCCGCGAGTTGAGATTGGGTTTGGTGTCAGTACCCTGTTTGGCCTGGTTCCCTTCCTCGCGGGTTGTATGATTTTAGGTGTCGTGGCGTTAGTTCTGCGTATTCGCCGCCGCCATTAAAGCCCCATACAACGCGCCCGACGATCGTCCACCCGTTTTGCGAACCATGCCGTTGTCAGGTTACGCGTGATCTTCGGGCTTTCCAGTTGAATACCCGGCAGAATAGCTCTCGGTAACGTTTTCCCGCTCTTCTGCTCAGCAAGTGCAAAGACTTTCTTGTAGAGGTCCGTTTTCTCAAAGGCCAGGCTATCACCTTTCTCAAGCTGACGGCGAATGTCGCTGTTGCTCAGGCCAAGCTTTGTCGATAATTTCCGTACTGCCAGCTCGGTGCTGCCCGCCTCGCTGCTACCATAAGCGATAAGATCGCCGTCCAACGCCAGCTTCACACCACTTGCGCGGCTGACCGCACTCTGAAATGCCGCATTACGGCTGGCATACCAGCCCGCGTTGAAGTCGGCAAAGCGGTACAGCGGTTCGTTATAGTTCGCCGGATAGTTCAGCAGATGGTATGTGCCAAACCACAGCCCGCCGCGCAGGGAGAAGACCTCCTGGCGTACCGTACCGTCGATTTTCCACGGATAGCCGTCGGTGTGCTTTTCGGCAAACGCAATGCTCACCTGCATCGGCCCGCCTGTGTGAACCGGGTTAAGTGAGCCAAACAGTTTCTGCCCCATTGGGACCATACTGATGAAATCATCAAAGATGGCGCTGAGCTGTTTTTCAGTTTTCACCGTATCCAGCCGTTCGCTGTAGCTTTTGCCGTTTGGCGAGGTAATTTTAAGGGCGGTGTGAACAAGGAACACCGGGATATGCATGGTTTCCGCGCGGCGATCGATCTCTTTCCAGGCAATTTTGTTCAGACCCGGCACCACCGGGTCTGACTGGTACATCGACTCCTGCTGCGCCACCGCCAGCACCGAGCAGATATTCTCCTCGGTTGGCGCGATCTTTTGGCTTTCAAAGGTTTTTGCCAGCGCGTCTGCCCAGGCATTGCGATCCTTCACGCTGGCGGGCATTTTCTGCCGCACAACGCTTGCCACATCAACCGGCTTTTCACCCTTCTTGAGCGGAGCGGCCCCTTTTTCGGCGCATCCTACCAGGACGAGAGCAGCTAGTAAGGACAACGGTAACGCACGCGGTACGGCAAAAGACATAGCAACTCCCTGTATTAGCTAAAAGTATTGGTCACTTCCTGCAGATCACGATCGTCCAGCTCACGTTCAAAGCTGCGCAGACGTTTGTAGATGGACATCAGTTCTACCAGGGTGGTCCAGGAGCTGATCAGGTACTGGAACGACCCGCGAACCTGACCGAAAACGTTGGTGATCTGCGTCATCAGACCGAGCGTAATCGTACCCGCAACAATCGACGGGAACAGCAGGAACAAACCGAAAACATTATCCACCTGCAGATACAAAATACGGGCAATGTTGAAATACATATAGTGGAAGTAGAGTCGGAAGTAGTTACGACGCACGGCGCCAAACAGCTCGCGGACGGTCGGCGGCGAGGCGCGGTTGGCGTCATCTTCACCGTACACCAGTTCTTTACGGTAAGCGGCTTCCACGCGTTGATTTTTAAACTCCAGGCCCGGCAGTTTGATCCCCACTACCGCCAGCAGGCCCGTACCCATCAGCGACCAGACGATCGCGGCAATCACCAGACCATACGGTAGATGGCCGACAATAGGCAGATCCGGCACATGCGCCGAGAGTGTAACCAACACGGGCAGGAAGGCAATAAGCGTCATAATGGCATTGATAAAGCTTACGCCCATATCTTCAAGGGTGGAGGCAAAACGCATGGTGTCTTCCTGCACACGCTGCGCCGCACCTTCGATATGGCGCAGGTGTTGCCAGTGCGCCATATAGTGTTCGTTCATCGCAGTACGCCAGCGGAAAACATAGTGGCTGACGAAGAAGTTGTTCATCACGCCAATGACCACAGCAATAAGAGCGATACCAAGGAAAATACCTACCTCATGGTAGAACTGATTAATGGTCACTTTATGCGGTGAACTCAGCGCGGTCTGGATCAGATCATAGAACGGTGCATACCAGGCGTTAACTGCTACACCCACTTCTACAAGGAACCAGGTCACAAAGATAATCAGCGATGTGCCGAGGATCGACCAGTACTGCCAACGGTGCGGAGAATACACAAACCAGAACAGCGCAAACGCCCCTACGCACACCGTGTAGTAGGCGTAAAATAGCAGATAGCTCAGCGACCAGAAGCGCGCCGCGCTAATCGGCACCTCGCCTGTCGCGCCCGTGATTTGCGTCAGCCATGCGCCGCCGCCCGCCTGCCAGAAAATGACAGCGATGAGTGCCCAAATAAATGCCGACAGGAAAAAAGGCCCCGGCTTTGGGAAAAAAGACTTAAACATAATGCTTCCTTCTTGTTGTTATGGCTGTTGCTATGCTCAACACATCACCACACGAAAATCGTGCCTGAGCCCGTCTTCAGGCTCAGGCAAAAAGGTCAGACCCGAGGGTTAATTATTAGTTCGCTTTCCAGTTTTCGAGAATTGTTTCGGTCCGTTTCACTGCGAGAGGATTCGCCGGCGCGATGAAGTTACGCCAGACGTCGTTGTGGTGGTTAATCAGGATCTGCGCTTCTGCCGCCGGGCGATTGGCGGTAGTATGGGCATCTTCCGCCACGGTGATGTGATAACCCCGGCTGACGCCGTTCTTGATCGTGGCATCGACACAGTAATCCGTGGCACAACCACAGATGACAAACTCTTGAATACCCTGCTCGCGTAATAGCGCCTCAAGCGAGGTGTTATAAAACGCATCGCAGGCCGTCTTGGTAACATAGAACGCATCAGCAGGCTGGTGCAGTTCAGGCAGCAATGCAAACCCATCACTTCCCTCTTCGAGACCCCCGGCCTCGGTATGCTGGATAAAAATCACCTTGTCGGCTGCCTGCGTAAGCTGGTTGATCAGAGAGACACATTTTTCACGCTGATGACGAGGGGTTTCAAATACCCCGTTCTGCATATCGACAACCATAACCACACGCTTTTCAGACATACCGTTCTCCGTAAGATTGAGTGACACAGGTGCCTATCATAAGCCCGATGTCACAAAATGGGAGATGGCTTGCAAGTAAATTGTTCATATTTACCCATGGTTACGTTTTTCTCGCTATCGTTATGCAATTCGGGGCATTGCGCGGTTCCGATTAGTAGTATAAATACCCATTACTTTCCTCATTCACTTCATGGATGCTTTTCGTTGAAACGTTGTCTGCTCTCTTTTGCCGCGCTGTGTGCGGTGAGCTTTTCTACCGCCCAGGCAGCCCAACCGCTGACGGCGCCCGTTCTGGCTTCAGATATTGCCGATCGCTACGCGAACCTTATCTATTACGGTAGCGGCGCAACCGGGATGGCGATGGTCGTGATCGACGGCAACCAACGCGTGTTCCGCAGCTTTGGCGAAACACGCCCAGGAAATAATGTTCACCCGCAACTGGATTCCGTTATCCGTATCGCGTCCTTAACCAAGCTGATGACCAGTGAAATGCTGGTGAAACTGCTCGATCAGGGCGTGGTTAAGCTCGACGACCCGCTCAGCAAGTACGCCCCGCCTGGCGCACGTGTTCCAACCTACCAGGGCACACCAATCCGGCTTGTGAACCTTGCCACCCATACCAGCGCCCTGCCGCGTGAGCAGCCTGGTGGGGCAGCGCATCGCGACGTATTTGTCTGGCCAACGCGCGACCAGCGCTGGAACTACCTGAGCACTGCCACGCTGAAGGCGGCTCCGGGTTCGCAGGCCTCGTATTCAAACCTGGCGTTTGACCTGCTGGCGGATGCTCTCTCGACGGCGGCTGGAAAACCCTACACGCAGCTGTTTGAAGAACAGATAACCCGCCCACTGGGCATGAAAGACACCACATTTACCCCTTCCCCGGATCAGTGCCGTCGTCTGATGGTGGCAGAGAAAGGCGCCAGCCCCTGTAATAACACGCTGGCGGCCGTGGGTAGCGGCGGGGTGTATTCCACTCCTGGCGACATGATGCGCTGGATGCAGCAGTTCCTTTCATCGGATTTCTATTCTCGCAGCAACCAGGCCGATCGCATGCAGACCCTGATTTATCAGCGCACTCAACTGCACCGCGTCATCGGGATGGACGTGCCGGGTAAAGCCGATGCGCTCGGCCTGGGCTGGGTCTATCTGGCACCGAAAAATGGTCGTCCAGGTATTATTCAGAAAACTGGCGGCGGCGGTGGATTTATTACGTATATGGCGATGATCCCGCAGTCTAACGTAGGTGCATTTGTGGTGGTCACCCGCTCTCCACATACGCGTTTCGTCAATATGAGTGACGGTCTTAATAACTTAGTGGCTGAACTGAGTGCCAATAAAGCCCAGGTGCTCACTGCGTCTAACTGACCTTAATATTCCGAGGGCAAGCGGTTGATACTAACCAGTTTGCCCCGGCTCATATTGATATAGTTTCCTTGCCGTAGAGCAGCGAGAACCTCGGCAACAACCGAGCGCGAAATACGCGTACTTTGTTGAATATGATTCATCACACCAATTTTTGATCGCAGTGTTTCATCCCACTCCGCCATATTCAGCAGCATGGCGCGGATCTGGTGATAGGAGTTATTTCCCACCAGCTGCATATCGCGTTTTCCCAGAATGTAATTTATCCAGGATAACCAGCCGAAAGCGTCTTGCCACAAAGAGTTCTGTTGTATCAGTTGGCGGGTAGTTTCAGTGGGCAAATAAAAGCCTGTGCAGGATGTTTTGGCCTGTACTCTATATTCCCGACAGTGATTAATCATCACTGTAGACAAACCAAAAATAAAAGGCGCTGTTGCGATGCCTACAAGCAGTTCATCAGAATGACGATAGATTTCGATGATACCGGTTTGTAACACGATCGTTCGGGACTCACCACACTCGCCAGAGGTAATTAACTGTTGTGGGGCACATTTAAAAGGGGTACTGGCTGATTTCAAACACTGTTCGAGCCGGCGTAATTCAGAAAGTGGTTTCGCATTAACGTTCATGCAGACCTCAAGGAATCCGTATTTGTCGGTTCAATATTATTTTTATTTCTGTATATAAAAAGCGGGGGGATATCCCCCGCTTTATTCATTACCAGGTATATTTCACACCCAGATTTGCGCCCCAGTTCTGGTCAACGTCGCCGCCGCCCAGATAAGTGGCATCAGTGTAAGCACTGAAGTTCTTCGTGAAACTGAACTGGGTGCCCAGCCCTACCCGCACAGCTGAGCCTTTCACGCCGTTATCAATGCTGTCACCGTTAATATCAGTATTGTTATCGGCATCATCATACACGTAGGCCAGTTTGAAGTAAGGGGTCAGAGCCTGATCGCCACCGTAGTTGAAGGTGTAACCCGCATCAACACCGAGTTCATAACGCAGGCTATCGTAAGATTGCCCATCCATGCGCATGTCATTGCTGAGACGATAGTCATCACCGGACTGGAAGAGGCCAGACACCGCTGCGTATGGCGTAACGTAGCCGGAGAGGTTTGGCTTCCAGTCATAGCCCAGTTTCAGCCCAAAACCCACTGCGTCATTGGTGGTGTTACCGTCAACATACTGACCGTTGCTCATGTTAGCAGAGAGATCGCTGTTGAAGCGGGTGTAGCTCAGGGAACTGTCGAGGAACAGATCGCTCATGAACTTCGCCGACGCGTAGATCATCGCCGTCTGGCTGTCCTGATCGACTTGACCGGTACGATCGCTGATATCCCCCTTCGCGAAACCCGCCGCTCCGCCGACGATCCACTTCGCGTCATTACCGTCAATCTGGGTATCCAGACCTACCATAATACCGCTCACGTCCTGATCGTAGCTGATTACACCATTGTCACCGTCGAAGTTGCCACCGAAATAGCTCACCCACGCTCCGCCGTTATCCGCCAGGCCGTGACGGCTGTTGGTCAGACGTGCTCCTACGGTATCCTGCTGCAGGTTCCAGATATTGGTATTGGCAGAAGGGATGCTCAGCGCCATATTCGCGTAGTCGGTCAGCGCTTTCTGCTGGAGGATAACGGAGTCACCCTGCTGCTGCGCCTGATAGGTGTAAGCACCTAAATCGGCTTTATTTGCGGCAGTAAAGCTGGCGGCAGTATCCGCGTTATTGTCATAGACGCGAACGATCTCTTTGTTTTTGTAATCGGCTACGGAACCGGCACCGGTCGCATCGTCGATGCGTACTTTGTAATTGCCCGCAACGTCACCGTTCACCGCCAGATGACCGTCAGAGTTAATCGCCACAACGCCGTAGTCATAATCGGCATTGTGCTTATCGTTGGTGATATAGCGCGCGTTGTTCAGATCGCTGTTCAGCACGTAGTCACGGCTGGCAACGTTCAGCACACCACCATCGCTCAGCACCATATTGTGCGTATCAACCTGACCCAGCCCCAGCGCCAGCTCTGCACCGTTATCCACGGTAATGGTGTTGGCATAGAGATCGGCCGTTTCTTCCGTCAGTGCCGCGCGGCTATCGCTGTCCAGATACAGATGGTCGGTGGCTACGCCGCCGCTGTCGCCGATATTCAGCGATGAAGCATTAGTCAGAGTAATGGAATCAGCCAACAGGCCTGAGTTTTCAACATTGACCTGCGACTGATTGTTTACCGTCAGCGTGTCGATGTTAGAAATCTTGCGGGTATCCCACTCAGAGCCATTATCCAGCGTAACGTTGAAAAGACCGCTCTGATATACCTCTTCTCCCGCAACGTGTCCGTTGCTGTCATAGGTGGAGTCGGGCCAAATGCTGTTAGGGGACAGCGTGCTCCAGTCTACGTTGCTATAGCCCAGGCCGTACATCTGAGCCGTGCCGATAGCCTCGACACTGGACTGTGCCGCGCCGACCCATTTGCTGCCGTTAGTGAGAGTCACATCCAGCTTATCGGTACCGTCCCAACCATTAGTAGTGGGGTTATAGATGCCATCCTCGGTGGCATCGGTTGCCGGATCGCCATTCGGATAGAAGTTATTATCGAAGGTACTGGAGAACAGAATATCGCCAGTGATGGTGGAATGATCGAACGTAGCAGAGGTCTGCATCGCATTGTCAGATTCGCTGGCTGCCACAATCAGCGCCGCATCATCTGCAGCTGTCGCATTGGTTTCACCATAGTCGCTCGGCTTCGCGGTTTGACCATAGAACCCGCTGGTACCTAAATCGCTATACGCGCCAGAAGTCAGTACAGAATCTTTCACCAGAAGTGTGTCGGTAAACACATTGCTGCTGTTAGCCACGCCTTCAACGCCATCGTATGGGGTGTTATCCAGTTCCTGATAACCCTGCGTCAGAGTAATACCGGCAACGTGAGAATTATTCTGGATAACAATATCCGATTCCACATCCAGGGTAATCGCATTACCCAGACCATAAGTATCAAGATAATGTGTTTCCGTATTTTCCCCGTTAACAACATCATACGCATAGTGCTCGTAAGTGTCGTTAATGGTGGAATTGTCGACGGTCAGGCTAAAACGATCGTACTGAGAATGGATCGTACCGTCAGTATCCAGGCCATCAGAACACGAAGCAGTCATACATTGAGAGGTGATCATGCCATTAATGGTGCTGTTGGAAATGCTCAATGCATTCGCCCGACCATTAACACCCTCATCCAGATAATATGTTGAAATAACACCATTCACGGTGGATTTATTCATCACTGGATAAATATCACCGTCGTGAGCAACGTCCGAGTCATTCCAGTCAATATAACCATAATACCATGGCGAGGATGCTGTATTATCGTATCCAAAAGTATTATATGTCGTACCGGAAATATCCTTCGCATTGGCCTGAGAAGCGATAGCCAGGGTGCAGGCTAATGCAAGTTGAGATACAACCAGTTTCTTTTTCCATGTTTGCATTGGGTCATCCCTCCTCAGGGACGTAAGCAAGTTTGTCCATCAATCATTTGGCAATATTTATTGCGGAGGGAATTATGCATTTTCAATTCGAAAAGGTTCAATGAATGTTTCCATTAAGTCCGTATCCAGACAATTGACCTTAAGATACATGGAAAGAATAGGGTCACAATAGATAAATATTATAAAAACATAACGTTAAAATACTTACCAGCAGATACGAAATATATAATCAAAAATAATAAATCACTTTCAACTATGCATGACCATTAATATAGAAGTAGCACAAATATTTCATTAGCGAATATCGCAAAAAACAAAATGCCCACTTTAGTAAAACACCCGTCTTCACTTTGATGTACACTAGCCCTCTTTGTTCCACAAACATCAGGCATACCATGACCGATTTAATTGCACGCCCCCGCCGCCTGCGCAAGTCACCTGCACTGCGCGCTATGTTTGAAGAGACAACACTGACCTTAAACGATCTGGTGTTGCCGATTTTTGTCGAAGAAGAGATTGATGACTATAAGGCCATCGAAGCCATGCCTGGCGTGATGCGCATTCCGGAAAAATATCTGGCACGTGAGATCGAACGTATCGCCAATGCGGGGATCCGCTCGGTGATGACCTTCGGCATCTCTCACCATACCGACGCTACCGGTAGCGATGCCTGGAAAGAAGATGGCCTCGTCGCACGCATGTCCCGCATCTGCAAAGAGACCGTGCCGGAAATGGTAGTGATGTCCGACACCTGCTTCTGCGAATACACCTCTCATGGCCACTGCGGTGTGCTGTGCGATCACGGCGTGGACAACGATGCCACCTTGCTTAATCTCGGCAAGCAAGCGGTCGTCGCTGCCGCTGCCGGTGCGGATTTCATCGCGCCATCCGCCGCGATGGACGGGCAGGTTCAGGCGATTCGTCAGGCTCTGGATGCTGCCGGTTTTACTGACACTGCCATCATGTCCTACTCCACCAAATTTGCCTCCTCGTTCTACGGCCCGTTCCGTGAAGCAGCGGGTACAGCGCTAAAAGGCGACCGTAAAACCTATCAGATGAACCCGCTGAACCGCCGGGAAGCGATTCGTGAATCCCTGCTTGATGAAGCCCAGGGCGCAGATTGTCTGATGGTGAAACCGGCCGGTGCTTATCTCGATATCCTGCGCGACATTCGCGAGCGTACCGAGCTGCCACTGGGCGCTTATCAGGTAAGCGGTGAGTACGCGATGATCAAATTCGCCGCCCTGGCAGGTGCGATTGATGAAGAGAAAGTGGTTCTCGAAAGCCTCGGCGCGATCAAACGCGCGGGCGCGGATCTGATCTTCAGCTACTTTGCCCTGGATTTGGCCGAGAAAAAAATCCTGCGCTAATCTTCACCAAACTGCAATACAACCGACATCTGCTCCTTCTACTGTCTTCGCAAGACGGCAGGAGGAGTAATCATGTTTAGCCTCGATAGCGTTCTCGACGATCTTTGGCCTCAGGCGAGGCCAGCACCCTGGCAAAAAAGTCTGTTAAAAAGACTGTTTTACGAAGACGAATTCCAGCAATTTGCCGCAGCACACCGCCACCTGAAAGGACTGGATATGGTGGAGCAAGTTCTGGAGCACCTTGATATTCTCTGCACCGTTTCCGCCCGCGATCTCGAACAAATCCCCGAACATGGCCCACTGGTCATTATTGCCAACCACCCGACGGGTACACTTGACGGGCTGGCACTGTTGTACGCCGTCTCCAGGGTACGACGCGATGTCAAAGTCGTGACCAACCGGATGCTGACTCACCTTGAGCCCCTCAGTTCGCTGTTTATTCCTGTGGACAATATGGGTGGCAGGACGGCGAAAACGTCCCTGGTCCAGATGGAACAGCATCTGCAAAACGCAGGCGTGCTGATTTTCTTCCCGGCGGGAGAAGTTTCGCGGCCCACGCGCAAAGGCATTCGCGATAAAAAATGGCACTCTGGCTTTATCAAACTCGCCAGTAAACTGCGCGCCCCGCTGCTGCCGGTGCATATTCAGGCACATAACAGCCTGCTCTTTTATGCCAGCACGCTGGTCTCCCCGACGCTGTCGATGCTGTTGCTGATGCAGCAGATGTTCCGCCGCCGTCATAGCCAACTGCCGATTAAAATCGGCCAGCAGATTGCGTGGCATCACTGGCATAGCGCCCCCCTTTCGTCGCGTGAGATGGCCGAGCAGTGCCGACAGCACATGATGCGTCTTGGCAAGGGAGTACCTGGCGTCTTTAAAACCCAGTGCGCTATCGCTCGCCCGGAAGACCGGGCCACCCTGAAGCGCGCGCTGGCGCAGGCCGAATGTCTGGGCAAAACCAGCGACGGTAAAACCATCTATCTTTGGCAACGTAACGGTCAGGAAGATGCCCCGCTGTTGCGCGAGCTGGGCCGCCTGCGCGAAATTGCCTTTCGCGCGGTGGAAGAAGGGAGCGGTAAACGCCGGGATACCGACCGTTACGATGACGATTATCTGCACCTGATCTTGTGGGATGATGAGGATCTGGAGATCGTCGGCGCGTACCGCTTTATACCTACCGCCAGACAGGTTGAGCGTCGCGGTCTGGAAGGGTTGTACAGCTATAGCTTGTTCCACTACGACGACAAAATGCAGGATGTGCTGGAGCACGGTATTGAGCTGGGGCGCAGCTTTATTCAGCCACGCTACTGGGGACGTCGTGGACTGGATTATTTGTGGTCCGGCATTGGGGCGTACCTTGCCCGTTATCCGCACTATCGCTACCTGTTTGGCCCGGTCTCCATTTCCGGTGGCTTACCGCCTGCCGCACGGGATTTGCTGGTGGCATTTTACCGTCTCTGGTTCCCGGCGACACATCCATTAGCCGCCTCACGTCAGCCGTACCCGGCATCGCTGCCGGATGTTCTGGCACAGTTTAGCGGCGTGGATTATGTGGATGACCTGACGAAGCTTAAATCGCTGCTCGGAAACCTCGGTTGCGGCATTCCCCCGCTCTACAAACAGTATTCCGAGCTTTGCGAGCCCGGCGGCGTGCAGTTTATTGATTTCGGCAGCGACCCGACATTTAACGACTGCGTCGACGGGCTGGTGCTGGTGGATTTGTGTTACCTGAAGGCGAACCGCTATCAGCGGTATATTGAGGCGCACCTTTAAATGTGCGTTTTTTTGTAGGCCGGGTAAGCGCAGCGCCACCCGGCAAGAACGGTGCACCATTGCCGGGTGGCGGCTACGCCTTACCCGGCCTACGGGTGCGGCGGGTTAAGGACGGTAAAACGGCTTATCCCCCAAAATCGTTGCCCTCTGCATAATCCGGCGCTGCGGCAGGTAATCCGCATTGGCATAATGCTGCGTCACGCGGTTATCCCAGATCGCCAGATCGTTCTCCTGCCAGCGCCAGCGCACCTGAAACTCCGGTTTAGTGATATGCGCAAACAGGAAACTCAACAACGCCTCGCTCTCTTTTTCCGTCACGTCCACAATGCGCGTGGTAAACCCTTCGTTGACGAACAGCGCCTGCTTACCCGTCACCGGGTGAGTACGCACGACCGGATGCAGCAACGGTGGATGCTTTGCAACCGCTTCCTGCCAGCGCTGATGTTCTTCTTCGCTCTTACGGTACTTATACTCCTGGAACGATTTTTTGAAGTCATGCTCCGCCCGCAAGCCGCTCAGCAGCGTCCGGAACGGCGCGGACAACGCTTCAAAGGCCGCAATACCGCTAGCCAACAGCGTATCGCCGCCGGTTTCCGGTAACAGCTTCGCCGCCAGAATCGCCCCGGCAGGCGGCGTCTCGATAAAGGTCACATCAGTGTGCCAGTTGTCGTTATCCGGTGGATTATCGTTGTGGGTATCCAGAACGATAATCTCCTCCACGCCTTCCGCATGCGGATAGACGGGGTGGATATGCAGGTCACCAAAACGCAGCGCCAGGGCGCGCTGCTGCTGCGGGGTTATCGCCTGTTCGCGCAGGAACACCACCTGATGGCGCAGTACTGCGTGGTACAACTGCTCGAACTGGTTATCGCTCAGAGGACGGGTCACATCCAGCCCCGACACCTGCGCGCCAATATACGGCCCCAGCGGGGTAATGGTCAGACGTTCACTCATTGTATTTCTCCATGCCAGGGCGTCAGGCGGCGCTGAAACGCGCGCAGCCCCAGTTCTAATCCAAAGGCAATCACGGCGATCACCGCAATCCCAGCCAGTACCACATCAGTCGCCAGAAACTCTCCGGCAGACTGCACCATAAATCCAAGACCGCGCGTCGCCGCAATCAGCTCTGCCGCCACCAGCGTTGACCAGCCCACGCCGAGGCCGATGCGCAGTCCGGTTAAAATTTCCGGTAACGCCCCCGGTAAAATCACGAACAGCAGTACCTGCGTGCGGCTTGCCCCCAGCGACTGCGCCGCGCGGATCCGCACCTGCTGGGCGCTCTTCACCCCCGCCAGCGCCGACATGGCGACCGGGGCGAAAATCGCCAGATAAATCAGTAGAATTTTTGACGTTTCACCAATACCAAACCAGATAACCATCAGCGGCAGGTACGCCAGCGGCGGCACCGGGCGGTAAAGTTCAATCAGCGGGTCGAGAATGCCGCGCACCGTCGGGCTCAACCCCATCGCAATTCCCACCGGAATACCAATGATGACCGCCGCCAGCAGCGCCACCAGAATACGGGCCAGACTTGCCCCAAGATGCTGCCAGAGTGTGGCATCCATAAAGCCCTGTGGCCCGGCGATAGTGATGAGTTTCGCCAACACCTGTCCCGGCGGCGGCAGGAACAGCGGACTAATCCACTGCTGGGCGGCCACCAGCCACCACACCGCCAGTAATGCCAGTAGCGTGCCGACGCTCAGTGTGATTTGGTGCGAGAAAGGCCAGCGCAGCACCAGACGCGTGCGGCGCGTTTTTTCACTGAAAACGATGCTCATGAGAACGCCTCCCGTTGTTCAAACACGCGGCTTAAGACGTATTCACGCTGTTCGATAAACAGCGGGTCGGATTTAATGCTGCGCACGGGTTCTCCTGTGACGTAGCGGCGGGCAAAATCCAGCGGCAAACGCTCCAGCACGCGGCCCGGCCCCGGCGAAAGCAGCACCAGCTCCGTCGCCATAAACACCGCCTCTTCGATATCGTGGGTAATCAACAGCACCTGCTTGCCCGTCTCATGCCACAGGCGCAGTAGCAGAGTTTGCATCTGCTCGCGGGTGAAGGCATCCAGCGCCCCGAACGGCTCGTCCAGCAGCAATAGCTGTGGATTCGCTGCCAACGCGCGGGCAATACCTACGCGCTGCCGCTGACCGCCGGAAAGCTGCCAGATAAAGCGTTTTTCCGCCCCTTCCAGCCCCACTTTTTTCAACATCGTCCGTGCCGTTTCCAGCCGCTGTTCGCGACTGATGCCCGCAAGCTGTAGCCCAAACGCCACGTTTTCCTGCACATTGCGCCAGGGAAGTAATCCTTCGTTCTGGAAGACCACGCCGCGCTCGGCGCCCGGGCCTTCCACCTTTTTGCCTTCCAGTTGAATGGTGCCATGCTGATAAGGGACAAACCCGGCGATCAGATTCAGCAGCGTGGTTTTTCCGCACCCGGACGGGCCCAGCACCACCAGCAGTTCACCGCTGTCCAGCGTCAGGTTGATATCCTCCAGCGCGGGTTTACCGCCGTAATCGGCGTACAGGTTCGTAATATTCAGCATGGCGGACTCCTTATTTCACAAAACGATCGGTCACGTACTGGCTGTAATCAGCGGCCACCGCAGGCACTTTGCCCTGCTCTTTCAGGAAGGTGGCGGTATCCACAATCGCTTTGTTCACCGGCCCGGTCAGCTGCTGCACCTGCTGTGCGGGGGTCAGATAGGTATTGCCTTTCACCAGCCCCGGTACGTCCGCTTGCGGCACGCCGCTCAGGCGAGAGAGTTTTTCCAGGTTGGCGGGCTGCTTCAGCCATTCATCCGGGTTGCTGATATAGGGCTGCTGGGCGTCAATCGCGCTTTTGGCGAAGGCTTTCACCACCTCAGGGTGTTTCTCGGCGAAGTCTTTGCGCACGACCCACACGTCGAGTGTTGGTGCGCCCCACTGGCCCACTTTTTCAGAGTCGGTCAGCACGGTACCGTCTTTTTCCAGTTCGTTGACAGCCGGTGCCCAGACGTATGCGCCGTCAATATCGCCTCGCTGCCAGGCCGCGATAATTGCCGGCGGCTGCAGGTTGATAATTTGTACCTGACCCGGTTTGATGCCCCAGTGTTTCAACGCCGCCAGCAGGCTGTAGTGGGTGGTGGAGATAAACGGCACGGCGATGCGTTTGCCGATCAGATCTTCCGGTTTGGTGATGTTTTTCTTCACCACCAGCGCTTCAGAGTTACCGAGCTGCGAGGCGAGCAGGAAAACCTCGATCGGCACCTGCTGGCTGGCGGCTACCGCCAACGGGCTGGATCCGATATTGCCGATCTGCACATCGCCGGAGGCTAACGCGCGCACGACGGACGCGCCGCTGTCGAATTTACGCCAGTCGACTTTCGCCCCGCTCTCTTTGGCAAAGGTGTTGTCCGCCTGCGCGACTTTCGCCGGTTCCGCAGAGGTTTGATACGCGACGGTGACGTCCACCGCCTGCGCCTGAAATGCCCACAGCGCCAGTGCGCCGAGAAGTGTGATTCGCGATGAAATTGCCATAGTGCCTGCTCCCCTTGTTGTTATGAGGGCAGTATTTCCGGCGCGGGAATTTTGATAAAGGAATAAAAATGAATCGCTCATAACGATTCGTTTTTAGATAAAAAGCGGGAAAGGATAGTTGATTTTGTGCGGTGTTGCTTTTCCCTCTCCCGGTGGGAGAGGGTCAGGGTGAGGGCATCAGCGCTGCGCGTTCAGCTCAGCAATATCTTTCGGCGTGGTCCGACAGCATCCACCGATTAATTTGGCCCCTGCATCCAGCCACTGCGGCAAATACCCTGCCAGCGTCTCGCACGCTTCACCGTGGTGGTGCCAGGTTTTGGTTACCGCGTCATAATGCTCGCCCGAGTTCGGGTAAACCACCAGCGGCAGCGAGGTCAGACTTTGCAGGTGTTTCAGCGCCGCGGTGGTGTTTTCCAGGGCGATGCAGTTGATGCCCAGCGCGACAATCTGCGGATAATGCCCCAGCTCCGCAATCACTTCCCGCAGCGGCGTACCGTCGCTCAGGTGTTCGCTGTCCCGCAGGGTAAAGGAGAACCACGCCCGGGCGCGGGGATACTCGGCCAGGAGTGCCGCCAGCGCTTTGATTTCCCCAAAAGACGGCAGCGTTTCGCAGGCCAACAGATCCGCTCCCGCATCCAGTAGCGCTTCTACGCGTGGACGGTGGAAGGTGGTGAACTCTTCTTCGCTGCGTACATAGTCGCCACGATACTCAGAGCCGTCCGCCAGATACGCACCATACGGTCCAACGGAACCGGCCACCAGCAGCGTACCCGCATGTGGATTTTCAGCCAGATACGCTTCACGCGCCTTACGCGCCAGTTCCACGCTTTTGCCAATTAACGCCCGAGATTGCGCCTCGTCCAGACCTCGCGCTGCAAAGCCCGCAGGCGTGGCCTGATAGCTGGCGGTGATCGCCACCTGCGCGCCTGCCCGGTAGTAGTCGAGGTGAACTTCACGGATAAGATCCGGGTTTTCGACCAGCACTTTGGCAGACCAGAGGCTGTCTGCAAGATTACAACCACGAGCTTCCAGCTCCGTTGCCATCGCGCCATCCAGCACCACAAATGGCTGTTTTTCGAGGATGGCGGTAAGCGGATTATTCTGCGACATGTTCAGGCTCCTGCGATGTCATATTTCGGGTCAGGTAGTACGCACCATAACACAGGGCAACAAACGGAAGCCCGCAATAAAGGGCAATGCGCTGGCTTGGGTCAAACCACAGCCCAACACAGGCCACCACACAGAGGATAAATCCGAGCACGGGAACCAGCGGATACCATGGCGCGCGGTACTGCAAAGCCGAGAGAGGCTGGCCGGACTGTAAATGACGACGACGGAAAACAAAGTGCGACGCGCAGATGCTGATCCACACCGCCACCACCGCAAAGCCAGAAATCGCCGACAACGCCACAAACACCGTGTCCGGTGCCACCACGCTTGAGAACAGCGCCAGCACGCCGCCAAGCATAGAAACGGATAGCGCCGTCAGCGGTACGCCGTTCTTATTAACGCGAGCAAAACAGCGCGGCAGCGTTTTCTCGTTCGAAAGCGACCACAGCATGCGGCCCGAAGCATACAGCCCGGAGTTGGCCGCCGAGAGGATCGCCGTCAAAATCACAAAGTTAAAGATATCTGCCGCATAAGGAATGCCGACCTTCTCAAACACCAGCACGAACGGACTCTTTTCCACTCCCGCCTGCTGCATCGGGATCAGCGCCGCCAGTACAAATACGGTACCGATAAAGAAGATAATCAGGCGCGCGATGGTGGTACGGATAGCGACCGGAATCACCTTATGTGGATTTTCCGTTTCACCCGCTGCGATGCCGATGAGTTCGGTCCCGGAGAAAGCAAAGTTCACCGCCACCATGGTCATCAGGATCGGCAGGCCACCGTGCGGGAACCA
The DNA here is from genome assembly GCF_037053385.1 of Enterobacter sp. P82. Lineage (NCBI taxonomy): Bacteria > Pseudomonadati > Pseudomonadota > Gammaproteobacteria > Enterobacterales > Enterobacteriaceae > Enterobacter > Enterobacter sp. P82. The sequence goes on from NZ_JBALHX010000001.1 coordinate 2,593,826, forward strand.
GCCTTCAGCCGTAATATTGGTTAAGCCTGGCGCAGGCGAACCGTCCTGCATCGGGATAAAACCAAAGATTGCCGCACCGCCAAGAATAATAAAGGCAATGATGGTGATCACTTTGACCAGCGAGAACCAGAACTCGCCCTCAGCGAAGAAGCGCGTGGAGATCACGTTCAGACCAAAAATCACCGCGCAGAACACGACACACCACGCCCAGACGGGCACCTGTGGGAACCAGTACTGCATGCAGAACCCGGCAGCAGTAAAGCTCGACCCGAGCGCTACCGTCCAGGTCAGCCAGTAGAGCCATGCCACGGTATAACCCGTCGCCGGACCCAGGTAGCGTGCGGCGTAGACGTGAAATGCGCCGGTTTCCGGCATCGCCACGGAAAGCTCGCCCAGACACTGCATCACCAGCCAGACCACCAGCGCGCCTATCAGGTACGCCAGCAGCGTGCCCGCCGCCCCGGTGGTTGAAATGATGTATCCGGTATTGAAGAATAACCCTGTCCCAATCACGCCACCCAGCGAGAGCATAATCAGGTGACGTGTTTTCATGGTGCGTTTAAGCTGCCCATTTTCTTGTTGTGTTTGCATATTACCTTCTATACGTATGGACATCTAAACATCCAAAGAAGGTGTGTTATACCGCGATTGTTAATAAAAAGCTAGATGACCAGACGCAAACGGGCACGCCGCGCACTGAGTCTGGGGTGGGTGGTGAGGATCACATAAAGAATCGGACGCCAGGCCATAAGCACCTCCGCAAGCAGATACTTACAGCATGGTGCGGGAAGAGGCGATCTTCGGTCAGTCGAAAGTGGTATCCGTGAAGAGCGGATTCATACCGTAACACTGCCCGCCACCCGGCGTAAGGTTGGTAATTCTCACAATCAGTTCTATAGTCGACACAGTTTCTTAGTAACCAGGACTGACTGATGCGCTTTAACGGACTGACCAAAGGTTTCTTTATTTTTATTCTTGCCCTTGTCACCTGGGCCTTCTTCGATGTGCTGTCGCCCTACTTCTCCGCGATACTGTGGGCCGCGATCCTGACGGTCATTTTTAACCCGGTAAAAAACAGATTGCGCGCCGCGCTAGGGGATCGCAACGGGTTGGCCTCGCTGCTGACCATCGGCATCATCTGCCTGATAGTGTTTATCCCGTTGATGGTGATCCTCTCCTCACTCGCCATTGAGCTGAACGTGGTTTACACCAAGCTACAGGAGAACAACACGCAATTCCCGGAAGTAGTGGCAAGCATCTTCAACCACCTGCCAGACTGGGCCAGCGGTTTCCTGGCGGATCACAACCTGAACAACGCGGCACAGATCCAGAAAAAACTCTCGGATGTCGCCCTGCAGGGTGGACAGTATCTGGCCGGCAGCGCGTTTCTGATTGGCAAAGGAACATTTGGTTTTGCGATTAGCTTCGGCATCATGCTTTATCTGCTGTTCTTCCTGCTGAAAGACGGCCCGTATCTGGTGCGCCAGATCCTCGACTCCCTCCCTCTGTCGGATTTCGCCAAGCAGCACCTGTTCGCCAAATTTGTCGGCGTGTCGCGTGCCACGGTAAAAGGAACAGCGGCGGTGGCGGTGGTTCAGGGCATCCTCGGCGGGATTGCGTTTGCTATCGCGGGTATTGACGGTAGCGTGCTCTGGGGCGCGCTGATGGCGTTCCTCTCGCTGGTGCCCGCCATCGGCTCGGCGATTGTCTGGGTGCCTGCCGCCATCTTCTTGTTCGCCACGCATCAGATCTGGCAGGGGCTGTTTATTGTGGGCTTCTTCGTGATCATCGTTGGGTTGGTAGACAATATCTTGCGCCCGCTGCTGGTGGGAAAAGACACCAAAATGCCGGACTATCTGATTTTGATCTCCACTCTTGGTGGCATGGAGCTGTACGGCATTAATGGCTTTGTAATTGGCCCGCTGATCGCCGCGCTGTTTATTGCCTGCTGGAACCTCTTCTCCGGGCGCGATCACGAAGGTAACGCTGAAGAGCTGGACGCGGATTTCATCGAAGAAGGAAAAAACCCTCCAGATTTGTGAGGATGTGACGATAAAGACCACACCAGGCGGCACTGTGCCGCCTTTTTTTTCGCCTTAAATCAGACGTTTTCTATAATTTGAAAAAACGCCCTCCTACTCATGTCGTAAAAGGATCACCAGGTGCGAATCGCGACGATAACAAACTGGGCCTATGGTGCCACGGTCTGCCTGACCATTGCCTCAGGCATCATCATGCTAATGGCGTCCAATGCCGACACCGCAGAACGTCAGGCGGTGGAACAACGCCAGCGTTTTGATGAGCTTACTGAAGATGTGGAGACCGACGCCTGGGCGCAGTCCGATTTGGCACGCCTGTACGTCATTAAAAAAGATCCGCAAACCTTCAGGGAATACCAACAGTCAGAGGGCTATCTGAAGAACATTGAATTCCGGCTGGAAAAATTACGGGACAATGGTGCATCGGATGATGAGCTGTCTCTGTTGCGTGAAGGGATAAAAATTATTGATGAGCTGCAGGATGAGCAGCAAACCGCGCTTTCCAGCCTGGAACGAGGAGAAGACGCTCAGGCCGTGGCCCTGCTCTATGGCACCCCGTATGAGCAGGAGCTGGAGCGCGCGCAGAACCAGATTGATCATTTTCGTCAGATCCTCGACAAACGCGTCATCGCCTCCGTTCAGGATGCAACCAAAAAATCGAAAGCGCTGCGTACGGCCTCTGAAATGATGGTTGGTCTGACCGCCCTGCTGTTCTTGTTTGTTCTCGGTTTTATCTTGAAACGCCGCGTCCTGCGCCCCGTGGTACGTCTGAGTGATGTGGTACACCGCCTGGCCTCACAGGATTACGCGGTTGAAACGCCGAACTTCAACCAGATTGATGAGATCGGTGATATGGCACAAGCCATCCGCATCTTCCGTGAAAACGGCCTGGCGCGACAACGTCTGGAAAAAGAGCGCGATGCCGACTGGGTCATCCGCGAGCTGTTGGCGCGCATGACCCAGCGACTGCAAGGGTGCGAGAACTTTAACGATGTGATTAACGTGGCGGAGCTGTTTGCACCGAATATTGCGCCAGGGATAGCGGGCCAACTCTACGTGCTTGACCGCGATCCGTGGCAGATGCGCTGTGTCGCACAATGGCTTTCACCGATCGGGGAAAAGACGACGTTCCATCCGGATGAGTGCTGGGCCGTGCGTCGCGGACAGAGCCACCCGCCGGTGAATGGTGAGCCAGATATCGCCTGCTACCACCTGCCGGAGTCACAGTCGAATAGTTCACTGTGCGTGCCGCTTATCGCCCAGGGCGAGGCGATTGGTTTGCTCTCCTTCCAGAATATCACTGCGGATAATGCCCCTTCCCGCGCGTATCTGGAACTGATGGCCGAAGCACTCGGTCTGGCGCTCGCCAACCAGCGACTACGCGACGCATTGCTGGAAAAAGCCCTGTTTGACCCGCTTACCGGTTTGCGTAATCGTCATCATCTGGAAGATACCCTGCAGACCCAAATGACGCAGGCGATGCGTAACGGTGAACCGTTAAGCTGCATGATGATCGACATCGATCACTTCAAGAGCATCAATGACCGCTTCGGCCACGAAGCGGGCGATCAGGTGATCAAAAGCGTGGCGTCGATTGTTCAGCGGGCGGCACATGATAACGGACTGGCGTTCCGCTATGGGGGGGAAGAGTTTCTGGTTCTGCTCTCCGGTGCTGGTGAGGAAGAGGCTCACACCTGCGCACAGAAGATTTACAACGGCGTGCATGAGCTGTCGCTTCGCTACGGGCTTTCAGAAATTGGGCCGGTGGATGTCTCGATTGGTATTGCCAGCTACCCGCAACATGCCCAGAGTGACAACCTGCTGCGCGCCGCAGATGTGGCCTTATATCGGGCGAAAGAGTTGGGCCGCGCGCGGATTGTAAGTTTTGGGATGCTGGAGGCAGGTTAGCCAGTCAATAGATCAATCATGGCTCTGGTTGCTGCTGATTGCCGCCTGTGAGGCGCAAAGATCACTGAGAAGGGTCGTGACCGCCCACGAAGTTGCGGCAAAACCTCGACTAACTGGCCGCGTTGTATCCTGTCGCGGACAATAAATTCATAACTCTGGCAGATCCCCATCCCCTGCTCCGCGAGCGAAACCACGCCGAGTACATCGTCTGATATTTCGATGGCTGAACCCGGCAACCAGTCAATATCGCGCCCCTCATCACGGAACACCCAAGGGGCGACGCGGCCAGTACGCGGCATGATAAAAGGCAAGCATAAATGCTGTTGCAGCCCATCCAGCGTCTGCGGCATGCCCATTCGATGCAGGTAATCGGGTGATGCGACCAAAAGCAGTGCAGCATCCTCCAGCTTGCGTGCCACAAATCCACTGTCAGGCAGGTGACCCAGGCGTATCGCCAGGTCGAATCCCTCGGCAATCATGTCAACGTTGCGATTGGTAATGTTCAATTCAACCTGAACGCGTGGGTATTGTTGGGTAAAGCGTGCCAGCAGTGGCGGCAGGCGGTAGTGACCATAGGTAGTGGGGACACTCATTCGCACACGACCGGTCAAATCACCTTCCTGACCCCGTCCATCGCGTTCAGCATCATCAAGCAGAGAAAACGCTGAGCGCGCCTGCTCAAGATAGACGCGCCCTGCTTCAGTCAGCCCCACACGACGAGTAGTGCGCTGTAACAGTTGCCGTCCAAGACGCGCCTCCAGGCGGGAAACCGCACGGCTCAATACCGAAGGGGTAGTTGAAAGTGCAACCGCTGCGGCTGTAAAAGAGCCGTGTTCAACAACTGCGATGAAGACTTCAACATCTCCGAGGTAATCGAATTTCCGGCTCATTTTGCTCTCTCAGGAACAAATCTTTTTCAATTTGGCTAATTTATCTCCCGTTGAGCGATGAGTAAAGTGACCAGCATTCATCATCTGAACGTGCCACTGGAGCCTGTCAATGTTCAACCACCCCCTTAATCTGCCCGCCATTGCGATAGCGGCGTTGTTCTCTTTCCCGAGCGTTGTCAATGCAGCGAACCACGCGCCTCTTGAACGCTGGCGAAGCTACGCTGGTGTAAGCTGGGATTCCCCTCAGGACGGACAGATCTCTGCGCCGTTCTCTGGTTCAGTCAATGCCCCGATTGCTGGTATCCATTTTGATGCAAAGGGCCGGGCTTTTGTCAGCACGCCCCGGCTGGTGTCAGCTGCGGCTCCCGCTACATTGAGCATTCTGGATACGACGGTTCAGTCCGGTCCTGCCCGCCTGACGGCATTTCCGTCCCGTCTGGCGAATGCGGTGAATTCCGCTCCAGAGCAAAACCTGCGCAACGTACTCGGCTTTTATATTGACCGTAAAAACAACTGGTTATGGGCGCTGGATATGGGGTTTGTTGCAGGCGAAACAGAATCCCCTGTAGGGTCGCAGAAACTGCTCGTACTGGATCTCGACTCTGGCCGAACCATTAAACGTATCGCCCTGGATGGTGTAGCGGACCGTAAGGCCAGCTTCCTTAATGATGTGGTTGTCGACGAGAACCGCCGTGTCGCCTATATCTCCGACAGCGGCTCGCGGAGTGCACCGGAAAACCGTGTAGGCGTTATTGTCGTCGATTTCGCCACCGGTACGGCACGACGCGTACTCGATCGTCACCCTGCGCTGCAGATTGAGCCTGGCGTTAACGTTGTCTCGCATGGGGCTGAAGTATGGCCGGGTAAGCCATTACTGATTGGTATCAATGGCATTGCACTTTCTCCCGATGCGAACACGCTTTACTGGACAGTGACAACCGGAACGCGTGCGTATGCGGTACCGACCGCAATACTCAGACAGCCAGCTTCAACCGATGTGCAAATCGCCGAACAGATCCGCGATCTGGGTAGAGTGGGAGGCAATACCGACGGTATTGTGACAGATGAAAAAGGCAACCTCTACATCACCGATGTCACACGCAATGGTATCGTCAGATACGATCCTAAGACCCTTTCCATGTCGCTGATTGCGGCAAGTGAAGACATACACTGGCCAGACACACCGGCAATTGGCCCGAACGGGGATCTGATATTTACCTCGAGTCGCCTCAATGACCACTTCGCGGGAGCCGTTAAATCTGGAGAGGAACGCTATGATTTATGGCGCTTACCGCTCAGTGCCTCAAAGGATTAGTCGCGTGTCACTTCAGTAATCAGCATCGACAATCCATTCAGGTAATGACTTTTTTTTGCCAGCTCACGATATTTGGTTGGGGAAAGTCCATATTGATTCGAGAACGCTCTGCTGAACGTTGATGGCTCCTCGTAGCCTAACATCGTGAATATATCTGAAACAGAAAGCTGCGTATGTCTGAGCATATGCGCGGCTTTTTCAAGTTTCCTGCTTCGGATATAGAGACCTATACTTATGCCACACTCCTGGCGAAAGTTTCGTTGAATATAAGCCAATGAATAACCGGATTTCCGTGCCACATCTAAAACGGTAATAGGCCTGTATAAATTCGAGTCAATCCAGTGAGTAAGGGACTTAATTACAGCTTCACGATCTTTTAAAAGAGTAAATTTAATACACATAAGTATCCACGAAATTTTATTTACAAGAAGGCCGCTGGCAAAGTCATACAATGACAATTGAAAATAAATATTTCCCAAAAGAAAATCACCCTAATAATAGGGTGAAAGAACGCTTACTGTATTTTAGAAAGATGTCTTTGCAACATCCTCGTTTTTTTCAGGTCCATACAGTTTCATAAACGCATTAACGGAGGCCTGCGCTTTCATGACAATTTCACTTTCGTCAGGTTGGTCCTTCCTTGCTTTTAAAAGCAAGGGTTCCAGTATGTCGGCCTGGAGAAGAGAACGGAAATACTCAGCGGCCAGCACAGGATCATCTTTTCTTAAGATGTTTTGATTCATTAAATCGGTAAAAAGCGCTGATACATTTGAACGCAGTTTTTGCATTCGCGCATAATATAATTCTCCGATACCCGACCTTCCGGCCTCAGAAATCATTAATCTTTGCAAATCCACAATATCCGGGGAGCAAATATAACGTAAAAAGGCAACGGCAAATTGCTCGATGACCAGTTGCGGTGATTTTCTGAAAAGGCGCACCTGCCCTGCAGTTTCGATAGTCATGCTCTTAATATACTGTTCTGTTTCAGAAGACATGCATTCTACAAATAGTTCTTCTTTCGAAGAAAAGTGACTGTAAATTGTCGATTTTGAGCCACCCACAATCGCGTTAATCTCTGAGATAGACGTGGCATCAAATCCTTTTTGTCGGAACAGTCCGGATGCAACTTCCAGAATCTGTTGCCGTTTAAGCGCTCTTTTATCCATATGTTTCCTCTGTAGTTTAGGTGTTTGGCCGTTGACCAACACTTTTGTTATCTGATTTCGGAATCACGTCTGTTAGTAGGGTTTGTAATCGTACTGACGAGTACATTTTCATTTGACGGTAATCAGAAGTCAAGATATAAAGTGTACCGTACTGTACGGTACTGTATTTGGACTACTCTATGAACAGCATGATGAGCGTACTGATGAAAGGTTTTCAGGAGACACTCCCGACGTGTCGTATTTCCGGCTTAACCCGGTCCAGGATAGTGATGAGCTGTGTTGTCATTTCCGCCATCAGTATGAGCGGATGCGCCATGATCCCCGATCTTGCCCCTCCTCCTCCTGTGAAGACGGTCACACAACTTAAAAGCGATCAAAGTTTTCCCCATCAGAACGGCCAGTGGCCGAAAGATGACTGGTGGAAGAAATACGGTGATGGGCAGCTCAACGGGCTGATTGATGACGCGCTTAAAAATTCCCCCACGCTTAACATCGCCGAAGCTCGCGTGAAACAAGCGCAGGCGATGACACAAAGTGCAAGCGGATCACTTTTCCCTGAGGTCACCGCAAACGCCAGCTTTATGCGGGACAAAATGAGTTACAACTATGTGACGCCTGAAAGCGCAACGCCTCAAAACTGGAACAGCTATGGGCGCACCACGCTTGATATGAGCTGGGAAATCGATTTTTGGGGTAAAAACCGCGCTGCGCTCGCGGCTGCAACATCAGGTGAAATGGCGGCGGTAGCGGAAGAAGCACAAACAAGACTGGTGCTCTCTTCGTCTATTGTTACCGTTTACGCGGAGTTGGCGCATTTATACACCGTTCGCGAAACGCTTAACGATACCCTCACGATACGAACCAATACACTTGCGTTGTTCCAGCAACGACATGACGCGGGGCTTGAAGATTTATCCAGTCTTCAACAGGTCGAGACGCGTCAACTCAACGCAAAAGCAAACCTGGTGGCAATAGATGAAGCTATTGCGATCAAAAAACATGAGCTAGCTGCACTGATCGGTGACGGGCCTGACAGAGCGCTGGCAATAAGCGCACCTAAGGCAACACTTTTATCGCATGAGGAACTTCCTCCCAATATTGCGCTGGATCTGATTGGTCGGCGTCCTGATATTGTCGCGGCACGCTTACGCGCAGAGGCTGCAGCAGAGCAAATTAAGCAGAAAAAAGCCGGTTTTTACCCCAGCGTTAATCTGGTTGCCTTTGCCGGGTTACAGTCATTGGGTATTAACAACCTTACCCGGAGTGGCTCAGCCATTGGCAGTTTTGGCCCGGCCATATCGTTACCAATATTTAATACGCAGAAGCTACAGGGTGATTTGAAATACGCCAACGGTGAATATGACATTGCGGTGCAAGTTTATAACGACACGTTAGCGAATGCTCTTCGGGAAGTGAGCGATGCACTCACCAGCAGAGCCTCTCTTAAAGACGAGGGGCTTTATTCTCAGGGTGCAGTCATATCGGCAGAAAAGGCTTATTCACTCACCAAACAAAGATATGAAGGAAAGGTTGCTGATTATCTGGACGTCTTGTCCTCGGAAGATGAACTGGTCGCTGCCCGAAGAAAATTAGCCGATGTTAATTCTCGCGCCTTTACCATTGACGTCGCATTAGCGCGTGCATTGGGCGGTGGATATACCTCGAGCAAACAGTAATTTTTAATACCAGGTTAATAACTAAATAGTGGAAAGAAAGGAAATAAAATGAGTCATTCTGCAGCTATAGAAAATCAAAATATTGAATCATCCGAGATCAAAAAGACAAAAAGAAAACGCCTGTTCTCTTATCTTGCATTCAGTATCGCGCTTGCTGGTGCAGGCTCGTTCGCATATTGGGAATTAGTGGGTTCCCGATATGTTGAAACCGATAACGCCTATACCGATGTCGAGTCCGCTCAACTCTCTTCTGCAATCACCGGCACAGTAAGTGCCATCCTGGTGACGGATTCTCAGGTGGTAAAAAAAGGCGATGTTCTGATCCAGTTGGATCCCACCGACGCAGAGTTAGCCCTTAATCAGGCGGAAGCAAACCTGAACCTGTCCATTCGGCGGGTGAATGGATATAAGGCCACTGATACAAAACTCGGCGCAGAAGTTGTGGCGAATGAAAAAGAGCAAAAACGTCTGCTGGCCCAGGTTGATGCCGCAAACGCTGACTTCCAGCGCGCGACGGTTGACCTCAAGCGACGCGAAGCGTTAATGCAGACAGGCGCGATTTCAGGCGACGAACTGACACGAATCCAAAACGTTTATGCTTCCGCACTGGCAAACCTGAATGCCGCGAAAGCCGCTGTGGCGCAAGCAGATGCCGCGAAACAGGCGGCTGTGGGCGCAAGACAGGCGAATGCCGTGATGATTGAGGATGCAAATACCGAGACCAACCCTGAAGTTGCTCTCGCAAGAGCGAAGCGCGATCAAGCCAGACTGGATCTGGAAAGAACCGTGATCCGTTCGCCAGTTGATGGTGTGGTTGCGCGTCGCCAGGTCGAGCTTGGACAACGTGTCCAGCCTTCCACACCGTTATTGTCTGTGGTGCCGGTGCAGCAAATTCATGTCAATGCCAACTTCAAAGAAGTTCAGCTCCAGCATGTGAAAGTGGGACAGAAAGTCGAACTGGTGAGCGACCTGTATGGCGATAACGTGCCTTTCCATGGAACAGTAGAAGGATTTGATGGTGGCACTGGCGCCGCGTTTTCAATTATTCCTGCGCAGAACGCAACGGGTAACTGGATTAAGGTCGTACAGCGTTTGCCCGTGCGCATCAAACTCAATGCTGACGAGCTTGCAGCACATCCGCTGCGGGTTGGGTTGTCCATGAAAGCGACAGTTAATTTAAAAAGTGAATAACGGAAACCAGTCCATGTCTACATTAGTTATCGATAATCAGCCTCCTTCGCTGAAAGGCGGTATGTTATGGATTGGTGCCCTGGTGCTTGCAATGGCGAACTTTTTAGCTGTGCTCAATATGGCCATTGCAAACGTCAATCAACCCAACATGGCTGGTGCCCTGGGCGCAGGAACCAGCCAGGGAACATGGATCATCACGGCCTATGCCGTTGCTGAAGCCATCACGGTACCGCTATCAGGATGGTTAACAACACGGTTCGGCGGCGTGCGCGTTTTCTCCGTTTCTGTGTTCATGTTTGGTATTTTTTCTTTGCTTTGTGGCCTTTCCACTTCGCTGGGAATGCTGCTGCTGATGAGGGTTTTTCAGGGAATGGCAGGCGGCCCGCTGATGGCCTTATCACAAACGTTACTGCTGCGTATTTTCCCTAAAGAAAAATCCATGCAGGCAACGGGATTATGGGCAATGACAACATTGCTGGCCCCCGTAATAGGCCCTGTTCTCGGGGGATGGATTTGCGATCATTACAGCTGGTCGTGGGTGTTTATCATCAACGTTCCAATGGCAATCGCTTTTTCATTAGTTGCGTGGTCAGTATTGAAAGTCTTCGAAGATAAACTGATTAATAACGCTATAGATATCGTTGGATTTATTTTATTGGTTATCTGGGTTGGCGCGCTGCAGATCATGCTGGATGAAGGGAAAGACCTTGACTGGTTTGCCTCAGAAGAAATATGTGTTCTGGCGATTGTTGCCTGTGTTGGCTTTTTAAGTTTCTGTATCTGGGAGCTAACCGCTGAACATCCGATCGTTGATATCAGAGTTTTTCGCCATCGTGGTTTTTCGGCCAGCATGTTTGTTCTCGCACTCGCATTTGGATGTTTTTTTGGTCTGAATGTCCTCACGCCTTTGTGGCTACAATACAACTTAGGATATACAACAACATGGGCAGGTATTGTGGTTGCCTGGGGCGGACTTCTTCAGGTGGTATTTTCTCCGGTTGCCGCTAACCTTTCCAACAAAATCGATCCGCGCATTCTTATCTTCTTTGGCTGCGCCTGGCTAGGTCTCGACACCTTCTGGCGGTCCTATGCGACGACCGATATGGACTACTGGTCCATCTGTGTACCTTTGTTATTCATGGGCGTTGGTATGCCATTGTATTATGTCCCGATTACGGGGCTTGCAATGGGCTCTGTAGATGAATCGGAAATGCCTTCAGCAGCGGGGTTAATGAACTTTGTTCGAACGTTATCGGGTGCATTTGCCACATCACTCGTGACCACATCCTGGCAGGATCAGCGATATATAGCACATGACAAGCTGGCATCCGTCGTCGACCCTACTGGCGATCTTTCGCATTACATTAGTTCAGCTCCTCAGCAAAGTGGACAATTTGTTCGCGAGCTTTTTGACAAGATGGTCAACAGCCAAAGCATGATGCTTTCGACCAATAATCTGATGATGTCGATCGGCATCATTTTTTTTATCGCTGCATTTGCGATTGCATTAGCACCGAAACCTTCACGCGTTGTTGATGCCGCATCTGTAGGGCATTAATCGTTATTCAGCACAGGGATGTGAGCGTCAAATAAAAGAGAACATTTGAAGGACGAAAAACCAGGATTTCTGTTCAGGAAAAGCGTTGCTTATATCAGAAATATATTTTTCAATATATAAAAAGTGGACGCTTCCCAGTGGAAGAAGCGTCCTAAATCAGGCAATTATTCAGACACAGATTGAAACCGTTAACTGACGATCTCATCGATAATATCGCATACTCCCTTCTGTTCATTATTTACATTTTCTGCCATCGCAGAAGAAAAAACACAGCCCATTTACCTCACCCTGCGCCTTCTCGCCGGGGACGTTCAGGTCGCGTGCGTTACTTCGTGCTTCACCGAAGTAACGCACGTTTGCACAACGTAGACTGGGTCTCCGCTAATCAGAGGATGATAAAATGAAAACCCAGCAGGTCGATTTTGCTTCTTTATATTTTGGTACACCGGTCGCCATTATCTCCAGCCAAAATCCTGACGGTTCAACCAACCTGAGCCCGGTTTCGTCGTGGTGGATCCTTGACCGAAATATCGTATTCGGGCTTGGCACATCCGGAAAGTGTTATGAAAATATCAAGGATAACCCCGATATTGTTCTGAACATCCCGGATAGCAGGTTATGGCCGAACATTGAGGCTATAGCAAATAAAACGGGAAAAACAGATCTACCCGAATGGAAGAAAAAGATGGGATATGTATTTGAACAGGACAAGTTTAGCTGTGGTAATTTTAATAAAGAGAAGGCAGTGACGATTAACTCATTGAGAATTAAAGAGTGCCCTGTACAAATAGAGGCTAAGGTTTGCGGAATAACTCCTCTGGCTGGTTCGCAGGGAAGCCTGGTGTCCGTTGATGCCACGATAACCTGCGTCCACATATCTGAGGCATTATTAATTCTTACTCAGAGAGGAGTAAAATTTAATGTGGAGAAATGGAACCCCCTCTACTACATATTTCGCCACTATTTCTCGGTGGGTAACCGACTCGGTCACAACTTCCGGCACAATGAGTGATCCGCTCTTTTTGACAGCGGAAAGTTTTAAATTTTTCGTGATATTCTTTCTTTACGCCCCTTAACTCATATACTCGAGCCATATTCGCCACTGCATTAACACATGTTACGCGCAATACATTGTGCATGACATGTGATGATATTTTGTTATGGAAAAACGTCTATGTCGAAACTGGATTTGAGATCCAAAAAAACCTGGGGCGCTCTGGCATCGATCGCCGTTGTCGCCGGTACACTGGCATCTGCTTTTGCATGGACAGCGGGCTGGCTTGGGTCACGCACGGTCAGCCAGGCACTGGTGGATGAAACACCGAAACCCTTTCCGCCAGGCTTTCGCCGTGCGCATGGCAAAGGCATCTGCTTTGCCGGCACCTTTGTGCCAAACGGCTCAGCGGTTTCTCTGTCAATCTCCCGGCTCTTCTCGCAGCCGGAAATCCCCGTGGTAGGCCGATTCTCAATTGGTACTGGCGATCCCCATGCCCCGGATAGCACAACCAAAACCCTGAGCATGGCGCTGTTGCTGAAAACGGATGACAAGCAACAATGGCGGATGGCGATGAACAACGAGCCTTTCTTCGCCACACACAACCCGGAAGGTTTTCTGGCCTTGCGAAAAGCCACGGCCGTTGATGCGGCCACCGGCAAACCGGATCCACAGCGTCTCGCAGACTTTTTGAAAGCGTACCCGGAGGCGGAGAAATACCTTAAATGGGCGGCACAAAAACCCGCGCCCGGCAGCTTCGCGGGCGCGACGTTTTACAGCATTAACGCCTTTTACCTTGTGAATGCACTGGGGGATCGTCAAGCCGTTCGCTGGATGATGCGTCCACACGAGCCCTTTCTTTCGATAAGCGATGAACAACGACAGAAAGCCGATGACAACTTTCTGTTTGAAAACCTGCGTCAGCGCCTTGCGCAGAAGCCACTCTACTGGGATTACGTTTTGCAGCTCGCACATCCGGGCGATCCGGTGGATGATCCTTCCCAACCATGGCCGGATGATCGCAAACAGAGGGTAGCCGGCACGCTGGAAGTGACGCGTGTCGAAGCACAATCCGAGGGGGCGTGCCGAGACGTTAACTTTGACCCTTCGATCGTTCCGGCAGGCGTTGCGGTGTCTGATGATCCCATATTAAACGCACGTTCCGCTGCCTACTCCCACTCTTTCAGTCGCCGTGAGCGGGAAATCGGCTACGGCAAGGCCACCGAAGCCGTGCAAAAGAAGGAGGTAAAATGAGCCCGAATAAAGATATGCGAGAGCACGCGCCGCAGCATTTCAATACCCTGGCGCGAAGCCTACACTGGCTGATGGCAGTGATGATCCTGGCCATGCTTTTCATCGGTGCCGCGATGATGACGTCGTTAGATCATCGGATTTGGTTAATCGACCTGCACCGGCCGCTGGGTATCGCCATTTTACTGCTGGCACTGGTTCGTCTGGTCAACCGGCTCCTTAGCCGGACGCCCCCACTTCCTGCCGATTTGCCCGTCTGGCAGGTACTTGCAGCAAAGGTATCACACTGGATGCTGTATGGGTTAATGCTGGCAATGCCACTGCTGGGTTGGGCGCAACTGTCGGCAGCGGGCCTGCCGATTGTGATGTTTGATGGCGTCAACCTGCCGTCGATTGCCCCGACCAGTCCAGCACTGTATGCCTGGTGTCACGACGCCCATAGCCTTCTGGCAAAGTTGCTTTTTGCTGTGGTGCTGGTCCATCTCTCTGCCGCACTTGTTCATGCATGGATCTACCGGGACGCAGTGTTTGCCAGCATGGCGAAAGGGGGTAAGTCAGCGTCAGCCATCCAGAATGACATGAAGTAAAGAAAGCGGTATGGAACACGCACAAACGGAATGTTCGTATCCTCGCTTATCATCGTCATCCTGAAACAACGGACACTACCGGGGGCGCGTATTTAGTCTGCAAATTCGCGCTCCAAAAAGCCACTGCCCCCACGATTGTCGTGGAAGATAATATCAATCAAATAAAGTGATTAATTTTTAGACAAAAGAGTATTTATGCCGCAATTTTAGCTTTTATCAAAAACTTAAGCGTCGTTCGAGTATCAAACACCCTGTCACCCACCACACTTAACTCATTGATTAAAATGAGTTTACATCAATAAAAACGATAAAATCCCTTACTCCCCAACAAAATATATCAACTCGTGTGATATCTAAATTATAATTCATATACTTCTGGTAAAAAGTGGAGGTCAAAATGCGATTAATGCTACTGCTGTTATGCTGTCTGGTGCAGAGTGTAACCTGGGCTGGCGACCTGCCAAAACCAGTCGGTAAACCCATTTTAACGATTTACGGTAATATAGAAAATACCAATGAAAATGGAAAAGCAGTGTTTGATCTCGCCAGCCTTGAAAAACTGGGTATGGTGAGTTTTGAGACAACATCCCCTTGGTATAATGGCCGCACTAAGTTTGAGGGTGTTCCAATGAGTAAACTCATGGATTATGTGGGTGCGAAGGGGTCAAACATTAATGTTATCGCGCTCAATGATTACTCTACCATCATCCCACTCAGTGACTTCAAAAAATACAACGCCATACTTGCCTTAAAGGTCAATGGCGAATATATGCGCATCCGCGATAAAGGTCCATCATTCATTGTATACCCCTATGACAGTCTTCCTGAGTTGAATAATCAGATTTATTACTCACGATCAGCATGGCAGGTTAGCAAAATGAAGATTGAGTAGTAGTTCAGGAGAACATAATGAACAGGATACTGGTTGGTATCATTTTTTCTCTTTTTATCACGACAGGATATATTGCATACCTTGTTTATGATCGTCAGCAGGAGTTGCAAAAACTGACTCAATACACTGAGTCCTGGTCGGTGGCCCAACTGGTATCTGAGTATTACCGTTTTGAATCATGGCTTGGTCTATACGCAACCGATACCGATGACGTTACGATAGACCAGGTCCGCATGCGCCTTGAAATTATGCTGAGCCAGGGCGATTTAATGAAAGGGGGGGATTTAGGTCGCTATATTGACAGTGATAAAGCGCACCAGGAACTCGCTTCACGCTTAGAGCAAATACTGAACTATCTGGATGGTAATCTTGAAAAAATGAGCCATCCTGAGTTACAGGCATACCTGAAAAATATGCATATGCTCGATGCGCCACTGAGTCAACTTTCTGCAACAGCATTAACAAAAGACATTAACACGGTTAATGAATCGAACTATAAAATACAGATTCTTTATTATATTTACTCTGCACTTTCATTGCTCCTGGTGATATTAAGTTTCATCCTGGGGTTTTTAATGATTTATCAGAACAAAAATATTCTCAAAGCACATATGCAGGTTAAAAGCCTTGCGGAAGAACTCCAGTTATCAAAAGAAACACTGCAAATTCAGAATGCGAAGCTGGAATATGATGTCTACCATGATTCCCTAACCGGGATGAAAAACCGACTTTACTTCTGGGACGATCTCAACAAAATTAATCTTCAGGCAGATAAAAACCATATCCCTGTAACGGTAATGTTATTTGATTTAGACCGGTTTAAAGAGGTTAACGATACCTACGGCCATGATACTGGCGATTTACTGTTACGTCAGGTATCCCGTCGTCTGACTTCAATGAGTTGCGATTCAGAGACATTTTACCGTCTGGGCGGAGACGAGTTTGCGCTTCTGTCCAGCGGTTTAATCGAAACAGCAGCACTCTCACGAGCCAAAGAAATCTGCGATGAGATTAGCCAGCCCTATACGATTAACAATCAACTGATAAAAATTGCCACCTGTGTGGGTATCGTCTTATCAGACAATGAACGACGCTCTGATTATCTCTATAAATTTGCCGATCTGGCGCTCTATGAAGCCAAAAAAGAAGGCCCGCAACAAATAAAAGTCTTCCGCCAACGGATGCTACAAAAGCTGCTTGAAAGCAGAACCCTTGAACATGATATGGTATTGGCATTAGAAAACAATGAGTTCGTTGTTTATTACCAGCCTATTGTCGATTCATTCAGCAAGGAAATTTACGGCTATGAAGCGTTGATTCGCTGGATACACCCTGCAAAAGGAATTCTGTCACCTGATTACTTTATTTCTGTCGCTGAAAAAACAGGAATGATTAACGAAATTGGTAAATATGTGCTTGAACTTGCCTGCAGAGAAGCCGCCTCATGGGCGGTTCCGGCAAGGATTTCCGTGAATGTCTCGCCTGTTCAGTTGAGCAGCAAATCGTTTACTGCGATGGTACAGTCTGTCCTGAAAGAAACGGGTTTACCGCCTAACCGTCTTGAGTTAGAGGTAACTGAGTCGTCACTCTTCACGGACATCAATGCCCCAATAAATATACTCAAAAAACTAAGAACTACGGGTGTGAAAATTTCCATTGATGATTTTGGGACAGGATATTCTTCACTATCAAGGCTCAGTGAGCTTAATTTCGATAAAATAAAAATCGATAAATCCTTTGTGAATTCTATATCTACGAAAGAGGATGCTCTTAATATCGTCAAGCTCATTGCGGGTATGGCAAAGAGCCTCAATATGAAGGTCATTGCCGAAGGCGTTGAAACCGAAGAACAACTGGAACGTCTTCAGGTTCTGGGTTGCGATCTGCTGCAGGGGTATCTGTTCGGAAAACCTCAATCTCAAGTCGACCTAAAAATCAAAAACGGCTAAATCAGATTTAGCGTTTTCTCCTGCCTTACACAGCACTTTTTCATTATCCGTTCACGCTTTAGTAACGGAAAAAAAGACGCCTCGTCAGGGAACGGCGGCGTCCAGAATGAAAAAACCAGGCATCAATTCCATCAAGATATATGTGTCGAAAACGGTACGAAACCGTTTGCGTACGCATTATCTCACAGCAGGAGAGTCCCATCAGCTACCAAAATGGGTAATACCTGATGCGGAGTTCCAGCCGATGCCTGCCTCTCCGACTTCACAGCGTCAGGGGAAACTG
The DNA here is from genome assembly GCF_037053385.1 of Enterobacter sp. P82. Lineage (NCBI taxonomy): Bacteria > Pseudomonadati > Pseudomonadota > Gammaproteobacteria > Enterobacterales > Enterobacteriaceae > Enterobacter > Enterobacter sp. P82. The sequence continues at coordinate 2,611,528 of NZ_JBALHX010000001.1, forward strand.
CAGTGATTGTTCGTATATAGGGAAAGCCGTACTAAAACGGGTGCTTACAGGTGAGATACTGACAACTCATAGCCCTGCTCTTTCATGACCGCTGCTACGGTCCAGTACTGGTCAAGGGCCATGTGAGCGGATACACGTTTAAACTCTGCGCTGAAATTTCTTCTTTTCACTGGAGCACAGGTGTTGTTCTTAGGTGAGCAAATCACCTCTGTTCAGGTGGCCAAATTCAGTGTGCCACTACAGTTCCGCTAAAATCAGACGTTGGGAAAGCATTGCCTGTTGTCTTCGACCTTATTGCACGTAAAATAACCAGATACATTTTGGGAAGGAGTCTTTAATGGATATCGCACTGCTCAACAGGGGCTGGAACAGAACATGGTCAGATACCATGGTGAATCTGGAAGCCCGGAAACTCGTCGAAACAGCAAATCGGTTATCAGCATTCTATTTGCAAGATGGGATAACACGTATCAAGTTTGTTGGAGAGATAAAACAGGTTGTAGAGAAAGAATTTGAAACAGCGCGACGGGCTAAAACCGATGAAGAATGTATCGTATGCATCAAAAATCTGCGTGCTGAAACAGACAACCTGCTTGAACAAGAGCGTCTGTTAAGAACCAGGTCCGCACAGCTTTACGCGAAGGTCGAGTTTGTTAAGGAAAATAATAAAATCGTCGGCTACATGATTTCAGTTATTCACATTGTGGTTTCTGGAATGGCAATTGCTGGCGGTGCGTTGATGGTCGCTACAATGACACCTTTAGGTATGCTGGCAGGGGCTATCCTTGTCACAGATGGCATTAACGGTCTGTCAAAAGAAATTATTCCTGGTATATATGGAAAACAATATAAAACAGAGGGATTTGTGGCTGATGGCACTATGGAAGCGGCCCAATTTATGGGTTTCAAGCCTGAAGCAGGGCTTGCGACTTATAACGCCATTACGTTAACTGCAAGTGTATATAGCATCTTTGGATTAGCCAGAAGACCCGAAGCATGGAGGCTATTTAAATGGATGCCCCGTGATTTCTATCGAAAAGTCGATACGATGAGCCGTCCAAAATTAACAATGAAAATAGTCGGGTATGGACTTAAGGCCAAAGTAATATTTGACCTGCTTTCTACTGACACATCGAACCATTAGCCTCTGAATTTTCTCCAGAACCGCCAGGATTTGTAAGAAAGGACTGGCGGCTGAATAAATGCAACGATGACTATTGCGATCAGAATTGATATCCCACCGCCTACGACGGTTTCTTTCGCAGAAAACAACACTAAAATGATAAAAACCATCAGACATACCGATGTTATCCATAAAACAACCCTGAATCGATTAGCCAGATCCTGAATCGCTTCCCCCAACGTTCCACCATAGCTTTCAACATTGTTTTTTATCTTCTGCAAATCCGATGGTGTAAACCCTGAACGTAACAACGCCTCATCAGTCACTTTCATCTCGTATCGTCCTTTATCACTCAGAAGTTGTTTCTCAATCACTGATTGTGCCAGCAATCATACTGATGAACTTTATAGCAATCCAGCCGAAACTTTTCGGCAGACTCTATCCCCTTTATTGTCTTCTGGGTGGTGCCAGGCCGTTTCGGCCATTGAAGGTTAACGATCACATGATGTTTGTACAATTTATTAGATTACTAACAATACAAACTATTTAGCGCCGTGATCGGTAGGTTAAAATATGTTGTTAGCCGCTCGCGCTAATTTGATTTCCTCTTGCGCTTCGTCGTTGCTGCATTGTTGGCTTTTGACATAGTATCCCCTCCCTGAATCTGCCAGCGCTCACCGTACAGCAGAGTGACATTACAATGAAAAGTACGACAAGCGTGGTGGCTGTAAGCCATCAGACAGGCGACTATCCCTGCAGCTTCACTGGTAATCTCTGCGCCATTGCCGTTCATTGTGTTAAACAGCGCCAACTTCTCATCGGTATCTCCATTTGTTTCCGGAGCCATAAACGCACCGCCGTTACTCAGTGTGTAAAAATTCCAGATACCCCCGCAGTAGTCTGCGCAGAAGCGGTCCATCCTGGCGAAGAACTGGCAGGTTTTTCAGAAACGTAGCAACGGCGATTTTGCTGGTAGTCCGGGTAGAAGCGACATCCACCTCTAAATTTAACAATCTAAAAAATACATTTGTCTGGTTAATTGGATGAAATCACATTATTCAGCTAAGAGGTGGGGATAATGCGATAAATTCACGTAACTGGAGAAATAACATGGAGTTTTTCAGGAAAACGGCACTGGCAGCACTGGTAATGGGTTTCAGCGGTGCAGCGCTCGCCTTACCGAACATCACCATTTTAGCGACCGGCGGGACGATTGCCGGTGGCGGTGACTCCGCAACCAAATCTAACTATACGGCGGGCAAAGTTGGCGTAGAGAATCTGGTCAAAGCCGTTCCTCAACTTAAGGATATCGCTAACGTTAAGGGTGAGCAGGTCGTCAATATCGGTTCGCAGGATATGAACGACGACGTCTGGTTAACCCTGGCGAAAAAGATCAATAACGAGTGTGACAGCACCGACGGCTTCGTGATTACCCACGGTACAGACACCATGGAAGAGACCGCTTACTTCCTCGATCTAACCGTTAAGTGCAACAAGCCAGTGGTGTTGGTTGGCGCAATGCGTCCGTCTACCGGGATGAGCGCGGACGGTCCGTTCAACCTCTATAACGCGGTGGTGACCGCAGCAGATAAAGCCTCTGCCAGCCGTGGCGTGCTGGTGGTGATGAATGACACCGTGCTTGACGGGCGCGACGTGACCAAAACCAGCACCACCGATGTTGCGACCTTCAAATCCGTAAACTACGGACCGCTGGGCTACATTCATAACGGTAAAATCGACTACCAGCGTACGCCTGCGCGTAAGCACACCACCTCCACGCCGTTCGACGTTTCTAAACTGAATGAACTGCCGAAGGTCGGTATCGTCTATAACTACGCGAATGCTTCAGATCTGCCGGCAAAAGCGCTGGTGGATGCCGGTTATGATGGGATTGTGAGCGCGGGTGTGGGTAACGGCAACCTGTACAAAACAGTCTTCGATACGCTGGCAACTGCAGCGCACAAAGGGACTGTTGTGGTGCGTTCTTCCCGCGTACCGACGGGTTCAACCACGCAGGATGCTGAAATCGATGATGCGAAGTACGGTTTCGTTGCCTCTGGTTCCCTGAACCCACAGAAGGCACGCGTACTGCTGCAACTGGCGCTGACGCAGACTAAAGATCCGAAGCAGATCCAGACAATGTTTAATCAGTTTTAATCGCTGAAGGCGGCTGCGCTTACCACTTTTACTTTTAGGTCTGATAAGCGCAGCGCTTTCAGGCAGTTTGCCGGATGGCTTTATCCGGCAAATGCACTTAGGATCTTATTCGGTGAGAAACAGTACAGGCAGCAAGTTTAAAAACAGTTTTCCGTGCTGGGTGATCTGCCAGTGCGTCTCACTCTCGGTCAGATCCCCCTGAGCAATGGCCTCATCAAGCGGCTGACGAATCACCGTCTCCGACAACCCCGTATATTGCGTAAATTCAGCCCACGGGGCCACTTCCGGCAGACGGAATCGGTTCATGAAAAATTCAAACGGTTTATTGACCTGCTCCACATTGAGCAGGCTTTTCATATAACGCCCCTGCATATAGCCACGCGGATGGCGCGTTTTGGTGGTGCGCAGAATGCGGCTATCGGGGAACGTGACTTTACCATACGCGCCGCAGCTGATGCCGGGATGATCGCCAGTAATATACTGCGCGCGGCGGATGTGGCCCTGTACCAGGCAAAAGAGCTGGGAAAAGCGAGGATTGTGAGCTTCACGATGCTGGAGACGGGGTAATCGTTAACCCGCAACCGTTGGCTTCTCTTGCCAAAGGCTTTCTACTGGTGGTACCAGGGCGGATTGCTGAGACACAGCGGTGGTTACTAATATCACCAGCAAATTTGATGCCCGTCAAAGAAATATGACTACATGACTCAAGTAATTAACGGGCAAGTCGATACTCAATATGAAAATACGTCAGCACACCTTACATGGCTGAACAGAGCCCTTTGTTAAATCAGCTGATATATCTGGCACAGATAATCGACACGGCCATTTAAGTTAAATTATTATATGGAGATAAAATGAAAGTACGTCTTTTAGCAATGGTATCCGCATCTTTAATTCTTGCTGGCTGCGCAGGGTCGGTAAAACCAGACACTGTAAAGGCGGCAAATGGTAGCTCAATTGAAATTTACAGCGTGTCCGCCATTCCAGAGCTGAATAACAATCGAGTGGCCGATAGTCACTTACGCGAAGTGACTCCGGGTCATGTAGCGGCTGGTATGGGGATCGCGGTGGTAGGTGCATTACTCGGAAGTATCAACAGTAGTGATTTTGATAAAGAGAACTATAAAGGAACAACAGTCGAAACCCTGGAGAACCCAACAAACAACTGGTTTATTCCAAAAGCCAAACAAAATATTACTCAGTGGATGAATGAAAAAGGGAATGGCCACCTCTATAAACAACCACTGTATATTGGTAAGGCGACCTGGGCATTAATCTATAAAGATGCGAATGCTGCAACACCGCTTTATCAGCTAAAATATAAAGTTCTGTTTTATAAACGCCCGGAAAGCGGGAATATGTTCTCTGCATTTACAGTAGCAGAATGTGCCCCAACACCTGTCGAGGCCCCATTGAGCGACTGGAATGCAAACAATTATAAGAAAGTTGTCAGCGAAACTGAAAAATATATGAATAGCTGCCTGCTTGAACTGAATAATCAGCTTCCACGCTTGCTAAAACAGTAATAGCCTCTACTGAACCCACCTCAGTGTTCTCACTTTGTTTTTAATACGACTCGATGAGTTCTTCATCGAGTCGATTAAGAATCCATTATTACGTAGTCGTCATGACAAGAAAAGGTTAACAGATTAACGTCCCGCAAGAATGATTTTACAGAAAATATCCAGAGAAAACACACCAGAAGGTTCAATATGAAGACATTACTAACATCGGTGTGTATTAATCAACAGGGAGCAGGTCACATAGAACCCCTTAAAAAAAGATTGTACCTTGAGAGTAAAAATCGTCTTAAGTTATTGTTTTTAATGGATTTTGTTGTGTGAGTGTCGATGATAGGAATGAAATAACAATGTAACTCATTGATTACTATTATCCTTTTAAACAAAAAAATGAAAAGTGCCCCCATATATGCCCCTCAATGAAAGCACTTAACCATTGCTTATTTTTTATGCTCTGTTCGACTCGCTATCTCCGGAACGGCTTCACCAGGAGAAATCATAGTTCTGATAGTCGTTTGCTTTGACAAACGCTCCTGCATCAATTTGCTCAACGGGACCTTAGTTTCTCGTGATTCTGCGATCAATTCTGCTATTAAATCCCCTGAAATTTTCTCTCCATCACCAGCTATTGCCAGGGTAGATATACTATAAGTTGCATCAGCTTCATCATCGGATCTAGTCATAATATCTAAGGCCATTTCAGGATTTTCTGAGACAATTTCCATTGCAGCCTCCATCCCCATACCAAACGATCCAAAATCATGCGTAAACTTGTCAGGATGGTTACGGCTCATTGTCAATGCGAACAAGTCATCGTTGCTAAAAGGTAAGTGGAATGAATTAAAATTTATAAACTGCATACCATCAATTCTCATTTGAAAATGATAATGTGGGTACTCTATCGCCGTTCCAGAATGTCCCTTAAAATCTGATTCAGAGCAATCAAACGTCCATTCAATATTATTCCATTTGATGGTGCTCGATAATACCTTACCTTTAGGCATTTCTAGCGGTAAATCATTAATATTGACCAGTGGTTTTTCCATATTGGCACACCACCTTAAAAAAGCAGCAATATTAATATACCCGTATTTATTATACAGCTGAGGGAAATACTTGGTCTTGAATTTACATCTTCTCAGTAGCCAATGAAGACATGGATTATCCTTACTAATGGTCTTGAAAGATTTACCACATAAGTAGCATTCACCAACCAAATAAGACTTTTTGAATTCATCAAATTGCCGCAACCCTTCCTCTTGCGATTTTAAGGTTAATTCATCCCTTTCACTCTTTGTTAATGAATTAAATCTCTTTAAAATCTTCTGTTCATCAATCATATTCAGGCTCACTTAGATAGTCTATTAGCAAGAAATAAAAACCTCATCATGTTTAGATGTGTAAAAATCATTTCTTTGTAAAGTTTATTTCCTTGAACTTTCCTAGCAATTCAGAAACAGAATCAATAGCTCCTTTTCCATCCTCCACTTTTAACTTTGAATGATGTATGGGGGATTTATATATTGAAGATACAGAAGATAAGATTAATGCATCTTTATTCTCATCACTTAATAACTGTTCAGCATAAGCGTTTAATGTTAATGCTACAGCAGATTTAAAAGCATATTCCTCCTGAAAATTTCGCTCTTTGCTGTACTGTGCAATTCCAAATAAAAGCAAACCTATGGCAGGTAGTGCCTTAATTGAATTGATTATAAGCAATTGATAGCTCATTGCTTCATCGGAAGACCAATGGAATAATAACCATATCCATACAACTGTAGCCACTGCTAGACAGGGAACAGTCCAGCGCCAAAATTTAACCGAAGGTGATAATTCATTTTTGCGTTGTTTAAAAGTTTCAAACAATGATGCACCAACCTCACGACCTATCAGATCATCTAAATATGAATTCCTTTCAATAAAATAACTCTGCTTTTCTTCAACAAAAGTTAGTTTCTTGTCAAAATCCTCTGTTAATAATTCGAGTTTCTTTGAGATCTTCGCATACTCACTTTTATAATCAGAGATATCAACATTAATTTTATCTATTTCACTTGAGGCCTTGTCAAACAATTTATCTAAATCATTCTTTTTGCTTTCCGCTAACGTAAGTTGTGTGTTAACTTTTTCCACAGAATTTGTAGCATTGTTATAAAGATTATTTATCGTTTCGCTTTGCTGCATTATATTTTGCAGTGAAGCCTCTAAAGTTTTAATTTTAGCAATGCTTTCCTCATTGAAACTTTCTAGCCGCTCATGTTCATTAGATATGTTGCGAATCAACTCATCCAGATCAGAAATACGTGAATCAATGAGTATTTTCTTCGCCTCCATTAATTCATTATCGCTTTGTATTTTTTTCGTTGACGCGCTTAAAACCCTTCTTGAATTATACTCCCAAAAACCATAAATTCGTTGGTATGCAGCCAATCTCAAAGCATAACCCAATGCATTAGGAAAATCCCCGCTACCATTATAATTATTTAAATATCCGATATCATTGATAAGATTACCGCTTCCAACATCAGATAAATTATAGTTCAGAGGCAAAGTTGCAAAGTTCTCTTCTGTTATTTCTTGTTTGAAATGCGCATATATCTTACAAACAAGTAAAATATAAGAATCCAAGCTTAACTCACCTATTAAAACCCCTGAGTAATCACCACTATCCTTATATTTTTCAGCAACATTCCTTTTAAAGACTTCGGAATCAAACACCTCTAACAATGCCATAACTTGATCTTTTTGCTGCCTGTTCACATTCAGACTCCTAAATAAAAAATATAATTTTAAACACTACGGAGCATCTAACGATTAATAGATTTAGTTCATTAAAATCACTCTTTAAGTAGTGAGTTTATACTAAAACAAAAAATCACAAGAATCATCAAATTTACATTACACCTGCACATATCTGATACATTGCTACAGATATTCGTCGCACGCATTATTTCGAACGTCATGTTGTATCTCCATCCAGTAGGCTTCTTACTTTACAGAACCGCACTAACTATCGGAGCTTTTAGAGGAAGGATTCATAGCGTTCGCATGCCTATTTCAAATTATTACCTAGCCGCAGAGCGCCAGAACGGATATCTTCGTGAGCAGCGCGACGAGTGGGAGCGGAAGGCGATAAGCAACTTTGAATATTGCTCCGAAATGACTATGCGCATTGAGGAACTCGAATCACAGCGTCAAATAGCATTCATGGCTGGAAATCGCTGGGCGGATAAATCAAGAGAGGCAGAGAAGAGGATTGCTGAAATGCAGGCGTTAGCGCGTGGCGTGAAGCAGTTCTCAGAGTTCCAGATTTGCCATTACGGTGCCACTGAGGACTATGCAAAGGGCTATATCGACTGGCGCCCAATCATCTTACCGAACATGCAAGACAAATTGACTCTATTTTCGGGTCTTCTATCCCAAATATGTCCCACAGTGAAAATAAGGAAGGTACAAATGATGCGTAACTACTTGATATGAATGGTGCCGATAATAGGAGTCGAACCTACGACCTTCGCATTACGAATGCGCTGCTCTACCAACTGAGCTATATCGGCCCTGAGAGGCCGGTTACGAGTGTAACCACGGGGCAAAAGGTTAGATCTATCCGGGTGATGCGTCAATGCCCTTTTGAATCAAACGGCTATTTTTGCATCACCCGTGATTATTTACGCACGAATCGTATCGTCACCAAAGCCGATCCACTTGTAAGTGGTCAGTGCTTCAAGGCCCATCGGGCCGCGCGCGTGCAATTTCTGCGTGCTGACAGCCACCTCTGCGCCCAGTCCGAACTGACCGCCATCGGTGAAGCGCGTTGAGGCATTGACATATACCGCAGAGGAATCCACTTCGTTCACGAAGCGATCGGCATTGCGCAGGGTGCGCGTCAGGATCGCGTCAGAGTGCTGCGTACCGTGTTCACGGATGTGTGCAATCGCGTCGTCGAGATCGGCAACAATCTTCACATTCAGATCCAGAGACAGGAATTCATCGTCATACTGCTCAGCTTTTACTGGAACCGCAGTCGCCGGGCCATCCTTCAACAGCGCCAGAGCGCCGGCATCAGCGTGCAGCGTCACGCCGCTTTGCGCCATCTGTTTGCTCAGTGCTGGCAGGAAAGTGCTCGCAATGCCCTGATGCACCAGCAGCGTTTCCACGGTGTTACAGGTGCTTGGACGCTGGGTTTTCGCATTGACGATAATCTTCAGCGCCGGTTCAATCTCAGCACTGTCGTCAACGACGATATGGCACACGCCAATACCGCCGGTAATTACTGGAATGGTCGACTGCTCGCGGCAGAGCTTGTGCAGCCCCGCACCCCCACGTGGGATCAGCATGTCGATGTATTTATCCATGCGCAGCATTTCGTTCACTAGCGCGCGGTCCGGGCTCTCGATAGCCTGGACGGCACCCGCCGGTAAACCACACTCTTCCAGCGCCTGCTGAATAACCTTTACCGTCGCAGCATTGGTACGCCAGGTCTCTTTTCCGCCGCGCAGAATGGCGGCGTTGCCGGTCTTCAAACACAGGGAGGCGACATCAACGGTGACGTTTGGGCGAGCTTCATAAATCACGCCGATTACGCCAAGCGGCACACGGCGACGCTCAAGACGTAAACCGCTGTCGAGCAGGCCACCGTCAATCACCTGCCCAACCGGGTCAGCGAGATTGCAAACCTGACGGACATCATCAGCGATACCTTTCAGACGCGCCGGCGTCAGCGCCAGGCGGTCAAGCATGGCCTCGCTCAGACCGTTTACACGTGCCTCAGCCAGATCCTGTTCATTAGCTCGCAATATCTCAGCGGATTGCGATTCCAGATAATCAGCGATTTTTTCCAGCACGCGGTTTTTCTCGCGGCTGGAAAGGAGCGCCAGTTTGTAAGAGGCGGCTTTCGCAGCTGCGCCCATTTGTTCCAGCATGTTCTGGCTCCTTAACGAATAATCATGTCATCGCGATGCACAGCAACCGGGCCATACTCATAGCCGAGGATGGCGTCGATCTGCTGCGAGTGGTGACCGGCAATGCGGCGTAAGGCATCGCTGTTATAGCGGCTTACGCCGTGGGCAATATCGCGACCTTCGAGGTTACGGATGCGGATCACTTCACCACGGGAGAAGTTGCCTGTCACGCTTTTAATTCCTTTAGGAAGTAATGAACTCCCTCGTTCCAGAATCGCGGCTGTCGCCCCTTCATCAACGACGAGTTCACCAGCAGGAGGCGCACCGAATATCCAGCGTTTACGGTTTTCCAGCGGGGATTCCTGCGCGTGGAAACGGGTGCCAACGGAGATACCTTCCATCACGTCGCCAATCACACCTGGGCGGCTGCCCGCCGCAATAATGGTGTCGATACCGGCGCGGCACGCTACATCAGCGGCCTGCAGCTTGGTACCCATGCCGCCGGTTCCCAGGCCAGACACGCTGTCGCCCGCGATGGCGCGAAGCGCATCGTCAATGCCGTGTACATCGGTAATCAGTTCGGCTTCAGGGTTAGAGCGCGGGTCGGCAGTAAACAGACCCTGCTGATCGGTCAGGAGCAGTAATTTATCGGCACCGGCCAGAATCGCGGCCAGCGCTGAGAGGTTGTCGTTGTCACCCACTTTGATTTCAGCGGTGGCAACGGCATCGTTTTCGTTAATGACGGGAACGATATTATTGTCCAGCAACGCGCGCAGGGTATCGCGGGCGTTCAGGAAACGCTCTCTGTCTTCCATATCCGCACGCGTCAGCAGCATCTGCCCAACGTGGATACCATAAATAGAGAACAACTGTTCCCAGAGTTGAATCAGTCGGCTTTGTCCCACGGCGGCCAGCAGCTGTTTGGAGGCGATCGTCGCGGGGAGCTCGGGGTAGCCAAGGTGTTCACGCCCGGCGGCAATCGCCCCGGAGGTTACAATCACAATACGATGCCCTGCGGCATGTAACTGAGCGCACTGACGTACAAGCTCAACAATGTGGGCGCGATTTAGGCGGCGCGATCCGCCTGTTAAAACACTGGTACCGAGTTTTACCACCAGCGTCTGGCTGTCACTCATGATTCTCTGCCGTTCAACGATAAGGGAAAGTAATGTCAAACGAACGTTTTAACAGGAGTCAGCCCCGTTGCCAACTGCCATAGCACATCACGAAACACTTTATTGCTCGGGATCAGGAAGCGTAGCGGCAAAGTTTGACAATTTTATTACTGAAATAATAAATCACAGTTTTTTAAAATTATTCTTAGTTTGTCATAAAAGTTTCACTCCAGAACGATAAAACCCTTCCTGTTTTTTCACGGGACTTAAGCATGAGCTTATCGTCCAGCGAATTTTTTAGCGCGTTTATAAGACAGGATCGAAAATGAAAAAGAGCACTCTGGCATTAGTGGTTATGGGCGTCGTGGCTTCTGCATCTGTTCACGCAGCTGAAGTTTATAATAAAGATGGTAATAAACTGGACGTGTACGGCAAAGTTAAAGCCATGCACTACATCAGTGATGATGCCACCAAAGATGGTGACCAGACTTATGTTCGTTTCGGTTTTAAAGGCGAAACACAGATTAACGATCAGCTGACAGGCTATGGCCGTTGGGAAGCTGAGTTTTCAGGCAACAAAGCAGAGAGCGATTCTACTCAGAAAACACGTCTGGCGTTTGCCGGTCTGAAACTGAAAGACTTCGGCTCACTGGATTACGGTCGTAACCTGGGTGCCCTGTATGACGTGGAAGCCTGGACCGATATGTTCCCTGAGTTCGGCGGTGACTCTTCCGCGCAGACCGATAACTTCATGACCAAACGTGCAAGCGGTCTCGCCACATACCGTAATACCGACTTCTTCGGTGCGATTGATGGTCTGGATATGACGCTGCAATACCAGGGTAAAAACGAAAACCGTGACGCCAAGAAGCAGAACGGTGACGGCTTTGGTACTTCTCTGACGTATGACTTCGGTGGCAGCGATTTCGCCATCAGCGGCGCCTACACCAACTCTGACCGTACCAATGCTCAGAACCTGCTGACTCGTGGTCAGGGCGACAAAGCAGAAGCGTGGGCAACCGGTCTGAAATATGATGCTAACGATATTTATCTGGCAGCAATGTATTCAGAAACTCGCAATATGACGCCAATTTCAGGTGGTTTTGCGAATAAAGCTCAGAACTTTGAAGTTGTCGCACAATATCAGTTCGACTTTGGTCTGCGTCCGTCCCTGGGTTATGTCCAGTCTAAAGGCAAAGATATCGAAGGTATTGGTGACGAAGATCTGGTGAAATACATTGATGTTGGCGCAACCTATTACTTCAACAAAAATATGTCTGCGTTTGTTGATTATAAAATCAACCAGATTGATGACAATAATAAACTGGGTGTGAGCAGTGATGACATCGTTGCCCTGGGGATGACTTACCAGTTCTGATTATGAGAAATAAAAAAACCGGCTTAATGCCGGTTTTTTTTGGTCGGGATTAATGCGGTATGATGCCCTCATCCACAAGGAAAGAGAGAAAGCCATCAGGCAGTCAGCTTCACCGCTTCGCTGGAGAAATCATCCGCTGGCTCGAACTTGAGATCCAAAGTAGCCAGCAGTGCGCTTGCCTTGTCCTGGAACTCTTTCAGGGTATATTCCAGGCGGTCAATCACTTCCTGATCTTTAATGGAGGTAGCCTGCCATTTGCCGTCTTTATTAAACAGGCCAAACTGGTAGCTATATGTAAAACGTTTTTCCTCTGCTTCCATTTCCATCCACCAGCCCCAGAATTCACGTTTTTCGGGTGCAGGCTTCACGTTGACGCATACAGCCAGACAGTCGAAAAAAAAGCGATTCTCTTCACACTGCTCTTCTCGAATATACGGGCCAAGAGCCATAAATTTCTTAATCAGTCTACTTTTCGGATGTCCACTCGGTAACGTCATTGCGATCTCCTTTTGTGAAGCCACTGTTTTACCAAACCAGAAAAATTTAGCAATCTATTAACACAATCTCTGAGCGATCCAGCGCGTGATCTCTTTCAAGGCTTTGTCAAAATTCTGATAAACCGGACTGAACGGCACCTCAAGTAATTTACCATCCGCAGATGACGAAGTGATTAAGCGGGACTCTTCTTCCGGACTAAACGGATCATTTTTCCAGAAACCCGATAGCATCGGTGTTGGACACCGACGCCCCAGCAGACCTTGCGTTTTTAACGAGTAACGATTGAGTTCAACGCGTAGCGCTTCGTCTGATGCATCATGCATGCCAAGACGGCTGGCCAGCACATCCAGATACATTTCGGGTACGCTACCCTGACGTGCGGGATCGCTTAGCAACGCGTGAACGACCGGGCCAAGACAGGCAACGGCTTTCAGGCGGGATGATTCAATGTAAGCCAGACGCACCGCGACGTTCGCCCCGAAACGGAAACCGAATGCAGCAACACGGGTGTGATCCACCCACGGAATATTCTCCAGCGCTTTTAGCGCATGCTGGTGCAGTAAACTGGAATCCTGAGTCAGTTTCCACTTGGATGAGAAGCCAATTGACGGCATATCAAGCGTTAGCATCGCGATCCCTTTTGGTGCGAAGTAACGCTCATAAAGGCTGTAATAGTCGATCTGCAGTGAATCCAGCCCACCGCACATGAGGACGGTCGGGAACGGGCCTTCCCCTTCAGGCATATGCAGGAATCCGGTAACGGACGACCCGCCAGGAATGGTGAACTCCAGCTCGCGCATCCGCCCCGGCAAGCGTTGGGCAGCCTCTTCATAGGCACGATTCGCCAGCGCCTGGGCCTGTTCAGCCAGCTCATCCCCTTTTAAATGCGGATACGCGGCAATGCCATAGAGGTTTGCAGCATGCAGCCAGTGCTTGCCGCTGAGCGTGGCGTCCTCTTCCTGGCTGGCTTTTTGCTGCCAGAGCATAGCCTGTTTAGACCACTCGTAGATCCAGTTACCGCCGCGGTAACCCACTACCGTATCGTAAAGCTCACTGTCGGTGCGCTCAGCGTCACTCATCACGATCCGCGCCTGCACGTCGAGAATTTCACGGGGGTCAATACCTCGCCAGATCCACATCAGGCGGTTAATCATGCGATACCAGTGAGGCACGTTTTTACCGTCTAATGCAGACTGGATGGCAGGCATGGTCCCCGGATTAAAGCGGCGCACCAGGGTCGACGTTTCGGGGTGTTTGAAACGGGGTTTGAAGAGAGTCTCGGTGAGATTCGCCTGCGTCATTTACGTTGCCTCCATGAATCGTCATATAGAGACTATTGTAACGCGCGCCAGACTAAAAAAAACAACGCCCGGTATCACCGGGCGTTAAAATAATGTCGGTTCGGAATTAACGACCGGAGATAGGTGGTACAAAGACCACGCCCATATCCCACGGCTGTTCAATCCAGGTGTCCTGCGGAATATCAATCACATAATCGTCAACCAGAGGGCGGCCTGCAGGCTTGGCGAAAATAGTGACGAAGTGGGCTTTTGGATACATTTCGCGAATGGCCACAGCGGTACCACCGGTATCCACCAGGTCATCAATAACGATGAAACCTTCACCGTCACCTTCCGCGCGTTTCAGCACTTTCAGCTCACGCTGGTTGTCATGGTCATAGCTGGAAATGCAGACGGTATCGACATGACGAATACCCAGCTCACGAGCCAGCAGCGCCCCCGGTACCAGACCGCCGCGGCTAACGGCAATAATGCCTTTCCACTGTTCGGAAGGCATCAGACGCGCAGCCAGTTTGCGGGCGTGAATCTGCAACATGTCCCAGGTGACGACGTATTTTTCGCTCATGTGAAGTGTCCCAGCCTGTTTTTATACGGCTTAAAAAGTGTTCGAGGGGGAAATAGGTTGCGCGAGATTATAGAGATCTGACGCACTAAAAACCAGTGTTTAGCGCCCTGAGCCCGAGTTTTTACATGCTTTATGCTACCAGCCAGCGGAGAAAGTGGTATTCTCGGTTTCATCTCGCAAGTCTGACTTGTGGTAACTATTAACCTGCTAACTCTGTGACCTGCAACCCTGTTTGCAGTGCATCGACAAGGAGACTTATCGTGTCTGAACTGTCTCAATTATCTCCGCAGCCACTGTGGGATATTTTTGCCAAAATCTGTTCCATTCCACACCCTTCCTACCATGAAGAACAGCTTGCCGAACACATTATGGGTTGGGCGAAGGAAAAAGGCCTGCATGCTGAACGTGACCAGGTTGGTAACATTCTGATCCGCAAACCAGCAACCGCTGGCATGGAAAACCGTAAACCGGTTGTACTGCAGGCGCACCTGGACATGGTGCCGCAGAAGAACAACGACACCGTTCACGACTTCACCAAAGATCCTATTCAACCCTATATCGACGGCGACTGGGTGAAAGCACGCGGCACCACTCTGGGTGCGGATAACGGCATCGGTATGGCCTCTGCGCTGGCCGTGCTGGCAGACGACAGCGTTGAACATGGTCCGCTGGAAGTGCTGCTGACCATGACCGAAGAAGCGGGTATGGACGGTGCATTCGGTCTGCAGGCGAACTGGCTGCAGGCAGATATTCTGATCAACACCGACTCAGAAGAAGAAGGCGAGATCTACATGGGCTGCGCGGGCGGGATTGATTTCATCTCTACCCTGCCGCTGTCACGCGAAGCGATTCCTGCTGGCTTCCAGACCTTCAAGCTGACGCTGAAAGGGCTGAAAGGCGGTCACTCCGGCGGTGATATTCACTTAGGTCTGGGCAACGCCAATAAACTGCTGGCGCGCTTCCTGGCCGGCCATGCGGCTGAGCTGGATCTGCGTCTGGTGGATTTCAACGGCGGTACTCTGCGTAACGCTATCCCGCGCGAAGCATTCACTACTGTGGCAGTCCCGGCAGCAAAAGCTGACGAGCTGAAAAAACTCTCCAGCGTGTATCTGGATATCCTGAAAAACGAACTGTCAGCCAAAGAGAAGAACCTGACCGTGGTGCTGGAACCCGTATCCACGGATAAAGCTGCACTGACGACCCAGTCTCGTGACACCTTCGTTCAGTTGCTGAACGCGACGCCAAACGGCGTGATCCGCAACTCTGACGTGGCCAAAGGCGTGGTTGAAACCTCTCTGAACGTGGGCGTGGTGACCATGAGTGACGACAGCGCAGAGATCATCTGCCTGATCCGTTCACTTATCGACACAGGCAAAGAGTACGTGGTGAGCATGCTGGAATCTCTGGGCACGCTGGCCGGTGCGAAAACATCTGCTAAAGGCAGTTACCCTGGCTGGCAGCCGGATGCAAGTTCTCCGGTGATGGCTCTGGTCCGTGAAACCTATCAGCGTCTGTTCAACAGCACGCCGAACATTCAGGTGATCCACGCGGGTCTGGAATGTGGTCTGTTCAAGAAACCGTATCCGAATATGGACATGGTCTCTATCGGGCCAACCATTACCGGGCCACACTCTCCGGATGAGCAGGTTCATATCGAAAGCGTGGGTCATTACTGGACGCTGCTGACTGAGCTGCTGAAAGCGATTCCTGTTAAGTAATTAGTCGTTTGATGCCCGGTGGCGCTTCGCTTACCGGGCCTACGATTAAAACAATCTACAACCCTAATACTAGCTGTCGCTCTAACTGCGGATCCAGCAGCGTGACGTGCAATCCCACCAGCCTCACCCCTCGC
Organism: Enterobacter sp. P82; assembly: GCF_037053385.1. NCBI lineage: Bacteria > Pseudomonadati > Pseudomonadota > Gammaproteobacteria > Enterobacterales > Enterobacteriaceae > Enterobacter > Enterobacter sp. P82. The sequence goes on from NZ_JBALHX010000001.1 coordinate 2,627,941, forward strand.
CCTCCTCTTCGTTCTTCCCATGCCTTTTTCGCCGTCGCAACGAGATCCTCTTTATTCAGACGCGGCCAGACATGTTCCTGCGTGGTCTGCTGGAAGTCGTTGAATTTTAATTTGATACCCTGACGGGCAATGAGCAGATCCGGTTTCACCTTGAGCAAGCGTCGCTCCAGCTCAGGATAGAGCTGTTCCGTAATGATGGTTTCGCATTCAGACCAGTCATGAATGTCTTCAATCAGCGTTCGCTCAACCCCAACGGATTTCCGTAGCCGTTCGCTGTTCACATCGCGATCGTCAATCCCCTGGCTGCGCTCCCACAGCACGCGCCCAAATTTTCCAAAACGCTTAAGCAGCATTGCCAGATCGCTTCGCTGCACATCTTCACAGGTCCGTAATCCCATACTTTCCAGCTTTGCAGCAGATACTTTCCCCACACCAGGGATTTTGCCAAGTGGCAGCGTTTTTAAGAACGCAGGCACCTCTTCCGGCGTGATGACGTACTGACCGTTGGGCTTATTTAAATCGGAGGCTATCTTGGCAAGAAATTTCACCGGAGCGACTCCTGCCGACGCGGTAAGATTTAACTCTTTAAAGATGGTCTGACGGATTTCCTGTGCCATCAGAGTTGCTGAGCCGTGGCAGTGTACGCTGTCGGTCACATCAAGATAGGCTTCGTCCAGTGACAGCGGTTCTATCCGAGAGGTGTAGCGGGAGAAGATTTCCCGAATATGAATTGAGGCCTCTTTGTAAGCGTCAAAGCGACCGGGCAAAAGAGTGAGATGAGGGCAAAGCTTCAGGGCCATTGCGGTAGGCATGGCGCTACGCACGCCAAATTTACGCGCAGGGTAGTTGGCGGTGCTGATGACACCACGCTGAACGCGGCTGCCGCCAATGGCTATGGGAATATCCCGCAGCGCCGGATTGTCACGCATCTCCACTGCGGCAAAAAAGCAGTCCATATCAACATGGATTATTTTGCGCATAGTAAGCCCTCACTCATCACTGGATAAGTATACAGTAAAAAAAATGAGGATTGAGAAGCAGATGTAAAAATGCCGGGTGGCGACTTTGCCTTACCCGGCCTGTAAAAATTTAGATAATACGTTGCTGTTCGCGGGCCATTCTTTTTTTCCGGGCATCGCATGGCTCCGGGCAATCACAGACTTTTTCCATGCCAATGGAAGAAATACCGCCGCAACTCCCCTGGATGCTTTTACGCTTAATGATCCAGCCTAACGACATGCCGAGGATGACAAGCACGAATACCACAAAGGTTGCCAGGAACGTCAGCATCATCAGCCTCCAAAATCGTCCAGCAGGATGTTCTCATCCTCCACGCCCAAATCTTTAAGCATCTTAATGACTGCGGCGTTCATTACTGGCGGGCCACACATATAAAACTCGCAGTCTTCCGGCGCAGGATGCTGTTTGAGGTAGTTTTCATACAGCACGTTGTGGATGAAGCCCGTATAGCCTGTCCAGTTATCCTCCGGCTGCGGATCGGAGAGCGCCACATGGAAGGTAAAGTTCGGGTTTTCACGCGCCAGCTGTTCGAACTCATCGTCGTAGAACATCTCACGCAGCGAACGCGCCCCGTACCAGAAGCTGATTTTACGCTGACTGCTAAGCCGCTTGAGCTGGTCGAAAATGTGCGAACGCATCGGCGCCATACCTGCGCCACCACCGATAAACACCATTTCGGCTTCCGTCTCTTTCGCAAAGAACTCACCAAAGGGACCGGAGATAGTTACCTTGTCGCCCGGCTTTAAAGACCAGATATACGATGACATGATCCCTGGCGGCGCATGCGGTACCGCCGGAGGCGGTGTGGCGATACGCACGTTAAGCATGATGATACCCTTTTCTTCAGGGTAGTTAGCCATGGAGTAAGCACGAAGCGCTGGCTCTTTCACTTCCGACACAAAGCGGAAAAGATTGAACTTGTCCCAGTCGGCCCGGTATTCATGCGGGACATCGAAGTCAGCATATGCCACGGTGTGTTCCGGGCACTCAATCTGAATATAGCCACCCGCCCGGAACGGAACGCTCTCGCCTTCAGGCACCCGCAACTTCAGCTCTTTGATAAACGTGGCTTTGTTATCATTAGAGATAACTTCACATTCCCATTTTTTAACGCCAAAGATCTCTTCCGGCAGCTCTATTTTCATGTTCTGACGTACGGCGACCTGGCAGGCCAGACGGCAGCCCTCTTTTGCCTCACGCTTTGTGATATGCGCCAGTTCGGTTGGCAGGATATCTCCTCCGCCCTCTTTCACCGTAACGCGGCACTGCCCGCAGGAGCCACCGCCGCCACAGGCCGAAGAGACAAAGATCCCGTTGCCGGAGAGCGTATTCAACAGTTTATCTCCGGCGGGCGTGCGGATCTGGTTCTGCGGCTCATCGTTAATATCAATCACCACGTCGCCAGAATTCACCAGCTTCGCACGTGCCACCAGAATAAGCCCTGACAACACCAGTACAATCAGCGTGAACATCGCCACGCCAAGCATAATTTCCATCAGTTAGCCCTTATAGCTGCACACCGGAGAAGGACATAAACCCCAATGCCATCAGTCCGGTGGTGATAAAGGTGATCCCTAAGCCACGCAGGCCTGCAGGCACGTTGGCATATTTCATTTTTTCGCGGATCCCCGCCATGGTGACAATCGCCAGCATCCAGCCAATGCCAGAACCGAAACCGTACACCACGGATTCACTGAAGTTGTAATCACGCTGAACCATAAACGAGACGCCGCCGAAGATGGCGCAGTTCACCGCGATCAACGGCAGGAAGATCCCCAGCGCGTTGTAGAGCGACGGGAAATACTTATCGAGGATCATCTCAAGGATTTGCACCAGCGCCGCAATCACACCGATAAAGGTGATGAAGTTCAGGAAGCTGAGATCGATCCCCTCTACCAGCGCACTATCCCGCAGCACAAAGTTGTATACCAGATTGTTGATCGGCACCGATAAGCCGAGCACCACGGTAACCGCTACGCCCAGGCCAAATGCCGTCGACACCTTTTTGGACACGGCAAGGAACGTACACATGCCGAGGAAGAACGCGAGCGCCATGTTTTCAACAAACACCGCACGCACAAATAAACTCAGGTAATGAGCCATTGTCGGTTACTCCTTTTCCTGCTGTTCTGGTCTCAAAGTACGAATAAGCCAGATCAGCAAACCGATAATGAAAAATGCGCTGGGTGCCAGCAGGAACAGGCCGTTTGGCTGATACCAGCCACCGTTCTGCACCGTGTCCAGCACCGTGATGCCAAACAGCTTACCGCTGCCAATCAACTCACGAAGGAACCCCACGGTCAGCAGGATCACACCATAACCAAGGCCGTTGCCGATGCCATCCATAAAGCTCGCCAGCGGCGGCATTTTCATGGCGTAGGCTTCTGCACGTCCCATCACGATACAGTTGGTGATAATCAGACCAACAAACACCGACAGCTGTTTTGAGGTTTCATAGGCGAAGGCGCGCAGTAACTGATCGACCACGATCACCAGCGAGGCGATGATCGCCATCTGCACAATGATCCTCACGCTGTTGGGAATGTGGTGACGGATCATGGAGATAAACATGCTGGAAAACGCGGTAACCAGCGTTACTGCCAACGTCATCACTACCGCTGTTTCCAGCTTGGTCGTCACCGCCAGAGCTGAACAGACACCCAGTACCTGCAGCGTGATCGGGTTATTAGCGAGCAACGGGCCAATGAGCACCTTTTTAACTTCTTTCAGTTCACCGGTATCAGCCATTGTTCAGCGCTCCTTCACGTACGTTTTTCAGGAAAGGACCAAAGCCCAGCTCGCCCATCCAGAAATCAAAACTGTGCTGCACACCTTTTGAGGTGAGCGTGGCACCGGAAAGCCCGTCGACGGCGTAGTCGTCACCGGGACGAGCAGCCCCTTTCATTACCTTCAGCGCAGGCAGACCGTTATCGTCGAGCACTTTCTTGCCGACAAACTGTGCCCGCCAGTTAGGGTTCTCTACTTCACCGCCGAGCCCCGGCGTTTCGCCCTGGTCATAGTACGTAATGCCTTTCACAGTGCGACCATCCGTATCAAGCGCCACAAAGGCGTACATCATCGACCACAGACCGTTGCCGTAGATAGGCACTACCACTTCCTGCACCCGTTTTTGTTCATCGCGCACGAGATAGACTTCGGCAAGATTACTGCGACGCTTGATGCCAGCCGGATCCTGTGAGGCGTCCAGCGTCAGGCTCATCTGCGGGTCTTTTAATGCCAGCGACTGGTTGTATTTCGCCGGATCTTTATCCAGCAGTTGCCCGGTTTTTAAATCCACCAGACGCGCGGTAATGCGCTCAGCAAAGACTGCAGAGACATCGTCTGCACTCATTCCTTCCTGCATCAACCCGGCGACAGCCAGGATATTGCGCTGTTTATCCAGTGCGCGCTGCTCCTGCTGTCGCGGCTTTAACCCCACGGCAGAACCGGCCACCACAATGGAACAGACCAGACACAACACCACTACCACCAGCAGCGTTTTACCGATGCTGTCGTTATTTTTGATTTCAGCCACGCGCCTTCCTCCGCTTAATGTTGGCTCGCACGACCAGATAATCGAAGAGTGGCGCAAACAGGTTGGCAAACAGAATGGCCAACATCATCCCTTCCGGATACGCCGGGTTGACCACACGAATCAGGACACACATCGCACCAATGAGCACGCCATAGCTCCATTTACCTTTATCGGTAAACGAGGCAGAGACGGGATCGGTCGCCATAAACATCATGCCGAATGCGAAGCCCCCCAACACCAGATGCCAGTACCAGGGCATGGAGAACATCGGATTGGTAGTCGAACCGATCACATTGAACATCGTGGCGGTCAGCACCATGCCGATCATCACACCGGCAACAATCCGCCAGGAGGCCACGCGACCGAAAAGAATGATCGCACCACCCAGCAAAATCATCAGCGTAGAGACTTCCCCAATAGAGCCCGGTATGTTGCCAATAAAGGCATCAAACCAGGTAACAGGCTGGCCTGTCGCGTTGTTAACCAGCGTTTCGCCCCCGTGTGCCGCCCACTGAGACAGTGGTGTCGCACCGGAGAAACCATCCGCCGCCGTCCATACCAGATCGCCGGAGATTTGCGCGGGATAGGCAAAGAACAGGAACGCACGTCCCGCCAGCGCTGGGTTAAGGAAGTTACGCCCGGTCCCGCCGAAGATCTCTTTCGCAATCACCACACCAAAGCTAATCCCCAGCGCAGCCTGCCAGAGCGGTAACGTTGGCGGAACAATCAGGGCAAAAAGAATGGAAGTAACAAAGAAGCCTTCGTTGATCTCATGTTTACGAATGATGGCAAACAGCACTTCCCAGAAGCCACCCACGATAAATACCGTGATGTAGATCGGCAGGAAGAACACCGCCCCCAGCGTCATCATGCTGACCCAGCCCGCGTCTGGCGCAAAGCTCACGCCCAGCGACTGCGCCAGACGGTAGTGCCAGTCAGACTGGATCACCTGCGCCAACTGCTGAGCATCGTACAGATGATGCAGTGCAGGAATGGTCTGCAGCCCCACGTTGTACATGCCCCAGAACATGGCAGGGAAGACCGCAAACCACACAAGGATCATCATTCGCTTCAGGTCGATAGCGTCACGAACGTGCGCCGCCCCCTTCGTCACCAGCCCCGGTGTGTAGAAAATGGTCGTCGTGGCTTCATATAACGGGTAATACTTTTTGAGCTTCCCTTCGGTAAAGTGCGGCTCAATTTTTTCAAAGAGGTGTTTTAAGCCCATCGGTTATCCTTCCTGCTCAATGCGGGTTAACACCTCGCGCAATACGGGTCCGTATTCGTATTTTCCCGGACAAACATAGGTACAAAGCGCCAGATCTTCTTCGTCCAGCTCCAGGCAACCCAATGCCTGCGCGCTGTCGGTATCTCCGGCGAGCAGATCGCGCAACAGCATGGTCGGCAGAATATCCAGTGGCATGACGCGCTCGTAGTTGCCAATGGGTACCATCGCGCGCTCTCCACCATTCGTGCTGGTCGAGAAATTAAAGAGTTTATGGCGCAGGAAGTGCCCAAGCGTTGTGCGGGTCACGGAATACTTATCGGCTCCCGGAAGAACCCAGCCGAACAGCTCTTTCTCACGTCCTTCTTGTACAATGCTGACCTGCAGATGGAAACGCCCCAGATAAGCGTGCGCATTCACGGCATGACGGCCGCTGAGCACCGAGCCGGAGATCAGGCGGTTTTCGCCCTCTTTTATTTCCCCCACCAGCAGTTCATTAATGTCTGCGCCCAGCAGCGTTTTCACCAGACGCGGGTTGGCTGCTTGCGGCCCGCCGATGGCGATCACCCGTTCAGCGCTGAGTTCACCCGTGGTAAACAGCTTACCTATGGCAATGACGTCCTGATAATTCAGGTGCCAGACTTGTTTCGTCAGGCTCACGGGCTCAAGAAAGTGAATATGCGTCCCGACCAGACCAGCGGGATGCGGGCCAGCAAACTCATTAAATGTCACCTGCCCCTGCGGGTGTCCACCGAGCTTACCGCCACCAGACTGACAGACGTGGACCTTCCCTGACGTCAGGCGGGTTAAAATGGTCAGCCCGGCATCAAAGGTTTTTCGCTGAGCCAGAATCACCGGTTGCGGGTCTGCGCTGAGCGGGTTGGTGTCGATTGCCGTAACAAAAATAGCGGCCGGTTCCGTACCCGGAACAGGTGATTTACTGAAGGGACGCGTGCGAAGCGCGGTCCATAAACCGGACGCCAGAAGCTGAGCCTGAACAGCGTCACGGCTTAGCGATGCGAGGTCTGCGGCGTCGTAATGAGCAAATTCACACTGCTCATTGCCTTCAATGCGGATAACCACCGACTGCAGAATACGGCGTTCGCCGCGATTGATCGCCACCACGGTGCCACTTGCGGGTGCCGTGAACATGACGCCAGGATTTTTTTTGTCCTCAAAGAGCACCTGGCCTTTGATAACACGATCGCCTTCCTGTACCAGCATAGAAGGACGCATTCCCAGATAGTCGTCGCCCAAAATGGCGACATGACGAACACTTGCGCCTGTCGAAACGTGCTGCACTGGCACGCCTGCAATCGGCAGTTCAAGTCCTTTTTTGATTTTAAACATGTGGTTAGCAGGTTTCCATGAACAACAATCCAGAAGGGGTGGAGTGTACCATTTTCGCCTTTTGTCGGGGACGAAATCCGCGTTTGCTTACGCCAAAGTGCGAGGTATTACGCAAAGTTCCTGGCGCAAACGTGATTGTGATGGTTTATAAAGTAAAACTAATTTGTAAACTCACCGCCCGGCTCTTGCGAAAATCTCTGGCGGTGCTAATGTGAGCGCTCCTAACAGAATAATCTGATTTCGGGTCTCTTTTGCCGTCCTGGCAAGTTGGTCATAGTTTTATCAAGGAACTAGTAGTATGCGTAAAATCGCATTGTTCATTGCGATGCTTCTGATGCCGTGCATGTCGTTTGCCGGACTGCTCAGCAGTAATAGCTCAACGACGCCGATCAGCAAAGAATATAAACAGCAGTTAATGGGATCGCCGGTTTATATTCAGATCTTCAAGGAAGAGCGCACTCTCGATCTGTTTGTAAAAATGGGCGAGACTTATCAGCTGCTTGATAGCTACAAAATTTGTAACTACTCCGGTGGGCTGGGGCCAAAACAGCGTCAGGGCGATTTCAAAAGTCCGGAAGGGTTTTACAGCGTTCAGCGTAACCAGCTCAAACCTGACAGCCGCTTCTATAAAGCCATTAACATCGGCTTTCCGAATGCCTATGACCGTGCTCACGGTTATGAAGGTAAATACCTGATGATCCACGGTGCCTGCGTGTCTATCGGCTGTTATGCGATGACCGATTCCGGCATTGATGAGATTTTCCAGTTCGTGACAGGTGCGCTGGTCTTTGGGCAACCTAACGTTCAGGTCAGCATCTATCCGTTCCGCATGACCGATGCCAACATGGCACGCCACAAGTACTCTTACTACGCGGACTTCTGGAAACAGCTGAAACCCGGTTACGACTACTTTGAGCAGACCCACAAGCCGCCGGTGGTCTCTATCGTAGATGGCCGTTACGTGGTCAGCAAACCGCTGAGCCACGAAGTCGTCCATCCACAGCTGGCGTCAAATTACACGGTCCCCGAGACAAAATAGCACCCACTCGCCTGGCATAATCTTTTGCCAGGTTTCGTTGCCCGTCAGCGGCTGCGTTGCAATGACAGTGACCACATCGTTCGGTGTGGTCTCCTTCTGAAAATCAATCTCCACATCCTGATCGAGCAAGGTCGCAACGCCAAACGGTGCGCGACGGGTGATCCAGAACAGATTTGTCGAGCAGAACGCCATCACATAGCGCCCGTCAGAGAGCAGCATGTTAAACACGCCTTTTTCGCGTAGCTCCGACGCCAGCGTCGCGATGTATTTAAACACGGCGGCCATGTTACCGGGCGTGCGGGGATAGCGCTCCGTCAGCTTGTGCAGTAACCAGCAGAAGGCTTTTTCACTGTCGGTTTCGCCAACCGGGCGGAAATTGCCCGTCTCCAGTGACTTATAACCCGTGAGTTGCCCATTGTGTGCATAGGTCCAGTTACGGCCCCACAGTTCACGGGTAAACGGATGGGTATTTTCCAGCGCCACTTCGCCGCGGTTTGCCTGGCGGATGTGGGCAATCACCGAACAGGATTTAATGGGATAATCCTGCACCAGTTTAGCTATCGGTGAGTTAAAGCTGGGTTGTGGATCTTTGAACGTGCGACACCCTTTACCTTCGTAAAAAGTGATGCCCCAGCCGTCTTTATGCGGCCCGGTCCCTCCACCACGCTGAACCAGCCCGGTGAAACTAAAGCAGATATCGGTTGGCACATTGGCGCTCATCCCGAGCAATTCGCACATACATCACCTCCACAACAGCGGGGGCAATTCAGCCCCCAGCGAAGTCTTACTTAACCATCTCTTTTTCGATCAACTGGATCAGGATATGGATCACTTTGATGTGAATTTCCTGAATGCGGTCAGCATAACCGAAGTGCGGAACACGAATTTCAATATCCGCGGTACCCGCCATTTTACCGCCATCTTTACCGGTCAGGGTGATGACCTTCATTCCCTTCTCACGTGCAGCAGCAATCGCTTTGATCACGTTACCGGAGTTACCAGAGGTAGAGATACCCAGCAGCACGTCGCCTTCACGTCCGACCGCTTCAACATAGCGGGAGAAGACGTAGTCGTAACCAAAATCGTTGCTCACGCAGGAGATATGGCTCACATCAGAGATCGCAATCGCCGGGTAACCCGGACGGTTTTCGCGATAACGCCCGGTCAGCTCTTCTGCGAAGTGCATGGCGTCGCAGTGGGAGCCACCGTTACCGCAAGAGAGCACTTTGCCCCCGGCTTTGAAACTGTCGGCCAGCAGGACCGCCGCGCGCTGAATAGCGTGAATGTTGGCATCATCTTTCAGAAAGTTAGTCAGCGTTTCCGCCGCTTCGTTCAGTTCGTTACGAATAAGATCCTGGTACATGAGGATAATCCTTCAGTATTGATGAAATAACACAGTGGAGTGTACCGGATAGCGGGAAAAGCGAGAAGCTAAAGCCATACGAATCGCCCGGCGTTTTGATTTTTTGTGCCGGCTAAAACACGAACAATGTGAACCAGGTTGTAATTATTTTGTAAACACATTGCTAAAAGAATTCACATCAACTACAACCATATCATCACAAGTGGTCAGACCTCCTACAAGCAAGGGAGCTTTTCTTTATGATGATTTTGAGCATTCTCGCAACCGTTGTTCTGCTCGGTGTGTTGTTCTATCACCGTGTAAGTTTATTCCTGAGCAGCCTGATTCTTCTGGCCTGGACGGCTGCGCTTGGCGTCGCAGGTCTCTGGAATATCTGGCTTTTAGTCCCTCTTGCCATCATTCTTCTGCCGTTTAACTTTGCCCCAATGCGTAAATCCATGATCTCTGCACCGGTGTTCAAAGGTTTCCGCAAAGTGATGCCGCCAATGTCGCGTACTGAAAAAGAAGCGATTGATGCGGGCACCACCTGGTGGGAAGGCGACCTGTTCCAGGGTAATCCGGACTGGAAAAAGCTGCATAACTACCCACAGCCACGTCTGACTGCTGAAGAACAGGCCTTTATTGACGGCCCTGTGGAAGAAGCGTGCCGTATGGCAAATGACTTCGCCATCACCCATGAAATGGCCGATCTGCCGCCAGAACTGTGGGCGTACCTGAAAGAACATCGCTTCTTCGCGATGATCATTAAGAAAGAGTACGGTGGTCTGGAATTCTCCGCTTACGCTCAGGCCCGTGTCCTGCAAAAACTGGCTGGCGTCTCTGGGATCCTGGCCATCACTGTCGGCGTACCTAACTCCTTAGGCCCGGGCGAACTGCTGCAACATTACGGTACGGAAGAGCAGAAAGATCACTACCTGCCGCGCCTGGCACGCGGTCTGGAAATCCCTTGCTTCGCACTGACCAGCCCGGAAGCGGGCTCCGATGCGGGTGCGATCCCGGATACCGGCGTGGTTTGCATGGGTGAATGGCAGGGTGAGCAGGTGCTCGGGATGCGCCTGACCTGGAACAAGCGCTACATCACGCTGGCACCTATCGCCACCGTGCTCGGCCTGGCGTTTAAACTCTCTGACCCGCAGAAACTGCTGGGTGGAGAAGAAGATCTGGGCATTACCTGTGCGCTGATCCCAACTTCTACCCCGGGCGTTGAAATTGGTCGTCGTCACTTCCCACTGAACGTGCCGTTCCAGAACGGTCCAACGCGTGGTCAGGATATCTTTGTACCGATTGATTACATCATCGGTGGCCCGAAAATGGCCGGTCAGGGCTGGCGCATGCTGGTGGAATGTCTGTCTGTAGGTCGCGGTATTACCCTGCCGTCAAACTCCACTGGTGGTCTGAAATCTGTGGCGATGGGGATTGGTGCGTACGCCCACATCCGCCGTCAGTTCAAAATCTCCATCGGCAAGATGGAAGGTATTGAAGAACCGCTGGCACGTATCGCGGGTAACGCCTATGTGATGGATGCAGCAGCTTCCCTGATTACCTACGGCATTATGCTGGGCGAGAAACCAGCTGTACTGTCCGCAATCGTGAAGTACCACTGTACTCACCGTGCGCAGCAGTCGATCATTGACGCGATGGATATCGCGGGCGGTAAAGGCATTATGCTCGGCGAAGGTAACTTCCTCGCCCGTGGTTATCAGGGTGCGCCTATCGCGATCACCGTTGAAGGGGCGAATATTCTGACCCGCAGCATGATGATCTTCGGTCAGGGCGCCATTCGCTGCCATCCATACGTGCTGGAAGAGATGGCCGCTGCGCAGAACAACGACGTAGATGCCTTCGATAAGCTGCTGTTCAAACATATTGGTCATGTGGGTAGCAATAAGATGCGCAGCTTCTGGCTCGGTCTGACCAATGGCCGTACCAGCGCTACGCCAACCGGTGATGCGACGAAACGTTACTATCAACAGCTGAACCGTCTGAGCGCTAACCTGGCTCTGCTGTCTGACGTTTCTATGGCGGTGTTGGGTGGTAGCCTGAAGCGTCGCGAACGTATCTCTGCTCGTCTGGGAGATGTGCTGAGTCAGGTGTTCCTGGCCTCTGCGGTCCTGAAACGCTACGACGATGAAGGTCGTCAGGAAGCGGATCTGCCGCTGGTCCACTGGGGCGTACAGGATGCGATGTATCAGGCAGAACAGGCCATTGACGATCTGCTGGCGAACTTCCCGAACCGTTTTGTGGCCGGGGCCCTGCGCGTGGTGATCTTCCCGACCGGTCGCCATCACCAGGCACCATCCGACAAGCTGGATCACAAAGTAGCGAAGATCCTGCAGGTTCCGAGCGCAACCCGTTCACGTATCGGTCGTGGTCAGTATCTGGCTCCAACCCTGCATAACCCGGTGGGTCTGCTGGAAGAGGCGCTGCTGGACGTGATGGCTGCCGATCCGATTCACCAGAAGATCTGCAAACAGCTGGGCAAAAACCTGCCGTTTACCCGTCTGGACGAACTGGCAAAACAGGCACTCGCAGGTGGCATTATCAATAAAGATGAAGCTGCCCTGCTGGTGAAAGCTGAAGAGAGCCGTCTGCGCAGTATTAACGTGGATGATTTCGAACCGGACGAGCTGGCGACACAGCCGGTAAAGTTGCCGGAGAAACACCGCAAACCTGAAGCTGCGTAACGCGTTTCGCTTGCACGAACCCCGCCATGCGCGGGGTTTTTTTATTGCCACATTTTCTCGTTATGTCGTGCTACAGTGTCAAAAAGTGGTCGTTTGAGGAGTCTGAATTGTGCCTGGTCTGAAGATTTCGATTTTGCAGCAACCGTTAGTGTGGATGGATGGCCCCGCCAACCTGCGTCACTTTGATCGTCAACTGGAAGGTATTACCGGGCGTGATGTGATTGTCCTGCCGGAGATGTTCACCACCGGCTTCGCGATGGAAGCGGCTAAACAGTCGATGCCGCAGGAAGAGGTGGTTACCTGGATGCATGCCAAAGCGCAGCAGACCAACGCGATGATCGCGGGCAGCGCCGCCCTGCAAACCGAGCGCGGGCCGGTAAACCGCTTCCTGCTGGTTGAGCCAGAAGGGAAAGTGCATTTTTACGACAAACGCCATCTGTTCCGTATGGCGGATGAACATCATCACTATGAAGCCGGAAATGAGCGCGTGGTGTTTGAATGGCGCGGCTGGCGTATTCTGCCGCTGGTCTGCTATGACCTGCGCTTCCCGGTGTGGTCACGCAACCGCAACGATTACGACGTAGCACTGTATGTCGCCAACTGGCCTGCGCCACGCTCCCTCCACTGGCAGTCCCTGCTGGTGGCGCGCGCGATTGAGAACCAGGCATACGTGGTGGGCTGTAACCGCGTGGGGACTGACGGCAATGGACATCACTATCGCGGCGACAGCCGGGTGGTGAACCCGCAGGGCGAGATCATTGCCACCGCCGAGCCGCATCAGGCGACGCGCATTGATGCGGAGCTGTCGTTGACGGCGTTGCAGGAGTACCGGGAGAAGTTTCCGGCATGGCAGGATGCGGATCCGTTTAGCATTGGCTGAAATTTTCCTCTCACCACCGCCCTCTCCCATTGGGAGAGGGCGGATAAAACATTAACTCACTAATGCCTGCCCGTCTTTGCGGCTTTCCGTTGCGGCAACGTAGTGCCCTTCCGGCAGACGGTAAATCACCTGCGCACCGCCAAAGTTGTAATCCTGAAGCGGATCTTCTACCACGATCTGATGCCCGCGTTCGCGTAGCGCCGCAATCGTGTTGCGAGCGAACGTCGACTCAACGATCACCTCTCTCCCCTGCACCACGCGCCAGCGCGGCGCGTCAATCGCCGCCTGCGGGTTTTGCCCGTGCAGCATGATACGTAACGCCATTTGCATGTGCCCCTGCGCCTGCATTGGCCCGCCCATCACGCCGAATGACATCAGCGGCTGGCCGTTGCCGTCCATCGCAAAGCCAGGAATGATGGTGTGGAACGGACGCTTGCCACCCGCCAGCGCGTTCGGGTGATTCGGATCCAGCGAAAAACCACAGCCCCGGTTTTGCAGGCTGATCCCCGTGTCCGGCACCACAATCCCGGAGCCAAAGCCCATATAGTTAGACTGAATAAACGAAACCATCATGCCGTTGGCATCCGCTGTGCTGATGTAGACCGTCCCGCTTTGCGTCGGCGAACCATAGACGAAATCAGAGGCGTTATTCTGATCGATAAGCGCTGCACGCGATTTCAGATAGCTATCGCTCAGCAGCGCTTTGGCAGCGAATTCCATGTGCTCTTCATCCGCCACGTAGCGATCAAGATCGGCCAGCGCCAGTTTCATTGCTTCAATAGACAAGTGCAGCGCCTGAACGGAATCCGGGTGGTGTTTTTCGATACCGCACTGCTCCAGAATGCCGAGCGCAATCAGCGTGGCGATCCCCTGCCCGTTTGGCGGCAACTCCTGCACCGAACCGCCCGCAAAATCACGTGACAACAGTTCAACCCAGTCTACACGATGGTTTGCCAGATCGTCGGCGGTAAGATGTGCGCCATGTTCTTTGGCAAAGCCGGCAATTTTCTGCGCCAGCTCGCCGCGATAAAACGCTTCGCCGTTGGTTTTGGCAATCAGCTCCAGCGAGTTTGCCTGCGCCGGGTTACGGAATATTTCGCCAATGCGCGGGGCGCGTCCCTCAGGGGCAAAACACGCACTAAAGCCCGGCTGGTCTTTCAGCTTGTTGTAGCCCCGTTGCCACAGATGACCAATCAGCGGCGAGACCGGGAAACCGTTACGTGCGTAATCAATCGCAGGCTGCGCCAGGGTGGTCAGCGGCAGCGTGCCAAAGCGTTCCGCCAGTGCGACCCAGCCGGATACCGCGCCCGGCACGGTCACTGCGTCCCAGCCAATTTCCGGCACCGCGGTTTTGCCAGCAAACAGATCGGCATGCCAGCTGGCAGGTGAGCGGCCCGATGCATTAAGACCGTGGAGCTTTTCCCCATCCCAGACAATGGCAAAGGCATCGCTACCAATACCATTCCCGGTGGGCTCGACCACCGTCAGCGCCATCGCCGTAGCAACGGCCGCGTCGACGGCGTTACCGCCCAGTTGTAACATGCGCATCCCCGCCTGTGCCGCCAGCGGCTGCGAGGTAGCAACGGCGTTATGCCCCATCATCGGTGGGCGTCGTGAATCATAACCGGATGTGAAATCAAGCGCTTTGGTCATCATGACTCCTTAGTCGTGGCGCGGATCGAGCGCATCGCGCAGCCCGTCGCCGAGTAAATTAAAGCCCTGCACGGCAAGGAAAATCGCTACGCCGGGGAAAACGGACATCCACGGAGCCTGCTCCAGGAAACCTTTCGCGGTATTGAGCATCGAGCCCCAGGACGGATTTGGCGGCTGCTGTCCCAGCCCCAAAAACGACAGGCTGGCTTCGGCGATAATCGCCGAGGCAATCGCCAGCGTGGCCTGCACCAGGATCGGTGACATTACATTCGGCAGGATGTATTTGATGATGATCCAGCGGTCCGGCAGGCCAATCGCCCGCGCACCGTCGATGTACTCTTCGTTGCGAATCGCGATCACCTGCCCGCGCGTCAGGCGGGCGAAGATCGGCATCGCCGAAAGACCGATGGCGATCATGGCGTTGGTCAGGCTCGGGCCCAAAAACGCCCCCAGCGCGATCGCCATGATCAGGAACGGACAGGCCAGTAGCGCCTCGATAACGCGCGAGATCACCCCATCCCACATCTTCTGGAAGTAACCCGCCACCAGCCCCAGCGGAACGCCGATGACAACGGCAATCACCACCGACATACAGCCTGCCATCAGCGAGGTGCGTGCTCCCCAGATAATGCGGGATAAAATGTCGCGCCCCAGCTCGTCTGTGCCGAACCAGTACATCGCCGACGGCGCTTTACGCACCGCCAGGAAGTTGGCTTTGACCGGGTCGAACGGCGCAATCCACGGCGCCAGCAGCGCGAGCAACACAAAGAAGCCCACAATCACCGCACCAATCACTGCACTTTTGTTCGCGAGGAATTTCTTCAGCACCCGGTTCTGCGCGCGCGGCAGTGCAGGCACAACGGTTTGAGTCGACAGTTCCGCCATGGTTAACCTCGCATTTTCGGGTTGATAAGAACGTAGAGCACGTCGGCCAGCAGGTTGAGCATCAGGAAGCCAATCGCCACGATCAGCACCACGCCCTGCACCACCGCGTAGTCACGGTTAAACACCGAATCGACGATCATTTTGCCGAAGCCCGGAATAGTGAAGACCTGCTCGGTCAGCACCGCGCCACCCAGCAGCTCACCAAACAGCAGCGTGGTGAGAGTGATCACCGGCACCAGTGCATTGCGAAACGCGTGCTTTAAGATCACCGCTTTTGGCAGCAGCCCCTTAGCCCGTGCAGTACGGATGTAATCTGCTTTCAGGACCGCAATCATCGACGCACGGGTATGGCGCATCAGCGTCGCCGCCAGGCCGGTTCCGAGCACGGACGCGGGCAGCAGCAACGTGCGCAGGTTCTGGAGCGGATCTTCACTGAACGGCACGTAGCCGGACGCGGGTAGCCACTGCAGGTTTACCGAGAAGACCAGAATCAGCAGGATCCCCAGCCAGAAGTGCGGTATTGAGATCCCCGAGATCGCCACAAAGTTCGCCCCATGATCGACCCAGCTGTTTTTGTTCACCGCCGCGAGGATCCCCATGCTGATGCCAAACACCAGCGCGATAATCATCGCCAGTAGTGACAACTCCAGCGTGACCGGCAGCTTGCTGGCAATCAGCTGCGTCACCGGTTCGTGCGTGCGTAAGGAGACGCCCAGATCGCCCTGCAGCGCACGCGTCAGCCAGTTAAAATACTGCACGGGGATTGGCGCATCGAGGTTCAGCTCCGCACGCAGCTGGGCGATGACTGCCGGGTCGCGCTCCTCGCCAGCCATGGCAATCAGCGGGTCGCCGGGCAGCAGCTTTTGTAGCCCGAAGACCATCATGCTCACCAGCAGCAGGGTTGGTATAGCCAGCAGCAGACGTTTGCAAATCAGTTCCAGCATGGGTTCTCCTCAGGACGTTTATTTCGCCAGCGTCAAACCGGCCAGACGCACGATGCCGTCCGGGTACGGCTTAAAGCCCTGCACGCTTTTGTTCAGGCCAAAAATGCGCGGCTCGAAGTAGAGGTAGGCAATCGGCATATCGGTTTGCAGTTGCTTCACCACTTTCTCGTACAACGGCTGGCGTGCGGCCTGATCGGTGCTCTGACGCGCCTGAGTCAACCATTCATCTACCTGAGCATTACTGTAACGGCCGTCGTTTAAAGTGCCTTTGCTGTTAATGAAGCCAAAGATGCTGCCATCCGGATCGGGACGACCAGACCAGCCGGAGAAGCTCAGCTGATAGTCACCGCTCTGCTGGCGATCCAGCAGCGTGGCGAATTCAGTCATCTGCAGGTTCAGGTTAAAGCCCGCCTCAGCGACCATCGCCTGCAGCACCTGACCGACCTGCTGCGATGTTGGGTTGTTCGGCACCAGCAGGTTGACGGTCAGCGGCGTGGTGACGCCTGCCGCTTTCAGCAGCGCTTTGGCTTTGTCGACATCGCGCGGTGGTACCGGCAGGTTGACGTGATACGGGCTCACCGTTGAAAACGCCTGGTTGGCTGGCGAATACAGCCCTTCAAAGACCACCTGGTTTAGCGCATCGCGGTCAATTGCCTGAGAAAACGCCTCACGCACGCGGGCGTCCTTGAACGGATCGTTCGCTGGCACCTTTCCGTTATTAATGTTGAAGGTAATGCCCTGATAACCCAGACCGGTGACCTTCGCCAGCGCCAGCTTGCTGTCAGCTTCCACAGTCTTCACGTCGCTGGCGGCAATCCCTTCAGTCAGATCGAGATCGCCTGCCCGCAGGTTCGCCAGACGCACGGAGGCATCCGGGATCGGCAGATAGATAATTTTGTCGAAGTGGTAAGCGTCTTTGTTCCAGTAATTGTCGAAACGCGTCAGAACGATGCGGTCCTGCGATACGCGGCTGTCGAATTTATACGGACCGGAACAGACGGGATGCGCGGCAAAATCCGTTTTTTTTGCCGCTTCGGGTGCCATCATCGCGCCCGCGCGGTCGGTGAGTTGCATCAGCAGCGCGGCGTCCGGCGTTTTCAGGTGCAGGGCAATCTGCATCGGGCCAGTGACTTCAACGGACTCCACGGAGGAAATCTCGCTTTTACGCAGGGAGCCTTTTAAGGTCAGGGCACGGTCGAGGTTGTATTTTGCGGCGGCAGCATCGAATTTCTCACCGTCGTGGAAGGTGACGCCCTCGCGCAAATTCAGGGTGAGAGTTTTACCGTCGTCGCTCCACGCCCAGTCTTTCGCCAGACCGGGGATAACCTTCAGATTTTCATCCACGTCCACCAGCCTGTCGCACAATGAAGCGAAAACAAAACGGCCGTAGTAAGTGCGCGCCAGATGCGGGTCGAGCATGTCCGGATCAGCGCCCAGACCAATTCGCAGCACACTTTCAGAATGGGCGGGCAGCGCCGCGCCGAGCAACATTACACTTCCCAGTACGGTCAAAAGAGAATTACGCATTGTCATTATCATGAGTTCCTTGAAGGAAGGGAGGAGTGAGATGCCGCGTGTTCAAACAGCGCGCGGCGGCGCAGAAAGGCAGCAGATGGCGGAGCAATCTGGATAACGCTGCGATCGCGGTTGATCTCCTGCCAGCGATGGCAGGCCACCTGACGTCCGCCGTCCAGTACCTGATTTATCGGTTCCACCTGGCGGCATTCGTCGGTGACGTACGGGCAACGGGTGTGGAACCGGCAACCAGATGGTGGGCTGGACGGGTTCGGTAAGTCCCCCTGCAGCAGCGGCGCGTCACGTTCAATGCCTGGCTGCATCTGCGGCGCAGAGGCGATAAGTGCCTGGGTATAGGGGTGCAGCGGCGCATCAAAAATTTCGTCAACAGTCGCAAGCTCAACGATTTGCCCAAGATACATTACCGCCACGCGGTCGCTCATGTGGCGGATAACCGCCAGGCCGTGGGCGACAATCACCATCGTCAGCCCCAGCTGGTGCTTCAGGCTTTCGAGCAGGTTCACCACCTGCGCCTGCACCGAGACATCCAGCGCCGAGACGGGTTCGTCGCCCAACAGCAGTTTCGGCCCCGAGGCCAGCGCGCGAGCAATGCCAATACGCTGACGCTGTCCTCCCGAAAACTCATGTGGATAGCGCCCGGCCCAGGCGGCAGGGAGGCCAACGGTTTTAAGCAACTCGGCAACGCGGTACTGACGGTCCGCTTTCTTCATGTTCTGGTGTAGCCACAGCGGTTCACCGACGATCTGCTCCACCGTCATACGCGGGTTCAGCGAAGCGAAGGGATCCTGAAAGATAATCTGCAGCTCGCGCCGAAGCTGATTCAGACGAGCACCCGAGGCATGCGTGATCTCCTCCCCCTGGTAAAACACGCGCCCTTCGCTGGCGGCCAGCAAACGCAGCAGCAGACGACCGAGGGTGGATTTTCCGGAACCAGACTCACCCACAATCGCCAGCGTTTCCCCCGGCATAACGGAAAGTGAAACGCGATCGACTGCCGTGACAAACTTCGCCGGGGTAAACAGTTTTTTCGGGCCGGGGAAAAGCTTGCTCAGGTCACGGGCTTCAAGAATGGGCGTAGTCATGCAATTTCTCCCAGGGCAATGTGTTGCTCCAGCGGCGCACGGAAACAGGCAACCTGATGACCCGCGCCGAGCGTATTGAGCGAAGGTTTTTCATCATGGCAGCGCGACTGCGCAAACGGGCAACGAGTAGCGAAACGGCAGCCTTTCGGCATAGATTCTGGCAGTGGCACCGAGCCTGGAATGGTGGAGAGCTGCCCCTTACGTGCCCCAAGAGAAGGAATCGACCCCATTAGGCCAATGGTGTACGGATGCTGCGGATCGGCAAAGATGGCCTCAACGCTCCCCTGCTCCACAACCTGACCGGCATACATCACCGCCACCTGTTGGGCGACTTCTGCCACCACGCCTAAATCGTGAGTGATCATCAGGACCGCCGTGCCGGTCTCTTCTTTGAGGGTGTTCAGCAAGGTGAGAATTTGCGCCTGGATCGTCACGTCAAGGGCTGTGGTCGGTTCATCGGCAATCAACAGTTTCGGGTGGTTAATCAGCGCCATCGCAATCATCACGCGCTGGCGCATACCGCCGGAAAGCTGGTGGGGATATGCTTTCAGGCGCATCTCTGCCGCCGGGATCTGTACCTTCTCGAGGATCTGCAGCGCGACATTCATCGCCTCTGCACGCGAGACACTCTGGTGTCGCATAACCGCTTCGCTAAGCTGGTCCCCCAGCGTAAACGCCGGATTAAGCGAGGTCATTGGCTCCTGGAAAATCATCGCCAGCTCGCTACCACGCAGATCGGCGTATTCCCGTGGCGAAAGCTTGCGGAGATCATGACGGCGAAACTGCATCTCACCGCTGACGATCTGCGCGCTGGCGGGCAGTAACCCCATTAGTGCCAGTGAGGTGATACTTTTTCCGCATCCAGACTCTCCCACCAGCGCCAGCGTTTCGCCCGCTTTAATTATCAGTGAAATACCATCAAGGACGCTCACCGGCGAGCCGGTGAATTTAACGTTGAGATTATGCAGGTTCAGTACAGGCGCAGTGTCCTTAAACGGGATCGTCGTCATAGCGTGAAGTCGTCCTCAAGGTGGATAGCATGGATCAGGGCGGTTTGCAGGCTGAGCAGGTGTTCGCGCATGGCGGCCGCGGCCTCATTAGGCTGGCGATGGATAATCGCAGACATGATCTTGTGATGGTGGTCGTTGTAGCTATCGACGCGTTCGGGGGTGCGGGCTAATTCGCGCAGATGCTGCCAGCCCGGTTCACGTCTGACGGCATCAATGGCATCAAACAGGCCGAGCATCAGACGGTTCCCCGCCGCCTCGGCAATCGCCCGGTGAAAGGCGCTGTCCCACAGTTCGTTGAGATCGCGGTCATCCGGGCTGACCTTATCAATGCGTTCCAGCATGCGCTGCATGAGCGCGAGGTTTTCCCTGGTGGCACGCAGTGCCGCAAGCCGGGCCAGGCCGGGTTCAAGCTGCAGACGAGCTTCCATCACTTCCAGAAGGTTAGTTTGCTGAACCAATCCCTGAAGGGCCAGCGGTTCAACCGGGGCAGCCGGACCGATAAAGGTCCCTTTGCCCTGTTTACGCCAGATGCGCCCCTCTTCTTCCAGCACATCCAGCGCACGACGCACTTCACGTCGTCCTACGCCGAGAGTTTCCGATAGCTCACGTTCTGTGGGCAGCGGAGTGCCTGGTGTTGACTCGTGCTGGTTGATTAACCCGCGCAGTTGTTCAAGCGCGGTGCTGGAATTTGCCAGAAACCGTGACGGTTTTTCCATATTGGTTCGCTCGCTTTCATCATTACTTTATTTTTATTAACGATAAGTTATTGATATGAAATGAAGCTTATCGTGCTAATGATTAAGCAATAACCAAACCAATATTTAATTGGTTCAGGTGTTTTTTGGAAAGCGAGTGATAAGAGGATGATTTTTCGTGATTTATATTTACAAAGTGACACATTCCGACAGACGCCAGAAGAGACGACGGGAGGCAAAATGCACAGTATCAGTGCAAATAACGCACTAATGTTGTGCACATGTTAATTAATTGCACCATGGAATTTAACTTTTTGTTAATAAAAAAGAGGGGAAGAATTCAGGAAGCTGAAACGACAAAGGCCTGAATCATTTCTGATTCAGGCCTTCTGAATAGTGGCGGAACGGACGGGACTCGAACCCGCGACCCCCTGCGTGACAGGCAGGTATTCTAACCGACTGAACTACCGCTCCACTGTTCCCGTTTGGGGAACGAGGCGCATATTACGGTGTGCCTCTGATCTCGTCAACGCTTTTTCTCACGTTTTGAATCGTTTGCTGCAAAAATCGCCCAAGCGATGCTTTTACAAGCATTCCGGCGCTTTTCAGGCGCGCCACATACAACTTCCACCTTTCTTCAGCACCAGATCGAGTCGGGATTCGTGATTAAGAAGCTCTTCATCACTGGCTAAAACAACCCGCAACCGACTTGCCTGGCGGACAACACGCTGAATTCCCGCCTCGCCCTGCGTCTGCTGAGATTCATTTTCCATGCTGAACTTCATTGACGTCTGTCCACCGGTCATCGTCAGATAGACATCGGCCAGGATCTGGGCATCGAGTAATGCCCCGTGCAGCGTTCGCTTGGTATTGTCTATTTCGTAGCGGGAACAGAGCGCATCAAGGCTGTTACGCTTGCCGGGGAACATTTTCCTCGCCAGCGCCAGGCTGTCTGTTACCTTACAGAAAGTGTTTGTCTTCGGGATATCACGGTTAAGCTTGCTGAATTCATAATCCATAAAGCCGATATCGAACGAGGCGTTATGGATGACAAGCTCCGCGCCCCTGATGTATTCCAGGAACTCGTCAGCGACATCCGCAAAAGTCGGCTTATCCAGCAAGAACTCATCGGCAATACCATGAACGCCAAACGCTTCTGGATCCACCAGCCGATCGGGTTTGAGGTAGACGTGGAAGTTGTTCCCCGTAAGACGACGGTTCACCACTTCAACGGCACCGATCTCGATAATCTTGTGCCCTTCGTAGTGCGCGCCGATCTGGTTCATACCGGTGGTTTCGGTATCGAGGACAATCTGGCGAGTAATTGCAGTGCTCATAGCGGTCATTTATGTCAGACTTATCGTTTAACTGAACGTTTCAATTACAGGAAGTCTACCAGAGATGCGTAAACAGGTAGAAATTTTCACCGATGGATCTTGTCTCGGCAACCCAGGACCTGGCGGCTATGGCGCGATTATGCGCTATCGCCAGCACGAAAAAACTTTTAGCGAAGGCTATTTTCTGACCACCAACAACCGAATGGAATTGATGGCGGCCATAGTGGCACTGGAGGCGTTAAAAGAGCATTGTGACGTGGTGTTAAGCACCGATAGCCAGTACGTGCGTCAGGGGATAACCCAGTGGATCCATAACTGGAAAAAACGCGGCTGGAAGACCGCTGATAAGAAGCCGGTCAAGAACGTCGATCTCTGGAAACGTCTTGATGCGGCTCTGGGCCAACACGAGATTAAATGGGAATGGGTTAAAGGCCACGCCGGTCACCCGGAAAACGAACGCTGCGACGAACTGGCGCGTGCTGCGGCATCCAATCCCGCACATGAAGATGCGGGCTATCAGCCCGACGTTTAATCGGTTTTTTTGTATTGCCGCGTTGCACCAACAGTTTGACGGATATGCGTTTTCGTTTTGCTCTGCTTCATTGGATTAAGCGTAAGAGGGATAGTGCGCTTACGCGCAACGATGAACTGCATGCAGCCTAAAGCGGGCAAATGCGTGCTCAACAGTACACCTCCCTGCCGCGCCCAGGGGAGCACCTGAAAACCGCCGTAGCAGAGCACCTCAAAGTTTAGCAGTGAAAGCCAGTCGAGCTGGCGCATCATCGTGAACATCCGGCTGTTGTAAGGTGGAGTCCTGCGTAGCACCGGTACCAGCTTACGCAGGCCCATCAGGCTTAGTGGATTGAATCCGCTAAGTACCAGCCAGCCATCATCAATCAGAACACGGTCGGCTTCACGCAGCAAGCGATGGGGATCACTACACCAGGGCAGTGTATGGGCAAGCAAACACGCATCAACGGACTTTTCCGCAAATGGCAGATGCAATGGGTCTGCTTTCACCTGAACCGGCGATCCACCGAGCGAGACATTGACCTGATGTGAGATAGCGCAGCTTTCGGTATTGATTTCCGCGCTGAGATTGCCAATCTTAAGCAGGTGAAAACCATACATTTTCGCAAGCCAGGGCTTCAGTTGTTGCTCTAAGGCCTCGCGATAGTATTCACCCCAGGGCAATTCCGCCCAACGTTCCGGTGCTGCGACAGTCTGAGGTATCCTTGCCGGTTTCATCAAAACACCTGCCACGTTATTAGAGGTAATGTATGAATCTTATCAGTATTCCTGCTTTTGAGGACAATTACATCTGGGTTTTGGTTGACGATGATCGTCGATGCGTCATTGTTGATCCCGGAGAAGCCGCCCCTGTATTACGTGCAATAGAAGAGAATAATTGGCAGCCAGAAGCCATTCTCTTGACGCATCATCATCACGATCACACTGGCGGCGTTCCCGAGCTGCGGGCCCATTTTCCCCATCTTGTGGTTTACGGACCGGCAGAGACACAAGATAAGGGAACAACCCGGGTAGTCAAAGAAGGTGAAAAGATCCTCATACACGGGTGGGAATTTTCCGTATTTGCCACACCAGGTCACACTTTGGGACATCTATGTTTCTACAGCAAACCTTATCTTTTTTGTGGCGACACACTGTTCTCTGGAGGCTGCGGAAGACTTTTCGAAGGTACTGCAACCCAGATGTACCAGTCTTTACAGAAAATTAATGCCCTACCCGATGAGACGCTTATTTGTTGCGCACATGAATATACATTAGGGAATATGAAGTTTTCCGTTAACATCTTACCCGAGGATCGCGCGATTCAGGATTATTATCACAAAGTGAAGGAGTTACGTGTAAAAAACCAAAATACACTCCCCGTAACTCTGAAAAATGAGCGCAAGATTAATTTATTTTTAAGAACAGATGATATTGATTTAATTAATAAAATTAACCAAGAAACAAATTTGCAACAACCAGAGCAGCGATTTGCATGGTTAAGGTCAAAGAAAGATAACTTCAGATAATTGCGGGTTGCCTTTTCAAAATTTCGCCGTTATTATCGCTCGTCTTTTAAGCAACTATTGACACACACATGAAGGCAAAAGCGATATTACTCGCCTCTGTCCTGCTTGTAGGTTGCCAGTCGCAGAACGGCAGCAACGTACAACAGCACGCACAGAGCCTTTCTGCAGCTGGTCAAGGGGAAGCAGGGAAGTTTACAAGTTCGGCGCGATGGATGGACGATGGAACATCATTCGCGCAGGATCAAGACTTGTGGACCTCTATTGGCGACGAGCTAAAGATGGGAATTCCGGAAAACAGCCGGATTCGCGAACAGAAACAGAAGTACTTAAGAAATAAGAGCTATCTCCACGATGTAACGTTACGGGCAGAGCCGTATATGTACTGGATAGCCGGGCAAGTTAAGAAACGTAACATGCCTATGGAGCTGGTACTCCTACCCATAGTGGAGAGCGCTTTTGACCCACACGCAACGTCTGGCGCCAATGCCGCAGGCATTTGGCAGATCATTCCGAGCACCGGGCGAAACTATGGTCTGAAACAGACTCGCAGCTATGATGCGCGTCGTGATGTTGTCGCTTCAACGACAGCCGCTCTCGACATGATGCAACGTCTGAACAAGATGTTTGACGGCGACTGGCTGTTAACGGTCGCAGCGTACAATAGCGGCGAAGGTCGTGTACTGAAGGCAATGAAAGCGAATAAAGCACGGGGTAAATCCACCGATTTTTGGTCGCTCTCACTGCCACAGGAAACAAAGATTTACGTACCGAAGATGCTGGCATTGAGCGATATTCTCAAGAACAGCAAGCGTTACGGTGTACAACTGCCAACACCAGACGAAAGTCGTGCACTGGCGCGCGTTCGCCTCAGCAATCCAGTTGATATTCAACAGGTTGCAGATATGACGGGTATGTCGGTAAGTAAATTGAAAACCTTTAATGCTGGCGTTAAAGGCTCAACGCTGGGGGCAAGCGGCCCGCAGTACGTAATGGTTCCGCAGAAACATGCTGAACAGCTACGTGAGTCTTTAGCATCTGGTGAAATTGCAGCCGTTCAGTCAACGCTGATCGCGGACGCTTCATCAGTCAACAGCCGCAGTTATAAGGTTCGTTCAGGTGATACGCTTTCGGGTATTGCATCACGTCTTGGCGTGACAGCAAACGATCTGCAGCAGTGGAATAACCTGCGCAGTTCAGGCCTTAAAGTGGGTCAGACTCTGACGGTGGGTGCAGGTAGCAGTGCACAGCGTCTCGCCAGCAACAGCGATAGCATCACCTATCGCGTGCGTAAAGGCGATTCCCTGTCCAGTATCGCAAAACGACACGGCGTGAACATCAAAGATGTGATGCGCTGGAATAATGATACTGACAACCTGAAACCAGGCGACCAGTTGACGCTGTTTGTGAAGAACAGCGCCACGCCAGACTCCTGATAGCACGATCTAAAGATAAAAAGGCACCGATTCCCCTCGGTGCCTTTTTTGTTTATCCCGCTTTTTGCGCTTCAGCCATGATGGTATCGCTGGTAAACGAACCATCCTCCTGTAATTCAAAGTAAGCCTTCACCTCTGCCGACGCACTCTGCTGATACAACCGAATAGCGTGACTTAATGCGTCCGGAGTGCGCATACGGGCGATCCATGAGCTGAATTCCAGCGGTAAGCGATCGGTTATTAATGAGCGAGAAATCAACCCTGCATCGGTAATGAGCGATAACCACTCTCCACTGGAGTAGTTTTGTACATGCGAGGTGTCGCGCAATGCTTCCACTGTTTGCAGCCAGATATTGCGTACCGGGTGTCCCGGAGACATCACATCCATAATGATAAGAACACCACCCGGCTTCAGGACACGTTTTACTTCACGTAATGCCTGGCCAACATCATGCCAGTGATGTGCGGAATAACGGCTGATAACTACCTCAAACGACGCATCATCAAAAGGTAAGGATTCGGCATAACCCTGGCGCGTATCAATGTTGTTCAACCCTTTTACCTTCGCCGCCTCTGCAACCACCGCCAGCATCTGGCTGGATAAATCGTACGCGGTGACCTGAGCGACCTGTTGTGCAGCCGTAAAACTGGCATGCCCTGCCCCGCAGCCTAAATCCAGCACGTGTGCCTGCGGGAACGCAGCCAGGCGTTCACCGAGACGCACCAGATCGCGGCCAGAAGCATGTACGGCACTGCTCAGATACGCATTTGCCTGCGAGCCAAACTGTTTTTCTACGTTGTCATGATGGGAGTGTGTTGTTGTCATCGTACTGTCCTTTGTTGGTAAAAAATAAAGGGCAGCACCCGAACAGGCCTGCCCCACGGCAGACCTGACTCACCATGTTTAATCAGGTTTGCCGGGACTGAATTCCACTAGTAGAGGATTGTGATCGGAGGCGCGCGTCACCAGGACGGAGGCGTCATGCACGCTCAAACCGCGATAGAAGACAAAATCGAGAGGACGACCAAAGGCTTTCTTGCGTTGGTCATCGCTAAAACGAACTTCACGCAACGACATCTCGCGCGCAAAGCGATACAGGGCATTCATGCGCGGACGACTCCAGGCATTGAAATCGCCTGCCATGATGATAGGCCCGCTGTGATGAGCAATCTGATCGCCAATTGGAAGTAACTGCTTACTATACACATCCACGCCCAGGCTGAAGTTTACCGCATGGATGTTCACGACCATCAGCATTCGTGTATCCGGCAACGGGTAGACCGTTACCAGCGCCGATTTCGCCAGACGAAGGATGGGCTCACGTTCGCGCAGTGGACAGCAATAGACCGGATGCGCTGAAGAGAGCGTCATCACACCTGAGGGATGTTGCGGCAGGACAAATGCAGGCACCTGGTCGGCGGCAAGATAGTTCGTGGTGGCAAACCGCACCAGCTCAGGGGTGGTTTGCGCCTCCTGGAGCAGAACCAGGTGGGCATCTTTGCCAAAATTCTTGAGTACCGATAGCCATTCCGCACGTTGCTGCTTAAAAATATTCCACACCAGTACACGAATTTTCTCATCACTGCTTAACGGTGTGCCGGCGGGTAATGCCTGGCTTATGCTCGCAAACGACCCCGGAGGCAAGATCCTCTCCGCTGGCATTCCGGCAACATAACGCATGGCATAGGTATTTTTTCGCACTTTTGGAAACAGCCTCTGTAACATGAACCAGCCCTGAAAACGGACTGGTTCTAATGTTATAGGGACTTTAGATTACACTTTCAACGCAATTTCTGAGAAACCGCTTTCCAGTTTTGTAAGCAAGCACTTACTGATGTTAGCCCAATGCTACCCGAGCTGGTCTATCAAGGCGACCACTCAGACCAATCAACAGGAAGGCTACAAGCACGATCGCAGCACCAATCCATGGCGTTTGCGCCAGTCCAAAATGTTCAACCGTCTGCCCACCCACAATGGAGCCAATAGCAATGCCAATATTGAAAGCGGCAATGTTCAGACCGGATGCCACATCCACCGCGTTTGGCGTATACAGCTCTGCTTTCTGTACCACATAGACCTGAAGACCCGGCACGTTACCGAAGGCAAAGATCCCCATGACCAGGACCGTAACCAGTGCAGCGTATTGCATTGATGCTGTGAACTGGAACACCAGCAGCAAAACAACCAGTGCTGCAAAGATGAATTTGAGAGCGGGAACCGCACCATGTTTGTCTGCCAGTTTGCCGCCCCAGATGTTACCTATTGCGACGGAGATGCCATAGCCAAGCAAAATCCAGCTCACCGCATTCGGGGAGAAGCCTGCAAGATCTTGCATCATCGGCGCCAGGAAGGTGAAAGCCGTGAATACACCACCATAGCCCAGTGCGGTCACGGCATAAATGATCAACAGGCGCGGATGCGTGAGAACCTTTCGCTGATCGCGCAGGTTGGCGCTCGCACGACCAGGTATATTCGATGGCACCAGCAGAAGACTGGCTACCAGAGCAATCACACCCAGTAAAGAAACTGCCAGGAAGGTTTCACGCCAGCCGAAGTGTTGGCCGATAAATGTCCCCAGCGGTACGCCTGTAACAAGCGCGACAGTCAGTCCACCAAACATAATCGCAATGGCTGATGCCGCTTTCTCTTTGGATACCAGACTTGTGGCAATGGTAGAACCAATTGAGAAAAAGACACCATGAGCAAGGCCGGTCAACAGGCGGGCAATCACCAGTGTGGTGTAATCCGGGGATTGCCAGGCCAGAACGTTACCCGCTGTGAACAACACCATTAGCGCCACCAACAGTCGCTTGCGAGGGAATCGACCGGTGAGTGCCGTCAATACAGGTGCACCGACAGCAACACCCAGTGCATAAATAGATACCAGCAGTCCGGCAGATGGCAGCGAAATCGCAAGCTGCTCGGCGATGGTAGGAACCAGTCCTACGATAACAAATTCGGTCGTGCCAATTGCAAAGGCACTGATCGTGAGGGCAAGTAGCGCCAGTGGCATAAAATACTCCGTCTCTTCAGGATTAAGATGACAGGCAGTATGCGCCAGTGCTTAAATAACAAAAATGGTCAAAATATCAATAGAATTTTGCAGGTGGTGCAACAATGAAAGCAACGTCGGAAGAGCTGACAATCTTTGTCGCCGTCGTCGAAAGCGGTAGTTTTAGCCGTGCGGCTGAACAGTTAGGGCAGGCTAACTCGGCCATCAGTCGCTCGGTGAAAAAGCTGGAGATGAAGCTTGGAGTCAGTCTGCTCAACCGTACGACACGGCAGCTCAGCCTGACGGAAGAAGGAGAGCGCTATTTCCGCCGCGTGCAGTCCATCCTGCAAGAAATGGCCGCTGCCGAGACGGAGATTATGGAAACCCGCAGCACACCACGTGGATTGCTGCGCATTGATGCGGCCACGCCGGTTGTGCTTCATTTTCTGATGCCGCTGATCAAACCTTTCCGCGAACGCTATCCGGAGATGACGCTCTCTCTGGTCTCCTCAGAGACGTTTATCAATCTTATCGAACGGAAAGTGGATGTGGCTATCCGGGCGGGAACCCTCACAGATTCAAGCCTGCGTGCCCGCCCACTGTTTGCCAGCTACCGCAAAATTATCGCGTCACCAGACTATATTGCTGCACATGGTAAACCAGAGACGGTAGAAGAATTGAAGCAGCATCTGTGTCTGGGCTTCACGGAGCCTGTGTCGCTGAACACCTGGCCTGTTGCTTGTCATGATGGTCAGTTGCATGAAATCGCTTGTGGGTTGTCGTCCAACAGTGGGGAAACGCTGAAGCAGTTGTGTCTCGAAGGGAATGGAATCGCTTGCTTGTCTGACTATATGATTGATAAGGAGATTGCGCGTGGCGAACTGGTGGAACTGATGGCAGATAAACGTCTGCCGGTCGAAATGCCATTTAGTGCGGTATATTACAGCGACAGAGCGGTGAGTACGCGCATTCGTGCCTTTATCGACTTTCTGAGCGAGCATATAAAAACAGCTCCCAAAGGAGCTGTGTGAGGGTTTCAGGATACAAAGGGTGGGGTCAAACTTAATCCCAGTGAGGGGCTAACCCTTCCGGACTGACCAGGCGATCGTTGCAATCCAGTGCGGCGATCGCTTTTTTGTCTTCGTCGTCGAGCTGGAGATTCTGTGCTAACAGGTTACTGGCCAGGTTTTCACGTTTGGTTGAAGAAGGGATAACGGCATAACCTTCACCCATTGCCCACGCCAGGATGACCTGCGCTGCAGTCACATTATGTTTTGCTGCGATGCGTGCAATCACCTCATCTTTCAATGCTTTGCCATAAGCCAGCGTCATATAAGATGTAATATGAATGCCATGTTGTTTTGCCCAGGCAACCACTTTGCGGTTTTGCAGGTAAGGTGACAGTTCAATCTGGTTAGTCGCAATATTTTCTGCACCAACGGCCGCAATTGCTTTTTCCATCAGCGGAATAGTGAAGTTAGAAATACCAATTTCACGGGTTAAGCCCTGTTTTTTCGCATCCAGCAATGCCTGCATGAATTCTTCCACTGAAACAGCATCATTCGGTGAAGGCCAGTGGATCAGCGTCAGATCGACGTAATCAGTACGCAGTTTTTTCAGACTCTCTTTCAGGCTGGGGATCAGTTTGTCCTTGCTGAGGTTCTCAATCCAGATTTTAGTGGTGATAAACAGTTCGTTACGCGGTACACCACTCTCTTCGATAGCCTGACCAACAGCAGCTTCATTTTCATAAATTTGTGCCGTATCGACGGTGCGATAGCCAAGTTCAAGAGCAGTTTTTACAGATGCGATAACAACGTCGTCTTTCAGGCGGAAAGTGCCGAGACCAAATGCAGGGATAGTCATAATATTCCTCAATCGTTATGTTCGTAGACTGAGGACGATTATCGCTAGCGGGGTTATAGAGAAAAAGATCGCAAAATGCAGAGGATTTTTGCTGATTTAGCAATAATTAAACGTCAGATA
The DNA here is from genome assembly GCF_037053385.1 of Enterobacter sp. P82. Lineage (NCBI taxonomy): Bacteria > Pseudomonadati > Pseudomonadota > Gammaproteobacteria > Enterobacterales > Enterobacteriaceae > Enterobacter > Enterobacter sp. P82. The sequence continues at coordinate 2,658,630 of NZ_JBALHX010000001.1, forward strand.
AGAAAAAAGCCCTGAGCGTTAACTCAGGGCTTTTAATAAGTGGCGGAACGGACGGGACTCGAACCCGCGACCCCCTGCGTGACAGGCAGGTATTCTAACCGACTGAACTACCGCTCCACCGAAGACTGCTGTAACCACCGGATTTATGCACCGGCTTACTACTTAATTTGATGCCTGGCAGTTCCCTACTCTCACATGGGGAGACCCCACACTACCATCGGCGCTACGGCGTTTCACTTCTGAGTTCGGCATGGGGTCAGGTGGGACCACCGCGCTAAAGCCGCCAGGCAAATTCTGTTAAATCTGTATCAGGCTGAAATTTGATTGTCTGTCTCTTCGCCGAAACAGCTTCGGCGTTGTAAGGTTAAGCCTCACGGTTCATTAGTATCGGTTAGCTCAACGCATCGCTGCGCTTACACACCCGACCTATCAACGTCGTAGTCTTCAACGTTCCTTCAGGAC